>CAVYEH010000001.1:0-1796304 GCA_963767525.1 uncultured Actinomycetes bacterium
CTAAGGAAGCCTTCGTAGTGCCGCATCGCCATCTGCGATCCATCTGCCGCATCGTCATGAGGGCGACGCCGACGATGATCAGCACGGAGGTGCCGACCGAGGAATCCTGCGGCGACTGCGGGAAGTGGAACTGGGATTCGAAGATGACGGCGCGACGGCAACGGCCGAGAGAAACAGAGCGCCGAAAAAGTCAGCCGGGTCAGCACGCGGTCGAGATACGCCGCCGTCGGGGGCCGGGCCGGATCCCGGGATGTAGCCGTTGTACTTGCGGAGGTTGTCCGCCTGGTCGACCGGGTTGAAACTGAACCGAGGTGTAGAAGAACGTGAAGGCGAAGATCAGGACGAGACCTCGATGAGCAGGTACTTCCAGTCCGTGAAAGCCGAGGTTCGACTGGATCCAGTTGTTCCACGCCGGCTTGAAGCTTCCGATCGTCTGCGGGAGGGAGAGCGGCGCCAGCGCGAAGATCACAGGAATGACTCCGGCCATGTTCACGCTGAGCGGCATGTAGGTCGAGCCGCCCTGCGACTGCCGGTTGCCGAGCTGCCGGCGCGCGTACTGGATCGGGATGCGGCGCTGCCTTCCATGACGAAGACGACCGCGACGACGACGGCGAGCATCACGATCGGCATGAAGAGGCCGCGGTCGTGCAGGCGTTCAGCCAACGCTGATGCCGCTCGGGGCGGAGCTGAGGATCGAGGCGAAGATGATGATCGAGATCCCATTGCCGACGCCGCGCTTCGTGATCTGCTCGCCCGATCCACATCAGCAGCGTCGCGCCGGCGGTCAGCGTGAGAACGATGATGAGCAGGAGGCCGGCGTTCGCGTTCGGCAGCTGATCTTCGTCTTGACAGAGAAGCGCGTAGGCGACCCCGCAGCCGCGCGAGCGCGACAGTGAGGTAGCGGGAGTACTGGTTGAGCCTGATCTGGCCGACCTCGCCCTCCTTCTGCAGGCGCTCGAGCGATGGCACCGCCACTCAGGAGCTGGAGGATGATCGAGGACGTGACGTACGCCTGAATCCCGACGCGAAAATCGCGAGGCGCAGATCCGCCGCCGGACAGGAGGTCCAGGAGACCGCCGACGCCGCTGCCCGAACCTCCGCTGAGCGCCGACGGCGACGCCCGGCGCGGGGAGCCACGAGCCGAAGCGGTAGACCGCGAGAACTCCCGCGGTGAAGAGGACGCGCCGGCGCAGCTCGGGGACGCGCCAGGCGTTCGCGAGCCACGCGAACACGGCTAGCTCTCCTCTGCCGCTGCTCGGTCTCTTCGGCCTCGGTCGGCTGTGGCGTCCGCCGGTCGTGGCGTCCTCGCCGGTCGACTCCTCGTCTCCGGCGCTCTCGGCGGCCGCACGGCTTCGCCTTGTGGTGGCGCACCTTCTTGACCTTCGGCTCGCGGAGGAGCTCGACGGTGCCGCCGGCGGCCTCGATCTTCTCGCGCGCGGAGGCGGAGATGGCGTGGACGCGGACGGTGAGCTTCTTCGCTACCTCGCCGTCGCCGAGCAGCTTGACGTCGGTCTTCGTGTTCTTGATCAGGCGCTTCTCGACGAGCGACTCGGGCGTGACCTCCGCGCCAGCGTCGAAGCGGTCGAGGTCGCGGAGATTGACCGGCTGCGTGTACGTGCGGAACGGGCCGATCGGCATCGCGTCGGCCGAGGTGGCGCCGCGCAGCTTGCCGATCCGCATGAAGAGCTTCGTCTGTCCGCCCTCGAACCCGGCCTTCATCTTGTGCGAGCCCGCGCGCGACTTCTGGCCCTTGATGCCACGGCCGGCGTAGCGGCCCTTGCCGGAGCCGAGCCCGCGCCCGACGCGCTTGCGGTCCTCGCGCGGCTGGGCCGGCGTGAGATTGGTCAGGTTGAGCTGCTTCTCGGGCATTACGCGTTCTCGACCTTCACGAGATGGCGGACCTTCCGGAGCATGCCGGCGAGCACCGGCGACTCCTCGTGCTCGGCGCTCCGGCCGATCTTGCCGAGGCCGAGTGCGCGCAGGGTACCGCGATGCCGCTCGCGACTGGCCGATCTGGGACTTGACCTGCGTGATGTGACCTTCGCCATCTAGGCGTCGTCCTTCTTGCGGCGGAAGCCGCGGCGCTTCTTCGGCTTCTGCGGCTGCATCCGTCGGCGGCGGAGCTCGCCGACGGGCGGCCGGCTCATCCGAAACCTCTTCGCCCGCTTCCTTAGGCTCGGCGGTCGACGCCTCCGCGGCCGGCTCCTCGACGGGAGCCTCCTCGACCGCGGCCGGCGTCTCGTCGACGACGACCTCGGCGACACCGATCGCGACGGCGCGGACTCCGCGACAGGCGCGGCCACTACGACGGGCGCTTCCTCCGGCTCTGCGGCCGGAGCGCTAACAAACGGCAGCACCTCGCTGATCCGCTTGCCGCGCATCTTCGCCACGTCCTCCGGCCGGCGCAGATCCTGGAGCGCGGCGACGGTGGCCTTCGCCATGTTGATCGGGTTCGTCGTGCCGAGGCTCTTCGCGAGGACGTTGCGGACGCCGCCGAGCTCGAGCACCGCGCGCACGCCGCCACCCGCGATGACGCCGGTTCCCTCCGAGGCGGGCCGGAGCAGGACCCGCGCCGCGTCGAAGCGACCGAGCACCTCGTGCGTGATCGTCGAGCCGTGCTTCGGGATCGTGAAGAGGTTCTTCTTCGCGTCCTCGACGGCCTTCGTGATCGCAAGGGGCACCTCGCGCGCCTTGCCGTAGCCGAGGCCGACGCGGTCGACCTCGTCCCCCACGACGACGAGCGCCGTGAAGGAGAAGCGCCGGCCGCCCTTGACGACCTTGGCGACGCGGTTGATCTCGACGACGCGCTCCTTGAGCTCGCGCGTCTCGGTGTACTCGATCCCACTCAGAACTTCAGTCCTCCTTCGCGGGCGCCGTCGGCGAGCGCCTTCACACGTCCGTGGTAGAGGTAGCCGCCGCGGTCGAAGACGCACGTCTCGACACCGGCCTTCTTCGCCGCCGCCGCGAGCGGCCTTCCCGACCGCTTCGGCCTGCTTCGACTTGTCGCCCTTGAACGATTTCGCGAGCCCGAGGTGGGAGGCCGACGCGAGCGTCTTGCCCGCGCGTCGTCGACGAGCTGCGCCTCGATGCCGCGGTTCGAGCGGAAGACGGCGAGGCGCGGGCGCTCGGCGGTGCCGCTCACCTTGCCGCGGACGCGGCGATGCCGGCGCAGCGCGAGCTTCTCTGACGGTGAGGCTAGGCACGCTTGCCGACCTTCCTGCGCACGTACTCGCCCTCGTAGCGGATGCCCTTGCCCTTGTACGGCTCCGGCGGGCGCACCTTGCGGATCTCGGCGGCCGTCTGGCCGACCATCTGCTTGTCCGTCCCCTTGACGAGGATCTCGGTCGGCGTCGGAACCTCGAACGTGATGCCGGTGCGCGGCTTGATCGTGACGGTATGGGAGTAGCCGACGCTGAGCTCGAGGTCGGAGCCCTTGAGCTGCGCGCGGTAGCCGACGCCCTGGATCTCGAGCTTCTTCTCGAAGCCCTTCGTCACGCCCTCGACCATGTTCGCGACGAGCGTGCGCGTCAGGCCGTGCAGCGCGCGATCCTCGCCGCGCTCGGTCGGGCGCGTGACGGTGACGACTCCGTCGGACTGCTCGATCTTCATCCGCGCCGGCACCTGCTGCTGCAGCGAGCCGAGCGGGCCGGCGACCGCAACGCGGGCAGGCTCGATCGTGACGGTGACACCGTCCGGGATCTGAATGGGTGCTTTGCCGATTCTGCTCATGCGGATTACCAGATGAAAGCGACGACCTCGCCGCCGACGCCGCGCTCCTGGGCAGTACGGCCCGTGACGAGACCCGACGATGTGGACAGGATCGCGACGCCCATCCCGCCCAGCACGCGCGGAAGACGATCCTTCCTCGCGTAGACCCTGCGGCCCGGCTTGGACACGCGCTTCAGGCCGGAGATGACCCGCTCGCGGTTGCGGCCGAACTTGAGATCGATGACCAGGGTATCGAAGGACTCGCCCTTCTCCACGTGGTAGTCCCGGATGTAGCCCTCTTCCTTGAGGAGGCGGGCGATCTCGACCTTCATCCGCGAGCTCGGCATTGCGGCGTGCTCGTGCAGCGCCTTGTTGGCGTTGCGGATGCGGGTGAGCATGTCTGCGATCGGATCGGTCAGCACGTCTCTTCTCCTACCAACTGGACTTCGTCATGCCGGGGATCGCGCCCTGGTGCGCGAGCTCGCGCAGGCAGATCCGGCAGAGGCCGAACTTCTTGAACACCGCGCGCGGCCGGCCGCACCTGTTGCAGCGCGTGTAGTTCCGCACCTTGAACTTCTGGGGTCGCCGCTGCTTCACGACGAGCGAGGTCTTGGCCATTACTGATTCCTTCCTTCGCCGTCGGCGTTCGCGAACGGCAGGCCGAGGGCCAGCAGCAGCGCGAGCGCGTGCTCGTCCGTCTTGGCGCTCGTCGTGATCGTCACGTCGAGGCCGCGGACGTCCTGGATGTCGTCGTAGTTGATCTCCGGGAAGATGAGCTGCTCGCGCACGCCCATCGAGAAGTTGCCGCGCCCGTCGAACGAGTTCGGGTTGAGGCCGCGGAAGTCGCGGATGCGGGGCAGCGCGATCGAGACGAGCCGGTCGAGGAACTCGTACATGCGGGCGCCGCGCAGCGTGACGCGCGCGCCGACCGCCATCCCCTCGCGGAGCTTGAACTGCGCGATCGACTTGCGTCGCCTTGCGCACCTGCGGCGCGCTGGCCTGCGATCGTCGTCAGCTCCTCGATCGCGGCGTCCATCGCCTTCGAGTCGGTCTTCGCCTCGCCGACGCCCATGTTCAGCGTGATCTTCTCGACGCGCGGCACCTGCATGACCGAGTCGAGGCCGAGCTCGTCCTTCAGGCGCGGCGCGGATCTCCTCGTCGTAAGGTCCTTGAGGCGGGGCGTGTATGTCTTCGGTGGCGGTCGGCATTACTTGTCGATCTCCTCGCCGCAGCTGCTTGCAGACGCGGATGCGCACCTGCTTGCCGGCGATGGTCTTCTCGACGGTGCCGACGCGGGTCGGCTTGCCGCAGGTCGGGCAGACGAGCATCACGTTCGCGACCGGCAGCGGCGCCGGCAGGTCGATGATGCCGCCGGGAACGACCGAGCCGCCCATGCCCGTCGTGTTCTGGATCGCGCGCGGGCGCCGGTGCTTCTTGATCACGTTGATGTTCTCGACGACGACCTTGCCGTCTTTCGGCAGCGCCTCGACGACGCGACCTTCCTTGCCGGCGTCCTTGCCGCGGAGGACGTGCACGCGGTCGCCCTTCTTGATCTTCATCGTCTGGGACACGGTCTAGAGCACCTCCGGGGCGAGCGAGACGATCTTCATGAAGTTCTTCTCGCGCAGCTCGCGCGCGACCGGCCCGAAGATGCGGGTGCCACGCGGGTTGCGCTGGCCGTCGATGATCACGGCGGCGTTCTCGTCGAACGCGATCGTCGTTCCGTCGTCGCGGCCGAACGGCTTCTTCGTCCGCACGACGACGGCCGTGACGACCTCGCCCTTCTTGACGGCGCCCTGCGGCGTGGCCGTCTTGACGGTGCCGATGATGATGTCGCCGACCCGCGCGTAGCGGCGGTGATGGCCGCCCTTGACGCGGATGCAGAGGATCTCGCGGGCGCCCGTGTTGTCGGCCACCTTGAGGCGGGACTCCTGCTGGATCACTTCGCCACCTCGACGATCTCGGCGAGCCGCCAGTGCTTCGTCGCGGAGAGCGGCCTCGTCTCGACGATGCGGACGACGTCGCCGACGTTCGCGGCGTTCTGCTCGTCGTGGGCGTGGAACTTCACGCTGCGCCGGATGACCTTCTTGTAGCGCTGGTGCGAGGTGATCACGTCGACCTTGACGACGATCGTCTTGTCCATCGCGTTCGAGACGACGACGCCGCGGCGCTCCTGGCGCCGGCCGCGCTCGTGCTCGGGCTTCGGCTGACGGACGACGGGCTTGCGCTCGCCGGTCGCGGCCGGGCGCGGGCGCGTCTTCTGCGGGCGCAGGCGCGCGGGAGCCGCTTGGCCTTCTTCTTCGGCTCGGACTGCGGCGCGGGAGCGGCTCTCGGCGGAGCCTCGGCTGCCGAGCGTCTCGAGCCTCGTCAGCGGCTGCATCCAGCCTCGGCCGGGAGTCAGCGGAGCCTCCCGCAGCCTCGACGGCGCAGGCCTCAGCGCCGGCCTCAGCCGGGGCCTCTTCGACGGCAGCCTCGGGCTCCGCGGCCGGCTCCTCGGCCACGGGCTCAGGCGCCTCTTCGACGGCAGACTCGGACTTCGGCGGGAGCCTCGACCGCAGGCTCTTCCACCGACTCCGGCGCAGCCGGAGTCTCCCGCGATCTCCTCGGTCGGCTCCTCGACAGGCCTCGGCGAGGCTCATCTCCACCGGGGTCTCCTCAGTTGTCTCTTCGTTCTCGCTCATGCTCCTGCCTTCTCTGCTTCGCGCTCGGTCACGACGGTGAGGATGCGGGCGATCTCGCGCTTCGCGAGCTTCAGACGCGCCGAGTTCTCGAGCGCGCCGGTCACCGACTGGAAGCGGAGGTTGAACAGCTCCTGCCTCCGCTCGGAGAGCCGGTGCTCAAGCTCGTCGTCCGTCAACGACCGCAGTTCCGATGCCCTGGTCAAAAGAGCTCAGCCTCCCGCTTCACGATCTTCGTCTTGATCGACAGCTTCTGTCCCGCGAGCCGGAGCGCCTCCTTGGCGAGCGGCTCGGGGACGCCGGCGAGCTCGAACATCACGCGGCCCGGCTTGATCACGCAGACCCAGCCTTCGGGCGAGCCCTTGCCGGAGCCCATGCGGGTCTCGGCCGGCTTCTTCGTGAAGCTCTTGTCGGGGAAGACGTTGATCCAGACCTTGCCGCCGCGCTTGATCTTGCGCGTCATCGCGATACGAGCCGCCTCGATCTGGCGGTTCGTGATCCAGCCGGCGTCCATGGCCTTGAGGCCGTAGTCGCCGTACTGGACGACGGTCTGGCCCGTGGAGGTGCCACGCCGGCGGCCGCGATGGACCTTCCGGAACTTCGTCTTCTTCGGCATCAACATCAGGCGTCACCGTCCTTCGGCTCCGGCTCGTCCTTCGGCTGCGCTGCGGCCGGCGTGTCGACGGCCGGGGTCTCGACCACCGGCGGAGTCTCGACGACCGCCTCAGGCGCGGGAGTCTCGACGACCGGCTCGGTCGCCGGCACCTGCGTCTCCTCCACCTTCGGCTGCCCAGGCTGCTGATTACTCGCCTGCTGATCACTCGCCTGCTGGTCGCGGCGCGGACCACGTCCGCCGCCCGACGGGCGCGAACCACCCTGGCCGCCGGACGGGCGCGGACCGGAACCGGCGCCGCCCGCAGGACGGGAACCGCCCGCGCCGCCCGCAGGGCGTCCGCCAGCGGAACCAGGCCCGCGGCGCTGGCCGGGACGACCGCCCTGGCCACCGGGACCGCCACCGCCTGGACCGCGCTTGCGCTGGCGCACCGGGCCGAGGCCCTCGCGATCCTGTCCGCTGCGGCGGCCGCTCTCGCGTGAGGCGCCGAGACCCTCGAGCGCGCCGCCGCGACGGCGGCGCGCGTCCTGGTCGCCGAGGCGCGACGAGTCGGTCTCGCCGAAGCCCTCCGGCATGATCTCGCCCTTGTTGATCCAGACCTTGACGCCGATGCGGCCGGCAGCGGTCTTCGCCTCGACGAAGCCGTAATCGATGTCGGCGCGGATCGTGTGGAGCGGGACGCGACCTTCGCTGTACGTCTCGCTGCGGCTCATCTCGCCGCCGCCGAGACGGCCTGCGCACCGGATCTTCACGCCGGCCGCGCCGGAGCGAATCGCCGAAGCGAGCGCGCGCTTCATCGCGCGCCGGAAGGCGACGCGGTTCGAGAGCTGCTCCGCGATCGACTGCGCGACGAGCTTCGCGTCGAGCTCGGGGCGCTTGATCTCGTTGATGTTGATGTGGACGTTCTTCTGGGTGAGCGCGTGCAGCTCTTTCCGCAGCGCGTCGACCTCGACGCCCGACTTGCCGATCACGATGCCCGGGCGCGCGGTGTAGATGTCGACCGTGATCCGCTGCTTGTCCTTGCGGATGAGGATGTCGGACAGCCCCGCATGCGAGAGCTTCGAGTAGATGTGCTCGCGGATCTTGACGTCCTCGAGGATGTAGCCCGCGAATTCCTTCTTGCCGGTGTACCAGTTGGACTTCCAGTCGTGGATGACGCCCACGCGGAGCCCGCCCGGATGGATCTTCTGGCCCATTAGCTGTCGCTCTCCTCAGTCGTCTCGGGCTCGTCGGTGGTCTCGGGCGCCTCGGCGGCCGGGGTCTCGTCAGCGGTCTCGATCGCCTCGACGTCTTCCGCCGTGAGGTCCTCGAACGGCTTCTCCTCGACCGCGGTCTCCTCGACCACGGCCTCTTCGACCACGGCCTCGGTCTCGGCCGGCTCGGCCTTCTTGCGCGGCGCGCGCTTCTTCGGCGCGGCGGCGGCAGCCTCGGCGGCGGCGGCCATGGCGGCCGGGCTCTGCGCGAGCTCGATCGTGATGTGACACATGCGCTTGCGAATCCGGTCGGCGCGGCCACGCGCGCGCGGCTTGAACCGCTTCAGCGTCGGGCCTTCGTCGGCGTAGACCGACGCAACGACGAGCGTGTCGCCGTTCCAGTGGAGGTCGGGCCGCGACTCGGCGTTCGCGACGGCCGAGCGCAGCACCTTCTCGACGTCCTTCGCGACGGCGCGGTTCGAGAACGCGAGGATCGTGCGCGCCTCGGGCACGCTGCGCCCGCGGATGAGGTCGGTGACGAGCCGCGCCTTGCGCGCGCTCGAGTGCACCCACCGCGCCTGCGCGCGGACGGTCATTGACGCTGCTTGTCCTCGACAGCAGCCACTAGCGCTTCACCTTCGAGGCGCGATCGCCGGCGTGGCCGCGGAACGTCCGCGTCGGGGCGAACTCGCCGAGCTTGTGGCCGACCATCTGCTCGGAGATGAACACCGGCACGTGCTTACGGCCGTCGTGGACGGCGATCGTGTGCCCGACCATCTCCGGGAAGACGGTCGACGCGCGCGACCAGGTCTTGATCATGTTCTTGGAGCCCGAGGTGTTCATCGCCTCGATGCGGCTCATGAGCCGCTCTTCCACGAAAGGCCCCTTCTTGCTTGACCGCGACATTTAGCGGCGTCCCTCCTTACCGCGACGACGGCCGCGGACGATCAGCTTGTCGGACTCCTTGTGCTTGCTGCGGGTGCGCTTGCCGAGCGTCGGCACGCCCCACGGGGTGACAGGGTGACGGCCGCCCTTCGACTTGCCCTCGCCGCCGCCGTGCGGGTGGTCGACGGGGTTCATCGCCGAGCCGCGGACTCCAGGCCGCTTGCCCTTCCAGCGGCTGCGCCCGGCCTTGCCCCAGTTGATGTTCTGGTGGTCGACGTTCCCGACCTGCCCGATCGTCGCGCGGCACGTGAGCGGCACGCGGCGCATCTCGCCGGACGGGAGACGGAGGACGGCGAAGCCCGCGTCCTTCGCGACGAGCTGGATGCCCGAGCCGGCGGAGCGCGCCATCTTCGCGCCCTGGCCCGGCTTCAGCTCGACGTTGTGGACGAGAGTTCCCGTCGGGATGTTGTCGAGCGGCAGCGCATTTCCGACCTTGATGTCGGCCTCGGGGCCGGACTCGACCGTCGCGCCGACCTTCAGCTGCGACGGAGCGAGGATGTACGCCTTCGCGCCGTCGGCGTAGTGGAGGAGCGCGATGCGCGCCGAACGGTTCGGGTCGTACTCGATCGCTGCCACGGTGGCAGGCACGCCGTCCTTGATGCGCTTGAAATCGATGAGGCGGTAACGGCGCTTGTGGCCGCCGCCCTGGTGGCGCGTCGTGATCCGCCCGTTGTTGTTGCGGCCGCCCTTCTTCGTCACCGGCTCGAGCAGGCTCTTCTCCGGCTTCGTCTTCGTGACCTCCTCGAACGTCGAGACGGACATGAAGCGGCGGCCGGCGCTCGTCGGCTTGTACCTGCGGATCGGCATTACAACTGCGCTCCTTCGAAGATGTCGATCTTCTCGCCGGCCTTGACCTCGACGATGGCCTTCTTCCAGCCGGGGCGTGTGCCCTGGAACATCCCGCGCCGCTTCGGCTTCGGCTGCACCTTGATGACGTTGACCGCAACGACGTGGACGTCGAACAGCTGCTCGACGGCCTGGCGGATCTGCGTCTTGTGCGCGTCCTTGTGCACCTTGAACGTGTAGCGGTTCTCGACGATCTGGCCGTAGCTCTTCTCGCTCACGACCGGAGAGATCAAGACTTGGGCGGGATGGAGGCTCATGCGCTGACACCCGCTTTCGCGTTGACGAGGGGCAGCGCCGCCTCGGTCACGAGGAGCGAGCGCGCCCACACGACCTGGGCGACCTCGAGGTCGGCGGGCACCGTGAGGAGCACCTTCTCGAGGTTGCGAAACGACTTGATGAGCGCCTCTTCGTCCTCTGTCACGACGAGGAGCAGCGGCGTCTGCTTGCCCCACTTCGCGAGCAGCTCGACGGCCTGCTTCGTCGACGGCTTGTCGAACGTGTCACCGGAAACGAGGCCGAGCGTGCCCGCCTGCGCGTGGTCGCTGAGGGCGGCGCGCAACGCGGCACGCATCGCCTTCCTGTTGACCTTGACGGAGAAGTCGCGCGGGGTCGGCGGGAACGTGACGCCGCCGCCGGTGAACTGCGGCGCGCGGATCGTGCCCTGGCGCGCGCGGCCTGTTCCCTTCTGGCGGAACGGCTTCGCGCGGCCGCCGGAGACCATGCCCCGGCTCTTGGCGGCGCGCGTGCCCTGACGCGCGGCGTTCAGCTCGGCGCGGACGGCCTCGTGGACGAGGTGCGGCTTGATCTCGGCGGCGAAGACGGCCTCGTCGAGCGAGACCTCCTTTGTGCCACCCCCACTTCCAGATGACAAGACGGGTGCCTTGGGCGCGGCCACTAGTCCATCTCCCTGATCTCGACGATGCCGTTCTTCGGGCCTGGGATGGCGCCCTTGACGAGCAGGAGGTTCCGCTCCGGATCGACGGAGTGGACGGTGAGGCCGACCTGCGTGACGCGCTTGCCGCCCATCCGGCCTGCCATGCGCACGCCCTTGAAGACGCGCGACGGATAGGCGGACGCGCCGATCGAGCCCGGCTTGCGGATGTTGTGCGAGCCGTGCGTGACCGGGCCGCGCGAGAAGTTGTGGCGCTTGATCGTGCCCTGGAAACCCTTGCCGATCCCGATCCCGCTGACCTTGACCTTGTCGCCGGGCTGGAAGAGCTCGACGGTGACGTTCTCGCCCTGGACGGCGTCGGCGAAATGGCCGCGGAACTCGACGAGATGCCGGTACGCGCCGTCGATTCCCGCCTTCGCGAGGTGGCCGCGCTCGGGCTTCGAGATCTTGCGGTCGGCGACCGGATCCCACGCGAGCTGGACGGCCTCGTAGCCGTCGGCGTCGGGCGTGCGGACGGCGACGACGGGGCACGGGCCGGCCTCGATGACGGTGACCGGGGTCACCGAACCGCTCTCCTCGTCGAAGAGCTGGGTCATACCGAGCTTCTTCCCGATGATTCCGCGCATCTCGCTAGAGCTTGATCTCGATGTCGACGCCGGCCGGGAGGTCGAGCCGCATGAGCGAGTCGACCGTCTTCGGGGTCGGCGAGTGGATGTCGATGAGGCGCTTGTGCGTGCGCACCTCGAAGTGCTCCCGCGAGTCCTTGTCCTTGAACGGTGACCGGATCACGCAGTAGACGTTCTTCTCGGTGGGCAGGGGCACCGGGCCGGTGATCGTCGCACCGGTGCGCTGGGCCGTGTCCACGATGTCGCGCGCGGACTTGTCCACCTGCTGGTGGTCGTAACCCTTCAGCCTGATGCGGATCTTTGCTTGTGCCACGGTGCCCCTACCTCATTCCTACTTGATGATTTCCGTAACGACGCCTGCGCCCACGGTGCGGCCGCCCTCGCGGATGGCGAACCGGAGGCCCTGATCCATGGCGATCGGCTGGATCATCTCGATCTCCATGTTCGTGTTGTCGCCCGGCATGACCATCTCCTGGCCGTCCGGCAGCTTGATCGAGCCGGTGACGTCGGTCGTCCGGAAGTAGAACTGCGGCCGGTAGCCGTTGAAGAACGGCGTATGGCGGCCACCTTCGTCCTTCCCGAGAACGTAGACCTCGGCCTTGAAGTGCGTGTGCGGATTGATCGAACCCGGCTTCGCGAGAACCTGGCCACGCTCGACCTCCTCGCGCTTCGTGCCGCGGAGGAGAGCGCCCGCGTTGTCGCCGGCCTGCGCCGAGTCGAGCGTCTTGTTGAACATCTCGACGCCCGTGACGACCGTCTTCTCCACCTTCTCGTGAATGCCGACGATCTCGATCTCGTCGCCGATCTTGATCTCGCCCTGCTCGACGCGACCCGTGACGACGGTGCCGCGGCCGGTGATCGTGAACACATCCTCGATCGGCATGAGGAACGGCTTGTCGAGGTCGCGCACCGGCTCCGGGATGTAGGAGTCGACGGCGTCCATGAGCTCGACGACCTTGGCGCTCCACTCCGGGTCACCCTCGAGCGCCTTGAGCGCCGAGACCTGGATGATCGGGATGTCGTCGCCCGGGAACTCGTACTTCGAGAGGAGCTCGCGCACCTCCATCTCGACGAGCTCGAGCAGCTCGGGGTCGTCGACCATGTCGGCCTTGTTGAGGGCGACGACGATCGCCGGCACCTCGACCTGGCGGGCGAGCAGGATGTGCTCGCGCGTCTGCGGCATCGGGCCGTCGGCGGCCGAGACCACGAGGATCGCGCCGTCCATCTGGGCGGCGCCCGTGATCATGTTCTTGATGTAGTCGGCGTGCCCCGGGCAGTCGACGTGCGCGTAGTGACGCTTGTCCGTCTCGTACTCGACGTGCGCGGTGTTGATCGTGATGCCGCGCTGACGCTCTTCCGGCGCCTTGTCGATCTGGTCGAAAGCCACGGCCTCGCCGCCGCCCTTCTCCGCGAGCACCTTCGTGATCGCCGCGGTGAGGGTGGTCTTGCCGTGGTCGATGTGACCGATGGTGCCGACGTTGACGTGCGGCTTTGTGCGTTCGAACTTCTGCTTGGCCATGTGTGGCTCCTGGTCTCCTCTTCGGTCTTACTTGCTTGCGCCGGATTCGATGATCTCGGCGGCGATTGACTGCGGAACTTCCTCGTACCGGTCGAAGTCCATGTGGAACTCCGCCCGGCCCTGCGACATCGAACGTAGCTCGGTCGAGTAACCGAACATCTGCGACAGCGGCACGAGCGCCTTGACCACCTGAGCGTTTCCGACAGGGTTCATGGACTCGATGCGGCCACGGCGGCTGTTGAGATTACCCATGACGTCACCGAGGTAGTCCTCGGGAGTCGTCACCTCGACGGCCATCATCGGCTCGAGCAGTTTGGGCTTCGAGCGCTTGAGCGCCTCCTTGAACGCGATGGAACCGGCGATCTTGAACGCGCGCTCGCTCGAGTCGACCTCGTGGTACGAGCCGTCGACGAGCTCGATCGCTACATCGACGACGGGATAGCCCGCGAGCACGCCCGAGTCCATCGCCTCCTGGATGCCGGCGTTGACCGCGGGGATGTACTCCTTCGGGATCTTGCCGCCGGTGATCTTGTCGCTGAACTCGTAGCCCGCGCCCGGCTCCTGCACGTGGAGGTTGATGACGACGTCCGCGTACTGGCCCGAGCCGCCGGTCTGGCGGACGAACTTCTCGCGGATGTTGTCGACGTCGCGGCCCGCGGTCTCGCGGTACGCGACCTGCGGCCGGCCCACATTCGCCTCGACGCTGAACTCGCGCTTGAGGCGGTCGACGATGATCTCGAGGTGCAGCTCGCCCATGCCGGAGATGATCGTCTGGCCCGTCTCCTCGTCGGATGAGACGCGGAAGGTCGGATCCTCCTCGGCGAGGCGCTGGAGACCGACACCGAGCTTGTCCTGGTCGCCCTTCGACTTCGGCTCGACCGCGACCGAGATGACCGGCTCGGGGAACGTCATCGACTCGAGCACGATCGGGGCGTTCTCGGCCGAGAGCGTGTCGCCCGTCGTGGTGTCCTTGAGCCCGACACCGGCCGCGATCTCGCCCGCCATGATCGACTCGCGCTCCTCGCGGTGGTTCGCGTGCATCTGGAGGATGCGGCTGATCCGCTCGGTCTTGCCGGTGATCGTGTTGAGAACGCGGTCGCCGGCCTTGAGCGTGCCGGAGTAGACGCGGAAGTACGTGAGCTTCCCGACGTACGGGTCGGACATGACCTTGAAGGCAAGTGCGGAGAACGGCGCGTCCGGGGCGGCAGCGCGCTCGCGCTCGTCGCCGGTCTTCGGATCCACACCCTGCACCGGCGGCACGTCGAGCGGGTTCGGGAGATAGTCGATGATGGCGTCGAGGAGCGGCTGCACGCCCTTGTTCTTGAAGGCGGAGCCGAGCAGCACCGGCGTGATCTCGTCGGCGAGCGTGCCCGCGCGGAGCGCGCGCTTGATCATCTCCGGCGTGACCGAGGACTCGTCTTCGATGTACGCCTCGAGCACCTCGTCGTCGAAATGCGAGATCGTGTCGATGAGCTGATGGTGGTACTCGTGCGCCTGCTCGGCGAGCTCGGCCGGGATCTCGGTGACGTCGAACTCCATCCCGAGATCGTCCTTGTAGACGATCGCCTGCATCTCGACGAGGTCGACGACGCCGGCGTGCTGATCTTCCTGGCCGATCGGGAGTTGGATCGGCACCGGGTTCGCGCCGAGCCGGTCGCGCATCGACTGCACGGCGGCGAAGAAGTTCGCGCCGGTGCGGTCCATCTTGTTGATGAAGGCGATGCGCGGCACCTTGTACTTGTCCGCCTGCCGCCAGACCGTCTCGGACTGCGGCTGCACGCCCGCGACGGAGTCGAACACGGCGACCGCGCCGTCGAGAACGCGGAGGCTGCGCTCCACCTCGACCGTGAAGTCCACGTGCCCGGGCGTATCGATGATGTTGATCCGATGGTCGCGCCAAAATGCGGTCGTCGCGGCCGACGTGATCGTGATGCCGCGCTCCTGCTCCTGCGCCATCCAGTCCATCACCGCGCCACCCTCGTGGACCTCGCCCATCTTGTGGGTGCGGCCCGTGTAGTAGAGGATCCGCTCGGTCGTCGTCGTCTTGCCGGCGTCGATGTGCGCCATGATCCCGATATTGCGGACGCGCTCGAGTCCCACCGCTGCCTGTTCCTTCGTGCTCAAAGTCTTCTTCTCCCCTTGCCCGTCTACCAGCGGTAATGCGCGAAGGCCTTGTTGGCCTGCGCCATCCGATAGACGTCGTCCTTGCGCTTGTACGCCCCACCCTGCTGGTTGAGCGCGTCGAGAATCTCGTTGGCGAGCTTGTCGGACATGCCCTTCTCGCGCCGCTCGCGCGCGTACGTCACGAGCCAGCGGACGGCGAGCGTGCGGGCGCGCCGCTGCGGCACTTCGACCGGCACCTGGTAGTTCGCGCCGCCGACGCGGCGGCTGCGGACCTCGAGGACCGGCGTGACCGTCTTCACGGCCTGCTCGAGCACCTCGACCGGCGGGCGGCCGGTCTTCGTCCCGACGGTATCGAGCGCCTCGTAGACGATCTGCTCGGCGATCGACTTCTTCCCGTCGAGCATGATCTTGTTGATCACCTGCGTCACGAGGACGGAGCCGAAGATGGAGTCGGGAGCGGCCTCGCGGGCCTGGATCTCTGCGCGGCGAGGCATTACGCGCCCCTCTTGGCGCCGTACTTCGAGCGCGCCTGCTTGCGATCGGCGACCCCGCCCGTGTCGAGCGCGGCGCGGATCACCTTGTAGCGGTAGCCCGGGAGATCCTTGACGCGGCCGCCACGCACGAGCACGACGGAGTGCTCTTGGAGGTTGTGGCCCTCGCCCGGGATGTACGCACCAACCTCGGCGCCGTTCGTCAGGCGGACGCGCGCGACCTTCCGAAGCGCCGAGTTCGGCTTTTTCGGTGTCTGCGTCATGACGCGCGTGCAGACACCCCGCTTCTGCGGAGCACCGGCAAGCGCAGGCGTCTTCGTCTTCGCCTGGGGGGCCTTGCGGCCCTTGCGCACGAGTTGATTTACGGTCGGCATAAGTCTTTCTTCTGTTTCCTTTCGCACAAAGAGACCGTCGGCGGGGCATGGTGCCCCTGCCAACTGGCCCGCGGCATGGTAGCGAACGAGCGCAAGGGTCGCCAGAACAGGAATTCCGAATTACAGTCCGACTCCGATGCAGCTTGCCATCGTCTTCCTTGGGATCGCCCTCGTCGCCGCTGTGGCGGCGATCGTCGTCCTCATGCGGCGCGCACAGCGCCCTTCCGCCCCGTCGGTCGCCGATGCGACCGCGGTCGGGAATCTCGAGGCGCGGATGGAGGAACTCGCGCGCGAGCTGCAAGAGAGCGTGCGCCGGGCCGAGGAGGAGACGCAACGCAGCCGCTTCCTCAATCAGATCGGGACGACGGTCGACCTCGACCACGTCCTCGAGGCGACGCTCGACGCCGCGCTTGCGCTTCCGCGGGTCGATGCGGCGCTCGTCCGGCTCGAGGGCTCGAGCGACGAGGGCGACACCTCGAAGCCCATCGGCGGGTCCCGTGGCTTTGACGGCGGGGAACCGGACGCGGCGGCGTTCTTCGGGCAGCCGGGGAGCTGGGGCGCGCGGTCGGTCGAGCTCTCGTACCGGTATCCGGAGGGAACCGAGGGAGCGATCAGGGCGGCGCTCGGCGTCCCGCTCGTCGACCGCTCCGGCGGCGTCGGCTGGCTCGGCGTGTTCTCCCGTGACCCGCACGCGCGGTTCGGCGACGACGACCTCCGCCGGACCGAGGAGCTCGCCGAGCGCGTCGCACCGGCGCTCGAGAACGCGCGACGCTTCCAGGAGGCGCGCCAGCAAGCCGACCTCGACGCGCTGACGGGCCTCCACAACCGCCGCTACTTCCACGAGACGCTCGTGCGAGAGGTCGCGCGCGCGCACCGCTACTCGCGCGGGCTCGCACTCGTGATCGTCGACATCGACGACTTCAAGGGAGTCAACGACCACATTGGGCATCTCGCCGGCGACGGTGCGCTTGCCGAGGTCGCCGAGCGCATGCGCGAGGCCGTGCGCGAATCGGATATCCCGTGCCGCATCGGCGGGGACGAGCTGGCGCTGATCCTCCCGGAGTCGCGACTCGCCGACGCGCAACGGCTGGCGGCCCGGATCGAGCAGGCCGTCGTCGCGCGCCCCGTCGCCCGCGCGGGACAGATGCGTGTCTCGACCGGTTTCGCCGAGCTCCAGCCGAACGACGACTCGACGAGTCTGTTCGAGCGCGCCGATCAGTCGCTCTACGCCATGAAGCAGACGAGAAAGAGCGGCGGCGGGTTCGCGGCCGCCGAGTAGCCCTCCTACTGCACGGCGAGAAACGGGACGTACTGCGCGAGGCCGGTCGCGGCCGGTTCCGGGAGGTCGTCTGCGCGGCAGGTCGCGACGTCGAGCAGGCGTCGTTGCTCGCCGATCGTCCAGCGCTCGAACGCGCGCGCACGCGCGAAGCTCTCGAGCGACGTCACGATCGCGGCTCGAAGCGTGCCCACGGGTAGCGACCCGAGTGCGACAGGCGCACCGTCCGGCCGCACCGTGTACGCGCCGAGGAGCGTCTCGACCCGGGATTTCACGCGGGGCGGAACGGAGAAGACGGAAGCGGGCGCCGTCCCGGAAACGGCGTAGCCGTCACGCGCGCCATTCAATGAGGGACTCAGCCACGGAGCGGCGGGCGACACGTGGACGCGGCGGACGAGAAGCTGCGGGTACGCCGCGTAGAAGCCCGCGATCTCGGCCGGCTTCGGCGGCAGAACTCCCTGCTTCTGCTCGAGCCCTGCGCGGCGGATCTCGTCGGCGAACACGGCTCTCGCGCCGTCAACACTCAGGTGCGCCTGCGCAAGCGCGGCAAGATAGGCGGCGCGACTGCCGCCGAACGATTCGCCGACCACTTCTCGTTCCACGGCCCGGACCGCGTGGGTCGAAACGCCGGCGTAGTGCTGCTCGACGAGACGCTCGAACAGGATGCTCAGCGCTGCGTTCGGGTCGCCGGTGACGGCGGTGAGGCGCCGGAGAGCGGCCCGACCGACAGTCCCGTAGCCGGGCGCCTCGCAGTACGCCCGGGCCGGAAGCACGATCTGCCCCTCTTTCCACGACGCGTCAAAGCCGGGGCCGAGCACCGTCCGCGCGTCACAGAGGCTTCGCTGCCGCGCCCAGAGCCAGACGCAGGCAGCGTCGGGCTTGGTCGGGTCCACCTCTTTCGGATTCCACTGCTGCCAGCCCCACGAGAAGACGGATCCGAGCCGGAGTTCCTTCGCGATCGCTTTTGCCGTGAGCGCGTACCACTTCACGACCTGGAGCCACGCCGATGCAGGCTCGAGGCCGCTGCGCCCGCCGCCTCCCTTCTGAGAGAGGACACTGACCATGATCCCGAGCCGGCTCGAAGGAACGCCGATGGCGAGGAACGGCGCCACGGCTGCGCGGTACCGCTCGCGGAGCAGGCGATTGCCGAGCACCGGCCCGAGCTTCCAGACCGGGGTCGCCGGGACGTAGGCCTCGCGGACAATGTCGGCGGCCTTCGCCACCTGGCGCCACCAGGAAACGGCCTCGGGAGAGCCGAGGTACGCCGACGAGGCCAGCAGAAGAACGGGGTGTGCGCCGAGCTTCGCGAGATCGTCGAGGTACGCGAGCACGTTGGCGCGGTACTGGGCGTTCGACGCCGACCACGGGGTCACGGCCGACGCGCCCCACAGCTCGTTCTCGACGACGAGCGGAGACGAACAGCCCCCACTCCGGGCGACGGCCGACTCGTACTGCCCCTGCGCGACGTCTGCGATCGTCGCGGGATCCGCCGGCGCGTCAGGCGTTCCGACTCTCCGCGCCAGGTGGATGTCGAACGAGTACGTCGCGGCGCCGAGAGCGCGTGCCTGGGCGGAGTAGTCGGTTGAACCGACGCCGTTTGTGACCGCGAGGACGGTGCCCGGACGCGCCATGACCGGTAGGAGCGTCGACCAGCTGTAGTCCGCCCAGACCGTCTCGTGCGCGGGGATGCCGCACTGCCCGGCCCACGCGGGCTGCGCGGCGCCCGGTGCGACTGCGAGAAGAGAGGCCGCGAGCGCGGCGAGAAGAACGAGTCCGAGCTTCGTCATGGCGCGGTTGGTGTAGCAGACAAGGAGCAGGTACCTGGTACCGCGCGAGGCGCGGTACCAGGTACCGGTCGTTTCGAGACTGCTAGTCGTCGAGCGGCGTATCGACCTCGGGGATCTCTTCCGCCTCGAGGTCGGACTTCGGCTCGACGCCGTCCGGAAGCTCGCTGCCGAAGCCGAAGTCGAGGTCGGCGAGAGCGTCGGAGCCGTCGGAGCCGATCTCCTCGAGCGCAGCGAGGAGCTGCTCCTCCGTCTGCGGCCGCACGAGCGCGCTCGCCGGCACCTTGGAGGACGGGCCGATCTCGATCGTCCGGTAGCGCTTCAACCCGGTCGCGGCCGGGATGAGCTTCCCGATGATGACGTTCTCCTTCAGCCCGAGCAGGCGGTCGACCTTGCCCTCGATCGCTGCGTCGGTGAGCACCTTCGTCGTCTCCTGGAAGGAGGCGGCGGAGAGGAACGACTCCGTCGCGAGCGACGCCTTCGTGATGCCGAGGATGAGCGGCTCTTCGGTCGCCTGCTCCTTCTTCTCCTTCTTCACGCGGGCGTTCTCACGGTCGAAGACGAGCTTGTCGACGAGCTGGCCCGGCAGGAGGTCGGTGTCGCCGTTGTGCTCGACGCGGACCTTCTTCAGCATCTGCCGGACGATGAGCTCGATGTGCTTGTCGTGGATGTCGACGCCCTGCGACTTGTAGACCTTCTGCACCTCGCCGACGAGATAGAGCTCCGTCGCGGTATAGCCCTTGAGGCGCAGGAGATCGGCCGGGGCGATCGAGCCCTCGTGGAGGGCGTCTCCCGCCTCGACGCGCTGGCCGTGCACGACCGAGAGCCGCGTGCGGCGCGGGACGAGGATCGAGAAGTCGTCCTCCTCGTTGCCGCTGTCGGCCACGACGGTGATGCGGAGCTGGCGCTCGGTCTCCTCGATACCGACGGTGCCCGAGATCTCAGCGAGAACCGCGGCGCCCTTCGGGTTCCGCGCCTCGAAGATCTCGACGACGCGCGGGAGGCCGTGCGTGATGTCCGCGCCGGCGATACCGCCGGTGTGGAACGTCCGCATCGTCAGCTGCGTGCCCGGCTCGCCGATCGACTGCGCGGCGATGATGCCGACCGCATCGCCGATCTCCGAGAGCTCGCCGGTCGCGAGGAACGTGCCGTAGCACTTGCGACACACGCCCGTCTCGGCCTTGCACTTGAGCACCGACCGGACCGGGATCGAGAAGCCGTCGGGGAGCTCGTCACCGAGCTCGGCCACGATCTCGCGGAGCCGCGGCATCCTGATCTCCTCGCCCTTCGACGCGACGAGCGTCTTGCCGGGCTTGCCCGTGGCGAGCGGCTTGTAGAGATCCTCGGCGAGAATCCGGCCGGCGACGGACTTGTTGAGGCCGTCCGGCAGGAAGAGAGGCAGCTCGACGGACTCCTTCGTCTTGCAGTCCTCCTCGCGGATGATGACGTCCTGCGAGACGTCGACGAGACGCCGCGTGAGGTAGCCCGAGTCGGCCGTGCGGAGAGCCGTGTCGGCCAAGCCCTTACGAGCACCGTGGGTCGAGATGAAGTACTCGAGCACCGAGAGGCCTTCCATGAAGTTCGCCTTGATCGGCCGCTCGATGATCTCGCCCTTCGGATTCGCCATGAGGCCGCGCATGCCGGCCAGCTGGCGGAGCTGCGCGAACGATCCGCGGGCGCCGGAGTCGGCCATCATCGCGATCGGGTTGGTCCGGTCGAGGTTGTCGACCATCGCGTTCGCGACCTCGTCGGTTGCCTCCGTCCAGATCGACGTGATCTGCTCGTGGCGCTCCGACTCGGTGATGAGGCCTTGGTCGTACGCGTCCTCGACGCGCTTGACCCGCTCCTCGTAGCCCGCGAGGATCTGCTCCTTGTTCGGCGGGATGACGATGTCGTTCTTCGAGATCGTCACGCCGGCGCGGGTGCCGTAGCGGAACCCCAGCGTCTTGATCGTGTCGAGCACGTGAGCGACGGCGGCCGCGCCATGCGACGCGACGAGCGCGGAGACGAAGTTGCCGATCTCCTTCTTCGAAAGCGTCCGGTTGACGTACTCGTGCGGCTCGACCGTCTTGCCCTTACTCGCCGTCTCCTGGAGGGAGCGCTCGATCTCCGCGTTGAAGATCACGCGACCCGACGTCGTCAGGATGAGCTCGCCGTTCCAGAGGTACTCGATCGGCTGCTGAAGGTGGAGCTGCTTCGCCTCGACGGCGAACTCGACCTCCACCTCCGAGCGGAACCGCGGCGGCCGCGGGTCGAGCTGGTCGACCGTGAGCGCGTTGAGGTCCTGGTCGGACCACGTGAGGACGTAGACACCGAGCACCATGTCCTGCGTCGGCAGGGCGAGAGTTTCGCCGTGCGCCGGCGAGAGGATGTTGTTCGCCGAGAGCATCAGGACCCGCGCCTCGGCCTGCGCCTCTGCCGAGAGCGGCACGTGGACGGCCATCTGGTCGCCGTCGAAGTCCGCGTTGAACGCGTGACAGACGAGCGGATGGACCTGGATCGCCTTGCCTTCGACGAGGGTCGGCTCGAACGCCTGGATACCGAGGCGGTGGAGCGTCGGGGCGCGGTTGAGCATCACCGGGTGCTCCTGGATGACCTCCTCGAGGATGTCCCAGACCTCGGCGTGCATCTGGTCGACGTGCCGCTTGGCCGCCTTGATGTTCTGGACGATCTTCCGCTCGACGAGCCGGCTCATGATGAACGGCTTGAAGAGCTCGAGCGCCATGAGCTTCGGCAGGCCGCACTGGTAGAGCTTGAGGTGCGGGCCCGAGACGATGACCGAGCGGCCGGAGTAGTCGACGCGCTTGCCGAGGAGGTTCTGCCGGAAGCGGCCCTGCTTGCCCTTGAGCATGTCGGAGAGCGACTTGAGCGGGCGGTTGCCCGGCCCCGTAACAGCACGTCCGCGGCGGCCGTTGTCGAAGAGCGCGTCGACGGCCTCCTGGAGCATCCGCTTCTCGTTGTTGACGATGATCTCCGGCGCGCCGAGGTCGAGCAGCCGCTTGAGGCGGTTGTTTCGGTTGATGACGCGGCGGTAGAGGTCGTTGAGGTCCGACGTCGCGAAGCGGCCGCCGTCGAGCTGGACCATCGGGCGAAGCTCCGGCGGGATGACCGGGATCGCCTCGAGGATCATCCACTCGGGCTTGTTCTCGCTCGTGATGAAGGCGTTGACGACCTTGAGCCGCTTGATCGCGCGCTGCTGCTTCTGGCCCTTCGACGTGCGGATCGTCTCGCGGAGCATCGCGGCCTCGTTGTCGAGGTCGAGCTCCTTGAGCAGGTCGCGGATCGCTTCCGCTCCCATGCCGCCGTTGAAGTAGACGCCGAACCCGTACGGCGAGCCGAAGCGGTCCTTCAGCTCGCGGAAGATCTGCTCGTCGTTGACGATGAGCTTCGGCTCGAGCTCGCGGAAGAGGCGCCACGTCTCTTCGAGCCGGTTGACCGCGTCGACCGAGGCCTCGCGGGCGTCCTCGCGCCGCGACTCGATGTCGAGGTACATCTCGCGCACCTTGAGCGCCCACTGGACGACGAAGTCGAGATCTTCCTTCGTGATCTTCCCGTCCGTGCGGAGGCAGAGGTCATTCGCGAGCTCGCGGATGTCGACGCCTTCCGTGGCCGCGTCGATCGTGTCCTTGAGCAGCCCATTGCCGAGGTCGCGCGCCTTCTCGAGGTTCTTGAGATCGACGCCGGAGACGGCCGCCTGGTCGTCCTCGCTCAGCTCGCCGGCGGCGAGGAGACCGTCGACGATGCGGCGGATGTGCTTCGTGACCGCGCCCTTCTGCGAGCCGGCCGCCTTCTCGGCCTCCTTCTCGAGCGGTGCGATCGCCGCCTTGATCTGCTCGGCCGCGACGGCGACGAGCTCGATCTCGCGCGGCGTGAGCCGGCGGTCGTCGCGGATCGCGGAGTTGCGGACGAGCTCGCGGATCTTCTTCGCGTCCTCGGTCGTGATCTGCGGGACGAGCTCGACGAACATGCCCGCGGCGAGCGTGCGCGCGTCCTCGAGCGTCGGCAGCACCTGCTCCTCGGCCCACGTGGACAAGCCACGCGTCCAGAAGTCGTCGTCCTCGTCGAAGTTCCGTTCTCTCCCCTTGGCGAAGAAGTCGCGGCGGCGGGAGAGGCGATCCTCGAGCGCGGCGAGCGCCTCCTCGCGGTCGACCTCGACGCGCTCGGCCTCGGCCTTGACCTGATCCTCGAGACCGTTGAGGTCGGCAGCGCGCTTCTCCGTGTCGACCGCCGTGACGATCGATGCGGCGAAGTAGAGAACCTTCTCGAGCTCGCGCGGGGCGATGTCGAGGAGGTAGCCGATGCGGCTCGGGACGCCCTTGAAGAACCAGATGTGCGAGACGGGCGCGGCGAGGTCGATGTGCCCCATCCGCTCGCGCCGCACCTTCTGCCGCGTCACCTCGACGCCGCAGCGCTCGCAGATGATGCCCTTGTACCGGACGCGCTTGTACTTCCCGCAGTAGCACTCCCAGTCGCGGGTCGGCCCGAAGATGCGCTCGCAGAAGAGACCGTCGCGCTCGGGCTTGAGCGTGCGGTAGTTGATCGTCTCCGGCTTCGTAACCTCGCCGGACGACCAGTCGCGGATCTGCTTCGAGGACGCGAGGCCGATCCGGATCGCGTCAAAGTCATTGATATCGATCACGGTGTCTCCTCTAGTCCTCGAGTTCCAAGTCGACGACGGGCTCGCCCAATGGATCCCCGGGCGGCACCACGTCGTCGTCGTCCGCGACCTCGACGTCGTCGAGATCTCCGAGCGTCTCGTCGGCCGGCAGCGTCAGCTCGCCGTCGGCGTCGACCCGCTCCTGTCCTTCCTCGGTCTCCTCGGCGGTCGGCTCGCGGCCGACGGCGCGGAGCGAGCCGGGCGAGAGGTCGATGCCGAGCTCTTCCGCGGCGCGGAGCAGCTCGTCCTCCTCCTCACGCACCTCGACCTCGCGGCCTTCGTCCGAAAGGACGTGGACGTCGAGGGCGAGCGACTGCATCTCCTTCAGGAGCACCTTGAACGACTCGGGGATCGACGGCTCGGCGATGTTCTCGCCCTTGACGATCGCCTCGTACGCCTTCACGCGCCCGACGGTGTCGTCGGACTTGATCGTGAGCATCTCCTGCAGCGTGTACGCCGCGCCGTACGCCTCGAGCGCCCACACCTCCATCTCGCCGAAACGCTGGCCGCCGAACTGCGCCTTACCGCCGAGCGGCTGCTGCGTGACGAGGCTGTACGGGCCGGTGCTCCGCGCGTGGATCTTGTCGTCCACGAGATGGAGGAGCTTGAGGATGTACATGTAGCCGACGGTGACCGTCTGCTCGAACGGCTCTCCGGTGCGGCCGTTGTAGAGCTGCACCTTCCCCGAGGACTGCCGGCCGACCGGTCCCTTCGGGTCGACGTCGAACTTGATCGGCGAGTCGGGGTTCTGCTTCGACCAGTCGAGGAGCGCCTGATCGACGTCGGTCGGCGTCGCGCCGTCGAAGACGGGCGTTGCGATCGGCGTCGGGTTGCCGCCGTTGATGATCTGGCGGCGGTGGCGCCAGTCGACCTCGTCGTTGCGGCGGCCGGTGTTCGGGCTCACGCCGTCCTCGCCGAAGACGCCGTGTGCCGCGGCCCAGCCGAGGTGCGTCTCGAGCACCTGGCCGATGTTCATGCGGCTCGGGACGCCGAGCGGGTTGAGGACGATGTCGACGGGGCGGCCGTCGGGGAGGAACGGCATGTCCTCCTCGGGGACGATCCGCGAGATGACGCCCTTGTTGCCGTGGCGGCCGGCGAGCTTGTCGCCTTCCGCGATCTTGCGCTTCGTCGCGACGAAGACGCGGACGAGCTCGTTGACGCCCGGCGACAGGTCGTCGCCGCTCGCGCGGTCGAAGGTCTTGACGTCGATGACGACGCCGCCCTCGCCGTGCGGAACCTTGAGGCTCGTGTCGCGGACTTCGCGAGCCTTCTCCTTGAAGATCGCGCGGATGAGCTTCTCCTCGGCGGTGAGCTCGGTCTCGCCCTTCGGCGTGACCTTGCCGACGAGAAGATCCCCGGCGCCGACCTCGGCTCCGATGCGCACGACTCCACGCTCGTCGAGCTGCGAGAGCGACTCCTCCGAGCGGTTCGGGATGTCGCGCGTGATCTCCTCGTCGCCGAGCTTCGTCGAACGGGCGTCGATCTCGTACTCGTGGATGTGGATCGACGTGAGGATGTCGTCCTTCACGAGCCGCTCCGAGAGAACGATGGCGTCCTCGAAGTTGAAGCCCTCGAACGGCATGAACGCGATGAGGAGGTTCGCGCCGAGCGCGAGCTCACCGGTGTCGGTCGAGCTGCCGTCGGCGATGACCTGGCCCGCCGCCACCTTGTCGCCGAGCAGGACGATCGGCTTGTGGTGGATGAGCGTGCCCTGGTTCGAGCGCATGAACTTGATCATCGGATAGTCGTGGCGGCCGTCCTTCGACTCGACGACGACCTTGTCGGCGTCGACGTCGACGACGGTGCCGGCCTTCTCCGCGACCACGACGTCACCAGAGTCGACCGCGGCGCGGTACTCGAGGCCGGTGCCGACGAGCGGCGCCTGGCGCACGAGCAGCGGCACTGCCTGCCTCTGCATGTTCGCGCCCATGAGCGCGCGGTTCGCGTCGTTGTGCTCGAGGAACGGGATGAGCGCCGTCGAGACCGACACGATCTGCGCCGGCGAGACGTCCATGAGCTCCACGTCCTTCGGGGACGCGGCGACGGCCTCGCCCTCTGAGGAGCGGCAGAGAACGGAGTCTTCGACGAAGCGGTTGTTCTTGTCGAGCTCGGCGCTTGCCTGCGCGATGACGTACCGCGTCTCCTCGACGGCGTCGAGGTAAACGATCTCGTCGGAGACCTTCCCGCCCGAGACCTTCCGGTACGGCGTCTGGATGAAGCCGAACTCCGACACCGTCGCGTACGACGCGAGGTAGCCGATCAGGCCGATGTTCGGGCCTTCCGGCGTCTCGATCGGGCACATGCGGCCGTAGTGCGTCGGATGGACGTCGCGCACCTCGATCGGCGCGCGCTCACGCGTGAGGCCACCCGCACCGAGCGCGCTGAGGCGGCGGCGGTGCGTGAGGCCGGCGAGCGAGTTCGTCTGGTCCATGAACTGCGAGAGCTGCGAGGAGCCGAAGAACTCCTTCAGCGCCGCGACGACGGGCCGGATGTTGATGATCGTCTGCGGCGTGATCGTGTCGACGTCCTCCGTCGTCATCCGCTCGCGGACGACGCGCTCCATGCGGTAGAGACCGACGCGGAACGCCTCCTGGATGAGCTCGCCGACGGTGCGGAGACGGCGGTTGCCGAAGTGCTCGTACTCGTCGAGGTCATTGATGATCGGCGCGCGCGGGAGCGATACCGCCTCGGCCGCGAAGTCCTTCGAATCCTCCGGCAGACCGAGCTTGACCGGCAAGTCGATGAGCTTCCGAACGAGCGCGATGATGTCCTCGGTCGTGAGGACGCGGCAGTCCTCCGGCACCGAGACGCCGAGCCGCTGGTTGAGCTTGTAGCGGCCGACCTTCGTCAGGTCGTAGCGCTTCGGGTCGAAGAAGAGCGAACGCAGGAGGTTCCGCGCGTTGTCGAGCGTCGGCGGCTCGCCCGGCCGCTGCTTCTTGAAGACCTCGATGAGCGCCTCTTCCTCGCGCGTGGCGGGATCCTTGTCGAGCGTGTTGACGATGTACGGCGAGTTGTCGAAGAGCGCGAGAATCGCCTCGTTCGTCGACGTGTCGAGCGCGAAGCCCGTCGTCGGGTCCTCGGCCGGCAGCGCACGGAGGAGCGTCGTGATCGGCAGCTTCCGCTTGCGGTCGATACGGGCGTAGACGACGCCCTTCTTATCGATCTCGAGCTCGAGCCACGAACCGCGGCTCGGCATGAGATTCGCAATGAAGACCTGCTTCGTCGGGTCCTTCGGCTCCATGAGGTAGGCGCCCGGCGAGCGGACGAGCTGCGTCACGATGACGCGCTCGGTGCCGTTGATGATGAACGTGCCGTGCTCCGTCATCATCGGGAAGTCCCCCATGAAGACGGTCTGCTCGCGGATCTCGCCCGTGTCCTTGTTCACGAAGCGGACCGTCATCGAGAGCGGCGCCTGGTAGCTGAGATCCTTCTCGCGGCACTCGCGGATCGATGCGGCCGGCTCCCCGAACTTGTAGGAGCCGAACTCGACTGCGAGCGAGCCGGTGTAGTCCTCGATCGGCGAGATGTCGTCGATCGTCTCCCGCAGTCCCTCTTCGAGGAACCACTGGAACGAAGCCTTCTGAATGTCGATGAGGTTCGGCAGGTCGAGAACATGCTCGAGCCGGCTGAACGACTTACGAGCGCGGGGCGAAACGACCGTCGTGGTCAAGAAGAACAGCCTCCCTTGGGACGTGCGAAAAGATTCGGCAAGTAATCGGCGGCAGAGCAGTACAAATCGGCAGAGCGAAGAGCGGGCTGCGCGCGCGCGAAAGCGAGGCGCAACCAGCCAGGGTACCGGAAAGACCTATCCCACCGCAAGCGAAGCTGCGGCGGGACGCCGGTATTGCGGTCGGAACTGTAGCGCGGGGCGCTCCGAAGGGCAAACGACCGGTACCTGGTACCGCTCTCGCGGTACCAGGTACCTGACTCCGGTGGCGTCGTTACTTCAGCTCGACAGAACCGCCGGCCTCTTCGAGCTGCGCCTTGATCGAGTTGGCCTCGTCCTGGGCGACGCCCTCCTTGACCGGCTTCGGGGCCGAGTCGACGAGGTCCTTCGCTTCCTTCAGGCCAAGGCCCGTGATGGCGCGGACGACCTTGATCACCTGGATCTTCTGGCCGCCGGCCTCGGTGAGGACGACGTCGAACGACGTCTTCTCCTCGGCCGCCTCGGCCGGAGCAGCGCCCCCGCCAGCGGCCGCGACCGCGACCGGAGCGGCGGCGGTGATGCCCCACTCCTCTTCGATTTTGTTCTTCAGCTCGACCAGCTCGAGTACGGTCATCTTCCCGAGCTCGTCGAAGATGGTGTCAACAGCCATTACGCGTTCTCCTCTTCGGTTTCGGCGGCCGGCTCGGGAGCCTCCGCACTTTCTTCAACAACTTCCTCCGCCTCGGCCTCAGCCGCAGGCTCTTCCTCCGTGACGGGCTCCTCTTCCGCCGCCGGCTCCTCGGCTTCCGCGACCGGCTCCGGTGCGGCCTCCTCGGCCACCGGGGCTTCGGCAGCAGGGGCGGGTGCGTCCTTCTCGAGCTGCTCGATGCGCGCATCGATGAGCCCGACGAGGTTCTGGAGCGGGGCGTTGAGCAGCGCGGTGAAAGCGCTGAGCGGCGCGATGATCGCACCGAGCACCTGGCCGCGAAGCACCTCTGCCGGCGGGAGCGTTGCGAGGCTCTCCACCTCGTCCGCCGTCATCGCGCGGCCGGACATGACGCCGCCGCGGATCTCGAGGACCTTTGTCTCCTTCGCCGAGTCGGCAAGCGCCTTCGCGGCCGCAACCATGTCGCCGTCGGCCTCGATGAACGCGATCGCGGTCGGGCCTTCGAGCAGCGCGAGCAGCGCGTCGGCTCCGGCCGCCTCGGCGGCGCGGCGCGTCAGCGTGTTCTTCGTCACGGTGAACTTCGCGCCGCTCGCGATGAGACGCGTGCGCAGATCGTCGATCTGCGGCATCGTCAGGCCGCGATAGTCGGCAACGAGGAGCGTGTCCGCGGCCTTCAGGCGCGCGGTCAGCTCTTCGACAACGTGTTCTTTCTGTTCTTTCTTCATCTCACCTCGGCGGGTCTTCTGTCCTCTCAGCGCACGAAAAGTTCACGCGAGGACTGCCAGCGGTCTCAGGCGGGGCAGCTACTAGGCCGGGACTGTAGCTGGCTCCTGCGGTTGTTCGTCCAATTCGTCGACAATGCCCCGCGTCTTGGCGGGATCGAGCCGGATGCCGGGGCCCATCGTGCTCGTGAGCGTGATCTGCCGGATGTAGCGGCCCTTCGAGGCGGACGGCTTCGCGCGGATGATCTCGTCGAGCACCGTCACGTAGTTCTCGACGAGCGCGCGCTGCTCGAAGCTCTTCTTGCCGATCACGACGTGGACGTTCGCGCCGCGGTCGGTGCGGTACTCGAGCTTGCCGGCCTTCGCCTCGGAGACGGCCTTGGCGACGTCCATCGTCACCGTGCCCGTCTTCGGGTTCGGCATGAGGCCGCGCGGGCCGAGGACACGTCCGAGCTTGCCGACGTTGCCCATCTGGTCGGGCGTGGCGATCGCGACGTCGAAGTCGGTGAAGCCTTCCTCGATCCGCTTCGCGAGATCGGCGGAGCCGACGACGTCGGCGCCGGCCTCTTCGGCCTCGCGCGCCTTCTCGCCCTCGGCGAAGACTGCGACGCGGACGTCCTTGCCGCTGCCGTGCGGAAGCATGAGCGTGCCGCGCAGCTGCTCGTCGGCGTGGCGGACGTTGAGACCGAGGCGGAAATGCACCTCGACCGTCTCGTCGAACTTCGCGGCCTGCATCTCCTTGAGGAGCTTCACACCCTCGACAGGCGAGTAGAGCTCTTCGCGCTGGAAGAGGGAGCGACCGGAGCGATAGCGCTTGCCGTGCTGAGCCATTAGAGATCCACCTCCACACCCATGCTGCGGGCCGTGCCGGCGATGATCAGCGCAGCCTGGTCGACGTCGCGCGCGTTGAGGTCGGGCATCTTCGTCTCGGCGATCTGGCGCACCTGCGCTTGTGTCAGCCGACCAACCTTGTTCCGGTTCGGCTCCCCCGAGCCCTTGTCGATCCGCAGCGCCTCTTTGATGAGGACGGCGGCCGGCGGCGTCTTCGTGATGAACGTGAACGAGCGGTCCTCGAAGACCGTGATCTCGACCGGCGTGATGCGCCCGTTCTGGTCGGCCGTTTGCGCGTTGAACGCCTTGCAGAACTCCATGATGTTCACGCCGTGCTGGCCGAGCGCAGGGCCGACCGGCGGCGCGGGGTTCGCTTGCCCGCCGGGGATCTGGAGCTTGATCAGTGTCAAAACCTTCTTAGCCATCTACCTCAGTCCAGTTTCTTGACGTTTTCGAATCCGACCTCGACCGGCACCTGCCGCTCGAAGATGTTGACCATCACCTGAAGCTTTTGCGCGTCGGCGTTGACGTCGGTGATCTCGCCGTCGAAATCCGCGAGCGGGCCGGAGGTGATCTTGACCGACTCGCCGAGCTGGAACTCGACCTGCGAACGCGACGCGAGAGCCGCCGGCGACGCCGTGTGGAGGATGCGGTCGACCTCGGGCTGCGACAGCGGCGCCGGAGTGGCGCCCGCGCCCACGAAGCCGGTCACGCCCGGCGTGTTCTTCACGACCGTCCAGGCGTCGGCGTTCATGTCCATGTTCACGAGCACGTAGCCCGGCAGCGTCCGTTTCTCGGCCTGCACCTTCTGGCCGTCCTTCGTCTCGATCACCTGCTCGGTCGGGACGACGACGCGGCGGAACCGCGAGCGCTGGTTCATCGACTCGATCCGGTGCTCGAGGTTGGCCTTGACCTTCTTCTCGTGCCCGGAATAGGTGTTGATCACATACCAGCGAAACATCGTTACCTCATCACTCCGTTACCTGAGAAGGACATGTTGGACGACGTAGGTCCAGACCCGGTCGTTGACGTAGAGGTACGCGCCGACGATGAGACAGGCCATAAGGACGACCGCGGTGCCGCTGATGACCTTCTGCTGCGTCGGCCACTCGACCTTCTTGAGCTCAGCGATTGCCTCGCGGATGAAGCGGACGCCGGGGAAACCGCGACGGCCTTCGGGACGCGCCTCGTCGCCGGCGTTGGCGACTGGACGCGCGGGCGGACTCGCGGGCGGGCCGCCGGCAAGGGCCGGTTCCGGCTTCGGGGCAGGCTGAAGCGGCGGTGTGCCGGCCGCAATGCCGCGCCGCTGGCGGCGATCCTGACGAGACGTGCGTGCCACTGCAGTTAGCCAGCCATGCGGGCTAGCGGGTCTCCCGGTGGATCGTGTGGCCGCCGCACCAGCGGCAGTACTTCTTGAACTCGACGCGGTCGGGCGAGTTCCGCTTCGACTTCTGCGTCTGGTAGTTGCGGCGCTTGCACTCGGTGCAAGCAAGCGTGATTGCGACTCTGACTCCGGTTGCCATTTCTTCTTCCCAATCGTTCCGTGTGTAGACGCTGTGATAGCGCCGGGTGGGCTCGAACCACCGACCTCTGCATTATGAGTGCAGCGCTCTAACCAGCTGAGCTACGGCGCCCCGGGCCGCGGAAGTGTAGCGACTCCCGCCAGGAATGAGAGACTCTGCGCATGAAGCTGGGAGTCGCGGGTCCCACGCTCTTGTTGACCGTCGTCCTCGGTTGCAGCGCGTGCGGGGGCGCGCACACCGCTCGGCAATCCACAACGACAACCAGAACGACAACCGTCGCGAAGGTCACGCCGGTCACCTTGGGGCACGACTTGAACTTCGTCATCCTTCCGCCGATCCACGGCGCCGGCGACGAGACGCTCGGCACGTTCACCGTGGCCGGACGGTATGGCGATATCGAGGTGCAGTGCACAGGCGGGGGCCCGATCAAGGTCGCGGGCCTCTGGACGGTCCCGTGCCGCAGCGGCGGCGGCGAGACACTGGGATTCGACACCGTGGGGGAGCGGATCAACCTCACGGTGCGCGCCAAGCCGGGGACGACGTGGTGGCTCGCCGTCGGAGAGCACATCCCGACGCTCGTTCACCCCACGCTGCTGCTCGCCCACCGCACGGGAGCCGGGAAGGCATCCCTTGGCGCGCGCTGTCGACACGTACGGCCACTCAACCCCTCTCCAAACCCCTGCCGGGCATCCCTTGGCACATTCCGGCTGCACGGAATCCTGCACGTCGCGACGTCCTGCACGGGCCACGGCCAGCTGGTCGTCTCGATCAGCTTCCTCTCGAAGCGCCCCGACAACACCTTCAGCGACGATTACTGCCCTATGAATGACACCGTGCAGACGTTCCCGGCGACGGACGGAAAAGTCCGGGTCGCCGTCACCCGTGCGCCGACGGGGACATGGGAGATCACGCTCCGCGAGACCCCGGCGAAGTAGCTATCGGCGCGCGGCGATGAAGTCGAGCGTCCGCTGCCACGCAGCGTCGGACGCCGCCTGGAACTCCTCCTGCTTACGGTCGAAGAAGCTGTGCGGCGCGCCGTCGAACTCGACGAGCTCGTAGTCCTTGCCGGCGGCGCTGAGCGCCTCTTCGAACGCAACGTTGTCCTCGTGCGGGATGCCCTGGTCGGCGCCGGCCTGGAGCGCAAGGATCGGGGCGTCGAGCTGTGGGACGAGATCGATCATCCGGCTCGGCCGGCCGTAGAAGCCGACCGCTCCGGCGAGACCGTGCCCCGACGCGGCCGCGGCCCACGAGCCGCTGCCGCCGAAACAGAAGCCGACCGTGAAGATCGGGTCGGCTCCCATCGAGCTCAGGTGCGCGACGCTCGCGCTGACGTCCGTCTGCACCTCCTCCATCGTGAGCTGCTGGACGAGCGGCATGTAGTCCCAGTCGTTGGGACGCTTCTCGACGCCGGCGGTCCGGCCGAAGTAGTCGAAGGCGAGGGCCGCGATGCCGCGCCCAGCGCCGTCGAAGACGGCGCGGTTTTCCGGCCGGGCGCGGGCGGCTTCGCCGGCCGCGCTTCCAGCCTCGGCGAAGCGCAGCGCGAGCTCCTCGTAGAAGCGGTAGAGGCCGCGGACGTCCGGGAGGATGACGACGCCCGCGCCGAGCTCCTCCTCCGGAATCGCGAGGAAGGCGGCAAACCGGTTGCCGTCGGCTGCGTCGAGCACGAGGTCCTCGTGCGAAACGGCCGCGCCGGCGAGCGGCGGAATCGGCGGCGCGGAGTCGTCGTCGAAGCACATGGTCGCGAGAGCCTACGCGTCGATGTCGTCGGCCCGCCTCATCACCGTCCGCTCGTCGGGCAGGCGACGCAGTACCGTGTCGACGTAGTCGGTCACCGCCTCCTGCAGCGGCACCTCACGACCCACGCGCTCCGACATGTACCAGCGGTGCTCGAGGAGCTCGTGGTAGAGCTCGGCCGCATCGCGCTTGCCGCGCAAGTCGACGGGAACCGCGGCGATCGCGGGTTCGAACACCTCGGCCAGCCAACGCCCGGCTGCGGCGGTCGCTGAGGCAGGCGGCTGCGTCTCCTCGAGCGTTCGCCGGCGGAAGGCGTCGAGGTCGGCGAGGAGACGGCGCGCCTGGTTCTCCTGCGCGTCGAGACCGGTGAGCCGCTGCAGCAGCCGGCGGTGGTGTCCCGGCTCCATCAGGGCCGGCTCGAGCCGCAGCCGGTACCCACCCTCCGTGGTGACGATCTCCACTTCGCCTGCGTCGAAGCCGAGCTCCTCGAGCCTGCGGAGGCGGTCGCCGAGCGCAGACTCGTCGCCCGGCCACAGCTCGGCCTCGGCGGTGAGCTCAGCCCAGAGCCGTCCGTAGCGGGCGGGGATCTCTGCGGCGAGCGCGGCGCCGTCCTCGATCGGCTCACCGAGCTCCGCGGCGACGTCGAGCAGCTCGCCGAAGACGTTCTCCTCTGCAATCGCGAGGTCGTAACCGCGCTGGCCATCAGTCAGCGCAGGATGGATCTCGGCGGTCTCGGCGTCGACGAGGTACGCAGCGAGCTCCCCGGCGTCGCGGCGGAAGAGCACGTTCGAGAGCGAGCAGTCGCCCCAGAAGAAGCCGGCCAAGTGAAGGCGGACGAGAAGCTGCGCGAGCGCATCGAGCAACCGCTCCAGTGTCCGCGGCCCTACCCCGCGCACGACCGCGAGCCGGTACGGGAGCGAGAAGTCGAGGTAGCGGGTGACAAGGACGTCAGGTGGCTCCTCGCCGCCGTCCGCGCGGTCGCTCACGACGCCGACCGCCTCGACCGCCGCGACCCCGCGGTTGCCGAGGTCGCGGAGGAGCCGGTACTCGCGGCGCGCGAGGTCGGACGGGAGCTCTTTGAGCGCGAACAGCGTTCCGTCGTACTCGACGAACCGCACGACGTGGCGACCGATGCCACGCGGCACTTCGACGAGGCGCGCAGTCCGCCACTCTTCGAGCGGCTCGCGCCACGGGAGGTCGAGAAAGTCGACCGGGGCGGCGCGCGGAACGAGTTGGATCCGCATGATGCGAGTATCTATGCGCCGGCGCGGAGGAAGCGGACGGCGCGCGTCGTACGCGACAGCGTGAGCGAAGAGTCCCAACTCTCCGCAATGAACGACGCGATCCGCGCGCAGCGCGAGCGCGGCAACGTCCCGAAGTCGATGCTGCCGCCCGAGGACGAACCCGCTCCCGTTCCGTCCACACCGGAGCTCGCGGCGCCCGAGCCGCTGGAGCCCGAGCCGGAGCCGGCCGCCGAGAAGAGCTTCTTCGCGCGCCTGCTCGGCCGCCCGTAGCCGGCTGTGTCAGCTAGCTCTTCGAGATGAGCGAGTACATCTTGAACATCGGCAGGTACATCGAGATGACGATGACGCCGACGATCGCTCCGACGAAGATCATCATCACCGGTTCGATGATCGTCGTGAGAGACGCGATGGCCGCGTCGACCTCGTCCTCGTAGAAGTCGGCGATCTTGTCGAGCATCTTCTGCAGCTCGCCGGACTCCTCGCCGATCCGCATCATCTGCGCGACCATCGGCGGGAAGATCTCGTTCTCCCCCATCGGCCCCGAGAGTCCCTGGCCGGCGTGGACGCTCTCGCGAACGTTCACGAGTGCCGTCTCGACGACGTAGTTACCCGACGCCTGGCCGGTGATCTCGAGCGCCTTGATGATGTCGACGCCCGCCGCGACGAGGGTCGCAAGGGTGCGGGAGAAGCGCGCGACCGTCACCTTCCGCGCGGTCTCGCCGATCCTCATCGGGACGCGGAGGATGAAGCGGTCCCACGTCTGCCGCCCCTTCTCGGTGCCCCTCCACCAGCGGAAAACGAACGGCGTGGCGATGGCGAGCAGGATGAAGACGATTGCGTTCGGGACGATGAACCACGTGCCGCGGAAGGCGTTCGAGACGGCGATGACGATCTTCGTGAGGATCGGCAGGTCGCCGTGGAGCTGGGCGAAGATCTTCACGAAGATCGGAATGAGGAACATGAGCATCGCGATGAGGATGAGCGTCGCGAAGACCATGACGAGCACCGGGTAGACCATCGCGCCCTTGACGCGGCGCCTGATCGCCTCCTGCTTCTCGATCTGGATCGCGACACGGTCGAGGACGATGTCGAGAATGCCGGCCGCCTCGCCTGCCTCGACCATCGCGATGTAGAGGCGGGAGAAGACCTTCGGGTGCCGCGACATCGCTTCCGAGAGCATGAGCCCGGCCTCGACGTCGTACCGCAGCTGCGTCACGACCTCGGCGAGCGTCACGTCGTTCGTCTGATCCTCGAGCACGACGAGCGCCTGCACGACGCTCAGGCCGGCCTCGATCATCGTGGCGAACTGGCGCGAGAAGATCTGGAGCGACTTCGGCTTCACACGCGTCCCGCCGAACGAGATCTTCTTCTGACCGAACCCTTCGCTCGTGTCGAGCGGGGAGATCTTGTCCGCGAGCAGGCCGCGGCGCTGGAGCTGGTCGCGTGCCGACGCGAGGTCGTTGGCGGCGATTACGCCGTCGACCTCGAGGCCGCGGGCGTTGATCGCGGTGTAGACGAACGAAGCCATGCGCTACTTCCCCGGGTTCTTCGTCTTCGGGTGCTTCGTCGGCGGGCTCTTCGTCGTCGGCTTGACGGTCATCGGGGCGGGAGAGCCGAGCGGCTCGAGGATGAGCGTGTACGTCCAGCCTCCGTACTGCTGGAGCGTCAGCGGCTGCTTGACGTGGAGCAAGAACTGCTGCTTCGTGCCGACCACGGCGACGAGCGCGGTCGTCGGCGTCGCCTTGACGAGCTTGAAGAGCGGGACACCGCTCAAGCCGGGCGCGTGCCCGAACTTCGCGCCGATGGCGAGGGCGAGCTTGTCTCCGTTGAGCGAGATGACAGCGCCGGTCAGCGGCGCCGACGGATTCTTCGTCTTCGGCCCGCTCTTGGGATTCTTCGGCTTGCTGCTCTTGCTCTTGCCAGTCGAGTTCGACGCACCGACGTTGGGTCCGTGGTCGTGGAACGGATTCTTCTGGCCGAGCGCCGTGAACGAACGGAAGGCGACGATCGGGACTGCGGCGACGCCGGGGACAACGGGGGCGAGCGTGGCTGCGATCGGCGTGCCAGTCGCCGAGCCCGATCCCGCGGGCGTCGTGGCCGGCGCAGGCGTGGCGGAGACGGGGGAGGAGTGCTTGCCAAGGTTCATGAAGGTCGTGACCATGAAGTAGAGGGCAGCGACCATCGGCAGCGCGAGCACCATGAGCATCTTCTTCTGCTTCGCAGCCTTCTTCATTGCTGCTTCGTGTGCGGCTTTCTTCCGCGCCATGGTGGCTCCTAGCCTCCCGTCGTGGTCGTCGTGTCGGTAGCCGTCGGGTCGACCGGCGCCGTTGCACCCGCCGTGACCCCGTAGTAGAACGCCTCGATTCCGGCCGTCGCGGGGACGTTCCCGTTGGGCTCCACACCGCTGAAGGTCACCGACGTGACAGCGAAGAGCGAGCCCTTCGCGGCCGGGCAGCCACCTCCCTTGGAGACAAGTGCCCGCAGGTTGTGGAGGAATTGCGTCACCGCGTAGTAGCTGCCGTCGAGGGTGAGGTTGATCGGCACGACGGTGTAGCCGCCCGTCATCGCCTGAGCCGGCTGGGGCGAGATGCCGAGGACCTTGACCTTCGATCCCGTCGCTACCCGCTGGAGCTCGAAGAGAAGATTGGGCTGGTCTGCCTGCGACGGCAGCGCCGTATCGAGCCGGTAGAGGCACGACGTGTGGACCTTCGGCTGCGTGACCGGGCCGCCTGAGCTCCCGGGGCGATACGCGTCGAGCTGGTTCTGCACGAGCTTGCGCGCTCGCAGCTGCCGTGGCGGCGGCGTGCCGCTGCGGCGCGACGACCGCGACCCAGCCGACCAAGACGAGCACGAGGTTGAGGCCGACGAAGGCCGCGATCAAACGAAACTGGCGACTCGAGAGCGTCATCATCAGGCTCCGGTGGTGGCCGTCGTGTCCGTCGGCGGCGGCGTCGTGAGGGCGGCAGGGAGGGTCATCTGCGCCGTGATCGAGAAGGTCCCGTACTTCGATCCAGTGGTGATCGTGTGGCTGACGAGACTGACCTGCGAGACCTTCGGAAGGCGCGCGAGCGTCGAGAGGAATACCGCGACGTCGTGCGCAGAGAAGGCGTTGCCGCCGAGCGTGATCGCCCCGCTCGCCGCGCCGGCCCCCACGCCTGCACCGCCGAGCGTGATGTTCGTGAGGGTGACCTTGTCCGGCACCGCGTACTCGAGCTGCAGAAGGAACGCATCCCAGGCCACGCGGGTCGAGAGTGCGGAGTCGAGGGCGACGTGCCAGGGCTCCTGCTGCGAGAGCACGACCGGAATCTGGAGCCGATTCGGCCCAGGCGAGTGCGCGGACGGCTGCTGCGTTTGCGCCTGGACCAGCGCGGCCTGCACGTCGGCCAGCCGCTGCCGCGCAGATGCGGCGTTCGCCTTCTCGAGGAAGAAGCCACCGGCCAGGATCGCCGCGACGAACACGGTGACCGCGATTCCCACAACGACTGTGCGGTCGACGCCAAGCTTGTTCGCGCTCGTTTCGCGCGGAAGGAGGTTTACGGCACGCATCGTCTCTCGTCTCCCCTAGTCCTCAATCCCGAGTCCGACCGCGATCGCGAACGAACCGGCCTCGGTCTCGTCGACGGGCTCGGTCACTTCGAGCCGGCCGAGCGGGTCGCCGAGCCGAACCGGAACGCCGAGCAGACGCTCGAGCTCCTCCGGCAGGCCGCCGAGCCTTGCTCCGCCGCCGGTGACGATGATCTCGCCGATGGCGAGGCTGCCCGGCTGCGACTGGTAGTAGGTCAGCGAGGAGACGAGCTCACGGACGAGCGACTCGATCCCGCGATGGAGCGCCTCGACCGCCGCAGCGGCCTGCTCGGGCGTGAGACCGTCCGGGGCGTCGCCGCCGGCGAGCGAAAGGCTGCGCTTCACGTCCTCGACCTTCTGGCCGTCCATGTCGAGCGCACGCCCGAGTCCTGTGTTGAGCTCCGCGCCACCCCACGCAACGACGCGCGAGAACTCGCAGACCCGGCCGTCGGAGACCGCCAGGGTCGTGCGTTCGTGGCCGATCGAGACGGCTACGACTGCCGAGTCTTCGCGGTCGGTCGGGGGCGCGAGTGCGCGAAGCAGAGCGAACGCCTCGAGGTCGATCCCCGAGAGGGTCAGGCCCGCGCGGCGGCATGCTTCGACATAGCGCTCGACAAGCTCGCGGTGCGCAACGACAAGCAGGACACGCCGCAGCATCTGGCCGTCCTCGGCCTCCCTTTCGCCGAGAACGCGGTAGTCGAGCACCGCCTCGTCGAGCGGGATCGGCAGAGCCTCCTGAGCGCGGAAGCGGATTGCGTTGAGGAACTGTTCTTCGTTGGCGATCGCCGGGAGCTCGATGCTCCGCACACCGATGCGGCTGCTTGCGACGCCAAGGCGCACGCCGCGGCGCGGCAGGTCGTTCTCCTCGAAGAGGATGCGAAGCGCATCTGCGAGAGCATCGATGTCCTTGAGCTCGCCGCCGCTGACGATGCCGCTTGCGAGCGGTACACGCGCGATCCGCTCGAGCTTGGCGCTTCCGTTGTTCGAGATGCAGGCGGCGGCGATCTGTGAGCCACCGACCTTCAGACCGACGACCCGGTCGCCCTTGCCGTGCCGCGCCGGCTTCGGTGCCTTCGGAAGAGAACGCTTCGAGGCGGACGGGCTGCGACGCGAGAACTTCCCGCGCGCACGCTCGGCCGGAGGCTCGCTCAACGCACTCTCCGCCACGGGCTCGCTCACGGCGCTCTCAGCCACCGGCTCGCTCTCGACAACGTCGGCCACCGGCTCGCTCACGGCGCTTTCAGCCACCGGCTCGCTCACGGCGCTCTCAGCCACCGACTCGCTCTCGACAACGTCGGCCACCGGCTCGCTCACGGCGCTCCCAGCCACCGGCTCGCTCTCGACAACGTCGGCCATCGGCTCGCTCACGGCGCTTTCCGCCATCGGCTCGCTCTCGACACTGCCGGTCACCGGCTCGCTCTCGGGAGCTTCGCCTGTCGGCTTGCGCCGCAGGTGGATCTCCTTCTTCATGAGGGACGAAACGCCGTTCACGACGTCGCCACCCGCAGGCCGGTGTTGCGGTTGCTGTCGCCGTTGAGCGGCGGTAGTGATGGGCGCGCCGCCGGCGCCGACGACCGCGCCGGCGCGCTCGAGGACTCCGAGGAGCTGCTCGAGACGAGTCGTCCGCGCCAGTGCCTCGTCGTAGTCGACGACCTGCCGGAGGACGAGGTCGGCAAGGGCCTGCTCCATCGTCTGCATGCCGCGCGACGAGCTCGTCTGCATCACGGTGTAAAGCTGCTCGACCTTCGCCTGGCGGATGAGGTTCCGCACCGCATCGTCCGGCAGCAGAATCTCGAGAGCCGCGACGCGGCCCGAATCATCGGCCGTCGGCAGGAGGGTCTGCGTTACAACCCCCTGCAACGAGTTCGCGATCATGATCCGCACCTGCTGCTGCTGGGACGGCGGGAATACGTCGATGACGCGGTCGATGGTCGAGGAAGCAGTCTGTGTGTGCAGCGTGCCGAAGACAAGGTGACCGGTCTCGGCCGCGGTGAGCGCCGTCGAGATCGTCTCGAGGTCGCGCATTTCGCCAACGAGCAGAACGTCCGGGTCCTGACGAAGCGCTGCGCGCAGGCCCTCGGCGAACGACCGCGCATCGGTGCCGATCTCGCGCTGGTTCACGACGCACTTCTTGTGCCGGTGAAGGAACTCGATCGGATCCTCGATGGTGAGGATGTGGTCCGAGCGCGTGTTGTTGATCTCGTCGACGATCGCGGCGAGCGTCGTCGACTTGCCCGAGCCGGTCGGCCCGGTGACGAGGACGAGGCCGCGCGGCTTCTCCGCGAGCGTATGGAGAACCGGCGGGAGGCCGAGCTCCTCGAGCGTGCGGATCTTGCCGGGCACGAGACGAAACGCCGCGCCGACCGAGCCGCGCTGGAAGAAGGCGTTGACGCGGAAGCGCGCGACGCCCGGCAGTGAATACGCAAAGTCGATCTGCCGGTCGAGCTCGAGCTGCTTCTGCTGCTCGGACGTGAGGATGGAATAGATCGCCTGCCTCGTCATCTCCGGGTCAAGCGGCTCGAAGCCCTGCGCAGGCGTGAGCTTCCCACGAACCCGGAAGGCCGGCGCCGTGCCCACCGTGAGGTGAAGGTCTGAGGCGTCGAGTTCGAGCATCTGCTCGAGCAGCACGTCGATTGAGGCTGCGTTTGGCATCGACGGGGGTATCGGCAGGTCCCGGCGAGACCTTGAGCGGTTGTCGTGAACGCCTACAGCGACCGTGCGCCTACCTCGTTTGAGGGCTAAAGCTCGCTCCCCGATTCGGCCGATGACGGTCGGGCAACACCATCCCCCATCCTCTCGTGGAAGGAGATCTACCCAATGTTCGATCGCATCAAGACGCGGCTCAGCTCGGAGGAGGGCTTCACCCTCATCGAGCTCCTGGTCGTCATCGTGATTCTCGGCATTCTCATCGCCATCGCCGTTCCCGCGTATCTCAGCTTCAAGAGCAGCGCGCAGGACGCGGCGTCGAAGTCGAACGTCCGCTCGGCGATTCCTGCGGCGGAGCAGATGAACGTCAACAACGGCTCGTACACCGGCATCACGGGTGCGACGCTGCGGACGAACTCGCCGGGTATCGGCGGGAACGTGAAGGCCGTGGCGCTCAACACCAACGCCGGCTACTGCGTCGAGGACAACGAGGGCAACGGCGCCTGGGACTACATCGGCGGCAACGCGACTCCCTCCGGCGCCTACAAGGCCGCGACGATCCAGGCCGGCACCTGCCTGCTCGCCGCGGGAACCGCAGCGAGCTAAGCACTACTTACGCACTTGCTCGGCGACGAGGGCGCGGGAAACCGCGCCCTCGTCGTTTCTCTTGGGGCCGGGCAACGACCCTTTCCGCCGCGAGAGAACCGCGCGATCTCTCTTCTCATCCTTTAGGGGCTTGACAAATACCCGTCTTTGGCCGATGAGGGAGAAGATGCCTGCGCTGCGCGACGAATCTGGCTTCACGCTGGTCGAGATGACGGTCGTCATCACGATCACGCTCGTCCTCCTTGGAGCCCTCACGAGCCTGTTCAGCGCGGGGTTCCGCGCGAGCTCGAACTCGAGCGCGACGCTGTCGTCGCAGGCGAGCCTCATCGTTGCCGTGAACCGGCTCGAGTTCGAGGCCCGCTGCACCTCGTCGGCCGCGATCGTCTCGGGCGGCGCCGGCGTAAAGCTCACGCTGCCGTCCTATTGCGTGAACGCCACGGGGACGTACACGTGGTGCGTTACGGGCGGCGCGCTCGTCCGCTTCGCCGGTGCGTCCTGCTCGGGAACCGGCGTGACATTCGCGTCGAACGTAACTTCGGCGACGCCGTTTTCATGCCTCACCACCGGGAAGGTCCCGCGCCTCCAGGTCGCCCTGACCTCGAACGCCGGCACCATCCCCGGGACGGCCGCGACCGGAACGACTGTCATCGCGCTGCGAAACGCCTCTGCCTCGGGGGCATGCGCGTGATTCGGCGCATCGTGCAGCGGTTCGTCCGCGACGAACGTGGCGTTGCCCTCGTGATGGCGCTCGCCATGATGGTCGTCTTCGCGATTCTCACCGCCGGGGTGCTGTTCGCCGGCGCGGCGAACGAGAGCAGCGCCTACTACTCCGATCAGCAGCGGCAGGCATTCGCGATCGCCCAGCAGGGACTCGCGTACGCCGAGGGCATGCTCTATTACAACTCGACTCACGGCATCGCAATCCCGCTCGGCACCCTGCCGCAGCCGACGCAGCCCGTCGGGACGGGCACGTACTCCGCGAGCCAGTCGGCCGGCCTCATCAATCTCACCGGGACGGGCACGGTAGGCGGCTTCACGAAGACGGTGCACGCCGAGGCGAACCCCGCTCTCAACGTCGAGGTCATTCTCGACACGAGCGGTTCGATGCAGAGCGCGTGCTCGGGCACGGTCACAGGGGTCCCGAGCCCGGAGAAGATCGACTGCGCAAAGGCGGGCGTGCAGGCGCTTCTTCAGGGGCTCTGGCCGTGTATCTCGACCTCGCCCTGCGGAGCGGCGACCCTCAACCCCGGCGAGCTCGGTGCGAACGTCGCAAACCCGGGGGACGAGGTGGGCCTGATGGCATTCCCGGCGCTTTCCAGCACGACCAGCCGCCCCTACGAGATCGACTGCAACAGCAGCAGCAGCTTCGCGGTGACGTATCCCAACCCCCCGACCGGCAGCCAGCCTGGCTACGACATCGTCGGCCTCTCGAGCGACTTTCGCACGTCGAACTCCAGCCCCACCCTCAACACGGGCTCGAACATCGTCCAAGCCGTCGGCTGGGGACAGTGCCCGGGGGCGTCGGGCTCGTATTCGGGCAGCAGCAGCACCGCCATTGCGGTTGGGACGCACTACTACACCGTGAACTCCTCCACCGCCGGCTCGACCAGCTCGACGTCGGGCACGATCACGCTCGCAACGGCGGAGACGCTCACCGGAATGAGTTTCGACACCTCCGGCACAAGCAGCGGATACACCTACACCGCGACCGTCGGCGTCGTCAGCGGAGGCACGTGGACGAGCACGGGGCTCACGTGCACGAGCTCCAGCGGTCTCCCGTGCGCGTTCTCGGGGAGCATTTCCGAGCCCGCGGGAACGCAGCTCAACCTCAGGATCGTTTCCTCGGGAAGCGGTAGCACCCGTACCGGGACGTGGACGGTGTCGTACACCGGCCCGCCGGCTCAGTATCCCGGCGGCGACTTTTACGGGCTCAAGATCGTCGGCGGCCAGGGCAGTTACCTCGCCGGCGCGATCGCCTCGGCCCAGTATCTCCTCGATCACTCAGGCCGCTCGAACGTCACGAACGCCATCATTGTCCTGAGCGACGGCGCGCTCAACTCGCCCAAGTCGTGGACGGACAACACGCCGTGCAACACCGCGAACAACGCGGCGACCACCGCGAAGAGCGACGGCATCCTCATCTACTCGATCGGCTACGACACGAGCGGCGGTACCTGCAGCGACACCAGCGGTACCTTCCACAACGCCTCCGGCGCCACGCTGATGCAGAGCATCGCTAGCGGCTCGAACACGTTCTACAACCAGCCGTCCGCCGGTGACCTGACCGCCATCTTCACCCACATCGTCGGCGATCTGAACACCCTGCGGTTCATCGGGTAGCTCGCTACCCCTGCTGCGACATCTATCTCAAAGACGGCGGGGAGATCCGGCCGCCGTAATGCCTCCATCTGACCGCGGCTCGAGACCGATCCGTCCCAGCCGGCCGATCCCGTTTCGGGTCAGCACCGCCGACACGGTCGAGTGAGGCATGTGCAGCGTCTCGGCGATCTCGGCGCCGGTCATCCGCAGCTGTCGCAGAGCGACGATCACCCTGACCCGCTCCGCCGGCGTGCGGTTAGCCACCCTGCGCGGCGCCGAGAAACGATCACGGAGCTGCCGATCGCCATCCCAATACCGGCCAGCCCACTTACGAGCGCAGCGAACGCTGACGCCGGCGGCCTCGGCCAGCCGCCCTCAGCGTCCACCTTCATCGACAACACGACGCGCCAACTCGCGCCGACCGCTCCAGCTGAGAGCCGCGTCAGCGTGCAAATCCATCCGGGGCGCCTCCTCGAAGTTGAGCTGCCTTTGACAGCGCCCAGCCTCCAAGGCGGCCCGGATGAACCAACGTGCATAGGAACTACAGCTAGCGGCTCGTCTGTCTGGGTGTCGTTCCTCTACGCACGGTGAGTCATCCTGGGATGAACGCCACTGCCGAACTCCTGGTCGAGAGGTTCGGAGCGGCGCGACTGCTCAAGCTCGGCTGCGAGGAATGCGGACGTCGCTGTCTACGAGTAGGAAGGAGCAGCGCAGCAGGTCTGACCTACAGACCGCGGTTTGGCGCCGGGGCCAGCCCCCAGCCCCCTCGCTTGCGCCGAACTGCGCGCCCGACGGCTTACGTCCCCGGCGCCGTCCTGTTGCAGGCGCACGCGCCGAACCGGCGCGGCACAACGACAACGGCGTAGCCAGCGGGCGCGAGCGAGACCGGGCTGCTCGCCCGGATCTTCGCTCGCTACGAGCCGGCGTCGAAGCCGGTCTGCATCGTCCACGACCTTCACGCCCGCGGCGCTCATGTTGCGGACGACGACCGTCACGATCTTCTCGGAGCGGGACGTCGCGCTTGGGTTCGTGAGCAGACGAATAAACGTCTCGACCTTGTACGTCTTGTGATCGCCGCCGGTGAGCGTCTGGACAGGCGAGCACTGCGCAGACGAGCCGCAGCCGGAGATCGTCACATCCGTCCCGCTCACGGGCAACGCGCTCTCGTCGGTGCTGTAGTTCGGATCCGTCCCCTTGACGGAGGCGAGCGTCGTCGCGTCGAGGCCGATTGTGGCGTACGAAAGCGACGCGTAGAGCTCGAGCTGGTTGTTGGCCAGCAGCCCTGCCGATGTCGTCTGTCCCGTCGAGTTGATCGCGAAGTAACCGAGCCCGTAGGCGCCGATGAGCGCGAGCACCGCGACGGACAGGATGCACACCGCCGCGACGAGCTCGACCATCATGAAGCCGTCTTCGTTGTAAACACGTGTACGCATGAGACAAACATCGGCATAACGCACCTCCCGCTAAAGGCCCCCGCATCCCCGACCGATAACCCTCGTGATGTCCACCACCACGATCAGCCCGCAAGTACGCATCGGCGCCCTCATCGGCGTCCTCATGACCGTGCTCGCCGGCTCGGCGATCGTCCTGATGCACGGCCATTCGACACCGGCAACGAGCGCGCCGCCGGCTACGCAGCACCAGTCGACCCCGTCGAAACCGGTGCACGTCGTGCCGCCGAGGGTCAACCCGCTGCTGCCTCCCACGCTCCACATCAAGCTCGACCACTACCAGCTCGTCATCGCGGGCTTCTACAACCCTCACTCCCCGGTCGACATGCTGTCGATTCAGGAGGCGCGCGCCGCAGCCAACGCGGCTCATATCCCGTTCGTCCCGGTCAACCTCCTCAACAACGCGGTAGCAGGCCCCCTGACGGCGCTCCTTCCGGCCGGCGAGCTCCTCCCGAACCCGGGCTTCATGATCTACAAGCGCCCCGGAGCCGTTGTCTACCGCTCGGACGGTTACCTCGACAAGGCCGGCGTCACGCAGATCATCAGGGACACGCGGCGGTGAGCGCACTCGCGGCCGAAGACCGCGAAATGTTCGTCCGCCACGCCCAGCTCGAAGGGCGCTCGATCGCCCGCCTGCGCGTCGTAGAACGTGGAGGCGCATGCGTGGTCGAGGCCGAGGTCTTCCCGCGCGACGCACCGGCGACCTTGGCCGGGCCGTACACGTTCCCCGACGCCGCCCAGGCGACAGCGTTCGTGGCCGAGGCGATGGAGTCCCTGCTCTACCTCGGCTGCGAAGTCCGCGCGCAGTAGCGCCGGCAATCCTTCTCGAATACTCCCTCCGGCCGATACCGCGACACCGGCGTGCCCGGAACTCTTCGCCCGAACCGGAGTGCCACTCGCAGTGCGAGTACTGAAGTTCTGGGAGGAGCGAGTTCCTGAACTCCGCAACCAGGGAGATCGACGTGATCATTCGCAGGTTCCTTTGGCTCCTCCCCCTCGGAGCACTGCTGCTGGGCTTCGCTGCCGCCGGTCCGGCGTCAGCCGCGGCAGCGCCCAACCCGGTCGAGGCGTTTTACATGTACGGCACCACGTTGACCGGCTTGCAGAGCGCCGCCACCACGGACGGGTGCCGCTACGCCGATGACCAGCCGGACAACCTGACCGACATCATGCTCCTCGACTTCGGCGCAGCAAGGGCGTTTTCGAACGGCGAGTACGGGGCGATCGACTTCAGCGGCGCGACGTTCAAGAACTCGAGCATCCTCCTCGCCCTCAAAAAGGCCGCCGACGCGTACCACGACTGCCACGTAAAGGGCGGCGTAGTCATCGAGTACGGCAACAGCAACTACCACCTGTCGAACGTCGGAATGAGCAACACCGACGTGTGGAATGCCGGCTACGACCAGGAACAAACGGCCCAGAACCTGTCGAACTACCAGGTTGCCCAGGGATATTCGAGCCAGGGCTCCGGCGCGGCCAGCGACATCGAGCCGAGCTACGACGGGGCGCTGATCTCGAAGCAGCTCATCAACGGCGCTACGGCGCAGGGCTGGGCGCTCTACGACGACTTCGGCTCGGTCGACGGCTGCCCGACGAGCGGCAGCAGCAACGGCCCCTGCAACAACGGGTGGGACGTCAGCGACGTCGCGTACGTCTCCTATCACGGGCTCGCCGTGCCGCTCCCCGAGATCTACTACGCGGTCAGCGCCAGCCAGTGGACCGTCGTCCGCAAGTACTGGAACGCGACCCACACGTCGGACTACTTCTTCGACGGCATTACCGGCGAGACGCCGGCGGCGTCGGGCGGCCTCGGCGCCACGGCGGGCTGGCTCAACCTCAACTCGAAGAACCCCGGCCTCGTCAACTGGAACATCGTCTGCTTCGGCTCCGGCTGCTGAGCGAAAGGAACCCTCATGCGCAATCGCACACTCATGCACAGCCGCAAGGCGAAGCTCCTCACCGCACTTTGCGTCCTCGGCCTCGCCGGTGCGCTCAGCGGACTCGCGCTGGCAGGCTCGTCAGCCGTGTCGATCCCTCACCTCGGAAGCAACGTGAGCGTCCCCACCGACAAGGCTGCCGCGATGGCCGACCGCATGCCGTCCGCGGCGAATGACGCGACGGCCTCATCCGCGCGGGCAGCCGCGACGGCGCTCATGCCCGAGCCGATTCCCGCCGCGATCCTCGGCGCGAACGTGCCCGTTCCGATCTCCTCCGCCATCCTCACGGCGGCGAACGGCTGGCTCGTGAGCGACGGCAACAACCTCGTCGCCGTCTACGCGGGCTCGAAAGGAGACGACCCGAGCCAGGGGCGCGTCGTCATCGTCCGGCAGGACCTCAGCGCGGCGAGGCAGACCGTGCAGATCATCGACGCCGGCTCCACCGGGTCGCTGGCGGTCGCCGCGAGCGCTCCCACCGGAGAGGCCGTCGAGACGTCCGCCCAGACCGGCTCGCTCGCGCTCAACACGGCGCGCGGCGCCACGGTCAAGCTGAACCTCGCCACGAACACGGTCAGCGCCAAGTAAGAGGAGGACAGAGCCATGAGACGAGAGCGATCGGCAACAGTGACCCGGCTTGTGCTGCTGGTCGCTCTCGCCTCAGTCCTCTCCGCGGTCGGCAAGCCCCTACTGGGCACCGGCGGCGCGGGCGACATGAGGCTCCGCCGCTGCACACCGGAGGGCTACGGCCTCGCGTGGAGTCACACGTCTCCCAAAGGAAATGCGCCACAGGCGGTTCGGCTCACGGCCGGCTGGCTGACCGCGCGCGAGAAGCGCCGCTCGTGCCAGTTACAAACGACGATTCACCTGGCGATCTCCGGCTCGAGCGGGGTGGCGGCCACAGCCGATTGGCACGTGAACAGCGTACGCCGCCCGTGGAGCGCCATCATGCGCACTTGGATCTGGCGGAACTGGTGCGACACCGATCCGAGCGCGACGGCCACGATCGCGTTAAGCGCGCCCGGCGAACGGACCATTAGCGACCGCTTCCCCGATCCTCCGGTCTGCGTGAGCTCCGGTTCGCCTTCGACGCTCACCGATCTCGGAACCGGTACGAAGAACGCGCCGCGCTCTGACCGGATCCCACCGCACATCCTGCCCAAGAGCGTCCCGCCGCCTCTCCATCGCGTGTTGATCAACCCCAAGAACGCGTGGCTCGTCAGCGACGGATACACGCTCGTCGCGGTCTACGCCGGGAGCCCAGGAGTTGACCCGCCGCTCGGCCGGTTCGCGATCATCCGGCAGAACGAGACCTTCGGCGTGCAGTACGAGCCGCCCGAGCTCGTCGATGCCGGCCGAGTCGGCGCGGTCACGATCATCCACCCGCCGCGGGGCCGCTCTCGCGAGACGACCGCCCAGTCCGGAAAGCTCGCCTTCGTCTCGACGAACGGCACGAAGGGCTTCCTCGATCTGAGGACTGACCGCATCCGGATCACGAGTCGCCCCTAACTGGGTGCCCTTAACTGGCCGCCCGTCTCCGGCCGACGCTCAGGTCGTGACGCGGGCGAGCTCTTCGAGGCTCGTGTGCCCGGCCTGGATCTTGGCGAGCCCGTCCTCCCAGAGCGACAGCATCCCGGCCTCGCGTGCCGCCCGGTCGATCTCCTGGCGCGACGCCTTCGACGCGGCGAGGCCCGCGAGATCCTCGGTCATCGCCAGGAGCTGGTAGATGCCGATGCGGCCGCGATAGCCGCTTTGGCCACACCGCGGGCAGCCGCGCTTGCGATAGAAGGTGACTCCGCTCGCAACGAGATCGGGATCCACACGAGCCGCCACGAGCTCGTCGGCGGTCGGGGTGTACGGCTCACAGCAGGACGTGCAGAGCTTCCGGGCGAGCCGCTGCGCGAGCACGCCGGTCACGGAGGCGCCGGTCAGGAACGGCTCGACCCCCATCTCGTTCAGGCGCGTCAGTGCGCTCGGCGCGTCGTTCGTGTGCAGGGTCGTGAGCACGAAGTGGCCGGTCAGCGCAGCCTCGATCGCGATCTTCGCGGTCTCGCCGTCGCGGATCTCGCCGACCATCACGACGTCGGGGTCCGAGCGGAGGATCGAACGGAGCGCGGTCGCGAACGTCACGCCTCCGCGCGCGTTCACCTGAACCTGGCTGACGCCGGGAAGCCGGTACTCGACCGGATCCTCGACCGTGATGATGTTGATCTCCGGCCGGGCCACCTCGTTGAGGACGGCGAAGAGGGTCGTCGTCTTACCGGATCCCGTCGGGCCGGTGACGAGGAGGGCGCCCGTCGGCCGCGCGACGATCTCGCGCAGCTCTGCCTGCATGGAATCGTTGAAGCCGAGTTCCGCCATCGTCGGCGGCCGGGTCGACTGGTCGAGCAGACGGAGAACGACCGACTCGCCGTACACCGTTGGCAACGTCACGACGCGGACGTCGAGCTTGCGCCCTGCGGCCGCCGCGTTTACCGAGATGCGTCCGTCCTGCGGCTTCCGCCGCTCGGCGATGTCGAGCTTCGCGAGCACCTTGAAACGCGTCACGACTCCCGCCGCGGTCTGCCGCGGAACGCGCTGCGCCTCCCGGAGGATTCCGTCGATGCGGAAGCGGATGACGAGAGAGTCCTCCTGCGGCTCGAAGTGGATGTCGGATGCGCCGTCCTCAGCGGCCTGGAAGAGGATCGAGTTGACGAGCCGCACGAGCGGCTCTTCCGACAGGCCGTCGTCTGCCTCGAGGTCGGTCTCGTTCTCGGGCAGAAACGCGTTCTCGAAGTCGAAATCCCCGCCTTCGAGGACGGTCGGGACGGCGCTCGCCGTGGAGGCGCGGGCCCTGCGGCCGATCTGGTCGACGATCTCGTCGCGGTTGGCGACGGCGAGCTCGAGCTGGTGCGGCGTCGCGAGCCGCAGCTCGTCGATCCCCTGCACGTCTCCCGGGTCGGCGACCGCGACCCGTAGGACGCCGCCGTCGAGCTCGTACGGAATCGCGACGACGCGCTCGAGCACGCGGATCGGAACGAGGTCCGCGGCGGTCTCGTCGACGGGCGTCGAGACGAAGTCGATGAGCGGCAGCCGGTACTGCGCAGCGTGGCGGCGCGCTACCCCGATCCCCGTCGCGATCCCCTCGTCGACAAGGGCGCGCGCGAGAGAACCCGACTCGCGGGCGCGTTCGCCGGCCTTCGCGAGCCTGTCCGGGGGTACGAGTTTCGTCGCCGAGATCAGGTCGACGACGAGGTCAATGGCGTCGCCGAGGCCGGCCGGCGCGACGCTACCGCCGCCGTCCGTCTCCGGACCGGCTGTCGTCCGCAGGCGCGGAAGACTTGTCTGGTTATCAGACATATGCGGCTGGCTTCACGTCGCGATCCCTCCAACGAAGAATCGGCATTTTGAGCCGTGTCCGTTAGCGCGGCGAGGCGCGATTAGTGGTGGACTAGCGCCCAATACGCCTGGAGCAGTTCGTGACCGGCGAAGAGAGCGACGACGGCGCCGATCGCAAGGAACGGCCCGAACGGGAGCCTGACTTTCCGGGCGCCCACACCAAGGCGAATGAAGAGGACGATGGCGGGCACCATCGCCGCGAGCAAGCCGATGAGCATCCCGACGGCCACGGTCGTCCCGAGCATCGCGCCGAGCACGAGCGCGAGCTTCACGTCCCCCATGCCCATCCCGCGCGGCGCCGCGAGAGCGGCCGCGAAGAGGAAGCCGGAGGCGCCGAGCGCGGCGACGATCCACTGCGGGCTCGGGTAGAGCGCGGTCTGCGCCGCGACGATGACGACGAACGCGGGCAGGACGATGCGGTTGGGGATGATCCCGAGCTCGATGTCCGTCGCCGAGACCGCGACGAGAACGAGGCAGAAGAACGATGCAACGAGCATCTCGGGGTGGAGGCCGAACTTCCACACGCAGCCGGCGACGAGCAGCGCCGACACGGCCTCAACGGCCGGGTAGCGCCACGGGATCACCGCCTTGCAGTTGCGGCAGCGGCCGTGCAGGAAGAGCCATGAGAAGACGGGGACGTTGTCGCGCCAGCCGATCTCGTGGCCGCAGCTCATGCAGGCGGAACCTGGGGAGACGACGGAGCGGTGAAGCGGGACGCGCGCCGCGACGACGTTCATGAAGCTCCCGAGCGCGAGGCCGGGCGCAAGCGCGAACGCTGCGAGCGCGAGGTCCATCAGCCCGCGACGCGCAGTCCAGAAGCAGGCGTATCCGCGCGGTCGGGCTGGTCCTCGGTTTTGGCGTCGTCGGCGTCGGTCCCGGCGGCCGCTGCGTGGCGAGCCAGCTTCTCGGCGCGCTCGAGCATGACGAGGAAGTCGTGCCGGTTCGACGACGCGTTCGCCGCGGTCTCCCGCTCGACGACGCCGGCGAGGACGAGCTCGATGAGCGCCTGCGCGAACGTCTGCATGTCGAAGAATTCACCCTCGGCAACGGCATCGGTGATCTCGTCGGGGCGGCCGTCGCGGATGAGGTCGGCGATGCGCACGTTCGTGACCATCACCTCGACGGCCGGCACGCGCCCGCCGTCGATCTTCGGCAACAGCCGCTGGCTGACGACGCCGCGCAAGACGCCGGCGAGGATCGAGCGGATGACTTCCTGCTTCTCGGGTGGGAAGAACTCGATGATGCGCGCGCACGACTCGGCCGCGTCGACGGTGTGGAGCGTCGAGAGAACCATGTGACCCGACTCGGCGGCCTGGAGGGCGACCTGCGCCGTCTCGGAGTCGCGGAGCTCGCCGATGAGGATGACGTCTGGGTCCTGGCGCAGCGCGCGCCGCAGACCCTCGCCGAACGACACCGTGTCGAGCCCGACCTCGCGCTGGCTGATCACGCCGCGCTGTTCCTGATGGACGATCTCGATCGGATCCTCGATCGTGAGAACGTGGTCGCGCCGCGTGCGGTTGATGTGATCGACCATCGCGGCGAGCGTCGTCGTCTTTCCCGAGCCCGTCGCGCCCGTGACGAGCACGAGACCGCGCGGCTCGTTCGCGAGGCGCTCGACGCCCTTCGGCAGGCCGAGTTCCTGGAACGACGGGATGAGCGAGGAGATGATCCGGAAGGCAAAGCCGATCTGGTCGCGTTGGCGGAAGGCGTTCACGCGGAAGCGAGGCAGCCCCGCGACTTGGTACGCGAGGTCGAGGTCGCCGGTCGCGTGGAAAGCGTCGACCTGCTCGGGGCGCGCGACGGTCGTGAGGATGTCCTCCATGTCCCACGTGGTGAGCGACTCAGCCTTGTCCATGTCGCCGAGCGCGCCGTCGAAGCGCAGCACGGGCGGACGGCCGGGCTTCAGGTGGATGTCGCTCGCACCGAGCTCGACCGCCTGCGTCAGGAGGGCATTCAGATCCACGCCAAAAGCATCGGCGCGAGCGGCTCGAGACTTTAGGTCGGGGCGACGGCGGCGAGTTTCGCGACGCGGTAGATGACGCGCATCGCGGCCTTCTCGACACCGCGTGCCGCGGCGGGTTCCGGCAGGTCGCCGGTGAGGAGCTTCTCGAGCACGCGGAACGTCACGGGCAGGCGCGCGAGCGCGTACGTCGTGGCGGGGAACCGCTCGAACGCCGCCTTCGCGCCCCAGCCGGCGCGTGTAATGGGCGCGATCCGCCGCTCGACCGCGGTCTGGTACGCGGAGAGATCCTCCGCGCGGCCGGCGAGCACGTCGAGCGCGGCCTCGCTCACGAGCTTTGCGGAGTAGAACGCCTCGTACATCCCGTCGCCCGAGAACGGATCGACAAGCCCTGCCGCGTCGCCGATCACCGCGGTCGTGCCTCGCGCGAGCGTCGTCCCGGCGGCGCGCATCGGCAGCCGGTAGCCGCGCGTGCCGGTCGCGGAGGCGGGATCGATGCCGTACGCCTCGCACATCCGCTGCAGCTCGGCGCGGAGCTTCGGCCCTTCGGCCTCGTTGCCGCCGACGCCGACGTTGACGTGGTCGCCCTTCGGGAAGATCCAGCCGTAGCCGCCGCGAATGACCGCGATCTCGAGCACCATCGCGCCCGCGAAGCGCTTCTCCCACGGGTAGTTCGCCTCGAGCGCGACGCCATACGCGATGTCGTCGGCGAGGCCGAGCTGCTTCGCGGACGAGCCGTTGCATCCGTCGGCGCCGATGACGATGCGCGCGTCGAGCTCGCGCGCGTCGACGGTCGTTCCCTCGCGGATCTCGGCGCCGGCGTCGGCTGCCTTCCCGAGGAGGAAGTGGTCGAGCCGCGCGCGCTGGGTCATGTACGCGATCGGCTTGCGCGCGGCGCGCGAGACGTGCCGGCGGTAGCGGAGCCCGCAGTCCATCCGCGAGACGGTGTCCTCGACGACGGGCTCGATCGAGAACGGGAGGAGCCGCGCCGCGCGTCCGGTCACGCCGCCGCCGCACGGCTTGTCGCGCGGGAACGTCGCGCGGTCGACGAGCAGCACGCGAGCCCCGGCGGTGGCGAGGCGGAAGGCGGCGGTCGAGCCCGCAGGCCCTCCTCCGACGATGGCGACGTCGTAACTCAAGATGGGGGCGGGAGGATTCGAACCTCCGTAGGCTGAGCCGACGGGTTTACAGCCCGTTCCCTTTGGCCGCTCGGGCACACCCCCGGGGTGTCGGAGTGTAGCCCGGAGCTCAGCGCGATCCGACCGGAGCCGGAATCGAAAGGTCGCGACAAATCTTCTGCGCGAGCCTAAAGTCGATCTCGCGATGGCGCGGAACTGTCGCCGACCGGTCGCCGTCGAATCCCCAGACGCTGTGGTTGCCGCCCTCGCGCAGCAACCGTACGCCGTTGGCGCGCAAATGACGCTCGAAGTCGCGCCGCTTCACCCGATGACGAGCTCGAGCGGTTCGCTGTCGGCGACCGCCGGTGCAGGATGCTCGCCGAAGCGCAGCGCGAGCACCTCGCGCAGCGCATCGATGACATTAGCGCGGGCTTCCTCCCGGGTGCGGCCCTGGCTGTGAACGCCCGGCACTTCGGGGATCGACGCGATGACCCAGCCGTCCGCTCCGTCCTCGAAGGCGATCGTCAAGCGCAGCGTTTCGCTCATAGGGCGCAGGGTACTGGGCGGGCGACAGCCCAGCCATCGTCCCAAAGGAGGATTCGAACCTCCGTAGGCTGAGCCGTGAGGGTTGGTGCGACAACGGACATCGATGGCCGCGATGGCGCCCGACGTCAGACAAGTCGAAGCACTCCACCCATACGTCGTGCGCGTGACCTTCGCCGACGGTGAGGTGCGGGACGTGGACATGGAATCTGTCCTCGACGGCCCGGCCTTCCTGCCGCTGCGCGATCCCGACTACTTCGCCCTCGTCGAGGTCGACGCGTACTTCGAGACGATTTGCTGGCCGAACGGTGCAGACATCGATCCCGAGGTGTTGTACGGCAGCGAACGGCCTGATCGCGGCGGCCCCACCGTCAGCGTTCCGCAGCGCGCCGAATAAGACGCGCGAGTCAGCGGAGGATGTTCACCGCGCGCGCGACGACCATGACCGCCAGCGCAAGCGAGATCGCCGACTGCACAGCCATGAGGATCTTCGCCCAGCGGCTCAGCGGCATCGTGTCGGTCGGGCTGAACGCGGAGGCGTTCGTGAACGAGACGTAGAGGTAGTCGATGAACAGCGGCCGCCAGCCCGCGAACACCGTCTCGACCTGCTGGGGGAAGAGGAAGTCGCGCTCCGCGGGCGGGCAGTTCGGCCGCGCGACTGGGCCGCCGCCGTCGAGCTGCCAGAACCAGAGCCCGAAGAGGAGGACGTTGACCGCCCACATGTGGATCGCGGCGCGCACGAGCTCGGGCGCCGCCTTGCTGAGGGTGGCGCCGTTGAGCACGAAGTGAATGAGGAGGATGATCGAGGCGGCATTCGCGAGGCTGACGATTGCGATCGTCCCGATCACGAGGTGGCGGCGGGTGACCTTCCAGCGCGGACGGATCGCGGCGAGCGATGCGAGGACGAGCACGGTGAGCACCGGCACCACCCAGCGAGACGCCTGGAACGCGCTGCCGCCCGCGCCGGCGATGAAGCGGGACGGCAGGTCGGCGTACAGCCCCGCGGCGGCGAGCAGCGCGGCCGCCGGCCAGAGCGGCGACTCACCGAGCTCGTTCGCAGGCGGAACGACGCGGCCGACGTCCATGCCGTGAGGCTACGCACGGAGTCGGCTGAGCCGGGCTAAACTGGGCCGCGCCAGCCCTCTTAGCTCAGTTGGTAGAGCACCTCCATGGTAAGGAGGGGGTCGACAGTTCGAGTCTGTCAGAGGGCTCTTTCGTTTCGTCGGTCGGACATGCCGGATACGAACATCCGTCCGCTTGCGACACTAGGGTGGCGGTATGTCCGAATTCCCCGCGATCAGCCTCTTCAGTGGTGCGGGCGGACTCGATCTTGGTATCGAACGCGCCGGGTACATGGTAAGGACGAGCGTCGAGTACGACCGCGACTCGGCCGCCACGCCGGCGTAACTTCCCGCAGTCCGCAGTTCTCGAGGGAGACATCCGCGGTTTCTCAAACCGACAGATTTCGCGCCGCAGGTTTGAAGAAGGGTCAGGCCGAGCTTCTTGTAGGAGACCCGCCATGGACGCCGTTCAGCAAGAGCGGCAACTGGCTCGAGTACAAGAGGCCGGAAACGACCCGGAGGCGGGGCTCCTCGATCACTACCTGCGTGTCCTCGACGGAGCCAGGCCGAGGTCGTTCCTTCTCGAGAATGTCTTCGGTCTCGCCTACAACAACCACAACACCTACTGGTTCAACAAGCTCTTCGCAGCATTTCAGGCTCTCGGTTACAAGGTCGCTCACCGCGTGCTGCTAGCCGCGGACTTCGGTGTCCCGCAGCGGAGACAGCGACTCATCATCGTTGGCTCACGAGACAAGACACCCGAGTTCCCGGACCCAACGCACAGTGGCCCACATGAGACGCGTCGTCGATATGACAAATCGCTTCCCGCGCACGTCACGACCCGCGCTGCAATCGGTGACCTCGCAACGCGGAATGATCTTGCTGAGCCTGAGGAGGCCGTCAATGGCAGATTCGGTCACCTCCTTCCCGAGATCCCACCTGGCGACAACTATCTGTTCTTCACGGAGAAGCGCGGTCATCCAAACCCGCTGTTCGGATGGCGACAACGCTATTGGAGCTTTCTCTTGAAGCTCGATCCGACCCAACCGTCACCAACGATCCAGGCACAGCCCGGACCCTATGTCGGACCATTCCACTGGAAGAACCGGCGCCTTCGGTTGCTAGAGATCAAGCGCATTCAGACGTTCCCTGACGATTACGAGATCGTCGGCTCGCGGCGGTCTGCCCAGAAGCAGATCGGGAACGCCGTGCCACCGCTCCTCGCCGAGCGGCTGGCTAGTTGCCTTTCAACCTGAACCGCCGCGCCCGTGCGTCACGTGCTGCTCGTAGACTCGCGCCGTGAGCGTCACCCTGAAGAGCGAGGACATGGAGGCCACTCTTGACAATGCCTTCGTTCTCGCCAGCGGCAAGGAACCACTCCCAAAGAAGTGGCTTGACCGCGCCGGGCAGCTGAACAACAGCCCGTCCGTCGCATTCGTTGCCGCCGTCGGCGCAGTGCTCTTCGCCCGTGCAACGGATCCGCGGATCGATCCCTTCGTAATCCAAGAACAAGAAGGCAGTGCAGGTGCTTTCTCGCTCCGCGGCCCGGCCAAGGTGCTCGGCATGAAGCACATCGCATACGGGTTCGACATCGGATCCTCCAGCGTGCGCGATCCCGTCAACCACGGGACACTCATTGGAAGCACGCGTTGGGATCACGCTCTAGCGCGAATTAAGCCGGCGCATAAGCCGTTCTTCCAAGTAATTCTCCAGTGGCTCGGCGACGTGAACCGTCTCTCGCAGCACGAAGCTCTCGAAGCGCTCGCGGCGTACATCCGCATTCGCCAAACCGTCACTCCCGGCGCTTCCCTGGCGCAGATCTCCTCGACTCTTGCGGAAGCGCCCCCGCTCGCCGATCTTGTGAGACGTCCTCGAGGGGTTTGTCTCTGCTAACCCGGAAGGCGGCGCGAGGGGGATGGCGCTCGTCGCCGCAGCATTCCGCTCAGCTGGACTCGAAGCAGGCATTCGTCACGAAACGACCCGAGAAGGATCACGTGCCGGTTAAGCGAGGGAAATCCTTGGTGATCGCGTGTGAGGTAAAGCAAGAAGCAACGAGCGAGGCCGTGGCCGACACGCTCGCAGCCGATGCATTTGTCGCCGGGCGCGCCCTGCTCGTGGTGTTACGCCCTGGGACCCTCGTCAACTTCAACAAGACCGCGGTAGTGGTACGGGCGGAAGCCCAACACGATGTCGTTCTACGTGTCACCGACGGCGTCCGCGAATTGCTCCACGAAGCCCTGATGTCGGGTCCGGCAGAAATCGGCAAGTTCTGCACCTCACTGCCGCGTGCTTTCGGCGAAGCACTACGCGAGATCAGAGCCGATCAGACAACACTCGATACCTGGGTCGCAGTCTCATCGCGCTGGATGTAGTGCACGGGGATCAGGACGGTGGAACGCCGGCCGTGCCGCCAACAAACACCGTGTCGAACTAGAGCAAGGGCGTCTGCGTCGCAGGCGGCTCGTCTCAGAGCGCGAACGAAGTCACTCGGCCGTTCATGACCGAGTCCGGATCCCCGCCCTGGTCGAGCTGACCCGCTAGCGGGCCTCACTCCGCGATCTTGACGAGCAGCTTGCCGCGGTTCTCGCCGCGCAAGAGGCCGATGAACGCGCGCGGCGCGTGCTCCAGGCCGTCAACGACGTCCTCGCGGTAGTGCAACCGCCCCTCCCCCAGCCAGCCCGCGAGCCGTCGCAGCGCCGGTTCGAACTGGTGCGCGTAGTCGCTGACGAGGAAGCCCTCCATCCGCACGCGCTGGACGATCATGAAGCTCAGGCTCGCCGGGCCGCCCTGCGGCGGCACCTGGTTGTACTCCGCGATCTGGCCGCAGATCGCGATGCGCGCGTTTTGCGCGAGGCGCCGGTGCACCGCATTCGAGACCTCGCCGCCGACGTTGTCGAAGTACACGTCCACGCCCGCCGGGCACGTCCGTTTCAGCGCTTCGCGGAGATCCTCCGCGCGGTAGTCGATGCCCTCGTCGTAGCCGTACAGCTCCCGCAGGTCCGCGACTTTCTCCGGTGAGCCCGCCAGGCCGACGGTGCGGCAGCCCGCGATCTGCGCCAGCTGGCCGACGATCTGCCCGACCGCTCCCGACGCGGCGGAGACGACGACCGTGTCGCCCGGCAGCGGCTTGCACACGTCGAACAGCCCGAAGTACGCGGTCAGCCCCGTCATCCCGAGCACGTGCAGCGCGGTCGTGACCGGCGCGAGCGCGGGATCGACGCGGCGGACATGATGCGCGCCCGCCACTGCGTACTCCTGCCAGCCGAACTGCGCCGACGACGACGTCGCCCGGCGAGAAGCGCGGCGACCGCGACTCGACGACTTCGCCGACCGCCTGCGCCGTCATCGGCTCGCCGATCTCGACCGGCCGCGCATACGAGCGCGCCTCGCTCATGCGGCCGCGCATGTACGGGTCGAGCGACAGCCAGAGATTGCGGACGAGCACCTCTCCCTCGCCCGGCGCCGGCACCTCGGCCTCGACGAGGGCGAAGTCGGTCTCCTGCGGCTCGCCGACCGGACGGGCCGCGAGCGTGACCTGGAGGTTCCGCGTCATGGCGCGATCCTACGCCGCGACGATCGCGAGGGTGATCGCCAGGACGAACGCCTGGTGGAACGTCACACCCCGCCGGCCAGGTCTTGCATTCGAGCACTCTCCTTGGTCGCGCCCGCAGCCACCCGGCCAGCGGCTACCGGAGTCGTTCTGCGAGCGAGGAGTGGCGCGTTCGTCCTTGTTCTCGCGCGACCGCGGTCAGCAGCGCCCGTCGCTCGCCGGCGAGTACGCACAGTCGCTGCGCGCGGGTCACCGCGGTGTACAGGAGCGGCCGCGACAGCATCACGTGGTACTGCGACGACCACGGCGCGACGACGGCCGGGAACTGGGAGCCCTGCGCGCGATGGATGGTGAGCGCCCAGGCGAGCTCGTACGTCTCGAGCGCCGACGCGGGGACGGCGACCTCTCGCTCGCCGTCGTCGAGCGAGAGCAGCGCCTCCCCCTCTTCCTCGTCCCACGCGAGGACGAACGCAACCTCGCCGTTCATCACCTCGCGCTCGGGTGTGTAGTCGTTGCGGGTCTGGACGATGCGCGAACCGACGCGGAGTTCGCGAACGACGGGCGTTCCGTGTGGGTTGAGGCGCTGCTCGAGCTCGGCGTTCAGCGCGGTCAGTCCCACGATTCCGCGCCGCATCGGGACGAGCGTCATCACCTCGGTGCGCGGGTCGAAGCCGCGCCGCGGCAGCGCCTCGCAGACGAGTTCGAGCACCGCCTCCCGCAGGGTCTCGGGGCCGCTGCGCGAGATCCAGATGAAGTCCTCGTCGAGCTCCTGCCCTCCGAGGTGGGCGTGCGCTTCGTCGAGCGAGAGGAAGGGCGGTTGGCCGTCGTTGATGCGGCGGGCGCTGCGGATGATGAGGGAGCGTGCGGCCTGGCGGTAGATCGCGGTCAGGTGGACGCGCGGCGCCACGTCGCTTTCGACGAGGTCGGCGAGCACGCGGCCCGGGCCGATCGGTGGCAGCTGGTCGGTGTCGCCGACGAGCAGTACGTGGCAGTCGCCGGCGGCGCGGAACAGCGCGTCGGCGAGCTCGAGCGAGAGCATCGACGCCTCGTCGACGATCACGAGGTCGACGTCGTTCGAGAGCGGATCGTCCTCGTCGCGCAGGAACCTGTCCTCTTTGGGCGAGTAGCCGAGCGCGCGATGGATCGTCACCGCGTCGTGGCCGGTCAGGTCGCGCATCCGGCGCGCCGCCTTGCCCGTCGGCGCGCAGAGGAGGACACGGACGCCGGCGCGGCGGGCCAGCTCGACGACGACGCGCTGCGTGTGCGTCTTGCCGGCGCCCGGGAGCCCGGTGAGCAGAACGAGCGGCCGCGTGCGGACGAGCTCGACGATCTCCCACTGCTCGTCCGACACCTCGATCCCCTCGGGCCGCCTCGGGGGGTCGAACAGTTCGTCGTCGGGTGCCGCCGCGCGCTCGGAGAGCGCAGCAGCGAGGCGCGTCTCGGCCTCCCACGGCTCGGGGAGGTAGACGCGCTCGCCCTCGACGACGACCTCCTCCTCGCGTGCCAGCCGGGCGAGCGCCGCCTCGAGCGGCTCCGCGTCGTGCACCTCGAGCAGCCGCGCCGCCGCCTGCCACAGCTCCGGAAGCGGCAAGAAGACGTTGCCGTTGCCGGCCGCCTCGGCGAGCGCGAAGAGGAGGCCGGCGCGCAGCCGCTGCGGCGCGTCGAGCTCGATGCCAAGCGAGCGCGCGACGCGGTCGGCCACACGGAAACCGATCCGCGGCACCTCGGTCAGCCGGTACGGATCGTCCTCGAGCACGGCGATCACGTCCGTCCCGTACGTACGGACGAGCCGCGCGGCGAGGCCCGCCCCGATCTCGTGCGAGAACAGGAACGCCTCAACCTCGCGGATGGCAGCGACCTCGCGCCACGCCTCGACCGCCCGCTCCATCGCACGACGCGAGATCGCGCGGCCCGCCTTCGTCCGCACCTCCCGCAGCCGCTCCGGGTCACGATCGAGCTCGGCGAAGACGTGCTCCGCGCCGAAGTGCTCGACGATCGCGCGCGCAAAGGTCGGGCCAATGCCAGGGACGCGACGCCGCAGCCAGAGCGCGACACCCTCCGCCGTCTGCGGCAAGGCCGAGCGGAACGACGCAACGGAGAACTGCCAGCCGTAACGCTCGTGCCGCTCGACCGCGCCGGCAACGACGATGCTCTCGCCGGCGGCAACGTGGCCGAGCCCGCCGCGCAGCGTGATCGTCCGCCCGTTGTCGAGCGAAGCCGACCAGATCGCGAACTCCCCGTCCGGCGAAACCCAGCGCGGCCCGCCCGCCGCAAGCGTCACCGCGAGCTCGCGGGCCTCCGGGTCAACCGGCGGCTCATCCTCGACCATCCACACGCCTCGAGGCTACTCGGGCCGCGTCACGCAGAGGCCTCGAGCCCTAAGCACCGCGGTAGCGGCCGTAGAGGCGTGGCAACTGCGCGCCCGGGTCGAGATAGAACTCGTCGCGGTCGATGTCGATCCACGAGTCGCCGTTAATGGCGGTGTCGCGCCGGTCGGCGCTGATGAACGCCTCGACGGCAGCGACCGCCGGCTTCGGAGAGCCATCGGCCCGCCACAGTCCGAACGAGCGCTCGTGGACTGCGAGATCGAGCGGCGGCCTCTCCCACAGCGCCGGGGCGTAATCGGAATAGCACCACAGCATCGCGCCGAGACAGCCGGCGCGGCGCAAGCCGGCGAGAGCGGTCGCCGTGTACGCGGCAGCGGCGGTTTCTTCGATCAGCAACGCCGAGCCGTGCGGTTCGCCGTGACGATAGGTCGGCAGCCCGAACTCGCTGAACAGGATCTCGCGCTCGTCCCCGAGCCAGCGGGTCATGCGCGCGAGGAACCCGAGCAGCTGATCGTCGGTCGGCCCGTCTGCCCAGCGAGCGTAGATCGGGTAGCCGTGCATCGTGAGGAAGTCGCAGACGCCGGAGGCTTCGTGTGGCCCGAGCAGCCGATCCTCTTCGAGATCCTCCATGTGCAAGCCGACGGTGACGAGTGCCGTGTCGTCGGCGTCACGGATCGCGGAAGCGATGCGCGCGAGCCAGGCGCGGGCCGCGTCTCGGCTGGGCGGAAGCACGCAGTTCGAATTCTCATTGCCGAGATCCCACGCCCAGAGCGCGTCGTGGCCGGCAAGCGCGGCTGCGACTTCGGAGGCCAGGAGAACCTGGGCGTCCGCCACGACGGGATCGGCGTACCAGTTGCGGAGCCCGGACTCGACCCCAGACTCGACCACCGTGCCGCCCGAGACGACTCGGAAGCGATCGTCGCCGTCCGAGCCGCCGAGCGCCCACGCCGGGATCCAGTTCACTCCGCTCATGTGGCCCGTGAACAGCGTCGGAACGAGCGAAAGACCCAGCTCGCCGGCGAGATCGGCAACCGCGACCAGCCGCTCGACCATCGCCCGGTCGACCTCGTCCGGGGCGGGCTGGAAGTCCTCCCACGTCAGGAACACCCGAACCGAGTCGAGTCCGCTGCCGGCGATCCGCGCGAAGTCGGCTGCGACCTCCGCCCGATCGAACTGCGACCACCAGCCCATCGCCGTGCGCGCGGGCCAGTAGTTGACGCCGACCCGGAACCGGTCCGGGCTCAGTTGACGATCCGTCGGTAGAGCGCGAGATAGTCGTCGACCATGCGGTTCACGTCGAACCGCCGCTCGACGGACGCACGCACCGCGGCACGATCGAGGCCGTCCACCTCGCGCACCGCTGCAACCGCCTCGTCCAGGCTTCGGACGAGAAAGCCGCTCTCTCCATCGCGCACGATCTCGGGCATCGATCCGCGCGCCGATGCGATCACCGGCGTGCCGCAGGCCATCGCCTCGACGACGCTGAAGCCGAACGGCTCGTCGAAGTTGACGAGGTGCAGGAGCGCGCGCGCCCCGCCGAGCAGATCTCCGCGCCGATCAGGGCCAATGGGGCCGAGGTAGCGCACCCGCTCGCCGTCGATTCGCGGCTCGACGAGCTGCTCGAAGTAGTCGGTGTCCTGGACGATCCCGGCGATGGTCAACGGCATACCGGTGCGCTCGGCGACGTCAATCGCTTCCACCGTCCCCTTGTCCGGGTGGATCCGCCCGAAGAACAGGAGATAGTCGCCCGGCTCCTGCTCGAGCTCGAACTCGCTCATATCGATGCCGTGGTGGATCGTCGCGGCGTAGTCGAGGCTGTCGTGCCGGTCGGCGTCGCTGATCGCCACGTAATGCCCGCGCGCGTTGTACTTCTCGAAGACCGGCAGGATCCGTTCCGACGAGAAGCCGTGGATCGTCGTCACCACCGGGGTCTCGACCAGGCCGCTGTACGTCAGCGGCAGGAAGTCGAAGCTGTTGTGAATGACGTCGAACTCATCGGCTCGCTCGAACAGGGCGGCGATGTGCAGCGACTCCCACACCTTCGCGTCCAACGCCGGATCCTCGGAGTACCCGGTCGGAGCTGTGCCGACCAGGCGCGCCCGGGTGATCGAGTCGGCCGTCGCGAACAGCGTCACGTCGACTCCCCGCTCGACCAGCCCCTCGGTCAAGAGCGACGCGAACTGTTCCCACGGCCCGTAGTTGCGCGGTGGCACCCGCCAGGAAATCGGCGCGAGCATCCCCACGCGGAGCTCGTCACCCACAACCGTAGGCTAGCTCGGTCGAGGCAAACGGCCGTCTCGAGGGTGCTCGTGCGACCATGGTGTGGATGCGCGACGCCACTTCGTCTCTCGACGGGATGAGTAGGCCCTTCCCGCATCTTCGCGCCCGGGATCTCGAGGGAACCGAGCTCGATCTTCCGCAGGCGCTCGCCGGCGATCCGTCGGTCGTGATCATCGCGTTCGAGCGGCGGCAACAAGCGATCGTCGACACCTGGCTGCCGTGGCTCACCGAGCTCCGGACGCGCACGCCCGGGTTGGAGGTCTACGAGGTACCGACGATCTCGCGGCGCTGGGCGCCGGCACGGCGGATGATCGACGGCGGGATGCGCGCCGGCATCCCCGACCCGGCGACGCGCCGGCGCACGCTCACGACCTACACGGACGTGCGCGCCGTCGTCGACGCGCTCGCCCTCGACGGGACGAAAGACATCGCCGTGGTCGTCGTCGATACCGGCGGCACGATCCTCTGGCTCGGCGTCGGCGGCTACGACGCCGCGCTCGCGGCGGAGCTCGAGCAGGCAGTGACGAGCCCTGATGCCTGAGTCCGTCTGGGACTACCCTCGCCCTCCGAGGGTCGAGCTGTCGAGCAACCGCATCCGCGTCGTCCTTGGCGGTGCGGTCATCGCCGACACGACCAGCGCGCATCGCGTTCTCGAGACGAGCCACCCGCCCGTCTACTACGTGCCCCTCGAGGACGTTGCCCCCGGCTCGCTCGAGTCGTCTCGTGGCCGTTCGACCTTCTGCGAGTGGAAAGGCGTGGCCGCGTACTTCGATGTGATCGGAGGCGACGGCCGCCAGGCCCCGCGCGCGGCGTGGACATACGCGAACCCCGCACCAGGCTTCGAGGCGATCCGAGATGCGGTCGCCTTCTACCCGGCCGCGATGGACGAATGCACCGTCGACGGCGAGCTCGTCGAGGCTCAGGAAGGCGACTTCTACGGCGGCTGGATCACAAGCGACATCGTTGGCCCGTTCAAGGGCAGCCCCGGCACGCTCGGCTGGTAAGCACACGCAGTCGACACTCCGGCGGCCCCCTACCCGGATGAACTGCCGCCAGCGCTTCCGCCGCCGCCGCCTTCAACTATTGCGATGCCCGTAACGCGGATCTCGACTGGGCGCGCCGGTCTGTCTCGGCGGATAATGGCTTGATGTGGTACTCGCCCGATGTCTGGTGGGTCGACCGTGACTGAGTCGATCGAGCTCGCGACGATCTTGATAACCGACCTCGTCGGATCCACGCGACTGGCGACGTCGGTCGGCGCAGTGCGCGCAGACGCGCTGCGGGACGAGCATTTCGAGGTTCTGCGGGAAGCGATCCGGGCCTGGGGCGGCGACGAGTTCAGAAGCACGGGTGACGGGATGATGGTGGCGTTCAAGTCGGCGTCGGCTGCGGTTCAGTGCGCCGTGTCGATGCAGCAGATGATCGAGCGCCGCTACCGGCGGGCTGAGCCGAAGCTCCAGGTCCGCATCGGGCTCGGCGCAGGCGAGTCGACGGTGCAGAACGGGGAGTACTTCGGCATGCCGTCGATCGAAGCAGCCCGCCTGTGCGATAAGGCTGGGGCTGAGGGGATCCTCGTGTCGCCGGCGGTGCGCATGCTGGCCGCGCGGCTCGAGGAGATCAGCTTCGAATCCGCCGGCGCGATCGAGCTGAAGGGGTTCCCGGAGCCGGTCGAGGTGTTTGCGGTCCCGTGGACGAGACTGGCGGACGAGACGGCCGGCGTCGGCGGATGGCCGCTACCTGCGCTGCTCCGATCGGGGATGCCGGAAGCCGCTTTCGTCGGTCGCGGCGAGGAGCGTGCGCTGATGGAGCGCTCGCGAAGCGCCGTACGCGCCGGCGCCCGGCGCGTGGTACTCGTGTCCGGCGAACCGGGAATCGGCAAGAGTCGCTTCTCGTCGCTGTCCGCGTACGGGGCGCACGGCGAGGGGTTCGCCGTCCTGTGGGGCGCATGCTTCGAGGAACTGGCGGTGCCGTACGAGCCGTGGATCGCCGTGTGCTCGCAGCTCGTCGAGCACGCGCCGATCGAGGTACTCGAGCGGCACGTGGCGCGGCACGGCGGCCAACTCGCACGACTCGCGCGCGACTTGCCGCGCCGCCTGCCGGGGACGCCGGAGCCGGAGAGCTCCGACCCGGAGACCGAGCGCTTCCTCCTTTTCTCGGCAGTGTCCGGTGCGCTCGTGGAGCTCGCGGCGCACATGCCGGTTTGCCTCGTGCTCGACGACCTGCACTGGGCCGACGCGCAGTCGGTCGCGCTGGTGAAGCACGTGACGGCGTCCGCCGCTTCGGGTGCGTTCCAGGTGATCCTCACGTTCCGCGACTCGGACCTCGGCCCCGATCATCCGCTGAACGCGGTGCTTCAGGATCTGAGGCGGGTCGACGGCGTCGAGCGGATTGCACTCGAGGGGCTCGGCGCGACCGAGGTGTCAGAGGTGATGGCAGCGGCGGCCGGCCACGAGCTCGATACGGACGGGCTCCTGCTCGCGGCGGAGATCGCGAACGAGACCGACGGGAACCCGTTCTTCGTCGGGGAGGTACTCCGCAGCCTCGTGGAGTCGGGCCGGCTCCAGTACGACTCAACGACCGAGCGATGGAGCGTCGACCGGACGACGCCCCTCGGTCTGCCGGAGAGCGTGCGCGACGTCATCGCCCGCCGCGTCGACCGCCTTGGAGGCGAGACCCACGAACTGCTGACGCTCGCAGCCGTGATCGGCCGGTGGTTCGAGCTCGAGCTCCTCGCGCGGGTAACGGAGATGCCGGAGGGCGAGGTGCTGGACCGGCTCGAGGCCGCGATCACGGCGTCGTTGGTCGACGAGTCGGCCGAGCAGATCGGCCGATTCCGCTTTGCGCACGTCCTGATCAACCAGACCCTGTACGAGAGGCTGGGCGCCACACGACGCGCAGCCGTGCACCACCGCATCGCGGTGGCACTCGAGGAGCTCTACGGAACCGAGCGTGTCGCCGAGCTCGCGTTGCACTGGCGGCTGTCGTCGCGCGACAGGCCGAAGGCGGCGCGGTACTCGGCGCTCGCCGGCCGGATGGCGCTCGACAGCCTTGCGCCGGCGGAGGCGGTGAGGTTGTTCGCCGACGCCCTCGACCTGCTCGGCGACGATGACGACGTCGCACGCTGCGAAGCACTGATCGGGCTTGGCGAGGCGCAGCAACTGACCGGCGACCCGGCGTACCGCGCGACGCTGCTAGAGGCGGCACAGATCGCAGCATCCCTCGGCGACGCAGCCCTCGCCGCGGCTGCGGTGCTTGCCAACACCCGCGGCTTCACGAGCCTGATCGGCGACCTCGACGATGAGCGGGAGGAAGCGATCGAACGCGCTCTCGAACTCGACGACGGCGCCGACCTCGACCGGCGCGCGCTGCTGTTGGCGCTTCAGTCGCAGGAGCTGCTCTACGAGCACGACCCGACGCGCCGGCAAGCACTCGCGCTCGAAGCGATCGCGCTGGCACGAGACATCGGAGATCCGCGAGTGAAGGCGCGCGTCCTCCAGCACGCGTTCCACGGGCTCTGGAGCCCCGACAGGGTCTCGCTGAGAGCGGACGTGTCCGCCGACCTACTCGTCAGTGCGCGGACCGCCGAGGATCGTGCGCTCGAGTCGTGGGCAAACCTTTTGCTCCTCCATTGCGCGATCGAGACCGGCGACTTCGCGCGCGCCCGCGCCCTCAGCGACCGACTCCTGGAGCTTGCCGCCGCGCTCGAGCAGCCGACGCTGAGCTGGGTCGCGCGGACGGAGGCCGCCGCCCTGACGATTGCCAACGGCGATCTCGCCGCCGGTGAGGAGCTTGCGCGGGAGGGTCTCGCGATCGGCCAGTTGGCCGGCCAGCCTGACGCGCTGAGGATCTTCGGCGAGTTCCGCGCGCTCGCCCGCATGTATCAAGGCCGCGGCGACGCCGAGCTGATCGAGTTGAGCCGTCAAGCCACGAGCATGTTTCCGAGGATGGCCGTGTGGCCTGCCTCGACCGCGCTGTACGAGGCGTACTTCGGAGATCGGGAGGTCGCTCGCGCGCTACTCGGCCGAGGCCGTCGCAAGCCGTCTCGAGCAGGTCGGTTTGGACACGCTACGGCTGGTGGCGCTCTCGTTCTACGCCGACGCGGCGTCACGGCTCGGCGCGGCAGATGCTGCAGAGCTCATTCACGAATTGATGTCACCGTGGGACGACCAGATCATCTGGAGCGGCGCGCAAGCCTATGGCCATGTGCGGTTGTGGCTCGCCGTCGCGGCCGCCACGATGGGGCGACACCGCGAAGCCGACGATGCGTTCGCGTTTGCCTGTCACTTCCATGACGAGAACGGTCTGATGCTGTGGTCGGCGCGGTCGCACCTTGGCTGGGCGGAGGCGCTCACCGATCGCGGAGAGACCGCACAGGCGCAGCCGCACGCCGCTCGTGCACTCGAGCTCGCACGGCTGAACGGCTACGGCTTGATCGAAGCCCTTGCGGCGCCGATCGCGCGCGGCGACGCAGTTGCAACCGAGTGACGTCCCCTCCATAATCGCGCTGAGGATGGAGGACACCGGGACACCGCCTAAGGTAGGCCACCTACCGCTGCAGCAGTGGGGTTTCTACAACTGCCCGGCGATCCCGTACTGGGCGCTCCCGGACGGGAGCCCGGACATGCAACGCGCGACGGCGACGGTGGGGCAGTTGGCGGCCCGCGGACGAGACGCGACCGCAATGGCTGCATACGGCGGCCTCACCACCCCGTACACGATCGGCGGCAACGAGAACGTCCCGGCCTACGAGTACCTCTACGGCCGCGGCAAAGAGCCCGACCCGACAGACCCGCTCTGCCGTCTGCCGCTCGACGAGCCGGGCCAGTTCACGCTGCCTTGGACGAACGACAAGGGCGTCTATACGGACTCGCAGTACCTCCGCGACCCCTTCGCAGACACCCTGAAAGACAACGACGTCGCGACGCGCGAGTTTTGGCCGACGATCGCGAACTTCGGCATTCCGTACAACCTCCTCCTCCTGTCGAAGATCACAGAGAAACGAGCCGGCGAGCTCAAAGCGGAATTCGGCACCGCCTGGACAGCCGAGGGCATGGACGCGGCGGTCAAGGCCGGGCTTGCCTATGAGATCGACACGCGCATCATCGAGGGCGTCGAGCCGTACGAACCGATCATCAACGGAGTCCACCTCGCGCCTCGTTTCGCCCCGGGCTCCATCACCCTGCTGACGCAGGACCCGACGACGAAGGAACTGGAGCCGGTCGCGGTCAAGCTCTACACCGCCGGCGCGTCGGACAAGTCGCGCGTGTACAGCAAAGGCGACCCCGCATGGATCTACGCGCTCCAGGCGGCGAAGACGTCGATCACCGTGTGGGGGATCTGGGTGGGCCATGTCTTCCACTGGCACATCCCGACGGCCGCGATGCAGATGACGATGTACAACGCCCTCCCCCCGAATCACCCGCTCTGGAAGTTGCTCGCGCCTCAGTCGGAGTTCCTCATCGACTTCGATTTCGTCCTGCTCCAGTTTCCGGGCTTCTTCGAAGCGATCTCTCCACCGACTCCGGTCGCAGGCCCGATGCCTCTCCTTGACCTCCTCGATCGCTACGCCGCGGACAAGGGCTTCTTCGACCTCGACCCCCTGAACGAGCTGAAGAGCCAGGGAATCAATCCCAGCGACTTCAAGCGGACCGAAGACTGGGATGTCTACCCCCTCGCGGGGCAGTTGATCACGATCTGGAGGATCTGCGAAGTGTTCGTGAAAGTCGTCGTGAACGAGCTCTATACAGACGACAAGGCTGTGACGAGTGACACGGGTCTGCAGGCATGGATCGCGGCGAGCAGGGATCCCTCTCAAGGCAATGTCAAATTGCCCGAGATCACGACGAAGGCACTGCTCACCCGGCTCCTCACGAGTCTCCTGTACCGCGTTACCGCCCACGCCGCCGGAAGCCTCACGTCGGTCGTCAACCCCGCGCTCGCGTTCATCTCGAACTTCCCGCCTTGCCTGCAGAGCACCGACATGCCCGAGCCCGATCAAGCGCTGACCAAACCCGAACTGCTCGCGAAGATGCCGTACACCGGGACGATGGGCGCGATGACGACCTTCTATTTCACGTTCGCCGACACGCCGCCGACCACACCCGCAATCCCCGGCGGCGGCGACAACCTCGATCCGTATTGGCTGCCTTACCCCGGAACGCCGTCGGACAACGCCTGCAACGCGGCACTTTTCAAGTACAGGCAAGGCATACGCAGCTTCGTGGACTTCTACACGAACAACTGGAACAAGGAGCTAGCGCGAATCGGCGAAGCTCCTGTCGGCCCGGTTCCGTCGTACGCGGACCCGACGGCCCAGGTCGCCCAGTGGCCACGCAGCATCGAGATCTGACCGCTCATCGACCCCGATCGGGACATTCTGTGGTCGGGCTTCCGACCCCGCGGTCACGCCGCCAATCGGTGGATTCCCCGACGCATCTGCCGTACGTGGATGGCAGACCCATTGGGTGAGCGTTGCGACAGGCAGCCGCGTCGAGCTCGTGTCGGGCAATCGGCTGACCGCGCTCGGTGCGCTCTCGGCAGGCTGCCGCTTCTTTGCGGGTTATCCGATCACGCCGTCGAGCGAGATCTTCACGACGATGATGGCGGAGCTGCCGCAGCGCGGAGGGCTCGCTCTTTCCGCCCCGGACGAGATCTCGGCACTCGCCGCGTGTGTCGGCGCCTCGCTCGGAGGCCACCCGGCTATGACCGCGACGTCGGGCCCTGGCTTCTGCCTGATGATCGAGACTGTCCAGTACGCCGTGATGACCGAGACCCCGGTCGTGATCGCCTTCGTCCAGCGGCTCGGCCCCTCGACGGGCGGCGCGACGCAGGGAGCGCAGGGCGATGTCCTGCTCGCGGAGTACTGCACGTCGGGGGGCGTGACGATTCCGGTGTTCGCGCCGGCGAGCGCCCGTGACTGCTACGAGCTGACCCGCGCCGCCTTCGCCTGGTCGGAGCGTCTGCGCACGCCGGTCGTCCTGCTCTCGGACAAGGAGGTGGGGATGACACTCGAGAGCGTCGACACCGCCTCGCTATCCGGAGACCCGGTCGAGCTGCGACGCTCTCTCGCTCCGGGAGCCGAGCGGTTTGCCCCCTACGCCCGCGCCTGTCAGAGCGAGTCCCCCGACTTCACGCCGGTGGGCGGAGACGTACGCGTCGTCGCCACTGGATCAGCCCACGACACCGAGGGCCGGCTGCGGAAGAGCTCGCCCGAAGTCGTCGAAGTGCTCTCCGCCCTGCAGGCCAAGATCGACGCGCACGCCGACGAGCTCGCGTTCGTCCGTGCCGACCCGGAGCCCGGGGCGACCACGCTGGTGATCAGCTACGGAATCTCCGTGCGCGCCTCGCTCGAGGCGTGCCGCCGCGTTCGTGCGCGCGGTGAGCGCGTGTCGTTTCTCCAGCTCCAGACGCTCTTCCCTGTGCCGTCCGCTGCGATCCGGGAGGCGCTCGGCGACTGCGCGCGCGTCGTCGTGGTCGAGGAGAATCTGACCGGCCTCTACGCGGGCGTGCTGGAGCCGCATCTGGACGGGCGTCGCGTCGTTCGGGTGAACGGGGTCGGGGCGATGGTGACGCCGGCCCGGATCGAGGCTGCCATCGAGGCGGCGGACTGATGGCGGCGCGGTATCTGGAGACCGGCCCCGGCCCGTACTGCAAGGGCTGCGGCCACCCGCTCGTCCTGCGTGCACTCGGCGCGGCGCTCGAGCGCCTGGACATCCCGCCCGAGGACGTGGCGGTGGTCACCGACATCGGCTGCGTCGGCCTGGCCGACGGGCAGATCGTAGGCCCGCACACGATCCACACGACGCACGGGCGCTCGACAGCGTTTGCCGCGGGCCTCGCGCTCAGCGACTCCGTCCTCGGCTCGGGCCGCCTCAAGCCGATCGTGCTGATCGGAGACGGAGGCGCCACGATCGGGATGAACCATCTCGTGAACGGCGCGCTGCTCAACCCCGACGTGACCGTCCTTGTGCACAACAACTTCCTCTTCGGGATGACCGGAGGCCAGAGCTCGTCCCTCTCGCCCGTCGGGCTCGTCACCTCGACGGCGCGACAGGGCGGTTTCGTGCCGCCGCTCGACCTCGCCCGACTCCTGCTCGCTGCTCGTGCCCCCTTCGTCGCGCGAAAGCTGAGCGGTGACCGCGACCTGGCGGACGTGCTCGAACGCGCGATCGCCCACCCAGGCTTCGCCGTCGTCGAGGTCCTCGAGCTGTGCACCGCCTACGCAACCCGCTGGAACCCGCTCACCGGCGCAACGCTGCGCGAGCTCGCGGATCAAGAGGGCTACGAGCTCGGCGTGCTGCGCGACGAGCCGCGCACCACCTTCGGCGCCGCCTATCGAGCCCAGAGCGCGGCGGAGCCGCCTCCCGAGCCGGCGGCAGGCCTCGCGCGAAGGTTCGAGCACGAGCTCGTACGCCCGCTCAAAGTCGTGCTCGCCGGAACCGCCGGGGAACGCGTCCAGACCGCCGCAACGATCCTCGCCAAGGCGGCCATCTCCTGCGACCTGAGTGTGACGCAGAAGAACGACAATCCCGTCACGCAGGGGACTGGCTTCTCCGTCTCGGAGGTGATCCTCGCGCCCGAGCCGATCCTCTACACCGGCATCGAGCGACCCGATGCAGTGCTCGTGACCTCCGACGAGGGGGCACGCGAGCTCGCGGCAAACGGGATGCTCGCCCGCGCGGACGCCAACACCCTCATCGTGGCAGACGAGCAGATCGAGCTGCCGCCGCTGCCGAGTCCGCCGCTGCGACTCCCATTCCGCGAGACGGTCGGGCCGAAGCTCGCAGCACTCGCCGCGGTAGACGCGTGGCGCAGGGAAACGGAGGCGCTCCCGGCGGAGGCGCTACATGCAGCAGCCGCCGCACGGATCGGCGAGGCGCAGTGGACGAGCGCTACGCGGACGTCGACGCAGAGAGAGAAGACCCGCCGGGCGCAAACTCACTCTTACCGCTCCTGAGCTTGGGGCTAGCCGCCGGACTCGCGCCGGAATGGCTGCGACACGGCGACGTAGGCTGCTTGCCGCCGACCCCCTACCCGGGCAATAGGCCGTCCCACCGTCGACACTCGGCTGACGCGCCGCCGCTGGCGCTCGCACCAGAACGCCCTCACCGTCTTTCAACGATGATGGGGAGCGTGACCACCCCCGACCCAACAGTCCCCGAGCGCAGCGACTTCATCCGCGACGTCGTCGCGGCCGACGTGCGCGAGGGCCGCGTCTCGCAGGTGGTGACGCGCTTTCCGCCCGAGCCGAACGGGTACCTGCACATCGGGCATCCGAAGGCGATCGCTCTCAACTTCGAGATCGCCTCCGAGTTCGGCGGTCGCTGCCATCTGCGCTTCGACGACACGAATCCCGTCAAGGAGGAGCAGGAGTACATCGACTCGATCCTCGAAGACGTCCGCTGGCTCGGCTTCGACTGGGGCGAGCATCTCTACTACGCCTCCGACTACTTCGCCCAGCTCTACGAGTGGGCCGTCCACCTGATCGGGGCGGGCAAGGCGTACGTCGACGATCTCTCCGCCGACGAGATCCGCGCGTACCGCGGGACGCTCACCGAGCCCGGCAAGGACAGCCCGTGGCGCGACCGCCCGATCGAGGAGAGCCTCGAGCTGTTCGAGCGCATGCGCGCCGGCGAGTTCGCCGACGGCGCCAAGGTGCTGAGGGCCAAGATCGACATGGCCTCGCCGAACATCAACCTGCGCGACCCGGTGCTCTACCGGATCCTGCACGCGACCCATCCCCGCACCGGCGACGAGTGGTGCATCTACCCGCTGTACGACTTCGCCCACGGCCAGTCGGACGCGATCGAAGGCATCACGCACTCCCTCTGCACGCTCGAGTTCGAGGATCACCGGCCGCTCTACGACTGGCTCATCGAGAACCTGCCGGTGCCGTCACGGCCGCGCCAGTACGAGTTCTCGCGTCTCAACTTCACGTACACGGTGCTCTCGAAGCGCTTCCTCGGCCGGCTCGTGACCGAAGGCCACGTGCGCGGGTGGGACGATCCGCGCATGCCGACGATCTCGGGCGTGCGCCGGCGCGGCTTTCCAGCCGAGGGGTTGCGGAACTTCCTGAACCTTGTCGGGGTCGGAGGCAGGGGCCACAGCGCCGTCGAGATCGAGATGCTCGAGCATGAGGTCAGGGACGTGCTCAACCGGAAGGCGCCGCGACGGTTCGCCGTTCTGCGCCCGCTCAAGCTCGTGATCGAGAACTACCCCGAGGGCCAGGTCGAGGAGATGGAGGCGGTGAACAACCCGGAGGATCCCTCGGCCGGGACGCGCATGGTGCCCTTCGGGCGCGAGCTCTGGATCGAGCGCGACGACTTCATGGAGGATCCGCCGAGCAAGTTCTTCCGCCTCGCTCCGGGCCGCGAGGTGCGTTTGCGCTACGCGTACTTCGTGACCTGCACCGACGTGGTGAAGGACGCGACCGGCGAGATCGTCGAGCTGCGCTGCACCTACGACCCCGAGACGCGTGGCGGCGACGCCCCCGACGGGCGCCGGCCCAAGGCGACGCTCCACTGGGTCTCCGCCGAGCACGCGCTGCCCGCCGAGGTGCGCCTCTACGACCGCCTCTTCACGCGCGCCGACCCGGGCGCCGACGGCGACCTTCTCGCGGACATCAACCCCGACTCCGAGACCGTGCTCGCCGACTGCGTCGTCGAGCCGGCGCTCGCGGAGTTGCCCATCGGTGAGACGGCGCAGTTCGAGCGCCTCGGCTACTTCTGCCCCGACCCCGACTCGACCCCCGACCGCCTCGTCTTCAACCGCACGCTCGGCCTCAAGGACTCCTGGGCCAAAGTCCAAGCGAAGGGCTGAGGGGGGAGCGCCGTCGTCGGCGCTCCCCTCCCCGTTACGCCCCTAGTTGACGCACGACCCGACGTGGCTCCAGTTGGGGACGGTGTCGTTCACCGTCTGCGTGCCGCTCGAGCCGTATGAGAGGGTCAGCAACCGGTTGCCGATCTCACCGCAGCCCGCGTCCTTCTCGACGTAGTACCAGTCGCCGAGCACGTACTTGTACTGCAGCTGTGTCGTCTCGAGTCCTTGCAGCGTGATCGTCCAGTGCGTCGCGTCGACGCGTGTCATCGTCGTCGCGGTCGGATCCCAGTCCGGGCCCGGCGGGTCGAGCGCGCTCAGCGTGCCGGCCAGGTGGACGGCGAAGCCGGTGCCGTCGGTCGAGGAAGGCACCGTGACGTTGAAGGTCACCGTCACTTCTCGCAGCGCCGCCTTCCCCTCAACCGGCGCCGAGTCGGCGGAGCGGTTGAAGGACGTGTCGACGGCGCGGACGACGTAGTAGTAGGTCGCGTCCTGGTCGGCGGTCGTGTCGACGTAGGACGTATCTGTCGTGAATGCCAGCGTCGTGAACGGCCCGCCCGCGGACGTGCCACGGCCGATCTCGTAGCCGTACTCGCTCGGGTCGCCCGTAACCGCATCCCAGCCGAGCGTGATAGAGCCCGGATCGGCTGCGACGACGTGCAGTCCGGTCGGCGTCGCCGGAGCGGTCGAGTCGCCGCTCGCGTTCACGGTCAGCTGGCCGGCCTGCGCCGGGTCATACCCGTTCGTCGTGCCGTCGAGGTCGGCGTAGACCCAGCTGTCGCCGTCCGTCGTCGTGTACCGGTACGCGTAATCGAACGACCCGACCTGGTCGGGCAGGAGACTCGCGACGAACTCGTCGTTCGAGCCGGCATCGGTGTTGAACGTCGCATCGACCCACTGCCAGGAGGCGTTCCCGTCGGGATTCGATCCGTGCGTCCCCCAGCCGAGCTGCGCGCGCAGCGTCGGCGTCTGGCCCGGCTGGTTCGTCACGCCGTCGATCCAGACCTGGCCGTAGACGTTGTCCGTCCGGTTCACCGCGCTGATCGTGTGCGTCAGCGTCGGCGGCCACTGGATGTTCGCCCAGTCGATCGTGAGGTGCGGGGTCGCCGCCGCCTCGTTCGAGAAGCGGCTCCTGTTCCCGGCCGCGTCCAGGGCCCGCACGACGTAGTACTCGCGCACGCCGTTCTGCTGGCCCGTGTCCGTGAAGGACGTCGCCGTGACGGGCGACGTGTTGATCTTGACGTAGCCGCCACCGGTGACCGGGCTCCGGTAGACGTCGAATCCCGCGGCCCCACTCACCGCGTGCCACGTCAGTGCGACGGCTCCGCTCGAGGGCGCCGCCGCGAGCCCGGTCGGTGCGGAAGGCGGCTTGAGGTCGATGAGCCCGGTCTCGAGCACGACGCCCGAGCGCGCCGGGACCGTCGCTGAGACGGCTCCCCCGGAGACGCTCGTCGGCGAGCCGCTGCCAAAAGCGGGCGTAAGCGCGGTGCCCTCGGGCAGGTAGCCGGCCACCGGGACCGAGACGGTCTGTGGTGAGCCGCTGCGGTTAAGCAGCACGACCGCGGCCTGCTTGTCCGTCTTGCGGCCGTAGACGAGCACGCCCGCCGCGTCGTCGGCGAGCAGCACCCTGAAGTTGCCGTCCTGGAGCGGCTGCAGGGCGTTCCGCAGATGGCCGAGCGAGGTGTAGTAGGCGAGCAGTGCGTTGTCGGGATGTCCGCCGGTGTCCGCCCACGGATACGTGCGGCGGTTGTCCGGGTCGTCGCCGCCGGTCACCCCCACCTCGTCGCCGTAGTAGACGGTCGGAGCGCCGGGGATCGTGTACTGGAGCAGCGCCGCCAGCTTGAGCCGCTGCTTTCCCTCGGCCAGCGCCGTGGGATTCTGCTCCTTCGCCGCCTTGTCGTTAGCGCCGGGCGTCATCACCCAGAGCGCCCGCGCAGTGTCGTGAGAGTCGATCAGGTTCATCAGGCTGGCGTATGTGCCCGGCGCGTAGTCCTCCCGCTGCGAGAGCAGTCGCGACGCTGCCTGCGACGGCGTGAGCGAGTGGCCGGAGTCCCCGAAGCCCTTCGCGTCCCACGCATTCGGCGAGAAGAGCCCATTGACGACGTCGCGGAGCCGGTAGTTCATCGTCGTGTCGGCCGCGGTGCCGTCGAGCAGCTGCAGCAGCGTCGAGTCCTTCTGCCACAGCTCACCGACGATCAGCGCGCTCGGATCGGTCTTCTTGACCACCGTCCGGAACGTGTCCCAGTAGGTCGCCGGGAAGGACGGGTCGCCCATCACGTCGAGCCGCCAGCCGTCGGCGCCGGCGCGGAGCCAGTGCTTCGTGACGCTGTCCTTGCCGGTCAGGAAGTACCTCTGCACCGCCGGGTTGTCCTTGTGCAGCTGCGGGATCGAGTCGAAGCCGAACCATCCGACGTAGTCGGCGGAGGTGCACGGCACGTTGTTGTTGTTGAAGTCGAACCACTTCCGGTACGGCGAGGTGAGCGACTCGCACGCGCCGTTGCCCGCGAAGTGGTGGTAGCGATCGAAGAACGGGCTGTCCGACGACATGTGGTTGAAGACGCCGTCGAGGATGATGTGGAGCTTCAGCTTGTGCGCTTCCTTCACGAGCCGGTCGAAGTCCTTCTGGGTGCCGAGGTAGGGGTCGACTTTCAGGTAGTCGGCGGTGTCGTAGCGGTGGTTCGAGCGGGCCCAGAAGATGGGGTTGAGATAGATGGTGTTGAAGCCGGCGTTGCGGATGTACTTGAGCTTGTCCCGGATGCCCTTGAGGTCGCCGCCGAAGAAGTCGCGCCCCATCGGGGAGTTATCGCCGCAGGGCGTGTCGTACGAGCGGCAGTAGCCCTCGGGCATCGCGCCCCACGGCTTCAGGGTGGACTGAAGGTCGTACAGCGGCGTCCCCGGCGCCGGGTCGTTCTTGGGATCGCCGTTGCGGAACCGGTCGGGGAAGATCTGGTAGATGACCGCGTGCCGTGCCCACTTCGGCACGCTGAAGCCGGGCCGGTAGAAGGTGAGCGCGTACGACCAGTCGCGGATATCGGCGGTCGTCGCGCCGAGCCCGCCGTCGTAGGCGTCAGTGTCATCGCCGTAGTACGCGGTCGCGGTTCCGTCGGTGACGACGAACCGGTACCAGAGCACGTCGGGCAACTTGCTGCCGAGCGTCGCTTGCCAGTAGTCGCACGAGTCGCCCGCGAGCGAGGGCTGGTAGCACGAGGCGCCGCTCGCGACGCGCTGCATCGTGACGAACCGTTGTGCGGCGGCGTTCGTGTCCCAGACGCGCATCTTCACGCCGGTGACGTCGTCGTGGAAGGTGCGGAAGCGCAAGGTCACCGGCGTCCCGGCGCGCACAGCGCCTGGCGGTGTGCGGTACAGCGTGTTGCGGGAGTCGAAGCGCAGGCCGTCCCACTCGACGTTGTCGTCATGCGCGTGCCCCGCGCGGATCGTGAGGACGTGCGAGGTGGCGTCGTACGAGAACTCGACCTTCGCGCCGTTGAACGGCACGGTGAAGCCGATGTTGGCTCCGCCCTGGACGCCGCCCTGGCCGTAGTTGACGTCCCAGGTCTCGTTCAGAGCGACCTTCGCTTCGTAGTGGCCTGCCGGAATCGCGGTCGTCTCGAACGTGTAGACGCCGTCGCCGTCCGGATCCTGCAGCCACGAGCGCAGGCAGTCGGGTTGCCAGTCGCCCGGGCAGCCGAGCGCGGCCTGGAAGCTTCCGGGCACGGTCGCGATCACCGAGCTCACGTTGTCGGTGATCCAGTGCGACTTGTGGTCGTAGTAGAACTTGACGGGCGTCGAGGACGGGAGCGACAGCGGGATGTTCGCGCCGCCCAGCGTGGCGTGGAGGCCGTAGTTCTCGTCCCAGGCGTCGTTCAGGGCAGCCTTGTATTGAAAACTGCCGGCAGGCACAGTCCACGTGCCCTGCCAGACGTCGTCGTTCGCGTCGTACGTCATGTGTGTCGCGGCGCACGTCGGGTCCCAGTCGGCCGCGCAGCCGATTTCCGACTGCAGGTCGCCTGCGATCGTCACCGACGCCGGATTCGGCGTGTTGCTGGCTGCGGCGGAAGGAATCAGCACCAGCGCGACAAACGCCGCTGCAACTGCGAGCTTCTTCATCGTTCCTCTCCCCTCGGTCCGTGTACAGCGAGGTCATAACACGCCGCAGCGCCGAGGGGAACCGGGACTTTCCCGGACGTGCGCTCACGGCGTCCCGCGCTTGGGCCAAAGTCCAAGCGAAGGGCTGAGACGGCGCGCCAGGCCAGGATTTACTCCCTGCTCTGGCGGAAATAGGACGTCGCGGCGACATAATTTGTCCGAAGCCTTGACAAAACCTCCCTAGAGGTGCACGCTTGCAGTCGTGACCGAGGGCTCACTCGAAGGGCTTCGGGGGATGAACCGTCTCCGGGTGCTCGACGCGCTCCGCCACAGCGGCACTGCGAGTCGCAGCGACCTCGCTCGCATCACCGGCCTCTCCCGGACGACGGTCGCGTCGCTCGTCGCCGGGCTGAGCTCAGCCGGGATCGTCGTGGAGGACGCACCACAGGAGCCGACCGGGCGCGGCCGCCCCTCCGGCGTGCTTCGGCTCGATCTCGCCGTCGGCGTGGTCGTGGGAATCCACTTCCACCACCGGCGGCTGCGCGTCGGCGTGGCCGACCTCGCCTCGACGGTTCTTGCCGAGCGAGATGTCGCACTCGACGTCGACCACGAGGCGGACGAGGCCCTCGACGCCGCCGTCGAGCTCGTCGAGGCCGTGCTCGACGAATCGGGCGTCGATCGTGCGAAGGTCGTCGGCGTCGGCGCCGCGCTCTCGGCGCCGGTTCAGCGCGACGGGACGGTCGGCAGCACCCTGATCTTGCCGAGCTGGAGCGGGATCAACGCCCGCGAGGAGCTCTCCCGGCGGCTGGGGCTCGAGGCGAACGTCGACAACGACGCGAACCTCGGCGCGCTCGCGGAGGTCACCTTCGGCGCGGGCCGCGGGCTTACGGACGTTCTCTACCTCATGATCTCGTCCGGGATCGGCGCCGGTGTGGTCATCGACGGCCGCGTCCACCGCGGCGTTACGGGCCTCGCCGGCGAGCTCGGACACGTCCATGTCAGGAACGACGGCCCCGTCTGCCGTTGCGGTAATCGCGGCTGCCTCGAGACCGTCGCCTCGACGGAGGCCGTGCTCGCCCTCCTCCGGCCGGCCTACGGGGAGCTCGGCGTGGGCCAGCTCGTCGAGTTCCTCGAGGCCGGAGAGCTCGCGCCGCGTCGCGTCCTCGGCGACGCAGGCCGCGAGATCGGCCGGGTCGTGGCGGGAGCCTGCAACACACTCAGCCCCGCGGCCGTCATCGTCGGCGGCGACCTCGCAGCCGCCGCCCAGCCGCTGCTCGACGGGATCACGGAGTCATTGCACCGCTATGCGCTTCCGGCAGTCGTCGAGGCGCTCGAAGTGAAGGGAGGTGTGCTCGGCGACCGTGCCGAGATACTCGGCGCGCTCGCCCTGGTGATCGGTGACACGGAACGCTTCCGCTCGGTCGGCCTGGCCGGGATCGGAGGTCTTGGCAGTACCACCACAACGGGGTCATGACTGCAAAGGAGGAGGACGGACGCATTTTTCATCGCAGCGACGGCTTTCCCGTGAGGGCGATCCGCAGAGTTGCCGATGACGCCGGGCGGATGCCCGGCGGACTGTCTGTCTGTCCGCCACCGGAGGAAGGGAGAAGAAGATGAATGCACTAAGGCCTAGATCGCGGGTGCTGGGCGTCGTCGTTCTGGTTTCCGCGATCTGCGCACTTGCGGTAACAGGGTCGGTGAGCGCCAAAAGCTCGCCGGCCCGCGTGGCTCAGGCGAACGCGGGTCCGCTCGTTGCCGTGCTGTGGCCGGAGAACGTGACGCCGCGCTGGGAGCAGAGCGATAGACCGCTCTTCATCTCGGCGCTCAAGAAGCTCGTACCCAACGCCACGGTCGACAGCCTCAACGCGCTCAACAGTCCGAGCACGCAGCAGACTCAGGCCGAGGCCGAGCTTGCGAAGGGTGCGAAGGTGCTGGTGGTCGCCGCGGTTGACGGCAACTCCTTCGCCACGGTCGTGAACGAGGCGGCGCAGCAAGGCGCGAAGGTGATCGCCTACGACCGCCTGATCAACAACCCGAAGCTCGCCTACTACGTCTCGTTCGACAGCGTGACCGTCGGCAAGGTCGAGGCGGGCTGGATGAAGGCGCATATGAAGGCCGGCGCCAAGATCGCGATCATCAACGGATCGCCGACCGACGCGAATGCGCACTTCGTGCACACGGGGATCCACAAGGTCCTCAATCCGAGCTTCAAGTCGCACCACTTCAAGCTCGTGGGCGAGCAGTGGACGCCCGGTTGGGATCCAACCACCGCTCAGACCGAGATGGAGCAGATCCTGACGAAGACGAACAACAAGGTGAACGGTGTCGTCTCGGCGAACGACGGCATGGCCGGCGGCATCATCGCCGCCCTCAAGGGACAGCACCTGCAGGGCAAGGTGCCGACCACCGGCCAGGACGCCTCGCTCGAGGGCGTGCAGAACATCATCCTGGGCTACCAGGGCGTGACCGCGTTCAAGGACTTCCGGCTCCAGGCGCCGGCGGCAGCGAAGATCACCGCCGCGATCCTCAAGGGCAAGAAGCCCACGAACATCAACGGCACGATCAAGGTCGGGACGAAGAACATCCCGTCCGTGTACCTGCCCGTCGTCGGGATCAGCAAGGCGAACCTGAGCAAGCTCGTGAGCAACGGGTGGATCGCGAGCCAGCTCGGCGGCCTGTCGGCCGTGTGCAACGGCATGCCGAAAGTCAGCATCTGCAAGTAGGAGCAGACGCTGCCGGATGAACTCAACGGCGAAGGGGGCGGCACGACCGCCGCCCCCTCGCCTGCCCGGACACCGCTGCTCGAGTTGCGCGGCGTCTCGAAGCGGTTCGGAGCCGTGGAGGCGCTCACGGACGTCGACTTCGAGGTCTACGCCGGCGAGGTGGTAGCGCTCGTCGGTGACAACGGCGCCGGTAAGTCCACGCTGATCAAGTGCATCTCCGGAGCGCACGTCCCCGAGACCGGAACGATTCTCGTCGAGGGGGAAGAGGCTCGGATCCACGCGCCGAGTGACGCGACCAGACTCGGGATCGAGACCGTCTACCAGGATCTCGCCCTCTGCGACAACCTCCACGTCGTCGCGAACATGTTCCTCGGCCGCGAGGGAACGCACCCGCGGCTGCTCGGGCCGCTGTCGGAGCTTTCGATGGAGAAGCGCGCCCTCGAGGTGCTCGAGACGCTGCACGTGACAACCATCCCGAGCGTGCGGCAGCGGGTCGTCTCGCTCTCCGGTGGCCAGCGCCAATCGGTCGCCATCTCGCGTGCCGTGATGTGGCACGCGAAGGTGGTCATCCTCGACGAGCCGACGGCCGCGCTCGGCGTCGCGCAGACGGCGCAAGTGCTTGCGCTCATCCAGCGCCTGCGCGAGCAGGGTCTCGGCGTCGTCGTGATCACGCACAACCTGCACGAGGTCTTCGAGGTCGCCGACCGGATCATCGTGCTGCGGCTCGGTCGCCGCGTCGCGACGTTCGCGCACGAGGGAACGACGCCCCGAGGACGTCGTCTCGGCGATCACGGGTGCGCGGCAGGAGAGCACCGCATGAGCACCGCCGCCGGCAACGCCCGCGGCACCGGCGGTGGAGCACGCACCGTTGGCGCCTACACGTGGGGGCGGATCCGCCAAGGAGAACTCGGACACGCGCCCGCGCTGCTCGGGCTGGCGGCGATCTGGATCTACTTCCAGAGCCAGCAGCCGGCGTTCCTCTCCGCGCGGAACATCTCCAACCTCGTGCTCCAGATCGGCGTGACGGGCACGCTCGCCGTGGGAATCACGCTCGTGCTGCTGATGAGCGAAATCGACCTCTCGGTCGGATCCGTCTCGATCCTCTGCTCGGCCGTGCTCGGTGCCACACTCGTCAACCACGGCTGGCCGTGGTACTGGTCGGTTGCGTTGATGCTCGCCGTAGGGGCCGTGATCGGCGTGTTCCAGGGGTTCTGGTTCGCGGTCGTCGGCGTCCCGTCGTTCGTCGTGACGCTCGCCGGACTGCTCATCTGGCAGGGAGCGCAGCAGTGGGTGCTCGGCACGAGCGGCACGATCAATGTCATCGACCCTCGCATCGGGGCGATCGCCACGACGACGCTCCCGGCGGCCTGGGGGTGGGCGCTCGCGGCCGCGATGTCCGTCCTCTACGCGGTCACGCGGCTCCAGGAGCAGGTTCGCCGCCGGCGTGCCGGACTGCCCGCGAAGCCGCTCGCCGTCGTCGCCGTCCGGACGGTGTTCGTCGCCGCGCTCGCGTTCCTGATCGTCGCGATCCTCAACGGCAGCCTCGACAACGTCTGGGTGTTCGGCAACGCGATCTTCATCAACAAGGGCGTTCCCACCCCCGGAGTGATGCTCCTCGGCCTCGTAATGGTCTTCGCCTGGATCACGACGCGAACCGAGTTCGGCCGCTACATCTACGCGATCGGAGGCAACCCGGAGGCGGCGCGACGCGCCGGGGTCAACATCACCGCCGTCCGCATCGCCGTCTTCTCGCTCTGCTCGCTTCTCGCCGCAATCGCGGGGCTGATCCAGACGTCGCGGCTCGCGGCGGCGAGCCAGGCGATCGACCCGGGCCAGCTCACGCTCGAGGCGATCGCCGCCGCGGTGATCGGCGGCACGAGCCTGTTCGGCGGCCGCGGCAGCGTCTGGTCGGCGCTGCTCGGCGCTCTTGTGATCGGCAGCGTCGCGAACGGCCTCGATCTCACCGGCCAGCCACCGTATGCGAAGTTGATCGTCGAAGGCGCGATCCTGCTGCTCTTCGTGACGATCGACGCTCTGGCGCGCCGCGGGCGCTCCGCTGCGGGCCAGGGTTGATTGGATAAGGGAGGCGTCATGAACACGAGTCTCGGTATCTGGGCGTTCGGCAGCATGGCCACGCGGTTCAATCCGGGCGGCTACAAGCCGGAGCTCGCCGGCATCTCCACAGCGGAGAAGGTGCGAACGGCTGTCGAAGGGCTCGGCGAGCTGATCGACGACTACGAGTTCCACTATCCGCAGGAGCTCTCGGAGAAGAATCTCGACGAGGTACGGGAGGCGCTCGACGGCCACGGCATCGCGTGCGTCTGCAGCGGCCTCCACCTCGACTCCCGCTTCCAGCGCGGCGGCTTCTGCGCGCTCGACGACGCGGTGCGTGCGGAGGCGCTGCGGCTGAGCTTCGCGGCGGCCGATCTCGCCGCCGAGACCGGGGCGCACCTCATCCTCTGGCCCGGGATCGAGGGCTACAACTACCCGTTCCAGACGCCGTACGCGGAGTCGTGGGCGCGGTTCCTCGACGCCATGGCCGAGGTTGCGGAGCACGCGCGCGGCCGCGGGGTCACCGTCCTGCTCGAGCACAAGAACTCGGAGCCGGCGATGAAGATCCTGATGCGGAACGTCGGGATGACGCTGCACGTCGTCCACACTCTGCGCGGCCGGGGGATCGACAACGTCAAGGTCAACATGGACTGGCAGCACCTGATCATGAACGGCGAGAACCTCGCGGAGTACGCCGCGCTGCTCGCGGCGGAAGGGCTGCTCGGCCATCAGCACGCGAACTCCGGCTGGGGCACCTTCGACGACGACAACATGGTCGGTGCGACCGCGTTCATGGAGACGCTCGAGCTCGCGGTCGAGCTCCACCGCGCCGGCTACGGCGAGCACGGCGAGCGGCTGGGCTTCGACCTCTACCCGTACACGGAGGATGCGGTCGGCGCCGTCCGGCGCTCGGTTCTCGCGTGGCACTTCATCGAGGAGGTCGCGCGGCGGCTCGACGGCGACGCGTTGCGGGAGGCGCAGGCCGCGAAGGACGCGGTTCGCGCACACGAACTCGTCTTCGCGGCCCTCGGTGCCTGACGTCCTGCTCGGGATCGACGTCGGGACGACCGGCGTCAAGGGGATCGCGATCGACCACGACGGCGCGATCGTCGCGTCCGCCGAGGAGGCGTATCGGCTCTCGACGCCGAGGCCCGGCTGGGCCGAGCAGGATCCGGAGGACTGGTGGCAGGCCGCGCGGGCGGTGCTCGGGCGTCTGCCGGAGGGGCCGATCGGGCTCTCCGGCCAGATGCATGGGCTCGTCCTCCTCGACGCGGACGACCGCGTGATCAGGCCTGCGATCCTCTGGAACGACCAGCGAGCCGCCGCGGAGTGTGCCGCGATCGAGGAGACGCTCGGGCTCGAGAGGCTCGTCGAGCTGACGGGAAACCGCGCGCTGCCCGGCTTCACGGCGCCGAAGCTGCTCTGGGTGCGCCGTCACGAGCCCGACGCGTACGCCCGCGTCCGCCGCGTCCTGCTCCCGAAGGACTACATCCGTCTCCGGCTCGACGGCACGTGGGCGACCGACGCCGCCGACGCGTCGGGGACGCTCTGGTTCGACGTCGCCAACCGCCGCTGGTCCGAGGAGATCTGCGAGGCGCTCGGCATGCCGCGCGAGTGGCTGCCGCCGGTCTCCGAGTCGACGGAGGCCGGCAGCGCCGGCGACCAGGCGGCGGCCGCGCTCGGAGGCGGCGTCGTAGCCCCCGGCACGGTCTCCGTCGTCCTCGGCACCTCGGGCGTCGTCTTCGCCGTGCTCCCGGGCTACGCGCCCGACCCGGAGGCGCGCGTGCACACGTTCTGCCATGCCGTTCCCGGCCGCTGGCATGCGATGGGAGTGATGCTTTCCGCCGCCGGCTCGGCGACCTGGCTTCGCTCCGTCCTTCGCGCCGACCTCCGCGTGCTCGACGAGGAGGCTGCGAAGTGGCCACCCGGCTGCGAGGGACTGCTCTTCGCGCCGTATCTCGCCGGCGAGCGGACTCCTTACCCCGATCCGGACGTCAGAGGCGCGTTCACGGGCCTGTCGGCGAGGCACGACCGCGGCGCGCTCTGGCGGGCGATGCTCGAGGGCGTCGCCTTCGGGCTGCGCGACTCGCTCGAGCTTCTCCGGTCGCTCGGCGTCGAGCCGCAGGTCGGACGTGTCTCGGGTGGCGGCGCGCGGAGCGAGGTGTGGTTGCGTATCGTCGCCTCCGCGCTGCGTCTGCCGCTCGAGCGGACGGAGTCGGACGCGGGCTCGGCGTTCGGCGCTGCGCTCCTCGCCGGCATCCGCGCCGGAGTGTTCGCCGACGCGGACGATGCGGTCGCCCGGTGCGTCCGCACCCGCGACACCGTGGAGCCGGTCTGGGACTACGAGCCCGGCTACGAACGCTTCCGCGCGCTATACCCGACCTTGAAGGAGATCCCATGAGCCTGGAAGGCAAGACCGCAGTGATCACCGGAGCGAGCCGCGGCATCGGCGCCGCCGTCGCACGCCAGCTCCACGCACGCGGCGTGAACCTCGGCCTCGCATCGCGGAGCGGCGACGACCTCGGACTGCCGGGCGTCGTCGCGATGCCGTGTGACGTACGCGACCTCGACGCGCTCGAGCGCCTCTGCGCCGCTACCGCCGAGCGCTTCGGCGGGATCGACATCGTGCTGCCGAACGCCGGCGTGGGCGCGTACGGCCCGTTCCTCGGGCTGTCCCGCGAGCACCTCGACGAGATGCTCGATGTGAACCTGCGCGGCACGGTGTACGCGATTCGCGCTGCGCTCCCGTACATGCTCGGACGCGAGGGCGACGTCATCACTCTCGCCTCCGAGGCGGGCCGGCGCGGCCTCCCCTACGAGGCCGTCTACAGCGCGTCGAAGTTCGGCCAGGTCGGGCTGACGCGGGCGCTCGACCACGAGTTGCGCGAGCAGGGCATTCGGTGCACGAACATCTGCCCCGGCGGCGTCGCGACGGACTTCGCGCTCGAGGAGGGCCGCGGCCGCACGCCCGACGTGCTCCCGGGAATGATGACCGCGGAAGACGTGGCGGAGGTCGTCGTGTTCGCGCTCGAGCGCCCGCGCCACCTCCGCATCCTCGAGACCGCGCTCCGGCCGATGACTGAGAGCTCGTGGGGATGATCCGCCTCGGTCTCCTCTCCACGGCGGACATCCACCGGGCCCACCTCGCCGCCGCCGGCGAGACATGCTCCGTCGTCGCCGTCGCTTCCCGCGACCCGGCGAAAGCGGAGGCGTTCGCTCACGAGCACGGCATCGAGCGCGTCCACGACTCGTACGACGCGCTCCTCGGCGACCCCGAGCTCGACGCAGTCGTGATCGCACTCCCGAACGCACTCCACCACGAGTGGACGATGCGGGCGCTCGCGGCCGGCAAGCACGTGCTCTGCGAGAAGCCGTACACGCGCAATCCTGAGGAGGCGGAGACGGCCTGGAACGAGGCAGAGCGGCGCGGGCTCGTGCTCATGGAGGCGTTCATGTGGCGCCACGCGCCGCAGACGGCGCTCATGCTCGAGCTCCTGCCGCAGCTCGGTCCTCTCCACTCGGTGCACGCTGCGTTCTCGTTTCGGTGGTGGCGCGAGGACGCCGACGTGCGCCTTGTCCCTTCGCTCGGCGGCGGCGCGCTGCTCGACCTCGGCTGCTACTGCGTGAGCGCGCTCCGGCTGATCGCCGGCGAGCCCGACCGGATCCACGGCGCGCAGGTGCTCGGCCGCGGCGGCGTCGACTGGGGGTTCGCCGGTGTGCTGAAGCAGCGGCGAGGTGCTCGGGACGTTCCAGTGCGGCTTCCGCCACGACGAACGGGTGATCGTGGTTCGCGGCGCGGAGGGGGAGCTGCGCGCTCCCGACCCGTGGCACGCACGCGAGTCGAGGGTGATCCTGAACGGGACCGAGCACCGGGTCGAGCCGGAGGATCCGTACCGTCGGCAGCTCGCGAACTTCGCCGCCGCGATCGAGGGCGACGCCGAGCCGCTACTCGGCCGCGCCGACGCGGTCGGGCAGGCTCGGGTCATCGACGCGCTCCTCCGCTCGGCCGCGTAGACGGTCAGCCACGACCAAAGGTGTGCCGTACCCTGGCCCAGGTGAGAGTTGCGCGTTGATTCGCTGGCCGTAGGGCGCTGATGGGGAACTTCTTCCACGACCGCGGAGAGGCTCCGCCCGAGCGGCCTGCCGATCCTGAGGTGCGGCGCGCGAACATGCGGCGGATCGGCCGGCTGTTCAAGCCGTACTGGCGGCGGCTGTCGGGGCTGCTCGCACTGATCGTCGTAAGCGCCGGACTGGGCGTGCTGCCGGCGTTCCTGCTCCGGCGCATCCTCGATCGCGATCGAGGCGCACGACACGCGCGCCGTCTCCGTCAACGCGGCCGCGATGATCGTGATCGCGATCGTCGCCGGCATCCTCGGCGTGATCCAGACGCTGCTGTCGAACCAGGTCGGTCAGCGCGTCATGCACGACCTGCGCGCCTCCGTCTTCCGCCATCTGCAGCGCCTCTCGCTCGCCTTCTTCACGCGCACGCGCACCGGCGAGGTGCAGTCGCGGATCAACAACGACATCGGCGGCGTCCAGAACGTCGTCACCAACACGGCCACGAACATCACCTCGAGCGTGACGACGGTCGTCGCGACGATGATCGGCATGCTCGTTCTGAGCTGGCAGCTCGCGCTGTTCGCGTTCGCGCTGATCCCGTTGTTCGCGGTGCTGACGCGCCGGGTGGGAAACGAGCGGCGACGGATCGCGAAGACGACGCAGGAGTCGCTCGCCGACATCTCGAGCATCGTGCAGGAGTCGCTCTCGGTCAGCGGGATCCTGCTCGGGAAGACGATGGGCCGCGGCGACGAGCTCGCCGACCGTTTCGAGGGCGAGTCGCTTCGCCTTGCCGATCTCGAGGTCAAGCAGCGGATGGCGGGACGCTGGGTGATGGCCTCGATCCAGACGAGCTTCTCGATCATGCCGGCGGCGGTCTACTGGCTCGGCGGCACCGTCCTCAGCAGCACGATCTCGATCGCGACGATCGTCGCCTTCACCACGCTGCAGACGCGGCTCTTCTTCCCGGTCGGCTCGCTGCTCGGCGTCGGCCTCGACATCCAGACGTCGCTCGCGCTCTTCGACCGGATCTTCGAGTACCTCGACACGCCCGTCGACATCGCCGAGCGGGAGAACCCCGTCACGGTCGGCGCACGCGGGCGACGTCGTCTTCGACCGCGTCTGGTTCCGCTACAGCGACGACGCCTGGACGCTGCAGGACGTCAGCTTCACCGTTCCCGCCGGGACGACGACCGCGCTCGTCGGCGAGACCGGCTCCGGGAAGACGACCCTCGGCTACCTCACGGCGCGCCTCTACGACGTCGACCGAGGCTTCGTCTCGATCGACGGCGTCGACGTGCGCGACCTCAGCTTCGCCGCGCTCGCCAGCCTCGTCGGCGTCGTCTCACAGGACCCGTACCTCTTCCACGCCTCGGTACGCGAGAACCTCCGCTTCGCCAAGCCCGCTGCGACCGACGACGAGCTGTACGCGGCCGCCGAGGCGGCCCGGATCCACCACGTGATCGCCGCCCTCCCGGACGGCTACGACACGACCGTCGGCGAGCGCGGCTACCGCTTCTCCGGCGGTGAGAAGCAGCGGATCGCGATCGCGCGCACGATCCTCCGCAACCCGCCGATCCTCGTCCTCGACGAGGCCACGTCGTCGCTCGACACCGAGACCGAGCGCCTCGTGCAAGAAGCGCTCGACCGGCTGGCGGAGGGACGGACGACGATCGCGATCGCACACAGACTCTCGACGGTCAGGGACGCCGAGCAGATCGTCGTCCTCGACCGCGGCCAAGTCGCCGAGCGCGGCCGCCACGAGGAGCTCCTCGCAGCCGGCGGCCGCTACGCCGCGCTCGTCCGCCGCGACGCCGAGCTCGAACCAGCGTGAATGGAGTCGAGGTGCGGCGCTCGCCACGGGCGCGGCGTTGGCGGCTCGAGGTGCCCTGGGGCGAGCCGGCACGGCTCACCGTGCCGCGCTCGATGAGCCGGGCTGAGGTGGCGCGAGTGCTTCGCGACAAGCAGGCCTGGATCGAGCAGCAGCGCCGGCGCCAGGTGCCGCGGCTGGGACTGGCAGGGGTCGCGGTCAGCGAGTCGGAGGCCCGGACTGCCGCCCGCGAGCGCGTTTCGGCTCTCGCCGCCGAGGAGGCGCGGGCGCTCGGGGTCGAGTACCGGCGCATCCGGATCGGAGGCCAGCGCACGCTCTGGGGCTCCTGCTCGCCCCGCGGCACGCTCTCCTTCAACTGGCGGCTCGTGCTGGCACCGGCCGAGGTGCTCGACTACGTGGTCGTGCACGAGGTCTGCCATCTGCGCGAGCCCAACCACTCGCGGCGCTTCTGGGCGCTCGTCGAGGAGCGCCGCCCGCAGTGGCGCACGCAGCGCGACTGGCTGCGCGAGCACGGACCCGAGTTGCTCGCTTTCAACGCGTCCGCGTGAGGACGGCTCTCGGCGCTCCTCACCAGCTACCCGGGCGGGTGGTACAGGTGGCATGCCACTTCGACCGCGCCGTCGGGCTCGAGTTGCGGGTCTCGCGGGCGGTGGAAGTCGAGCCGCACGCGGCCGTTCTCCGCGCTGAGATTCTCGACTCCCTGCCACAGCCGCTCGTCGGGCTCGTCGGCGCGTATGCGTTCGAGCAGCGCGACCGTCTCCTCTGCGGTGACTCCCTTCGGAGGAGTCCAGCGCACCTCTGGCGACGGGACGCGGAGAGCGTCGAGATCTCCGAGGAGCCGCTGCTCGGTCTCCACCGCGTCGGTGTCACCGGCTGCGTTCGCCCAGCGCCGCTCGAGCAGGTCTCGCAGGTCGCGCGACTCCCACCCGCACGGCTCGAACGCGCGCGAGCACCGCGGATGGAAGGCGCACCCGAGCGGCGGGGACGCGGCGTCCGGCACCTCGCCACGCGGAAGGTCGCGCGGCACGGAGCGCTCGGGGTCCGGCTCGGGTATCGCCCGAAGGAGAGCCTGCGTATACGGGTGCTTCGGGTCGGAGTAGATCGACTCCGCAGGACCGATCTCGACGATACGCCCGAGATACATGATCGCGATCCGGTCGCAGAAGAACTTCGCCGTCGCAAGATCGTGCGTCACGTAGAGGTACGTGAGGTCGAAGTCGCGCTTGAGCGCGAGCATGAGCTCGAGGATCTTGGCCCGGACGCTCATGTCGAGCATCGACACGGGTTCGTCCGCGACGAGCAACACCGGGTTGAGGATGATCGCGCGCGCGATCACCGCCCGCTGCTTCTGGCCGCCCGAGAGATCGGACGGGTACTTGTCGAGGTACTGCTCCGCGGGCGCAAGCCCGACCGTCTCGAGAATCTGCGAGACGCGGGCGCGAACGCTGTCGCGATTCTTGTCGAGCCCGTGGATCTCGATGCGGATGGCCAACCGCTTGGCCGATCGTCATCGCCGGATTGAGCGACGCGTGCGGGTCCTGGAAGACGACCTGCATGCGCCTCCGGAGGGCTCTGAAGTCGCGTTCGCGGAGACCTGTGATCTCCTGGCCCTCGAACTCGATCGAGCCGGAGGTCGCGCGGACGAGACCGAGGAGCGTGCGGCCGAGAGTCGTCTTGCCGCTGCCCGACTCACCGACGAGGCCGAGCACCTCGCCCTTGCGAACGTCGAGCGTGACGTCGTCGACCGCGCGCACCGTCCCCGCCTCGCGACCGACGAGCCGGTCTACGAAGCTGCCGCGGATCGAGTAGTACGTCCGGAGGTTCTTGATCGAGACGAGCGGCTCAGGATTCATCCGCGACCCCGATTGCCGCGCGCTCGAGCGGGGCATCGCCGCCCGGTGGGATCAGCTCGCTCGGCCCGTGGAGCCAGCAGAAGACACGCTGCCCTCGACCGGGATGCTGCTCGACGGGCTCGAGCTGGGCGCAGACCGCCGTCGCGCTCGGGCAGCGCGGGTTGAACCGGCAGCCGGCGGGCGGGTCGATGAGGTTCGGCGGAGCGCCGGGAATCGAGTGCAGAGCCGTCGTGTCGAGCGAGATCGTCGAGCGAAGAAGCTCACGCGTGTATGGATGCGCAGGGTCTGCGAACACGTCGCGCGCCGGGCCGTCCTCCGCGATGCGTCCGGCGTACATCACGGCCATTCGATCGCACGACTCGGCGACGATTCCGAGGTTGTGCGTGATGAGGAGGAGCGCGGTCCCGAAGTTGTTCTTGAGGTCGGCGAGGAGCGCGAGGATCTGGCCTTCGACGATCACGTCGAGCGAGGTCGTCGGCTCGTCGGCGACGAGGAGCTTGGGACGCAGGACGAGCGCGAGGGCGATCATGATCCGCTGCCTCATGCCGCCCGAGAACTCGTGCGGGTACTGGCGGAAACGCGTCGGCGGGATCCCCATCCGCCCGAGCGTCTCGAGCGAACGGCGGCGAATCTCGGCGTCGGTGAGGTTCGGCTCGTGCTGCTCGAGCGTCTCCGTGAAGTGGTCGGAGATGCGGAGCAGCGGATTGAGCCGCGTCATCGGCTCCTGGAAGATCAGTCCGAGATCCGGGCCGCGCATCCGCCGGAGCGTCTTCTGCGGAAGCGTGACGAGGTTCTGTCCGTCGTAGAGCACCTCGCCGTCGGCGCGCGCGCCTTCGGGCAGAAGGCCGAGGATGCCGCGACCGAGCGTCGACTTCCCGCAACCCGACTCGCCGACGAGGCCGACGACCTCGCTCTCGCCGATATCGAGCGTGACGCCGTCGACGGCTCGCACCGGCTTCCCCGGCGTCGCGTAGTAGACGCGAAGGTCGCGGACCTGAAGGATCGCATCGCTCACGTCTCCTGCTTCTCCTGCTCCGCGGCGGCGGCCGGCGCGGGCTCGAACGTGAACGGGGCGAAGCGCCGGCGGCGGAGCACCGGGTTGATCGTCTCGTTCAGGCCCTCACCGATGAGCGTCAGGCCGGTGACGAGGAGGACGATCGCGAGACCCGGGAAGAGGCCCGTCCACCAGATCCCCGACGCGGCGTCCGACGTCGCGCGCGAGACGTCGTACCCCCACTCCGCGCCCTGCGTCGGCTGGATCCCGTAACCGAGGAATCCGAGCGCGGCGAGCAGGAGTATCGCGTCGGCAGCGTTGAGCGTCGCTATCGGCGGCACGTTCTGCACGACGTTGAAGAAGACGTACTTGCGGATCACGGTTCGCGGGCGCGCCCCGAGCGCGCGCGCAGCGTCGACGTATGACTCCTCTCGCAACGCGACCACGTGGTTGCGGACGACGCGGAAGTAGAGCGGCACGTACGCGGCCGTGATCGCGATTGCCGCCGTGAAGATGCCGCTGCCGTTGCTCGAGCTCGAGCTCGAGAGCAAGAACGCAATCACGATCGCGATGAGGAGAAACGGGAAGGCGAAGAGCGCGTCCATGACCACCACGAGCATGCGGTCGAGCGGCCCGCCGTAATACCCCGACATGAGGCCGAGCGGGACCCCGACGCTGAGCGCAATCACGAGTGCGATGAGGACGACCTCGAGCTCGGTCTGCGCCCCGTAGATGACGCGCGACATCACGTCGTCCGACTGCACCGTCGTTCCCATCCAATGCGCCCCCGACGGGTGGCCGAGCTGCGGGAACCGCACCCCACCCGACGTGTACTGCGTGAAGCCATACGGCGCGACGAATCGCGCGAAGAGTGCGAGAAAGATGAAGAAGGACGTGATCCCGATCCCGGTCCAGAACATTACGCGCGCGGTGCCGCTCGCCTCGCGAAGCGGCTTCGTCGCACGGCCGAGGGCCGACATCAGTAACGGATCCTCGGGTCGACGAACGCGTTGAGGAGGTCGACGAGGATGCTCACTGCGACGACGATGAGGGCGAAGAAGACCATGATCCCCTGCACTCCGGTGTAGTCCCGATTCTCGAGGTAGTACACGAGCTCGTGGCCGATGCCCGGCCAGTTGAACGTCGTCTCGGTGAGCACGACGCCGCCGAGCAGGGTTGCGAGGCTGAGACCAACGATCGTGATCACGGGAACGAGAGCGTTCTTGAAGGCGTGGATGTAGACGACGCGGCGTTCCCCGATTCCCCGCGCTCGCGCCGCCTCGATGTAGTCGTCATGCAGCGCGCGGATGACGTTGACGCGGACGAGGCGGATGAAAATGCCCGCCGTGATGAGACCGAGCGTCATCGCGGGGAGGATCAGGTGCAACGAGACGTCCTTCAGAGCGGACCAGTTTCCGTCCCAGATCGCGTCGACGAAGAGGATGTTCGTGTGCGTTGGGAGAAACGCCTGGGTGATGGGGCTCGCCTGGCCGGAGGTCGGCAGCCAGTTCGAGCCAGACACCGAAGCCGAGCTGGGCCATCAGTCCGAGAAAGAAAGCCGGCATCGCGTAGATGGTGATCGCAAAGAACCGGGCGAAGACGTCGACCGGGGTGTCGCGGTGGCGTCCGGCCACGAGGCCGAACGCGACGCCGACGAAGATCGCTACAAACATCGCGAAGAACGTCAGCTCGAGGGTCGCGGCGCCGTTCTGCTCGATGATCTGCGTGACGGGGCGGTTGTCGGTGGTCGTCGTCCCGAAGTTGCCGCGGGCGATGTTCCCGAGGTAGTCGAGGTACTGGGTCAGAAGCGGCTTGTCGTAGCCGAGGCGGTGCGTGATCTGATTGACCACCGCGGGTGGGGCGTGACCACCGAGCGCGGCTTCGATCGGATTGCCCGGCGCGACCCGCATGAGCAGGAAGACGAATGTCAGGAGAATCAGCACCATCGGCACGACGAGGAGGAGCCGCGTGATGAGGTAGGTCCTGAGCGAGGTGCCGGTCACAGGCGCATCAGTGTTGCAGGAGAGGCGCCCCGCGCGGGGCGCCTCTCCTGTCTACGAGGTCTCTTACTTCGAGATGAGCCAGAACCGCATGTAGTACGCGGCGTCGAGCGTCGAATTGATGCCCTGGACGTTCTTGCGGCTCACGGCCACCATGCTGCCCTGCCAGTACGGGATGGTCGGCAGATCCTTCGCACCGAGGATCTGCATCTGCTTGAGGAACCCCTCGCGAGCGGTCTCGGTCTTCGCAGCCCGCTCCTTGGCAATCAGCGAGTCCATCTTAGGACTGCTGTAGCCGTTCGTATAGAACGAGCCGGTCTGGTAGAAGCTGACGGTGTAGTCGTCGGCGTCCGGGTAGTCCGGGAACCAGCCGAGCTGGAACCCCCCGTACACGTTGCCGAGGTTGCCGGCGTACGTCGCCCACTCGGCGGTCTTGAGCGTCACGTTGAAGAGCCCCGACGCGTTGAGTGCGCGCTGGATCTCGGTGTACTCGTCCGCCGAGGCGGCGCCGTAGTGCGACGGCGTGTACCACAGCGTGATCGCCAGCGGCTTCTTGAAGCCCTTCATCTCCGCCTTCGCCTTGGCGAGGTTGGGGCTGGCCCCGTACATCGTCTTGTACGCGTCGTACTGGCCGGCCAGACCCTTCGGCACCATGGAATAGAGCGGGGTCACCAAGCCGTGGTAGACGCGCTTCGCGATCGTCGCCCGCGGCATGAGGTACGCGATCGCCCGCCGGACGTGGATGTTGTTGTACGGCGCCCGCTTAACGTTGAAGACGAGGTAGCGGATGTCCACGCCGTGGCCCCGGTGGACGACGAGCGAGCTCTCATGGCTCATTGCAGTGAGCTCGGTCGGCGCGAAGGTCCGGAACGCCATGTCGATATTTCCCTGCTCGAGATCGAGCTTCATCGTCGAGGAGCTCGAGTAGTACTTGATGATCACGCCGCCGTTGGCCGGGGCCGAACCCCAGTAGTGCGTGTTCGGGGACAACACGGCCTGCTGCCCCGGCGTATAGGTGGTCAACTTGTACGGCCCGGTGCCGATCAAATGCGCCGTGTCCGTGTTGGCCAGGATCGAGTTCGACGGGAACGTGTTGTGGTCAACGACGTAGCCGGCGTTCGTCGCAAGGATGGTCGGCCAGATCGAGAACGGACTGTTGAGATGGAAGACGACCGTGTACGGCCCGCTCGTCGACGTGCTGGAGAGGTAGGAGAGCAGGGTGTAGATGCCCTGGTCACCCTTGATCGCCTGCACCCGGTCGAACGAGTACTTGACGTCGGTCGACGTCATCAGGTCTCCGTTGGAGAAGTGGACGTTGTGCCTGAGTTTGCACGTCCAGGTCTTGAGGTTGGCCGAGTGCGTGCAGCCGGTCGCGAGCATCGGCGCGAGCTTCGCACCGTGCGGGAAGCCGTAGAGGCCCTGGAAGAGGCTGAGGTCGAGGGTGAACGAGTCGAAGTCGTACTCGTTGGCCGGGTCGATATTGACGACCGTGCCGGTCGTGCCGTCCACGATGACCGGCTTTGCCTTCGCGCCGCCGTACGCGGTCGTCGCGACAACGGCGGTCACTGCGGCTACGGCGGCCAGCACCGTCACCAGCATTCTGAACTTGCCCTTGGTCATGAAGCTCCCTCCCTGACGGTATGACTTTGTAATCGGGAATCGGTGGAGCTTATATCGCCAGCCGCTCGATTCAAAGGGCTCGGCCGAGACCTACCTCCCCGCGACAACTCGTTTGCTCAGTTGACAAGCGACGCCGATTGGAGTGGGGTATCAGATTCACCGGGCTTGTCTGACGGAGGAGTCATGGAACAAACGAGCGCCGCCTGTGGCGCCTGCGGAACGGTTGCTGTGCGCGAAGGTCTCTTCTGCTCTGTGTCGGTGGAGCCCTCGGTGTGCGAACGATCGAGCGGTCTGTGAGCCACGGCGAGAGTCTGGCTACGCCCGCGCCGGATGCCCTACGCGCGCGGGTCTCCGAGCTGGCCGCGAGCGGGGCCGCAAACGCGGCGGCGGCGTGGCTGCTCGCGTTCGTCTTCGTGCTCACACTCGGCTTCGACGACGGCGGCTACTACCCGACCGCGTGGAACTGGGCCGCGCTCGTCCTGCTGTTCCTGAGCGCGCTCCTGATCGTCCTGCAGCGGGAGGTGCGAATCGACCGCCTCGGAGCGGCGGTGCTCGCCGGGCTGCTCGGGCTGACACTGTGGGGAGTCGCTTCCGCAGCCTGGAGCTCCTCTGCGACGCAGCCGCTGCTGCAGGCCCAGCGGACGGTCGCGTACGCGGCGGCCGCCTTCGCGGCGCTGCTGCTCGTCCGCTCGCATTCGTACCGCGCGCTGCTCGCCGGCGTCTGGACCGCGATCGTCGTCGTCTGCGGCTACGCGCTGCTGACGCGCCTCTTTCCCGAGCGCTTCGGAAGCCCCGACTCGTTCGCCGGCTCGCGCCTCGAGCAGCCGGTCGGTTACTGGAACTCACTCGGCCTGCTGGCCGCGATGGGTGCGCTCCTTGCTCTCGGCTTCGCGGCGCGCTCGCGCCATGCCGCGGTCCGCGCCGTTGCGGCCGCCTCGACCGTCGTCTGCGTCGTCGCCCTCTACTTCACGTACAGCCGCGGAGCATGGATCGCGCTCGCCATCGGCGTGGTCGCCATCGTCGTGCTCGACCCGCGGCGGCTCCAGCTCGTCACCGCGCTCCTCGTGCTTGCGCCCTGGTCGGCGCTCGCCGTCTGGCGCGCCTCGGGCACGCAGCTCGCTCACATGGGCGGATCGCTCGCGAAGGCGGAGCACGCAGGACACCGACTTCCTGCCCTTCCTGCTCGGGATGGCCGGGGCGGCCGCGGCTGCGATCCTCGTCTTCACCCTGCTCGAGCGGCGACTAAAGGTTCCCACGCCAATCCGTGTCGCATACGCCGCCGCGCTCGTCCTCTGCCTCGCCGCCGGTGTCGGCGGGGTCATGCACCGCTACGGCTCGCCGAACACAATGGCGCGCAACGCCTACCACAGCCTGCTCGGCGGCCCGAAGACCACGACGAACGGGAACCTCAACGCGCGCCTCTTCAGCCTCTCGCTGGACGGGCGGATCCCGCAGTGGAGGGTCGCCTGGCACGAGTACAAGGCCAACCCCTGGCTCGGGTCCGGACTCGGGACGTACGAGCGCTACTGGAACGAGTACCGCCCCGAGGAGTTCAAGATCAGGAACGTCCACAACCTTTATCTCGAGACGCTCGCCGAGCTCGGCCCGGTCGGCCTCGCGCTGCTCGTGCTCGCGCTCGCGGCGCCGCTCGTCGCAGCGGTCAAGGCGCGCAGGCGGACGCTCGTACCCGCGGCGGCCGGCGCGTACGTCGCCTTCCTCGCGCACGCCGCGGTGGACTGGGACTGGCAGCTGATCGCCGTGGGTATGGCCGCGCTCTTCTGCGGCGTCGGGATGCTCGCCGCCGCCCGCGCCTCGTCGGCACGGGCGCTGCCGCTTCGAACGGCGTGGCGCGCGACCGCGCTCGCCGTCGTGGCCGTGCTCGGCATCGGCATCTTCGTCGGACTGCGCGGCAACCGCGCCATGGCCGCCAGCGACAGCGCGGCCTCGGTGAACAACATTGCGAAGGCAGAGGCCGAGGCCCGCACCGCCCACACCTGGGCGCCGTGGTCCGCGACGCCTTGGCAGTTGCTGGGACAGGCGCAGGCGGCGGCGGGCGAGCGGGCCGCCGCGCGAAGGAGCTTCCGGCAGGCGCTCGCCAAGGACTCGACGGACTGGGAGATCTGGCTCGACCTCGCCGTTGTGACCAACGGTGCCGAGCGCCGCCGCGCCTTCGCAACCGCTACGCGGCTCAATCCCCTCAGCCAGGAGATCGCTTCGTGGAAGACGCCGGCCGGGAGGGGAGGCGGTTGATGCCGCGCAGCCGCGACCCACTCGAGAATCTCGCGCCGCTGATCCGGCGCGTCTATTCCTACGTCGCCTACCGCATCGGCGACGGCCCCGACGCGCAGGACGTCACGAGCGCGACGATCGAGCGCGCGCTGCACGGGCGGGCGACCTACGACCCCGCGCGCGGGGCTCCGGTCGCCTGGATACTCGGCATCGCCCGCACGTGCCTGGCCGAGGCGATGGCGCGCCGCGAGATGCCGGTCGCGGATGTCCCCGAGACCGCCTCCCGCGGCGACCTCGAGGAAGACTCTGTCCGGCGGCTCAGCCTTGCCGCGGCGCTCGCCACGCTCGACGAGCGGGAGCAGGAGCTGATCGCGCTGCGCTACGGCGCCGACCTGACCGCGAAGCGCATCGGCGAGGTGCTCGGGCTGCAGACGAACGCGGTCGAAGTCGCCCTCCACCGCGCCCTCGGCCGGCTGCGGGACCGGATCGAGGGACAGGAGCAGGACACTCCTGCGGAGCCGGCGGTCTCGGAAGCGCTCGGCCTCGACCTGTAAGGGTCCGGTGCTCTCCGGGCGTATAGGCATCGGAATGAGGAAATTCGGGCAGCACGACGACCGAGACATGGCTCGGCTCGAGAAGGAACTGCAGGCTCGCCGGGTAGAGGCGCCGGCCTCGTTCGTGCGTGCGCTCGAGCGCGAAGCGACTCCCAGGCGGTACGCGTTCCGGCCCCGGCTGCGCTATGCGCTCGTCGCCGCCATCGCAGTGGCGATGATCGCCGTCGGCGCGTCGGCCGGCCTTCCGTCTCCTCTGACCCTGGCCACGCCGACTGGCGGGTCGTCCGGCCATCACCACAAGCATCCCCCGCCTCCCCCGCCTCCTCCGAGCCATGACCAGTACAAGACCTCGTGCGGCTCCGCGCCGTACGTGAAGTGCGTCGCCGAGGTCAACCCGGACAATCCGAAGGTCAATCAGCCGGCGTCGGGGACGTACACGCTGACGTTCACGATCACGCTGAACAAGCCGGCGCACGGAACGGTCACCGTCACCTGCACGCCGGGCGGCGGCACCGCCAAAGCCGGAGTCGACTATTCGCCGGCAAGCTCCACAGCGACGATCGGGCCGGGGTCGCAAACCGGGTCGTGCTCGATCACCATCTACGGCAAGCCGAACTGCGGGAAAGACACGACTTTCAACGTCACCTTCACCCCCAGTGCCGGAACGGTGATGGACGCGGACGACAACAGGCAGACCGTCACGCTCCACTCGCCGGCGAAGCCCAAGCATTGACGCGGGCTTCCGCGACGGCATCACTCGCTCACATCGACCCGGCGGGGAGAACTCTTCCCAGGGCAGCGACGTCCTGCCGCCCTGACGCGTAGCGCCTGAGCACTCAGCGCGTCGAAATACCCGCCAGCTGGTTCAAGATCTCGTCCAGCGAGATCGCGATCTGCCAACTCGGATAGTCCTGACGGAACCGCGACATGTCCGTGATGTAACAGACGTGATCGCCGCGACGTGCAGTCTCCACGTAGTCGTGTGTCGCTGTTCGACCCGTGAGCTCACCCAGTCGCGTAAGAGCTTCGAGGACTGAAATACTGTTTGCTCTACCACCACCAAGGTTGTAGACGGCGGCGCACTTTGGATTCTCAGCGAACTCCATGATCGCAGTGCACACATCAAAGGCATGGATGTTGTCTCTGACCTGCTTGCCCTTATAGCCGTAGATCTTGTACGGAATGGACTCGCGAACTGACTTCGCGACATAGGCAAGGAATCCGTGCAACTCGGCCGCCGAGTGGTGCGGCCCGGTGAGGCATCCACCCCGGAAACAGACGGTGGGCATGTCGAAGTAGCGCCCGTACTCCTGCACCAACAGGTCCGCCGACGCCTTCGAAGCGCCGAACAGACTATGCATCGAGGAGTCGATCCGCATCGTCTCGTCTATGCCCTCGGCCAATGCAGGATCCGCGTAGTCCCACCGAGTCTCGAGCTCGACCAGCGGGAGCTCATTCGGGGCATCGCCATAGACCTTGTTCGTCGACATGAAGACGAATGGCGTCTCCGGACACGACGCTCTGGCGGCTTCGAGCAGATTGAGCGTGCCCACCGCGTTGATCTCGAAGTCGTCGAACGGCCGTGAAGCTGCAAGGTCGTGGGAGGGCTGGGCTGCGGCGTGGATGATCAACGAAGGGCGAACTCCACCGATCAAGCGCCGAATCGAATCGCGATCTCGTACATCCAGGCTGTGGTGCTCGAACGAGGACGTGCTCTCGAGCAGTCGCTTGAGGTTCCAGGTCGTGTCGCCTGCAGGACCGAAAAACTCGCGACGCATATTGTTGTCTACTCCGTGGACCGTCCAGCCTCGGGCGTCGAGGAATGAGACAGCCTCCGAGCCGATGAGGCCGCTTGAACCCGTTACCAGTGCGACCTTCGAAGCCGTCACAGCGGGACCTTGTCAATGTTCGTGTGAATTTCCAAGTGCGGGCTGGGATGCCACACCCGCGCGGCCTGAAGCGCCATGAGGGCGACATAGGAGGGGTTCAGGAGAACGTATCTCCGCCAGAGTCGGCGCGGCTCGAGCGCAAGTCGCCATAGCCATTCAAGCCCCCAACGCTGGATCACGAGCGGTGGATCTTTGAGCCCGCCGGCGAGGTAGTCGAACGCGGCTCCCACTGCGACCAGCGGCGCAGCCACTCGGTCGCGCATTGCCGCAACGAAGATCTCCTGTCGCGGGCATCCGATGCCGACGAAAACAATACGGGCGCCGGACGCGCTGAGCATCTCAGCCACGCTGTCGCATGCGGCCGCGCCGCCGGCGTCGAACCGGGACGGCCACATCCCTGCGACTTTCAGGTCGGGGAACTCTCGGCGCAAGCGTTCGCCGATCCGCTCGAGCACGTCGCGTCTGCCCCCGTAGAACCCAACGGGTAGCCGCTCCTGAGCCGCAGCCTTAAGAATGTGAAGCGTTAGCGCGGTACCGCGAACCTGGGAGTTCAAGCGAGTGCGGTAGAGCAGGTTCATTGCCCACCGCACCGGCTGACCGTCAGGAACGAGGAGATCGAGGTGGTTCAGCAGGGCACGCTGATTCTTATTCAAGGCGCCTGTCATCACCCCGTGGACAGCCAGTGCCGAAACACCAAAAGGCGACCCCGCCTGCGCTTTCCGGATGACTGCTCCCGTTGCGGAACGGTATGTGGCGGCCGTGACGAGCACGCCCAGGATGTTGTGCCGGCTGTCTGGAGTAGTCATCGGAAATCGCGGAACAAGCACGGTGCGTGACAATCAGCGTCACTGCCTAACCCTATCGACCAGCGCCGCTCATCACTCAGACCCTCTCCCTAAAAGGGTGAACATCCTTGGCCTCCGTCGCACGGCGCCGATCCAGGTCACATGGCTCGCCGCGCGTCTCTCCTCGCCATCTTCGCCGCTCTTCTGCTCATCGCCGCCGGTAGCGGCACCGCAGCGAGCGCGCAGTCGGCGCCGAAGCAGGCGAACGCCGCCGCAGTCGACCTTTCGAAGCGCTGCTCAGGCGGGAACTGCGACGCCGCCTTCGCGAGCCTGCGCCCGAGGGGAAGCTACTACCTGCCCGCCGGCGTCTGGACATTCACCAAGCCGTTCCGCATTCCCTCCAACGTCAGCCTGAGCGGCGACGGAACCGGCGTTGAACAAGGAACGGATCTCGTTTACACCGGGCCGAAGATCTCGGGCGCAATCATCACTGCCGGCGCTCCGGGCAGGGATTGGGTGAACGGACACATGGCTGCGCTCGAGATCGAGACGCAGCAGCTGCACCAGGCCCGAGTGCAGGGATCGGGCCCCTCGGCCACGATCGACCAGGCCGGCGTCGGACTCGAGATCGTCAATCCGACAGCCAGCTCAACTGTCGACAACGTCAACGTCTGGAGGTTCAACAAGAACTCGATCCTCATCGACAATCATGCAGCCTCGCGCGGCTCCGGCATGTTCCAGCTCTCGGACTTCTTCGTCGGCAACAGCCCGCACCCGCTCGAGGTGCGCGGCAGCAGAGCCCGGATCCTCTTGCGGTTCGGCGGTATCGACCTCGGGCCGGCCTCGCAGCTCGGAATGCTGTTCGACGGCGACCAGAAAGGTGCAACCTCGGTCGTCGAGTCGGTCAAGATCGAGGGGGACTACGACGTTCCGGGCTACGTCGTGACAGGGGCAGCGCCGGTCGTCTTCGTCGGTGCGACGCGCTACCTCAACCAGAGCCTCTATGTCCAGAGCCCCGTCAACAGTGCCCCCGCCTTCATCTACCGCAACCCGCGCGTGCCGCGAACGAACGTCCTCCAATGCCTCGGCTGCACGGCACTCGGCGAGCAAACGGCGCTCGCCCTGCCTGACCTCTCGCTCGCCGTCCCCGCGAGCAAGTGGGGGATCGACCTGTCTCAGCTGAGCGCTGCCGGCGCGAGCGCCGTTGCCAACGCGCTCGCGACACCCGAGACCCCGCTCGCGAGGCCCCACAACGTCGTCAATCTCGGGCCGCTCTGCCCCGGCGGCAACTGCGACGCAGCCTTCGCCAATCTCAAGTGGGGCGGGCGCTACTACCTACCTGCCGGAGTCTGGACATTCAGCAGGCCGTTCACCATTCCCTCCGCCGCCACATTCTTCGGCGCCGGATCTCAGCCGGCCGACCGAGGCGGCACCGAGCTGCGATACGTAGGCCCGTCCATCCCCGGTGACGCGGCGGTCAGGTTCGGCCCCGGTGGCGACATGTCAGGCGGGCGGCTCTTCCTTCTCCGGATCGACACGCTGCAGCCGTTAAGCGGCGGCTTCGGTCTCCGCGCGATAAACGCCACGAACGCGAGCACGATCGAGAACATCGCGGTCGCCGGTTTCCCCGATGGCCAGCTGCTCGTCGATGCGACGTCCACCAGGACCCCGGCCCCAACTTCTTCCGGATCGCGCGCTTCTCTCTGAGCGGCGGTATCCATCCGCTCGAAGTCGAGGACGGACGCCAGAACCTCCTGATCGAGCAGGGGAAGATCAACCTGGGCGCGACCTCGGAGGCGGGCGCCTATCTACGCGGCGGCGAGCAGCTGGCGGTGACGCGCGTCGTCGAGTCGGTCTCAGTCACCGGCACCTACAACGTGCCCGGATTCTGGATCGACAGCACCACTCCCCACACGTTCGTCGGATCCTCGCGCACAGCAAGCGGCGCCCTGTTGACCTCGCCGGGATTCCTCTACGTCACCGTCAAGGGGCCGACGACGACACCGCGTCCCGTGGCGGAGTGCCTGCACTGCTCAGTCAGTGGACTTCAGACGGCGCTCGCGATGCCCGCTCTCGGGATCAGCGTGGCCGCTCCAAACGGGCCGACGTTCGATCAGCTGAACCCGAATGCGCAGCCGCAAACGGTTCGGACACCCTTCAACGTCGACCTCCCAGCTGCCGTCGGCCGCGCTGTCGTCGGCCACGCGCTGACCGCTGCGAGCGGCAAGTGGACGAACAAACCAACCCGTTATGCCTACCAGTGGCTTCGCTGTCCGGCGAAATCCGCAAACCCCGGCAACTACTGCAGCCCGATCACGGGCGCTACCGGTCCCAGTTACGTAGTCGCCGGCGCCGACAGCGCACTGTACTTGCGCGTCACCGTCGCTGCGACGAACGCATCCGGCACGCAGGTGGCGACGAGCCTCCCCGTGCTCGTGCGAGGGTAGCTCACCTCGGCGTGGGATTTCGCCGGGCGCGGGCACTGGAACACGAGGGTGTCAGGCGCGGCCGGCAGCCAGGAGACGTGCGTAGAGCTCTGCAAGACGAGCCGCCTGCTCACCCGGCGAGAAGTGCGCTCGGGCGTACGCCCACGCGCTCACTCCCAGCTCGGCGGTGCGGTTTCTGTCAGTCCACAGCTCCTCCATCGCCGTTGCAAGAGCGCCGGGATCTTGAGGTGCGACCAACACGCCGTTGACGCCGTCGTCGACAATCTCGGCGAGACCGCCGAGCCGCGAGGCCACAACGGGTCTCCCGACAGCCATCGACTCGAGCACACTGAAGGGTTGCACCTCGAAGCAGCAACTCGGCGCGATCGTGAATCGCGAATCCCGTGCAAGTTCCGCCGCCTTCTCCGGCTCGACCCGGCCGAGGTAGGAGATCGTCCCGTCCGCCGCGGTAGAAACGAGAGGGGCAAGCGGTCCGTCGCCGGCGATCACAAGTGGCACCCGCGGCGCGAGCCGCGACGCGGCGAGCAGTACCTCGACTCCCTTCTCCTTCGAGAGCCGTCCTGCATAGAGCGCGTAGTCCCCGATGGGCGACAAGCTGTCCGCGATCGGAGTGCCGTGAGCGATCGTGTGGATGCGGTCGCGTGGGTAGCCCGCGCGCGCGAGCATCGCCGCCACGAAGTTGCTGGGAGCGACGTAGGCGTCGACCCAGCGATGCGGCAGCCGCAGTCGTCGCTGCACCTCGAGAGCCATGCCGTAGGCGATGCTCTCGCTCCAGACACCACGAGAGTTCCGGAGACCGCAGAGCAGCGACGACCCCTCGATGCAGTCCTCGTGGATGTGACCGTTTCGGAGTAGCGTTCCCGCGGGGCAGGCGAAACGGTGGTTGTGAATCGTCAGGACGACCCGCGCGCCGCGTCGCCGTGCTTCCCGCATCGCAGCGGGCGTGAGCAGCGGGAGGACGTTGTGGAAGTGGACGATGTCCGGCGTCTCTCGAACAAGGACCTCACGCAGAAGTCTTGCGCCCGCCGGTCGGTACGTGAGGGTCAGGCCCAACCGCACGCGCTCGAGCAGCGAGGCGTCGTCGGGGCTGGCAACTTCGAACCGCCGCACCTCGACGCCCGCTTGGGGCAGCCACTCCTCGAGCAGGTCGATGTGACGCTCCTCTCCACCAGCAGTGCGATAGCGGTTGTGGACGAGAAGCACGCGCATCGCAGGGGTAGGGTACGCGGATGGGAGGCCCGGCCACATGAAGGGCGCCAAAGCTGCGCGCTGCGTGCTCACGGTCCACCGCGTCGTCGATGTGCCTGAGCGCGACCACGACATCTCGTGGCCCTCGTTCTTCCGTGTTCTCGACATGATCGATGACGAAGTGACAACGGAGCTGCGCCTCGGGCAGGACGGTGGCAGGGGCGTCGTGCTGACCTTCGATGACGGAAGCACTGATCACGCCGGGGTCGGACGGGCGCTGGCGGAGAGGAACCTGTCTGGGATCTTCTTCGTCCCGGTCGGCTTGCTCGGGTCAGAGGGTTTCTTGACAGAGGATCAGCTGTGCGGGCTCCATGCGGAAGGTCACGGATCGGCTCGCACGGCTTTCACAACATCCGCTTCGACGGTTTGGCTCCGGCCGAGCTCAGACGCGAGGTGCGTAGCTCGAAGGAGCGGCTGGAGGAGGTCATCGGTGCGACCGTCGCGTATCTGGCCCCGCCTGGCGGAAGCGAGCACCCGTTGCTTACACAGGAGCTCGGGGAGAGCGGGTACAGCGCCGCGCGGTCTGTGCGCTGGGGGATCTATCGCTCCGAGGCCGACCGCTGGCGTATCCCGTCCGTTCCAGTGACCGAGCTCACGATCGCACGGGGTTGGGTGGAGCGTGTGCTCACCGACTGGAGCCTGCCCTGGACGATGCGAGCGGTTTGGAGCGCGAAGGAGCTGCTTCCTGCGAACGCGAGGTCCGCTGCGCGCGCCTGGAGTCATCGGCGAACGCGCGAATAGCTGTCCCTGTTCTCAACGGCCGCGCGAGTCGTCGCGCAGCACGGTCAGCGCTCGCGAGACGGTAGATCGATGCCCGCAAGAGCTGAGCCAGGCGCCTTGACCTTCGCTCGATGAGGAAACTCCGCGCACGTTCGCGGATCGCCTCGGGATCCGCTTCCGCGACCTCCAGCACGCGTTGTGCGATTCGCTCGGCCGTGCCCCGCTGGCCGGCGGGCGTTACCGCCGACCCGTGTCCGGCGAGAATCGGCGGACCGCCGACGTCGAGGCAGACCACGGGCAGGCCCGCCGCCATTGCCTCGACGACGACCCAGCCAGCCTCGTCATGGAAGCTCGGAAAAACGAACACCGAAGCCTCTTCTCGCATCGTCCTGAGCAGCTGTTCGCGCTCGATCCAGCCGCGGAAATCGACGCGCTCCCCGAGGCCACGGCCCGCCGCCAATCGCCGTAGCCGCGCGGCGTCCGGGCCGTCCCCACAGACGATGAGGCGCCAGCCCGGCAAGCTCTCAAGCGCACGGATTGCGAGGGATACGCCCTTCAATGGCATGAGCCGCCCGGCGTACAGCATCACTTGGCCCGCGTCGTGGCGTGGCTCAGCCGGGAGTTGTTCCAGGATGACGTTCGGAAACACTTCGGCCCTGTCCTGATAGTGCCGCGGGAGCCACCGTTTGGTCTCCTCGTTCTGGACGAGAATCAGCGACGCTCGCCGCCACGATGCCCGTGAAAGGGGATTGAGATAGCGCCCGGACATGTGGGCCACAGCACGGAGCAGCTCGTAGAGCATCCCCTTTGTGCCGAGCGCCCCGGCAAGCCGCCACGGCGGCGCAACCGCACCGCCGACCGGGCCGTAGACGAATGGGACGCCCAGGAAACAGGCGGCTGACCCGATCCACACGTTTGCGAGCGTTAGGTGCCACGCAAGGTCGAACGGTTGCTCACGCGCGAGCCGGCGCGCCTCTCGGAGCGCAGCTCGCTGCCACAGGAGGTAGTAGAGCCGGATACCGCGCTGCCCGCGCTTCCAGCGCCGGCGATTTGGCGGGAGATCGACGTAGACGAAGTGAACGTTGGGCAGAGGTCCCGTGGTCTCTAGCGCTCGCTCGATGACGAAGCGGTTGTTGGCGCGCGTGATGACCCATGTCTCACCCAGTTCTGCGAGCATCCGAGCCCACCACCAGCCCACGGCGGGTTCGGAACCTCTGTCCGGCTCGCAGGCATACGCAAACGCGAGAATGCGCACCTGACGACGCGTCGGTGTCATGAGAAGTAGCCGAGGGCGCGGAGGCGTTCCTCGACCTCGCGGCTCTGGCCCACCCCGGTCCCAAGTTCCACAGGTGGAAACACCTCCCGCTCCGCCTCCCATTGCCACCAACGTGGTCTGCAACTGCCGGAGGTGTCGAAGCTGATCCAGGTCGTCAGTCGTGAGAATGTTCTCTCGTTCCTCCGGATCCGTCCGAAGGTCATAGAATTCGCCCGGGCCAGTTTCGTACCCGATGTACTTGTGCGTCGCGGAACGAGCTGCGCGCTGACTTCGGGGATACGCGCGATCGTCGAGCAACGGATTGATTGCCTTGAGCCGCGCCGGGACATCCCAGCTGTCCATGAAGTCCTCCTCGGCGATGGCGATGCGGTCCGGCGGCGGATCGTCGAGGAGGGCAGTACCGTCTGCGCTGACGGCACCGTGTCAAGAGGAGTCCCTGTCCAGTCGAGGATCGTCCGGTACAGGTCGATCGTTTGTACCACGCTCCCCACACGGTTGCCGCCGAGCCGACCAGGGGTTTTGATCACGAGCGGGACGTGGATTAGATCGTCGTGGACCGAGAGCGTATGGCCGACGATGCCTTCGATCACCGAGCATCTCGCCGTGGTCCGACGTAACGACCACGATCGTGTCTTCCTGAGTCGGAGCATGAAGCTGCGCGCTTTACAAAGCGACCGAAAGCTGCGTCGACGTCCCCCATGATGGCGGCGTCGTAAAGGCGTCGCCACATCCGAAGGTGCGCGCCCGACGGCGAGATGAGGCCAGCATTGAACTCCTCCGGCGCACGCTCGAGCGCGATGTAGTTGCGCCGCGTCAGGTATCTCAGATCCATCGCGCGCGCTCGTACCAACATTCGCGGTGGCACAACCCACGGAAAATGCGGCGCCAGAACGTTGGCAAAAGCGAAGAACGGCTTGCTGGCATCTCGCCGGATCATCCAATCGGCGATGTGTCGGAAAGCGTCTTCGGGGGCCAGCAGGCGTTCGAGATATAGGCCAGCTGAGCGCGCAGGTCCAACGCCCGAGCTAACCATGCGCTTTGCGACCCTGCTCCTGACCCGCGACCGCGCTAGATCGATCGGTTGGGCGAAGTGCGAAAAGCCTTCCCCCATCCCGTAATCCGGCGTGAAGAGCGGGTTCTGCGAGAAAGCCGCGGTCTCGTAGCCGACACGACCAAGAGCCTCAGGCAGCGTCACGAGACGCCGATTGAGCCGGCGGTCACCCCGCATGTTCTCCACGCGGTGCTGGGTGGGAAAGAGGCCACTCAGCAGCGATGCGTGCACAGGAATCGTCCAGACCCCTGGAGCGTGGCCTGATCGTAGACGACACTTTGAGCCGCGAAGCGATCGATGCACGGTGTGGTCGGGAGCTCGTAGCCGTAGAGCGACATGTTCCTCGCGCGCAGGGTGTCGAGGATCAATACAAGAACGTTCGGCCGACTGCTCACACGCCGTCCGCAGGACTCAGCCGGCGCCCGTCGATCGGCTGACCGCGCCCGTGCTTCGAATACGGGCCTTCGAAGAGCGAGAGGATCGTCGGCGCGATGTCGTAGATACTCGCGTCGACGACCATCTCCCCATCGCCGGGGCGATGCGGGTCGTAGAGGATGAACATTCCGTGTTGCGCGTGATTTGCGTCGTCCGGGCCGGTGTCGTTCTCGGACGTCCAGATGGATCCGGTCCCAACAGTTCCGATTGAACGCCAACTCAAATCACCGAAGTAGACGAGCAGATCCGGAGCTATGTTGTTGACCTCAGCGTAGATCTGCTCTGGCCTGAAGACAGTGAGTCGCGCCGATCCTCTCGCCATCCGGCCCGTGAATCTCTTCCAGCATGTGAGCAAGGCGCTCACGCTCAGTTTCGTATTGCTCCTGGGGGACTATGCCCTCCGGCTCACGTCCGGCGACATTCATGCTGATCCTCGCGTAGTAACCGCCTTCACCCCAGGCTCTCGTGCGGCTCCAGTCGACGTGCTCCGCCGCGAGGCTGGTCGGTTGCGATGGTTGCTCCTTCAAAACGAGATATCCGTTCTCGATTAGCCAGTCATTGATGCAGATCCCACCTAGAATTGGCTTCGCGCCGTGATCTGAAATCACAAGCACGACCGCGCCATCATCGACGAGCTCGAGCAACTGTCGGATCTCTCCGTCGATGAAGACGTAGTAATCGTGGATGGCGGATTCGAACGAGTTCCCCGGCACGTGCTTAGGGTGTCGCGGTCCATGTACCGCCAGAAGGCATGATGCATGCGATCGACGCCGATATCTACGAGCATGAAGAAGTCGTAGCGACTCTCGGAAGCACCGGCGGGAGACCTCGAAGTGCTCGCGCGCGAGGCGATACGTGTCGTCGAGAATGCGCTGCTTGTCCTCTGACCGGAAGTTGGGAACGTCATGCAGCAGGTCCCCCCGAGCCAGCCTCGGTCCGGTCCCGGAGGTCAGCGGGATACGTGTAGTCCACTGCGTCCGATGGCGTCAGAAAACAGCTCACTAGCTCACCGTTGACCGCCTCGACGGGGTATGTCTGCGGCACCGACACCACGCCGACGCGCTTGCCGAGGCGGCTGAGGACAGACCAGACGCGGGGGTGTTTGACGGCAGAGCCATTCGCAATCCGCAGGCCGCCGTACGAGTAGTCGGATCGATTCCGGAAGCCGTAGAACCCGAGCTGTCCTGGGTCCAGCCCGGTCATCATCGTCGACCACGCCGGCACGGTGATTCCGGGATGCAGCTCTTCGAGGCGCCCGTGGATCCCCTTCGACATCAACGCGTCAAGAGTCGGGAGATCGTGCCTCCAGGCGTCGAATACGAGCTCCGGCGCAGCGCGATCGAGCCCAATCACGATCAGCTGTGGTTGTTCTGTCATCTCGTTTGCCACCGGCTCGAGGTTATCGCGCAGCGCCGTAGCCGCAGTCTGCGGCGTTTGCTCCTCCACCAATTCCGAGCCGCGTCGCCCAAGCTCCTGCACGGTGCGCGGCTCGGTGAGACGCTCCGTCGCTGCTGCGAGAGCACCCCGCTGGTGCGGATCGAAGACGAGACCTGTCACTTTGTGACGCACGAAATCGCCTGCGTTTCGTCACGCACAGAGTCGATCACCGCGTCGTGGATCCGCGCCCAGAACGGCGCAGGCAGCGACGAGGGCCAGCCTTGCCGTGCTCCCATTTCTACGAATTCTCCGGCACCGCCTCAGTGAGAAGCGAGCTCGTATTTACGAAGGTGGAGGCGAGCGACCCTGTCCCACGACATGAACTCCTCGAATGCCGCCGGACGCGCCTGCTGCGCTGCGGCCTCCAGCGAGTCAAGGTTGGCGATCGCCTCGGCTATCGCCTCTGCGGCCTTCTGGACGTTCGGCTCTCGACGACCTTGATGTGCTCCAGCCGCGCAATCTCGTCGTACAAGACCGTGCCAACGCGGTCGCTGACGATGGCCGGCTTCCCGAGCACCAGCGCATCGTGGAAACTCAGCGGGCTCCCCTCGTAGCGCGAGAGCTGAACATAGACGTCGCAGTTCTGAAAGAGTGAGGGCACTTCGGCCGTGGTGACGCGCTCGCGAAGCTCAACCGAGTTTTCGATTCCGAGCCGGAGCGCCAAGTCGCGCAGGCGCGATTTCCCATCTCGCCAGTCCGGTCCGACGAGAGAAAGGATCGCCGGCCTGGGCGGCGCCCGCTCGCGCGTCGCGAGCGCAAAGGCCTCGAGCAGGATGTCAAGCCCCTTCATCCCAGACATCGAGCCGGCCGACGAAGAGAAACCAGCCCGGGTCGACGCTTCCTCTCGTTTCTCCATTCGTCGCAGTTATGACCGACTCTACGGCTGGACTCGGCCCCTGCGGCAAGCAGTAGGTCCGCGCCGCCGGCCACACTGCCTCAATGTCACTCGTCTGGTTGGGGTAAGTGCGTGGAACCAGGACACGTGCCGGTAGAGAGCGCGGCGCGTGACGCTGATGCTGCAAGCCTTCCTCCTCGCTCCACGCTTGCGCGCGACCTCATGGACACAGCCGTGCGGACTAAGGACGAGCGGACAGCGCCGCCGCCTCGGGACCCACCAGTTGTTCGGATTGAACTCGCCGTGGATGTGGACGACATCCGGCTTGATCGCCCTGAGAGTTCGGGCACTCCTATGGCTGAGGACGTGAAAGCGAGCCTGGCGGCTGAGCTTGACAGAACCCCATCCGCTCCACTCTTCGACAAGCACACCGTTCGTTGGCAGCGCCCCGTAGAGGGGACTGTCATTAGCGTAGGTAGCAATCCACACATCGGCCCCTGCGGTTCTCTGCGCAGTAGCGAGCGCGACGACTGCGTTTGCCGCGACGCCGCCGCCCGCGAGGAAGTTCGGATACCAGTGCAGCACGCGCATCGTCAGGAAAGAACTCTATTGCTCATCGACGCAAGCTCAGATCACGGCCTGGTAAGCCTAGGGTTGGCGGTGCCAGTAAGCCCGTCGGCTAGAGATTCGCTGGCGCGGTTCGCGACGTTCCTGCTAGGACGAATGGCCACGATCCACGCGACTCCAGCAAAAGCCCCGGCGACGACTACACCCCACGCGGCACCCTCTAGCCCAAGAGCAATCCGAGGACACGGTGAACGTCAAGCGGAGAAACGCGGTCGTCGTCACCAGCCAGAGCAGTGTGCGGCCGCGTTCTTGTGCCTTGAGGAAGAGGGTCAGTCCGAATGTCGGAGCCATGAGCAACTGAGCCATGCCGATCGGGACGATGATCGACCGGAAGCTGACGAAGTCCTTTCCGAAGAAGAACATCAGAACACCCGGGAACGAGTAGAGGAAGACGACGTACACACCGGTCACGAACGTGGCAGCACCTCCGAGCTGCCACGCAATTGCCAATGCGCGTCGCGTAGAGGTGGCGATGACCCGCACGACGAGTGGTAACCCCTCTAAGGCAATCGCAGGTCCGATCAACGTCGACGGAGCGAACACGGACTGCACCGCTCGGAGGCCACCGTAGTCGCTGGCGCCAAGGATGCCCGCAAGGGCAAGCACGGACGTGAAGGAGGCCACGCTGTAGAGCGTTCCGCCCGCAGCGAGGCCAGCGCCCCGAGCTGCGACGCTTCGGACTTCCACCAGGCGAGCGCGTCCCTGAGCGAAGCCGGCCTCCGGAGCGGATCTGCACCAGAACAACAGCGGCCCCTGCCAGACAAGCACTGCCCCCCAACAGCCGGTAACCGCCTCAGTCGCTTCGGCTCTCGATCGCGATCGGCGCGATCGCCACCATCGTTCAGCAGCCATGTCGGCGTCGGCAGGACCGGCACTCTCCCCTCGCCCGTCACGAAACAGGATCGAGCGACCCGTGTCCCTCCATCATGGCCGGAACAAGCCACGGTGCGAAGAGGATCATGCCCCGACCGAACTGTGCGGGAATGATCGCGCCGATCACGGCAAGACCCGCTCCTGCCGCTACGGCGACGAGGAAAGCGAGCGTCAGGCAGAAGCGAGCTGTCTTCGCGCGTTCGGCCGCGTTGCCCGCGGCCGAGCTTGCGATGAGCGGATCCGTCAGGAGCCCTCGCTCGAAGCCGAGCAACACGAGGTAGGCGGAGAAGCCCACGAACGTAGTCCCGACGCCCGCCGGACCCAGCGCGTGGCCGCCACGACTACGAGTCCGAAGTTCGTCGCGGCCAGGCAGCTCTGAGCAACGAAGCCGTAGCCGAAGGAGCCGGCGCTGGGCAGCATGTCCGCCGCTCTCGTGCGGAGCGTTCCGAAGCGGCGCACGCTCAGGAGATGCCCTCGTTCCGCGTCGCCGCCACTTCGACACGCAGCGCTCTTGGCTGGCAGAGGGTTTCCGAGGACGCGCACCCGGGCTGTGAAACCTGGAGCGCACCGGCTGAACTATCGAGTACCGGTGTCACGCGAGTGGTCGCTCCTGGGACTCACGGCGCAGGGGATGAGCAGACAGTGCTAGACCCGCCAGAACGCCGAGAAAGACGCCTAGCGGCGGCTGTTCCCACCAGTCGAAAATGAGGCCGAGAACGAAAAGAGCGCGAGTCCCGCCGCTGCAGCGGCGCCCTCGGGCGAGGTCTCGCGACGGAGGCGCAAGAACAAGGACAGGAGCAACCCGCCGTAGGCGAGCAGGCCGAAAATCCCCAGATCTCCGAAGACGCCGAGCATGCTCGAGACGCCGCTATTGGCCGAGTCGGGCGTCTCGCCACGCGCAACCGCCGTGACGGCGCCCTGAGCCTCGACGGGGATCACCGCGGGCTTCAATCCCAGTACTGCCAAGGGTGCTCCGGAATTCGCAAAACCTGGCAGCGTCATGAACGCAGCGCGTTGACGGTCTCTGCCGGCCCCTTCCCGAACGCCAGCGAGGCGGGATCGTCCTTCAACATGTGCCAGAGAAAGAGGGCGGTGGCCTGCTTTCCGCCCTGGCCATTCTGGTTCTCCTGGATGTACCGCAAGGCAGTGTTCCCGGCCGGAGCGAGCGTGAAGAGAGCGACCACCGCCGCGGCGACCAGGGTGCCTCGGACAAGAACCTGAACACGGCCGACGCGCCAACTCGAGGCGAGCAGGATCGCCGGCAGCGCGACGATTACCTGCTTCGCGTCTGCGAGGAACGGGATGAAGAAGAGCACAGCGACGACGGGAAGTCGCCACCACGAAGCGCTCGTCTCCCGATCCCTCCGCTGAGGATCCAAAGCGCTCCTACGACTATGACAGCGGAGATCACGTGTGCTCCCGCACCAGCATGGTAAAGCGTTCCCTGGATGGGGGCTTCCGACCCAACTTCGCCCATTCGAGCGCCACAAACGGAATCTGAATCAGCACGAGCACGAGGAGTGTGCGCTCGAGCGCCGCCGCATCCGCGGCGATGGCGGGTCGGCCGGTGGGCTCCGACGATCGCGAACGGCTCGCCGAGCAGCGCCAGGTACACCAAAGGGCGAAGGATCTCGGACCGGTTGAACGCCCAAGCGAGCGCCATGACAACCCGAGCGCCGCCAGCCAACGCAGGTGCCTCTTGGCGACGGGAGATCGCTCCTGCTGTTTCAGTAGCGCGACGAAGAGCGCACCCCATGCCAGCGGGAGGTCGATGAAGGTTGCGACCGACCGGAGAACGCCGAGCGAGGCGAGTCCCTTGAACGTCAGGGCCGCGACCAGCACGCAGAGGACCCACGCACCGGCCGGCGCTGCGAGCGCCGACAAGCCAAGCATTGCGACCACCGCAATGAAGGTGACTTGCGGATTGATTGCGACCCCTGCGCCGATCGCGGCCGCCGCTAGGGCGAACCCGGTCACGCCAAGCGTGGACCGTGCGAGCGCGCTCACCGGTGGCCTCTCGACGGCGCAGCGCCGACGACGCCGAGCGAGCAAGTTCCTGCTCTGGCTGCTCCATGTAGACGAACACGGATGTTCACTCCGTACCCTCCAGAAGCGTGAGCGCCCGCTCGCGGAGCGTTCGCTCCGGCCCCTGGGCGTGTGACCCGAGCGTCGAAAGGCCGTGCCGAAGCGACGACGCCAAGCCGATCGGTGCGGCCTCGGGCTCCACGCCGAGCCTCTCGCAAAGCGAACGAAGGCGGGCGTCGGGAGCCAGCGCACCGCGAACGAGTTCCTCGACGCTGCCGTGCCCGAACTGGATCAGGCGCTGCGTCTGCCAGTGGAACCAGTCCTCGAGCGGCTCGCCCATGTGCGCCCATTCCCAGTCCCGGGCGCGGCCGCCCGCCTCGCAGCGCCGATGTGTTCCAGCCGGCAGAAGTCGCCGTGGACGGGAACCGAGCCCTCACCGCCAAACGCCGGCGCCAAGCGATCGCGCAGCCCGGCAAGCTCGATGAGCGCGGCTTCCTCGCTGCGCCCGAGCGCGCCGGTCTGTCCGCCCGCGGAGTGGCACGCGAGTCGTGACCAGCACGTCGAGACCGCGCCATGAGAAGAAGGCAAGCGGCCGGGGCACGACGAGAGCCTGCAGCGGCGCGACCTCGAGCGCCGAGAGCACGTGCAGCTCTCGCTCGAGCTCCAGAGACCGTGCCGGGGCGACCTTGGCGACGGCGATCGGCCTTCCGTGCTCGAGCGCGCAGAGCGCCGTTGGCGAGCCGCGCTGCGGATCGGTCGGCAGTAATGCCGCAAGTCGACGCGCTCGCGCCCAAGGGCCGCACCGATGTCGGGCGCCAGGCCGGCGTGCTCGTCGAGCTCCAGTACCGGCCAAAACGCGCCGCCGAGACGCTGCCGTGCCTCAGGCGCCAGCGCGCCGAGGGCGTGCAAGGCGGAGGCGGGACGATAGAGACGGGCGCCGGCTTCCGCGCCCCGACGGCGCGCGGGACGAGCCAGCGCGGCCGACCGGCGGCGGCGATAAGCCGGTAGCGGCTACCGCCGACCCGCGGCGGTCCGAAACAGGTGAGGGCGGCGGTGAAGCCCGACAGATCGCCTACCCGGGGCGCGAGGCGCTCGCAAATTGCATCGATCGCCGCCGTCGCCGTAGCATCCGGGTCGCCGACCTCGAGCCGGACAGTGCGCGGAATCCTCCGCCGTACACGACATCCCAGGCAGCGAGCTGCCTCGTCAGCTCGTCCAGGAGAGCTCCGGTTTCCGGGCGTGGATGCGCTCCGGCTCGTCGTTAAGAACGAGCGTGAGGTCAGCATGCGGCAACGCCCTGTGGAACAGGCGCACAAGCCAGGCGCCGCCGTCGAGCCGGTATCGGCGCGGATCGACGAGGAGGTCTCTCCAGCCGCGCTCGAGCAGCACCAGCCCCGACCGCACCTTCGGCACGGCGATGCGAGGCCACCAGCCGACGGCGGCGTCGGCAGCGAGCCACGAGATCCGCAGCAGACGAGCCGAGTCGCCCCGAGGGAGCACGCTCGTGGGGCCGCGTGATGTCTCCCGGCAGACCGTCCAAGCAGCCGACCTGGAGGAGGAAGAAGTCCCGGCCCCAAATGGCGTCGCTCGGCGCGGCGGAACAGGCCCGGGAGAAGCCGCCACGAGCCGCTCGGCAAGGGTTGACTTGCCCGTCCCGTCCGGTCCAGCAAGGCAGACAACGAGGCCAGTCGGACGCACGATGCGGCGTGCGCGGCGCGCAACCTGGAAACGGGCCAGCAGCACCAGTTTGCCCGGCCGCCGCCGCTGCCTGGAAGTGGAGCGACGGACCTCGGCAAGCGCTGGGCCGGGGTCTCGGGCGTTGGAGAGCGCCTCGGCAAGCCTTCTCCCGGCCGGTCCGAAGACCTCTCTGCTCCGCCTCTCCGCCGCCGCTCCGGCTCCGCCGTCTACGCCCGCCGCAGCTGCGCCCATCGTCGTCGTCGCGAACGCCCTTCACGGCTCGCTTGCAAGCCAGCTCGCCGGCGCCATACCCGGGGTGGAACGCGGAGACCCTGCGAGCCGGTACGCCGAGTCGCGCCTGTGCGCGGGCCCTGTAGCTCGAGACCCCAACGGGGGTCGCAGGCGACGTCCAGCTGACGAAACGGCCGGCGAGGATCTCGCTCGATGACGTCGGTAGCGACACCAGGGAACGTCGTAGTCGAACCGTTGGACAAGCCGCCCGAGCGCGCCGGACCGAAGGACGCTGTCCAGTGCTGCGAGACCCTCTCGCGCCACCTCGATCGACTGCAACCCCCCCCAAACCGACCCCCTCGAGACCTCTCGCACCCACCAATCCCCGAGACCACACAACCCCTCCCGGCTCCCCTGAGATCGAGAGCGGCCGCCAACCCACACGCACCCCGAGCCGGTGAGCCATCAAGGCTCGTGCATCCCGTCCGGAATGCGGTCGTCCGCATGGAACTCGCGCCCCACATCGTGCCGGGCGAGCGTGGTCTGGCGACCAGGCTCCTGCTTCGGAGACGCCAGTGCGACCCAGACGAAGTCGGGGTCGGCCTCGGCGAGTCGCGCAGCGATTCGACGCTCCGCTCCGGCCGGCGGCGCGCACGCCTGCGATCTCGGCCCCGGGAAACGCCTCCTTACTCGGCGCACCACGGCGTCCAGGACTTCGGGAGCGTCCATAGGGTGGCTGAGACCGAACCGTCGTCGAGCGCCGGCATCGCCTGCGAGGTCGCCGATCGCCCGCGGAGTGTCAGCGTCGCCCGGACAGTCGTGAGCGGCGGTATCCGACCCGGCTGATCACGGCGAGCCGTCGAGGGCACCGAGGCCATTACCCAGCGCCTCTGGAAGACCGCACGAGCACCGGGAGCGTCCGCAGGATGAGCCGCAGGTCGAGGCCCAGGGACCAGTTCGTGACGTACCTGTAGTCGAGCGCGAGCATCTCCTCGAACGGGATGTCGTTACGGCCGAGTACCTGCCAGAGGCCCGTGATCCCCGGACGAAGGTCGAGCCGGCGCCGTCCCCAGTCCTCGACGTGCTGATCCTCTTCGAGGATCAGAGGCCGCGCGCCGACGAGGCTCATCTCGCCCCGCACGACGTTGATCAGCTGCGGCAACTCGTCGAACGAGAATAGCGGCGAAGCCACGCGACCGACTCGCGTCACGCGCGGGTCGTCCGGGATCTTGAACATCCGAGGGTCGTCACCCGTGCTCGAGGTACTTGTTCAGGTGTGCGACCTCGTGCTTGCGCTCGTCTGCGTCCGCGCGCATCGAGCGGAACTTGTAGATGCGGAAGGTTCGGTCGCCGGCGCCCATCCTGACCTGGCGGAAGAAGACAGGGCCTGGGGAGTCGAGCTTGATCAGCGCGGCGATCACGGCGAAGACCGGACTCAGGATGATCAGCGCGGGCACCGTCAGCGCAAGGTCGAAGCTGCGCTTGATCAGCTCGCGACGAGCTAGAGAGCCGGAAGGGCGGAAGGCTGAGCAGCGGCACACCCTCGACCTGATGCACTCTGAGGTCGGGCGGGACCAGCTCGTAGAGGCGCGGGCACGACGTCGACCTGCACATCGATGTCCCTCAGCTCTCTGATGAGGTCGAGCGTGTCTGTGTGCTGTTCCCGCGAGAAGGCGATGATCACGCGGTCCACGTCGAAGCGCCGGATGACGGCGAGCAGGTCTCGCGGGCCGCCGAGCAACGTGAGATCGGCCAGACCCGGCCCGCGTTCCTTTGGCTCCGCATCGACGAAACCCACGACGTTGATGCCGTACTCCGGGTGGTGGAGCAGCTTCCGCGCGATCAGTTGCCCAACGTCGCCGGCGCCGACGATCACCGTGTTCTGGAGGTAGCTGGCCTGTCTCCGGCAGTAGAAGCGGCTGCACACGCGCGCGCAGCGGGATCGCGACCACAGCGACCGCCCAGAACGTGAGGATCTTGCCGAACGCCGGCTGCGCGACCGGCAACAGATAGATGAGCGCGACCAGCAGCCAGCTGATCAACGTTACGAGCTGGAAGACGCCGGAGATGTCGTCGACCGTCGAGTGGTCGGTGTCGCTCTTCGTCCCTGTCGTAGAGGCCGTACAGCTTTGCGGCGACTATCCAGGCCGGCAGCGCAGCAATGAGCACCGCGTACTCCCCCGCGTAACCGAGCCGGTTCGTGTGCGATCCGCCCACGCCGAAGATGAGCGCCGGCACGACAAGCGCAACCGTTAGGCCGGCAAGGTCGGCGGCAAGAAGCGCCCGCCGCACGAGCCAGCCCCGCGGCCGGCGCGCGATGCGCCCGGCCGGCTCGTGTGTCCGCCGGACCGGCTCGCCGACCCCATCGGTGAGCGCGTCGGCGGGGAGAGCTTGCTCGACGAGCTTGCTGCCCGTCTCGGAGATCACTCTCTGAACGCTCCTGCGGTGAACAACGTGCTCACGAGTGCGTTGCGCACCGTGAAAGGACCGGGCTCGGCGTGGTGAGACATCGACGCCGGCGCGCTCATACGCCGCTCCTTGCAAGCTCCGGACGACCATACGCGGCGTCGTAGAGCGCTCCGGCCGCGTCGCGCGATGGAAGCCCGAGCTTTTGCAGGATGTTCTGGACATGCCGCTTGACCGTGAACTCCGAGATTGCGAGAGCGTCCGCGATCTGCCGGTTGCGCTCGCCCGTGGCCAGGTGCTGGAGCACCTCACGCTCTCGTTCCGAGAGAGCTGCGGCGCGTTCGACGGCCTCGATCCGCGCGTGCGTCCCATGCAACGCCTCGAGCAGCGCGGCCGTCAGGTCCCGCGCAATAGGAGCCTCACCGTTGGCGGCCGCGCGCAGCGCGCGCACGAGCCCGGCCACACGGATCTCCTTCCGGAGGATGCCGTGTGCCCCGGCGGCGCGCCGCGTCGAGAACCTGTTCGCGGCTGAAATTCGAGTGCCAGAGGATGACGGGCGACGTACAACGGCTCTTCACCTCGCGGACGGCCTCGATGCCACCCGCAGGCGGGAGGTTGAGGTCGACAAGCACGACGTCCGGGTAGCCCGCCTCGACGCTCGAGACGAGTTGCTCGAGCGTCGCTGCCTCCGCTACTTCGAAATCAGCCCTCCGCAGAAGAGCGTTGGAGACACCCGCCCGAAAGATCCCCTGCCCATCGGCGACGACGACGCGCACCGCAGTTACGTCTCTCTCCCGGCCGGGAGCTTCCCAGCGGTCTCGGGCCTGCTCGAATAGCCGTACCCGTACCCGTATCCGTACGCGTGGGCACGCTCCTCCCCGGCATCGGTTACGACGAAGCCGAGCACGGGTGTCGGCACCGTCGCGAGCTGGCGTGCGAGCTCGTGGAGGGTGCCGCGCGGACGACCTTAATCCGGGTTGCGAGCAGGATCCCGTCGACGTGGTTGCTCAGCGCCATCGCGTCACCGAAGGGCAGCACCGGCGGTGAGTCGATGAGGACGATGTCGGCGTCCTCCTGCAGGCTGCTCGAGGATCGTCGCAAGCGCTCGCGTCCCGACGAACTCGCCCGGGTCGGGAGGAATCGGCCCCGACGGCAGCACTCGAAGCATCCCCAGAACCTCCGAAGGTCCGTGGCCGTTCCCGCTACTGCTCGCCGTCGTCGGCTGGGGCGACAGGCTCCGCCAGCGCGATTGGGACGAGCGCCGCTTCGAGCGTCGCATGGCCGAGCGCGACCTGCGTGACCCCCGCCCCCTCGAGTCCGAAGAAACGGTGGAGGAACGGGCGGCGCAGGTCGAGGTCGACAAGCACGACGCGCTTGCCGGTGCGCGCGAGCGCGACCGCGAGGTTCGCAATCGTCGTCGACTTGCCCTCCTGCTCGACGGCGCTCGTGATCATCACGCTGCGGATCTCGCGACCGAGACAGGCGAAATCGAGGTTCGTGCGCAGGATCCGGAACGCCTCCGCCTGCGGGCCGTAGGGCTCATCGACCATTGCGAGTCGGTTCTTCCCGGCGAAGCGCTTCGGCGGGGCCGCCACACGGGCGAGCAGCGGTATCCGACCCAGCCGCTCGCCGATCTCCTCGGCGCTCCGAACCCGCGTATCAAGCGACTCGCGCAAGAAGGCGAGGCCGAGCCCGAGCACGAGACCGAGGACGACGCCGAGGATCGCGTTCCGCGTCGTCTTCGGCTGCGTCTTCACCGCTTCGCTCGCCCGTTGCACGACGGTGGCGTTCGAGGTCTGCAGCGCCGCGATCGTCAGGAGCGTCTGCTGGCGCTCGAGGAGCGCGTTGTAGAGGCGGCTCTTGTCTTGACCGGCCGCCTGAAGCTTGTCGAGGCTGGCGTTGACACCATGGAGCGCCTTCTTGATCGACGCGGTGTCGAGCTGGCGCCGGTACACGGTGTATGCCGCCGCGTAGGCGTTGACGAGTTGCGTCGACAGGGTCGGCGAGTGGTTCGTGACCGAGAACGTGAGGAGGTCCGCGTTCGCGGCCGCCGAGACGCCCGAGTTCGCAAGGAACTGGCGTCGGGCTGATGGAACCGGTCTTGGCGACCCGGTCGCAACGCGAGCGCGGCGACTGCGGGCACGCGCGCGACGAGCGCCTGCGTCTGCACGATCTCGGTCTGGGGCTCTGAGACTCCCGACGTCTGGCCGACACCGGCGAGCTGGGTCGCGAGGTTCTGCGCGTTGAGCAGCACCTGCGCGTTCGCCTGGTAGAGCTTCGTCTGGTGCAGCGAGAAGCGCGATCGCCGCCGCCGGCACGAGAACGACCGCCATGATGATGATCCACTTCCGGCGCCGGACCACGTGGAGGTAGTCGCGTAGCGTCATCGCGGACCCGTGGTGGTCCGTCTCGACCATGGCTAAACCCCTCCCCGGCTCCGCAGTGAATAGAACCTAGAAGCCGACTATCCGCTTTGTTACATCGGTTGTCAATGTGAATAGACCACATTTTGTGGTTCGCCTCACAACTCTCGATCTTCCCCACGAGCGGCAGACATGAGCAAAGTGGTGTGGCAGACGGGCCTCGGCGTCGTCTCCCGCCGTCTCTAGGTTCTGCTCGTGGCGGCGGTCGAGCATCAGCGGTCGGGCGACGCGGCCGGGCTTCTCCGGGTCGGTGCGGACGACATCGCGCGGATGCGCGACCAGCTTCTGTTCGACGGGCCCGACGCGCAGCGGAAGCTGAGTCGGTTCTGGGTCCTGCTCCTCCTCGCTGCGGTGATCGCGTCGGCCGGGATCGTCTCCGACTCGACGGCGACCGTGATCGGGGCGATGATCGTCGCGCCGCTCATGACGCCGATTCTCGGGTCGGTGCTCTCGATCGCGACCGGGGACGGGCGCAACCTCGTGCGGTCGCTCGCGCTCGTCTTCTTCGGCGCGGTCAGCGTCGTCGCCGTCGGGTGCCTGATCGGGCTCACGGTTCCCTACGACGTCGTCGCCTCCACGAGCTCACAGGTCGCCGGACGGATTCACCCGCGGTTGATCGACCTTCTCGCGGCTCTCGCCACGGGGGCGGTCGGGGCGTTCGCACTCGTGCGCTCCGACGTTTCCGACACGCTGCCCGGGGTCGCGATCGCGATCTCGCTCGTCCCGCCCCTCGCCGTCGCGGGCATCACGCTCGAGTCGGGCGCCCCGCACCAGGCGGTCGGCGCATCGCTCCTGTTCCTCACGAACGTCGGCGCGATCCTCCTCAGCGGCTTGATCGTGATGTCGCTCTACCGCGTGCGCGACGCCGATCGGCTGGCGGAGAAAGCCCGCGGCGGACGGCTCTCGCTCGTCGTCGTGGGAATGTTCGTGCTCGCGATCGCGATCCCCCTCGCCGCGACGTCGCGCACGATCGCGAGCCAGACGATCGACGCGTCGAACGTCCGGACGGTCGCGACCGAGTGGGCGACTCCGGCGGGCTGGACGATCGAATCGGTTGTCCCGAACGGGAACGGTTACACGGTCAACGCCGCCGGCCCGCCGCCCGCGCCGTCCGCGAGCGCGCTGCGCAAAGACCTCGACGCGGCGGGACTCGCGAGCGTGACCGTCCAACTCGTGCTCGTCCCGCAGTACACGATCGACCTCCCGCCCAAGTAGCGGCGCCAAGTCGCTTGGCCGGCGAGCTCAAGGGCGAGAGAGGAGTTTTCGCAGGAGCTGCCGCGTGAGCTCTTCGCCGAGCGCCGCCTCGAGACGCTCGCGCGCGGTCGGCGCGTCCGGGTCGAAACTCCGGATGTGCGCCTCGAGCAGAGCCAGGCCCCGTTTCCTCATCCATCTCGGTATCGGCAGCCGGCGAGTGCGTCTAATCGGACTTGCGGCTAGTGCCACTACGACTCTCGGATACACCGCCTGGTGTGTGAGATTGAGGGCTGATGAACGGCGAGACTGTGATCCTCGCGAGCGGCCTGTCGAAGGACTTCGGCTCCGGCCGGGGCTTGTTCGATCTCGATCTCGAGGTCGCGCGGGGCGAGGTGTTCGGCTTCCTCGGGCCAAACGGCGCGGGGAAGTCGACCACGATGCGGCTGCTACTCGATCTGATCCGGCCGACTGCGGGCTCCGCGCGGGTGCTCGGGCTCGATCCGCGGCGCGACGGCATCGAGATTCACCGGCGCGTCGGCTTCTTGCCTGGTGACTTGGCGCTCTATCCGAAGCTGACCGGACGCGCGGTGCTCGACTATCTCGCGCGGTTGCGCGGGGGCGTCGACCGGCGCGTGCGCGACTCGCTCGCTGAGCGCTTCGACGCGGATCTCGACCGGCAGGTGCGGCAGCTCTCCACCGGGAACCGGCAGAAGCTCGGGCTGATCCAGGCGTTCATGCACGAGCCCGAGCTGCTGATTCTCGACGAGCCGACTGCGGGGCTCGATCCTCTCGTCCAGCAAAGCTTTCACGCGCTGCTCGGTGAGGTCAGCGCGCAAGGACGGACGGTATTTCTCTCCTCGCACACGCTCTCCGAGGTCGAGCGCGTCACTCACCGCCTCGCGATTCTGCGCCGCGGCCGCCTCGTCGTCGTCGACTCTCTCGAGAACCTCCGTAACGTCGCGTCGCAGCGCCTCGACATCGAGTTCGCCGAGCCTGTCGGCGCCGCCGAGTTCCAGGCGCTTCCCGGAGTCACCGACGTCGAGGTCAACGGGCGGACGTTGACGATCAGCTTCGAAGGCTCGGCGGACGCAGTCGTGAAGGCAGCGGCCGGCACGACGTGCGCAGCGTCCGGCCGCGCGAGGACGACCTCGAGGACATCTTCCTGCGCTACTACGAGGAGTCTCCGTGAGCTGGGCGGTGATGCGCATCACCCTTCGGCTGCGCATGGTCGGGACGATCGCGACGGCTGTGGGGCTCGTCGCGGTGATGCTCGCGGTCGGCGCGCTGTTCCCAGCCGTCGGGCACACGATCGGGAAGCTCAACATCCCGCCGAGTGTCGCGAACCTCCTCGGCGGCGCCGACTACGCGACGATCACCGGCTGGTTCCGCAGCGAGATCGCGGTCATCTACGCCCCGCTCGTGATCGGCGCGCTCGCGATCACCGGCGCGACCGCGACGACCGCGACCGAGGAAGATGCCGGGATTCTCTCCCTTCTACTCGCCCACCCGATCGGGCGTGTGCGGCTCGCCGCTTCGAAGGCGGCGGCGATCGCCGTCGTCGTGCTCATCATCGCCTTCTCGGTCTGGGTGGGTCTAATCGTCGGCGTCGCGGCGGGCGGTGGCGGGATCACGGTCGGTCACATCACCGCCCTTGCCGTCCAGCTCGCATTCTTCGGGCTCGCCACGGGGTCGATCGCGCTCGCCCTCGGAGCCGGCACCGGCCGCCGCTCCCTGGCCGCCGGCGGTGCGGCGGTGATCGCGATTCTCGGCTGGCTCGTCAACAGCTTCGCCCCGCTCGTCAGCGCGATCGCGTGGCTCCGCTACGCGACGCTCTTCCACTACTACGCCGGGCACGACCCGCTCGGGAAGGGCATCGACGTGCCCGGGGTCATCGTGCTCGGGCTCTTCACGGTCGGGGTGACGGCGGCCGGCATCGCCGCGTTCAGCCGCCGCGACCTCCGCGGCTAGCGGGCGCCGAGCACGAGCGCGAGCAGCGCCTTCTGGGTGTGGAGCCGGTTCTCGGCCTCGTCCCAGATCGCCGACCGCTCGCCGTAGAGGACGTCGGCGGTCGCCTCCTCGCCCGGATGCGCGGGCAGGCAGTGGAGGACGAACGCGTCGGGCGCGGCGAGCGCGAGGAGGTCGGCGTCGAGCCGGTACGGCTCGAGGTCGCGCAGCCGCGTCTCGCGCTCGTGCTCCTGCCCCATGCTGATCCACGTGTCGGTGACGACGACGTCGGCGCTCTCGACCGCTTCCCGCGGGTCGCGGACCACTGACAACGCTTGTAACACAGTGTTACTTGGCTCGTAGTTTGCCGGGGCACGCCGCAATGACTTCGAACCCGAGGAGTGTTCCGAGTGCCGCGAGGGAGACGAGGACGTTCGAGCCGTCACCGACCCACGCGACGCGGACGCCGTCGAGCGTGCCGAGCCGGTCGCGGATCGTGAGCGCGTCGGCGAGCGCCTGGCAGGGATGCTCGTCCGCCGTGAGCGCGTTGATGACGGGGATCGTGGCCCACTCCGCCCACGCCTCGAGCTCGGCGTGCTCGTGCGTGCGCACCGCGAGCACGTCGAGGTAGCGCGAGAGAGCACGCGCCGTGTCGGGCAGCGACTCGCCGCGCGAGAGCTGGAGCTCCTCGGGCGTGAGCGCGATCGCGACGCCGCCGAGTTGCGCGATGCCGGCGGAGAACGAGACGCGGGTGCGCGTCGAGTGCTTCGAGAAGTAGAGGCCGAGCGTCGCGCCGGGGAGGAGCGGCTGCTTCGGGTTCTCGCGCAGCTCGACGGCGAGGTCGAGGATCGCCTCCGCCTCGGCCGGTGCGAGGTCGCCGATGCGCAGGAGATCGCGGCCCGCAAGCGTGATGTCGAGCGGGGTCAGCATCCCCACCGCTCCTTCGCAGCGGCGACCGCGGCGGCGACGTCGCCGAGGCGGTTGCCGGCGACGGGCGCTTCGTACGAGCCGTCGCGCACCGAAGCGGCGACCTGCTCGTGCGCGTCGCGGAACGGGACGCCTTCGAGGACGAGCGCCTCCGCGGCGTCGGTCGCGAGGAGAAGCGGATCGGAGGACGCCTCCGCGAGGCGCTCCGTGTCGAACTCGAGTCCCGCGACGAGGACCGCGAGCGCCGCGAGCGCGCCGGCGACGTCTTTCCGCGCGGCGAAGAGCGGCGCCTTGTCCTCCTGGAGGTCGCGGTCGTACGCGAGCGGCAGGCCCTTGACGACGGCGAGCAGCCCGGTGAGCCGCCCGATCGCCGTGCCGGCCTTGCCGCGCGCGAGCTCGGCGACGTCGGGATTGAGCTTCTGCGGCATCATCGACGAGCCCGTCGCGGCCGCTTCGGGGAGCCGCGCGAACGCGAACTCGCGCGTCGTCCAGAGGACGAGCTCCTCGCCGATCCGCGACAGATGCGTGAAGAGGACGGCGGCGGCGTAGAGGTAGTCGAGGACGAAGTCGCGGTCGGCGACCGCGTCGAGCGAGTTGCGCATCGCGTTCGGCGGCGGCGGCAGCGGCAGCGTCGACCCCGCGAGAGCGCCGGCGCCGAGCGGCGACGGCTCCGCCTGCGTCGCCGCGAACGCGAACCGCGCGCGGTCGCGCTCGAGCATCTCCGTCCACGCGAGCAGGTGATGCCCGACCGTCACCGGCTGCGCCCGCTGCAGGTGGGTGTAACCGGGCATCGGCGTCGCCGCTTCCGCCTCGGCCTGCTCGAGGATCGCGGCCGCGAAGCGCGCGAGCGCCGCGTCGGCCTCGACGCACGCGTCCTGGACGTAGAGACGCACCGCCGCGGCGACCTGGTCGTTCCGCGAGCGGCCGGCATGGATCTTGCGCCCGACCTCGCCGAGCTCGGCCTCGAGGAAGGAGTGCACGTCTTCGGCCGCCGGGTCGGCCTCGCCGACGTGGACGAGCGTCTCGCGCACCTCCGCGAGCTCGGCGTCGTCGAGCAATCCCGCCGCGTGGAGCCGCTCGGCGTGAAGCAACGTCCCCGCGATGTCGTACGCCAGCAGCTCGGCGTCGTCGGCGCGGAGGAAGTCCCACACCTCCGGCGCGAGCTCGCCCGCGACCCGTCCCGACCAGAGCGTCATAGCGGCTCGACTCCCATCCGCTCATGGAACGCACGCGTGTCGGCGACGTCGTTTACCTGCACCGCGAGCTGGCCGATCCGGTCGCGCGGCGTGAACGCGGTCGAGCTGCGCTCCATGCTCAGCCGCTCGGGGTCGTACGTAGCTCGCCGCGCGTGTCGAGGATCGTCCAGTCGTCGCCGCGCCGCAGCTCGATCGTGACCTCGCCGCTCACCGGCTCCGCGACCCAGCGCTGCAGCGACTCGCGCAGCATGAGCGCCTGCGGGTCGAACCAGCGGCCCTCGTACAGGAGCCGCCCGAGCCGGCGGCCGTCGACCGCGTACCGCTCGAGCGTCGCCTCGTTGTGGATCGCCGTCAGCAGCCGCTCGTACCCGATGTGGAGAAGCGCCATGCCGGGCGCCTCGTAGATGCCGCGGCTTTTCGCCTCGATCACGCGGTTCTCGATCTGGTCGGACATCCCGAGCCCGTGGCGCCCGCCGACCTCGTTCGCCCACGCGATCACTTCCGCGGCGATCTCCGACCGGCAATCCGTCCTTGTAACACAGTGTTACTTGCTCGGTTTCGACGGCGACGGCGGCGTCCCAGTGCGCGACGCCCATGATCGGCTCGACGATCTCCATGCTCGTCGAGAGGAGCTCGAGATCCTTCGCCTCGTGTGTCGCGCCGAGCATGTTCGCGTCGGTCGAGTAGTCCTTCTCCGGCGACGACGCATGCGCGAGGCCGCGCTCGGCGAGCCACTCGCTCATCTCGAGGCGGCCGCCGAGCTCACCGACGAACTCCTCGTCGAGCCACGGCTTGTAGATCCGCAGGTTCTCGTTCGCGAGGAGGCCGTAGCGATAGAAGCGCTCGATGTCGTTGCCCTTGTACGTCGAGCCGTCGCCCCAGATCTCGACGCCGACTTCGGCCATCGCGCGGACGAGGAGCGTGCCGGTGACGGCGCGACCGAGCGGCGTCGTGTTGAAGTACGTCTTGCCGGCGGTGCGGATGTGGAACGCACCGCGTCTGCAGCGCCGCGAGGCCCTCGCGCGCGAGCGCGTCGCGGCAGTCGACGACGTACGCCTCCTCCGCGCCGTAGCGCAGCGCGCGCTCGCGGACCGCGGCGAGGTCAGGCTCGTCGGGCTGGCCGAGGTCGGCAATGAACGCGTACGGCGTGGCGCCGTTCTCGCGCATCCACGCGATCGCGCAGCACGTGTCGAGGCCGCCGGAGAAGGCGATGCCGACGTTCTCGGCGACCGGGAGCGAGCCGAGGATCGCGCCTCCGCTTGCGTGTTCGATCAGGCTCACGCGGCCTGCCTCTTGGCCTGGATCTCGTCGGCGAGCTGCGCGCCGGTCGTCGGCTCGCGCGCGATGAGAAGGACGGTGTTCTCCCCCGCGACCGTGCCCGCGATATCGCGGATGGCGCGCGAGATCGATCGCCTGCGCCAGCGGCTGCGCGTAGCCGTTCGGCGTCGTGACGACGACGAGGTTGCCGCTCGGCTCGACGGTCGAGCGCCCAGCGCGCAAGCGCGTCCGCGACGTCCGGTCGAAGCCGGTCGCGTCCTCGGGGAACGCGTAGACGAGACGGCCGCTCGCGTGGCGCACCTTCACGAGGCCGAGCTCGTGGATGTCGCGCGAGACCGTCGTCTGGACGACGTCGTGCCCCTGGCGGCGCAGCGCTTCGGCGAGCTCGGTCTGCGTCGAGACCGGCTCCTCCCGAATCAGCCGCTGGATCGCCGCGTGCCGTTCCGCTCTGTTCACTGCAGTACCTCCTCGAGGATTGCTACGGCCTGTTCGATGTGCGCCGGATCGACGACGAGCGGCGGTGCGAGACGCAGGACGTTCGGGCCGGACGTGAGGCAGACGAGCCCCGCGTCGAGGGCGGCGTCGACGACTCCTGTGCGGGCCGGTCGAGCTCGGCGCCGACGAGAAGCCCCGCGCCGCGCGCTTCCACGACGCCGGCAGCGCGGCGACTCCGGCGATGAGCTTGGCGCCGTTCGCGCGGACGCCGGCGAGCAGCGCCTCGTCGATCGTGTCGAGCACCGCGCACGCCGCGGCGCACGAGACGGGATTGCCACCGAACGTCGATCCGTGATCGCCCGGCTCGAACGCGCCGGCGGCGGCGTCCGCGACGAGGAGCGCGCCGATCGGCAGGCCGTTCGCGAGGCCCTTCGCGAGCGTGACGAGATCCGGCTTCACGCCGAGCTGCTCCCACGCGAAGAACGTTCCGGTGCGGCCGACGCCGGTCTGCACCTCGTCGAAGCAGAGGAGTGCGTCGAGTCTCGCGCGCGGCGGCGACGAACTCGGGCGTGAGCGGGATGACGCCGCCCTCGCCGAGCACCGGCTCGAGGAGGATCAGGCCGACGTCGTCCGACATCGCGGCGCGGAGGGCGTCGACGTCGTTCGGCTCGACGAACGTCGCGCCCGCGCCGACGAACGCCCCGCGCTTCGCGGCCTGGCCCGTGACGGAGAGCGAGCCGAGCGTGCGGCCGTGGAACGCCGCCTTCGAGCGCGATCACGCCGGGCTTCCCGGTCGCCTTGCGCGCGTACTTCAGCGCCGCCTCGTTCGCCTCCGCGCCCGAGTTGCAGAAGAACGCCTGCGCGCCGCCAAACCTGCTCACTCAGCTTGGTCGCGAGCTGGCGGCGGGCTCGGTGCCGAAGAGGTTCGACGCGTGCCAGAGCTTGTCGAGCTGCGCGTGCGCGGCGGCGAGCGGCGCGGGATGGCAGATGGCCAAGCCCGACGACAGCGATCCCGGCGGCGAAGTCGAGATAGCGCCGGCCGTCGGAGTCCGTGAGCCAGACGCCTTCGCCCTCGACGAACGTCACGCGCGCCGGCGGATACGTCGGCAGCAGCGGAGCTGTCTGACTTAGTAACACAGTGTTACTTGGGTTCATGCGACGACCGCCGTTGCGCCGATCTCGGTGACGAGGCCACCGCGCGCCGCCCGCGCAGCGGCGAGCAGCTTCGGGACGATTCCGCCCTCGAAGCTCCCGTCGCCGACGAGCTCCTCGGCGCGCGACGCCTCGATCGAGTCGAGCAGCTCGCCGTCGTGGAAGACGCCCGGCGACGTCGGTGAGGAAGAGCAGCTTCTCGGCGCCGAGCCCGACCGCAAGCGCCGCCGCCATCTCGTCGGCGTTGACGTTGAGCGGGCCCGCAGCCATCGGCGTGACGACCGGGACGAGCCCGGCGTCGAGCGCGGCGCCGATCGCCGCGGGCGCGGACGGAACCGCCGTCCCGACGAGCCCGAGCTCCGGCTGGCGGCTCGGCGAGCAGCCCGATCTCGTCGCCGTAGAGCGGCAGCGCGCGCGGCCCGATCGCCGCGCACACGGCGGCGTTCACGGCGGCGAAGCTCTCCCGCACGATCTCGAGCACCTCGGGCGTCGTCACGCGGCGGCCGCCGACGAACTCGGGCTCGAGCCCGCGCCGCGCCATCTCCTCGCTGATCTGCGGGCCGGCGCCGTGCACGACGACGCACGGCTCGGCCGGCAGCTCGATCCGCTCGACCGACGCGCCGCCGACCTTGAGGACGAGGAGGTCACGAGCGGTAGTCCGCGTTGATGGACACGTACTCGTGGGACAGGTCGGTCGTGAGGTACGTCGCCTCGCCGCCGCCGAGCGCGAGGTCGAGCTCGATCGCGCAGTGGCCGTTCGCGAGCTCCGGCTCGTCGCCGGTCGGGCTGCCGGAGACGAGCACCGGCACGCCGTCGATGACGATCGAGAGCAGGTCGGGATCGAGCCGCGCGTAGCCGTCCTGCCAGCGCGCCGAGCCGGCCGCGGACAGCGATCCGCCCCCAGTTCGCGTCGCGGCCGTGCAGCGCCGTCTTCACGAGCGGCGACGTCGCGACGCGCTCGGCGATCGCCCGCGCCTCCGGCGTCGGTCGCGGCGCCGCGTACCGCGATCTCCGCGAGCACGGTCGCGCCCTCGCCGTCGGCGACGATCTGCCGCGCGAGGTCGGCGCACACCTTGCGCAGGCAGAGCGCGAACTGCTCGTCGCTCGCCGGCGTCCGCTCGACGCCGCTCGCGCCGTTCGCGAGGAGCAGGACGGTGTCGTTCGTCGAGCACTCGCCGTCGACCGAGATCGCGTTGAAGCTCGCGTCCACCGCCGGCCGCAGGAAGTCGATCGCCTCGCCGGGCTCGAGCGGGTAGTCGGTCGTGACGACCGCGAGCATCGTCGCGAGGTTGGGATGGATCATCCCGGAGCCCTTCGCCATGCCGCCGACGACGAAGCCGCTGCCGCGCGAGAGCGACTCCTTCGGGCGCGTGTCGGTCGTCATGATCGCCTCGGCCGCGGCGGCGCCGCCCGCCTCGTGAGCTGGAGCGCCGCGCTGCGCACGCCGCGGAGCACCTTGTCGAGCGGGAGCGGCGCGCCGATCACGCCGGTCGAGAGCACGGCGACCTGCTCGGGCGCGAGGCCGAAGCGCCACGCGGCTTCGGCCGCCGTCGTCGCGCGCCGCGATGACGCCCTGCTCGCCGGTCGCCGCGTTCGCGACGCCGGAGTTGATGACGACCGCCTGCGGCTCGGCGACCGCGAGATGGCCGCGCGATACGACGACCGGCGCCGCCTGGACGCGGTTCTGCGTGAACATCCCGGCGCCGCGCGGGCACGAGCGAGCGGACGACGGCGAGGTCGCGCCGGTCGCTCTTCCGGATCCCGCAGTGGACGCCCGCGGCGACGAATCCCTTGGCGGCGGTGACGCTCATACGAGCACTCCGCTCAGCCGCAGCCCGGCGGTCTCGTCGAGGCCGAGCGCGAGGTTCGCGTTCTGGATCGCCTGCCCCGCGGCGCCCTTGCCGAGGTTGTCGAGCGCGCAGACGACGATCGTCGTGCCGGTCGCCTCGTCCTCGAACACGCCGATCTCGGCGCTGTCGGTGCTCTGGACGCGCGCGAGCTCGGGCGCGACTCCTTCGGGCAGGACGCGCACGACGGCGCTGTCCGCGTACGCCTCCTCGAGCAGCGCGCGCAGCGTCGCCGTCGACCTTCGCGTAACACGTCGCGAGCAGCCCGCGGCGAACGGGAAGCAGGTGCGGCACGAAGCAGACCGGAAAGCCGAGCGCCTGCTCGATCTCGGGCGCGTGCTGGTGCGTGCCGACCTTGTACGGCGCGAGGTTCTCGAGGACGAAGCCCGCGTGCGAGCTCTCCTTCAGCTCGCGGCCCGGCGCCCGAGACGCCCGACTTCGCGTCGACGACGACCGAGCCCGGATCGAGCGCGTCACGAGCGGCGCGAGCGCGAGCAGGACGGCCGTCGCGTAACAACCGGGGTTCGCGATGAGCGCTCCCTCCGCCGGGAAGAGCTCCGGCAAGCCGTAGCTCCACGCCCCCCTTCGCGAAATTGGCCGGGTAGTGGCGCAGCGCGACCGCGGGATCGGCGAGCCGGTGCACGCCGGAGAGGTCGACGACGACCGTGTCCGCCGGACGGGACGATCGCGGCGGCGCGCTCGTTCCCGAGACAGAGGAAGACAGCATCGGCGCCGGCCGCGAGCGCCTCGTCGTTCGGCACGAAACCGGGCAGCGAGCCGTTCAGGCGGACGTCGAGCGCGCCTGCCGGCCGGCCGGCGAGCGAGTCCGACCCGAGCGCGACGACCTCGAGCTCCGGGTGGCGGAGAACGCGATCGAGCACTTCCTGGCCGGAGTAGCCGGACGCTCCGAGAATGGCGATCGCATGCATGGCTGCATAATAAGCAGAACGCCGCTTAATATGCGTGCGCTTACTTCTCCCTCGACGCCTCCATACTCCCGAGCATCACGACCGGAGCGCGCCACAACGAGATCGAGAGATTGCGGTGGCCGCGCAAGGCTGCGACGGTCCGCACGACCCGCGCGAGGAGCATCCACACGACGGTGAGGAGAAAGACTGCGATCGGAACCTCGAGCAGCACGGCGGTGAGGATCGAAGCCAGCTGCTCACTCGTCCCCCACGACAGCGTGATGTCGAACCACGTGTCCACGATGAGCAGGGTCGCCGCGACGGTCAGCAGAGGCACGACGAGTTGCCGCCGCCGCAGCGCCATCCACCCGGCACATCCGAGAACCGCGACGAGGCCGAGGTCGTAGCCGACCCACGCTGTCCGCCACGCCCCACCGGAAGGCGCGCTCGGCAGCGTCGCGTTCAGATGCACGACCCACGGGATCAGCGCAACCGCGCCGCCGCACGTGATCAGGAGGACGAGCAGCCGCCGCCGGCGGTTCACCACCATGTCGGGACGCTCCGCCAACTCGTCCAGCATCCGTGCGACCTCGTCCCGCTGCTCGGGGCTCCAGGCCGCGATCACCTCACGGCTCGGCACGCCGCCGGCCTCAGCGCTCACCGCTAACCGCCGCCGGTCGCCGTTCAATGTGGCCGGAGGGAGCCTGCGGGAGTCGCACCGTGAAGATCGAGCCTCGGCCGGGCTCGCTCGCGACGGCGGCCGTTCCTCCGTGGGCGCTCACGAGCTCGCACACCACGGTCAGCCCGATCCCGCTCCCGGACGTCGTCTTGCCATTCACGGCGAGATGGAGATGCTTCGCGACTTCTCGCACCCCCGCATCTCGGTCATGCCGGGCTCGGCTCCAGTGCCGTAGTCACACGCACGCTCGTATGCACGGGAAGGTTGAGTGAAACCGCCACCAGACACCCTTCCTCTGCCTTCTCCACGAGGGCGCGAGCGGCGTCTTCTAGGCCGCTCTCGGTCTCGAGGCCGACGGACTGTTCGATGCGGACGAAGCCGAATCGGCCGTCGTCACGGCGGCCGACGATGCCCTCGGCATGAACGGAGAGGTTGCGCAGGGGCAGCGCTTCGCGTTCGGCGAGCGCGACGATCGTGACCGCGAGGCACGAGCCGGCCGCCGCGACGAAGGCGTCCTCCGGGCTCCAGAGGCCGGGGTCGGTCCCCTTGAACTCGGGCGGCGTCGCGATGCGTACCGACGGTTTGCCGTCGACGCTCGCGGTCGTTCGGCGCCCGCCGTCCCAGGCGATGTCGACGGGGAAGCGGTACTCCTTGGCCGTCGTCATGACCTGCGGGGTGAGGCCTTGCGGCCGAGCGTGTACAGCGGGCAGACGCCGACGGCGCTCGTGGCGAGCATGACGCCGGCGACGATCAGCAAGAGCACACCGGCGACGGAGCCCACGCCGATGACGATCGCAAGCACGATCGCGAGCGGTGCGATGACGAACGCCCGCAAACGGCGATCGATGAGGGTCATGTTCTTGTGCATCTCGGCCTCCTGGAGGGAGAGTTTGGGTAATACAACTGTAACGCAACGCAGTTGTTTAGGTGTAGGGTTTTCCCGCAGATGTCCAGCCGAGACTTGTCTACGATCGTCGCGCGATGACGCTCTCCGCCTCCCCCGCGCGCTTCACCGGGCTTCGCCAGACCGACTACGCCCGGCTCGACGCGTGCGGGCAGGTCTACCTCGACTACACGGGCGCCGGCCTGTACGCGCAGTCGCAACTCGACGAGCACATGGCACTGCTGCAGGAGAACGTCTTCGGGAACCCGCACTCGGTCAACCCGACGTCCACGACCATGACCGAGCTCGTCGAGCGGGCGCGCGCCGCCGTCCTCGCATTCTTCGGCGCCGACGCGGACGAGTACGAGGCGATCTTCACGCCGAACGCGACCGGCGCGCTGCGGCTCGTCGGCGAGGCATACCCGTTCCGGCCGGGCGACCGCTACCTGCTCACGTTCGACAACCACAACTCGGTCAACGGGATCCGCGAGTTCGCCCGCGCCCGCGGCGCCGACACGACCTACGTACCGAGCGTGCCGGGCGACCTGCGCGTCGACGCCTCGTTGCTCCCGCGATATCTGACCGAGGTCGGCGGCGACCACCACAACCTGTTCGCCTATCCGGCGCAGTCGAACTTCTCGGGCGTCCAGCATCCGCTCGAGTGGATCGACGAGGCGCACGCACACGGCTGGGACGTCCTCCTCGACGCGGCCGCGTTCGTCCCGACGAACCGGCTCGACCTGTCGCGTCACAAGCCGGACTTCGTCGCGCTGTCCTTCTACAAGATGTTCGGCTGGCCGACCGGCGTCGGCGCCCTGATCGCGCGCCGCGACGCGCTCGCGCGACTCGAACGGCCGTGGTTCTCGGGCGGGACGATCGTCGCCGCGTTCGTGCAGCGCGAGTGGTTCCAATCGGCGCCGGGCGCCGCGCACTTCGAGGACGGGACCATCAACTTCCTCAACCTCCCCGCGATCGAGATCGGGCTGCGCCTCCTCGAGCGAGTCGGGATCGACGCGATCCACGAGCACGTCCAGTCGCTCGGGGCGCGGCTGCAGGACGTCCTCGCGACGCTGCGTCACACCGACGGCTCGCCGGCTGCGACGGTGTACGGGCCGGCGACGATGGAGCAGCGCGGCGCGACGTTCGCGTTCAACTTCCTCCACCCGGACGGACGCCTCGTCGACGAGCGTTACGTCGACCGCGTCGCGCGCGAGCACTCGATCTCGCTGCGCACCGGCTGCTTCTGCAATCCCGGCGCCGGCGAGGTCGCGTTCACGATCTCGCGCGAAACCCTCGTCGGCGGCGAGTTCGGTGAGGGCATGACGCTCGATGACTACGTCGAGGCGATCGGCCTGCCGACCGGCGGCGCGATTCGCGCGTCGCTCGGGATCGCCTCGAACGCTGCCGACATCGAGCGCTTCGCGGAGTTCGCGGCGCGGTTCGTCGATGTCGTCGACGTGCCCGGCGACCTGCCTCCACGCATCGGCTGCTAGACGAGGGCGGCGGGCTCGTAGCCCGCCGCCCTCGCGTCTCTCTCGTCCGCGTCAGCCGTGGATGCCCTGCGCGACCGCGACCTTCGTCTGGTGCTCGTGCAGAGCTTTCTCGTCCTCGTGCGTGTCGGACGGCTTGAGGTCGAAGACGACGTTCTTCACCGTGCCCGTGAACGCGTACGGCGCTTTGTCCTCGTAGGCGAGGTCGACGACGCCGCCGTTGTCGCGGCCAATGTCCATGCCGGCGTACGTCGTGAAGATCAGCGAGACCGAGTGCGGCATCGTGCCCTCGCCGATCTGCTTGTCATTCGCCCAGAGCGTGACCTTGCCACTCGTTCCCGGCACCGGCTCGTCGGCCTCGAACAGCATCTTCACCTTCACGTCACCCGTCGGGATCGGCTCGGTCGACGTCTGCTTGTACGTGTCGACGCCGAGGTACTGGTACGTGTGGTTGAGGAGGCCGTTCTCGTCGACCCAGAGCGCGAAGCCGCCGATGAAGTCGGCGAACGCGACGATCACTCCCTCCGCCCCGCCGGCCGGCACGTGGAGGTTGCCCTCGATCGCGTACGACCGCCCGATGATGCGCGGGATCATCGTCGTCTGGATGTTCTGCACCGTGCTGCCGTACGTGTAGCGCGTAATCGTCGGCACCGGCGGCAGGTCACCGAGGAAGATCGAGAACGCGCCGAGGAGCGGCAGGACGTTGTTCCGCTCCGCCTCCTCGAAGAACAGCTCCTTAGCTCGGCGACCTTCTCGGGATGCTGGTCGGCGATGTCGTGCGCCTGTGAGAAGTCGTCCGGGAGGTAGTAGAGCTCCCAGACGTCGTCGCCAGGGTTGTACGCGCCGGGCGCGAACTTCTGCATCGTCGCCGGGGAGAAGTCCCACGGGAGCTTGTCGAGCTTCGCGCACGCCCACCAGCCGTCCTTGTAGATCGCGTGGCTGCCGAGCATCTCGAAGTACTGCACCGTGTGCCGCTCGGCCGCTGCTGCGTCGTCGAGCGTGTACGCGAAGCTCGTGCCGTCCATCGGCTCCTGCTCGATTCCGTCGACATGCGTCGGCTCGGGGATCCCGACGAGCTCGAGCACCGTCGGGACGACGTCGATGCAGTGCGTGAACTGCGCCCGCACGTCGCCCGGCTCGATGTGGTTCGGCCACGCGACGACCATCGGGTTGCGCGTGCCGCCGAGGTGGCTGCCCATCTGCTTGCCCCACTGGAACGGTGTGTTGCTCGCGTGCGCCCACGCGGCGGCGTAGTGCGGCGCGGTGTGGAAGCCGCCCCACTCCGCGATGCCGCCGTACTTGTCGATGAGCTTCATCTGCTCGTCGGCGTCGAGGACGATGCCGTTGAAGAACGTCGTCTCGTTGAACGAGCCGGTGAGCGTGCCCTCCATACTCGCGCCGTTGTCGCCCCAGATGTAGACGATCAGCGTGTTGTCGAGGTCGCCGAGGTCGTCGATCGCGTCGAGGAGACGGCCGACGTTCCAGTCGGCGTTCTCCTGGTAGCCGGCGATGACCTCCATCTGCCGCGCGTAGAGCTTCTTCTCGGCGTCCGTGAGCGACTCCCACGCAGGAAAGAGATCGGGCCGCTCGCTGAGCTCGGTGTCCTCGGGGACGATGCCGAGCTTCTTCTGACGTGCGAGCGTCTGCTCGCGGTAAACGTCCCAGCCCTCGTCGAAGCGGCCCTTGTACTTGTCGGCCCACTCCTTTGCCACGTGGTGCGGCGCGTGGGCGCAGCCGGTCGAGTAGTACATCATCCACGGCTTCTGGGCATCCGCCGCGCGGACGGCCTGCAGCCACTCGATCGACTTGTCGGTGAAGTCGTCGGGGAAGTAGTAGAGCTCCCCGTCCTTGCCCTCGGGCACGCCGACCGTCGTGTTGTCGATCGTGATGAGCGGGTCGTACTGGCCGGCGGCTCCGGTGAGGAACCCGTACCAGTGGTCGAAGCCCCAGCCGAGCGGCCAGTGATCCTTCGGCCCCGCCTCGCCGAGCTGGCTCCCCGGCGTGAGATGCCACTTGCCGAACCCGCCGGTGATGTAGCCGTTCTCGCGGAGGATCCGCGGCAGCGCGGTGCAACTCCGCGGCCGCACGCCGGTGTAGCCCGGGTACGGGCCGGGCAGCTCGGCGACCGTGCCCATCCCGACGCGATGGTGGTTGCGTCCGGTCAGGAGCGCGGCGCGGGTCGGCGAGCACACGGCCGTGACGTGGAAGGCGTTGTACTTGAGTCCCATCTCGCCGACGCGTGTGAAGTTTGGCGTCGAGATTCCGCCGCCGAACGTGTCGGGCGCGCCGAAACCCGCGTCGTCGATGAGGCAGATGAGCACGTTCGGTGCTCCGTCCGGCACCTTCGGGCCGGGGATGATCGTCCAGTCGCCGACCGACTTGTCCATCGTCCTGCCGAGCGTTCCGCCGAAGGCACGATCGGGGATCGGGAGCTTCGTCCGGTCGGGGACGAACTTGCCCATCGCCTCGGCCAGGCTCTCCTTCAGCGCGCTGACGCCCGTCTTCTCGGACTGCACGATCGACTTCGCGAGCGCGCCCGGGAGCGCCTGCTCGACCGCGAGCCGCTCGTCCTCGGAGAAGAGCGCGATGATCCCGGCCGAGCCGGGCGGGAGGTTCTCGCCGATCTTGTCGTGGAGCTCTGTCTCGACCCGGTGGTCGACGAACTTTCCGACGAGCCCGCCGGCGACGGCGCCGAGCGCAGTCGTCGCGAGCAGCGGAGGCGCGGCGAGGCCGACGAGGACGCCGACGGCGCCGCCCCACTCCACGCCCTTACGGCCCCGGTGGTCGGCGGTCTGGCGGACGCTGACACTGCCGTCGGCGGCGTGCGTGATGAGGATCGCGCCGTCGACCTTCACCTTCTTCTGCTCGACGAGCTCGCTGAGCGCGTCGAAATCTCGTGTCGCGGTCTCGATGTCCGGGTACCCACCCACGAAGACATCGGTCATTTCCTTGGACACCGCTTCCATCTCCTTTCAACCTTTGAGTCGAGGATAAGGAGCGCCCCGCTCAGGCCCCTCATCCCGTTGAGACGATTACGGCTGCGCCGAACGCACGTTCAATGCGAAAGTTGCATCCGGAAACCGAGCTCAGGCGCTCGGGGAGAACACAAGGAGGAGACATGACAACGCAAAGCGAGAAGCGGGAACACGAAGCGGACGCTGCGTCGGCTCCGAAGGTTCTCCACTTCACGGCCGCCGAGCGAGCCGCCCGCGGCCGGTCCGCGCGCGCCGAATCCCCGCGCTCGAGCCACGCCGGCTTCGAGCTCGCGGAGGATCGCGACCCCGTGGCGATCCTCGAAGCCCAGGCGCCGTCCCGCGTGCAGGAGCTCGTCCCGATCCGCTACGGCCGCATGCTCGTTTCGCCGTTCACCTTCTACCGCGGCGCGGCGGCGGTCATGGCTCACGATCTTGCCGCGACGCCGCGTGCCGGCCTGCAGGCGCAGCTCTGCGGAGACGCCCACCTCTCGAACGTCGGCGGCTTCGCGTCGCCCGAGCGCACGCTCGTCTTCGACCTCAACGACTTCGACGAGACGCTTCCCGGGCCGTTCGAGTGGGACGTGAAGCGGCTCGCCGCGAGCTTCGAGATCGCCGGACGCGACCGCAACTTCACGAAGGCCCAGCGCACGAAGGCCGTGCTCGACCGCGGTGCGTTCCTACCGCGAGTGGATGCGGAAGCTCGCCGAGGGCCGCAACCTCGACGTCTGGTACGCGCGTCTCGACGTCGAGACGATCGAGCAGAGACTGCGCGCCCAGCAGGACACGGCGCAGGCCGCGAACGTCGCGAAGGCGGCGGTGAAGGCACGGACGAAGGACAGCATGAAGGCGTTCGCGAAGCTGACGCACCTCGTCGACGGCGAGCCGCGGATCATGTCCGACCCGCCGCTCATCGTCCCGGCCGACGAGCTCGCCGAGCAGTCCGGAATTCCCGCCGAGGTGCTCGAAGCCGAGCTGCATAAGTTGTTCCGCGGATACCGCCAGACGCTTCAGCCAGACCGCCGCCACCTGCTCGAGGAGTACCGCATGGTCGACCTCGCCCGCAAGGTCGTCGGCGTGGGCAGCGTCGGCACGCGGTGCTGGATCCTTCTTCTCCTCGGCCGCGACAACTCCGATCCGCTCTTCCTCCAGATCAAGGAGGCGCAGGCGTCGGTGCTCGAGCCGCATCTCGGCAAGAGCGTCTACCCCAACCACGGCGAGCGCGTGGTCGCCGGCCAGCGGCTGATGCAGGCGACGAGCGACATCTTCCTCGGCTGGATCCACGCGGATACGACGCTCGACGGGGCCGAGCGCGACTTCTATGTCCGCCAGCTCTGGGACTGGAAGACCTCCGTCGACCTCGACACGATCCTCCCGAAGGGACTCGAGCTCTACGGCGAGGTCTGCGGCTTCCTCCTCGCGCGCGCTCACGCCCGCTCGGGCGACCGCATCGCAATCGCGTCCTACCTCGGCACCGGCGACGTCTTCGACCAGGCTCTGGTCGAGTTCTCCGTCGCGTACGCCGACCAGAACGAACGCGATCACGCCGCGCTGAGGAAGGCCGCCGACGATGGCCGCATCGAGGTAGTCGAAGGGCTCTAGCCGGCACGCTCGTCGGATCAGGAGGCGGCACCCTGTGTGTGGAATGCGGCGCGGGCGTCTTCAATCGTCGGGTAGATGCGCCCCTGCCCGATCTGCTCCGTGATGCCGAACCGGCCGAGCTCACGTACGAGGCTCGCGCTCGGCTCGGCGACCGCGACGACGATGCCGAGTTTCTGCACCTCGGCGACCTGCTCGAACAGCGTCTGCCCGCCGGTGTAGTCGATGTCGTCGACGGCGCCGAGGTCGAGCACGAGCCAGCGCGGCGGCTCTGGGACCCGGACGAGGCCAAGGACCTCGTCGGCGAAGTGCTGCGCGTTTGCGTAGAAGAGGCCGACGGAGAAGCGGTAGACGACGAGGCCGGTCTCGGACATCGTCCCCGGAACGGGCGGTGCGAGGCTGAGCTGTCCGCGCTCATTCCAGACGACGACGGCATCGCGCGGCTCGTAGTGACGGCGGACATGGAGGAGAAGCGAGAGCACGATCGCGAGCACGATCCCCTGCTCGACACCGATGCAGACGACGATCACCGCAGCCGTGGCGGCCACCCAGAACTCGCCCTTGCGCAGCCGCCAGATCTCCTCCATGTTCGCGATGTCGACGAGCTTGAGGCCGATGAGGAAGACAACGGCCGAGAGCACGGCGTTCGGCAGATACTGCAGCGGCTTCGTGAGGAAGAGCAGCACGACGAGCACGACGAGGGCCGTCGTTATCTGCGCGACCTGCGTGTGGCTCTTCGCCTCGTCGACCATCTCCGTCTTCGTCGGGCTGCCGTTGACGACGAACGTGCTGCTGAGCCCGGCCGCGAGGTTCGCGGCGCTCAGGCCGAGCAGGTCGTTGTTCTCGACGAAGTCCTCCCCGTACTTCACGGCGTACGCTCGTGATGTCGCGGCGCTCTGCGCGAGGATGACGAGGAACAGCGAGAAGGCGGTGGCGAGCAGGCCCGAGGCATCGCTCCACGTCACGCCCTTCGGGAAGCCGATGTGCGGCACGCCGCTCGGAACCGGGCCGAGCGTCGAGACGCCGTGCGCGCTCAGGTCGAAGATCCAGCTGATCGCGATCATCCCGACGACGGCGACGAGGCCGCCGGGAACCGCCTTGACCCAGCGCCCGAAGACGATGAGGATCGCGAGCACCGAGATCGAGACGGCAAGCGTGGCGCCCGACGTCTGGCTGAGCTCGGTCAGCGTGTCCCAGAACTTGACGAGCGTTGCCGCCGTGCGGCCGGGATCGACGCTCGGCTCGGGGATTCCGAACAGGCCCGCGAACTGGCCCATCGCGACCTGGATGCCGACGCCCGTGAGGAAGCCGACGAGCACGGTGCGCGAGATGAAGTTCGCGAGAAAGCCGAGGCGCGCAAGCCGCGCGAGAAGAAGGAACCCGGCGGCGAGCAGCGCGCTGAGACTCGCAAGCGCGAGCCATTGCGGCGTGTCGGGCTGCAACCCGGCGATGCCGAGCCCGCCGATCCCGGCGAACATGATCGCGGCCGTCGCCGAGTCGCCGCCGACGACGAGATGCCGCGACGAACCGAAGATCGCGAACGCGAGGATCGGGATGAGGATCGTGTAGAGGCCGGTGATGACCGGCGTCCCGGCGATGCGCGTGTAGCCCATGACCTCCGGGATCGCGAGCGCCGCGAGCGTGACTCCTGCGACGACGTCGCGCGAGAGCCACTCGCGGTTGTACGGGCGGATGCTCCCGAAGAGCGACGCGCCGAACTTCGCGGCCGGCGTTGCGTTCTCGCTCATGCGACCGCATCTCCTGTGGTGCGAGACATGGCGGCAACCGTCCCGCATCCGCCGGACGGATGCCTCACCCGAACGAGATGAACCGATGCCGCTTAACCTGGGCTTAGGTAATGCCGACACCATGCTGTAGCTCGCGACCCGCGGCCGGTGGCCGCTGAAACGCGGGCAGCTGGGACATCTCATCGCGCGCTTGACCCGTTTCTGTCTTCGCCACCGTGCCCTCGTCGTCGCGGCTTGGCTGGCCGTCGTCCTCCTCGGCGTCGCCGGGACGCTGCGCCTCGTGCCGCTCCTGACGAACGGCTTCACGCTCCCCGGCACCGACTCCACGCGCGTGCAGCAGATTCTCACGCAGCGCTTCGGGAACAGCGCGAACGCGCCGGTCATCCTCATCGCCCAGGGTTCGCACGCTCGCGCGCGCGCGGTCGCGGCGGCGCATACGGCGGAGCACGCCCTGCCCGGCGGTCGCATCACCGGCCTCGTGCAACTCCCGTCCGGAGCCACCGCCGCCTTCGTGCAAACCGCGCTTCCCGAGAGCCGGCAGGGAAACGCGATCGGGCCGCTCCGCGCGCTGCTCGGACCGCGGATCCTCGTCACCGGCGACGCAGCGCTCGCGACGGACGTCAACCCGGTCCTCGCGCACGCGCTGAAGGTCGGGGAGCTGTACCTCGCCGTCCCCGTCGCGCTCGCGATCCTGCTCGCCGTCTTCGCGAGTGGATCGGCGCTGCTGCCGTTCCTCGTCGCGGGCGCGACGATCCCGACCTCGCTCGGGCTGGCGTGGATCGTCGCGCACTATCTCCAGCTGACGAACTACCTCCTGAATATGACGTCGATGATCGGGCTCGCGATCGCGATCGACTACTCGCTGCTCGTCGTGCACCGGTACCGAGACGAGCGCCGGCGCGGCCTCGAGCACGACGACGCCGTCTTCGAGACGATGATGCGGGCCGGGCGAACGCTGCTGTTCAGCGGTCTGGCGGTCTCCCTCGGACTCGCGTTGATGTTGCTGCTCCCGGTCCCGTTCCTTCGCGGCTTCGGCCTCGGCGGTCTCCTCGTCCCGGCAGTGAGCGTCGCGTGCGCGCTGACGCTGCTGCCGGTGCTGCTCTCGCTCGTCGGAGACCGGCTCGAGCGCATTCGCCTCGTGCCTCACCGCCTGATGGAGCGACGGCACCACGGCGAGTCGCGCCTCTGGCACTGGCACGCCGGCTGGGTCATGCGACGAGCCCGAATCGTCGCGCCGCTCATCGCGGCGCTGCTCGCGCTCGCCGCGATGCCGCTGCTCGGCATGCAGCTCGGCCCGGGCTCGCCCACCGGCCTGCCGAAGTCGCTGCCGGCGATGCGGGGCCTGGCTGTCCTCCAGCACGGGAGCTCGTCGAGCAGGCTCGACCCGACCACGATCGTCGTAGACGCGGGAAAGGCGCACCAGCGCGCCGCGACCGCAACCGCGTTGGCACGGCTCAGGACGCTGCTCCGTCGCGATCCCGAAGTGGCGACCGTGGGGCGCGCCGTGCACGACCCGACCGGCCGCTACGTGGCAGTGAACGTCATCACGCGCCACGATCCAGCGGGCGCGCAGGCGCAAGCATTCGCAGGCCGCCTGCGCGGAACGATCATCCCCGCGGCGCTCTTCGCGACGGGGGTGCGCGTCCTCGCCGGCGGCGGCGCCGCCTACGCGGCGGACTTCATCTCCCGCACGCTCGGCTCGTTCCCTTGGCTCATTCTCGGCGTGCTCGCCCTCACGTACCTGCTCCTCGTGCGCGCGTTCCGCTCCCTGCTCTTGCCCCTGAAGGCGATCGTCCTGAACCTGTTCACCGTCGCAGCCGCGACTGGGCTGATGATCGCGGTCTTCCAGTGGGGTTGGGGAAGCAAGCTCGGCCTCACGCGGGTGCCGACGATCGAGGGCTGGATCCCCGTCTTCATGTTCACCCTCCTCTTCGGACTGTCGATGGACTACGAGGTCTTCCTCGTCACGAGCATGCGCGAGGCCTGGGACAAGACGAGATCGAATACCGGCGCAGTCGCTCACGGGCTCGCGAACACCGGCCGGATCGTCACCGCCGCCGGGCTCATCATGGCCGTCGCGTTCAGCGGCCTCATCATCGGCGCGATCCCGACGATGCAGCAACTCGGCTTCGGCTTGGCCGCCGCGATCCTCATCGACATCACGCTCGTCCGGGGCCTGCTCCTCCCCTCGACGATGGCGCTCGCCGGCCGCTGGAACTGGTACCTGCCGGCATGGGCCGCGCGAGCACTACTCGTGCCGCAGCAGCCGGCCGCGCACGGCTCTCGTCGCTCAGCGGCGCTCGGCCAGGAGAGAATCCGTAAAAGGCCGCGACGCGGCCAGTGGCTTCCTGTGATGCCGCCCGGCGGCGACCCTGGCAGGTTGGCCTCATGGCGCTCGACCTCGCCCGCTGGCAGTTCGCCATCACGACGCTCTACCACTTCCTCTTCGTCCCGATCACGATCGGCCTCGCCTGGTTTCTCGTCGGGATGCAGACCGCGTGGTACCGCACCGGCGAGGAGCGGTGGCTGCGGCTGACGCGCTTCTTCGGGAAGCTCTTCCTCATCAACTTCGCGCTCGGCGTCGTCACCGGGATCGTGCAGGAGTTCCAGTTCGGGATGAACTGGTCCGACTACTCGCGCTACGTCGGCGACATCTTCGGCGCGCCTCTCGCGATCGAGGGCCTCGCCGCGTTCTTCATCGAGTCGACGTTCCTCGGCCTCTGGATCTTCGGCTGGGACCACCTGAAGCCAAAGGTGCACCTCGCGACCGTGTGGCTCGTCGCGATCGGGACGACGGCGTCGGCGTACTTCATCCTCGCGGCGAACTCGTGGATGCAGCACCCCGTCGGCTACAAGATCAACCCGGTCACGCATCGGGCGGAGATGACGTCGATCTTCGCGATCCTCACGAACTCGACGCTCATCCGCGCATTCGGCCACACGATCGCCGCCGCCGCGCTGACCGCGTCGATGCTCGTTCTCGGTGTCGCCGCCTGGCATCTGCGCAAGGGGAACGCGCAACTGTTCGCGCCCGTCGCGCGCATCGGGCTCTGGGCGACGCTCGTGTCCGCGTTCGCGGTGATCCTCCTCGGCCACGCGCAGGCGCAGCTGATGACGAAACAGCAGCCGATGAAAATGGCCGCGGCCGAAGGGCTCTACCAGACGCAGAGAGGCGCGACGTTCTCCCTCTTCGACATCGGCCCGTGGCAGCGGTACCCGACGAACGACCGCGTCAGCATCGGACTGCCGCACGTCCTCTCCGTTCTCGCCGACAACTCGTGGAACGGGACGGTGGAAGGGATGAACGACCTGCAGCAGCAGTATGTGCAGAAGTACGGGCCGGGCAACTACAAGCCGATCGTCGGGATCACGTACTGGTCGTTCCGGATCATGGCCGGCCTCGGCTTCCTCGCTGCGCTCCTCGCGATCATCGGCCTGTGGCTCGCGCGCGTGCCCGGACGTCTCGAACGGAGCCACCGCTTCAACCGGATCGCCGTTTGGGCGATCGCCATCCCACTTGTCGCCAACCTCACCGGATGGCTGTTCACCGAGCTCGGCCGCCAGCCGTGGGTCGTACAAGGGCTCCTGCTCACGCGGAACGCGGTCTCGCCGACCGTCGGCGCGTGGTCGGTCGGCCTCACGCTCGTCGCGTTCACGCGCGCTGTACGGCGTCCTCGCCGCCGTCGAGGCGACGCTCATGATCCGCGCCGCCCGGAAGGGTCCCGACCCGGAAGGCACGTACGCCGGCGCCGCCGACGACAAGACGACCCCGCCCCCGATCCCCGCCCTGACCTACTGAGATGCTGCTCGCCTCCACCCACGGCTATTGGAACCTCCAGACGCTCTGGTTCTTCCTCATCGCGGTCCTCTGGATCGGCTACTTCGTGCTCGAGGGCTTCGACTTCGGCGTCGGAGCGGTGCTCCCGTTCGTCGGCCGGAACACCGGCGAGCGCGGGACGATCATCCGGACGATCGGGCCGGTCTGGGACGGGAACGAGGTGTGGCTCCTCGTCGCGGGCGGCGCGACGTTCGCGGCGTTCCCGGCCTGGTACGCGTCGCTCTTCTCCGGCTTCTACCTCGCGCTCTTCCTCATCCTCGTGACGCTGATCCTGCGCGGGATCGCGATCGAGTACCGCAACAAGCGGCCGGACGACGTGTGGCGCGGACGGTGGGACAAGGTTCTCGCCGGGTCGAGCGCGGTCGTAGCCGCTCCTTTGGGGCGTCGGCGTCTCCGACTTCGTCGGCGGCGTGCCGACCGACGCGAACGGCCAGGTGACGGCGAACCTGATCGACCTGCTCCACCCGTACGCGCTGTGGGGAGGCGTGACGATGCTCGCTCTCTTCGCCTTCCACGGCGCGCTCTTCCTCAGCCTGCGGACGACCGGCGGGCTCGAAGGGCGGGCGCGCGCTCTCGCGCTGCGCCTCGGGCCGGTGGCAGCGCTCCTCGTCGTCGGCTACCTCATCTGGACGTACGTGAACGCGCGCTCGAACGGCAGCGGCCTCGTTCCCGGCATCGTCCCGATCGCGGCGATGTGCCTGCCGTTCGCCGCGGCCGCGCTCGCTCGCGCAGGAAAGAGCGGCTGGGCGTTCGTCGCGACGGCCGTCTCGATCGCGCTCATCACGCTGACGATCTTCCTCAACCTCTATCCGCGCGTGATCGTCTCGAGCACGAATCCGGCGTACAGCCCGACGATCTTCACGACGAGCTCGTCCCACTACACGCTCACGGTGATGACGATCGTCGCGCTCTTCTTCACGCCGATCGTTCTCGTGTACCAGAGCTGGACGTACTGGGTCTTCCGCGGACGGCTCGGCGACGAGGACGCGGCCTCCGTGAAGACACCGCTCGACGCGCTCGCGCGCAGCCCACTCGGGAAGGGATAGCGGCGCATGCGTCCGCTCGACCCGCGGCTCCTCCGCGAGGCGCCGGCGGCTAGGCGTTTCCTCGTAGTCGCGGCGGCTCTCGGTCTCGTCGAGGCGGCGGCGGTGATCTCGCAGGCGGCAGCGCTCGGGCTGCTCGTCTCGCACGTCCTGCTCGGGCACGAGCCGCTTTCGTCCCAGACGGCCGAGCTCACCGTCCTCGTCGGGGCGGCGATCGTGCGTGGCCTCGTCGCGTGGGCGCTCGAGGCCGGCGGACGGCTGGCGTCTCTCTCGCGTCGCTGCCGGACCTGCGCGCGGAAGCTGCTCGCGCACCTCCTCGAGGCCCGGCCCGCGGGAGTGCACGACACGCCCGCGGGCGAGCTCGCAGCCACCGCGGTGAGCGGCCTCGACGCGCTCGACCCGTACTTCGCGCGCTTCCTGCCGCAGCTCGTCCTGTCGGTCGTCCTTCCCGTGGCGATCCTCGTCTGGGTCGCCCTGCACGACGTCACCTCGGCGGTGATCATGGCCCTGACGCTGCCGCTGATCCCGATCTTCGGCGCGCTCATCGGGAAGGTGACGGAGGCGCGAACGATGCGGCGCTTCCGCACGCTGTCGCTCCTCTCGGCGTACTTCCTCGACGTCGTCCGCGGGCTGCCGACGCTGCGTGCGTTCGGGCGCGGCGGCGCGCAGGCGTCGACGATCGCGGCCGTGTCCGACGCGTACCGGGTCGAGACGATGGGGACGCTGCGGATCGGGTTCCTCTCGGCGCTCGTGCTCGAGCTCGCGGCGACACTCAGCACCGCGGTGATCGCGGTCGAGATCGGGATCCGTCTCGCCGGCGGCGGGATGGCTCTCGCGCCGGCGCTCGCGATCCTCGTCCTTGCTCCCGAGTACTACGGCCCGCTCCGCGCCGCGGCGGCGCAGTTCCACGCGAGCGCCGACGGCCTCGCGGCGTCGCGGCGTGTGTTCGAGCTGCTCGACCTGCCGGCCGAGGTCGCCGCTCCCGCCGATCCCGTCCCGGCGCCCGATCTCGCCCGCACGGGCCTCACGCTCGAGCGCCTCTCGCTGCGCTACCCCGGCCGCGCGGAAGCCGCCTTCCGGGACGTCAGTGCGGCGATCGCGCCGGGCGAGCGTGTCGTCGTGGCCGGGGAGAGCGGCGCCGGGAAGACGAGCCTCGCTCTCGCTTCTGCTGCGCCTCCGCGACCCGAGCGGTGGCCGGATCCTCGCCGGCGGGCTTGACGCGACCGACGTCGACCCTGCCGAGTGGCGCCGGCAGATCGCCTGGCTCCCGCAGCGGCCGCACCTACCGGCGGGCCGGCTCCGCGACGCCCTCGACCCGTCGGGCGAGCGGAGAGACGACGAGCTGTTCGCGGCCCTCGGCCGGGCGGCGGCGCTGCCTATCGTCGCCGCGCTTCCGGCCGGGCTCGACACGGAGCTCGGCGAGCAAACGCCGTTTTCGGCCGGCGAGATCCGCCGTCTCGCGCTCGCGCGCGCCCTCGCGACCGGGCGGCGGCTGCTGCTGCTCGACGAGCCGACAACGCATCTCGACGAGGAGAGTGCGTCCGCTGTCGCCCGCGCTCTCGCCGAGCTGCCCCGCTCCGTGACCGTCGTCGTCGCGACGCACGACGAGCGGTTGGTCGCGCTCGGCGACCGCGTCATCCAGCTCGACGCCGCGACGCATCCGCTCGAGGCGGTCGCATGAAGCGCTCGGCATTGGGGCGCGTGCTCGGGACGGCCCGTCCGCTGCGGCGGCGGCTCGCGCTCGGCGTCCTCCTCGGCGCATGCGCGGTCGGCGCGGGAGTCGGCCTCCTCGCGACGTCCGGCTACCTCATCTCGAAGGCGTCGCTGCAGCCGCCGATCCTCTCGCTCACGGTCGCGATCGTCGCCGTTCGCTTCTTCGGGATCTCGCGCGGCGTCTTCCGCTACGGCGAGCGGCTCGCGTCACACGACGCCGCGCTGCGGCTGCTCGCGCGTGTGCGCGTCACGTTCTTCGAGCGCCTCGAGCCGCTCGTCCCCGACGGGCTCGGTCCGGGGATGCGGAGCGGCGACCTGCTCAGCCGCTTCGTCGGGGACGTCGACGCGCTCCAACATCTCTTCGTCCGGGCGCTCGGGCCGCCGCTCGTTGCAGTCCTCGTCGGCGGCGGCGCGGTCGCGACGGCGTTCGTCTTCGAGCCGCGGGCGGCGCTCGTCCTTGCCGTCGCCCTCGTGCTCGCCGGTGCCGCCGTCCCGTTCATGACGGCTCGGATCGTGCGCCGCAGCGGCCGGCGCGACGCGGCGGCGCGGGCCGCGCTCACGAGCGGAGTCCTCGAACTACTCGAGTCGGCTCCGGAGACCGTCGTCGCGGGCCGGCAGGATGACGAGCTCGCCCGGGCGGCCGCCGACGACGACGCGCTGCGCCGGGTCCGTCGGAGCTCCGCTCTCGCCGAGGCGCTCGGGAACGGCCTCGTAGCGCTCATCGCCGGGCTCGCCCTCGCCGGTGTCTCCGCAGTGGCGGCGGTCGCGGTGCATGCCGGGACGCTCGACGGCGTCCTGCTCGGAATGCTCGCGTTGCTGGCACTCGCCTCGTTCGAAGCGGTTCGCCCCCTCCCGCTCGCCGCGCAGCATCTCGGCGCGACCGAGGACGCTGCGGGGCGCCTCTACGAGCTCGTCGACCGCGAGCCCGCCGTCCGGGATCCGGCGACTCCCCGCCCGGCGCCGGCCACGTGCGACGAGCTCCGCTTCGACTCCGTCTCGGTGTGGCGCGACGGCCGGACCGAGCCCGTCCTCACGCAGGTCGACCTCGCCCTGCGGGCCGGACGCTGCATCGCGCTGACCGGTCCGAGCGGCGCAGGCAAGACGACGCTCGCGCACCTCGCCGTCCGTTTCCTCGACCCCGGCCAAGGCTCCGTCCGGCTCGGCGGCGTCGATCTGCGCGAGCTGAGGCAGGAGGACGTGCGCGCCGCCGTCCTGCTCTCCGGCCAGGACGCGCACCTCTTTGCCACCACCATCCGCAGGAACCTCCGCCTCGCGCGGCCCGGCGCGACGGACGACGAGCTGCGCTCGGCGCTGCGGCGGGCGCGCGCGCTCGACTGGGTCGACTCGCTGCCCGACGGGATCGACACCCACGTCGGCGATGAGGGCGTGCTCGTCTCCGGCGGGCAGCGGCAGCGCATCGCGCTCGCCCGCGCGTTCCTCTCCGACGCCATGTTCCTCGTGTTCGACGAGCCGACGGCGCACCTCGACGCAGCTGTCGCGTCCGAGATCGTCGACACGATCCTCGACCTGCGGGACGACGGGCGCGGCGTGCTCCTCATCACGCACGCCGCGGAGGGTCTCGACCGAGTAGACGAGGTCGTCCGGCTCGAGCACGGACGGACGGGCTAGTCCGGGTCAGCTCGTCGTGGCGCAGCGCAGGTCGGCGTCGAAGCTGCCGCTTCGATACTGCGCGAGCGTCGGCGGCGGGCCGGTGAAGCCGCCGTCGGTGCAGTGCTGCCGGGCCTCCGCGATCGTGTCCGTCGCCGCACCGGCTACCCAGCCGGGCAGCCGACTGCCGAAAGCGGCACGCGTCGTCTGGGCGGTCAAGCCGGTGATGTCCTTCCACTGCGCGCTCGTGGAGTAGATCCCGACCGGGCCTGTCGCGCCGGCGGTGCGAAGGCCTGCGACGAAGCCCCTGAGTGCGGCGACGTTGAGCGCGTACGTGCCGGCCCAGCTCGACCCGAGCTCGACGTCGAGCCACCACGGCGCCGTCCTCGCAGCTGCGGCATCGACGGCAGCGGCACGGTTGAACGAGTCCTTGGCGCGCTGGGCGCCGTAGAGGTACGAGCACGCATTCGTGAGGAGGCCGTTGCACGAGCCGTAGCGGGGCGCGGTGCCGCCGCTCGGCCAGTCGGCGACGTGATGCGCGCCCGGGTTCGCGGTCACGAGGTAGAAGGAGAGGTCCGGCTGAGCCCAGCGCACCTCGTCGCGCAGACACGGGTTCGCGTTGTTCGCAAGGCCGCCGTTGACGCCGACGATCCCGAACAGCGGGCTCGACGGGTACGTCCCCGCGCACTGGGGCGAGGAGATGTCGTAGCCGACAGAAGGCGAGGAGTTTCCCCTGATCCACACAACGAGCGCGACCGCGGCGATCACGACGAGCAGGAGCACGAGCAGCAGCCGCCGGGCGCGACGGGCGGGTCTGCGAACGGAGCGCTCGGGACTCACGAAACGATCCTGCCAGGACAGCAGGCCGCGGGTCAGTCTGCGGAAGGCGCGTCCTGGGCGGCAAGCATCAGCTCGAGGCGCGCCCAGCGGTCGTCGACGTCCGATTGCTCGAGCGCGTCGAGCTCAGCGGCGGTCTCCGGCTGGCTGCGCTGGAGCGACGCGAAGCGATTCTCCTCGGCAAGGAAGTCGGCGACCGGGCGCTTGCGCTTCGAGTCGAGGCGTAGCGGCTTCTGCTCGCGCGGGTCGTAGCGGTAGAGGGGCCAGTAGCCGGTGTCGACCGCGTCTTTCTGGTGGAGCATCCCCTGCTCCATCTCGATCCCGTGCTCGATGCAGTGGCTGTATGCGATCACGAGCGCCGGGCCGTCGTACTGCTCGGCCTCCCAGAGCGCGCGCACGGCCTGCGCGTTGTCGCCGCCGAGCGCGATCTGCGCGACGTAGACGTCGCCGTAGCCGATCGCGAGCTGGCCGAGATCCTTCTTGCGGGTGCGCTTTCCGCCCGACGCAAACTTTGCAACGGCGCCGCGCGGCGTCGACTTCGAGGCCTGGCCACCCGTGTTCGAGTAGACCTCGGTGTCGAGGACGAGCACCTTGACCTTGCGGCCCGAGGCGAGGACGTGATCGAGGCCGCCGAAGCCGATGTCGTACGCCCAGCCGTCTCCGCCGACGAGCCAGACGCTCTTCTCGACGAGGTTGTCGGCGAGGACGGCAAGCCGCTTCGCGTCGCCGTCTGTCCGCCCGGCGAGCTCCTCCCTCAGCTGCTCGACGAGCATGCGCGCGTGAAGAACGGCGGCCTCGCCGGACTGCGGCTCGCGCAGACCGTCCTTCAGCTCGGCAGGGACGTCCACGCGCTCGAGGAGCGCGAGCGCCTCGCGCCGCTGCTGGTCGATGCTGAGGCGGAGGCCGAGGCCGAACTCGGCGTTGTCCTCGAAGAGGGAGTTCGCCCACGCGGGGCCGCGCCCGTCGGCGTTCTGCGACCACGGCGTCGTCGGGAGGTTGCCGCCGTAGATCGACGAGCAGCCGGTTGCGTTCGCGACGAGGAGCCGGTCGCCGATGAGCTGGGTCAGAAGCTTGAGGTACGGCGTTTCTCCGCAGCCGGCGCACGCGCCGGAGAACTCGAAGAGCGGTTCGAGGAGCTGCGAGCCCTTGATCGAGCCGAGATCGACGAGCGACCGCTCGAGCTCCGGCAGCGTCTGGAAGAACTCCCAGCTCTGTTGCGCCTGCTCGTGCGCCGTCCGCGGCCGGCTGCATCTCGAGCGACCGTCGATGCGGGCCGGTCTTCGCGAACGCCGGGCACGCCGTGACGCAGAGCTTGCAGCCCGTGCAGTCGTACGGCGAGACGGCGATCGACAGCTCCATGCCGGGCAGGTCTTTCCCGCGCCACGTCTTGCTCTTGAAGCCGTCCGGTGCGGCTGCGAGCTGGGCCGGCTCGGCGACCTTCATGCGGATCGCGGCATGCGGGCACACGAGGACGCACTTCGCGCAGTCGATGCAGATCGACGGATCCCAGACAGGGATCTCGTCGGCAAGGTCGCGCCGCTCGAAGTGGGCGGTGTTGGTCGCGAAGACGCCGCCCGGGTCGAACGCGGAGACCGGTAGCTCGTCCCCGTGGCCGGCGAGCATGACCTGCAACGTCGACGGTGCGTCGTCATGGAGCGCGAAGCGCGGCGTGCCGTTCAGCGGCCCCGGTTCGATCTTCTCGAGCGCGGCGAGGGCGCCGTCGACGGCGGCGAAGTTGCGCCGCACGATCTCGTCGCCCTTGCGGCGGTACGTCTTCTCGATCGTGTGCTTGATCGCCGCGATCGCATCGTCGGCGGGCAGGACGCCGCTGAGCGCGAAGAAACACGTCTGGAGGACAGTGTTCACGCGGCCCGGCATGCCGGCGTCGCGCGCCACCCGCTTCGCGTCGACGACGTAGAAGTCGAGCTCCTTCGCGGTGATCTGCTCCTGCACCAGCCGCGGCAGGTGCTTCCACGTCTCGGAGCCGTACGGACTCGAGAGAAGGAACGTCGCGCCGGCCCGCGCGTGCTCGAGCACGTCGACGCGCTCGAGGAGCGAGAACTGATGGCACGCGACGAAGTCGGCCGCCTCGATGAGGTACGGCGCCTCGATCGGGTCGTCGCCGAAGCGCAGATGCGAGACCGTGACGGCGCCCGACTTCTTCGAGTCGTACACGAAGTACGCCTGGACGTACCGGTCGGCCTCGTCGGCGATGATCTTCGCCGAGTTCTTGTTCGCGCCGACCGTGCCGTCGGAGCCGAGCCCGAAGAACAGGCACTCGGTCTCGCGCCGCTCGGTCCGCCACTCGGGGTCGTAGTCGAGACTCGTGCCCGAGACGTCGTCCGCGATGCCGACGGTGAAGTGCCGGTGCGGGCGGACGTCGCGGTCGCGGTGCACGGGCTCGGCGTCGTGCGTCGCCGCGGCGGCGAGCTCGTCGAAGACGGCACGCGCCATCGCCGGGGTGAACTCCTTCGACCCGAGCCCGTAGCGGCCGCCGATGACCGTGCGCGGCAGCCGGCCCTCCTCGTGGAGCGCCGTGACGACGTCTTCGTACAGCGGCTCGCCGACCGCGGCGGAGTCCTTCGTGCGGTCGAGCACCGCAATCGCGCGAGTCGAGAACGGCAGGACGGCCGCGAGGTGGCGGCCCGAGAATGGCCGGTACAGGCGCACCGTGACGAGCCCGACGCGCTCGCCCTCCGCGTTGAGCTTCCGCACGGCGGCCTCGATCGTCGAGGTCGCCGAGCCCATCACGACGACCACATGCTCCGCCTCGGGATGGCCGAGGTACTCGAACGGCCGGTAGCTGCGGCCGGTGCGCGCGGCGAAGCGGAGCATCGCCTCCTCGAGCAGCCGCGGCACCGCCGCGTAGAACGGGCTCGATGCTTCGCGCGCCTGGAAGAAGACGTCGGGGTTCTGGGCCGAGCCGCGCAGGCTCGGATGGTCGGGCGAGAGCGCCCGCATCTTCGCGGCGGCGACGTGCTCGTCGTCGACGAGCGCGTGCAGGTCGTCGTCGGAGAGCGCCTCGATGACGTTGATCTCGTGCGAGGTGCGGAACCCGTCGAAGAAGTGGAGGAACGGGACACGGGTCTCGATGGTCGTCATGAAGGCGAGCGCGGCCATGTCCTGCGCCTCCTGCACCGAGCCGCCGGCGAGAATCGCGAAGCCGGTCGGCCGCGCCGCGTAGATGTCGGAGTGGTCGCCGAAGATCGAGAGCGCGTGGCCGGCGACGGCGCGGGCGGCGACGTGGATCACGCACGGGTGCAGCTCGCCGGCGATCTTGAACATCTCCGGCAGCATCAGCAGGAGCCCCTGGCTCGCGGTGAACGTCGTCGCGAGCGCACCGCCTTGCAGCGCGCCGTGCACCGCTCCCGCCGCTCCTGCCTCGGACTGCATCTCGACGACCTCGGGCACGTGCCCCCAGAGGTTCGTCTCGCCCGCGGCCGACCACGCGTCGGCGAGCTCCCCCATCGTGCTCGCGGGCGTGATCGGGTAGATCGCGATCAGGTCGGCGAGCTTGTGCGCGACGCGAGCCGCCGCCTCATTCCCGTCGACGACGATGCGCGTCGATTCCGGCCGTTCACCCATACCTCCAACCTAAAGGCGCGAACGCCGCGCTCCTTGGGGGAAAACACGCGAATCGTGTCGGGGCAATTACGGCATCGGATCGTCGATCCGGGTGAGTACGTAGCTCGCGTGTCGAGATCCCTGCGCCGTAACCGTAGAAAGGGCGAGTCCCTCAGCGACGCCGTGGCGATAGCGTTGGCGCGGGATGACGAGAGCGGAATGGAAGCGCCTCGGCGGCTTCTCGACGGCGGTCGTTGCGCTACACGTCGCCGGCTTTGGCCTGTTCATCTACTACCTGCCTGCCAACCCCGCGCTCGCGGGGCTCGCGTCGCTCGCGTACACGTTCGGCCTCCGCCACGCGTTCGACGCCGACCACATCGCGGCGATCGACAACACGACGCGCAAGCTCCTCTCCGACGGCGACCGCCCGCTCGGGACGGGGTTCTTCTTCTCGCTCGGTCACTCGACGATCGTCTTCGGGCTCACCGCGGCGCTCGCGATCGCGGCGAGGTCGGTGAACTCGCGGATCCCCGTTCTTCAGACGTATGGCTCGACGGTCGGCGCCTCGGTGTCCGGCACGTTCCTCATCGTGATCGGGGCGCTCAATCTCCTCGTCCTGCTCGAGGTTGTCGGCGTCTTCCGCCGGATGAGGCGCGGCGCGTACGACGAGCAGGAGCTCGAGAGCGCCCTCCTCAAGCAGGGCTTCGTCAGCCGCGTCCTGCTGAAGCGCGTCGGCGACAAGATCGACGCAAGCTGGAAGATGTACCCGCTCGGCGTCCTCTTCGGACTCGGCTTCGACACGGCGACCGAGATCGGCCTCCTCGCCGTCGCGGCCGGAGTTGCGACGCACCACGTCCCGTTCCTCGCGGTCATCTCGCTGCCGCTCATTTTCGCGGCCGGGATGAGCCTCATGGACACGGCCGACGGCGCTTTCATGTGCAACGCGTACGGCTGGGCGTTCTCGAGCCCGGTGCGGAAGGTCTTCTACAACATCAGCGTCACGAGTCTCTCGGTCGCGGTCGCGTGGATGATCGGCGGGATCGAGCTGTTGCAGGTGCTTGCCGAGAAGCTGTCGCTCAACGGCCCGCTCTGGCAGACGCTCGACAGCATTGACCTCGGTCAGCTGGGCTATCTCGTCGTCGCGCTCTTCGTCGCGGCGTGGCTCGTCTCGTTCACCGTGTGGAAGACGGCCGGGATCGAGCAGCGGTGGGCTCCGGCCCGGTCGAACCCTCGCTGAGCCGGCGCCGGCCGACGCCGCCCCTTGACCACCACACCCAAACCTGCAAGAGTCGCACCGTCGAAGCCCGGGAGCTGCGCAAGCGGTTCGCGGGCTTCGGCATTTCAGGGCTCAGGCAAGAGGACCTACTCGCCCAGGCGACCGCTGGTGTGTACCGGGGTCTAGGAGACTGCGGCGGCCACCTGCTTGAACGGCACGAAGACCAGCTGGACCTGGTATCCGTGCGCCTCGGTCCAGAGGTTGTTGGTGTATACGAGGCCGGTCGCGTTGATCCGTGCCAGCGTGATCTGGGCGGGAAGGTGACCGACAGGGCGGTCCTTGCCGTTCGCCACGTTGAGGGCGTGGATGGTGCCGCCATCGGCGTAGACGACGATGTTGTTGTAGACAGCGAGCGTCTTCGGCGTTGCGCTCGCGGGCAGGTTGAACGTCTTTCGCAGCGAGCCGCTGCTGCCGTCGTAGAGGGCAAGCTTGCCTTTGGGCTCGAGCACCACGAGGTTGCGGCCGCTGAGGGCGACCGCCAGCGGTGTCCCGGCAGGCGTTATGGCGAACAGCGATGTCCCCGTCGACGAGAAGACGCGGATCGTCGTGGCGGGTTGGTTCCACCGCCACTGCAGCACGGCTACGCGACTCGCATCCGCTGCGACCGCCTCGACCGCCTTGGTCGCGGTGGCAAGCGGCCCGAACCGTGTCCCGGTGAGCGTGTACAGCCCTCCCGAGGTGATCGCTCCGCTCGCGTCGGTCGTCCAGCGATTGACGAGCGTCCTGTTACCGCTGGCGACGACGCCGCCAAGCCAGGGGCCCACACAGGCCTGGCCCGAGTAGCGATCCGTCCCGCACGCGGACGTTTCGGAGCTCGAGCGGGTCTCATAGACGACTTCCTGTTCCTTCGGCTTGGGCAGCCAGGAGAAGAAGAGTCCGTCGAACTCGTGCGACATGCCGATGCTTTGCACAAGCCAGGTCACCTGCGTCCCGGCGATCGCGAGTTGGCTCACGCGGCCTGCCACCGTCCCGTCCACTCCTGCGGTCCCAGAGCCGCTCACCGTCATCGTCGTGCCGTAGGTGAGGTTCCAGACCCGCACCCTGTTCGGCTTTGGATAGATCCCTTTGACGTCATACGCCACACGGTCTCCGCTCATGGCGAGCGCCTCGAGCGGAGCGTTAAGCCGAATCACCTTCACACCGCTCGCGGACGTTCGCGCCGCGCTCGCTCCCAACGCCAAGCACGCCAAACCGGCCGCCACGCCGAAAACGATCAACGAAAGCCTCTTCATCGGTCTCACCCCCGTACGTACCCGCGCTGAAGCCATGGCAGAAACCCGCGAACATCCATGTTGGCGCAACCCGGCACCCCACGCATCGGGGCTCTCACTGACCTCGCCCCTGACCAGGGTCGGGATTCTCCGCGCGAAAGGGAACGTCCGGAACGCGACGCGCCAGCTCAGGAGACATTCCCGAGCACTGGCCCAGTCCAGCGCCCTTTCCGCTGCGGACCTAGCCGTTAAGGCGTCTGGCCTTTGCTGATGACGAGGTTGACCTTCGCCCCGTGCTTCAGTTGCGTTCCGGGCTGGGGTTTCTGCGACATTACGTGCCCTCGCGTGACTTTCCGCGAGGTGGCGTGCTTGATCTTGCCGACCGAACAGTCATGGGACTTGATGGATTGCCGTGCGGCGGTCAGCGTCTTCCCCTTCAGCCTGGGGACCCGGCACGGTTTCAGAGAGACCGGAGTGCTGCTCAGTAGCAGGCCCTGCCAGACGCCCGACGTGTCCTCGTAGCTTCCCACGGCGCTGCAGTATCCGGCGAACGCACAGGAAACCGAGGTGAGGTCGGCCTGCCCGGAGGCGTTGGACGGCAGAGATGCCGCGATCGCAGTGTCCCAACGCCCCGCCGTCTCGGTCAGCAGCAGCCCGGAGCCGCTTCCGTCGGAAGCGATCGCGCCGCAGTTTCCTACCGAAGGACAGGAGAAGACTGGGGCATCCCGGGCGGGGACGGCCGCCTCGACGCCAGGTGCCCACTTGCCACCCCTCTCGGTCAGTAAGACGATGCTGTCCGCGCCTTGCTGATAGCTGCCCGTCGTGCAGTTCCCTGCCGAAGGGCACGAGACCGAGTTGAGCGAGACGTAGTTCAGCTGGTCGACGTGCGGGGGCAAGGCCGCCTTGACACCGGTTTTCCACGTACCGGCAGTCTCGCTCAGCAGCAGCCCCTCATGCCCCGCGTTGTCTGCGTAGCCCCCTACCGCGCTGCAGTTCCCCGCAGACGCGCAAGAGACGGAGGTGAGCCACACCGAGTCAGACGCACCCGACGGAGGCAAGACCGGCTCAACACCCGTACCCCAGGAGCCGTCCTTCTCGGTCAGGAGCAGTCCCCTGGATGTCGTGGACATCCCCTGGCCTTCCTGAAGGTCATAAATGCCGACCGCGCTGCAGTTCGCCGGTGAGGCACAAGAGACCGAACTGAGCTGGACATTCTGGCCCGTGGCGTCCGCGTTCGCGGGCAGGACCGCCTCGACACCCGCCTCCCACACGCCCGCAGCCTCCGTCAGCAGCAGACCCTCGAAGCCTGCATCGCCAGCCGAGTAGATGCCGACCGCGCTGCAGTTCGCCGGTGAGGCACAGGAGACCGAACTGAGCTGGACATTCTGGCCCGTGGCGTCCGCGTTCGCGGGCAGGACCGCCTCGACACCCGCCTCCCACACGCCTGCAGTCTCCGTCAGCAGCACTCCCTCCGTATTGCCCGAACTGTCGGTGTACGTGCCGATAACAGTGCAGTTCCCGGCCGAGGCGCAGGAGACCGAGCCGAGCCGCGCACCGCCGTTCGCCACCCCGGCATTCGGCGGCAGGACAGCCTCAACCCCTGTCTGCCAAGTGCCGTCAACCTCGTCGAGCAGCAGACCCTGATAGTGGTGCGAACTCTCGAAATACGAGCCCACAGCGCTGCAGTTCCCTGCCGAGCCGCACGAGACCGAAGCGATCGACACATCCGGGTACGACGCCAAGGCATTCGCGGGCAAAGCCGCCTCGACCCCGGCCGCCCAACCCCCGTGCGAGCCTGCCGCCGTAGCCACCGACCCACCGCCCAGCAACAGCAAACAGACCCCAGCAAGCCCCACAGCCACGGCCTGCCTCATCCCACCTCCAGTCCGACCCAGGAAGAATGGCACAAGGCTGGGCAAGCGTCGAGAAGCCATCCCAGGTGAAGGCGCTCAGGGGTCATTCCGGAACACTGGCCCAGGCGACCACTCACGTACCTTCGCTGCCTCTGAACAGAGCGCGTAGGTCGAGCGACGGTACATGAGTGCGAGTCGCCAGTGATACGTACTTGCGGGCGAGCGCGTCCTTCCCGCAGCCGATCGTCGTACTTACGAGACCGAGTGTCTCTGCGAGCTGTCTCGATTCAAGCACCGCAACCGCGCGCGTCCAGACGGACTCTTCGAGGGCGTTGAACGCTGTCTGTACCTCGGACAGGTCGTAGCCTCCGTTGAAGCGCTCCTCGGCGACCGTCTCGGCATAGGCGATCACCGACCCGAGGTCGTGACGGTCGACCGAGTCGAGGACGCGGTCGAACAGGGCCTCGAGCCGACGGGTCACCTCTTCGCTGTCCGCCGAGTCGTAGTGGGGCACCCGGAGCCTGACCAGGGCGGTCTCGGCGTCGGCAAGGATCTCAGAACGGTGCTCCCGAAGGAACTCGCTCGTACCGGTGCCGGATACCGAGCCGTCATTGCCGTGCATCATCTCGTCCTCCGATCGTCAGGGTTCATCCCATTCCTTCGTGCGTTCGTTCACTGTCTAGAGGAGCAACGCGATCAGAACCTGTGCGAGCACGATCTTCGTGATCATCGCGAGCGGATAGACACTCGCGTACCCGAGCAGAACCTCTCGCTCGTCCTCGAGCTCTCCCGAGGCGTAGGCAAGAACGGCCGGCTGCGTCTGCATGCCGGCGAGCGTGCCGACGAGCGTCCGGGACGGCAGATGCAGGAGCCGCGTGGCCCCGAGCAGGAAGACGAGAAGCGCCGTCGTCGTCACAGCGGCGCCCGTCGCGATGACGAGCAGCGCGGACGGTTCTGCGATCGCGGCGGAGAAAGCGGGTCCCGCCCGCAGCCCGATCCCCGCGAGGAACAGCACCATGCCCAACTGTCGCAGCGTCACTGCCGCCATGTACGGCGGTTGCCACACGAATGGCCCAGTGCGGCCGACGGCGCCGAGAACGAGACCGACGACGAGCGGACCGCCGGCCGACCCGAGAGAGAACCCACCTCCCGGGAAGGGCACCGTCACCGCACCGAGCGCGAGCCCCGCTGCAAGCCCGAGGCTGAAGCCGAGGAGGTCGATCTCCGCGAGCGCCCGATACGAGTCGCCGAAGAAGTGCGCGATCTCCTTCATCCGAGACGGCGGCGCCACGATGCGAATCCGGTCACCCAACTCGAGCTGAATCTCCGGATCGGCGACGAGGTCGAGGTCGCCACGCCGCAAGCGCGTCGCAGAGGCATCGAAACGCGCAAGCTCGAGATCACGGATGCGGCGACCCGCCACGTTCCGCGAGCTGACGACGATGCGACGGAAGTCGAGGTCCCGCCGGTCGAGCTCGATCTCCGACGGCGCGAGACGCCCGAGCTCCTCGACGACGGAGTCGACCTCCTCACGGGAACCGACGACGGAGAGCATGTCCCCGCGTACCGGAGTCAACGTCGCAGTGGCGGCGGCGACGCGCTCGTCGTGCAGGACGCGACCGAATGCGACCGTTCCGTGATGGCGGTCGCGAACCTCCTCCAGCGTGCCGGCCGGGTGCTCGACGAGCACCGTCTGGACGACGAGCGATTCCGGCCCGGCGCCGCGATCGCGGTTGCGGCGAAGGACGAACCACACGACGACGAGCGGTATGACAAGCCCGAGCGGATACGAGAGGGAGTATCCGACGATCGGCTCGGCCGCGAGCCTCCCGAATCCCGGATGTCCCTTGAGGGCTTCGATCGCCGCAGCGAGCGCCGGCGTGTTTGTCTCGCCGCCGGCGAACGTCCCCGCCGCCCGCGCCGCCGAGAGACCCGTCAGCTCGTGCCCCGCGACGGCGGCCAGCGACGCCGTGACGACTGCGCAGACGACGAGAGCATTCGCCGCCAGACCGCGCCGACGCAGTGCGGCCACGAAACCGGGGCCGCTCGACAGTCCGACGAGATACACGAAGAGAGCGAGACCAAGAACCCAGATCGCGTCCGGCAGCACGAAGCGATCGTCGAGCGCCCCGATCGCGATCCCGACGAACAGCACGGCCGCGACCCCGAGCGAGAAGCCGCCCACACGCACACTTCCGACGACGAGCCCGGCCGCGATCGTGAGAGCAAGCAAGAGAACCGGGTTCGTCGCCAGCGTGTCGGCGACAGAAGCAACCATCTCCGTCTCGGACGCTACTTCCGAATCGCGCGCCTCGAAACCGCGACTTCCGCGCTACACCGTCCGAGAAAATGCTGAACCGCGTGCGTGTCCCGTCGAGTTTCAGCCGGCGGCGTCCGCTCGCCCCTCGACCACGCGGCGGGTCTCGGCGGCGATCACGAGCTCTTCGCCGGCCGGCACGACGACCGCTTCGAATGCGCCGAGGAACCGGACGCGCTCGACGATGCCCTCGCGTACGTCGTCCGCGTGCTCGCCGATCCCGCCCGTGAAGGCGAGGACGTCGACGCCGCCGCATGCGGCCGCCATCGCCGCGATTGCCGCGGAGACGCGATGGACGAAAACGTCGAGCGCCAACGGTGACGCCTCGCGCACATCGCCGGAGGCATGGTCGGAGAGGCCGGCAAGACCGGAGGCGTGCTCGAGATCGTCGGCGAGCTCCTCCAGCGTCAAGCGCTTCTCACGCAAGAGGTAGAGCAGGGCGCCCGGATCGACGGAGCCGGATCTCGTCGCCATCGGCACACCCTCGAGCGGCGAGAACCCCATCGTCGTATCGACCGAACGGCCGTCGAGCACGGCCGTCACGGAACACCCGCCGCCGAGGTGCGCGACCACGAGCCGGCGAACGTCCACCTGCGAGGCGACCCACTGCACGTTGATCCCGTGGAAGCCGTAGCGGTGCACATCCCACTCCTCACGCCAGCGCTCGGGGACGGCGTACGTCGACGCGGCGGCGGGCATCGTGCGGTGGAACGCGGTGTCGAAGACAGCCACGTGGGGGACGTCGGGCAAGGCAGCGCGCGCCTGCCGGATCGCTTCAAGGGCCGGCGGGTTGTGAAGCGGTGCGAGCACCGCCAGCTCCTCGATCTCCCGCTCGACCACCTCGTCGACGAGCACGGGCTCCGCGAAGCGCCGTCCGCCGTGCACGACGCGGTGCCCGACGGCGTCGGCCCGGACGAATCCTTCGACCGGCTGTGCGGCTTCTCCACTGACGAGGTGGAGCTTGAGACTGGTAGACCCTGCATTGACGACGAGAACGTCCACGAAGGGAGCTTGCATGACCGACGAGCAGATTCGCCTGATCGACGCGTACTGGCGCGCCGCGAACTACCTCTCCGTCGGCCAGATCTATCTCCTCGACAACCCGCTCCTGCGCGAGCCGCTACGGCCCGAGCACCTCAAGCCGCGCCTGCTCGGCCACTGGGGAACGACTCCCGGGCTCAACTTCCTCTACACGCACCTCGACCGTGCGATCCGCGAGCGCGACCTCGACGCGATCTTCGTCTGCGGCCCCGGCCACGGCGGCCCGGCGGTCGTCGCGCAGGCATACCTCGAGGGGACGTACACGGAGCTCTATCCGCACATCACGCGAGACGAGGCGGGGCTCCGCGCGCTGTTCCGGCAGTTTTCGTTCCCCGGCGGGATCCCGAGCCACGCCGCACCGGAGACGCCCGGCTCGATCCACGAGGGCGGCGAGCTCGGCTACGCGCTCTCGCACGCCTACGGCGCGGCGTTCGACGACCCCGGCCTCACTGTCGCCTGTGTCGTCGGCGACGGGGAGGCGGAGACGGGCCCGCTCGCGACGAGCTGGCACTCGAACAAGTTCTCGAACCCGGAGATCAGACGGCCGCGTCCTGCCGATCCTCCACCTCAACGGCTACAAGATCGCGAACCCGACCATCCTCGCGCGCATTCCCGAGGACGAGCTCGTCTCGCTCATGCGCGGCTACGGGCACACGCCACTCGTCTTCACCGCGGGTTTCGACGACGAGGACGTCCTCTCGATCCACGGCCGCTTCGCCGAGCTGCTCGACCGCGCCCTCGACGACCGGCGCGCGATGATCGTCTTCCGGACGCCGAAGGGCTGGACCGGTCCGCGCGAAGTGGACGGCGTGCCGATGGAGGGAACGTGGCGAGCGCACCAGGTGCCGCTCACCGACGTGCGGGCGAACGACGAGCACCGTGCCCAGCTCGAGGAATGGCTGCGGAGCTACCGGCCGGAGGAGCTGTTCGACGACACCGGCGCCCTGCGGGAGGAACTTGTCGCTGTCGCACCCGAGGGCGAGCGGCGGATGTCGGCGAACCCGAAGACGAACGGGGGCATCGTTCTCCACGACCTCGCGCTCCCCGACTTCCGCGACTTCGCCGTCCCGGTCGAGGAGCCCGGCGACGGAGACCGTCGAGGCGACGCGCGTGCTCGGCCGCTGGCTCGCCGAGGTCGTGCGCGCGAACCCGGACAACTTCCGCATCTTCGGCCCGGACGAGACCGCGTCGAACCGGCTCGGCGACGTCTTCGCCGTGACCGACAAGCAGTGGGATGCGGCGATCGAACCGACCGACGAGTCGCTCGCGCCGGCAGGCCGCGTCGTCGAAATGCTCTCGGAGCACCAGTGCCAGGGCTGGCTCGAGGGCTACCTCCTCACCGGCCGCCACGGGATCTTCGACTGCTACGAGGCCTTCATCCACATCGTCGACTCGATGTTCAACCAGCACGCGAAATGGCTGAAGGTGACGCGCGGCATCCCGTGGCGCCGGCCGATCGCCTCGCTCAACTACCTCCTCTCTTCGCACGTCTGGCGCCAGGACCACAACGGCTTCTCGCACCAGGATCCCGGCTTCATCGACCACGTCGTGAACAAGAGTGCGGAGATCATCCGCGTCTACCTGCCGCCCGACGCGAACTGTCTCCTCTCGGTCGCAGATCACTGCCTCCGCAGCCGCCACTACGTCAACGTGATCGTCGCGGGCAAGCAGCCGGCGCTCCAGTTCCTGCCGATGGACGAGGCGATCCTCCATTGCACGCGCGGGATCGGGATCTGGGACTGGGCGTCGTCGGACGAGGCCGGCGAGCCGGACGTCGTGCTCGCGTGCGCCGGCGACGTACCGACGCTCGAGACGCTCGCAGCGACGGCGATCCTCCGCGAGCGCCTTCCCGACCTGAAGGTGCGCGTCGTCAACGTCGTCGACCTCATGCGACTCCAGCCCGAGAGCGAGCACCCGCACGGCCTCCCCGACGCCGAGTTCGACTCCCTCTTCACGACGAGCCGGCCGGTCGTGTTCGCCTACCACGGCTACCCGTGGCTCATCCACCGCCTGACGTACCGGCGCACGAACCACGACAACATCCACGTGCGCGGCTACAAGGAGGAAGGGACGACCACCACGCCGTTCGACATGGTCATGCTCAACGACCTCGACCGGTTCCATCTCGTCATCGACGTCCTCGACCGCGTGCCCGGCCTCAGCGACCGCGCCGGACACCTCCGGCAGGAGATGGAGGACGCCCGGCTCCGCGCGCGTGCCTACGCGCGCCTGATGGGTGAGGACGAGCCGGAGATCGGCGGGTGGCGCTGGCCGACTGCTCCAGACGGATCACGCTCGTAAAGGCTTCGTTAAGCCGAAACAAGCGGCTTCCTACCGACTAGAAATGCGGGCCAATTCCGTTAGCCTAGGGTCCGCGCGGTCATACGTTTATGGTCGTGAAACAGCCGGGAGTCGCGCGGTCGAAGGTCACGCTCACCCGGCGCCAAATGTCGGACAACAGGAGGGCACTCATGAAATCGAGAAAGCGCATCGTTATCGCGCTTCTCACGGCTGTCGTGATCGGTGTTGCCGCGCTTGCGGGCACCGTCTCCGCGGCCACGAAGAGCAGTACCACAATCGTCATCTGGACGGACTCGTACCGGGTCGCGGCGTTCAAGGCGATCGGGGCGAAGTACACGAAGGCCCACCCGGGCGTGAAGTTCTCGGTCGTCCAGAAGCAGTTCGGCGTGAGCGGTGCCGGCACCATCGGCGGCGATCTCTCCACGATGAGCGCGGCGAACGCGCCCGACGTGATCAGCGCCGCGAGCGACTGGGTCGGCCAGCTTTCGGCCGGCGGCCTCATCGTGCCGATTCACCTGACCACGAAGCAGAAGGCGCAGTTCCCGAAGTACACCCTCGACGGTTGCTCGTACGGCGACGACGATCAAGAACCTCTACTGCGTCCCGACGCAGATCGAGAACATCGGTCTCGTCGTGAACACGAAGCTGGCGTCGGTGCCGACGTCGTGGGCCGGGCTCGAGAAGTCCGCGATGGCGTTCAAGAACAAGCATCACACCGCGGTCGGAATCGCTGTCCCGGACGGACAGCCGAACGGTGACGCGTACCACATGTACCCGTTCCTCTCCGGCCTCGGCGGCTACATCTTCGGCCGCAACGCGGCGGGCAACCTCCAGAAGTGCAACGTCGGCGTTGCCAGCCCGTCGCTGCTCTCTCACGCCAACCTGATCGACAAGTGGAACAAGGAAGGCCTGATCAGCTCGAGCGTCGACTACGGCACGGCGAAGGACCTGTTCACGAAGGGCAAGGTGCCGTACTGGATCACCGGTCCGTGGGAGACCTCGAACCTCGAGACCAAGAGCCTCAACGCGGCTTTCGGGCACTTCAAGATCATCCAGGTGCCGAAGATCGTCAAGGCCTCGGTGCCGTTCCTCGGCCTCCAGGGCGCGTCGATCACGAAGTACGCGGCGAGCGCACGGCGTCGGCGCGGTGACGGCGGACTTCGTCGGTAACTACCTCACGACGACGTCGGCGCAGCTCGCGCTGGCGAACGCTGAGGGTCGCGCTCCGGCCAGCATGGCGGCCGGCAAGCTCGTCCATGACAAGGTGCTCGCCCAGTTCGGCGCGGCGAGCAAGGGCGGCGTTCCGATGCCGAACATCCCCGAGATGAACTCGGTCTGGCAGTACCTCGGCCAGGCGTGGGTCAACTCGACGAAGGGCTCCGGCGCCACCCCGGCGCACGCTGCCTTCTCGAGCGCGGCGCAGCAGATCAAGAACGCGATCGGCTGCTAAGCACATAGGACCAACGGGTGCGGGCGCCTCAGGCGCCCGCACCCCTTTTCCCATCGGAGTCGAATGAGTTCCCCCACCGCTTCCCCCGCGCAGAACCCGGCTCACGCCTCTCATCGGCAGGTGCTTCCGGCCGTGATCTCGTCGCTTTCGGGGACGCCGGGGCTCGTCATCAAGATCGTGCTGCTCTCGATCTCGAACGCGCTCGCGGTCTGGGCCATGTACGCGCTCGTGACGCGGCACAACTGGTTGGCCGCCGGAGCGCTCGCCGCAGTCACCGCGCTCATCGACGTGATCTATCTCTCACGGCGCCGCGGCGCGATCCCACTCAAGTTTCTCGTGCCGGGCACGGTCCTGCTCGTCGCGTTCCAGGTGATTCCGATCCTCTACACGATCGACGTCGCCTTCACGAACTACTCGCAGGTACACCTGTTGACGAAAGCGGATGCCATCCCGCAAATCATCGCCCAGTCTCTCCAGCAGACCTCGGACGGGACGACGTACACGCTCGCGATCGGCAAGGGAAGCGGTGGGTACGCGTTCATTCTCCAGAACCAGAGCCACCGGCAAGACCTACGTCGGCACGAAGGACGGCCTGACGCCCGCCGCGGCCGGCGACGTGACGGTCAAGGACGGCCAGATCACCGCCGCGAAGGGCTACACGCTCGTCAAGGGCTTCGTCGCAATCAATGACCTGTTGGCCGGGCCTCTCAAGAACTTCACCGTCCCGTACGGAAAGGGCACGGAGATCACGACCTCCGACGGCTCGAGCGCGTACGTCGCGCAACCAACTCTGCGCTACGACCCGAAGCGGGGCGTGATCGTCAGTCTCATCAGCGGCGCTGTCTACAAGGACGACGGCAAGGGCGAGTTCACGAACGAGACGTACGGCCCCTTGCAGCCGGGCTGGAGGACGTACATCGGCGCGAGCAACTTCTCGCAGCTCGCCCGCGACCCGCAGGTACGCACGCCGTTCCTCAACGTTCTCTGGTGGACGTTCGTCTTCGCGGCCGGCACGGTTCTCCTCTCGTTCTCGATCGGCCTCTTCCTCGCGATCGCGCTCGACAAGCGCGGTATGCGCTTCCAGCGGGTTTACCGATCGATTCTCATCATCCCGTGGGCGGTCCCGGGCGTCCTCTCGCTGCTCGTCTGGGCCGGTCTGCTCAACGACTCGTTCGGAGTTGTGAACCGAGAGCTCCACCTCAACATCCCGTGGCTGTTCGACCCGAACATGGCGAAGGTCTCGTGCATCCTCGTGAGTACCTGGCTGACCGTGCCGTACTTCTTCGTCGTCTCGATGGGTGCGCTCCAATCGATTCCGGAGGAGCTCACCGAGGCCGCGCGCGTCGACGGAGGGAATCCGTTCCAGATCTTCCGCCGGGTGACGCTGCCGCTTCTGCTCGTCGCGGTCGGCCCGCTCCTCATCGCCTCGTTCGCCTTCAACTTCAACAACTTCAACAACATCTATCTGCTCACGGGCGGCGGTCCGACCGTCAGCGGCACGAGCCTCGCCGGCGCGACCGACATCCTGATCAGCTACACGTACAAGGTCGCGTTCATCCAGGGGAATGGCAACTACGGTCTCGCCGCGGCGATCACGATCATCGTCTTCCTCATCACCGCCGGGATCTCCGCGTTCGGGTTCTCGAAAACCGCAGTCCTGGAGGATCGCGTATGAGCACCGTCGACATCGCCGCAGCAACGGCCGCACCGGTTGCGGCTACGGCGAACGTGCCGAAGAAGCGGCGGCCGAAGTTCTCCGAGACGTGGTGGCGCCACATCGTCGGGATCGTCGCCTGCATCGTGGCGCTCTTCCCGATCTGGTTCGTCGCTCGGCCGCGTTCGACAGCAGCCAGTCGATCTCGGGCACGAGCTTCACGCCGTCGAGTCTGGACGATCCACAACTTCGGCCGGCTCCTCCACAACCAGATCCCGAGCGCCGGCGGCAGCGGCACGATCTACGAGCCGTTCCTCCGCTGGTTCGCGAACACGCTGATCATCGCGACGATCGCCGCGCTCTGCACCGTGATCATCTCGGCGTGGGCCGCGTACGCATTCAGCCGCTTCCGCTTCAAGGGCCGCCGGATGGGGATGCTCGCGCTGCTCCTCATCCAGATGTTCCCGACGCTGCTGCTCGTCGTCGCGATCTACCTCGTGATCCTCAACGTCGGCGGGATCTATCCCGTGATCAGCCTCAACAGTTACGCCGCGCTGATCCTCGTCTACCTCGGCGGCGCGATGGGCGTGAACACGTGGCTCATGAAGGGCTTCTTCGACACGATCCCGAAGGAGCTCGACGAGTCGGCGCGCGTCGACGGCGCGACGCCTGCACAGATCTTCTGGGGTGTCGTCCTGCCGCTCGCGCTGCCGATCCTCGCGGTGATCTTTCTCTGGTCGTTCATCGCCTCGCTCAACGAGTACGTCCTCGCGAGCGTGATCATGCAGACGCCCGACCACTACACGCTGCCGGTCGGCCTCCGCGGCTTCATCAACGGGAACTACTCGACGTACTGGGGCTACTTCGCGGCGGCGGCTCTGATGACGGCAATCCCGGCCATAGCTCTCTTCTTCTGGCTCCAGCGTTACATCGTGAGCGGGCTCGCGCAGGGCGCGGTCAAGGGCTAGCCGTGACGCAGCCGCACCACGACGGTTCCGAGCTCTACGTCCTCGAGCGTCCCGACGAGCCCGGCGGCGATGCGGTCGTCCGCATGCGCGTGCCGCGCGAGCTCGGCGCCACGTCCGTCGCGCTGCGGCACGTGCAGGACGGCGAGCCGCGCGGGGTCGAAGCCGAGATCGACTCCGAGACGGACACCGAGACCTGGTGGCGCGCGTCGTTCCCGGTCAAGAGCCCGGCGGTGAGCTACCGCTGGCTTGCCGGGGACGGCAGCGACTACGTGTGGCTGAACGGCGCCGGATCCGTCGCCCACGATCCGCCCGACGCCGACGACTTCGTCCTCTCGCTCGACCCCGGCGGCCCGGAGTGGCACCTCGGCTCGGTCGTGTACGAGATCTTCCCCGACCGCTTCGCGTCGAGCGGCGCCGGGACCGAGCCGCCGGACTGGGCCGTGCCGCGCGCGTGGGACGAGCTACCGACCGGCCGCGGCCCGGACACGCCGCGCGAATGGTTCGGTGGCGACCTCGGCGGGATCGAGCAGCACCTCGACCACATCGAGGCGCTCGGCGCCAACGTCCTCTACCTCACGCCGATCTTCCCGGCGGGGAGCACGCATCGCTACGACGCGGCGAGCTTCGCCGACATCGACCCGCTGCTCGGCGGCGACGGTGCGCTCGCCTCGCTGAGCCGCGCCGTCCACGACCGCGGGATGCGCATCCTCGGCGACCTGACGCTGAACCACTGCGGCAACCGCCACCCGTGGTTCGTCACCGCGCAGGAGGATCCGGAGTCGCCCGAGCGCGACTTCTTCATGTTCGACGACAAGCTCCCCAATGGCTACGAGGCGTGGTGGGGCGTGCGGGCCTTGCCGAAGCTCGACTGGCGCTCGGCCGAGCTCGAGCGGCGGATGCTCGACGTCGCGCGCCGCTGGCTCGAGCCGCCGTACTCGCTCGACGGCTGGCGGATCGACGTCGCGAACATGATGGCCCGCTGGCGCGAAGTCGACCTCAACCACGCGGTGCAGCGCGCCATGCGCGGCGCGCTCCTCGAGGATTCGGTGCTCGTGGCCGAGCACGGGCACGACTACCGCGCCGACCTCCGGGGAGGCGGCTGGCACGGCACGATGAACTACGCCGGCTTCCATCGCCCGGTGTGGTCGTGGCTCCGTGGCGACGACCTGCCCGAGGAGCTGCGACACATGTTCTGGGGAGTTCCCGCCCCTCTGCGCCGGATCGACGGCAGCGAGGCTGTCGCCTCGATGCGCGCCTTCCGCGCCGGGGTGCCGTGGCCGTCGGTCATGCACTCGTGGCCGCTGCTCGACAGCCACGACACGCCGCGCTTCCGGACGATCGCGGGCTCGCGTGAGCGCCAGCTCGTCGGAATCGGAATGCAGATGACGACGCCGGGCGTGCCGATGGTGTTCGCCGGAGACGAGATCGGGCTCGAGGGCGACTGGGGCGAGGACGCGCGCCGAACGATGCCGTGGAGCCGGCCCGAGACGTGGGACACGGCGCTCTTCGAGGAGTACCGGACGCTCATCGCGCTGCGCCGCTCGTCGCACGCTCTCTCCCACGGCGGCATCCGTTACGTCCACGTCTCCGAGAACGCGATCGCGTACCTCCGCGAGTCGCGCTCGGAGCGGCTGCTCTGCCTCGCGGCGCGCGCCCCGCACGCCCCGATCGCCACGACGTTCACGGAGCTCGAGACGGTCTACGGCGGCGACGCGCACGACGGCGTCCTCCCCTCCGACGGCCCCGCTTTTCACATCTGGAAGATCACCGACTAGGAGTCCACGAAAATGGCAGAAGTCACATTCGACGGCGTAGACAAGGTTTACGACAACGGCTTCCAAGCCGTCTCCGATCTCACGCTCGCGATCGAAGACGGCGAGTTCCTCGTCCTCGTCGGCCCCTCGGGTTGCGGCAAGACGACCGCGCTGCGGATGGTTGCCGGCCTCGAGGAGATCACCGGCGGCGAGATCTCGATCGGCGATCGCGTCGTCAACATGCTCACGCCGAAGGAGCGCGACATCGCCATGGTCTTCCAGAACTACGCGCTCTATCCGCACCTCTCCGTGTACGAGAACATCGCCTTCGGCCTGCGCTTGCGGCGCGAGGCGAAGGACGAGATCGAGCGCCGCGTGACGTGGGCGGCGCAGATGCTCGACCTGACCGAGTTCCTCGACCGCAAGCCGAAGCAGCTCTCCGGCGGCCAGCGGCAGCGCGTGGCGATGGGCCGCGCGATCGTGCGCCAACCGCAGCTGTTCCTCATGGACGAGCCGCTCTCGAACCTCGACGCGAAGCTCCGCGTCCAGATGCGCGCCGACATCGCGAAGCTCCAGCACGAGCTCAGCACGACGACGATCTACGTCACCCACGACCAGGTCGAGGCGATGACGATGGGAGACCGCGTCGCCGTCATGCAGGGCGGCGTCCTCCAGCAGGTCGCGCCGCCGCAGGTGCTCTATGACACGCCGGCCAACCTCTTCGTCGCCGGGTTCATCGGCACGCCGCCGATGAACCTCCTCGAGGCGATCGTGTCGGTGAACGGGTCGGTCTCGCTCGAGCTCGCCGGAGCGACGCTGCCGGTGCCGGACGAGGCGCTCCGCGCGTATCCCGGCCTGCGCGGCGCGAACGGCCGGACGGTCGTCGCCGGGATCCGCAGCCAGTTCCTCCACCCGGCGACCGAGCGGCCCGATCTGCCGACGCTCACCGGCCGCGTGGAGCTTGTCGAGGCGCTCGGCAGCGACTCGATGGTCTATCTCCACGTCGACGCGAACGCCGTCCGCGACGGCAAGCACGCCGACCAGGACGTCGTCGAGGAAGCCGGCGCGGGAGTCGGTGGTGTGCGGCCGAACCTCGTCGCGGACTTCCCGTCGCACGTGCACCTGCGGCTGACCGACGAGATCCCGGTCGCCGTCGACGTCGCCAAGCTTCACTTCTTCGACGGAGACTCCGGTGAACCGCTTCGGTAGCGCCGCGATCGTCGCCGGCGTCGCTTGCGCTCGCGCTGAGCGCGGGAGGCGCCTTCGGCTCCGCCAAGGGGAACGGGCTCACCGCGGGCGTCGTCGCGAAGCTCGCCCAACCGGGCGCGCCGTCTGCCGCTCGCGAGCGACCGCATCTACTTCGTCATGACCGACCGATACGCGAACGGCGACCCGTCGAACGATCTCGGCGGCCACAGCGGCGGTGTCGACACGACCGGGTACGACCCGACGTCGACGGCCTGGTGGCACGGCGGCGACTTCAAGGGGCTCACCGGCGCGTGCTCGACCGGAGACGGCCTCGCGCGCATCAAGGCGCTCGGCTTCAACGCCATCTGGGTCTCGCCGCCGGTCACGAACCAGATCGCGGACGGCAGCACCGGCGGCTATCACGGCTACTGGGGCACCGACTTCATGAACGTCGATCCGCACCTCGGCACGAACCAGGACTTCTCCGACTTCGTCGACTGCGCCCACTCACTCGGGATGAAGGTGATCCAGGACATCGTCGTCAACCACACCGGCGACGTCGTCCAGCTTTCCGACCCGGGCAAGTATCACAGCGCCTCGTACCGCGACTGCCACGGCAAGAAGTTCGACCCGGCGAAGTACGTCGGCAAGAGCACGTTCCCGTGCCTGAGCGCGAACACCATGCCGCAGAAGCCGTACTTCGCTGCGCCGGCCGATGCGACCGCGAAGAACCCGGCGTGGATGAACAATCCGCTCAACTACCACGACCGCGGCAACATCAACTTCTCCGGTTGCAGCGCGACGTGCCTGACGCAGGGCGACTTCTTCGGCCTCGACGACCTCTTCACCGAGAAGCCGGACGTCGAGCAGGGGCTCGCCGCGATCTACGCGTCGTGGATCACGCGGTTCCACGTCGACGGCTTCCGCGTCGACACGACGCCGTACGTCAACAACGGCTTCTTCAAGCTCTTCGTGCCGCAGATCATGAAAGCGGCGAAGGCCGCCGGAGAGCCGGACTTCCAGATCTTCGGCGAGGTCTACAACAGCGACCCGCTCCAGCAGATGACGTACGTCCGCGACCAGGGGATGCCGAACGTTCTCGACTTCCCGTTCCAGACCGCCGCCGCGGGCTACGCCGCGGGGACGACCGGCGCCCTCGGCGTGTCGTACCGCCTGGGGCAGGACGACTACATGCGCCTGCCGGACGGCAGCGATCCCGAGCCGCCGACGTTCCTCGGCAACCACGACATGGGCCGCGCGGCGCAGCAGATCCTCGCCCAGAAGCCAGGCCTCTCTCCCGCCGAGCTCCTGAAGCGGGTCGAGCTCGGCTACGAGCTCATGTACTTCACGCGCGGCGCGCCGGTCGTCTACTACGGCGACGAGGTCGGAATGATCGGCACGGGCGGCGACCAGCAGGCGAGGCAGGACATGTTCCCGACCCAGGTCACCGACTGGCAGACGCAGGACCGGGTCGGCTCGCCGGCGATCGGCACCGGCTCGTCGTTCGACGACACGACGAACCCGATCGAACTGCTTCTCCCCCAGCTCTCGACGCTGCGCGCCGACAATCCCGCGCTCGAGTCCGGGGCGACGTTCATCCGCTACTCGCACCACGGCGTGCTCGCGACGAGCCGCATCGACACGGCCGCAAAGCGTGAGTACCTCGTCCTCACGAACAGCGGGACGGGCAGCGCCAAGATCACGTTTCCGACGTCGACTCCGAGCTCGAGCTGGAGCGTCCTCTTCGGCGGCATCTCCGGGCAGGCCACGGGAGCGAACGGGAAGATGACCGTCACGATCCCGGCGATCGGCGCGGTCGTGCTCGAGGCGGCGAAGTCGATTCCCGTCACGGCGCCGCCGAAGCCGGTCGTGAAGGTCGCTCCCGACCTCTACACGAGTTTCATCGGCGTCAACGCGAAGGTGACGGGCAGCCAGCCGCTCGCGATCGCGTTCGCGGTGAAGCGCGCCCATTCGTCCATCTGGCGGCGGCTCGACGTCGACGACTCGTCGCCGTACCGCGGCTTCCTCGACCCGACGAAGTTCAAGAAGGGCGAGACGCTGCAGCTTGTCGCGATCGCGCGCAGCCTCAACGGCAAGACTCGGGCGTCGGCAATAGTCAAGTACCGGATGCCGAAGAGCTGAGCGGGAGGTATCCGCGAATCCACCGATGCCGCGAGCGACCGTCGGGTCGATAGTCCCGGGTGCGCACGGCACCAAGCGCGAGTAGGACGAAGCCCTTCCCAGAGCGCTCCTGGCAGAACCGACCCAAGAGCCTTCTCGGAAAGGTGGACGAAAGCGACACCGGCCGAAGCGAAGGTCAGTTGAGAGGCCCGCCGTAAGAGCGGGCCTCTCCTTTTGCCCGCTCGGTGAACGCCGAGGGACAGACACACTCGGCTGGGCCAGTGCGCGGCAATGTCGCCTGAGCGATTCTGGCGCGTTAGCTAGGAGGAAACGCCGACTCGATCGTGCACCCGTGACTGGGACGGAGAATGATGGTCGCGACAAGGTGGGCCTGGGCCTGTACCTGACGCGTCGGGAGCAGCGATCGCTCGCGCCACCGGGTGTGCCGCAGTTCCCATTGCACGGTCGCTGCCAGCTGTCGAGCTGGTAACGACCCGGTGCGAGTTCGCCGAACTCTGCTCGTCCGCGGTTGTCTAGACGACGTTCGGTTGAACTCCCGTCGGAAGCAGACAACTTGACATAGGAGATCGAGCCTTCGATGTATCGCGTGCTGCCGCGTAGAAGCTGGTGAACGCTTAGGCCCGCGTGACCCTGCGGTAGGCCGCTAGCGCCGCAACCCGCGACCATGGTCAAGCAGCCAATCAGCCATGCGGCGACGAGAGTAGAGCGCATCGCTCCTCTTATGCGTCGCAGCACGCCACGGCTGTCACGGCACCCGGCTTCGCTTAGGAGAACATCTCCCTCGCGTGGGCCAGTGCCCGCGCTCGCCTGAGTCCTGGAATGCCGAAGCCCGCAAACCGCTTGCGCGGTCCACGGGCTTCGACCCCGCGACTTCTCATCTCAGGCGGCGGGAGTCAGGCCGTCGACGTCCCGCCGCCGCGATGACTCTTCCGCCTACCCCTTTGCCTTCTTGGCCGCCCGCTTCTCTTTCAGCGTCTTCTGCGGCGCCTTTTTCACCGAAGCCTTCTTCGTGTTCTGGTCTTTGTTCGCCATTGCTGACCTCCTGAGGTGACGGGTACAGACTGTCAGTTACCGAAATCGTCTGCTGCTTCCGCGCGCGTAGCGACCGGGCCTACGCAGACGTCCTCTCCGTCGAACAGCTCGAGCCACTCCGCGAGCGGGCGCGCTGCGAACACCGCCGCGAGATCTGCCGCGAGCGCCTCCTGGTCGGCGGCGTAGTGGCGATCCGTGAGGCCGGGACGCTCGAGGAGCTCGACGAGGCGCTGCCAGAACACCGGCTCGAGCGCGGCGACGGTCAGCCAGCGGCCGTCGGCCGTGGCGTAGATCCGGTAGCACGCGAGGCCGCCCGCGAGGATCGGGCGCGACGCGAGTCGGTGCGCGTTGTGCGTCATCGAGATGACGACACGCGCGCCGCTGCCCGTCTTCTCCCGTTCGAGCAGCGCGGCGAGGATCTGTGTGACGGCGCCCATCGCACCCGCGGCGAAGTCGGCGATCTGCACCGGCGGCAGCGCCGGCGCCGTGTGCTCGAGGATTCCCGCCCAGCCCTGGTAGTTGAGGTCGTGGCCGGCGCGCCGCGCGTGACGGCCCTCCGCGCCGAAGCCGGTGATCGAGCAGTAGACGGCCGTCGCGGGCGCGTGCTCCGGGCCGATCCCGAGCCGCGACGCGACGCCGGGACGGAACGACTCGAGAACGACGTCCGCCTGCGCGAGCAGGTCGAGCGCGGGCGCCGGGTCCGCCTTCAGGTCGACCGTGACCGCTTCCTTGCCGGCGTTCAGCTCCTCGTGCCAGCCGGGATCGGTCGCCTCGAGCGGGTCACCGCCCGGCGGGAGGACGCGCACGACGCGCGCGCCGAGCTCGAGCAGCTCGCGCGACGCGAACGGGCCGGGCAGGTGGCGCGTGAAATCGACGACGAGGATTCCGTCGAGCGACGCCATTGCTAGTACGGCGGTTGCGGGTCGTACTGGATGTAGCGGCGCACCTCGCGCGCGCGCTCGGGTGACGCGAGCCGGCCGACGAGGTGAAGCGCCATGTCGATCCCCGCGGAGACTCCCGCCGCCGTGATGACCTCGCCGGTATCGACGAAGCGGTCGTCGGGGCGAGGCTCGATGTCGCGGCCGAGCGGGAGGAGCTCGTCGAAAGAGCTCCAGTACGTCGTCGCCGGGCGGCCGTCGAGGAGGCCCGCGTCGGCGAAGACGAGTGCGCCCGTGCAGACGCTCGCGAGGAGCGTGCCGCCGTCCCGCAGCGACCGGAGCCGCTCGCGGACGCTCTCGTCGCCGACCTTCGCGCGCGTGCCGCGACCGCCGGGGTAGACGAGGACGTCGATCGCGCCGAGGCCGTCCCACGTCACGTCCGGGAGCACGCGCAGCCCTTTCGCGCACGTGACCGGCTCGAGGCTGTCGCCGACGAGGCACACGCTCACCTCGTCCGGCTGGAGATGGCGCCAGGCCCCGAGCACTTCCCACGGGCCGACGAAATCGAGCTCCTCGGCGCCTTCGAAAACGGCTATCGCGACGGCGGTCACGCTGCGAGTTGTAACCGCTTCGTCTCGTAGCGTGCCTTCGAGCCACGCACGGCCGACGACTGCGCCGTCGGCGCCGGCCTCCGCGAGCGCCGCGACGTCCTGCATGTTGCGCACTCCACCGGCAGCGAGGATCTCGCCGGCGAACGCGGCGCGCGCCTGCCGGATGAGGTCGAGGTCGGGGCCGGCCGCGGTGCCGTCACGTGCGATCGCCGTGCACAGGACGCGCTCGACGCCGGCTTCGGCGCAGCGGAGGAGCGCGTCCTCCGGCGAGAGGCCGGAGTCGGAAAGCCAACCCGCCGTGCGCACGGTCCCCTGCGCCACATCGACCGCGACAACGACGCGATCCCCGAGCGCTGCGACGAAGTCGCCGAGCGGGATCGGCCCGAACGCGGCGCTGCCGACGAGCACGCGCGCCACGCCCGCGTCGGCGAGCGCGACCGCGTCGGCGACGCTGCGCACTCCCCCGCCGAACTGCACCGGGACGGGCGACGCGGCGGCAACGACCTGGCTCGCAAGCTCGAGCGGAGCTCCGCCGTCGCGCGCCGCATCGAGCGCGATCACGTGGATGAACGGCGGACGCGAGCGTGCCGCGGCAGCGACGAGCTCGAGCGGGTCGCCGCCCTCGAGCGACACGCGGTCGTAGTCGCCCTGCTCGAGCCGGACCGCTCGCCCTTCAAGGACGTCGACTGCCGGGATCACTAACACTGTGTTACCATGCTAACACGATGGCAAAGGCCAAAGCAACAGAGACGGAACGACATTGGACAGATCTCTTCGAGACGATCGCGGCGCTCAAGAGCCCGCAAGAGACGCAGGCGTTCCTGCGGGATCTCTGTACCCGGGCGGAGCTCGACGCGATGGCGCACCGCTGGCAGGTGGCGCAACTGCTCGAGGAGGGCCTCCCCTACCTCGAGGTCGCGCAGCGGGCGCAGGCGTCGACGACGACGGTGACGCGCGTGGCGCAGTGGCTGCGGAACGGCGAGGGCGGGTATCGCCTGGCCCTGTCGCGGCGGGCGAAGGCCAACGGCGCTTGAGAATCGCCGTCCCGTCGAAGGGCCGGCTGCGCGAGCCGTCGATCCAGCTCATCCAGGACGCGGGCCTCGGGCCTGAGACTCCGAGCGACCGCGCGCTCGCGTTCCCGTGCCGCAACGCGCCGGTCGAGGCGCTGCTCGTGCGCGCCGACGACGTGCCGGAGTACGTGCAGGACGGCGTCGTCGACTGCGGGATCACGGGCCTCGACATCGTCCGCGAGCGCGGCGCCGACGTCCGCGAGCTCGCGCGGCTCGGGTTCGGCGCGTGCTCGCTCCAGGTCGCGGTGCCCGCGGAGTCGCCGGTCACGGGCGTCGAGATGCTGCGCGGCGCGCGCGTCGCCACGAGCTTCCCGCGCCTCGCACGCGAGCTGTTGCCCGAGCCGATCGAGATCGCCGACGTGCACGGCTCGGTCGAGCTCGCGCCGCGGCTCGGGCTCGCCGACGCGATCGTCGACCTCGTCTCGAGCGGGAGCACTCTTCGTACGAACGGGCTGCGGTCGGTGGCGACGCTGCTCGAGTCGGAGGCCGTGCTGGTAGGGCCGCCGGATCCCTCCCCGGCCGCCCTCCAGCTCGCCGGCGTTTTCCGTAGCGTCGTCGAGGCGCGCGGCGCGCGGTACCTCATGCTCAACGCGCCCGAGGAGGCGCTCGACCGAATCGTCGCGCTCGTGCCCGGGTCGCGGGCGCCGAGTGTCCTGCCGTTGTCGGAGCCCGGCATGGTTGCGGTGCACTCGCTCATCCCCGCCGCCGACGTGTGGCGGCTGCTGCCGGAGCTCGAGGCCGCGGGCGCGTCGTCGATCCTGTTGGTCCCCGTCGAGCGGATGCTCGGATGACGATCGCCGGCGACGTCAAGGAGCGCGGCTATGACGCCGTGCGCGAGTGGGCCCTGAAACTCGATGGCGTCGAGCCGGCGCGGGCCGTTCCCGGCGGCGAGCTGCCCGAGGAGGCGGTGCTCGCGCTCGCCGATCGCGTGCGCCGCTGGCACGAGGCGCAGCGTCCCGTCGATGTGCGGCTCGAGGTGGAGCCGGGCGTCGAGCTCGAGCGGCGCTGGATCCCGCTCGACCGCGTCGGGATCTACGTTCCGCGCGGGCTCGTGTCCACGCTCGTCATGTGCGCCGTGCCGGCGGTCGCGGCAGGCGTGCGCGAGCTCGTGATCTGCACTCCGCCCGACGGTGCCGGTCTCGTCGCGCGCGCCGCGGAGCTGCTCGGTTTGGGCAACGTGTGGGCGATCGGCGGCGCGCAGGCGATCGGCTTCCTCGCGTACGTCGAGCGCGTCGACAAGATCGTGGGGCCGGGCGGGCCGTGGGTGAACGACGCGAAGCTCGAGGTGTGGCGCGACGTCCCGATCGACTTCCCCGGCGGGCCGTCGGAGGTCGTCGTCGTGCTCGGTGAGGGCGGCGACCCGCGCATCGCCCGGCTCGAGATCGCGGCGCAGGCCGAGCACGGGCACGAAGCGGTGTGCGAGATCGTCTCGACGTTGGAAGAAGCGGAGGCGATCGCGCCCGAGCACCTTGTCCTGCTCGGCGATGCCGAGGCTCGCGCCGCGGACGTGCGCAACGCGGGAGCGGTGTTCGTCGGCGCGAACTCGCCGGTTCCCGCGGGCGACCTCGGCACCGGCGCGAACCACGTCCTCCCCACGGGCGGCTGGGCGCGCTCGGTCGGCGGGCTCGGCCTCGAGACGTTCCTCAAGCCGGTGACGTTCCAGCGCCTGACCGCCGACGGCCTCGCGCGCGTGCGGCCGACGATCGAGGCGCTCGCGGCGGTCGAAGGGCTTCCGGCACACGCGGCGGCGGTGGCGCGGTGAGGGCGCTCGCGCAGGAGTTCGCGCCGTACGCGTGGGCGCCATCGACGGAGGAGCTAGCGCAGCGCGCGGGGCTCGATCCGGTCGAGATCGTCCGCTTCGACGGGAACGTGCCGCCGGTGCCGCTCGTCTCCTCCCGGCCCGGCGCGCTCGCGGCGGCGCTCGCCGAGGTCAACACGTATCCGCACGGCGGCTACACCGCGCTCGAAGCGGCGATCGCGCGATACGCCGGCGTCGATCCGGGGAATATCGTGCTCGGCGCGGGCGCCGACGACGTGATCCTCCTCATCGCGCGCGCGTTCGCCGGGCCGGGCGACACCGTGGCGATTCCGGCGACGCCGACGTACCCGCTCTTCCGGCTCGGTGCGCTGCTCGCGGGCGCCGACGTTGGGGACGACGACCCCGTGCTGACATTTGCGTGCCGGCCTGGGAATCCGTTCGGCGAGCTAGGTCCGCTCCCCGACGCGCGGCCACTCGCGGTCGACGAGGCGTACTTCGAGTACGCGGGCGAGACGGCGGCGGGGCTCATCGAAAAAGAGGACGTCGTCGTCATCCGCACCTTCTCGAAGGCGTTCGCGCTTGCAGGCGCGCGCGTCGGGTACGCGCTCGCGCGTGCCGACATCGCCGCGGAGCTGCGGCGTCGCCAGTCCCCCGCTCCGGTCTCGACGCTCTCGGCGGCGCTCGCGGTCGCGGCGCTGCGGAGTCCGCCTGACGTGAGCGAGGTCGTCGAGGAACGCGAGCGCCTCGCGGGCGAGCTGCGCGGACTCGGCTTCGAGCCGCTGCCGTCGCGCGCGAACTTCGTCTTCGTCCCGGTCGACGATCCGGGCGAGATCTTCGAGCGGCTGCTGCGCGGCGGGTGCGTAGTCCGCGTCACCGGCGGCGGAATCCGGATCACCGTCCGCGACCGCGCCGACGACGACTTACTCCTCGAAAACCTCTCAAGTAACACTGTGTTACAAGGAGAAAAGTCCCGCTCACGGAGGATTCGGGCGGTTCGGGCTACTGCCGAAACCGCGATTCGCGTGCGGCTCGACCTCGACGGCGCGGGGCGCGTGCGCGTCCAGACCGGCGCCGGGATCTACGACCACTTCCTCGAGCAGCTCGCGTTCCACGGCGGCTTCGACCTCAACATCGAAGGCGCCGGCGACCTCGAGACCGGCGAGCACCACACGGCCGAGGACACCGCGATCGCGTTCGGCGAGGCGCTCGACCGCGCGCTCGGCGACCGCGTCGGGATCTCTCGGTACGGCAACGCCGTCGTCGCGATGGACGACGCGCGCGCCGACGTGGCGGTCGACCTCGGCGGAAGGCGCGGCGCGGAGATCGACCTCGAGCACGATCCCGGCCTCGCGCGGCACGCGCTCGAGAGTCTCGCGTCGGCGGCGCGGATGACGCTCCATGTGAAGGCGACCGGCCGCGACGAGCACCACATCGCCGAAGCCGCGTACAAGGCGCTCGGCCGCGCGCTTCGCGGCGCGGTGCAGCGCGACGGCGAGGGACTCCCGTCGACGAAAGGCGTCCTGTGACGACGGTGGCGATCGCGCGCTACGGCGCAGGGAACGTCCGCTCCGTCGAGCTCGCGTTCCTGCGTCTCGGCGTGGAGATGACCAACGACCTCGCGGCGGCGGATCTCGCGGTCCTCCCCGGCGTCGGCTCGGCGCGCTCGGCGATGGACGGCCTCGGCGCCGCGGCCGACGTCCTGCGCGAGCGGCACGCGGCAGGCCGCGCGATTCTCGGCATCTGCCTCGGTGCGCAGATCGCCCTGGACGAGAGCGAGGAGGACGGCGGAACGCCCGGGCTCGGTCTCGTCCCCGGGCGCGCGGTGCGCCTCCGCGACGAGCGTGTGCCGCGCATCGGCTGGGCTCCCGTCGAGCCCGGCGGCGAGACCTATTGGTTCGCGCACTCCTATGCGTGCGAGACGGATGCCGTGGTGGCGCGCAGCGAGGGCCACGCCGCGATCGTCGAGTCGGGCTCGTTCACGGGCGTGCAGTTCCATCCCGAGAAGAGCGGCCGCGCCGGCGCGCGGTTCTTGGAGTCATGCCTCTCCCGCGTCTGATCCCGTGCCTCGACGTCGCGGGTGGGCGCGTCGTTAAGGGCGTGCGCTTCCGCGAGTTGCGCGACGTCGGCGACCCCGTGGAGCTCGGCGCCGCGTACTCGGAGGCCGGCGCCGACGAGCTCGTGTTCCTCGACATCTCCGCAACGCTCGACGCGCGCGGCTCGGCGGTCGAGGTCGCCGCCGCGGTCGCCGAACAGGTCTCGATCCCATTCACCGTCGGCGGCGGGATTCGCACGGTCGGCGACGCCGCCACGCTGCTCGAAGCGGGCGCGGACAAGGTCTCGGTCAACTCCGCGGCGCTCGCGCGGCCGGAGCTCATCGGCGAGCTCGCCGAAGTGCTCGGCAGCCAGGCGGTTGTGGTCGCGATCGACAGCGAGGACGGCCGCGTCCACTCGCATTCCGCGACGAGGGAGGCCGACCGCGACACGGTCGCGTGGGCGCGCGAGTGCGAGGAGCGAGGCGCGGGCGAGCTGCTCGTCACCTCGATCGACCGCGACGGGACGCGCAACGGCTACGACCTCGAACTCCTCGCGCAGCTGCGCGACGCGGTGTCGCTGCCGGTGATCGCCTCGGGCGGCGCCGGCAACGCGCAACACGTCGCCGACGCGCTCGAGGTCGCGCAGGCCGCGCTCCTCGCGTCGATCCTCCACGAGAATCCGGCGCGGCTCGTGTCGCTGCGGGACGAGTTGCGCGAGCTCGGCGTCGAGGTACGCGATGCAGCCTGAGCTGCGGGCCGCGATCGTCCAGGACGCCGCGACCGGCCGCGTGCTCATGCTCGCGTGGATGGACGCGGAGGCCGAGCGGCTGACGCGCGAGACCGGCGAAGCGTGGTTCTGGAGCCGCTCGCGGCAGGAGCTGTGGCACAAGGGCGCAACGTCGGGCAACACGCTGAAGGTCGTCGAGTTCCGGGACGACTGCGACGGCGATGCGTTCCTCGTGCGCGTCGAACCGGCGGGGCCGGCGTGCCACACGGGCTCGGTCTCGTGCTTCGCGCCCGAGCTCTGGCGCACGATCGTCGAGCGCGTACGCGACCGGCCGGAGGGCTCGTACGTCGCCTCGCTCGCCGAGGCCGGCGTCGGGCGCGCCGCGCAGAAGCTCGTCGAGGAGGCGGGCGAAGCCGCCGTCTCAGCCGCCGCAGGAGACGGGCGCCTCGCGGAGGAGGCCGCCGACGTTCTCTTCCACCTCTACGCGCTGCTCGCCGTCTCGGGCGTCGACATCGCCGAGGTCGAGGCGGAGCTCGAGGCGCGGCGCCAACCAAGGGGCAAGTGAGCGCAGCTCTCGACTTCGCGCTCGAGCTGGCCGACGCCGCCGACGCGATCAGCCTCCCCCGCTTCGGTGCACTCGACCTGCGCGTCGACCGCAAGCCCGACTTCACGCCCGTCACCGACGCCGACCGGGCGGTCGAGGCGCGGCTCCGCGAGCTGATCGCCGAGCATCGCCCCGGCGACGGCGTCCTCGGCGAAGAGGAAGGCGGCGCGGAGGACGGCGTGCGCTGGATCATCGATCCGATCGACGGGACGAAGAACTTCGTGCGCGGCATCCCGGTCTGGGCGACGCTCATCGCGCTCGCGCGCGACGACGAGCTCGTCGCCGGCGTCGTCTCGGCTCCCGCGCTCGGCCGCCGCTGGTGGGCGGCGCGCGGCGAGGGCGCGTTCTGCAACGGCGCGCCGATCCGGGTCTCTGGCGTCTCGCAACTCGCCGACGCAGCGGTCTCAGCCGCGCTCGCCTCCGACCTCGCCGCACTCGAGGACACGGCGTGGCACGCACGCGGCCTCGGCGACTTCTGGCAACACGTCCTCGTCGCCGAAGGCGCGCTGGACGCAGCGATCGACTACCCGCTGAAGCTCTGGGACTACGCCGCGCTCGTCCCGATCGTCGAGGAAGCCGGCGGCCGCACAGGCTTCACGGCCGGAGGGCAGTTCGTCACCACGAACGGCCTGCTCGACCACGCGGCGATCCGCACCGCGTAGCCTCTCCGGGTGGCGTTCTCCGGCGGTCTCGTTCTCTCGTTCCTCTCCGCGATCGCGATCAACTGGTCGTACGCGGCGCAGCATGGCGCCGTCGCGGGGATGCCGGAACTGTCGGTGCGGCGGCCAGTCGCGACCGTTCGGCTGCTGCTGCGGAGCAGCGCCTGGCTCGTGAGCTTCGGCGTCGAGTCGGCCGGCTGGATCCTCTATCTCGCGGCCCTTCGGCTCGCGCCGCTGTCGCTCGTGCAGGGCGTCGGCGCGGCGGGCATCGCAGCGCTCGCGGTCTTCAGCGCGCACGGCCACCCGGGTCGCCTGCCGCGCCGCCAGCAGTTGGCGGTCGTCGCGGGCGTCGCCGGACTGCTCCTGCTCGCGCTTTCCCTCTTCAACACGACCCAGGCCGACCTCAAGCCGTCCGCGGTCGCGGTGGGGATCTGGCTCGGCGCGCTCGTCGCCGCCTCTCTTGTGCTGACGGCGGCGCGGGTGGGGATCGCGCGCGCGCCGGCTCTCGGCCTCGCCGCCGGCCTGGCGTTCGCGGCGGGCGACATCCTCTCCAAGCTCGGCGTGTTCGGCGGGATCTGGCTCGTCGCCTTCGTACCGCTGCTCGTCGTCTACGCGTTCGGGACGGGAGTCCTCCAGCAGGCATTCCAGGCCGGCGGTGCGCTGACGACGGCGGGGCTCGCGACGCTCGCTACGAACGCGGTGCCCATCGTCTCGGGCTTCATCCTGTTCCACGAGCAATTGCCCGGCGGCTGGCGCGGAATCGTCCAACTGCTCGGCTTCGCCGCCCTCGTCGGGAGCGCCGTCCTCCTCGCGCGACGCCCGCCGGACTAGCGCGACGACTGGACGAAAGCGAGGATCCGCCGCGCGACCGCTCCCGGCCGCGCGAGCATCGAGACGTGCCCGGCGCCGGGGATCGTCACGAGCTGCGTGTGGAGCGCGGCGGCGGAGGCGCGGCCGCTCGCGCGCGAGTCGACGTTGTCCTCCGCGCCCCAGAGCACGGCGCGCGGAACGCGGAGCCGCGCGAGCTGCGGCAGCGTGAGACCAGGGATGCCGCCGGCGGCGAGTTGCCTCAGCGCGGCGTCCGTCCCGGCGACCCGGAACGGACGCTCGAACTCGGCGAGCGTCGCGGAGGAGAAGGACGGCGCATCCGGCCCCCATGCGTTGCGGAGGATCACGCCGACGAGCGCGTCGGAGCCGGTCGCCATCCGGTACAGCGCGGTGTAGAACGGATACACGAGGAGGTCGGCGATCCAGCCGTGGCCGCTGCCGAACTTCAGCGCGTCGCCGTCGAGGAGGACGACGCCCGCGACGTCGCGAGGCCGCGCGAGACCTTCGGCAGCGGCGACGCCCGCTCCGAGCGAGTGCCCGACGATGACCGGCCGCTTGATGTGGAGCCGCCGCTCGAAACCCTCGAGCAGCCGTCGCCAGTGCGCCAACGTGTACGGGCCTTGCCGCTCGCTGTAGCCGAACGGTGGCAGGTCGACCGCGTAGACGCGGTGCCCCGCCGCGGCGAGCCGCGGGCCGACGTCGTGCCAGACCCACGACGGCTCGGCCGCGCCTCCCAGCAGCACGATCGGCGATCCGTGCTTCCGCGCGCTCTGACCCCACGTCCGGTACGCGAGCTGCGTCCCGTCGGCGCGCACGAACGGGCCGCTGTAGAGCGACGTCGCCGGCTTCATCTCGCCGTTCGTCGCGACGTCGTACACGACGGCGCCGAGTATCGGGATGAGAAAGAACAGGGCGATGGCCGCGAGCACGATCCAGAACGTCGGGTTTCGAACCCAACTGCGGGACTTGCGCGGCTCTTCGATCGCTCCTATATCCCCACTCTAGGCTCCGCCGGTCAGCGGGGCGCGAGCGCGTAGATGCGGCCGAGGCCGACGAGGAAGAGCCGGCCGTACGCGGCAACCGCGGGCGAATAGTCGCCGTCGTTCCACACCGCGATCCGGCGGCCGGTCGCGGCAGCCAGGGCGTACGTCTTGTGGGAGAACGTCGAGAAGTAGACGACGCCGTCGATCACCGACGCGGCGCCCGAGATCGCGCCGTCTGCGTGGAAGTCCCAGCGCATCGTCCCCGTCGCGCCGTTGATCGCGTAGAAGGTGTGGTCGTACGAGCCGACGAGGACGAGGCCGCGCCACACCGCCGGCGACGCATAGACGTAGCCGCCCGTCCCGAAGCTCCAGAGCTGTGCACCGCTCCGGGCTGAGAAGGCGAAGACGTGGCTGTCGTTCGAGCCGACGTACACGCGACCGTCCACGACCGACGGGCTCGAGTAGAGGTTGCCGTGGCCGCCGCTCTGCCACAGCAGCTTCCCGGTGCTCGGGTCGAGGGCGGAGAGGTTCCCGCCGTAGCTGCCGACGAAGAGGCGCCCACCCGCGAGCGCCGGCGCCGACTTCACCGCGCCGCCGGTGGCGAAGCTCCAGCGCTCTTTCCCGGTCGCGGCGGCGAGCGCATGGACGTAGCCGTCCGCGTCGCCGAAGTAGACGGTGCCGTTCGCGACGAGCGGCGACGACTCGCTGCGCGCGATCGTGCGCCGCCAGCGCACCTGTCCGGTCAGGGCCGAGAGCGCGACGATCTCGCCGTCCGAGAACCGCGATGAGCAATGCGGGTCGCCGAAGGACGTCGCGAAGAGGAGACCGCCGCCGAGCGCAGGCGACGACCAGCCGCAGCGGTGCGTGTCGTAGCGCCACCGCTCGGCGCCGGTCGCGGGGTCGAGCGCGTGGATCAACCCGTCGAAGCTCTCCTCGTACAGCAAGCCGTAGCCGGCGACCGGCGGCAGCTCGAGGAGCGTGCGCCCGTGGAACGTCCACAGTCGGCGAAACGGCGGGCGCAGGCCGGGCACGGTGACGGCCCGCGTGCGGGCGTTATCGGCGCCGTACGTCGGCCACGGCAGCGAGACGTCCTGTTTCGGCGGCGCGGGCGTCGTTACCGGCGGCTTCGAGATCGTGTGGTGCGGGGCGCCGCAGGCGGTGAGGAGACCTGCCGCCGCGAGCGCCCCGCACACAGCGGGCCGCAACCTCACGCGCGAGGCCTCTCGCCGCTGAGGTGGCCCCAGAGATTCGAGACCATCCGCGAGATCTTCGGCCAATGCGCGCTCGCCCCGAAGTTGAAGACGCCCGCGTCGAAGACCGTCGCGCGACCCATCCGGTAGATCGTCATGTCGGCGGCCTTCGAGCCGAACTCGTGCGGGATCTCGGCGAGGACGTCGGTGTCGTCGGGCGACGCGGTGTTCGGCTCGTCGATCTCGATGCCGTAACTGCCGAACGTCGCGCCGTTCCGCAGGCCCGTCCCCTTGAAGAGCCACTCGGCCGCCTGCCGGTTGATGAGGTGATACGGCTGGTTCGGAGACTGGCCGCCGTGGTCCCAACCGACGTACTGCGCACCGACGAGCGACGCCTCCGGCTTGCCGAGCGTGCGCCACGTAGTGCGGCCGACCATCGTGTCGCCGTGCACCTCGACCTTGTAGAAGAAGTTGTTCGCGGAGAGGAACGCGATGTTGCGGCCAGCGTCGCGGTACTCCGTGAGGAGCTTGTAGACGTGCGAGGTGACGTACTCCTCGTGCCCGCCGAAGACGATGAGCTTGTAGCGAAGGAGTTGTTTCACGTTCGTGATGTTCTCGAGGTCGTCGTCGGAAAAGAAGTCGGCGCGGTAGCCGCTCTTCCAATACCAGCGGAGAAAGCCGACGTCGAGGACTTTGAACTGCTTCGGGAGCCCCGCAGGAACCGGCCGGCCTCTGACGTCGGTCGCCGCGAAGGGATGCGTCAGATCGATGGAGTGGACGGCGGAGTTGAGGTACCAGCTGTCTCCGGCATACACGTTGTACGCATGCCACGTGTTCGTCGGCTCGATCACGAGGACCGGAGCGGTTCCGAGCCGCCGCGGGCGGAGGATGAACGGCGCGTACGCGCTGCTCGCCGTTCGACGTGAGTCGTGCGACGTAGTCGCCGCTCGGCCAGTTCGCGCCGAGGGGGACGCGCACCGTCCACGGCTCGCCGCCGGACGGACGCGTCACGGTGCTCGGCGCCGTGACGGCTTCCCCGTGGACGTTCCTGTCCGCGCCGTGCTGGCGCACGAGCGGCGCGTCGCCCTCGGCGGCGCCGGCGAGGAAGACCTGAAGCGTCGCGCTCGTCTCCGTGTTGCCGTCGATCCGGAGGTTCGCGACCTGTCCGGGCCGGTAGCTGCGGTGCTCGAAACCGGCGAGGAGCGGCGCCGGCGCCGCGGCGGCGGGCGCGAGGAGGTACAGGTAGACGTAGGCGGACGCGACGATGATGGCGGCTCCCCAGAGGAGCGACAGCACCGCGAGACCCCGCCGCCGCGTGCGTGGCGCGACGCCGTTGAAGCGGGTGATTGAGGTGGTGTTCATGGCGGCACCGTCGAAGCCGCCGCCAACCGCTCCCTAACGTCCGCCTAACGACCGGCCGGAAAGCCGGGCGCAGGGGTGCTAGAACCTCCCTGCGTGGTCGATTTCGCCATCCTCGGCCCGCTCGAAGCGCGCGCAGAAGGAGAAGCGATCGCGCTCGGCGGGCCCAAGCAGCGCGCGCTGCTCGCGGCGCTCCTCCTCGACGCGGGCCGGGTCGTGTCGATCGACCGGCTCGTCGAGATGCTGTGGAGCGGCGATCCGCCCGCAACGGCGGTCGCGTCTCTCCAGAATTTCGTCGCGCAACTGCGGAAGGCGCTCGGGCCGGACGTGATCGAGACGCGGCCGCCCGGTTATGTCATCCGGCTCGAACCGGACCAGCTCGACGCCGCGCGCGTGCGTGCGCTCGTCGACGAGGCGCGCGCGAGCGAGCCGGCGCGGCGCGCGGAGCTGCTCGACGAGGCGCTCGGCCTCTGGCGCGGCGAGCCGCTCGCGGAGTTCCGCTACGAGGCGTTCGCGCAGGAGGAGATCGCGCGGCTCGAGGAGTTCCGGCTCGTCCTCCTCGAGGAGCAGGCCGAGGCGCGGCTCGCGATCGGCGAGCACGCGGCCCTCGTCAGCGACCTCGAGGCGCTCGTACGCACGCACCCGCTGCGCGAGCGGCTGCGGGCGCAGCTGATGCTCGCGCTCTACCGCTCCGGCCGTCAGGCCGACGCGCTCGAGGTGTACCGCGCAGGGCGCGAGATACTCGTGGAGGAGCTCGGCCTCGAGCCGAGCCCGATCCTCCGCTGCGGTCCACGCCTCGATCCTGCGCCACGAGACGTTCGCGGTCAGCCGCGGCGCGATCCCCGAGCTCGAGCACTTCGAGGAGGTCGCCGCGCAGATCCTCGCCGGCAAGGTCACTGTCGTCGTCGGCTCCGGCTCCGAGCCGCTCGCCACCGAGCTCGCGCGCCGCTTCGGCCTCGAGGAGGAGATCTCGCCCGAGCTCGCGCGCGTCTCGCAGGCGGTCTCGGTGCTGAACGGCGAAGGCCAGCTCTACGACACTCTGCACACACTCGTCGAAAGCGACGGGGAACCGACTCCGGTCCACCGCTTCCTCGCCGGGTTGCCCTCCCTGCTTCGTGCGCGAGCAGGCGGCTCAGCCGCTCCTCGTCACGACGGGCTACGAGCTCGCGCTCGAACGCGCGCTCGAGGAACGCAGCGAGGCGTACGACACCGTCTGTTACCTCGCCACCGGCGAGATGCGCGGCAGCTTCTGCCACATCGAGCCGGGCGGTGCGGCGACCGTGATCGAGCGTCCGAACGCGTACACGCACGAGCTCGATCTCGACACGCGTGCCGTTCTTCTCCACTTACAGGGCCGTATCGACGGGACGAGCGATCGCGCGTGGGAGAGCTTCGCCGTGACCGAGGACGACTTCATCAACTACGGCGACGTCGGGCGGCGGCTGCCGGTCGGCCTCGCGGCGCGGCTGCGGCGCACGCATCTGCTTCTGCTCGGGTACACGCTCTCGACCTGGACGTTGCGCGTCGTACTCGAACGGCTGTGGGGGCGCGAGCCGCTGCCGTACCGCTCGTGGTCGGTCAACGCAGGGCCGCAGCCGCTCGAGCGGGAGTTCTGGCGGCGCCGCGACGTCGAGGTCGTCGACATGGCGCCGGCCGCGTACGTCGCCGAGCTCGAGCGCGCACTCGCGAAGGCGGCCCCGAAGTGACAGGCGCGACCCGCGTTCCCGACAGCCCGTACAAGGGCCTCGCGGCGTTCGACGACTCCGACCTCGACGCGCTCCTCTTCTTCGGACGCGAGCGCGAGATCGAGGCGGTCAGCGCCAACGTCCTCGCGCGGCGGCTCACCGTGCTGTACGGGCCGAGCGGCGTCGGCAAGAGCTCGCTCCTCCGCGCGGGCGTCGCGCGGCGGCTGCGCGAGCGGAGCGGCGCGCCGGTCGTCGTGCACGGCGCATGGGCGGACGATCCCGAAGGCGGGCTGATCGCGTCGGTGCACGCGGAGTGCGGCGGTCTCGGGCCGACTGCGGGGCTCGTCGACACCGTCGCGGCCGCTGCTGGACAGCACAGCGAGATCTACCTCCTCCTCGACCAGTTCGAGGAGTACGTCCTCTACCACGGAGACGACGGGCCGCTGAGCATCGCGCTCCCCGAGCTGCTGCGCCGGCCCGGGCTGCGCGTCAACGTTCTGCTCGCGATCCGCGACGACGCGCTCGCAGAGCTCGACGAGTTCACGGCGCGGATTCCAGACGTGTTCGCGAACCTCCTTCGCCTCGACCAGCTCGACCGCACCGCGGCCCGCGCGGCGATCCTCGGGCCGCTCGAGCGCTACGGCGAGCTGAACGACACCATGTACGCAGCCGAGCCCGCGCTCGTCGACGCGGTGCTCGACGAGGCGTCGACGGAGGACGGCGTCGAGGCGGCGTACCTCCAGCTCGTCCTCGAGCGGCTCTGGGAGCTGGAACGCGCCGACGGCTCGACGACGCTGCGGCTCACGACGTTCCGGCGCATCGGCGGCTCGCGCGCCGTCGTCGACGAGCACGTCCACCGCGCGCTCGCGGAGCTTTCGCCGACCGAGCAGGAACGAGGCGGCGCGGGTCGTGCGCCAACTCGTGACGCCGTCGGGCCGCAAGATCTCGCACGAGGCCGGCGACCTCTCGGAGTACGCGGACGTCGAGCCGGCGCAGTTGCGCGACCTGCTGGAGGAGCTCGGCAGCAAGCGGATCGTGCGCGCGGTCGACGGCACGCCCGGCGCGGCGGCGCGGTACGAGATCTTCCACGACGTCCTCGGCCCGCCGCTCCTCGCGTGGCAGCACGAGCAGCAGCTGCGGAACGAGCGCGAGCGCGCCGCGCAGCAGCGGCGGCGACTGCGAGCCATCGCGGCGGCGTCGTTCGCCGGCTTCGTGCTTGTCGCTCTCCTCGCCATGTTCGCGCTACTGCAGCGAAGCAACGCGCAGACGCAGGCGCAACGCGCGCACGGCCGCGAGCTCGCCGCGCGGGCGCTCGCGCTGCAGGAGACCAACCCGCAGATGAGCGTCAGGCTCGCGCTCGCGGCGGCGAAGCTCGCGCCAGGCCGCGACACGACGAGCGTGCTCCGCTCGAGCCTCCTCGCGATGCGCGAACAGCGAGTCATCCGGCTCGGCGGCAACATCGTCTTCGCCGAGTTCGCGCCGCGCGGCGACCAAGCCCTCGTCGCCAGCAGCAACGGCAGGTTCGGCCTCTACAACTCGAGCACGCACCGGTTCGCGCAGCTCGGCCAGGGGAACCCGATCACCGCGGCGGCCTGGGCGCCTGACGGCCAGAACTTCGCCGTCGGAGGAGCGAACGGAGACGTCACCGTCGCAGGGCAGGCGGGAGTCGCCTTCAAGACGGGCGCGCCGGTCACCGCGCTCGCCTTCGCGCGAACCACGCTCCTGATCGCGAGCGGCAGCAGTGTCCGCCTGGCCCACCTCGGCCACGGCGGAGCGACGACGATCGACCTCGGCGGACACGTCGAGGCGGCGGCGATCGACCCGCGCGCCACGACGTTCGCGGTCGCGTTCAAGAGCGGCAAGACCACGCACGCCGAGCTCGTCAGCGCGCGCACGGGCCGCGTGATCCGGGTGTTGCCCGAGGAGGGAATCCGGTCGTTCGCGTTCAGCCCGAACGGAAAGCTCCTCGCAACCGGCAGCTACGACCGCACGGCGGGGATCTGGAACGCGAGCACCGGCCGCCTCCTCCACGTCCTGCTGCACAAGGGCTACGTCCTGCAGGAGAGCTGGTCGCCCGACGGAAGCGAGCTCGTCACGTCGAGCGCGGACGGCGCCGCGTACGTGTGGGACGTCGCGACGGGCCGGCGCGAGCTGTTGCTCGTCGACGCGATAGGAGCGATCGACGCCGCCGAGTTCAGCCCGCGCGGAACCGACATCGCGACGGCGTCCACCGACCGCCTTGCGCGGATCTACAACGCCGCGAACGGGGCGATCCTCACGTCGCTCGCCGGGCACACGAACGCCGTCACGAGCGTCAGCTTCGACCCGGGGGGGCGGCTGCTCATGACCGGCTCCACCGACGGGACGTCGCGGGTCTGGGACGCGCTCCGTGCGGGAACGATGACGACGATCGATGCGCGCCGCGGCCCGGTGCAGGCGTTCTGGCTCGGCAATCGCGTGGTCTCGGTCGCCGGCACTACCGCGCGGCTCCTCACGACTTCGGGGCGCGTTCTCCGCACGCTGACGACGCCCGGGCCGATCGTCGCGACGGCCCACCAGGGGAACCACTTCGCGCTGCTCGACGCGGCCGGCTCGGTCGCGGACGACTGGAACGGCGGCCTCGCGTTCGATCCCGATTTCCGTATCACCGCGATCGCGTACGAACCGAACGGAACGCTGCTCGCGGGCGAGAGCGGCAAGGTCATGCAGCAAGGCGACGGCGTGATCGCGGACGTCGGCGAGCGCGTGCTCGGCCTCGCCACCGGCGGCAACCGCTTCCTCGTCCGCACCGCGAGCGCGGTCCGCGTCTTCGACGACGACGGGACGCTCGTCTCGACGATCCACGCCGCGACCGACCACGCAACGCTCTCTCCCGGCGGGATCGGCGTTGCGACGACGAAGGGAGTGACCGCCCAGCTGTGGGACGCGACGAGCGGCGGACTCCTCCACACGCTGAACGGCCATCGCTCGGGGATCGCCGACATCGTGTACTCGCCCGGAGGCCGCAACGTCCTCACCGTCAGCGCCGACCACACGGGCCTGGTCTGGAGCGCCTCGAGCGGCCGTCTCCTCCACCGCCTCATAGGGCACTTCTTCCCGGTCGTCTCGGGGAACTACAGCCCTGACGGGCACTGGATCGTGACCGCGAGCCGGTACAACGCGGGCCTCTGGAACGCGGCGGACGGGCAGCTCGAGTTCTACGTCGGCCGCACGACCGCGCCGCTGACCGGAGCGTCGTTCAGCCCGGGTGGCACGTGGATCCTCGCCGGCAGCGAGGACGGCACGACGCGCGTGTACGACTGCCAGGTGTGCGCGCCGGTCGTGCAGCTGGAACGGCTCGCCGCGCAGCGCTTGCGCCGGCTCTCCGGCTAGAGGCGACGTCCCAACGCCGCCCGACGGCGGAAGTAGGCTCGCCGCAGCCATCGAACCGCAAGGAGGGGAACGTGCGATACCGCACTGCAAGACTGCTCACCGGGGCGACACTGACGCTGCTCGCTGTTGCCTGCGCTGCCACTCTCGGCACTGCGACGGCATCAGCCACCTCCCAGCACGCCAACGCCAAGGCCCACAAGATCTCGGCGTGTGGCTTCGTCGCCACGAAAGCGGGAACGTACGAGCTCACGCAGAACGTCGTGGACGCCGGCTCCGGCCCGTGCATCACGCTCAACGGCGACCACATCACGCTGTACCTCGACTCCTACACGATCACAGGCACCGGCACAGATGTGTGCCTCCTCGTCGGAGGTCTGGGATCGGCGGAGAACATCGGCGAAACCATCGTGGGCGGGACGGTGAAGAAGCCGGCAAGGCCTGCGACGCTCTCAAGCTGCCACGCAGGCATCGAGATCACGAGGACGTCCGGGACGATGATCAGCCACATCAACATCTCCTCTCCGGCAGGTGACGGCGTTCTCGAAACGTTGGCCGGCGGGATGACGCTGAGCAACATCAACGTGCAGATGCATGCCGTCACGACCGCCATCGGCATCTTCGTCGAGGCAGGCTCGGACAACACCGTGACGAAGTCGCTCGTCAACACCAACGGCACGGCAGTGGGGATCGTTGCCGAGTCCGAAGTCGGCGACTCCTTCACGTACAACAGCGTCGTCGACACGTACAACAGCTCGGGCAACACCGCAACCGGCATGGCGGATGTCAACAGCTCGCGCGACACGTGGTCTCACAACGTCTCGAGCGGCCAGAAGAACGGTTACGTGTTCTCGGAGGACGGGAGCGGCCCGGTGACGGCCACGTACAACACCGCGAAGGGGCATGCCACCAGCGGCTCCGTCGGCTTCCACGTCACTAATGCGTTCCAGCTGTACGACCCGGGCTCGCAACACCACACGCTGCTCAGCCACAACAAGTCGGTCGGCTTCGAGCAGGGATTCCTCGACTCGACCGACACTCCCTACTCGGCGGCTGAGACGTGGGCGAGCAACACGGCCACGAACTACACGGAGTACGGCTTCTTCATCGAGAGCCCGGGCGACTACACGATGACCGGCAACATCGCCGACGCGAACCCGGCCGGCAAGAAGTACACGGGCGGAAGCACGTGCGGGTTCTGCCTCGCCGGCGTGAGCCCGCTGTTCTCGTTCATGGCCTTCTCGAAGAACCAGGCCTACGACAACCTCTATGGCTTCGACTCGGGCGGGACGTTCGTCGGCGGCAAGGGCAACATCGCCAAGCGCAACAAGTACAACGCCCTAAACGTCGAGATCGACAACTAGAGCGGCAACGGTTCGACTGCGAGGGGAGCGCCCGCCGGCCTCCCCTCGCACCGCTCTCTAGCTCCGGCCGCGACCCAGGCTCCGCAGCGCGGCCCGCGCCGCGTGTAGGCCGCACATGCCGTGGACGCCGCCGCCGGGCGGCGTCGAGGCCGAGCAGATGAAGACGCCCGGGAGCGGCGTCGTGTACGGCGACCGGCGCGCGACCGGCCGCGTGAAGAGCTGCCGCAGGTCGGCGGCGCCGCCGTTGATGTCGCCGCCGACGAGGTTCGCGTTGTGCGCCTCGAGCTCGCGCCGGGCCGAGCGCCGAGCGGCGCGATGATCCGGTCGCGGAAGCCCGGCGCGAAGCGCTCGACCTGCGCCTCGATCCGCTCCGTCATGTCGACGGTCGAGCCGTTCGGGACGTGGCAGTACGCCCAGGCCGTGTGCTTTCCCTCCGGCGCGCGGCTCGGGTCGAAGAGGCTCTGCTGCGCGAGCAGGACGTACGGCCGCTCGCACGACCGCGCCGCGCCACGGCTCGCGCTCGGAGGCGGCGATCTCCTCCAGCGTGCCGCCGAGGTGGACGGTCGCGGCGCGCGCGCACTCCTCCGCCCGCCACGGGATCGGCCCGTCGAGCGCCCAGTCGACCTTGAAGACGCCCGGCCCGTAGCGGAAGCGCTCGAGGCGGCGGCGGTAGCCGGTCGGGCAGCCTGTCGCCGGCCATCGCGACGAGCTGGCGCGGCGTCACGTCGAGCAGGACCGCCTGCGCATCGCCGAGCTCCGCGAGCGACTCGACGCGCGTGCCGGTCTCGATCTCGCCGCCGAGCGAGCGGAGGTGCGCGGCGAGCGCGTCGGCGAGCTGTCTGCGAGCCGCCGCGCGGGAACGGCCAGCCGACCGCGTGGCCGAGCATCCCGAGCATGAGCCCGAACGCCGCGGTCGCGCGGCTGCGTCGAGCGGCAGCAGCGAGTGGGCGGCCGAGGCCGGCGAAGAAGCCGCGCGCGCGCGGGCCGCGGAACGAGAGCCGCGCCAGCGCCGCGGCCGGCAGCCCGGCGCGCGCGCCGAACCGCGCGAACGCGAGCGGATGCGACGGGATGCCGAGCGGCGCGAGGATGTCGGGGACGAGCGCGTCGGCAGTCGCGCGCGAGCGGCCCGAAGAGCCGTCGCGTACCGCGCGGCGTCGGCGCCGAGCGTCTCGCCCGTCGCCTCGACCGAGCGCTCGAGCAGCGCCGCGGTCCCGTCGTCGAACGGATGCGCGAGCGCGGCCGGGCGACTCGATCCACTCGACGCCGAGCTCGGCGAGCGGCACCGTCCGGAAGAACGGCGACGCGACGCCGAGCGGATGGATCGCCGAGCAGACGTCGTGCGCGAAGCCCGGCAGCGTCAGCTCCTCGGTGCGCATGCCGCCGCCGACGACGTCCGCGGCCTCGAGCACGCGCACCGAGACTCCGGCCCGGGCCAGGGCGATCGCCGCGGCGAGCCCGTTGGGCCCGGAGCCGACGACGATCGCCTCGACGTCCGCCATCCGGCGAGGCTAACTTCGAGCTCTTGCGCAGCGGCGCGGTGGCGGTGTGGATCGGTCGAGCGGAACGCGCTCGAGTGGCGGACGTTGCCGGCGCGGCTCCACTGCCGCCGCTTGTCGACGCAGACGACGGTCGTCTCCGTCTTCGCGTCGACGCCGAACCGCGCGGCGAGCGCACTGCAGCGTCGCCTCCCAGAACTTGTCCTCCTTCTTGTGGCCGCCGAGCGTGAGACCGATCTCGGTGAGCGGATCCTGGGCGCGCATCAGCACCTGGCACTGCGCGACCGTCACGCCGTCCTCCTCCGCCGCCGAGAACGTGATCCAGCCCGCGAACATGTGCCCCTGCGGCGTCATGAACGTGAACGACTCCTCGTCGGCGTAGAGGACGAAGATGCCGGTCGAGAGCTTCATCCCGCCGCCCACCGACGCCTGCAGCAGCGCGACCTCGCCCGGCGCGATCCCGGTGAGCGGCGTGTGGAACTGGCTGCCCTTCGGCCAGAAGCGTCGGGAACTCCGCCTTCCACGTCTCGATGACCTCCTGCGGCGTGACGTCTCGCGCCGGTGAGCGCGACGCGGTACGTCTTCTGCCACATCTTCCCGAAGCCCTGGATCGGGGAGACGACCTGCTTGCCGCCGACGCGTGTCGAGCGCGCCGGCGGGGACGTTCCCGACCGCGAGCCGGTCGACGGCTTCGCCCAGTTGTCGTCGTCGCGTGGTGTGGTCTGCTCGTCCATCGTCTCCTCCTCAGCTCCGCGGCCAGCGCTGCGGCCTCGTCGTCGTAGATCGAGATCGCCTCGTCGAGCCGGGTCAGCTCGAAGATCTGGCGGTAGTGGTCGTTGAGGCCGCACGCGAGCAGCCGCTGCTTCGCGCGGTTGGCGCGCACGAGCAGCGTCACGAGCAGGCCGATCCCGCCCGAGTTCATGTACTCGAGCCGGGAGAAGTCGAGCAGCACGGCCTTCGTGTCGCCGTCTCCGGCGCGGCCGTAGGCGTCCATGAGCGCGTCCTCCGAGCCGGCGGTGATGTCGCCGCTGATCTCGATCACGCCGGTGTCGTCACCGGCGCGCCGCACTTCCATCGCGGTTTCCTGCGTCATTCGTCGTCTCCCTCGTCGTCGAGGATGGTCATGAAGTCGGAGAGCCGCGTGATGCGGAAGATCTCCCGGTAGTGCTCGGCGAGACCGCGCGCCTGCACTTCCTGCCCGGCCGCGCGCGCCTGGGCGAGGAGGCCGACGATGAGTGCGATCCCGGTCGAGTTGATGTAGTCGACGGCGGAGAAGTCGAGCAGCACGACCGGCTCTCCGCCGGTCTTGCGCGTACGCCTCGAGGAGCTTCTGCTCCGCGCCGGCAGCTGACCTCGCCGGTCAGGTCGAGCACCGCGACGCCGTCCTCGTGGCGTACCTGCGCCGCGAACTCAGTTGCCGCCATCGTCTCCTCCTTCCAGCCGCATCACGAGCTCGGCGGTGTGATGGATCCCGTCGGTCGTGACGCGGAGGTCGTCAACCATGTTCTTGATCAGGAACAGACCCCAGCCGCGCGGCTTCTGCAGCCCTTCGAGCTTCGCCTCGAGATCCGGCAGTCTCGGCCTCGGCGAATCTCGCGCTCGCCGCCCTAGTCGGTGATCCGGACGAGCAGCTCTCCGGCTTCGAGACGGATGCCGATCTCGACCGGCAGCTCGGGATTCGACTCGTTGCCGTGCTCGATCGCGTTCATCACCGCTTCGGAGACCGCCGTCTTGAGGCGTTCGAGCTGCGCCGGCTCGAGGCCGAGCGACGCGACGGCTTCGGCGACGCGCTCGCTCGCGCCGCGCTCGTTTCCCTGCTCGCTCGGGATCGTGAACGAGACGTCGAGGACGAGCCGGTCGGCGCTACGTGCGAGCCGCCGTCGGCGCGCGTGAGCGACGACGAGCGTGATGTCGTCCTCCTGCTCCCAGCCCTGCGGCGTGAAGCGGTCGAGCTCGGTGAGGACGCGGTCGATGACCTCGCCCTTCCTCCTGGCCGACGACGTCGAGGAGGCGCGGGAAGCCGAACATCTCGCTCGCGCCGTCGTGCGCCTCGGCGACGCCGTCGGAGTGCAGCAGCATCACCTGGCCGGGCTCGAGGTACGCCTCCGTCTCCTCGTAGGCGATGCCCGGGAAGGAGGCCGAGCGGCATGCCCGTCGCGCGGAGCTCGGTCGTGCCGTCGGCGGTGCGGACGTACGGAAGGTTGTGGCCGGCGTTCGCGAAGCGGAAGCGGCCCGTCGACGGCTCGAGCACGCCGTAGAGGCAGGTGACGAACATCTTCGCCGGCATGTCGGGGCACATGAGCTCGTTGACGCGCTCGAGCACCTCGCCCGGCGAGACGACGCGCGCCGCGGACGCGCGGAGCACGCTCCTCGTCGCCGCCATGACCATCGCGGCGGGGACGCCCTTGTCGGTGACGTCGCCGATCACGAGACCGATCTGCCCGTCGGGCAGCTCGACGAAGTCGTAGAAGTCGCCGCCGACCTCTCGCGCGGGGCGGTAGTACGCGGAGATCTGCCAGCCGGGCAGGTCGGGGAGCTTCTTCGGGAGGAAGTTCTGCTGGATGAGCGTCGCGACGCGCAGCTCCTGCTCGATCCGCTCGCGCGAGCGCGCTTCCGCTTCCTGGCGGCGCACGAGCTGCGCGACCTGGAGCGCCGGCGCGGCCTGCGCGGCGAGAGAGTTGAGAAGCTTGCGGTCGTCGGTCGAGTAGTCCTGGTCCGAGAGCCGCGGGCCGAGGTTGAGCAGGCCGACGAGCTCGCCCTGGCTCACGAGCGGGACGGCGAGCCGGACACCCGCAGCGAGCAGCTCCTCGAGCGCCGGCGACTCGAGCTCGAGACCGTCGAGGTCGACGGCGCCGGGCGCGCTCTGGAAGTACGCGACGATCGGATCGTTCGGCGAGATCTCGACGGGCGGCGCGGCTGCCGCCGCGGGGACGGGCTCGACGGCCGCGGCGGTCTCTTCCGCAGGTGCAGGCCGCCGCTCAGTGCGGCGGATCACTCTTGCGATCGACTGTGGCCAGGTGCTCATGTACCTCCTTTGTACGCCATCGCCGTCCCGAGATCGTTACGGCGCGAATCGGTGTCTCCCGGCGGCCGGCAGATCCCCGATCGCGGTGTCGTCACGCCGGCTCCCGCAACCACACGTGGAGATGCGCCGGCGCCACCGTTTCGCCGACGACGGCGTGCACGTCGGCCAACAGGGTGTCCACGTCAGCCTCGTGCCGCAGGCGCGCAGCGAAGCGGGCGAGCGTCTCCTCAACGTCGACTTTCCGGCGATAGAAACGCCGGTCGACGAACTGCTGCACACGCCGGCGCACTGGGAGGAAGAGCCCGGCGACGACGAGCGTCGATACCGCCACGGCAACGCTCGAGCCGCTCGCCACGGACGAGAACAGCGTCTCGCCCGCGAGCACGAGCCCGATATACGCCCCGGCGAGCAGTGCCGTCGAGACAGCGTAGACAAGCGTCTTGTTGATGACCCGGTCGACGTCGTAGAGCCGGTACTTGAACATCGCGATCCCGACCGCAACCGGCAGCTGGATGATCGCGACGGAGAAGAACACGTCGCCCGTGTCCTTGATGCCGACGACCCCCGGAAGAGTGATGCCGAGCGCGAGGAATACAGCAGCGAACGCCATCCACTTCATCTGCTGGCGCTCGTCACCGCGCGAGCGCCAGAACCGCCATACAACCGACGCAGCCGTGGCAAGAAGCAACACGATCAGCGTGCCGGTCACGATCGGGCTGACGACGTTGTCGCTCGCGCGCAGCGCTCCCAGGCCGACCGGATTGTCCGGCAGCTTCCCGTTATCGCCGTCAAGCGGGCCTGGATGAAGCATCGCTACGACGGTGAGCAACCCGAGTATCAGAGCCAGCCCGCGCGAGACGATCCGCCAACGCGGTCCGGGAACGGTTCCGGTCGGATAGAGCAGCACCACGAACCCGATCAGGCCCATCGTCGGGAACCACAGCCAGGAGTAGAGCCACGCGAAGAACATCGAACCCGGGATGGAGCCGGGGTCGTGGACGAGGCCCTGAAAGGCGAGATTCTCAGCGACGCCGGCAAGCGCCGCGCAAAGCGCGATCGTGACGAAGGTCCAGCCGAGGGGGTTGCGCGGGACGTGCGCGGCGACAAGCGCGCCCATCGTGGCAAAGGCCATGAAAGCGATGAAGAGCGCGACCAGGCTGGAATTGGCGGTGTCTCCAGCGCCGTGCCAGCCGACCGCCTTCATTACGCCGGTCGCAACTACGAGAGCGACCATCAGCAACCAGAGACCGAGCGCGAGCCACGTCGTGGGTCGCGTCCACATCTGTCGGCTAACGAGATAGGTCTCAGTCATCGCTGGTGAAGGTACGCACGTCACGTCCGGAGATCGTTACGGCGGGACGCTATGCCTTCGGCGCCGTTGCGTCTAGGATCGCCGCGTGGGCGACTCGACGCTGCGGCTGTCGCTTCTCGGCTCGCCGGAGGCGCTCTGCGACGGTGTTCCGCTGGCAGTCGACACGCGGAAGGCAACGGCATTGCTCGCGTATCTCGCGGTCGAGGGCGGCGTCCACAACCGCGACTCCCTCGCTGGCCTCCTCTGGCCGGAGTACGCGCCTGACCGGGCGCGCGCCGCTCTCCGCCGGACGCTCTCGACGTTGCGTTCGGCGCTCGGCGGCCGCTGGGTGGCGGTGGCGCGGGATTCCGTCTCGCTCGACGGTGGCGACGTGGACGTGGCGGAGTTCGCGCGCCTCGCCGCGAGCGACGATCTCCGCGATCTCGAGGCGGCGGCTGCGCTTCACCGCGGACCGTTCCTCGCCGGCTTCGGGCTTCGGGACAGCGCGGTGTTCGACGACTGGCAGTCCTATCGCGCGGCGTCGCTGACGCGTGAGCTCGGCGCCGTGCTCGACCGGCTCTCCGACGGCTGCGCGGCGAGCGGGGATCTCGTACGCGCAATAGAGCATGCGCGGCGACGGCTCGCGCTCGACGTTCTCAACGAGACCGCGCACCGGCGGCTCATCGCGCTCTACGGCGCGAGCGGCGAGCGCGCCGCCGCCCTCGCGCAGTACCGCGATTGCGTGCGCGTCCTCCACCGCGAGCTCGGCGTCGCGCCGACCGAGGAGACTACCGCCGTCTACCACGGCATTCGCGAAGGCGGGGCGGTGGCGCCGCGGGCCGGCGGAGGCCGTCGCCGGCACGCGTCCGCATCCACTCGTCGGGCGCGACGGCGAGCTCGCCACGCTACTCGACACGTATTCGCGCATCGGCACGGAGGGTCACTTCGTCGTCCTCGAGGGTGAGATGGGGATCGGCAAGACGCGCCTCGCCGACGAGCTCGTCGCGCGCGTGCGGGAGGGCGGCGGCATCGTGGCGACGGCTCGCTGCATCGAGGGCGAGTCGGAGCTCGCGTTCGGCTGCGCAATCGAACTGCTGCGCAGCGCGCTCCGTGAAGGCGACGCCACCGAGGTGAGCGACCAGCCCGCCGCCGAGGCGGCGCGGCTCGTGCCCGAGCTCGGCACGCCGCCGACGCCGACGCTCGACGGGCCGGGCGCCCAGGCTCGCTTCCTCGATGGCGTCGCGCGCGTCCTCGTCGAGGCGACTCGCGCGGAGAAACCCGGCGTGCTCGTCGTCGACGACGTCCACTGGGCCGACGCGTCCTCGCTCGAAGTGCTCGCCTTCCTCGCCCGGCGGCTCCGCGATCGACCGGCGCTCGTCGTTGTCACCTGGCGAACGGAAGAGACGCCGCCCGGCCATCCGGCGCTGCGCATCCTCGCCGACGCGCAGCGCGACGGGCTCGCCACGGTCATCACTCCAAGTCGCCTCGGCCGGGACGACGTCGCCGAGCTCGCGGCCGAAGCCGGTGCGTCGACCGAGCTCGCCGACCGGCTCTACGAGGAGACGCAGGGCCTGCCGTTCTTCGTCGTCGAGTACCTCGATGCACAGGGGGACGATTTGTCCCTCCCACCGGGCGTGCGCGGGCTGCTCGAAGCGCGCGTAAGCGGAGTCAGCGAGGTCGCCGCTCAGGTCATCGCGGCGGCAGCCGTCCTCGGACGCCAGTTCGACGCCGACCTGATCCGCGCTGTCAGCGGGCGAAGCGATGAGGAGACGGTCGCGGCTCTCGAGGAGCTGACGCGCCGCGGGCTCCTCGCCGAGAGCGACGGCGGCGACCTCGCGTTTCGCCACGAGCAGACGCGTCGCGTCGCGTACGAGCTGACGAGCGCCGGCCGGCGGCGCCTTCTCCACGGCCGAGCCGCGGACGCGCTCGGCCCGCACAACGCCGGCGCGGTTGCGCAACACCTCCGGTTGGCGGGCCGCGATGGCGAAGCGGCCACCGCGTACCGGCGCGCCGGCGAGTACGCGCGCGACCTCTACGCGAACGCCGAAGCGCTCGCGGCGTTTCGCGAGGCACTCGCGCTCGGGGACGGCGATCCGACCTCGCTCCACGCGGCGATCGGCGATCTCGAGACGCTCGCCGGCGAGTACGGCCGCGCGCTCGACAGCTACGAGGCCGCGGCCGCGCTCGCCGACGCGGAGCAGCTCGGGGCGGTCGAGCACCGGATCGGGCTCCTCCACGAGCGCCGCGGCGAGTGGGATCTCGCGGAGAGCTCGTTCGAGGACGCGCTCCGCACCGATCCGGCTCCGGCGCTTGCGGCGCGGATCGTCGCCGACCGGAGCCTCAACGCGCACCGCCGCCGCCGCGACGACGAGGCGGAGGCGCTCGCCCAGGAGGCGCTTGCGCTCGCGGAGCAGGCCGCCGACTCGCGCGCGCTCGCGCAGGCGCACAACATCCTCGGCGTCCTCGCGTCCGGCCGAGGCGACCACGCCGAAGCGCGAGCCCAGCTCGAGCGGAGCCTCGCCCTCGCGACGGAGGAGGACGATCCCGTCGCCCGCGCCGCGGCGCTCAACAACCTCGCACTCGCTCTCCGCGCCGAAGGCGAGCTCGAGCGCGCCCTCGCGTTGACCGAGGAGGCTCTGGCGCTCTGCGTCGCCGTCGGTGACCGGCACCGCGAGGCAGCGCTCGAGAACAACGCCGCCGACATCCTCCAGGCGCTCGGCCGCCGCGACGAGGCGATGGCGAGGCTCAAGTCGGCGGTCGCGACTTTCGCCGAGATCGGCGAGGACGCCGCCGCCGAGCCCGAGATCTGGAAGCTCGTCGAGTGGTGAGCTACGAAGGAAGCCAGACGGACACGTGCAACGGCTCGACCGCATTCGCGGCTGCGTCGGCGAGCTCCGCGAGAACCGTCTCCGAGTCGACCGCGTCGCGGAGCTTTGCTCCGAAAGCCGCCACGAGCGCCTCCCGGTCGTAGCGCGCGCGGTTGAAGCGCCGGTCGACGAGTCGCTGCACGCGCGTCCGCAACGGGTTGAAGAGCGCCGCCACAGCGAGCGTCGACGCCGCGACCGCTACCGGCGAGGAGAACGGCAGCACGCGCGTCGCCAGTAGCACGATGCCCGCGAACGTCCCTACGAGCAGGGCAGTCAGAATCGCGTAGGCGAGCGTCCGGCTGACGAGGCGATCGATCTCGTAGAGCCGGTAGCGGAGGATCGCCACGCCGATCGCCACCGGCAGGACGCCGATCCCCATGATCGCCGCGTCGCCCACGATTCGATTGACCGTCGCGAGGCCATCGCCGAACAACAGAACCGCAACGGCCGAGACGACGCAGATGGCGCTGCCCGCGGCCAGCCACTTCAGCTGCGCCCGCTGCATGCCCGAGGCCGAACGCCACGCACCGACCTGATGCCAGACGAAGGCGACCCAGGCGGCAAGGAACAAAGGTGCGAAAAGGAAACCAGCGGTGGCCGGCCAGCCTCCGTTGCCGTTTGGCAGGTTGCCTCGGATGTCGACGCTTCCGAGGCCCGCGACCGGATAGAACACCTGGCCGGCGACCTGGAACGCCATGAACACAACAGCCGCAACGACGTAAGCGCGCAGGACCCTTCCGCCAGCGCGGCGTGAGACGGCCGTCCGGGAAGAGCACGATTGCGGGCAAAAGGAGCAGGAACGGGAAGATCGACCAGCTGGCCCGCCAGAAGACCGCGACCGAGCCGAGCGGCAGGTCGCCGCTGTGCTCCCGATAGTCGATGACGAGGTAGAGCCGCATGACGTAGTCGACGCCGGCCGCAAGTGCGAGCGCGAGGAAGATCCAGCCGATCGGGTTCCGCGGCTCGCGTCCGGGCGATGACGTAGCCGACGACCGCGTACGCGACGATCAAGACCAGGACAATCCCGTCGTTCGTCGGCCAGGGATCGCGGGCGACGAAGCTGAGCGCGATGTCCGCGGCGAGGAGGACGAGCACGAGCGCTGCCGCCGTCTTCCGTGCGCGTTCGCCGATGGCCACGCGCAGAATCTACGACGGCGGCGCTACGGAATCGTTACGCCGTAACGATCTCCGGACGGAACCGGTCTAGATTCCCCGCATGGCACGGAGACTGGCGACGCCGCGGACCGCATACGTGCTCCTCGCGCTCACGGTTCTGCTCTACGCCGGCGTCATCCCGCTCGCCCACGTGGCGAAGCTGAAGTCGACCGTTGGCGGCGGCCTCATGCTCGTCCTCGTCCGGCTTCCTCGTCGTCGGCGTGGTCCTCGTGCGACAGCGGCCCCTCAACCCGATTGGCTGGGTGATGCTCGTCTCGGCGCTGCTCGGCGGAGTGACCGCCGACGCCGGCCCGTACGTCGGTCGCCGCCTACCGCCTGCACGACCATCTCCCGTTGCCGCAGATCGCCGTGTTCCTGCAGCCGACCTGGGCGCCGCTGATCCTCCTGTTCGCGCTCGCGATCATGCTCTTCCCGGACGGCGAGCTGCCGTCGGGCCGCTGGCGCTGGCTGATGGGGGCCGTCGTGGTCGTCGGCGGCGTGTGGATGATCGGCGCCTTCGCGATCGCCGCCGAGACGATCGCGCTGGGCCATGTGGTGATCGAGCCGAGCGGCGACCTCAAGCAGATCGACTACCCGACGAGCGGCTGGGCTTGGTGGGGCATCCTCCAGGGGGTCTGGTTCATCTTGCTGCTCTGTGCCGGGATGATCTGGCTCGTGAGCCGCGTCCCGGCCTACCGGCGGGCCACGGGCGAACGGCGCCAGCAGCTGAAGTGGCTCATCTTCGGCGGTACGACCGCGGTCGTCGGGGTCGTCCTCAGCGTCATGCTGTCTGGCTCCCATGGCGTGGTGGGGACGATCGGCAGCCTCGCGATCCTCGGCCTGCTCGGGCTCCCGCTCGCGATCGGGATCGGGATCACGAAGTACCGGCTCTACGACATCGACCGGATCGTCTCGCGGACACTCGCGTACGCACTCCTGACGGCACTGCTCGTCGGGGCTCTTCGTGGGACTCGTTCTCCTGACGACGCGCGTGTTGCCGTTCTCCTCCCCGGTCGGCGTCGCCGCGTCGACCCTGCTCGCCGCTGCGCTCTTCACACCGCTCCGCAACCGCATGCAGCGGCTCGTCGACCGCCGCTTCAACCGCGCGCGCTACAACGCTGAGGCGACAGTCGCCGCGTTCGGCGCGCGGCTGCGGGAGCACGCTGACCTCGAGACGCTGCAGGCGGAACTTCATCGCGTCGTCGGGGAGACGATGGAGCCGTCGCACATGTCGCTATGGATCCGGACGGCGGCCTCGTGACCGGTCGGATCGCCTGGGGGCTGTGGGGCGTCTGCGCCGTCCTGACCGTCGTCGGCGTGGTGCTTCTTGCAGCGTCCGGCTCGACGTCGGACGCTGCGCTCCCCGTCCTGTTCCTTGCCTTCACGACCGTCGGGGCACTGCTGGCGGCGAAGCGTCCGGAGAACGCCATCGGCTGGATCTTCCTCGGCTGCGGGACTGCCATCGTCCTGAACAGCGTGGCGCTCGGCTATGCGCAGGGCGGAATCGACGGATCCACCGTCGATCGCCCCGGCGCGGTCGGCGCCGCCTGGCTCTCGCAATGGATCTGGTCGCCCGCCGTGGGCGTGCTCGCCTGCTTCCTGCTACTCCTCTTTCCGACCGGGCACCTTCTCAGCCGACGCTGGCTCATAGTGGCCTGGCTCGCCGCCGCAGCGACTGCGATCGACGCCGCCGGGCGCGCGCTCGCCCCCGGCCCTCTCCAGGACTTCCCCGGGATCGAGAACCCGCTCGGCATCGGACGCGTCGGGGGGACCTTCGACACGCTCGTCAAGCAGCAGGCCGGGAGCATCCTGATCCTCCTCGTTTCGGCCGCCTCGCTCGTGTCGCTCGCCCTGCGCTTCCACCGCGCGCGATCGGTCGAGCGCGAGCAGTTGAAGTGGTTTCTCATGGCCGCCGCGCTTCTGTGCCTGGGGTTTGTCGTCCTCGCGGTGACGAATGGGGGCAGCATCGGCTGGATCGTGTGGCTTGCCGGGATTCTCGCGCTGCCGATCGCAACGGCGATAGCCATTCTGCGCTACCGGCTCTACGACATCGACCGGCTCATCTCGCGGACGCTCTCCTACGCGCTGCTGACCGGACTGCTCGTCGGCGTCTTCGTCGGGCTCGTGCTGCTGACGACCCGCGTGCTGCCGTTCTCGTCGCCGGTCGGCGTCGCCGCCTCGACGCTCGCCGCCGCAGCGCTGTTCAGCCCGCTCCGGGAGCGCCTGCAGCGCCTCGTCGATCGGCGCTTCAACCGCGCCCGCTACGACGCGGAGGCGACCGTCGCGGCGTTCGGGGCGCGGTTGCGGGACGCCGTCGACCCGGAGACGGTGCTCAGCGAACTCGCCGCCGCCGCCGGCGAGCTCCCTCGAGCCCTCTCACGTCAGCGTCTGGGTCAAGGCGTCGTGAACGGTCGGCGGCTCGCGGTTCTGCTCGGCGCCCTTGCGGCGCTGTTGATCGCGGCGAGCGTCCCGCTGTCGGCGCTCGCGCACCAGCTCAGCTTCGGTGCGGTCGGACAGCCGCTGCTGATGATCCCGTTCGCCGCCGTCGGCACGCTCGTCGCCAGCCGGCAGCCGCGGAACCCGATCGGCTGGCTCCTGCTCGCGATCGCGATCACGGCGACGGGCGGCGCCGACGCCGGCTACTACGCCGTGCGCGCCTATCACATCGACCACCACGGCCTCCCGCTCTCGCGATTCGCCGTCTTCTTCACCCAGGGGTGGGTGTCGATGCTCGTACTCCTGCCTCTGCCGATCCTCTTCTTCCCCGACGGCAAGATCTCGCGGCCGTGGCGCTGGACGCTCGGCGTCGTACGCCGCGCTCATGGCGGTGCTCCTCGTGCCAGCTCACGCGCACGGATCTCGGCGCATTCACCGACCGCGTGGTCAGGATCGACTCCTCCGGCGAGCTGAAGAAGCTCGGCACGGGCGGTGGCGGCGGCGTCGGCTTCGCCTTCGTCGTTCTCACCTTTCTCGGGATCTCGCTTTCGTGGGTCGTCCGCCAGGTCGTCGTCTACCGCCGCTCGAGCGGCGACCTGCGGCAGCAGCTGAAGTGGCTGCTGGCCGGCGGCTCGTTCGCGGTATTCGGCTTCTTCCTCGCGATCACGATCGGGTCGGGCAGCCACGGAGTGCTCGCGGCGATCGGGAAGGTGGGCTTCCTCGGGCTCATCGCGCTGCCGATCTCGATCGGGATCGGGATCCTGCGCTACCGGCTGTACGACATCGACCGGCTGATCTCGCGCACTCTCTCGTACGCCTTGCTGACCGGCCTGCTCGTCGGCGTTTTCGTCGGGCTCGTTCTGCTGACGACGCGCGTCCTGCCGTTCTCGTCGCCCGGTCGGCGTCGCCGCCTCGACGCTTGCAGCCGCGGCCCTCTTCGCGCCTCTGCGCTCCGGCTGCAGCGGCTCGTCGACCGCCGCTTCAACCGCTCCCGCTACGACGCCGAAGCGATCGTCGCGGCGTTCGGCGCCCGGCTGCGCGATGCCGTCGACCCGGAGACCGTCCTCACCGAACTAGCCGCCGCCGCGGCTGGCTCGCTCCAGCCGGCCCACGTCTCGGTCTGGGTCAGGCCGTGAGACGGATCTCGCCGGTCACGCTCGCGATCCTCGGGTGTTCATCGGTCTTGTCGTGCTCAACCTCGTTCTGTCGAATGACATTCCATCGGGAACGGGACTCAAGGGGATCGGGGTCATCACGCTCCCGTTCTTCGCGGTCGGCCTGGTCGTCGCACGCCGCCGGCCGCGCAACTCGATCGGTTGGATCCTGCTCGCGTTCACGTTCGCTTTCCTCGTGAGCATCGACGCGGCCAACTACGCCGTGCTCGTGTTCCGTGTTCACGACGCGCTGCCGCTCGGCAGGCTCGCCGTCTTCCTCGCGCCGGCGTGGGTGCCCGTGATCGTGCTCGCGCCGCTGCCGATCGTCCTCTTCCCCGACGGGAAGATCCCGCCCGGGAGGTGGCGGTGGACGTTCTGGGCGTATATCGCCCTCGCCACCGCTTCTTCTGGCCCTGATCGCCCAGGAGAACTTCGGCGCGTTCACCGAGCGGCAGGGTCGTGATCGACAGGTCGGGCTCGCTCTCGGCATTGACCGCGCCCGTGCACGGATTCGCTGCCGTCCTCAACACGGCGACGATCGTGCTGTACGGGGCGTGCTTCGCCTCGATGGTCGCGTACCAGATCGTCCACTTCCGCCGCTCGACGGGAGACGAGCGCCAGCAGCTGAAGTGGTTCCTCGCGGGCGGCGCTCTCGCGGTGGGCGGCCTGATCATCGCTACCCAGTCCGACACGCTGGGATTCACGTTCGTCTTCATCGTCGCGCTGCCGCTCGGGATCGGCTTCGGGATCCTCAAGTACCGGCTGTACGACATCGACCGGCTGATCAGCCGCACTATCTCGTACGCGATGCTGACCGGGCTACTCGTCGGCGTCTTCGTCGGACTCGTGCTGCTCACGACGCGCGTTCTGCCGTTCTCCTCCCCAGTCGGCGTCGCCGCGGCAACGCTCGCAGCCGCGGCCCTGTTCAGCCCGCTCCGGAAGCGACTGCAGCGACTCGTCGACCGCCGCTTCAACCGCGCGCGTTACGACGCCGACGCCCTCGTGGCCGCCTTCGCAGCCCGCCTGCGCGACGCCGTCGACGTAGAGGCCGTCCTCGCCGAGCTCTCATCGGTCGCGGCCCGCTCGCTCGAACCGGCGACGGTCACGGTCTGGGTCCGTAACGATCCCGGAACGGCGCCGCTCTAGGCTCCGGGCCGAGTCCAGCGACAGGAGGCGGGAATGACTGCTGTGCGGAATGGTGCGTGGGTGGCGTTGCGGTACGTGACGGCGATCTTCTTTGTGGGCGTGATCGTCCAGTTCTTCCTCGTCGGGTACGGCCTCTTCGACATGAAGCACGGCGCGACGATCGACAACGCGAAGAGCCTCGATGCCCATCGCGGCCTCGGGTGGATCCTCGCCGAATTTGGCGCGATCCTGATCCTGATCCTCGTCCTCATCGCGTGGCCGAGGGTGAAGCTGCTGCTGAGCTGGATCGCCCTCGCCGTGCTCGCGTTCGTGCAGGGGATCCTCGGCGCGGCCGGCTTCAACCACTGGGTGCTCGGCATGTTCCACCCCGTGAACGCGCTGATCTTGCTCGGGCTCTCCGGCTACCTCGCGCACTCGCAGTGGCGTGCGCCGCGTAGCCCGGCAACGCCCGGCTAAGTTCGGTGCATGACCGATTGGAATCAACAAATCATCGAGGAGTTCCGCGCGAACGACGGCCGGGTCGGCGGGAACTTCGAGGGGCGCACGCTTCTGCTCCTCCACCACACCGGCGCGAAGTCCGGCAACGCGTACATCAACCCGCTCGCGTACCAGCGTCTCTCGGATGACTCGGTCGCGATCTTCGCGTCGAAGGGCGGCTCGCCGACGACTCCCGCCTGGTACTACAACCTCCTCGCCCATCCCGCCGTGAAGGTCGAGATCGGCACGGAGACGTTCGCTGCGCGCGCACGTGTCGCCGAGGGCGCCGAGCGCGAGCCGATCTGGGAGCGCCAGAAGCAGGACTGGCCCGGCTTCGCCGCGTACGAGGAGCAGACAAAAGGGATCCGCGAGATCCCCGTCGTCGTCCTCGAGCTCCAGAAGTAGGAGTGCTCAGACGCGAGCGGGGCCGCCCTGAGGGCGGCCCCGCTGCGTCGATCCGTGTTTCTAGGTCTTACGAGTGGACGCTGATCCTCTGCGAAGAGATCGTCGTCCCCGGAGTCTGGTCGGACATGAGCTTCGCGTCCGAGTGCCAGGCGCCGGTCTTGGCGCTGAAGAGGTCGAACGGGAACGTCACCGACCCGCCCGGTAGCGGTCCGCCGAGCACCGGCCGCCACTCCGAGCCGTTGACCGGAGCGGAGGCGATGTTCTTCCCGGTCGAGCCGTCGCGGTTCTCGGCTCCCCAGTTGATCGCCGAGCCCGGATCGGCATGTCCGGCGTTGGCATCGCCGTAGTCCATCGTGATCTGCTCGCTGACCGCACCGCTGCCTGCGGCACCGCCATCGAGCTGGAACCACAGCTCACCCGTGTGCGTGACTGCGTCGCTGTACTCCTTCACTGCGGCGAAGTCCACGACGAGCCAGGTGTTGGCTCCGTCGGTGAGCGTGGCGATGCTAACCGTTCCGCCAGCGCTCGGATTGAGGTCCGTCCAGAACGGAGCGACGACGTTGTTCGGCGCCGCGGCGTTCGGGAACGTCTGCGGGAAGTAGTTCACGTCGGCCGCCGACCCGCCGCCGATCACGACGTACCCGTTCGAGACGATGCCGATGTCCGAGTACGGCTCACCGCCGTAATAGAACGTCGGCACGCCGAAGTTCGTGATCGTCTCGTCACCGACGCCGGCGATCGGGGTGATTCCGAACAGCGACAACGGGAGGTAACCACCCGCCGGCCCATTGCCGGTGATGTCGTTGATCGCGGTCACAGGCGGTGCCAAGGCGGGACTCAGCGAGCCGGTCCACTTGGCGCCCTTGTTGCCTCCGACCATCACGCCCGGCGCGCCGATGTTCTTGTAGCGGAGCGGGTTGCCTGCCTCCGACGCGCGGCCGCCGACCGTAATGCTCGCGTTGGCCGACACGGAGCCGAAGTTCTGCGCCGTCACGCTGCAGTGCGAGACGCCGCTGACCTTCTTGATGCTGAGCGGCGAGCACGTCTGCGACAGGCTCACGCTTCCCTGCTGCTTCACGAACGCGACGGGCATCGTGACCGGGGTCCCGCCGCCCTTCGGGACGAGCGTGATGCGGGCGAAGTACTGCCCGTCGGCCACGTCCGGGGCGCTGATGTCGATCGGGAACGTCATCTGGTGGTTCTTCCCGATGGTGAGGTCATGGTTCTTGTTGCCGACGGTGATCGTGACGCCCTTCGGCTCCATGATCTTCACGTGCAGGATCTGCGTCTTGCCGGAGACGTTGAGCGCCGTCCGGTGCGTGAGCAGATCGCCCGAGAACGTCGTTGCGTCGATGCTCGGGATGTTCAGGTCGACGCGGTGGATCACGTTCGTACCTGCCGCGACGAAGTGCGCGTACGTCTCGTTGAACACGAGCGTCGGGTTGACCGCCCTGTTGGCCTGGATCCGGCCCGCGCCCATGTCGAACGGCGTCGCAGGAGTCGAGCCGTTCTCTTCGACAACCTTGGTCGTCGCCGAGGTCATGAGAGCCGACTTGATCTCCTCCGGCGTCCACGTCGGGTGAGCCGCCTTCACGAGCGCGGAGACACCGGCCGAGTGCGGGCTCGCCATCGAGGTGCCCGCGATCGCCATGTAGAGATTGCCGGGCGGGCCGTTGTCGGCCGTCGTCTGATCCGGCTGCGGCGTCGTGCCGGCGAGCACCTGGACGCCCGGAGCCGTCACATCCGGCTTGACCCAGTCGCCGTCAGGCCCGCGCGACGAGAACGACGCCATCACGTCGGCCTTCGACGGAGACGCGGTTCCCTGCGCCCACGTCGCCATGACGTTCGTATGGCCGGCGACGAAGGTCGCGATCGCGTCCGAGTTGTACTGCGTCTGGATGGCCGGCAGATAGTGGTTGTCCGACTCGAGGTCTGTCACGCCCGCCGACTGGTTGTAGAGGATCATTCCGGCCGCGCCACCGTGGAGGACGCGCAGGCCCTTGTCGATGCGGCCGTTGGTGCCGCGCTCGCAGACGACGATCTTGCCGGTCGCGCTGCCTGCCGTGGCGTCCGACTGGCACGCCGCGTCCTCGCCACCGCCCAGGCTGGCCGCAAGGACAACCGGAGTCGGCGAGCTGATGCCGTTCGTCAGCGTCACGCCGGGAACGTCCAGCGTCGCGCCACCGTCGGCGGTGAGATGCAGCGTGGAGCTGAAGCTGCGCGGGCCGGTTGAGGCGCCGACAGTCGTCACCCACGGTCCGCCGTGCTCGGACGTCCCCGCCCCCGGACCGCTGTTACCGGCGGACGCGTTCACCGAGATGCCGGCGTTCGTCGCGTCGAGGAACGCCAACTCGACCGCGTCGGAGTACGGCGTCGCACCGCCCGAGATCGAGAAGTTGATGACGTTGACGCCGTCCGTTATCGCCTGACCGATCGCGGCCACGGAGTCGGAGCCGAAGCAGCCCTGCGAGAGGCAGACGCGGAACATCTCGACATGCGCCCCAGGAGCGATACCGCAGACCGGGCCACGCTGGACGCCGTAGATGACGGCCGACGTGACGCAGTCGCCCGCAGCCGTCGTCGTCGTGTGCGTGCCGTGTCCCTCGGAGTCGCGCGGCGAGCAAGCGCCCGTCGTGTCGTTGCAGAACTCCTGACCGTCGGAGCCGACAGCCGCCATGTACGTGTTGGTGAAGGCGTAGGCGCCGATCAGCTTGTTGTTGCATGCGAACGTCGGACCGAGATGGGCCACGTCGGTCCCATCGCCGAAGTGGCAGCCCTTGAGCCCGCCCGCCGGGGCCGAGACGCCGGCCGCGGAGAGCATCGGATGCTCGGGCCACACGCCGGTGTCGATCACGCCGACGACGACGTTCGAGCCGGCCTTCTTCGAGCCGCCGATCGACGGCCAGACCGCGGTCGCGCCGAGGAACTTCGTGTTGTCGTCAAGCGGGTGCCGAAGAATGTCCTTCTGCACCGCCGCGACACCCGGAATCTTCAGAAGGGCGGCGATCGAATTGGCCGGGACCCGCGCCGAGACACCGCCGTAGACGGTCGTGTACCGATAGCCGATCGTTGCAGCCGGTACGGCAGCGCGGACCTCGGAGTTGAGGTTCGAGATCTTGAGGTTCGCGTACTGGTTGTACGCGTCCACCGCCTGGCGATCGCTCCGGAGCGTCTCGTGCGTGACGGCCGGGCTTGTCGCCTTGAGCCCCTGCACGCCGCCCATGTAGGACGCCGTCGGGTCGAGGTCGTACTTGATCATGACGTTGATGAGCTTCGAGCTCGTCTGGCCGAGTAGGCCTGGAGACGTCCTCGCCAGACGCCCAGACTGAGTCTTGGCCACGTTGATTGTGTTGATCAGCGAGATGCTGCTCGAAGAAGCAACTCTCAGCTGCGTGCTGGCGCCGCTGGCAACCGCCCCTGACATCAGGACTGCGCCGACAAGCACAGCGGCAGCTACGAGGCCGACCCTTGAAGGCCTGCGCCTAATACCCATGAATTCGTCTCCCTTTCGTCGCGATGTGGGAGGTCGCCGGCCTACGAGCGCCGATGATCCGACTCGGCCTATCCCCCTTGTCCCGCAATTTTCGGAAAATACGACTCGAAAGTCAACTACGCGTTTGAGGGAGCAGCGCGAGCACGTCCTCGCCGTAGCGGTCGAGCTTCGCCGGGCCGACGCCCGCGATCTGCGCCAGCTCGCCGAGCGAGCGCGGTTGCACGGCCGCGATCTCGTGGATGACCTTGTCGTGGAAGACGACGTACGGCGGCACGCCGTCCTGCCGCGCGCGCTCGAGCCGCCACTCGCGCAGCCGCTCAGCGACCGGGCTCCACTCGACCTTCTCCCGCACGACCTTCTCGCGCACGACCGGCGACGACTGCTGCGAGAAGCCGAGCTCGGCGAGGAAGCGCGAGCGCTTGCCCGACCAGCTGAGCCACAGGACACGCTCCGCGCGCGTCATGCCGACGTAGAGGAGCCGGCGCTCCTCGTCGATCTCGGCAGACGTGCGGGCCTGGCGCGAGGGCAGCTCCTTCTCTTCGAGCCGCGGGATGAAGACCGTGTCGAACTCGAGGCCTTTCGCCTTGTGGAGCGTGAGGAGGTTGACGCCGCGTGCCTCGTCGCCGCCGGAGTCGAAGCGCTGTCGCAGGTCGGCGACGAACGCGGCGGCGTCGCCGTCGAACGCATCGGCGAGCGTGACGAGGCGCGCGAGGTCGGTCTGGCGCGTCAGCTCGCGCTCGCCGAGCTTCTCCGGTAGCTCCTCGCGTCCAGCCCGCCTCGAGCGCGGCGGCGCGCACGGCGGTCGCGGCGTCCTCCCCGTTCCGCTCGAGCCGCCGCACGAGCCGGCGCGCTGCGTCGCGGTCGAGGAGCGACGAGCCCTGGAACGGGATCTTCGCCTCGTGGAGCGCCTCTTCGAAGTCGGTCAGCCGCGCGTTCGTGCGGCAGAGGATCGCGATGCGCTCGAGCGGCACGTCGGCGGCGCGAATCGCCTCGACAATGGCGCGCGCCTCGTCCTCGGGCGACGGGAACGGGCTCACGGCCGGCTCCGGCCCGTCGGCGCGCGTCGGGCGCAGGGTCTTCTCCGCGCCGCCGAGGTTCGGCACGAGCCGGTTCGCGAGCACGAGCACCTGCGGCGTCGAGCGGTAGTTCTCCTCGAGCCGTACAACGGTCGCGTGCGGGAAGCGGCGCGGCACGCCGAGCAGGTGCTCCGGCCCGGCGCCGGTGAACGCGTAGATCGACTGGTAGTCGTCGCCGACGACGCAGAGATCGTCTCGGTCGCCGAGCCAGAGGTCGAGGAGCGTCTGCTGGAGAAGGTTGACGTCCTGGTACTCGTCGACGGTGAACGCGCGGTACTGCGAGCGGAACGTCGCGGCGGCGCGCTCGTCCTCCTCGAACAGCCGAATCGTCGACTCGAGCAGATCCTCGAAGTCCATGAGCCCCTGCTCGTCCTTGCCGCGCTCGTAGTCGCGGTAGACGCGCGCCATGAGGTCGTGCGGGATCGGCGGCTCGCGGTCGGCGGCCGCGGCGAGGTACTCGTTGGGCGAGATGCGCCGGTTCTTCGCCCACTCGATCTCGGTCGCGAGATCGCCCGCGGGCCGGAACTTGAACGCACCTGGCAGCCGGTTGCCGATGTGCCGCAGCGGCAGCGCTTTCGACGGGAGGATCTTGCCGACCGCGCCGGGCGCGAAATGACGCAACTGGCGGAGCGCCGCGGAGTGGAACGTCCCCGCGCGCACGCGCTCGACGCCTAGCGCCGCGAGCCGCGCGCGCAACTCGCCGCCGGCCTTGTCGGTGAACGTCACCGCCATGATCTCGTCGGGGCGAAACGCGCCGGTCGCGACCTGCTGCGCGATGCGCCGCGTGATCGTCGTCGTCTTCCCCGTCCCGGCGCCGGCGAGGATGCACACCGGCCCGCGCACCGCCTCGGCGGCGCGCCGTTGCTCGGGGTTCAGTCCGTCGAGCGGGTCCATCCGTTCACGGTATCCGCGCCTCCGGCGGTCGAGGTTGCGCGTTCCTGGCGATTCAGTCGCGCTAGCGTGCCCGTGTGGAGACGCGCACGGTTCTCACCGTCGACGTCGGCGGCTCGCACGTGAAAGCGCTCGCGTCGAACCAGGCCGAGCGCCGCCGCTTCGCCTCCTCCCTCAGGCTGACGCCGCAGGAAATGGTCGACGGCACGCTCGCGGCCGTCGAGGACTGGGAGTGGGACGTCGTGACGGTCGGCATTCCGGCCCCTATCCGCGACAACCGTCCGTCAGGGGAACCGCCGAACCTCGGCGAAGGCTGGGTGGGATTCGACTACGACGCCGCGTTCGGAAAGCCGACGAAGGTCGTCAACGACGCCGCGATGCAGGCCATCGGGAGCTACCGCGGCGGCCGCATGCTGTTCCTCGGGCTCGGAACCGGGCTTGGGACGACGCTCATCGTCGACGGGACGATCGTTGCCCTCGAGGGCGGCCATCTCCCGTTTCGCAAGAAGACGTTCGAGGACTACGTCGGTGAGGCGTATCTCCGCGAGCACGGCAAGAAGCGCTGGAAAGAGGTCGTTTTCGAGACCGTGGCGATTCTCGCCGCGGCGACGCAGCCGGACGAGATCGTGCTCGGCGGCGGCGGCGTGAAGGAGCTCGACGAGCTACCGCCAGGATGTCGCCGCGGCGCGAACGAGAACGCGTTCCTCGGCGGCTTCCGGCTCTGGGATCCCGACTGGGCGACGAAGCTCGCCTTCGAGAGCTGAGCGACTAGCTCTGGTGTGCGGCCAAGAAGTCGTCACCGGCCACTGAAAGGCGCTGCCTGATCTGCCGATAGTGCACAGATGGCGTCCGTTATCGACCCGAAACCCGCTCGCCGGCTGCGGCTGCGCTACCCCGCGATATGCGCTTCGTGTGGGATTTCTCTGTCGAAGGGCGCGGAGGCGGTCTGGGATCCGGCAGACAAGACAGTGACATGCCTCGCATGCGCACCCGGTGGGGAAATCGATACGGGGGTCGCCGGAGCGTCCGCCGCTGCTGAGGGCGAGCGGCGTAAGAACCGCAAGGTCAACGATGCACGTCGGAAATACGGCGACCACGCAGCCGCAGTGGCCGAGGCGATGGCTAGTCGAGACGCCGCTGCAACTTGGGGCAAAGGGAGCGAAGGCGAGACCGCTCTTGCCCGCTACATCGAAAGAAAGGTTGGCGATTCGGTCATCGCACTGCACGACCGACTCATCCCTGGGACGCGAGGCAATATCGACCACCTGTTCGTTGCTCAAACGGGTGTGTGGGTCGTCGATGCCAAGGCGTATCGAGGAAAGGTGACGAAGCGCGCCAAAGGCCCGTTCTGGCGACCGGAAAACGAACTCTTCATCGGCCGAAACAATCGAACGTCACTCGCCTCTGGTGTCGAGTGGCAGGTTGATGCCGTGATCACCGCGCTCCGATCAGACGAAGCACTCCACGGAACGGAAGTTCATGCCGCTTTGTGCCTCGTTGAATCAGAGTGGGATCTGCTGGACACGCCTTTCCAGATCGGCCGCGACGTCTGGGTCATGTACGCAGGCGCCCTGAAGAGGCGATTGCGGAAGAGCGGCAAGCTTTCACGGGAGAAGATGGAGCGGATAGCGCGCCGGCTCGACCTCAGTCTTCCGCCGGCGCGCTGAGTTCGTAGCACCTACCAGCGAGAGCGGCCGCCGCGGCGGCTCGTGTAGAGCAGCTTCGCGCGCGCGCTCTTCATGCCCGCCTCTTCGAACTTCTCCTTGTGGCCGAGGAGGTTCGCGACGCGGCTGACGTCGGCCTGCTGATCCGGCAGGACGAGCGTTGTGCCCTGGCCGGTGTTGCCCGCGCGGCCGGTGCGGCCGACGCGGTGGATGTAGCCCTTCGTGTCCTCCGGCGGGTCGTAGTTGATGACGTGGGCGATCGCTTCGAGGTCGAGGCCGCGCGCGGCGACATCTGTTGCAACGAGCGTCGTGACCTTGCCGGAGCGGAACCGCTCGAGCGCGCGCTCGCGGGCGCTCTGCGTCATGTCGCCGTGCATCGCGGCGGTCTCGACGCCGTGGCCGCGGAGCTTCGTGGCGAGGCGGTCGGCGCCGCGCTTCGTCCGCACGAACACGAGCGAGAGGCCCGGGCTCGGCGTGGAGGAGCTCGACGAGGCGATCGACCTTGTCGGATGCGGTGACCGCGACGAAGCGGTGGTCGACCTCGCCGTCGGAGTGCTGGGACGGCAGCTCGGCCGAGAAGCGCGACGCGTTGAGCGTGTACGCCTGCGCGAGCGCGCCGACTTCGCCGTCGAGCGTCGCGGAGAAAAGCATCGTCTGGCGCTTCGTCGGCAGGAGGCGGAGAATCTTCTCCACCTGCGGCTTGAAGCCCATGTCGAGCATCCGGTCGGCTTCGTCAAGGACGAGGATGCGGACGTCGCGGAGCGAGATCATCCGCCGGTTCTCGAGATCCGTGAGGCGGCCCGGCGTCGCGACGACGACGTGCGCGCCCTTGAGCTTCTTCGCCTGCGCCGGGATCGGCGAGCCGCCGTATGCGGCTGCGGTGCGGATACCGAGCGGTGCGCCGAGCAGCGTCAGCTCCTCGGTCACCTGCAGCGCGAGCTCGCGCGTCGGGACGAGGACGAGCGCCGCGGGCGCCTTCTCGTCGGGGGAAACGCGCTCGACGATTGGCAACCCGAACGCGAGCGTCTTGCCCGATCCGGTCGGCGCCTGACCGAGAATGTCGCGGCCTGCGAGCGCGTCGGGGATGACGAGGGTCTGAATGCGGAACGGTGCTGCAATGCCGCGGTCGGCGAGCGACTGCTCGACTTCCGCGCTCACACCGAGCGAGGAAAAGGTCTCTGACATGTGTGTTCGACTCCTTTACGTGCTGGATTCGAGAACCAAGAGCTCGAATCCTTGGAGGAACGAGAACCTGAATCTCCCGGGACGACCCATGCCGTCCGTGAAATCAGGGTAGCAGCGACCTCATGCGAGCACGTCGAGAGGGCAGTGATACGCTCGCCGACGTGAACCGTCCGAGAACGCTGCGGCTCCTGAGCCTGATGGCGATGACTGCCGCGCTGGCGACCGTGGCCGGCTGCGGCGGCTCGGGTACGTCCACCACGCAGACCAACGCGAGTGGCTCGTGTACGAAGTCGCAGCTCAACCTCGTCAAGGCGGGCCAGCTGACGATCGGCACCGACAATCCCGCCTACCCGCCGTGGTACGCCGGCGGCACGAAGAGCTCCTTCTGGAAGATCAACGACCCGTCCGACGGAAAGGGCTTCGAGTCGGCAACGGCCTACGCCGTCGCCAAGCAACTCGGCTTCAGCCCGTCCCAGGTGCACTGGACGTACGTGCCCTTCAACCGCTCGTATGCGCCTGGCTCGAAGTCGTTCGACTTCGACATCAACCAGATCTCGTACACGCCCGCACGCGCGAAGGTCGTCACCTTCAGCAAGTCGTACTACGACGTCAACCAGGCCGTCGTCGTCCTCAAAGGGACGCCGATCTCGAAGGTCACCACGATCGCCGGCCTCCGGCCCTACAAGCTCGGCGCCCAGCTCGGCTCGACGAGTTACTCGTTCATCACATCGACCATCAAGCCGACGACCCAGCCGGCGGTCTTCTCTCAGAACGCCGCCGCTGTGCAGGCCCTGAAGAACGGGCAGATCAACGGCCTCGTCGTCGACCTCCCGACGTCCTTCTACGTCACGGCCGTCCAGGTTCCACACTCCGAGGTTCTCGGACAGTTCACCGGCGGCGGCGGCGCGGCAGGCTACTTCGGGATGGTCTTCGCTAAGGGCAACTCGCTCGCCGCCTGCGTCAACCAGGCGCTCTCGAAGCTGCGGGCGAACGGGACGCTGCAGCAAATCCAGCAGCAGTGGCTTTCGAAGGCGACCGGCGCCCCGGTACTGAAGTAGAGGAGCCGCGGCGCTCGCGGATCCTCGGCGCGCTGGCGGGGGCCGACGGTCGCCGAGGCGTCGCGATCGCGCTTCTCTCGACGCTCGTCTTCGTCGCAGTCATCTGCGTCGTCGTGGCCAACTCCCCCGGCTGGCCGGTGGTTCACAAACAGTTCCTGAGCTGGACGTACTTCAAGTCATCGCTCCCCGAGATCGCCCGGGCGTTTCTTCTCAACTGCAAGATCTTCCTGATCGCGGAGTGCCTCATTCTCCCGTTCGCGCTCCTGATCGCGGTGCTGCGGAGCTTGCCCGGCCCGGTCTTCTTCCCGTTGCGTGCGCTGGCGATCGTCTACACCGACTTCTTCCGCGGCGTTCCGACAATCCTCGTCGTCTCGATCCTCGCCCTCGGAGTTCCCGGCCTGCAGCTCTCGGGCGTCCCAACGTCGGTCGTGTTCTGGGGGATCGTCACGCTCGTGCTCATCTACAGCGCGTACGTCGCCGAGGTCTACCGCTCCGGCATCGAGTCGGTGCATCCGAGCCAGGAGGCGGCCGCGCGCTCTCTCGGACTAACCCGGTGGCAGACCCTGCGGAAGGTGATTCTTCCCCAGGCCGTGCGGCGCGTTATTCCACCGCTGCTGAACGACTTCATCGGATTGCAGAAGGACACGGCGCTCGTGGGCTTTGCAGGGGCGATCGAGGCGTTCAACCAGTCGCAGATCGACGTCGCCGCCACGTTCAACTTCACGCCGTACCTCGCGGCCGCGCTCCTCTTCGTCGCGATCACGATCCCGCTCGCGCGCTTTACCGACCATCTGATCGAACGCGACCGCCGCCGCCGTCAGGCAGAAGGGCTGCACGCGTGACCGGGGCGGCGGCGCTCGAGATCAAAGGGCTGCGCAAGTCATTCGGGACAAATCTCGTCCTTGACGGGATCGACCTGTCAGTCGGCGAGCACGAGGTCACGTGCCTGATCGGCGCGTCCGGCTCGGGAAAATCCACGCTCCTCCGCTGCGTGAATCTTCTCGAACCGGTCGATCAAGGCCGGATCATCGTCGGCGGAGACGAGATCACACGGCCGGGCGTCGACGTCAACCGCTTGCGCCGCCGGATCGGGATCGTGTTCCAGTCGTACAACCTCTTCCCGCACATGAACGTCCTCGACAACGTCACGCTCGCACCGCGGCTCGCGCTCAGGCAGGACCGGCAGAGTGCGGAGGCGAATGCGCGCGGGCTGCTCGACCGGTTCGGCCTCTCCGCCAAGGTGGACGCGTATCCCGACCATCTCTCGGGTGGCCAGCAGCAGCGGGTGGCGATCGTTCGCGCGCTCGCGATGCAGCCTCAGCTGATGCTGCTCGACGAGGTGACGAGCGCGCTCGACCCGGAACTCGTCGCAGAGGTGCTCGAGGTGATCGGCGAGCTCGCCGCCGGCGGCATGACGATGGTCATTGCGACACACGAGATGGGGTTCGCCCGCGAGATCGCGACGCGCGTCTGCTTCCTCGACGGCGGCAAGATCCTCGAGCAGGGGACACCGGCGGAGATCTTCGGCTCCCCCCGCGAGCCGCGCACGCAGCAGTTCCTGCAGCGGATCGTCGAGGCGCACCGGCTCTAGAGGCTCTTCGGCTTCACGAACTGGTAGCCGAAGCGGCCCTTGATGCAGAGGTTGCCGCTCGTGACGTCGTGGTCGTCGGGGGACGTGACCTTGACGATCTCGCCGTCTTGCGTGTGGAGCGTGAGGTTGCAGCCGACGCCGCAGTACGGGCAGATCGTGTCGGTCTCGGTCTGCTCCTCCTCGCGCCACTCGCCGGCTGCGCGCAGCTCGTACTCGCTCGTCGGCATGAGCGCGCCCGTCGGGCAGACGGCGATGCAGTTGCCGCAGTAGACGCACGCCGACTCGGGAAGCGTGACGTCGAACTCGGTGGAGATGCGCGCCTCGAAGCCGCGTCCGGCGACGGCGATCGCGAACGTGTTCTGGTGATCGACGCCGCAGGCCTCGACGCACTTGTAACAGAGGATGCACTTCGAGTAATCCCGCATGTAGAGGTCGTTGTCGAGCTTCGGCGCGGGCGCCGGCGGCGTGCCGAGGCGGGACGGATCAGCGTCGTAGCGCTCGATGTACGCGAGCGCTTCGGGCGCGGTCGAGAGGTCGGTCGCCGAGCCGAGCAGCTCGAGGACGAGGCGGCGGCTCGTGCGCACGCGCTCGGATTCGGTGTGCACCACCATCCCGTCTTCCGCCTTGCGCGAGCACGCAGGGACGAGCGTGCGCGCGCCCTCGAGTTCGACGACGCAGACGCGACAGACGTTGACCGCCGTGAGCGTGTCGCCGTAACAGAGCGTCGGCGTGTCGACGCCGAGCTGTTTTGCGGCGTCGAGGATCGTCGCGCCTTCGGCGACCTCGGTCGTGACTCCGTCGATCGTGATCTTCACAGCAGCGCCAATCCTGACTGGACGGCGCTGGCGGCGGTCTGGCCGAGCCCGCAGATCGACGCGTCGCGCATGACCTGCGCGAGCTCGGCGAGCACCGGGCGGTCGTCGCGCTCGAGCGCCTCGACCTGGCGCACAGTGCCGATGCGGCACGGCACGCACTGGCCGCACGACTCCTCGCGGAAGAAGTCCGCGATCTGGTGGACCGCGCCGCGCAGGTCGGCGCCCTCGCCGAAGACCATGACGACGCCCGAGCCGAGCGTGACCTTGAAGTCGAGTGCGATGTCGAGCTCGTCGGGGCCGAGGAACGTCCCGGCCGCGCCGCCGAGGAGAACGGCGCGCGGCGGCTCGGCTCCTGCGTCGGCGAGCAGGTCGCGCAGCGACGTCCCCAGCTCGCGCTCGTACAGCCCGGGCCGCGCGACGTTGCCCGAGAGGCAGAAGAGCCGCGTCGGGCGCGCGTCGCCGAGGAGGATGTGCGGCACGTTGACGAGCGTCTCGACGTTGTTCACGACCGTCGGCTTCCCGAACAGGCCGACCTCGACGGGGAACGGCGGCTTCGCGCGCGGCTCACCGCGGTAGCCCTCGATCGACTGGAACAGCGCCGTCTCCTCGCCGCACACGTACGCGCCGGCGCCGATGCGGAGCTCGATGTCGTGGCCGCTCGCGGCGATCGCCTCCTGCATGCGCTCCTGCGCGAGCGGGTACTCGGCGCGGATGTAGACGTAGCCCTTGTCGCAGCCGGCGGCGAGCATCGCGATCGCCATCGCCTCGACGACGGCGCCAGGCTGCTCCTCCATGAGGACGCGATCCTTGAACGTGCCCGGCTCGGACTCGTCGGCGTTGCAGACGAGGTAGTGCGGGCGCGCGGGCTGGCCGGCGACCGCGCGCCACTTCGCCGCTGTCGGGAACGCGGCGCCGCCGCGGCCGAGGAGGCCTGCCTGCTCGATCGCGTCCGATCACGCCTTCGGGGCCGAGCTCGCGCGCGCGCGCGAGCGCCTCGCCGGCGGGGAAGCCTCTGAGGAGCCGGTCGCCGTCGACGGGCAGGCGCGTCTCGGGGAGCTGCGTCTCGCGCGGCTCCTCTCCCGCGACCGTGCGGAGCGAGGCGGGCGCGAGCTCGCACAGGCCGAGGCACGGCGACGGCGACCGCGCCCTCCGGAACCTCGGCGCCTTTGAGCCGGCACGCGAGGTCGGTGCAGACGTGCAGCACCTCCGCCGGACGTTCCTCGAGCGAGAGCAGCGCGTAGAACGTCGCGACGCCGTACGCCTCCGCGGGCGGGACGTCGAGCCGGCGCGACGCGTAGCCGAGCGCGCCCGGCGTCACCCAGCCGACGCGCCGCTGCGCCGCGCGCAGCGCCGGAAGCAGGAGCTGCCGCCGGTTGCGGTCGCGCGCGCGCGACGCGGTTCCCGGCATCGAGCTCCGCGCCGACAACAGCATCGATCGCGTCGCGCTCGGCGTCGGTCGGCGGCGCCTCGATGAGCTTGAGGTCAGGCAACAGGCTCCAGCCTGATCGCGGTCGCCTTGAACTCCGCCGTCCCCGACTTCGGATCGGTCGCGTCGATCGTGAGCACGTTCGTCGCGACGACGTCGGGGAAGTGGAGATTCATGAACGCGAGGCCGGGCCGCAGCGTCGAGTCGTAACGCGCGGGCGCCTCAACCGAGCCACGTCGCGAGACGACGCGCACGCGCGAGCCGTCAGCGACGCCGTAGCGCTCGCCGTCCTCGGGCGCGAGGAGGATCGCCTCGCCGCCGACGTGGAGCGGCGAGTCGAAGCGATTGCTCTGCACGCCGGTGTTGTACGACTCGAGCCTCCGCCCCGTCGTGAGACGCAGCGGGAAGTCGTCGTCGAGCAAGTCGACCGGCGGGTCGTGCTCGACCGGCATGAACGGCGCCGGCTCCGCGACGACGTCGTCCCAGAGCCGCGCGTGCAGGAAGAGCGTGCCGGGGTCGTCCTCGTCGGCGCACGGCCACTGGATGCCCCCGAGCTCTTCGAGCCGCGCGTAGCTCATCCCCGCGTGCATCGGCGAGAGCGAGCGCACCTCCTGCCAGACGTCCTCCGCGCGCGGCGAGCCGAGGTCGTGGCCCAAGCGCCGCGCAAGCTCGAAGACGATCTCGACGTCGTCGCGCGCGCCCGCGGGCGGCTCGACCGCCTTGCGCACGCGCTGCACGCGGCGCTCGCTCGAGGTGACCGTCCCCTCCGACTCGGCAAGCGTCGACGCCGCGGGCAGCACGACGTCGGCGAGCTCGGCGGTGCGCGTGAGGAAGAGGTCTTGCACGACGAGGTGATCCAAGCCGGCGAGGAGCCGCTCGGCGCGCTGCTGGTCGGCCTCGCCCTGCGCCGGGTTCTCGCCGACGACGTACACCGCGCGCAGGTCGCCGTGCTCCATCGCCTCGAACATCCCCGTCAGATGGAGTCCCGGCTCCGGATCGATCGGCACTCCCCACGCCGCTTCGAACTTCGGGCCAGCTTCGCCGACGTCCTGGAACCCCGGCAGCTTGTTCGGGATCGCGCCCATGTCGCCGCCGCCCTGGACGTTGTTCTGCCCGCGCAGCGGCTGGACGCCGGAGCCCCACTTGCCGACCTTGCCGGTCAGCAGCGCGAGGTTGATGAGCGCGAAGACGTTGTCGACGGCGTTGTGGTGCTCGGTGATGCCGAGCGTCCAGCAGAGCTGCGCATGCTCGGCGCGCCCGTACGCATGCGCGAGCTCGCGGATCGCGTCGGCCGGGACGCCGGTCACGCGCTCGGCCTCCTCGAGCGTCCACGGCTCGACCGACTCGCGGTACGCGTCGAAGCCGGTCGTCGCGCGCGCGATGAACTCCTCGTCGTGGAGCCCCGCAGCGATGATCTCGCGCCCGACCGCGTTCGCAAGCGGAATGTCCGTCCCGACGTCGAGGCCGAGCCAGAGATCGGCCCACTGCGCCGACGGCGTGCGCCGCGGGTCGACGACGATCAGCTGCGCGCCCGCGTTCACGGCCTTCAAGACGTGATGGAAGAAGATCGGGTGCGCCTCGCGCGCGTTCGAGCCCCAGAGGACGATCAGGTCCGCGGCGCGAGTCTCCTCGTAGGAGCTCGTCCCTCCACCCGCGCCGAACACCGTCGCCAGACCGACGACGCTAGGGGCGTGTCAGGTTCGGTTGCAGCTGTCGACGTTGTTCGTGCCGAGGACGACGCGGGCGAACTTCTGCGTGGCGAAGTTCAGCTCGTTCGTCGCCTTCGAGCAGGAGAAGACGCCGGTCAGGGCGCCGCCGTCGAGCGCGCGACGGAAGCCGGCGGCGGCGCGGTCGAGCGCCTCGTCCCAGCTTGCCTCGCGGAGCTCGCCGTTCTCCCGCACGAGCGGTGTCGTCAGCCGTGCGTGTTTCTTGGCCATGCCCGGAGACTAGACTGCCCGGGTGCTGAGTGACGGGTTCCGGGCCGCGGCCGAGAGCAAGGACTTCTCGCAGCTCGAGGAGATCTTCGCCGAGGACGTGACGTTCCGCAGCCCGGCCGTCTTCAAGCCGTACGAGGGCCGCGATGCGGTCGGGATGATCCTGACACACGGTGTCGCAGGTGTTCGAGGACTTCCGCTACACCGATCACGTCGAGACCGGCGACACGGCGACGCTCGCGTTCAGCGCCACCGTCGGCGACCGGGAGCTCGACGGCATCGACCTGCTGCGGTTCGACGGCGAGGGGAGGGTGCGCGAGATGGCCGTGTACATCCGGCCGATGAGCGGCCTGCACGCGCTCGCCGAGGCGATGCAGCGCGCGCTCGGCTGAGCGTGTACGTCGAAGGCCGAACTACGCCGCGACGCTCGAGGCGCGGCGTCGGGCGCTGAGCCCGGAGGAGGTCGCGGCCGCGAGCCGCGCCGTCCTCGAGCAGCTGCAGCGACGTCGTCGACTGGTCGTGCGGTCCGCTCCGTCCACGTCTACCGCTCGGTCGCCGAGTGGGGCGAGCTCGACACGAGCGAGCTCGTCGCGTGGCTCGCGGAGGAGTGGCCTGAGATCGAGGTCGTCCAGCCGTCGCTGAGCAAGGATCAGCCGTTCCCCGAGCAGCAGTTCGACCTCATCTTCGTCCCCGCCCTCGGCTTCGACCGACGACAACAACCGCCTCGGCCTCGGCGGCGGTTGGTACGACCGCTTCGTCGCGCAGCAGCCGCAGGCGCAGAAGATCGGCGTCGCCTACGCGTGGGCGCTGCGTCGAGGACGGCATCCCCGTCGAGCCGTGGGACATGAAGCTCGACCGCGTAGTCACGTCGCCGATGCCGACCCGATCCGACGCCATTGGCGCAACGAGACGTTGCAGACCACGTAATCGAGGGTGGGCCGAGTACCTGGTGAGCACATGGAAACGAGTCGCATCCGACGTCGAGGGCGGACACCGAGGCGTGGATGTGGGAAGACTGGACGAACGATCTCGACGGACGGGAGATCCTTCAGGACCTACTCGACAACGTGCCGGAGAGCAGATCGCTATCGACGCCGTAGAGCGGCCGACAAGCAGTTCGCTGCGCCACGATTCCCACGGACGAATGTCAATGGGGCGACGGGAATGCGACGGACGAGGGCTGGACACGCGAGAAGAACTGGTGGTATTGGCGCGAGCCACGCACGCCTCCGAGTAAGCGCTCTATGCGAGCGCTTCGCCGAAGCGGGCGCGCTTCACGAACTGTCCGCTGCCCGGCTTCGCGACGAGCTCGCCGTTTTCGACGATGACATTGCCGCGCACCATCGTCAGGTCGACGGCGCCCGTGACGGTCGTTCCCTCGTAGAGGTTGTAGTCGGCCTTCGAGTGGTGCGACGCCGCGCCGAGAGCGTGTGCTCCTTCGCGGGGTCGAAGATGACGATGTCGGCATCCGCGCCCGGGCGCGATCGTGCCCTTGCGCGGATAGAGGCCGAACAGCTTCGCCGGCTGCGTCGCGAGGAGGTCGACCATCCGGTTCAGCCCGATCCGGCCCTCGTTGACGCCGAAGTGGTGGATCATCACGAGCCGGTCCTCGAGGCCCGGGCCGCCGTTCGGGATCTTCGTGAAGTCGTCGGCGCCGAGCGTCTTCTGGCCGTCCCACAGGAAGGCGCAGTGGTCCGTCGAGATCGCCGACAGCGCGTCGGTGCGCACCGCGTCCCACAGCACCGCGTGATTCTTCTTATCCCGGGCGGGTGGGGAATAGACGTACTTGGCGCCATGGAAGTCCGGCTGAGCGAGGTCGTCAATCGACCGGAAGAAGTACTGCGTGCACGTCTCCCCCCAGACGTCCCAGCCGGCGTCGCGCGCGCGGCGGATCGGGTCGACCGCCTCTTTGCAGGTCACGTGCACGACGTACAGCGGCGAGCCGGCGATGCGCGCGAGCTGGATCGCGCGGTTCGTCGCCTCGCCCTCGAGCTCCGGCGGGCGCGTGAGCGCGTGGTTGATCGGCGCCGTGTCGCCGCGCTCGAGCGCCTCGCGCACGAGGACGTCGATCGCGTCGCCGTTCTCCGCGTGCACCATCACGAGCGCGCCGCTCCCCGCGGCGACCTCCATCGCCCGGAACAGCGTCTCGTCGTCGACCTGGAGCACGTTCTTGTACGCCATGAAGAGCTTGTACGACGTGATCCCCTGCTCGGGCAGCGACGCGAGCTCCTCGAGCGTGCCGCCGTCGCGCAGGTCGGTGACCGCGATGTGGAAGCCGTAGTCGATGAGCGCCTTGCCGTCGGCCTTCGCGTGCCAGCCGGCGAGCGCCTCGGCGAACGTCTGGCCCTGCGCCCTGGATGCAGAAGTCGACGTGGCACGTCGTTCCGCCGAACGCGGCGGACGTGTGCCCCGACTCGAAGTCGTCGATCGTGACCGTGCCGCCGAACGGCATGTCGAGGTGCGTGTGCGGGTCGATGCAGCCCGGCAGGACGTACTTGCCGGCGGCGTCGATCACGCGGTCGGCGTCCGACTTCGAGCGAGCGGCCGATCGCGGTGACCGTCTCGCCCTCGACGAAGACGTCGCCGACGTAGTCGTCGGACGCAGTGATGACCCGGCCGCCCTTGATCAGGATCGACATGCTGGCGCGACTTTATCGAGGTCAGGGGCAACCCCGATGGCACCGCGGTCCGTGCCGCTGGACACTTTTGCGTGACGTAGGTCGAAGGGTTGACATACATACCAAACCTGCTATACGTTCCTCATAGCAAGTTTGCGATATGGAGATCCGGCTACTACGCCGCGAGTGAGAGGAGGCAGAGGATGAACGACGACGTCCAGGCCCAGCTCGACGAGTTCGCCCGGCAGCTCGACGCGCTCAACGCGAAGTTCGAGGTCCTGCAGCGCGAAGCCCACTCCTCTGCGGCGACGGCCGTCGTCGAAGCACCGCTACGCGTCGCGGCTCAGCCTGTGCCGGAGTGGCTACACGCGGTGCACATGCTCTTTGCCCAGCACGCGGACGAGCGGGCGCTGCAGGCTGGCCGACAAGCTCCGCGGGGACGCCTTCCGCGTGCGGTCGGACGAGCACCTCGAAGAGCTCCTCGCCTACCTCGAGACGGTCCAGACGTCCGAGGACGCCCGCCTCGAGCGCCTCATCGTCACGGCCACGGACGACCTCGAGTTCATCCGCCGCGAGCGGGAGGCACCCGAGCCGAAGCCGCAGCCGGAACCGGCTCCTGCGCGGGCGCACGACTCCGCGCCGTTCCCGCTCCCGACGACACCGCAGCGGGTCAAGCCCGCGCCGCAGCCGCGTGTCGTGCGCGAGAAGAAGCCGCGCAAGAAGATCGAGCTCGACCTGCTCGGCCCACGCGCGCTCGCCATCGCGGGCGGGATCGTGACGCTGCTCGGGATCGTCTTCTTCTTCGTCCTCGCCGTGAACCGCGGCTGGATCGGCCCGAACGCCCGCGTCGCGCTCGGCGGCATCGCCTCGGCGCTCGTCTTCACGGCCGGGCTGTGGCTGAAGCGGCGGTACGGAACGACGTACTCGGCGCTCGCCGCCGTCGGCGCCGGCCTCGCGGGCGGGTACGCGACGCTCCTCTCCGCGAGCGCGCTCTACGACATGGTCACCGACTGGCAGGCACTGCTCATCGCCTGCGGAATCGCGGCGGTCGGTCTCGCCACAGCGCTCGTGTGGCGCTCCGAGATCGTCGCCGGGATCGGACTGCTCGGCGCGATGTTCGTTCCGGCGTTCGTCGTGGTGCAGGGCGGCGTGAGCGTCCTCGCGGTCGCGTTCGTCGCGATCGTGTTCGCCGTGCTCGCGGCTGTCTCGATCCGGCTCGGCTGGCGCAACCTCCTCATCGCCGGCGGGCTCGGCAGCGCGCCGCAACTCCTCGCGCTCGCGTTCGCGCACCGGTACGAGCATCAGTCACCGGCGGGCGTGCTCGCGGTCGTCGCGGTCTTCTTCGTTCTCTATCTCGCGACGGGAATCGCGCGGCATCTGCGGCTCGGCCCGAAGTCGCTCGAGACGATCTCCTCGGCGTTCATCCTCGGCGCCGGCCTCGTCTCGGCCGTGTCGTTCGTGCGCCTGTTCGCGACGAGTGAGCAGCGCGGCATCACCCTTCTCGTGCTCGCCGTCGCGTACTCGCTTCCGGGCGTCTACTTCTTCCGGAAGGAGAAGACCCGCGACCTCAGCGCGCTCTTGACATTTGCGACATTCACGCTCACCGCGGTCGGCTTCGCCGTGCTGCTGAGCGGTAATGCACTCGCGTATGCGTGGTCGGCCGAGGCGCTCGGGCTCGCCTGGCTGGCTCGGCGGGTGCGCGAGATCCGCTTCCAGATCTGGTCCGCCGCCTACCTCCTGCTCGCGTTCCTCCACGTCTTCGAGATCGACGCGCCGTTGCGCGATCTCTTCACCGCGGTCGCGCATCCGGCCTCCGGCGCGCCGGCCGCACTCGGGCTCGCGGCGGCCGCGGCGGTGTTCGCGTACTACGCCGGCCCGTGGGAGCGGCCGAAGCGCGACGACGACGAGGAGTCGCCGTTCGCCGACATGCTCGACCTCTGGGCTGCCGGTGGAACACGCCTGCGCGTGGCCACGGGCTGGAGCGCGCTCGCCTTCGCCACGTACGCCGCGTCGCTGGGCCTCGTCGCGCTGTTCCCGCACTACGGCTGGGCCTGGGTCGCGGTCAGCGGCTTGTGGATGGCCGTCGGGCTCGGCGCTCTCACCCTCTCCCTGCGCCGCGTGCCGCGGATCGGTCTCGGCTCGCTCGTCTGGCTCGGGATCAGCGCCGTGACGATGGCCACACGCGCCGTATTCCTCGATCAGCAGCCGCGTGCGTGGTCGCTGCTCGTCGTCGCGGTCGGGCTCTTCGTCGCATCGATCGCCTACGAGCTCGTGCCGCGCGAGACGCAGCCGGGGCAGCGGGATGTCTCCGCCCTCGTGGGCGCCGTGGCGGTCGCCGTTGGCCTGATCGGAGCGGGCGTCCTGCTCAGCGGCCAGGCACTCGCCTACACCTGGGTCGCGGAGGCCGTCGTGCTCGTCTGGCTCGGCCGGCAGCTCGTCGCCCCGCACCTGCGGGCGCTCGCCTTCGCGCCGCTCGCGTGTGCCGCGATCCACTCGCTCGCGTTCGACGCGCCGCCGTACCAGCTCGTCCACCACGTCGCGTACCCGGCACGCGGCGCGTTCACCGCGCTCGCCGTCGGTGCCGCCGCGCTCGTCGTGACGTTGATCCCGGCGGGCAAGACCGGCGCGTACGCGGTGCTCGCGCCGGTGATGAATCTCTTCGAGCGTGCGACTCGGCCACTCAACGACGCGCTGCGCTGGATCGCGTGCGCGTTCGCCACGTACGCGCTGTCGCTGGGAGTCCTCTGGGCGATGCCGAGCTTCGCCTGGGCATACGTCGTCCTCGCCGCGATCTGGATGACGATCGGCCTCGCGATCGGCGCGGCCGGCTTCATACGGGACAGCTGGCAGCTGCGCATCGGCGCGCTGGCCTGGATCGCGGTGACCGGCTACCTCGCCCTTCGCGAATCGACGGAGACGTTCGGCGGCGATCCGCGCGCGTTCGCCTTCGTCATCGTCGGCCTCGCGGTGCTCGTCGCGAGCATGGCGTTCGGCGTGAGCAGGCTGCCGGGCGCCGCGCCGGAGTGGATCTCCGCGACGAGCGCCGTCGTCGCGCTCGTGCTCCTCACCTACCCGATCATGTACAGCCTCGACGGCCGCTGGCAAGGCGCCGCGCTGCTCGGCCTCGCTGCGCTGTACGCGGTGCTCTCGGCCGTGCTCTTCCAGCTGCGGCTGAGGCGGAACGTGATGACGCTCTACTGGTCGATTGCCGTCGTCGTCGGAGCTGTCGCGGATGTCTATCTGCTCCACGGGACGTTCCGCGTGCTCGGCTGGGCCGCCGCCGGCGTCGCCATCGCATGGCTGGCACGCCGCGTGCGCGAGCCGCGGCTGTACCTCGGTGCCGTGGTGCTCGTCACGTTGGCCGTCGTGCGGGCGTTCTTCTTCCAGGCGCCGCCGACCCATCTCTTCACGACGCTCCCCCATCCCGCCTACGGTGCGGCGTCGATCTTCATCGCCGCGGCCGCTGTCGCCGGGCTCGCGTACTTCGCACGCGCCGAGCTCGAGCGGCTCGGAGTCTTCCGCACCGCGCCGTGGTGGCTTGCCGGAGTGCTCACGGTCTATGGCCTCTCGCTCGTCGTCCTCGAGATCGTCGAGTGGATCTCGAACGCGCCGCTCCACACCGACTTCCAGCGCGGCCAGACCGCCGTCAGCGCCTTCTGGGGAGTGCTCGCACTCACGCTGCTCGTCGTCGGCCTGATGCGGCACTCCCGCGCGCTGCGCATTGCCGGGCTCGCGTGCTTCCCGATCATCCTCGCCAAGATCTTCATCTACGACCTGCCGGCGCTCAGCTCGGTGACGCGCGCGCTGTCGTTCCTCGCGGTCGGTGCCGTGCTCCTGCTCGGCGGGTTCTTCTACCAGCGGCTCATGTCCGACCGGGACGAGTCGCCGCGCAGGCGCGATACCACGGTAGTGTCGTGCCTGATGGCCGAAGTCGTCGTCTTCCACCACGTGCAGGGCCTGACCGACGGCGTGCGCTCGTTCGCGGACGAGCTGCGCGCGGACGGGCACACCGTGCACACGCCCGACATGTTCGGCGGGCGGACGTTCCCGACGATCGACGACGGGATCGCGTTCGCGCAGGAGCAAGGCTTCGGGAAGCTCGTCGCCGGCGGAGTGGCGGCCGCTGACGATCTGCCGGCGGACGTCGTCTACGTCGGCTTCTCATTCGGCGCGATGCCGGCGCAACAGCTCGCGCAGACGAAGCCCGGCGCCCGCGGTGCCCTGCTCATCTACGGCGTCGTGCCGTACACCGAGTTCGGCGACGCGTGGCCCGACGGCGTACCGGTGCAGATCCACGCGATGGAGAACGACGCGTGGTTCCTCGAGGATCTGCCTTCCGCAGAGGCGCTCGCCGACTCGACCGACGACGCCGAGTTGTTCCTCTACCCCGGCGACAAGCACCTCTTCGCCGACGCGTCGACCGCCGATTACGACGCTGCCGCCGCCGCGCTGCTGATGGAGCGCGTACGCGCGTTCCTCGCTGCGCTCGCCTGACACAATCAGCTCATGGCCGACGACATCGACGCCCGCTTCGAGGAAATCGAACGCCGTCTTGCGGCTCTCGAGGCTGCGGGAGAACAACCGGCCGCCAAAGCGCCGGCGGTCTGGGTCATGCCGGAGTGGCTCCGGCCGCTCGACGAGAGCTTCCAGGCCGGGAACCCCGCGGCGGCGCTGACGCTAGCCGACAAGCTCCGCGCGGAGGCATACGCCGCCTCCTCGACCACTCAGCTCGAGGAGCTGCGGGCGTACCTCAGCCGCGTACCCGTCCCGTATCCGGCGCTCGGGCGCGTGATGTCCGCCATCGACCGGAACCTCGCGGCGATCCGCGGCATCACTCGCGGGCCTGAGCGTCGCACCGACCTGCGGCCGTTTCCGGCATCGCGGGTGGCGCCGCCATCCGCGGGTTCAGTGCCCGCGGCCGGAGATGGCGCCGGCGACGCGGGCGAAGACTGACTCCTTGCCCGTCTTCAGCTCGCGGCGGTCGGCCGCGCCGAGGAGCTTGTGCACGCCGTGGATCCCGAGCCAGCGGAACGGCTCCGGCTCCCACTCGCGTCCGATCTTGCCGACCCAGGGCAGGCGCGTGAGCTCGGTGTCGCGCCCGAGGATGAGATCGCGGAGCGTGCGCGCGGCGAGATTCGCCGCCGCGACGCCGTCGCCCGCATAGCCACCTGCCCACGCGAGGCCGCGCGCTGCGTCGACGCCGACCGCCGGCCGCCATTTCCGGCTCACCCCGAGAACTCCCTGCCATGCGGCGGCAACGTCGGCGTCAATGCCAAAGAGATCGCGCACGCGCCCGCGCAGGTGCTCGACGACTTCACGCGACGGCTCCGGCGCGCGGGCCGTCCCCGAGCCGAAGACGTACGGGTCGCCGCGACCGCCGAGCGCGATCCGCCCGTCGGCCGTGCGCTGGACGTACGTGTAGAGGTTGCGGCCGTCGAGCAGGGTCTCGCAGCCCACCCAGCCGAGCTCCGCCCACGCGCCGGCGGAGAGGGGCTCGGTCGCGATCATCGCGCTCGTCACCGGCGCGAGCTGGCGGCGCAGACCGGGGAGGTCGGCGGTGTACGCCTCGGTCGCGCGGACGATCCAGCGCGCACTCACGTCACCGTTCGGCGTGCGGACGCGGCCCGGCGCGAGCTCGAGCGCCGGCGTCTGCTCGTAGATCGTCGCGCCGGCGCGCTCGGCGGCGGCGGCGAGGCCGCGCACGAGCTTCGCCGGCTGCACGCGCGCGCAGTGCGGGCTGAAGAGCGCACCGAGCGCGCCGCGGACGCGAACGCGCGCGGCGAGCTCGTCGGCGTAGAGCAGCTCGTCGTCTCCCTGTTGCGCCCGTAACCGGTCGAGCTGCACGGCCGTCTGCGCGACCGTGAGCGTGCCGCCTTTCACGTAGTCGCAGTCGATCCCTTCCTCCGCGACTCGCCGGCCGACCTCGTCGACGGTCGCGCGGATCGCGCTCTCGAGCGCGGCGATCGCGGGGACCGGCGAGAGCTCCGATCACCCAGCCGCCGTTGCGGCCTGACGCCCCGAAGCCGACCGTCTCCTTCTCGACGACGACAACGCTGAGCGAAGGATCGGCGCGCCGCAATTCGAGCGCTGTCCAGAGTCCCGTGTAGCCGGCGCCGACGATGCAGACGTCCGCCTCAACGCGCCCTTCGAGCCGCGGCCGCTCGGGAGCCGGACCGAGCTGCTCCATCCAGAAGGAGACCGCCACGTAAGGCACGCTATCGGGCATGCGCCTCGCACTCGCAGCTCTCGTTGCGCTCGTCCTCGCCGGCGGCACACAGGCGGCAACGCCGCTCGCCGTACTCGGGTTCCAGTCGGACTACGCGCCCGCGCGGCTCATCGACGCAAACGCCAAGGCGATGACGGTCGTCGGGATCGACGGAGTCAACCTCACCGGCGCCGGCACGGTCTCGGCCCCGACCGCGGCCGACCGAAAGCAGCTCGCGCGGGCGCACGCGCACGGCCTGCCCGGCGTGCTTCTCGTCGCGAACTGGTCGAACGCGGCCAACGACTTCTCCGAGCCGCTCGCACACAAGACGCTCGGGAGCACGGCGAAGACGGACGCGGCCGCCGCGGCGCTCGCGGCCGCTGTCACCGCGGGAGGGTGGGACGGCGTCTCGGTCGACCTCGAAGCGCTCGCGCCGCGGGACACGGCCGGGCTTACGCGGTTCGTGAGCGACCTCCGCACCGGCCTCCCGAGCGGCGACTCGCTCACGATCTGCCTCTCCGCATCCGCCCACCACGCCGACTACGCCGCGATGGGCTACGACCTGCCGGCGCTCGCCGCGAGCGTCGACCAGGTCGTCCTCATGACGTACGACGACCACGGCCCGTGGGAGAAGACGCCCGGCCCGATCGGCCCGCTCGGCTGGCAGCGCGCGTCGGTCGCGGCGCTCGAGCAGGACGTGCCCGCGGCGCAGATCTTCCTCGGCGTCGCGAACTACGCGTACGCGTGGCGCCCGCACCGGGTCGATTCGCTCACCGTCGCGCAGGCGCGGAGGCTCGCGGCTCACTGGCACGCGAAGCCGCGCTGGATCGCGTCGGCCGGCGAGTGGCGCGCGCGGCTCCGCGACGGCTCGACGGTCTGGTGGTCGGACAAGCGCTCGATGTCAGCACGCCTAGCTCTGGCGCGCACACTCGGCGTGCACGGCATCGCGGTCTGGTCGCTCGGAACCGGCGACCCGCTCCCGTAGCCTCCCCTACTTCACGGCCTGCTTGACGAGCTTCGAGATCTTCGCCTCGTCGGCAGCGGTGAGCTTCGTCACCGCGAAGACGGTCGGCCACATGCCGCCGGAGTCGAGCTTCGCGGCCTCGTTGAAGCCAAGCTCGGAGTAGCGCGCCTTGAACTTCCCGGCGTTCTTGAAGAAGCAGACGACCTTGCCGTCGGCGTTCGCGTACGCGGGCATGCCGTACCACGTCTTCGGCATCAGGCCGGGCGCCGCCTTGCGGACGAGCGCGTCGATCTTCTTCGCGAGCGCGCGGTCGCCAGGCGTCATCTTCTTGAACGCGTCCTGGATGGCCTTCTCGCCGTCCTGCGTCTCCTTCAGTTCCTTCGCGCGGGCACGCATCGCGGCCCTCTCCTCGGCCGAGAACTTCTCGCTCATGCTGTTCCTTTCGACGGCGGGGCTGACTTGTTCGTCCGATTGTGCCCGGTCGCGGAAAACCCGCAGCCGATCGTCCTCGCGTTACGGATTACGTCGCGGAACGACGCCGCGACCATGCGCGAAGTAATTCGGAGTCGCACACAAAGGAGTCGTCATGAAGAAGATTTTCGCCTTCGCCGCCATCGGAATGGCTGCGATCGCCGCGAGCCAGGCGCTCGCCGCCCGGCCGTATCACGCACACGCAACGACGAAGCTCGTCGTCGCGATGCATGACCCCGGCTGTCACTGGTTCCTCGTCCACGGCAAGTACACGAAGTCGGCCACGGTCGCGGGCTCGGTCCGCCTCATGAACGTCGACGAAGCCGCGCTGAAGGTCACCTCGAGCCACGGCTCGAAGCTCATCCCCGTCGGGAAGAGCCTCGTGGTCGGGCACGGCCACTACGTCGTGACGATGGTCGGCCAGGCGCCCGACGACAACCATCTGAAGCTCACGGTCCGCTAGCCCGCGCCGTCAGAACGACGGCAGCTCGAGTCCCTGCTCGGCGTGCATTCGCTGCACACCGGGCAGTTCGAGCGTGGCGAGGAAGTGCCGGCGGAGGTTCGGCCTGTCCCATGCGGCCGGCTCGAGGCGGCGTCCCCAGCGCGTGAGCATGAACAGGAAGAGGTCGGCGCCGGTGCGATGCTCTGCGGCGAGCCACGTCCTCCCTTCGAGCGCGCGTTCGAGGATGTCGAACGCTTCGGCTGCGTCGCGCTTGGCGGCGGCGCCGACCGTGGCTTCGTCGCCGTAGCGCTCGGGGTAGAAGAAGCGGAGCATCGTGGTCTGGACGGTGTTCGTGAGGAAGACGAGCCGGCGGTAGTAGTCGGCGCGGTCCGCGGGGGCGAGCTGCGACTCCGGGTAGCGGTCGCCGAGCCAGAGGAGAATCGCGGCGGACTCCGTTAGGACGAGACCGCTCTCCTCCTCGAGGAGGGTCGGGACGACGCCGAGCGGGTTGAGCGCGCGGTACTGCGGGTCGCTCTGCGCCTCCTCGCGTCCGATCTCGACGAGGCGATAGTCGGCGCCGATCTCGGCGAGCGCGGCGTGCGGCGCCATCGCAGCGGCGCCGGGCCGCCAGTAGAGGACGTAACTCATGCGCGCGACCCTACCCGAGCCAGCGCACCGAGACCGGCGCGTCGAGACCGGGCAGCGGCAGCGACGCCGCCTCCGCCTCGACCGCCGCGCGCTCGGCTTTCGTGAGCGTGCGCCACGGCTCGATCGAGAGGTCGCCCTGCGCGCGCCGCCACGTCCCGGCGATCTCGCCCGCGACGAGGAGCGCTCCCGGCCAGACGCGCGGCGTCCAGAGCGCCGCCGCGCTCCTTCGCGTCGGGCACGAGCAGCTCGCGGTGCGCGGCGTCGTGGTGCAGCCAGTACGCGTCGCCGCTCGGCAGGAGCCGCACCGCGGTCGAGGGCTCGGCCGGCTCCCGCATGAGCGCCTCGTCGGCCGAGAGGATCGACGCCTCGCCGATCGGCGTCGTGACCGGCGTCAGCTCGAGCCCGTCCCACGCGACGCGCGCCTCCTTCGCTCCGACTCCCGCCCACGTCGCGAACGACGCGTGTGTGCCCGGCCCGAAGACGTGGAGGTAGCGCCGCGCGAGCTCGCGCCGCGCCTCGAGCGGCTCGATCGCCGGGCGCGGCACCGTCCAGACGTCGGGCGCGCGCGCGCCGTCCCAGCGGATGAGGACGGTTCCGGTCGTCGTCGCGTAGCGCATCGCCGTTGCTGAGCTTCCCGCTCGCGCGCCGCGATCCGCGCAGCCCACGACTCGGCGCGCTCGCGCCGCGGCCGCATCGTCGGGGTGGCGCCCGACGGTGAAGATCGCGTGATCCTCGCGCCGGGACGACGTACGTGGCCCAGCGCGGCCCCCAGACCTGGACGAGCGCGTCGTCGTCCCAGATCTCCGGATGCGCGCCCTCGACCCGCGCGTGGATCGAGAGGAGCGCCGCGCGCGGCATGCTGTCCTGCAGGCCGGCCCACGCAGCGACGCGCAGCGAGCGCGCGCCGGCGCGGCAGCCGCTCCTCGAGCGCGCCGGTACGGCGGCGGAACGCGAGGATCTGGTCCCGGGAGAGGTCGAGCGCAGTCAGGCCGCAGAAGCTACCGCGACCGGGCGGCGAGCGGGCGTCGCGCGCGGCACGAGCAGCCGGTAGAAGCTCAGCGTCAGCACGGGGCCGGCCGCGAGGACGCCGTCACCGCTCCGCCGAAGCCCTGGAGGTCGGTGCCGGTGAGCACGGCGTGGCCGAGCGCGAGCCAGAACGCGCCGAAGCTCGCGAAGTGGAGGCGGCGCCAGCCCTTCTGGCCGATCCACTTGCGGGCGTTGAAGGAGGCGGCGAGCGCGAGGCTCGACCCAGGCCGCGACGACGCCCATCGCGACGCTGCCCGGCTTCCAGCTCGCCGCGCCGGGGACGAGCACCGACAGCACGTTGAAGTGGAGGAACGGGTCGAAGAGGAGCGCGCCGACATGGAGGACGAGCATCGAGAGGCCCGTCCACGCGAGCGTGCGGTGGAGGCCGATGCAGCGTCTTCGTCCACTTCACCGGCAGCAGGCGGGTGCTCATCGCGAGCCCGAGCCAGACCGACAGCGTCAGCAGCCCGAACGCGACGAGGCCGGCAGCGCGCGCGATGAGCCACGCGATGGGGAGCCCGGTGCTCATGCGACCGACACCACGAGCCGGGGAGCGTCGACGCGGCAGCCGGCCGAGCGGGATGGCCGGGCCGGCGTGCGGGACGTACAGAGCGGAGAGCTGCGGACGCGCGGCGACGTGCGCCTCGGCCTCGGTCGAGGCCGGCGATCGCGAGCGTCGTCGCGTGCGCCTCGGCCTCGGACGGCGTCGGGCGCGACGACGGTGACCGTGAACGGGCCGGCGAGCGCCGACTCGCCCGTCTCCGGGTCGATGAGGTGGTGGAGCGAGCGCGACGGGCCGAAGCGGCGCGCATCGCGACCCGACGTTGCGACGCCGCCTTCCTCGAGCGCGAGCACGGCGAGCGTCTCGCCCGGGCGGCGCGGATCGCTGACGGCGACCCGCCACGGCGCCGCCTTCGGGAGACTCGCCGCGGACGGCGATGTCGCCGCCGAGGTCGACGAGGCCGCCGCGGCAGGCTCGGCGCCACGCGCGAGCATCGCGTCGAGCGCGCGCCCGGCGGCGTAGCCCTTGCCGATCCCGCCGAGGTCGACGGCGGTGCCGGGCTCGAGCCGCGCGCGGCCGCCGCGGTAGTCGAGCTCGATCGTCGGCTCCGGCACGCCAGTCGGGCGCGCGCTCGGCCGGCCGTTCCTCGAGCAGCTCGAAGGAGCGGTCGTAGCCGGCGGCGACGAGGGCCGGGAGAACGGTCGGGATCGAAGCGGCCGCCGGTGTCCTCCCGGGCGCGAATCGCGAGCCGCAGCGCCTCGAGCAGGCGCCGGCCGACCGGGACCCACGAGCCGCGCGGCTGCGTTGAGACGCGAGAGGTCGCTGTCGGGACGGAAGCGGGAGAGCTCGGCCTCGACGGCCTCGACCTCCGTCCTGCGCGGCGGCGAGCGCGACGCGGGCGCGAAGCTCGTCTCCGCTGCCGGCGGTGACGGCCGCCGAGCAGTTCGTGCCGACGGCGCGCCATTCGGTGCGCGAGAGCGTGCTCATCGGCCGCACCGCCGCGGAGGTCGCCGTCGTCGCGTGCGACGGGCGACTTGAGGACGACGAGGTGCGACTTGCCGTTCGGGCCCTTGACGAGCACCTGCTGCGGCGCGAGCTGCGGCGCGGCGGCGACCGCCGGGCGGGACGACCAGGCGAGCACTGCGACGATCGCCAGCATCGCCCAGACCGAGAGTACGACTACCCAGACGCGGTGCATGATCAGTCTCCTCCTCCGTCTTCGTGGAAGGCCGGCGCGAAGGTGACTGCTGACGACCGCGGCTGGGGCGGCCACCGGCGCCGGGCGGTGGACGAGTCCGAGGATCGCCGCGCCGCCGGTGAGGACGGTGGCGGCGAGGATCGCGGCCAGAGCGAGTGCGTGCCTGTTCGTGTTCATGCCGCCGTTCTACGCCCACGCGGGCAAAGCGCCGGGCGAAGCGATTGCCAAGCTTCGGTTAAGGATTCAGGCGGGGCGGAGCCGGACGACGGCGTCGATGCCGCCGCCGGGCGCCTCGCAGCAGCTCGACTTCTCCGTCGTCGGCGGCGACGAGCCGCCGGACGATCGCGAGGCCCAGGCCGGAGCCGCCCGCGCCCGAGCCCGGCGCGCCAGAAGCGGTCGAACGCGCGCTCCCGCTGCTCGGCGGTGAGGCCGGGGCCTTCGTCGATGACATGGAGCTCGACCCAGGGCCGACCGTGCGCGCCCGTAGATCGTGATCGTCGTCCCCGGCGGCGAGACCTCGAGCGCGTTCGCGACGAGGTTGTCGAGCACCTGGGCGAGCCGGCCGGGCAGCGAGCGCACCGTGCAGCCTGTCGGCCACGTCGGCGCGGAGCGACCACGTCCTGCTCGTCCGCGACCGGCAGCCAGGCATCGACGCGCTCGCGAACGAGCGCGGCTGCGTCGACACGCTCGGGCGCCTCGCCCGCCGAGTCGGCCCGCGCGAGCGCGAGGAGGCTGTCGACGAGCCCCGAGAGGCGGAGAGTCTCGCGCAGCGCAGCGTCCCGGTCGGCGCCTTCGGGGAGGTTCTCGAGCCGCAGCCGCAGCGCGGTGAGCGGCGTGCGCAGCTCGTGCGAGGCGTCGGCGACGAACTCGTCCTGCGAGTGGACAAGCCGCTCGAGCTTGGCGACGGTGCCGTTGAACACCGCGGCGAGCGACTTGACCTCGGGCGGACCATCGCCCACGTCGGCGCGCGCCTCGAGATGCCCCTCACCTACCGCTGCCGCCGCATCCTCGAGGCGCTGCAACGGCCGGGTGACGAAGCGCGCCGCGCCGAACCCGACGAGCGCCGCGCCGATGAGAACGACGCCGCCGATCAGACCGAGGATGAGCCAGTAGCGCGTGATCCGCGCATCGACCGCGGAGAGCGGATACGTGATGCGCACCGCGCCGTGCACCTTGCCGCTCCGCGGAGATCGGCACTGCGACGTAGAGCAGCCGCTCGTGCAGCGTCTTCGAGGTGCGGACGCCGCGTCGGGTAGTGGCCGGCGAGCGCCGCGGCGATCTCCGGGCGGGACGCGAAGCTCTCGGCGCCGCGCACGCGCCCGCTCGTGTCGACGAGGGCGTAGCCGTCCGGCAGTCGACGATCACGACCCGTCCGCCCGTCTTGTTCGTGTAGTCGGCGCGCGAGCGCGGCGAGCGCGTCGAGCTGCCGGCTGCGTCGGCGCCTGCACCGCGTCCTCGGCGTCGGCGGCGAGCACCATCGCGTCGTGCGAGACGTTGGCCGTCAGGTTGCGGCGCTCGCGTGCGCTGGTTTTGAAGACCGAGCGGAACCTCGAGGCTGAGCAAGCACGAACAGCGTCACGCCGAGGTAGCCGAGCAGGAGCCGCCGCGTCACGGCGCGTGGAGCCGGAAGCCGATCCCGCGCACGGTCTCGATCCAGCGCGGGTCGCCGAGCTTCTTCCGGAGCGCGGCGACGTGGACGTCGATCGTCTTCGCCGAGCCGTACCACGTCGTCTGCCAGACGTCGGCGAGGAGCCGCTGCCGGGTCACGGCCGCGCCGGGGTCGCGGGCGAGCGCGGCGAGCAGGTCGAACTCCTTCGGCGTCAGGTCGAGCTCTCTGCCGTCGAGAGTCGCCTGGCGTGCGCGCTCGTCGACCTCGAGGCCGCCGACACGCAACGGGCTCCCCGGTCGCGCCCGAGCCGACGCCGCGCGGCGAGTCACGGCGCGGATCCGCGCGATCAGCTCGCGCAGGCCGTACGGCTTGACGAGGTAGTCGTCGGCGCCGAGCTCGAGCCCGACGACGCGGTCGGCCTCCTCCCCGCGCGCGGTAACGATGATGATCGGCACGCGGCTGCGCTCGCGGAGCTGCCGGCAGACGTCGAGGCCGTCGATGTCCGGCAGCCGCAGATCGAGAAGGACGAGGTCGGACGGCCGCGGCCTCGAGAGCGTCGGCACCGTTCGCGACCCGCGTCGACGTCGAAGCCCTCGCGCCGCAGCCCGTCGACGAGCGGCTCGGCGATCGCGTCTTCGTCTTCGACAACAAGGATGTGCATGTTCCGAGTGTGGCGCGCACCAGATGAGAGCGGCATCAGGACTTAGCCGAACCTTTACCCACCTTGGTGAAAGCCTCGCCAAGCGCTCGCCCGGCCCTCACCCACGCGCGCCGTAACTTCGGTGGCATGAACAAAGCGCACCTCACCATCCTCGCAGCTCCTCTTCGCCGGCGCGGCCGTGCTCGGAGCCGTCGCGGTTACCCGCACGACGCACCTCGGCGCCGCGTCCCGCGCGGCGCAGGACGCGCACGGTCGCAGCGCAGACGCACCAGCTCACCGCCTACGCCGCGAAGCTCAAGAAGCAGCTGCAAGGCGAAGACGCCGGCGCTCCCGGCCGTCCCGAAAGCCCCTGCTGCACGGGCGGGCGCGACCGCGCCCGCAGCGCCGCGCATCGTCTACCAGCAGCCGCCGCCCGTGGTCGGTAACCCTCCACCACCACGGCGACGACGGCTCCGACGGCGGAGGAGGCGGCGGCGATGACTAGCCATCACGGCGCGCCTCTACGGGCTCGCGCTCGCCCTCGTCGTCTTCTTCCTCGGCTGGGCCGTCGTGGCCGCGCATCCGTGGGCGACCGCAGGCGGCCGACCCGCGGCTCGAAGACGCTCGGCAAGCGCGAGGCCCAGCTTCGGCGCGACGCGCAGGTCGTCCGCAAGGTCGTGGCGACGCGCTGGGCGCACTACCGCGTCGAGCTCAAGCTGCGCAAGGCCCAGATCGCCGCCGCGAGCGCCGCCTCGCGCCGCAGCAGCCGCAGCCCCGCAGCAGACCTCCGCGGCCGGGCCGGTGCAGGTCGTCAGCCTGCCGGCGCACGTCATCACGAGGACGTCGTGACGCACGACCCGACGTTCTGGCTCCTCGCGCGGGCAAGCGGCCTGACGGCGTACGTGCTGCTCACCGCGTCCGTTCTCGCCGGGACTCGTCCTCAAGTCCCGCCCGTTCGGACGCGCGCTGAAGCCGGCGACGGTCACCGACATGCATCGCTTCCTCGCCATGCTCGGACTGGGGATGCTCGTGCTGCACGGCGTCACGCTGATGCTCGACCAGACCGTGAAGATGCCGCTCGCCGGGCTCTTCGTGCCGGGATCGTCTCCGTACCGGCCGGCCGCGGTCGCCGTCGGCGTCGTCGGCGCCGAGCTCATGCTCCTCGTCTACGCTCCTTCTCCGTGCGGCGCCGCATCGGCACGCGCAACTGGCGGCGACTCCACTGGGCGACGTACCTCATCTTCTCCTCGCCACGATCCACGGCTTCGCCGCGGGCACCGACTCGACGCAGCCGTGGGCGCGCGACCTCTACCTCGGCGCGTTCGGCGCCGTCGCGTTCGCCACCGCCTGGAGAACGCTCGATCGCCTCCCCTTCCCGTAAGAACGGCAACCGAAAGGAGCACGTGATGTACCGCGTATCGATCGACCGCTCTCTCTGCAACGGCTACGGCGTCTGCGAAGCGCTCGCGCCCGACGTCTTCGAGCTCGACAATGACGGGCTCGCCGATACTCCGCACCGGCGTGAGCGAGGACGAAGCAGTCCGCGAAGCATGCGACAACTGCCCGATGGGCGCGATTACGATCGTGAAGGTGGAGGCCGCATGACAAGAACGCTGCTCGTCGCCGCGATCGCGGCGGTAGCCGCCGCCGCCGCGATCGCCGCGAACGTCTTCCTCCTCGGCAGCGCGGCAGCGAGCAACGACCCGGTTGGGCAGCTGACGCCGCGCGTCCACCTCCCGGCCGCGCCCGCCTGGACGGTGCGCCCGGTCGACAGACCCGCCCGCGACGGCCACGCAGACGACTAGCCCTGCTGCCTCGCACGAGGCCCTCGGCGTCATAGGATTCGCGTGCCATGGACACCACCGTCCGGGACACGAAGATCAGCCGCCTCGTCCGCGAGATCGATGCCTTGATCGAGGCAGACGAGACCTCCGACCGCGAGGTCACCGGCGGCTGGCAGACGTTCGACGACATCGTCGCCGCGGCGCACATCCACACGTGGGACGCGTACAGCGTCGACCTCACCGCCGACGCCGCGAGCTTCCGCGCGCTCAACACGCGCCAGCAGGAAGCGGTGCGGCGCGTGTTCGGGACGATCTACCGTGCCGAGTCGGTCGTCGACGACTGGATGGCGAAGATCGTCGCCGCCGTGCCGCGCGAGCCCGGCTACGAGTCGATGCGTGCCGCCCTCATGACGCAGGAGCACGACGAGTGCATGCACCGCGACAGCCTCCTGCGCGTCGCCGACGAAGTGCTCGGCATCCCGCCGGAGGACGTCGACCGCTTCGCGCGCAAGTACAACAACTTCGTCGCCGAGATCCTCTTCGACGACTTCGAGCGGCTCATGCGCGAGTACCTGCGCCCCGGCCGCTCGCTCGCCGACCTCCACACGGCGATCTTCGCGCTACGGCGTGATCAGCGAGGACGTCGTCGCGAACAGCGACGTCGTGATCCGCCGCGCGAAGGGCACCGGCCTCTACGACACGTTCCACCTGCCCGGGATGAAGCTTGGCCAGACGAACGTGCGCCGCGACGAGGGCCGCCACGTCCGCATCGCCGTCCTTGCGTCGAAACGGTTCCTCGCCGAGCAGCGTGAGGTGGCGGCGGAACGGTTCCTCGGCCTCGCGATCTACTACATGGACATGGCCGACCGGCTCGTGCGCCGCGCGAAGGCGTCACGCGGGCTCATCGACCTGCATCTCGCGGAGTCGTACGGCCCCGACGTCGACTCGCTCTACTACTACGTGATGAACATGAAGCGCCTCGCCGTGCGCCTCGACGAACTCGGCCTGCGCGCGGGCGTACTCGAGGTGCGTAATCGCGTCGACGCAGCGATCGAGGAGCTGAGTGAGAACGGCGAGCTGGTCGTCGAGAACGCCGAGCCGCTTGCTGCGAGATCATCGGGCCGCGGGTGATGCGGTACGCCGGCGCGACGCGGCTCGCTGGTTAGCGTCCAGGGATTGGGTAGACAGCGGAGCTGGTCGCGATGAGCGATTCGGCCCACTCATGGCCTTCGCGGCCTTGCACGGCCGTCGTAGAGCAGCTTCTAGCTGTGGCACTCGGGGCAGCGGCCGGTGATCTCGACGCGGTGGTCGGTCGTCACGAAGCCGTGCCGTTGCGCCACGTCGTTGAGCCACTCGTCGAGATCGCACTCCTCTACCTCCACGACGCGGTGGCAGCGCTCGCAGAGGAGATGGTGATGGTCGCCTCGCCGCAGAGCCGCTAGGACTGCTCGCCGGGGTGGTGCGAGAAGACGTCGACGACGCCGGCGTCGCTGAGGAGCGCGAGTGTGCGGTAGACGGTGGCCAGTCCGGTGCGCGGGTCGCGCTCGCGCAGGCGGCTCCAGAACTCCTGCGCGGTCACGTCGTCGTGCTCGCGCGCGAGCCGTGAGCACCTCGAGGCGACGGGGAGTGGGGCGCACGCCCTTTCGCTCGAGCAGTCCGCCGAGGTCTTGCGGTTCGCCCGCCACGTCTATATGGTTGCCGTTATGCAAATGAGAACCATTCTCATTTCTACGGCCTTGACAGGCGCCGCCCTCCTCGCGAGCGGCTGCGGCGGCTCGAGCCCGGGGGCCGCGCACGGGAAGGTGCGCGTCGTCGCCGCAGAGAACTTCTGGGGCAGCATCGCGAGCCAGCTTGGGGGTTCGAAGGCGTCGGCGCAGAGCATCATCGTCAACCCGAACACCGACCCCCACTCGTACGAGCCCACCGCGAGCGACGCGCGGACGCTCGCCGGCGCGCAGCTCGCGATCGTGAACGGGATCGGGTACGACGCGTGGGCCTCGAAGCTGATTTCGGCAAACGCGGTCTCCGGCCGCACGACGCTCGACACGGGCACCGTGCTCGGACTGGAGGAGGGCGACAACCCGCATCAGTGGTACTCGCCGAGCAGCGTGCAGCGGGTGATCACGGCGATCGTCGCCGCCTACGACAAGCTCGACCCCGGCGACAAGGCGTATTTCGACACGCGCAAGCAGCAGTTCGAGACGACCGCGCTCGCGAGCTACAACAACCTCCGCGCTGAGATCCGGCAGCGGTTCTCCGGCGTGCCGGTCGGGTACAGCGAGAGCATCTTCCAGCCGCTCGGCGCGTCGCTCGGGCTCAAGCTCCTCACGCCGGACAGCTTCGCCACGGCCATCGCCGAGGGCACGGAGATCAGCGCGAAGGACAAGGAGACGGTGGACGCCCAGGCGCAGACCCGGCAGATCAAGGTCTGGATCTACAACAGCCAGAACGCCACGCCGGACATCCAGCGGATCAACGCGATCTGCCGCCAGCAGCACATCCCGATCGTGACCGTCACCGAGACGCTGTCGCCGGCGGGCGACAACTTCGAGCAGTGGCAGTCCGCGCAGCTGCGCGCGCTGGTCGCAGCACTGCATCGCGCCACCGGGCGGTGAGCCCATGGCCGCTCCGTCCGAGCCGGCCGCAGTAGAGCTGCGCGACGTCACGGCGGCGCGCGGCGGCCACGTGGTCTGGAGCAGCGCGAGCGTCCGCATCGAGCCGGGCGAGTTCGTGGCGGTGCTCGGCCCGAACGGGGGCGGCAAGTCGACGCTGCTCGATCTCCTGCTCGGCCGGCTCGCGCCCGCGGCGGGAACGGTCTCCGTGCTCGGCAGTTCCCCCGGTGCCTGCGCCGCCGAGATCGGCTACCTGCCGCAGCGCCATGCCTTCGACTCGACGACACGGATTCGCGGCGTCGACATCGTCCGTCTCGGCCTCGACGGCGACCGGTACGGGCTACCGCTGCCATGGCAGAAAGGCCCGCGGGAGCGGGTCCGCGAGGCTGTTGAGCTCGTCGGGGCGACGACGTACGCGAAGCGCCCGATCGGCGATTGCTCGGGCGGCGAGCAGCAGCGGCTCCTGATCGCGCGCACGCTGATCGGATCGCCGCTGCTGCTCCTCCTCGACGAGCCGCTCGACAGTCTCGACCTCCCGAACCAGAGCGCAGTCTCGGCGCTCGTCGACCGCATCCGCCGTGAGCAGGGGATCACGGTGCTGCTCGTCGCGCACGACGTCAACCCGCTGCTGCCCTACGTCGACCGCGTCGTCTACGTCGCCGGCGGCCGCGTCGTCGCCGGGGTGCCGGAGGAGGTCATCACGAACGAGACGCTGAGCTCGCTGTACGAGAGCCCGATCGAGGTGCTGCGGACGTCCGACGGGAGGCTCGTCGTCGTCGGCCTGCCGGAGGCGCCCGCACACCACAGCGACCGCCACGTGCACTCGTGAATCCCGCACTCACCTGGAACGTAGTCTCGGACGTGCGGCAGCTGTTCGTCTACCCGTTCATGGTCACGGCCCTCGAGGCGGGGACGATCGTCGCCGTGCTCGCGGCGGTGACCGGCTGGTTCGTCGTCCTCCGCCGCCAGACGTTCGCCGCGCACGCCCTCTCGGTCATGTCCTTCCCGGGCGCAGCCGCTGCCGCGCTCATCGGCTTGGCGCTGCCGGTCGGGTACTTCGGCGCGTGCTTCGTCGCCGCATGCGTAATCGCCGGAGGCTCCCGGACCCAGAGCCGGCGCGATCCCTCGCAGGAGTCCGCCGTGGTCGGCACCGTCCAGGTCGGCGGCTTCGCGCTCGGCTTCCTCCTGCTCAGTCTCTACGGTGGCGTGCTCGAGAGCCTCGAGTCGCTGCTCTTCGGCTCGTTCCTCGGGATCACGTCGGCACAGGTTCTCGGCTTGCTTGCCGTGCTTGCCGCGACGCTCGCCTTCCTCGCCGTCGCAGGTCGGCCGCTGCTCGCGAGCTCGGTCGACGATGTCGTGTCGCGCGCCCGCGGCGTGCCTGTCGCAGCGCTCGACGTCGCGTTCCTCGTCGTGTTAGGGCTCGCCGTCGCGGCAACCGCCCAGATCACCGGCGTGCTCCTCGTGTTCGCTCTGCTCGTCGCGCCGGCCGCGGCGGCGCAGCAGTTGACCGCGCGGATCGGCCTCGGCATCGCCCTCGGCGTCGGGATCGCGCTCCTCGTCACGTGGGTCGGGCTCGGCCTCGCGTACTACACGAACTACTCGGTCGGCTTCTACGTCACGAGCCTCGCGTTCGGTATCTATCTGCTCGCACGGTTCGGGCGGCTGCTCATACGGCGGCCTGCCGTGGGAGTGCTCACGTAAGTGCTCTCCCAGGAGTTCATCCGGCTCGCGCTCCTCGCAGGCACGCCCATCGCGCTCGCGAGCGGCGCCATCGGCTACTTCGTCGTTCTGCGCCGTCAGGTCTTCGCCGGCGACGCGCTCAGCCATGTCGCCTTCACCGGCGCTCTCGCAGCCGTCGCGGTGGGCATCGACATCCGCTTCGGCCTCTACGCCGCGACGATCGCTGTAGCGATCCTGCTGGCGGCGCTCGGCGACCGGGCGATGAGCGACGACGTGGCGATCGGGACGATCCTCGCCTGGGTGCTCGGCCTCGGCGCCTTCTTCCTCGACGTCTTCAACCGCTCGAGTAGCGGCGGCAACGGCATCGTCGCCGCGCGCACCTTGTTCGGCTCGATCTTCTCGCTCTCGAGCGGCGACGCGTACGTCGGAGCGATCGTCGGCGCGGTACTCGTCCTCGCGCTCGCGGTGATCGCGCGGCCACTGCTGTTCGCGACGATCGATCCCACCGTCGCTGGCGCTCGAGGGCTACCCGTCGCCGCGCTCGGCACCGGCTTCCTCGTGCTCGTCGGAGTCGATGCCGCTTTGACCACGCAGGTCATCGGTGCGCTGCTCATGCTCGGACTGATCGCCGTCCCGGCCGGCGCCGCCCACCGGCTGACGGCGAACGCCTACCTCGCGCTTGGCCTGTCGAGCGCCTTCGCCGTCGCCTCGCTGTGGCTCGGACTCGTACTCGCGTACGAAGTCCCCAGCGTTCCGCCGAGCAGCGCGATCATCAGCGTCGCACTCGCGATCTACCTGCTCTCTTTCGCTGCGGCCTCGTGGTCGGCGACGCCGAGTTCGCGTCAGTCCGTGGCCGAGTCAGGACTGTGAGGGCGGCGGCGGAGCGCGACGGCTCCGCCCAAGAGCAGCGCGACGGCTCCGCCCAAGAGCAGCGCGACGGCTCCGCCTGAGAACAGCGCGGCGACGATGCCGCCGGAGAGCAGCGCGAGGGCAATGCCGCCGGGAACTGCTCCTAGCCATGCAACGGAGCCGCGCGACGCGGGCGCGCCCGCCGGAGCGACCGCCGCCGTCCCCATTTGGCCGAGGGGGCCGAGCGTGACCGATGGAAAGAGACGACCGACCGCGTCGACCGGGGCTGGGGGCCGACGGTCGCCGACGGACTGCGTCGCAGCGAGCGTGGGGATTCGTCTGGCGCCGACGTAATTGTTTGCGAACCACCGCGCGTCGAGGCTGTCGACTTCGACGAAGGCGCCTGTATGCGGGGCGTCGATGAGATACCCATCACCGAGGTAGATCCCGACGTGCCCAGGCTCCTCGCGTGTGCCGTCGGAGCCGACAAAGAAAACGAGGTCGCCCGGCCGCAGCCGGTTCGGCGGAACGGGAACGGAACCCGGGAAGGTCCACTGTGCCGCCGCGTAGTGCGGCAGAGTGACGCCAAGTTGTGCGTATACGTACTTGACGAGGCCGGAACAGTCGAAGCCTGTCTTCGGCCTCGCGCCGGCCCACACGTAGGGGATGCCGAGGTAGCGCGCCGCGATCGCGATGACAGGGTTCTGCCGCGCGACCGGAGCCAGCACGCCGCCGACCAAAAACGGGTTGAACGTGACGGGAAAGTCGGGCGGCGGCCTTCGTCGAGAGCGCCGCTTCGCGCCAGCGGACGCTCTCCGCCGATGCTTCTGCGCCGACGCGTGCTCCTTCGGTCTGGCATGCGACCGTGGAGCGGCAGCGAAGGCGACGGCGATCCTCGTTCCGGCGGGGAGAGAGTCGCGGGCGTGCACGAGACGCAGGACGAGCGGCGCCGTCACACGTCCGACCGTCGCGCCGCGCGTCACTAGTCCCCAGTTTCCGACCGCCACCGTCTGTCCCGACGGGATGAAGACGGTGGCCCCGGAGACCTCCAGTCCGATCACCCTTCCTCTGCCGTTCGTCGCCTCGATCTTGCTTGCTGCGACCGCTCCCGCGAACAACGAGACCGATGTCAGCGTGAGGTGCGTACGGTTGCACTTGGACCCGCTGACACTCGACGAGCTGAAAGCGACAACCGAGGCCGAGTCCGGGTAGCCGGACGGGCCGAGGTCGGAGACGGGTGCTCCTACGGCGTCGACCCGGTGAGACGGCAGCACCACCGCGGCGACCCCCGCGCCGACGCAGCCGGCCGGCAACGAAGACGCGGCGAGCGGCGCGTACGACGGGGGCGGCGTAGTCGTCGTTGGAGCTGTCGTTGTGGTGCTTGTGGTGGTCGTGGTCGTTGTCGTTGTTGGCGTCGTTTCTGTTGTCGTCGTACCCGTGGTCGTGGTGGTTCCACCGTCGCTCGCGCGAGCCGAAGCTGCGCCGAGGACAGCAGCGAGAACACCGACAACGAGAAGCCAAACCCCGCACCGCATCACGACAGTCTGATCGAGCAATCGCAGTTCCGCGCCACTCCTTTCATTCCGTTAACAAATCGTCTGGCGGCCTCCCTGTATCTGGTCCAGGGCGTCCGAGGGTCCTGCGACCTCTGAGAGCCAGATGGGGGTGTTATCCCCGTGCCCGGCATCCGGGCCAATCGTGAGGTCACCCGCTGATAGCACCGTTGCGAGCTAGCACGCGCTCGTAGCAGGCCTCGAGGCGCCGGGCGAGGAGCGGCCACGCGAACTCCGTCTCCGCGCGCCGCCGTGCAGCGCGGCCGCGCTCCACCCGCGCGGGCTCGTCGGCAAGCATCGCCTCGATCGTCGCGGCGAGCGCGTCGGGGTCGTCGGGCGGTGCGAGCGCGCCCGTCTCCGGCGTGACGACTTCCGCGTAGCCGGGGATGTCGGAGGCGACGACGGGGCAACTGCATGCGAACGCCCGCGTGAGGATCATCCCGAAGCTCTCGTTGCCGAGCGACGGCGCGACGAGGAGCTTCGCGGTCGCGAGCTCCTCGGTCAGGTCGTCGTCCGAGATGTAGCCGAGCACGTCGATCGAGTCCTCGTGGAGGCGGCCCTGGCGGGTCATGAGGAGCCTGACGGCCAGCGGGTCCGCCCCGATCACGCGCAGGCGGAGCCCGCTGCGGCTGAGGCGCGGCCACGCGCGGAGCAGGACGGGAAGGCCTTTGCGCGGGTCGTGGCGGCCGAGGAAGACGATCCTGTTCTCGCGGCCGGCGGCGTCGCGCTCGGGCGGCAGATCGACGCCGTTCGGGATCAGCTCGTACGGCCCGGGCGTGTGCGCGACGGCGGCGCGCAGCGCCTGGCTCGAGACGGCGATCTTCAGATCGAGGCGGTCGGCGACGAAGCCGAAGATCGCGTCCGCGTACGGCCGCCACGCCGAGTCGCCGGCGGCGTGAAACGTCCCGACCGCCGGCCCGTTCCACATCGCAAGCGCCGCCGGGCTGAGAATCGGCGCAAGCGGCTCGTGGACGTGGATCAGATCGAACCCTTCGGTTGCGAGCACGCGCCGCAGCCGCGGCAGCGTCGCCGGGCTGAGGACGAGATTGGACAGCGCGCCGTTGCCGGGAACGACGACCGAACGGCCAAGCGGGATGACGCCCTCTGGCGGCTCCCCGAGCCGCCCGGTGCGCGGGTGGAGGATGCGGCTGAACGAGCCCGGCGGGTCGTTGCCGATGAGGAGGCGGGTCTCGATCCCGATCGCCTCGAGGGCGCGCCGCTGCGCCTCGGCGTGATCGACGACGCCGCCGCCGAACGACCACGAGTACGGGACGACGACGCCGACCTTCACCGGCGCGGCCTTCTGACGAGGAACCCGACGATCGCGGCGGCGGCGAGAAGCTGCACCCCGGTCGAGATCCCGCGATGGACGTCTCCGTCGCGGTGGAAGAGCTTCCTTCCGCCCGGCCGCAACCACGGCACGAGATGCTCGAGGTCCGGCGCCGCCGCAGCAGCGCCGCCGAGCACCGCGGGATCGAACGGACCGCGACGCGCGGCGAGCAGCGCGAGCGCCGCGAGACCACTGCCGATCTCGAAGCCGAGGCTGTCGATGTCGTCGTGCGGCACGCGGTCGCCCGCGAGGTGGACGACTGGTCCGAGCAGCAGCGCAAGCGGCCGTGAGCGGACGAGTGCACCCGCCGCAGCGCCGGTCGCGACGTGAAGGGAGACGATCACGCCCTGATGATCGCGCATTCCGATGCGTTAGCCTCAGAGGCGGTGTGCCGGGAAGACTGGTCGGCATCGATTTATGACGCCTGCAGCCGCCATCCCCGTCTTTCTCGCCTCGATCGCGCTCATGCTTTGGGCGGCGTCCGTCTTCGCGCGCCGGCTCGATCTCATAGGCGAGCGGCTCGGCCTGCCCGAGACGCTGCTCGGCCTGCTCACCGCGCTCGCCGCCGACGCGCCCGAGCTCTCGTCCGCGATCGTCGCGCTCGTCTCGCACCAGAGCTCCGTCGCGGTCGGCGTCGTCGTCGGGTCGAACGTCTTCAACCTCGCCGCGATGCTCGGGTTGAGTGCCGTCATCGTCGCCCGGGTACGCGCACGGCACGACGCACTCGAAGCTCGAGGCGTTCGCCGGCCTCTGGTTCGTCGTCGTCTCCCTTGCGGTCGTCGCCGGATGGATCGGCGGATGGGTCGGCATCATCCTCATCGCGCTCGTCGCCGTCCCTTACGTTTTCCTCCTCGGTCGCGGCGAGCCGCCGGAGCATCCCCGCGAGCGAGCGGTCGACGTCCTGCGCGAGTCCCGCCGGCTCGTGCTCGTCCTCGCCGCCGCGCTCGTCCTCATCGTCGGCGGGAGCATCGGCGCGGTCCGCGCGGCGACCGACCTCGGGCAGGCCTGGTCGATTCCTCCGTACCTCGTCGGCGTGCTCGTCCTCGCGGTGCTCACGAGCCTGCCGAACGCGTGGACGGGAGTGCGCTTCGGCCTCGCGCGGCGCGGCTCGGCGCTCATGAGCGAGACGCTCAACTCGAACTCGATCAACGTCGTCGCCGGACTCGCGCTGCCCGCGGCGCTCGGCAGCATCGCCGCCTTCTCGCGCCTCGACAAGTTCAACCTTGCGTGGCTGCTCGCGATGACCGTCGTCGCTGTCGTCCTCTTTGGCCGCCGCTCGGGCGGCGGACGCATCGCCGGAGCCACGCTGATCGCGCTCTACGTGATCTTCGTCGCGGTGCAGCTCGCGGTCAGCTGAGGAGACCGCTCTCGCGGCCGACCTCGACGAACGCCTCGAGCGCGCGCTCGAGGTGCTCGCGCTCGTGCGCGGCGGACATCTGCACGCGGATCCGCGCGGTTCCCTCCGGGACGACCGGGAAGCCGAAGCCGGTGACGAAGACGCCGCGGTCGAGGAGCTTCGCGGACAGCTCGATCGCGCGGGCCGTCTCGCCGACGATGATCGGGATGATCGCGGCCTCGCCGTCGAGCGGCGCGAAGCCGGCGTTCTTCAGCGCGCCGCGGAACCAGCGCGTGTTCTCGTGGAGCTTCGTCACGCGCTCGGGATGCGCGAGCATCACGCGAACCGCCGCGCGAGCCGACGCCGCAACGGTCGGCGGCAGCGCGTTCGAGAACAGCTGCGGCCGCGAGCGCTGCGCGAGCAGGTCGCACACCTCCTCCGACGACGCGACGTAGCCGCCCGCCGCGCCTCCGAGCGCCTTGCCGAGCGTCCCGGTCATCACGTCGACCTCGCCGAGGACGCCGAAGTGCTCGGCCACGCCACGCCCTGTGTCACCGACGACGCCGACGCCGTGCGAGTCGTCGACTATCACGACTGCGTCGTGCGCGCGCGCGAGCTCGAGGATGTCGGGCAGCTTCGCGAGGTCGCCCTCCATCGAGAAGACGCCGTCGGTGATGACGAGCTTCCGCTGGCCCTTCTCGCACGACTCGAGCGCCGCGCGTAACTCGCCCATGTCGGAGTGCTTGTAGACCGCCTTCCGCTCGGGCTTCGAGAGCCGCACCGCGTCGATGATCGAGGCGTGGTTGAGCTCGTCGGAGATGATCACCGTCTTCGGGTCGGCGAGCGACGGGATGGCGGCCTCGTTCGCGTTCCAGCACGAGACGTACGTGAGCGCCGCCTCCGTCCCAGACAGCTCGGCGAGGTCGTGTTCGAGCTCGAGGTGCGGCGCGAACGTGCCGCAAATGAATCGCACCGACGCCGTTCCCGCGCCGTAGCGGTGGAGGGCCTCGACGCCCGCCTCGATCACGTCGGGGTGATCGGCGAGGCCGAGGTAGTTGTTCGACGAGAGGACGATGACGTCACCGCGGCCGGCCATCTGTACGAGCGGGCCTTGCGGCGACTCGAGGACGTTGAACTTCTTGTACGTCCCCGCCTCGCGCAAGCCGTCGAGCTCGCCGCGGAGCGCGTCGTCGAGCGTCGTCACGCTGCCGCCTCCGCGGCCGCCCCCACCGTCTCCGATGTCGTCGCCTGCGGCCGCACGATGATCTTGCAGGCGTCGCCGCTCGCGAGAAGGTCGAACGCTTCTCCGTATTCGTCGAGCCCGACCTCCCTCGTGATGAGCGGCCGGAGCTCGACGATCCCGTGCTCGAGCAGGTTGCGTGTCCGGTACCACGTGTTCCAGACCTGTCGCCCGCTCACCGCCGATACGTCGAGGTTCTTGAAGATGAGCGCCTCGGCGACGTCGATCTCGACGGGATGCGCGGGGATCCCGAAGAGGATCACGCGGCCGCCGTTGCGCGCGATGCGGAACGAGTCGGCGATCGCCGGGACCGCGCCCGACATTTCGAAGACGACGTCGGGGTGCTCGCCCTCGTTCTCTGCGGCGAACGCCTCGACGATGTCTCCCACGGCGCTCGCGTCGATCGTCGCGTCCGCTCCCATCGTGCGCGCGAGGCCGAGCCGGAACGAGCGCGTGTCGGAGGCGAGGATGCGCGCGGCGCCCGAGGCGCGCGCGATCCCGACGCTGAACAGACCGACCGGGCCGCACCCCGAGATCGCGACTGTCTTGCCGGCGAGGTCGGCGTGGCTGAGGGCGAAGACCGCGTTTCCGAACGGCTCCTGCAGCGTTGCGATCTCGGGCGGCAGCTTGGCCCGGTCGTTCTGCCAGATGACCGACTCGGGAATCGCGACGTATTCGGCAAACGCGCCGTCGCGCTCGACGCCGAGGATCTCGGTGAACTCACACATGTGCGCGCGCCCCGTGCGGCAGTTGACGCAGTGCCCGCACGTGACGTGGCTCTCGGCCGACACGTAGTCGCCGACCTTCGCGTCGCGCACGAATGCGCCCGTCTGGACGATCGTCCCCGCGAACTCGTGCCCGAGTGTCAGCGGCGGCTTGATCCGGCGTTGCGCCCACGGATCCCACTGGAAGATATGGAGATCGGTGCCGCAAATACTCGCCGCCTCGACGCGCACGAGAACCTCGTCGTCGGCGATCGCCGGGACAGGAACCTCGACGAGGTCGAGTCCCGGCTCGGCCCGTAGTTTCCGCACGGCCCACATGGTCGATTCCACGACACCAGCCTACGTCGTCCGTGCAACACTCGACGCATGAGCCAAACATCCGATAGCCCGCAGTCGAGCCTTGAAATTGCGCAAGCCGCGAAGCTGCGCCCCATCACAGAAGTCGCCGAAGCCGCCGGAATCGAGGAAGACGAGCTCGAGCCGTACGGCCGGTACAAGGCCAAGGTTTCCCACGCCGTCCTCGACCGCCTCGCGAACACGCCCGACGGCAAGCTCATCGCCGTCACGGCGATCACGCCGACCCCGGCGGGCGAGGGCAAGACGACGACCGCGGTGTCGCTCGCGCAAGGGTTCGCGGCGATCGACCGGAAGGCGTTCGTCTGTCTCCGCGAGGCGTCACTCGGTCCCGTCTTCGGGATCAAGGGCGGCGCGGCGGGCGGCGGGCACGCGCAGGTCGTGCCGATGGAGGATCTCAACCTCCACTTCACCGGCGACCTCCACGCCATCACCGCGGCGAACAACCTCCTCTCGGCGATGCTCGACGCGCACATCCTCCAGGGGAACGCGCTCGGCATCGACCCGCTCACAGTGACATGGCGGCGCTGCCTCGACATGAACGACCGCTCGCTCCGCCAGATCGTGACCGGGCTCGGCGGGAAGATCAACGGGATTCCGCGCGAGACGGGCTTCGACATCACCGCTGCGTCCGAGGTCATGGCGATCCTCGCGATGTCGCGCGACCTCGAGGATCTGCGCGCGCGGCTCGGCGCGATCACGGTCGGCCAGACGTACGACGGCGAGCCGGTCACGGCCGAGGAACTCCGCGCCGCGGGCTCGATGACGGTGCTCCTGAAGGAGGCGATCAAGCCGAACCTCGTCCAGACACTCGAGGGCGGGCCGGCGTTCGTCCATTGCGGGCCGTTCGCGAACATCGCGCACGGCAACAGCTCGCTCGTCGCGACGCGGATGGGGCTCAAGCTCGCCGACTTCGTCGTCACCGAGGGCGGCTTCGCGTCGGATCTCGGCATGGAGAAGTTCCTCGACATCGTCGCGCGCACCGCGGGCCTCACGCCGAGCGCGGTCGTCCTCGTCGCGACCGTCCGCGCCCTCGAGCACCACGGCGACGGCGATCTCGAGGCGGGCATCGCGAACCTCGAGCGGCATCTCGGCATCGCCCGCACGTTCGGGCTCAACGCGGTTGTCGCGGTCAACGCCTTTCCCGACGACACCGAGCAGAAGCTCAACACCGTGCGCAAGCTCGCGCTCGAGCACGGCGCGTGGGCGGCCGAGATCAACGACGGCTTCGGGCGCGGCGGCGCGGGAGCGACGGCGCTCGCGGAGACCGTCGCCGAGGCGGCGAGCCAGCCATCGACGTTCGAGCCGGTCTATCCGCTCGACCTGCCGATCGCGGACAAGATCAACGCGATCGCGACGAAGGTGTACGGCGCCGACGGGATCGAGCTGCTCCCCGCCGCGAAGAAGGCGGCGGAGCGGTACTCCAAGCAAGGGCTCGGCGGTCTGCCGATCTGCATGGCAAAAACCCATCTCTCCCTCTCGCACGATCCGAAGCTCAAGAACGCGCCGACGGGCTTCACGGTGCCGGTGCGCGACATCCGCGCGTACACGGGCGCCGGCTGGCTCGTCGCGCTGTGCGGGGACATGCAGACGATGCCGGGGCTCGGGAAACATCCCGCGGCGTTCGACATCGACCTCGGCCCTGACGGCCGCACGGTCGGCCTGTTCTAGCCCGCAGCTTCGGAAAATCCCTCGGCCCCGGGGCGTAATTCCCCGATGCCGTTGCGCGCGCGCGGGACGAGGATCGGGGCATGCAAGAGATGCTGATCACCGGTCGCGGCGGAGAGGGAGTCGTTCTCGCGTCGCAGCTGCTCGCAGACACGTTCGCGCGCGCCGGCTACTGGGTGCAGAGCTTCCCGGAGTTCAAGGCGGAGCGCCGCGGCGCGCCGATTTCCGCGTTCCTGCGCTGGGACGAAGAGCCGATCCGCCGCCGCTACAAGGTGCGCGAGTGCGACGTCCTCGTCGCGATCTCGACGTCTCCTCCGGCCGCGCGCACCGTGGCGACCCTCCGGCCCGGCGGGCTGCTGCTCGTCAACCGCGAGGAGCGCTTCCCCCACCGCGGCGACTGGCGCGTCGCGCACGTCCCCGGCTCGGTCATCGCGCGCAAGCACGGGATCCTCTCCGCCGAAGGGCGGCCGATGGGGAACGTCGCCGTGCTCGGTGCTGCGGTCAAGCTCCTCCTGCCTGACGGGCTCGAGTATCCTCGAGCAGGCGATCCGCGGCCGGATGGGCGGCAAGATCGCCGAGCCGAACGTCGTCGCGGCCCGCGAGGGCTACGAGCGGTGCCACTGCCAGCACACCGTCGCCGCCGACACGCTCTACGAGCCCGAGCCGGTCGCGCGCACGGCCGCCGTTGCCGCAGTTCGCCGTCAGCGTCACGACGTCGCGCGGACAACCACACCGGCTCGTGGTCGCTCGAGCGGCCGGCGCTCCTCGAGGCGTGCAACGTCTGCGGTCTCTGCGCGCTCTTCTGCCCGGAAGGCGCGATGCGGCGCGTCGACGGGACGATGGTCATCGACTTCGACCACTGCAAGGGCTGCGGGATCTGCCAGGACGTCTGCCCGGTCAAGAACGCGATCGAGATGGAGGAGGTGCTCGTATGAGCGGAAAGCTTCCCGTCGGACGCACCGTTCTCACGGGCAACGAGGCCGCCGCCGTCGGCGGCCGTCCTCGCCCGCGTGCAGCAGATCGCGTGCTACCCGATCACGCCGCAGACGCTGATCGTCGAGCGGCTCGCCGACTACGTCGCCGAGCCGCGACGACATGGTGTTCGCGAACCTCGAGAGCGAGCACTCGATGTTCGGCTATGCCCTCGCGGCCGAGCGCGACCGGCTCGCGCACGTTCACCGCGACGTCTTCGCAGGGTCTCCTCTACTCGCACGAGCAGCTCCATCGCGCCTCGCGCGAGCGCACGCCGCTCGTCGCGGTCAACGTCAACCGCTCGATCGTCGCGCCGTGGAGCCTCGAGCCCGACCTCGCCGACAGCATGAGCGAGCGCGACACCGGCTGGATCCAGCTCTACTGCTCCTCGGCGCAGGAGCTACTCGACAGCATCCTCTGCGCCTACCGAATCGCCGAAGAGGCGATGCTGCCGGTGCTCGTCTGCGCCGAGGGGTTCCTCGTCTCGCACACGGCCGAGGTCGGTCGACGTCCCGAGCCAGGAGGCCGTGGACGAGTTCCTGCCGCCGTTCCGACCCGCCGGAGGAGTGGATGTTCGACCCGCTGAAGCCGCGCGCTTACAGCGGCGTGCCGGAGCCGACCGAGTACGCGACGTACCAGCGCCGCGTCGCCGAGGCGCACAACCGCACGCGCGCGCTGCTCGCCGAGGCGCCGCCGAATTCCAGCGGATCTTCGGACGGGAGAAGGTCGCGTCGGTCGAGCTGAGCGGCGACCCGAACGCCGACACGCGCGATCGTCACGATCGGGACGATCGGCGAGACGGCGCGCGAGCTGCTCCACGACGACGAGCCGCTGCTCGTCGCCCGCGTCCACGCGTACCGCCCCTTCCCCGGCGACGAGCTCGCCGCCGCGCTCGCGAACGTCTCCCACGTCTGCGTCATCGACCGCGCGCCCGCGTTCGGCACCGTCGGGCCGCTCGGCGAGGACGTTCGCGCCTACGGGATCCCCGCCACCGACGTCCTCTGCGGGCTCGGCGGCAGCGACGTGACGCCGGACACGCTCCGGAACGCGCTCGCCGCCACCGGCCGTGAAGCCGTCTATCTCGGAGTGGAGGCATAACGATGGCCGTCTGGCTCGACGACGTCCTCAACGAGGAGCAGCTCATCTACCCCGGCCACGCCGCGTGCGCCGGCTGCGGCCCGGCGATCAACATGCGCCACTTCCTCGGCGCGCTCACGGCGGCGACGCCCGACCGCGAAGATCGTGCTCGTGATCCCCGCCTCGTGCTGGTCGATCATCACCGGCGCCTGGCCCGTGAGCTCCTTCGGCGTCTCCGTCTCGCTCGCGCCGTTCGCCTCCGCCGCCGCCGAGGCGTCGGGGATCAAGTCGGCGCTGCGCCAGCGCGGCCTCGGCGACACGCACGTCGTCGTCTGGGGCGGCGACGGCTCGACGAACGACATCGGCTTCTCGACCGTCTCAGCGGCGGCCGAGCGGAACGAGGACATCATCTACGTCCTCAACGACAACGAGGCGTACATGAACACCGGCGTCCAGAAGTCCGGCGGCGACGCCTGAGGGCGCGTGGACGACGACGACGCCGTCCGCCGCGCCGCGCGAGCGGCCGCAAGAAGGACATCGACCGGATCATGGCCGCGCACGGCGATCCCGTACGTCGCACGCTCGCCGCCGGCTCGGTGCCGCTGCTCAAGGACTTCCGCGCGAAGGTCGAGCGCGCCGCGCGACATCGAGGGCTTCCGCTTCCTCCACGCCTCGGCGCGTGCCCGCCCGGCTGGCGCTACCCGACCGGCGACACCGTCGAGATCGTTCACCGCGCGATCGACTCGCACTACTTCCCGCTGCGTCGAGGTCGACGGCGGCGTCTGGAAGATCACGCAAAAGCCGAAGCACGTGCTTCCGGTCGGCGAGTTCCTCTCCACGCAGGGCCGCTTCGCGCACCTCACCGAAGCGGACGTCGCGCAGGTGCAGCAGCACGTCGACGAGCGCTGGAGCCTGCTCGAGAACCTCGAGCAATCCTCCGCGGCTCTCGTCTAAGCGGAGTCGGCAGGACTCGCGAGCTACGACATCGGAACTTGCCGCAGGAGCGTCGGCTCGATGCGGTCGAGGATCTCCGTCAAGCTCTCACCGGTCGCGGTGATCCCGTGGTTACGGAGCCCGACGATGGCGTGAGCCGGGTCGGGCGCCGCAGCCACAAGAGCGGCGACACTCGAGGCCAACTCCTCCGTCCCGCACGGGAAGTTGATCTCGGTCGCCTCGATCCCCTCCACCCATGCGTGCACGTGGAGGATCGCGCCAACCTCGGGGTTCTCGCGGTAAATCATCCAGTGCTCGATCGCGTCGACGGAAACGCGGCGCGGCTCGAGGTCGGGCCGCACGCTGAGCACGATCTGGCTGTTCGCGGCGTCGTACCCCGAGACGAGGAGAATGTCGCGCGCCGGCTCGTGGAGGTTCGCCTTGTCGACGCCGCTCGCACTCATCCAGAAGCGGTCAGCGTCCTTGCGCTGGGAGAGGTTCCCGTACGAGAGGCCGCCGATCGCGTAGAGGCGCTTGATCCGGCGCAGGTCGTCCGCGCTCACGAGCTCCTCTACGGGGAACGGCGCGGGGAGAAGGCCGAGCCCGTCGAGCCGTTTGCCGACCGCGGCGATCTCGCGCGTGTGCTCGTCTCCGTCCCAGAGCTCCGGCTCGAGGTCCGGCCGGAAGTCGTTGTCGATAACGAGCGTCGACGTGGCGAGCGGCTCGAGGCGCTTGACGACCTGCGCCGCGAGCTCCGGCCCCTCGGGGACGAGGTAGTTGCCGCGCTCCATCGTCGTGAAGAGGACACCCTTGCCCGGAACGTGGCAGAGGCTGATGTTGGCGAGGGCGCGGACGAGCATCGGATACGTCGCCGAGAGCGGATCCTCGGGCATCTCCGGCAGGCTCCACAGCGCCGCGACAAACGTGCCGCGCGCCTTGCGGCGGAATGGGCGCGGCTCGTCCCGGTCAACGAGGTTGAGAACGATCGCCGCCTCGTTCGCGGACGCGGCGGTCGAGAAGCCGCGCGCGCCGAGCGCGGCGACGACTGCTTCGGCTAGCCCGCCTGGCTCCGGTTCGGCGCCGAACAGGGCAAACGTACGGGTTGCGCTGGATGCGGAAACGGCCATGGAGCCTTTGATACCGGCCCTGCAAGCGGCCGGAATCGGGACTTTTCCGCAGCAGCAACCCGCGCGGTCACCAATTCGCCAGATACCCCAATTGGGGGACGAGCGAACGCCGCTCCCCGAGCGAAGATCACCTTGACTTTCGCTCGGGGCTGACGGCAATCACCTTGCGGCGGAGTGTCCTCGAGCGGCGGCCCTAGGCCGCCGCTTCTGTTTTTCGTCGCTGCGCACCGCGAGCGCCGCGGCGGCTACTGCTCGAGGGCCCGACCGGGACTAGCTGCCGACGGGTGCCGGGTCCGGCGCCCCAGAGATGTCGAGCGGCTTGACGATCTCAGCGAAGTGGCACGCGGTCGGGTGGCCGGTGCCGCGATCGATGAGAGCCGGCTCCTCCGTCGAGCAGATGTCCTGGACCTTCCAGCAACGGGTGCGGAAGCGGCAGCCGGATGGCGGGTTCGCCGGGCTCGGCACGTCGCCCTCGAGCACGATCCGCTGGCGCTTGCCGCGCTGGCCCGGCTCTTCGATCGGCACGGCGGAGAGCAGCGCCTGCGTGTACGGATGCGACGGACTCTCGTAGATCTCGTGCTTGTCGCCGATCTCCACGATCTTGCCGAGGTACATGACGGCGACGCGGTCGGACACGTGGCGGACGACCGAGAGGTCGTGTGCGACGAAGATGTACGTCAGGCCGAAGTCGGTCTGCAGCGACGCGAGCAGGTTGACGACCTGCGCACGGATCGACACGTCGAGCGCCGAGACAGGCTCGTCGAGGAGGATCAGCTGCGGGTTGAGCGCGAGAGCGCGCGCAACGCCGATGCGCTGACGCTGGCCGCCCGAGAACTCGTGCGGGAAGCGGTTCGCATGCTCGGGGGAGAGTCCGACCGTGCGCAGCAACTCGTCGATCCGGCCACGCACCTGTGCGCCACGGTGCACGCCGCGAATGCGCAGCGGCTCGGTGATGATGTCGCGGACGGTCATGCGCGGATTGAGCGACGCATACGGATCCTGGAAGACGATCTGCATCTCCCCGCGCACCTCGCGCATCTCGCTCCGGCTGAACTTCGTGATGTCGCGACCGTTGAAGATGACGCGGCCGGCCGTCGGGTCGATGAGCTTGATGAGCGTCCGCGACAGCGTCGTCTTCCCGCAGCCTGACTCACCGACTAGACCGAGCGTCTCGCCCGCTTTCACGGACAGGTCGACCCCGTCGACAGCGTGGATCTGGCCGACGGTGCGCTTGAAGAGTCCGGCGCGGATCGGGAAGTGCTTGTAGAGGTCCTCGACACGGAGGATTTCCTCGCCGAGCGCGGCGCGCTCGTGGATCTTCGCGTCGGCGACCGCCGGAACCGCGTCCGCCCCAGTCTCATTGGGTTCTGCGGTGACCTCGCTCACGCTGCTCCCTCCGAGTACTTCGACTTGTAGCCGATGAGCTCCTCGGTGAAGTGGCAGGCAGCGGCGTGCTCGGCGCTCTCTACGTTGACGATGCCGGAAGGTCGGTCTGGCACTTCTCCCGCCCCTGCGAGAGGAAGCACCGGGGATGGAACGGACAACCGGTCGGCAGGTTGATGAGTGACGGCGGTGCGCCGGGGATCGGCTCGAGCCGGTCATCGTCACCCGTGAGTTTCGGCAGGCTGTTCATCAGCCCGATCGTGTACGGGTGCCGCGGCGCCCGGAAGATCGTGTTGACGTCGCCGCTCTCGACGATGTGACCGGCGTACATGACGATGACGTGGTCGCACAGCTCGGCGACGATGCCGAGGTCGTGCGTGATGAGGATCGTCGCAGACTTGGAATCGGCCATGACCTTCTTCATCACCTCGAGCACCTGCGCCTGGATCGTCACGTCGAGCGCGGTCGTCGGTTCGTCGGCGATGAGTAGCGACGGCGAGTTGGCGATCGACATCGCGATCATCGCGCGCTGGCGCATGCCACCCGAGAACTCGTGCGGGTACTGGTAGAAGCGCGTCTTCGGGTTCGGGACGCCGACGCGGTCGAGAAGGTCGACCACCTTCTCGCGCACCTCGCGGGACTTCATCCTGGGGAAGTGGGTCGTGATCGCCTCGCTGAGCTGGTCGCCGACCGTGAGGACCGGGTTCAGCGACGTCATCGGGTCCTGGAAGATCATCGCGACTTCCTTGCCGCGAAACGCCCTCAGCTCCTTCTTCTTCAGCTTGAGCAGGTCTTGGCCTTTGAACATCGCAGTGCCGCTCGCGATCCGTCCCGGAGGCTGGGGGATCAGCCCGAGCAGCGACATCGTGCTGACGCTCTTGCCAGAGCCCGACTCGCCGACGATCCCGAGGATCTCGCCCGGCATGACGTCGTACGAGATCCCGTCGACGGCATGGACGACGCCGTCCTCGGTCTTGAACTCGACTACGAGGTCGCGAATCGAGAGAAGCGGCTCAGGCACGAATCCGCTGCTGTGGGTCGAGTGCGTCGCGCAACCCGTCACCGACGAAGTTGACGCAAAGGACGATGAGAACAATCATCACGCCGGGGAAGATGGTGAGCCACCACGCCGCCGGATACGCCTTGCCTTGCGCGACGAGTGCGCCGAGGGAAGGCAACGGGTCCTGGATCCCGAGACCGAGGAACGAGATTGCGGCCTCGGTGAGGATCGCCGTGCCGACGGCGAGCGTGCCGTTGACGACGACGGGGCCGAGCGTGTTCGGGAGTATGTGCCGGAAGATGATCCGGCCGTCTCCGGCACCGGAGGCTTTCGCCGCCTCGACGTACTCCTTCTCGCGCAATGAGAGGAAGACACCGCGGACGACGCGCGCGATGCCCGTCCAGAAGAGCGCTGCGAGAATGAGCGAGATCTTCACCGGCGTGTTGCCGTGGAGCAGGGCCGCCATGGTCAGGAGGATCGCGAGAAACGGCAGCGTGAGGACGAGATCGGTGAGGCGCATGAGCAGGTTGTCGGTGATGCCGCCGTAGTAGCCGGCGATCGCACCGACGAAAAGGCCGATGAAGGTCGAGAGCGCGGCGACGAAGACGCCGACCTCGAGCGAGGTTCGGATCCCGTAGAGCGTCCGGCTGAACAGATCGCGCCCGAGGTTGTCGGTACCGAACCAGTGCCCGTGCATCGGGGCGTGGTAGACGAGCGATAGGTCGATTGCGCTGTAGCTGTACGGCGCGATGAGAGGCGCGAGGAGTCCCGCGCCGAAGATGATCGCGAGGCCGACGAGGCCGATGAGGGCCATGCGGTGCCGGAAGAAGCGGCTCCGCGCATACGACCACTGGCTGCGCGCCTCGAGCTCGAGGCCTGCCGCCGCAGTGCCCGACGCGTCGGAAGCGGACCCCACGGGCGCGAGGATCTCGCCGTCCATCATCGGGTTCGGGAGCGCGGCCCCGGGAGTATCGGGACCTGGAACGATCGACTCAGTCATACCGGATCCGCGGATCGAGGACGCCGTAGAGAACGTCTGCGATAAGGTTGAAGATGATGATGAAGACGGCCACGACCACGAGGTAAGCCATCACCTGGTACGTGTCGGAGGCGGTGAGCGCCTGGTTGAAGTAGTAGCCCATCCCGTAGATCGTGAAGATCGTCTCGGTAATGATCGCGCCGCCAAGGATACCGCCGACGTCGAGAGCGGCGATCGTGACGAGCGGGATGAGCGCGTTCCGCACGACGTGGCGCGAGACGACGCGCCACTCCGGGACGCCCTTGGCACGGGCCGTGCGGACATAGTCGCTGTTGATCACGTCGAGCATCGACGCACGCATGTAGCGGCTGTAGACCGCAAAGCTGATCGTTGCGATCGTGATCACCGGCAGCGTGATGTGTTGGAGGCGGTCCCAGGACCACGTCGCGCCGGTGATCCCCGAGTTGAGTCCCGAGACGTAGAAGATTCGGATGTTTGCCCAGTTGTAGAAGTCGGTGGCCCCGATCTGGAGCAGCAGCGCGAGCAGGAACGTCGGCATGGCGAAGCCGAGGAAGCTCACCGCCGTGAACGTGTAGTCAAAGGCGGAGTACTGCCTGATCGCCGAGTAGATGCCGACGGTGCAGCCGACCACGAGCGCGAGAACCCAGGCGATAAGAAGGAACTGCGCGGAATTCCACATCGCGGTCGAGAGGTCGGGCCAAATCGCGCGACTCGTCAGCAGCGAGTTGCCGAACCCATGCTCGAAGACGTCACGCACCCAGTAGAAGTACCGGATGAACGGCGTGACGTTGAGGTGGTTCTGGATGATGACGTTGTGGAGCGTGTTCAGCGAGAGGCGCGGGTTGGCGCGCAGGTTCGCCGTCGGATCGCCGGCGAACGAGACGAACAAGAAGCTGAGGTACGTCGAGAGGAACAGCACCGGGATGCTGTAGAGGATCCTTCGGATGATGTAGGTGACCACAGCTTTCTCTCTCCTCTCTCGATCTCTCGCGTCGAACCAGAATGTAATGCAAGTGGGCCCGCACCCGGAGGTGCGAGCCCACTGCTTGGATCTAACTACTTGAGACTAGTGGCCTACCAGTGCCAGGTCTCGATGTTCCAGGTCGGGCCAACCTGAGTCGGGTTGTTGGCCGTGTTCATGCCCTTGAGCTGGTTGTTGTAGATCAGGAACGTCGGCGATCCGTAGAGCGGGATGATCGGGACGTTGGCGCTGACGATCTTGGCCATCTTCTGGTACTCCGCCGTCCGCTTGGTGGCGTTGAGCTGGCCCTCACCCTGCTTGATGAGGCTGTCAACCTGCGCGTTGCAGAAGTTCTTGTAGTTCTGGCCACCGAGGTTCTGTGCCGGCTTCTGGCACTGGTAGATCGCGTCGAATCCGGACGGATCGACTCCACCGACCCACGCGTACTCGGCGATGTCGAAGTCCTTGCCCGGCGTGACGCTACCGAAGAACGTGCCGGAAGGAATGTGGCTATCGGTGATCTTGATGCCGATCGCCTGAAGGTTCGCCTTGATGATCGCGGAGCTCGTGTAACGCGTGTCCCGCGTCGTCGTCTTGAAGTTGAACGATGCCTGATGACCGGCGCACGTCCAGATCTTCGAGTTGCTCTTGCTCGCCTTCGTCGGGCCACCCGTGCAGTGCTTCTTCAGAATCGCGATCGCGCCGCTCGGGTTGTAGTTGTACTTCGCCATCCAGGCGTTAGCACCGGTGGCGTTCGTGCCGAGGTTCCACACCGGGTTGTTGAGGGGCTTGAGGCCCTTCGCGATGCCGGTGAACACGGCGTTGATGATGCCCTGCCGGTTGATGCCCTCCATGATGGCCTGGCGCATCCAGACGTTCTTGAGGAGCGCCGTGCCGTTCGGCGAGGAGTGGTCGCTATCGCCCTTGAGGTTGATGTCGAGATGCTCCTGCGTGAAGCTCGGGAGGACGCTGTACACCGTGCCGCCCCTGTGGACGTACTGCGAGAGCGACGGGTTGGGAGCCGGCGCCATAGCGTCGATCTCGCCACCGTTGTACGCGGTGTACTCGGCGTTGTTGTCGGTGATGAGCTTGAAGTTCACCGTCGTGAGCGCCGGGGCGTGGCCGTACCAGTCCGCTGCCGGGGTCGGCTTGATCGTGACGCCGCCACCGACCGTGTACGAGTCGAGGTAGTACGGACCGTCCGAGACCGGGTCTCCGGAGTAGCTGCAGACGCAGTTCGTCCACGCGCTGTTGAAGCCGCCGTGCCCGTCCCACGTCTTGAACGCGGCCTTCGGCAGGATGAAGCCGAAGAGGTCCTGGTAGTCGGCGAACGGCGTGCTCCAGTGGAACACGACCTTCTTCGCGCTGACCTTCGTCGCGCTCGTGATGTTGCTGTAGCCCGTGGTCGAGGTGCTGTTGTTGCTCGGATCCATGATCTGCTGCCACGTGTAGATGTAGTCGTCAGCAGTCACGGGCGCCTTCGCATGATTCTGCCAGTACCAGTAGGCATCCGGGCGGATCGTGATCGTGAGCGAGGACTTCGTCGCCTTGACCGAGGTAGCCATGTCGTAGTGATAGTTGCCCTTGTTGTCCACGATGTAGTTACCGCGGATGACCGGCGTCTCGCCCGTCACGACGGCCCAGTACTGATCCTGGTTCGCGTTGAGGCTGTCGAAGCCGGAGACGTCCTGCTCCATGCCGAAATTCAGCGTGTGGCTGACCGCGCGCTGCTTAGGCGAGGTGTTCGCCATGTGGAACGCCTTCGCCGAAACGACGTTCGAGCTGGAGCTTCCCATCGCAGCTGCCGTACCCGTCAGCGCAAACACCGCAACGGCCGCAGCGACGAGGAACCAAAACTTCCTGTGCATTGTTCCCTCCGTTTGGTCTGCGCCGGGAGCCCTGGGACGGCGGCGCGCTAATTCTGCTCCGACGCTCAAAGGAGAGCGTCCGTCACGTGCTATGACGATCAGAGGGAAGTTTAGTTAGGGCCACAGAAAATTGCTAGCTCAAACGGGCTAAGTGACACGGGCTAGATTGCACGGGCTAGATAGCACGGAGGAGGCGGTGCAGCGCCGGCAGCCTGTCCATGTCGATGCGCTGGCTGTTCTGGGTGTAGTCCCGTCCTGTCGGACCCACCGACGTGCTTGTCGTCGGCTGGCTGCCGAACAGCCCGTGCTGGACGAGACCGACGGAGAAGACGACGCTTGCCGCGAGAGCGGCAGCAGGCGCGGCCACGAGTCCGAGACCGATGCGCCGTGCGCGCCCGCGACGCGTCACATCGAACCCGCGACGCGTCACATCGAACCCGCGACGCGGCATCTCGAACATGAAGTCGGAGGACGCCTCGGACGGCGCCTCACGAAGTTGTGCCGTCGTGGCGCGAACGCGTCCGGCCCACGCAGAGCAGTCCGCACAGACCCGAAGGTGCGCCCGAAGCCGGCGCTGGTCGAGTTCCTGAAGCTCGCGATCGAGATCGGCGGAGACTGACTCTCGGGCGCGAGCACACTCTTTCCCGAAGATGTCCATCACAGTCTCTGAGGGTTCTGACGTCGAGCCACAGAAGAAGTTAGTGATTTGCAAAATGGGAGAACCAGTCGAGCGCCTCCGGGTTGGCGAGCGAGTCCCGGCTGGCGACCTCGGCGGGCGGTGCGCCCGTCAACAGACGCTTGACCGGCACTTCGAGGATCTTCCCCGACAGCGTGCGCGGGATCGCAGGAGCGGCGACGATTTCGTCGGGCACGTGGCGCGGCGAGCAGTCCTCCCTGATGCGGCGCTTGATCTCACCGAGGAGCGCGTCGTCGAGCACGGCGCCGTCGCGGAGGACCACGAACAGCGACATGCGGCTGCCGTCGCCGTCGGGCACGTCGACGACGAGCGCGTCGACGACTTCGTCGAGCGCGAGCACGCTGCGGTACAGCTCGCTCGTCCCCATCCGCACGCCGCCGCGGTTGATCGTCGCGTCGGAGCGGCCGGTGATGATCGCGGTGCCTCGGTCGGTGATCTCGATCCAGTCGCCGTGCCGCCAGACGCCGGGGAACGTCGAGAAGTAGCTGTCGTGGTAGCGCGAGCCGTCCTCGTCGCCCCACAGATAGAGAGGCATCGACGGCATCGGCTCGGTGATCACGAGCTCACCGACCTCGCCGATGAGCGAGTGGCCGTCCTCGCTCCACGCCTCGACCTTCGCGCCGAGCGCGCGCGCCTGCAGCTCGCCACGGTAGACGGGCAGGGTCGGGACGCCGCCGACGAACGCCGTGCAGACGTCGGTGCCGCCTGACGTGGAGAAGAGCCACGTGTCGGCGCCGAGCTCGTCGCGCACCCAGTCGAAGCCCTCGGGCGAGAGCGGTGAGCCGGTCGAACCGACGCTGTCGAGGCGGGAGAGGTCGCGGCCTGCCGTTGGTTGGACGCCTTCTTTGTGACACGACGCGATGTAGCCGGCGCTCGTGCCGAAGCACGTGATCTCGGCGGCGTCGGCGAGATCCCAGAGCGTGCCGAGGTTCGGGTACGCGGGGTTGCCGTCGAACAGGACGATCGACGCCTCGGAGAGCAGTACGCCGACGAGGAAGTTCCACATCATCCAGCCGGTCGTCGTGAACCAGAAGACGCGGTCGCCTGCGCGCGCGTCGAGGTGGAGGCGGAGCTTCTTGAGGTGCTCGAGAAGGATCCCGCCCTGGCTGTGGACGATCGCCTTCGGCAAGCCGGTCGTGCCCGAGCTGTAGAGCACCCAGAGCGGATGATCGAACGGGAGCTGCGCGAACTCGAGCTCCGCGGCGGGGAGATCCCACGCGCCGCCGGCGAGGTACGGGACGACGAGCGTGCGCTCGAGCGTGGGCAGCTCCCTCTCGAGCGCCGCAATCGCATCGGTGCGATCGAAGTCCTTGCCGCCGTAGCGGTAACCGTCGACCGCGAGCAGCACTTTCGGCTCGATCTGCGCGAAGCGGTCGACGACGCTGCGGACGCCGAACTCGGGCGCGCAGCTCGACCAGATCGCGCCGATGCTCGAGCACGCGAGGAACGCGGCGATCGTCTCGGGGATGTTCGGGAGGTACGCGGCGACGCGGTCGCCGGGGCCGACGCCCGACTCGCGAAGCGCTTGCGCGACGGCGCCGGCGCGCGCGCGAAGCTCTCCCCACGTCCAGTCGTCGAGCGGCCGCAGCTCCGAGGCGTGGCTGATCGCGAGCGCGTCGTCGTCGCGGTCGCGGAAGATGTGCTCGGCATAGCTCAGACGCGCGCCCGGGAACCACTCGGCCCCCGGCATTTCGCGGCGCGTGAGGACGCGCTCGTACGGCTTGCTCGCGCGCACCTCGAAGAACTCCCAGATCGATGCCCAGAACTCCTCGAGCTCGTCGACCGACCATTGCCAGAGCGCGTGGTAGTCGCCGAGCGCGAGGCCGCGCGTGGAGTTCACCCACTCGCGGTAGCGGGTCATCGTCGCTGACGCGACGCGCTCGGGGGATGGCTCCCAAACTACTGGCGGGGCGATCGGGGGATTCACCGAAGCGATGCTAGATCACCGCGTTAAGGTGCCCAGCATGGCCGAAGACACCCTCACCGCAACTGACACCCTGACCGTCCGCGACAACCGCACGGGCGAAGAAGTCGAGATTCCGATCGTCGACGGGACGATCCACGCAACAGAGCTGAAGAAGCTCGGCTTGATGTCGTACGACCCCGCATTTCTCAACACCGCGTCGACGCGCAGCTCGATCACGTACATCGACGGCGACGCCGGGATCCTCCGCTACCGCGGCTACCCGATCGAGCAACTCGCCGAGACGGCGAGCTTCCTCGAGATCGCGTGGCTCCTCTTCGAGGGCGAGCTGCCGACGCAGGCGGAGCTCGACGCGTGGGAAGAGGAAGTCCGCTACCACACGTATGTCCATACCAACGTGACGCAGTTCTTGGATGGCTTCCGCCACGACGCGCACCCGATGGGGATGCTGCTCGGCGCGACCGCTGCGCTCTCCACGTTCTATCCCGACGCGAAGGAGATCGGCGACGAGGAGAGCAGGCGCCTGCAGCGTGTGCGCCTCATCGCGAAGTTCCCGACGATCGCCGCGTGGGTGTTCCGGCACAGCCGCGGCCTGCCGTACGTCTTCCCGAAGAACGACCTCGACTACATCGGCAACTTCGTCAACATGACGTTCGAGATCGGCGGGCAGCACGAGCCGAACCCGGTGCTGCAGAAGGCGCTCGAGATCCTGCTCATCCTCCACGCCGACCACGAGCAGAACGCGTCGACGAACGCGGTGCGCGGCGTCGGCTCGACGCAGGTCGATCCGTTCTCGGCCGTCTCTGCCGGGATCGCCGCGCTGTACGGACCGCTCCACGGCGGCGCGAACGAGCAGGTCTTGCGGATGCTCGACGAGATCGGCGACGTGAAGAACGTCCCCGCGTTCATCGACGGCGTGAAGAACCGTGAGAAGCTGCTGATGGGCTTCGGGCACCGCGTGTACAAGAACTACGACCCGCGCGCGAAGCTCATCAAGCGCGTCGCCGACGAGGTGTTCGCGGAGACCGGCGTCGATCCGAAGCTCGAGATCGCGCTCGAGCTCGAGCGGATCGCGCTCTCCGACGAGTTCTTCATCGAGCGCAAGCTCTACCCGAACGTCGACTTCTACTCCGGGATCATCTACCGGGCGATGGGCTACCCGACCGACTACTTCACGGTCTTGTTCGCGCTCGGCCGTCTCCCCGGCTGGCTCGCGCAGTGGGAGGAGATGCTCAGCGATTCGGAGCAGAAGATCGCGCGGCCGCGGCAGATCTACACCGGCTATGACGAGCGCGACTTCGTGCCGATGGCGAACCGCTAGCGCGGTTTTTCACGGATTCGGGAACGGTGTCGTTCGCGGCACCGTTCCCGACATGACTCTCGACCTCGACCAGCGTCCGATCCTCGTCTTCTGGGAGGCGACGCGGGCGTGCGGGCTCGCGTGCCGCCACTGCCGCGCGTCCGCGAGCGCAGCATGTTCCGGCTGCCGGGCGAGCTCGACGATGCCGAAGCGGCTCGCGCTCCTCGACTCGCTCACGGAGTTCGGCGATGCCGCGCCCGGTGTTCGTGGCGACGGGCGGCGACGTGCTCGATGCGCCGCCGACCTCGATCGGATCGCCTCGAGGCGCGCGACGCGAACGGACTGTCACGGTCGCGCTCGCCCCGAGCGTGACGCCGCGGCTCGACCGAGGCGCGCGTGCGGCGAACTCGCGGCGCGCGGCGTGCAAGATCGCGTCCCTCAGCCTCGACGGCGCCGACCCCGCGACGCACGACGGCATCCGCGGCGTCGCCGGCCACTTCGCCGCGACGCTCGCTGCGATCCGGCTGTTGCGCCGCCACGGGATCACGGTGCAGGTGAACACGGTCGTGATGCGCGACTCGGTCGAGGAGCTGCCGACGATCGCGCCGGCTCGTGCGCGACGCCGGCGCAAGCATCTGGGAGGTGTTCTTCCTCGTCCACGTCGGCCGCGGCGCGAGCCGTCGGCGACCTCGACGCCGGAGGAGAACGAGGACGTGTGCCACTTCCTCGTCGACGCCTCGCGCTACGGGCTCATCGTCCGCACGGTCGAGGCGCCGTTCTTCCGGCGCGTCGCTCGCGCAGCGAAACGAGCGGAATCGCGCCGCGCGACCGGCCCGCTCTACGCCCGCCTCGCCGCGCGGCTCCGCGAAGAGCTCGGGCCGCCGCACGAGCCAGTCGAAGGCGCAGACGAAGGGGACGCGCGACGGGCGGGGCATCGTCTTCGTCGGCCACGACGGCGACGATCTACGCCGTCCGGCTTCCTCCCGCTCGCGCTCGGCAACGTCCGCGAGGACGAGCATCGTCGCGCGTCTACCGCGACCACCCGCTGCTGCGACGGATCCGCGCCGCGCGACTTCGGCGGCCGCTGCGGCGACCTGCGCGTTCCGCGAGCTCTGCGGCGGCTCGCGGTCGCGCGCGTTCGCCGCGACCGGCGACGCGCTCGCCGCGGACCCGGGCTGCGTGCTCGCGGCCGCCTAGGCCGGGGACCGGCGGAGGCTGACCTTGCCCTCGTCGCCGGCGGGCGCGGAGGTGTGCTCGTGGGCGATCTTCCACGTGTCGCCGTCGCGGCGGAGGATCCACGTGAGCCGGTTGTTCATCGAGCGGAGCTCGGTGCCGTCGGGCGTCGACGCCGCGAACGTCATGAAGGCGCTGACGGCGGCGACGTCGGTGCCGAGCTCCGTGCGCACCTCGTCGAACTCGACGACGACCGTCTCGTGTCCGGCGAGTGAGCCGAACCATTCCTCGACCATCGCGCGGTAACGCGTCCTTGCCGTCGTACGACCAGACGCTCCAGAGGTCGAAGCTACGGACGTCGTCGGCGTAGAGCGCGAGGAACGCCTCGACGTCCTTCGCGCGCACCGCGGCTGCGTATGCGTCGAGGATCTCGTTCATTCGCGTCCTGCCACGCGTGGAAGACGATGCCACCGAAGAAGAGAATGAGGCCGGCAACGAGCCAGTGGACCGGGTTGAAGCTCTCGCCGCTGCGGTTGATGTAGGCGATGAAGAGGAAGACGGAACCGACACCGGTTGCGACTCCAAAGGCGCCGCGAATAGGTCGGCGGCGTGTCATGAAGACGACGGCGAGCGTCGCCGGGATGAAGGTAAAGGCCCCGATCGAGGAGACGCCGAACCCGAATCCGACGCCAACGAGCGCCCATGCCCAGAACCAGCTGCAGCCGGAGAGGTGTCCGAGATGGTCTGCAGTCGCGCGCATCTCTCCGAAGCGTAGATCCGTGGCGCTCCGGATGCGGCGACCTCGGGCCGGCAGGACGCTGGAGACGTGCACGAGAACTCGCTCGCGCGCCGCGCGGCCGCCGAAGTCGTCGGGACGGCGCTGCTCGTCTTCGTCGGCGCCGGGTCCGTCGCCGCCCTGATCCTCCTCGGCGACGGCAAGCCGTTCAGCGGCGCCGATCTCGGCTTCGTCGCGCTCGCGTTCGGCTTCGTCGTCGTCGCCTGCGTCTACGTGCTCGGGCCGATCTCCGGCTCGCACATCAACCCGGCCGTGACGATCGCGTTCGCGGCGACGCGCCGGTTCCCGTGGCGGGACGTCCCGGTCTATGTCGCGGCGCAGTTCGTGCGGCGCAACCGTCGGCGCGCTGCTGATGTGGGGCGTGTTCGGCTCGCGCGGGACGTCGTCTCGGCCTCGGGTTCGGGATGGCGTCGTTCGACGAGTCGACGGTGAGCTGGGGCTCGGCCTTCCTCGCGGAGGCGCTCGCCGCCGGCGATGCTCGTCTTCGTCGTCCTCGGCGCGATCGACAAGGGCGCACCGCAGGCGGTCGCCGGCATCGTGATCGGCCTCGGACTCACGGCGATCGTCCTCGTGATCGGCCCGATCACCGCGCGGCGACGAACCCGGCGCGCGTGTTCGGGCCGCTGTTCGTGCAGACCATCGACGGCTCGGGCGTGCACAACTGGCTGCAGTTCCTCGGCCGTCTACGTTCCGGCCGAGATCGCTCGGCGGCGTGCTCGCCGCTCTCGGCTACGACGCGCTCAGGGGAAAAGAGCGGACAGCTCGTCCCGCTCCGCCGGCGAGAGCGGACGCTCGAGCGCGGCGAGCGCCGGCGCGAGCTGGTCGGGACGGCGCGGGCCGATCACGACCGAGACGTTCGGCGTCGCTGAGCAGCCACGCAAGCGCGAGCGTCGCCATGTCGCCGCGACGCTCGAGCTCCTCGAGCGCGTCGTAGACGGCGTCAGTGCGAAGGTGCTCGTACGGGCCGCTGCGGAGCGTCATCCGCGAGCCCTCCGGCGCCTCCTCGTCGCGGCGGTACTTCCCCGTCAGCCAGCCGCCGCACAGCGGGCTGAACGCCTGGAACCAGACGCCGTGCTCGGCGCAGAGCGGGAGGACGTCCGCCTCCACGTCACGGTCGAGGAGCGAGTACGAGTCCTGCACGGCGGCGAACGCGCCCACGCCGCGCGCCTCGCGCAGCTCATCCCCGCTCGACGTTGCTCAGCCCGTAGGCGCCGATCTTTCCCGCGGCGACGAGCTCGTCGAAGACGCCGGCGACCTCGGCGATGGGGACGTCGGGATCCCAGCGCGTGCGCGAGATAGAGGTCGACGCGCTCGACGCCGAGCCGCGCGAGGCTCGAGTCGATCTGGCGGCGGACGCGCGCCGGCGCGAGACCGAGGTCAGCGCCCTCCTCCATCGGGTCGAACGTCTTCGTCGTGATGCGCACGCCCGTCGGGACGGCGCGAGCGGATCCACTCGCCGATGTACGTCTCGCTGCGCCCGCCGCCGTACGCGTCGGCGGTGTCGAGCCACGTGAGGCCCGCCTCGTACGCGGCGTCGAGCAGCTCGAACGCCTGCTCCTGGTTCTCGCCCTGCCCGAAGAACGCCGGCGCCGAGCCGATGCCGCCGAAGTTGCCGCAACCGAGGATGACGCGCGGGTAGGCTCGCTCCATGGCGACGACCCTATTCGACGTGGCGAGCGCGTCCGTGCGCGCTTCTCCTCGCTCAAGGACGGCGGCTTCGCCTTCCTCGACGCGCCCGGCGGCTCGCAGGTGCCGGACGAGGTCGGCGACGCGATCGCGCGCACGCTGCGCGAGGCGAGCGCGAACAACGGCGCGCCGTACGAGACGAGCAAGCGCGTCGAGGCGATCTACTACCAGGCCCGCGTCGACGCCGGGCCGCTTCCTCAACTGCTCGCCCGACGACGTGATCTTCGGCGCGAACATGACGACGCTCGACTTCATGCTCACGCGCACCGCGTCGCGCGACTGGCGGCAGGGCGACAAGATTCTCGTCTCGAAGCTCGACCACGACGGCGGCGTCGCGCCGTGGGTCGAGGTCGCCGCCGACCGCGGCTTCGAGGTCGACTGGATCGACGTCACGCCCGAGCTTCGGCTCGACCTCGACGATCTCGAGCGGAAGCTCGACGACCGCGTGCGTGTCGTCGCGTGCGTCGCCGCGTCGAACGCCGTCGGGACGATCACCGACATCCCCCGCGTCGCCGAGCTCGCGCACGCCGCCGGCGCGCTCTGCTGGGTCGACGCCGTCCACTACGCCGCGCACGAGCCGATCGACGTCGAGGCGCTCGGCTGCGACGTCTTCCTCTGCTCGCCGTACAAGTACTGCGGCCCGCATCTCGGCCTCGCGTACGGGCGGCACGAGCTGCTGGAGTCGTGGCGCCCGTACAAGGCGCGCCCGGCGCCGATGAGTCCGCTCGGCCACGCTTCGAGACGGGCACGCCGCCGTACGAGCTGCTCGCCGGCTTCTCCGCGACGATCGCGTACCTCGAGTCGCTCGGCGGGATGGCGTGCTCCGCGACTACGAGCGCGCGCTCGGCGCAGCACTTCCTCGACACGCTGCCCGAGTCGGTGACGGTGTACGGCGTGCAGACGATGGAAGGACGCGTCCCGACCTTCCTCCTCAACGTCGACGGCGTCGACGCCGCGACCGCCGCGACGACGCTCGCCGAGCGCGGCTACGGCGTCTGGGCGCACGACAACTGGTACTCGGTCGGCCTGCCGTTCCCGTATCCGGGCGACGCGATCCGCGTCGGCTTCATCCACTACAACACGGTGGAGGAAGTCGACGGGTTCGTGCGCGAGCTCGCCGCTCTGCGCTGTAGCCACGATGCGGCGCTCGATCTCATGCGGAGCGCTCGTGGTCGGCTGCGCTGCTCGCACGCAGCCCCTAGAGCGGAGCGCGGCCGCGGCAGTGCGCGGGCGGCGGCGCTGGCTCCGCCTGGTCGCCGAACGGCCAGGAGCTCGCGTCGCGGTACCGCCGTCGCGCCGACGGCATCTGCTTCTCGCCGGCCGGACGGCTGTGCAAGCCGCGGTTCATGAGCGTTCCTCCGGCTCTCGAGCCGACCACCGAGTGCGGTGGAGCGCGTGCCCGGCCTGCTCGTCGCGTTGAACGATGCCGATCAGATCTTCAGCATCTCCGGTCGGCGAGGCCGCGCCTCATGTCATCGGGAAGGGGCGAGTGCTTCGCGGCCGCTGGCGGTAACTCTTTCTCGCTCGACACCGCGCGGCGACCTCCTCGCGACCGGGCAGCGGCGGCGTTGCGCCCGGTTCGAGATTCTGCGCGCGACAGCGGGAGCCGTCGCATCTGATCGGCGACGACGGTGAATGCGAACGTATCGGCCATCGCTCTCGCCCGTGCGGGCGAGCAGGTCGTGCTGGGAGAAGCGACGCGAGCGGCGACCCGCCCGGGATCTGGACGGATCGAGCGGACGCGCCGCACGGGCATGAGATCGAGCAATCACGGGATCGTGTCCCGCTCTGGTCTGCCGGCTGCGACACCAGATCGCGTATCGTCGACGCGCGGCCGATCTCGTGCTGATCCCCGGCACGGGCCGCTCGGAGCGTCGGGCGTGACGCTCGCGACGACGGTCACCGACCGATGCAGCGAGCCGCAGTCGCTCAGCCGTGGTCGCTCGGGCGGCACGGCGCATCGACGTTCACCGACGTCACGCAGCACCTGCTTCCGGTCGTCGACGTGTCGACGACAGCGCGTATGCGGTGCATGCCCTGCTCCCGCGTCCTGAACGGGCTCTCGCGTGGTCGCCGGACACGCCGCTCAGCTCTTCTACAGTGCGGGCAATGCCGCGGCGGCTGCAAGTCGCTGTGGCGGACGCCCGTCGACGGCGGGGCGAATCGGTTCGCGTCTCACACTGCTAGAGCCGAGGATCGCGCCAGCACGGCGGCGTCGATGTTGCCGCCGCTGCACGATGCAGACGCAGCGGTCGTCGCGCTTGAGCGCGGCCGCGAGCGCGAGCGCGCCTGCTCCTTCCGCGACGACGTGCGCGCGCGTGGCGAGCAGGCGCACCGCTTCCGCGGCCTCCTCGAGCGAGACCGCGACCGCCTCGTCGACGAGCTCCTGCGCGCGCTCCCACATCGTCGGGAGGACGGCACGGCCGCCGGCGCCGTCGACCCACGACGGCTGGTAACTCGATCTCGCGCGGCTCGTCGTGGCCGAGAGACGCGGCGAGCGGCGCGGCGGTGTCCGGCTCGACGGCGACGACGCGCACCTCGGGCCGCAGCGCTTTGAGCGCGCTCGCGATCCCGGAGGTCAGGCCGCCGCCGCCCCACGGGATGAGAACCGTGTCGAACTCGGGCGCGTCCTCGGCGAGCTCGAGGCCGATCGTCCCGTTCCCGGCCATGACGGCCTCGTCGTCGACCGGATGGACGAACAGCCCGGCGACGCCGTCGCGGCCGCGGTCGACCATCGCCTGCCACCACTCCTCGTGCGGCACGAGGATCACCTCGCCGCCGAGCTCCTCGACGCGGTCGAGCTTCGCGCGCGGCGCGTCGGCGGGAGCGATCACGCGGCGCCGGGACGCCGACCTCGCGCGCGGCCCACGCGACTCCCTGCGCCATGTTCCCGGCGCTCGCGGTGACGACGCCGTCGGCGAGCTCGGCCGTCGAGGCCGCGCGCATCGCCGACAGCGCGCCGCGGAGCTTGAAGCAGCCGATCGGCTGCAGGCACTCGAGCTTGAGCAGGATCCGCGGGTCCGGCGAAACGGACGAGCGGCGTGCGGAGAACGTCGTCGCCGATCCGCTCGCGCGCCCGGCGGATCTCCTCGAGCGGGATCACGGAATCACTCGGACTGCTTTGGCGAGCTCGGTGAGCTGCGTCCGGACCGTCCAGAGCTCGGGATACATCTTGTGCTTGATCAGTCCCGCGAGCAGCTCGACCGGCGTGCCCTGCGTGCCGACGACGTCCTCGCCGATCACGCGGCCGACCATCTTCACGTGCCGGAAGCGCCAGACGCCGACCTGCTCGTCCCAGTCGATGAGCGCCTCGGCGAGCTGGTACAGGTCTTCGTGGTCGCGGCCCTGGGTGTAGACCTCGAGGAGCGACAGGCCCGCGCTCCTTGCGCAGCGCGTCGAACGCGTCCCAGAGCCCCGGCGAGACGCGGCGGATGCTGCGGAAGCCGGGCGAGTCGAAGCCGGAGCCGTGCCCGAGCACGCGGCGCACCTCCTGGTACTCCCACGGCGACATGAGCTCGAGGTGCTCGAGGAACGACGTCGACGTACCGCATCGCGTGGTTCGCGCGGAAAGAGAGCCGCAGCGCCGCCGCCGACGTCGCGCGCCTCGATCAGCCGCGTCGCCTCCTCCACCTCGGCGCACGCGTGCTTGAGCCAGAGCTCCGACGACTGGTGGACGGTCTGGAAGAGGAGCTCGTCGCGGTGCACCCACTCGTCCGGGCCCTTCTGGAGCGCGAGGAGCTCGTCGGTGCGGAGGTAGCGCTCGTAGTCGGAGCTCGCCCGGCCCGTCGAGGATCGGCTGGAACTCGTCGGCGTTCGGCGCTCCCGGTCGGCGTGCTCACGACGGCGAGCGTACTAACGTGAAGATGAGGCCGATCGGATGGTGGCGGCTCTCGAGCATGAGAGTAGATAGACGAAGCGACCGGCTCCACTCGTCGACCCGCCGACGGATGATGAGGTTGGCGGCAGCGACGCACCGCTTCCCCGATCGCATTCCACGGGCCGTGCGGCGTCTGATGCTCGAGACGGTCCACGGTGTCCTGATGCCATCCCGGGCCGGACTCCGTTCGGCGTGCAGGAAGTCCGGCGAGTAGGTCTGGAATGCAACGAGCCGGTCGGTGCTTCCGATTGACGAAGTACGATGGTGTCGCAGCCGAGGAATGCCGAGACCTTGTTGCCGGGTGGCGGGTTGACAGGTCGGGCCTTCACGGTCGCAGCCGTAGCCGAGTCCCGTGTACCGCGGGAAGCCCGGCCAGCTGTTGGTCTTGTCCAGTTGCTTCGATGTCCGGGTCGCCGGCGAACGCGACGATCGCGTCCCGAATCAGAGACGTCGATCTGGAGCGAGCCCGACGCGTCCCGCAGCCGTGACCAGCCCGCTGCCGCGGTGCGGCGGGCTGCTTCACGCCCGCAAGCGCTCGCGACGAGGAGGACAACGGCTGCGAGTGCGGCGAGGCGGGTCATGTCAGTAGATCTTCATCTCCAGACCGGCGAGCGGCACGCCGCCGTCGGCCGTGACGAGCCACGTGTCCTGCATGTACAGGCAGGCGCTGCCGTCCGTCGGTGATCGCGTGCGGGTGCATCGAGAAGACCATGTTCTCGCGCGAGCTCGGTGTCGATGCCCTCGCCGATCCGCGGGTGCTCGATCATCGTCATCCCGATCGAGTGGCCGGTGACGTGGCCGAGCGGGTAGCCGCGCTCGAGGAAGCCCTTCGAGACGGCGCGGTGGACGTCGTGCGCGGTCGCGCCGGCGCGCATCGTCGTCCGCGCGGCGTCGTCGTACTCGTCGTAGGCGTCGGCATCGCGCAGCGTCTCGGCGCTCGGCGTGCCGCGCGCAGCGGCCGCGAGAACTCGACCCAGTGGCCGCCCGGGCCCGGCGATCTCGAGCGAGTAGAGCAGCAGGTCGTCGCGCGATCGGCGTCGCGCGTCGGGGATCCGGAACTCGGGCGTCGGCGACGCCGCCGGGCCCGCCGAGGACCATGTCCATCGTCGGCCGGCCGCAGCCCGCGCGCGGTGAACACCTCCTCGGCCTCGCGCCATCAGCTCGGCCTGCGGTCTTGCCGGGCTCGTAGGCCGCGCGGAACGCCCAGAAGCCCGCCTCGTTGATCGCGCATGCTCTCGCGCACCGACTCGAGCTCGTCCGTCGGACTTGACCGCGCGCGCGAGGTCGAACGCGACGTCGAAGTCGACGAGCTCGACGGCCCGCCGCGAGCGCGCGGTAGTCGCGCACCGCCATCACGTAGTCGAGCCCGTAGACGCCGACGCGCTTGCCCGCCGCGCAGCTGGTCGCGCGATCCAGTCGCCGGGGTGCTCGGCGAAGACCTGCTCGGCGATCCACGCCTCGCCGTGCTCGCCGACCCAGCGCGCCTCGCGTCGGGAAGACGATCGACCGGGTCGCCGTCGACCGGCAGCAGCGACGTAGGCGTAGCGGTGGACGATGCGGAAGCCGCGACAGGTAGCGCACGGCGCCCTCGAAGCCCGTGTACTCGGAGCCGCAGACGAGCAGCGCGTCGAGCCGTCGCGCTCGGCACGCCGCGCGGACGCGTCGCGTAGCGGCGCGTCGATCTCGGCCTGCGAGCGTGTGCGTCATCGGTCCACGACTGCTCTCCACGTCCCTTGATGAGCGCGCCAGATCGCCTCGTTGAGCGGCGTCGGCGACGCCGTGCTCGCTCGCCGAAGCGGACGATGCCGCCGTTGAGGAAGTCGATCTCGGTCGGCCGGCCGCGCCTCGACGTCCTGCAGCATCGACGCCTTGTGGTCGTAGGCGACCTCCTTGCGCGGCGTGGTCGATCAGCTCCTCGGGGTCTGCGTCGAGCGTGATGCCCTGCGCGTCGGCGACGGCGCGGCCCTCGGCGATGAGCCCGAGACCAGGGCGCGCGGTCGGGCAGCTCGCAGATGCGGCCGTGCGTGAGGCCGGTGAGCGCGCCGATCGGGTTCGAGGCGGCGTTGAAGATCAGCTTGCGCCACTGCGCGCCGCGCGCGTCGGCGAGCGCGTGCGTCGGCATGCCGCCGCGCGTGCACGCGTCGGCGAGCGCGCTCGACCTCGTCCATCGGCGCGGGCGGTCGGCTCGAACGGCCCGATGTGCGTGTCGCCCTGCGTGTCCCACTGACGTGCCCCGGGCGCGACGATGTGCCCGGCCGGGAACGTCGTGCCGCGGATCACGCGCTCGACGTGCGCGGCGATCAGCTCCTCGTTGCCGACGCCGTTCTGCACCGTGCAGACCGCGCCGTCGGCGAAGGCGTGCGCGGTGGCCGCGATCGCGGGCTCGGTGTACATCGCCTTCGTCGCGACGATGCCGAAGTCGCAGGGCGGGAGCTCGCGCGGCGTCGGCCGTCGCCCGCAGCTGGCCGACGAGCTCGCCGCGCCCGGTGAGCCGCAGCCCGTCGCGTTGATCGCCGCGACGTGCGCCTCGTCGAGGTCGTAGGCCCAGACCTCGACGTCGTCGAGCGTGCGCGAGGTGGGCCGCGAAGAGCGACCCGACCGCGCCGCAGCCGACGACGCAGACCCTCACGCCATCCGCCACGTGACGCTCAGCGTCCGCTGCAGCCTTCACGACGCCTCTCGGCCTTGACCAGCCGGTACATGGCGGTGTGCAGCGGCACCGGCACGCCGAGCCGCGCCGGCCTCGCGCACCAGCGCGCCGGTGATGAAGTCGACCTCGGTCGGCCGGTGCGCCTGGACGTCGTCGAGCATCGACGGCACGTGCGCGTAGTCGCGGCGGCCCGTCTCGCCGCGGTGACCGCGTGGACGTTCATCTCCCAGGGATCGTCGTGCAGCTCGACGCCGGCCGCGGCCGCAACCGCGCTTGCCCTCGTCGATCAGGTCGTGGACGAGCTGGCCGAGATCGGTCGGCTCGCTCGTCGCGCGCGAAAGCGCCGACGTGCGGCAGGTCGGTGAGCGCGGCGACGGTGTTGATCGTCGCGTTGAAGATCAGCTTCGACCACTGCGCGGGCCGCAGGTCGGGGAACGGCTCGGCCTGCAGGCCCGGCGCGACATGCAGCGCCGCGATCTCCTGCGCGCGCGTCGAACGTGGTCGTGCCGCGCGTACGGGCCCGAGCCAGGTCGCCGTGTCGAGCTCGTACTCGACGTGCGCGTCGGCGTGGCGGATGCCGCTCATGAACGTGACCGCGGAGACGAGCGGCCACGTCGCCGTGCGCGCGCGACGATCTCCTCGGCGCCGAGCCCGTTCTGGATCGTCATCACCGTCGCGTCGGGAGCGCCCGGCGAGCCGGCGCCGCGCTCGGCTCGAGGTCGGTGCCTTGCACGCGAAGATGCCGAGGTCGGCGCCTCGGGCAGCTCGGCGGTCGGCGGCGGCGGACGGGCCGCCGTGAAGTCGGCGCCGCCGGAGACGCGCAGGCCGTGCTCGCGCAGCGCGCGTCGCGTGCTCGTCGCGCCGCGTCAGCACGCTGACCTCGGCGACCCGCGCGAGGTGGCCGGCGAGCAGGCTGCCGATCGTGCCGGCGCCGACGACGCAGACCTTCGTCATGCCTCCACCTGCACCCGGCGACGAGGGAGCGACACTCGCGGCCGCCGCTAAGGCCGCTCGGGCGGAGGATGAGGATGAGCGCCATCAGACGTCCGAGACGATCTCCGCGGTGCCCTGCGGAACGGTGAGGTTCCAGCCGAGCACGTCGACGCCGTTCGTCGCGGCCGAAAGGAAGGAGTAGAGGCCGTTCACGGCGAGCGCTCCGACGACCGCGCCCGAGCAGGCTGCCGGAGCCGCCGACGATGAGCATCGCGAGCGTAATGAACGTGAGGTCGAGATGGAGCCCGCCGCCTGCAGCGGCAACAGGTGGACGTAGAGGCCGCCGGCGAAACCGGCCAAACCGCCGGAGATGACGAAGGCGAAGAGCCGCTGGCGGTAGATCGAGATCCCCGGTCGCAGCCGCGGCCGCCGGGATCCTCGCGCGTCGCCTGGAGCATCCGGCCGAAGCGGCTGCTGCGGTAGAGGAAGGCGACCGCGATGCAGATGAGCGGCGCCGATCGCCGCCTGCCACATGCCGGTCGTCTGCGGCACCGAGGAGAACGCGTTCTGGCCGGGGCCGATCGACTGGTCGTACGTGAGTAGGTTGTTCGTGATCTCGAGCACGGCGAATGTCGCGATGCCCGCCGCGAGGCCCGAGAGCCGCATCAGCGGCAGCCCGACCGCGAACGCCGCCACCGCCCCGACGCCGGCCGCCAGCGCGAGCGACGCAACGTTGCCGACGTTCGTGTGAATGAGGAAGTGCAGCGAGGCCGGGCATGATCGCCGTCTTCTGATCGGCCGGAACCGTGAGCACTCCGGCCGTCCACGCGCCGAGCGCGACGAAGCTGACGTGGCCGAACGAGAGGACGCCCGAGTTGCCGATGAAGACGTAGAGGGCGACGACGATCGACACCTTGACGAGCGTGTCGAGGAAGTACGCCTGGAGATAGCTCGACACCTCGAGCGCCGAGCAGAACGGTGGCGAGCACGAGCACGGCGGGCACGAGCAGCTCGGGAAGCCTGCGGCCCACGCTCATACGCGCTCCATCGCCCCGCCACCGCGGGTGAAGAGCCCGTTCGGCCGGACGAGGAGGACGACGATCACCGCGGCGAAGAGGATGCTCGGCAGGTACTGGCTCTGGTTCGCAGGCAGCGTGCCGCTGAGGATCCCCGTCGCGAATCCGATCGAGAAGCCGCCGAGCGTCGCCGGAATCGGCCGGTTGAGTCCGCCGAGGACGACGCCGGCGAGCACGAAGATCGTGTCCGACAGCCCGAACGTGCTCGTGACCTGGATCTCCTCGACGCTCAGCATCACGGCGGCGATCGCGGCGAAGAGCGCCGAGACGACCACCGCGCCGGCGATGACGCGGTTCGCGCGAACGCCGAGCAGCTGCGACGTCCGGAAGTCCATCGACGCGGCGCGCATGTGCAACCCGAGCGACGTCCGCGTGAGCAGCAGCTGGAGGAGGACGAGGCAGCCCGCCGCGGTCACGACTGCGATGACCGCGATCTTCTTGATCTCGACGCCGCCGAAATCCCACGGCGCGTTGAGGAAGGCGAGCGCGCCTGCCGACTTCCCGAACGAACCGAAGGCGAGCTGCGCAATGTTCTGGAGGACGAACGCTACCGCGAACGTCGCGACGAGCATCACGGCGGGCGAATGCGTCCGCAGCGGCCGGAAGACGAGCCGATCCATGACGAGGGAGAGCGCGAGCACGACTCCGAAGCAGAAGAGGATCGAGACCCAGTTCGGCAGTCCCCACTGCGCGCCGAAGGCGAGGGCGAACCCGCCGGCCATGATCAGCTGCCCGTAGGCGAAGTTGACGAGCCGGAGCACGCCGAAGACGAGGCCGATCCCGACGGCCATGAGCGCGTAGATCCCGCCGAACTCAAGCCGTTTGCGAACACCGGCCACGACAAGTTGAGAAACGCCAAAGTCATGAGAGGTAGGCGGCGACGAGCCGGTCGGTGTCGCCTGCGTCCTTCGGCCCGAGGGTGAGGCGGAGCTCGCCGTTCGCGAGCACGTAGCGAGCGGTCCGCGAACGCGACCGTGCGCTGCGCCCGCTGCTCGACGAGCAGTACGGCGAGCCCCGACTCGCGGATCCGGCCGAGCGCGTCGAAGACGACGTCCACGACTTCGGCGCGAGGCCGAGAGACGGCTCGTCGAGGAGGAGCACGTCCGGCTCGGCGACGAGCGCCCGCGCGATCGCGAGCTGCTGCTGCTGTCCGCCCGACAGCGCGCCCGCATGGCGGCGGCGGAACTCGTGGAGGATCGGGAAGAGCTCGTAGGCGTGGTCGAAGGCCGTCGCCGTGGCGCGCGAGCGGCGCGCGGCGAGCCCGAGGCGGAGGTTCTCCTCGACCGTCAGCTCGCCGAAGATCCGGCGCCCTTCCGGCACGAGCGCGATGCCGCTCGCGGGCTACCCGCTCGGAGCGCGAAGGCCGACGAGGACTCTCCCGTCGAGCCGATGTCGCCGCCACCACGGGCGCGGCGCCCATGATCGCGTGCAGCGTCGAGGACTTGCCGGCGCCGTTCGGGCCGATCAGCCCGACGATTTCGCCGCGGCCGACCTCGAGCGACGAGACCGCGCACGGCGTCGACCGCGCCGTAGCGGACGCTCGAGATTCTCGAGCTCGAGGGCGGGACGGAGCAGTGCTCACTCGGCCTCCGCCGCGGCGCTCTCGCCGAGATAGGCCGCCGCCACGCCAAGGTCGGCGCGGATCTCCGCCGGCGTGCCCTCGGCAAGCGTCATCCCCTGGTCGAGGACGTAGATGCGGTCGCAGACCTCGAGGACGAGAGCAACGTTGTGATCGACGAGCAGGACGCCCGCACCGTGCTCCTGGACCGTCCGGACGGCAGTGGCGAACCGCAGCACTTCCGCCTCCGGAAGGCCGGCGGCCGGCTCGTCCATGAGCACGAAGCGTGGCTCGGTCGCGAGCGCCCGGGCGACGCCGAGCCGCCGCTCGTCGCCGTGGGCAAGCGACGCTGCGGACTGCTCGGCGTAGGCGGTCAGGCCGAGCAGGGCGAGCAGTTCGACGGCCCGCTTCGCTGCGACGCGTTGCGAGGCGCGACGCCGAGCGCCGCCACCTCGACGTTCTCGCGCACTGAAAGGCCGCCGAAGGCATGGCTGTGCTGGAACGTCCGAGCGAGCCCGTGCCGGCCCCGCCGGTGCGCGGGCCAGCGCGTGACGTCCCGCTCCTCGAGCAGCACCTGTCCGCGCGTCGGCCGGTCGAAGCCGCTGAGAATGTTGACGAGCGTGGACTTGCCCGCTCCGTTCGGGCCGATCAGCCCGACGACCTCGCCCTGCCGCAGCTCGAGCGAGACGTCCCGCAGAGCCTCGACGCCCGCGAACGAGCGGGAGACGGAGGAGGCCCGGAGTGTTCCTCCGGGCCTCCCCTGCGTCTCGGTCCCGTCTCGGTCAAGCCCTAGGAGTCCGGGCTGTTCGGGACGACCTTGGCGCCGTGATCGTCCCCTTCTCGATCGGGACGTTGTTGTTGATCTCGATCACGCGATACGCGCGACCGAAGACCGTGTGACGCGTCGCCGAGAAGCTCACTTTCCCCGAGAGGGTCGGGACGTTCTTGAACTTCTGCATCATGCGCGGCGAGCGTCGAGCCCATGAGGGAGCCGTTCGCCCGCTTGATCGCCGTGACGAGGCCGTCGATCGCAGCCGGGCCGGCGACGAATCCGCCGGTTGCGCGCTTGACATCCTTGCGCGAGCTTGTTGATGGCCGGGTTCGGGTCGTGCCCGAAGCGTTCGCGTACGTCACGAACCAGTAGTTCGTTGATCTTCGGGCTCGTCGGCAGCCAGTAGTTGCCGTCGCCGGCCCACGAGTTGAGGACGGCGGCATTGTCGCCCGCCGTCCGCAGGTCCGATGATGAACGGAGCGAGCGCGCTGATACGCGCCCGCGGTCGACGTGACGACAACCGCGGACGGGATGCGTGTGCGATCGCCGGCTGCCGCGGCGTTGAGAGTTCGTCGACCCGCGGAGCGCCGGATCCTGGTACGTCGTCTCGTACTTGATCTTGCCGCCGAGCTGGGTGAAGCGCGCCTTGAAGGCGCTGACGACGGCCTTGAAGTACACGATCGTCGTGTCCTTCGCGAGGTCGGCGGTCTTCCAGCCCTTGTTCCACGCGAGCTGGGCCATCGCCGAGCCCTCGTCCTGGGCGACGTTGCCGAAGCTGAAGGCGAGCTTGCCCTTCGCACCGAACCGCTTCGGCCCCATCTGGTCGGTGCCGATGCACGGCGCGACCGTGAGCAAGCCCTTGTTGATGGCACTCCTGCACGACCGGTGCCGCGAGATCGACGTCGCACGTCGTGAAGATGACGTTCGCGTGATCCTGGCTGATGAGCTTGTCTCGCGCAGGTCTTGGACACCGTCGGGTTGTCGCCCTGCGTGTTGCAGGTCTTGATGACGAACTTCACGCCCGTGGACGCCGCCCTTGGCGTTGAGCTTCGCGACCTCGATCTTCGCCGCCGCGAGCGCCGGCGCATCGAACGGCGCCATCGGGCCGCCAGAGCTGCCGTCGTAGGCCCAGCCGATGGTGACGACTTGACTGTCGCGGCGGACTGTGTCTGCGCTGCGGCGGTCGCGAGCGACGACGAGCGCCGCAACCGCGACAACGACGAGCGCCCAACGCGCTCGCTTGCTTCCCATCATGTTTCTCCTCTCTCGGTCACGGCCGACTGCAGCGACCCTCTTGCGTACCAGCGGTGGATGAAAGCGTCACGACCGCGGCGCGCGAGCTCGGCGGCGTCGAGATCCCAGAGCGAGTCTGGATACGTCGTTCCGAAAGCGCCGTTGTCGGAGAAGATCTCGAGGTCGTAGTAGCCGTCCCAGCCGGCGTCGTCGAGCGCGCCGAGGATCGGCCGGGACGTCGGCAGCGCCGTCGCCGGGCAAGACGCGGTCGGCCCAGCCGCGCGTCGGCTCGCGCCAGTCGCAGACGTGGACGCCCGCGATGAGGTGCGGCGTAGCGCTCGATCTCCTCGAACAGATCGGGCGTGTTCCAGAGATGCCAGACGTCGAACTGGATCCCGACGGCGTCGGAGCCGACCTCGTCGATGAACTCTGCGGCGTCGCCGAGCGTGTTGAGGATCGACCAGCTCTCGATCCCCTCGCGCTGGAACGGCTCGACGGCGAGCCTGCAGGCCGAGGCGCTCGGCTTCCCGCGCGACCTCGCGGACGCCGGCGACGGCGGTGTCGCGGTCGCGGCCGGTCGCCGGGCCGGTGAAGCAGAGGATCGCCGAGGGCGCGTACGGCGCGAGCACCTCGAGCGAGCGGAGCAGCGAGTCGATGCGCTCGCGCACGGTGTCCGGTCCGGGGAGCAGCGGCAGCGGCTGAATCGACGGGACGAGCGGGACGGCGGTCGCCGAGCCGAGCCCGCTCGCGCGGAACTCATCGAGCGATGCCGTCGCCGAGCTTCATCTCCCAGATGCCGACGCCGTCGGCGCCCGCGGCGGCGTACGCGCGCACGTCGTCGGCGAAGCTCGCGGTGAGCGTGCTCACCTGCGAGATCGAGAAGCGCGGATGCTGCGTGGCCTTCGTCACCCTGGAAGCGGAATAGTCTCACGAATTTGACATCTGATCAAGTGTCCTTCACGCTCGGGGTTCGTGGAGTCCGTCTTGCGCGAGGGAAACGCGGTGCGTCACCGCACGATGGCCGAGGCTGCGCTCGAGCGTTTGCGCGAGGCGATCATCCTCGGCGAGCTCACCCCGGGCACGCCGCTGCGCCTCGAGGACATTGCCCAATCGCTCGGCACGAGCATCTCGCCCGTGCGGGAGGCCGTGCGAAAACTCGAGGCGCTCGGGCTCGCGGAGCACATCCCCCACCACGGCGCCAAGGTCACCGGGCTCGACGTCGAGGAGCTGCGCGAGCTCTTCTCCGTCCGGCTCGCCCTCGAGAGGACTCGCGGTGCGACGCGCCGCGGAGCTCTTCACCGCCGAGGACGCGGACAGCCGCGCGCGGGCAGCTCGAGGCGTCCGAAGCCGCCCGGCACGACGGGGACACGCGCGAGGCGGTGCGGGCGCACACGGCGTTCCACTTCGCGCTCTACGAGGCGGCGCGGTCGGGCTGGCTGCTCCGCCTGATTCGGCCGGCGTGGGACAGTTGCGAGCGCTACCGGCCGGTGCTGCTCGAGGAGAAGGGCGACCTGCAGAGCCGCCACGCGGACGCTCGACGCCGAGTTGCTCGCGGCGTGCGAGGCGCACGATCGCGGCCGGGCGGAAACGGCGCTGCGCGACCACCTCGAGCTCGCGACAGCGATCTTCTCCGTCGAGCTCGCCGGGCGCAGCATCTTCGCGTTCTAGGTCGCGTCAGCGCCGCGTCCGAAGAGCCCTCGGGCGCGGGTGACGGCGCGCTGGCTGAGCGGCGGCTCGAGCAGCTTCTTCGCGACGAGCGTCCCCGAGCCGCCGCCGAGACCCGGGCCGGGCCACGTGCTCGCGCCGATCTGCCAGAGCCGCTCGACGGGCGTCGCGTGGCCGGGGCTCTGCGGGATCGGCCGCCAGAGGAAGTTCTGGTCGAGCGCGAGCGAGCCGCCGTACGGGTCGCCGTGGCGGAGGTTGACGTTCGCGCGCTGCAGGTCGTGCGGGCCGAGCGCGACCCGCTTGAGGATCGACGACTCGAAGTTCGGGATGTGCCGCGCGATGCGCGCCTGGATGCGGTCGGCGTACCGCTCGCGCAGGTCGTCCGTCCACTCGCCGTTGCCGGTGTCGATCGCGCCGGCCGCGTCGCCTTTGATCTTCCACGGCAGCTCCTGCAGCTGGATCCAGAGGATGCCGCGACCATCGGGCGCGCGCGACGGGTCCATCGTCATCGGCTGACCGACGACGACGGTCGCCTCGGCCGGCAGCAGCCCGCGCTCGGCCTCGTTCACCGCGCGCGAGACGCCGTCGAGGCCGGGCGTGAGATGGACGATCGCCGAGCCGCCGAGCCGCTCGTCCCCGTCCCAGCGCGGCGGCTCCGACAGCGCGAAGTGGATCTGCATCTCGGAGCGGCCGTAGCGATAGCGGCGCGCCTGCTCGGCCACCGGCGCGGGCACGTCGGCGTCGGCGAGCAGCCGCTCGTAGAGCTGCGTCGGCGTCGTGCTTGCGATAACGGCGCGCTCGGCCGCGATCACCTCGCCGTCGGTGAGGCGAACGCCGACTGCGCGGCCGGACCGGACGACGATGCGCTCGACGTCGCGGTCGGTCTCGCACACGCCGCCGTGGTCGCGGATCAAGCGGACGAGCGCGTCGGCGAGCTTCGCGCCGCCGCCGCGCGGGATCGGCATCCCGCCCTCCTGCACCGCGACCGCGATGACCTGCGTCATGAAGCCGGAAGTCGCCTGGTCGGGGCCGAGGCCGGTGTGGAGCACCCACGGCGCGAGCACGCCGTGCGCCTGCTCGGAGGCGAACGTCGTCTCGAGCCAGTCGCGGCTCGACTGGAGGACGTCACCGGCGAACGCGAGCGCGCCCGCGCGACCGAAGCGCCGCACCGCCTTCGCGGCGAGCGCGACGCCGGCTGACGACCAGAGCTCGGTGCCGAGGACTCCGAACGCGAGGTCGGCGTTCGGGAAAAACCGCTCGAGCACTCCCGGCCACTCGGGGCCGAGCTCCTGCGCGTTTCCTTCCGCGTTGCGGAGGAGGAACGCCGACGAGCCGTCGGGGAACGCGGTCGCGGTCGGCAGCTCGGTGTTGAGGTACTCGAGCCCGCGCGCCGCGAGCGCGTCGCCGAGCTCGGCGTGCGCGGCGCCGCCGACCCAGAGCGGGTGCCAGGCGCTGAAGACGTCGTGGTGGAAGCCGGGCTCGGTCAGTTCCTCGGTCTTGATCGCGCCGCCGAACCAGTCGTTCCGCTCGAGCACGCACACGCGCCAGCCTTCGCGCGCGAGCAGCGCGCCGCACGCGAGCGAGTTGACCCCGCTGCCGACGATGACGGCGTCGAACGGCTCAGCCATTGGCGAGCTCCCGGAACTCGTCGTCGGTGACGAGACCGCGCTTGCGGGTGCCGAGCTCCTTCACGCGCGCGAGTAGCTCTGCGCGCTTCTCCTCGGGGACGTCGAGGCCGAGCTCCTCCGCCTTGATGCGGATCGAGTCGAGGCCGCTCTTCTTGCCGAGGACGATCGCGCGGTCGGTTGCGACGAGTTCCGAGGAGTACGGCTCGATCGACGGCGGGTCGTGGAACTGCGACGCGACGGCGCCTGACTCGCGGCGGAAGAGCGTCTCTCCCGTCAGCGGCTTCCACGGCGCGAGGCCGTAGCCCGACAGCTCCTGGATGCGGGCGGCGATCTCACGGATCCGGTCGAGGCGCAGGTTGGTCTCGACGCCGTAGAGCGCGCGGAGCGCGAGCGCGATCTCGCCGAGGTCGGCGTTTCCGGCGCGCTCGCCCATGCCGTTGATCGTGCCGTGGATCCATGTCGCGCCCGCGCGGACGGCGGCGACGGCGCTCGCGGTCGCGACGCCGAAATCGTTGTGGCCGTGGAAGTGGACGGGCACCTCGGCGCCGACGGCTTCGACCGTCCGACCGACGAGCTCGGCGACCGCCTCGGGCGACGCGATGCCGAGCGTGTCGACGACGACAACTTCGCTCGCGCCGGCCTCGACCGCCTCGGAGTAGACGCGCGTGTAGAAGTCGGGCTCGGCGCGGGTCGAGTCGACGCCGAAGAACGCGGCACGAATCCCGTGCTCGGCGGCGAAGCGCATCGCCGCGGTGATCCGGCCGAGCATCTTCTCGCGGTCGACGCCGATCGCGTCGAGCTTGAGGTCGGAGATCGGCGACTCGATCACGCTCGCCTCGACGCCGAGCTCGACGAGCAGCTCGAGGTCGGCGGGGACGGCGCGGGAGAAGCCCCAGATCTCGGCGCTCAGCCCAGCGCCGGCGACGAGCTCGACGGCGCGCCGGTCGTCTTCGGACACGCGCGGGAAGCCGGCTTCGATCCGCTCGATCCCGAGCCCGTCGAGCAGCTTCGCGATCTCGAGCTTGTCCTCGGGCGAGAGAACGACGCCGACGGTCTGCTCGCCGTCTCGGAGCGTCGTGTCGTAGAGGCCGACGTGACCGCCGATGCGGTGCGCGTCGTTGAGCGAGCCGGTCCAGATCAGGTCGGACATGCCACCACCCCATCAGGAAAGCCGGAGAGCTTCTCGACACCGTCCGCCGTGACGAGGAAGTTGTCCTCGACGCGCAGGCCGCCGCCGCCTTCCCAGTAGTAGCCGGGCTCGACGGCGAGCACCATCCCCGCGGCGAACTCGCCGCCGCCGGCCTGGTGCGGGTACGGCGGCTCGTGCGCGCGGGCGCCGACGCCGTGGCAGATCGGGTGCGTCGGCTGGAACGTCTCGCGCACCAGCCGGTCGAGGTCGGCCATCGGCTCTCCCGGGCGGATCGATGCGAGCGCGGCGTCGTACACCTCCATGAGCTGCGCCTCGAGCTCGCGGTACTCGGGCTTGAGGTCGCCGATGACGAGGTTCTTCGTGTGGTCGGCCCAGTAGCCGTCGGCGCAGACCCAGATCTCGAAGAGGACGGGCTCGCCCTCGACGACGGGCAGGTCGCCGGTGGCGGTGAACGTCTTGATCCCGCGCCCCGCCCAGACGAGCGAGAACGGGAGCGCGAGCTCGACCTTGCCCTGCCAGCCGGTGCCCTCGCCGTGGACGAAGCCCTGCCAGAGCGCGGCAGCTTCCGCCTCTTTCATCCCGATGCGGAGCTTGCCGCGGACGTGCTCCATCGCGGCGGCGGCGATGTCGTTCGCGAGACGCATGCGCTCGATCTCCTGCGGTGTCTTGATCGCGCGGGCGCGTGCGAGGAGCGGCGCCGCGTCGGCCGCGTCGCGGAACGCGTCGAACCACGCCGCGGTGAACGTCGTCGGCTCGCCGACCATGCGGTCGGACGCCTGCGTGCCGAGCGACAGCTCGAGACCGACGCGCCCGTACCAGCCGGCCGCCTCGACGACGGCGTCGAGCGTTCGGGCGAGCGGCGGGCGCGGATCGGCGGGGTCGTAGCCCTTGATGAAGCGGACGTCGTCGGTCCACGCCATCCGCGCGGCGTCCTCTTCCGACGCCTCGATCGTGATGAGCACCGGCTCGCCCTCGCGCGGGAAGACGCACGCGTCGTAGCCCTTCATGCCCCAGAAGTTCGTGAGGTAGAGGACGTTGTCGGGCGCGCGGACGACGAGCGCGTCGAGCTCCTCCTCGGCCATGAGCTCGCGGACGCGCGCGAGCTTCGCATCGTCGCGAGGCCAGCTCATGCGCCGACGTCTACGGCCGAAAGATTGTCACTACTTCGACGTTCGCGACACACCCCGGACACACGTTCACCGATACCGTCGACTCCGAGGGAGGCGGGTAAGAGCCCCACCCAGGGTGGGGGGTTCGACTCGGGGACGCGCGCGAGCACCGCGCCTAGTCGCCCCAGGGGCGGATGCGCGGCGGCGCCGGCTCGCCGTGCGCTTCCTCCCACGAGATGACGGGATTGCGCAGCACGCCGATCCCCTCGATCTCGGCCTCGACGACGTCGCCGGGCTTGAGGTAGAGCGCGGCCCGCTCCTCCTCCGACTTGAAGCCGGCGACGCCCGAGACGGTGCCGGTCGAGAGGACGTCACCCGCGCTGTAGCCGAGCCCCGAGAAGTTGCTGAGGATCTCGGGGATCGTCACGCTCATCCGGCTCGAGTGCGACTCCTGCCGCGTCTCGCCGTTCACGCGCAGCTCCATGCGGAGGTCGTGCGGGTCGCCGAGCTCGTCGGGCGTCACGATCCACGGCCCGAGCGGGCAGAACGTGTCGATCGCCTTGCAGAAGCTGAACACGCCCGAGCGCATCTCGCCGCGCTGGATGTCACGCGCGGTGATGTCGTTGAAGATGACGTAGCCGCCGATGTAGTCCGCCGCCTCCTCGGCGCTGAACCACTTGCCTGCCTTCTTGAGGACGACGGCGAGCTCGAGCTCGTAGTCGAGCTCCTCGGTGAGGTGCTCGGGATAGACGATCGGCGCGTCGGGGCCGATGATTGCGTCGACGTTCTGGAAGAAGTTGATCCACGGCGCGATCTGGTGCGACCAGTTGACGTTCTTCGACTCCTCCTCGTGCTCGCGGAAGTTGCCGGCCGTGTGGAAGAACTTCTTCGGGACGATCGGCGCCTCGAGCTTCGCCTCCGCGAGCGGCGTGCGGCGGTCGCTCTCGTGCGCACCGCCGGCCTCGAAGTACTCGCGCATCGAGCGGACGTCGAACTCGACGATCTCGTCCCCGTCGATGCGTCCGACCTTGCCGCCGTTGAAGGTGACGAGCTTCATCGCCCTGCAACGCTATCGCGACGGCCACAGCCGACCTGGTCGTATGCGTCGCGGATCCAGCCCGCGAGCTCCTCGTCGATCGCGTCCACGCGGAAGTGATGGACGAAGAGATCCTTCTGGTACCGCGAAGCGCTGCGAATTCGCGGATCCTCGACGCGGTAGGTGACGTCGAAGTAGCCGACGAGCTCGTCTCCCTTCGGCCGCGCGCCTGCGAAGCCGCGCTTCGGCCCCTTGAACGTGATCGTCGTCTTCGCGACCGACAGCGAGTGCTCGCCGCAGGCGGCGACGATCGCGGCGAACTCGTGCCAGAGCGAACGGCCGCGCTCGCTACCCGCCTCGAGGTGGCGCTCGACCGTCCACTCAGGCGACGCCACAGACCTCCATCGCGACCTTTGCGTACACCTCGGCCGTCTTGACGAGGCCGTCGATCTCGAGGTTCTCACCGAGCTCGACGTCCATCAGGCCGGTCGACGTGCCGTAGTTGACCGTCGGGACGCCGTATCGCGTGAGCGCCGACGCGTCGCTGAACCACCGCGTCACGTCGCGGCCGGGCACGTCGCCCCACACCTCTTCGTGCACCTTGTCGATCGCGGCGACGATCTCGTGACCCTCGTCGATCTCGGCGCCCGGCGCGGTGACGTACACCTCGCCCTCGATCCCATACTCGGGGAACTTCGCGGCGAGGCCGCGCACCATGTCGAGCACCTCGCCACGCGCCACTGCCATCGGCTTCGTCGGCGGCACGCGCACATCGAGGAAAAGGTCCGTGTGATGCGGCGTGCGCGAGACGCGCCAGCCGAAGCCGCCCTCCATCGCGCCGACGTTCACGATCGCCTTCGCGCCACGGTACGAGTTCGACGGGTCGTTCTCCCACGTCGGGATCCACTCGAGCACCGCGCCGAGCACCTCGTGCATGCGGAGGATCGAGTTCTGTCCGCGCTTGCCCTCGCTGAAGGCCGTGTGGATGAAGTTGCCCTGGACACGAATGCGCAGCCAGAGCGCGCCGTAGTGGCCGAGCACGACCTTCCCCTCGGTCGGCTCGCCGAGCAGGCACATGTCGGCGACACCACCGTGCGAGACGAGGTACCTCGTTCCGGCGGCGTAGCCGCGGAACTCGCCGCCGGTCGCGTCGCGGTACTGCGTCTTCTCGATCTCGCCGCACACCGCCGCGATCAGCACGTCGCCGCGCAACCGCACGCCCGCGTCCTTCAGCGCGCGCACCGCCTCGACGTAACACGCGAGCGCGCCCTTCATGTTCGAAATGCCAAGCCCGTAGAGGCGCCCGTCCTGGACAAACGCAGACGGCTGGAACCCCGGCACGCCGCGCAGCCACGGCTCGCGGCCGGAGTACGACGTGTCCATGTGGCCGTTGAACATGAGCGACTTCCCGCCGCCCGCGCCCGACCAGGTCCCGAGCGCGTTCGCGCGGCCGTCCTCGACCTGGTGCCACTGCACCTGCAGGCCCATCTCCTCGTACAGCTCGACCATGAGCCGCGCCATGCCTTCTTCGTCGCCGGTGAAGGAATGGACGCCGATCATCCGCGACGCGGTGTCGACGAGACGGTCGCTGTCGATCTTCATCCGCGAACGTGCGGGAGAACCTTCTCGCCGAAGAGCCGGATCTGCTCCAGCCGGTCGGCGCCCCACAACTCGAGCATCACGTGGGAGCAGCCCGCGGCCTTGTACTCCTCGATCGCGGCGATGCAGTCGTCCGGCGTCCCCGCGATCGGCGAGCACTTGTCGAGGAGAGCGTCGCTCACCGCGGCCTTCGCCGCGAGCCGGCCGCCCTGCTCCATCGCCTCGGCGACGGGACGAATCTCGTCCTGCTCGATGCCGGCGAGGTCGAGGAGCGTGTCGGCCGCGCCCTGGATGTTCTGCACCTTGTTCGCGAGGTACATGCCCGCGATCTCGCGCGCCCCGTCGCGGCCCGCGTCGCGGTCGGTCTCGTGAATCGAGGCGACGACCGTGCAGCCGACGTCGATCTTGTCCCCGACGTTCTGACGCGTGTACGCGACGAACGGCGGCGTCGTGATCGACGGCGTGAGGCAGCCGTCCGCAATCTCGCCGGCCAGCGCCTGCATCTTCGGCGCCGTCGCCGCGACGTAGACCGGCGGCACCTCGCGCGGGGCGTGCGCGTCGGCGGCCATCGCCGGCACGTCGGCGCTCCACGTGTCGCCGTCGTAGTCGAACCGCTCGCCGGAAAGAACGCCGCGCGCGATCATCACCGCGTCGCGCATCGGCCCGAGCGTCTTCTTCGTCTGCGTCTTCGTGTTGTTGAGGAAGATCTTCGACGTCCCGAAGCCGAGGATGAACCGTCCCGGCCCCGCCGCCTCCTGCACGACACGTGCGTCCATCGCGGCCTGCACCGGATGGCGCGTCGACGCGGCGATGATCCCCCACCCGATCGTCAAGCGCTTCGTCTCGCGGCCCATGAGCGCGGCGACACCGGTGGAGGAACGCGCCTCCATCCCATGCTTGCGCCACCACGGGTACGCCTCGGCGAGCCAGATCGTGTCCATGCCCGCCTCGTCCATCGCGCGCGCGGACGCGAGCATGTCGTCGAGCGGCTCCATCGTGAGCTGCATGACCCCTATGCGGAACGGGGAGGCCATTACCTACACCTGAACGAGCCGCTGGCTTTGCCGCCACCGGGGATCACCGAGCCCGTGAACGTGCCCTTCCTCAAGCCGCGGGCAAGCGTGACGAACGCGTTCCGGAGCGACTTGGTCTTCCCCTGAAGCTGCCATGAGACGGCGGCGCTGCGCTTGCCGGGCTTCCTGCTGAATACGGTGATCCCTAAATACGTGTGCTTGGGCGTACCAATGAGGGTGATCGTCCCGATGTTGAGCAGCCACGTCCCACCCGAGATCTTGCAGTTCCCGCCCCTGAAGAGGTACCTCTTGCCGCCGACCTTGAGCGTGGCCCTCGCGGGACCGCAATACGTTCGGCCTCCGGGCTTGATGCCCGGAGTGCAGGCCGCCACGCGCGCAGACGCGTGGGCCACCGCGGCGAGCGCGACGCACGCGACGGCGAGCAGGACGAGAGCTTCCCTCACGCTTTCGCCGCCTGGATCTGCGAGTCGAGCGCGGAGAGCACCTGCTGCACCTGCTGGTTGACGATCGGCTGGAGGACACGCTGGCCCATCGAGCCGACGGGGCCCGCGATCTTCACATCCGCCGACCACGCCATCGACGTGCCGCCGTCATCGGCCGCGTCGGAAAGCGTGAACGACGTCTCCATGTTCATCATCGCGCCGACGCCGTGGCCCTTCACCGCGAGCTTCGCGAACTCGAGCTCGCGCTCCTCGATCTTCGTCATGTCGACCTTCATCTTCATGCCGCCGAGACCGAGCGGGATCTTGACGTTCGCCGTCCAGCTCTTGTCGTCGTGGACGTCGAAACTCTCGACGCCCGGCATCGTCTTCGCCATCGAGGCCGGATCGTTCAGCACCTGCCACACCGTCGCGCGCGGCGCGTCGAAGACGCGTTCACCGGAAACGTTCATGCCTTCTCCTTCACCATCCGCCAGACGCGCTGGTACGGGTTGTGGCTGTGCTTGACCTGCACGCCGGTCGCGTCTTGGATCGCCGCGCAGATGGCGTGGATGCCGGCGCCGCCGCCCTCGCCCATTCCCTTCGTCCCGAGCGGCGTGAAGGGCGACGGGCTCTCGATCGCGCCCGTCGCCAACGGCGGCATGTCGAGCGTGTGTGGGACGTGGTAGTCGTAGAAGTTGGGCGTGAGGAGGTTGCCGTCCTCGTCGTAGGAGAACACCTCGTGGATAGCCGCGCCGATCGCCTGTGCCGTCGCGCCCATGACCTGGCCCTCGACGATCTGCGGGTTGATCCGCTTGCCGCAGTCGTCGACCGCGGCGTAGTCGACGATGTCGTAGTAGCCCGTCTCGGGATCGATCTCGACGACGGCGATGTGGATCTGCGCCGCGTACGTCAGCGTGAGGTTGCCGAACTTCTTCTCGATGTCCGGCACCTCGAACGGCGGCCGGTAGACGTAGCGGCAGTTGAGCGTGACGTCGAGATCCTCGGGCAAGCCGGCGTTGTTCGCGTTGATGATCGCGCCGCACGCCATGAACGGGAGGAACGCGTCGGGGCTCTCCTTGATGCGGATCCCGCCGTCGGCGAGCTCGAGCGCCTCGGCCGGCACGCCGCCGAAGACGGCGCCCGCAAGCTTGAAGATCTCGTCGCGCAGCATCTCGGTCGCGCCCTTCACCGCGCTCAGACCGGTCACCGCGAACTGCGACGCGTACGTGCCGGAGAAGCCCGCGTGCGAGTTCCAGTAGCTGTCGTGCCCGGCGCGCACGTGCACCATGTCGACGTCGCACTGGAGGATGTCGGCGACGACCTGCGCGGCCGTCGTTTCGTGTCCCTGTCCCTGCGGCGTCGTGCCGAGCGTGACGACGATCTCGCCGAAGATGTCGAGCTTGACCGTCGCGACCTCGTTGTTCCCCGAGAACTGGAGCTCGGAGTTGATCATCCGCGACTGGGCGAAGTTGTTCGTGCCCGAGTCGAGCGTCGAGCCGATGCCGACACCGAGGAGCTTCCCGTTCGCCCTTGCCTGCTCGCGGCGAGCTCCCATGCCTTCCCAGCCAATCAGCTCGAGCGCCTTGTCGAGCATGGCTGAGTAGTCGCCGGAGTCGTAGACGCAGCCGTTCGGCGTCTCGTACGGCATCTCGTCGGCACGGATGTAGTTCTTCTTGCGCACCTCGACCGGGTCGAGGCCGAGCTCGTGCGCGACGATGTCGATGACGCGCTCCGTGAACCAGAGCTGCTGCATGCGCGAGTAGCCGCGGTTCGGGGAGACGGGCGCCTTGTTCGTCGCGACCTGCGTGAACTCGAGCTCGATGTGGCGCCAGCGGTACATCCCCGGCGCGACCTGCGCCCAGATCACCCCGCCGAGCGGCTCGTAGCGGAGCCACGCGCCGGCGTCGTCGAGCGCCTTCGTCTTGAAACCGAGCAGCGTGCCGTCGTTGGAGACCGCGACCTTCGTGTCGTGGAACCACCGCTCGTTCCCGTGCGACATCGACATGTGGAAGTCGGTGCGCCACTCCGTCCACTGGACCGGCCGGTTGAGCTTGCGCGCGAGGAGACAGCACACGACGAGCTGCGGATGCGACGTGATCTTGTTGCCGAAGCCGCCGCCGATGTCCTGCGTGACGAAGCGGAGCTTGTCGAGCCCCACCTTCATCGCCGGGCCCATCATGATCGCCGCGAAGCCGGGGAACTGGTTGTTCGTGTGGATCGTCCACTGCTCGACGCCACGGTTGAACTCGACGAGCGCGCCGTCGCACTCGAGCGGCGTCGAGTTGAAGCGATGGAAGTGGAGCTCGTCGATCTCGATCACGCGATCGGCCTCGGCGAACGCCGCGTCGGTGTCACCCCACTTGTAGTTGCCGCTCCACATGAGGTTCCCGCCGGCGTCGTCGTGGAGGATCTCCGCGCCCGGCTCCTGCGCCTTCCGCGCGTCGACGATCGCGGCGAGCGGCTCGTAGTCGACCTCGACGAGCTCGGACGCGTCGCGCGCGAGCTCGCGTGTCTCGGCGACGACCGCGACGATCGCCTCGCCGACGTAGCGCACCTTGCCGACCGCGAGGGCGTAATCCTTGATGTTCCCACCGGGGACGCTCGAGATCTGGAAGAACGGATCCGTCAGCGCCGCGACTTCCTCGCCGGTCAGCGTCCCGTACACGCCGTCCATCGCCTCGGCCGCCGACACGTCGATGCGCGTGATGTGCGCGTGCGCGTACGGCGAACGCACGAAGTGGATGTAGCCCATCCCGTGCCGCTTGATGTCGTCGACGAAGACGCCCTCGCCTTGGAGGAGGCGCTTGTCCTCGCGCCGCTTGACGCTCTGGCCGCCCCAACCCTTCTGCAGCTCGGTAGGCGCGGGGGCGACCGTCGTAGTCGAGCTCTCGGTCACTTGCCCACCGCCTTGACCGCGTCGACGATGTTCCAGTAGCCGGTGCAACGGCAGATGTTGCCCTGCAAGGCCTTCTTGATCTCGTCCTCGGACGGGCTCGCGTTGTCGCGCAGAAGCGCGGTCGCCGACATGAGCATCCCCGGAGTGCAGTACCCGCATTGGAGCGCGTGGTGCTCGTTGAACGATCGCTGCAGCTCGGTCAGCTCGTCGCCATCCGACAATCCCTCGACGGTCTCGACGCTCGAGCCGTTCGCCTGGACGGCGAGCATCATGCAGCTCTTCACGAGCGTGCCGTCGACGATGACCGAGCACGCGCCGCAGTTGCCGGTGTCGCAACCGACATGGCTGCCCGTGAGGTCGATGTCGTCGCGAAGGAAGTGGATGAGGAGCTTGCGCGGCTCGACGTCGCGTGAATACGTGGTTCCGTTGACCGTGACCGAGATGTCCATCAGCGGGCCGATGCCTCCTGTGCGGCGCGAGTTGCAGTAACAGCGGCGAGGTGGAGCCGGTACTCCGCGCTCGCGTGAACGTCGGACGGCGGATCGATGCCCGCGGCGCGCACCGCGTCGGCGATGCCGTCGGGCGAGTCGGCCGTGATGAGCACCGGCACCGCGTCGACGCAGCCGAGCGCGACGCGCACGTTGCCGTTGACGGTCGCGGCGGCGTTGACGAGGCACGTGCCCTCCGTGCCGAGCGTGACGGCGGCGAAGCCGTCCTGCTTGCCGGCCGGAATGGTGATCTTCGTGAGCAGCTCGCCCGGCCCGACCGCGGTCATGTACACACCGAGGAAGAACTCCTCCGCCGGCACCTCCCGCTCCCCGCCGGCGCCGAGCACGGTCATCGTCGCGCCGACGGCGACCATGAGCGGCGGCAGGTGGTTCGTCGGGTCGTTCGAGCAGACGTTGCCGCCGATCGTGCCGCGGTTCCGGACCTGGACGTCGGCGATCGTCGCGCAGACCTCGCCAAGGATCGGGCGCGCCTTCGCCTCGGCGGAGCGCACTATCTGGGTGTACGTCGTCATCGCGCCGATCGTCAGCGTCCCGTCGGCCGCGAGCTCTATTCCGCGGAGCTCGGCGAGGCCGTTGAGATCGACGAGCATGTCGGGCGACGCGGCCCGGGCCTTCATGACGTTGATGATTGTCTGGCCGCCCGCGAGCGCGCGGGCGCCGTCGTTTGCGGCGAGCAGCTCGAGGGCCTGGGCCACCGATCCCGCCTTCACGTACTCGACGTCACGCAGCAGCATCGGGGCGATCCTACAGAGCCGAGTGAATCCGGGTCGCACGGTCCCGCAGCCGTCCGCCCTCACGCCCCGCGCGCGCGGCGATGATCTCGGCGAGGATCGAAACGGCGGTCTCGGGGGGCGTGTTCGCGCCGATATCGAGGCCGGTCGGACCGGAGATCCGGCCGAGCTCGTCGTCCGTGATTCCCTCCTCGCGGAGTAGGTCGCGGCGACGCTCCTGGTTGCGGCGAGATCCGACCCAGCCGATGTAGAAGGCGTCGCTCGCGAGCGCGCCACGGATCATCGGCAGGTCGAACTTGTCGTCATGTGTGAGCACGACGACCGCGGTGCCGAGGTCCGGCCGCACGTGAGCGAGTGCCTCCTCCGGCCACAGCGGCAGAAGCTCGTCGGTGCTCGGCATCCGCTCGGGCGTCAGGAAGCTCCCGCGCGCGTCGGCGACTATCGTCCGCCAGCCGAGGAGCTTCGCCGCGCGGCTGAGCGCCTCCGCCGTGTCGGTCGCGCCGTAGACGAAGAGCCGCGGCGGCGGCGCGGAGACGTCTGCGAGGACGGTACGCCCCTCGATCTGAAGCACATGGCTCATGCCGCGCAGCCGTGCGGCCGCGATGAGCTCGGGATCGTGGAGCTCGTCGCCGACGCCCTCGCCGGCGACGACCACGAGCCGAACATCCCCTTGTAACACTGTGTTACTTGCGAGCTCTTCGACGAAGACGTCGATCTCGCCGCCGCACGGGAGACCGACCTCGAACGCCATGTCGTCGGTGATGCCGTAGGTCAGCAGCCGCGGCGGCCCGCCCGCGAGCACCTCGAGCGCCGCGACGACGACGTCGTTCTCGACGCAGCCGCCCGAAACGGAGCCGAGGAGATCGCCGCGCTCGCTGACATAGAGCTTCGAGCCGACAGGCCGCGGCGCCGACTTACGCGTCGCCACGACGGTCGCGACGGCCACCTTCCGCCCGACCTCGCGCCAAATCGTGACCATCTGCAGCTGATCGTCCACGCGAGCAATCTAGCCGCGCCGAAGCAGCGAAAGCGCTGGCCTAACGGCCCAGGTAAGCCTTGCGGAGATCTTCGTGCTCGCGCAACTCCCCGGCCGGGCCCTCGAGCACCAGCCGGCCGGTCGAGAGGACGTAACCGCGGTCGGCGATCGAGAGCGACACGTTCGCGTTCTGCTCGACGACGAGCATCGCGACGCCCGACTGGTGCACCTGCTGGATGATCTCGAAGCTCCGCTCGACGAGGATCGGCGCGAGCCCCATCGACGGCTCGTCCATCAGCAGAAGCCGCGGCTTCATCATGAGCGCCCGCCCCATCGCAACCATCTGCTGCTCGCCGCCGGACAGCGTTCCGGCGAGCTGCGACCGGCGCTCGTGGAGCAGCGGGAAGAGGGTGTAGACGCGATCGAAGTCCTCCTTCTCGCCGCCGCCGCGGAGGTACGCGCCCATTTCGAGGTTCTCGAGCACGGTCATCGGCCCGAAGAGGCGCCGGTTCTCGGGAACGATCGCGAGCCCCTTCCCGATGCGGTAGCTCGTCGACCGGTCGGTGACGTCCTCCCCGTCGACCTTCACGCTGCCGTTGCGCGGCTTCACGATCCCGAGAATCGTCTTGAGCGTCGTTGACTTGCCCGACGCGTTGCCGCCGAGAAGGCACACGAGCTCCCCTGCCCGAACCTGCAGGTTCAGCCCCTGGAGGATGTGGATCTGCCCGTAGTACGTGTCGACGGCGTCGAGCTGGAGAAGTGGCGCCGCCTCGTGAGTGGCCGTCTCGCTCATTTCGTCGCCGTCGCTTTCGTCCCGAGGTACGCCTCGACGACCGTCGGGTCCGTCGCCACTCGCTCGAAGGAGCCTTCGGCGATCTTGACGCCGTGATCGAGCGCGACGACGCGGTCCGAGATGCCCTCGACGACGTGCATGTCGTGCTCGATCACGAGGATCGTGTACCCGCCCCTGTCGCGGAGCTCCGAGATGATGTCGGTGATCTCGTGGGTCTCGACCGGGTTCATGCCGGCCGCCGGCTCGTCGAGGAGAAGGATCCGCGGCTCGGTCGCCATCGCGCGCGCGATCTCGAGGCGGCGGCGGTTCGCGTACGACAGCGAGTACGCGGGCTGGCTCCAGCGATACCCCATGAGGCGTTGCCCGAAGAACGAGAGCTTCTCCTCGGCGCGGGCGCGAATCTCCTTCTCCTCTCTCCGCCAGCCCGGCGTGCGAAGCATCGAGCGGACGACGTCGACCTTGGTGCGCCCGTATTGCGACGCCATGACGTTCTCGATGACGCTCATGTTGAGGAAGAGGCGCAGCGTCTGGAACGTGCGCGCGACTCCGCGGTTCGTGATCGTGTTCGGCGCCAGACCGACGAGGCTGTCGCCGCCGAGCAGGATGTCTCCGCTCTGCGGCTCGTAGATCCCGGTAACGAGATTGAACAGCGTCGTCTTGCCGGCACCGTTCGGCCCGATGACGCTGACGATCTCACCCTCGTTGACGACGAGGTCGAGGTTGTCGATCACGGAGAGGCCGCCGAACGCCATCGAGACGCCGCGCAACTCGAGCAAGGGCTTGGGATCGAGCACAGGCTTGGGCATCGTCTCGTCCATCAGACGATCTCCACCTGCGCCTTGCCGAGCAGCCCCTGCGGCCTCTTGGCCATGAGGCCGATCAGCATCGCGCCAAAGAGGAGGTACGCCGTGATACCGCCGTTCTCCGAGAGCAGGTTCTCCCACGCAAGCACCGTCAAATACAAGGTCGGGACGAGGGCCGCCAGGCGCCACCAGCCCTTCAGGCTCGCCGTGACGATGATCATGACCAGGAGCCCGATGTAGACGATGTTGTTGAAGTTCCCGTGGTTCAGTCCGGTGAAAGAATCCGTGCCGGGGATGATGGCCCAGTGGGCAATCCACGAGCCGCCAGACTGGGGAACCCCCGATGTCCACACAGGGCTCGCAGTTGCCGCGACGATCGCATGCACCGCGAAACCGAAGCCGATCGTGGCCGCGAGTACGAGCGCGGAACGCCACACCGGCTTGATCATCAGGACGAGAAGGATGATCGTGCCGTAGAAGAGCCAGCGCTCGACCGACGGGTGGTCGTTTTGCGGTTCGAGGAACTGGAGCGTGCAGGTGATGATCGTGGCTCCGACGAGGCATCCCGCGATGCTTCCGACGCCTCCGAGGATGACGATCGCGTAGATGAGGATCAGAAACGGCACCTGGTAGTCGGACGCGACCGCAGCGCCCTCCTGTGCTGCCAGGATCGCTCCACACAGGCCGGCGATCGCGGCGCCCATGACGGCGGCGAGGATCTTGACCCGGTTCACCGGGATGCTCATCGCCTGCGCGGCGAGCGGATCATCCCGCTGCGCCCGCCACGCCCGTCCGGTGCGCGACTTGTTGGCGAAATACGTCAACCCCGCGAGTACCGCCACGACGCCGAGGAGGAAGTAGTACTGCTGGTTTTTCGAGGTAAGCGCGTATCCGAAGAAGGTGAGCGGAGCGGCGTTCGGGAGACCGTTCGGCCCGCCGGTGATGTCGTGCGGGTTCGTCGTGTTCGTGAAGAAATAGAAGGCCTGGGCGAAGAAGAGTGTGACGATCGCGTAGTAGTCGCCGAGCAGGCGCCGTGAGGCGAAACCGAGACCGAGCCCGAACAGTGCGGCAACGGCCATCGCGATTGGGATCGTCGCCTCGGCCGGCCAATGGAGTCCCCACCTGGGCGACGAAAGCGAGGCATACGTATACGCGCCAAGGCCGGCGTAGGCGACGTAACCGAGATCGAGGAGGCCCGCGAAGCCGACGACGACGTTCAGCCCCAACGCGAGCGCCGCATAGAAGAGCGTGAGGATTCCGAAGCTGTAGAGGTCGCTCGAGCTGGTCCAGAACGGGACGCTCGCGGCGACCCCGACGAACAGCAGGAGCTTGACCGCGTCCGGCGTCCTCTCTGCGCCACGACCGACCAGGGCTGCGGGCGTGCGCGACCGGCGCGCCTCCGACTCGGCGACCCAGCTGTCGACGCCGATGCGGCTGCCCTGCGACTCCGGCGTTGCGGCCGGCGTCGTCTCGGACGCGTCAGGCGTCTCGGGGGTATGGGGCGTCTCGCTCATACCTTCTGGATGGCGTGCTTGCCGAGGAGACCGGTCGGGCGTACGAGCAGGAAGCCGATGAGCAGTCCGAAGACGACGATGTTGCTCCACTGCCCGCCGGCGTAGCCAACGGCAAAGACCTCGGTCAGGCCGACGAGGACGCCGCCGAGCATGGCGCCTTCGATGCTGCCGATCCCGCCGATGACCGCCGCTGTGAAGGCCTTGAGGCCGAACAGGAAACCGACGAAGTAGTACACGTCGCTGTTATAGAGGCCGTACATGACTCCGGCTGCACCGGCGAGCGCAGAGGCGATGAAGAACGTCGCCGAGATGACGCGGTCGGTGTCGATCCCCATCATGTTCGCGGCCTCGCGGTCGAAGGCCGTGGCGCGCATCGCCTTGCCGAGCCGCGTCCGGTTCACGAGATAGACGAGGGCGAACATCAGGACGATCGCGGCCACGACGATGAGGATGTCGACGTAGCTGACCGGCACCGGTTGGCCTGAGATCGTGACGGTGAACGCCGGCTTGGCGAGCGACTCGACCGCCGGGTAGAAGAGGTACTGGTAGTGGGCCGAGTTCGTGAGCAGCTGGACACTGCTCTCGAGGACGAATGCGACGCCGAGGGCGCTGATGAGAGGTGCGATCCGCGGAGCGTTCCGCAGCGGCCGGTAGGCGAATCGCTCGATCACGACACCGAGCACGCCCGTGCCGACCATCGCAACGAGAAACATCACGATGAGGACGGGGACGGTGCCGAGAATCGGGTTCCCGATGCCGCCGAGCGTCGAGAGAACGCCGTATCCCATGAACGCCCCGACCATGAATACGTCGCCGTGCGCGAAGTTCAGGAGCTTCAGAATCCCGTAGACCAGCGAATAGCCGAGCGCGACGAGCGCGTAGAGAGCGCCGAGCACGAGGCCGTTCACCAATAGGTAGAAAGCCCCGTGCCAGCCGAGGTTGCGAATCGAGTCGTAGATGGTGAAAAGCAGGAGGTGCAAGTCGCCTACCTTCTCAGAAAGATGAGCGGCCCGCCAAATGGCGGGCCGCTCAGTTGTTCAATCAGGCGCTCGGGTTACCCGACGCGCTTGTAGCTGCCGTTCGTCTGGATCTGGTAGATGCCGAAGCCGGCAGTTCCGCCCATGTCGCCGGGGCCCTGGAACTTGCCCCTGTTCCCGTTGAGGAACTTGACCGGGAACCCAAGCAGGCTCTGAGCCGCTTGGACGACGACGTGCGGGATCGCCGCGCGAACCTGGGCGCGGGTGACCTTGTTGCCATGCGCCTTGCATGCGGCCTGGATCGCCGTCCCGTTGACCCACACCGAGGTGTACGACGGAAGACCGAACGTCTCCGAGTTGCCGCCGTGGTGGCTCGTGAACGACTTCACGATCGAGCTCGACGGATCGTACGGGAACGCGGACACATAGCTGCCCTTGCCCTTGAACGTGGACGGGTCGTCCGTGCCGTCCGAACCGAACATCGTGATGTTCTTACCCGCTGCGTGCAGCTGGGTGTAGAAGTTCTCCGCCTGCGGCGGGAGCTGCCACGGGATGTAGATCAGCTGCGTGCCCGACGGGATCGAGGCGATGACGCCCGAGAAGTTCGAGTCGGACTGCGTGATGCTGTTCGTGGAGACGGTCACACCGACAGCCTGGAGGTCAGCCTTGACCTGATCCCGCAGGCCGGTGCTGTATGCCTCTCCGTCGTCGATGATCTCGACCTTGGTCTTCTTCAGGACCTTGTGGATGTAGGTCGCGACGTTGTCGCCCTGCTGGCCGTCATTCGGCACCGTCCGGAAGAAGTACCCCGGCGTGGTCTGACGGGCGCTGGCACCCTGCGCGCGCGTGAGCTGGACGCGCGTCTCCGAGCCCGAGACGGGCGCGAGGCCGGCGGTCTTCCAGATCGACGCCGTGTCCTGCATCTCCTGGCTTCCGGCCGGACCGCTGACCGCGACCATCGCAGCGTTGCCCGCGAACGAGTTAGCGACCGCGATCGCATGCGACGTCCCGTTTCCGAGCTGGGTGTCACCGGTGACGAGCTTGAGCTTCACCGAGTGGCTCGAGTTCCACTTGGTCACCGCGAACTTGGCCCAGTCGGACTGCGGGGCGCCGAGCGAGGCGGCGGGACCGGTCTGCGGATAGGCAAACCCGACCGTGACCGCACTCTTACACGAGACGGTCCCGGCTGCGGCCGAAACGCGCGCGGCAGCCGTACCGCTGAGTGTCACGGCGGCGACGACAGCAATCGCGGCGCCCAACACTCCGAGAGCTCCAACCTTCTTGAACATGCAGTTCCTCCTTTAGGGGGTCGTACTAGAGCTGAGACGCCGCGACGGCCCCAAGGTTTGTGAAGTCGGGGACTCTACTCTCCGCGCGGAGGTCAAACAAGGGTTAGGTTTGTGAGACCGTGGAGTACTGGATGCAGACCCCCGACGCTGGAGCGGCGAACACGCCCCTCATGCGCTGCCCGGAGTTCGAGCAGCGGCTCCTCCGGCTCGAGTCGGGCCACGAAGAACGCTGTGACGACAACCGCGATGAAGTGCTCTACGTGCTCGAGGGGCGCGGCCGCGTGACGATCGGCGGCGAGACCGGCGAGCTGGCGACCGGCGCCGGCGTCTTCGTCGCGCGCGGCACGCCGTGGAGCGTCGACGACGCTGACGACCTCCTCGTCCTCTCGGTGCTCGTCGAGGAGCCGCTCGCCACCGACACGACACATGCCGTGATCGGCACGGGCGAGCGCGGCCTCGCAACGGCCGGCCGCGCGTTCGACCTCTTCGCGTGCCCCGACAACGGCTGCGCGTCGGTGACGCAGTTCGTCGGCCACATCCCGCCCGGCCGCGCGCCCGACCACTACCACCATCTACGACGAGGTCGGCTACATCCTCGCCGGCGAGGGCGCCTTCCACGTCGGCGGACGAGAGCGCGCCGCTCAGCGCCGGCTCGTGCTTCCACCTTCCGGCGCGGCTCGTCCACTCGCTCGAGAACTTCGGCCCCGGCGAGATGCACGTGCTCGGCGTCTTCACGCCCGGCCGGCTCGCCGGCCGAGGCGTACTACCCCGACGGCACCGCCGCGGCCGTCGCCGGTGGAGGCGCTAATGCCGCACATCGAGCGCACCGCGAACGGTCCGCTGGGAAGGGAACGTCGCGCGCGGCGCGGGGTCGCTCGACGCGGCTACCGGCGCCTTCACGGCGCTGCCGTTCTCGCTGCCGTCCCGCATCGGCGATCCCGACGGGAAGACGAGCCCCGAGGAGCTTCTCGCCGCGGCGCACGGCGGCTGCATCACGATGTCACTCGCGGGCGAGCTGACGAAGGCGGGCACGCCGCCCGGCCATCTCCAGACGACCGTGACGATCCACATGGATGAGGTCGAGGGCCAGGGACACCAGATCGTCGGCTCGGTCGTCGAGTTCGTCGTGCAGGCCGACGGTGTCGACGACGCTGCGCTGCAAGCGGCGGTGCGCGACGCGGACGAGAGCTGTCCCTTCTCGGCGCTCCTGAAGCGCGCAGGCGCGACAGTCGACGTCTCCGCTCGGCTGAGCTCCTAACGCTGCGACGACGCGCTGGCCGGGTGCGATGGGTGGATGCGGTGCAAGGACGCAGGGAGCGGGAATAGCAGCGCTATTCCCGCGACTGACGACGCAGTCAGCGCGTCCGCACAGCGCGGCCAGACAGCCCGTCCTTCGTTGCGTTAGGAGCTCCTAGCTTGAACCTTCTAGAGCTGGCGGCGCGCCGGCGAACGCACAAGGCGTTCGGGCCGGAGCCGGTGCCGCGCGACACGCTCCTCGAGATCCTCTCCGCCGCGCGCTTCGCGCCGACGCACCACATGACCGAGCCGTGGCGCTTCCGCGTGCTCGGCCCAAACGCGGTCGCCGCGCTGAAGGAGACCGCCGGAGAGAAGGACGCCGCAAAGCTCGACCGCGCGCCGACGCTCGTCGTCGCAACCGCCGCGCTCACGGGCGACCTCGTCGCCGACGAGGAGGACATCTGCGCAGCCGCCGCGGCGATCGAGCTCGTGCTTCTCGCCGCGACCGAGCGCGGGGTCGCGACGTACTGGCGCACGCCGCAGGTGCTCCGCACGGCGCCCGGCCGCCAGGCCGTCGGGATCCCGGATGGCGAGCGCGTCCTCGGGCTCCTCCACTTCGGCACGGCCGAGCGCGAGCCCGCGGCACGCGAACGCAGGCCCGTGGAGGCCTACGTCGCGTTTCTCGAGTAGCGCTGGACGGGTAGCTAGCCGGACTGCGGCTCGCCCGACTCTGCGGGCGGAGCGGCCGCGGCCGGCGGCGCTGTCGGACGGAGGTAGAGGTACTCGTAGAGCCAGGATGCGAGCACCGCGCCGAGGATCGGTCCGATCCAGTACACCCACCAGCCCGTCCAGACCTTGCCGGCGAGCTCGGGACCAAACGCCCGCGCCGGGTTCATCGCAGCGCCGGTGAACGGACCGCCAAACAGGACGTCCATCGTGATCGTCAGTCCGATGGCGAGGCCCGCGATCATCTTGAACGCGCCGCCGGGGTCTACTGCCGTGGCCCACACCGCCCACACGAGGAAGAACGTCAGGATCAACTCGAAGACGACCGCCTTGCCGTCGGTCGTAGCGGGGATCGGGGTCGCGTGATTGCGCACCGCGAGCGCACTCGTGAGACCGCGGAGGATGAAAGCCGCCGCCGCAGCTCCGAGCAGCTGCGCCCCCCAGTACAGGCCCGCCAGCGGCGTCGTGATCCGCCGGCTCGTGAGGAACCCGAGCGTGATCGCCGGGTTGAAGTGGCCACCGGAGATGTGGCCGAGGTTCGTGACCATGATCCCGATCGCGAGACCGTTGGCGAGAGCGACGGCGACGAGATTGGCGGCAGTCGGGTGAGTCGGGCCGTAGTGGTTCACCGCGATGCCGGCGCCGCCGCCGATGAAGATAAGTGTGAAAGTGCCGATGAACTCGGCGACTCCCCTGCGAAGCATGTCGTCATTCATGCACGAGAAACTACGGAGCGGTTCGGACGACGCCTGGCGGCCAGACGTCCCGCGTCCCAGGGGTTTCGAGCGCGCTAGCTGACGGCGTCTCTGAGCGCTTGAGCCTCAGGGAGATGCTCGAGCTTCTTGAGCGTGTTGTTCTCGATCTGCCGGATCCGCTCGCGTGTCACGCCGAAGGCGCGGCCGACCTCCTCGAGCGTGCGCGGCTCACCGCCGAGCAGCCCGTAGCGGAGCTCGATCACCTCGCGCTCGCGCCGCGGCAGCGCATTGAGGGCGTTCTCGACGTCCTCGCGGCGGAGCATGAGTTGCGCCGTGTCGAACGGCGACTCGGCGGAGTCGTCCTGGACGAAGTCGCCGAGTGAGGAGTCCTCCTCCTCGCCGATCGGCTTCTCGAGCGAGACCGGAAGCTGCGACATCCGGAGGATCTCGCGCACCTCCTCGGTCGTGATCTCGAGCTCGTGGGCGATCTCCTCGGGATTCGGCTCGCGGCCGAGGCGCTGCACGAGCTGGCGCTCGATGTGCACGACCTTGTTGAGCTTCTCGACCATGTGGACGGGGATCCGAATCGTGCGCGCCTTGTCGGCGATCGCGCGCGTCACGGCCTGGCGGATCCACCATGTCGCGTACGTCGAGAACTTGTAACCCTTGCGGTAGTCGAACTTCTCGACCGCGCGGATGAGGCCGAGCGAGCCCTCCTGGATGAGGTCGAGGAACGAGAGCCCGCGGCCGAGGTAGCCCTTCGCGATCGAGACGACGAGGCGAAGGTTCGCCTCGATCATCGCGCTCTTCGCGGTCATGTCGCCGCGCTCGATCCGCTTCGCGAGGGTCACTTCCTGGTCGGCGGTGAGGAGCGGCACCTTGCCGATCTCACGCAGGTACAGCCGCAACGAATCGAGCGACGGCTCGACGGTGAGGTCGAGCTTCGGAACCGCGGGGATCTTCTCCTCTTCCGGCTGCGGCTCCTGAAGCGGCGGGGTCTTGTGCTGCTCGCCCTCGACGAGGTCGATGTTCTGCTCGGTCAGGACGGTGTAGAAGTCTTCGACCTGTTCCTTCGTGAGCTCGACTTCCTCGAGACCGGTGGCGATCTCGTCGTAGCTGAGAAAGCCCTTTTCCTTGCCCTCGGCGATGAGCTTCTGCAGCTCCTCTACTTCGGGTAGCGAGACCTCGACGGTCAGCACTTCAGAACCTCCCCAACCTCGGTTGTTGCGACCGCCCCCGACGTGCTCGGTCCTCCCTCAAACGCGCTGCGGATGTTAGTCACGCGTGACAGTTTCGTAAAGAAGCTATGAAGGAAAAACGGCGATCGCGCCGACGCGCTCGCCGCGACTGTTCGTGACCGGCTCCTCAGCGAGGTCTTCGACCGCGATGCCGAGCGTGCCGAGGAACGCCGCGAGAGCCGGCCCGTGCGGGCGCGACGAGCCGTCCTCAGACTTGAGCGCGACGCCGATTCCGTCAGGGCCGGCCGCGCAGAGAAGGCCTTCCGCGCCACCCTTCGCGAGCCAGCCGGGAGCGCCGCGCATGAGGAGAAAATCGATGCCGTCGGGGCCGCCGACGAGGTCCGGCCGCGCACGCATCGCCGCTGCGATCCGGTCGCCGCCCGGCAGCGACTCGAGCCGCGCGTACGCGTGCGCCATCCGCCAGAGCGGAAGCGCGAACGTCACGACGCCGCAGCCGTCGCTTGCGGCATCCTCCGGCTCGGCCTCGGCGGCCTCCGCGTGGGCCGCGTGGCAGCCGCGCTGCACCGGATGCTCCGGCAGGTGATAGCCGCGCTTCTCCCAGCCCTGCGTGTCGCAGAGCGCGAGCATCCCCGCGTGCTTGCCGGCGCAGTTGTGGTGGATCTTCTGCGGCGGCCGCCCCTCCTGGGCGCCTAGCTCGAGGTCATCCTCCGTCGCGCCCGCATGCGCGAGCAGCTTCCGCGCCGCCTCGACCTGATCCGCCGTGTCGCGATGGGACGCACACGCGATTGCGATCTCGTCCTCCGCGAGGTCGTCACGGGCGCGAACGAGCGGCAGCGCCTGGAACGGCTTTGACGAGGAGCGCATGAAGCAGATGAGGTGCGGGTCGCCGGCGCTCGCGACGATCTCACCGTCACGCACCGCGACGGCGTGGACGCGGTGCCGTGCCTCGATGTGCGCGTTGCGGCGTACGTCGACGAGGATCGGGTCGCTCACGGGCGCTAACAATACGTGGACTTGCGAATGGTCGGGATTTGCCGTATGTTTCGCCGATGCCGACCAAAGACGGTCACGACTACGAGGCCGCCGAGACGATGGTCGTCGCGGACGCGAAGCAGCTGAAGGCGATGGCGGATCCCCTCCGGACGCAATTGATTCAGTTGCTTCGCGACCGCGCGCGCTCGACGCAGGAGATTGCCGGAGAGCTCGGCCTCCCGAAGGGGACGGTCGGCCACCACCTCAAGGTGCTCGAGGCGGCCGGCCTGATCCGCGTCGTGCGCACACGCAAGGTGCGCGCGCTGACGGAGAAGTTCTACGGCCGCACGGCACGCCTCTTCCTCTACCACGCCGAGGATCCGGCGGACGGCCGCGCGATCTCGGCGAACACCCTTCGCTCAGCCGCGAGCGAGGTCGAGCAGGCGCCGCTCGTCAGCGGGTTCGGCCTCGTTCGGGCGCGGCTCACGAAGAAGGACTTCGACCGGTTCGACCGCCGCGCGAAGAAGCTCATGGACGACTTCCGCCTCGCCGACACGCCAGGCGGCAAACCGTCGTCGATGACGACAGGACTCTGGAGCTCGGAGGCCGACGATGCGTAGGCCGCAGGGCGCGCTCTGGGCACCACCGCGACTTCATGAAGCTGTGGACCGGCCAGTCGATCAGCGAGTTCGGCTCGCAGATCTCCCAGCTCGCGATCCCGTTGCTCGCGCTCTACGAACTCAACGCGACGACGTTCGAGTTCGCCGTGCTCGGCGTGCTCGGCTTCATGCCGTTCATCCTTTTCGCGCTTCCCGCCGGCGTCTGGGTCGACCGGCTGCGCCGCCGCTCGATCCTGATCGTCGGCGACGCGTCACGCGCGGTTCTCCTCGCGCTGATCCCGATCCTCTGGGCGCTCGGCGTCTTGCAGATCTGGCAGCTGATCGTGCTCACGTTCGTGATCGGGATCTTCACCGTCTTCTTCGACGTCGCGTACCAGTCGTATCTCCCCTCGCTCATCGAGCGCGGGACGACCTGTCGACGGCAACTCGAAGATCCAGCTGACGGTCTCGGTCGCGCAGGTCGCCGGCCCGGGCATCTCCGGCGCGCTGATCGCGCGTGATCACGGCGCCGTACGCGATCCTCGTCGACGCCGTCAGCTTCGTGATCTCGAGCGTGTTCATGGTCTTCGATGCGGCACCGCGAGAACGTTCCGGAGCCCGAAGGAAGGGCACCCGAAGATGTGGCCGCAGGTCAAGGAGGGTCTCCGGTGGGTCGTCGGCCACCGCTGGCTGCGCTGCAATCGCCGCCTGCACGGCGACGTCGAACTTCTTCAACTCGCATCTTCTTCGCCGTCCTGCTCGTCTACGCCGTCCGGGATGCTGCACTTCTCGAAGCTCGAGATCGGCTTCGATGTTCGCCGTCGGCAGCGGCCGGATCGATCGTCGGGGCGCTCGATGGCGAACCGGCTCCAGAAGCGGATCGGCGTCGGCCCCGCGATCGTCCTCGGCACGATCTGTTCTGCTCCACCGGCCTCATCTATCCGCTCGCGCCGCAGCGCTCGTTCGCCGCTGCCGATCTTCATGCTCGGGCAGGCCATCGTCGGGTTCGGCGGCGTCGCCTACAACATCAACCAGGTCAGCCTGCGCCAGGCGATCACGCCCGAACGCCTCCAGGGCCGGATGAACGCCGCGATGCGGTGGATCGTCTGGGGCACGATCCCGCTCGGCGCGCTGCTCGGCGGCGCGATCGGCCAGTGGATCGGGCACTGACGGCGATGTGGGTCGGCGCGATCGGCGAGCCTCACCGCCGTTCCTCCCGGTGGCGCTCACATCCGTGCGCTCGATTCGGGAGATGCCTGCGTCGGCGGAGGAACCGACGCCGGCGCAGGCCGAGCTCGAGGGCGGCCTGCTCGAGCGGCGAGCCGCTGCCGGCGCCCGCTGCGGCCGACCTGTAGCGAGTACCGTTCCGGCACATGCCAGAGCTGCCGGAGATGGAGGCGTGGCGCCGCCAGCTCGACGGGCCTGTCTCGGCGGCCGCGATCGCGAGGGCCGGCCCCGCGCACATCGCGACGCTCAAGACGTTCGACCCTCCGCCGACCGCGCTCGAGGGACGGCGAATCCGCGGCGCCGAGCGGCGCGCGAAGCGGCTCCTCTTCCCCACCGACGACGGCGAGCTCGTGCTCCTCGTCCACCTCATGACCGCCGGGCGGCTCAAGTACCTCGCAGCCGGCGAGAAAGGCCCGGCGAAGCCCGCGTTCGCGCTCGAGTTCGCAGGACGGCGCGAAGCTCGTCCTCACGGAGAACGCGAAGAAGAAACGCGCCGGCGTCTGGCTCCTCACGCCGGAGACCGCCGAGGCGGAGCTCGGCCACCTCGGCCCCGAGGCCGACACGCTCGACGCGGCGCAACTCGGCGCGATCCTCAAGAGCGACTCGCGGCGCCTGCACGCGCTGCTGCGCGACCAGCGCCTCATCGCCGGCATCGGCCGCGCGTGGGCGAACGAGATCCTCCACACGGCGAAGCTCTCGCCGTACGCGCTCTCGGGCGACCTCGACGCGGAGGAAGTCGAGCGGCTCGCGGCGGCGATCCACGACGAGCTCGAGCGCGGTCTCGCGCTACGCGAGGCGGGCGCGTCGGACGAGAAGACGTACCGCGTCCACCGCCGCCTCGGCGAGCCGTGCCACGTCTGCGGGACGCCGCTCGCGCAGGTCGACTTCGAGGAGCACACGATCTTCTACTGCCCCACGTGCCAGACCGGCGGGCGCGTTCTCAAAGACCGGAGGATGTCGCGGCTACTCCGCTGATCGCGAGCGACGGCGTCGTCGAGCTGCGCGCACCGACTCCCGCGGACTCCGAGCGGATCGTCGCGGAGCGCGACGCGGAGTCGTTCCGGTGGTTCGGCCCCGGCGGCGGGAACCCGCGCCCGGTCGCGTGCATCTGGGCGGAGGACGATGTCGTCGGCTGGGTCGACTACGACCGCGACGACGACCACGACTGGCTCGAGCCCGGCGAAGTCAATGTCGGCTACTGCCTCTTCCCGGCAGCACGTGGGAAGGGCTACGCATCGCGCGCGGTCGAGCTTCTCCTCGAGCATCTCGGGCGAGACACCGAGCACACGGTCGCGACACTGCTCATCCATCCGGAGAACGGCCCGTCGCTCGCGCTCGCGCGGCGGCTCGGCTTCGAGCAGCACGGCGAGGTGAACGCAGAGCCGTTCTTCCGGCGCACGCTTCGTTAGGCTCCTGGCATGGCCACCGTCGCCGAAGTCATGAACAAGAGCGTCGTCACGGTCGACCCGACTGCGTCGATCGGCGAGGCGGCCGAGAAGATGATCGAGGCCGGCGTAGGCGCGGTCGTCGTCATGGAGGACCTGGCCCGCATCGTCGGGATCGTCACCGAGCGCGACATCCTCCGCGCGGTCGCGCAGCGCGCACGGGCGGCCGAGGCGAAGGTGCGCCAGTGGATGACCGAGAGCGTCATCACGATCGAGCCGGAGACGGAGATCAAGGACGCCGCGAAGATGATGTTCGAGCGGAACTTCCGCCATCTCCCCGTCGTGAACAGCGAAGGGCGACTCATGGGGATCGCCAGTCTCCGGCGCCTTTCGCAGCACGAGTTCGAGCACTCGAAGTAGAGGATCCCTCCTCCGTCGGGTCCACCTCGTAGGGTTGGGCGCGTGATCAGGCTTTTCCCGAACGCAGGCGGCTGGCTCGAGGTCGTGTGCGGGCCGATGTTCAGTGGCAAGAGCGAGGAGCTCATCCGCCGCCTCCGCCGCGCCGAGATCGCCGGGCAGCGCGTCCTCATCGTCAAGCCGAAGATCGACGACCGCTACGACATCGGCCATGTCGTCTCGCACGCGGGCGCGAAGATGCGCGCCGTCGCGGTGTCGTCGCCGGCCGACATCCCGGGCCTCGTCGAGGGCTATGACGTGATCGGCGTCGACGAGGTGCAGTTCTTCGCGCCCGAGATCGTGCTCGTCCTCGACGGCCTCGTCGAGAAGGGGATGCGCGTTCTCGTCTCCGGCCTCGACCAGGACTTCCGCGGTTTCCCCTTCGGGCCGATGCCCGAGCTCCTCTGCCGCGCCGAGCTCGTCGACAAGCTGCAGGCGGTCTGCCACCGCTGTGGCGGCCCGGCGACGATGACGCAGCGCCTCGTCGACGGCTACCCCGCTCCCGCGGACGGGGCCACGATCGTCGTCGGCGCGCTCGAGCAGTACGAGGCGCGCTGCCGCAGCTGCCACGAGCTCGCGGCTCCGGCGTTCGCGACCGGCTGACGCGTAAAGTCACCGACATGAGGCGAATCCGCGTCGCCGTTGCGCTCGGAGTCGTCCTCCTCGTCTCGGGGTGCGGCGGAGCTTCCAAGCCGGTGGCACTCCCGAAGCTGCCACTGCCGCTCAAGGAGTTCATCCACTCGTGGGTCAAGGACTTCCCCAGCAGCACGATCGCTCGCATCGACGTCTACGGGCCCGGCGACCGCGCGGCACTCGTCAAAGCGTCGATGCACAACCACCTCCACGACAAGAGCGCGCACTCCTACCTCGTCGTCATCCACGAGAACTCCGTTTGCGCCGGCTGCGCGCGCCCTCATCCCGAGCTCCCGACGTACTACAGAATCGACATCGCCGTCTGGTCATGGTCGAAAGGCCCGACGGACTGGGCGATCAGGAAGAACGTGCCCCCGGCGGTGAAGAAGTTGCATCGACTCGCACGAGTCCACGTGACGTGAGGAGATCGTTCGGTCCGTCTCCCGCTTCGGCAGCGTGACTTTTGGCGCCTCGGCGTCGTACGATAAGGCGATGAAGCTACTCGGCCTCGGCGCGGCGCTCGTCGTACTCCTCCTCGCCGCGGGCTGCGGCGGAGGCGGACAGCAGGCCTCGAATGCGGCCGGCCTCAGCAGCCTGCCGAAGTCGCTCCGCTCCTTTGTCCACTCGACGATGAGCGACTCCACCAAGGACAACAGGATCGACTCGATCAACGTCTACGGGCCTGGGTCACGCACCGCGCTGGTGAAGGCGTCCAGCGGTGGCATCGTCTACCCGCAGGGAAACGAAGTGAACGACACGTTCTACTTGCTCGTGCTCCACGGTCACTTCAACTGCCTGAGCTGCAGCGCGCCCGCTCGCGGCAAGCCTCCAACCGGGACGATCGAGACCCGAGTCTGGTCGCCGCAGGAAGGCTCGACGGACTTCGGGATCAGCGGCAGCGTGCCGTCCGCGGTCGCGAAGCTCCATCAACTCGCGGCGATCACCGCCTCCTGAGGATCAGCCCAGCCGCACGACGAGCGCCTGGCCGCCAATCGCGAGCGAGCCGCCGAGGCGCGTGACGAGGCGGGCCGCGACGGCAGCGCCGAGGTCGCGGAGATCGTCTCCGAGGACGACGGGAGCGGACGCCGGCGTGACCGGGGAGATGCGGAGCTCCATTCCCGCCACCTCGATCGTGACCTCGTCGAAGCCGCCGTGGCGCAGCGCCGACTGCGCGAGCGCCGCGATGCCGCGCTCCATCGAGGCGACGTCCGTCTCGATCGTTGCTCCCTCTCCCGAGACAGCCACCCGCTCTTCCTCCGCGTTGAGCCGCGCCGCGGCGCCGCGCGCGAGCTCGAGTGTGTCCGCCTCGCGGAGCATCGGCTCGTAGCGACCGTCCGCGAGCCGCGCCGCGAGCGAGAGCTCGTCGAGGAGCTCTGCGAGCTGCGCCGACGCTGCGTCGATCATCTCGACGTAACGGTCATTCGGCGGCTCGAGCCCGCCACCGTTCACGAGCGTACGCGCGAAACCGTGCACCGTCGCGAGCGGCGTCCGCAGGTCGTGGCACGCGAGCGAGACAAGCCGGGCGAAATCGAGGTCGTCGGGCACTGCGGGTCAAACCTAGCCGGAGGATCAGACCCCCAGCATCGCGCCCATCAATGCTCTAGGATCGAACCCGCTCGTCCGTCACCTACGGCTGTGGCATTCACGTTTTGACGGGCACGGGTTCGGGTTGAGAGTGAACTGAAAAAAGGAGAGGGGAAATGAAGAGTTTTGGCCTGCTGTCGGTCGCGGTTGCGGCCACAGTGATCCTAGGGGTCTCCGCCGCAGGCGCAGCCCAGAACGGCGCGGGAGGGCCGCTGGCGCAGGGCGTCAGCGTGGGGAACGTCCACGTCCCCGCCTCCCTGGCCGCCGGCGGCGCAATGCCGCGCAGTCTGATCGGCGTGGACGGCGTACCTGCCAAGGGCAGCTACGCGTTTCTGCTGAAGCTCAGGACCGTGCCGACGGGCGTCGCGTACTACGCGAACCTGTCCTCGGGCAAGGCGGAGGCGCGCACCGCCGCTCAGGACCAGCTCGCTGCGGTCAACGCCGCCGAGAGCCGCGTGATCGCGGCCCTGCCGAGCGGCTCGAACGTCCTGTACCAGACGCATGTGGCTCTCGCAGGCGTCGCGGTCTACACGAATGTCAAGAACATCTCAAAGCTGCAGCGCATCACGGGCGTAGCTCGCGTGTACCCGATCGCTGCGAAAACGCCTTCGCTTGCCTACGCGGTGCCGCTCCAGCACGCACCGCAGGCGTGGCAGGCCTACTCGGATCGCGGCGAGAACTCCACGATTGCGGACATCGACACCGGGATCGACTACACGCACGCCGACTTCGGCGGGCCCGGCACGACCGCGGCGTACAACACCGCGCACGCCAGCGAGACGTCTCCCGCCGATCCGTCGGAGTTCCCGACGGCCAAGATCCCCGGCGGTTACGACCTCGTCGGTGACTCGTACAACGCCGATCCGACCTCGGCGAGCTACCAGCCCACGCCGCATCCGGACCCGAACCCGCTGGACTGCAACGGGCACGGCAGCCACACCGCAGGCATCGCGGCCGGCTACGGCGAGAACTCGGACGGCACGACCTACACCGGCTCGTACGACACGAGCACGCCGTTCAACTCGATGAAGATCGGCCCGGGCATGGCGCCCGAGGCGAAGATCTACGCGTATCGCGTCTTCGGCTGCGCAGGCAGCACCGACGTCGTCGGTGAGGCGATCGACATGGCCGTCGACCCGAACGGCGACTCCAATCCCGCCGACCACGTCAGCGTGATCAACATGTCGCTCGGCTCGGACTACGGCTCGCCGCAGGATGGCGACTCGGTGATCTCGAACGCGGCGTCTGACCTCGGTGTCTCCGTCGTCGCAGCGGCCGGCAACGCCGGCGACGTCTACGACATCGGCGGCTCGCCGGGCAACGCCCAGAAGGTCATCGGCGTGGCCGCGAGCGTCGACGCCGACAATGCGCTCGACCACATCGCGGTCTCCACTCCGGCGGGCATCGCAGGCAACTACGGGGCCTTGCGGGCGGGCAGCTACGACTGGAACAACAAGCCGGATCTCTCCGGCGACGTGGCATCGCCGAGCGCTGGCAATATCCTCGGCTGCTCTCCACTGAGCGTGGCCGACGCAGCTGCTGTCAACGGCAAGATCGCCCTCATCAACCGCGGCACTTGCACCTTCCAGGTGAAAGGGGACAACCTGACGGCCGCCGGCGCGAGTGGTTTGATCATCGCCAATAACGCGGCCGGGAACGCCCCGCTCGCCATGGCCGGCAACTTCAGCATCCCAACGGTGAGTATCGGGAAGACCGACGGTGCCACGATCAGCGCCCAGCTCGCCAGCGGCGTCCACGTGACGGGCACCGGGGCGGCCGACTTCCACGTGCTGACTCCGGGTAACAACGACACGCTTGCGTCGTTCTCGTCGCGCGGAATCCGCGAGGCTGGGAACCAGAAGCCGGACGTGAGCGCTGTCGGTGACAGCGTCGTCTCAGTCGGAAACGGCTCCGGCAATGGCGGAGTGTCGGAAAGCGGAACCTCGATGGCGACCCCGATGGTCGCCGGCGAGGCGGCTCTGATCCGGTCGCAGAACCCGGGCTGGAACCCCGAGCAGGTCAAGGCCGACGTCATGAACACCGCCGGCCAGGATGTGTACACGGGCACCAACCACACCGGCTTCAAGTACGCGCCGAACCGTGTGGGTGCAGGTCGCATCGACGCGCAGGCGGCACTCGACAACAAGGTGCTCGCCTACGTGACGAACGATCCGGGCGCGGTCAGCGCCTCGTTCGGCCCGGTCGCAGCGACCGGTCCGATGACCCTGACCAAGACCATCAAGCTCGACAACCAGGGTGGAACGAGCGAGACGTACGACACCTCGTACGAGGCGATCACGTCCGTGCCGGGTGCCACGTACTCGGTCTCCCCGGCGCAGGTGACGGTCGCGGGTGGTTCGACGGCGACGGTCACGCTCACCCTGAGCATCGACAACTCGCTGCTCACGAAGACGATGGACCCGACGGTCGCGGCCACGCAGAGTGGTCTCCCGCGCGAGTTCGTCGCCGACGCGAGCGGACGCGTCCTGTTTACGCCGCAGGACAGCGCACCGCAGCTGCGGGTGCCGGTGTACTCGGCTCCGCGGCCGGCGTCGACGATGACCCAGTCGGCGCACCTCGACATGTCGTCGGGTGCGATCCAGACGGCCTCGCTGCCGCTCAGCGGCAACGGCGTCAGCCAGGGCTCGGGTAGCACGGCGATCCAGTCGCTCGTGTCCGGGTTCGAGCTGCAGGCCACGAGCCCCGCGCTCCCGGCTTGCGGCGGCCTCGTGACGACCGGCTGCATCCACGCGAGCGACGAGAGCGCCGCCGACCTGAAGTACGTCGGCACGACGTCGAACGCGCCGGAACTGCAGTCGATCGGCGACGACCCGCTGGCCGGCGGTTGCAACCCCGACGGTCAGTGCGGGCTCGAGTACTTCGCCATCTCGACGCAGGGACCGTGGCACACCGCGGCCTCACAGAACGAGTACGACATCTACATCGACACGAACAACGACGGCAACCCCGACTTCGTCGCGTACAACACGCGTCTGGTGGCGGGGACGGACCTCATGGCCGTCAACCTTGTCAGCCTGAGCTCGGGCCAGGTTGTCGACCAGGAGCTCATCAACGACCGGTTCGGGAACACGGACACGGCACTGTTCGACAGTGACACGCTCGTGATGCCCGTCTGGCTCCCGGCGCTCGGCGTCTCGGTCGGGCACTCGCGGATCACGTACGGCATCTACACGTTCGGCCAGTTCTCCGGCAGTCCGGTGGACACGGTCGGCGTTGATGGGAGCGGCAACCTGACGCTCAGTGCCGACACGCTGAACCCGGGCGTGGCCGTCTACGGCTCGTTCGACGGAAGCAGCAGCGCGCTGCTCTACGCCGACATGCCGGCGACGTCGCTCACGCTCCGGCGTGACGCTTCGGCGTACGCGGCCGACAACGGCAAGGGCGTCCTGATGGTCCACTACCACAACGTCGTCGGTAACAAGGCGCAGGTCGTGGACATCGACAGCCACTCGCTCGCCGTTACGCGGGGTGGCAACGGAAACGGCAGCGTCACGAGCAGCCCGGCCGGCATCGACTGCGGCTCCAGCTGCTCGGCCTGGTTCGCCAGTGGCAGCACGGTCACACTGACCGCCACTCCGGTGTCGTCGAACTCCACGTTCACCGGCTGGTCGGGCGGCGGCTGCTCGGGCACCGGAACGTGCGACGTGACGATGGACGCGGCCAAGTCGGTCACGGCCACCTTCACGCTCATCAAGCGCACGCTCACGGTGGCGAAGAGTGGCAAGGGAACCGGCTCGGTCACGAGCTCTCCGGCCGGCATCAACTGCGGAGCCACCTGCTCGACCACGTACGACCATGGCACCGTGGTGACGCTGACCGCAACGCCCGCAGCCACGTCGAGCTTCACCGGCTGGTCGGGTGCTTGCACCGGAACCGGCACGTGCACCGTGACGATGGATGCGGCGAGGTCGGTCACCGCCTCGTTCAAGGATCTGTCGCCGACGGTGACGATCCAGAGCGTCCAGCTGGCTATCTACAGCAAGACCGCGAAGATCAAGTTCACCGGCAACGATCCGGGGAACGGCACGAGCGGTCTCACGTACAAGTGCAGCCTTGACAACAAGGCGTTCGTGCACTGCAGCTCGCCGGCGGTGTACTGGATGATCACCCATTGGCCGGGCACGCACACGTTCCAGGTCAAGGCGACCGACTCGGCAGGCAACGTCTCTGCGCCTGCCACTAAGAAGTTCAAGTTCCCCAACCGCTAGATCGACCAGTCTGGTGGAGGGGCGGTGCGCAAGCACCGCCCCTCCACCGGCATATCCTCACGCGTCCAACCTCACCGGGCCGTCGGTCGTCTCCCTACCCTTGGCGGATGGAGAAGGACTACTCCGGCACGCCCCGCTCGCGGCGAAGCGCCGACGGGCTCTGGATCGCGTGACCGAAGCAGGCGGCCGGCCTAGACGCGGCCTCCTGTGGGCGTTGACAGCGACGACTGTATCGCCGTCAGCGACCGCTGGCCGCTGGCTTGCCGATCCAGCGGCGCCAGAGCGTCGAGCGGTTCTCCTCGCCATGCCAGAGCCGGACGAGATTCGGCCAGTGGAGGATGAGGACGCCGAGTCCCGCCGCGCACGCCGAAGGCGATCACCGGCCACGAATAGCCGTAGAACCATGCCCAGAACCCGAGGGAACCGGCCGCGATTATCGAGGCGACCGACGGGTACCGCGTCACCGCGAAGACGAGGAGCCAGACACCGGCCGCGGTGAAACCGACGAGAGGCGCGACGCCGAGGAAGGCTCCGCCGGCGGTCGCGACCATCTTCCCGCCGCGCTGGAAGCCGAGGAACAGGGGCCGCCAGTGGCCGAGCATCGCCGCCGCGCCCGCGAGCACGCCGGCTCCCGGCCCGGCGACCTGAACTCCGATGTACGCCGGAACGAATCCCTTCGCGGTGTCGAGCAGCATCGCCGGAAGGCCGAGCTTTGCTCCGTAGACGCGCCACACGTTCGACGCGCCGATGTTGCCGCTGCCCTTCGTCCGGATGTCCTCGTGCCGGAAGATCCGCACGAGCCAGTAGCCCCACGTCAGCGAGCCGCACAGGTAGCCCGACGACGACGAGGACGGCGGTAGCCACTGAACTCCCCTACGCGGGGATGCCGTGCTGCTCGACCCAGCCGTTCACGACGTCCCAGTCGAGGTTCTCGAAGAACGCCTCGATGTACGACGCGCGGTCGGTCTGGTAGTCGAGGAAGTACGCGTGCTCGTAGACGTCGAGCGCTACGAGCGGCGTCGCGTTCCAGACCGGGAACGTGTTCTGGGCGTCGCCGATGTAGTTGAAGAGGCGGCCCTCGTCCCAGTCGTACGCCGTCCACGCCCAGCCGCGGCCCGCGATTCCGGTCGCCTTGAGGTCGGCGCGCCACGCGTCGACGGAGCCGAAGTCGCGCTTCACGAGCTTCCCGAACTCGCCGCCGGGCTCGCCGCCGCCACCGCCGAGATGGCCGAAGTAGAGCTCGTGGTTCTTGATCCCGCCGATTGCGAACGTCAGGTCGACCTTCAGCGCGCGGAGCTCGGAGTACGTCTGGTTCGCGGCGGAGAGGTCGACGCCGTTGAGCTTGCCGAGGATCTCGTTCCGCTTCGCGACGTACCCCTCGTAGAGCTTGTAGTGCGCCTCGACCGCCGCACGCGAGATGCCGTGGAGCTGGAGCGTCTCCGGGCGGAGCGGCCGCGGCGAGATTGCCTCGAATGTGTACGCAAGCGTTGACATGAGCGGGGAGCATATCCTCCCAAGCAGAAGACGACGCCCAATAGAGATGCACGTAAAGGAGCAAACGAATGGCCTTCGAGCTGCCAGATCTTCCCTACGCCTACGACGCGCTCGAACCGCACATCGATGCGGAGACGATGCGGATCCACCACGACCTGCACCACGGCGCGTACGTGACGAACGCGAACGCCGCGCTCGAGGGCACGGATCTCGCCGACGCATCGGTCGAGAGCGTTCTCACGAATCTCGATTCGCTACCCGCCGACAAGCAGACCGCCGTCCGCAACAACGCCGGCGGCCACGCGAACCACTCCCTCTTCTGGCAGATCATGAGCCCCGACGGCGGCGGCGAGCCAGGTGGCGCGCTCCGCACCGCGGTCGAGGACGCGTTCGGCTCGTTCGAGGAGCTCAAGGCCGCGATCAACGACGGCGGCGTGAAGCGCTTCGGGAGCGGCTGGACGTGGCTCGTCTGGGACGGCACCGGCCTCGCCGTCTACTCCACGCCGAACCAGGACTCGCCGATCACGCAGAGCGACGTTCCGCTGCTCGGCATCGACGTGTGGGAGCACGCCTACTACCTCAAGTATCAGAACAAGCGCCCCGCCTATCTCGAGGCGTGGTGGAACGTCGTGAACTGGCCGGAGGTCGAGCGTCGCTTCGCGGAGGCACAGAGCTCGTAGAGCTCCAATAAACAGGAGCTCGTAAGGGCGCCGAGGAAAACCGTAAGGAGCTCGGATGCGTAAGACAGAGTCGGATATGGAGGTTGCAATCGACCGTCCCCGGCTTCGCGTGGTGCAAGCACCGCTCGAGGAGCGGGACGTGGACCCGTCCGACGAGACGCTCCTCCTGCGCGTCGCCGACTCCGACCGCGAGGCGTTCGAGCTCCTCTACCACCGCTACGTCCGCTCGATCCTCGGTCTCGCGCTGCGGAAGCTCAACGACCGTGCGCAGGCGGAGGAGGTCGTGCAGGAGGCGTTCACCGCCGTCTGGCGCTCGGCCGGGAGCTACCGGCGCGACCGTGGCTCAGCGGGCGGCTGGCTCTACACCGTTGCGCGCAACGCGACCGTCGACCGGATGCGGCGGAACGGCAGGGTCGAGGCGGTAGCCGAGCTTCCCGACCTCGAGTCGCCCGACAGCGGACCGTACGAGCAGGCGGAGCGGGCCGACGCCGCCTGGCGCGTCCATCGTGCGCTCGAGGAACTGAACCCGAACGAGCGCGAGGTGATCGAGCTCGCCTACTGGAGCGGGCTCTCGCAGAGCGAAGTCGCGAGCTACCTCGATCAGCCGCTCGGAACTGTGAAGACGAGAACGCGACACGCGCTCGCGCGGCTCGCCGAGATCCTGGAAGGAGACGCGCGGTGACCACTTTCGACGAACTGATCGGCGCTGAGCCAGACGACGAGGCGCGCGGCCGCCTGCGAAACGTCCACGAGCTTCTCCTCGAGGCGGGGCCACCGCCAGAGCTCAACCCGCAGATGGAAGCCGGCCCGACGCTTGCGATGACGCTGTCGCGCGCGCGGGCGTACTCGCGCCGCCGCCGCAGCTTCGTCCTCACGGGGATTGCCGCCGCGCTCGTCGTTGCTGTCATCGGCCTCGGCTTCGCCGGCCGCGGGCATAGCCACACGCACCCGTCGTTCGCGCTGCGCGGCACCGGCTTCGCCCCGCAGGCGTCCGGCACGCTCTACATCCTCCAGACGAAGAGCTCGACGCCACGGATGAAGATCGAGGTGACGGGGCTGCCGGCGCTGAAGAAGCCGTACGTCGTCTACCTCGTCCGCAACGGGCAAACTCTCGCGCAGTGCGGCACCTTCACCGTCGCGAACGTGAACCGCGAGGTGACGGCCGTGCTTCGCTCGCCCTATCCGATCCAGGGCACGGACAAATGGATCGTCACCGGGCCAAGCATCGGTCAGCGGGTCGGCCCCACCGTCCTGCGACCTGCCTAGAGCCTAAGCCCGCGCTTCGTTCCGCATCTCGGAGAGGAGACGCTCGAGCCGCGGCTCGGCCGACTCGTCGACGAAGCTCATCGCGGCGGCGACGTTCGGATGGACGGCGGCGATCGCGTCGCGCATCTGCAGCGCGACCGCGCGATACGAAGGGTGCCCTTCACGGCCCGAACGGAGCTCGATCAAGTGCAACGCCTCGCGCGCGTCGAGCTCGAGGACGTAGCGGATGCGGTACGCGAGGCAGAGCGCATACGGCGCCTCCGCCGCGAGCCCCGCGCCTCGCAGCCGCTCGTGCTCCGTGCATGAGACGTCGAGTGCGCGCTCGAACTCGCCACCGAAGCCGGCGTCGACGACCTCCTGCGGCACGTCGGCGCCGAGGTCCGGGGAAAGCCGCTGCCACTGGCACGTCAGCAGCCGGTGGCGCTGGAGGTCGCGGAACGCGCCGTAGTCGGAGACGATCTCGAAGCGGTAGGCGAGCGTCTCGAAGCCGCGGCCGGGGCGGTGGCGGCGATTCTCGCGCGTGCCGACGAGCTCGCGCACGAGCGCCGCGCGCGCGTCGGGCGAAAAACCGCGGACAGCGGCGAGCGCCTGCTCCTCCCCCACCGCCGCGCTCTCGTAGACGAGCGCCGCGAGGAGCTCGTCCTCGGTGCCGTGCGCGCGGAGCAGGCGAACGGACGGTGCAGCGGTGTCGTCGCCCGCCGCGTCATCAAGACCGAGCCGGGCCGCGATCGACGCCGACGCCTCACCACGCTCGCGGAGGTACTCGATCCAGCGCCCGCCTCGGTCGGGACGCGGCACGCGCGAGACGAAGCTCGGCATCACGAGCTGCAGCTCCGCGAGGAGCATTTCGCCGTACGCGCGTGCCTCGGCGAGCGGGTGCGCGAGCAGGTGCAGGACGAGCTGCTCGTACGTCTGTCCGCTCGCGTAGATGCCGACGTGCGAGAGCGACGCCGCCGGGAGAAGGCCGCGCACGAGGTCGAGCGCCTTCGCCCGCACCGCGCGCCGGTGCGCCGCCGGCGACTCTCCCTCCGCCGCGGGGAACGTCTCCGCGACCCACTCCGAGACGCCCTCGAGCAGCCGCGAGTACGTCGCGAAGAGATCGTCCATCGCCGCCGTGTACTCCGGGCCGAAGCGCGGGTCACGGTGATAGCGGTAGCCGAAGCCGTCGAGCTCGGCGTCGTACGCGATGTAGCGCGTCGACTGTTCGAGGTACGACGCGAGCCGCGGCCGCTGGAGGATCTTCGTGAGGAGGTTCGACGTCCACTCGCACGCGATGTGCGCGCCGCCGAGCTGCGCGACCGAGTCGTCTCCGTAGCCGAGGAAGATCGTCTCGTAGAGCTTCGCCGCGCGGTCGCCCTCACTCAACTCGACGACCGGCACGTCGGGCAGCGAGTCGGCGAACTCGTCGAGGAAGAGGCGCCGCAGCGTCCCGACGTAGCGCGAGTACCGCGCGAAGAGCGCGCCTTTGACCGTCTCGGGGAGGTTGACGAGCGCGAAGACCGGCTTGTCGAGATTCGTGAAATGGGGAGCGAGACGCGCCCGCTCGGAGGCGGTGAACTCCTCGACCGGCGTGACGGGGGCGCTAGCTCTCAACGGCGACCGGGATCGAGTTGCTGCGGCGCAGCCCGCCGTAGCGGACGACGAGAACGACGAGGCCGACGAGAGTCACAGGCACAAAGACGACCGCCCGGATGAGAAGGAGAAAACCGACTGCGAGGCCGCCGTTCACGTCTGCAGCATGCAGGCCGAGGAGGATGCCGGCGTCATACGAGCCGGCGTAACCGGGCCCCGCGGGCAGGGCGGAGAACAGCGAGGCGATCACGTTCGTGAGCAGCGCCGGGAGCATGCCGAGCTCGATCCCGAGCGAGCGGCCGACGAGCATCACCGTCGCGCCTTCGAGCAGCCAGATGAGAATGGACAAGCCGGCGAGTGCCAGTCCCTCGACCTGGACGAAGAGCCTCAACGCGTGCGTGTACGGCCGAACACGGGCGGCGAAAGGATCGAAGCGACCGCGGCGGCGGAGGACGATGTAGCCGACGAGACCGAGTGCGGCAAGAAGGACGGCTCCGGCGGTGACGTAGGCCGCGATCTTCCCCGTCGGCGCGCCGTCGACGCCGCTCCACGTCAGCACGACGAAGATGACGGCAAGCGTCGCGACGTCGAGGATCCGCTCCGCAATCACCGACCCGACGACCTCTCGGACCTTGGCAGTCGTCCGCGAGCTGAGCAGCGTGATCCGCAAGACCTCGCCGCCACGGAGCGGCAGCACCGCGTTCCCCATGAACGTGACCGGCATCAGCCAGAACGCATCGGCGCGGTCGTGCGGAATCCGGGCGAGGACGAGGATGCGATGCCAGCGCCAGCCGCGCAGCACGAGTGCGAGCGCGTACGCGCCGAGCGCAGCGACGAGCCATGCGCCGCCCACCGCGGTCGTCGGCAGCTTCGGCGCGTGCTGCCGCGACGCCCAGTAGCCGACCGCCGCGAGGGAGACGAGCGAGACGGCGATCCACGCGATTCTCGTGCCGGCGGCCCGCGTCATCGCACCGTCACTTCCCGGCGAAGCGGCATCGCAGCAACGTCGCGAGGACGCGGAACCCGTCGGCGGCGTTGAGCTTCTTCCCTTCCTGCGTCGCGCGCGCCCGGTAGCGGACGGGCACCTCGTAGATGCGCTCGCCGCGCTGCAGCAGGCGCGCGGTGATCTCGGGCTCGATGCTGAACCCGTTCGTGCGCAGAGGCAGCGACCGGAAGAGCTCCGTGTACATCGCCTTGTGACACGTCATGAGGTCGTGGATGTAGGCATTGAAGAGGACATTCGCGGCGAGCGTCACTCCCTTGTTTCCCATGACGTAGAGGAACGAGTGGCTCGTGAAGCCGTCGAACGTGCGCACGCCGTAGACGACGTTCACGCCGTCGCCGCGGCGGAGCGGCTCGAGGAGGACGGCGAGGTCGTCGGGCTCGTACTCGAGATCGGCGTCGAAGATCGCGGAGAAGCGCAGCCGCGCGTCGGTGAGCGCCGTGCGCACCGCAGCGCCCTTCCCCCGGTTCTTCGCGTGGTAGTGGACGCGGACGTTGTCGGGCAGCGCGCGGTTTCGCAGGTAGTCGGCCGTCCCGTCGGTCGAGCCGTCGTCGACGATCACGAGCTCGAACGGGCACGGGAGGCTCGCGGCAAGCGTCGCGTCGAGCGCGCGCTCGATCCGCTCGATCTCGTTGTAGACGGGCATGAGGATCGAGAGTCCGTCCGGGAGCTGCTCCGCCATAGCGGCCAGTCTAGGAAGGGTTGCGGCCGAGCCCTCCGGCGCGTGGCTGGATCCGGTCATGCACACGTTCACCGCCGATGACCCATCCGGAGCCATCACCCGACCGCAGACCACGATACGGTCCGCCTCGTATGAGGAACTCCGTAGGGAAACGCGTGGTCGTAGCGAGCATGGCACTGGTGACACTCGTGTTCGTCGCCGTCGCGCAGGCCGACCACATCCAGATCCATCTGACCGCAGCCGGGCAAGCCGCGGCGAAGAAGGCCGTCCTCAAGCGATCCGACCTGGACTCCAACTGGCGCGGCGGCGCGAAGAAGGCTGACCTCTCAAACAACCCCCCGTGCAAGAGCTACAACCCCAAGCAGTCAGACCTCACCGTGATCGGCGCGGCGCGATCGGCGTGGCAAGACACGGCGGTCGGCGGATCCGTGGAGCACGACGTTCAGCTGCTCAAGACGCCACACATGGTGCAGCTCGATTGGCAACGGACGGTCGCGTCGCCCAAAGTGATGCCATGCCTGCGCGCAGCGCTCGCCAAGTCCGCCGGCAAGACGGGCAAGCTCGTGTCACTGACAAAGATGCGCTTCCCGCAGGTCGCCCCCTACACGCATGCATTGCGCGCCGTCCTCGACGCCCGCAGCGGAGGCCAGACGATTCGAATCATCGTGGACGTGATCGCGTTCGGTCGCGGCCACACCGAACAGACGCTCACTGTTGCTACCCCCAAGCTCACCGGCGGCCCTTTCCGTCCGTTCGAAATCAAAGTCGCACGCAAGCTGGCTAACCGCTCCTCGTAGCGCCGCTCGCTGCTCGCTCCCAGCCGCGAATCAGAATCGCGCGACGGCGTCCGCATGACGCTCGAACGCGGTGGACGCGACGATGTCCGCGAGTTCCGTGACCGCGTGCCGGACCTCATCCTCCGTGTTGAAGAAGTGGGCGCCGAGGCGAATGCCGCCTTCCGGATCCGGCCGGAAGTCGCAGATGACGCCACGCTCGCCGAGCTCGGAGTGGACCGCGGCGTGGTTCGGCGTCGAGACGGTGACCGTGCCGCCGCGGCGCTCGGGGTCGCGCGGGGAGACGACCGCGAGACCGGCGGCGTCGCACTCGTCGATGAGGAGCTGCGTGAGGGTGAGCGAGCACTCGCGGATCGCCGGCACGCCGACCTCCTCGATCACGTCGTAGCCGGCGCTCGCCGCGTAGAGCGCGGGCACGTTCGGCGTGCCGGTGAGGAAGCGGCGCGCGCCGACGGCGGCGTACTCGAGCTCCGGCTCGAACGCGAACGGACGGGCGTGGCCCTGCCAACCGACGAGCGTCGGCTCGAGCCGTTCCGCGAGATCCGGCCGCACGTAGAGCCAGCCCGCGCCCGGCCCGCCGCAGAGCCACTTCACGCTGCCGCCGACGGCGAAGTCGACGCCGAGCGCGGTGAGGTCGAACGGCACGATGCCGGCCGACTGGTAGCAGTCGAGGATCACGTGCGCGCCGACCTCGTGGGCGCGGCGGATGATCGGCTCGATGTCCTGGATCTCGCCGTTCTTGAACAGGACATGGCTGATCGGGACGAGGAGCGTGCGCTCGTCGATCGCGTCGACGATCGCCGCGTCGTCGGAGACCGCGACGACCTCGAGCTGGGGTTGCGCCTGGTAGAGGTAGCGCACCGACGGGAAGTTCGCCTCCTCGTACACGATCCGGTTCCGCTCGCCGGGGCGCGGGAAGCAGGAGAGGACCACGGCCTCGGCGACGGTCACGTTCTGGTGCATGACGATCGAGTCCTGCGGCGCACCCATGATGCGGCCGAGCTGGTCGCCGACCGTCCACGCCATATCCCACCAGCCCTCACCCCAGCTGCGGATGCCGCGCTCGCGCCACATCCGCGTGTACTCGAGCACGTTGTCCTCGGCCGCGGCCGGCATCGCGGCGAGCGAGTGGTTGATCAAGTACGTGCAGGTCGAGAGGATCGGAAAGCGATCGCGATAGGAGAGGAGCCCGTCGAGCACGGAGGAAGATTACGTCCATGGACGACGCGACGAACATCTGGGAGGACGTGCCCGACTGGGGCGGCGTGGGGGCGCGCCGTCTGATCCGCCAGCCCGGCGGCGGCCTCGGGGCGTCCATCTGGGATATCCAGCCCGGCGGCGAGAACTGGCATCACTTCCACCACGCGAGCGACGAGCTCCTCGTCGTCCTACGCGGGCGGCCGACTGTGAAGACTCCGGAGGGGACGCGCGAGCTCGCGGAGGGCGACGTCGTGCCGCTCCCGAGAGGGCCTGCCGGCGCGCGCACGATCACGAACGAGAGTGACTCGGTCGCGCGCGTGCTGATCGTCTCCACGAACGCCGATCCCGACGTCGCGGAGTATCCGGACAGCGGGAAGGTCGGGATCTGGATCCACGACCGCGGGCGCTTCTTCCGGGACGTCGACGCAGTCGAGCACGCAGGGCCCGAAAACTAGGAGCTCGCCGCGATCGCCGCGTCCTCCGCGGCGTAGTCGAGCGTCGCCTCGAGGTACGTGCCCTTCCAGTCGCGACCGCTCGCGAGCTCCGCCGCGATCCACTCGCACGTCGCGCCGACCGCCTCGCGATACGTCGTCACGGCGCGGTAGCCGAGCTCGCGCTCTGCCGTGGTCATGTCCATCACGCATGGCCGGTCCGGCGGAAGGCCCCACGGATTGCCGAACTCGTCGCCCGGGAGGAGCACCGGCTCGAACTCATGGCCCATCGCCGCGCCGATCGCGTGGCAGATCTCGAGCGTCGTCGGCGGCTCGGGGTCTCCGGCGTTGAGGACACGGTTCCCCGGCTGGGCGGCGGCGAGGCGGATGAGCTCCGCGATGTTCTCCGCAGCCACCGTGTGGAAATGGCTCTTGCCCTCCCACGCGAGCGCGACGCGCCGGCGCCCGTCGAGCGCGCGCTGGACGAAGTAGAGCTCGCGCGGCAGCTTCGCGCCGGGGCCGTAGATCGCGCCCGGCCGCAGCACGGTGGCGGGCAGCGGCCCGGCGAGCACCTCCTGCTCGAGCGCCGCCTTGCCGCGGGAGTAGTTGTCGGGGTCGCCCGGCTCGGCCGTTCGCTGCGTCTCGGGGATCGGGAACGGCAGCACCGGGAGCTCGCCCACGCCGTCGAGCGCGCGACCCTCGTCGTCGGCATAGACCGAGCCGGTCGAGATGACGATCAGCGCGCCCGCGGGAAGCGCGTTCAGCTGCTCGCCGTGCGCGCGGCTGAAGGCGACCATGTCGACGACGACGTCGGCATCGTCTCCGATCGCCGCGCGCAGCTGCACGTCGTCGGCCCGGTCGGCGGCGCCGCCGCGAACACCGAGCGCGGCGAGCTCCGCGGAGACCTCGCCCGAGCGCGAGAGCGCGACGACCTCCCAGCTGTCCCGTGCGAGCGCCGCCGCTGCGGCGCGGCCGACCATGCCCCGTCCCGCCGATGAGGACGGCGCGCGGCATCAGACCGACGCCGCCACGCGACGTGCGGCGAAGAGCGCGACGACAGACGCGGCGAGCACGACCCCCGCCCCGATCTGGAGCGAGAGGTGGATGCCGCGACCTGCCGACCCCGCGGCGGCATCGAACACCTGCTGCACCTGCGCCGTATGGCCTTTCGCGATCGGGTAGTCGGCCGCGTTCGTGCTGCCGCCGGTCGTCACGATCTGGATCACGAGCTCACGGAACTGCAGCGGGATGTGGAGCTTGATGAGCTTCTCCGTCAGCCCGGCCGTCAGCTGCGCGTTGACGACGGAGCCGAGAACAGCCACCCCGAAGACGCCGCCGAGCTCGCGGCTCGTGTTCACGGTCGACGCGGCCATTCCCGACTGCTCCGGCGGGACCGAGCCGAGCACCGCGCCGGTGACGGAGACGAGCGTGATGCCGAAGCCGAGCCCGGCGATCGCGAGCGTCCACGCCAGCGCTCCGACACTCGTCGTCACCGTGAGCTTCCAGTCGACAAGCAGAAGCCCGAGCGCCGAGAGCGCGCAGCCGACCACCATCGGCACGCGCGCCCCGACGCGCGCCGTCCACTGCCCGGCGACGAGTCCCGCGACGATCATCGAGATCGCGAGCGAGGCGAACGCGAGCGCAATCCGGAAGCCCGAGAAGTTGGAGATCAGCTGGAGGTAGAGCGCCGTGAAGAAGAAGACGGAGAAGATCGAGAGGTTCGCCGCGAAGGCGACGAAGTTCGCCGCGGTGAAGGTTGGGTCGCGGAGGAACTCGATCTTCAGCACCGGGTCGGGGGAGCGGCGCTCGATGACGACGAAGAGCCAGGCGAGCACGATCGAGAGCGCGAAGAGGCCGGAGATCCACCAGACGCCATAGCCGCCGTTCTCGCCCTCGATGACCGCGAACGTCGCGGTGATGATCGCCCCCGCCCCGACGACGAGGCCGGGGATGTCGAGCTTCCGCCCCTCTGGGTCGCTGCTCTCGGTCAGCGTCACCGCGGCGACCGCGAAGGCGACCGCGCCAAACGCGACGCCGAACCAGAAGACCGAGCGCCAGCCCTGCCAGCCGATGAGGACGCCGCCGATAACCGGGCCGAGCGCCAGGGCGAGCCCCGAGACCGCCGTCCACACGCCGAGCGCGACCGAGCGCTCGCGGCGCTCCGGATACATGTGGCGGATCAACGACAGCGTGCCCGGCTCGGACGCCGCCGCGCCGACGCCCATCACGATCCGGCCAGCGGTGAGCATGGTCGTCCCCGTCGCGACGGCCGAGATCACCGAGCCGGCGCAGAAGATCGCGACTCCGTACAGCATCACCTTCTTGCGGCCGAACAGGTCGCCGAGCGTCCCGCCCGTGAGCATGAGCGCCGCGAACGCGAGCATGTAGCCGTCGACGATCCACTGCAGCCCGGTGACGCTGACACCGAGGTCGCTCTGGAGCCCCGCGAGCGCGACGCTGACGATCGTGTTGTCGAGGAAGGTGAGGAAGAGGATCGCGCAGACCGCCGCGAGCGCCACCTCGCGCGCGTGACCCTCCCGGAAGCGCGCGAGCGAGCTCACGCGCGACCTACGACTTGCAGGCGGCCGGCGCCGAACCGCTCAGCGCGATGAGCTTGCACAGCCCCGCGTAGCCGACGACCCACTTCCCGTTCTGCCTGTAGGCGTAGCCGGTGACGTCTTTCAGCACGGCCGTGTTGCCGAGGTAGATCGTGTAGACCACCTTCGCCTGGTTCGTGCCCTTGAGCGTGACGCTCGAGACCTTCGCGTTGAGCCGGGACGCGAGCGGGTTGGTCGAAAGGCTCGTGATCGCCGACTTGAACCGCGCGCCGTCCTGCAGCATCGCCGGCTTCTGCGACACGGGCGTCTTCGCGGAGAAGAACGACGTCCAGACCTGCTTGACCTGATCCTCTTGCGAGTTCCCGCCGCCGCCGCACGCGCCGAGAAGGAGCACCGCGACGACGAGAGGTGCGACCCACTTCATGCGCGAGAGCCTAAACCTCCTGCAGGCTGCGCGCTCCCGGCCCGGCGTAGAGCGCCGACGGACGGACAAGGATGCCGAGCCGCTTCTGCTCGAGAATGTGCGCCGACCAGCCCGCGGTGCGTGAGCACGCGAACATCGCCGGTGCGAGCTGCGGCGGGATGTCGGCGACAGTCGAGGACGACTGCCGACCAGTACTCGACGTTCGTCCACGAGTGGCTCTCGCTCTTCTTCGCGATCGCCTCGTGCGCGACCTGCTCGAGCTCCTCCGCGACCGCGACGCGCGGCGAGCCGAGCTCCTTCGCAACGCGCTTGAGGACGCGCGAGCGCGGATCCTCGGCCCGGTAGACGCGATGGCCGAAGCCCATGATGCGCTCCTTGCGCGCGAGCGCCTCGGCGACCCACTTCTCGGCATCGCCCGACTCGGCGACCGCGTCGAGCATCGGGAGGACGCGCGCGGGCGCGCCGCCGTGCAGCGGGCCGCTGAGCGCACCGACGGCAGAGGAGAGCGCGGCACCGGCGTCGGCTCCGGTCGAGGCGACGATCCGCGCCGTGAACGTCGAGGCGTTGAGGCCGTGCTCGGCGGTGCAGATCCAGTACGTGTCGATCGCGCGGGCGTGGTCGGGGTTGACCTCGCCGCGCCACTCGAGGAGGAAACGCTCGGCGGCGGTCCGCCCTTCCGCGATCCTCTCCGTAGGCACCGGCGGGAGGTCGGCGCCGCGCGCGGACTGCGCGACGATCGAGAGCGCTGCGGCGGAAAGGCGGCGGAGATCCTCCTTCGCCTCGTCGTCGCCGATGTCGATGAACTGGCCGAGCTTCCACTCCCCGCTCAGCGCTGCGAGGCTCGACTGGAGGTCGCCGGTGTATCTACCGGTACGCCGCTCGAGGTCGACGTGCTCGTACGGGAGGCCGGGCTCGAGCGACTCGTCGACGAGCAGGCCCCAGACCTGCTCGAACGGGACGTGGCCGACGAGGTCTTCGATGTCGACGCCGCGGTAGCGAAGCACGCCGCCGTCCTTGTCGGGCTCGGCGATCTCCGTCTCGAACGCGACGACGCCCGCGAGGCCCGGTGAAAAGTCACTCATGCGTGGATGTCCTCCAGTTGGATGTCGGAGCCAACGCCGCGAGCGCGCGCGGCATCGAGCACGAGCGCCGCCGCCGCAAGGTCCTGGATCGCGAGCCCGACCGACTTGTACAGGGTGATCTGGTCTGTTCCGGTGCGCCCGTCGCGGGTGCCGGAAATGATCTCACCGAGCTCGACGACGCCGTCGCGACCGCGCGGGTCGAGCTCGGGCGCGCCCGCGGGGAGCGGGGCGAAGGCCGAGTCGCGCTGCTCGACGGCTACGAGATCTGCGCGGGACACGATCTCGGGATCGAGCTCGGAGCCGCCGTGGCCGTAGCCGACCGAGCTCACGTGCGTGCCAGGCGCGAGCCAGTCCCAGCGCACGATCGGCTCCGTGGCGCCCGTCGTGCAGTGGACGACGTCGGCGCCGCGCACGGCGTCCTCGAACTCGCCGCGACCGGCGACGCGCACCTCGGTGAAGTCGCGGACGCGCGGGAACATCTCCTGCGCCGAGCGCGACTGGACGCCGGTGCCGAGAATCGCGAGCACGCTCGAGTCGGGCCGCGAGAGAAGCCTCGTCGCGAGCGCGGCCGCAGCGGCGGTGCGCATCGCGGTGATGTACGTCCCGTCCATGAGCGCGGTCGGCGTGCCGGTCTCGGGATCGACGAGCGCGATGAGCGCCTGGTGCGTCGGGCGATCGCGGTTCCCCTCGAAGAGCGTCACGAGCTTGCAGCCCATCCCGGCAGACGGCGCGTAGCCGGGCATCGCACCGAGAACGCCCTTGCCCGACCAGACGCCGACGCGCGGCACGAGCTTGGCGGTGTCGGCCGCAAGCTCCGCGTGCGCGGCCGCGAGCGCGTCGACGAGCTTGTCGAGGTCGAGGAGCTCCTCGACGTCAGTGCGAGAAAGAACGAGCATCGCCCAGGACGGTACTCGCCCGCAGTGACCCGGCGCTACGAGAGCCGAAGTAGGTGCGACACCAGCAGAAGAACGGACGCCAGAAGAGAATGTCTCCGCGCGCTTCGGTGCAGGGCGGCCACCGGCGTGAAGGTCGTGTTGACCGTCTTGGCGGCGCTCATCGTGACAACGCACGTGCCGGTGCCCGAACACGCGCCTCCCCAGCCGGTGAACTTCGATCCCGAGTTCGGAGTTGCGGTCAGGGTTACGACCGTCCCGGTCTTGAAGAGATGCGTGCAGGTGGACGTGCACGCGATGCCGGCAGGCGTGCTCGTGACCTTTCCTGTCCCCGTGCCGGACTTGAGGAGGGTGAGAAGCTTGGCGGGGGCGAACGTTGCCTTCGCCGCGCTCGCAGCCGTCATCGACAGCACACACGTTGCGCTGGTCGTGCCCGCGCAGGCTCCGGACCAGCCCGTCAGGACGTAGGCGCTCGCCGGGTGGGCGATCAGCGTGACCTTGGTGCCGTAGCTGTATCTGTGCGAGCACGCCGTTCCGCAGTTGATTCCCGACGGATGGCTGATCACGGAGCCGCTGCCTACTCGCGAGACCTTGAGGGTCACCGGGGGCCGCTTAGCGAAGGACGCCGTGACGACTCGGGCCTGGCTCATGGTCACGGTGCAGCTGCCCGTGCCGCTGCACGCGCCGGACCAGCCGGTGAAGGCCGAGCCGATCGCGGGGATCGCGGTGAGCTGCACGCTCGTGCCGTAGCCGTACGCATGGGCGCAGGTCGAGCCGCAATCGATTCCTGCCGGACTCGAGGTGACGCTGCCGTGGCCGGTCCCGGCCTTGGCCGCGCTGAGTTGCTCCGTAGGAGCGAACGCCGCGGTCACTGATCGGGCTTGATCCATCGTCACGCTGCAGCCTCCGGTGCCGGTGCAGGCCCCTGTCCAGCCGGTGAAGACGGAGCCGGCCGCAGGTGTCGCGGTGAGGGCAACGTTCGTGCCGTAGGTGAAGCTGCTCGAGCAGGTCGGATGACAGGAGATCCCGCTGGGGACAGAGGTCACCGTGCCCGAGCCCGCGCCGGTCACGCTGACGATGAGCGGCTCGTGGATCACGGCGAACGTCGCCGTGACCGACCGGTCTTGATCCATCGTCACGGTGCACGTGCCGGTCCCGGTGCATGCACCGGACCAGCCGGTGAAGCCCGCCTGCGGCGCCGCAGTCAACGTCACCGTCGTACCTGCGGCGTAGTCGTGCGAGCAGACCGAGCCGCAATCGATTCCCGCCGGGTTGCTGGTGATCGCCCCAGAGCCGGCTCCGGCCGTGGCGACGTTCAGAGTCTGGTCGATCTGGCCCGTCGTGAACTCGTAGCCGATCCGATCGTTCGGATACGCGCCGGACGCGAGGTTGCGATATGACATGACCGCGTCGACGAAGCTTCCGTCCTCTGGCGCGTCAAGTGCGTAGGCGCCAAGGTAGTCCGCCCCGAATCCGTCCGTCGCGAATGCCCTCTGCGCCTGCGGCGTGGCGGACGCCCAGCCGCCTGCCGGACGGTCGTAGATGTAGACCGCGCCCTGGCCGGAGTTGAAGCCCACGTTCTCCTGCGAGCCTTGGCAGAAGATCCTGGCGCCGCCCTTGACGATGCTCGGACACGCGTAGTACCGAGTGGGATAGGAAAGGAGCGCACTCATTTGCCAGCCGCTTCCGCCCCGTTCGAATACCCACGTCGCGTTCCCAGAGGTGCGATCGCTCCCGATGACTGCGGTGTTGCCGTCCGGAGAGATGGTCGTCGACTCTCCGAACCGCTCGAACGACGCCGGCTGCGGCGACTGGATCGTCTGCGCGAGCGTCCACACCGAGCCCGTCCGCTGGTAGGCGTAGACGATCCCGGCGACCGTGAGCCCGCCGTCATTGCACGTGTCGCTTCCGATGAGGAGTATCGAGCCGTCGCCGGAGAGGGCCGGAACGTGGAACTCGCCGCAGTTCGTGGCTGGAGGGGAGATCGTCAGCTGCTGCTCGAGGCTCCACGCCCCGAGTGACCGGACGTAGATATCTGCGTAGATGACGCCGTTCGAGTTCCCGCTGCTGTCGAAGCCCTGCGCGAGCATCGTGACCCGGTTTCCGTCGCCGGAGAGGACGCCGCGGTTTCCGAAGTAACCGCAACCAGCCGGGGTGTCAGATCCCCCCGCATCGATGCCTGGCGGATAGAGCGCTCCTTCCAATGACCAGGCACCCCCGCTGCCGCGCCGGTAAACATACGCGGCGCAGCGGTACTTGATAACGGAGGAGGAGACGATCGTGGAGTCCGGTGCGACGAGCAACGTCGTTCCGTCTGCGGAAAGTTGCGTGAGCCCTCCGAACGAGGAGCAGTTCCCCCACCTCGCGCCGCCGTCGCCGCTCCAGGCCGGCAAGCTCGGCGCCGTTATCTCGCCGTCGCTCACCCACCCGGCCGACGTGTGGCGCTCGAGGAAGACACCGCCGGTATCGGTCGTGTCGTAGTAGCAGTAGCTGACGTTGCCGGTGGTCGGGGGGTTGTAGATCGTCTCGGCGCGCTCGCTCCCGTCACCGGAGACTGAGGCGTTGTAGAACGTGAAGTCGGGGCTGGACCCGGGCGCGAATGGGTCTCGCGCCGCAGGGGAGTGGAGACGCTTCTGCTGCCACCCCGGCGGGCTGCCGGAGCCGCGGAAGGTTGCGGTCACGTCGCTGATCCCGCTCGCGGTCACCGTGCACGTTCCGGAGCCGCTGCACGCTCCACTCCAGCCGGCGAACGTCGATCCCGAGCTCGGCGCCGCCGTGAGCGTCACGGTGGTGCCGGGCGGAACAGTCTGCATACAGCCGGCACCGCTACAGCTGAGCCCGGCCTGATCGGAGGTCACCGATCCTCCGCCCGTCCCGCTCAGACCGACGCAGACGATCGCGTGGTCAGCGACGGCCGGATCGGTCGCCGCACCGACGTTCAGCTGGCCGCAATCGGCCACCATCCCCTCGAGGCTCGCCAGCGGGCTCGCGGTTTCGAGCAACCGCATCCGCACCTGCTGCATCGTCCAGTCGGGGTGCTCGGCCCAGAGGAGCGCGGCGGCGCCCGTCACCTCTGGCGCTGCCATCGAGGTTCCGCTCTCGTAGCCGTACCCGCTCGGGTCGCTGAGCGGCCCACTCGTGGGCAACGTGCTGAGGATGCTCTGGCCCGGCGCGCCGATTTGAACGCTGTTGAATCCGTAATCGGAGAACGACGCAAGGCCTCCGCCGGACGTCGTCGCCGCGACAGAGATGAGGTTGTCGAGCGGATAGCTAGCCGGGTAGAACGGCTGATAGTCGTTGTTGGTGCTCGAGTTGCCCGCCGCAGCGACATAGAGAAGTCCGGCCTGGCCCGCGGCGGCGATGGCGTCCTCCTCCGGCTGGTACGAGCCGTAGGGTCCGCCAAAGCTCGCGTTCGCGATCTTCGCGCCGTGTGCGACCGCGTACTGGAGGGCCGAGATCTCTTCGCCGAGGTCACACTGCCCACTTCCGTTGCAGATCTTCAGGGGCATGAGGCTGACGTGCCAGTTGATGCCGACGATGCCCGTGGCGTTGTTGCCCACCGCGCCGATGATCCCGGCGACGTGCGTGCCGTGGCCGTAGTCGTCTGACGGGTCGCTCGTGTTGTTGACGAAGTTCCAGCCGGGGACGAGGTTCGCCGCAAGGTCGGGGTGAGTGAGGACCGCCCCCGTGTCGAGCACCGCGACGGTGATGCCGGCGGTCCCCGTCGAGCGATCCCAGGCAGCCGGAGCGTGAATCGCTTGGAGAGCCCACTGGCTCGCGTACGAAGGATCGTTCGGCGTCGCGGTGACCTTGACAGAGAGATCCGGAACCGCGTACTGCACGCGCGGATCGCGCGAGAGCGCAGCGACCGCACTCTCAACCGTGCTAGTGCCCTGAAGGCGGAGAAGCTCCAGCCTCGGAACCAAGCTGTAAGCCGTCTCGACCGAGGCGTTCACGTGAGACACAGCCTCCGAACGTGCGCTCAACGCGACGCCCGGACGGAAGCGAACTAGCACCCGTCCGGGAACGAGCGTCGTCCCAGGCGGAACGAGCAGCACCCCGCCCGGCATGGGAACGGAGTCTCCCGCCGAGGCCGGAGCAACTGAGATGACGCCAGGACCAGCCGTCGGCTGTGACCCGGCTGCCGCCGTCCCGAGGAAGGCGAGACAGGCGCCGATCACCGCAGTCAGTGACACGACCCGCAGGGTCACGCGTAGAGCCTAGTCGCTGATCTGCGATTGATCTAGACGACCGGCACCGAGCCGAGAGTGCCTAACCCGATCCGCCTCGGCGCGCAGCGTGCTGGAGCGTGAACATTGCCTTGACGGTCTTGGCGGCCTTCACGGTGACGACGCAGTTGCCCGTGCCGGTGCACGCGCCCGACCAGCCGGCGAAGGTCGAGCCCGCTTTCGGCGTAGCGGTGAGGGTCACGACTGTGCCGGCGGCGAATTTGTGCGTGCACGTGGACCCGCAGGAGATACCGGCTGGACTGCTCTTGACAGTCCCGCTGCCCGTCCCGGCCTTGGCGACCGTAAGGAGCTTAGGCACGCCGAACGTCGCCTTCGTCACGCGTGCGGCCGTCATCGTGAGGTGACACGTCGGACTCGTACCGGTGCAAGCTCCCGACCAGCCGACGAACCCGTAGCCGGAGGCCGGCTTCGCAGTGAGCGTGACCGGCGTCCCGTAGGCGTAGGCGTGCGCGCACGTCGATCCACAGGCGATCCCTGCTGGAGCGCTCGAGACGGTCCCTCCGCTCGGTTTCGTGACCGTCAGCGTCTGCTTCGCCGGCAGGTTGAACGTGGCGATCACCGCTCGCGCCTGGCTCATCGTCACGACGCAGCTGCCGGTGCCGGTGCACGCCCCGGACCAGCCGGCAAAGACTGACCCGACGGCCGGAGTCGCGGTGAGCGTCACCACCGTCCCGGTCGAGAACGACGCCTTGCAACCCGGGTTGCAGGCGATGCCGGCGGGGCTCGAGGTGACGGCGCCGGATCCCGTGCCGGCCGTGAATACGTCGAGCTCCTGCCCAGCCGAGATCGTCCACGTCTGAGAAGCCCCGACCGGGTCGACATCGCTGGGGACGTCGTCATCCTGAGCCTTTACCTGGAAGGTGTGGGATCCCGCCGCGAGGTGTGAGTAACTCACGGGAGACCAGCACCACTGCCACGCCTGGTCGTCCAGCTTGCACGTGTAGTCGATGTAATTGGTGGCCTCCGCGTCCGATGTGAACGAGAAGGATGCGCTCGTCGAGTACGTCGGGTCGCTCGGACCGCTCGTGATCTTCGTGTTCGGCGGCTGGATCGTCCACGTTCGGCTATCGCCGACGGGGTCGGTTGTCGCGCCGATGATGCTTCTCACCGCAAACGTGTGAGAGCCGGACGGCAGGGAGTAATCCGCGGGAGACGTACAGGCCGTCCAGCCGGATCCGTCGAGGTTGCATTGGAACGTCACCGGCGCGGCATGCGACGAGAACGCGAACGACGTCCACGTCGAATAGGTGGTCGAGCCCGCCGCGGGACCGGCCGTGATCGCAGTGTCCGGGGCTGTGTAACGGTCGAGAACCTGGAAGCCGAGGCCTCCGTTCAAGCCTACGAGCGCATACACCTGCGTCCCGTCCGGGCTGAACGCGAGACCGTGTGGGATCGGGCTCACCGCCCAGCCCCACGCGGGTTGAGCACTGCCGCGCGGGAACACTTGGACCGCGGCGGGGTCCGCTGCCGCGACGTATTGACCGTCAGGCGACCAGGCGACCGAATTCGTGCCCAAATCTGTCGGAAGGTAGTACGCCCCGAGCCCGCCGCTGGCAGCTACTGCTGCGCACGAGTACGACGCGTACAGGAAGTAGTCACCCAGCGGATCGACGCTGAAATCGTTAGGAGCACTACACGGCGACCCGTGCGGGAAGCCAGGCGGGAAGTAGAACCCGGTCACTTGGCTCGCGGAGCCGCTCGAGACGTCGTACAGCGAAGTACCCCCACCGGCCTGGACGGTCGCCAGAAGATCGTTGCCTGCACCACCTGAGGAGAGTTGCACCGACGCGAGCAGCGACTGGTGGGTCAGATTGCTGCCATCGAGATCCATGCTGGCGAGGTAGCCGGCGTTGTAGCCGTTGAGGTTGGAGAACCAGAGCTTCCCGCCTGCGATGACCAAGCTTTCGGGATACGCCAACGGCGCAACGGAATAGCGCGCCGTCTCCGCCAGTGTCTGGGTATCGATCGCGCTGATCGCGTTCGCCCCGGCGAGCGCGACATAGAGGGTGTGCGTTGCGGTGTCCACCGCCATCTGCGACGCGCCGGACTCGCCCGTGATCGTCTTGACGATGGCGCCGCTGAAGTCGAGTACGACGATCTCTGACCCACCGCTTCCGCTCGAAACGAACACATGCTGATCGCCGGAGTCGACAACCATCCACGGTGAAGTCAGGCCCGATGGCAGCTGGGTCAGGGAGCCGGCGCGCGCCGCGGCTGTAGCACCGAGGAGCACCACGCCGACGCAGATCGCGACAAGCGCCAGGCCGCGCACTACTGAGAACCGCCGCATCGCTCAATGATTGCGGAACCCAGCGCTCGATGCAACTAGCCGAGCAGCGTGAGCGTCCACTCGGGACGGTGCTGCGCGTCGAGCGAGAAGAGCAGGATCCGCTGCCACTGGCCGAGGCAGAGCGCGCCGTCGGCGACCGGCACTTGCTCCGAGCGCGGGCCGAGCAGGAACGCGAGGAGCTTCTCGCGCCGCTCCTGGCTCGACGGGACGACGCGCTCGAGCAGCGCCTCGAGATCCTCGAAGAAGCCGGTCTCCCGCTCCTGCACGCGGATGATCGTGTGCGGACTGTCGGCGTGGAGGAACGCGATGCCGTCCTTGACCGCAGCGCCGGCGACCTCGCGGTTGACGTCGTTCGTGATGTCCATCACCGACAGCGACGGCAACGCCGCCGCGATCGATACGGGGATCTCGATGCTCGTCATGCGCGCGCGACCTCCTTCGGCAACCGGAAGTGGACGTCCTCTTTCGCGACCTCGATCTCCTCCGGCAGCGCGTAACCGACCGCGGCGAGCCGGGCAGCGGTGGCGCGGACGAGCTCCTCCGGCGTCGACGCGCCGGCGGTGAGGCCGACGATCTCGTGCCCGTCGATGAGCGCCGGATCGAGCTCGCTCTCGCCGTCGACGAGCGTCGCCTGCGCTCCCGCGGCCTGCGCGACCTCGACGAGGCGCTGCGCGTTCGAGCTCGTCTCCGAGCCGATCACGAGGACGAGCGTCGCGCCCTTCGCGACCATCGCCTTGACCGCGTCCTGCCGGTTCTGTGTCGCGTAACAGATGTCGTCGGCGCCCGGCCGCCGCAGCGTCCCGAGGTGATCCTCGAGCGCGTTGACGATCGGCGCGACGTCGTCGAGGGAGAGCGTCGTCTGCGTGATGACTGCGACCGGCTTGTCGGTGACGAGCTCGCGCGCCTGCTCGGGCGACTCGATCACGACGGTCGAGTCGGGCCGCTCGCCGAGAGTGCCGATCACCTCGACGTGGTTCTCGTGGCCGACGAGCGCGACGAGATGGCCGCTGTCGGCGTAACGCCGCGCCTCGGCGTGCACCTTGTTCACGAGCGGGCACGTCGCGTCGATGACGCGGAGGCCGCGCACCTCGGCGTTCTCCTTCACCGCCGGCGCGACGCCGTGCGCCGAGAGGACGCAGATCGCGCCTTCCGGGATCTCGTCCTCCGACTCGACGAAGACCGCGCCAAGCCCTTCGAGACGGCGCAGGACATGGTCGTTGTGGACGATCGCGTGGCGGACGTACACCGGCGGGCCGTGCTCATCGAGCAGGCGCTCGACGATCTCGATCGCCCGGTCGACGCCGGCGCAGAACGACCGCGGCGCCGCGAGCAGAACGCGACCCCGCGCGCTCATGCGGCCACCGCCTCTTCGAGAGCTTTCAATGCATGCATCGCGCCGCGCATTGTGCGGATCGCCGCGCCGCGCTGCGTCACAACCCAGCGCACGAGCCCCACCGCGTTCGTCCGGCCGTCGGGGCGAATCGTCCAGTCCAGCCCCTCGACCGCGCTCGACGCGTCGTCGGAGATCGCGCGGACGACGCCCTCGAGCCGGCCGCTGCGCGCGAGCGTGCCACTCTCCATGTCCACCGCGTCGGCGCCGCTGATCTCGCGCAAACGGTCGCGCTCGGCCGCGTCATGCACGAGCACCGAGCCCCCGAGAAGGACGCCCGGCCGCGCGCCGCTGAACGCCGAGGCCCGGGCCCTCCCAGAGCGTCGCGCCGTTCTCGTCGACGACGCGCGTCGCGTCGAGCACGTCACCGACACGAAGCTCGCCGAGCGAACCGGCGACGCCGAACGAGACGAGCCGCCCCTCGGGCACGCCGTTCGCGACCGCGAGACCCATGCGCGCCGTCGTCAGGCCGAGCCGCTTCGCGACCCGCTCCTCCGCGGTCGTCGCGCAACAAAAAGTCAGCCCGTCAGCGTCCACACCAGGCTCCGAACCGTCTCCTTGATGTTCGAGCTCGCCTCGTACGCCGCCGACGGCTCGAAGCCGCAATGGATCGCGCAGTGCTCGCAGCGCGGGTCGTTGCCCGGCCCGTACGCCTCCCACTCCATGCCGTCGAGGAGCGCCTCGTACGTCGGGAAGATCCCGTCCGTCAGCAGATAGCACGGGCCCTTCCAGCCATACGGGTTGCGCGTGATCGAGCCCCACGGCGCGCAGGTCAGGTCGCGCTGCCCCGTGAGGAAGTCCTGGTAGATCGGCGACGCGATCCAGCGATAGCCCTTCTCCTTCGTCGCGGCGCGGATCGCGCGGAACTTCTCCTCGTGCTCGGCGCGCGTCATCGTGAGCGCGGGATCGATCTGCGAGTACTGGTAGCCGGGCGCGATCATCATCCCGTCGATGCCGACGTCGTCGGTGAGGTAGCGCATCATCTCGATGACGTCGCCGACTTCCGTTTCCTTGAAGATCGTCGTGTTCGTCGTGACGCGGAAGCCCTTCGAGCGCGCGTTCTTGATCGCGTCGACCGCGATCTCCCACAGGCCGGGGTAGTCGCAGACGTAATCGTGGATCTCGCGCATCCCGTCGAGATGGACAACGAACGCGAGATGGCTCGACGGCTCGAACCAGTCGAGGCACTGCTCGAGTCGCAACGCATTCGTGCACAGCTCGATCGTCTTCCCGAGCGCGAGCACGCCGGTGACGACCTCGTCGATGCCTTTGAAGACGAGCGGCTCGCCGCCGCAGATGGAGACGACCGGAGCGGGGCACTGGACCGCAGCGTCGATGCATTCCTCGACCGACAGCCGCGCGCGGTTCGACTCGTACTCGCGGATCTTCCCGCAGCCGATGCACGCGATGTTGCACGCGAGCGTCGGCTCGAGCATGAGCACGAGCGGATAGCGCTGGCCCTTGCGCTGCTGTGTGGCTACGTACTTGCCGATCGAGACCGTCGACGCGAGCGGGAACTTCATCCAGCCAACCTCTCTCTCATTCGTCCGAGTGCCAACAGCGGGAACGTGATGCGGTACAGGTGGTAGCGGATCATGAAATCTCCGGGGAATCCCGTGCCGGTGAAGTGCTGCTCGTCCCAATCCCCGTCGGGACGCTGCGTGGCACAGAGATAGTCTGCCGCCCTCTGGGCGCTCGGAGCCTCAGCGTTTCCTGCGGCCACATAGCCGAGTAGCGCCCACGCGGTCTGCGACGCAGTCGTGAAGTCGGCGCGGCCGCGCCACGCGGGGTCGGCGTACGAGCGGATGTCCTCGCCGAAGCCGCCGTCTTCCTGCTGGACGGAGTCGAGCCACGCCACGGCGCGGCGCATCGCAGGGTGCTCGGGCGGCACGCCCATCGCGGCGAGTCCGGGGAGTGCGGCGCCCGTGCCGTAGAGGTGGTTGACGCCCCAGCGGCCGAACCACGAGCCGTCGTCCTCCTGCTCGGCGAGGAGCCAGTCGAGGCCGCGCTGGGCGGCGTCGGCGTGCGTGCCGAGCGCGCCGAGAACTTCCAGCGAGTGAGCGGTCACGTCGGAGGTCGGCTCGTCGGTGACCTTCCCGAAGTCGCAGAACGGGATCTTGTAGAGCCACATCGCGCTGTTGTCGACGTCGAACGCGCCCCAGCCGCCGCCCTTCGACTGCATCCCGACCATCCAGTCGACGCCGCGCCGGATCGCGTCCTCGCCGGCGCCGAGCTCGTGCAGCGTGAGCGCGACGACGGCGGTGTCGTCGACGTCGGGGTACGTGTCGTTCTCGAACTCGAACGCCCAGCCGCCCGGGGCGAGGCCGGGGTTGCGGATCGCCCAGTCGCCGCGCGTGGTGACCTCCTCGCGCACGAGATAGCCCGCGGCCTTCGCAAGCGCCGGGTGGTCGGAGGAGAAGCCACAGGCGCGCAGGGCGAGCGCGGCGAGCGCCGTGTCCCAGATCGGCGACTGGCACGCCTCGGGCCGCAGCCGGTCGCCGTCGGAGACCATGAACCCCTGCCAGCCCTCGACGGCCTTGCCGAGCGTCGGGTCGTCGAGCCCGTGGCCGAGCGCCGCGAGCGCGACGATCGACCAGGCCCACGGCGGCTGGATCCCGCCCCACGAGCCGTCCGCCTCCTGCCGGGCGCGAATCCACTGCTCGGCCGTTGCCTGCGCCCTGCGGCGCAGCGCCCACGGCTTCCGCGGCGGGCGCGTCTTCCCGGGGATCGCACCGATCGCGAGCAGGTCGACGTCCGACGGGCGGACGGGGCGAAGCGACTGCGCGAGCGCGAGGGCGACGAACGTCTGCCGTGCCCAGCACGAGAAGTCGTAGATCGAGAACGGCCACTGCGGCGGCAGGAGGACGAGCTCGGGCGGGATCGGCGGCATCTTCTGCCAGGGCCACTGGCCGATGAGCGCCATGAAGCACTTCGTGAAGAGCCGCGCCTTCGGGATCCCGCCGTGGCGCTGGATGAAGGCGAGCGCCTTCGGTCCGGGGTCGACGCCGGCGAGGCGGCACGCGACGTACGCCTCGATCGAGGTCGAGAGATCGGGCGGGCCTTCGAACCAGATCGACCATGTCCCGTCGTCGCGCATCCGCGCCATGAGCTCGTTCGCGATGCGGCGGTCGAGGTCCGGCGTGCGGAGGCCGAGGTAGTGGTTCCAGAAGAGGTGCTGGGCGGTCATCGTCGCGTTCGACTCGAGCTCCCCGACCCAGACGCCGTCGGGCCGCTGCAGCTCGAGCAACCGCTGCGTCCCGCGCTCGATCGCACGGTCTAGAGCAGCAGGGTCGAGGCGCGTCAGTTCTTCGATGGCGGCCACGCCAAGAGTTTGGCGAATCAGGTGCTCAAGATGTGCTGAGCCGCCCGGCGGCCGCTGCGCACGGCGCTCTCCATCGTCGCCGGCCAGCCCGTGTCGGTCCACGTTCCCGGCGCGGACGACGTTCGGGCGCGACGTCTCCACGCCCGGGCGTTCGACTCCCGGCCGTAGCGCGATCGTCGCGTACGGCTCGCGGCTGACCCGCGACCAGAGGAGCTCTGCGTCGCCGAGCCGTTCCGTCAGCTGGCCCGCGATCGTGTCCACGAGACCGCGGCCGCGCAGCTCGAGCAGCTCCGGCACGCCGCTCGAGACGACGGTGAGGTACTGCCCCCGCTCTGGCTCGTGCCCCGTCAGCGCGCCGCGGTCGAAGACCCAGTGCGCGTCCGACGCCGAGCAACGCCGCGAGCGGCTGCGGCGAGAAGCTTCCGGTCGAACCAGAGGTGGACGCTGACGATCGGCGAGTCCTCGAATGCCGGCACGTGGTCAGCCAAGAAGCCGCGCGCTCTCGGCCGGCGGCACGGCGACGACGACGGCGTCGGCATCGAGCTCGTCGAGCGACTCGATCTTCGCTGTCGAGGCGGACGCGCTCGCCGAGCACGCGCCCCGCTGCGTCGCCGTGCATCGACGCCGAGCGGCTTCGTCGGGAGGACGAGGTCGCTGTTCGCGCGCGGGCCGAGCAACGCCGTGCGGACGGTGAACAGCCCGGCGCCCGCGTCGACCTCGTCCGCGGGCAGGTTGAGCGCCGGCCGGATGAAGACGTCCCAAAAACGCGCTACAGACGCGTCGGATTCACCCACCCGTCGCAGCAGTTCTCCAAACGACTCCTTCGGATGCGACTTCGCCGAGCGAAGTCGCAGGAGTGTGAAGGGCAGCCGCATCCGGTCCCGCACCGGAAGATGGCCGTAGCGCAACACACCCGTCAGCGACGGCTGAATCTCCGCGACGTTCCCCGCCTCGTCGTAGACCGGCAGCCCGAGCCGCGTCCGCAGATACGAGCCGCCCTCGCCTACGCGGTCGAGAAAGCGGAGGTACTCGGTGAAGCAGCCGAGCGCGATGTGCTGGCCGTTGTCGGGCGGCGGCTCGGGGTCGCCGTCCCGCGCGGGGAGCGTCTGCACCGCGCCGCCGAGCGTCGGCCGCGCCTCGTGGAGGACGACCTCCGCGCCCGCGTCCACGAGCTCGAGCGCCGCGGCGAGCCCCGCGAGGCCGCCGCCCACGACCGCGACCTTCACCGGAATACCCCGCGGGCCACGACGGCGAGCTTCGCCGGCGTCGAGAGCCGCGTCTTTCCGTGGAAGACGTCGAAGCCGGACGCCTCGATCCGGTCGAGCGTCGCGCGGTAGAGCTCCGCGAACGTGCCGACGCAGAGCGCGCTGCGCCGGTCGAGCGACGCGAGCAGCTCGAGCCCCTCGGCGAGATGCGCGCGCGCGCGCTGCGCCTGGAACGCCATGAGCTCGCGGAACTCCGGCGACGGCTCGAGCCGGTTCACACCGAACCGCGCGAGCTCGTCCTGCGGGAGATAGACCCGGCCGAGCTGCCGGTCCTCGTCGACGTCACGGATGATGTTGATGAGCTGGAGCGCGATGCCGAGCGTCTCGGCGTGCCCCGTGTCGTCAGAGCCGTACACGGGCAGGCACGCGAGCCCGACCGCGCCGGCGACCTTCTCGCAGTAGCCGCGCAAGTCGGCGAAGTCGGCGTACGTCTCCTGCTCGAGATCCTGGAGCCCGCCGTCGACGAGCGCCGCGAGCGGCTCGCGCGGAATGCCGAAGCGCTCGCGGGCGTCGGCGAGCGCGACGAAAACGGGATCGGCCGGCGGAGCATCGAGCGACGCGCGCAGCTCCTCGAGCGCGACGCGCTTCTCGTCCGGAGCAAGCTCGCCGTCGGCGGCGTCGTCGACGCGCCGCGCGAACGCGTAGATCGCGGCGATCGCGCGCCGCTTTGCGCGCGGCAGCACCATGATCCCGTAGGCGAAGTTCTTCGCCTCGCGCCGCGTGATCCGCGAGACCTCGTCGTAGGCGGCGTCGACGCTCACTTGACGAGGACGAGCGCCGCCTCGCGCGCGAGCCGCGAGCGCGACGGCTTCGGCCGCTGCGAGAACACGTCCCAGCCCGCCGCCTCGAGCGCGTCGAGCGCCGCGAGGCCGCCGCGGGAGAAGAGCGCGACCGCGCGGCCGAGCCGCCCGCCGATGCGCGCGCGCAGCACCTCGCCGCGCCGCGAGCAGCTCCGCGCGCGCGCGCCGCCTCGAAACGCAACAGCTCGCGCAGCTCCTCGCTCGGCCGGTCGAGCGCCGGCTCGCCGAACCGCGCGCGATCCTCCGCCGGCAGGTACACGCGCCCGAGCTCGAGGTCGCGCGGCACGTCCTGGAGGAAGTTCACGAGCTGCAGTCCCGTGCACACCGAGTCGCTCGCCGCGACGATGTCCGGCTCGTCGAGCCGCCGCAGCACGCCGAGCACGAGCCGCCCGCACGGGTCGGCGGAGTGCGACGCAGTAGCTCCGCAGCTCGTCCCACGTCTCGTACTCCGTGACGCGCTGATCCATCCGGTTCGCCTCGATCAAGCGGACGAAACGGCTCGCGCGGCAGGTCGAACTCGCGGATCGTCGGCTCGACGTTCCGCATGACCGGCCACGTCGCCGCGCCCGTCGAACGCCGCGTCGACTTCGCCCTCGAGCTCGTCGAGCGCGGCGAGCCGGTCACCCTCGAACGAGTCCCCGACCTCGTCGACGAACCGCGCGTAGCAATAGAGCGCACGGATGTGCGGGCGCAGCGGCCGCGGGAAGAGAACCGAGCCGACGGGAAAGTTCTCGCCCGCCGCGCGGGCCGCCACCTCGGAGAGCTCCATGCGTCCATTCTGCTTGAATCGCCTCGTGCCGACCGAAGGCCTCCTCCCACCCGATTCGCTCGCCCGCTACGCAGACGCGATCGTCAAGGCGTCCCTCGCGGTCGGGAAAGGCGACACGTTCGTCGTCGTCGGGCGAGCCGGAACATCGCGAGCTCCTCGCCGCCATCGCCGCTTCGGCATACAGGGCGGGAGCGACAGTACGTCGATGTCGTGACGAGTGACCCGCTCGTCGCCCGCGCGAAGCTCCTTTACGGCAGCGACGACGCACTCGGCGCGCTCTCGCCGTGGAGCCGCAGCCGCCTCCGCGAGGCGACCGGCCCGAACGGCGCGACCGCCTACATCACGGGCGCTGGGCGAGGCGGGCTATCTCGACGGAATCTCGCCGGAGCGGATCGCGACCGACTACCAGCGGTTCGCAAAGCAGATGGCGTTCGTCCGGCGCGCGCAGCTCAACATGGAGTCGCGCTGGTCGATCGCCGGCTGGCCGGCGGACCACTGGGCGAGCCAGGTCTATCCGAACCTCGAGCTCGGCCGCGCGAAGCGGAAGCTCGCGAAGGATCTCCTCAACTTCTGCCGGCTCACCGACGCCGACGGCGCCGGGACGAGCGGCTGGACGAAGCACTTGAAGACGCTTGCCCGCCGCGGCGTCGAAGCTCACGAAGCTCGGCCTCACCGGCCTCGAGCTGCGCGGCCCCGGCACGGCGCTCGACATCGGCCTCAGCCCCGGCACGCGCTGGCTCGGCGGGACCGGAGACGACGAAGTACGGCGTCGTCATCGCTCCGAACATGCCGACGGAAGAGGTCTTCACGAGCCCGGAAGCGCGCGCGACGAGCGGCACGTTCCGCTGCACGTTCCCGCTCTCGTTCCGCGGCCGGCTCATCGAAGGGCTGCGCGGCGAGTTCTCCGGCGGCCGGCTCGTACGGCTCGAGGCCGACTCCGACGACGATCGCGACTTCGTCGCCGCGTACCTCGACACCGACGCGGGCGGCGCCGGCTCGGCGAGGTCGCGCTCGTCGACGCGACGTCCCGGATCGGCCAGACGAAGCGGATCTACTACAACACGCTGCTCGACGAGAACGCCGCCGCGCACATCGCGTTCGGCAGCGGCTTCGGCGGCACCCGCACGGAAATGCCCGCGCGCGGCGTCAACCGCTCGGCGATGCACCTCGACGTGATGATCGGCAGCCCGAAGCTCGAGGTGACGGGCATCGGCCCGCGCGGCAAGCGGATCCCGCTGATCCGCGACGGCCTCTGGCAGATCTGACTCGCGAGTGCACAACACGGGCTCGCCGGCGCTCGAGCAGGCGGTGAACCGCTTCCTCTTGGACGTCGACCCGCTGCGACCGCCGAGCGCTCGAGCACGGTTGAACCGCGACCTGCGCTCAAGCGGCGGCGACTGGTCTGCCGCCGCGGCCTGCTCATCGCGCTCGAGTCGAGGAGCCGGTCGACTTGATGCGCTTCTGCTTCACGCCCTGCGCGCTCGCCCTAGGTGGAGACTCGCTGGTCGGGCCCCTTGCGAGCGGCGGCGTTCGTCGTCGGTCGTGGTCGTCGACGTGGTACGTCGGGGAGTAGCCGGGCGCGTACGTGTACGTGCCGTCGCCGTTGATGTACGTGCCGCCGAACACCGGCGTCGGGAAGTTCTTGACCGGCAAGCGTCGCGACGGCGGCCGACATGAAGTTGTGCCAGATCTCGGCCGGGAGCGTGCCGCCGAAGACCTCGCCGACTCCCTCGACGTTGTACAGCGGGATCTCGCCGGCGGGATAGCCGACCCAGACGCACGTCGCGAGCTGCGGGACGAAGCCGCAGAACCACGCGTCCTGGTAGTTCTCCGCCGTGCCGGTCTTGCCGGCGGCCGGGCCGGCCGATGTTCGCCGCGGTTCCGGTGCCGTACTGGATCACGCCCTGCATCGCGTAGGTGAGCTCGGCGGCGAGGTTCGGGGCGAGCACGCGTCTTGCCGGTGGTCGAGATCTTGCCGAGCACGCGAGCGTGCGGGCCGCGAACGGTCTCGAACGCCTGCGGCTCGTGCTGGATCCCGCCCGACGCGATCGTCGCGTAGACGTCGGTGAGCTCGAGCGGCGTGAAGCCGACCGAGCCGAGCGTGATCGCGCACACCGGCTTGAAGTCGAGGCTCCGGACCGCTCGCTCGTGATCCCCATCCAGTGCGCCATCTGGACGACGCGCGAGACGCCGACCTTCGCGATGAGCTGGGCGAAGATCGTGTTGACGGAGTTCGCGGTCGCGCCGAGGAGGTTCATCGTCCCGGCCGACTCGTCGCCGGAGTTGTGGACGTCCCACGGGCCGTTGCCGTCGGTCCTGGCACTGCGGGTCGGTGATGTAGAGCTCGGGCGGGCCGTAGAACGAGGAGTAGAGCGAGACGCCCTCGTTGAGCGCGGTCGCGAGCGTGATCGGCTTGAAGGCGCTGCCGGTCGAGCGGTGCGCCTGCGTCGCGAGGTTGAACTGGAGGTGGCTGCCGCTCGGGAGGTAGTCGACCATCGCCTTCACCGCGCCGGTGCTCGGGTCGATCGCGACGATCGCCGTCGCCGGGTCGGTCGACGTGTGGAGGACGACTGCGCGGCCTGGTAGCGCGAGCGCCTGCAGCCGCGGATCGAGCGTCGTCGTCACGTGCAGCCCGCCTCGCTCCACCTGCCGCTGCCCGAAGCGCGCGGCGAGCTCCTGCGTCGCCCAGCCGAAGAAGTTCGGCTGCTGGAGCCGCGTGTAGAGGTGCCCCGGCCTGAGCCCGAGCGGCTTGTCGCGACGGCCGTCAGGTACTGCGCGCGCGTGATGTAGCCGTTCTTCCGCATCGCCCGGAGCACCTCGTTTCGGCGCTGGCGCGCGTACTTCGGATTGACGAGCGGGTCGTACGTCGTCGGCGCCTGCGGCAGGCCGGCGAGGAGCGCCGCCTGGCCGAGCCAGAGATCCGACGCGCTCTTCGAGAAGTACGTCTCCGCCGCGGCCTCGACGCCGTACGCGTGGCGGCCGTAGAAGACCTGGTTGAGATACGCGGCGAGGATCTGCCTGCGCGCGCCGTTCCCGTACCTCGTCTGCATCTGCGTGAAGAGCTTGTCGGCGAGGCACGCCTCTTTGATCTTGCGCGACAGCGTCTTCTGCTGGTTTCCGATGTAGAGGTTGCGGACGAGCTGCTGCGTGAGCGTCGAGCCGCCCTGCACGATCTGGCCGCTCGTCAGGTCGTCGTACGAGCGCGCGGCCAATCCCCTGGTAGTCGAGCGCGCCGTGCTGGTAGAAGCGCGCGTCCTCGATCGCGACGGTCGCCTTCCGCAGCCAGGGCGACATCTTCGAGAGCGGCAGCGGCTGGCGGTTCGTCGCCGACGGGAACGACGCCGAGAAGCTGCTGCCGTTGTCGGCGTACAGGAAGGAGTTCGAGCCGAGCGAGAGCGGCCGAAGATCGTTGAGGAACTGCGAGGTCAGGCTGCAAAGAACCGTCGGACCGGTGATCGCCGCCGTCGCGAGCGACGAGCGACGATAGCCGCGGCGGCCATCAGCGCGACGAGCGAGAGGACGCTGCGCCGACGCGCGGCGCATCCGGCGTTCGCGTGCATGGCGCGCCGCGAGCAAGCTGCTCGAGCCCGAGATCCCGCCGCGACCGCTGCCTCCGATCAGGTGCCACCGCCGCCATTGTGCTTGATACGTCCAAACCGGAGAGGCCCGATTTGGGTTCATCGCAAAGTCCAAGCCGTCAGAAGCAACCCTGACGCTCGTGTGCATCTCGCCTGACCACGAGGATGTCAACGCCTCGGTGCGAGCTGTCGATACCGAGGCCCAGGCGGCGCGATGCAGCCCGCTGCAGGGAAGCCGACGCGCGGATTCGAACCGCGGACCCCTTCATTACGAGTGAAGTGCTCTACCAGCTGAGCTACGTCGGCGGGGAGGGCAAGTCTAGCGCGGCGTCGCGTAGCCTCCAGGCGTGAGGGATCTGACTCCGGACGAGATCGACGACTTCCTCCGCGACCAGCGGATCGCGCGGCTCGGCTGTCACGCCGGCGGCGAGACGTACGTCGTCCCCGTCATCTACGCGTACGGCGACGGCGCGGTCGTCACGGTCACGCAGGAGGGCCGCAAGGTCGCGATGCTCCGCGAGAACCCGCGCGTCTGCGTCGAGGTGGACTACTACGACACCGACGGCCGCGGCAGCTGGCGCAGCGTCATCGCGTACGGGAACGCGGAAGAGCTCGCCGGCGACGAGATCGAGGCCGCGCTCGCGCTCCTCCGCGAGCGTTTCGCGCGTGCGGCCGGGCGCGAAGCGGCGCCGCGGCCGCTCAGCCCGGGCACCGTCGTCCTGCGAATCCGCCTCGAAGACGTGTCCGGACGGGCCGTCGAGCGCTGATTTCCAAGTTCAGCGAGACATAAGAGTTTGTACGGAATGCGCAAAATCCCCGGTTCAGGAATGGACTTCGGCGCCCCGGCGTTCTATAACTCGTATTGGCGGTAACGAAGATCGAGGGCAACCGCGTCGAATACCGCCCGGGCGCCGGAATCCGGCAGCCCTTTTAGAGCGAAAGGACATGAACTGAACGAGACCATTCACCTGCACGACCTCTCCCCCGCCGAGCGCCTGCTCGAGGAATCCGCCGAGCGCGGTTTCGTCGAGGAGAAGGACATTCAGGCTCTGGCGGACGAGCACGAGCTGACCGAGGACGACCTCACGGCTCTCCGCGCCGCGCTCGAAGAGCGCGACGTCATCGTGCGCGAGCCGCAGGAAGAGACGCGCCCGGTCGCGACCGCTCACGTGAGCGGCACGCTCGACCCGCTCCAGCTGTTCATGGACGCGGCAGGCCGGCACAAGCTGCTCACCGCCGCCGACGAGGTGCTGCTCGCGAAGCGCATCGAGAAGGGCGACCTCGCCGCGAAGGAGCGGATGATCAACTCGAACCTCCGCCTCGTCGTGTCGATCGCCAAGCGGTACCAGGGTCATGACGTGCCTCTGCTGGACCTCATCCAGGAGGGCGTCATCGGCCTGAACCGTGCCGCCGAGAAGTTCGACTGGCGCAAGGGCTACAAGTTCTCGACGTACGCGACCTGGTGGATTCGCCAGGCTTGCCAGCGCGCGGTCGCGAACCAGTCGAAGACGATCCGCATCCCGGTGCACGTTCAGGAGCGCCGGATCAAGCTCAACCGCGCGTCGGCGGAGCTCCAGGCGAAGCTTGGCCGCGAGGCCACGCCCGAGGAGCTCGCGCACGCGACGCGGCTGAAGCTCGAGCATGTCATCGAGGCGCTCGACGCCGTCGATTCCGTCTCGCTCAACCAGGGCCTCGGCTCGGACGGCGACTCGGAGCTCGGCGATCTGTTCGCCGACGAGTCGTCGGTCGATCCCGCCGAGGAGGCCGTCGAGTCGGTGCGGCGCCAGCGCGTGCAGCGCGCGGTCGCCGATCTGCCCGACCGCCAGCGCCGTATCGTCGAGCTGCGCTTCGGCTTCGACTCGGAGCCGGCCTCGCTCGAGACGATCGGCAAGGAGCTCGGCCTGACGCGGGAGCGCGTCCGGCAACTCGAGAGCGACGCTCTCGCGCGGCTCCAGCTCGCGCTCGGCGACGAGCTCGTCTTCTCCGCCTAAGCCCGTCTAGGCAATGCTCGAGAGCGTGACCGCTCCGGTGGTCGCGCTCTCGGGCTGCGCTTAGACGGCTCTGCGGTCATCGCCGCACCCGCAGCCGCTCGGGGTGCTTGCGCATGAAGCGGACCATCGCCCGCGTGTGCCAGACCGTGTGTCGCGTCAGGAAGCGCTTGTCGATCACCGCCGCGTAGTCATGCCGGACGACCGCGGCGGGCACGAACCAGCACTCCCAGCCCGACCGCGCAGCGCGGTAGTTGAGGTCGATGTCCTCGCAGTACATGCGATAGCCGGCGTCCCAGCCGCCGATCTCGTCAAGCATCTCCCGCCGCAGAAGCAGGAACGAGCCGAGCATGGTCTGCGCGGGCACGGGCTCGGCGGGCCGCTCGTCGAGCAGGTAGTGGCGGCGCTGCCAGCGCAAGGGCGGGAACACGAGCCGCAGGCGTGCGGCGGACGAGCGTCGCGCCGACCGTCGGGTAGCTACGCCGCGACGCCTGCCACGAGCCGTCCGGGTAGAGCATCTTCGGCCCGGCGACGCCGCAACGCGGATGCTCCTCCACGAACGCACGCAGGATCGCGACCGCATCGGGATCGGGCACCGCGTCCGGGTTCGCGATCAGGACCAGCTCGTGCTCGGTGCGCGCCGCGCCGAGGTTTGCGTTCGCCCCGAAGGAGAGGACTCGCTCGTTCTCGAGCAGCCGTGCGCCGTGAAGGTCTGCCGGGACGCTGTGTGGGACCGGGTTCGCGATCACGAGCAGCTCGTCAACCTGCGGGGCGAACGCGGGCAGCGAACGCGCAAGCTCGGCGGCGTGTCCGTGCGAGATGACCACGGCCGAGGTTCTCATCGGGCGAGCCTACGACTGCCGGCGACGAGCTGCCACGTCTCGGTCTCTCCTGCGCGAGAGCGCCGTCAGCGTAGAATCGCGCCTCACGAGTGACACCCAAGCCGGCGCAATCCGGCCCTTCGTTACAGGGAGGAGTCTGATGCAGCTCTACGCAATCATTCGCCGCGACGGCTGGACCGGGGGCCCCGAGCTCGAGGCCGCCGCCGCACGGTCGACCACCGTCGGCGACGACGAGATGTCCGACGACATCCGCTGGATCCGCAGCTACGTCATCTCCGAGGAGGCCGGCGGCCTCGGCACGGTGTGCATCTACGAGGCGTCGAGCCCGGAGAAGATCCGCGAGCACGCCGAGCGCGCCGACCTGCCCGTCACCGAGATCATCCCGATCGCCGACACGGTCGTCGTCAGGCCCGATCCGGCGTAGAGCTACGCGGACAGCGCGGTCGGCCCGGCTGCGCGCAAGTCGGCGATCACGGCGCACAGGATCTCGACGAGAGCGGGGTCGAACTGCGTCCCAGCGCACCGCCGGATCTCGGCGACCGCCTCCTGCTCGGTCCGCGCGGGCCGGTAGGGGCGGTCGCTGAGGATCGCGGAGTAGGCGTCGCAGACCGTGATGATCCGGGCCGCAAGCGCAGTCTCCGCGCCCGCGAGCCCGTCGGGGTAGCCCGCGCCGTCCCAGCGCTCGTGCGTCGAACGAACGACCGCTGCGACCGGCGCGAGCGCGGGCGAGCCCGCGAGGATGCGCTGCCCGACGATCGTGTGCTCGTGGATGAAACGCCACTCCGTCTCGTCGAGCGGTCCCGGCTTCTGCAGCACCGCGTCCGGAATCGCGAGCTTGCCGACGTCATGGAGCTCGGCGGCGAGGCGGAGCTCCTCCAGTTCGGCCTGTCCAAGGCCGACGCGCCGGCCGACTGCGACCGCGAGCTCCGACACGTTGTCGACGTGCGCGCGCAGCACGGGCTCGCGCTCGGCGAGCGTGCGCAGGAGAGGCTCGTGCGCTGCGCTCAAGCGCCTCCAGACGTGGTGCTTCTCCCGGTATAGGCGCTCATCGGCGACGCTGAGCGCGTCCGAGACGCTCGTCGCCTCGCTGGGGATCGTGACCGAGCCGACCGAGCTCGTGACCGCGAAGCTCGTCCCGTACTCCGTCAGCGCGTCGACCGCGGCGTCGAGCAACTCCTCGGATCCGGGAAGAAGCACGCAGAACTCGTCGCCGCCCATGCGGTACGCCCGGCCGTGTGGAGCGACCGTCGCCGCGAGCTTGTCGGCGAGCCGGGCAAGCAGCGCGTCTCCTGCCGGATGGCCGAACGAGTCGTTGTACTGCTTGAAGCCGTCCAGATCGAAGAGCGCGAGCACGAGCGGCTCCTGTTCGCGCCCGTGTTCGAGCGCGTCCGTCAAGTCGTTGAGCAGGCTGCGCCGGTTCGCGAGGCCGGTCAGCGAGTCGGTGAGCGCCTCGCTGCGACTCCTCGCCAGCAGGATGCTGTTCTCGCGGAACGTCAACGCCATTCTCGCGAGCACGAGGACGATCGTCAGAGCGGCGAGCACGACGGCGCTCGGATGGACCGAGCCGACCGCGGCGGCGAGAAGCACGAGGAGAGCGGTCAGCCCGCAGACGATCGGAGTGCCATGGAGAGTCCGCTGCTCGAGCGCGACTCTCCTCGCCCGGGCCGGCGCCTGCCACGATGCGAGCGCGAGGAGAGAGAGCGAGAGCGGCCAGGAGAGGTCGAGCAGCGTCCCCTCGATGTACGAGTCCGTGGCCGTCTTGTAGAGGAAGGCGCTGTCGCCGACCGCTGCGACAAGCAGGCCGGCGCCGATCAACGCCCAGGCCCGGCCGGGACGCCAGCCGGAGACCGAGAAGACGAACACGACAAGAGCGAGCAGCAGGAGATCGCCGACCGGGTAGGCGAGGTTCGTGACGACGACGAGCGGGCTACCGTGGGTGCTCTCCGAGACGACCCGCACGAGCACGGCCGCGCCAACGGCGGCCGCAGCGGTGGCGGCGGTCAGGCCGTCGAGCCACAGGCTCGCCCCGAAACGCGAGACGCGGTCTCGGAGCAACAGCCCGATCCCGATGTACATCGCCGGATAGAACACGAGAAACCCGGCGTCGGCGATTGACGGGAACGGAGGGTCGCCGTGGTAGACCGCGTCGAAGAGGAAGTCGCCGCAGGCCATCCCGGACAACGCCACACCGATCCAGAGCCACGCCGACCGCTCCGCGCGCACGGTGATGCCGCGCACGAGGCACCCGGCCGCCGCGAGGATCTCGACCGAGTCGTAGACCCACTGGTTGAAGAACGGGTTCGCGCTGCCATGCTCGAACCCGACCGCGAAGTGAATCGCGAGCGTGGCAAGCCCAAGCAGCAGCGCTGCCCGCCAAACGGACACGAGCCTCCAGCCCGGACGGATGCCGGGCGCCGCAGCCAACTCCATGGGCGAGTTATCGGCCGCTGAGCGTCGGAGCGAGAGATATGTCCGCGAGCTCTCCGCGGAGCCGGATCAGGAGCGCTTCGAGGGCGAGCGGGGTCGAAACCTGGAGCTCCTCCGCCTGCCGCCACGCCGCGCGCACAAGCTCGCACGCGCGTTCGGCGCCGAGTAGCCGCTCGGTCGTCGCGTCCGCGCGCAGCTCGGCGATGCGGTCGACGTGGACTGCGGCGCCCTCCGCGCCGGCGGCGACGACGACGAGGTCGCGGTACCACCACTCGAGCTCCTCGAGCAGCGCGAGCAGCTCCTCGCGCTCGGCGCCGCGCTGCGCCCGGCGCGCATACTGCTCGGCCTCGCGACCGGTCATCTCCATCGTCTCGAGCCGCGCCTCTGCCGCGTCCTTCGCCTCGGTGCCGCGTTCGGTGATGCCCGCGACGAGCGCTTCGGTCGCCGTCGCGGTGTCGAAGGCCGGCTCCGCGTAGACGGCGCGCGCGACGCGGACGAGTTCCGCGCGCCGGCGCGCCGCCGCCGGATCGAGCAGCTGGAGCGCGCGCCCGAGCCGGCCGCCGGCTGTCCGCGCAAGCGTCGCGATCTCGGCGTCGCTCAGTCCAGCTGCGCGCTTTGCGATCGCCTCGCGCAGCGCGGGCTCGGAGAGACGGCGGAACGGGACGAGCTGGCAGCGAGAACGGATCGTCTCCGGTAGCGGTCCGAGCCGTTCCGCGACGAGGACGACGACCGCGTACGGCGGCGGCTCCTCGAGATCCTTCAGCAGCGCGTCGGCCGCGTCCTCGTTGAGCGCGTCGGCGCCGAAGACGAGATAGACGCGCCGGTCGGCCTCGAACGGCCGCATGTGGAGGTCGCGCCGCAACTCGCGGACGTCGTCGATGCGGATCTGCTCCCCGAGCGGCTCGAGGACGTAGAGGTCGGGATGGCTGCCGCGCCCGACGCGCGTCTGGTCGCCGAGCAGCTCACCGGCGAAGATGCCGCGCAATCTCCCGCTTCCCCACGCCGCCCGGCCCGTGGAAGAGGTACGCGTGGACGGGGCCTTCCGCGAGCGCGGCGGAGAGGAGCCGCTTCGCCTCGTGCTGCTCAGGAACGCTGTCGAAGCTGCTCACGTATCTCGGTTCCGATCTCGTCGGGCGGCCGGTCGGCATCCACGGTCACGATTCTCTCCGGGAACCGCCGCGCGAGCTCGCGGTACGCGGCGTCGACCCGCTGCTGAAGCTCGACGCCCTCGCGCTCGAGACGATCCCTCTCCGCCCAGCGACCAGCCGCGATTTCCGGATCGAGGAGTAACAGGAAGGTGACATCGGGGAGCAGCCCGCCAGTCACGGAGACGTTCAGCCTGAGGATCTCCTCGACCCCGAGCCCGCGCCCGACGCCCTGATATGCGAGCGAAGAGTCGATGTAGCGGTCGCAGACGACGATCGCGCCGCGGTCGAGCGCGGGACGAATCACCTCCTCGACGTGCTCGGCGCGCGAGGCGGCGTAGAGCGCCGCCTCGGCCCACGCCCCCATGTGCGGGCCGTTGAGGACGAGCTCCCGCGCGCGCTCGCCGAGCTCGGTGCCGCCGGGCTCGCGCGTGAGGACGACCTCGCGCCCTTCCGCGGCGAGCGTGTCGCGGAGAAGTTGAGCCTGGGTCGACTTCCCCGACCCGTCGGCGCCTTCGAAGCTGACGAACATCCTTCGACTCTACGGGAGGAGCGACGCCGCCTCCGCCGAAGCGGGACCAGCTGTGGAGCCCGACCAGTGAGCGACCCGAACCCGCACGTCCTCCTCGTCGGGCATCCGCCGGTTACCGAGTTCCTCGGTTACATCGCGACGCAGACCGTCGACGGCCGCAGCCGCGACGAGGGCGCCCTCATGGACGCCTGGCGCCGCGGCAATGACCACCTCCTCTCGCTCACCGAGACCGAAGCCGGCTACGCGGACGGCATCGAGTTCGGCGACATGCCCGAGGAGCTCGTCCCGCTCGCCGCCCGCGCGCTCGCCGACCCGGTGATGCGCCGCGACTACGCGCTCGCGCCCGTCTCGATCGAGTGGATCGAGCTCGACCGGCTCGTCGTCCACCAGAAGCACATCAACCTCACCTTCGCCGAGGAACTGCGCGCCGAGCTCGGCGAAAGCCCGACCGCGACCCGGGGCTTCGAGTTCGCGCTGCCGTCGGAGAAGCGCCGCGACCCGCCGGTTCAAGCCGGCCGGACGGGAGAAGGGTCGTGGATTTTCAAGTCCGTGTCGAACGACTTCCGGATCCTCGACGCAGAGCTCCTCGAGCCGGCGCAGGTCACCGGCTTCGACGCAGCAGGAGTGCCATCCGTGATCGTCGCGCTCAGCCTCGGCTACGGCTCGAACTACCTCAGCGCGCTCTCCGTCGGGAGCCGTCTCGTGCTCAACAACGGCAGCCACCGGGCCTACGCGCTGCGTGCAGCGGGGCAGACGCACGCGCCATGTCTCGTCCAGCACATCACACGGCACGAGGAGCTCCGCGCGATCGTCGGCGACGGTCACGCGCTGACCGCACCCGGGGAGAACATCCTCACAACGCTACGGCCACCGCTCTTCAAGGACTACTTCGACGAGCAACTGCGGATGATCGTCGACGTCCCCGCGGTTCTCCGCCAGATTCAGGTCGGCTTCAGCCTGAACGTGACGGATCAGCCCGCGTAGCGGCGCCTTTTCCCGCTCCGTCCGACACGGGGTCTAGCGTGCGGTCCCCCGTTGGAGGAGTCGCGTCCCGGCGGGCGGCCCAGAATGGGCTTAGGCCACTACAGTTGCAGGAGGGGAAATGTCGAGCGTCGAGCAGGTTCCGGGCACCGAAGAGATGACCACAGAGGTCGTGAACACTGTTGTGGAGGACGGCGCGCGCCTCGGCGTGAAGCGCTTCTTCACCATCCCCGGACGTGATCCGTTCGACGAGATCGAATGGGAGACGCGCGACGCGCTCATCCCGGGCCGCGACGGCCCGGCGTTTGAACAGAAGCAGCGTCGAGTTTCCGAAGTTCTGGTCGCAGACCGCGACGAACATCGTCGCGCAGAAGTACTTCCGCGGCCGCCTCTCCTCGCCCGAGCGCGAGTCGAGCGTGAAGCAGATGATCGGCCGCGTTGTCGACACCGTCGTCGAGTGGGGCAAGACGGGCGGCTACTTCGCCGACGCCGACGAGACCGAGACGTTCGAGGCCGAGCTCAAGACGATCCTCGTAAACCAGTACGCGTCGTTCAACTCTCCGGTCTGGTTCAACGTCGGCTTCGAGGCGACGCCGCAATGCTCGGCGTGCTTCATCCTTTCCATCGAGGACTCGATGGACGCGATCCTCGACTGGATCCGCCGCGAAGGTGTCATCTTCCGGGGCGGCTCGGGTTCGGGCGTCAACCTCTCCCGCCTGCGCTCGTCGAAGGAGCAGCTCTCGAAGGGCGGCCACGCCTCCGGGCCGGTCTCCTTCATGCGAGGCGCCGACGCGTCCGCCGGCACGATCAAGTCGGGCGGCAAGACGCGCCGCGCGGCGAAGATGGTCGTCCTCGACGTCGATCACCCCGACATCGAGGAGTTCATCTGGTGCAAGGCCAAGGAGGAGAAGAAGGCGCGCGTCCTCGAGGCCGCCGGCTACGACATGTCGCTCGACAGTCCCGACTGGGCGTCGATCCAGTACCAGAACGCGAACAACTCGGTCCGCGTCAGCGACTCGTTCATGGATGCGGCGGCGAAGGGCGAGGAGTTCAACCTCACCGCGCGCACCGACGGCACGGTCGTCGAGACGAAGGACGCGCGCGACCTGCTCCGGCAGATCGCGGCGGCGGCGTGGGAGTGCGCCGATCCGGGAGTCCAGTACGACACGACGATCAACGCGTGGCACACGCTCCCGAACACGGGCCGCATCAATGCGTCGAACCCGTGCTCGGAGTACATGTCGATCGACGATTCGGCGTGCAACCTCGCGTCGCTCAACCTCATGAAATTCCGCCGCGAGGACGGCGAGTTCGACGTCGAGGCGTTCGAGCACGCGTGCGACGTCGTCTTCCTCGCGCAGGAGATCCTCGTCGGCTACTCGTCGTATCCGACGCCCGAGATCGGCCAGAACGCGAAGCGGTTCCGCCAGCTCGGGCTCGGCTACGCGAACCTCGGCGCGCTCCTCATGGCGCGCGGGCTGCCGTACGACTCCGACGAGGGGCGCGCGTACGCGGCGGCGATCACCGGCCTCATGACGGGCCGCGCCTACCGCAAGTCGGCCGAGATCGCGTCGCGGATGGGGCCGTTCGACGGCTACCAGGTGAACCGCGCGCCGATGATCGGCGTCATCGCGAAGCACCGCGCGGCCGTCGGGAACATCGAGCACTCCGACTCCGTCCCGGCCGATCTCCTCGGCCACTGCCGCAAGGCGTGGGACGACGCGCTCGACCTCGGCGAGATCCACGGCTTCCGCAACGCGCAGGCGACCGTGCTCGCGCCGACCGGAACGATCAGCTTCATGATGGATTGCGACACGACCGGCGTCGAGCCCGACTTCTCGCTCGTGAAGTCGAAGAAGCTCGTCGGCGGCGGCGAGATCACGATCGTCAACAAGACGGTGCCGATGGCGCTCGAGCGGCTCGGCTACGCGCCGCGCGAAGTCGAGGAGGTCGTCGCATTCGTCGACGAGCGGAACAGCATGGTCGGCGCGCCGTACGTGAAGGCCGAGCACTTCCCGATCTTCGACTGCGCCGTCGGCGAGCGGGCGATCCACTACACCGGCCACGTCAAGATGATGGGCGCCGTCCAGCCGTTCATCTCCGGCGCGATCTCGAAGACGGTGAACCTGCCGGAGGAGGCGACGATCGAGGAGGTCATGGCGCTCTACGTCGACGCGTGGAAGCTCGGCGTGAAGGCGATCGCGATCTACCGCGACAACTGCAAGGTCGCGCAGCCGCTCTCGAGCTCCGGCAAGGACGGCCAGCAGACCGTCGCGACGCCGCCGATGCATGTGCACGAGCGGAAGCGCCTGCCGCTCGACCGCACCGAGGTCGGCCGCAAGTTCCAGGTCGGCGACCACGAGGGCTACATCCACGTCGGCCTCTACGACGACGGCAGCCCGGGCGACATCTTCGTCGACATCGCGAAGGACGGCACGACGATGGCCGGCCTGATGAACTCGCTCTGCCTCGCGGTCTCGATGGGCCTCCAGTACGGCGTTCCGCCGGAGGTGTACGTCTCGAAGCTCAGCCACATGCGCTTCGAGCCGAGCGGCCTGACGAACGACGCCGACATCCGCGCCGCGAAGTCGATCGTCGACTACATCTTCCGCTGGTTCGGCAAGCGGTTCCTCACGGCCGAGCAGCAGGAGGAGGCGGGGATCCTCTCGCCCGAGGTGAAGGCGCGGCTCGCGGAGCGGTATGCCGCTGGCGGCGAGGCGGGCGCGGCGACGGCTGATCCGGCCGACACTCCGCCTCCGGGCCAGACCGCCCTCTTCAACTCGTGGGAGGACGCGGTCGAGTGCGCCCGCTGCGGCGGCCGCATGGTGCGGACCGGCAGCTGCTACACGTGCCGCGACTGCGGCACGAACACTGGTTGCAGCTAACGCGCGGCACCGGCTGCTCCTAGGCACAGCGACATGAGACACACGCGGCCCCGCTCAAGCGGGGCCGCGTCATTTCCGCTTCCGTCTCGACCGGGGGTTTCGCTCGATCCGATCCGCTGCTAGCGTCACGCGCACTCGCGATTGCGGAAGGGGGACCGGAGGTGAGACAGCTCTGAGCGGATCGCTTCGCCGGCGCAGGAGAGGCCTGTTCGTCCTTCCACTCGCGGCCACGTTCGCGGCCTTGACGATTCTGACTTCCAGCGCATCGGCTGCGACGACGACGATCACGTTCGAATCGCCTGCTCTGGGCGGCGGTACGGTCGTCACCTCGCAGTTCTCCGGCGTCACGTTCACGAGCGGAGGCACGAACGGTGCGCTCGCCCTTCCGCAGATCGACGCGACGGGCCAAGGCCGAAGCGGCTCGACGCACTCGCTGAACATCAGCACGAACACACTGGAGTTCCCGACGCCGAGCGTCGGCGGGACGTTCGCCGCCGCCCACGCGTACGCCTCGATCTATGTCAAGAACACGACCGGCGCGGGTTTCACGAGCCATCTCCGCTTGCAGCTCTTCAACAGCTCGAACACGCAGGTCGGGGACTCGTCCTACGTCGCGGTGAGCGGAGCCGCCTCACCTGCGTATGTGCTCCTCTCGGCCAAGTCGAGCGGCACGGACGCCGTCAAATTCCTCGTGTCCCAGCAGTCGGGTGACGTGCAAGGGCAGACGATCCTCGCGGACGACCTCGCCTACGACTCCGGAAGCGCCGCCGCAGCCGACTTCACGATCGACGGCCCCAACAACATCTACGTCGCCAACGGTAGTCCGGCGACGATCCCGCTCACGATCACGCGGCTGAACGGCTCCAACGGCAACATCACCTTCAGCCATGGCTCGCTCCCGTCCAACCTCTCCGTCTCGGTCAACCCTTCGCCGCTGACCGGAACCGCGACGAGCGCAAACCTCCTTGTCTCGACGTCATCGAGCCTCGCGTTCGACCAGTCCGTGACAGCTCACCGCAACGCCGGCGAGCTCAGCGGTGGCGCCCGCGCCGAGAACGCTCACCTTCACCGTTCACGTGACCGTCGGCGTCGTCATCGCCCCGCAGTCGACAAGCACGAAACACCTCCCGCCGTGCACGACGCTCGACGTGCCGCTCAACATCACGTACGGGACCGGGTTCTCCGGAACCGTCGCCCTCTCGGAGTCCGACAGCGGCGGATTCACCTCGGCGACGTTCACGCCACCGAGTGTCACCGGCACGCGGTCCGTGGTCATGCACCTCACCCGCGCCGACGACACGACGAGCGCCTCGAGCGCGCACGCGATCGTGACGGCAACCAAGGGTGCGACCACGATCGCATCGGTCAGCGTGCCCGTTACCCTCGACTCACCGGCGCTGAACACTCCGACGTCCATTGGGACGCCGCAGGCGCTTCAGAACCCCACCGTGACGCTGACCGGATCCGGGCTGTGCCCGAACTCGCTCGTCACCTTCGGGAATGTCCACGCAACGGACACGCACGTCAATCCGACCGTGCACGGCACGACGCTGACCGTTCCCGTCCCTCGGCTCGCAACCGACGGCCCGATTACGGTTCTTTCGGCGCACGGGCGCAGCGTTGCAACCGGCGCCGTCCACGTGAACACGTACCGCAACACCTTCGGGTTCTCATTCCCGAACCTGCCCTGGGGCAACGACCTCCACTATTGGGCCGACGCGTACGGCGCTGATCAGGTGTGGATCAACGGCTGCTGGTTCATCCCCGGCTGCCACGCCCCGATCGAGGGCATCCCTTCACCCGACTTCGCGATCTTCTGGGGCATCGCCTCGCCGATTCTCGAGTCGGGAGGCGCGAGCTGCTTCGGGTTCGCTCTCGCCAGCCGGCACATCGCGCGACGCGAGACACCGTCCTACATCCCGCGCGGCTCGCTGCCGTTCGCCGTCGCGCCGGGGACAGGATCGGCGCCCGTGGGGTTGCGACTGATCTGGGGAGATTTCGGCGTTCAGCTCTCCGCCGAGGCACTCCGGACGTTCGTCTACCAGTCGACGCTGACGATCACCGGCAACTGGCACCCGGCCGATCTCCGCAGCCAGCTCGAGAGCGACTTCGCGGCTGGGGATCGCCCGCTGCTGATCATGGCGCAGGGCCTGGCGGGCCATGCGGTGAACGCGTACGACATCGATCCGGGCCCGTGGGCGCCGATCCACTGGCCCGGCCATCCCGACCCGCTCCCGGCCTGGCAGGCGGGCGACTACCGGATCATGGTCTACGACAACAACGTTCCCTTCGGGACCGACGAGAACGCGGATGCCGACGAGCACCAGCGCTTCGAGGACGGCAGCTCGCTGATCGTTCACGCCGACGGGAGCTGGGAGTTCCCGAATCTCGGCTGGAGCGGCACCCGTCTCGACCCGTACCCGCTCGAGGAGACGAAGCTGCTCACGCCCCATTCGCCGCTGTCGCTCGACGGACTCGTGGCCTTCGTGGTCGGGTCGGGCCACACCACCGCCGGTGCGACCGACACGACCTCGATGATGCGGCTGCCCGCGATGGACGCGGCGAAGGGAGCGCACATCCCCGATCAGTTCGTCGCGAAGTCGAACAAGAACGTCACGCTCCCGGTCACCCCGGGAAGCGGCGGTAAGACGGCCTTTGGCTTCATCGGCTCCGGCAACCTCGGCTCCATGCAGGGGCACGGCGCCGGTTCGATCACGGTCGGCCGTAGTGGCAACGCGCTCGGCTGGAACCCGAAGGGGACGGGCGCGGTCAAGATCACCTTCGGCGCGAAGAGCGGCGGCACGACCCACATCGCGAAGCTCGATGTGGCCTCGTCCGGCGGCGAGGCGATCTCGATGAGTGGAGCCGGCACGATCACGGTCAAGCACTCCGGCGACAGCACCTCGGCTCACCTGACGCTGATCGACTCGAAGACCGGCGCAACCTTCGTGAGCGAGTCGTTCCAGCTGGGCTCGGGGACGACTGCGATTCACGCGAACTGGCACGCGCTCGCCTCGACGAAGGCGCTGCGGATCGGCCACCGCACCGTCCGCGGGGCCGCCGGTGTGAAGCTCACGATCGCGCATGCCGCCGTGAAGCGGCATGGTGACAAGGCCCTGACGACGTTCTCGTCGCGACTCGCCGGCGCCGGCGCGGGCGCCAAGGCGTTCGCAACGGTCCAGCTGCTCGAGGGACGGAAGGTGCTCTCGACCGCAAGTGGCCGCGTGAAGCTCCGCGGCTCCGTCGCGAACGGCAAGCTCACGCTGAAGCTGCCGCCCGGGACGACGAAGCGCCTCCGCGTGCGCGTCACCGTCGGCGTGATCACCCGCACCTCGCAGTACACCTCGGCCACGCGCATCGTCAGGATGAGCACGCGGAGCTAGTAGAGCGAAGGGCTAGCTGTCGGGGTCGGGGGCGTACCCGCCTCCGCCCCGCAGCCAGCCGAGCTCGAAGCGGTTGACGTAGTCCCAGTCGATCTGCCTCGACGGCTCTTCGTGATCCGGGAGCTTGTCGATGTCCGCCTGCTCGAGGTCGAGCTTCACGATGCGCCTCTCGTGATCGACCGACGACACGGCGCCGGCGGGAACGACGTGATGCTTGCCGCCGAGATGGGGGTGTCGCGTGACGACGAGATAACTCTCGCCGGGCGCGTAGACGGCCCACGCCACCTCGCCCGCGTGACCGTCCTTCGCCTCGGCCTTGTAGCCCTTGACGGACTGGTGGGCACTCACGGCGTCGAGCGGGAAGTCCCAGTTCGACTCGCTCATGTAGGGAGCTTACGGGCGCGGTCGGCGGCGAGCAGCGCGCGGAGCCTCCGACGGTAGATGCGCATGTCCGCATGCGTCCAATCGCCGTGGGTCTGGTGCGCCCAGGGCTTGTACCGCTCGCGGTGGTATGGGCTCGAGAGGCTCTCGTTGTGGCCGATCACGTTGCGGATCCGGATGTGGAAGCGCGAGTGGAGCCACGCGGTCAGCGCGAGCGAGGCGGCCATCTGCGCCTTGTCGTGGAGGATCTCCTGGTCGCTCGTCCCGACGTGCTCGATCCCGATCGCGACGTAGTTGAGACCGACCGTGTGCCGGCACATGATGGTGAGCTTGACGAGCTGGTAGATCGTCCCGTCCTTGTCGACGATGAAGTGCGCGCACGTCCCCGGCAACTCGCCGAGCTCGGGATCCGGCTGGTTCGACGCGAACGTGTTCCACGCCGAGGCGAGGGTCTCGCCGTCCGTGTAGTGCTCGACGATCACCTTCGGCCGGAGCCGCCACGAGTCGATCCCGTAGTGCTTCTGCGAATACGCCGCCATCTCGGCGCGCCGCGCGGGTCCGTACGGGATCGGCTTCCACACGATGTGCGGCCTCGGTGGCGAGAGCAACGCGACGAGGGAAAGCGCGAGGGCGGCGAACATCGGTCAGCAAGCTAGCCGGTAGATGCGCTCGGTCACAGGCTCCGCCCGGAACCGCGCGAGGAACTCCGACGCGTGCGGGCGGCCCGGCTCGGCGAGGATCGTCTCGCCGCCGAGCCGCGGGAGAAGAGCGGCGAGCTGCCCGGCGTTGCGCTCCTCGTACAGGAGATCCGCGCCGAGCACGAGATCCCATGGCGCCGCGCTCAGCAAGGGCTCCGGCTCGCTCCAGCGCACCCGCTCGACGCGGAGCACCGCCCCGTTCCGCTCGGCATTGCGGCGCAGGAGCTCGATTGCGTCGTCCGCCCAGTCCGTCGCGAGAACGTCGGCGCCGCGGAGCGCCGCGGCGAGCGACGGCAACCCAAGCCCGCAGCCGAGCTCGAGCACTCTCCGGCCCGCGAGCTCGAGCCCCGCGACGTACCGCGCGAGCGCGAGCCCACTCGGCCACAGCTCGGCCCAGTAGGGCAGGAACTCGTCCTCGTCGAACGCGGTCTCGTCGATCAAGTCGTCGGCGCTCGGCGGCCGAAGAATCGACACAACGAGCCCGCCGAGGTCGAGAGACTCCTCGATCAGAGCGCTGCGAAAAGGTCGACCGGCGTGCCGTCGGGATCGGCGAGCTGCGCGTAACGCTGGCCCCAGAACGCGTCCCACGGCTCCTTCTCGCCGTGGAAACCGGCGGCGACGACACGCGCGTAGACCTCGTCGACCTCGGCCGGGCTGCTGCACTCGAAGGCGAGCGCCACGGTGTTGCCGGTGGCACGCGTCCAGTCGGGACGGAAGCTCAGGATCACGGCCTCGGTGTCGAACATCAGCCGGAGCCCGCTCGGCAGCGTCGCCTCGACGTGATCGTCTCCCGCGGCGACCTCGACGCCGAGCAGCGCGTAGAAGGCACGCGTCCGGCCGAGATCCGCGGAGACGATCCCGATCGCGTCGAGGTTCGCCATGGGTCGGACTCTACGGAAAAAGGCGCTCGATCGCCCAACCCCCGCCAGCGTCGACGCGCCTTCCGGACAAGGCCCGCCAAAGCGAGAGCGGCCGTCTGGGCGAGCGCGATGAAATGGGCGTGGTGGCGATGGCCTCCACCCAGTTACTGCACCATCATTTCTTGTCTTAGTCCCGGCCCGGGCCGGGGGGCGCGGATCGGGCGCGGCGCGCCAGCAAGGCGCGCACGGCCCCGGCTTCGTCGCTGGCGGTTTCCACCAAGTCGTAGTCCGAGGACCGGCGCAACTGCTTGACCATCGGCTCGCCCTGGCCCAATCCCGCTTCGAAACAGAGCCAGCCGCCGGGTTTAAGGAAGCGGGGCGCCTGTTGGATCAGCTTCATCAGGATGGACACCCCGAAGGGGCCGCCGTCGAAGGCCAGGGACGGCTCGTGGGTGGCGATGGCCGGCGGCATATCGGGAACCTTGGCCGAGGAGATGTAGGGCGGGTTGCAGGCGACTAGATCGGCGCCTCCCTGGAACCGTTCCTCGTCGAAGGGTGAGAGCAGATCGCCCACGCGGAATTCCACCCGCGATCCCGCCACAGACCGCGTTCCACCCACCCCGGTGAACTCCAGGTTACGCCGGGCCAGGTCCACGGCCTCGGGCGACAGGTCCGAGGCGAAGATGCGGGCGCGCGGTTCGCCCGCTGCCAGGGCCAGGGCCACGTTGCCGCTTCCCGTGCAGGGCTCCAGCACCAGCAATTCCCCGCCGGTCATGGCTTTCAGCTTGTCCAGGGCCGCGCGCGCCAGGATCTCCGTTTCCTTGCGGGCGATGAGGGCCTCGGGCCCGGCCAAAAGCTCTAGGCCCAGGAAGTCCTGGCGGCCGGTGAGATGGGCCAGGGGCTCACCGTCACGCTTCCGGGAAAGCAGGGCCGAGAGGCGCGCCTCCGCCGCGGCGTCGAGATCGGGGAGAGGCAGGGAGGCGGCTCGCACCGCCGAGGCGGGACGTCCCGCGGCGGTCAGCCACAGGGCCTTCAGGACGGTTTCCGCCGTTTCCTCCGGCATGTCCGGGGTCGGCGACCAGAAGGACTGGAGCTCCAAGAGCCGGGCGGCGAAGCGCCCGTCGGCGGAAGACCGGGCGTCGGAGGCAGGCCCGGTCATAGCGGCTCCCGGGAAAGTTCTTTCGTGCGGATCTCTCCCGTGGCCTCGGAAAGCAGGAAGACCTCGTGCCCGGAATGGCTTCTGGTTTGGGGCAACTCTCCGGCGGGAAGGTCGGCCGAGACGATCCCGATCGCATCGAGGTTCGGCATACGCCGGACTCTACGGAAAGAGCCGCTCGATCGTCCAGCCCCCGCCGGAGTCGGGCTCGCGACGGAAGAAGTCGTAGCGGAAGCGGTCGTGGAGTCTGTTGTCGCGGTGCTGCCAGAACTCCCACGCGTCCGGCACGACGAGGTAGCCGCCCCACGTCCGCGGACGCGGCACCGTTCCGCCTGAGAGCTCCCGTTCCAGGTCGGCCAGCCGCTCCTCGAGGACTGCGCGCGAGTCGAGCGGCTCGCTCTGCGCCGACGCGACCGCACCGATCTGCGCCTCGCGCGGGCGCGTCGCGAAGTACGCGTCCGACTCCTCCTCACCCAGCCTCACGACGCTTCCCTCCACCCGCACCTGCCGGCCGAGAACCGACCAGTGGAACAGGAGCGCGGCGCGGGGGTTCGCCTCGAGCTCGCGCCCTTTGCGCGAGGTGTAGTGGCTGAAGAAGACGAGACCGCGCTCGTCGAAGCTCTTGAGCAGCACCATCCGCACCGACGGCGAACCGTCCGCCGACGCCGTCGCGAGCGCCATCGCCTCGGGCGTCACGACCACGGCGGGCGCTTCGTCGTACCAGCGGCGGAACTGCTCGAGCGGATCGGCGAGCGAGATCGCTCCGCCGGAGCTCACGCTCCGGCATCGTCCTCCGCGAGCAGCCCGCGCTCGATGGCGACGCGCACGAGCTCGGCGCGCGTCTGCAGCCCGAGCTTCTGCATGATCCGCGCCCGGTGCGTCTCGGAGGTGCGCACGGAGATGTAGAGCTGCTTCGAGATCTCCTGGTTCGTATAGCCGAGCGCGAGGAGCTTGAGGACTTCGCGCTCGCGGTCCGAGAGCGGGTCTGCCTCCTTCGCGGCCATGGCGGTCACGTCGTAGGCGGCGAGCCGCGAGCCGAGCTGGTGGTCGACGTAGTTGCCACCCTTCGCCACCTCGCGAATCGCGGCGAGGAGCTCGTCGTCGGCGGCCTCCTTGAGGACGTAGCCCTTCGCACCCATCGCAAACGCGTGCCGGACGTAGCTCGGGTCGTCTTGCATCGAGAGCGCGAGAACGTTCGTTTCTGGCGCCGCCTCGAGGATCTGCGGAATCGCGTCGAGCCCGTTGCCGCCCGGCATGACGACGTCGAGAAGGATCACGTCGGGCTTGTGGAGCCGCGCAAGCCGCACCGCGTCGTACGCCGTGCCCGCCTCGTCCTCGACCTCGAAGTCCTCCTCCTCCTCGAGAGACGGCGAAGCCCCGAGCGAACGAGCTGGTGATCGTCGACGATGAGAAGACGGATCGCCACTAGAGGGGTACCTCCGCGACGACGGTCGTGCCGGCGCCCGGCCGCGATTCGAGGACGACCCGGCCGCCGAAGAGGCCGACGCGTTCGCGCATGCCGAGCAGCCCGATCCCGTCGCCGGTCTCCCGGCCCGGCTCGAATCCGACGCCGTCGTCCTCGACGACGACGGAGATCGATTCCGCCTTCTGCGTGAGGACGATGCTCACGCTCTTCGCTCGCGCGTGCTTGACGATGTTCGTCAGCGACTCCTGCACGAGCCGGTACAGCGCCGTCTCGACCTCAGGCGGGAACCGGCCATCGCCCTGAAGGTTGGGGACGAACTCGATCGCCATGCCGGTCTGCTCCGCGAAGTTGTCCGTCAGACGCTCGAGCGCGGCGACGAGGCCGAAGTCGTCGAGCGCCTTCGGGCGAAGCTCGACCGCGAGACGGCGGACGTCCTGCAGGGTCGAGCGCACGAGCTCGCGCACCTCGCCGACGGCCGCCCTGAGCGCCGCCTCGTCATGCACGTCCTCCAGGCCGCGCAGGCCGAGGAGGATCGAGGTGAGCGCCTGGCCGGTCTCGTCGTGCAGCTCGCGGGCGAGCCGGCGGCGCTCGAGCTCCTGCGCGGTGACGACGCGCTGCAGCGCGTCGCGCGCCACCCGCTGACGCAGCTCGACGGCGACGGCGGCGCGTGCGGCGAAGATCTCGGCAAGGCGGAGGTCATCGTCGGTGAACCGGGGATCCGTGCCCTGCTTGTCGTGCGCAGCGATCACGCCAATCGCCTCGTCGCGCACGAGAAGCGGGACATAGAGGGCGCTCCGCGCGCCGAGCCGCCGCGCCACCTCCTGCTCCACCTCGGGGTCGTCGAGGACGGAGTCGACGCGCTCACTCCGCCGCCGGGCGAGCACGCGCATCGTCTTCGACCGCTCCGAGAGCTCGAGCCCGGCGTACTCCTCGGCGTCCTCGCCCACGACCGCCGCCATGCGCAGGCCGTCGCCCTGCGGCAACGAGATCGACGACAAGTCGCGCGTCGATCAGCCCGCGGAGCTCCCGGGCGACGAGCTCGAGGAGCGTTGTCGAGATCGAACTCCGTGACGAGGACGTTCATGACCTCGTTGAGCGACTCGAGCTGGGCCGACCAGCGCGTCGCGGACTCGTAGAGGCGCGCGTTCTCGATCGCCACCGCCGCCTGCGCGGCGAGGAGCACGACGGCACGCCTCGTCTCGGCGTCGAAGTCGGCGCCGCCGGCCTTCTCCGTGAGATAGAGGTTGCCGTAGACCGTGCCGCGCAGCCGCACGGGCACGCCGAGGAAGGTGTGCATCGGCGGATGGTTCGGCGGGAAGCCGGCCGAGCGCGGGTCGTCGGCGATGTCGTGCAGGCGGAGCGGCTGCGGGATCGCGGATGAGCGACGCCGAGGATGCCGCGGCCGTGGGGCAGCTCGCCGATTGCGGCATGCGCCTGCTCGGCGATGCCGGTCGTCACGAAGCGCTCGAGCCGCTCGCCGGAGGGATCGAGGACGCCGAGCGCCGCGTACTGCGCTCCGGTCAGGTCTGCGGCCGTCTCGACGAGCTTCTGGAGCACCGCGTCGAGCGAGAGCTCCGACGTGAGAGCGATCCCCGCCTCGACGAGCGCCTTCGTCCGATCCGTCGCAACATCCACCCCCGGTGGAGGATATCCGTGGCTTATGCGGACGTGCGAGTGCGGGACACCGCCGATGCGGTGCGAGCGCGGCGGCGCGACAGTGTGAGCATGAGTCGTCGCGTTCTCGTGATTGGCGCCGTCGTGCTGGCCGTTGTGGTGGCCGGCGCCCTCGTGGCGATCTTTTCCCTCCGCTCGTCCGCGGAGCCGCAGGCCAGCGCGGTCCTGGGCGGGCCGAAAGTCGCGAACATGCTCCGCGGGATCCCGCAAGACGGCACCGCTCTCGGCTCACCGACGGCGCCGGTCACGCTTCACGAGTTCGCCGACCCGCAGTGCCCGTACTGCGGTGCGTGGGAGCGGGACGGGCTCCCGACGATCGTGAGCCGCTACGTCAGGCAGGGCAAGGTGAGGATCGTCTTCGACGGAATGGCGTTCGTCGGCCCGGACTCGGCCACAGCGCTGCGGACCGCCTTCGCCGCCGCGGGCCAGAACCGCCTCTGGAACGTCCTCGCTCTCCTCTACGAGAACCAGGGCACGGAGAACACCGGCTGGGTGACGGAACCGCTGCTGCGGGGCGTCGGGGCCGCGGTTCCCGGCCTCGACACCGAGCGGATGCTCGCCGACCGCAGCTCCACCGGCGTCGACAACGCCGTCGCCAAGGCGAGCGCGCTCGCACAGCAACTGGGTGTCAACTCCACTCCCACGTTCGCCGTCGGCGCGACGGGAGGACAGATGCAGCTCGTCGACGCCGCCGGGCTGACGGCGGCCCTCGACGCGGCGCTTTCCCGGTGAGCGACCGCACCCTGCGCGCCACGATTCTCGGCCTCTCGGCTCTCGGCGCGGGCGTCGCCGGCTACCTCACGGTCGCGCACCTCCTGCACACGCAGGTCGCGTGCGCCACGGGCGGCTGCGAGACGGTGCAGAACTCGAGCTACGCCGCGGTCGCCGGGATCCCGGTCGCGGCCGGCGGGCTCGCCTGTTACTTCGTCATCGCCGGCTCGGCATTCGGGCGCAGCGATCTCCTGCGGGCGGTCGGCTTCGCCGCGGCCCTGGCCGGATTCGCCGTGTCGATGGTGCTCCTCTACGTGCAGGCGCGCGTCTTGCACGCGTACTGCCAGTGGTGCCTGACGAGCGACGCGATTCTCACGCTGCTCGTGCCGCTGACGCTGCTCAGAGCGCTGCGCGGAGCTCCGCCGGACGCAAGACCTTCGACCCGAGCTCCGCTTCCGGCGGAACGAGCTCCTGCACGACCCGGAGCACGACCTCGGCCTCGTCGCTCAGCGGGCTGAGGATCCTGTTGCCCTTCAGGAGCGCCTTGCCGAACGGGCCGGCGTGCACGGCGAGGTCGCGCTCGGCGTAGCCCTTCTCCCGTAACGCCGCGTTCGCCTGCTCGATCGCGTCCACGAGACGTTTTCTAGCAGGGGCGAGGGGTTGTGGCCGCGCTACCGCTGGGCAATCCCGAACCTGCCGCCGGAGTAACGGCGGAAGAGGTGCGCAAGCTCGTCATCGGAGATAGCGAGCTTGGCCGGGTCGATTGCACGCGTCCCGAACAGTCGCCGGAGGACTTGTCGTGCTCGCTGTGCGCTGCCGAGCGCCGTGGCGACCTTTCGACGCTCGATGGCGATGAGCGGTCTCGTCACGAAGACGTCACTCGGCCACTTCCAGTGGATTGCTTCGACCTGATCCCACGGCACTCGTCCCAGAGCGTTGGGGAAGGACTGATCGGTGAGACCGTCGGCATCGAGGATGAGCGCTGGGCGTCCTCTGAACCCTCGGAGCGCAAAGACCGCCCACTGCGAGAACAGGCCGCAGCCAAGGATCATGAAGAGACCGAAGACGGCGGCCAACCCTGAACTGAGCCCGCTCGCGGAGAAGATGACGACGGCCACGCCGCCACAGGCCACGGCGAAGACGACCCCGAACAGGCCAATAGCCGCGAGCATCCTCCCGCGGAATCCGATCGCCGTCGGTCCCGGCGGAGGCCCAGTTCCGCGATGCGGATGAGTTGGCCGAACCGCCTCCCGGCCTACTGCTGGTGGGCGCCCGCGCCAGTCGTGCAGCAGCCACGCGACTCCCATCAGGACGAGCAGACCCACGACTACCCACGTCCAATGGAAACCGTGCGCCCGAATCGCAGAACGGACGATCACCGCTGCAATTACCCAAAAGACGAGCGGCCCGTAGCGACGCGTCCTGTTCACGGGCCGCATTGTGCATACCGAGCGGGATCTCCCTGGCTTGCGCAAGTCCCGGCTCTCACTTGGCTCCAGATGTGCCAGGCTCTTTCAGGTCGCGCCGGCGCCGTCAAGTCCCTCCTGCGCGGAACAGATCGGTCTCGGGCGGGATGACGAGCTCGTGCGCCGTCTCGTCGCCGGCGACGTCGAGACCGCGCACGACGGCGACCGGGACGCGATCGAGCTTGCCGAAGACGAGCTGCGCCGCACCCGCGATCTGGTCTGCGAGCGCGATGCGCGTCGCGTGGAGCTCGTAGCCCGCCGGATCCTTCTCGCCGTCGAGAGTGAGGAGCGCCGTCGACACCGGCGGCGCCGATCGCGACGTCGGTCGTGCCCGCGCGCCACGGCCGGCCGAACGAGTCGGTGACGATGACGCCGACGGTCGCGCCGGTCGCGCTCGCGCAACTCCTCGCGCAGGCGGGCGGCCGAGCGCGTCGGGATCGAGCGGAAGCAGGACGAGCGTGTCCGCCGCGGGCGCGTTCGAGGCGTCGACGCCGGCCGAGCCGCAGACGAAGCCGTGCTTCGTGCGCGCGATGAGGAGCGGCGGGCGCGTGCGGACGAGCTCGACGGCTTCGTCGAGGATGACCTGGATGCGGCGCGGGTCGGTGTCGGCGGCGAGCTCGCGCGCCTGCTCCGACGCCTCGACGTCGGCGAGCGCGACGATGCGCCCCTCGACCTTCGAGATCGCCTTCTGCGCGACGACGACGACGTCGCCGTCTTCGAGGTCGATGCGCTCGACGATCGCGCGGCGAGGTCGTCTCCCTCGCGCAGCTCGGGGAGGCCCGTGACGGGGATGACGGAGAAGCCAGGCCCGACGTCTTTCACGAGGAGAGCGTCGGGTTCGTCGCGTCTCCAGAGGCCGTGGAGCTCTTCGAGCGCGACGAAACCGAGGGCCTCGTAGAAGAGCCGCGTGGCGCGGTACTCGTCGCTCGGATGCGACGGCCCGAGCGTCTTCACCTGAAGAAAGCGAACGCCGTCGCTGCGGCACCAGCCTCCGCCGCGTCGACGAGCGCCCGGCCGACGCCGCGCCGGTGCTGGTCGCGGCGAACGCCGAGGACGTAGATCTCGGCCGCGTGCGGCGTGTGCTGCTTGAGGCAGAGGAAGCCGAGGTCGGGCTCGACGGCGAACGTCGTGAGCGCGGCCGCCTCCTCGATGTAGTTGCGCGTGGAGTCCTCGATCCCGAACCACTCCGGGAGATCGCGGAGGACGGCTTCGGCGATGCGCGAGCGCTGCTGCGGGTCCGTGACCTCGACGGCGGGGCCGGTCACGGCAGCCCGGTGACGCGGATCCCGGCGTGGCCCTTGTAGCGCTTGTTGAGGCTGACGATCAGGCCGGTCAGGCCTTCGAGCGACGCGGGCGCGCGCCAGCGGCCCGGCGTCGAGCGCGCGGCCGGCGACGGCCTTCGCGGCGAGCTCGAGCGCGAGCGCCTTCGCGTCGGCGTCGTCGCCGCAGACGAAGGCGTCCTCGTCGGGGCGGCCGTGCGCGAGCTTGCCCGCGGCGAGCGATTGGAGCCCGGCGACGACGGGACCGGCGAGGAGCTCCTGCGTCCGTTCCGCGAGCGAGAGGCGCTCGGTCGAGCGGAGGTCGCTCGCGACGCTGAGCACCGGCGTCGTCGCCGATCGCGTCCGCGAGCGCGGCGGCGGTCTCGAGCGTCGCCGAGGCGTTCGTCGCAAGGACGACGAGGTCGACGCCCGCGACGGCGTCGTCGTTCGTCGCGCCGCCGGCCGCGCCGACCTCGTCGGCCTTCTCCTGCGCGCGCGCCGCGTCGCGGGAGCCGATCACGACCTCGTCTCCCGCCTCGACGAGCCGCGCGCGCGAGCGCGAGGCCGAAGTCGCCGGTGCCGCCGACGATCGCGACCTTCATGCCGGCACCGCTCCCAACGCCACCTCGGCCAGGCGGCGCCGCGCGTCGTCGTCGCTCATCAGCGTCCGGGTCACGATCGGGCGGACGTCGCCGAGCCCGTCGAGGTCGTCGGCGTCCGCCTCGTCCACGACGATCGCGTCGATCAGTCCCTTGTAACAGCTGTGCGACGTGGCGAGGGAGACGTCCCGCCCGCGAGCCGGAGCAGCATCCGGTCGGCCGGCCCCTTCACCGCGCGGCCGCCGATCAGCGGGCTCACGGCGACGCACGGCACGCGGCGCTGACGCGAGCGCGTCGCGCAGCTCGGCGACCGCGAGGATCGGGTGGATCGAGACGTAGGGATTGCTCGGCGCGACGAGGATCAGATCGCGCCGCGGCGAGCGCCTCGAGCGCGCCGGGCGCCGGTCGCGCCGCCTCGGCTCCCTCGAAGCGGAGGGCGTCGACCTCGTCGCGGTGCCCGCGCGCGACGAACCACTCCTGGAACGGGAACGATCCCGGCCGGCGTGTCGAGCCACGTGCGCAGCCGGTCGTCGGTCGCCGGCAGGATGCGCGTCTCGACGCCGAGCGCCTGCGCGAGCCGCGCGGTGACCGCCGAGAGCGGCTCGCCCGCTCCGCAGCGCCTGCGTGCGGACGAGGTGGAGGCCGAGGTCGAGGTCGCCGAGCGCGAACCAGCCCTCCCCGCCGAGCTCGCGCACCGTCTCGAGCGCGCGCCAGGTCTCGCCGCGCGCGCCCCCAGCCGCGCTCCTCGTCGGCGAGGCCGGCGAGCGCGTAGAGGATCGAATCGAGGTCGGGCGAGACGTGGAGGCCGAGCACCTCGACGTCGTCGCCGACGTTGCCGATCACGGTCGTCGCGGCCGCGCCGGCCACCGCGACGACGCCGCGGACGAACCGCGCGCCGCCGACTCCGCCCGAGAGGACGACGACGTTCACACGAGGCTCCCTCGAGCTCGCGCGAGCGCCGGCCCGCGTGTGCGGGCCGACGCGGAGCTCGAGGCGCGCGAGGTCGTCCATCGTGTCGACGTCGTCGGCGAGGTTCGGCAAGCGACGAGTCGGGCCGCGCGACGGCGTGCGCGCGAAGCGATCGGCGCTGCCGGGCCCGTAGAGCGGCGCGAAGTGCGTCGGCCGACGGAGGCTGAGCGCGTTCGTCGTCCCGTCGCGCGGCAGCGACGAGCGCGGGCGCGGCGTGCGGCGAGCGCCTCGGAGGTCCTCGCGGCACGACGCACGGGAGGTCGGCGTTGACGACGACGACCGCGCCGTTCGACGCCTGCAAGCGCGGCCGCGACCGCGGCTCCCTGACCGCCGCCGGGTCGAGCCGGCGACGTCGCGCTCGGGCCGACGGCCGCGGCCGCCGCGAGCACGTCCTCGAGCATCGCGGCCGCGAGCGCGCCGCGCACCTCGCGGCGACGTCGTGGAGAGCCGCGTCTTGCCCCCGGCTCCCGCGAACGGGATGACGAGCGTGACCACGGCGGCAAAGCCTACGCAGGGCGGGGATACTGACGGCCGTGAGGATCGCGGCGACACAGACGTTTCCCGGCCCGGCGTGGGACGAGCTGCCGGACGTCGAGCTGCTCGAGCGTGGCCGCCGGCGGAGCCGCTGCCCGGCGTCGACGTGTCGCTCGTCGCGGTCGATCGCGCGGTCGGGCCGGCGGAGCTCGACCTCCTCCCCGACCTCCGCCTCGTCGCGAACTACGGCGTCGGCTACGACCTCGTCGACGTCGCGGCGTGCCGCGGGCGCGGCGATCGCCGTGACGAACACGCCGGGCGTCCTCGACGCCGCGGTCGCCGACCTCACGCTCGCGCTGATCCTCGCGACTGCCGCCGGCACCTCGTCACGGCGCGACCGGTTGGATCCGGGAGGGCGGCTGGCAGCACGACTGGGCGCGCCCCGAGCTCCTCGGGCGCGATCTCGCCGGCTCGCACGCTCGGCCTCGTCGGCTTCGGGCGGATCGGCCGCGAGGTCGCGCGCCGCGCCGACGCGTTCGGGATGGGGGTCGCGCACCACACGCCGCAGCGGCGGCGTCCCGCTCGACGAGCTGCTCGCGTCGTCCGACGTCGTCTCGCTCCACGTGCCGCTCACGCGAGCGAGACGCGCGGCCTCATCTCGCGCGAGCGGCTGGCGCTGCATCCAGGACGGCGCGACGCTCGTCAACACGGCGCGCGGCGCGGTCGTGGACGAGGAGGCGCTCGTCGACGGAGCTCGTCTCCGGCCGGATCTCGGCCGGGCTCGACGTCTTCGCCGGCGAGCCGCGCGTCCCCGAGCGCGCTGCTCGGCCTCCCGAACGTCGTCCTCACGCCGCACATCGCGAGCGCGACGTCGAGACGCGAGCGGCGATGACGCGCGTGCTCGTCGACAACGTGCTCGCCTACATCCGCGGCGAGTCTCTTCCCAACAAGGTCTAGGCACGGAGGCCGGAAAGACCGCGCTCTTCCCGGCCGAAGTTCCTCAGCCCAGCGAGCGAGTGCGAAGCACTCGCGAGCTACCCTCGCCCGGGCGGCCGGCGGCGACCCAGTCGCGCACCTCGAACCAGTGGCTCGCGCGGAGCGCGTCGGCGACTTGCTCGGGCGTGTGCTCGGCGTAGAAGACGTGGCGGTCGAGGTCGCAGCAGATCTCGACCTCCGAGAGGGACACGTCCGTGATGAGCATGAGCGCGTCGGCGGGCAGCTTCGCCTCGGCGACGGTGTAGTGCTTGAACTGGAGCTCGGGCGCGATCTCCATGAGATCGGGCCAGTCGGGACAAGAGCGCGTGACTCACGCTAGTGACGGTACCGACAGCGCCCGCTTCACGATCCGCCCAAGCGTCCGTACAAACTCCGGATCTGCGTTCGGCATCTCGATCCGCTCGAGCTGCATGCCCGAGCTCCGCCGCCTTCTCCTTCGCCTCGACGTCGAGGTCCCAGCGGATCTCGAGGTGGTCGGACACGAACCCGACCGGGCAGACGAGGACGCTGTCGACGCCCTGCCGGTGCAGCGCCTCGAGATGGTCGAGGATGTCCGGCCCGAGCCACGGCTCGCCCGTCGGCGACTCGCTCTGGAAGGAGAAGCTCCACTCCGTCAGGCCCGCCGCCTCGGCGACGAGCCGCGCCGTCTCGAGCAGCTGGTCGCGATACGGGTCGCCGGCCTCGAGGATCCGCGCGGGCAGCGAGTGCGCGGTGAAGACGACGTGCGCGTCGGTGCCGCGGACCCGGTCGGCGAGCAGCTCGACGAAGCCGGGCTCGTCGTGCCAGCTCTCGACGAAGTGGAGCTGCGCGCGGCCGGCGAGCGCTGCGCTCGATCTGCTTGCGGTAGCCGGCGATCGACGAGAGCCGAGTAGTGCGGCGCGAGCACGAGGCCGACGATTTCGTCGGCGCCGGCGGCGAGACGCGCTGCGTCGACCGCATCGGCGACGCGCGGCGTCCAGTGCTTCATCCCGGTGTAGACCGGCAGCCCGAGCTCCGCCTCGAGCGCGGCGCGCGTCTCCTCGGTGATCGCGTTGAGCGGCGACGAGTCCTCGATCCCGAGCCGCCGGTAGCGCTCGACGAGATCGGCGAGGTTCTCGGGCGCGATCGGCCGGCCGCCGCGAATGTCGGCGTAGTACGCGGGAACGTCGGCGAGCCGCTCGGGCGAGCCGTACGCCATGAGGACGACGGCGGCGCTTCACGCCGCCGGACGGTAGTCGCGGACGAGCGCCGCGAGGCGCGTGAGGACGTCGGGATCGGTCTGCGGCAGGACGCCGTGGCCGAGGTTGAAGACGTGACCCGTGCCCGCCGCCGCGCGCGAGGACGTCGAGCGCCGCCGCCTCGACGCGCTCCCACGGCCCGAGCAGCAGCGCCGGCTCGAGGTTCCCCTGCACCGCGCGATCGCCGACGATCTGCCAGCGCGACGTCGAGCGGGATGCGCCAGTCGACGCCGATCGCGTCGCCGCCGGCGCGCGCCATCTCGCGCGAGCAGCTGCTCCGTCGCGCCGGTGCCGAAGTGGATCGTCGGGACGCCCGCCGCCGGCGAGCACCCGCGCGGAGTACGGCGCGACGAACTCCTCGTAGTCGGCCGGCGAGAGCACGCCGACCCACGAGTCGAAGAGCTGGATCGCGTCAGCGCCTGCCGCGGCGACCGCCGCGACGTACGGCGCGAACTGATCCGCGAGCCGCTCCATGAGCGCGTGCCACACCGCCGGCTCGCGGTACATGAACGCCTTCGTGCCGCGCGAAGTCGCGGCTCGGCTTCCCCTCGACGAGATAGCCCGCGACGGTGAACGGCCCGCCGCAGAAGCCGACGAGCGCGCGCTCCGGCTCGAGCTCGCCGCGCACGATGCGCACCGCCTCGAGGATCGGCGCGCCCCACTCCTCCGGCTCCGCGACGCGCAGCCGCTCGACGTCCGCCGCGGACCGAATCGGCGCTCGTCGACCACCGGCCCGACGCCCTCGACGAGCTTCGACGTCGACGCCCATCCCGAGGACGGGCGACATGATGTCGGCGAAGAGGACGGCCGCGTCGACGCCGTGCCGGCGCACCGGCTGCAGCGTCACCTCCGCGCAGAGCTCCGGCGTGCCCGCGACCTCGAAGAAGCCGTGCTTCTCGCGCATCGCGCGGTACTCGGGCAGCGACCGGCCAGCCTGGCGCATGAACCACACCGGCGTCCGCTCGGTCGGCTCGCGCCGGAGTGCCCGAACGAGAAGCGGTTGGGTCGCTCAGACGCGCGACGGGCTCGAGGCCCTGCGCGCGGAGGAAGCGCGAGAGGCCTTCCTCGAGCGAGATCTCGGGCTCCCAGCCGAGCAGCTGCTGGGCGCGCGTGATGTCGGGCTTCCGCTGCATCGGATCGTCGACGCGCAGCGCCTCGAAGACGATCTCGCTCGACGCGCCCGTCATCTTCTTGCACGAGCTCGGCGAGCTCGAGCAGCGTCCGCTCGTCGGGGTTGCCGATGTTGACCGGCATGTGCTCGCCGCTCTCGGCGAGGAGGACGATGCCGCGGATCAGGTCGTCGACGTAACAGAAGCTCCGCGTCTGCTGGCCGTCGCCGAACACCGTGAGCGGCTCGCCCGCGAGCGCCTGCCGCACGAAGTTCGAGACGGCGCGCCCGTCGTTCGGGCGCATGCGCGGGCCGTACGTGTTGAAGATCCGCACGATCGCCGTGTCGACGCCCTGCTGCTGGTGGTACGCCATCGTCAGCGCCTCGGCGTAGCGCTTCGCCTCGTCGTACACGCCGCGCGGGCCGATCGGGTTCACGTGCCCCCAGTAGCGTCTCCGGCTGCGGGTGGATCTGCGGGTCGCCGTACACCTCGCTCGTCGACGCTGTGAGGAAGCGGGCGCGCTTGAACTTCGCGAGGCCGAGCATGTGATGCGTTCCGTACGAGCCGACCTTGAGGCGTCGCGAGCGGCATGCGGAGGTAGTCCTCCGGGCTCGCGAGCGCGGCGAAGTGGTAGACGAAGTCGAGCGGCTCGTCGATGAAGAACGGCTCCGACACGTCGTGGTCGATGAACTGGAAGGCGTCGTCGCCGATGTGCTCGATGTTCGCGAGCGAGCCGCTGAGAAGGTTGTCGACGCAGATGACCCGCATGGCCGCGCTCGAGGAGGTAGTCGCAGAGATGCGAGCCGAGGAAGCCGGCTCCGCCTGTCACGAGCGCGGTTGGCACGGGGCCGACTCTAGCTGCCGTTCCGCGACGGGTGCCGCGGCACGATGCGGTCCCACAAGAGCGCGCCAATCACGCCGAGGATGAGGCCGATGAGCGCCGAGATGAGCACCGTGTTCCGCGAGCTCTGCGCCGTCACCTGGTGGGAAGCGGCGCGGATCGTCACCTTCGGCAGCTCCGCCGTCTTCACGAGACTGACGAGTCCAAGATACGTCTGGAGGTCCTGCTGGTACGCCGGGAGCTTCAGCAAAGCAACGCTCGTCTCCGCCTGCGACGCCGCCGGATTCGCGAGCACCGTGTTGATGTACTCGATCGCCGCGTTGTCGATAGCGATCTCTTTCATGTAGTTCTTGAGCTTGAGCGCGGGATAGGCAGAGAGGGCGGCGACGGCTTCGCGAGATAGCGCGTTCGCCGTGCACGTGGCCACCTTCGACTTCGGCGCCTGCACGGTCAGCGTGACGAGCGGATTGACCGCCGCGAGGCTCTTCGTGACGGTGCTCGCGGTCGCGACCTTCTGGACCGAGATTCCCTTGCGGAAGCTCCCGACCGTCGTCTTGCACAGCGTCGCGACCTTCTGGTCGACCGCTTGCGAGTTCGCGATCTGGCCGACGGCGGACGGGTTGGTTTGCAGCGTGATGATCGGCGTGGATCCGCCCGGGTTGAACGGCTGGCCGAGATAGATCGTCGACGTTGCGCTGTAGAGCTTCGTCCCGCCGAGCGAGACGAGGAATCCGACGACCGCTCCGGCTACGACACCGATCGCGACGAGCCACCAGCGTCGCGCGAGCATCCGTCCGTAGCGCGCAAAGTCCACCTCCTGCTCGGCTTCGGGGTCGAAGCCCTTATCGGAGGTCGTCGCCACGAAGGGCGACGATATCCGAAGCGCCTAAGAGTCCTCTCATCAAGTGGCAGGCGCGAGCCCGTCGCCGGTGTCCTCGAGGATCACCTGCGAGAAGAAGCGCGTCATGACGACGCCTTCACGGAAGTCTCCGAACCGCGGCTCGAGCTGCTGCCCCTCGGCAAGCGCAAGCGCCATCTCCGGATACCGCGACCCCGCCGCCGTCGGGAGCGGGAAGCCTCCGCCGAAGCGCGGGTTGACGTCGGTGACCTGCATCTCACCCGACGGCTCGCGGAAGCACTGGATGTTCGCAGGCCCGATGATCCCGAGCGTGTCGGCGACGAGGCGGGCGAAGTCGATGAGCCCCGCGTCCTTGATCGACATCCCCTTGATCGACTCGCCGCCCTTCGACTCGATCATCGTGCGCGGAACCGCGGCGACGCAGCGCGCGTCGAGGTCGGAGAACACGTCGACCGAGAACTCCTCCCCCTCGCACATCGTCTGCACCATCGAGTCCTCGGTCGTATAGCGGAGGAAGAAGTCGAGCTCGGCACGGTCGTGCGCGCGGTAGATGTGGCGCGAGCCGAAGCCCTTGCGCGCCTTCACGAGCGCGGGGAAGCGCACGTCGCCGGGCACGTCGGCGGGCAGCCACGTCGGCGGCGAGCCGATCCCGTTCGCGGTGAAGAACGTGTGCGCCTCGTACTTGTCCGAGCAGCGCTCGATCGCGTCGAGTCCCGAGACGAGCGCGACCGCGCCGCCGAGGTCGTCGCGCGCCGTTGCGAGCTCGCGATGGTCGAGGTCGGTCAGCGGCACGACGAGGCCGACGCCGTGCGCCGCGACAAGCTCGCGCAGCGCGTCGACGTAGCCCGGGTCGTCCACGCGCGGGACGGTCGCGCGAACGTCGGCGTGGTAGAGGGCCGGCGCGAGCCGATCAAGATCGGCCGCGACGGTCCTCGCTCCGGCGTTGCGAAACGCCGTGACGATGTCGACGCGCTGCCCGGCGCAGGTGAAGAGAACGGTCGTCACGGGGGAGGAGCCTAGCCCGACGGCTCAGTCCGGGTCCTTGCTTCCCTCTTGCCAGCCGCCGGTGTCGCCCTTGTACGTCGCGCCGAAGAGGGCGAGCGGTGTGCGGATGAGGATAAGGAGGTCGGTCTTCCAGTTGTGGTGGTCGACGTACCAGACGTCGAGCTCGATCCGTTCGGCCCACGGCAGCGTCGCGCGGCCGTGGATCTGCGCCCAGCCGGTGATGCCCGGCCGCACCTCGAGCCGGCGCGCCTGGCGTGGCGTGTACTCCTCGACCTGGTAGCGGAGCGTTGGCCGCGGACCGACGATGCTCATGTCGCCGCGGACGACGTTCCAGAACTGCGGCAGCTCGTCGATGGAGAGCTTGCGGAGGATGCGCCCGACCTTGGTGATCCGCGAGTCCCCCTCGTTCACCGCGTATCCGGCTCCGATCTTCTCGGCGCCGACGACCATCGTCCGCAGCTTCAGGAGCTCGAAATCGACGCTGTCCTTGCCGACGCGCGTCTGCCGGAAGAAGACGGGGCCGCCTCCGTCGAGCTTGACCGCAAGCGCCGCGACCCCGATCAGGGGCGACGTGATGACAAGCGCCGTGCCGGCGATCGCGATGTCGGCGGCGCGGTTCACGACGCGACACTCTCCTCGCGCGGCGGCGTCCACGTGGCGGGAACGCCGCGCCGCAGGTAGTTCCACAGCGACACGACCGTCGCCCACGTGACGAGGACGTAGTACCGCGCGATCCCGACCCGCGCGAAGAACGCTGCGAGCAGCCCGAGCTGGAGCCCGAGCGCCACCTGGTAGATCAGTCCCTCGCCGAGCAGAGCGACTGTCGCGGCGAGCAGGACGAGGTGGAGCACACCGCTCGCGTAGCGGAGATGCCGATGCGAGATGAGCGCGAGACGGTAGCCGAGCGGTTGTCCGCGGAGCATCCGGCCGCGAAGGACGATGAGCCAGCAGTGCTCGAACATCCGCACCTTGCGGCGGTACTCCGTCTCGTTCGTCGGCGTCGGCCGCTCCGACGCCCGCGCCTCGGGCTCGTAGACGGCGCGCAGCCCGCGCTGCGGCATGAGGTACGGCAGCGACAGGTCGTGACCGAAGCGCGGGTCGACCTCGACGTAGTCCGCGCGCCGCAGCGCGTAGATCGAGCCGTTGCCGCCGGTGACCGAGCCGAGACGCGACTCCGACAAGCGCGTGATCATCTCGTAGCGCCAGTAGACGCCCTCCTGGTTCCCACCGCTCGCAGTCTCGAGCTGGAGCCGCCCGCAGACGTACGCGACCTGCGGGTCGGCGAGGTTGCGGACGAGCTTCCGCAGCGCGTCGGGCGCCCACGTCGCGTTCGCGTCGGAGAACGCGACGACCTCCGCCTCGGTCGCGCGCACCGCGGCATCCTGCGCCGCGACCTTGCCGCCGCGCGGGTTGCGGATCACGCGCACGCCCGCGGCCTCCGCGAGCTCCTCCGTGCGATCGGTCGACGCGTCCGAGGTGACGATGATCTCGAGGAGCTCGGCGGGATAGTCGAGCTCGCGGAGGTTCGCAATGCGCCGCTCGATCGAATCCTCCTCGTTGTACGCCGCGACGATCACCGCAACCGACGGCAGATAGGTGTCGTCAACCGCAATGGGCTTCGTGCGCAGCCTCGCCGCGGCAGCCGCGACGATGGGGTAGAGCGCGTGCGTCCACACGAGCGCGACGCACGATGCCCAGAAGACGACGACGGCCGCGATCACGGCCTCGAACGCTAGCGCCGTTCAGCTCCGCGGGAACGGCGTGACGTTCATGTTCTCGTTGCGTGGCACGGTGAGCGAGAACGCAGCCGAGTTCCCCGAGCCCGGTGCGGACGCTCGCAACGAATACGTGAAGTCCACTCGGAGGGGCAGAGTCGCCTTGAAGATGCCGTAGCTGTTCGCCGTGACCGTCGCCGCCGTCGTCCACTTCCCGCTGCCGCCTCTCCGCTCCTGGATCGTCACGACCTGGCTGTCGCTCGTGACGTCGCGCCCCCAGATCTGCACCGTTCCGTGCGCCTTGAGGTAGGCCACGAAGGGAAAGCGGAACGGCGTGAGGAGCGGCTTGGCGACCGCGTTCGCGAGCGAGGACGCGTGGAAGTAGAGCCCGCTCTGGTTCGGGGTCTTGATCCCTCGGTCCTCGAGCTGGAACCAGATCCCGACACCGACGCCCGACCTCCACAACTGGTACATCGACTCGGCCACCCAGCGCACCTCGAGCAGGAGCGGGACGCCGTTCTTGTTCGGCGGGTTCGACGACCAGCCGAACTCGGTGACCCAGAGTTGCACCGGGTGCGCCGAGACGATCGCCCCGAGCCGCTGTGCGGTCTGCAGCAGGGTGGTCATCGCCGGCAGATCGCCGAGCTCGACGCCGCCTTTGAACTTCGCCTTCCCGAAGGGGCCGGTGTTCGAGTACGGGTGATGAGTCCAGACGTCGAACCTCGCCGGTGAGTCGCACGTCCGGTGCACGGGCGCCGTGCTCGAGATGCAGAGCATCCTCTGCATGAAGGTCAGGGGCGGGATCGCGTGGTTCCGATCCTTCGAGCTCGGCAGATTCCTGAACGGCGCGAGCTCGCCGGCGAGCACGAGGTCCGACGGATCGACCGCGTGGACGGAATCCGCGACCGCGTTCACCATCGCGCGGTAGAACGGTGGGCTCTGCGGGTAGAGGTTCTTGCTGTAGTTCGGCTCGTTCCAGACGGAGAAGACGTGCGCGGTGGGGCCAGAGCCGGAGCCGTCGTAGTGCGTCGCGATCGCTGTCGCGAAGGCGCGGAGCGCCGGAATCTGCGGCGACCCCCCGGTCCACGTCCCGGGCGGAACGCTGTACGCCCACGCCGGCGGCGACACGATGTCAAGGATCGGCGTGACGCCGGCCGCCTCGGCCGCCGAGACGCTGGAATCCAGTGCGCTCCAGGTGTAGTACGGCGACGCCGGATCGGTGGGATCGAACCCGCTGAGCGGGAGCGTCCTCGGCGCGATCGAAGCCCACGACACGACGAAGCGCGCGTATGTCGCGCCTGCCTGACGCGTCAACGCGAACGCTGTCGGCGCCTGTGACCCAGAGAAGAGAGGACCGGCAATCCCCGTCGCGAGCGGCGCCGTCGGGCCTGTTGTGACGACGGGGGCGGGCTGGGCATCCGTCCGGGCCTCGGCCGCCAGGGCGGCGACACCGGCAACCGCGACGCCTATCAACGAAAGCGTTGCCCAGCGCGCTGCGTATCTCCGTCGTCCAGCCGTTTGCATAGTCCGTACACCCCCCGTTCGATCGTACTACGTTGCGCTTGGAGCTTCCAAGAACACCACGGGGGGAAAGGTGAGAAGGCTCCTGGGCCGGCGGCGGCCGTCCCAGGAGCAATTTTCAGCGGAGCTAGTTCAGCGGGAACGGCACGACGTTCATGTTCTCGTTCGATGGCTTCGTGAGCGAGAACGTCGTCGAGGTCACGCCGCCCGCCGAAGCGCGCATCGAGTACTTCGCGAGCGCGTGGACGGAGAGGGTTCCCTGGAAGATTCCGTAGTCGTTCGCCGTAATGACCGCCACGGTCTTCCACTTCGAGCCGACCTTCATGTCGATAGTCACATCCCGTTTGCTGCTCGTTGCATCGCGCCCCCAGACGAAGACCTTCCCGCCGCCCCTCGTGTAAGCGACGAACGGCATCGTGAATGGCGCGAGCAGCGGCTTCGCCACCGCGGTCGAGAGCGAGGGCGAGATCGTGTAGAGGCCGCTCTGCAACGGAGTGGTGGTCGGCATGTCCTGAAGCAGGAACCACGTCCCAAGAGTCGCGCCGGACTTCCACAGCTGGTAGTAGGACTCGCCCACCCACCGCGTCTCGAGCTTCATCGGAACACCGTGCTTGTTCGGCGGGTTCGAGGACCAGCCGATCTCCGTGATCCAGAACAGCGGAGGCTGACCCGACTCGGTGATGATGTTCCCGAAGCTCCAGGCCGACTGAAGGAGCGAATGCATCTTCGGCAGGTCGCCAAGCTCAACGCCGCCGGCGCCGGTCGCGTGGCCGTACGGCCCCTTGTCCGAGTACGGATGGTGCGTCCAGACGTCGAACTTCGGCTTGACGCCGCACGGCGTCGCGTGCACGGGGGACGTGCTCGACACGCAGAGCATCTGCTGCATCCACGTGAGCGGCGGGATCACGTTGTTCTTGTCGGTCTTCGTCGCCGCGTGCTTGTACGGAGCGAGCTCGCCGGCAAGCGCGAGGTTCGACGAGTCAACCCCGTGTACCGCATTCGCGACCGCGTTCACCATGTAGCGGTAGTAGACCGGGTCTTGCGGATAGAAATTCTTGTTGAAATTCATCTCGTTGTATACCGAGAAGGCGTGGACCGCGGGTGCCGGGCCTGAGCCGTCATACCGCTTCGCGAGAGCGGTCGCGAAGGCGCCGAGCGCGCTGATGTCCGGCTGGCCGCCAGTCGTCTTGGTTCGCGTGGCTCCGGCCTTGTAGCCCCAGTTCGGCGTCCCCACGATGTCGAGGATCGGCTGGATTCCGTGCGAAACCGCCGCCGTCACAGTGGCGTCGAGCACGCTCCAGTTGTAGTACGGGCTGTCCGGATCCGTCGGATCGAATCCGCTCGCGGGCAGCGTCAGCGGCGCGACCGCCCTCCAAGACGTGTCGATGCGGGCATACGTCGCGCCGGCCTGGCTGGACATCGCGAACGCCTGGTTCCCCTGCGACGTTCGGTAGATCGGGTCGTAGATCGCCGTCGCTAGTGGTGCGGTCGAGCCCGTGGTCAGCGTGACGATGTTCGTCCGAGCGGTGGCCGCTGTTGCGGCGACAGCAACGACGACAGCTCCGACGAGAGAGAGCGCGAACCAACGCATTGCCTTGCCCCTTCCTTGTTTCACCTCAGCAACGGTGCTCCGGCACGACCGCAGAGAACCCATCACCCTCACGCGGGCCGTTGTACCAGAAGGACTCCGAATCCGTTCGGCCGCTTTACCACGTGCTTACAGATGTTGACGCGGCTTAGAACGCGCCGCGTCGGCCGAAGACCGCCGGCAGCGTCATCAGGAGAATCCGGACGTCGCGAAGGAGCGTGAGATTCTCGATGTACTCGCGCTCGACGGCGAGACGCTCGCCAAACTCCAGGTGACCGCGGCCGTACACCTGCATCGGCCCGGTGATCCCCGGCTTCACCTTGAGCCGGAACCGGTGCTCGGGCGCGTAGCGCTCGACGAGGTCGAGCTGCTCCGGCCGCGGGCCGACGAGAGACATCTCGCCGCGGAGGACGTTGATGAGCTGAGGCAGCTCGTCGAGGCTCGTCCGCCGCAGCATCCGGCCGACGCGTGTCACGCGCGGGTCGGCCTTCAGCTTGAACATCGGGTCGTCGAGCTCGTCGAACGGAACGATCTCCTTGAGCAGCTCCTCCGCATTCCGGACCATCGTCCGGAACTTGAGCATCACGAACGGCACGCCGTCCTGGCCGGCGCGCGTCTGGCGGAAGATGACGGGCAGACCGCCATCGAACGAGCACTGCTATGGCCGACGACAACGAACAGGGGAAGCGTCACCAGGAGCGTCAGCGAGGCGACCACGACGTCGAAGAGCCGCTTGAGGGCGATCGTCGACCGCGAGATGTCCCACGTGTTGTAGTCGAGCAGCGGAAGGTCGGCGATGTGCCCGAGATGCGTCGCACCGCCGAACATTCCGCGCGACGGGGGAATCACTGTGAGCCGCAGGCCGCGCGCACGGCAGAACGGCAGAAGCTCTTCGAGCAGCTCCTCGTTGAACTCGCTACAGGCGATCACGATCCGGTCGAGACCGGGGCCGATCTCGGCGACGTGCCCTTGCAGATCGGGACAGCTGTCGATCCGGCCCTTGATCTCCGCATGGATGTCAGGGAAGAGCTCGAGCTTGCGAGCGAAGGCCACGGCCAGCGGACCGGACCCGACGACGAGCACGCGTTGTGGCTCCGTCGCGCGCCGCCAGAGCCCGCGCGCCGCGGCGCGCAGGACGAAGGCAAACGCGAACGTCACCGTTCCAACCAACACCCGGCTGCTGGGACTCAGCTGCAGCGGGCGAAACGGGACGAGCAGGAGCGAGATGAGCGTGACGCTGATCAGCGCCCACATGAGAAGCCACGGCACCTCGTCGACGGTCAGATGGCGCATCGTCTGCTGGTCGCGGTCATACAGACGGGCGAGCTTCGCAACAACGATCCAGATCGGAGCGGACAGCACGAGCACGATCGCCGGCCCGCGACGTCCGTCCCAGAACGCGACCGCAGTCGCGGCGAGGACGACGGCCAGCATGTCCGCGGTGGCAAGCATCCGCCGCAGGAGCGGGTCGGGACCGTACGGGTAGTTTGCGGGCACCGCCGCAGTCAGCGGTTCCGCATCGCCGGCCGTCCTACCAGTGACGACATCGACCTCGGTCATCACGATTGGCGGTAGAGGGGCGAGTGGGGGTCGAGCCGCCGCGCCTCCGCAAGGTCGCGCTTCGCTTGATGGATGTGACCGAGCTCCTTCTCGATCCGCGCGGCGATAGCCCACAGGGCCGGGTCGTTCGGCGAACGGCTGAGCGCGTCGGCAATCCACGGCACGGCGAGGTGGTAGCGATTCTCTGCCTCGTAGATGAGCGCAACCTGGAGGTACGGGGCGGAGGACCACGGTTCGATCGCCTTCGCGGCGAGCGCCTGAGCACGCGCGCGCGCCCCGTCGTTGGCAACGACGGCCGCCTGGCTGTTGCGGAGGTGGACGCCTGCGGCGAGCGCGACGAACTGCGCGATGACGGCGCCTACCGCGAGAACGGCGAGCACCGGCCGTACGGCACCGATCCCGCCCGGCGCGCGCACGCGCGTCGATGGGCGTGAACCGAGCGCAACGCCGAGCATCCCCACGCCCACGATCGCAATCCAGGGCAGCTGCCAGACCCAGTCGTACGCGGCGGCGGCGAAGAAGGTGAGCCCGCACGCGGCGGCCGCTGCGACCTCGGGGCTCTTGAGGGTGCGCGCAGCGCGGATCGCGCCGACGCCCGCGGCGAGGACGGCGCCCGCGAGCAGCAGGAAACCGATGATCCCAAGCTCACCGAGCGTCTCGAGATAGAGGGAGTGCGCGGTCTTCGTGAATACCGGGAGCGAGCCGTGTTGCAGCCACCAGGTCGCGAACGAGCCGGCGCCTCCCCCGTTCAAAGGATGCGCGCGGAACTCGCCGAGAGCGGCGGCCCACGACTGCCAGCGCCCGCTGCCCGAGCTGCCCAACAGGTGCGCCGTCGTCGTCGGTCGACGCAGTGTGGCCGTAAACAGCGACGTGCTTGAACTCGTCGAACTTCCGGATCGGATGCGAGGCGAAGAACGCGACGATCGCGAGGACGACCGCGGTCACCGTCGCCGCAATCCCCACCGCGCGGGACGGCGTTGGAAGCCGGCGTCCCAGCTCGTCGAGTCCGAGCCAGAGCAGGGCCGTGACGACGCAGACAGCTGCGATGAGGAGCGCGGCGCGGTGCCCCTGCCAGACGCCGATTGCGGTGCTCATCTGGCCGTTGACGAGCGCCTTCTTGTGGACGATCGTCGCAACGGCCGCGACCGCGCCGAATCCGGCGACGACGATCGCGCCGACGGCGGCCCACCGCCTCGGTGTGAGCACGAGATAGCCGAGCATCGCGACTCCGGCGGCGACGAAGCCGCCGCGAGACGAGGCGAGGTACATGACGGCGGCGATGACCGGCAGCGGCAGCGCAGCCGCGGCGCTCAACGCACGCGAACGCCGCGAGGTCATGACGGCGAACAGGAGCGGGTATGCGAGCGCGACCTCGATCGCGAGGCCGTTCCAGTACCCGACCGGGAAGCTGAGGCGCGCGGCGAGCGCCGGGATGAGATCGATACCTGGTTGCACGCCGAACGAGCTCGGAAAGAGCCGGCTCACAAGGGCGACGCATGCGACGCCCGTAAGGCCTAGCGCCGTTCCTCCGACGATGACCGCCGCCGGCACGAGCCGGGCGAGCGCGACGGCGAGTGCAAGCACGGCCACGTAGAGAGCGACCTGATCGAACTGCGCGAACGCCCGCCCCGCGTCGGCCGCCCAACGCATCGAGATCAAGACCCAAACGGCGTAGCTCGCCAAGAGGCCTACGGCCCATAGCGTCAGCCGGTCGGCGCCGAGCCGCGCCGACGCGACGCCGGTCGCCGCGCCGAGCCCGAGGAGCCACCATGCCGCGATCCCCGCATATGCCTGGGTCGTCGAATCGAACCCGCCGTTCGCATAGGAGAGCACGAAAACGGCCGCCGCGACCCCGATCCCGGCTGCGAGATTTCGGGCGGTCGCAGCGGAAACGCTCTGAACCGCAGCAGCGTGCAAGGGGGTTTCCCTCTGAGCCACAGTGCGCTAGAGTACCGCGCATGTTGAGGGGGTTCCGCTGGTTTGCCCTCGCCGCCGTGATCGGTACAGCGGTGCTCGTCGGACCCGCTGCCGCGCGTGCGGACGACTGTAACGGGGCCGCCCAGAGCATCTACTCCGAAGGGTGCCCGCCGACCGCGAAAGGTCCGTCACACCCCAAGCCGCACAAGACGCCTCCCGCTTCGACGACGACGCCACGGGTCGTTACGCCGCCGGTCGTTACGCCGCCGGTCGTTACGCCGCCGGTTGTCACGCCGCCGGTCGTGCACGTCTCGCGTGGGGCCAAGCACGCGGTTCTTGTCGTTGCCGGAGCGGTTAAGAGGTTGCAGAACCTTCTTTGGAAGCCGAACCACGTGAACGCCCGCCGCATTCACCCGGCGCTGGCGTCCGCGCCGATGAAAGAGTCATCCCTCGGCTCGGCGTTCGACCTGGGAACCGGACCGATGGTGCTCTTTGCTCTGCTCTTCGGCACCGTGCTCTTCCTGCTCGGTACCGGTGGTGTGCGCTCCTGGCGCAACCGGCATCGCGTCTAGTAGTCAGCGGGTGGGGACCGCAACTGTCGTCGTCCCGACCCATCTTGGCGGGCGGCGGCTCGAGCGCGTGCTCGACTCACTCGCAACCGCTCCCGTGCGGACGATCGTCGTCGACAACGCCGGGCCTGCCGACATCGCCGAGATCGTCGCGCGCCACGATTTCGCCGAGCATCTTCGGCTCGAGGAGAACGTCGGCTTCGGTCGCGCCATCAATCGCGCTGCGGCCCTGAGCCGCGACGACGCGCTCGTGCTCGTGAACGACGATGTCGTCTGCCACCCGGGTTTCGTCGAGGAGCTCGTGGGGGCCCTCGATCCCGCCGAGGGTGTCGTCATGGCGGCGGGCGTCCTCGTCGAGGCGCACGACGAGACGACGATCGACACGGCCGGAGTCGAAGCTCGACGACACGCTCCTCGGCTTCGACTACCTCAACGGGGTGCCGCTCGCGGCCATCGGCCCAGAGACTCCCGCTCCGGCCGGCCCGTGCGGCGGCGCCGCGGCGTTCGATCGCCCGGCGTTTGCCGACGTCGGCGGCTTCGACGAGAACCTGTTCGCGTACCTGGAGGACGTCGACCTCATGCTGCGGCTTCGCCGCGCCGGCGGCCGCTGCGCGCTCGCGACCGCGGCCGTCGGGACGCACGAGCATTCGGCGACGCTCGGATCCGGCTCGAGCCGCAAGAACTACCTCATGGGCTTCGGACGTGGCTACCTCGTGCGCAAGTGGAGCGTGACCGACTCGCCCGGCCGCGCGCTGCGCGTGCTCGCGAGCGACACGGTCGTGTGCGCAGGCCAGCTCGTGCTCGACCGAACGACGTCGGGCGTGCGCGGGCGCGTCGCCGGCTTCCGCGCGGCGCAAGGCGTGGCGCGCGAGCCGTACCCTGCAGACCTACTCAGCGGGGTGCCGCAATCGCGGCGCACGCTCGGCCGACGACTGAGGCGGCGCCTGAAACTCCGGGCACGCGGCACCGCTCAGGGATAGGCCTCCACGCCATGGACGTCGTCATCGTCGCCTACCACGCCCACGACAGCCTCCGGCGCTGCCTCGAGTCGCTCCGTGACCATCCCGGCGCGCAACAGCTCAACGTCGTGGTCGTCGACAACGGCGACGACGCCGACACCGCCGCGCTCGTGCGGGACGTCCTCCCCGGCGCGGTGACGCTCGAGCCGCACGCGAATCTCGGCTTCGGCAAGTCGTCGAACCTCGGCATCCGCCGCACGAGCGACGAGCTCGTGCTTCTCCTCAACCCCGACTGCGAGCTCGACGCGACGACGCTCGACCGGCTCGTCGACGTGCTCGAGCAGCACCCCGAGGTCGGGATGATCGGGCCGGAACTCGTGCGCGAGGACGGTTCGCTCGACCACGCCGGGCCGCCGCTCGTTCCCCACCGTGCTCGGCGCGCTCGGCCACTTCAGCGGCGTCGGCCGCAAGGTGCAGAGCGGGCCGCTCGCGCAGTACCGCGCGACGGACGTCGTCTCCGGCCCGGTCGACGCGGTGAACGGCGCGTTCATGCTGTGCCGGCGCGTCGCGCTCGAGGAGATCGGGCTCTTCGACGAGGGCTACTGGATGTACATGGAGGATCTCGACCTCTGCTACCGGCTGCGGCAGGCCGGCTGGCTCACGTGGTACGAGCCGTCGGCGCGAGCGCTCCACCTCAAGCACGGCACGAGCGGATCGGTACGGGCGCCGAAACTCGTGTGGGCGTTCCACTACGGCATGTTCCGCTTCTACCGGAGTCACTACGCGCCGAAGCGGAACCCCGTACTGAACGTGATCGTCTACGCCGGAATCGCCGTGAAAGCGTCCGGAACCGTCGCCGCGTCGGTCATTTCTCGGGCGGTGTCGACGCGGTCAAGCCGCTCGAAGCCTGGCTACAGTAAGCCGCTGTGAGCGTCGGCGAGTACACCCCCCCGCTGAGAACCCGCGACGCGACGCTCTCCGGCCGGGTCTCCACGGATCTCTCCGATCTCGTCCGCTTCCGGCATCTCATCTGGTACATGGCGATGACCTCGCTGGCCGTCGAGAGCCGCGGGACGAAGCTCGGCCGGTCGTGGTGGATCATCGAGCCGATCCTCTTGGTGGGCGTGTACACGCTCCTCTTCGAGGTCATCTTCCATAGCGGCATGGCGAACTTCCCGCTCGTGGTCGGCGCTGCAATCCTCGCGTTCGAGTTCTTCGCCCGGTCCGTAACGCGCAGCATGAGCATGCTGAAAACGGTGCAGACCTCAATGCTGAATGTCGTGTTTCCGCGGACGGTGATCCCGCTGGCCGTGACGCTCTCGGAGGCGATCCTCTTCGTCATCTCCGTCGGCGCGTTCATCGTCATCGCCGCCGCGTTCGGAGTTCTGCCGACGCCGGCAACGGCGCTCGCCGTCCCCTTCATGGTCATCGAGGCCTTCTTCACGCTCGGGGCGGCCTACTTCTTCGCCGCGACAGGCGTCTTCTTTCGTGACCTGATCAAGATCACCGAGTATCTGTTCTGGATCGCCTTCCAGCTCGGGTGCGGGATGTATCTGCTCTACCAGGTTCCCTCGAAGGCTCGAAGGGCATCGTGGTTTTCAACCCGTTCACGACGTTCTTCGAGGGAATCTGCGATGGCCGCTGTCTGTATGGCCAGGGCCCCGACGTCCCGGTCGCGGTGGTGGGCGGCGTCGCCGTTTTCTCGGTGCTCCTTCTCGTCGGCGGCTACGTCTACTTCCTGCAGCGCGAAGGCTCATTCTCGAAGGTGGTCATATGACGACCGCGGCCGACGAGATCGCGATCGCGGCACACGGCCTCGGTGTGCGGTACGACCTCCGCCAGACGAAGGGACGAACGCTGCGCCGGTCGCTCGCGGCGGCAGTCGGTGCGCGGCCCGGAGCCGAGCAAGGCTATTTCTGGGCACTTCGCGACGTGAGTTTCGCCATCGCTCCGGGAGAGATCCTCGGCGTAATCGGAAAGAACGGGTCCGGAAAGAGCACGCTGCTCGAAGTGATCGCAGAGATCATCAGCCCCGACGAAGGATCGGTTCAGACCTCGGGGCGTCGCCCGACGCTGCTCACGATCGGCGCCGGGTTCGAGCGAGAGCTGACGGGACGAGAGAACATCCGGCTCAATGCCGCGTACCTCGGGTTCTCTCGCAAGGAGATCGATCAGCTGATCGAGCCGATCGGGGACTTCTCCGAGCTCGGGCAGTTCCTCGACCAGCCGCTCAAGACCTACTCGACCGGCATGCGAGCGAGGCTCGGGTTCTCGATCGCGGTCCACACCGACCCGGACATCTTGCTTCTCGACGAGGTCCTCAGCGTCGGCGACGCCGACTTCCAGGAGAAGTCGCGCAGCGCTTGTCGGAGATCATGGAGCGTGCTCGTGCGATCGTCATCGTGAGCCACCAGCGAGGGTTCATGGAGGAACTCTGCTCCAAGGTTCTGTGGCTCGAAAAGGGCCACGTTCGTGCGTTCGGGGAGCCCGCAGCCGTGATCGCCGAATATCACGAGTCCACCGTTCAACCGAGACGACCCGCGCCTCCCGCCGGCCAGCAGGAGCAGGTCGCGGTCGTCCCCATCAGGTAGCTCCGTGGTTGCCGACAGGCTCCGCGGACCGCAGGTCGGCGCGCGTTCGCGCCTCGCCTATCAGGTGCAGCGCGTCCGGGATCTCTACGAGTTCCGGTATCTCGTGCGCTATCTCGCGTCGGCAACGCTCCAGGTCGAGCGCGTGAGTTTCGGGTTCGGCTTCCTCTGGTGGCTGCTCGATCCGATCCTGATGGTCGCCCTGTGGACGTTCGTCGTCGTCCGGAATTCTCGGATCGCGGCCACGGGTTGAGCGGCGCCTACCCGTTCGCGCTTTTCCTCATGGCGGCGATGCTTCCCTGGCAGTTCTTCGTTCGCGTCGCCCGCAACAGCGTCACGATGACGCGTTCCAAGGAACTCGCCATGCGTCAGATCGCGTTCCCACGCGCTGTCTATCCGTTGTCCAACACGCTCGCCGAATCGGTGAAGCTGCTGCTCGCGCTCGCCTTGTTCCCGCTCGCGGCGCTGGCATCTTTGGACAGAGTCTGTCACCGGTGCAGTTGCTCGTCGTGCCTCTCATGCCCGATCCTGATCGCCATCACCGTCGGCATAGCGTGGTTTCTTGCGGCGCTGAACTTCGTCTTCCGGATACGGAGCGGATGATGGGCGTCATCTTCCGGCTCTGGTTCTTTCTTTCCCCGGTCATCTACTCGCTCTACCCGGTCGGTCCGGGGAGCGCGTCGGTTCCGGCCCGGTTCCGTCACATCTACGAGCTGAATCCGATGTGCCTCATCCTCCAATGCTTTCGCGACGTTCTCCTCCTCCACATGGTGCCGCCCCCGTCGACCCTCGGTGGTGCAATTGGCATGGCCATCGTCTGCCTGACCGTCGGCTTCGTCTTCTTCCACATTCACGAGCCGCGCTTCGCACGGCTCAACTGAGCGGCGAGTTAGCGCGAGTACCCGAACTCGTCCAGGGCCGGCCCGAACTCCTCGCTGCACAGCGCCTGAATCTCTGAGGACAGGTCACGCTCCCAACGGCCCATGGACGCGCCCTGGTCGCTCGACGTCTGGTGGGAGGCAAGCGCGGAATCCCGACCGCTCGCCTTCCGCAGGATCCGCTGCACGGTCTCGGCCGAGGAATCGATCCCGACGTACTCGAACGCCTCTTGGAGCACACCTTCCGGCGTCGTGAGGAGGTCTTCGTACCGCACGAGGTGCGCCTGCTCGCGCCGCGCTCGCCAGTTCTGCACGAGGGTTGAGATGCTCCGGCCAAGTTGACGGACGAAGTCGGCGTCGGACTCGACCCGACTCGCGCCCGAACCCGTCGGTCCCGCGCTTCTCGTTGAACGCGATCATCGACGCGAGCATGTCGCGCGGATCCCGTACGAGGAAGATCTCCTTGGCTCCCGGATAGAGCTCCCACAGGAGCGCCGGAATGACGTCCGGAAGGTGTTTCTCGACACGAGAATCTCGCGTTCGGATGACCGAGTCGATCCATGCAGGCGAGGTAGTAGCCCTCAGTGGACTGGTGCGCGAACCCGGCGAGACTGGCGACGTGCTCGCCCGCAAGGTGCTGCGCGAGCGCGGGATCTTCTTTCGCGAGCTTCGCCGTGAAGAACGGGTTCGCCCCGATCGACCAGTTCTCGGTGTGGAAGCCGTTGGGGCGTGAGGACTCTCGGTGGTTCGCCGGCTCGGACATGACCTGGATCCAGTGCGTCCAGAACCGCTGCGGCTGGGCTTCAAACGGATAGCGCGCGTCGAGGACGAGCTCAGGGTGCTCGCTCAGCAAGCGCATCAACCAGGTGCCCCCCGTGCGGCCGAGACTCGTCATCATCAGCGGAGAGAGGCGAGGTGTCGTTCCCGGCGGGAGCGTGAGAGCCGGCCTCGTACCGGTGATCGAACCGAGCTCGAGCCGAACGCCCGAAGCAAGAACGACGCGCAGCTGCACCGTGAAGGACGTCGGCATGCGCACCGTGCCGACCAACGTCGAGAACGAATACAGGCTCAAGCCTGCGGCGCGGCTCCGGCGCGGACTTGTCTCGGTGCTCCGTGACGACTTTGACCGCGACTTCCCGCAGCATCCGCTGTCCCAACCAGACCTCGAGGTGAGACACGTCGGTGTCCGCGGTCAGCAAGCCTTCGAGGAGAAATGCAAAGGGCAGGACGCCACGCGAACGTGGGCGCGGCGACACGATCCCGAGCGAGGCTCCTTCGGGCAAGCGCTCTACGTCCACCTTCGTGATCGTCGCCTCCAGCGGAGCGTCATCGTCCCCGTGGGCGCGTACGCGCGCTCTTCCGCCTCACGCCAAAGCGGATTGTGCTCATACATGCGATCGATCATTTCGGGAGTGAACCACGCGCTCACCGCGCGATCGTACGTTCCTCCCTCGTTCTGCGGTGCCATGGCTCGGATCCGCCTGCGCTTCCACCGGCTGACTTTCACGTCTGACTCCTCGAGCAGCGCTAGCACGTCCTCGACGAGGTGCTCGACGCGGATCCACCGGTCGGGCCACGCATCGCCACCCTCGACGTAGGCAGCGAGGAGGTGATCCGGGAAGGTCGACGCGCACATGTCCTCGGGCGTGTCCATCGGCAGGGGCCGATAGTCCGGGATGGAGGCCGTAGTGGCTCTTGTGATTCGCGTAGCTCAAGTGCCACGACGGCAAACGGCGGATGCAGAGGATCCGCCGACGACCGGCGACGAGATCGGGTCGGTCGCTGAAAAGCGCGTGCTTCGCCTGGGCGCTGAGCGGATCGGCGAACTCGACGATCTCCGGGAACTGGGCGAAGATCGTCGCGACCGTGTCCCCGGCCGTCTTCGGAAGATGCGCCCACACGAATGTCTTCGTGACTACCACGGGTTCCTGACTATTGGGCAATGAAGAGCCGTATGCGAGGTGTTCCGCGTGCTGCCAAAGGGGGTTGTGTTCGTACATGCGGCTGATCATCTCGTCGGTGAACCAGGCGCTCAGGTCGCGCTCGTAGTTCTGCCCGACGTTCTGGGGTCTCAGAGCCCGGATCTTCTTGAGCTTCTTCGGGGTCACCTCGACGTGGTGCTCCTCGAGCAGGGCGAGCACGTCGTCGATGAGGTGCTCCACGCGAATCCATCTGTCCGGCCATGCCTCGCCGGCCTCGACGAACGGCTTCAGATGGCGGTCCGGGACTCCCGAGGTGATCATCGTCTCCCGCGAGTCCATCGGCTGCGGGCGATAGTCCGGAGCGCTGCCGTGCCGGCTCTTGTGCACCGAGTAGCTGAGCTGCCACGCAGGAAGACGGCGGATGCAGAGGACCCGCTGGCGACCGGCGACGAGATCCGGGCGATCCGCGAAGCGCGCGTGCTTGTCGCGACTGTCGACGGAGTCGGCGTACTCGATGATCTCCGGAAACAATGACAAGACGGTCGCGACCGTGTCGCCGCCGGCCTTCGCGAGGTGCGCCCAGACGAATGTCTTGGTGACTACCACTGCTGCCTACCGGAAGTCCGCCGTCAGCTCGCCGCGCCAGCCGCGGCGAATCCGAGTACGCCTGCTCTTCTGCCTGCCGCCACAAGCGGGTTGTGCTCGTACATGCGACTGATCATCTCGTCGGTGAACCAGGCGCTCACGATCGCGCTCGTAGTTCTTCCCGACGTTCTGGGGCCTCATAGCGCGGATCTTCTTCAGCTTCTTCGGCGTCACCTCGACGTCGTGCTCCTCGAGCAGGGCGAGCAGGTCGTCGATGAGGTGCTCGACGTCGGATCCATCTGATCCGGCCATGCCCGGCCGGCCTCGACGAATGGCGCCAGATTGCGGTCGCCCGCTCCTCCGGTGATCATCGCCTCCCGCGAGTCCATCGGCTGCGGCCGGTCCTTCAGGCCGTGACGGCTCTTGAAGACCGAGTAGCTGAGCTGCCACGTGGGAAGACGGCGGATACAGAGGACACTCTGACGACCGGCGACGAGATCCGGGCGATCCTGGAAGCGCGAGTGCTTGTCGCCGGCCGGCGATGGGGTCGGCGAACTCGATGATCTCCGGAAACAGCGCCAGGACGGTCGCAACCGTGTCGCCAGCGGCTTTCGGGAGGTGCGTCCAGACGAACGTCTTCGTAACGACGTGCGCGCCTTTGTGGCGGAGAAGCGTCCCGATGAACCCGAGCGCGGCGTCGCCCGGCGGCGGATCGAGCGAGGCGTCGTGAATCGTGTAGTCGGTGCCCCATGGGAGATGGTGCCAGATTCGTCGTGTCGAATCCTTCGGCGGCGTGCCGTTCGATCGACCGCGGACGACGGCGGCCGCGCGGGCAAGCTGTCTCTTCCCACGCGTAACGCTCGGGGCCGGAGTCGTTGCGGCAGGCCGAAACGCACGCCGCGCCGTTCTCCGCGCTCGGAGCGGGCACCGTCGTACGCCGGTTGAATCGGCGCAGAGGTAGCCGAAGTCGGCGAGGTGCGCCACGACGGGCAGGTCGAGCCGTTCGGCCGCCTCGAACGCCTGCGGCAGCCGCATCGGATGCAGGACATGGACGATGTCGGAGCGTTCCTCGCTAAGGATGTCCACCAGGCGATCGACCACCGCCGGTCCTGGAGCCACGGGCAGCGCGATTCGGATCCCCCGCCGCGACGGTCCGCACCCACGCCCCCTCGTAGGCGTACGCCTCGCGCCTCCGTTCGAGTGCTCGGCCGGTGTGACGACGATCGCCTCGTGACCCATCCGCGCAAGCTGGTTCGCGAGATTGAGGGTCAGCCGCTCGGCGCCGGTGTAGAAGGCGGAAAGAACTGATGCGTGACGAGGGCGATGCGCATCAGACTCCCACCAGCAGTCGTTCGCGATCGCCGGGAGGACTCGTCGACGCGCAGCCGGTCGCCGACGGAACGGCCGATGACGGTCGCGGCGAGCTTTGCGAGGAAGTCGCCGGCCGCGTCGAGCGAGGCGCCGCGCTGCGCGTCGGCGAACTCGACGAGTAACGGCCTGCGCAAGATGCCCGGCAAACTCCTTGCGGAGCGGAGAGCTCACCGCCCCGCCCTGCGCGCCGTTCGCAAGCTCGGCGAGGAACTCCGCCAGGAGCGCCGAGCTGCCCCCTGACGGTGTCCATCGTCGTGACCGGAGTCCGACCCGCTCGCGCAACTCGCTCGAGCAGCGATGAAAGCCGCTCGTGCGATTCGCCGGCTCAGGGCGAGACCCATGCAGCGACGTCGCCGAGAAGCGCGACTCCTGCGGCCGCGATCTCAGCGACGTCCCCGGCAGTCGCGCTGCCGGCAGACGGAGCTCTCTCCGGCGAGCGCGGCGATGTTGAGACGATCCGCGACGTTCCGGCGGAATTGATACGGCGCATCTCGCGTGTGGGAGTGCGCGACCGCGACGTCGTCCGACAGCGCGACCGTCCAGCCGGCGTCGAGCGCCCGCATCCCGAAGTCGAAGTCCTCGCCGAACTCGACGTCGCGGTACTGGATGCCCTGCTCCCACGTCGCGCGGCGGATGGCGGCGCAGACGTTGTCGACGCCGGCGGCCGCCCGCCGGTACAGCGGATCGGTCGGCTTGGCGCTCCGGCCGTCCCGCCAGAGAGCGGTGTAGTGGCTCACGACGTTGAAGGCGCCGTAGAGGTCGGCGTCCGAACGCGGCACCTGGCGTCCCGACACGGCGGCGAGACCGTCGTCCGAGAGAAGCTCGTGGACGAGGTCGTGCAGCGCGTGCGGGCCGAGGAGCAACGCATCCTGCACGAGTCATCACGACGACCTCTCCCGACGATGCCGCAAACGCCTTGTTCCGCGTCCGTCCGTGCCCGAACTCGCCTGCGGGGATGTCGAGCATCACGTCGGCGGCCGCGGCGAAACGCTCCCGCGTGCCGTCGGCCGAGCCGGAGTCGGCAACGACGAGCTCGAGCTGCGGGACGCCGACTTGGCGTTCGAGCGCGGCGAGGAAGAGCTGCGGCGTCGGCTCCGGCGTTGAACGTGGGGACGACGACCGAAACCGGAACGTCGATCGGCTGCCGCTGAGTGCCGGCCCGACCCAGCTTCCGCTGCGCCGGAGGGAGGGACGGCCGTCTCTTTCGAGGTGCGTCGTCTGTCTGGCGGGGACTCGAGGTTCGTCGTCGTTCTGTAGTGGCTCAGGGCTGACGAACTTGCGGGCGGTGGACCGGAAGATGAGCGGCCGCACCTTGGTTTGAACGGACGCCGGGAGAGCCCGCCAAATGCCCGACGCGAGTACCGGAAGCGCGCCTGCCGAAAACGCCATCCAAGCCGCCGCTGCTCAGCGGCGACGAGACGCGCGGTCTCGGCGCGCCAGTGCTGCGCGTCCGTCCGCCACCGATCCCGGTCCGCCGTGACGTCGTCGAGGTGGCGTCGCAATGCGTCAGCGCCGCCGGCACTTGTCGAAGGAGAGGACTTGGGCGAAGAGGCGGGTAGAGGCAAGGCAGGCGCGCCGTCCCGTGCCTCGGTAAGCAAAGCGCTGTAGAGATCAGCAACATGTGAGGAATGCCCGATAGATCCGGGCGCTGGAGTGATGGCGCAGACCCACATTCACCGAGGCACCGCCTCCCCGCGCTGCACCGCATCGGCCGCCAGCCCGAGCCAGCCCACGAGCCGCTCGACCGCGCCGGCGGGATCGCCGAGGAAGTCGTCGTAGCCGACGACGATCCGGTCGGCGGGCAGCAACCCGAGCGAGCAGATCGAGTAGTACGCCACCACAGAGCGACAGCGACAACTGCGTCGAACTGACGCGCGTCGCCGCAAGCGATAGAGCGACCTCGAGCGGATTCCGGACGAGATGACGAACCGGAGATCCGCAACCGCTTCTTGCCAGAGATCAGAAGAAGGCGACGCGCGGATCCTTCCAGCCCCACGGGTCGCGGAAGCCGATGTCGGAGATAGCCCGCTGCGCCCGCGTCGACGAAACTCGCCGAAGCTCGGCAGTGGGCCTCCGGCTGGGCGTGGAGGTCCCAGCCGCCCCCGAGCTGATCGAGCGTCCAGTCGTCGAGCACCACGAACCTCCGGTTCTCCCAGTACCCGTCGCTGTTCCAGGCAGTCCGCCGGCTGCAGCTGATCTTCCGGTCCAAGATCGAGCCCGCAGAGAGACAACGCGTGCGCGACCATCGACGTCCCGGAGCGGTGCATCCCGGTGATGCAGACGGGCACTAGTGACGACACCTCCTTCACGCCGGACGCGATAGCCGCGCCGGCGGCGAGCGACATCCTGCAGCGGAGGCAGGCTCCGCTCGACGAAGCGCGCCACGAGTTCGCGATTGAGCTCCCCGGTCGCACGGATGGCGCGACGCTCACGCCGCCACGCAGGCAATGAGGCGAATCCGGCGCGCATCGCGCGGAAGTAAGGGCGACCTTCTCCCGCCGCGATCGCCCTCGCCGCAAGCGAGCACTTCGCCGAGCGCGACGGCCGGAGCGCGGCGTGCGAACCACCACCCGGGACGTTGCGGACGATCGTCGCCCACCGGTTTCTGACCGACATGAATCCGGCGAACTCGCGCCGCGACGCCGACGGTCGAGGCGCCGCCGGCGTGCCACGCGATCGCGGCCGGAGCGAACCAGATCTCGTAGCCCGCCCGCCTCGCCCGCAGACTGAGGTCGACGTCCTCGTAGTACGCGAAGAACTCCTCGGCGAACCCTCCGAGGCGGCGGAAGGCGTCGGCACGCCAGAGGCAGGCCGCGCCGGAGGCGAGGAGGATCTCCTCCTCCTGCGAGTACTGGCCGTCGTCGTGCGTTCCCGACCCGCGGCGGTACGCCTTCAGGCCCCAGGTGAACGCGTCGCCGGCGCCGTCGAGGATGCGGTCGCTGCCGCGGCGATACAGCTTCGAGTCGACGCACGCCGCTTGGGGATGCCGATCGATGCAGTCGACGAGTTCCCGCAGCCAGGCCCGCTCGGGAACGGCGTCATTGTTGAGGAAGGCGACCAGCTCGCCGTTCGCGGCCTCGGCGCCGGCGTTGCAGGAAGCTGCGAAACCCTCGTTCCGCTCGTGCACGACCGCCCGAAAGGGGCGACACACCTGCTGGGCATGCTCGAGCGAACCGTCCGTCGAGGCGTCGTCGACCACGACGACCTCGAACGAGTCGAACTCCTGCTCTTCGAGGCCATGCAGCACCTCGGCGAGCATCTCGCCGCCGTTCCAGTTCGGAATCACGACGCTGACGCGCCGGCCACCGCCGCCCTCGCTCACAGCGCGCAGGATAGCGCCTTGCCTTCCGCCCGTTTGCTTAAGCGAACGGCCCAGCATCGTCCCTCAGGGGGACACGTCTGACGGCAACGGCACGAGGATCCGCGGCCGTTCGCGCTCGAGTGCGGCTAGAAAGTCCGCACGATCTGATCTGAAGGACTCTTCCCAAAGCAGGTTCTCCGATGTCCCGATTTTCGTGACCGGGTAGGTCTCCCTCGCCGGACTTTCCGCTTCCGCGTCGTAGATTTGGAGGGCGTTACGGAACAGCGCGATGGAAAACCTCTCGTCGACGATGTCCTCGTAATACAGCTCGATCGGCCATAGCCCTCGGTCGCGAAAGAACTCGAAGGCCCCTTTCTCCCACGTCACGAGGGCTCGCGCCATCCTCGCGATGTTGTCCGGCTCGTATGTCGCCTCAGCAGTTGCTTCCTGATACGAGTGGAAACGACGCGTAGCAGTGGCTTTGCAGGCTGAAATCGCTTGCGCCACCAGATTGCGGCGTCGCAGCAAGAACCAGCAGGCACGCGGGCCAACGAGATCCTCCAAAGGAATGATCGGTTTGAGTCGCTCCAGATGCTCGAACGACAACTGCACACCAAAGACACCGTTGGCTCCTGTGGTGGTTCCCTGGATATGAAACACGTAGGAGTAGAGGGTGTTCCCGCGTCCCTCTGCGACATAGTTCGCGGCGACTGAGCCTGGATCACAGTTGAACCACTCGTCAGGGTCGCCGAACAGGCCAGAGACGAGCAGCGTGCGGGCGAGCATGGTGCTCCCGGAGCGCGGCATGATCAGAATCGCGTAGGAACGGCTGAACGGTGTCACCGTCTCACGGTCGGGTACGCCGACATTCGGAAACAGTTCAGTGACCGGGTTAACAACACGGGACTGCGGCTGAGCCTGGCCAGTCCGCAGCCGACGGGATAAGACTCGCCTCCACGGAGGGCGGCGCGCAGCCAACTCGTCAGACTCCACTACCTGCGCCGGCCGACTCAAGACGGGGCATCGGATGCGTCTTCAGCCATTCGTGGTAAGACCCCGGACCACCGGAGAACGGCTCTGGAAAGGCTTCGCGAAGGTCGAGCCGCGTGCGGTACAAGCGCCGTGCTTCTGTCGGGATGACGTCTGAGTTCTCAAAGCGGCCGTAGTGCCACCAGCCCGGCTCGAGATCAGCCGGCTCAGCGGCCTGAACGCTGCGCCTATACCAACCCCATATCTCCTGAACGAGCAGATTGCCAGCCGCATAGCGCTCGGTCATCACCGCGCCGATCGGGCCGAGCTTCGTGAAGTGGAAGAAACGAAGCGTGTGTCCGTTGACGAGAATGGAACCGGCGTCACCGGTAGAGAGACGTCGTTGGCTGATGTTCCAACTTGCAACGTTGTAGCCGGGGTCGCGGAGGATCTTCACGCTGTCGAAGAACGCCGGCACGAGGTCGCACCACTTTTGGTCAACGAAGAGGCCGCGGTCAAGCTCGTCGTAGCAATACGAGCGGAGGCGATCCGCGAACCATCCCGCAAAACGTCGCCCTGTCTCGTCATTACGTACCGCCACGAACCCGAGGTTGTACGTGCCATGCCGCAGAGAGGAAACCTCGTTGTCGAAGATCGCGCGTTCGTCGACCTCGGGATCGAGCTGATGTGGTGTAAGGACTATCGACGCTTCGTCGAGCCCCTCGAGAACACCGTCGAGAGGCGCGAACACCGCAATGTCGGGATCGAGGTAGATGACCTTCTCGATCTCCCGCCCGACGAGCAGCTCAAGCATCGGACCTTTGACGGCCGTGCAGAGTTCAACCAGTTCATGCTTGAAGATCCACGATGACACCGCCGGGATGGGCAACTCGTAACCCCACACAACGTGGTCGAACGGCTCGGCCGACGGATCGAACGCGAATCCGGTCGGGGGAAGGTCGCTTATGAGAGCAACGAAGCACCAGTCTGGGTGGAACCGCTTGACGCTCTCGGCGAGCACGCGGGCACGGCCGAGATAGCCAAACGTAAAGCTCGTGAAACACACGGCCGGGCTTCCGGGGCCACTCGGAAGCTGATCAATCATCGAAATGTGCGAGATCCGCGGTCACGTGGCTGTGTACAAAGGTGGTGGACTCAAACTGGCGAGTTGAACGACGCGAGTGTACGAACTCAACGATCGACCCAGTATCGAAGGCGTCGAACAACTCCTGCTCGTCACTGAAGACCAGTCCCTCACCAGACCCTTTGACGACGCTCGCCACGTTCCCTGAGCCTTCACGGGTGATCACGGCCGCTCCGGCGGCGACTGTCTCTGCGGTGGTTAAACCAAAACTCTCTTCGACGATGGACCACACGACAACGAGGTCGATCGAGTCCGCCCGAAGGGCGTCGGTCATTGCGAGCTGGTCGGTCTCGACGACGCTGACCCGCCGTTGTTCGACTGAGGGAACGTAGTAGTCGCCGGCAACGAATTGGTAGAACCGGAACTCGCCGCCCGGCGCGTACCTACGGACGAGTTCGCGGAAGATCTCCCAGCCTTTCTGGAACGCGGGGTAGCCGAGGAAGGCAATGCGGACGGGACCGTCGAGGGGCCCGTGCAGCCCGGTCGGGACCAGTTCCATTCGTCGTCGTGCGCGTCACCGCACCGTGCTCATGGACCGCGACTTCGAGGTGGTCGTTCCCGAAGTACTCCGTCCACCGGTCTGCCATGAACTGCGAGGGCGCGACGAGCTTGAACGGCACCTCGTCGAGGAGTTTGCGGAGGCGCGGTAGGTGACGGAGCCGCTCCTCTCCGTAGACGCAGATCATGCAGCCGGCCGACTCGGGTGGCGGCGCGTGGCACGGTTCGATCGTGTTGCGGAGAAGCGTCGTGCTCGGGCAGATCACGAAGAAGTCGTGGAGCCACAGCCATGCCCATTGCGGGTCGAGGCGACCGTAAAGCTGCGCGATGACCTCTGGCGAATGCCCGTGCAGGGCGTGCACCACGAGGCCGAAGCTGACCTCGGAGCGGAGACGCGCGAGGGCGTCAAGAACCGCGTCGGCGCTGGCAGCGCCGAGTTTTTCGCCGTCAATGACGACGGCGAGCGCCAGCGCCTCGGGCTCGGTCTCGCGCGAAAGTACGGGCAATCGCTGGGCCGGATGCAGATTGAGATACGCGACGCCGCGCTGCGCAAACGCGGTCTCCTCTAGCTTCACGCACAGCTGTACCCCCCCGGCAACCTCCGTGTAGTCGTCGTGGCTACAAGAGACAACGACGTTGCGGCGAGTCCCAATGCGCTCAACGAGGAGGTGGAGCAGCGTGTCGCTGTCGATCGCAGGCCCAGCCGGTACCTGGGCCTTACGCCAATGCTCGATCTGGTCGTCGACCGAGCGGAGGTTCTCGAGCGTTTCGCGTCGGAGACCCCCAGGCCAACGCGGCGGCCGCCCCTCGCGCTTGCCGGTGCGGACGTAATGCACGAACGGATTGATGTTTGCTGCTATCACGTCCGGGTTCGCCGAGACGTAGTACTCGGTAGAGAACTCCGTCGAACGGATCACGCCCCTCCTGCCAGCCGTGGAGGAGGTAGTGCTCGAGAGGATCGATGCCCGACTTCCGGACATCCGAATGAACGGCGAGGTAGTAGTCGCGATCGAACTCTCCCTCCAGGGCTGCGCGGTTTTCCCCGGCGAGAACGGGGCCGGCTTGGCCTCGGCGAGGCCGGAAGGACCAGCCGAAACGCCTGAATCTCGACAGGCCGCGCATGCCGAGGCTGCGGCGAGCCGGCGCCTCCGCACGGGTTGCCTCACGCTCGTTGGCGCTCGTCAGCTGGCGAGCGCCCAGTACTTCATCTTCAGCCATGCCCCCTCACGTCTACCACTCGCCGCCAATCCTGGTTCGGAATCACGACGCTGACGCGCGGGCTGGACCCCGCGCCCCCCTCGAACAAGAGCAGGATATCCTTTTCATCGGTCTCCGTTCCATACGCCACGCACAAGCGCGCAGACGGGTCGGGCACCGGCTGCGTGTGATACTGAGCGAGTGGCAAGATTCACACTGACCGAGGCACCGTCGAGCGGGGAAGCACCTAACGGAATTGAGCAGTTCCTCGCCGTAGGCACACGGCTCACGGGGTTCATGGAGGAGGCCGGCCTCGAAAGCACCGACCGGGTGCTCGACATCGGGTGCGGCTCCGGCCGCCTCGCAGCCGCACTCGCGAACGTGCTCACGACCGGCCGGTACGAAGGTTTCGACGTCGATCAGAGCCGGATCGCCTGGGCGAAGGAGCACATCGACCTCCCCCAGTTCACCTTCCGACATGTCGACGTGAAGAACGGCATGTACTCCCGCGGGTGGCGCCGGAAGAAGGCGGTCGACTTCACGTTCCCGTACCCCGACGACAGCTTCGACTTCGCGATCGCGACGTCACTGTTCACGCACCTCGTGCCCGACGAGGCGTCCCACTACCTCGCCGAGGCCGCCCGCGTTCTCGACCGTGGCGGCACCCTCTTCGCAACGTTCTTCATCGTGGACGAGTTCGCAGCCGCAGAGGCTCGCGCCGGCAACACGCAATGGCTGCGTGAAGAGCGTCCCGACGGCGCCTGGGTACAGGATCCGAAGAAGCCCGAGTTCGCGATCGGCTTCACCCCGGAGTGGATCGAAACTGTGATGCTCGACGCCGGCCTCGCGATCGACGCGATCCGCTTTGGATCCTGGAGCGGCAGGAGCGATCCTGTCGACTTCCAGGACATCGTGATCGCCTCGGCGCGCGGGCGGTAGCTCAGCCGACTTCGAGCGCGTCCGGCTGCGGCGTGCCTGGCGTGAACACGTTTCGGTAGCGACCGCGGAGAGCCGCCATCGCGTCGGTGACGTCTATCGCCGTGACGGACGAGTTCATCGAGCCTTCGGCCCGGGAATACCGCGCGAGGATTTCCGGAACGTGAACGCCGTGCCGCCCCCGATCTGCGACCCGGCACCACAGGTCGTAGTCCTCCCAGCCATACAGACGCAGATCTTCCGTGTACCCGCCAAGTTCCTTGGCATCCTGACGCCGGATCAGAGCGAGGGCGTCGATGTAGTTGCCCACGCGGAACCGCTCCGGCTCCCACGGCTGGTACCCGAAGAGCGTCACCGGGACACCATCCTCGTGCACCTCCAGGATCGGGTAGGCGAAGACGGCATCGGGATCGTCGTCGAGCGCCGCGACGAGCTTTGCGATCGCGCTCGGATACACCTCGTTGTCAGCGTCGAGAGCGAGCACGTACTCCCCGCGGGCCGCGCCGAGAAGGGCGTTGCGTGTGGCGCCCAGACCGCGGTTCCACGCGTTCTGCAGCAGCATTGCCGGAACCGTCGCGTGATTCTCCATCCACTCGAGAACTGCATGAGCGGAGCGGTCGCTCGAAGCATCGTCGAGCACGCAAATCTCGAGTTCCGTCAACGAGCTTTGTGCGGCACTGTCGAGAGCGAGGATGACCTCGTCGGCGTGGTTGTACAGAGGCACGATCACCGTGACGCGTGGCGAGGCGCCGTCGTAGGCGGGAGTGCGCGAGACCTCGGTGACCGGGGTGAGACGCTGGTGCTCGTCCAACTGGAGACGCTGTAGGGCACGACTCAGGCCAACCTGCCCCAGAACGATTCTCTTCTGGATCGCCCGCGATCGCTCCAGCGCGTCCAGAACAGTCTGTCCCTGCCGCCAAGTGTGCTCGACACCGGTGACCCTGCGCACCAGACCCGTTCCCCGGCGTAGATACGGACGGGCCCGATCGGCGACGGACGAGCCGTCCCGGCCGCCGACACGAAACGAACGACGTGCTTTCGTCGTCTCCAAGCTCTCGCCGAGCTGAGGAGCCGGCCGACCGCAGTAGACATCGGAAGGCTCTCGCGTACGAAGTGATACGCAGTGCGCCGAATGTTCTCCAGGGCAGCGGGGTCGCTGAGCAGCTCATCCACCAGTTGCCCGAGACTCGAGACACTGCCGGCGAGGTAGTGCTCCCCGGGGACGAGCGGAGCACCACCGTGCGACTCCTCCGACACCACCACGCATCCGTTGCAGACGGCTTCCAGCACGCGCACCCATTCGAAGTACGCGAGCGGCTGTCGATGGATGTTCAGGAGGACTTTCGTATCGGCGAGGGAGTTCCACTTCGACTCGCCCATGAGGAAGTCGGCTTTTGGCCGAGGCGTCGGCTCGACCCGCGGCAGATAGAGGCGGGCGTCGTGCGGCCACAGCCGGTCTGCGTAGAGCGCGAGGGCCTGCAGGCGACGAGGCGCCTCCGTTCCGAGATGCATCACATCGACCGACCGTGCGCTCGAGGATCCACCCCATCGGTCCCATCTACTCGTGTATCCGAGCTGGAAGTGCTCCGCCGCGATCCCCCTGCGCCGCATCTCGTCGCGGCCGAGCGGGTTGCAGTCGAATGCGCCGCCCGCCAAGCGCGCGTACCGGGCACTCGCCTCGAACCAGGAGGTGCCCGGCTGCTCGACGCAGAAGGCGATCGTGCGCCGCAGCTGGTCGGGCCGCGGATGCTGCGACGGATCCGTGACGGCGAAGTACTCGTGCGGAATCACGACATGCACCGCGTCCGGCGCGTCCGAGAATCCGTCAGTGGTCAGCTCGGCCTCGACACCGAGCTCTCGCGCCTCGAACGCGACCGCGTCGAGGATCTCGTTCATGAATGCGTTGCCCTGGCGCGTGCCTACACAGATCAGACGCATAGGCTCATCGTCCCGTCGGCCACAAGAGCCCCGTGCCCCGAGAAGCCGTCCTCCGAAGGGTGACCTCCGCCGAATGTGGCATGAACACTGGCGATGGAGCCCAGTGTACTCGCGTGTTGAACGAACGTCGGCAGCGCGACTTGCGCTTCGGCGCGGGCATCAGGGACATCGAGGGGGCCTCTGTTCCGCTGCCGGCTCGACCTCGACCCCTTCCGGAAGGTTCCCCAACCGCGCCGGCTAGCCGTCGTCCATGAGGGCTTCGTCGCACTCGGCGTCCGCGACCAGCTGAGAAAGTCGGGCCGGCTGATCCGGCAGTACCTCCGCGCGTGCTCCAGCCCGCTCGGAGACGGGAGGAATGACCACCGCGGCTGTCTCCCGAACGTCGTGGGAACTCGAATCGGAGGCGGACACGAACGACGGGCGGCTCGAGTCGCGTTCGCACTGATCGAGAAGCGCGGCCATTACCGCCTCGACCGCCTTCGCGCTCACCTCGCGCCGATCCGCCTCGAAGTAGTCGAACGGTGCTTGCTGTCCGCAGACGATCTCGTACGCCGGGAAGTAGGAGATGCCGATGCCTCGCTGTACGACCCCGCCAGCGGCGGCGCGTAGGACGGACTTGCTGTACATCGTCGCCTCGAGGACATGACCGTCCGTTGCCGTCGCGACGAGCGGCACCGGAGAGACGGTCAACAGCATTCGCAGCTCGGGGTTCACGGCGGTCAGGCGCTCGTGCACGGTAAGCAAGTCATCCGTGACCTCCTGAGCGGTGAAATTGTGGAACTCGTGCCGGTCGGGCGAGAACTCACCACTGACGGTGCCGGGGCAAGCAGGGAACACGGCGCCGTCGATGCGCGATCTCCACGCCTCCGTCAAGCCGAGCGTGAAGACGAGCACGGTGGCTTCGGAGATAGCCCGGCGCACCGCGGCGAGGTGCTCGGTGGTAAGAACGTCGAACTCTTCGTCGGAGCTCGCCGGATAGCGCAGGCCCGGACGGAACGGATCGATGACCGCGCCGGCCACGTGCCACCGGTCTTCCACCGGCGAGAACAGGCCGAGAGCCCGCTCGACGAGTTGCAGGAACTGCCTCGCCGTGTAGATGTTCCCGTAGGCCGCCGAGAAGTTGCGGTAGCCGAGATTCTCGGGCAGGTGAGCGAGACGCGGAGGAGGGGTCTCCGTCCGCAGATAGGTGAATCCCTCGGCTTCGAGATACGGGACGAGGTTCGACGCAAAGCAGCTTCCCGCGGAGATGATCCGGTCCTCCCGCGTTAGGAGAGGAGTCGGACCGGCGTACACGTCCGCCGCGGAGAAGTCCTTGGCGACCGAACGCGCCCAGAAAGCGCGATCAGGCTGTGACCGATACGGATGATCGCTCATTGCCGAACGGTGGCTTCGATCTCCCTGAGCATCAGCGCGCCGAATACTCCATTCGCGTGCGTGACGTCTCGCCCCGAATACTCCGGCTTGAGGCATCCGTCGCTCGTCTGCACGGTGTCGGGGACGGGAACGAACACCGCGCCGATGCGTGCAGCCTGCTGCGCGTAATCGTCTTGGAGGATCTTCCACAACCCGACCCGAACCGCCGCCGGCGTGATCCGGATCGTGTCGGGGCTCTCGCCCGCTGCGGCCATGGCACGGACGAAGTAGGGCGAGTCGGGCAGACTTGCGCGAACCTCCTCGTCAGGCTTGGGCGGCGGGTTACCGATGAGAACGACGTGCTCCGCCCGGGCGTTCGCGACGGCGGCGTCGAGCCCGTCGAAAGCCCCTTTCCAGGCCGCGGAGATCATCGACGCCGGCACGACCTTCCCGGACTCTCCGGAGTTACTCAGCCGAAACGGCTCGTCGGATTCGAACAGGAAGTGGGTGTTGACCTGGTTCCCCTTCCACGTCACCGCCAGCACCCGGCCTTCGGCCGCGCACGCGGCGCGCCAGTACGTGTCGTCCTGCTTGGGCGGCGCGGCCGGATCGACCGGCCCGCGCGCGACGAGGATTGCGGCGCCCGGGCCGTCAGCGGTGAACCCTCCGGCGATCGCGCTCCGGAACGCGTCCCGGTGCGAGTGCCCGGCCACGAGAATCGACGCGCTCGCGTCCCCTTCCCATTCCCACTGCCCGTCCTGGGACTCGCGGGTTCGCAGCCGCCGACCTTTGAGGGATACGGAACGCATCGCGCCCATTAGATCCTACGTTTGCGGCCTTGTCAGGCGCCAAGCCGCTCGAGGCACGCGCGCAGCCCCTCGCGCCAGTGCGGGAGTTGCGGCGCGCCCGGCCGTTCGCTGCGCAGCACCGAGTACGCCGGGCGCGGCGCCGGGCGCCGAACTCCTCGGTCGTGATCCGTCGGACGCGCGCAGTCGAGCCCCGCCTCCTCGAAGATCGCCTCGGCGAAGTCGGCCCACGTGCAGTCGCCGCCGGCGGCGATGTGCCACACGCCGCGCGGCAGCTCGAGCAGCTCGCGCGTCGCGGCCGCGAGATGCCCGACGTAGGTCGGGCGAGCCGCGCTGGTCGTCGACGACCGAGATCTCGTCGCGCTCGGCGCCGAGGCGGAGCATCGTGCGGACGAAGTTCGTGCTCGTCCAGCCGAAGAGCCACGACGTGCGCACGATCCACGCGTCTTCGCCGGCGGCGGCCTCCGACTGCGAGCTTCGTGCGGCCGTAGACCGACTGCGGGTTCGGCGCGTCCGACTCGACGTACGGCTCGCGCTTCGTCCCGTCGAAGACGTAGTCCGTCGAGTACGTGACGAGCGGCACGCCGAGCTCAGCACGTGCTGCGTGCCGCCGACGTTGACCGCGGCCGCGCCTTGCGGATCGTCCTCCGCTCCGTCGACGTTCGTCCAGGCGGCGGCGTGGAGCACGAGGTCGACGCCGGCCGGCACGGCCGGCGGCGGCAGCGTCACGTCCCACTCCGCGCGCGTCAGCGCAACGACGCCGTCATCAGCGAACTCCTCCTGCAGCGCGGCGCCGAGCTGGCCGCCGGCGCCGGTGACGAGGACGCGCGGCTCAGCACTGCCAGCCGGACTCGACGACCGGGCGCCCGCTCCTTCAGCGGCTCCCACCAGTCGCGGTTCGCGCCGTACCACTCGACCGTCGTCGCGCAGCCCGTCCTCGAAGCCGATCTGCCGGCTTCCAGCCGAGCTCGCGGCGGAGCTTCGACGAGTCGAGGAGATAGCGGCGGTCGTGGCCCGGGCCGGTCCGGGACGATCGTCTTCAGCGACTCGCGGCTTGCCGGTGAGCTCGAGCACGAGGTCGGCGATCTCCTCGATCGACTTCTCGACGCCCGAGCCGACGTTGTACGTCTCGCCCTCGCGCCCGCGCTCGAGCACGAGGTCGATCGCGCTGCAGTGGTCGTCGACGTGGAGCCACTCGCGCCGGTTCTGCGTCGACGCGTAGAGCGGCAGCTCCCGGTCGTCGATCGCGTTGGTCATGAAGAGCGGAATGACCTTCTCGGGGAACTGCCGCGGGCCGTAGTTGTTCGAGCAGTTCGTGATCGTGATCGGCAGGTCGAACGTCTCGTGGTACGCGCGCACCGCGTGGTCGGCGCCGGCCTTCGACGCGTTGTACGGCGTGCGCGGCCGGTACGGCGACTCCTCGGTGAACGATCTCGTCGGAGTCGAGCGGCAGGTCGCCGTAGACCTCGCACGTCGAGACGTGGTGGAAGCGCTTCACGCCCGTGCGCTTCGCGGCCTCGCAGCAGCGTCTGCGTGCCCAGGACGTTCGTGCGGAAGAAGCGTGCCGGATCGAGGACCGCGAGGCTGTTGTGCGACTCGGCGGCGAAGTTGACGACGACGTCGATCTGCTCCTCGGCGAGCAGGCTCTCGGCGAGCTCGAGGTCGGCGATGTCGCCCTCGACGAGCCGCACGCCCGTTCCCTCGAGGTTGCGCGGGTCGCCGGCGTACGTGAGCAGGTCGTAGCGCGACGACGTGGTCGTCGGGATGCTTCTCGAGCCACCAGCGGACGAAGTTCGAGCCGATGAAGCCGGCGGCGCCGGTGACGAGAAGGCGGCTCACGCCGTCGTGTCCCGTGCCGAGAGGATGGGCTCGCTCGTGCTCCAGAGGTGCTTCACACGCGGATCATCCCATGGAACCCCGTTCTCGTCGGGATCTGCCGCGTCGTACTCCTCGGTCACGAGGTACATGAAGGTCGCGTCAGTGAGCGCCTCGAAGCCGTGCGCGTTGATGCCGGGGACGTAGATCGCGACGGGGTTGTCGTCGCCGATGTCCTCCGTGAATGTCTCGCCCGTCTCACGGTCGAGGACGACGACGCGCACCATCCCGGCGAGGCAGACGAAGAGATCGTCCTGGCCGCGCACGTGGTAGTGGAGGCCGCGGATCACGCCCTGCCGCGAGAAGGAGAGGTTGGCCTGGCGGATCGGCTTCGGCAGGCCGCTCGCGCGCGCGAGCTCGGTGAACCAGCCGCGGTCGTCGGCGTGGCGTGTGAGCGGGATGCGGCGCAGGTCCTCGATCACTGCGCCCGCCTCGCTCGCACGAAGTCGTTGACGGCGTAGTACGCCTCGATCGACTCGCCCGGCGTCTCCCCAGAAGCCGTCGAGCACGTCGGCCTCCATCGTGCCCTGCTCGACGTACTAGTTGTTCACGTCGGTGATCTCGAGCTCGCCGCGGCCGGAAGGCTCGAGCGTCGGAAGGATCTCCCACACCGTCTCGTCGTAGAAGTAGACGCCCGTGACGGCGTGGCGGCTCGGCGGATCCTGCGGCTTCTCGACGATGCGGACGATCCGGTCGCCCCCTTCCCCGTCGGACGCGTACTCCGCGACACCGAGATGGCGCAGATGCTCGTCCTCGGCGACCTCGGAGAGGACGACGCGGGCACCGCTGTCCTGCGCCTCGAACCGCTCGACGACCGGACGGAGCGAACGCTCGAAGACGTTGTCGGCGAGAAGGACGCAGCAGCGGTCGCCCGCGACGAGGCGCTCCGCGAGCCCGAGCGCTTCCGCGATGCCGCCGGGCCGGTCCTGATACGCGTAGAAGAGGCGGTCGATCCCGTAGTCGTGGCCGTTGCCGAGCAGGCGGAAGAACTCGCCCGCGTGCGTGCCGCCGGTGACGACCACGAGCTCGGTGATCCCGGCGTCGACGAGCGCCTCGACCGCGTACGTGACCATCGGCCGGTCGTACAGCGGCAGGAGGTGCTTGTTCGTGATCCGGGTCAGCGGGTCCAGCCGTGAGCCGGAGCCGCCCGCAAGGATGACACCCTTCATCGCGGGTCGATACTAGCGGCGCGCTCGCTGAAAACGAGCGGCAGCGCGAGCACGAGGGCCAGGAAGGCGTAGAAGTAATAGAACTGCATCGTCAGGTAGAAGAAGTTCGCGGCCATCGTCCCGACGAGCGCCGCCGTCAACCCCCACGCGAGCGGCCTGACGCGCGACGCCTTCCTCGTCGCCGATCCGGTCGAGCAGCCGCCCGAGCCGCCGCGCCGCGATGCAGCCGCACGAAGACGTAGCGGAGGAAGACGATCCAGAGAAGGAGGCCGAGCAGCCCCGACTCGACGATCACCGCCACCCAGTACGAGTGCGCGCCGAAGTTCGCCTTCCCCGTGAGGAACTCGTAGTAGACGGCGAAGTTGTTCTCGCCGAGGCCGAGCAGCGGATGCATGTGCAGCACCGGGCCGATGTACGAGTAGATCGGCGAAGTGCGACTGCGTCGACGCGCCGCCCGTCGAGAAGCGCTGGCCGAGGAGCGTCGTGAAGAAGTGCTGGCGCGCGACGACGACGCCGAGCAGCACGGCGCACGAGCGCGCCGAGCGGGTAGAGCAGCTGCTTCGTGAGGACGAAGCGGCGGTACGGGATCGCGAGGATGAGCGCGCCGACGCCGAGCCCGAGCCAGCCGCTGCGCGAGAGCGTCGCGATCTCCACGAGCAGCAGGAACGCGAGCGTCGCCGGCGAGCCACCACTTGAGGCGATGCCTGCGCGGCATCCGCAGGTAGACGGGCGTGAGCGCGAGCAGCGGCACGCGAGCATCACGCCGAGGTGGTTCGGATCGACCGTGAGCGCGTTGACGCGGTAGATGCTCGAGCCGGCGATGTGCGCCGAAGACGTCGATGCTGCTCGCGCCGCCCGTCAGCGGGCTGAGCACGAGGTTGTCGAGGTTGTGGCCGGCGCCGACGGCCGCGCCGAGCTGGAGGATCCCGTAGACGGAGTTCGCGACGAAGCCGAGCGTGAACCAGCCGATCGCGCGCCAGTAGAACGCCTCGCCGCGCCGGGCGAGGTAGCGCGATCGCCGCGACGATGAACGACCAGTGGATGACGAACTTCGACCATCCCCTTCCCGAACTGCGTCAGCCCCTGCTGCGTCGTCGATGTCCCAGAAGCCGGCGAGATAGACGAGCGCGAACGCCGCGAAGAAGCCGAGCACGATCGCGCTCGTGCGCGGGAACTTCTCCTCGCGCTCGCGCTCGCTCGCGAGGAACGCGACGACGAAGAGGATCGTCGTGATGTCGTTGATGCCCGATGCTGGCCGCGCGAAGTTCCAGTGCACCTTCTCGAAGGTCGAGACGAAGAGCGACGCGAAGAAGAGCCCGCCGTGACGCGCTCGAGCGAGAGCGCGGCGCGGCGCGCGGACGAGCGGGCACGGAGCGGCGGCGGTCACGCGACGGCTCCTTAGCACGTCCGCGAGCTCCTCGACGCGCTTGGCGCGCGAGAGGCGCTCGCGCCACTCCGCCGAGAGCGGCGTCCCGTCGAGGCTTCCTTCCTGCCAGCGGCGGTGGAGGTCGAGCAGCGCGTCGCGGATCGCGTCGACGTCGTCGGGCGGGACGACCGACGCCGGCGCCCGTGTCGCGGACGAGGTCGCGCAGCGGCGCCGTCGGGCGGGACGGCGGCGAGGATCGGGCGCTCGGCGGCGAGGTACTCGAAGATCTTCCCCGTCAGCACGCCCTTGCCGCGGCCGCCCGACGTCGGGAATCAGGAGCAGGAGCACCTCGGAGTCGCGCTGCAGCTCGAGCGAGCGGCGGCGCGAGACGTAGCCGAGCAGCTCGATGCCGGTCGCCGAGGCCGAGCGACTCCGCGTACTCGCGGTCGGCGGCGCGGAAGTCGCCGGCGAAGCGGACGACGACGTCCTCGAGGCCCGACTCGGCGAGCGCGCGGAGGAACGGCTTCGGGTCGCGCTTGCCGTGGAAGTTGCCGGCGTGCGTGATCCGGAGGCGGTCGCTCGGGTGGTGCTCGAGGCCCGCGAAGTCGTCGAAGTCGCAGCCGTTCGCGATCGTCACGACCTTGCCCTTCGGCTCGAGCGCGCGCGCCTCCTCGGCGATCGCGTCGGAGGCGGCGACGATCGCGTCGGCCTGCGACGCGACGAGCTTCGCGACGCCGCCGACGGTCTTCTCCTTCAGCTGCGCGAGCCGCGACTCGTAGCCGCGCCGGTGCGGATGCGACGTGAGCGGGTCGCGGAGGTCGGCGACCCACGCCGCGCCGCGTCGCCCGCTTCACCGCCGCGCCGAGGAGGTGGAGCGACGGCGGCGGCGAGGTCGTGAGCACGACGTCGATCCCCTCGCGCCGTGACGAGGCGGATCGCGACCGGCGTCGCGAGCGTGCTCCACGGGACGTTCTCGTCGGGAACGAGCAGCCGGCGCCCGAGCAGCGCCGCCTGCGTGCCGAGCGCGCGCGAGCCCCTCGCGTTCCGGCGAGCCGCTCGGACGGGCGGCCCGCACGCGGCCCGACGTAGCGGACGCGATGGATCCACGCCTGCGTCGGCAGCTCGAGCTCGGCGTCCGCCGGGACGGCCCGGGCAGGTCGGGCGCGAGCACGTGCGTCTCGATCCCGAGCGCCGGCAGGTGCGTCGCGAACTTCAGCGGCCGATGCACGCCACCGCCGCCGCCGGGCGGGAAGTGGAGCGTCACGAGCAGGACCTTCAAGACCGCAACGGTAGTCTCGCCACATGAGAGACGCCCGCACTCACGCATGACGACGATCATCGTCACCGCCTGCGGGGGTCCGGGCGCGGCGCGGATGTTGCGCGCGCTGCGGGAGAACGGCGAGCGCGACGTGCGGCTCGTCGGCGTGGACATGTCCGAACGGGCCATCGGCCGGCACATCTGCGACGCGTTCCACCTCGTCCCGGCCGGCAGCGATCCCGGCTACGCCGACGCGATCCTCGAGCTCGTCGAGCGCGAAGGCGTCGACGTCGTCTTCCCGCACGGCTCGAACGACCTCCAGAGCCTGGCGGATCGCCGGCACGACTTCCCCGTCCCGGTGATGGTCTCGGAGCCCGATGCCGTCCGGCGCGCGAACGACAAGGCGGAGACGTTCGAGGCCTGCCACCGGATCGGTGTGGGCGCGCCGGAGTTTCACCGTGTTACGGGTGCGGCGGGCGTCGAGACGGCCGCCCGGGCGCTCGGCTACCCCGATCACCCCGTCTGCTTCAAGCCCGCCCACTCGAGCGGCTCGCGGGGGTTCCGCATCCTCGACCCAACGGTCGACCGAACGCATCAACTCCTGTACGAACGCCCCGGCGCGCTCGCGATGCGTCTCGAGGAGGCGGTCGAGCTGCTCCCCGAGGACGGCCTCGACCTGCTCGTGATGGAGTTCCTCACCGAGCCCGAGCGCACAGTGGACGCGATCACCGACGGGCGCGGCATCGTCCTGCAGGCGACGCGCACGCGCGAGTCGCTGCGCTGCGGGCTCGGGATGTACTTCGTCACCCTCGACGCGCCGGAGCTCGTCGCGGCGTCGGAGCCCGTGGTCGAAGAGTTCGGCTTCGAGCAGTTCGTCAGCATCCAGTTCATGGGCGAGAAGATCATCGAGATCAACCCGCGGATCTCAACGATGATGATCCAGGAGGACTTCAACTTCCCGTGGCTCGCCGTCAAGCGCGCGCTCGGGCTCGCGTCCGACGACGAGCTTCGCGCCGTCCAGAGCCGGGTCAGGCCCGGACACACCGTGCTGCGGTACTTCGACCAGGTGGAGTTCGACCCCTAGAGCGAGCGCTCGAAGAAGAGAACACCTTCGATCGGATGGTCGACCCACGGCCCGCACGGCTTGAACCCGAGCGAGGCATAGAGCCCCTGCGCCGTCTCCATCCGCGGCAGCGTGTCGAGCCGCATGAGCGTGTAGCCGAGCTCGCGGGCACGCTCGATCGACGCGACGGCGAGCCGCTTGCCGAGGCCCATGCCTCGCGCCTGACGGGCGGACGTAGAGCCGCTTCAGCTCCGCGGCGCCGTCGGGGTGATGCTTGAGCGCGGCCGAGCCGACGAGCTCACCGGCGTCGTCGCGCGCGATGAGGAGCGCGTCGGTAGTAGCCCGGCAGCGCGGCGAGCTCGTCCTCGAAGTCCCTGACCCAGAACTCCTCGCCGATCGAAGGCCGCGTACTCGCGGAACATCGCGCGGAGCTCGGCGGCGTCGCCGGGCGTCGCGTCGAAGATCAGCGGAGCGCCCGCAGCTCCTCCACGTCCGCGGCGCGACGGCTCCCACGCGCCGGCGGCGACGTTCGCGTGCACCTGCTCCGGCTTCGTCGCGCCCGGCGATGACGGACGAGACCGCGGGCTGCGCGAGCAGCCCGCCGAACGCGACGTCGAGGAGCGAGATGCCGCGCGCCGTCGCGCGTAGCGCTGCGAGCGCCTCGACGCGGTCCCAGCGCGTCGTCGGGCGATCTCGCGGCCGGCGAGGCGGCCCTCCGTCGGCTTCTCGCCGCGGCGGTACTTGCCGGTGAGCAGGCCGCTCGCGAGCGGGAAGTACGGGAGGAAGCCGATGCCCGAGCCGCTCGCACGCGGGCAGGACGTCCGCCTCGGCCTCGCGCTCGACGAGCGAGTACTCGTTCTGGACCGAGACGAAGCGGTGGAAGCCCGTCGCCGCGCGCGACCTTCTCCGCGGCGTCGATCTGCTCGGCGGAGAAGTTCGAGGAGCCGATCCAGCGCACCTTGCCCTCGCGCGACGAGCTCGTTGAGCACGCCGAGCGTCTCCTCGATCGGCGTCGAGTCGTCGGGGCGGTGCAGCTGGTAGACGTCGATCACGTCGGTGCGGAGCCGGCGAAGCGAGCCCTCGACCGCCCAGCGGACGTACTCGGGACGGCCGCGGCTCTCCTCGGGGTTGCTCCTCCATCGGCATCCCGAACTTCGTCGCGATGAGCACGCGGTCGCGGCGACCCTCGAGCGCGCGGCCGATGTACTCCTCGCTCGTCCCCTCGCCGTAGATGTCGGCCGTGTCGAAGAGCGTGATACCGGCGTCGAGCGCCGCGTCGATCACCGCGAGCGTCTGGTCGTAGTCGCAGCGCCGCCCGAAGTTGTTCGTGCCGAGCCCGACGACCGAGACCTCCGGGCCGCCTGCTCCAAGCGTCCGCGTCTGCATCCGGAGGACGCTAGTGGAAGCGCCCCATACGATGCGCCGCGTGGACGATCACCGCTTCGTCTTTCTCGCCGGACTGCACCGCAGCGGCACGACGCTGCTCGCGCGCCTGCTCGCCGCGCACCCGGACGTCAGCGGCTTCTCGGGCACCGGCGTCGATGCGGACGAGGGCCAGCACCTCCAGACCGTCTATCCCGCGGCAAAGGTCTGGGGTGGGCCTGGGCGATTCGGTTTCGCGCCGGAGGCGCACTTCACCGAGGAGCAGGCGACCGAGGAGAAGGCGCGGAAGCTGTACGAGGAGTGGGCGCCGCACTGGGATCTCGCGCGGCCGCTGCTGCTCGAGAAGTCGCCGCCGAACCTTCTGAAAACCCGCTTCTTGCAGGCGCTTTTCCCTGGCTCGTCGTTCGTCGTCGTCGTCCGCCACCCAATCCCAGTCTCGATCGCGACGGCGAAGTGGCGGAGAACGCGGCGGCTCGGGCGGCTGTTCGAGCACTGGCTTCGCTGCCACGAGATCTTCGAGGCCGACAGCCGAGAGCTCGAGCGCGTGCACGTGATTCGCGTACGAGGATCTCGTCCGCGAGCCGGAGCCGGTGCTGCGGGGCGTCTTCGAGTTCCTCGAGCTCGACCCGATCCCGCCGAGCGAGCCCGTCGAGGCCGGCGCCGAACGAGCGCTACTTCGCGCAGTGGCAGGAGATGAAGCGCGACCTGCGGATGCGCGCGTACCTCGACTTCAGTGAGGCGCGCTACCAGCGGCGGGCGCGCCGCTTTGGGTACACGCTTTTCCGGCCGGGTCGCTCGCCGGGCCTCTGAGCTTCGGCCACATCCCCCGCTGCATCACCGAGAACGCATAGAGGCTGTAGCCGAGCGGCTCGCAGTCGGCGACGGCGCGCATAAACCCCGCCGTGTCGGCCGCCGTCATCGCGTTCGAGATCCCGCCGATGAGGTGAATCGGGACGTCGGGATTGCCGGTCCGGTTGCGGATCACGACGAAGTCGGCGGCGAGATAGCTGCGCACCGCGTGGACACCGTGAAGGTGACGGTCGGTGAAGTACGCCATCGGCAGGAACACGTCATAGAGGCCCGCGACGGCGCGGTACGGAAAGCTGCGCCAGTAGTGCGGGTGCCGGAGCATCCCGACCGGCGACGGGATGATCGCTCCGAGCGCGTAGCTCGGGCCGACCGCCTTCCGCAGGCGCTTCGAGAGACTGATGAGCCGCTGGTTGCGCAGCGCTTCGGAGGAGACGACGTCGGCCTCGATGTCGAGCGCGAACGAGTCAAACCGCTCGCCGTGCGCGCTGCGGAACCGAATCGCCCGGAGCGACCGGCGCGCGTCCTGCTCCGGATGCGCGAAGGACGGCAGGTACCACGCGACGGCCTGGAGTCCACGCGCGTGCGCGGCGTCGATGAAGCGGCCGAGCTCGCTCCGGTTCGCCTGTTGGCCGTAGTTGCCCGTCTGGAGGTAGAGGGTCTTGACTCCGTCGCGGGCCATGGCCGCGACCTGCTGCGCCGGGTTGTCCCAGAACGGCGTCGCGTAGATGTCGAGCCAGGTGCCGAGCCCCGCGTACGGCGTGAGCGACGGCGCCGCGGCCGCGCGTGCGCCGGCCGCCGGAGCCACGAGCACCGCGGCGAGCGCCGTCGCAAGGAGGAGGCGAACTGCCATCCCGCGGCAGTGTGCCTAGCCGAGCGCGCCGGGCAGCGGCCGCGAGTGAACGACGACGAGCGTCTTCGTCGGGCGCGTCAGCGCGACGTAGAGCTCCCGCAGACCGCGGTCCCGGCTCGCCGAAGGCGAGCGGTCTCCCTGCCGGGCGTCGGCGGCTCCGCCGACGACGCTTCCAGCATCGCCGTCGACGATCGCTGCCGGTTCGACGACGACGACGTGGTCGAACTCGAGGCCTTTCGCCTGGCGCGGGGTGAGGATCGGGAACGGGAACTCGTCGGGCGCCGCGAGCGTGCGCGGGACGATCACCGCGAGCATCCCGTCGAGGTCTTCTAGCGCGACCGCCTCGCGGAGCGCCGCGGTCAGCAGCTCGTCCTCCGTGACCTCGACGAGCTTGGGCGGGTCGCCGCCCTTGCGGTACGCGACGGGCGGCTCGACCTCGGGCGCGATCTCGTCGAGCAGCGGCAGCGCGAAGTCCATGATCTCGGCCGGGACGCGGTACGCGTGGCGCAGCTCCTCGATCTCGAGCTCGGCCTCGTCCGGGAGGAAGGGCCGCAGCTCTTCCCAGCGGCGGTAGACGACAGGGCCGGTCGCCTGCGCGACGTCGCCGAGGATCGTGAGCGAGCCGTCGACCGCGCGCCGCGAGATCGCGAGGAGCTGCATCGGCGAGAGATCCTGCGCCTCGTCGACGATGACGTGCCCGTACGAGCGCGGCGCGCCGTCGAGCAGCGCCCGCGCCTCGTCGAGGAGCGGCACGTCGTGGTCGCTCCAGACGAGATCGGCGGCTGCGGCGCGGACGGTCGCGCAGTAACAGCTTCCGCTCGCCGGCGTCGAGCACGTCCTCCGACGCAGCTTCGAGCGCCGCCGGCGACGTGAGCAGCCGCGCGACGAGCTTCTCCGGCTGCGGCAGCGGGAGGACGCGGTCGAGCCAGCGCGTGAGGAAGCCGCCCTGGCGCAATGCCCGCCTCGAGGTCGTCGAAGCTGCGGAACGCCTGCGGGCCGAACAGCTCGCCGTAGCGCTCGTAGAAGCGGCGCAGCACCGCCATCCGGAATCGCTCGCGCGCGAGACCGACCGGATCGCCGGCCTCGAGCGCCTCCTCGAGCAGCTCGGCGACGTTGCGCTCGCGCACGCGGACGTACTCGCCCTCGACGCGCATGACGAGCTCCTCCGGCGCGGGCACGACCGCGAGCTCGACCGCGCGCGCAACGACCTCGCGCAGCCGCGGGTCGCCCTTGAGCCGCGCGACGTCGGGCTCCTCCTCCCGCAGAACTGCGACGCCGTCGACGAGCTCGGTCACGGCGCGCTGCTCGACCGCCTCCTCGCCGAGCGTCGGCAGGACCTGGGAGACGTACTCCATGAACGTCGCGTTCGGGCCGACGACGAGGACGCGCCGCAACTGCTCGCGATAGCGTGTAAAGCAGCCACGACGCGCGATGAAGGCCGACCGCCGTCTTGCCGGTGCCGGGGCCGCCCTGCACGACGAGCGCGCCGTCGGGCTCGGCCGTGATGAGGCGGTACTGGTCGGACTGGATCGTCGCGACGATGTCGCGCATCCGCGCGTCGCGGCGGCGGTCGAGCTCCTCGAGGAGGAAGTCGGAGACCCCGGCGCCCTCGACCGCGTTGCCGTCGAGCGACTCGTCGGAGATGTCGAGGAGCTTCCGGCCCTTCGCGCGGAAGCGGCGCCGCTGCGTGACGCCGTGCGGATCCTGCGGCGTCGCGGTGTAGAACGGCCGCGCGGCCGGCGCCTGCCAGTTGACGACGAGCGACTCCTGCTCGGAGTCCGTGACCCAGCGGCGCCCGACGTAGAGCGGCCGCGGCGTGGCGTCGAGCGTGAGGCGGCCGAAGACGAAGCCGCGCTCGGCGTCCTCGAACGTCTGCATGCGGCGCTTCGCCCACGCCTCCATGTTGAGCGCGGCCCACTCGGTCGCCATCGCCTCCTGCGTGCGCTCGACGGTCGACCGCATCCGGTCGAGCTCGTCGTACGCGGTGTCGACGTAGGCCTGCTCCGCCGCGAGCTCCGGATGCGCCATAGAGTCAGCCTAATGAAGCTCGGATTGAACCTCGGCTACGCGCCGCCGGGCACGAATCCCGCCGACCTCGTGCCGCTCGTGCAGCAGGCGGAGCGGCTCGGCTTCGACTCCGTCTGGACGGCCGAGGCGTGGGGCACCGACGCGGTCACCGTCCTCGCGTATCTCGCCGCGAAGACCGAGAGGATCAAGCTCGGCTCGGCGATCATGCAGATCCCCGGCCGCACGCCGACGAACACGGCGATGACGGCGGCGACGCTCGACCTCATCTCCGGCGGGCGCTTCCTGCTCGGGCTCGGCACGTCCGGCCCGCAGGTCGTCGAGGGCTGGCACGGGCAGCCGTGGGGGAAGCCGCTCGGCGAAGACGCGCGAGTACGTCGAGATCGTGCGCACCGCGCTGCGGCGCGACGTCGTCGAGCACAGCGGCGAGCACTACTCGATCCCGTACGACGGCCCCGGCGCGACCGGCCTCGGCAAGCCGCTGAAGATGATGCTCCGCCCGCTGCGCGCCGACATCCCGATCTACCTCGCCGCGCTCGGGCCGAAGAACGTCGCGCTCACCGCCGAGATCGCCGACGGCTGGCTGCCGCTCTTCGTCGATCCCGAGCACTTCGACGACGCGTTCGGCGAGAGCCTCGCCGGCGCGAAGCCGGGCTTCGAGATCGCCGCGACCGTGAGCTGCTTCGTCGGCGACGACGTCCAGGCGCTGCGCGACGCGCTCAAGCCGTACCTCGCGCTCTACGTCGGCGGCATGGGCGCGAAGGGGAAGAACTTCTACAACGCGCTCGTCCGCCGCTACGGCTGGGAGGACGCCGCCGAGGAGATCCAGAACCTCTACCTCGAGGGCAAGCAGCGCGAGGCGATCGCCGCCGTCCCCGACGAGCTCGTCGACGCCGTCGCGCTCGTCGGACCGAAGGAACGGATCGCGGAACGCCTCGCCGCGTGGCGCGAGACGCCGGTCACGACGCTCGTGCTCGGGACGCCGCAGCCCGAGGCGCTGCAGACGCTCGCCGAGCTCGTGCTCTGACTACCAGCCCGAGGCGGTGCTGCTCGTCACGGTTCTCGTCGAGAGCGTAAGCCCGATGATGCTCAGGTGTCCGCTCGAAGGCTGATAGCGAGGCCTGCCCGCGGTGACGCCGGTCTTGATCGTCGTCGTCGACGACGGAGTGCCGAGCGTCAGGGTGAGAGTCTTCGCGCTCGGGTCATAGGTGATCGTCGACGAACTGAACGTGACGTTTCCGGACGTCAGGTATTTCACCCCAGCCCGGACGGTGCCGAGCGCGAAAGTGCACCCTGACGCTGCTGAGACGGTGAGCCTGTCCCCAGCCCCGCCGGCGGAGGTGAGCGTGAGCGTGGCTCCGGTGATCGTCTGAGTGACGGTGTCGCTCGTCCAGGCCGAGCAGAAGGTCGAGGCGCGCATCGGCTGGCTGAACCCGATCGTTGCTGTGTCGCCGGCATCGACCGTTCCGGCAGTCCCGTGATTTGCCAGCGCGACGCTCGAAATCGTGGGAGTGGCGTTGTCGGCCACCACGAACCCGCTCGACGAGCCGGTCGAGGTGAGTCCGCTACGGGTCGCCGTCACCGTGTACAGGCCTCCGGCCGTGGTACCGGTGATCTTGCAGCCCGCGAAGGTCGCGACTCCGGCGGCAGCAGTCACCGTCGTGGCGGTGCAGGAGAGGGAGCCGGTCGCCGGGCCGCTGGACTTCGCCAGCGTTACCGAGCCGGTATCGGTCGTGACCGTGTTGCCGTAGGAGTCCTGCACCGTGACGACCGGCTGGGTCGGGAGAACGGTGCCGATGGCGACTCCGCCGACCGGCTGCGTCGTGAACGCGAGCTTGTTCGCAGCACCGACGTTGATCACGACGTTGCTCGACGAGCCCGTCGACGTAAGACCGGAGCGCGTCCCGACGAGCGTGTACGTGCCGGCTGCGGCCGTGCCCGTAACCTGACAGCCCGCGAACGTCGCCACACCGGCAACCGCCGCCACCGTCATCGACGTGCACGCAAGAGCACCGGCTCCCGGACCCGTGGAGATCGCAAGCGTCACCGCGCCGGTGTCGCCGCTGACGGTGTTGCCGTACGCGTCCTGCACTGTCACCACCGGCTGGGCGGCAAGAGCTACGCCCTCGGCGACCCCGCCGACCGGCTGCGCCGTGAAAGCAAGCTTGTTCGCAGCACCGACATTGATCACGACGCTGCTCGACGAACCCGTCGACGTAAGACCAGTCCGCGTCGCAACGAGCGTGTACGCGCCCGCCGCCGCCGTCCCCGTGATCTGACAGCCCGCGAACGACGCCACACCGGCAGACGCTGCGACCGTCGTCGCGGTGCAGGAGAGAGCGCCCGCGCCGGGGCCGGTCGACTTCGTAAGCGTGACGTTCCCCGTGTCAGACGTAACCGTGTTGCCGTACGAGTCCTGCACCGTGACGACCGGCTGCGTCGCAAACGCCACGCCCTCGGCGACTCCGCCGACCGGCTGCGTCGTGAACGCAAGCTTGCTCGCAGCACCGACGTTGATCACGACGTTGCTCGACGCGCCCGTCGACGTAAGACCAGTCCGCGTCGCGACGAGGGTGTACGTCCCCGCCGCAGCCGTGCCGGTGATCTGACAGTTCGCGAACGTCGCCACACCGGCAACCGCCGCCACCGTCGTCGACGTGCACGCAAGAGAACCGGCCGCCGGACCCGTCGAGATCGCCAGCGTGACGTTCCCCGTGTCCGACGTAACCGGGTTGCCGTACGAGTCCTGCACCGTGACGACCGGCTGGGTCGCAAGACGCCACGCCCTCCGCGACACCGCCGACCGGCTGCGTCGAGAACGCAAGCTTGCTCGCAGCACCGACATTGATCACGACGCTGCTCGACGAACCCGTCGACGTAAGACCAGTCCGCGTCGCGACGAGCGTGTACGTCCCCGCCGCGGCCGTCCCAGTGATCTGACAACCGGTGAACGACGCCACACCCGCAACGGCCGCGACCGTCGTCCCACTCGAGCAGGAGAGCGCGCCCGCGCCAGGACCCGCCGCGATCGCAAGCGTGACGTTGCCGGTATCACCCGTGTTGACGTTGCCGCCGCTGTCCTCGACCTTGACGACCGGGGACGTCGCGAACGCCACGCCCTCCGCGACGCCGCCGACCGGCTGCGTCGTGAACACGAGCTTGTTCGCAGCGCCCGCGCTGATCACGACATTGTTCGAGGCACCGGTCGACGTGAGACCGGTGCGCGTCGCGACGAGCGTGTACGTACCGGCCGCGCCGCTGCCGGCGATCTGACAGTTCGCGAACGACGCGACACCGGCAACCGCGGCCACCGTCGGGAACCCGCTGTTCGAACAGGAAAGAGAACCCGCCCCCGGGCCACTCGAAATCGCGAGCGTGACACTGCCGGTGTCCGTCGTAACGACGTTGCTGAATGCGTCCTCGACAGCGACGACGGGGGAGGTCGGCCAGGTCGTTCCGACAGGAACGCCCGCCACCGGCTGCGTCGCGAACACAAGCTTGCTCGCCGCACCGGCCTTGATCACGACGCTGCCAGACGAGCCGGTCGACGTAAGGCCACTGCGCGTCGCGACGAGCGTGTACGTGCCCGCCGCAGCCGTCCCGGTGATCTGACAGTTCGCGAACGTCGCCACACCGGCAACCGCGGCCACCGTCGTGGCGGTGCAGACGAGAGTGCCGGCTCCCGGTCCCGTCGAGATCGCAAGCGTGACGTTCCCGGTGTCACCGCTGACGGTGTTGCCGTAGAAGTCCTGCACCGTGACCACCGGCGACGTTGCAAACGCGGAGCCTTCCGCCACCCCGCCGACCGGCTGCGTCGAGAACACGAGCTTGCTCGCAGCACCGACGTTGATCACAACATTGCTCGACGCGCCCGTCGACGTGAGACCAGTCCGCGTGGCAACGAGCGTGTACGTACCCGCCGCCGCCGTTCCGGTGATCTGACAGCCGGTGAACGACGCCACACCGGCAGACGCTGCGACCGTCGTCGCGGTGCAGGAGAGAGAGCCCGCGCCAGGGCCGGTCGACTTCGCGAGCGTCACCGAGCCGGTGTCGCTCGTGACGGTGTTGCCGTAGGAGTCCTGCACCGTGACTACCGGCGACGTCGCGAACACCACGCCCTCGCTGACGGCGCCGACGGGCTGGGTCGAGAACACGAGCTTGTTCGCCGCGCCGACGTTGATGACGACGTTGTTCGACGAGCCGGTCGAGGTGAGACCCGCGCGCGTTGCCGCGAGCGTGTACGTGCCCGCGCCGGCCGTGCCGGTGATCTGGCAGTTCGCGAACGTCGCCACACCCGCGACCGCTGCGACCGTGGTGGAGGTGCAGCCAAGCGAGCCTGCCGCCGGACCGGCCGCGATGGCGAGCGTGACGTTCCCGGTGTCAGACGTAACCGTGTTCGCGTAGGAGTCCTGCACCTTCACGACCGGCTGGGTGGCGAGAGCCACGCCCTCGGCGACTCCGCCGACCGGCTGCGTCGTGAAGGCGAGCTTGCTCGCAGCGCCGACGTTGATCACGACGCCGGTCGAGTTGTCGCTCGGGGTGAGACCGCTACGCGTCGCGACGAGGGTGTACGTCCCCGCCGCCGCCGCGCCGGTGATCTGACAGCCCGTGAAAGTGGCGACACCGGCCGACGCCGCCACCGTCGTGCCGCTCGAGCACGAGAGCACGCCGGCCCCCGGGCCACTTGCGATCGCAAGCGTGACGCCGCCGACATCCGACGTGACGATGTTTCCGTCCGGGTCTTCCACGATGACAACCGGCGACGTCGAGAACGCGACACCCTCGGCCACTCCACCAACCGGCTGGGTCGTGAAGTCGACCTGGCTGGCGGCGTCGACCTCAATGACGACGGCGGCGGAATCGCTGGTCGGGGTGAGGCCGGTGCGCGTCGCGACGAGGGTGTACGTACCGGCGGCGAGTGAACCACCGATCTGGCAGGCCGTGAACGTCGCGACACCCGCGACCGCCGCCACCGTCGGGAACGATGCGTTCGTGCAGGACAGCTCGCCGCCGTCAGGGCCGGTCGAGATGTCGAGCGTGACGCCGCCCGTGTCGGATGTGACGAGATTGCCGTATGCGTCCCGTACGGCGACAGCGGGTGACGTCGTGAAGTCGGTGTCCTCCAGGACATTTCCGACCGGTTGCGTGCTGAACGCGAGCTGACTCGCCGCGCCGACGTTGATCACGACGTTGCTCGAGGCCGCGGTCGGCGTGACCCCGGAGCGCGTTGCGATGAGCGTGTACGTGCCGGCCGCGGCAGTGCCGGTGATCTGACAGTTCGTGAAGGTGGCGACACCGCTGACGGCCGCGATGGTCGGGAACCCCGCGTTCGAGCAGGAAAGGACACCGCCCGCAGGCCCGCTGTTGATCTGCAGGGTGACGTTGCCGTTGTCGCCGGTGAGCACGTTGCCGTTCGAATCCTCGACCTTCACGACCGGTGACTTGGAGAAGTTCGTGCCTTCGGTGACGCCGCCGATCGGCTGCGTCGTGATCACGAGCTTGTTCGCAGAACCGGTGGTGATGACGACGTTGTTCGAGGCACCTGTTGAGGTAAGACCGGCGCGCGTCGCAGTCAGCGTGTACGTCCCGGATACGGCGGTTCCCGTGATCTGACAGCTCGTGAACGACGCGACCCCCGCCACCGCCGTCACCGTCGGGAATCCGCTGTTCGCGCACGAGAGGGAACCCGCCGCAGGTCCGCTCGCGATCGCGAGGGTGACAGTGCCCGTGTCGGTCGTGACGACGTTGCCCGCCGCGTCCTCGACCTTGACGACCGGCGAGGTCGGCCACGTCGTACCGGCCTGAACACCCGCTACCGGCTGCGTCGTGAACACGAGCTTGGTTGCGACGCCCGATGCGACGGTCACGTTGGCGGTCGAGCTCTTCGCGGTCCACGTGTGCCAGACGGCGGTGACCGTGTACGTGTGACCGCCCGCCGCGAGTCCTGTATCCGTGCAGCTCGTGACGGACGTCGGAGCGCTCACGGCAGGGCATCCGGTCGGAGCTCCGCCGTCGCGCGTCACGTAGTAGTTGACCGTTCCGGCCAAGCCTGTCGGAACAGCGACCGTCGACCAGGTGAGGGAGACCTGGCCCGCCGCCGGCGTCACGCTCGTGATCACCGGTGTGTCGAGAGTCGCTGTCGTAAACGTTGTGCCTGCATGGCCGGTGGAGGTGAGGAAGCCCCACGCGACAGCGGCGGTGCTCAGGGCGATCGCGACGCCTGCAAACACGAAAAGGCACCGTGCACGGCGCTTCCCGCTGAGCCGCGAGAGAAGGCGTTGGCTCATGAGCCGCCCGCGAAGGTGAGCGTGATCGTCGCGCCTTTGCAGCCGTCTTGGTTCACCCGACGGTTGACGAGGCGGACGGTTGGCCAGGTGGCCTCGGCGAAGCCGAGCGACTTGAGACTCGAGCTCCCCGGCGGAATGAGGAATGAGTAGACCCCTGAGAACTGGGTAACAGCGAAGTCAGAGATCGAGCACGGAAGAAGCGGAGTCGCGGCGGGGGCGGAAACGGTGGAGATCGCCATCGTCAGGCTCGCGACCCGGACGCCGGCCCGGCCATAACCGCCGTTGCCCGGGTTCGGATTCGTGAAGCTGACATTGATCCGCGCGGGCGGATAGCCGGGATAGAGCCGGGTCGCGACGTTGCCCGCGATCGTGTAGGGGATTGCCCGTGGAGTCGGCTTTACCGTGATCGGCCAGTACCACTGATCCGAGTTGCCGTCTTTCGCGTACGCCGTGACGAGAATGGCGTAGCGGCCAGGAGCGAGGCTGGCCGGGAGCACGAACCTCAGCAGAAGCTGGTGCGCCGCAGTTTTCGGGACATGGTTCGAGTCGACGTAGTGCCGCGGTTTGCCATGTGTCGCCGTGGCTGTCACAGCGAGCGGCTGGCCGGTGCTGAGCACCGCACTGGCCCGCGCGGTGGGCGATCCGAATCGCACGTTGCTCATCGCCACGATCGTCAGCGGCTCCCCGGCGTACACCGCCGTAAGTACCTTCGGCCTCGGGTCGGCGAGCAGCGATTCGCAAACTCCTCGCGGGCCGGGGCACTTGACGAACAGCTTCCTCGAGGTGCGGCTCCGTTTCACCGCTGCGGAGCCCGCATATCTCGCGACCACGACGTGTCTGCCGCCGGCGATCCTGCTGCCCGTGGGAGTCGCGACGCGCGTCGAGAAGGTCGCGACGCCTCTCGCCTTGATCGCGCCGGCCCCGAGCCTGACGCCGTCGACCTTGAACACGACCCGGCCTCCGGCGGGGGCGAATCTGCGGCCGAACTTGACCGTCGCTGTGAACGTGACGGTCTGGCCCTGGGACGCTTTCGACGGGCGTACCTTGAGCTTCGTCGTCGAGGCCACCTTGTGCGTGGCGACCCTGCTGACGCCGAGGCCTATCCCGCCGTGAACGGCAGCGGCGGCGGCGACTGCCGGAAGAGCAGCGAAGAGAAGCGCGCCGACGAGCACGCGCTTCTTCGTTGCCGTCATGAATTGCAGTCGTCCCACTTGCCTACTCCTCGCCGCCTTGGGGTTGGTCCCGGAAAAGAACGGTGGTGGGGGACGGAGTGGCCCGTCCCCCACCGTGGCGCAGGTTGTGACTAGCTCGCGCTGAGGTACAGCGGAACGGTCGCGCCCTTGCAGCCGTCCTGGTTGCTGCCGGAATCGACCATCTGAAGCGTGATCGAGCCCGTTGCGGTCGCGCCCGGGGCGAGGTTCGCGGCCTGGGCTGTGTCGTTGTACGTCGCGCCGGCAGCCGCGCCGTCGATCGAGAAGTCGTTCTTCGAACAACCCGACACGGCGGTCCACGCCGAGGCGTCGTTGTTCGCAACCGAGATCGCGACGTTCGCGAGATTCTGGTAGCCGGTGCTGTTGTTCTTGACCTTGTACGTGATCGACTCGGTCGGGCCACCCGGCGTCAACGGACCGCCCGTGGCGGAAAGCGTCGTGACGGCCCACGTCGTCGAAGTACCGACGCTCGCAGAACCCGAGCCGTTGCCGCTGCTCGTGAAGTACGCGTACGCGCCGACCGTCAGAAACGCCGCGACGGCAGTCCCGAGAATGAGTGCAATGACCTTCTTGCTCTTGATGATCCTCATGTGTTCTGTTGCCTCCGAGAGTTTGCGTTTTTCCCCGTAGGCTGATCGGCACTCGAACGAGGGATGTTCTGCCCCGTTTGGGGGAACTCGATTCAGGGACGAAACCCTTCCGAAAACCTCCGAAACTGTCGGCTACTCTCGGGCTGATGCCCGTGCCGCTGATCCTCCTCGGAGTCGGCCGGTCGGGCACGACGCTCCTGCGTGTGATGCTCGATCGCAACACGAAACTCGCGATTCCCGACGAGTCGTTCTTCATGCTCCCGCTCGCGCGACGGCACCGCGGGCGCGTGATGGCCAACGCGTTCTACGACGACCTGCGCCGCCTCCCGCGCCTTCGTGAGTGGGACATCGCGCCTGAGGACGTGCGGCCGCGCCTGCGCGACGGGATGACGACGGGCGAGGCGATCTCGGCGATCTTCGAGACGTACGCTGAGAAGCAGGGCAAGCCGCGCTGGGGCGACAAGACGCCGCTGTACATGCAGCACCTGCCGCTGCTCGAGCGGCTCTTTCCCGACGCCCTCTGGGTGCACCTCGTGCGCGACGGACGCGATGCGGCGCTCTCGTTCCTCGCGTTGCCGCCCGGGTTCTCGGGCAAGACGTGGGCGCAACCGAGCACCGTCGCGCAGTTCGCCGCGCGGTGGAAAGTGGAGATCGACGCGGCCCGCGCGCTCGGGCGTCGCGCGGGCGGGCGCTATTTCGAGCTCCGGTACGAGGATCTCGTCGCCGACCCGGCGCTCGAGCTCGGCCGGATCTGCGAGTTCGCGTCGCTCCCGTGGGAGCCGGCGATGGTCGAGTACGCCGGCAAGGTCGACGTCACGAATCTCCCGCAGCACCAGCGGCTCGCGCAGCCGCCGACCGCGAACGTCCGCGACTGGCGCACCGAGATGCCGGCGACCGACGCGCAGGCGTTCGAGAACGTCGCGGGCGACGTACTCGCCTCATCCGGATACGAGCTGCTCGACGCAGGCGCGCGCTACCCGACCGCGAGCGGCCGCCGCGAGCTCGCCCGCTTCCGGGTCGTGTACCGCGGCTGGAACGCGACGACGAACGTCGTGCAGAGCTCACCGCTCTGGACACGCTCGCATCCGGCGGAATAATCCGCGGATGCACAGGACACGGCTCCTCGTCCTCGCAGGACTCGCGGCGTCGCTCATCGCGGTTCTGCTCGTCGTATCGCGGGAGCCGGTCACGGGTCGGCCGTCGTACGCGTACTCGTGGCCGATCAAGCCGTTCGACCGGCAGCACCCGATCCGCGGCGCGTTCGGTGACCCGCGCACGGTCGCGAAGGATGAGCCGTTCGGCGTCACCGGCCCTACCGCGGGCGGCGGCTACTCGTTCCACACCGGAGTCGACATCGCCGCGCCGCCCGGCACTCCGGTCTACGCCGTCGTGAGCGGCACGGTCGTGAGGAAGATGGGCCACTGGATCCGCGTCGACGCGAGCCAGAGCCGCCAGTTCGACTACTGGCACCTCCTCTGGAACGTCAAGCTCGGGCAGGAGGTCGTCGCGCGGCAAACCCTCATCGGCTGGATCCAGCGGCCGTTCGATCACGTCCATCTCGGCGAGGTCGACGGCGTCCACAGCGTCAACCCGCTCGCACGAGGCCACATGACGCCGTACGCGGACCACACGACACCGCGGGCGGTCGCGCTCGCCGTCGAGCACGATGGGAAGCCGACGCTGACGCAGGGCGGCCCGGTCGGCACGCACGACCGGCTTGCGATCGACGCCGTCGATCCTCCGGCGATGCCAGTGCCCGGCCCGTTCAATGGCTTGCCGCAGACGCCGGCCCTCGTCGAGTGGCGCCTGCGGCGCGGCGAGCACTGGAGCCCGTGGACGACCGCGGCCGATGTCCGGCAGATCATCCCGCACACGTACGACTTCTGGAAGGTCTTCGCCCCCGGGACGTACCAGAACGTCCCGGTGTTCGATCACCAGCTCGAGCACGGCGTCCCCGGCCGCTACCTCTTCCGGGTCGCGCTCGACCCGAGCACGCTCACGCCCGGAACGTACGAGCTGGAAGCGCGCGTCACTGACATCCGCGGCAACAGCTCGACGACGACGTGGCCGATCGAGATCGCCGCGAGCTAGGAAAGCGACCGAAAGCGCAGCTTTCGTGAGCTAACAGACGACGCGGTACACCTGGAACACCTCGGCGTAGTCACGGTTCACGTTGGTGCCGTGCGTGCGCGCGAGCGAGCGGACATACTCCTCGTTCGCGTAGCGGCGATGCTGCTGTGAGGCGTAGCAGTCGAGCGCGGCGACCTTCCGGTCGATGTGCGTCGCCTCGAGCGCCGAGTACCACTGGTACTCGAAGTCGAAGTTGTTCCACGGGATCTCGTAGCCGAGGATCGTCGTGCGCTTGAACGCGCGCAGGCCTTCCTCGGCGACGGTGCGGTGATCCTGGTGGACGTCGTGGAGGCTCGGCTGGAAGACGACATCGGGATGCCAGTCTTCCCAGAGCGCGACGAGCAGCTCGAGGATGTCCTGGCGCCGGTCGGGGAACGTGCGGACGTCGAAGTCGTGGACGGTCAGCGCGGCTTCCGGGATCCCGAGCTCGGCCGTCGCGGCGCGCACTTCCTTCGCAAGCGTGTCGGGCGGAAAGCCCGGCGGCAGCGAGCGGGTCGCGATCGAGAACGCGATGTAGCGCACCTCGCAGCCGGCGTCTACAAGCCGCGCCATGGTCCCGCCGCAGCCGAACTCTCCGTCGTCGGTGTGCGGCGCGAGGACGAGCGCCTTCTTCCAACTCTCGATCATTTCGCCATCATCGCTGATCGGCGCGAGCTCGCCGCGAGTGCGATGAGGGCGAAGACGAGCCACGTCGTCGGATCCTCGAAGAAGTCGGCGTACGCGTTCGCGTGGAAGAAGATCGCGACGAGGACGAGCCCCGACGCGAGCGCGACGTCGCCCGCTCGGCTGCGGTCGATCCGCCGGAACGCCATGAGGCCGAACGCGATGACGAGCCAGAAGAAGAGCGCGAGGCCGATCACGCCTCCCTCCGCCGCGACGGTCACCGGCGTGTTGTGCGACGCGCTCTTCCTGTCGCTGCGTTGTGTGAGCTTCGAGTACGCCGCCGGGAACCCGCCGATGCCGACGCCCGCGACGGGATGCCGTTTCGCGATGCGCAGGCCCTGATATGTGAGGCTGCCGCGGCCGCTCGTGAGCTTGTTGATTTCCGTGACCGGGTGGCGGAACTTGTGCATGAGCGTCGGCGCCGCGACGGCGGCGCCGGCGATGAGGACGACGGCCGCGGCAACGACGAGCAGTGCCTTCCACCGCCAGGCGACCGCGCAGAGACAGAGCACGCCGAGGAAGAGCGACGCGAAGCTCGACTGTGAGAACGAGACGAGCAGGCCGAGCCACGCGACGATCGCGAACGCGGTCGCGAGCAGAGCGTCCCGCAGCGACTTGCCGCGCACGATGAGGACCGCCGTCGGAAGCAGCGCGACGACGAGGAAGCGTCCGTAGATCGACGGGTCGTAGAAGACGGAGTTGACGCGGAAAAGCGCTCCGTACGTGTTGCCGACGTTGAGCTTCGGATTCTGGAAGATGTGACGCGTCTTGTACTCGTACAGCCCGACGAGGGCGAACAGGAGCGCGAGCACGACGAGTTCGAGGTACAGGATCTTCACGCGCACCTCGTCCCACGGAAGACGCGCGATCGACAGCGCGAGAATCGAGAGCGGGAGGTAGAAGGCGATGACGTCGACTGCGCCATTGCGCACGTCGACAGTCCAGATCATCGAGAGGCCGATCCAGAGGATGTAGAGCGCGAGCGGCTTCGTCGCGCGGCCGAACTCCCGCGACCGCTCGTCGCCTTTCCAGAGCTCCCACAGGAGGTTGAACCCGGCGCCGGCGGCGACGATGTAGAGCGGCACGAGGAGCTGGTGGCCGAGGAAGTGGACGCGCATCGCGAGCGTGCCGAGGGTGAGGTACGCGACGAGCCACGGCTCGCGGCGGAAGAGCCACGCGAGCGCCGGGCCGAGCACGGCGAGCCCGATGATCGCGCCGGCGAGAGCGACGACGTGGACCTGCGCGGCGACGAGCAGCACCCCGCCGATGGCGGCGTAACAGAGCCCCGCGATCCGGTTGTTGCGTGTGCGCGCCAGGAACAGGATGGCGATGCCGATGCACGCGATCGGTGCGGCGATGCGGGCGAGCTCGATCATTTCTTGCTCGCCTCGATCTGGACGGCGACGTGCTTCTGCTGCGTGGGCGGCGTGAGGTTCCCGGCGGCATCGCGTGCGGCGACGTCGAGGACGTAGCGGCCTGGCGGGAGAGGCGTGCCGCCGACCTTTCCGTTCCAGTTCACGTGCGCGTTCATGCGAATGTGGCGGCCGAGGAGGATCTGCTTGCCGCTCAGGAGCAGGACGGCGCGCGCGTGCTCGTTGAGCGTGTAGTCGATGCGAACCGGGCGTTTGGAGCCGAGGACGAGTACGCCGGCGCCGGCGTTTGCGGTGAGCACCTTCGGCGGCGTCGTATCGAGCGTGATCCGGTTCGGCATGAGGATCGTCTTGCCGGTGGAGGAAAGCTCGACTCTGGGCTTGTACACACCGTCGGGAGCGACGCTTCCGTCAGACGTGCGACCGGTCCAGATGAAGGTCACCTTGGCGCCTTTCGGGGCGACCCGGGCCGGCGCGACTGTGTCGACCGTGTTGCCGTTGCCGTCGAGGATCGTGACGGTGACGAGTTCGTTGCTGCGCGATCTGAAGCGGATGTCCGCGTGGTTCGTGGCGCACCCGCACACCGGCGAGAACACCGTCGTCACGTACGTTTTGTAGATCGGGCTCTTGACGAGTTTCAGGTGCTCGGTAATTACGAAGGCGGCAGCGCTGGCCAGGAGCAGACCCAGAAGGACGACCGTCGAGAGAGCCCGCTGCAAAGCGGGCAGATTCTACGGCGTTCCGATCAAGAAGCCGCTCAGGAGGGTTCGACCTGGACGGCGCGCGGCGCGCGCATCGCCATGACGGTGTAGACCGTGACCACGACCGCGAGCGCGATAAGGAGCGCGGCGTAGACCCAGGTCGGCAGGTGCTTGTTCGGGTCGAGAAGCTTGATCCCGCTGACGATGAGGATCCCGCCGAGGGCGAGCCGGATCGTCGTCTGCGGAACGCTCACGGTGTAGCGGCTCGAGAAAAGGATGCCCGGGATCGAGCCGATCATGAGGAAAAGGACGGCGTGCCAGTCGACGTCGCCGATGATCGCGTGCCCGATGCCGGCGACCCAGAGGAGCGCCGCGGCGTGGTAGATGTCTGTCCCGACGATCCGGGCCATCGTCAGCGGGAAGACGAACACCATCACAAGGCCGAAGTACGTGCCGCTGCCGACGGACGTGAGGCCGACGATGAACCCGAACACCGCGCCGGTTGCGAGCGCGATCGCCTTGTCGCGGCCCGCCATGTGAAACGGAGCCTCGGTCGGTTCGATGCCGCGCTTCACGAACGTCTTCGCGAGAAACCCTAAGCCGCCGAGGACCAGCGCGACTCCGATCGCGTAGCTGAGGATCGTTTCGGCGTTCGAAAGTTGGTTCTGCAGAACCTGCGAGGTGATCACGCCAGCGATGGCCATCGGGCCGGAGGCTGCGAACAGCCACAGCGCGAGATGCCCGTGCACGGTGCCGAGACGGCGATGACGCCACGCGCCGAAGCTCTTGAAGATCGCGCCGTGGAAGAGATCCGTCCCGACGGCGTTTTGCGGTGAAAAGCCGAAGATGATGATGAGGACGGGCGTCATGAGCGAGCCGCCGCCGACGCCGGTCATTCCGACGATCAGGCCGATGACGAGGCCCGCGAGGACGAACTGCCAGCTCATGCGAGCAGACCGTACTCGCTGAGCAACGCGAGCACGCGGTCTGCTGCAGCCTCCACGTCGAGCTTCGTCATGTCGACGTGGATCTCGGGCTCCTCGGGCTCCTCGTACGTCGAGTCGACGCCGGTGAGGTTGATCACGCCGGGCGTTCCCGCCTTCGCGTAGAGACCGGTCGTATCGCGCTCGGCTGCGATGTCGGCCGGCAGGTCGACGAAGACCTCGATGAACTCGCCCTCGTCGAAGAGCGAGCGCGCCGTCTCGCGGTCGGCCCGGAACGGCGACACGAACGCGGCGATCACGATGAGCCCGGCGTCCGTCATCAGGTGCGCCACCTCGCTCGCGCGCCGGTTGTTCTCCGCCCGATCTTCGTCGCTGAAGCTGAGGTCCTTCGACAGGCCACGACGGAGGTTCGCGCCGTCGAGCAGGACGGTGTGGCGGCCGGCGGCGAAGAGCCGCGACTCGAGCGCGTTCGCGATCGACGACTTGCCGGCGCCGGGCCGTCCGGTCAGCCAGACGACGAACGGATGCTGCGCCTTGAGCCCGGCGCGCGCGTCGCGGTCGACGACGAGCTCCTGGAGGCGGACGTTCTCGCTGCGCGGGAGGGCGCGCCTCAGCAGCCCCGCGCCGACCGTGTGGTTCGTGATCCGGTCGATGAGGATGAACCCGCCGGTGTCGCGGTTCTCGACGTACGGGTCGAACGCAATCGGTTGCCCGAGCTCGACGTTGACGACGCCGATCTCGTTGAGGTCGAGCTGCGTCGCGGCCATCTCCTCGAGCGTGTCGACGTCGAGCTTGTACTTGATCGGCGCCACGGTCGCGGGCAGCGTCGTCGTCCCGACGCGCATGAGATACGTGCGGCCGCGCAGGAGCGGTTCCTCGGCCATCCAGACGACGGTCGCCTCGAACTGCTGGCTGACGGGAGCGGGCGCGTCGGCGGCGGCGAGCATGTCGCCGCGACTGATGTCGATCTCGTCGTCGAGCGTCAGCGTCACGGCCTGGCCGGCGACGCCGCGCTCGAGGTCGCCGTCGAACGTGACGACGCGTTCGACGGTGGTTTCGATCCCGGAAGGCAACGCAACAACGCGATCGCCGGGCGCGACCTGGCCGGCAGCGATCGTTCCCGTAAAGCCGCGAAAGTCCAAGTTCGGCCGGTTGACCCACTGCACCGGCAGGCGGAACGGCGCATCCTGCATCCGCTCCTGGTCGACCTCGACCGCCTCGAGGTACTCCATGAGCGTCGGGCCGGTGTACCACGGCATCGCGTCGGTGCGGTCGACGACGTTCTCGCCGCGCAGTGCCGAGCACGGGATGAGCGTGAACTCCTCGAGCCCGAGCTGCTCCGCGAAGGCGCCGTACTGCCGGTCGATCTCGTGGAAGCGCTCCTCGGAGTAGTCGACGAGATCCATCTTGTTCACGGCGACCGCGACGTGGCGGAGGCCGAGCAGGTGGACGAGATAGCTGTGGCGGCGCGTCTGCGTGAGCACGCCCTTCCGCGCATCGAGGAGGATCAGCGCGCAGTCGGCGGTCGAGGCGCCGGTGACCATGTTCCGCGTGTACTGCTCGTGGCCGGGCGTGTCGGCGACGATGTACTTGCGGGTGTCGGTCGAGAAGAAGCGGTAGGCGACGTCGATCGTGATGCCCTGCTCGCGCTCGGCGGCGAGGCCGTCGAGGAGGAGCGCGAAGTCGAGTTCCTCTCCTTGTGTCCCGACCTTCTTCGAGTCGGCCTCGAGCGCAGCCATCTGGTCTTCGAAGAGCATCTGCGACTCGTAGAGCAGGCGCCCGATGAGGGTGCTCTTGCCGTCATCGACGGAGCCGCACGTGATGAAGCGGAGGAGGCTCTTGTGCTCGTGCGCCTCGAGGTACGCATCGATGTCGCGCTCGATGAGGTCGGTGCCAGCCATTAGAAGTATCCCTCGACCTTCTTCTTCTCCATCGAAGCTGCCTCGTCGTGGTCGATCATCCGGCCCTGCCGCTCGGACGTCTTCGCGAGGAGCATCTCCTGGATGATCTTCGGCAGCGTGTCGGCGTCCGACTCGATCGCGCCGGAGAGCGGGTAGCAGCCGAGCGTGCGGAAGCGCACGCGCTTCATCTCGGGCTCCTCGCCGGGCGCGAGGCGCGATTCCATCCGCTCGTCGTCGACCATGATCCACGTCCCGTCGCGGTCGACGACCGGCCGTTCGCCGGCGAAGTAGAGCGGCACGATCGGGATCTCCTCGCGGTGGATGTAGAGCCACACGTCGAGCTCGGTCCAGTTCGAGAGCGGGAAGACGCGGATCGACTCGCCGCGCCGGTGGCGCGCGTTGTAGAGCCGCCAGAGCTCGGGGCGCTGGTTCTTCGGGTCCCAGCGGTGCTGCTCGGTGCGGAACGAGAAGATCCGCTCCTTCGCCCGCGACTTCTCCTCGTCGCGCCGCGCACCGCCGAAGGCCGCGTCGAAGCCGTACTTGTCGAGCGCCTGCTTGAGCCCCTCGGTCTTCATCACGTCGGTGTGCACGACCGAGCCGCTGTCGAAGGGGTTGATGCCGCGAGCGACGCCGTCCTCGTTGATGTGCACGAGGAGGTTGATGCCGTGCTCGGATGCCATCCGCGCGCGGAAGGCGTACATCTCCTGGAACTTCCAGGTCGTGTCGACGTGAAGGAACGGGAACGGCGGTGGCGCAGGCGCGAACGCCTTCAGGGCGAGGCGGAGCATGACCGAGCTGTCCTTCCCGATCGAGTAGAGCATGACCGGGTTCTCGGCGGTGGCGACGACCTCGCGCATGATGTCGATCGCTTCGGCCTCGAGCCGCTCGAGGTGGGTGAGCTGGACGCGCGAGATGCTCAGCGTTCGACCTCTGCCGCGGCGGGAATGAGGTTGAGCTCTTCGAGCCGCGCGAGGACGACGGCGGCGGCCTCGGTCGGGGTGCGGCCGTCGGTCTCGAGACGGAGCTCCGGGTCGGCGGGCTCCTCGTACGGCGCCGAGACGCCGGTGAACTCGGCGATCTCGCCGGCGAAGGCGGCAGCGTAGAGGCCTTTCGGGTCGCGGCGCGCGCACTCCTCGAGCGAGGTGGCGACGTAGATCTCGACGAACGGTGCGTGCTGCTCGACGAGCGACCGCGCGTGCTGCCGCATCTCCTCGTACGGCGAGATCGCGGAGACGACGACGGCGGCTCCGGCGCGCGCGATGCGCGAGGCGACCCAGCCGATGCGGGCGATGTTGATGTCGCGGTCCTCCTTCGAAAAGCCGAGGCCCTTCGAGAGGTGGGTGCGGACGATGTCGCCGTCGAGGTGGTCGACCGTGAGGCCGCGGCGCTCGAGCTCCGGCTCGACGATGTTCGAGATCGTCGTCTTGCCCGCGCCCGACAATCCGGTGAACCAGAGGACGAATCCCTGCTGGCGGTCGTTCATGTGTGCAGTCCGCATTCCGTTCGCTCCGTTCCGGCCCAGCGCCCCTCGCGGCCCTTGCCGGGCGCGGTGGAGTGCATGTCGCCAATCGAGTCGTAACCCTTGTCGTGGAGGGCGTTATACGGGAGTCCGCGCTCGCGGATGTACGCCCAGCAGTCGTCGTCGGTCCAGTCGGCGAGCGGATTCGCCTTCCAGAGCTCGTGCTGGGAGTCCCAGCCGAGCTTCGGCGAGTCGGCGCGCGTCGGTGACTGGTCGCGGCGGATGCCGGTGATCCAGCAGTCGAGATCGAGGAGCGCGCGGTTGAGCGGCTCGACCTTCGCCTTCGCGAGATAGAGGTCGGGGTTCCGTTCCCAGAGCCCGTCCTCGACCGGCGTCGCCGGCGAAGACCTCGATCGTCGTGCCGTAGCGCGTCTCGACTCGCCTTCCAGAGCTCGTACGTCTCGGGGAAGAGGTGGTGCGTGTCGATCGCGAAGACGCGAGCCGCGGGCTCGGCCGCGAAGAGCATGTCGAGCAGGACGGTCTCCTCCTTCTGGAACGAGCACGCGAGCGCGACGCGGCCGGGGAACTGCTCGAGCGCGAACTCGACGACGCGCTCTGCCGTCCACGTCTCGACGTCAGACGGAAGCTGGAGTTCGCGGCGTAGGCTCGACGGAGCCGCGCCAGTAGCGGAGGCGGCGGCTTTGCCGGCGCCGGAGCGGACCTGCAGCCAAGAAGCACCTCCTTCAGCGTGTCCCCGCGAAGCCCGAGACGGAGCGTCTCGAGCGGGATGACCTCGTCGGGCGGGATGTTGCCGAGGTTGACCGAGGGGCCGAAGCTCTTGATGAACCAGCTCTGCGCGGCCTTCGACGGCGCCTCGAAGATGACGTTCGCCGGGCCGACCGCGGCGGCGATCTCGCGATGAGCTCGGTGCGCATGCCGCCGGAGGAGTCGAAAATCCCGGCGGTGCCGCCCTCGCGCGCCTCGGTGATGACCTTCCACGCGCCGGCGGCGAGGTCTTCGTTGAGCCACGTGACCCACTCGTCGGCGGTGTACTCGACGGAGGAGTCCTTCGACCCGACTTCGGAGAGGACGGTGAAGTCGCGCGCGAAGTCGGCGATGAGCTCGAGCTTGCGCTCGCGCGGGATGTCGACGGTGCCGTCGGAGATCTCGACGTGCTTGAGGCCGTGCCGGGTGAGCCAGCGCTTGTACTCGTCGAGGTCGCCGGCCGCGTAGACGGCCTCGAAGAACGTGCCGCCGATGACGACGGGCTTCTCGCGGAGCACGGCGAGCTTGCGCTCGAGGTTGCGCGTGACGTACGCGGTCCCCCAGCCGAGCTTGACGATCGAGATGTAGTCGCCCGCCATCTCGAGGACGTCCTCCCACCCGCGAGGGCCGAGGCCCTTGTCGAGCACGTGCGTCAGGCCGGAGTGCTGTCTACAGACGAGCAAAGAGCTCCTTCAGCTTTTCCTCGGCCGCTGCCTGGACGTCGTGGTAGAGCGAGTTGCCGTGCGCGTCGATGCCGACGGTGAGCGGGCCGAAGTCCTTGACGCGGAACTTCCAGAGGCACTCGGGCATGAGCTCCTCCCACGCGACTTCCTCGATCTCCTCGATCTGTGTCGTCTCGAGCGCCGCCGCGCCGCCGACGATCGCGAAGTAGACCATCCCGAGCCTTTGCATCGGCTCGATCGCGACGTCGGGGAAGCCGCCTTTTCCGCAGATCGCGCGGACGCCGTACTGGGCGCCGAGCGGCTCGGTGAAGCGCACCATGCGTGCCGAAGTCGTCGTGCCGATGCAGATCTTCTCGTAGCGGCCGTCCTCGAGCTTGCGGACGTTGGGCGCTGTGTGGAGAAGGAACGCGCCGGTCAGATCCATGGGCGGCTCGATTCCCTGGTCGAAGATGCGGATCTGCGTGCGGTCGCGGATGCCGATGATGTGGCCCTGGACGGTGACCTCGTCGCCAGCGCGGAGCTTGAGGATCTCGGCCTCGTCGGTGATCGGGAACGTCACTTCGTGCTTGGCCATCAGCCCACACCCCCACCCTGGGTGGGGGTCGATCCCGCCGCCCTCAGTACCGATGGTACGGCTGCGCACTCCGACGCTTTGCGCCAATTCTGTGCCAATTCGCGCGTCGTCATCACGCCTCCCTGTCGTATTCGACGGAGCCGTCGGCGGCGATGTGCGCGGTCGCGCGTCGCGCCGCCCAGCACTGGTAGTTGACCGCGACGGGGTTGAGCGTCATGTGCGTGTCCGCGTGCTCGATGTGACAGTTGAGGACGGTCACGTCGCCGCCGAGACCCATCGGGCCGATCCCGGTCTCGTTGAGCAGCCCGAAGAGCTCGTCCTCGAGCTGCGCGACGAGCGGATCCGCATTACGCGTGCCGATCGGCCGCGCGATCGCCTCTTTCGCGAGGTACATCGCGTAGTCGGCCGAGCCGCCGATCCCGACCCCGACGATGCCGGGCGGGCACGGCTTGCCGCCGGCACCGACGATCGACTCGAGCACGAACTGCTTGATCCCCTTCACGCCGTCGGCGGGGACGCACATCTTGAGGAAGCTCATGTTCTCGCTGCCCGACCCCTTCGGCACGCACTTCACGTCGAGGCCGTCCCAGTCAGGGATGAACTCCCAGTGCACGATCGGCAGCCGATGCCCGACGTTCGGGCCGGTGTTCTCGCGCGTCAGCGTGTGGACGGCATTCGAGCGCAACGGATGCTCGAGCGTCGCGCGCGCCGTGCCTTCCTTCAGCGCGGCGTAGATCCGCGCGGGATGGAGCGGGAAGTGCTCGCCGACGCGGCACGTGTAGACGGCGATGCCGGTGTCCTGGCACACGAGGTTGTTCTCGGAGTCCGCGACGTTGATGTTGCGGAGGATCGTCTGGAGCACGCGCTGCCCCGGCACCGACGTCTCGCGCTCGGCGGCGGCGGCGAGTGCGTCACGCAGGTCCTGCGGGATGTCTTTCAGCGACCACACGTAGAGATGCGCAGCGGCATCCTCGACGGCGCGGTCCATATCAGTGTCGAGCAGCTGCGGCACGTCCGGCCCTCCTTCCAAACACGATGCATTCGAGCAGGCTGTTGCCCATCATCCGGTTCCGTCCATGCGTCCCGCCGGCGATCTCGCCGCAGGCGTAGAGGCCTTCGAGAGTCGTCTCGGCGTCCGTGTCGATCACGAGCCCGCCGTTCTGGTAGTGGAGAACAGGGTACGTGAGGATCGGCTCGCGGAGCGGGTCTACGCCCGCGCCGCGGTAGCGGCGGAGCATGTACGGAAGCGAGAGCTCGGCGTCGTGCTCGGAGATCCGCGTCGTGTCGAGCCAGACCGCGTCGTTGCCCGTCGGCGTCTTCACGCCCTTCCCCTTCGCGACCTCCGTCGACGATCGCCTTGCTCACCTCGTCGCGCGGGCCGAGCGAGTCGGTGAACTCCTCGCCGTCGGCGTTGAGGAGGACGGCGCCGTACGCGCGCGTCGTCTCGGGAATCGAGTAGCCCTGCATCGTCTCGGGCCAGAGGCCGCCGTTCGGGTGGTACTGGAGCGCGTCGAGGTCGCGCGCCTCGGCGCCGAGCTCGAGCGCGATCTTCGTCACCTCGCCGGTTGCGTTCGGGTGGTTCGTCGAGAACTCGCCGCGCTCTTCGGCCTCGGCGTAGCAGCGGCCGCCGGCGGCGAGGATCACGGTCGACGCCGCGAGCTCGTGCCCGTTACAGGAGGCGCGCCAGCCGTTCTCGGTCTGCGCGAGCTCCTTGAGCGGCGCGTTCGGGACGACCATGACGTCGCTCGCCTCGACCGCTTCGCGGAGCGCCTTGGTGATGGCGTGGCCGGTGCGGTCGCCGACCTGAAGGAGCCGCTTCGCCGACGCGCCGCCGCACCGCGCGAGCCGGTAGCTGCCGTCCTCCTCGCGCGTGAACTCGACGCCGAGCTCCTCGAGCCACGCGATCGCGTCGGGTGCTTCAGAGGTAAGAACGTCGACGAGCTCCGTGTTCGCGGTCTCGTGCGAGCTGCGAATGACGTCGGCAGCGTGCTGCTCGGGCGAGTCGTCCGGCCCGACTGCGGCCTGGATTCCGCCCTGTGCCTTCGCGGAGTTGCACGCCTGGATCGAGCCCTTCGTCGCGAGGCCGACGCGCGCGCCGGCGCGCTGAGCGGCGACGGCGGCAGCAAGGCCCGAGGCCCCGCTCCCGATCACGAGCACGTCGAAACGATCGTCGTCCGGCACGTCGCCCAGCATACCGGTCTTGCGCGGAATGTCTAATCCCGCGCATAGCGATTACTTATCGCCACGTGCCGCGGCTAGAAGACCGCGCGGAGGAGCTGCTCGATCTCCTCCGGGCTCGCCGGCTGCGGGTTGGCGAGGTTGCCGCCGCGGCCGGCCGCGGAGGCGGCGAGCGCGGGGAGATCCTGCTTCCGGCACGCCGAGCTCGCTCAGGCGAGTCGGGCCGGCGAGCGCCGCCAGCGCCTCGACCCGCGCGGCCGGGTCGTCGGGCGCGCCGATCGCCTCGCCGAAGCGGCGGACGGCGTCGGGAACGATCGCGGCGTTGAAGCGGAGCGACGGGCGCGAGGACGATGCCGTTCAGCGTCCCGTGCGGCAGCCCGTACGCGCCGCCGACCGCCTGCGCCATCGCGTGCGCGAGCGCGAGCATCGAGCCCGCGAGCGCCGCGCCGCCGTGCGCGGCGCCGCGCAGCAGTTCCGTCCGCGCGTCGAGGTCCGCCGGCTCGGCGACGACGCGCGGCAGCCACTCGCGATGAGCTCGGCGCCGGTCAGCGCGTCCTCGTCGGCGGCGGCGTTGTGGCCCTGCACGTAGAGCGCCTCGGCGCAGTGCGCGAGCGCGTTCATCGCGGTGCCGACGGTCGTCTCCGACGGCAGGTCGAGCGTGAGCTCCGGCTCGTAGACGATCGCCGTGGGATGCGCCCCTCCGCCGCCGCCGCGCATCCGCCGCTCGGTGTCGCGGACGCCGAAGTACGTCGTCCACTCCGCGCCGGAGTACGTCGTCGGGATGGAGACGAGCGGCAGGCCGGTCGCCGCGGAGATCGCCTTGCCGAGGTCGATCGCGCTGCCGCCGCCGAGCGCGAGCACGCCGTCGCCGTCCTGCGCCGAGGCGACCGCCTCGTCGACGCGCTCCGACGGCACCTCCTGCCAGCGGCCCGCAGGCTCGAACGGGAGCTCGAGCGCAGTCCCAGCGCGGGCTCGCGACGAGGAGCGGCCGTCGTCGACTCCCGCCTCGGCGCACGCCTTCGGCAGCGCGTCGAGCCCCCAGCGGACGATCACGCGAGCCGCTCGCGGGCGTACGCGACGAACGCCTGCGCGGCGCGCGTCTCGGCGCGGCCGGTCGCACGCGCGAGCTGGATCTCCCGCGCCGGCTCGAGCCCCTCGACGCGCACGAGCGCGAGCGTCCCGCGGCGAGGTCGCCTTCGATCGCGATGCGGGAGATGAACGTCGCGCCGAAGCCGCCGAGCACCGCCGCGCGCGCCGACTCCTGCAGGCCGAGCTCGAGCCGCACGTTGAGGTCGCGGAGCCGAACGCCGAGCTCGCGCAGCTCGTCGTCGATCATCTGCCGCACGCCCGCGCCTTCCTGCATGAGCACGAGCGGCTCCTGCCTTCAGCTCGGCGAGCGACATCGTCTTTCCCGCGCGCTCGTGTCCGGCCGGGACGGCGAGGACGACCTCGTCGCGGTAGAACGGCTCGAACGTGATGCCGCGATGCCGGCCGCCGACGCCGACAACGCCGAGCTCGAGCTCGCGCCGCGCGACGTGCTCGACGATGGTGTGCGTGTCGGAGACCGAGAGCGCGACGTGCACCTGCGGGTTGAGCCGCTGGAACTCAGCGAGGACGACCGGCAGAACGCTCCCGCCCGGCCCGGTCGAGGCGCCGATCTCGAGCCGGCCGGTCGAGCTCGCCCTCGGCGTCGTCGCCGAGCTCCTGAAGCATCTGCTCCTCGAACGCGAGCAACCGCTGCGCGCCGCGATAGAGCCGCATCCCCGCCTCGGTCGGCTCGACCCGCCGCCCGGAACGGTCGAGCAACTGCTGCCCGAGCCGCTGCTCGAGCGAGCGGATCTGAAGGCTCACCGCCGGCTGCGTGACGCCGAGCTGGTCGGCCGCCTGCGAGAAGCTCCGCCGCTCGACGACCGCGCAGAACGCTGCCAGCTGCTTCGTGTCCATAAGGAGAACTTATAGCCGAGCGGCGTAAGCTCATCCTGTGGGGAGCACGCGATTCGCCGCCGCCGTCGCCCTGACGATTCTCGGCGTTCTGGCCGTCCTCGGCTGGCTCGCGATGGTGGCATCGGTGATCGTCGCGTGACGAGCTAGGTCAGCCGTGCGTTCGTTCGCTCCGTCCCTCCTCACCGCCGCCGGCGTCTGCACGCTTCTCGGCTTCTTCGCCAGCGTCGCGAAGACGGTGGAGGTGTGGCGATCCCCGCAGACGCAGTGCGTCTACAACGCTGCCCCGGGGGTAGAGGGATTCTGCGCGATGAGCGTTTCCGTGACGGGGCTCGCGAAGGTGCCGTGGGCGTATCTCGGCCTCAGCGTCGGGCTTGCTCCTGCTCGCCGTATGCATCTTCACGCTGCGCGAGTCGATTCAAGCGCGGGAGTAGTTCTTTACGATCGCGGGGTGCCTGAGACGACGGGGCTGGAGGACACGCTCGTTCGCGGGTACCGCCAGCTTGCGCTCGAGACGCCTGCTCGGCCCCGCGACGCGGTGCTCCGCGCTCTCGACATCGTGTTCTCGACGTTCTTCCTTCTCATCTCGCTGCCGATCTCGCTGCTCCTCGCGCTCGTCGTTGTCGTGACGAGCGGGCTACCCGTTCTCTACCGCGGCGAGCGCGTCGGACGCAGCGGGCACGTCTTCACGATGTTCAAGTTCCGGACGCTACGGCGCGGCGCCGAGCACCGGCTCGGCACGCATCTCGGCGAGGATCTCGTCGAGGCCACGGAGAGCCGAGTTCACGCCGATCGGCCGTTGGCTCAAGGCGACACAGCTCGACGAGATTCCGCAGTTCGTCAACGTCCTCCGCGGCGACATGAGTCTCGTCGGGCCGCGTCCGATTCGGCCGGTCTTCTTCGAGGAGCTCGCGCACGAGCTGCCGTCGTACTGGCAGCGGCTCGTCGTCCGCCCCGGACTGACCGGGTTCGCGCAGGTGCGTCGCGGCTACGAGACGTCGATGGCCGAGAAGCTCGCGCACGACCTCGAGTGGATCGCCGACCGCTCGGTCCGGCTCTACCTCCGCACGCTCTTCGCGACCGGCTGGCGCGTGCGTCAAGCAGTCGCTCGAGCGGGATTTTCGGCCGCCGCGCGTAAGGTCCAGACATGTGCGGGATTTGCGGGATCGCGACGGCGCGACGGGCACGCTGACGTCGAGGCGCTACGCGCGATGAGCGCCCAGCTCGTCCACCGCGGCCCCGACAGCGTCCGGCGAGCACGTCGACCGCGAGGTCGCGCTCGGCTGCGCGACGACTCTCGATCATCGACCTCGCCGGCGGCGACCAGCCGATCGCGAACGAGGACGGCAGCGTCGTCGTCGTCCAGAACGGCGAGATCTACAACTACCCGCGAGCTGCGCGACGAGCTCGCAGCGCGCCGGGCACGCGTTCCGCACCCACTCCGACACCGAGGTGCACGTCCACCTCTACGAGGAGCTCGGCACCGGCTTCGCCGAGCGGCTGCGCGGGATGTTCGCCGTCGCGATCTGGGACGCCTCGCGTCGCCGGCTCGTGCTCGCGCGCGACCGCTACGGGATCAAGCCGCTCTACTACCGCCACGTCGGCGGCGAGCTGCGGTTCGCCTCCGAGCTGCGCGCGCTGCCGCGCGGCGAGATCGACACCGACGCGCTCGAGGCGTTCCTCGCGTTCAACTCGATCCCGGCGCCGTACTCGATCTTCCGCGACGTCCGCAAGCTGCCGGCGGGGCACGTGCTCGTCTGGGAGAACGGCTCGGTCACGCTCGAGCGCTTCGCGCGGCCGGGCCCGGCACGCCGACGCGCTGCGCGACGGCGACGAGGCCGAGCTCGTCGAGGAGCTGCGCGCGCGGCTCCGCGACTCGGTCAAGCGCGCATCTCCTCGTCCGACGTGCCGGTCGGCGTGATGCTCTCGGGCGGCGTCGACTCCGCCGCGCTCGCCGCGCTCGCCGCGCAGGAGACGGCCGAGCCGGTGCACACGTTCACGATCGGCTTCGCGGAGAAGAGCTTCGACGAGCGCGACGACGCGCGGCTCGTCGCCGAGCGGTACGGGACGGACCACCACGAGCTGCTCGTCAAGCCCGATCCGGAGCTGCTGCTCAGCGCGCTCGCGGACGCGTTCGACGAGCCGTTCGCCGACTCGTCCGCGCTGCCGACGTACCTCGTCTCGCAGCTCGCGGCCGAGCACGTGAAGGTCGCGCTCTCGGGCGAGGGCGGCGACGAGCTGTTCGGCGGCTACTACACGTACGCGGCGGATCTCCTCGCCGACCGGCTCGCGCCCGCTCGCGCGCGTCGCGCGGCCGCTCGTCGAGGCGCTGCCGTCGTCGTCGCAACAAGGCGAGCTTCGACTACCGCGCGAAGCGCTTCGTCCGCGCCGCGCACCTGCCGCCGCTCGAGCGGCACCACGGCTGGAAGGAGATCTTCTCCCCCGACGCGCGCCGCGAGCTGCGCGGCGGCGCGAACGGCTTCGACCCGGTCGACGTCTATCGCGCGCGCTACGCCGAGACCGCGGGCGCGCCCGAGCTCGCGCGCCTGCAGGACGTCGACTTCGGCGTCTACCTCGTCGATGACCTCCTCGTGAAGACCGACCGCGCCTCGATGGCGCACTCGCTCGAGGTGCGCGTCCCGTTCCTCGACCCGATGGTCACCAACCTCGCCATCGTCGCTACCCACGCAAACTGAAGGTGCGCGGGCTCAAGAAGAAGGTGCTGCTGCGGAAGGCGGTCGAGCCGCTCGTGCCGCGCGAGATCGTGCACGGCCGCAAGCGCGGCTTCTCGATCCCAGCAGCGGCGTGGCTGCGCGGCGAGCTCGAGCCGTTCGCGCGCGCGACGCTCTCGGCCGACACCCTGCGGCGCCAGGGCTTCTTCCAGCCGGAGCCGGTCACGCGCCTGCTCGACGAGCACGTCGCAGGCCGCGAAGACTGGAGCCGCCAGCTCTGGGGGCTGCTCGCGTTCACGCTCTGGTACGAACGGCAGGTGGAGCAGGAGCCGCCGCTCCTACGATCCGCACGGATGGAGGCGCTCGCAGCGTGAAGTTCCTCACGTTCCTGGGGCGACGCTGGCAAGGGAGCCGAGCGCTCGCCGCGAAGGGCAGTACATGACGTACGACCAAGCGGTGAGCGCGCTGGATCCCGCAGCCAGCGTCGTCAGCCTTTCGCGGAGCCCGGCTCCGCCGGGCAGGAGCGAAAGGCGGCCAGGGACGTGAGGGTCTGGATCGACATGACGGCGCCGGCGCACGTGCTCGTGTTCCGGCCGCTGATCGAGATCATGCGCGAGCGCGGCGACGAGGTGGAGATCACCGCGCGCGACTACGCGCAGACGGTCGAGCTGCTGCGAGCTGCACGGCCTCGAGGCCGACGCGGTGATCGGGAAGCACGCCGGCCGTTCGCGCGTCCAGAAGGTGCGCCAGATGACCGGGCCGGCTCGGCGCGCTCAAGCGCTGGGCGAAGGGACGCGACTTCGACATCGCCCTCGCGCACGGCTCGCACGAGCTGACGATCACCGCGCGACGCCTCGGCATCCCGAGCTCGACGACGTTCGACTACGAGTTCGCGACGTACCAGCACCAGCTCGGCTGCCGCGCCGCGACGCGGGTCGTCGTCCCCGACGCGATCCCGGCCGAGCGGCTCCAGCCGTACGGCGTCAAGCCGCCGAAGCTCGTCCAGTACCCGGGCCTGAAGGAGGAGTACTACCTCGCCGACTTCGAGCCCGACCGGTCGCTGCTCGAGCGCTTCGGCGTCGACCCGGCGCGCGTACTCGTCGTCCTGAGGCCGCCGCCCGACGTGTCGCTCTATCACCGCCACTCGAACCCGCTCTTCCCGCAGACGCTCGAGCATCTCGGCCGCTCGGAGAACGTGCAGGCGTTCGTCCTGCCGCGCACCGACGAGCAGCGCGAGTACGTGCGCGGGCTTGCGTTGCCGTCGGTGATCCTCCCGGACGGCGCCGTCGACGCGCAGAGTCTCATCGCGCTCTCCGACCTCGTGGTGTCGGCCGGCGGGACGATGAACCGCGAGGCCGTTGCGCTCGGCGTCCCGGTCTACACGACGTACGGCGGCCGCCTCGGCGGGGTCGACGAGGAGCTGATCCGCGACGGCCGCCTCAAGCCGCTCAGCGACCCGCGCGCGCTCGAGCTGAAGAAGCGAGATGCAACCGCGGAGCGCGTCCGCCGTGACCCGGCCGAGATGCTGCGGCTTCTGCTCTCGGCGCTCGACGTCTAGTGCGCGGTGGTGCTGTCCAGCAGAACGCCCTTACCCCGGCCATCGGTACCGACGGCGCCGCAGTTTCCGGGCGAGGCACAGGAGACCGCGATGATGGACCGGGCTAGTGGGGCCGTGACTCCCGGGGCCCACCGGCCGCCGCTCTCGGTCAACAGGAAGCCATGCTGACCCACATCCTCGTTGTAGATGCCGCCTGAGCCGTCGCTATACGTGCCAACGACCGTGCAGTTCCCCGGTGAGGCGCACGAGATCGAGTCAGTCACCGGAATCTTGGCATCACTCGGTAGAGCAGGCTCGACTCCTGGCCGCCACGTACCCGCCTTCTCGGTCAGCAGCGTCCAGCGGAAGTGGTCTCCGCCGACGGAGTAGGTACCGATCGCGACACAGGCGCCTGGACCGGCGCACGAGATGCCGTCCAGGCCGACATACCCCTTCCAGTAGCCAGAATCCGCATTCTTCGGTGGCACCGCGTGTATTCCGGGCAGCCACTTTCCCGCCTTCTCGGTCAGCAGCACGCCCCTGCCGGCGCTGCCGGTATCGATGCTGATGTTGTAGGAACCGACGGCACTGCAGTTCCAGTGCGGAGCGCACGAGACCGAGGTCAGTTCAGCCCCTCCGCCGTTCGCGTCCGGCGGCAGGACGACGTCAACGTGTCGCCACTTGCCCGTCCGGTTGGTCAGCAACACCGGATAACCGACGCTGTTGTCGTTCCTGCCGACCTCGAGGGCGTAATAGCCGGCCGCACTGCAGCTTCCGTCCGACGCGCACGAGACGGAATAGAGCTCGGAGCCGGCCAGCGAAGGCCCAACGTATGCGGTTTCGTAGACCGCTCGCCCCCATCGGCCCGCCTTCTCGTTGAGCAGCACGGCAGCGTTGTCGAAACTGCCCACCGCGGTGCAGTTCCCCGCCGAGGCGCACGAGACCGAGTGGAGAACGAAGGAACCGTAGGCACCTGAGTTCGCGGGAACAGCGGCCGTGACCCCAGTCTTCCAGTGGCCGGCCTTCTCGGTCAACAGCAGACCGTCAGTCTCGCCGTACCGCGTGCCGTCGAAAGTGCCCACAGCAGTGCAGTTCCCCGCCGACGGGCACGAAACCGACGTGAGCGAGACACCCGTGGGCAAGACCCACTCGGGTCCGAACGTCCAATGTCCTGCCTTCTCGTTCAGTAACAGGCCTTCGCCCAGTCCGCTGCGGTCGATGTACCAGCCGACCGCGCTGCAGTTCCCCGGGGAGGCACAGGAGATCGCGTTGACGTGAACGTCCGGATGGGCGACGTCGGCGTTCGCCGGGAGCGTTGCCAGGATCGCTCGCCAGCTGGTCTGCGCGCGTGCCGCTGTCGAAGCGGAAGTCGCTGCTCCGGCGGCGACGAGCAGGCAAACAGCGGTGAACGCTCCAACCGATCCGCGCCGGATACGGGTTCCTGGCACCACGAGGAAGTGTCCCACCCTCCAGGCGCGTTGTCTAGCTAGTCGAACTGCTTCGGCTCGACCGGGAGTTCTTTCAACGCGGAGAGCTTGTAGCTGCCGGTGTCCGAGAGCTGCGGCAGGTCGACGCGCTTCGGGTCGCGCACGATCGCGCCGAGCCTGCCGACGACTTCGAGCGTGTCGCCCTCGTCGGCGAGCCGCTCGAGCTCGCCGAGTTGCTCCGCGAGCCAGTCGGGATCGACCGGGGGACGGCTGAGCCGCCAGATCTTCGGGTGCGCTGTCTCGCCGAGCGACTCGTTGCCGCTCCAGAGCTCCTCGTGGATCTTCTCCCCCGGCCTCGCGCCGATGAAGCGGATCGGGATGTCCCGCTGCGACGTCACCGCTTCGTCGGGCAGGCGCGGCACGTTGCCCGAGAGGCGGATCATGTTCTGCGCGAGGTCGACGATCTTCACCGGCTCGCCCATGTCGAGCACGAACACCTGCCCGCGGCCGCCGATCGCGCCGGCCTGCACGACCAGAGACACCGCCTCCGGGATCGTCATGAAGTAGCGGGTCATGTCCGGGTGCGTCACCGTCACCGGGCCGCCACGCTCGATCTGCTTGCGGAAGATCGGGATCACCGAGCCCGACGAGTTGAGGACGTTGCCGAAGCGCACCGCGACGAACCGCGTCGGGACGTCGCGCCGGTGGCCGAGCGACTCCACGACCCACTCGCAAAGCGCCTTCGACTGGCCCATCACCGTCTTCGGGTTGACGGCTTTGTCCGTGGAAATCAAGACGAACCGCTCGACGCCGAACTCCGCCGACAGCTCGGCGCAGACGCGCGTGCCGACGACGTTGTTGCGGACCGACGCGACCGGGTGCGTCTCGAGCATCGCGACGTGCTTGTACGCGGCGGCGTGGAAGACGACCGTCGGGCGGTACTTCTCGAACACCTCGCGCCGCATGACCTCGTGATCCTTGACGTCGACGAGTTGCGGCACGGCGGCGGTGAAGTCGCGGTCGGAGACGAGCTCGCGCTCGATCTCGAACAGCGAGCCCTCGGCGTTGTCGACGAGGATCAGCCGCGCCGGCCGCACACGCGCGATCTGGCGGCACAGCTCGGAGCCGATCGAGCCGCCCGCGCCGGTGACGAGAACCGTCTGCCCCTCGACGTACGACGCGACCTCGTGGAAGTCGACCTCGACCTGCTCGCGGCCGAGCACGTCCTCCACCTGCACGGGACGGATCTGCCCCGTGAGGCCGAGATCGCCGGAGATGAGCTCGTTCAGGCCCGGCAGCGTCTTGACGGGGATCCTCTCGCGCTGCGCGGTCTCGAAGATGCGCCGCCGCACCTCGCCCGGCACCGACGGCATCGCGATGAGCAGCTCGTCGGGGCGCTGCTCACGCAACACGTGCGGCAGGTCGTCGATCGCGCCGAGGACGCGCACTCCCATGATCCGCGAGTGCTGCTTGCGCGGGTCGTCGTCGATGAAGCCGATCGGCGTGTAGCTCAAGAGCCGCGAGCGCTGCATCTCCTGGACGATGAGCCGGCCCGCGTCGCCCGCTCCGACGACGATGACCTCCTTGCCGCGCGCGACGACGCCTCCGGTCGGCCGCTCGATCAGCGTGCGCGCAAGCAGCCGCGAGCCCGCGACGAACGCGAGCGTGAGGAGAAGATCCATCGCGGCGACCCCACGCGGCAGGCGCCAGCCGTGGACGGGATTGATGAGGTAGATCGCGACGTACGCGAGCAGCGAGGCAACGACGACGCCGCGCACGATCTGCCACATGTCCCGGATCGAGACGTAGCGCCACCAGCGCGTGTAGAAGCCGAAGCCGACGAAGACGACGAGCTCGACTCCGATGACGATCGGGAGCGTCCGCCAGAACAGCTGCGTGTACCACTTGTTGAGGTGGTCGAAGCGGAGGTGGAACGCGAGCCACCACGACGCCGCGACGATGACCGCGTCTCCCAGCAGCTGCCACAGCCGGTGCCGGGTGAACAGATGCATCAGACCGGATCGGCCACGGAAACCGCTGCGCGCACCGTCTCGACCACGCGCTCCTGCGCCTCGGCCGGCATCCCGGGCCAGAGCGGGAGCGAGAAGTTGTCGGCGGCCGCCTGCTCGGTCACCGGCAGGGAGCCGGGCTCGTAGCCGAGGTAGCGCAGCGACGGCTGCAGGTGGAGCGGCGTCGTGTAGTACGTCGCGTTCCCGATTCCCGCCTCGGTGAGCGCCGCGCGGATGCGGTCGCGCTCGGCCGAGCGGCAGACGAAGAGGTGGTAGACGTGGCCCGGCTCGTCCTGCGGGATCTCGACGAGCTCGCCGAGGCCGAGCTCGGCGTAGCGCGCGGCGGCGGCGCGGCGGCCTTCGTTCCAGCCGTCGACCTCCTGCAAGAAGATCCGGAGGAACGCGGCCTGCATCTCGTCGAGGCGCGAGTTGTAGCCGACGAGCTCGAAGTCGGTCTTGTCCTTCGAGCCGTGGAAGGCGAGCATCTTCACGCGGTCGGCGAGCTCCTCGTCGTCGGTCGCGATGAGGCCGCCGTCGCCGAGGCAGAAGAGGTTCTTCGTCGGGAAGAAGCTGAACGTCGAGACGCGGCCGTGGCGCGCGACGTCCTGCGCGCCGAACGCCTGCGCAGCGTCCTCGAGCACGTCGATGCCGAGCGCGACGAGCGGGCGCACGTCCATCGCGCGGCCGAAGAGGTGGACGGGAATGATCGCCTTCGTCCGGTCGGTGACCTTCGCGGCGACGTCCTCGATGTCGAGGTTGAGCGTCTCGGCGTCGATGTCGGCGAAGACGGGAGTGGCGCCGCGCTGCACGACCGCCTCGGCCGTCGCATAGAACGTGAAGGCCGGGCAGATGACCTCGTCGCCGGGGCCGACGCCCATCGCGTTGAGCGCGATGACGAGCGCTTCCGTGCCGTTCGCGACGCCGATCGTGCGCTTCACGCCGAGGTGCGCCGCGGCTTCCTCCTGGAACGCCCAGTAGTTCTCGCCACGGATGAACTGGCCCTTGTCGAGCACGCCCTTGAAGGCGGCCTCGAGCTTGGGGATCAGCGGGGCGTACTCGGCGCGAACGTCAACGAGCGGGATCGTCTGCACGAGGCTCCACTTTAGCCCTTGAACGCCACTTGTAGACCAGATACGCCGCGCCGAGCATGATGAGCACCGCGACGGCGTACTCGAGGTAGCGGAAGGCGTGATCGGCGTGGTCGTACGACGTGCCGAGCCCGTAGCCGGCTCCGGCGAAGGCGAACGCCCAGACGGCGGAGCCGACGAGCGTGAGGAACGTGTACGGCCCGAGCGGCATCTCGAAGACGCCGGCCGGAATCGAGACGAACGAGCGGATGATCGGCGTGATCCGTCCGAGCGCGACGCCGATGTTTCCCCAGCGGTCGAACCACTTCTCCGCGCGGTCGAGATTCTTCGGCGAGAGATGGAACCAGCGGCCGTGACGCTCGAGCAGCGGCCGTCCGCCGTAGCGTCCGATCGCCCAGCCGATGAGCGCGCCGACGAGGTAGCCGAGCGTCCCGGCGAGCGCCATGACGAGGTATGCGTCGACCCCCGGGCCGAAGTGGTGGCCGAAGACGAGTCACTCCGTTTGAGCCGACCGCACCCGCGGCGAGGGCGCCGGCGAAGAGCATCACGAGCTCGCTCGCTGCCGGGAAGATCGCGTCGATCGCCATCAACCCGAAGACCGCGTTGACGCCGTGGTTCGCGACGGCGGTGGTGATGCTGCTCGAAAGGCTCGCGAGGACCACGAGGGCGAGTCTATTTGGGCGCCCGGCGCACGCGACCTAGACTCCGTGGGGTGGCGACCCCGTTCCGGGATCCGCGCTTCGACCTTTCTGCCCTCGTCATCGGCGCGCTCGGCACCGCTGCGCTGAGCATCGGCCTTGCGGCGGCGTTGCTGTACGCCTCACGCGCGAACACGAGCCCCGAGACCGGGCCAACTGCGGCGACCCTCGGCGACGCGTTCAGCGCAGTTGCAGGAGCGTCGCTCGGGATGCTTGCCGGATGCGCTCTGGCGGCCTTCTTCTGCCGCCGCGGCTCCCGGATCGCGACGGGAATCCTCGTCGGCATCCTCGCCTGGCTCGTGGGACTCGTGCCCGCCGTCATCGCGACACGTCCTGATGACATGAGCGTGCGCGATGCGTTCGACTCCGCGCTCTTCCTCGGGGTACTCCTCGCCGTGCTCGTGATCTCCGGCGCGATCATCGGAGCCGGCCTCGGCGCGACCAGGGACCGACGCCGGCGCGGGCACCAGCCCGGAACTACTACGGCGTGAACACCCTCGATGGACATGGCCCGTCGAGCCATGGCCGACCGCCGGCGCTTGCCAGCTACTTCAGCGTGAACGGCGCGACGAGGGAGCTCGTGCCGATGCTGCTCGTCGCGTCGACTTCGAGCCGATAGCGGCCTTTCGGGGCGCGCTTCGCGCCGATCCGTCCCTTCCACGTGAACGTGTGCGGTCCCGCCGCGAGGCTGTTACGGCGGGCGGTGGCGACGGCGATCCCGTTCGTCCGCTCGATCCGGACGACGATGTCCGCCTGCCTCGAGAGGACGAAGCGCGCGGCTTCGCCCTTGCCGGCGCGCGCGACGGTAAGCGAGCCGAGCGTGTTGTCGAGCGAGAACGTCCGCTGCGCCTCGGTCGTGACCGAGCGGTCGTCGGTCGCGGTGACGGTGAATGTCCACGCGCCTTCCGGCTGCGGGACGCTTGCGAGCGTCCCGTCCCAAACGAATGAGTGAACGCCGACCGGCTTGGCCGTCGTGGTCTCGAGTGGCACGATCGCGCCGTTCGGGCCGCTCAGCGTCGCCGTCACCGTCGCCGGCCGCACGAGCCGGTACGTGAGCGCCTCGGTGTCGCCGGCTCCGTCGCCGTTCGGCGAGAGCACCGGCGCGACCGGCGACGCGTAGACGCCGGTGTACGAGAGGACGAGCGCGTCGGCGATCTTCCGCTCCGATCCCGTCGTCGGGCGCGTGAGGAGCGAGCCGTCGAACGCCATCCCCGCCTGCGATCCCGAGCCGAGCCCGACCGCGGTGACGGCGCCGAGCTTCACGAGCTCGAGCGCGAGGCTGTAGGACGAGAGCCCGACGCTGTACGCCGGCGTCGTCGTTCTCGACCGTGACAAGGACGATGCGCCCGTCGGCGAGCTGCCCGACCGCGCCACGCGCCGAGCGGCTCTGGAGGAAGCCGGGCCGGAACGTTTCGCCGTTCGAGAAGACCGCCTTCCCGTTCCGCACGAGCAGCGGGCCGCCGCCGATCGCGCCCGCGAGGCCGCTCCAGTCGGGCGTCAGCGTGAGGTGGACGATGACCTGCTGGCCGACCGGCGCCTCAGTCGCGAGCTGCGTTGCGTAGTCGGTTCCGCGCGCGACGAGCACTGCGCCGCCGGCCGGGATCGGCGTCCCGCCCGCGGCCGTGATCTGCGTGACGGTGCCGGCGATGTCCGCGCCTGCGTGCGCCGGCGGAAGCGAGGAGATGACCGCTTCGGCGACGACGCCCGTCTCCGGCGGCGTCGAATGGCCGTACGTTGGCGTGAAGAGCGCGAAGCGCCCCTCGGCGGAGTTGAGCGTGAGCTTCCGCTGCCCGGCGCTCGCCTGCCACGTCCCGGAGAACGACACCACGGCGGCCTGCAGCGTGCCGTCGGCCGCGATCCCGAGGCTCGTGCGGCCGGAGCTCGGCTGGTTCTCGAGCACGCCGCCTTGCATGAGGATGCTGCTCGGCATGCCGTTGGTGTTGACGAAGTCGCCGTCCACGCCGACCGTCGTCGCGCCGGCGTGGAGGCTCTGCTCCATGTGCGTGAGCTTCTCCGCCCCGCCGAGCCGTCCGGCGGCGAGCACCGGCGCGAGCGAGTAGACGGTGCCGTCGGGCTTCGGTGCCGTGACGATGTCGAGCACGACGGGGCCGGCCGCGGTGAGGTCGACCTCGCGCGTGTACGTGACGCCGGGCATGAGCTCGGTCGTCGCCGAGGAGACGACCGCGTCGCCGTGGTCTTGCCGCCCGCAGCCGACGCGCCGGCCGTGGCGACGAGCGCCGCGAGCACGGCGACGATGAAAAGCTTCCGAGCCACGCTGCGGCGCAGGGTAGCCCCACGCAGGCCGAGACTCTGGAGCCGGGTTAGGTCAAGGTCGACGCACGGAGGCGCGGGAGACCGCGCTCTCCCGCGCCGGAGTTCCTTCATACCCGTCGGAAGAGCGCAGCTCTTCCGACGGATTACCAGACTTTGACCGTGCGGTAGAGCGTGTCTCGCTGCACCGGCGTCTTGCCGATCGAGCGGATCAGGTGCGCGAGCTCCTCGCCGCTCGTGCGGTGCGTCGTGCCCGCGGCCGAGACGACGTTCTCCTCGATCATCACGCTGCCGAGGTCGTCGGCGCCGAAGCCGAGCGCGACCTGGCCGATCTTCTTGCCCTGCGTCACCCACGACGAGCCGATGTGCGGCACGTTGTCGAGGTAGAGCCGCGAGACCGCCTGCGTCAGGAGGTAGTCGAACGACGTCGGGCGCGTCTCGGCGGGGACGAGGTCGACGAGGCGGTTGCCGTCGTCTTGAAACGTCCACGAGAAGAACGCGCGGAAGCCGCCGGTCTCGTCCTGCAGGTCGCGGATGCGGCGGAAGTGCTCGACGCGCTCCTCGATCGTCTCGACGTGGCCGTACATCATCGTCGCGGTCGTCGAGATGCCGAGCCGGTGCGCCTCGCGCATGACGCCGAGCCACTCCTTCGTCTTGAGCTTCTGCGGCGCGATGATCTTGCGCACGCGGTCGACGAGGATCTCGGCGCCGCCGCCGGGGATCGAGTCGAGGCCCGCGTCGCGCATCCGCACGAGCGCCTCGGGGACGGTCACCTTCGAGTAGCGCGCCGCGTGCACGACCTCCGACGGCGAGAGCGCGTGCAGGTGGATCGGGTAGCGCGCCTTGATCGACGCGAAGAGATCCTCGTAGTACTCGACGCCGAGGTCGGGATGGTGCCCGCCCTGCATGAGCAGGCCGGTGCCGCCGAGCGCGAGCGTCTCCTCGATCTTCTTGAAGATGACCGACTTCGGCAGGAGGTAGCCCTCGCGCGTGTCGCCCGGGCGGCGATAGAAGGCGCAGAAGTCGCAGTCGGTGACGCAGACGTTCGTGTAGTTGAGGTTGCGGTCGATGATGAACGTGACCTGATCCGGGTCGTGCATGCGGTTCCGGATCTCGTTCGCGGCGCGGCCGACGGCGACGAGGTCGCGGGAGCGGAGGAGCTCGACGGCGTCTTCATCGGTCAGCCGCTCGCCGCTCAAGACGCGCTCGAGGATCGCTTGTAACACAGTGTTACTAGCGTTGTCAGCGACCGCGCTCACGCGACCGCCGCTCCTGTCGTCTGGACGAAGCGCAGCTCGGGCACCGTCTCGAGAAGGCCGGCGTCGCGCGCAAGCTCGAGGAACGTGTACAGGCCGGCGCGCTCGCGCGGGCCGAAGCGGTAGCGGAGCTTCTCGAAGTAGCGCGCGAGGAAGCCGGCGGGATAGCCGTAGCGCAGCGACGCCTCGTGGGCGAGCTGCTCCGGCTCGGCGCGCGCGAGGCGAACCGACGACGACGAGCGCGTCCTCGAGCTCGGCGAGCCCCTCCGCGAGCGGCTCCGGGCAGGCCCAGACCGCGAACACCATCGGCAGCCCGGTGCGCTCGAGCCAGAGCTGGCCGAGGTCGTAGTGCGGGGTCGGATCCTCGAACGCCGAGCGCAGCGCAGCGTCACCGATCAACAGCTTCGCCTCCGACTCGCCGGTGTCGTACGCCTCGAGCGGCGCCTGATCGGCCTCCGGCAGCAGCACCTTCGTCAGCGCGACCGAGGTCGCGGACTCCGGCGTCACCGCGACGGTGCGCACCTGCTCGAGCGGGACGCGCGTGACGAGCTGGATCGAGTCGACGGCGCCCTCCGACGCGACGCAGAGGCGCGGCAGCAGGCGCAGCTTGTCGGCGTTGCGCGCATACTCGATCGACGAGATCGGCGCCGTGTCGAGCTCGCCCGCGACGAGCATCCGGTTCAGCTCGGTCGGGACGCCCATGCACTTCCTCGACCTCGGCGTCGACCCGGTAGAAGACCGGCGCCATGTTCACGTAACAGATGCGACCGAGTTTCACCAGCGGCTCAACTCGTTGTAGAGCGTGTCGCGCTGAACGGGCACGCGGCCCGCCTCCTGGATCGTGCGCACGAGCTCGGGGATCTTCTGCTCGGTGCCGCTCGTCGCGCCCGCGGCCTGGAAGATCTTCTCCCGCACGACCGTCCCCTGGACGTCGTTCGCGCCGAAGTGGAGCGCGATCTGCGCCATCGGCAGGCCCATCATGATCCAGTAGGCCTTGATGTTCGGGATGTTGTCGAGCAGCAGCCGCGACACCGCGATCATCTTCAGGTCGTCGGCGCCGGTCGTGAACTTGAAGCCGCGCCGCTCGAAGACGGTGTTCTCGGGATGGAACGCGAGCGGGATGAAGGCGAGGAAACCACCCGTCTTGTCCTGCTGGTCGCGCAGGCGCAGCATGTGGTCGACGCGCTCCTCGTACGTCTCGACGTGGCCGTAGAGAAGCGTGCAGTGCGTCGGGATCCCCATCCGGTGCGCGTGGTCGTGGACGTCGAACCAGTCCTCGGCGTGCTCCTTGCCGGGCGCGATGAGGTCGCGCACGCGCGTCGGCGAAGATCTCCGCCCCGCCGCCGGGCATCGAGTCGAGGCCGGCGTCCTTCAGCACGCGCAGGACTTCCTCGTGCGAGCAGCCCTCGAGCTTCGACATGTGGTGGATCTCGGACGCCGTATAGAACTTGAGATGGACGTCGGGCAGCGCCGCCTTCAGCTTGCGTAGGACGTCCGCGTAGAACTCGAGGTCGACGTGCGGGTTCTCGCCGTTGACGCAGTGGATCTCGGTGAACTGCGCGAGCGCGTGCTGCGCGACCGCGTCCTCGACGAGCTCGTCGGCGCTGATCGTGTACGCGTCCTCCTGCTTCTGCGTCTTCGCGAACGCGCAGAACTTGCACTTCACGCGGCAGACGTTCGTCTGGTTCAAGTAGAGGTTCTGGACGAAGAAGACCTCGTCGCCGCCGCCGCGCTGCCGCCGCGCGAGATCGGCGAGGTCGCCGAGCGCGAGCAGGTCGTCCGTCTCCATGAGCGCGACGCCGTCGTCGAAGTCGAGCCGCTCGCCGGCGAGCGACTTTCTCCTTGATCGGTGCGAGCGTGTCCAGCTCGAGAACTGCCATGCGGTTACCTCTCCCGGTCGACGACTGCGTGCGTCAGGGCCTCGAGCTCGTCGCGGTGGCGCTCTCCGTCGAGACTCGCCCTGGCCTTGCCTAGCGTAGTCGAGAGCCACCTGCCTGGCCTCGTCGAGGGCGCCGGTCGCGGCGACGCGGACGAGCGCGCCGTCCAGCGGGCCGCCCGCGAGCGCGTGCGCGCACGACCGCGTCGCGCTGCGCGGCGAGGAGGAGCGGCAGCGTCGGCGTGCCGTCGCGCAGGTCGGTGCCGGCGATCTTCCCCGTCTCGATCGTCGCGCCGGAGCAGTCGAGGACGTCGTCGGCGATCTGGAACGCGATCCCGAGCGCGAGCCCGTACTCGCCCGAGCCGCCGCCGAGCCGGCACGACGCCTCGAAGAGCTTCCCCGTCTTGAGCGCGCACCGCTCGAGGTACGCCTCGATCGTCGTCGACGGGTCGTGCGTCTGCGTGCGCTGCAGCGCCTCGCCGCGCGCGAGGCCGAGCGTCGCGTCGGCGAGGATCTCGACGGCGCCGCGCGTCTCCGGTCGCGCTCAGCTCCGCGAACGCGCGCGCGAAGAGGTAGTCGCCCGTCGCGCGCGCGGCGGCCGGCCCGTAGACCGACCACGCGGCCGCCTTGCCGCGGCGGAAGTGGGCGCGGTCGATGAGGTCGTCGTGGACGAGCGTCGCCATGTGCACGAGCTCGACCGCGACGCCGGCCGCGAGCGACGGCTCCTGCCCCGCGGGCGTCGCGAGGAAGACGAGCGCCGGGCGCAGCCGCTTGCCGCCGGCCGCGAGCGCCTCGTTCCCGACCGCCGCGACGAGCCCGGGATGCGTGGCGACGGTCCGCGCGAGCCGCTCCTCGAGCGCGTCGAGATAGTCGTTCAGCCCCGGCACCGCGCCGATGTCCGCAAGCGATCGTCGGTCACTGCCGCCTCTCCGACGTGGAGCGCGACGATACCGCCGGCGAAGAGCCGGAACCGCACCCTCGCGAAGCCGTTCGCAGCGAAGCAGCGCGGCGAGCTCTTCCGGCGCGGGGAAGCGGCGCACGCTCGCGGGCAGGTACGTGTACGCCTCGCCGCCGGGCAGGACGCGGCCGAGGAGCGGGACGACGGGTCGAACCAGAGCCGGTAGAACGGCGCGAGCACGCCGCGCGGCGTCGTGATCTCGAGGATCCCGAGCCGGCCGCCGGGCCGCAGCACGCGCCGCAACTCGCGCAGACCCGCCTCGAGGTCGGCGACGTTGCGGATCCCGAAGCCGACGACGGCCGCGTCGAAGCTCGCGTCCTCGAACGGCAGCGCAAGGACGTCGCCCTGGATGAACTCCAGCTCGGGCGCCTTCCGGCGCGCGCGCTCGAGCATCGCCTCGGAGAAGTCGAGGCCGACGACGCTCGCGCACCGCCGCGCCCGCGCGGCGACCGCGAGGTCGCCCGTGCCGCAGCACGCGTCGAGGACGCGGTCGCCCGGCCGCACCGTCTCGCGCACCGTCGCCGCGCGCCAGCGCTGGTCGAGGCCCACCGTCATGACGCGGTTCATCGCGTCGTAGACGGGCGCGATCCGGTCGAACATCCGCCGAACGCCGTCGGCCGGGAGCCTGCCCGTCTCCACCGTCACTCCTGCCCCCAGCGCGGCGTGAGCTGCTGCTCGAGGCCGAGCTGGTCGAGCGCGCGCGCGACGACGAAGTCGACGAGGTCGTCCACGGTCTCGGCGCCGTGGTAGAAGCCCGGCGCGAGGAAGAGGATCGTCGCTCCCGCCTCGCGCAGCGTGAGCATGTTGCGGAGATGGATCGCCGAGAGCGGCGTCTCGCGCGGCATGAGCACGAGCCGGCGCTCCTCCTTGAGCGCGACCGACGCGGCGCGGTGGATGAGGTTCTGCATCGCGCCGGAGGCGACCGTCCCGAGCGTCCCCATCGAGCACGGGCAGATGACGTACGCGTCGACCTTCGCGGAGCCGGAGGCGTACGGCGCCTTCCAGTCGTTCGGGTCGTAGAGCGTCGCGTTCGGCGCGTGCTCGAGGAGCCGCGCGAGCGTCTCGTCGCGCGAGAGCTGCGCGTTGCCGTACAGCTCGGTCGCGAGCACCTCGACGCCGGCCGACGACGCGCAGACGCCGATCTCGCAGTCGGCGGCGCTCAGCGCTTCGAGCAGCCGCGCCGCGTACGGGGCGCCCGACGCGCCCGTGATCCCGAGGAAGACGTTCATTCCTCCGGATTGTCGCTGCTAGTGCGTTCCTTTCGATGCTTCAAGGAAGATCGCGAGCGTCGCGCAGCTCGCTTCCCGCTCATCGCGCGGTACTCGGGCATCGGCGACCCGGGGTGCACGCACGACGGGCACTCGATCTCGAGGCCGAGGTCTCGATCGCGGTCAGGCGCGCCGACTGCGAGCCGACCGCCGTGTGGCAGCGGTGCACCGGTGACCGGCGAGCTCGCCGGCGACGGCCCGCGGCGAAGGTGCTACGCGCGCGATCAAACGGCTGCGGACGGCCCGCGGTGAGCTGTCGACGGCGACCGCGAGGCAGCCAACGCCCACAGGCAAGGCGTAGAACGCCAGACGAGACCGAGAAACGCGAGCAGAGCGTGCCGGCGCATTGCGCTGACTCTACGCCAGTCACCTGTTCACGCCCTTGGAGGCTTCGAGGAAGATCGCGAGCTGCTGCAGCCGCTTTGGGCCGAGCGCTCTGAACGGCGGCATCGGCGAGCCCGGGTTGACGCACGACGGGCACTTGAGGTGCGCAATCTGGAACGCGACGCCCGAGATGCCGCGAGCCGATCGCGGTCAGGTCAGGCGCACCGAGGTTCTGGCCGCCGGAGCCGGCGTACGTGTGACACGCAGTGCAGCCGGCGACGAGAAAAACTTCGCGCCCGGAACGGCTTCCGGCGGAAGGTGCTCGACCTTGATCCAGGTCGGGACCTGCTGCTTGATCTCGGACACGAGCGCCTCCTTCGCCGTCGCGTCCTTCCACACGGGCCGCGACGACGAACCAGCCGCAGCCTGCGACAAGCAGAACGAGAAACGCGAGCAGAGCGAGCCAGCGCATCGCGCCGACTCTACGCCACTTACTTGTTGGCGCCCTTGGAGGCTTCGAGGAAGATCGCGAGCTGCCGCAGCGCGCTCCGGGCCGAGCGACTTGAACGGCGGCATCGGCGAGCCCGGGTTGACGCACGACGGGCAGATGAGGTGCTTGATGTGGCACTGGACGCCGAGGTTCCGCGAGCCGATGTCGGTCAGGTCGGGCGCGCCGAGGTTCGAGCCGCCGGCGCCGTCGTACGTGTGGCACGCCGTACAGCCCGCGACCGCGAAGAGCTTCGCGCCCGGAACGGCTTCGCGGCGGCAGGTTCTCCTCCTTGATCCAGCGTCGGGACGTCCTGACTTGATCTCCGACGCGAGCGCCTCCTTCGCCGTCGCGCCCTTCCACGTCAGCACGCCCATCGAGAGGATGACGAGCACGGCGGCGACCATCGCGACCGGCCGCTGCGAGAGCTTCCGCGTGCGCCGGCGGTCGAGGAACGGCAGCATGATCAGGAGGACGAGCGAGATCGTCGGCACACCGACCGTGCCGAGGAAGACCGACTCCGGCCACTTGAAGATCCGGAGGAGGTAGAAGAGGAAGTAGAAGTACCAGTCCGGCCGCGGCACGAAGCTCGTCGTGCCCGGATCCGCCGGCGGCGCCGATGCACGGGCCGAGAATCCCCGAGTCGGCGCAGTTGTGGTGCGGGCCGTACGACGTCCAGTTCCAGATCGCCGCGAGGCCCGATGATCACGACCACGACGACGAGGCTCATGATCGTGTCGTGGAACATCGCGTACGGGTAGAACGGCTTCCCGCGCTTCTTGACGTCCGCCTTGTAGCGCGCGAAGCCCGCGCGGTTCTCCTCGATGCGGGACGGCTTCTCCTTCGACGCGGCCATCTAGCGCTGCCCTCCCGCGCCGCGCGCCACCGGCTGCGTCAGGCCGACGCGCGCGCTGCGACTCGTCGTCCTTCGGCGTCGTCGCCCGCCGCGTCCTTCGACCACGGCGGCGAGGTGACGCCGAGCCGGATCACGAGGTAGAGGTGGAGCGCGATCAGGCGCCATGATCGCGCCCGGGATCACGAGCATGTGCAGCGAGTAGAAGCGCGTCAGCGTCTCGCCGGTGATCTCCTGGCCGCCACGTAAGAACTGCGCTAGCCACGGGCCTAAGAACGGCGCCGTCCCGTTGAGGTTGATCCCGACGACGCTCGCCCAGTACGCGGTCTGGTCCCACGGCAGGAGGTAGCCGGTGAAGCCCTCCATCATCCCCATCACGAGGATGAGGACGCCGATGATCCAGTTCAGCTCGCGCGGGTACTTGTAGGCGCCGAACAGGAAGACGCGGCCCATGTGGAGGAACATGAGGATGATGAAGACGCTCGCGCCCCAGCGGTGCATGCCGCGCACGAGCCAGCCCAGCGTCAGGTGGTTCGTGATGTTGACGATCGACTCCCACGCGACGCGGCCTGCCCGGTCTGCGGGTCGGTCGCCGCCGACGGCACGTAGTACATCGCGAGGATCACGCCGGTGATCGCCTGCACGAGGAAGGCGGTGAGCGCGGCGGAGCCGAGCGTCTGCATCCAGTTGATGTCGCTCGGGACGTTGCGGAAGAGGAAGTACTTGACGCCGCCGACGAGCCCGGACCGCTCCTCGAGCCAGTCGAGCGGGTACAGGGCGACCTCCTCCATCTGCTGCCGGCGGAGCTCGGCCTTCGTCGGTGGTCTGCGCAGCGCCAATTAGTGGTGCGGCGGCTGGATGGGATAGAACGACTGCTCGGGGCCGTCGATGTGCTCGCCCGGGCCGGCCTCCTTGTACTCGTAGATCTTCGCCGTGGCGCCGGTGCCCACGACGTGCGAGACGGAGTACGTGCGCCAGGAGGATGAGGCGGCCGTTGTCGATCTCGAAGGCGTAACGGTCGAGCGCGCGCACCGGCGGGCCGGCGGTGCGGTTCCCCTCGGGGTCGTACTGGCCGCCGTGGCACGGGCAGCCGTAGCCGGCGGACGATCGCCGGATCCATCGTCACGGGGCCGTTCCGGTGTGCTCGTGGACGATCGTCTTGCCGATGTACTTGTCGGTCGGGCCGTTCGCCTGGACGGGGCAGCCGAGGTGGACGCAGTGGTTCGAGATGATCGTGAAGCTCGGCACCTGCTTGCTTCGTGTTCGGATCGGTGACGGCCGTGCCGTTGTTGCGGATGAACGCCGTGCGCCGCGAGACCTCTCCCTCGCGCGGGGTCGCTGACGAAGGTCGTGATGAACCACGTCGCCGATCTCGAAGTTCTCGATCGGCCCGAGGTCGACCTTCGTCTCCGGCTGGCCGAGGAACGACGGCAGGAGCGCGAAGCCGGCGACGGGGACGGTGATGGCACGCCGATCACGGCGCCGAGGCCGAGCGTCGCGCCTTCGAGGAAGACGCTGCGCGTCACGCCTGCGGGCTCGACGTGCGCGGTCACAGCGCCCTCGAGCTCGTCCGCGTCGGCTGCGCCGCTCCGGCTCGACGTCGACCTCCTCGCCGCGCAGCTCGGCGGTTGCGTCGCGCGCCCAGAGGATGCCGAAGACGATCGCGATCACCACGCCGATCGGCGTGATGAGCAACGGGTTGATGATCAGCCCGACGAGCGCGACGACGATGCCGATCGCAAAGCCGATCGGCCAGAGCGTCGGAGCCGGCAGATGCGGCTCGTCAGAAGGCTGGTGTTCCGGCTCCACCTACGCGAAGTCTTACCGAAAAGGAGGTCGGCGCGACAGGAGAACCAGCGGAGCCTTCCTAAAGTCCGTACTCGCTCCAGCGGCGCGTGACGCGGTCCTTGATCTCGGCGCTCATCTCGATCTCCTCCGGCCACGGGCGCGCGCCCTCCTCCGGCCACTTCGCGGTGGCGTCGATGCCGAGCTTTCCGCCGTAGAACTGGCGCTCCGGCGCGTGGTCGAGATGGTCGAGCGGGCCTTCGGAGAGGATCACGTCGCGCTTCGGATCGACGTTCGCTCCCGCGTAGAACGCGACCTGCTCGTAGTCGTGCACGTCGACGTCCGCGTCGACGACGATGACGCACTTCGTGAGGCTCAGCATCCCGAGCCCCCACAGCGCGTGCATGACCTTCGCCGCGTGGCCGGGGAAAGCTTCTTCGGATCGAGACGATCGCCATGTTGTGGAAGCCGCCCGCGACCGGCAGGTCGTAGTCGACGATCTCGGGCAGCGTCGTGCGCACGGCGGGCAGGAAGATCCGCTCGGTCGCCTTGCCGAGCCACGCGTCCTCCTGCGGCGGCTTGCCGACGACGATCGACGGATAGATCGCGTCCTTGCGCATCGTGAGCGCGGTGACGTGGAAGACCGGGAACGGCTCGGCCGCCGTGTAGTAGCCGGTGTGATCGCCGAACGGCCCTTCCTCGCCGACCTCGTCCTTGTCGATGTAGCCCTCGAGGACGATCTCGGCGTGCGCGGGAACCTCGATGCCGACGGTGACGCCGCTGCACGAGCTCGACGGGCTCGCCGCGGAGGAAGCCGGCCATCATGAACTCGTCGATGTGCTTCGGCAGAGGCGCGCTGGCCGAGTACGCGGTGATCGGGTCGAGGCCGAGCGCGACGGCGACCTCGATGCGGCCGTCGGTCGCGAGCTGGTCGGCGCGGCCGTCCTTGTGGATCTGCCAGTGCATGAACGTCGTGCGCCGGTCGATGACCTGCATCCGGTACATGCCGACGTTGCGGCCGCCGGAGTCTGCGGGTCGTGCGTGATGACGGCCGGGAGCGTGATGAACGGCGCCGGGTCGCCGGGCCAGCAGCGCTGGATCGGGAGCTTCGTCAGGTCGACGTCGTCGCCCGTGAGGACGATCTCCTGGCACACGCCCTTCTTCACCGACTTCGGCCGCGAGTCGGCGATCGACTTGAGCTTCCGGAGGCCCCGCACCTTCTGGATCAGCCCCTCCGGCGGCTGCATCTCGAGCACGTCGGCGACCTTCGCCCCGACGTCGTCGAGCGAGTCGACGCCGAACGCGAGCGCCATCCGCCGCTCGGTGCCGAACTGGTTGATGAGGAGCGGATGCTCGGCGCCCTTCGGGTTCTCGAAGAGCAACGCCGGCCCGCCGGCCTTGACGGTGCGGTCGACGATCTCGGTGATCTCGAGATCGGGATCGACCTCGGCCGAGACGCGGACGAGTTCACCCTCGCGCTCGAGCAGCGCGATCCAGTCGCGGAGATCCTTCAGCACGTCGCCGAGTGTACGGCGCGGCTAGCGGCGGAAGACGGGGGTGACCGCGAACCGCGACAAAGCGGGGAAGTAGACGGGCCGCCGGGCTCTCTGCCCCACGTACCCGGAGAGAGCCGTAGACACTGCTGCCACCAGGCGGCGTGACCGTCAGGTGGACTGCTGTGGGGCAGCGACTGCCCGGAGAAGGCTTCGTTCCGTTGAGCTCCGCAAGCGCCGAGCGTCCTGGTCCGAGTGACGACCGACCGCTCAGACCGAGCGCGCGAAATCCGCTTCGCCGGGATCGTGCGACCGCCGCCCGTGACTCCGACCACGGTCGGCCAACCCTGGAGCCGGCAGCCGAGCCTCCCCAAGTTCGTGAAGCGGAGGTCGGTGACCACCTGGCCCGGCTCGCTTGATTTGCTCCAGATCCAGACCTTCAGCCGATCCGGATCGCAGGCATGCACCGGGATCGGCTTCCCTTCGGCGGGCCTGCGGCCGACCAGTGCACGCCGCCGTCGGTGGTTCGGTAGAGCTTGCGACCGAGCACGAGCCAGCCGACGCCGTTCGATGTGAAGTCGACCTTCTCGAACCAGAGGCGCTGCGGGTGCTGCGTCACGAGACCGTGGAGGCGGATCTTCCGCCAATGGTGGCCGGCGTCTTCCGTCGTGTAGAGGTCGCGGCCAGACGAGAAGGCCCAGACCTTCGGCGAGACGGCAGTGAACGAGGACAGCGCGGTCGGGCCTCCGGGACGGCGCTGCCGCTCCAGTTCCGGCCGTCGGCGCTCACGTAAGATCGTCCCCGCAGCGAGGTTCAAGCCGCCGGTTGGGTTCGGGCCGTTCTGCACGACGACGAGCGCGATGCCCGACGACGCTGATCGGTTCCTCGCACGAAGCTCTTCGATCCCCGATGTCGTACCTCGACCACGTCCGCCCACCGTCGGTCGTGCGGTAGAGAGTTCCGATCGGCGGCCCTGAAGTAGAGTCCGATGATTCCAGGCCCCGACCCGAACGCGAAGCCGAGCCGGTTGTCGAGGAAGGTGATCGGACCGGAGATCGACGCCTTCGCGACCGGCTGCCACGTCCGCCCGCCGTCGGCGGTACGGAGGAGCTCGTTCGGAGTCCCTGCGCCTGGTTCGTAGGCGAGGAGGTATCCGTGGCGCGCATCGAGGAAGCTCATGCTTCCGCCGCCGCAGCGCCCGTGACAGTCGAGCGGATACGACGTGTGCCAAGTGCGCCCGCCGTCGGTCGTCCTGGCGAAGATCCAGCGCTGGCCGCGATGCGGGGCGTACCCCGTCAACTCGTTGATGCTGATCCACCCGTGCTGCGGATCGACGAACTGGACGTAGGAGCCTTGCTGCTCGATGAAGCCCGTGCCTTGCGGGAGCGCGACCTTCCGCCAAGCGCGGCCGCCGTTCGCAGTCAGCCAGAGCCCGCGGCCGTTCATGGCCCACGTCACGCCGCCGGAGCTTCCGACCTCGCCTACTCCCCTCAGCCGAGCTGTCGTCGCGCCACTGACAACGCCGGGTGACCCGCTCACGTTCGCGGCGGCGATGTGCACGCGAGGCAGTAGCCGGCGTCGAGTGTGCGCGACGCTTCGCCTCGGCGATCAGCGGCTCGGCCGATGGCGCCGGCGAAGCACAGCCTGACCTCGACACGGCTTCGCTCGGCCGGCAACGTTGCGAAGTCACGCTCGGCGCGCGGCCATCCACGTCGAAGGCATAGAAGTGCACCCGCCCAGGGACGTGAAGGTCGCTTACGTTCGGCTGCGCAGAACTGGGCATCAGGTCGAGGCGACCGATCACGAAGCTGCGCCGGTCCGACGGAGGCCGCACGCGTCCGCGTCGCCGCAGCGACCGAGGCGCCATCCGTCGAGCGACCTGTGCGAGCAGGCTGCGGCGAGTCAGAAGCTGTCCTCTGCGGCCGACAGTCGAAGTTCGGTGGAACAGACGGCCGGCGGCGTCGCGCGAGGTTCGGCGTGCGCTGCTTCCAGCCGGACGGAGCGTGGCGCAAATGCCAAGGGAATTCGCCGACGACGAGCGCAGCTGTCGTCGCGCCGACGGCGGCCGCGGCAACGACGATCAGGCCGATCGCGAGAAGGCGCCGCCGACGCGCGCGCCGCTTGGCCTCGGCGATGAGCGGATCGAGAGCGATAGCGCTCACGCCGAGCACGTCCTCACGCCGGCGAGGGCTTGGTTCACGGCAGCGATGGTGGCCGGCGTGAGCGTCCCGACCTCGACGTACGCATCCAAGGACGACCCCCTGGGAGCGAACCGTCGATGAGCCCCGGACGGCTGGGTCGATCCCTCGAGGCCTCCGAAGTCAGCGCGGGTGAACCGGAGCGGTCGCTTCCCTCAGGCGACGTGGTCGTTGCGACGGCCGTAGTTGATCACGGCGATCGTCACGCCGTTCGCCGGCCAATCGGACTCGATCGGTGCCGGCCGTACAAGTCGTTCAGTCGCCCGAAGCGGAAGTTCGTGAGCACAACCGCACGACGATCAGGCGCTGGTGCGTGATGCCGTTCGTGACCCTCCGCACCTTCCAGCCAGGCGGAGCGGGTGCGCAGAGGCCGCGGACGTTCCGGCTGACGAGCGTAGCCCGTAGCGTCGTCCCAACCGCCGCCGCGGCGACGACGACGATCGCACCGAGGGCGAGAAGACGGCGCCGGCGCGCGCGCTCCTTCGCCTCCGCGATGAGCGGGTCGATCCCGAGCGGCACGCTGGAACGCCGGCGGACATAGTGCTAGTATACATAGCACGATGCTGACAGTCAAGATCGACCGCGACGAACCGACCGATGTCTTCGAGCAGGTCGCGGCGGAAATCCGCCGCGCGATTGCCGACGGCGAGGCGAAGCCCGGCGAGCGCCTACCTCCCGCCCGCGACCTCGCGGCCGTGCTCGGCGTGAACACGAACACCGTGCTCCGCTCGCTCCGCCTCCTCCGCGAAGAGGGGCTGCTCGAGTTCCGGCGCGGGCGCGGGATCCACGTCGCCGGCACGCCAGAGCAGGGCGCCGTCATCGCACGCGCGCGCGAACTCGTCCGCTTCGCGCGGACGCAGGGCTACAGGCCCGACGAGCTCGCTCAGCTGATCGAGTCGCTCGGCTAGCCGTTGCGGCGCCGGCGGCGCGGCTTGGCCACGTGGTGCGACAGCTCGCCGATCGCGATCACGAGGAGGAAAACGCAGCCGGCCGCGAGCATCGTGAGGACGACCTTCTTGCCCTCTTCGGCGGCCGTCGGCTCCGAGCAGCGGATGGAAGATGGCGCCGAGCACGGCGAGAAGCTACCGCACGCGCCGCTCGGCATGCGCCGCGAGCGCCGCGTCGACGGCCTCGTCGCCCGCCGCCGCGCGGGCCGCGGCGTCGAGCGGCGCCGCATCCGAGCGCAGCCGCAGCGCCGCGAACGGCTCGTCGAGCGCGCGCCGACCGAGCAGCGCGGCGGTCGCCGCCCACAGCGATCCGTCGCCGTCCGTCTCCTCCGCGCGCAGCTGGCTGCAGAGCGAGATGAGCTCCGAGAGGTCGGCGACCGCGTCGACGTCGTGCGCGGCGGCGATGCGCACGAGGCCGTGCGCGTAGAGGTAGTCGCCGAGGAGAAGCGCCGTGTCGTCGTCGGGCGGCTCGAACAGGCGCGACCGGCCGTAATGGACGAGGTAGCCCTCGTAGATCGTCTCGAGGCCGAGCGCGTGCTCAGGCTTGCCGAGCGGCGAGAAGACCGCGGTGCGATCCGGCTCCGCGCTGAGGCAGTCGGCCCAGAGGCTGCTCTCCTCCGCCGCGCCGTCGGCGATCTCGCTCCAGACGTCAGCCATCGAAGCTCCCGACCGCCGCGACGGTGCGCTCGATCTCCTCGTCGCCGTGCACCGTCGACGGGAAGAGCGCCTCGAACTGCGACGGCGGGAAGTAGACGCCCTGCTCGAGCAGGTGGCGGAACAGCGCGCCGTAGCGCTCGGTGTCGCACGCCTGCGCGTCGTCGAAGTTGCGCACCGGCTTGTCGGTCATGAAGAGCGTGAGGAGCGCGCCGACCCGCTGGACACGGCCGAACGGAGCGAGTCCCTCTTCGAGGCGAGCCGCCCTGGCCTCGAGCTCGTCGTAGACGCGGATGTCGCGCAGGCGGCGGAGGACGGAGAGCCCCGCGGCGGTCGCGAGCGGGTTCCCCGAGAGCGTGCCCGCCTGGTAGACGGGGCCGACCGGCGCGAGCAGATCCATGATCTCGGCGCGGCCGCCGAACGCCGCGAGCGGCAGCCCGCCGCCGACGATCTTCCCGAGCACCGTCAGATCCGGGGTGACGCCGAACCGCTGCTGCGCGCCGCCGCGCGCGACGCGGAAGCCGGTGATGACCTCGTCGAAGATGAGCAGCGCGCCGCTCGCGTCGCACAGGCGGCGCAGCGTCTCGAGGTAGCTCGGCGCGGGCGGGACGACGCCCATGTTCGCGGCGACCGGCTCGACGATCACCGCCGCGATCCCCTCGCTGTGCTTCAGGAACGCCTCCGCCGCGGCGTCGAGGTCGTTGTACGGGATGACGATCGTGTCGGCCGCCGCGCCGGTCGGCACGCCCGGCGAGGCCGGAATCGCCGAGCGTCGCAAGACCCGAGCCCGCACTTGCGAGGAGCGCGTCGCCGTGGCCGTGGTAGCCGCCGGCCGTCTTGACGATGCGGTCGCGCTGCGTGAACGCGCGCGCGAGGCGCAGCGCGCTCATCGCGGCCTCCGTCCCCGACGAGACGAGGCGCACCTTCTCGACCGACGGCACCGCGGCGACGATCTCCTCCGCGAGCTCGACCTCCGCCTCGGTCGCGGCGCCGTAGCTCGTGCCGCGCAGCGCCGCCTCGCGCACGGCCTCGACCGTCTCGGCGTCGGCGTGCCCGAACACGAGCGGCCCCCACGACATGACCCAGTCGAGGAAGCGGCCCGTCTCCGTCTCGATGTACGCGCCCGCACCGCTACGCACGAAGAGCGGCTCGTCGAGCCCGACGCCGCGCATCGCGCGCACGGGCGAGTTGACGCCGCCGGGGATCAGCTCGAGCGCGCGCCGGTAGAGGTCTGAACGGGGCTTCGCTAGAGCCAAGCCGGGAGGTCGCGCGTCCAGTAGCTGATGATCAGATCGGCGCCCGCGCGCTTGATCGCGGTGAGGGACTCGAGCGCGGCGGTCCGCTCGTCGAGCCAGCCCGACTGCGCCGCCGCCTTGACCATCGCGTACTCGCCCGAGACGTTGTACGCCGCGAGCGGCACGTCGAAGCGCTCGCGCGCCGCGCGGATGACGTCGAGGTACGGCAGCGCCGGCTTGATCATGATCGCGTCGGCTCCCTCCGCGATGTCGAGCTCGCACTCGCGCAGCGCCTCGCGGACGTTGGCGGGATCCATCTGATAGCCGCGCCGGTCGCCGAACGACGGCGCGCTGCCGGCCGCCTCGCGGAACGGCCCGTAGAACGCGGAGGCGTACTTCGCGGAGTACGCGAGGATCGGCGTCTGCTCGAAGCCCTGCTCGTCGAGCGCCTCGCGGATCGCGGCGACGCGGCCGTCCATCATGTCGCTCGGCGCGACGATGTCGGCGCCCGCCTCGGCGTGGCTGAGCGCGGTGCGCGCGAGCAGCTCGACGCTCTTGTCGTTGTGCACCTCGCCGTCGACGATGACGCCGCAATGGCCGTGCGCCGTGTACTCGCACAGGCACACGTCGGTGAGCAGGACAAGCTCGGGGAAGCGCGGCTCGCAGCGCGCGCAGCGCCTGCTGGACGATGCCGTCCTCCTCCCACGCGCCGGTCGCCTCGTCGTCCTTCTCCGCCGGGACGCCGAACAGCATCACGGCCTTCACGCCCGCGGTCGCGAGCGCGTCGACCTCGCGCACCAGGCCGTCGAGGTCGAAGCGCGCCATCCCCGGCAGCGCCTCGTTCGCGAGCGGCTCGGGCGCGACGAAGAGCGGCATGACGAACTGGTCGAGGTCGAGCCGCGTCTCGCGCACGAGCCCGCGCAGCGAAGCCGTGCGGCGGAAGCGCCGCAGCCGGGTGACGGGGAACGCGCTCACGCGCGGAAGGGTACGCCCCTCGCAGGTGCGGGCGGCGAGTCCGGCGGCGACTCGCCGTCAGCTTCTTGAACACGATGTTCTGCGCAAGCCGTAGACCCGGCTTCGCGACCGCGAACGACTGCTGCGCGTGGGGTGCCGGCAGATACTCAGCGTTCACCGCCTGATTGGCGTCGATCACACAGAGACCTGCCCCGATCAAACTCACCTTCGACCAGTGATCGAGCACACCGACACCGCTGACACGTCGATGAGAACACCACCGGCAACCTGATCCCCCACCCGTCGCACTCACGACGTACGAGTCACCCACCAGCGCGCCACCGGTGCGCTCGAAGTGAACGCGATCGCCTGCGGAGTCTTCACGATGGCGACGCCGAACACAGTGCCCGTGAGCTGGTTAAGGCTCGGGCTGCTGCGCTGCAGTCGATCGTGATAGTCACGCACGGCGGCGGCCCCGCACTGAAGACCTAGTTCGATACCGACTGCCACGCCCCGGCCACACCGCCGCCCGCAGGGTTCCACCACTCGACCGTGTTGCTGCCGGCGAGATCACAGACGTGGATAGTCACGCTAGTGAACGTGTAGGGAGTGGTCATCTAAAAGTCGAAGTAGGCGCCGACGCGTTGAACGACGGCGCACCGACCGGGTCAGACCCGTAGCGGCCGACTGTGATGCCGCCCGCGCCGCTGACTTCAGCGCTTACCGAACCGCTGTCATCGTGCTCGTGGCAGTAGCAGACAGTTCGTGTAGGTGCTCGTCGCAGCGTAACAATCGGATAGGTAGCCGCAAGGAGGCGCAGGCGGGACGAAGTTGAACTGGTAGGACGCGCACACGGCGCTGTAGACAAATACGCAGATCGCGTTGACGTCGGGGATGCAGACGACCACGTCGGTGGACAGGGCGTAGGCCACAGAAGGAATCTGATAGGCGAGGCTAGAGAAGATAGGCGCGGTGATAGTGATCTCGGTATCAGAACTAGACGGCGCATCCAAGGGAACGGTCTTGACGACACCAGAACGGCCGTTGAACTGGACGCGCGTGGCATACGTGATAGCCGGTGCGGGTGATCGTCAACTGATAGCGACCCGCGATAGACCCGGACGAGTCGCCGGTACCGTCGCGACGACGGACGTGACCGTCGGCAACTAGAACGTGAACTCCGACCCGACACTCGTCGCACTCTCCACGAACCCGATCTCCGCGTTCACGTCCGGGATCTCGACCTGCACGTCGGCGTCCAACGCACTCTCACCATCCGGAATCTGACCCGCGAGGCTCGCGAGATGAGGCGCAGTGATCGTGATCTCGGTATCCGAACTCGACGGCGCATCCAACGTCACCGTCTGGGCCGAATAGAACCATCACTGAACAGGACCCGCGTGACACCTTTGAACCCGGTGCCGGTGATCGTCAACTCATAGCCGCCGACAATCGACCCCGACGACTCGCCCGTGTCCGACGCAACGACCGACGACACCTGCGGCAATTCGAACCCGAACCCTGACGCGACAGTCGGCTCGCTGTAGACGAACCCGCCTGCCGCGTTCGTGTCCGGAGCCGACCGTCACGAACGTCACGAACTCGCCGTGCCCTCGGCGATCTGACCCGAGAGGCTCGCGAGATCCGGCGCTGTGATCGTGATCTCGGTATCGGACGCGGATGGCGCATCCAACGTCACCGTGTTCACGGCGACTGAATCGCCGTTGAACTGGACGCGCGTGACGCCCGTGAAACCCGTCCCCGTGATCGTCAACTCGTGGCGACCCACGATCGAAGTGGACGACTCGCCCGTATCCGTGGCGAGAACCGACGACACCACCGGCACCACAAACGTGAACGCAGTCGCAGATGCGTTCGTGTCGCTCTCGACGAACCCACCCGGCGCGTTCGTATCCGGGATCGCGACATCCACCGTCGTCGCCAACCCACCCCCACCCGCAGGAATCTCACCCTGGAGGCTCGACAGATCCGGCGCGGTAACCGTGATCTCCGTATCCGACGCCGACGGCGCATCCAACGCCACCGTCTGCACCACCGACCCATCCACAAAGAACCCGACATGCGTCGCGCCCGTGAAACCCGTCCCCGTGATCGTCAACTGATAGCCGCCGACAATCGACCCCGACGAGTCACCCGTGTCCGTGGCGACGACCGACGAGATCACCGGCAACTCGAACGTGAATACCGCCCCCGCCGCGACACTCGGATCGCTCTCAACAAACCCGCCCGGCGCGTTCGCGTCCGGGACCGCGACCGACACCCCCGTCTTCAACTCGAACTTGCCCGCCGGAATCTGGTCCACCAACGACGACAAGTCCGGCGCCGTGACTGTGATCTCCGTATCCGACTCCGACGGCGCATCCAACGCCACCGTCTTCACCACCGACCCATCCACGAAGAAACCGACATGCGTCGCACCCATGAACCCCGACCCCGTGATCGTCAACTGATAGCCACCGATGATCGACCTCGACAGCTCACCGTCAGCCCCCTGCACCGAGGTGACCAAAGGCATCTCGAACGTGAACGCCGCCTCTGACGCGACACTCGCATCGCTCTCAACAAACCCGCCCGGCGCGTTCGCGTCCGGGACCGCGACCGACACCTGCGTCTTCAACTCGAACTTGCCCGCCGCAATCTGATCGGCCAACGACGACAAGTCCGGAGCGGCAACCGTGATCTCCGTATCCGACGCAGACGGCGAGTCCAACGGCACGGTCTTCACCACCGACCCATTCACAAAGAACCCGACATGCGTCGCGCCCATGAAGCCTGTCCCCGTGATCGTCAACTGATAGCCACCGATAATCGACCCCGACAGCTCACCGTCAGCCCCCTGCACCGACGTGACCACCGGCAGTTCGAACGTGAACGCCGCGGCGGCCGCAGCCGGATCACTAGACACGAAGCCGCCCGGCGCGGTGTCGTCCGGCACTCCAACCGCGATCGTCGCGTTCAGCGACCCGCCGTGTGCCGCGGCCAGATCCGCCAATGCCGACAAGTCCGGCGCCTTGATCGTGATCTCGCTGTCCGAGCTCGACGGCGCATCCAACGTGATCGTCTTGACCTGATCGCCACCCACGAGGAACGCCAAGTTCGTCGCTCCCAAGAACCCGGACCCGGTGATCGTCAGGTCATAACCACCCACGATCGACCCCGACACCTCACCCGGCAGGACCCTGCACCGACGACACCAGGGGTGCGAGAAAGTCGAACGGCACCGAATTGGATTCGAGGAAGCCTTCGGGCTGGGTGTCGTCGGGCACCCCCACGGTCACCTCGGTGTGAAGCCGGCCATCGCTGGCGACCTCGTCGGCGTACGTGCCCATGTCGGGCGCCGGGACCGTGATCTGCGTGTCGGAGTCGGGCGTGACGGGCACACCCTCGAACACGCTGCCGCCTCCTGGGCGGGCGAAGAACACCTTCGTGACCCCGGTGAAACCGCTGCCCGTGATCGTCAGATCGTGTTTCGCGGCCATCGAGGTCGTGTCGTTCCCGGTGGCGTTGTCGGTGATCGACGTGATGAGCGCGTGGTCGCCGACTTCGACGTCCTGCGAGAAGGACCCGTCGGAGACGTCGACCTCACCGTCCATCCCGTGGACGTCGAAGGTGAGGGTGTACGTCTGCGCCTCGGTCGCCACCATCGTGTAGTCGAAGGTCTGGTTCCCACCCACGAGATCCACCGTTGGGGGATCCGGCCCAGCCGTTTTCGTCAGGGTTCCGTCGTTGGGGTCAACGGCGACGAACGACGGGTATACGTCGGTGAGATCGTCGGGCGAGTTGTTGAAGACCTGCACGTGGACGGTGAAGGGCTGACCGACCACCGGTGCGTCGGGCGTCGTCGTGATGCTCTCGACGGTCAAGCACTGGCCGCTGCAGGGTCGCGTGTCTCCCGACACCGAGGTGTTCTCGGTCCAGCCGCCGCCGGCGTCCGCGAACAGGCCGACCGAGAAGGGGCCTTCGGGCACGACATGCGTGACGTGGGAGCCCGCCGACGTCGACCCGTCAGGCCACGTCCACGTGTAGCCCGGATCCTGGGTGCTGTCGGCCTCATAGATTTGCTTCGCGTCGCAGGTGACCGTTCCCGGAGGAGAACCGGGTGTAGGCAGGCACTTACCCGTTACTTCCGGCGGGGAGGGGATCACGAGATCGATCTCGTCGGCCGTCCCCGCAGTGGGGGCCACCGTCTGGGGCGACGACGACCAAGCGCTGTCGGCACTGATCCCGCCGCTGTCCGGATGCCCGAAGGTTCCCGACGGGAACACCGCGTAGGTGCCCTCGAAGGCCGCGTCGGTCTCGCGCCCGGCTATCTGCACCGGATCGGAGCCGGGGACGGGCATGACGTAGAGCCCGAACGAACCGGCCGGTGTCGCCGCACCGCGATCGTGCGAATACGGATCGGTGTCGGCGTTGGACATGCCGATGTCGACGGTCGGCGGCAAGTTGGAATACGTCAGGGGGAGGCCGCCGTTCGCGTACCGCACTGTCCCATAGACGAACTGTCCGCCGTTGGCGGGGTCGTTGAAGTCGGGCCAACACGACATGAACCGGATCGACGAATCGAAGGTCTGGAGACATTGAGGCCACCAGTCGGGTATGTGCCAGCCGGCGCGGTTCGCTGCCCCGTCCGCATGGGCCGAGGCGGCGAAGGCTCCGATCCCGGCCAGGACGCCGAGCAAGGCGGCAGCAACGAACGCCGCAGCTCTCCAACCGCGATCCCTCGGCGTCCTCAACTGCGCTCCGCCACAACCGCGGAGCATAAACCCCCCACAGCCAAGAGTCAGCTCGCGCCTCTAGACCCGCCTCCTACTCGAGCTCGACGTCGACGTCCTGCAGCGGCTTCCCGTCCGTCCACGTCTCGAACTCGACGCGCTCGTGGAAGAACTCATACGCCGCCGTCGCCGCGGCGAGAAGCGGCAGCGCGACGAGGATCCCCGGGAAGCCGTAGATCTCGCCGCCAGCGAGCAGGCCGAAGATGACGAGCAGCGGATGGAGCCGCAGCGAGCGGCCCATGACGTTCGGAACGATGACGTGCCCCTCGAGCTGCTGGATGACGAGGAAGAGGAGCGCCACCCAGACGGCCGAGAGCGGGTTCTGGACGAGCGCGTACAGCACCGGCGGAATAGCGCCGAGCCACGGGCCGATGTACGGGATGAGCTCGGTGATGCCGGCCCACGCACCGAAGGCCACGGCGTATTTCCCGCCTTGTGGGAAGAGGCCGACCAGGTCGAGGATCCAGATCCCGACCCCGACGCTGACGCCGACGATCAGTGAGAGGAGGAGTTGGCCTCGCACGTAGCTCGCCACCGCCTGCTCCATCCTCTCGATCAAGCCCGAGCCCCCCGGTCGCGGCGGGAAGCGGCGGTTGCTGGCCTCCGACCATCGCTGCACGTCGAGAAGCATGTAGATCGAGACCACGACGACTAAGAAGATGTCGAAGAGGAGCGTGACAACGGCAACGCCGGCGCCCTCCGCCCAGCTGATCGCGCGGCCCGTGTACTTCTGGACGTCCTTCAGGCCGACGGTCTTGAGGAACTTGTCCCCCTGCTTCTCGACGTGGATGCTGCTCAGGCGGTTCCGGTTGAGCCACGCCTGGAAGCGGGTGAGATCGTGCTCGGCTCCCGTTTGCCGTGGAAACCCCGCTTTCACGGTGAAGTAGTGGTCGACGCGATGCGACGCCGTCTTCGTCTGCTGGACGACGATCGTCGCGAGCAGGATCGTCGCGAGCGCGAGCGCCGCCGCGAACGAGAGGTAGACGAGCGCGATCGCCACCCCGCGCGGGATCCACGCCTTCCCGAAAGCACGCACGATCGGGTTGAGAAGCAGGGCGATGAGGAACGCGACGAGGAAGAGGAACAGAACGTGGCGCACGGCTCCGGCGACCGACCAGAGAAGCAGCAGCGCGAGCGGCAGCGATACGAGCTGCACCCAGCGCGGAACCTGAATCCGGATCGAGCGGGCACGTTCCACGAGGTCGATGGTTCCCGCGCGATCGGACGGAGCTACTAGGGTGCAGGAGACATGCCGTCCTCGCGCCCCAACGGGAGGCGGCGGATCGAACCCCGGCACAGGATCGCCCCGAGGAAAAGGATCGAGCGCCGCCAGGCGCGCTCGGCCCGCAGAGCTCGCCGGTTCGCCCTCCTCGCGCTCCTCGCCGCAGTGTTCGTCGTCGCTCTCGCCCTCGTCGCTTTCGGCGGCCATAGCAGCCCGCCCCGCGTGTCGATCGACGCGAACACGCTCGCGTTGGCGCAGTCGCGGCCGTCTCCCGAGATCGTTGCGCTGCGCGGCCCGCTTCAACTGCAGCTCCCGATCCCGCAGGCTCTCGTGACCGCGATCGGGTACAGCGCCGCGAGCGACGCCGTCCCGCTCACGCCGTACGGCCACCAGGCGAACGAGGGGCTCGTCTCACGCGTCGTGCACGGGATCTTCGGCGGCGGCGGCGGCAACCCGCGCTGGTATCAGCTCGGCGGCGGAGGAACGAACGCGCTCGACGTCGGCGCCATGGCCGGAACGGCGGTGTACTCGCCGGTCGACGGGGTCGTCGCCGCGATCCGCCCGTTCATCGTCATGGGCAAGCAGTACGGGTCCGAGATCGACATCGAGCCGCAGAGCGCGTCGTCGATCGTCGTGGCGGTTTCGCAGATCAACGCGGACTCGGCTCTCACGGTTGGAAGCGCGGTCGTGAGCGGCGCGACGAAGCTCGGCAGCGTGGTCGACCTCGCAAGCGTCGAGGAGCAGGCGCTCGCGAAGTACACGAACGACGGCGGCAACCACGTCACGATCGAGGTTCGCGCCGCGCCGGCCGTCACAGTGAGTTGAACCTCCTCTTTCTCGCAGACGTCGTCGGCCCCGCCGGCCGCCGTGCCGTGGAGGAGAACCTCCCGGCGCTGCGCGAGCGCTACGACGCGGATCTCGCGATCGTCAACGGCGAGAACATCGCCGACGGAGTCGGGATCACGCCGAAGCTCGCCGACAAGCTCCTCGCCTCCGGCGCCGACGTCGTGACGCTCGGCAACCACACGTACCGCCGCGGCGGCATCGGCGCCTATCTCGCCGCGAGCGAGCGTGTCATCCGGCCCGCGAACCAGGGAGCGAAGACGCCGGGTCGCGGCATGGCCGTGGTCGAGGCTCGGAACGGCGTGCGCGTCGCTGTGCTCAATCTCCTCGGCCAGCTGTACCTCGACACGCCGGTCTCGCCGTGGGAGATGGTCGACGCGCTCGTCGAGGAGGCGCGCGCCGCCGCGCCGGTCGTCTTCCTCGACTTCCACGGCGAGGCGACGAGCGAGAAGGTCGCGATGGCAACGTGGCTCGACGGCCGCGTCACCGCCGTCGTCGGGACGCACACGCACGTGCAGACGAGCGACGCGCGCGTCCTGCCCGGCGGGACGGCGGCGATCACGGACGCCGGCATGACCGGCCCGCACGACTCCGTCATCGGCGTGAAGTCAGAGCTCGCTATCTCCCGGATGCGGGATCGCATGCCCGTCCGCTTCGAGCCCGCCGAAGGCGGCGTGCGACTCGAGGGCGTCGTCGTCACGTGCACCGACGACGGGAAGGCTCGCGGGATCGAAGCGATCCGCGTCGACGGATAGCTGCCTAGCCGCCGTAGAGCACGAACGTGCGGCTGATTCCCAGAAGCTGCCGCACACGGGTGATGAACGAGCTCGCTCCCCTCGGATCGAACAGGAGCGCGTGCGGCTTCGCGCCGGCCTTGAAGAAGACGGGGTCGCAGGACCCGGTCGGCAGAGGAGAGCTGTTCGCCGTTGCCAGTGCCACGCCACTCGCACTGCGGAACGTGAAGCTCACGGTCGCGGCATAACCACCCAAGCAACCCGGGCTGCCGGGGCGGTTTGCCGTGAGCCCGTTGAACCACCCGACGATCTGCTTCACCTGGGAAGGGTCAATGACGCGGAGGGAGATGGGTGGGGCGCCGAAGGCGGCGTTCGGCGCGCGAACGTCGATCTCCTCCACACCCGCGGGAATCCAGCGGCCGCTGCTACTGCGAAACGCTTCGAGCCGTGGCCCGCTGTGCCGCAACCCGAAAGAGAGAGCGAGGGAGAGCGCGACTACTCCCGCGAAGAGCGCACCGAGAAGCAGCCGGCGGCGGCGCGCTCGCTGCCTGGCCTCCCCGATCAACGGGTCGATGCTCATCGGCAGGCGCGGAAGGCGTATCGTCATGAAACCAGTATTGCTAGCACTAGTCGGGATTGTCAAGCGGCGGCGCAACTACAGGCGCGACGACCGGATCCGGACGACTCGTGAGGCTCCGCAGTCCCGACGCGGGGACGAGCATCGCGATCGCGGCGAACGGGAAGAACCACGGGATGTACGTGTAGAGCCAGTACGTCTGCACGATCTCGAACCCCGCGAGGAGCGCCGCGGTGAACGCGACGAGTTGGAGCGGCGACTTGCGGCGCGGCACGATGGCGACGGCGATCGCGCCGGCGAGCAGCATCCCCTGGAGAAGGTTCTGGACCATGCTGAAGTCGGGCAGGCCGCGGGCGTGGTACTGCCGCCAGTCCCAGAGCGACCACGGCGCGTCGCGGCCGAACTGATAGCCGACCGTGCGGTGCCAGAACGTCGCTATCTCGTGGATCGGGTGCGGGTCGAGCAAGAGGATCGAGAACACCGCGAGCGTCCCCGCGAGGAAGCCGACGACGAAGCGCCGGTTCACGCGGCCGGTCGGGTACGTGAGCCAGAGCGGCGCGACGATGAGCGACGCAAACTTCGTCCAGCCCGACGCGGCCGCCAGCACCCCGCTCCCGATGGGTCTCCCGACGAGCCAGAAGGCCCAGACGAGGAGGCACGGCATGATCGCGTCGTTCGTGTTCGAGTTCGAGACGTACTGCGTGAACGGGTACGCCGCCCACGCAAACGCGAGCACCGCGCCGAGCCGCCGCCCGCCGAAACGCAGCCCGACGAACCACAGCCCGAGAATCGTCAGGAGATCCCAGAGGATCGCCGTGACGTGCGCAGTCGGGAGGTCGTCCCACTTCCCGCTCCAGCCCGTGATGAGGTACGCCGGGATGTACGCCTCGTACGCGGTCGGGCCGTACGTGTCGCCGAGCGGGTTCGCGCGCTCGCACACGCCGTTCGTCTGGATGCGCATCTCGGTGTCGGTCTTCGAGCACGTCTTCGGGTCGCCGTTCGACTTGGTCGTGTCCTGCGGGAAGTTCCCCCACGGCGCCTTCCCGTGGACGATCCGCTCGGCGCCGATCACGCCGGAGTAGCCGACGTCGATGACGTTCGAGCGCTCGGCGTTGAGCCCGACGCGGAAGCCGACGAGGAAGATCGTCGCGACGATCAGCACCCAGACCGGCCAGCGCGGCGCACCGGGCGTGCCGCGGTTGTGCGTCCCGATCCAGATCCCGCGCAGCACGACCCAGACGAGGAGCGGATAGAAGAGCGGCACCGCCGCGAAGACGTGGCCTTGGTTGAAGTACCAGAGCGACGCCGTCGGCGAGAGGAGGAAGAGCAGGTCGAGGTTGCGGAGCGAGAACGGCCGCTTCCAGTCGCCGAGCCCGAGCAGGAAGACGAGGCAGAACGCTCCCCAGACCCACGGGTCGTTGATCGCGGTGCCGCCGAACGCGCCGGGCGAGCCGCGCGCCATCCCCCACGCGACCTGCGGGCCGGTCCACGCCTCCGTCACGCCGCCGGTCGGGTCGAAGACGACGCCCTGGGCGATCTCGCCGGCGGGGCCCCACCAGATCTTGATCGTCCACTGCTGGGGTCCGCGCGCGTACGTCGCCTCGGTCGTCAGCCCCTTCGCCGGATACCGCGACAGCCAGGCGGCGACCTTCGGGTCGTGCTCGACGAGGCGGAGCGCCTGGAGCTTCGTGAGCTTCGGGCCGACGAGCTGCTGCAACTGCGGGACGAACGGCGTCTGGATGAGCCGGCCGTGGCCGTCGTAGGACGGCATCGCCGGCGTGGTCGTCGTCCCTCCCGCCGCGAACGCAGCCGGTGCGGCCGCGAGCGCGAACAGGGCACCTGCGAGAAAGAGGCTGCGCCTCACAACTCTCTTTGGGTAGAGGCTTCGCCTCACCGGCCGAACGCTATTTCTTGTGCCGCCGAAACGACCAGAGCTTGTTGCCGACGAAGTTGAGCGGCGTGACGAGAACGATCGCGATCGCCTGCCCGAGCACCTGGTTGAGGCCACCGACACCGATCAGGAGCTCGAGGAGGAGGAGGTTCGCGCCGAGCGCCGCGAGCGAGACGACGAAGAAGCGCATCCCCTGCACGCCGAGATGGCCGCGCTGGGCGCGGAACGTCCAGAGCCGGTTCCACGTGTAGTTGCTCGTCACCGCGACGAGAAACGAGCACGTCCCGGCCGCGAGGTAGTGGAGTCCAGCCCGGACGAGGGTGCGGTAGACGAGCGAGGTTGATGAGCGCGCCGACCGCGCCGACGACTGCGAACTTGGCGAGCTGCTGCCAGTTGCGCACGGAGCTCAGCGAAGCGGCGAGCCGGTTGCGACGACGCGGGAGCGTTACGGCAGGTCCTTCCACTCGGGGCGAGGGTAGCCGCTCAGGTCGGACTGCGGACATCGGCGGGCGGAGGTCATCTCCCCGCGACGAGCGGGACGAAGCGACACGGGATGCTGCGCCGCACGGCCGGGCCTTCCTCCGTTCGCACGACGACCTCGAGCCACTGCTCCTCCGAACCGCCGACGGGCACGACGAGCCGCCCGCGCGGCTCGAGCTGGTCGTAGAGCGCAGGAGGCGGCTCGAGCGCTGCGGCAGCGACGGCGATACCGGCGAAAGGAGCGTGCTCCGGCAGGCCACGTGTCCCGTCACCGACGTGCAGCTCGACCCGCTCGGCGTAGCCCGCGGCCGCGAGGTTCGCGCGCGCGGCTTCGGCGAGCTCCGGAATCCGCTCGATCGTGTGCACCTCCGCGGCGAGCTCGGCGAGCACCGCCGCCTGGTAGCCGGAGCCGGTGCCGACGTCGAGCACGCGTTCCGTTCTTCCAGCACCGAGCGCGAGCTGCTCGCAGATGACCGCGACCATGTACGGCTGCGAGATCGTCTGGCCCGCGCCGATGGGGAGCGCGAAGTCGGTGTACGCCTCGTCCCGCAACTCCTCGGGGACGAAGAGCTCGCGCGGCACGCGCGCCATCGCCGCGAGCACCGCCTCGTCCGCGATGCCACGGCCGCGAAGCTGCCACTCGACCATCGACTCGCGCGACTCAGCGCGCACGTCGCACCCCGAAGTGCTCGAGGACGGCGGGGGTGACCTCGGTGATGCGCGCGGGCGCCGCTTCGACGCCGATCGTGAGAAGCGGGACGAACGAGTCGCCGGCGACGAGGGAGCCGTGACTGCCGCCGCCGAGGTGGTGGCGGCCGCCGAGGTCGACGAGCTCCCAGCCCTGCGCCGCCGAGACGAGCAGCTCGCCCGCGTTCGGGTTCGCGAGCGCGGCGCGCACGCGCTCGGCCGCGTCGGGGTGCTCGAGCTCGGCCGCCGGGAAGTCCTCACCGCCACGGCGCGCGACCGCAACGTCCCCGTCGCGACGGAGCGTGACCTCGACCGCCGGCTCCCGATCGAGCCGACGCGCGAGCTCGGCGGCGTCGACCTTCGCGCCGGGCAGGAGGTAGACCTGTCCCGCGCGGTTCGACGCGGTGACGACGACCTCGCCCTTGAGATCCGCGAAGTGCGGCTCGAGCCGCGCGACCTGCTTGACGTCCGTCTGGCCGTGATCGGACAGGAGAATCACGGCGTAACGGGACGAGGAACTCCTCCGGCCCGCCCGCCGCGACGAGCAGCGAAGCGATCGACGCGTCGACCCGCTCTAGCGCGACGTCGATCGCGCCGACCGGGCCGTGCGCGTGCGACGCGAAGTCGTAGTCGGAGAGGTAGTAGACGAGGAAGTCGAAGCCGTCGCGCGTCACGAGCCAGCGCCCGACACCGGCGGCGTACGCGTCGACGGCTCCGACCTTGCGCCCGCGGGCGACCGACGGCGCGCCCGTCCGGTCCGACTCGTAGAGGTTGTAGAAGAAGAAGCGGCTCGGCCCGTGCACCGGCCGGCTCAGGCCGGGGACGGTCGGGGCGTAGCGGTGCCGGCCGCGGTAACACGTGATGTTGATCGCGCCGGCGACGAAGCCCGCGTCCTCGAGCGCCTCGTACACCGTCGTCGCGTCGCGCGACAGATGGTGCTCGTTCATGTTCACGATCGTGTCGATGACGCCCTGCGAGAAGCCCGCCTTCCGCAGCGCCGAGAACGACGAGCCGTACTCGACGATCCGCTTCTCCTCGCGGTTCCACCACGCGAGCCCGGGGATGTGGTGGACGTCGGGGCCGGCGCCGGTCGCGATCGAGGAGAGGCAGACGGGCGTGAGCGAGGGGAAGACGGACGTCGCGCGGCGGTACTCGCCGTGCGCGGCGAGGTACGCGAGCGCCGGCGCGCGGCCGGTCTCGACGCCGTGCTCGAACGCCTCCGGCGTCATCCCGTCCACGACGATCAGGACGAGCTTCTTCGGCACCGTCTAGTCCTTCGCGAGCGTGCGGAGACCCGCGTAGCGCTCGGGCTTCCTGCGGCGCAGGAGAAGCGCGAGGAGCGGGAGCACGACGGCGACGACGTAGCCGACGACCGGGATGAACGCGATGACGGCAAGCACGATCGCCGCTCCGGCGAGCAGCACCACCGTCCCGCTGCGCTCGCCGCCGCGGCGCAACGCGCCGACGACGATGGGCACGGCTCCGAGCAGGCCGCAGATCACTCCCGCGATCGCCGCGCCGCGGTCGCCCCAGTTACCGGGCCGCCAGTTCGAGATCGCCCAACCGGCGATGAGGCCGCACACAAGCGCGAGAACCGGCACGAGGATCATCGAATCGCGCCGCGTCCCCCAGAAGGCGGCGAAGAACACGCCGATGGCGACGCCGATCCCGACGCAGACACCGATCCAATACCACGTTCCCATGCCGCAAAGGTATCGCTACGGCTGCAGCCGGGCGATGACCGCGAGGCCGAAGTCGGCGGCGCGCTTGCCGTCGATGACGCGGTGGTCGAACGTGACGGAGATGTTCCCCATCGTGCGCGCGACGATCTCGCCGTCGCGAACGACTGCGCGCTGCTCGATGCGGTGGATCCCGAGGATCGCGACTTCGGGATGGTTGATGAGCGGTGTGACGAAGAGGCCGGCGGCCTTGCCGGCGCTCGTGATCGTGAACGTCCCGCCGCGGAGCTCCTCCGGCTTGAGCGTGCCGGCATGCGCGGCCTCGGCGAGGCGGCGCACCTCGGCGTCGAGCTCGTCGAGCGAGCGCGTGTCGGCGCCGTGGACGACCGGGACGACGAGGCCCTGCTCGGTCTGGACGGCGATCCCGAGGTCGTAGCGGTCGAGCAGCACGAGGTCGCCGCTGTCGACTCGGCGGTGTCGACGCGCGCGTTGAGCTCGGGGAACTCCTTCAGCGACTCGACGACGGCTTGGAGGACGAGCGGGAGCAGCGTCTTCAGATCGACGCCGGAGAAGTCGCACTCCTCGACCCATGTCACGGCGGGGATCTCGTGGGCGCGCGTCAGGTGCTCGAACATCTGGCGTTTCACACCTCTGAGCGCAACTCGTGACCCTTCCGTCGCGGTACCTGGTACCGGCCCGGCCGCCGCCGCCGCGCGAACGTCCTCCTCTGTGATGCGGCCCTGCGGCCCCGTGCCTGTGACGTTTGCGAGGTCGACGCCGAGCTCGGCCGCGACCTTCCGGATCAGCGGCGTCGCGCGCACTTTTGTCCCTTCGGGACCTGTCCCGTCGTCAGACGACTGGACGTGTCTCGTTGGGACTGGGGGAGCGGCTGCGGGTGCCGCAGGCGCAGGTTCGGAGCCGTCGCCGCCGATGACGACGAGCACCGTTCCGACCGGGACGACGGCGCCCTCCTCGACGAGGATCCGCGTGACCTTTCCCGCCGCCGGGGACGGGATCTCGACCGTCGTCTTGTCCGTCGCGATCTCGACGAGCGGCGCGTCCTCGGCGATCTCGTCTCCCTCGGCGACGAGCCAGCGGGCGATCTCGCCCTCGGTCAGGCCCTCGCCGAGGTCGGGGAGTTTGAACTCGTAGCTCACGCCGGGAGTATGGCGTGGACGCCCTTCACCTCGTTGACGACCTGCGTCACCCGCAGATCGACGGTCACGCTCGCGAGGGCACGCGCCTCGGGCCTCGGAATCCCGAGCTCGAGCTCCATGAGGTCGAGCATCGTCTCGGTCGCCTGCTCCGCCGCGACGTCGAGATCGGCGTCGAAGCCGAACGCGAGCCAGGCGTCGGCGGTGCGCGCGATCGGGGAGCGGAGCTCGCGGTCGGTGACGTCGAGCGTCAGCGTCGCGCGCTCGAGCGGGCACTCGATCGCGGTGCCGGACACCTCGCCGTCGCCCTGCGCGCCGTGCCCGTCCCCCGCCATGAGCCATGCGCCATCGACGGGGATAGGCAGATAAAGGGTCGCGCCGGCGACGAGCTCCTTGCAGTCGATGTTCCCGCCCCAGCGGCGCGGCGGGATCGTCGAGTGCAAGCCCGGCTCGGGCGGCGGCATCCCGATCACGCCGAGGAATGGACGCCGAGGCAACGGTGTGCTGGTTCAGCCGCCAGCTCTCGCCGCCGAGCTCCCACCAGAACGGCTCCTCGTCCGCGATCGTCAGCCCCCACGGTCGCGGAGTCACCTCGTCCACGCGCACAGCGAGCGTCTGTCCCGCCTTCACGCCACGCACCTCGATCGGCCCGTTGAGCGCGTGCCCCCCGTCGCGCGGGAAGCGCTGCACGCGCGGCTCCCACTCCCAGCCCGCATTGAGCGACTGGAAGCGGACGCCGTCGCCGGGATCGACCGAAAGCACCGGCTCGAAGTCCCGCGAGAAGTAGCCGTGGACGGTCGCCTCCTCGAGCGGGAGCTCGTGGATCAAAACTCGAGCAGCTTTCGCGCTGCCGCCGCGACGCGCTCGACCGACGGCATGTACGAGTCCTCGATCTTCCAGTACGGGTACGGAACGTCGAAGCCCGTGACACGGAGCACCGGCCCGTGGAGGTCGAGGATCGCCTTCTCCGCGAGGATCGCCGCGAGCTCGGCGCCGAAGCCGGCCGTGCGCGGCGCCTCCTGCACGATGACGACGCGGCCCGTCTTCGCGGCCGACGCGAGGAGCGCGTCCTCGTCGAGCGGGCGGAGCGAGCGGAGGTCGAGGACTTCCACTGACGCCTCGCCCGACAAAGCGTCGGCTGCGCGCTCGCACACGGGAACCATCGCGCCGTACGCAACGAGCGTCACGTCGGTCCCCTCGCGCGCGAGCCGCGCCTGCCCGAGCGGGACGACGTGCTCGCCCTCGGGAACGTCCTGCTTCTCGGCGCGGTAGATGAGCTTCGGCTCGAGGATCACGACGGGATCGGGGTCGCGGATCGCCGCCGCGAGCAGCCCTTTCGCGTCGGCCGGCGTCGACGGGATCGCGACCTTCACGCCCGGCGTATGGACGTAGTACGCCTCGGGCGAGTCGTCGTGCAGCTCGGGGGCCCTGCACCCCGCCCCCGTACGGCATCCGCACGACGAGCGGGAACTCCATCTTCCCGCCGGTGCGCCAGCGGTAGCGGCCGACGTGCGTGATCAGCTGGTCGAGGCACGGATACGAGAACGCGTCGTACTGCATCTCGCAAACCGGCTTCCAGCCGGCCATGCAGAGCCCGATCGCGCTGCCGAGGATCCCGGCCTCGGCGAGCGGCGTGTCGACGCAGCGGTTCTCGCCGAAGCGCTCGCGGAGCCCGGCCGTCGCGCGGAAGACGCCGCCGGCGCGGCCGACGTCCTCGCCCATGACCATGACCGAGTCGTCGCGCGCGAGCTCCACGTGGAAGCCGTCATTGATCGCCTCCACCATGAAAAGGTCAGCCATCCCAGCCCTCCCGCATGTTCGGCGGCGGCAGGACGTAGGCATTGTCGAAGACGAGCTCGGGATCGGGCTCCGGCTCGGCCTCCGCCTCGGCGATCCCGGCGCGCATGAGCTCGAGCGCCTCGTTCTTGATCTCCTCGGCCGTCGCGTCGTCGAGCACGCCGAGCGCGCGGAGATAGCGCTCGTAGCGCCCGACGCACTCGTTCTCGCGCTCCTGCGCGACGCGATCCATGTCGATGTACGCGCGCGGATCGTCGGCGGTCGCATGCGGCGCGGCGCGGTAGGAGACCGCCTCGATGAATGTCGGCCCGCCGCCCGAGCGTGCGCGCTCTACCGCCTCGCGCGTCGCCTCGAACACGGCGAGCACGTCGCCGCCGTCGACGCGCACGCCCGGCATCCCGTACCCGGCCGCCTTCGCCGCGAGCGTCTCGGCGCGCGTCTGCGCCGAGATCGGCGTCGAGATCGCCCACTGGTTGTTGTTGCAGAAGAGAATCGCCGGCGCCTGCATCACGGCGGCGAAGTTCGCGCCTTCGTGGAACGCGCCCTCGCTCGTCGCGCCGTCGCCGAAGTACGCGATCGAGACGGTGTCGCGCCCCTTGAGCTTCTCCCCCCACGCAAGTCCCGCTGCGTGCGGCACGTGCGTCGCGATCGGGACGCAGATCGACGCGACGCGGTAGTCGGCGGGGTTCCACCAGCCGGCGGGATGGCCGCGCCACCATTGCAACACCGTGCTCACCGGCAGCCCGCGCAGCAGCCCGATCGCCGACTCGCGGTAGCTCGGGAAGATCCAGTCGCCGTCGGCGAGCGCGTGCACCGATCCGGCCTGCATCGCCTCGTGGTTCCAGAAGATCGCGTACGTCCCGATGCGGCCCTGGCGGTGGAAGACGACCGAGCGCTCGTCGTACGTCCGCAGGAGGATCAGCGAGCGGTAGATCGCGAGCAGCTCGTCGGGGCCGAGGCCGTCGACCTCGCGCTCCTCGTCGAGCACGCGCCGCAACTCGAACTCGTCCACCGTCGCCACCGGGGCAGCGTAATTGTTCAGTGCACGCGGTGAGCCTTCGAGAACCGCGCCGTCAGCGCCGCGGTGAGCGCAGGGTCGCGGTCCGCGAAGTACGCCTTCGCCGTCGGTGGCACGACGACGTCGGGCCGGAACGCTACGCGTGGATCCTTCGCGCCGCGCTTGCTCTTCACCCACCAGACCGTGGCAACCTCGACGCGGAGCCCCGTTTCCGGCAGATCGAGGGGCTGGACGTCGCCGTAGAGATTCGGCGCACCTCCGCTGTCCTCGCCGACGAGGAGGTAGCGAGTCGCCCTCTCGAGATCGGCCATGAAGTTCGCCGCAGCGGAGAACGTCTCGCGGCCGGCGAGCACCACGATCTGCTTGTGCTCGTGCGCGAGATGTTTCAGCGTCGCGATCAGCGGCGGATACGTGTGGTTGTCGCCGCCGCCGTTGTTCCGGAGATCGACGACGACGCGCTTCACTTTCGCCTTCGACGCGAGCCGCGCGATCGGGCAGAGACGCCGGTCGTCCAGACGGTCGTCGTGTTGTACGCGAGGTACACGGCGCGGCCGTGCGCGAGGAGCGACACTCGCGTGGCCCGGTGCCGGTCGCGCGCGTGGTTCTTGCCGCGCGGCCACATCCGGTTGAAGCTCTGGAACGCCTGCGAGTACCACGCGGCGCTCACAGCCGCCGGCGTCCGCTCGGCCCAATCGCCGTTGCGCAGCGTGAACGTGAACGCCGGATCGATTCCGAGCCCGTCCAGCACCTCCGCGTTGAGCAGGTACATCGGGCGGAAGAGCGCGACGCCGGTCGTCTCGTTGTCGTGCGGTACGAGCGGTTTCACCTGTGCAAGCACCTGCTCGATCGGGATGCCACCGACGGCCGTGAGGCGCGCGCCGATCAGATCGGAGCCGTCGAGCTGGCCGATGACGTAAACGCCGTCCGCGAACTCGTAGACGAGGTACGGGTACTCGTGGAACGCGCGGGCATTGCCGGGGTCTAGCGGGAAGATGCCCGTATGCCCATTGCGGTTGCCGAGCGACGCGACGAGCTCCATGAAGCCGATGTCAGCCTCGTCCTCCGTGAGTCCGGGGAGCTTCGCCTCCAGCGCGGCAGCGGCGGCATCGAATGCGTTCACATCCACGCCGGGGTGGATGAGCGGCAGCTGCTGCTGGATCAGCGTCGCGTCGCCGCCGTAACCGGAGGTGGCGAACAGCACGGTCGCGGCGATCGCAGCGAGGCGGATCATCGTGGCCCGCTCTCGAGCGCCTGTGCGACGCCCTCCGCCCACGCGAGCTCGTGCTCCGCTCGCTCGATCCCGTAGCGGAGCAGATGCCGGTGGTACCAGTCGTGACCGGTGTTCGAATTCGTCGGCTCGATCTCCCGCAGCGCCTCGAGGCGCGTCTCCGTGTCGGCCGTGAACTGCTCGACGTGCTCGAGGAGAACGCCGGGCGTCGTCAGCCCGCCGACGAAGAGCTTGAGGAAGAACGTGTCTCGCGCACCGGGCTCGACCGTCGAGAGCCAGCCGTCGAGCGCCTCGCTCCCGGCCGGCGAGATGCGGTAGAGCCGCCCACGCTTCACCGCGAGGCCGTCCTTCGCAAGCCGCGGCAGCGTGGCGTAGAGCCCGCTCTTCGCGGGCGTCCAGATGTGGCCGATGGCGCGCTCGACCGCCTTCGTCAGGTTGTACGGCGACTGCTCTCCCTCGATCGCGAGGAGCGCGAGGACGGCCGCCTCGGTCGTGGTCAAGCTCGCGTTCGCGGTCTGAATCACGACCGCACACTACTCCAAATTGGAGTATCTAGACGAGGACGGATACGACGCCACGCTCCGCCTCGAAGACGGCTTCCTCGACGTCGCCGAGATCCTCCCCGTCGACCTGCAGCGGCAGCGGCCGGTCGCAGCGGATCTCGATCCGGTCGAGGTCGTGGCCGACGAGGAACTTGCCCGCGCGCGGGTTCCCGGTGAAGAGCGTGTATGCCGTCCAGAGCAGCGAGCGGCGCCGAAGGCGCGTCGGCGCCACGAAATCGAGGCCGAGCTCGAACTCCGCGTCGGGGACGAAGGGGATCGCGATGTTGCGCGCGTACGTGTACGGGTTCCCGTTCGCGACGAAAGCGAAGGCCGCGCGACCGAAGCCTGCGACCTCGAGCTCGGGGTCGACGTGACCGCGTTTCGCCGCGACCGCCCCGACGACGGCGCGCGCGAAGGCGAGGTCGCCGGGCCGCTTCCCGTCGTGGGCGCGTCCCATCTCGTCGACGCGGCGCACCGCCTCGGCGTCGATGCCGACGCCGGCCGAGAAGGAGAAGCGCCGGCCGTTGACGCGACCGAGCGTGATGCGGCGGGTGCGCCCCTTCGCGAGCGCGTCGGCCACCTGCGCGGCGGCGGCGACCGGGTCGTGCGGAAGCCCGAGCGCGCGCGGCAGGACGCTCGTCCCGCCGCCCGGCAAGAAACCGATCGGCATGTCGCCTTCGAGCCCGTTCAGCGCCTCGTTGAAACCGCCGTCTCCGGAGAAGACGACGACCGCGTCGACACCGCGACCGCACGCGTCGCGTACGAGCTCGGTCGCGTGGCCGGGATGCTCGGTGAGCACGACCTCGAGCTCGTGATCCACCTGCTCGCGCACGCGCCCGAGCCGCTCCTCGGTGACGTTCGACGCGAACGGATTGACGACGAGGACGACCTTCACCTAGCGGATGATGCCTTCAGGGCCGCGAGTCCGGCACAGGGCCGAGCACGTGTTCGACCGCGTTGTAGTAGAGCGAGGACGCGTACGAATCTCCCGGATCTGCAGGGTCGAGGCCCCTTGCTCGGCCACCGTCCTTCAACGTCGACGCGAAGATCAGAGCCTCTCCGAGTCTTCCGGCCCGCGGCAATCAGATCGGGCACGCGCCTGCGCTGAACGCCCGAGAACCTGATGCGCGAAAGGCTTGACGCAAACCGTAAGTACGCCCGGCCGAGCTCGGCCTCGTGCGCCTTCTCGCACCCGAGATTGCAGTGGCCGACCGCCACCGCGTTCACCTCGGCGTTCCCGAGTCTCCACTCGGCGAGGACAACGGCCCGCTTCCGCACCGGCTTTACGTGCTCGTAGATGACGACGGTGCTCGTGATTGGTACGACGACGCCCAGCGCGATGATCAAGCCGGTGACCAACTCTGCTCTGCCCGAACGGGCCACCTCGAAGCCCTCCGGTGTCCAGTCCGTCTTCGCATCGCCGAACACCCGGCGTGGGTACTGGTCGGTGACCATGGTGAGGTAGGCGAAGTACCGCGCCTCGTAGCGGATGACGGCCGCCGCCGCGTTGAACAGCGGCTGCGGCGTGCGGCCGAGAACGAGCGCGACGAGCCAGATCGCCGGGCTCAGAACGAGCAGTCCGCTCCCGACGACAGCCGTGACGATGGACGCCGGGATCACGAGCAGCAGGCGGAAGAAGACCTTGAGGCGCGACAGTTGCGACGCGCCGATCTGCACGGTGATCGCGTACTCGCCGGGCGAGAGCGCGAAGGGCGGGTACTCGTCGGTGAGCATGAAGGCGTAGGCGTTCACGCGCACGGCGTAGGCGATGACGGCGATCTCGAACTCGGCGATCCAGGCGGGAATCCGGCCTTCCACGAGCGCGGCGAACCAACCCATGAACGAGAGATAGGCAGCGACGAGCGTGAGAACGAGCAGCACCACGAGGTGCGGCAGAACGAGCAGGCCGCGCAGCGCGACGGTCCAACGCCTCTGACGCTGCGGTGTGCCGATCCCGAGCCCGAGCTCGGTTGGGTCGGACGCGAAGACCGGCTCAGCCGCGGCGGCGACCATCGCGGCCGACCCTACGCCCCTTCCGGCCCGGCGGCAATCTCACGGCGTCGCGTAGCCGCGCATGCCGTCGAGGAGCTGCGCGGTGAAGCGGTCGGCGAGCGCGTCCGTCTCCGCGCCCGGCTTGAGCCACGTGTACGCCCAGTTCACTGACGAAAGCGCGAGGAGCGCTGCGGTCGCGTCGTCGAGATCGGTGCGCAACTCGCCGAGCTCGCGTCCCTCCCGGAAGAGCGCGCGGAACCGTTCCTCATAGCGGCGGCGCTCGGCGACGAACTCGGCGCGCCGCTCACCCTCGAGGTAGCGCCACTCGCGCACGAAGACGGTCGCGATGTCGAGCTGCTCGGCGACGACGTGGAGGTGAGCGCGCAGCGCCGCGCGAATCCGCTCGACGACCGGCCCGTCGTCAGGCACCGAGTCGAGCGCGGCGTGGAACGCCTCGGATCCCTCGCGCGCGACGTCCCACAGGAGGTCGGCCTTCGACTCGATGTGCGCGTAGACGGATCCCTTCTGCACGCCCATCGCCTCGGCGAGGTCGCCGATCGACGTGCCGTGGTAGCCCTTCTCCGCGAAGAGGCGGGCGGCGGCACGCGTTAGGTCGTTGCGGCGTTGGAGACATTAGGATGCGGAAAACTGAACGATCGTTCGGAAGGTGGTGTGGGCGTGGCAGCGTCGGAAGTTCCCACCACGACGAGCAGGCATTTCTCGAGTACGTCCAGTCGGGCGGCCAGGTCGAGGTGACCGACTGGATGCCCGACGAGTACCGGGCGAGGTGCATCAAGTTCATCGAAATGCATGCGAACTCCGAGCTCATGGGCGTCCTGCCCGAGCGCGAGTGGATCCTCCGTGCTCCGACGCTCCAGCGCAAGCTCGCGCTGACCGCGAAGGTGCAGGACGAGGTCGGGCACTCGCAGCTCATCTACCGCGTCGCGGAGGATCTCGGCAAGCCGCGCGACGCGATGATGGCCGACCTCATCTCGGGCAAGGCGAAGTTCCACAACGTCTTCCATTACCCGACGTACTCGTGGGGCGACGTCGGGGTCATCGCGTGGCTCGTCGACGCGGCCGCGATCGTCAGCCAGAAGGCGCTCCTCAAGTCGTCGTATGCGCCGTACGCGCGGATCATGAAGAAGATCTGCTGGGAGGAGTCGTTCCACATCCTCCACGGCCGCGACGTCATCCTCGCGATGGTCACGGGCACGCCGGCGCAGTTCGAGCTCGTGCAGGAGGCGCTCGACCGCTGGTGGGGGCCGCTCATGCAGTTCCACGGGAACCCGATCCCATCCGAAGACGATCCGATGTACCACTGGCGGATCAAGTCGCAGGGCAACGAGGAGGCGCGCCAGCAGTTCCTCGACGGCTACGTGCCGCAGATCCTCGAGCTCGGCCTCGAGCTGCACGACCCAAAGCTCCGCAAGCGCGACGACGGAGTGTGGGAGTACACGGAGCCCGACTGGGACGAGCTGAAACACGTCGTTACCGGACATGGCCCGAAGACGGTCGAGCGGCTCGAGTTCCGCAAGCACTTCCTCGACCAGGAGCAGTGGGTGAGGGACGTCGTCCTCGCGGCATGAGCGGCGATCCCGTCTTCGAAGTCTTCCGCCGCGAACGGAAGGGCCAGCCGTTCGAGCACGCCGGCTCGGTCGTCGCGCCCGACGCGGACTTCGCGGAGGCGTGGGCGCGCGAGCAGTACGGCCGCCGCGGCGAGTCGGTCGCGCTGTGGCTCGTGCCGCGCGACGCGATCCGCGACGTCGAGGACTGGGCCGACGAGTTCGACCTCAAGTACCGCCGCGTCGACGGCTACTCCATCAAGGCACGACTAAAGGAGGCACGTGAGCGCGCCGGAACAGCTCCTCGCGATCGCTGACGACGAGCTCTTCCTCGGCTGGCGCGAGTCCGAATGGACGGGCATCGCGCCGATGCTCGAGGAGGACGTCGCGTTCTCGTCGATCGCGCAGAACGAGATCGGGCACGCCCGCGCGCTCTACCAGCTGCTGGTTGGGGAGGACGGCGACGCGGACGCGCTCGCGTTCGACCGGCCGCTCGAGGAATACCGGTGCGCGCCGCTCGTCGAGCTCCACCTCACCGACTGGGCGCACACGATCGCGCGGCGCTGGCTCTATGAGACGGCCGACGAGATCCGGATCGCCGCGCTTAAGAACGACGCCGACCCCGCCGTCGCGGGCCTCGCCGCGAAGATCGACCGGGAGGAGACGTACCACCGCATGCACGCCGAGATGTGGCACGACCGGTTGAAGGACGAGGCGCGTTTCCAGGAGGCCGTCGCCGAGCTCTGGCCGTACGCGCTCGGGATGCTCCCGCCGGAGCTGCGCGGTGAACTCGCCACGCGCGTCGGTCTCGCCGAGGTCGAGCCTGTCGAGCGCGGCACGCACACCGACGCGCTCGCCCCGATGTGGGAAGAGATGACCGAGGTCCGGCGCTCGGCTCCTGCCGGCGCGCAGTGGTAGAGGCCCCATTGGAAGAAGCTCGCGTCTGGGAGCTCCTCGCGGAGGTCCCGGACCCCGAGATCCCCGTCATCTCGCTCGTCGACCTCGGAGTAATCCGCTCGGTCGATGTCTCGAACGGACATGTCCGGATCGAGTTCACGCCGACGTTCCTCGGCTGTCCGGCGCTCGAGTACATGAAGCGCGCGATGGAAGAGAAAGTCCCCGGCGCGGAAGTCGTCGTGATCCAGGACGACTCGTGGTCGACCGACAAGATCACCGCCGCGGGCCGCGAGAAACTCCGCGAAGCCGGCTTCGCCCCGCCCGCGCTAAGGGCTGAGAGCGGGGGCCTCATCCAGCTCCAATCGCAGGTGCACAAGTGCCCGTACTGCGGCTCGACGGAGACGCACCTCGAGAACATCTTCGGCCCAACGCCGTGCCGGTCGCTGCGCTACTGCAACAGTTGCCGCCAGCCCTTCGAGCAGTTCAAGACGATCTAGTGGAAGCCCTCCATGCAATCGGCGTCGATCTCGGCGGCACGAAGATCCTCACGGGCGTCGTTACCCGCGACGGAAGAGTCGTCCGCCGGCATGAACGCGCGACGCCGCAGGACTCGCAGGAACACGTCATCGCCGAGCTCGAGGCCGCGGTCGCGGAGCTGCTGGACGAGTCCGTCGGAGCGATCGGATTCGGCGTGCCGTCCCCGATCGACGAGAAGCGTGGCGTCGTCGTCGAGTGCGTCAACCTCCCGCTGGAGAACGCGCCGCTCCGCGACCACATGCGCGAGCGGTTCGGCCTGCCGGTCGGCCTCGACAACGACGCGAACGCGGCCGCGATCGGCGAATGGCGCGCCGGCGCGGGCCGCGACGTGGACGATCTCGTGATGCTCACGCTCGGGACGGGAGTCGGCGGCGGGATCATCTCCGGCGGCGCCCCGCTCCGCGGCCGTAACAGCGAGGGCGGCGAGCTCGGCCATGTGACGATCGTCCACGACGGCCGCCCATGCCAGGGCGCGTGCCGCGGGCGCGGCCACCTCGAGGCGTACGTGAGCGGTCAAGCCGCGACGGAAGCGGCGCGCAAGGCGTTCGGCCCATCCGCCGACGCACACCGGCTCATCCGGCTCGCGAACGAGGGGGACGCGAAAGCGAAGGAGATTCTCACGGAGCTCGCCGGCTATCTCGGCTCCGGGATCGGCTCGTTCGTCAACGTCTTCGCATCGGAGCTCGTCCTCCTCGGCGGCGGCTTCGGCGTCGCGGCTTTCGACTACCTCGTCGGGCCCGCGGAGGACGTGGCGCGGCGCGAGGCGCTCGAGCCGATGCGCAACACGTTCCGAATCGCGAAGGCCGAGCTCGGCACCGCCGCGGGTCTGATCGGCGCGGCGTTCGTCGGCTTCGAGGCGCTCGACGCCGTCTAAGTCGTGAGCGTGATCTTGCGCAGCCCGCGCGGCTTGTCGAGATCGAGCTCGCGGAGAAGCGTGAGGCGAAGCGCCATCACCTGTCCCGGCACGACGGCGGTGAGCGGGCTGAGCCATTCCGGCACGCCGGGCACGAGCGGCAGTGGTGTCTCGGCGCGGCGGAGGACGGCGCGTACGTCCGACACGGCGATAAGACGGGCGCCGCGCGCGCGCAGCGGTGGGAGAACTTCCTCGACGGTCGGCCGCGCGGGACCGTTCGGCGCGATCACGACCACGGGCCAGCCGGGCTGGATCGCGGCGATCGGGCCGTGCATCAGGTCGGCCGGCGAGTACGCCTCGGTCATCAGACCGGAGAGCTCACGAATCTTGAGCGCGATCTCGAACGCTGTGCCGTAGTTGACGCCGCGCGCGACGACGGTGAGGCCGACGGCGTCGCGATATCCCTCGAACGCGACGGGATCGCCAAGCGAGCGTTCGATCTGCGCCGCCATGGCCTCGGGCATCCGTGCGAGCTCCTCTCGCGCGACAGCGTCCCGGCCGATCTCCGAGAAGAGGAGAGCGACCGCTCCGAGCGAGTTCGTGTACGTCTTCGTCGCGGCGACTGCATGCTCCTCACCGGCTTCAAGCGGCAGCACGACCTCTGCCGCCTCAGCGAGCGGCGAGCCGGGGTCGTTCGTCAGCGCGAGCGTCGGCCGCCCCTGCCGGCGGGCCTCGGCGAGTACCGCGACGACGTCTGGGGAAGCGCCCGACTGCGAGATCCCGATCACGAGTCCGCCGTCGAGACGTGGCGGCTGGCCGTAGATCGTGTAGAGCGACGGCGTCGCGAACATGACCGGAACGCGGTGGGCGCGGCCGAGGAGATATTGCGCGTAGCGCGCGGCGTTCGACGAGCTGCCCCGCGAGGCGACGAGCACGTACCGGATGTCACGGCCGCGGAAGAGCTTCGCCGCCTCGCGGGCGGCGTCTCTCTGCCCCTCCAGGAGACGCCCTAGCGCCTCCGGCTGCGCCCGCAGCTCAGTCTCGAGCCACGACACCGCTTCGGCCTCCGCAGAGAACGGACTGGATCTCGAGCCGGTCGTCGAGAATGACGACGTCGGCGGGCGCCCCCGGCTCGAGGACGCCGAGGTCCGAGCGTCCGAGCAGGCGTGCCGGAACCTCGGTCGCCGCCCCGACGGCCGCCTCGAGCGGCACCCCGAGCGCGTGGAGGTTGCGCACCGCGTCGATCATCGTCAGGACGGTGCCGGCGAGCGTGCCGTCCTGCCGCCTCGGGGCGATGCCGGCTCCGACCTCGACGGCGACCTCGCCGAGCTGGAACGTGCCGCTGTCGATGGACGTTCCCGCAGCGGCTATCGCGTCGGTGATGAGTGCGACGCGGCCGGCAGCGCATGCCCAGACGAGCCGCACGGTCTCGTCCGCGAGGTGGAATCCGTCCACGACCACTGTCACGACGACGTCGGAGCGGGTGAGCGCGACACCCGCGATGCCGGGGTCGCGAGAGCGGATGGGACGCATCGCGTTGAAGACGTGGGTGATCGCGCCGACACCGAGGTCGAAGGCGCGGTTTGCCTCAGCGGCGGTTGCGTTCGTGTGCCCGGCCGAGACCACGACGCCGTGGTCGCGCAGCCGTTCGATCACGGCGTCCGCGCCGCGCAACTCCGGTGCGAGAGTCATCTGCGTCACCGGCCCCGCTTCGAGTAGGCGGTCGAGGACTCGGAGGTTCGGTGCCCGGAGATGTTCGGGGGGGTGCGTGCCCGGCCGTTCCGGCGAGAGGAACGGGCCTTCGAGGTGAGCGCCGAGAATGCGGGGCCTGGACGCGGCCGTCGGCATCTCGCGAAGAGCTTCGATCGTCGCCGCCTCCGCCGACGTGATCAATGTCGGCTGGTACGCCGTGACGCCCGTGCTGAGCAACGCCTCACCGGCACGCGCGTAGTCCTCCTCCGATGCCGAGAGGAAGTCGACCCCGCCGAAGCCGTTCACCTGAAGGTCGACGAAGCCGGGGACTGCGACCTTCCCGCGCTTCGCGCCCGCGAGGCCGACCGCCTCGATCCGGCCGTCCTCGACCTCGACGTCACCGAGCACGAGCTGGCCGCGGACGAGAGCCGCTTCAACGCCAAGCCTCATGGAAGTTCCCGCTCCGGCGCCGCGCATGTCGGCGCCTCCGCTCCTGGGCGGGCTCCGTCGAGCCTACGCCCGTGTTCCGCCGCCTTCCGCACCGACCCGCCCGCGGCGTCAAGCCGTTCCCGCGCCGCATCCGTGTCGACGCCAGCGAGGAGCGAGACAAGTGCGACGCGCGCATCGCCATCTGCCGCGGCGAGCGCCACATCGACCTGCTCCTCGGGAGCGCCGCTCGCGAGAACGACATTGCGGCGAGATCGCTCGCGCAGCTTCGCGTTGTCGGGCGCCACGCCGACCATCAGTCCACCGTAGGTGCGACCGAGCCGGATCATCGTCACGGTGGAAATCGTGTTGAGCAGGAGTTTCTGCGCCGTGCCGGCTTTGAGACGCGTCGAGCCGGCGAGTACCTCCGGGCCGACGACGGCGGCGACGTCGTGCTCGGCAGCCGCGCCGGCGGCACTACCCCGCACGCACGTGAGCGCAACCGTGAGTGCTCCCGCCTCGCGTCCCGCGGCGATGGCCGCAAGCGCGAACGGTGTCGAGCCGGACGCGCTGACGGCGACGACGCAATCCTCGGGAAGGAGGGCCAACTCGAGCAATGCGGTCGTCGCCGCCGCGCTGTCGTCCTCGCCTGCTTCGCCTTCCGCGACGACGGCGAGGACCTCGCCCGGGGGCGAGCCAAACGTTGGGCCGCACTCGGCGGCATCGAGCGCGGCAAGCGCGCCCGACGTTCCGGCGCCGACGTAGATCAGCCGCCCGCCGCCCGCGAGCCGCGCGGCGATCGCGTCGATCGCGGCGGCGAGCGCTTCGCCGGCGTCGGCGACGGCGGCGGGGACGAATGCGTCCCCGTCATTGAGGAGCCGGACGATCTCGCGCGTCGGGCGCGTGTCGAGATCGGCGAGCTCCGGCCGCGCCGTCTCGGTCACGGCGAGCTGCGGGCGCCCGGTGAGAGCGGTGCTCACCGCCTCCCACACCTGCGGTGAATCGGGCGTCGCGAGATGCGTCATGTTCCCGCACGCCTCGTACCCCCACGTCCAGAGATCGTCGACGCCCTCCTCGCGCGCGCCGGCGAGCGCGGCTTCGAGCTCGGGAATCTCGTCGGCGACGAGCCCGAAGCTCGGCACCCACAGCTGCGCGGCGACGCCGTGACGCTCGGTCGTCTCGCGCAGCAGCCGCGCAAAGCGGCGCACGAACGGGCCCGCCGGCTCGTTCCAGTGCTTCCAGTACGGATCGGTCGCGAACGTCGTCAGGCCGGGTAGCGAGGCAACGTCGTTCCAGTCCGAGATGCCGTGATTGCCCTCGGTCGCCGGAAGGAGGCAGATCGTGTTCGCGCCGCCGCGCGCTGTGACGTGCGCCACGACCTCGCGGAGGAAGTCGACGACCGATGCCTCGCGGAACGCCTGCACCTCCGGCGTCAGCTCGGCGGGGATCGGTGCGCCGAACCGCTCGGCACACCGATCGCAGCGACAGCTCCAGCGCGACTCGTCGTCGACGCCGACGTGGATCGGGACGACCCACGCCGGCTCGTCCCAGAACACGGCGTCGACGCCGCACTCGAGCACCCAGCCGGCCCACTCCTTGCAGAAATCGCGATATGCGGCGCTGTTGAGGCACGCCGCGGCAACGCGCCGGCCGTCGTCCATCACCTGGCATTCCTCCGGATGGAAAGCAACCCAACGGCTCTCGGCCTCGCCGCCGAACGTCCGCCCGAGGCCCCACGGGCTCGCCTGGACGTACAAACCCTCCGCATGCGAGGCCGCGACGATCTCGGCCATCGTGCCGCGGTAGTACGCGAGGTCGTTCTCGGAGAACGTGTGGAGCACGCCCGTGTAGCCGCGCGCCGCGAGGTCGGCCATGTCGCGCCGCACGTGCCGCGGGATGCGGACTCCGAAGTATGAGCAGCCCGCTCTGGTCATTACCAATTCACGCCTTCACCGCGCCGGTCGTGAGCCCGAAGGCGATCTTGCGCTGGACGATGAGGAAGAAGACCACAACGGGGACCGCGATGAGCGTCGACGCTGCCATAAGTCCGCCCCAGTCGATGTAGGTCTGCCCGCCCGTGTACCCCGCGAGCCACACAGTGATGGTCTGGTTCCCCTGTCGCTGGAGCAGGAGGTTCGCGAAGATGAACTCGTTCCAGCACGTGATGAACGCGAAGACCGAGGCGGCGACGAGGCCCGGCGCCACGAGCGGGAGGAGGATGCGGATGAACGCACCGAGCCGCGTCGAGCCGTCCACCATCGCCGCCTCCTCGAGCTCCTTCGGAATGCCGAGCAGGAAGCCGCGCAGCACCCAGACCGAGAACGCAAGCACGGAGCTGATGTAGATGATGATCACCCCGGTGAGCTTGCCGACGAGGTTGATGCCGAGCACCGGGACGTCGGCGAGCATCACGTAGAGGGGGATGATCAGGCCGATCCCGGGGATCATCTGCACGCCGATGATGAGGAGAACGAAGAGCCGGCGGCCGTGGAAGCGGTACTTCGCGAGCGCGACGGCCGCGAGGAACGCAAGAACCATCGCGATCCCGACCCCGACGAGAACGACGATGATTGTGTTCTTGAGATCCGACCAGAAGTACTCCTTGTGAATCGCGTTGCTGAAGTTCGTCAGGGTGGGATGGAGCGGGAACCACGTCGGCGTCAAGCTGTTGATCTGATCGTTCGACTTGAGCGCCGTGGAGATCATCCAGAAGACCGGGAACGCCATCACGGCGAAGACGACGATGCCGACGATGTCCCAGCCGAGCTTGCGTGGCAAACGGAGCCTCACCGGTCGACCTCGCCGACCTTGAGCATCCGGCGCACGTAGATGAGGCTGAGAATCGCGACCGAGGCGAGCATGAGGATCGAGATCGCGGCGCCGCGCCCGTAGTCGTTCTTGAAATACGCCTCTTCCCAGAGGTAGACGGACATGAGGTAGTTCGACGGCAGGATGTGCGGCTGCCCGATCAGGAGGTATGCCTGCGTGAAGACGCCGAAGTCCCAGAGGATCGAGAGACTCGTCAAGATCAGGAGCACGGGCTGGATGACGGGGTAGGTCACGTCCTTGAAGACCTGCCACGAGCGCGCGCCGTCGATCTGCGCCGCTTCCATCAGCTCGTGCGGCACCTGCGAGAGCGCGGCGTATGTCGTGATCGCGACGAACGGCAGCGCACCCCAGACGACGATCGAGGTGACCATCGCGAGCTGCGAGAACGGGCTCGCGAACCAGTTGTGCTGGAAGAAGTCCCCGAAATGGATCTCGGTGAGGATGTAGTTCAAGACGCCGTTCTGCACGTCCGTCATCCAGTTCCACACCTGGACGGAGACGACGGGCGGCATCGACCAGACGAGAATGAGACCGACCGTGATGAGAATCCGCACCCAGCCGGAGACGCGCACGAGCAGCAACGCCATCAGCGTTCCGAGCACCATCGTCAGGCCGACACACGCGGCGGTGAAGACGACGGTGCGCAGCAGCGTGTGCCAGAAGACCCCGTCGCTGAGGACGCTCGTGAAGTTCGCAAAGCCAACGTAGACGCCCTTGTGTGCGATGAGCTCGGGCAGCTGGTACTGCTGGAACGACAGCTTCACGAGCTGATAGAGCGGGTACCCGAGGAGCGCCGCGAGCACGGCGACCACCGGGAAGATCAAGAGGTACGGGACAGCGCCGCGGCGCGTCCGCCTCCAGGTAAGCGGGCGCCGCCGAGGCCTCGTCGCGACGGCCTCGGCGGCGGCTCCCACAGTGGGGGCCTTCCCGCTCAGTGCGTTACGGCTGGTTGAGGATGGACTTGAGGCTCGCGTCCGCGCTGTGCGCGGCCGTCTTCACGGGTGTCCCCGTGAGGATCTTCGAGAGCAACGTGCGGAGGACATTCGCGTTCTCGACGTCGACCCAGTGCTTCGCCGTCGGTACGAACCAGCTCGACTTCGCCGCCTTGTCGTTCACGGAGTTGTCGAGGAGGTTCGTCGCGTTCGGAATGTTGCCCTTCGCCTGGAGCGCCTTCTCGTTCGCCGTGTTCGTGAAGTCGGCGACCCACTCGCGGGCCTGGGCCTGCTGAGTGCCCTGCTGCGGGATGGCGAGATCCGAACCACCGAGGAACCCCGGCATCGACTTGCCGGCAACATGACTCGGCATGACGAACTGACCGGTGACGTTCTTGTACGCCGCGCCCGTGCAGCAGCTGAACCAGCCCGGGCCGAAGATCGCGCTCGTACTGTTCTGCGAGAACACGGTGTACGGAGCCGGATGAGCCTCGTCCAGCGTTGCCGCGGAGTGCGGCGAGTACGCGTTGAAGAACTTCTTGTAGGCGTTCAGCCCGGCGATGGAGTTCGCCGACTCGAGCTGCCCGACCCACTTACCCTTGCTGAGCGTGGCGATGTTCCCGTTGTAGTCGAAGAGGAAACTCAGCGCGCTGTACCAATCGGTTCCGGCCATGTAGAACGGCCTGAACCCATGCTGGCTGTTGTATTTCTTCCCGACCTTGCCGAGATCCGTCTGGAAGGCTGCGAGACTCGTGGGAGCCTTCGTGACGCCCGCGTGCTTGAACAGATCCGTGCGGTACGTGACGACCCGCGAGCCGGCGTAGTACGGCACGCCCTCGAGCTTCCCGTTGTACGTCGACGACTTCGCAAGGCCTCCGAGCCAGTGGGCCGAGTTCGCGAACTGCGCCTTGTGCGAGGTGATGTTTGCGAACGCACCCGCCGCCATGTACTTCGTCATCTCGGTGTTGCCCAACTCGATGACGTCAGGCACGTCGTTGCCGGCGATCGTGGCGTCGAAGTTCTGGAGGTGGTTGCCCCACGTCTGGTACTGCACGTCGACATTCCAGCCGGGGTTTGCGTTCTCGAATGCCGTGTTGGCGTTGGCGACGACACTCGGCCAACCGCTCTGAGCGTCGACCTGAAGCCACACGGTGAGTGTGTGCGTGGTCTGTGTGCTCGCGCTGGCCGTCGTCGCGACGACGACGCCGAGTGCGAGCGCGGCGACGATCGCCGCGATAACCCGGTATCTCATACCCAATCTCCCTCGTGCCGTCGACGCAGTTGCAGAGCGCGAGATACGTCTGTGGCCGGAGGACGTACAACGCTCAGCGGTGCGCCGAGTGGTCTATACCAATTGGCCACGGCGGGACTGTCCCACACCGGACCAGGATTGTCAAGGGGTGGTAACCGCAGAGTGTCGGCGGCTCAGGAAGGGGTGAGCTCGGAGACGATCCGGTACCGGTCGCCACGGTAGATCGAGTGGACGAACTCGAGTGTGCGGTCGGTCTCGTCGCGGCTCGTCCGCTCGAAGAGGAACGCCGGCGAGTGGAGAGGCACGCCGAGCGCGGCCGACTCCTCCTCGTTCGTCACTGTCGGTTCGATCGTCTGTGTCGCGACCGCGATCTCGATCGCGTATCGCGAGCGCAGCAGCTCGTAGAACGAGCCCTCGAGGTCGGCCGCTTTGACGCCGGGCACGACCTCGGCGGGGATGTGGAGAGTCTCGATCGCCATCGAGACGCCGTCGGCGAGCCGAAGCCGCTTGACGACGACGATTTCGGCTCCAGGAGAGACATTGAGGAACCTTCCGAGACGGGCGCCTGCGAGCTCGTGGGTGAGCGAGAGCGTGCGGCTGCCGGGCGTCATCCCGCGACGGCGCATGTCCTCGCTGAACGAGGTCATCGTGAGCTCCTGTGCAATCTTCCGCTGTTGCACGTACGTGCCGCTGCCGCGCCGGCGAACGAGATACCCCTCGCGCGCAAGATCGTCGAGCGCAGCGCGGAGCGTCAGCCGCGAAACGCCGAGATCGACGCTCAGCTGGCGCTCCGAGGGGATCGCCGTTCCGATCAGGAGACCGTCGATCAGCTCGAGAATCTGCTGGCGCGCCGCTCCCTGCTTCGTCATCTTCGGAGGGGTTCCAACAGCGTTCATGGGCTCACTCGACTATAGAGCCACTTCGGGTAAGTGGTCAATGCCATTGCGTTCGAAACCACAATGCGGTATAGACTCCCTGATCGCTCGGATGGCTGAGATCGTCCTCGAAAACGTCAGCAAGATCTTCGCAGGCGGCGTCACCGCCGTCGACGGTGTGTCCCTCACGATCGCGAGCGGCGAGTTCCTCGTCCTCGTCGGCCCGTCGGGTTGCGGGAAGTCGACGCTGCTACGGATGATCGCCGGCCTCGAGGAGACGACGGACGGCACGGTCACGATCGGCGGCACCGATGTAACCGAACTTCCTCCCCGCAACCGCGACATTGCGATGGTCTTCCAGAGCTACGCGCTCTACCCGCACATGTCGGTCCGCGCGAACCTCGGGTACGGGCTCAAGGTGCGAAAGACGCCGAAGGCAGAGATCGACGAGCGGGTCAAGACGGTCGCCGACCTCCTCGGCCTCGGGCCTCTCCTCGACCGGCGCCCCGCGGCACTCTCGGGGGGCCAGCGCCAGCGCGTCGCCATGGGCCGCGCCATCGTCCGGCATCCGAAGGCGTTCCTCATGGACGAGCCACTCTCGAACCTCGACGCGAAGCTTCGGGTGAGCATGCGCGCGCAGCTCGGAGCGCTCCACTCCCGGCTCGCGACGACGACGATCTACGTCACGCACGACCAGATCGAGGCGATGACCCTCGGCCAGCGTGTCGCGGTGATGCGGGACGGGAAGATCCAGCAGGTCGACACACCCCAAGCGCTTTACGCGCACCCGACGAACCTCTTCGTCGCCGCTTTCATCGGCTCGCCCGCGATGAACCTCGTCGAGGCGGACGTCCACGACGGCGCCCTTCACTTCGGCGGCTTCACGATCCCGCTCCCGGCCGACGCGCCGGCAACGCAAGGGCGCGTCGTGGCCGGGATGCGACCCGAGACATTCCAAGACAGCGCCTTCGCCGACCCGTCGCTGCCGCGGATGGATGTCCAGGTCGAGGTCGTCGAGGAGCTCGGCGCCGACACGCACGTCATCTTCGGCGTCGATGAGCCCCAGGTCGACGTCGCGGAGATCCGGGAGGAGACGGAAGACGACGAGGCGATCACGTCCGTCACGGGCTCCGTCTTCACCGCGCGTGTCGACCCGGGAACCGCGGCCCGTCCGGGTGCGCCGCTCAGGCTCGCGGTCGACCCGTCGAGATTCCACTACTTCGATCCCGAGACAGGGCTGCGGCTCGCGGCGACACCGGCGCCCGTCGCGGTCGCGTAATTCACGAGTTCTACGACGCCGTGGCGAGGCGTTCGGCGAACTCGCGGTCCTCGGCGCACAACCGGTCGATCTCCGCCCGTCCGACGGCGATGACGACGCCGGGAGTCAGCGCCTGCACGCGCGCCTGACGCAATCCGTCCTCGGCGAGAAGGGCGCGCTCGCCGACGACTGAGCCCGGCCCGTACTCGAGCCTGCCGTCCGGGGTCTCGACGACGAGTTGGCCCTCGACGACGACGTAGAGCCCCGTCCCGGGCTCGCCACGCTCGATCAGCACCTGTCCGGCTTCGAACGAGAATTCCGTCCCGGCAGCCCCGAGCCTGCGGAGGTCGTCGTCAGTCACCGCGCGAGTATCGCAGGAAGTGCGTCGCGGCCGGCCCGCCGAGCAGGGTCGGCCGCGTTTGACCAACTGGCGCTCGGGTCAGTGGCGCACGAGTGCCGCGCACTGGCCAGTCGCGAGCCCGAAGACGACGCTCGGGGTCCCGTCTGAGTCGCCCCGCTGGGGGACCGGGTTGTTTCCCGTGCATCCGAAATTGCCCTTGACGTTGTTCGTCTGGATCTCGTTGCCGTCGGGGTCTGCCGTGACGTTGTTCTGGTAGCGGGCGTTCCCACTCACGGCCGTGCGGAAGACGCCGAGCCAGCACGTCCGCCAGCCGGTGATCGTCATGTTGCCGCCGACCGATACGTCCTCGACGGTCGCGTATGCGGGCGATCCGTTAAGCGCCGCCTGGTTGTTGCAGTTGAGGCCCCCGCCGCCGCCGGCGAGTTGCAGATTTTGGCCGACGCTCGAGTAGTGCACGAGCACCGCGAGCGCTTTGGTCGCCTCGAGACTCCCGAACACGGTGCCCGAGCTCGCCAGCGTGCCGAGCTGCTGATCCGGGTCGTTGATACAGGTGAACACCTCCGGCTCACAACCGAGGATGAGCACGCCGTTGGTCTTGACCACCAGATTTCCGCCGACCACGAGCCTCGGACCTCCGCCGAAGGCCGCGATGCGCCCGGCGTTCGGGGCCACGGTCAGGTTGTGCACGACGACAACCACGCCCGCGTCAACGGTGCAGAAGCCGGTGATCGTGAGGGAGGAGTACTTCCCGGCCGCGAGCGAGCCGCCCGCGCACGTTTTTCCGGCGCTCGACTTATTCGCTTTCAGGACAGTCGGGGCGACCACGAGCCGGCTTTGATTCAGCGCCGACGGCCGCAGCTTTGCGTGGGCCGAAGCGCCCGACGCAACCGGAATCGCCACTGCGACGGCGGCCAGGGTGCCGATTAACGCGAAGAGCCGCCAACGAGCTGAACGGGACAACGATGTCATCTAGTTCCCTCCTCTTACGTATTCGATGCTTCCCGCCGCAGGGTCGCGACCAGCGGACTGTTCTACGGAACGCACGCTGAGTCAAGCCGCCGGCGCAGCTAGGCTCGCCTCATGGCCGTCGAGATCTACTACTGCCCGGTCTGAAGCGGGTACGACGAACGGGCCGCGAGTCTCGCGGCCGAGTTGAACGACCACGGGTTCGACGCTTCGGCCCTGGAAGGCGCCAAGTCGCAGTTCGACGTTCTCGCCGACGGCGAGCTCGTCTTCTCGAAACAGGTGCAGCAGCGCTGGCCCGAGGACGGCGAGGTCCTCGAACTGCTCACTCCCTCTGAACTCGACCGCGCGCTTCTCGACGAACGCCGCGACGCCCTCGCGGAAGTCCTCCGTCGCCGCCGCCTCCGTCTGAAGCTCTGCCTCGAGCTCGAGCTGCTGCTCGAGCGTGTTCGTCCCCGCTTCGTCGAAGAGGCGCTTCGTCAGCGCGATCGCGCGCGTCGGGCCGGCGGCGAGCGCCGCAGCGCGCTCGGCGACGCGCGCCGTCGTACGCATCCGCCTCGACGACCTCCGAGACGAGCCCCCACGCGAGCGCCTCCGCCGCGGTCAGCCGCCGGTTCGACGTCATCCACTCGAACGCACGCGGCGTGCCGAGCAGGCGCTGGATGAAGTACGTCCCGCCGGAGTCGGGGATCAGCCCGATCCCGACGAAGCCCGGCACGAAGAACGCGTCATCGCGCGCGATGCGGATGTCGCACGCGCACGCAAGCGAGAGCCCCGCGCCCGCGCACACGCCGTTCACCGCGGCGATCACGGGCTTCTCGAGCGAGCGGATGAGATTGACGTTGACGTGGTACGTCGCGCGAAGGAGGATCGCCGACGTTGCCCGCCCTCGCCGAACTCCGTCAGATCCTGGCCGGCCGAGAAGCCACGGCCCGCGCCGGTGAGCACGACTGCGCGCACCTCCGGGCGACGCCGCCGCCGCGCAGAGCCTCCTGCAGCCCGTCGTGCACCGCGCGCGTGAACGCGTTGAGCTTGTCGGGACGGTTGAGCGTGATCGTCTGGACCGCGCCGTCCCGCGTGAACTCGACCTCGCCCATTTAGCCCGCCATCTCGACGAACTGGACGTTCGGCTGCGGCAGCCCGCGCTTGTACGCGTCCTTGCCGCTCGCCATGAACTCCTCGCTGCGCACGGCCTCGTCGAACGCTGCCTTGTCCGCGAACTCCCACTCGGCGTAGTACGCGTGCGTTGTCTCGCCCATCGGCGAGCCGGTCACCTTCCCGTGCCGGAAGACGCTGTTCGGCACGCAGCGGCAGAACTCCGCGTGGGCGGCGTACTCCTGCGGATCCGGCTCGCTCTCGTACAAAACGGTGACCCGGTACATTCGCGGTCCTTTCGATAGACGACGAAGAGGAGCGTAAGCCATGGCAGGACAGGGTCGTGCATGTGGAGATCGGAGCCGCGGATGTCGACCGCGCGCAGAGTTTCTACAGCGGAGTCTTCGGCTGGGAGATCGGCGCGTCGCAGATGCCGGACTTCGACTACCGGATGTTCCAGACGGGCGAGAACGACGGCGGCGCGATCCATCCGTCGGACACTCCCGGCAACTTCCGTGTCTACCTCGACACCGGCGACATCGACGCGGCCGTCGCGAAGGTGACCGAGCTCGGCGGGACGGCGACGGAGAAGACCCCGGTGCCGGGCCATGGGTGGATGGCCCATTGCACCGACACCGAGGGCAACGCCTTCAGCCTCTGGCAGGGCGACAGCTCCGCCGCGTAACTAGGCCGCCTCCGGGAGGCCATCCGCCGGGACGAGCTCGGCGGACGGCCACTCGGGGCGGATGAGCGCAGAGGCGACCGCTCCGAGAGCGACGACTCCGGCGCCGATCCACACGGCCGTCGACGTCCCGTGCGCGAACGTCTCGGCGCTGCGGTAGCCGCCCGCGTGCGCGAACACCGATGCGAGCACCGCGACGCCGAACACTCCGCCGAGCTCGCGGATCGCGTTCGTCGCTCCCGACGCCTTCCCCTCGTGCTCGGGCTTCACCGAGCTGAGGACGACGTTCGCCACCGGCGCGAAGAACAACGCCATGCCTGCGCCCGAGAGGATGAACGGCGCGACGAGGTCGGCGTAGGGAACGGTCGGAGTTTGCATCGACGCGAGCCAGCCGAGCCCGACCGCCTGGAGGATGAGGCCGGCGGTCATGAGCCGGTGACCGCCGATCCGGTCGGACATCGCACCGGCGATCGGCGCAATGAAGATCGGCATCGCGGTCCACGGAAGGATCCGCAGGCCGGCCGAGAGCGGCGACACGTGCTGCACCGTCTGGAAGAACTGCGCGAGCAGGAAGATCGAGCCGAACATCCCGAAGAACATGAGGAACGACGCGGCGTTCGTCAGCGCGAACGTCCGGTCGCGGAAGAAGCGCAGCGGCAGCATCGGCGCCTTCGCGCGCGACTCCCAGAGGAGGAACGCACCGACGAACGCCGCACCCACGACCAGCGGTACGACGACGCCCGGGTTCGTCCAGCCGTGCGCGGTGCCGTGGACGAGTCCCCAGACGATTCCGAGCAGGCCGACGCTCACGAGGCCGACACCCGGCAGGTCGAGCGAGGAGTCGGCCCCGTAACTCTCGTCGAGCCGCGCGAGCGCGAGCGGTGCGAGAACGAGGCCGATCGGGACGTTGAGCCAGAAGATCCAGTGCCACGAGACGCCGTTGACGATGGCGCCGCCGACGAGCGGACCGAGCGCGATCGCGAGCCCGCCGACGCCGCCCCAGATCCCGAGCGCAAGCCCGCGCCGCTCGCGCGGCACGGCGGCAGAGAGGATCGTCAGCGTGAGCGGCGTGACGATCGCGGCTCCGACTCCCTGAACTGCGCGGGCGATGTTCAGTGCGTCGGCGGTCGTCGAGAGCGCGGCGGCCGCCGAGGCGGCGGTGAAGAGGAGAAGCCCGATCGCGAAGAGCCGGCGGCGGCCGAAGCGGTCGCCGAGCGCGGCGCCCGTCATCAGCAGCACGGCGAACGTGAGCGTGTACGCGTTCACCATCCACTCGAGCTGCGAGATCGACGCGTGGAGGTTCAGCCGGATGACCGGAAGCGCCGTGGTGACGACGAGGTTGTCGAGGCTGACCATGAAGAGCGCGATCGACGTGATCGCCATCGTCCAGAACATCGAGCGCTTTTGTGTGTGAGTCATCACTTCCTCCGTAGGTAAAAAAAGAGAACGGTCAAAGCTCCTTGCCGCAACCGGCGAGAAGGTCGAGCATCCACTGCTCGGGGCTGTCGGTGACGTGCATCGAGGCGAGGACGTTGAAGAGCATCCCGGTGGCGAAGAACTGCCAGAGCTGCTCCCCGTCGGCGCCCGAGACGCGGCGCACGTACGCGACGAGATCGCCATAGCCGGCCCGGACGACGGCCCGGACCTCGGGGTCGTCGGCGGCCGCCGCGTACGACTGCATCTGCGCGCGGAGCCATGTCCGGTCCGTCTGCAGCTGTTCCCTGTACGCCGTGCCGATGGCCTGGAGCGCCTCGTCGCCACGCTTGCCCTCGGCGGCGCGCTGGAACATCTCGAGCGTCTCGCGAAAGCAGCGGCTCACGGTCGCCTTGAAGAGCTCCTTCTTCGTGCCGAAGAGCCGGAAGAGGTACGGCTGCGAGATGCCGGCACGCTTGGCGATGTCGTCGGTCGACGTGCCCTCGTAGCCCTTCTCGGCGAACTCGATCATCGCCGCGTCGAGGACGTCGTCCTTCCGCTCCGCCGCCGTGGATCTCGTTACGGGAACCATCGAGCGATTATGTTAGTGAACACTCACAACCTTGTCAAGCGCTAGGGTCTCCGTCGTGTCGGGAAGCGCAGCGGCAGCAACGCTCGCGGTCGCCGCGGGTCTCGCCGGCTCGATCCAGGTCGCGGTCATGTCGCGGCTCGGCGAGCGGATCGGCGTCCTCGAGGCGCTCGCCTTCTCCGCCGCGCTGACCGCCGCGATCGCCGTCGTCATCCTCTTCCTCTTCCGCCAGAGCCTCGGCGGTTTCGGAGATGCGGTTCACCAGCCGTGGTGGATGCTCACGGGCGGCGCGATGGGAGCGCTCATCGTCTTCACGGTCACCTTCGCCGGGCCACGGATCGGCGTCGCCGCGACGGTCGGGATCCTCATCGCCGGGCAGCTCGTCGCCGGCGCGGCGATCGACCGCTGGGGACTCTTCGGCCAGGACAAGATCGCGCTCCACTGGCCGCGGCTGCTCGGAATCGCCCTCCTTGCGGCGGGCGCCGCGCTCTCCCTCAAGAAGTGAGCGTCAGTGAGTGTGGTGGTGGGTCGGCACCCTGATCGGCTCGATCAGGAACGCCCACACAACCCACGCAATGATCGCGGCCACCGTGGCGAGGGTGACGATCGTCCAGAAGATCTCCATCTGTGAACCATCGATGCCCAGACGCAAGCCGGCATCGGGGAGAACGCTGACTGTCTGACTAGAGGCCGAACGGATTGAAGGGCTTCGGGCTCGTGGAGAAGAGCACGCCCTTCGTCTCGAGATAGAGGTCGAGCGTGTCGATCGACAGCTCGCGGCCGAAGCCCGACTGCTTGTAACCGCCAAACGGGATGCCGGGGAACGCGGTGTACGGCATGTTGATCCCGACCATCCCCGCCTTGATCGCCTTCGCGACGCGATGGCCGCGCGCCGGGTCGCCCGTCCAGACCGTGGCGAAGAGGCCGTAGCGGACGTCGTTCGCGATGCGGATCGCGTCCTTCTCGTCGGAGAACGGGATCACGGTGACGACCGGGCCGAAGATCTCCTCCTGCGCAACGGTCATCGAGTTGTCGACGCCTGCGAGAACCGTAGGCAGGTAGAACGCGCCCGCACCGTCGCCCGGTGCGCCGCCCGCGACGACCTCGGCGCCTTCCTTCACGCCGGCTTCGACCATGCCGTGGACGCGGTCGCGGTGCGCGGTCGAGATGAGCGAACCGACCTGCGTCTCGGCATCGAGCGGGTCGCCGACCTTGAGGCTCTTCGCGTGCTCGGCGAACCGCGCGACGAAGTCGTCGTAGATCGACGCCTCGACGAGAACGCGCGAACGCGCCTCGCAGCTCTGCCCGGCGGCGTAGTAGATCGACCAGACCGAGCTCGGGATCGCGTCGTCGAGGTTCGCGTCGGCGAAGACGACGTTCGGCGACTTGCCGCCGAGCTCGAGCGTCAGGCGCTTGATCCCGTCGGCGGCGAGCTTCATGATCGCGCTCCCCGTCGCCGTCGATCCTGTGAACGCGACCTTGTCCACGCCGGGGTGCTGGACGAGGTACGAGCCGGTCGTCGGGCCGTCGGCGGGGACGATGTTGATCGCACCCGCGGGGAACCCGACCTCGTTCGCGAGCTCCGCGATCCGGAGGACACTGAGCGGCGTCTGCGGGTCCGGCTTGAGGACGACCGAGCAGCCGGCAGCGAGTGCAGGCGAGAGCTTCCAGACGGACATGAGGAGCGGGTAGTTCCACGGCACGATCTGCGCGCAGACGCCGACCGGCTCCTTGAGCGTGTAGCTCATGAGCGAGCCGCCGAACGGGTTCGAGCGGCCCGAGATCGAGCCGACGACCGAGGCAAAGAAGCGGAAATTCTCGACGGCGCCCGCGATCTCGGCCTTGACCGAGGAGATCGCCTTGCCGACATTGCGCGATTCGAGCTCGGCGAGCTCCTTACGGTTCGCGGCGATCGCGTCGGCGAGCGCGTGGAGGAGGCGGGCGCGCTCGGTCGCGGGTGTCCGTCCCCACGGCCCGTCGAGCGCCTCGCGGGCGGCGGCGACGGCGCGATCGACGTCGGCCTCGCCGGCCATCGCGGCGCGCGCGAGCGGAGCGCCTGTCGCAGGCTCCGCGAGGTCGCGGACTTCTCCCGACGCAGCCTCGACGACCTCGCCGCCGATGAAGAGCCCGTACTCCTGTCCTGTCGTCGTCGCCATGTCTGCGGAAACTAACGGTTGCGCGTCCGGGCGTGCGGGCGGATACTCGGAGTAGATCTCGGATCCGAAGTCAGACGAGAGGAGTCGGCATGTCGAGCACCATCCGGGTTGAAGCCGCACGTATCCCCGACCGCAACCGGTTGCTCGAGGCCCTGCGGGACGAGGGACTCGACGCTGTGGCCGAGGGCGAGGTCGACATCGTGGTCCCGGTTGGCGAGGGCGGCCCGACCGTCATCCACTCCGTCGAGACGGTGATCTTCAGCGTCGGCGCGCCCTTCGTGCCGATCGAGCACGAAGGCGTGATCTATATCCGCCCGCCGGTCGGCTGACGCACCCGCTTCAGCGCCGATACGACACGGTCGAGGTCGTCGTCGTTGTTGTAGAAGTGCGTTGAGACGCGGATTCCGCCGACGCCCGACGTGTAGCGGATCGAGACGAGGATCCGCTCGTCGAGAAGCTCGGCGACCACCGCTTCGTCGTCGGCGGGGTCGGCCGACGTGCGGAAGGTTGTGATCCCCGACGGCGCCTCGGCGCGCGAGACGACGTCGAAGCCGAGCGCGTCGAGCTCCTCCCGCAATCGTGCCGCAAGCGCGAGGACATGCCGCTCGGCGACATCGATCCCGAGGTCGTTCACCAACCTGAGGGACGCCGCGAGCGCGGCAGCGCCGGGGTAGTTCGACGTCCCGCCCAGCTCATACGCGGCGGCGGTGTGCGGGAAGTCGTACGCGCGAAGCGGGCTCGTGGTCATGTCGGCGAAGTACGTGGGCCACCCGCCCTCGGGCACGTCCATCGCGAGATAACCCCACCACGGCTGGCGCAGCACGTCCTGCATCGCCCGGCTGACGTAAAGGAGGCCGCAGCCGAACGGGGCGTTCAGCCACTTGTGTCCGCCTGCGACGAGGATGTCGACGGGCGTCTCGCTGACGTCGAGCCGAAGCGCGCCGAGCTGCTGGATCGCGTCGACGACGAGAATCGCACCGGCTTCACGACAGAGCTCGCCGAGCGCGCGCAGGTCGACGCGGTAGCCGTTCGTCCACTGGACGGAACTGACGACGACCGCCCGCGTGCGGCCGTCGATGACGCGTTCGAACGCCTCCATCGGGAGCGCGCCGCCGACGTTGCGGACGAGTCGCACCTCGGCGATCGTCCCGCGCTCGGCGAGCTTGACGAACGGGATCGCGACCTGCAGGAACTCGAGATCGGGCAGGACGACGTTGTCTCCCGGCTCGAAGGGAATCCCGAGGGCGGCGAGGTTCAAGCCCTGCGTCGTGCTCTCGACGAGCGCGACCTCGTCGTCTGCGGCGCCGAGGAGCCGGGCACCCTCGAGGCGCGCGTCGCCGCGGAGGCCGTCGAGCGAGACATGGTGCTCGGACGCGTCGCGTGCATCGCAGAGCGCCGCGCGCCGCGCCACGTCCTCGACGGCTCTCGTCGCGACGGTCGGCGCGAGTCCGACGCACGCCGTGTCGAGAAAGGTTGTGTCGGCCAGAGCGGGGAAGGCGGCGCGTGCCGCAGCGACGTCCATCGGGGGATCGTCCTGGAAGCGGCCGGGCGCCGCATCGCGGCTCTCTACGGATTTCTCGGCCCGTTACACCCAGAGATCGCGTGCGCCATCGAGGACAGCGTCGGCGGCGAGATCCGGACGCTCGCGGTCTCGGAACGCGTCTTCCTCGGCCATCCAGGCCTTCCACTGCGGGAGTGCCGCCTCGCCGTCGCGTTCTAGCCCGCGTCGCAGGCGGACATCGGCGCTCGTCTCGATCCAGATCGCGTACGTCAGGTACGGCCGGAACGCCTGCCGCGACGCGGAGACTCCCTCGAGGACGAGGAAGGGGCCGGGAGCGATCTCGACCGGCTCGGGCCGAGCTTCGGGTGACCACTGCGTGGGGGTGAAGCGTGCGATCTCTCCGCGCGACAGCGGCTCCAGAACCCCTTCGAGCAGCGCGGGCCACCAGTCGATCGGGTTGTCCCAGCCGGCGAAGTCGTCGGTGTGGACGATCGGACAGGCTTCGAGCGCGGCGGCGAGATGGACGGCGAGGGTGCTCTTCCCCGCGCCGCCCGCACCATCGACGGCCACGATCCTCGTCTCCATTCCGGCCGGCGCCGGGCGCGCGGAAACCTCTTCTCGGATCCGGCGAAAAAGCGCCTCGAGCTCCGAGGAGGAGTCGGTCACTAGCCGCGCTCGAACAGCGCGGCCTGGCCCTGGCCGACGCCGACGCACAGCGTTGCGAGGCCGTAGCGTCCGCCGCGGCGCCGCAGCTCGTGCAGGAGCGAGACGACGAGGCGCGCGCCGCTCATCCCGAGCGGATGGCCGAGCGCGATCGCGCCGCCGTTGACGTTGACCTTCGCGGGGTCGAGGCCGAGCTCGCGGATCACCGCGAGGCTCTGCGACGCGAACGCCTCGTTGAGCTCGACGAGGTCGAGGTCGCCGACCGCGAGGCCGCGCCGCTCGAGGACCTTGCGCACCGCCGGGATCGGGCCGACGCCCATGACGCGCGGGTCGACGCCCGCGACAGCGCTGCCGACGAAGGTGCCGAGCGGCTCGACGCCGAGCTCGCGCGCCTTCTCCTCCGACGCGATCACGAGCGCCGCGGCGCCGTCGTTGATGCCCGACGCGTTGCCCGGCCGTCACCGTGCCGCCCTCGCGGAACGCCGGCTTCAACGCGGCGAGCTTCTCGAGTGTCGTGTCGGGACGCGGATGCTCGTCGCGCGTCACGTCACCGACCGGAACGAGCTCGTCGGCGAAGCGTCCCGCCTCGTCGGCGGCGGCCCAGCGGCGCTGCGACTCGAGCGCGAACGCGTCCTGATCCTCGCGCGACACGCCCCACCGCTCGGCGACGTTCTCGCCCGTCTCGCCCATCGACTCCGGCGGGAACAGCTCGGCGAGCTTCGGATTCGTGAAGCGCCAGCCGAGCGTCGTGTCGTACAGCGGCCGCTCGGTGCGATCCCACGGCTTCGCCGCCTTCGCCGTGACGAACGGGGCGCGCGTCATCGACTCCTCGCCGCCCGCGACGAACAGATCGCCGTCGCCCGCGATCACCGCGTGACACGCGCCGACGACCGCAGCGAGGCCGGACGCGCACAGCCGGTTGACGGTGACGCCGCCGACCGAGTCGGGAAGCCCCGCGAGCAGCGCCGCCATGCGCGCGACGTTGCGGTTGTCCTCGCCGGCCTGGTTCGCGGCGCCGAGCCAGACGTCCTCGATCTGATCCGCCGGGACGCCCGCACGCGCGACGGCTTCGCGGATGACGATCGCCGCGAGATCGTCGGGGCGCACGTCGGCGAGCGCGCCGCCGTAGCGGCCGATCGGCGTGCGGACCGCGGAGAGGATGACGGCGCGGCTCATTACCCGCTCCGGCGCCGCGCAGGTCGGCGCCTCCGCTCTTGTCGAGCTCCGTCGAGCCTACGCTCATGCGCCGAAGTCTAGGAGCCGCTCGATCGCGACAAGGCCCTCGTCGCCGATGTCGATGCTGTTCTCGTTCACGTAGAGCGCGATGTGCGCGGCGCACACGTCGTCGGACATCTCCTGCGAGAGCGAGCGGACGTACTCGCGGCTCGCGTCCGGATGCGCGAACGCGTACTCGACCGAGGCGCGGATCGCCGCCTCCGCCGCCGCGACGAGTCTCGGCGTCGAGGTCGGTGCGCGCGAAGATCCCCGCGAGCGGGACGGGCAGGCCGGTCTCGCCTTCCCACCACTCGCCGAGATCGGCGACGGCGACGAGGCCGTGGTCGCGATACGTGAAGCGGCTCTCGTGGATGATCAGCCCGGCGTCGACGTCGCCGGCGACGACCGCGGCGAGGATCTCGTCGTACCGCAGCTCGACGACGTCGCCGAGCGCGGGCGCGGCGAGGCGGAGGAGGAGGAACGCCGTCGTCTCGCGGCCGGGCACGGCGATCCGACCGGCGGCCGCCTCCGCGAGCGACTTCGGCTCGCGCGCGACGACGAGCGGCCCGACTCCGCGCCCGAGCGCGGCGCCGCTCCGCAGCAGCCGGTAACGGTCGCCCGCCGCCGCGGCGGCGCCGAAGCTCAGCTTCGTCAGCTCGAGCTCGCGCGGACGCCGAGCGCCGGTTCAGCTCCTCGATGTCGTAGAGCACCGGCTCGACCTCGAACGGCGCTTCGACGAGCCCGTGCGCGAGCGCGTGGAAGGCGAACGCGTCGTTCGGGCAGGGCGTGAAGCCGAAGCGGAGCGTCATGTCGCCCTCGCGTTTCGCAACGACGGCCGCCGCTGCGGCGATGTCCCACGCGGCGAGGCCGTTCGACTTGAAGACGACGATGTCCTCGTCGGACTGCCGGCCCGGCACGTCTCCCGCGACAACCTCCTGCAGCTCGTGCACCTCGAGCCAGTCGAGGACGCCCGACTCGACCGGCTCGATGAGATCGGCGGACTCGAGCTTCGCGTTCTCGCGCGAGTCGCAGCAGACGAAGGCGGCGCGCTCGAGGACGACGTTGTCGAGCTCGCGCCGGCGGCCGTCGTTCGCGCCGACGGCGCAGACGAGCGCGCCGGGACGCAGCCACTCGCCGCGCAGGACGGGATCCTTCGACGTCGTCACGGTCACGACGACGTCGCACTCGCCGGCGTCGCGGTGGCTCTCGCCCGGCTCGGCTCCGTGCTCCTCGCAGAACGCCGCGAGCCGCTCCTCGTTGCGGCAGTAGGCGACGACGCGCTCGATGCCCGGAAGCGCGGCGCGGATCGCGGCGAGCTGCGACTCGGCCTGCCAGCCGCAGCCGATCAGCCCGAGGCTCCGCGCGCCCGCGCGGGCGAGATGCTTCGCGGCGACGCCGCTCGCCGCGCCGGTGCGGAGCTGGCCGAGCTTGTCCGCCTCGATCACCGCGACGAGCTCGGGCGAGTCGGCGCGGAAGAGGAGAACGACGAAGCGCGCGCCGTCGCGGAAGCCGGCGTAGACCTTCGCGCCGGCGTAGCCGAGCTCGAGATCGGCCGCCGCCATCACGGCAAGCGCTCCCTCCTCCAGCCCGAGCCGGTAGCGCGGCCGGTTCTCGACCGAGCCGGCCGCCATGCGCCGGAAGCACGCCTCGACCGCCTCCACCGCATCGGCCGGAGAGAGGAGCTCGGCGACTTCCGCCTCGGTGACAAAGAGGGGCACGGGCGACATACTCGCAGCGTTGCCCGCTCCGACGAGCCGGTCGCGCGCGCCCTTCGTAACGCGTGTGTAACGACCGGGCGACTTCTTGGTAAAACGCCGACCGCTCTGCCAGACGTCGAGAAGGAATGGCTGTACGGTCGTGAGTAGATCGTACTACGAAGCAATGAGGGGGTGTATCGGACATGGCAGTAGCAACCAATGGATCGCTCGTTCAGTACTACGCCGCGATGAATCCCGCCGAATTTGGGCGGGCGATCGGGGCCAAGTGGCAACTCAGTGAGCGCCTCGTCAAGGAGGTGCAGAGCTCCGTCGAGAAAGACCACGTAACGCCGCTCGAGGGCGCGCGTGTCATCTCGTCGATTACGGCGACGCTCTTCGGCTACGACGAGTTCATCCTCCGGGAGGTCTCGGCGGAGTCGTTGCTCACGACGGCACAGGCCCCCTGGGGCTAGGCCCTGCTCAGGGAGAGCCGCAGCTCCCCAGTCCTTTCCGTTAGGCAAAAGGGGGAGGGGTTCATCGCTCCTCCCCCTTTCTTGTGCGAGCGTGGTTCGTCGGCCTCGGCGTCGACTGGCCGCCTGCGAACAGCTCTCGGTAGAGTCGCCGGATCGCCAGACTGCTCCTCCTGGTCGTCGCGGTCGCCGCGCTCGCGGGCGGCAGCTCAAGCGCGGCAACCCCGCCGCCCGCGCTACTCCCCGACATGCAGCTCGTCATGCCGACGAACCTCATCTCGATCGGCCTCGACGGCAACGGCCATCGGGAGCTCCGCTTCACGCACATCACGGCTGATCTCGGGCCGGGCGCGTTCGAGATCGACCCTCACTACAACGCGAAGACCGGCGTCGCGACGTTCACGCAGGTGCTTCGCCGGCGCAACGGGTCGATCGCGCGGCGGGTTCCGCTCGCCGCCTACGGGACGTGGGAACCGCCGAGCGACTACCGCTTCCCGCTCTCGGGCTTCACGCTCAACAAGGCCGGCCCCGGCGGCGCGGCCGGCGCCGTCGTCGCGACAAGCCCGAAAGTCGACTACTGCATGACCGGAGACGTTCAGGTCCCCGGCTATCCGAACCCGCCTGCGCAGACCGCGATCCCGGCGTCGAATTGCGGCGACCCGACCCTCCCGCTCGGCTGGTCCGCGGGCTGGGGAGACCAGTACGACCAGACGGACGCCGGCCAGCCGATCAGCCTCGTGGGAGTGCCCGACGGGACGTACGTCCTGCGCGCGACGGTCGACCCGCAACACGTCATGCACGAGGTCACGACCGCAAACGACGTGACCGACACGGCACTCGAGATCTCCGGGAACACCGTGACCGTCGGCAAGCAGAAGGTGACGAGAGTCCGGCTCCCCCGCGTCCGCCTCACGACTCGCGGCACGATGCTGACGGCGACAGTCTCCCCGCCGCCGGGAAAGAAGGTTCGCGCGCTGCAGTTCCTCCTCGACGGCCGGCCGGTCGGCCGCCCGCAGAAGGACGCGCCGTACGCCATCGCGGTACCCGCTCGTCCCGGCGAGCATTTCGTGAGCGCGTGTGCGACCGACTCCGACGGAGTGATGGGCACCGCGCCCGTACGGCGGATCGTCGTGCCGAAGGCGCGCCCGGTTCGCGTGACGCGGCTCGTCTGGAGCGCCGGCGTTCTCGAGTTGCGGCTCGTCGCGCCTCGCGGCGTCACTGTCACGGCAGTCGTCGCCGGACAACGGCAGCATGTCGGTGGAGGACGTCTCGACCTCCGCATCCCGCGACCAAAGCGGATCACGCTCGAGATCTCGGCATCCGGCGGCGACGTCTCGAAGCTCGTCCTTCCGCTCGACTCGCGTCCGGCGGTCGATCTCGTCAACCCAGGCCCCGGCGAGACGGTCTCGGGGATCGCGCCGGTGGCCGTCGACGCAACCGACGCCGTCGGCGTGACGGCGGTTCGGCTCACGGTCGACGGCAAGCAGATCGGCTCCGTCCTCGATGCGCCGCCGTTCCACGTTCTCTGGGATACGCGGAAACTGAAGGACGGCCCGCACGTCCTCACGGCGCGCGCGACGAGCGCGACGGGCCGGAGCACGGTGGCGCGCGAGACGGTGGACGTCTTCAACCCTGCGCCGCCAATGACGTGTTTCGTCCTCCAGCACCAGACGAACGTTCGCGGCACGAGCGTCGTGACGACCGACGCGTTCCAGACGGTGCTGCCCGGCGAGACGTTGCTCGCATTCGTCTCGGCCGACGGGACGCAGACAGGCCGCCAGACCGCGGTCGTCTCCGGAGGCGGGTTGAAGTGGAAGCTCGCGAGTCGTGCGAACTCGAGCCCCGGCGATGCCGAGGTGTGGAGGGCCGTGGCCACGACGGCGACAACGATCTCCCCGATCACCGCGACCTTGAAGGCCTCCGGCTACGACGTGAGTCTGAGCGTCGTGGCGATGGAGGGATCCGCCGGGGTCGGAGCGACCGCTCACGCCTCCGCGCCGAGCGGAGCGCCGCACCTCACGCTCAAGACCGAGGCCGCGACCTCCCTCGTCTTCGCGGTGGGGAACGACTGGGAGCGCGCGGCCGCGCGAAAGCTCCCCGTCGGCTGGGTGATGCTCGACCAGTGGCTCAATACCGGCACCGGAGACAGTTACTGGAGTCAGTACACGAACCACCCGACCGGCAAGGCCGGCTCCAAGATCTCCGTGCGCGACACGGCGCCGGCGAACGACACCTGGAACCTCGCCGCCGTCGAGCTCGTCAACAGCGACTGACCGCCGCGCCTACCTCTTGCCCTTGCTCACGATGAGCGCGACCTTGCTCCCACGCTTCACGCGCGTACCGGGTTTCGGGTGCTGGGCCACGACGCGTCCTTTGCGCTTGTCCGCATAGACGCTCGTGATCTTCCCGGCCGCGCAGTGGTAGGCGACTAGCTCGTGCTTCGCGGCGCGCAGGGTCTTGCCCACGACTTTCGGGACGACACACCGCGCAATTGCGTCAACCACGAACCCCTGATAGTGACCGGAACCGTCCGTGTAGCTGCCAGCGGCGGCGCAGTCGCCGATCCCGGCACAGGAGACTCCGTTCACGGCGGCGCTGCCGCCGACGTTGAGCGCCGCCGTGCCGGGCACCTCCACGGCCTTGTGCCAGACGCCGTTCTCCTCGTTCACGACAAACGCCTGGAAGTGGCCTCCGCCGTCCTTGTAGAAGCCGCCGCCGGCGCATTCGCCCACGCCGCCGCACGAAACCGCGAAGAGAGAGGCGGTACCCCCGGCGTTGAGCGCCGCCGTTCCCGGCACCTTCACCGCCGCCCGCCATACGCCCTTCTTCTCGCTCGCCACAAACGCCTGCCTGTGTGCGGAGGCGTCGGTGTAGAAGCCGCTGACCGCGCACTGGCCCGGCGCGCCGCATGAGACAGAAGCAACCGGAGCGTTGCCGCCGGCGTTGAGCGTCGCCGTGCCCTTCACCTCCACGGCCCTACGCCAAACGCCGTTCTTCTCGCTCACGACGAACGCCTGCGTGTGACCGGCGCCGTCGACGTAAGAGCCGCCGCCCGCGCAGTTGCCCGCCCCGGCACACGAAAGCGCATTCACGATGGCGTTGCCGCCGGCGTTGAGCGCCGCCGTGCCGGGCACCTCCACCGCCTTACTCCAAATGCCTTTCTTCTCACCCACGACAAACGCCTGAGTCGTGTTGGACGCAACGGAGTCCCGGTAGAAACCTCCCGCCGCGCACTTGCCCACCGCGCCACACGAGACCGCGCGCACCTGAGCGTCACCGCCGACGTTGAGCGCCGCCGTGCCCGGCACCTCCACCGCCGCACGCCACACGCCCTTCTTCTCGCTCACGACGAACGCCTGGAAGGCTGAGCCGTCGGAGTACAAACCTCCGGCCGCGCACGCGCCCGCGCCCGCACACGAGACCACCTGTACGGCGGCGTAGCCTCCGGTGTTGAGCGCCGACGTACCCGGCACCTCCACGGCCGCACCCCACACGCCCGTGTTCTCGGTCACCACGAACGCCTGCTTGAAACCGGAGCCGTCGGTGTAGAAGCCGCCGGCCACACAATCACCCACCGCGCCGCACGAGATCCCGCTTAGAACGGCGTGGGCGCCGACGTTGAGCGCCGCCAGGCCAGGCACTTCCTCCGCCGCACCCCACACGCCCTTCGTCTCGCTCACCACAAACGCCTGATAGTGGGCTCCGCCGTCCTTGTACCAGCCGCCGGCTGCGCACTCGCCCACGCGGGCACACGAAACCCCGACCACCCCGACGGCGCCGCCCGCGTTGAGCGCCGCCAAGCCCGGCACCTCGAGCGCGTCGCTCCAAGTGGAAGCGGGAGCTGTCCCTGCCGAACTGCCGGGGAACATCCCAAGCGCAACCACCAGCCCAAGTGCCGCCAACCAACTGGAACGTGCCGCGAGGCTCGTCAACATGGCCGCGATCGTACGGTATTGCCGACTCCCGCCAGCAAAAAGTGCGCCCGGCACGATTCGAACGTGCGACCCCCAGCTCCGCAAGCTGGTGCTCTATCCCCTGAGCTACGGGCGCTCGGGACGGAGAAGTCTAGCCAGCCTCTCGCGAAGCCCCGGCCCCGCAGGCCGGCCGGGGAGGTTCGCCGCCGCGACGCACTCGAGATGCGCGTGGCGGCGGCGGGTCGTGTCGCCCTCGGGCGCGATGAGGACGTGGTCGCTCATCGCGTGGAGCTGGAGGCCGCAGAGCGGGCAGCGATACGTCGCCGGCTTGAGGCTTCGCACCGGCCGGATCGAGTACCACTCCGCCGGCTCGAGCGTCCGCCGCTTGCGCGTCATCGCCGCACGTAGGCGAGCGCGACGACGCTGCCGTCCGGGCGCTCCGCCTGGCTCGTCACCCGCTCGACCTCGACATCGCCACCGAGCTCGACGACGCGCAGCTCGCGGTTCGGGTGGCCGCGGTAGTGGAGCCGCGCGATCGGCTCCTGGCCCGGATAGCAGCCCTTCGAGAAGGAGATGTGCGTCGCGTCGAGGCCGGCCTCGGCGGGAAGGATCGTGTCGTCGATCTCGTGGCCCCAGCGCGGCACGCCCGCCTCGATCCGGCGCAGCTCGAGCTCGCTCCGCGGACAGCGTCGGCTCGAGACCCGAGTCGAGCACCTCGCGCGCGCCGGGCCAGTCGGTCGCGAAGCCGTCGGTCGCCGCCGAAGACGAGCAGCGACTCGTGCTCCTCCGGCCTCGATCTCGCACTGCGCGCGGAAGCGCACGCGCACGAGCTCCGCGCGCACGCGGTCGCCGAGCCCCGGCTCGGTGAGAACGAGGAAGTCCTCGTCGCCTCGCCGCCACACGACGAGCGGCGCGATCACCCGCGCCTTTCGCGGTCAGAAGCAGCGCCGGGCACGCCTCGCCGACAGCAAGCGCCTCGACGTCGTTCGAGACCATCCGCTGGAGGTAGTCGGCCGCGTCCGGCCCGCGCACACCGCACGAAATCCCGCTCTCTCGCAGCCACGTCCACGCCGTCTAGTGTGCATACCCATGCCTCTCTTCCGCTCGAAAGCCGAGGACAAGGTGCGCGACGCGGGCTACGACCCGGCCCGCCTGCCGCCCGGCCAGTACCTCACGGAGAAGTGGCCCGTCCTTCACGCCGGCGACGTCCCGCGCATCGACATCGCGACGTGGAGCCTGCGCGTCTTCGGCCTCGTCGAGGAGGAGGTCACGCTCGACTACGAGCAGCTCCGCGCGCTGCCGGCGACCGACGTCACGACCGACATCCACTGCGTGACGCGCTGGAGCCGCTTCGACGCCGGCTTCCGCGGCGTCCACTGGCGCGAGCTCGCCGCGCTCTGCAAGCCGCTGCCCGCGGCGCACTTCGTCGATCGCGCACGCACCGCAAGGCTTCACCGCGAACCTCCCGCTCGCCGCGCTCGACGAGGAGAACGCGATGGTCTGTTACGAGGCCGACGGCGAGCCACTGACCGCGGAGCACGGCGGGCCGGTGCGCCTCGTCGTCCCGTCGCGGTACTTCTGGAAGAGCGCGAAGTGGCTGACCGGACTCGAGCTCGTCGCGGCCGACCAGCCGGGCTTCTGGGAGCGGCTCGGGTACCACAACGACGCCGATCCCTTCCGCGAAGAGCGGTACGGCTTCTAGCTCACTCATTCGAGTGATCGCAGCGCACCTCAAGGGGCTAAAGGTCTGGGCGAAGTTGCCGATATTGAAGTCAGAACCACCCAACCCTCCCCTACGCTAACGGCGCCAGATGGCGCCGTTAGCGTTTTTTGGGCCGCCCACCAATGCAAAAGGGGCGGCACGCAGGCCGCCCCTCTGCAAGAACCACTCGCGTTGGCGAGTGCCTACATCATCCCGCCCATGTCCGGCATGCCGCCGCCCATCGCGGCTCCGGCCTTCTCGGGAGCCTCGGCGACGACCGCCTCGGTGGTGAGGATGTTCTTCGCGATCGACGCCGCGTTCTGCAGCGCCGAGCGGGTGACCATCGTCGGGTCGCCGATCCCGCTCTTGAGCAGGTCCTCGACCTCGCCGGTCTCGACGTTCAGGCCGAAGCCCGTCTTCGCCGTCCGCACCTGCTGGACGACGACCGAGCCCTCGAGGCCCGCGTTGTACGCGAGCTGCCGAAGCGGCTCCTCGAGCGCGCGGAAGATGATCTGCGCACCCGTCTTCTGATCGTCCTCGAGCTTGCCGAGGACGTCGTCGCTTGACCGCAGTCCGCCGCGTTGATGAGCGCGACGCCGCCACCCGGAACCTGGCCCTCTTCGAGGGCCGCGCGGGCAGCCTGCAGCGCGTCCTCGACGCGGTGCTTCTTCTCCTTCATCTCCGTCTCGGTCGACGCGCCGACCTTGACGACGGCGACGCCGCCGGACAGCTTCGCGAGACGCTCCTGGAGCTTCTCGCGGTCGAAGTCGGAGTCGGTGTTCTCGATCTCCGACTTCAGCTGCTTGATGCGGCCCTTGATGGCCTCCGTGTCACCGGCGCCGTCGATGATCGTCGTCGAGTCCTTGTCGATGACGACGCGGCGGGCGTGACCGAGCTGCGAGAGCTTCGTGTTCTCGAGCTTGAGGCCCATCTCCTCGGTGATCACTTCGCCGCCCGAGAGGATCGCGATGTCCTCGAGCATGCGCTTGCGGCGATCGCCGAAGCCCGGCGCCTTGACGGCGACGGCCTGGAAGGTGCCACGGAGCTTGTTCACGACGATCGTGGCGAGCGACTCGCCCTCGACGTCCTCCGCGACGATGAGCAGCGGCCGGCCGGACTGGATGACCTGCTCGAGCACCGGCAGGAGATCCTTGACCGCGCCGATCTTCTGGTTGGCGACGAGGATGTACGGATCCTCGAGCACCGCCTCCATCCGCTCGGGGTCGGTGATCATGTACGGCGAGAGGTAGCCCTTGTCGAACTGCATGCCCTCGGTGAACTCGAGCTCGAGGCCGAGAGTCTGGCCCTCCTCGACGTTCACGACGCCGTCCTTGCCGACCTTCTCGATCGCGTCGGCGATGACGTCGCCGATCTCCCGCTCGCGCGAGGAGACCGTGGCGATGCGGGCGATGTCCTCGCGGCCGGAGACGTCCTTCGACTGCGCCTTGAGGTTCTCGACGACAGCCTCGACGGCGGCCTCGATGCCCCTCTTGAGACCCATCGGGTTGGCGCCGGCGGAGACGTTCTTCAGCCCCTCGCGGACGATCGCCTGGGCGAGGACGGTCGCGGTCGTCGTGCCGTCGCCGGCGACGTCGTTCGTCGCCGTCGCGACCTCGCGGACGAGCTGAGCGCCCTGGTTCTCGAAGACGTCCTCGAGCTCGATCTCGCGAGCGATCGTGACGCCGTCATTCGTGATGGTGGGCGCGCCGAACTTCTTGTCGAGCACGACGTAGCGGCCCTTGGGGCCAAGGGTGACCTTGACCGCGTCGGCGAGGACGTCGACACCGCGCTGGAGCGAGCGGCGTGCGTCCTCGTTGAACTTCAGCTCCTTGTGAGCCATATCTCTTCTGACCTCCGTTGCTTTTCTGCTTACGCGGTGGCGCCGGCCGGCTTCTTCGCGCCGACGACCTTGGCGAGCACATCGGATTCGCGGAGGATCAAGTACTCCTCCACGCCGACCTTGATCTCGGTCCCGCCGTACTTGGAGAAGACGATCTCGTCGCCCTCCGCCAGGTCCAGCGCGACGAACTTTCCGTTGTCGTCCCGGGAGCCGGGACCGACTGCGAGGACGCGGCCGCGCTGCGGCTTCTCCTTCGCCGTATCCGGAAGCACGATGCCGCTGAACGTCTGCTCCTCTTCATCGAGGACTTCGACGATCAGGCGGTCACCAAGCGGCTTCAGGTTCATCAACAGAGCCTCCTGACTGCTGTTTCTTACGGTGTTCAACACGTGCAAATCGGCACTCGTGGTTCGAGAGTGCCGGGTCATTCTACGGTCGGCACTCTGGCGCCGCAAGTGCCAAGTGCTAAACCGTATGGATGCGGCGGGAGTTCTCGGCAGGCGGCGTGCTCGTGCGGTCGATCAAAGGCCGTCCGCACGTCGCGGCGATCCGGCCGCGGGGCAAGACCGGCATCTGGGCGCTGCCGAAGGGGAAGATCGACGACGGGGAGTCGGTGGCCGAGGCGGCCGTGCGCGAGGTGCGCGAGGAGACAGGCGTCGAGGGACGGCTCGTCGAGAAACTCGGCGACGTCCGCTACACGTACACCGCCACCTGGGAAGGTGCGAAAGGAGAGAGAATCTTCAAGATCGTGACCTTCTTCCTCCTCACCGCCGGCCGCGGCCGCATCGAGCGAGATCGACGACGCGATGCGCGTCGAGGTCGACGAGGCGCGATGGCTGCCGCTCGACGAGGCGCCGCGACTGCTGACGCACAAGGGCGAGCGCGAGATGGCGGCGATGGCGTTGGAGAAACTCCGGTGATGTTCAACATCGCCGACTACGTCGAGGCTGCGCGGGAGAAGGTCGCGCCCGAGCTCTGGTGCTACTTCGAGGGCGGCGCCGGCGACGAGGTGACGCTTCGCGGCAACGTCGCGGCGTACGAGCGCTGGCAGCTGCGGCCGCGGATGCTCGTCGACGTGAGCGCGGTGACGACAGCGACGACGCTCCTCGGCACGCCGGTCTCCTCCCCGCTCGGGATCGCGCCGTTCGCGATGCAGGCTCTGCTCGATGCGGACGGCGAGCTCGCCACCGCGCGCGCGGCCGCCGCGGCGGGGGCGCTCATGTGCGTCTCGACGCTGACGACGCGCACGCACGCGGAGATCCGCGAAGCCGCCGGCGACGGCCCGCGCTGGTTCCAGCTCTACGTCCTCAAGGACCGCGCTCGGACACTCGACCACATGCACGAGGCGCGGGAGGCCGGCTACTCGGCGCTCGTGCTCACCGTCGACGCGCCGTACATCGGCCGCCGCGAGCGCGACCTGCGGCTCGGCTTCCAGAACCCGCCGCCCGACCTCGACCTCCCGTACGCGAACCTCTTCGAGATGACGCCGTCGCTCACATGGCGCGACCTCGAGTGGATCCGCGCCGAGATGCCGCTGCCGATCGTCCTCAAGGGACTCCTCACGCGCGAGGACGCGGAGCTCGCGGTCGAGCACGGCGCCGACGCAGTGTGGGTCTCGAACCACGGCGGCCGCCAGCTCGACGGAGTCGCGGCCGGGCTCGATGCGCTGCCCGAAATCGCGGACGCGGTCGCCGGGCGCTGCGAGGTGTACGTCGACGGCGGAATCCACCGCGGCACCGACGTCCTCAAGGCGCTCGCACTCGGCGCCGACGCGGCGTTCGGGGCGCGCGCCTTCGCCTCCGCGCTCGCCGTCGGGGGCGAAGCCGGCGTCGCGCACGCGCTCTCGTTGCTGTCAGACGAGATCGCACTCGGCCTCGGACTACTCGGGTGCACGTCACCGGAAGACGTCACGCGTGCACATGTGCAACCCGTCTCGCCATAAGTTGGCAAACTCCACGGTATGTACGCGCTGAACTTCTACTCCCCGGTCGTTGCAGAGCAGCTGCGCAACGGGCGCAAGTCGGCCACGATCCGCCTCGGCGACAAGTCGGGCAAGTACCGGAAGGGGATGGTCGTGCGAGTGCTGTGCGGCGTGCGCTTCAGCCCGCGCGAGCACGTCTTCGACGCCGTGATCGACCGGGTCGAGGTGAAGACGCTGGGCGAGCTGTCACCGCGCGAGATCGAGCACGACAACCACCTGATCCGCCGCCCGGACGAGATGGCGAGCTTCCTCAGCCAGCTCTACAACCGCGAGGTCGGGGAGGACGACCTCGTCACCGTGATCCGCTTCTCGCAGATCATGAGCGGCCCCGTCGTGCCGGGCTTCGAGAACGACCTCTTTTAATCCGTCGGAAGAGCTGCGCTCTTCCGACGGGCTTTGACGGAACTCCGGCGCGGAAGAGCGCGGTCTTCCGCGCCTCCGTGCCTAGAGCCTCGTTTGGTGCGAAGTTGACACGCTTCGCCGTTGCCAAGACTCAGCAGCCGGCGACGGATTGTTCCGGGCGGGAAAGGGGCGTAGAGTCGGCCGGTGACGTTCTGTGGCGGATGTGGCGCTCCGCAGGTCCCGGGAGATCAGTTCTGCCAGCAGTGCGGCCGCGCGTACTCCACGGATGAGCCGCCGGTCGTACCCGCGGAGCAACCGCTCGCACAGTCGAGCTCGACCAAAGAGCCCGGCGCGCGTTGGGCCGAGCCGGCCGACGAGCCGTTCCCGGACTGGGCGCCGTTCGCGGCGGGCGTCGCGGTCTTCGTCGCACCGTTCATCTCGCTCATCGTCTCGCTCGTCATGCGCTCGTCCGAGCAGCGGCCGAGCCGACGGTCGTTCCTCAAGACCTGGGCGATCGCGAGCGGCGTGTGGCTTTGCACGGGGTTTCTCATCGTGATCATCGCGTTCGCGTCGTTGGCCCACAGCAGCGCGTTCGGCGGCGGCGGCTGCAAGGGCGGGCCGGACCCGTTCAACCCGCCGACGTACCAAAGCGCAGACGGCAAGCACTGGACGGCGATCGTTCCGTGCCTCAACGGCGGATCGAAAACGCGACCGGCAACGAAGAGCGAAGCTAAGTGGCTAAGCCACTAGCTAAGAGCGTCGGTTCCAGGGCAGCTCGTCCCAGTACCCGGGGAGGCCGTCCTCCCACTTCGGGAACGGGTCGTACGCGACGCTCGGCGTGTCCGTCTCCTCCTCGACGCCCGCGCCGTGCGACAGCGCGACGTCGTTGCGCTCATAGACGATCGAGCCGCCGCGGAGGCCGAGCGTGACCATCACGCACGGGCCGTCGCCGGCGCCGACGAACGCGTGCGTCACGCCCGGCGGGCAGTGGAAGTAGTCCCACTGCCGCAGCGGCCGCTCCTCGCCCTCGACGATGAGCAGGCACTCGCCCTCGACGACGAGGAAGCCCTCCTGCCCCGTCTCGCGGTGGTACAGCGTGCTCGGCTTGCCCGGCTCGAGCACGTGGACGCGCACGCCGACCTGGATGTCCGTCGAACGGGACGAGGTAGCTCCGCGCGCCGAACTTCTCGTTCACGAACCACGGGAACTCGCCGACGTTATGGACGTACCAGTCAGCCACGGCGAATCCTCGAGCCGAACAGCTCATTCGGGCGCACCGGCTTGCCGCACTCCTCGCAGTCGACGACGGCGATGGAGGAGAACGGCGCGCCGCACGACTTGCACCGGCGCAGCAGCTCGCCGCCACACTGGGGGCAGGTGTCCGGCACGTCCGCCTCGAACTCCTCGAACCAGCGGCGCGCCGCACCGCAGCCGAGACAGAACGCCACCCAGTCACCGAGGACTTTCCGACGCTCCTCCCGCAGCCAGTCCGCCGCCTTCGCCACGTGCTGACCTTAGCCGCGGCGGTCCTACTCGCGGGCTGCGGGACTCACCACCAGGCGGCGCAACCGAAGCCGCAGCCTCACCTGCGGATCGAGCCGTACACGCTCCACAGCCGGTACGTCCACGTCCCGCTCCACCCGATCCGGATCGTCCCGGCCAAGCACGGGAACTGGACGCTCATCCTCATGTACGGCCGCGGCGGCGCCCCGCCCGGCGAGCTCACCGGCGACCTCCTAGACGCACTGCAGAAGCTCGGCCGGCGGGCACCGGTGGTGCTCCTCCCCGACGGGCACGACCACAGCTACTGGCACAACCGTGCCGACGGCGCCTGGGAGTCGATGGTGCTTAACGAGATCATCCCGAAGCATGGGAAAGTCGCTATCGGTGGCATCTCGATGGGCGGGTACGGCGCGCTCCTCATCGGCGCGCGCCGGCACTTCTGCGCAGTCGAGGGCCACTCCCCGGCGCTCTGGTTCAGCGGCTACTACAGCGCCGCGGGCGCGTTCGACAACGCCGAGGATTACGCGCGCAACGACATCGTCAACCACCCGCCGCACTACAGCTCGCCGGTCTGGATCGACGTGGGCACGGCGGATCCGTTCCACAACGCGGCCGTCTACTACGCGCACGAGATCCACGCGAAGCTGCACGTCTGGCCGGGCGGCCACGACGACGACTACTGGCACGCCCACTTCGCGCAGTACCTTGCGTTTTATGTCCGGCACTGCGCCTGAGCCGATCACGTTCGACATGACGACCGACGGCGTCGACTGGGAACAGGCGAAGGCCGACCTCGCCGCCGACGACTTCGACAACGGACGCTCGGCCGACGGCGCTGCGCCGCTCCTTCGAGAACTCGCAGCACGTCGCATTCGCCCGCGACGGCGCGCGGGTCGTCGGCATGGCGCGGATGCTCTCCGACGGCGTCGTCAACGCGTACGTCGTCGACGTATGGACGCACTCCGCGTACCGTCGCCAGGGGATCGCGTCGACGCTGATGCGGATGCTCGCCGACGCGGTTCCGGGACAGCACATCGGCCTGCAGACCGACGACGCGCAGGAGTTCTACCGCTCGCTCGGCTACCGGCCGCAACCGGAGTTCTGGTCGACGGTCGTCGGCCGCTGGCTCGACAACGACGCGAACCGGTGAGCGCCTTTCCGAAGATCGAGCTGCACGTCCATCTCGAAGGGACGGTGCGGCCGGACACGCTCCGCGCGATCGCGAAGCGGAACGACTACGCACTGCCCGACGACCTCGACTCGCTCTACCGCTACCGCGACTTCGAGCACTTCATCGAGGCGTTCGTCCTCACGATGCGCGCCCTGCAGCGCTACGACGACTTCCGCGAGATCGTCGTCGCGTACGCGGCGGAGGCGAAGGCGCACGGAGCTGTCTACCTCGAGGGGATCTTCACGCCGCAGCTCCTGAGCGGGCTCGACACCGACGAGGTGTTCAGCGGCTACTGCGACGGCGCGGCCGAGGCGAAGGAGTTGCACGGCGTCGAGGTGCGGCTGACGCCCGACATCCCGCGCGACAACTACACGCTCGAGCAGGCGCTGACGACGGCGCGCTTCGCCGTGCGCTACCGCGACCGAGGCGTCGTCGGCCTCGGGCTCGGCGGCGCCGAGCTGGGCCGGCCGCCGGAGCCGTTCGCGCCCGCGTTCGACCTCGCACGCGAGGGCGGGCTCGGCGTCGGTGCCGCACGCCGGCGAGGCGGCCGGCGCCGAGTCGGTGCACGGCGCGCTCGAGGCGCTCGGCGCCGACCGGATCCGCCACGGCATCCGCGCCGTCGAGGATCCGGGTCTCGTCGCGGAGCTCGCTGGGCGCGGCACCGTCCTCGACGTCTGTCCGCTCTCGAACCTCCGCACCGGCGTCGTCGCGTCGCTTGAGGAGCACCCGCTGCCGCAGCTCGTCGGCGCCGGCGTGCGCTGCTCGATCTCGACCGACGACCCGGCGATGTTCGACACCGACCTCACCCGCGACTACGAAGCCGCCGCGTCCCTCGGCCTCTCTCCCCGCGCTGCGTACGACGCCGGGGTCGTGGGCGCGCTCTGCGATGACGAGACCCGTGAGCGTCTCCGCTCGATCGGCAGTGACTTCAGATGGGACAGTTAGATTTCGGAGCCATGGCGATTGCGAGAGAAGCGGAGCCTGTCGGCTCCATCAACGAAGTACGCGAGGCGGGTCTCGACCGCGACGACCTGCTCGGCGTCTACCGCAACATGCTCATCACGCGCGGCGTCGAGGAGCGCGGCCACATCCTCTACCGGCAGGGCAAGATCCCGGGCTCGTTCTACACCGGCCGCGGCAACGAGGCTGCGTCGGTCGGTGTCGCGACGGCGATGGGGCCGGACGATGTCGGCACGCCGCTCCACCGCGACATGGGCGTCCACATCACGCGCGGCGTCGAGCCGTGGCGGATCTTCGCGAACTACATGGGCCGCGAGGACGGACCCGCGCGCGGCCGCGACGGCAACGTCCACATGGCCGACGAGCGGCTCGGGATGATCGCGATGGTCAGCCACCTCCCGGCGATGCTTCCCGTCGCGACCGGTTGCGCGCTCGCGTTCCGCATTCGCGAGGAAGCGCGCGTCGCGGTCGGCTGGTTCGGCGAAGGAGCCTCCGCGCGCGGCGACGCGCACGAGTCGATGACGTTCGCCGGCACACGCCAGCTTCCGATGGTCTTCGTCTGCGACAACAACCAGTTCGCGTACTCCACACCGACGCAGTACGAGTTCGCGACCGAGCACGTCGCCGACCGCGCCCAGGCGTACGGCTTCGAGGGAGTCGTCGTCGACGGCACCGACGTCCTCGCCGTCTACCGCGAGGCGAAGCGCGCGATCGACAAGGCGCGGGCCGGCGGCGGGCCGACACTCCTCGAGTGCCTCACGCTACGGATGGAGGGCCACGCCGTCCACGACGACGCGTTCTACGTCCCGAAGCAGATGTTCGAGAAGTGGGCCGAGCGCGATCCGATCGAGTCGTTCCGCACCTGGCTCCGCGACAACGCCGAGATGACGGACGCCGAGGAGGACGACATCACTGCGAGCGTCAAGAAGCTCCTGCTCTCGGCAATGGAGCGCGCCGAAGAGTCGCCGCTGCCCGATCCGGCGACGCTCCTCGACGGCGTGTACGCCACTCCCGAAGACCTCGACACACCCCACCATAAGTAATGGCTGAACTCACGTATTTGCAGGCGATTTCCGACGGGTTGCGCACCGAGATGCGGCGCGACAAGCGCGTCTTCCTCATCGGCGAGGACGTCGGCGTCTACGGCGGCGCCTTCAAGGTCTCGCAGGGATTCCAGGAGGAGTTCGGCCCGTGGCGCGTCATCGACGCCCCGCTCGCCGAGACCGCGATCGTCGGCGGCGCGACCGGCGCGGCGATCATGGGCATGCGTCCCGTCGCCGAGATGCAGTTCGCCGACTTCATCTCATGCGCGTGGGATCACCTCGTCACGATTGCCGCCAAACAGCGCTGGCGCGCGGGCACTCCCGTGCCGATCGTCGTGCGCCTCCCGTCCGGCGGCGGCTTCTCGGGCGGGCCGTTCCACTCGCAGAACCCCGAGTCGTCGTTCGCGCACATCCCCGGCCTCAAGTGCGTCTGCCCGGCGACGCCCGAGGACGCGAAGGGACTGCTCATCAGCGCGATCGAGGATCCGAACCCCGTCCTCTTCTTCGAGCACAAGCACCTCTACCGCCGCATCAAGGGCGAGGTGCCGGAAGAGCGGTACGCGACGCCGATCGGCAAGGCGCGTGTCCACCAGGAGGGAGCCGACATCTCGGTCATCACGTGGGGCGCGATGGTCTACACCGCCGAGGAGGCCGCACAGCAGCTCGACGCCGACGGCGTCTCGGTCGAGATCATCGACCTGCGCACGGTCATGCCGTGGGACAAGGCCGCGGTGCTCGAGTCGGCGCGCAAGACGTCGAAGGTGCTCGTCCTCCACGAGGACACCCGCACCGGTGGATTCGGCGCGGAGATCGCGGCGACGATCGCGGAGGAGGCGTTCGAGGATCTCGACGCGCCGGTGAAGCGCATCGCCGCTCCCGACACGCCCGTCCCGTTCTCGCCCGTGCTCGAGAAGGCATTCATCCCGCAGGTCGACGACGTCGTCGCCGGCTTGCGCGAACTCGCTGCGTACTAGGAGGAGTCACATGGCCACGGAGACCGCTGTCGATGTCGTGATGCCGCAGATGGGCGTGTCCGTTTCGGAGGGCACGATCACCCGCTGGCTCAAACAGGAGGGCGAGCACATCGAGGCAGACGAAGTGCTGCTCGAGATCTCGACGGACAAGGTCGACACCGAGGTGCCGAGCCCCGCGTCCGGCACGGTGACGCAGATCCTCGTGCAGGAAGGCGAGACGGTCGAAGTCGGCACGAAGCTTGCGCAGATCGGAGGCGCCGCGGATGCTCCCGCGCCTGTCGCTGCTGAGCCCGAGGCCCCCGCCGCTGAAGAGGCTGCGCCGGAGCCTGCCGAGGCTGCCGTGCTCCCGCTCCCGCTGCGCCCGCTCCTGCTCCCGCTGCTCCGGTGCCGGTCGCGAGCGCGAACGGGAAGGCGTTCGTCTCCCCGGTCGTCGCGCGCATCGCGTCCGAGCACGGCGTCGATCCGAGCCAGGTCGTCGGCACCGGCCAGGGCGGCCGCGTGACGAAGAAGGACATCCTCGCGTTCGTCGAGTCGGGCGGCGCCGCAGCGGCACCCGCAGCTCCGGCCGCTCCTGCACCGGCGGCTCCGGCTGCTCCTGCTGCTCCGGCGCCGGCCGCTCCCGCTCCCGTGGCGGCCGCACCGGCAGCGCCCGCCACGCCGGCCGCCCCCGCCGCCGACGCGATCGCGGGCGAGACGATCGAGCCGATCACCGCCATGCGCCGCGGCATTGCCGAGCACATGCGCAAGTCCCTCGACACCGGCGCGCACGTCACGAGCGCGATCGAGGTCGATTTCTCCCGCATCGTCGCGGCCCGCGCGACGCTCAAGAAGGAGTACGGGGCCGCGTACGGCGTCAACCCGACGTACCTCTCGTTCATCGCGAAGGCGACGGTCGAGACGCTGCGCGACTACCCGTACGTCAACGCCGAGATGCGCGGCGACTCGATCGTCTCGCGCAGCTTCGTCAACCTCGGCATCGCCGTCGAGCTCGCGGAGGGGAAGGGCCTCATCGTTCCCGTCATCCGCAACGCCGAGGGTCTCAACCTCCTCGGCCTCGCGCGTGGCATCGCCGACATCGCGAACAAGGCGCGCAACAAGCAGCTCGTGCCCGACGACGTCCAGGGCGGCACGTTCACGATCACGAACCCCGGCGGCTACGGCACGTTCCACGGCACGCCGGTCATCAGCCAGCCGCAGTCGGCCATCCTCGGCACGTACGCGCTCGTCAAGCGTGCGGTGGTCGTCGAGGACGAGCTCGGCCAGGACGTGATCGCGATCCGGCCGATGATGAACATCACGCTGACGTACGACCACCGCCTCGTCGACGGCGCGTACGCGGGCCGCTTCCTCCGCGACCTGCGCGAACGCCTCGAGGGCTGGGAGGGCGACGGCGGCTAGCCGCGGGTCGCTTCGTAGAGCACGATGTGGCGGTGCCGCTCCGCGCCGCTGAGGAAGCTGCGGCCGTACCGAACGCGCTCGAAGCGGCCGCTCTCGAGCAACTGACGCTCTTCTCGTGGCCCGTTATAGACGAGACGGAGCCGGCGAGGCCGGCGGTCGAGTGACGCAAGCAGCCTGTGGATGAAGCCGGCGAAGACATTGTCGGCGAACGGATTGCCGACGAACGCGACGGTGACGTCGTCGGGGATCTCGAACTCGGTCACGTCCGCGCGGACGACTTCGACCGGCGCTTGCAGCTTGCTCGCCGCGAGCAATGCGTTCTTCTCCGCGACCGCTGCGAGGCCGTGCGAGATCTCCAGGCCGATCACGCGCTTGAACGGATAGCGGCTCGCCGCCTCGAGCAGCATGCGTCCCTGTCCGCAGCCGGCGTCGAGGAAGACGTCGTCGCGCGTGATCTCGCCGCGCTTGAAGATGCGTGCGAGCGTCAGCCAGTCGCTCGCGAGATAACCGAACTCACCGTCGGCCGGCGTGGCGCCTTCCGAGGTGCGGTGCTCCGCGTACTCGTCGTCGAGGATGACGTCGGACGTGTGCACGTGGAACCGCCGCTCGTACACGTGGTCGACCACCGACGTGACGGACGATCGTGCAATGTGCCGCAGCACCGTAAGAGGCCGCGAAGCCACTGGTAAACGGTATCCGTTTGAAGGAGTCTGTCAATGCGATCTACCACATCGTCACGCTGCTAGCGATGGCGCCTCAAGAGCTGGGAGGACGACGGCGGCTAGCCCGCACTAGTCCCGCACGTACGCGAGGGCGGCGGCGATGTCCTCCGCGATCATCCGGCGCTTGCTCTTCTCGATGGAGAACGCCGGGCCGACCTGCAGATACGAGGGGAAAACGCGCATCCCGCGGAAGTGGAAGTCACCGCCGCGAATGCGGTACGTCGCGCCGGCGGGGACGGGGCGCGGCTCGTGGTCCCGCTTCGCGATCGCGTTCACTGCCTTGATCGCGGTGTCGCCCATCAGAAGGAGCGCCTGCGCGAGCGGGAACAACCCGAGCTCCTCTTCGAGCAGGTGCGAGCAGGCCTCGATCGCCGGTCGGGAAACCGCGTAGTCCGTCTTCCCGCACTTGAGCGCCGTTGTGAGGTACACGCCGAGCGCCTCGACGTCCGCGAGCGTCTCGACGTTCTCACCCGCGTCGCGAAACGCCTCGACCGTCGTCAGCCAGTCGGCGGGGTCCGGCGGCACTGCCTCGGCGATCATCACGATGGTGACGAAGTCGGGGTTCGGTGGCCCGGCGGGCACGAAGTGCCGGTCGCGCGCGACGTCGGCGCAGGCGAGATTCTCGCAGCGGATCAACTCCGCAACTCGCATGGCCAGAGCGTACGCCGCTCGGCCGGCATTGCCATCGGTACTTTCAGGCGGCCGCGCGAAGAACGCCGGCAAGCGGCGCGGGGATCGCGTCCGGCTCGAGCATCTCGACGAGGAGCGGCAGGTAACGGAAGCGGCGCCGATCGGCCGACTGAAGCCAGCGCGGCAGTCCTTCCGCGGCGGTGCGGCCGCGCCATGCGGGCTGGTTGAGGAAGTGCCGGAACGTCGTGAGCTCGCCCTGCGCCACGAGGAGCTCTTCGACCCGCGGCACGCCGACCGCGCGAAGCAGCTCGTCCTCGATGTCCTTGTGACAGACGAACGTCACGTCGCCGAGGACGCGCCGGAAGAAGCGCTCCTCTCCCGCGTCACACAGGCCGACGACGTGCTCGCCCGCGTACTCGGCCGCGGCGCGCCTGACTGCCTGCGCGCCGCCGATCGGGACGATCTGGACTCCGCGCAGGTCCACGCCGAGCCGCGCGGCGACTGCCTCGAGCGCGAGGCGATCGGTGATCCCCTCGACGAGGACGACGGTCAGCGCCAGCCGCCGAGGATCGCCCCGGCCGCGACGAGCATGAGCACGAAGACGGCGTTGTTGATCGCCCAGAGGCTCCACGGCTGCCGGGCGAAGATCGACGGCCAACTGCTGAACGTCGCGCCAAGTCCTGCCCAGAGCACGAGCCCGAGGACGATGCCGCTGCCGGCGGAGTCCGCTCCCCCCGCCTCGACGAGCATGGCGAAGACCGTCGCGCACGCGAACATCCCGACGAGCCACTCCGCGAGCGCCTTCGGCACGGGATTCCCGCTCAGCTCCTTCTGGTCGCGTCCGGTGTAGTGGGCGACGCCGGCGGCCCACCGGTCGCCCATCACCGGGGGCAGGTAGTACACCGACCCAATCGCGAACGCGACGAAGGTTACGACGACGACCGCGCCCCAGTTGAGATGGCTCAGTTGGTGAAGGATCATGGCCCGGACGTTACGCGCGCCGAAGTCTTCAGTGCGAGACGAGCACCTTCAGCAAGACGACGACTCCTCCGAGGGCGAGGTTCAGCGCGATGACGACCGTCATCCGGGCGGCGCCGAGGCCTGAGACGCGACCGTACCGCGCTCCCTGGGCCGCCAGTGCAACAAAGCCCACGCCGAAGGCCAGCCAGATGTCGGTCGCTTCCTCGACAAGCCCGACTGCGCCGAGAAGGAGCACGCTTATCGGTGCGGCGGCAGCGCCGAGGATTGGCAACTCCCGCGTGGCAAGCGTCTTGAACTCGTCCCAGTCGAGTCGATGAGCGCGTTCGATGCTCTCGCCGAGAGTCTCCGCATAGACATGTGCGAGCCAGATCACGAAGGAGGTCGTCGCAACGATCCCGATCAGTTCCCGCGGCCCGACGTGCGCGAATGCGCCTGCCGCGATGGACGCCATCGCCAACACCGTCCCGTAGACCACCGCAGAAATCCCGCGATCTCCGCCCACGAGTAGGCGCGCGACTGAGCGTGTGCCCTTCACGCGCCCGAGTATGCATGCCCCGACAAGACATGTCCGGTGTCAGACACCGGACATGTCCGCTTGGGCCAGGGCCGCGCGGCAACGACCTCGAGCGCTATTCGATCGGTGAACCCGTCGACGAGGAAGACGGCCACGCGAAGACGCTCGCGGCGAGCGTCAGCGCCGCGTCCGTCCTCGCCTTGTCACCGGTCGCGAGCCGGTCGAGGAGAAGCCCGCGCACGACCGCGATCAGCACCGTGGCAGTGGCCTCGTCCACTCGACTCGAAAGGAACGTGAGCCAGTCATCAACGAAGGGACTCGCGGCGCCGCGCTTGATCGCGTCGACGTAGACCTCGAAGAAGAGCCGGAGAAACGGCTCGCGCTCGGGCGCGGCGATCCACCGCCAGACGTCCTCCAGCGTGCGCACATCTGCCTCGAGCAAGCGTTCCTCGCGGCGGCGGATCTCAGCAAGGATCGCGCCGACAAGTGCAGCCTTGCTGCCGAAGTCGTAGAGGAGCATGCGAGCGCTTGTGCCAAGGGCGTCGGCGAGCGGTCGCAGGCTGAGGCCGGCGAGCCCGTGTTCGAGGACGTAGTCCGCCGCGTGGCCGAGCGTCTCCTGCTTACGGGTGGGGTTGACAGGGCGTGCCATTCTTTCTACACTCGTTTCATAAACTATCCGTCGGACATAGTGAAGATCGACGCGGTCGTAGAAGTGGCTCTCGGAGTCACGCTGCTCGCCGGCTTCGGCGCTTCCGATTTTGCATCTCCGGTCGGGCGACCTCTCGTAGCCACGGTTGGTGTGGTGCTTTGCCTCGTCGGCGTCGCAATCTGGCGGGTACCCGTGGGCCTGCGGTATCTGGCCATCGGGAATGCAGTGACGGCCGGCGCCGCGCTTCTTTGGCTCATGCTGGCTCCAGGCTTCTCGCTCGCGGGGACGGCGTTCGTCGCCTCGGCTGCGTCGGCACTGGCCGTTCTCGCTGCGGTGCAGCTCGCTACGCTCCGCGCGTGAGCCAGGGCGGCTATCTCCTTAACCTCGGCGAGACGCCGTACCTCGAGGCGTGGGACATCCAGCGCTCGCTCGCCGGAGCGGTGTCGCAGGGTGCGATTCCCGAGACGATCATCCTGCTCGAGCACCCGCCCGTCGTCACGCTCGGCCGCCGCACCGACGAGGATGCCGAGCTCCACATCCCGGAGAGCACCGAGGTCGAGATCGTCGAGACCGACCGCGGCGGCAAGTCGACGTTCCATGGGCCGGGTCAGCTCGTGTGTTACCCGATCCTCGACCTCAACCGGCACGGCCGCGACGTGAAGCAGTACGTGCGTGATCTCGAGGAGGCGCTGATCAAGACGCTCGCGCCGCTCGGCGTCGAGGGAACGCGGATCGAGGGCCTCACCGGCGTCTGGCTCGAGCGCCCTCCGCGCAAGATCGCCTCGATCGGCGTGCACGTCTCACGCTGGGTCACGACGCACGGCTATGCGCTCAACGTCGACCTCGACCCCGCGCCGTTCACCGACTGGATCACGGCGTGCGGCTTGGAGGACGCGATGTTCACGACGATCGCGCGCGAGCTCGACCGGCCGGTCACGGTGGACGAAGTACGGCCGCACGCGATCGCCGCGCTCGAGGACGTCTTCGGCCTGGAGCTCGAGGAGTTGCCCGCGGACCACGGCGCCGGCCTCTGGCCGCAGCCGCGGCACGCGCATCTTGCGGCGCGCTGAGCCTCTCTAGGCAGCGAGGTCGAGCGGCGACGGCGCCTCGAGCGCGTGCACCGAGGCGATCTCGCTCTGACGGTCGAGGGCGAACGGGATGCACATGATCGCCGCGACCGCGGCAATGACGCCGAGGTCGAGGATGGCTACGAGAATCGCGACGGTCGTGAGGGACAAGATTGGCTCCTTTGCAGGACGTGGTTTCGTCTTGCCAGAGTCGCGGGCTCGGCTGTGCCGGGCCTGGACGCGATCTGTGGAGCCGCTGTGAGTGCTACGAGGGCAGCCAGCCGTCGTTGAAGGCGCCCTCGACGCGCTTCGGGAAGCGCGCGTAGGCGACCTGCGGATCGTTCGTCTCCTCTTCGCGTCGAGGCGTTGTGCCGCATCGCGAGCTCGGACACCGGATACCCGCCCCAGTCGTCCTCCTCGGCGTGCTGGCGGGCGCCGATCGCGAGGAGGACGCACGGCCCGTCCCCGGCGCCGACGCGCGTGTGCGGGACACCCGGCGGACAGTGGACGTAGTCCCACTGCCGGATTGTCCGCTCCTCACCGTCGATTATGAGCAGCGCCTCGCCGGAGAGAACGAGGAAGCCCTCCTGGTCCGCCTCCCAGTGGTACATCGCCATCGGCTGCCCGGGCTCGAGGACAAACACGTTCACGCCGACCTGAGCGGCCTTGTCCTCGACGAGGAGCCGCGCGAAACCGGCCGGGCCGTAGTCCCACCACTGACCCTCGCTGAGATTCGTTACGTACCAGTCGCCCACAGCGAGAGCTTATGCGCGGAGGCCGTCGAGGACGACGTCGAGAAACCGGCGCCACTCACCCGCTGGCGCACTCGTAAGCGCGGAGCGCACGAGCACTTGCACGTCCGTGGGCTTCACGTCGCGGCGCACCGCGCCGGCGCGCTGCGCGCGCGCGACGACCTTGCAGCTCAACTCCTCGAGCTCAGCCGCGCCCGGCTTCTCGCCGCAGTGCGCGATGCACTTGTGCAGGCCGGGCGACGTCATCGCCAGCTCGGCGGCGCTGCGCGCGAACGTGAAGAACGCCTCGCCGGCCTCCGCGGACGCGAGCGCGTCCTCCGCGAGCGAGCGCATCTGCGCGACGTGCCGCTCGACGACGGCGTAGACGAGGTCGTCCTTCGTCGGGAAACGGCGGAAGACCGTGCCGTGCCCGACGCCGGCGCGGCGCGCGATCTCGTCGATGCTCGCGTCCGGGCCGTCCTCGGCGAAGACCTCGGCGGCCGCGTCGAGCACGCGCTCGAGGTTCCGCCGCGCGTCCGCGCGAAGCTCGACCATCAGGCAACCGCCGGCGCGGGCTCCGTCTCGATGTCCTGCTCGATCGTTGCGACGTGCCGCTTGCGCAGGAGCGCGACAAAGACGATGAGGCTCAGGCTGACGAAGATCGCCGCTCCGAAGAACGCGGCCTGCCACCCGGCGACGAGCGACGGCAGCGAGCTCGGGTCGCTCGTGTGCCCGACAGCGATCGTCGTGAGGACGGCGAGCCCGAGCGCTCCACCAACCTGCTGCGCCGTGTTGAAGAGACCCGACGCGAGGCCCTGGTCCTCGTTCTTCAAGCCGGTCGTCGCGATGAGCGTCAGCGGCATGAAGATCGCGCCCATCCCGAGCGACGAGAGCATCATCCCCGGCAGGACGTCGGACACGTACGAGCCGGGGTACGGCATCCGCGAGAAGAGAAGCAACCCGCTGATCGTCAGCAGCATCCCGACGATGGCGACCGGACGCACGCCGATCCGCGGCGCGAAATTCGACGCGAGGCCGGCCGAGAGCATGATGCCGGCGGTGAACGGGAGGAATGCCAGACCCGTCTTGAGCGGGTCGAAGCCGAGGACTCGCTGGATGTAGAGCGTGTTGAAGAAGAACATCGCGAACATCCCCGAGAACGCGAGGAACATCGACAGGTTCGCGGTCAAGAGCGAGCGGACGCGGAAGATCGAGAGCCGGACGAGCGGTTCGGCCGACCGCTGCTCGATGAGGACGAAAGCGACGAGGAGCAACGCCGCGACGACGAACGACACGACCGAGGTCGTCGAGCTCCAGCCGTGCTCCGCCGCGTTGACAAGCCCGTACACGAGCAGCATCAGGCCGCCGGTCACGGTCATGGCACCGGCGAGGTCGTAGCCCTTGTGCACGTGCTCGTCCTTCGACTCCGGCACGAGCGCCGCTGCCGCGATGAACGCGATGATCCCGACGGGGACGTTGACGAAGAAAATCCAGCGCCACGAGAACGACTGCGTGAGCCACCCGCCGAGAACGAGGCCGAACGCGGAGCCGCCGATCGCGATCGCCGCCCAGACACCGAGCGCGCGCGAGCGCTCCTTCCCCTCGGCGAACGTCGTCGAGATGATCGACAGCGCCGCCGGAGAGATGAGCGCGGCGCCGAGACCCTGCAGCGCGCGGAAGCCGATCAGCATCCCAGAGGTCTGCGCGATCCCGTTGAGGAACGACGCCGCCGTGAAGATGACGAGGCCGATCATGAAGAACCGCTTACGCCCCAGGAGGTCACCGACCCGTCCGCCAAGCAGCAGGAATCCGGCGAACACGAGCGTGTACGCGTTCACGACCCACTGGAGACTCGCCTCACTGAAGTGGAGGCCACTCTGGATGCGAACGAGGGCGACGTTCACGATCGTCGCGTCGAGGACGACCATGAACTGCGCGAGGCAGACAATGACGAGTACAACCCAGGGGTTCGTGGAATGGCGGCTCATGCGGCTCCTTCTTGGGCTCGGATCTACAACCGGACTGCTAAGTCCGGTTTACGGTAGCAACGGTAAGAAACCCTGCGCCACCTAGACTGAAACAGCCCGTGGAGACCTCGCTTCCCGTCGCCGAACGCCCGCGCCGCCCCGAGTGGATGAAGGTGCGCGCCCCGTCGAAAGACGGCCAGTACTTCGACGTGCAGAAGCTCGTGCACGGGCTTTCGCTCAACACGATCTGCGAGGAAGCGCGCTGCCCGAACATCTCCGAGTGCTGGGGACGCGGCACCGCGACGTTCCAGATCCTCGGCGAGACATGCACGCGCGCGTGCCGCTATTGCTACGTCAACTCGGGCAAGCCCGAGGCGCCGCCCGACCCGCTCGAGCCACTCCGCGTCGCCCAGGCAGCGGCGCAGATGCAGCTCAAGCACGTCGTCGTCACGTCCGTCGACCGCGACGACGTGCCCGACAAGGGCGCCGGCCACTACGCGGCGACGATCCGCGCGCTCAAGGCGAAGCTTCCGAACGCGACGGTCGAGGTGCTCACGCCCGACTTCCTCGGCGTCGAAGAGGAAGCACTGCGCACGGTGCTCGGCGCGCGGCCAGAAGTCTTCAACTTCAACATCGAGACCGTGCGCCGCCTGCACCGGCAGATGCGCGGCGCGAAGGCGAGCTACGACGGCGCGCTCTGGCTACTCGCGCGCGCGAAGGAGATCGCCGGCTACAACGTCCTCACGAAGAGCTCGATCATCGTCGGGCTCGGAGAGACGAACGACGAGGTCGTCGAGACGATGCGCGACCTGCGCGCGCACGGCGTCGACGTCGTGACGATCGGGCAGTACCTGCAGCCGAGCGCGAAACACGCGCCGATCGACCGCTGGGTGCACCCCGACGAGTTCCGCTGGTTCCGGGAGCAGGGCGAGGAGCTCGGGTTCGGCTCGGTCTTCTCCGGCCCGCTCGTGCGCTCGAGTTATCGCGCCGACGAACGCGCGCGGCTGCAAGCGTCCGCGGCTAAGCCGCCGACGCGCGGCCAAGAGCTTGGGCGGCCGAGACCGGCCGCGGCGCGGTCAGCCTACTAAGAGCAAAGAGAAGGGCCGCCCGGAGGCGGCCCTTCGCAGTACTCGTGGGTACTGTCTTTCTTAGTGGTGGATCGAGTCCAAGATCGCTGCGACACCCTGGAGCGGGTTCCACTTGGCCTTGAGCCCATTGAGCAGACCGCCGGCCTTTGGTGAGCCAAGACCCGTGACGGCGTCCCAGCCCGTCCCGGCGTTGTATCCGGCGATGTCCACCTCGTTGTTGGCTGTGTCGAACTCTGCAGCGTTGTTGTTCCCGCTCGTGATGTCGTGGAACGAGGAGGCGTACGAACCGCTGCTCTCGCCGATGTTGTACAGAGCCGTGTTGATGAAGCCGTAGTTGTGATGGGCAGACTGGTCGGCGATGGCCGTCAGGGCCGCCCACTGCGGCGATCCGGCGCTCGTGCCGCCGAACCTGTAGAACCCGGTCGCAGCCTCCGGGATGTTCAGGTACACGAGGACACCGTGCAGAACCGCGCCGTTGTACGCGACGTCCGGCACAGCACGTTCCCTCACATGACGGAGCGTCGGCCACTGGTAGTACGGCCTGTCCCAGACGGTGCTGTAACCGCCACCGCTCGAGAGCGTGCCGTAGCCGAAGACGGATCCGAAGTCGCCGTAGGGGTCGCCTTCGTTCCAGCCGGTCTCGCCGAGCCACGAACCCGGTGTCCACCCCGCCGGGCAGGAGGTCAACAGACACGAGAAGTCCGTGGCGTTGAGCTCGGTACCACCAACGCCCGTCACCAGCGGATCAGACGCCGGAGACGACGACGACTGGATCCACGAGTTGCCGTCACACGACGGCTGTGCGGCGCCCTCGTCACCTGACGAGGCGAAGAGCGTGATGCCCTTGAGGGTCGCCTTGACGAACGCATGGTGCCACGCGTTCGTGAGGGCGGACCCGAGGCACTGATCCGACTCGCCGAAGCTCATCGAGATGACGTCGCCGAGGTTGTGGTCAATCGCGTAGTTCGCAGCTGCAACCAGATCGTCGTCCGAGTTGGACGCGCCGTGCACGAGCACGATCTTCGCGCCCGGGGCGATCGCATGCGCCCAGTCGACGTCGAGCTGCATCTCCTCCGACCAGCCCGGGTCGTACGGCGTATTCGCCTGCCCGCCCGGGTAGACCTGAGTGATCGTTTGAGCCGGCAGGCCGTAGTACGTGTTGAAGGTGTCGAAGGCGCTCTGGAGGTACGGGTCGTCGAAGGCATCGAGAATCACGATCTTCTTGCCCGTTCCGTCCTTCCCGTTCGCGATGAGCGAATCGACTCCGTACGCCGTGCGCATCTGGTACGGGTCGTAGCACTCCGATCCGGGATAGCTCAGTCCGACCTGGCATGTGCGCAGTCCGTAATTGCCGCCTACGCTGGTCGCATCAGCGGCCGGCGCAGGAGTCATGACCGGATTGACGTACATCCGGTGGACGTTCGGCGTCGCCGCCGCAGCACTCCCCGCCACGAGCACAGCCACAAATGCGGTGGCCACGCCCACAAGCAGGGCTTTCATGACGCGTGCAGACAAGTTGTTCCCCTCCCTCGTAATCATTGAGAGCTGAAGGCGCCCTTCGCTTGGCGCCTTGGGAGTATCCTCTGCCAAAAGCGTCGATGTTTCAAGTCCGACCGGGACAAGGAAGTTGCAAACGATGCGTGGTCTCCTTCTACCGCTGGTTGCGTTGACGGTTCTGGCGGCTTCGGCCTCCGCGGCGATGTCGGCCAGAGGCGCGACCGCAGTGACGACACCGCAGACTGCCGGAGCCACGCCGGCCAGCCTGAAGGTCTCACTGAGCCTCGAACTGCGGTGCGCGAGGCCGGGGCCGGCGGCAATCGTCGTCTCGCTGCCCAGCGCTTGGCGCGTACCGAATACCGTCGCGCGGACGGCCGTCTGGATCAACAGCGCTCACCCAAAAGGGGTCCACGTCTCGGGTAACACGCTGACGCTCCAGCCGGCGGTGCCTCGCACAACATGCATGGTGCTCGCGCCGGGGAGGATCAAGATGAAGTTCACGCGCGCGGCAATGCTCGGCAATCCGCTCGAGGCCGGCGGCTACACGATCCACGTCTCGATCGGGAAACGGGACTTCCGCGCCCCCGTCTCCATCACGCCGGCCTAGCCGTGCGGCTTCGCCATCTTGCGGTAGTCGAGCGCCTCGTCGAGGACCGAGTCCTCGACGCCCTTCTCGCGCGCGACTTCCCGTAGCGAGCGTCCAGACGCGGCGGATTCCTTCACGATCTCGGCCGCCTTGTCGTAGCCGATGTACGGGTTGAGAGCCGTCGCGGCGGAAAGCGTGAGCTCGGCGTAGCGCTCGCAGTTCTCGCGATTCGCCTCGATCCCGTCGACGCACTTCTCCGCGAAGAGCCGGCACGCGCTCGCGAGGAGCTTCACCGACTCGAGGACGTTCTTCGCGATGAGCGGGACGAAGACGTTGAGCTCGAAGTGGCCCTGCATGCCGCCGATCGCTATCGCCGTGTCGTTCCCGATCACCTGCGCGGCGACCTGCGTGACGACCTCCGGCATGACGGGATTGACCTTTCCCGGCATGATCGAGCTGCCCTTCTGGAGCTCGGGGAGCATGATCTCGGCGAGGCCGGCGCGCGGGCCGGAGCCGAGGAAGCGGATGTCGTTCGCGACCTTCGTCAGCGAGACGGCGACCGTCTTCAGCGCTCCCGACACCTCGACGATGCCGTCGCGGGCGGCCTGCGCCTCGAACGGATCGGCCGGCGCCGAGATCGTGAGGCCCGTCTCCTTCGAGAGGATCTCGCGGACGCGGGCGGCGAACTCCGGGTGCGTGTTCAGACCCGTGCCGGTCGCGGTGCCGCCGAGCGGGATCTGGCCGAGCCGCGGCAGTGCGTCCTCGACGCGCGCGACGCCCTGGCTCACCTGCGCGGCGTAGCCGGCGAACTCCTGGCCGAGCGTGACGGGCACGGCGTCCATCCAGTGCGTGCGGCCCGACTTGACGATGTCGTCGAACTCCTTCGCCTTCGCCTCGAGCGAGGCGGCGAGCTGCTTCATCGCCGGGAGGAGGTCGTTCGTGATCTCGTCGAGCGTCGCGAGATGGACGGCCGACGGGAAGACGTCGTTCGACGACTGGCCCATGTTCACGTCGTCGTTCGGGTGGACGCCCTCGCCCGCGAGCGACGCGATGACCTCGTTCGCGTTCATGTTCGAGGACGTGCCCGAGCCGGTCTGGAAGACGTCGATCGGGAACTGGTCGTCGAGCTCACCGGCGGCAATGCGCGCGGCGGCGGCGGAGATCCGCTCGGCCTTGTCGGCGTCGAGAAGTCCGAGAGCGGCGTTCGCCTGCGCGGCGGCGCCCTTGATGCGCCCGAGCCAGCGGGCGACCGCCGGAGGGATGGGCTGTCCCGAGACGGGGAAATTCGCGACGGCTTTCGTCGTCTCGCCGCCCCAAAGCTGCTGTGTGGAATCGATGCTCGTCATGGGGGCGAGTCTAGGTAAGCCTCGCGCGCCGTCGTCGTGGAGAACTACCGGTTCGGCTTACGCGACTGAGGTACGGCGCTGCTCAGAGAGCTTGCGGATGCGCGTGCGGCGCTTGCGGTCAGTTTGCGTGACCTCGAGGAGCGGCTGCCAGCCGAGGTAACCGCAGTTCTGGCACTCAGGTGAGTCGAGGTTCTTGAACACGTCCCGGTGCGTTACACGCGAGGTCCCGCAGCGGAGACATTCCACGACGAGGGATTCCATTGGGGGTCCATCGGCGAGGAACGCGGATCAGCCGTCCCCCGAACGAGTAGCTCGCTAGGAGCGACCGGCAGCGTCGAGGAGGGCGTCCCACGAGCAGAGCTTCACGCGCGGGCGCCCGGTCTTCTCGCCTGCGGCGCGCTCGACCTCGTCGATCGCCGTCCAGCCGGCGTATTCGACGACGCGCACGCCGCGCTCGGCGAGCAGCGCGTCGACCGCGGCAGCGCTCACGTCGGGCTTCGATTGAAGACGGCCCGAAGCGACGTCGTCGAGGAGGAGCTCGACGGTTTCGGTCGCGTCCTTCTTGTTCGTGCCGATCACGCCGCTCGGGCCGCGCTTGATCCAGCCGGCGCAGTACACACCGTCCCCGACGCGTCCGGCTTCGTTCGCGATCGTGCCGCTCCGGTCTTCGAACGGAACACCGGGCAGCTCGACGCCGCGGTAGCCGACGCTGCGGAAGACGAGGCCGCACTCGAGCGTCTCCTCCACGTCGGTGGCGACGGCGCGCTCGTTCTCGTCGAGCACGTTGCGGACGAGCTCGATCCCCTCGACACGCTCGTCGCCGAGGATCGCGACCGGCGACTCGAAGAACTTGAAGACGACGCGGCGTTGCTTTCCCTGTGGCTCGAGCGCCGCGAGCTCGCGCATGACGGCGAGGTTCCGCTCCGCGATCGTCTCCTTCGGCTCCGCGCCCTCGAGGTCGGCGGGATCGATGAACACGTCGGCGCCGGCGAGCTCGCCCATCTCCTGCAGCTCGGGCGTCGTGAACGCCGCCTGCGCAGGGCCGCGGCGGCCGACGATGACGATCTCCTTCAGCGACGAGCTCGCGATCGCCTCGATCGCAGCGTCGCTCGTGTCGGTGACTTCGAGCTCCTCGCGGGTGAGCGCGAGCATCCGCGCGACGTCGAGTGCGACGTTGCCGACACCGATCACGACGGCCCGCTCGACGTCGAGGTCGAACGGAATGTCCTGGAAGTCGGGGTGGCCGTTGTACCAGGCGACGAACTCGGTGGCCGGCCACGAGCCGGGCAGGTCCTCGCCCGGAATGCCGAGCCGCCGGTCGGTCTGCGCGCCGACCGCGTAAATGACGGCGTCGTAGAGACGCGTGAGGTCGTCGGCGTGGAGGTCGCGGCCGACCTCCACGTTGCCGAGGAAGCGGAAGCCGGGCTGGTCGGCGATCTTCTCGAACGCGCGCGAGACCGTCTTGAGCTTGGGATGGTCGGGCGCGACGCCGAGCCGCACGAGTCCCCACGGCGTCGGGAGGCGCTCGATCATGTCCACCTCGACCGGCGTGTCGGCGCTCAGCAGCGCGCCGGCGGCGTAGAAGCCGGCGGGGCCGGAGCCGACGATCGCGACGCGGACCATAAGGCGATGCTAGTAGGCCGCGAACGCCCGGCGACTAGGACTTGGCCGCAGTCTCGCTGCGGTGCTCTGTCCAGGCGACGTTCGTGAACTTGCCGGCGATGCTCGCGATGACGAGGGCGTTCACGACATGCAGCGCGCGGAACCAACTCGGCCCGTTGTTTGCGAAGAGGAACTGCAACTCGACGAGGATCGGGAGTGAGAGCGACACTAGAATCCAGCGCTTACCCATCCGGCCGACGAGCGCCGCGATGAACACGAGGACGGCGAGAAGCGAGAGAACGGTCACGTTCTCGCGATGCGCACTGAAGTAGTCGGCGAACTGCTTCTCGCCGACGGCGCCGTGATCGCTCGCGTTCTGAACCTTGAACGCGCCGAGACCGGCAAGGAAGAACTGCACGGCGACGGCGACGAGGAAGAGCGTAAGAAGCCAGCGGTGCGCTGCGCGTGCGAACTGCATCGCGCGACCCTACAAGAGTGAACCAGGCCTGACTAGTGCGAGCAGCCGCCACTGCCGCAGCCGCCGGCTGCGCCGTCGGGCGCCTCGCCGTCGGCGACGGTGAAGGAGTGCCCGCAGCCGCACGATGCGGTTGCGTTCGGATTCTCGATCTTGAACCCGGACTCCTGGATCGTCTCGAGGTAGTCGACGCGCGCGCCCATGAGATAGGGAGCGCTGAAGGGGTCGACGACGACGGTGACGCCCTCGCACTCGAACTCGTGGTCGCCCTCCTGGGCGCCGCGGTCGAAGCCGAGGCCGTACTGGAAGCCCGAGCAGCCGCCGCCTTCGATCGCGACGCGGAGGACGGAGACGTCCTCCTCGCCGGCGAGCAGCTCGCTGATCTTCGCGGCTGCCGCGGGGGTTAGGGACACGATGCTGTCTGTGCTCTCGGTGTGCTCTATGGTCGCCACGGGGCCATCGTACCAACGGGCTGCGACCCTAAACGGCCGGACTTTGTGACACGCGCATCGCGCTCCGTCCGGTGGATTCGGTAGAGGCATGTGCGGTCCTCGCCGCGTTGTTATCGTCAGCCTTCCGGTGGAGTGCACATGCTGAACAGCTGGCTGCCATTTCTCATCTACGGCGTGTTCGCGCTCGCGATCCCGGCATCGATGATGTTCATGTCGTTCAAGCTCTCGCAGCGCCCGTCGCGGCGCACGCGCGCGCGCGTCGTGCCGTTCGAGTCGGGCGTGTCGCGCGGGGTGATGAAGCCGCAGCGCTTCAGCGTCAGTTTCTACCTCACCGCGATGCTGTTCATCGTCTTCGACATCGAGATCGTGTTCCTCTACCCGCTCGCCGTGCAGCTTCACGCGCTCGGCTGGTTCGGGTTCAGCGAGCTCGCGTTCTTCGTCCTCATCCTGCTCGTCGCGTACGTCTTCATCTGGCGCAAGGGAGCACTCGAGTGGTAGACGAGCCCGATCAGCCGCCGACGCGCCTGCGCGACTACGGGCTCCAGTCCGAGCGCCTCCTCTGGCCGACGAAGGGCCCGTCGCACTTCGAGGAGGAGCTCGGCGTCGAGGAGCTCGAGCGCGCGCTCGGCATCACGACGCTCGACAAGGCCGTTCGCTGGGCGCAGACGAAGTCGATGTGGCCGGACACGTTCGGGCTCGCCTGCTGCGCGATCGAGATGATGTCGATCGTCGGCTCGCGGTACGACCTCGCGCGGTTCGGGATGGAGGCGTTCCGCTCGTCGCCGCGCCAGGCGGACCTGCTCATCGTCTCGGGCCGCGTGGCACACAAGATGGCCGAGCCGCTGCGCCAGATCTATGACCAGATGCTCGAGCCGAAGTGGGTCATCGCAATGGGCGTGTGCGCAAGCTCGGGCGGGATGTTCAACAACTACACGATCCTTCAGGGCGTCGACCGCATCGTCCCCGTCGACATCTACGTCCCCTTCTGCCCGCCGCGGCCGGAGGCGCTGATGGAGGGAATCATCCGGCTCCACGAGGCGCACCAGGCCGGCGTGCCGCCCGCGTACGAACGCAGAGGGGTGGCCGAATGAACTGGAGCACGATGCCCGGCTACGTCTCCGAGCGCGCGGGCGCGGACATGGCGACCGTGACGGTCGAACGCGAGCAGATCCGCGAGGCGTGCGAGTACGCGCGCGACGAGCTCGGCTTCAACATGTGCGTCGACGTAGTCGCGACCGACTACCTCGGCTGGGGCGGCAAGGGCGTCTCCGGCTACATCGGCACCGCGGCCGGCCGCAGCCTCGTGCATCCCGCGACGCAGGGACTCCAGGTTCTGCCGGAGGCGAAGCCGAAGCGCTTCTCCATCAGCTACCACCTGCTTGCCCTGCGCCATGGCGCGCCGCGCGTGCGCCTGCAGACCTGGGCGGACGACGGCGAGAGCGTGCCGAGCGTCGTCTCGGTGTGGCCGACGTGCGACTGGCACGAGCGCGAGCAGTACGACCTCATGGGCATCGTCTTCGATGGCCACCCGAACCTCGAGCGCCTGCTCATGCCGGAGGACTGGGAAGGCCACCCGCTCCGCAAGGACTACCCGCTCGGCGGCGAGCCCGTCCGCTTCTCGGATGCCGAATGAGCACGGTGACTGACAAGACCGCGATCTACGAGGGCTCGCGCATCCCGCAGCGCGTCCCGTCGATCCTCGACGTGCCGGAGGAGCTTCGCGGCAGCGAGGACGTCATGCAGGTCAACTTCGGCCCGAACCATCCGTCGACGCACGGCGTGCTGCGCCTCATCGTCGACCTCCACGGCGAGCAGGTCGTCGGCACATCGGCCGTCGTCGGCTACCTCCACACCGGCTTCGAGAAGACGATGGAGTCGAAGACGTACTGGAAGTGCGTCACGTACCCGGAGCGGATCGACTACGTCGGCTACCAGAACAACGAGCTCGTCTTCGTCTCGGCGGTCGAGCAGCTGCTCGAGCTCGAGGTGCCGACGAAGGCCAAGTGGATGCGGATGCTCCTCTGCGAGCTCAATCGCATCCACTCGCACCTCATTTATCTCGGCACCTCGGCGCTCGAGCTGGGGGCGATTTCGATGTTTTGGTACTGCTTCCGCGAGCGCGAGCAGATCCTCGACCTGTTCGAGATGGTCACCGGCCAGCGCATGCACACGCGCTACTTCCAGGTCGGCGGCCTCGCGGAGGACATCCCGCAGGGCTTCTATGCCGAGGCGCGCAAGTTCGTCGAGTGGATGCCACACGCGCTCGACGACTACCGCGACCTGCTCGACAAGAACGCGATCTGGCTCGAGCGGACGGTCGGGATCGGCAAGCTCTCCGCCTCCGACGCGATCGCGCTCGGGCAGACCGGCCCGAACCTCCGCGCCTCGGGCGTCGACTGGGATCTGCGCCGCGACCAGCCGTACCTCAACTACGACCAGGTCGATTTCCGCGTCCCGGTCTATCCGAACGGCGACGTGTACGACCGGTACCGCGTGCGAATGGACGAGATGGCGGAGTCGAACAAGATCGTCCGCCAGTGCATCGACAAGCTCGAGCGGATGGACGGCCAGCCGTGGATCGCCGACGACCGCAAGGTCGTGCTGCCGCCGCGCGAGGAGCTCCACACGTCGATGGAGAGCCTCATCCACCACTTCAAGATCGTCACGGAGGGCTTCCGCGTCCCGGCCGGCGAGATCTACACGGCGATCGAGTCGCCGCGCGGCGAGTCGGGGTGCTACCTCGTCTCGGACGGCGGCCCGAAGCCGTGGCGCGTCCACTTCCGCGCGCCGTCGTTCGTCGCACTCGAGGCGACGGCGACGTGCCTCCACGACGCGCTCGTCGCCGACCTGATCGCGGTCGTCGGCTCGCTCGACGCCGTCATGGGAGACGTCGACCGATGACGACCTTCTACGACGAAGTACAGGCAATTCGCGCGCGATATCCCGAGGGATCGCGCTCGGCGGCGCTGCCCGCGCTGCGGCTCGCGCAGCAGAAGCACGGCTACCTGTCGCGCGAGGCGCTCGAGGAGACCGCCGACGCGCTCGACGTCACGCCGGCGTTCTGTTACTCGGTCGCGACGTTCTACGACATGTTCCACGCTCGAGCCTGTCGGCAAGCACACGATCGAGATCTGCACGAATCTCCCGTGCGGGCTGTGCGGCGCACAGAAGGTCGTCGAGGCGTTCGAGCAGGAGCTCGGATGTAAGGCCGGCGAGACGACCGAGGACGGCAACGTCACGCTGCGCGCGGTCGAGTGCCTCGGCGGCTGCGGCTACGCGACCGTCGTCGCCGTCGACCACCGCTACCGCCACCACGTCAAGGCCGAGGACGTGGCGGAGATCGTGGGAGGGCTCGATGGCTGAGCAGATCACGACGCTCCTCGGCGGCACCGAGGAGCACGACCTCACGAAGCTCTCCGAGTACCGCGCGATCGGCGGCTACGGCGCCGGGCTCGAGCGCGCGAAGCGGGATGACGTCCGACGCGCTCATCGACGAGCTCCAGAAGGCGACGCTGCGCGGCCGCGGCGGCGCCGGCTTCCCGATGGGCCGCAAGGCGTCGCTCATCGACCGCAAGAGCGCGAAGCCGAAGTACCTCGTCGTCAACGCCGACGAGTCGGAGCCGGGCGCGTTCAAGGACCGCCAGGTCATGGCGACGAACCCGCACCGCCTCATCGAGGGCTGCCTCATCGCCGCGCACGCGATCGAGTCGACCGACGTCTTCATCTTCATCCGCGGCGAGTACCTCACGGAGTACGAGATCCTCGCCGCCGCCGTCGAGGAGGCGCGCGCGGCCGGGCTCCTCGGCGACATCGAGATCACCGTCCACCGCGGCGCCGGCGCGTACATCTGCGGCGAGGAGACGGCGCTGCTCGAGTCGCTCGAGGGGGAGCGCGGCCAGCCGCGCCCGCGCCCACCGTTCCCGCCGATCGAGGGCCTCTACTACGCGCCGACGCAGATCAACAACGTCTGCACGATCGCGACCGTCCCGCTCATCTTCAACATGGGCGCCGAGGAGTTCGCGAAGACGGGCGTGCCGAGCGCGCCGGGCACCGCGATCTTCTCCGTCTCGGGCAACGTCGCGAGGCCGGGCAACTACGAGCTGCCGCTCGGGACGCCGATGCGCAAGCTCATCTACGACGTCGCCGGCGGCATCGCCGACGGCCGCGAGCTGAAGGCCGTGATCCCGGGCGGCTCGTCGGTGCCCGCGCTGACGCCGGACCAGATCGACGTGCCGCTCGACTACGACTCGCTCGGCGCGATCGGGACGTTCTTCGGCGCCGCCTCGCTCATCGTCGTCGACGACCGCTGCTGCATGGTGCAGCTCGCCCTCCGCTCGACGAAGTTCTATATGCACGAGTCGTGCGGGAAGTGCACGCCGTGCCGCGTCGGGACGCGCTGGATGGTGCAGATCCTCGAGGCGATCGAGGACGGCACCGCGACGCAGGCCGACCTCGACCTGCTCGACTCGGTCGGCGACAACATCCTCGGGAAGGTGCTGTGTGCGCTCGGCGAGTTCGCCGTCTATCCGGTCGCACAGCTACCTCCACAAGTGGCGTGACGAGTTCGTCGCGCACGTCGAGCAGGGCGGCTGCCCGTTCCACGGCTCCTCGTCGCTCGATGGGATCCTCGCGCCGTCCGACCAGCACATCGCGCATCGCCTGCGAGGTGCTCGCGTGAGCCCGATCTCGTCCGCGTCACGATCGACGAGCGCGACGTCGAGGTGCCGAAGGGGACGGGCATCGTCGAGACGGCGCTCGCCGCGGGCATCGAGATCCCCGTCTTCTGTTACGAGCCGCGCCTCGGCGCGCCGGTCGGCGCCTGCCGCATGTGCCTCGTCGAGGTCGAGGGGATGCCGAAGCTCCAGACCGGCTGCACGCTGACCGCGACCGGACGGGATGGTCGTGAAGACGGCGCGCACGTCCGAGAAGGCGGCGGCCGGCCAGAACGGGACGCTCGAGTTCATCCTCGTCAACCATCCGCTCGACTGCCCGGTCTGCGACAAGGGCGGCGAGTGCCCGCTGCAGGATCTGACCTTCCGCTACGGGCCTGGCAACACGCGGATGAGCTTCGAGAAGCTGACGTTCGAGAAGCCGATCCCGATCTCGCCGACGATCTCGCTCGACCGCGAGCGCTGCATCCTCTGTTACCGCTGCACGCGCTTCAGCTCGGACGTGAGCGAGGACGGGCAGCTCGTCGCCGCGAACCGCGGCGCGACGTCGGTGATCACGACGTTCGAGGATGTGCCGTACACGGGCGCGTTCACCGGCAACGTCACCGAGCTCTGCCCGGTCGGCGCGCTCCTGCCGACGCAGTACCGCTTCGAGGGCCGGCCGTGGGAGATCGTCGACGTGCCGACCGTCTGCGGCCTCTGCCCCGTCGGCTGCAACATCGAGCGCGACCGTGCGCGAGGGGAAGGTCAAGCGGATCCAGTCGCGCAACCATCCCGAGATCGACGAGGGCTGGATCTGCGACAAGGGCCGCTTCGCGTTCACGCACCTGCACGCCGAGGACCGGCTCACCAGCGCCGCGGCGCGGCAGGCCGCGAGGTCTCGTGGGACGACGCGATCGACGAGGCCGAGCGGCTTCTGCGCGGCGCGCGCGGCCGCATCGTCACCGCGCTCTCCGGCTCCGAGACGGTCGAGCAGGCGTACGCGCTCGGCAAGCTCCTGCGCGGCGGGCTCGACTCGCACGAGGCGATGCTGCCGGAGGAGGTCTCCGGCGCGCTCGACGCTTACCGCCTGCCGCTCTCCGCGATTCGCGACGCCGACGCGGTCGTCGTCCTCGGCGACGTGCCGGTCGTCGAGCGCGCGCCGGTCGTCGATCTCTGGATCAAGGCCGCGCGGCGGCAACGGCGCCCGGATCCTCGATTCGCGTCGACGGCGTCGGCGAGGCCGAGCGCGTCGTCCTCGTCTGGTCCGGCCCCGGCGGCCACGGCGGCGCGACGGTCGCGCAGCTCGCCGAGGAACTCGGGCTCGCCGGCCGCGAGGGTTGCGGCGCCTTCTACCTTCCTGCGACGCCGAACGGCCGCGGTGTCGCCGACGCGTGGGCCGCGTGCTGCGACGAGGAAGGCGAGGAGCCGGAGTCGATCGGCGTCCTCGTCGTCTCCGGTGACGAGGCTGCCGCGAACGACAACGTCCGCGCGCTCGCCGAGCAGGCCGAGGCGACCATCGTCATCTCGATGTTCGAGCTGGGCCGAGGGCTGGAACCCCGACCTCCTCCTGCCCGGGCACGAGCTACCTCGAGCGCGACGGCACGTTCGTCAACCTCGAGGGGCGCCTGCAGCGCCTGCGCCGCACGGTGACGCCGCCGTGCCCCGACGAGCTCGAGTGGATCGCCGAGCTCGCCGCGCGCTTCGACGTCGACGTCGCGCCGTACGCCGCGGCCGTCTTCGGCGAGGTGTCGGCGAAGGTCTACGGCGGCCTCACGCTTCGGCGAGGTCGGCGAGCGGGCGCCGCTGCGCGGCTATCCCGACGCCGCGACGCGCGTCGATGTGCCGGCTGCCGCCCGAGCGCGAGCGTGAAGCCCGGCCAGGGTGAGGTTCGCCTCGTCGCGTACAAGCCGCTCTTCTCCGGCGCCGCCGTCGAGCGCGTCACGGAGCTCCAGTTCCAGCGGCCGCAGGCCGAGCTCGAGCTCTCGGCCGAGGACGCCGGCTGGCGCGGGATCGCAGACCGGCGACCTCGTCACCGTCGGGACGAACGGAGCGCGATCACGCTGCCGGCGCGCGTCAACCGCCGCCTGCGCAAGGGCATCGCGCGCGTCGCGCTCGAGCACGCGAACGGCCTCGGCGGCATCGTCGAGCTCAGCCGCGCCACGGAGGAGGTGGGCGCATGAGCGGAGCCGTGGTGGATCGCGCTGATCGAGGCGCTCGATCATCGTCAACATCCTGCTCGGCCTCTTCGCCTACCTGACGCTGATCGAGCGGAAGCTCATGGGCCGGATGCAGCTCCGCTACGGCCCGAACCGCGCGGGCAAGTTCGGCCTGCTGCAGCCGATCGCCGACCTCGTGAAGCTCGTCCGCAAGGAGGCGTTCTCGCCGTCGGCGGCGATCGAGCTGCCGTACATCCTCGCGCCGGTCGTCTCGGCATTCACGGCGATCGCCGCGTTCGCGTTCATCCCGTTCGGCCCGGGCTGGACGGTGAACGGCTGGCACATCAACGGCGAGGTCGCGAACGTCTCGATCGGCCTGATCGCGATCTTCGCGCTCGGCTCGATCGGGATCTACGGCTTCATCGTCGGCGGCTGGGCGTCGGAGTCGAAGTACTCGATCCTCGGCTCGATGCGCACGTGCGCGCAGCTCGTCTCGTACGAGGTCTCGCTCGCGCTCAGCGTGCTCGGCGTCGTCATCCTCGGCCGCTCGCTCAACCTGCCGGAGATCGTCGCGCGCCAGGGCCACTTCCCTCCCCTACGCCGTCCCGCAGTTCGTCGGCCTGATCGTCTTCTTCTTCGCCGGGATCGCCGAGACGAGCCGCGCCCCGTTCGACCTGCCCGAGGCCGAGCAGGAGCTCGTCGCCGGCTACCACACCGAGTACTCGGGGATGCGCTGGGGCCTGTTCCAGATGGCCGAGTACATCAACCTGATCACGCTCTCCGGCCTGATGGTGACGCTCTTCTTCGCGGGCTGGCACGGGCCGTGGGACATCGGGCCGATCTGGTTCCTGCTCAAGACGATGGCCGTCCTCTTCGTCTTCATCTGGCTGCGGACGACGCTGCCGCGCCTGCGCTACGACCAGCTGATGCGCTTCGGCTGGAAGGTGCTGCTGCCGGTCGCGACGGTCAACGCGGTGATCACCGCCGCTCTCGTGGTGGCGTTCGGATGAGCACCGCAGCCGCTCTCGACGCTCAAGGGCTTCGGGGTCACGTTCAAGCAGATCTTCAAGAAGCCGATCACGCAGCAGTACCCGGAGTACAAGCGGCCGGTCTATCCGCGCTTCCGCGGCCGCCACCGCCTCTGGACGCACGAGAACGGGCTGGAGAAGTGCGTCGGCTGCTCGCTCTGCGCCGCGGCCTGCCCGGCCGACTGCATCCGCGTCGTCGCCGCCGAGAACACGCCGGACAACCGCGTCTCGGCCGGCGAGCGCTACGCGCGGATCTACGAGATCAACCTCTCGCCGCTGCATCTTCTGCGGCTACTGCGAGCTCGCGTGCCCGTTCGACGCGATCACGCTCGGCAACGAGTTCGAGATCTCCGAGCACAACCGCGACGACCAGATCTACACGAAGGACATGCTCCTCGCGCCGCCGGTGAAGCAGATGCCCGTCGCCGACCGCGACCTCTTCGACACGCCGATCCCCTTCTACAAGAGCGATTCATGAGCAGCCTCGTCCTCGCCACCTCCGCCGGAAACGTCGTCGTCTGGATCGTCTGGGTCGTCGCCGGCTTCTCGTGCCTCGCCTCGGGCGTCGCGGTCATCTCGTTCTCGAACCCGTTCTACTCGGCGCTCGCGCTGATCGGGAACCTCGCCTCGCTCGCCGTCATGTACCTGCTGCTGAGCGCGGAGTTCGTCGCCGCCGCGCAGGTGCTCGTCTACGCGGGCGCGGTCGTCGTGATGTTCCTCTTCGTGATCGCGTACGTCGGGCCGCGGCGTGAGGAGCCGTGGTCGGGCGGGCCGAGCTGGCAGACGGTCGGCGCGGTGGCCGCCGCCGGGGCGCTGCTCGTCGAGATCGTCGTCGCGATCTCGCTCGCGGCGGGCGGCTCGCTCGGCCACGACGGCGCGGTCGGCGCCGGCGTTCGGGACGCCGGCGTGGATCGGCCGGATCTTCCTCACCGACCACCTGCTCGCCTTCGAGATCACCTCGGTCGTCCTGCTCGTCGCGGCGGTCGGCGGCGTGATCCTCGGCGCGCACACACGTCGCCCCGAGACGGAGGGGCTCGACGTCATGAGCGGACCCGGCGACGAGCTGGTACCTCGCGCTCGCGGCGTTCCTGTTCGGGATCGGCGCGCTCGGCGTCCTCATCCGGCGGAACCCGCTCATCGTCCTGCTCTCGCTCGAGCTGATGCTCAACGGCGGCAACCTCGCGCTGATCGCCTTCTCGCGGCACTTCGCGAACGGCGCCGGGCAGATCTTCGGCCTCGCCGTGATGGCCGTCGCCGCGTCGGAGGTCTGCGTCGGCCTCGGCCTCGTCGTCGCGATCAACCGCAAGAAGCTCGCGCTCGACGTCGACCGGCTCTCGGAGCTGCGCGGATGAACGCCGCCATGACCTGGGGAGCATGGCTCTGCCTGCTCTCGCCGCTCGGCGGCGACGATCCTCGATCCTCCTCGGCGGGACGACGGCTCTCGCGCCGCGCCGCGGGCTGGATCGCGACGGCGAGCGTCTTCGTCGCGTTCGGCGGCGCCGTCTGGGCGTTCCTCGGCGTCCACGGCGATCACATCACGCAGAACGCCTCGTGCCGTCGACTTCGGCGTGCGCTGCCACGCGCCGGGCGACGCTCACGACCGCGTGGACGTGGCTCGCGGCGGGCCACTTCAGCGTCCGCCTGCAGCTTCTCGTCGACCCGCTGAGCACACTGATGATGCTCATCGTCAGCGGCGTCGGCGGGCTGATCGTCCTCTACTCGATCGGCTACATGGACGGCGACCCCGAGGAGCGCCGCTACTTCGCGTACATCGCGTTCTTCGTCTTCTCGATGCTCCTGCTCGTCGAGGGCGGCAACCTGCTCATGCTCCTCGTCGGCTGGGGGCTCGTCGGTCTCTCGTCGTACCTCCTGATCGGCTTCTGGCACGAGCGGCCGAGCGCGGTGCGCCGCGGCGAAGAAGGCGTTCGTGATGAACGCGTTCGGCGACGCGACGATGGCGCTCGCCCTCTTCATCCTCATCGCGCACACGCACTCGCTCTCGTTCGGCGCGCTCTCGACGCGCCGTACTCCGTCGACCGCGGCGACCTCGTCGCGCTCGGCCTGCTCGGCGGCGCCGTGGCGAAGTCGGCGCAGATCCCGCTCCAGACGTGGCTACCCGACGCGATGGAAGGCCCGACGCCGGTCAGCGCCCTCATCCACGCGGCGACGATGGTCACCGCCGGCGTCTACCTCATCGCGCGCACGCATGTCGATCTTCGAGCAGGCGCGGACGGTCGAGCTGATCGCCGCCGGCATCGGCGCGCTGACGTTGCTCGTCGCGGGGCTGATCGCGCTCGTCCAGACCGACATCAAGCGCGTCATCGCGTACTCGACGATGTCGCAGATCGGCTACATGTTCCTCGGCGTCGGGGTCGGGGCGTACTCGAACGGGATGTTCCACCTCATGACGCACGCCTTCTTCAAGGCGACTGCTCTTCATGACGGCCGGCCTCGCGATCCACGCGCTCGCGGGCGAGCAGGACATCCGGAAGATGCGCGGGCTCGGCAAGCTCATGCCGTTCACGAAGTGGTGCTTCCTCGCGGGCGCGCTCGCGCTCGTCGGCATCCCGCCGTTCAGCGGCTTCTTCTCGAAGGACCCGATCATCGCGTCGGCCGGGGCGCTCGGCACCAGGAGAGTGGTACGGCTGGGTCTTCTGGCTCTGCGGGATCGCCGGCGCGCTCCTCACCGGCCTCTACACGTTCCGGCTCTGGTTCCTCGTCTTCCCCGGCGAGCCGAGCCCGTTCGTCCGCGAGCACTACCACAAGCACGGCCGCTTCGGGGAAGGCCCGTGGACGATGCTCGTTCCGGTCGGCGTGCTCGCCGTGCTCGCGACCGTCGGCGGCTGGCTGCAGTGGTCGCCGCACTGGGATCCGCTCACGAACTGGCTCCAGTACGTCGACGCCGACGCTCGCGGCAGCGGAGCCGTCGAGCACGCAGGAGTACGTCACGTCCGTCGCGACCGTCCTCGCCGGCCTCGCGGGCATCGCGATCGCGTGGGCGATCTACTCCGAGAAGCGGCTCGCGATCCCGCAGCTGCCCGCCGTGCAGCGCGTCCTCGAGAACAAGTTCTACTTCGACGCGCTCTACGACCGGATCTTCTACAAGCCCGCCGCCGCGCTCGCCACCGGCCTGCGCGCCGAGGTCGAGGAGCCCGTGATCCTCCAGGGCGGCGCCGACCTCGGCGAGACGACGCTCGAGACCGGCGGCGTCGTCCGGCGGATCCAGACCGGCCTCCTCCGCACGTACGTCCTCTTCCTCGCCGCCGGCGCGGCGGTCCTCGTCCTCGCCTTCCTCATCGCCAAATGAGCACCGCCTACCTCACCTCGATCCTCATCTGGCTGCCGATCGCCGGCGCTATCGCTCGTCTGGCTCCTGCCGCTCTCGCAGCTACGCGACGGGGAGCCTCGCGCTGCTCGTCTCGCTCGTCGAGGTCGGCTTCTGGATCGAGCAGGCGTCGCGCTTCGACTTCTCACCACTCCGGCCTGCAGATGTCGGAGCAGGCGAAGTGGTTCGGCGACCTCGGCGTCTCGTACCACGTCGGCGTCTACGGCTTCTCGCTCTGGCTCGTCGGCCTCACCGCCGTCGCGATGGCCGCGTGCATCGGCTACGGCTTCTGGGTCGGACGCGACCGGCCGCGCGCGTACTTCGCGCTGATGCTCCTGCTCACCGGCGCGACGGTCGGCGTCTTCGAGGCGCAGGATCTCATCCTCTTCTACGCCTTCTTCGAGGCGATGCTCGATCCCGCTCTACATCCTCATCGGCGTCTGGGGCGGCGCGCGGCGGATGGAGGCGACGGTCAAGTTCGTCATCTACACGATGGCCGGCTCGCTGCTCATGCTCGCCGCGATCGTCGCCTACGGCCTGCAGGCGCGGGACGTTCGACCTCGTGGCCGGCCCGACGAGCACGAGCCGCTGGCTCTTCCTCGGCTTCATGCTCGCGTTCGCGATCAAGGCGCCGCTCTTCCCGTTCCACGGCTGGCTGCCGGACACGTACCGCGAGGCGCCGCCCGAGGTGACCGCCGTGCTCTCCGGCGTGATCGCCAAGGCCGGCCTCTACGGGATGCTGCGGATCGCGATCCCGATCTTCTCCGGGCCGGACGGGCCGGCGTCGTTCTACCGGACGGCGATTCTCGCGCTCGCGGCGATCACGCTCGTCTACGGCTCGCTGCTCGCGTTCCGCGCGCCCGACTTCCGCGGCGTCGTCGCGTACTCGTCGCTCGCGCAGTCGGGGCTGATCGCGCTCGGCCTGTTCGCCGGACGGGCCTCGGCTTCGAGCGGCGCGGTGCTGCAGATGGTCGCGCACGGACTGATCTCGGTCTCGCTCTTCCTCGTCGCCGGCGTCGATCGAGCGGCGGACGACGACCGGCGAGTTCCGGCTGCTCGGCGGGATGGCGCGCGGACGGCCGGCGCTCGCGACGCTGCTCATGGCGCTCGGCGTGATCTCGCTCGCCGTGCCCGGCTCGGCGAACTTCGCCGGCGAGTTCCTCATCCTCGCGGGCGTCTACCAGCGCGCTGGTGGTGGGCCGTGATCGGCGCGGGCGCGATCGTGCTCGCCGCGATGTACATGCTGCGGCTCATCTCCGCCGTGCTCCACGAGGCGCGCGGCTCGACCGTCTCGGACGAGGCGATGGACGTGCGGCCGGGCGAGCTCGCGCTCGTCGCGCCGCTCGTCGCCGGGCTCCTGCTCCTCTCGGCGTGGCCGGCCGCGGATCTCAGCCACCACTCGGCACGTCAGCCGACGCATCCGCCCCAGGCCCCTGCCTCGACCGTGGCGGCACCGAAACGATGATCCAGACGCCGCACCATCGACTGGTTCGCGCTCGCGACGATCCTCGCGCTCCTCGCGGCGTCGTGCGTCTCGCTCCTCGGCGCGGTGCTCGTGCCCGCGCACGCGCGCAGGTCGTTCGGCGCCGGCGTCTCGCTGCTCGGCTTCCTCGGCGGCCTCGTCGCCTCGGTCTGGCTCTACGTCGACTCGCCGCACAGCGAGGCGGTCGATCTCGGGCGCGTTCTACCGCGACCGCTGGACCGCGCTCGCGCAGATCATCCTCTGCGCCGTCGGCCTCGTGACGACGCTCCTCTCGTGGGAGCACATCGTGCCGCGGCGACGACCACATCGCGGAGTACTTCGCGCTGCTGCTCGCGTCGGCGGCCGGGATGGCGTTCTTCGTCGGCGCGGGGAACCTCATGACGCTCTTCCTCTCGCTCGAGTGGTTCTCGATCGCGCTCTACGTCATGTGCGCGATCGACTACGAGCTCGAAGGCTCGCTCGAGGCCGGGCTGAAGTACCTCGTCATCGGCTCGTTCGGCTCGGCGGTGCTGCTCTTCGGCTCGGCGCTCGTGTACGGCGCGACGGGACGATCTCGTTCACGGGCATCGCGAACGCGACGGCCACGCACGGGCTGACGGGCAACTCGCTCCTCGTCGTCGGGATCGCGCTGATCGTCGCGGGGCTCGGCTTCAAGATGTCGGCGGCGCCGTTCCACATGTGGACGCCCGACGTCTACGAGGGCGCGCCGACGCCGGTCACCGCGTGGATGTCGGCGGCGACGAAGGTCGCGGCGCTCGCACTCGCGTTCCGGCTCATGGTGACCGCGTTCCCGCTGGAGGCGCGCCTCTGGACGGTCGCGTTCGCCGCCATCGCCGTCGCGTCGCTCGTGATCGGCAACTTCGCTGCGCTCGTGCAGACGAACGTGAAACGGATCCTCGCGTACTCCGCCGTCTCGCACGCCGGCTTCCTGCTCATCGGCCTGAGCGCGGGCACCGAGCTCGGCGCGAAGGCGGTCATGTTCTATCTCATCCCCTATTCGGCGATGGCGTTCGGCTCGTTCGCGGTCGTCGCCGCGCGCGAGCGGGAGCTCGGCAAGCCGGTGACGCTCGAGAACCTCGCGGGCTTCGGCTGGGAGCGGCCGTTCCTCGGCGTCGCGATGTGGTTCTTCCTGTTCGGCATGGCCGGCCTGCCGGTCGGTGGCGGCTTCGTCGCGAAGTTCTACGTCCTCGCCGCCGCGTACGAGCACGGCTGGGCGTGGCTCGTCGTCGTCGGTGTGCTCGCGACGCTCGTGAGCCTCTACTACTACCTCGGGATCGTCCGCGCGATGTACATGCGCGGCCCGGCGCTCGTCCTCGCCGGCGGCTCACCGCCGCGCGACCGGCTCCTCCACGTCGCGGTCGGAGCGGCGCTCGTCGTCTCGGTCGGCTCGCTGTTCGTCGTCTGGCCGTTGCTCGAGATCGCGCAAAAGGCGGCGAGCGCGCTCTTCCCGGTCTAGCGCCGCCATTCGCGGAGCTCGACCACCGCGACGCCAAGCGCCGCGCCGGCCACGAAGTGCTGGGGGCTTCCCAGCCAGTTCGGGCCGGAAGCGAGCACCGCCGCGCCCCCAGGAGAAGCCGTCAGGCGGGCGGCGCCTTGCTCTGCCAGTAGCGGTTCAGCGCGCCCTGAACCTTCACGACCCAGACGAACCAGCCGATGATCGGCAGGATGATCCAGAGCCCCGTCCAGCCCGACATCGGCGCGTCGCGTCCGTCGCCGCGGTACATCTTGCCGATCTCCGACGGGATCACGAAGTAGTTGACGACCCCGACCACGAGCGCGATCACAAGGCCCAGCACGCCGCCGAGTCCCTCGCCGGTGTGCTGCTTCATCTCTTCGTACACCTTGTAGACCCAGTAAAGGTGGTAGATGCCGAACGTGATAATCGTGATCGCAATCACGAAGAAAATCCCGCGCGGCTCGCCCAGCGGCCCCTGATTGACGCCGGTTGGCGCGGGCCGGGCGGCCGGCCCCTCGGGAGGTCTAGGTGACTCCTCGCTGTTCAACAAACTCCTCCCCTCGCCTGTCGGCTCGACTCAACCACAGTCGCCGATCGACGTCAACAACGTTGGCCTGCGCGCTGCGCCTGCCACCGCGAGGAGCTCGTCGCCTCCCCCAGTGCTTGGGAATGTCATCCGAGAATAGCGCTCCTAGGGTTGAGCTGCTTCAGGCCTCGAAGCGGACGATCCCCCTGGTCAACCCAGGGGGTCGGTGGCTCGCCGTTCGCAACCGCATCGCCCAGTCTCTTCCAACGAGGACCGCGTGCGCGCCATCCAAGAGCACTGAGAACCTCCGTACATCGCTCCCGCGCCGTCTCGTCGCCAAGGACGACCAACGCCTCAGCCGCGCTTGCCCGCACATACATATCGGGATCGGAGTCCAAGACAGCATGCAAGGCCGGTACGGCATCGACCGCACCGATCTTTGCGAGCGCAGATGCTGCGCTCATGCGCACGACCCGTCCCGGGTCGCTCAGGCCTTCGAGCAGCACGTCCTCCGCTTCTTTCGCCCGCAGCTTCCCGAGCGCGCGCATCACCGAGTACCGCACGGCCTCTTCGGGGTCATGTCGCATATCCACGAGGTACGGGATAGCGCGCGGATCACCCGCCGGCCGAGCCACTTCGCAGCATGAGAGCGAACGATCGAGTACTGCGTGACGCCGCGCAGCTGACTGTCGAGCATTCCGATCAACCCGACCACATTGCGGTCATCCGCAAGCGCCTTAACGCGTAGGAGCTCGGCCTTGACCTCGCGTCGCTGGAAGAAAAGCGTGGGCTTCATCCTTGTCGGGCATTCTCGTTCTCACGGTCGCGTGCCCCAGTGCTCGGGAATGTCCCCCGAGCGGCCTTCTAGTATCCAGTCGTGCCGGTCATCGAGATACCCACCGATGAGATAACCGATTGGGAGTCGTTTCACGATGTGTTCGCAGCGGTGCTCGGCTTTCCAGACTTCTATGGCCGAAACATGAACGCATGGATCGACTGCCTGACGTATGCCGACGAGGATGACGGCATGAGGTCGTTCACGGTTGAGCCGGCGGATATCTTGACTCTGCGGCTGAGTAACGCCACGGCGTTCGCCGCTCGGTGCCCCGAGCAGTACGACGCGTTGGTCGAGTGCTCGGCGTTCGTCAATTGGCGAAGGATCGAGCCGGGAGGGCAGCCGATGCGCCCGATCCTCGCGCTGGCGTTTTGGAAAGAAGCTCGCTAACCGCGCGCCCCGCACGAGGGACGCTCGGCTGCCCCAGTGCGCGGGAATGTCCCCTGAGCAGGCTGCCTGTCTGGACTGTCGCCTTACTCCCCGTTGACCGTGGCCGCCCACCCGATCATCATTGGATGAGTAGACAGGAGGGACAGCAATGCTCAGCGTGTCGGTACTTCGTTCTTGTCGTGGTCTTTGGTCGCGACGCTCGTCCCCGTGCTCTCGTGGTCGGTGCTGCTGCTGCTCGGGAGTCTGGGCGGCGCATCTGCAGGTAGGCCCGCGCCTCACCTAGTGGACTTCTCCAGGCTTAACGCACATCCAGTCGCCGGTCAGAAGTTCGAGGGATTGGCGATTATCAACCGAACCGGTTTGGTGGGATCGCTCGGCGCGTTCAATTCAGTCCGCTGGACGCGAGGTCGGCGGCAGGCTGCACCAAGTGTTGGTCTACGGGAAACCGCAATGGGGCTATCTACAAGTGATCGTGTGCAGCTGGCGCATCCCTGTGGGCGCATCTGGCAAGACGCTTCGCATCTGGAATTACGCTCCCCGCGGCGGGGACGGGCACGCCGCAATAGTCCGCATCAACCCCGGGATCTACGCCAGCCCGCTGTTCACGTGGCGTATCGCGAAGCCCTAGTCAGACGAGACGCCGGTCGGCTGGGCCAGTGCCCGGGAATGTCCCCTGAGCCGCGATACCCTCAAGGGCATGCTGTTCGTGCGGATCCTCTTCGTCGTGCTCGGATTGATGATGTTCTACGTCGGCGTCCTCCAATCGCGCGTGTGGCGTCTGTCCGTCGACGAGCCGCGCTACGTAAGGGTCGGAGTCGGGGTTCTGGCGGCGTCGCGTCTCGCGGCAGGAGTCGCATTCGTATCTGCCGGGGTTTGGCTGGTTAAGGGCGCAGTCGTTGCCGCGGCCATCTGTCTCATCCTCGGAGGCGTCGTGGCAGCGGGAGCGCGGCGGAAACTCAAGCAACAGAGCTAGAGACATGCGCCAGTGGTCGAAGTGCTCCTTGATGCATCGCCCAGTAAAAGCCGGTCTTAGCACTGGGTAGCTCGCGGCGGTCCGAGGTCGAGCCGGGGGCGGCCCCGGGGAGGCCCCGCGAGGGGTCCCCCGGGAGGCCCCGGCCCTCGTCGCTGCGGTCGGAGTTGGACGCTCTCTTCACTTGTACAAGCAACGAAACTCGTCACGCCGTCCGACGCTGAATCTAGGGTGCGTCGTCCAGGGCGGAGAACTGCCTTCCGTAGCTAGCTAGATCGGACAGCGTCATGAGTGGGGCGTCCGTGTGCGGGGATTCCTGGCAAGCCATCGGCCACTCGTCTGTTACTTCGACGAGAGGCGCGTACCGTGGCAGGAAGGTCGTTGTGGTCGTTCACGTTGTACCCCGAGGCGGCGGAGGGTGGCGGCTGCTTCGCCGAGGGCGCCGGATCGGCTTGGCGGGTCGGGGTCGGATCCGGAGCGTTCGGGGTCCGAAGCGGCTCGGCCGGCCCGGCGAAGCTGCGGCGCTATTGCGCGGCGAACCGGAGAACCGGTTCTGGACGCTGAAGTACGCGGGCGCTGGGCTGCTTCGATCAATGCGGAGCTGCGGGCGGAGTGGCGGGTTCTACGGGGGCTGCGGCGCGAGCTCGGGCGAGCCGTTCCTATGTGTGGGTGCCGGAGTGGCATCCGGGCGGCCACGGCCTGATGTGCATTTCGCCGTCGCGCGGTATGTGCCGGCACGGACTGATCAAGGGCGTCTGGGGGCGCGGGCGCGTCCACGTGAAGCTGTTCACGGATCTGCCGGTGGGGTCGGGCGCGCTCGAGGAAGCGCGGGTAGCGGGCGGCTACCTCGCGAAGTACGTCAGCAAGAGCTTCGGCGACGACCGGATTCCCGGCCTGCATCGCTACGAGGTGGCGCAGGGGTTCCAGCCGCAGCCGGGTGCCGCTACTGGCGGAGTCTCGGACGAAGCCGTGATCGCGCTGGCGTCGGATCTGATGGGGTCGCAGCCGAGCCGGCAGTGGGACTCCAACGACGTGGAGGGCTGGCGCGCGCCGCCGGCGTACTGGTGTGCCTGGTCTCTCTGAGTGAAGAGAAGCGCGAGCTGCGGGAGTTCGCGAAGGTGTGGGCGGCGGAGACGACGGCGGCGCAGGGGCTTCCGCTCAAGGTGATGGATCTCGACGTGTTGCGGAATGTGTGCGAGCTGCTCGGGATCCGCGAGCGCTGCCCGGGCGGGTCAGACGCGCCAGATGAAGATCGAGCCGCTCGGGGTCGAAGCGGTTGTAGCCCGGCGGGCTGGGAGGACGGCGATGTAGTCGACGAGGGCGCGCACGATCTGCGCCTGATGGCTCAACGTCATGGTCTCCCACTCGTCCGGACGCGCAACGCGTCACCATGAACGGCGCATCGCGGCTTAGCGGTTGAGATGGGCGAGCTTCTTTCGGGCCGGTGCTGAGGCGGGCCTCGATTGGTGGGCGGGCGGTCTGCCATTCGCCGCGGGTGATCTCGCCGCTCGCCCACATCTCGGCCAGCTCGTCTAGCTGCGCCTGGGCCGCGTTCGCGGCCTGGTCTGCCACTCGGAGCCTTCCGTGTCGTCGGGGGCGCGGGTGATCGCCTGCGGCAGAAGCGGGGACTCCAACCGTTCCAAGACCACCTGCGTGACGACGTACTCGACCGGGATCCGCGAGCACGGTGACCTTTCCGCAGCCGCCGATCTGGCTCGAGCAGACGTAGCGGCGTGTGCCGTCGGCGCGCGGACGGCGACTGCAGATTGGCTGCCGCACTGGCTGCAGCGCAGGACCCGGGTCAGGAGGTAGCGGCGGCCGAAGCGGTTCGTCTGCCGCTCGGGATCGAGGAGCTTCGCCCGCAGCATCGTCGTCTGCTCGGGGGTGATGATTGCGGGCCACTCGGCCTGGCGCGACGATCTCGCCGCGATGCTCGCGCTGCCCGCTGATCCTGGCCGACAACAAGATCCGCCGGATGCCCTGCGTCGTCCCACTCCCGGCCCTGCGCCGTGGCGACACGCGCCCGCTCAGCGAACTCACGGCACGAGGCTCTTCAACGAGTCACCCGCGAGGACACGGCGCGCCAGCTCGCGGATCACCTTCGGCCTCGTCAGGGCGGATCGTCACCTTGTCGGCCTCGTACCCGTACGGCCGCGAGCCGCCACCGGAAACCTTGCCGGCGTAGGCGAGCTCTCATGCTTGCGCCGGATCCGGCGGCTCTTGTCGTCGCTCTCCTTCCGCGCCACCGCACCCTGGATCCGCGCGACGAGCTGCCCCTCATGCGTGCCGAGATCAACGTCGCCGCTCACAGTCGCGAGGCTAGTGCCCCAACGCCCGCAAAGGTCGATGAAGTCCTCCAACTCGCGCGGATGCCGATGCAACCGGTCAGCGTGATAGACGACCACGGCATTGATCTCGCCCCGCTCAATCGCGTCCAGCATCCGCCGGTAGCTGCGGCCGCGGCTTGCCGCCGATAGGCGCTGATATCCGAATCCACATACCGCTCCACGACCGGCCACCCTTCCGCTCGGCCAACGCCTCGCAATCCTGAAGCTGCCGCGAGACCGCGAGGTTGTCACCCTCACGATCCGACGAAATCCGCGCATACACACCTGCCCGACAGCTGCACACAACCGAGCTAGATCATCAAGTGACATTTGCAAGCAGCTGGAATGCGCGAGTGTCCCCTCTCACTCGAGCGCTGAAATGGCCGTCCGCGCTACGCGGCGCGTTCGAAGACTTCGACCGGCTCGAGCTCCAGTTCGACAGCCGGCCGCGGACGGCGGCGGCGGCGTTCCGGCTTCGTGCGCGTCACCTTCACCGGCTCGAGCATCCAGACGAGGACGGGAACCGAGTACGCGAGGAAAGCCACGACGAGCGCCCACGTGGCGAACGGCGGTGCGGCTGTGCCGGCAGCGGCGTTCGAGCGCACCGCGCACCCGAGGACGATGAACGCGAGCGCGAAGGTGCTCGTCATGGCGAGAAGGCGCGACGTCGTGCCCTCCAGCAGGTCGCTGATCGCGACGAACGAGACAGTCGCGGCGGCGGGAACTGCGAACAGCCCGAGCCAGAGTGCGAGTCCTCCGAGGCCCATGCTGCCGGCCGCAAGAGCAGCCGTCACGAGCGTCAGGGGCAGAAGCCGTGACTGCACGGTTACAGGTTCGTGTCCGCATCGGACGGTCCTTCCCGTTTAGTCTCGACCTATGGAACTCACATGGCTAGGACATTCCGCGTTCCGCCTCGACGCGGGCGGCAAGCGCATCTACATCGATCCGTTCCTCAACGGGAACCCGAAGTGCCCCGAGGACGAGAAGACGCCGGAGCGCGTCGACATCGTCGCCGTCACGCACGGCCACGGCGACCACGTCGGCGACACCGTCGCGCTTGCGGCGGCGCACGGCGCGACCGTCGTCGCGCAGGTCGAGCTCGGCGGCTGGCTCGGCAGCCAGGGCGTCGAGAAGCGGATCGACCCGAACAAGGGCGGCACCGTCGCCGTCGACGACGTCCGCTTCACGCTGACGAACGCGTTCCACTCGAGCTCGAACAACGAGGGCGCGTACATGGGCGAGCCGTGCGGCATCGTCATCCGCGCCGAAGGAAAGAGCATCTACTTCGCCGGCGACACGTGCGTGTTCGGCGACATGGCGTTGATCGGGCGCCTGTACAAGCCGGATCTCGCCGTCCTCCCGATCGGCGACCACTACACGATGGGGCCGGACGAGGCTGCGCTCGCGCTCGAGCTGCTCGGCGTGAAGCGCTGCGTGCCGTGCCACTGGGGCACGTTCCCGCCGCTCGTCGGGCGTCCCGCGACGCTGCAAGAGCTCGCGCCGGACGTGAAGGTCGAGATGGTCGAGCCGGGAGAGACCATCACCGTATGAACGAGAGATGGTGGGGAGCGAGCGGGAAGCGGGTGCCGGAGCTCGCGCTGGAGGGCGATCCGGCCGTGCCGGTGGAGGAGGCGCTTGTCGTCGACTCGCCGCACGACCCGGCGGACATCCACTCGGCGTTCGAGGCAGGTAAGCCCGTTGTCGTGCGCGCCGCGACGGCGGAAGACGTGCGCGCCGCGCTCGCGCGTCCCGAGGTGGCGTCCGTCCTCGTCCCCGAGGGGCGCGACGACCTTCTCGCGCTCGACCTCACCGAACTGACGTATGGCGCGTAAGCCCAACGGAGCGGAGAAACCATGAAGACACTGCGAATCGACGACATCGACGGGCTGCCGGTGCTCGGCTCGCTCGTGTGGCAGCCCGTGCGCAAGCCGCTCGGGATCACGGCGTTCGGCATCAACGCGTACACCGCGGCGAACGCCGGTGACGAGGTGGTCGAGGATCACACCGAGCAGTTCGACGAGGAGGCGTACATCATCATCCGCGGCCACGCGACGTTCACTGTCGACGGCGAGGAGATCGACGCGCCGTGGGGCACGATCGTCTTCCTCGACGACATCAACCAACGGCGCAGCGCGATCGCGAAAGAGGCGAACACGACGGTGCTCGCGGTCGGCGGTCGGCCCGGCGTGCATCCGGTCTCGGCGTGGGAGTACATCTTCCCGTCGCTTCCCGCCCGCAACGCCGAGGACTGGGACACGGCACGCGCAATCCTCGAGGAGGCCGTCGCCGAGCGGCCCGACCTCCCGGCGATCCGCGTCCACCTCGCGCAGGTCGAGGCGCGCGCGGGCAATGGCGATCGCGCGCTCGAGCTTCTGTCGCGGCGCGTGCGAGGAGCGGCCCGACTACGCGCCGCTGGCCGCGAAGGAGGACGACTTCGCGTCGATCAGGGACGACCCGCGCTTCCCGGTAGCCGAATCCCTGTAGCCCGCAGCGCCGGAATCGGATCGGCTTCCGGTTGCGCGACGAGCATCACGGCGCCGTGGCCCGGTTCGCGGTGCAGCGCATCGACGAACGCCTGTAGCCCGACCGCGAGGGCGAATGCCTTGTGCCACTGCTCGCCGCCGAACGGGACGAGCTCGTCCTCCCGCCGGAGCCCCGCGATGACGTCGCCCCACGTGACCGCTCCCATCGAGACGTCGGTGACGAGCGGTTCGCCGTCCGAGCTCGGAACGCCGATCGCCAGCGGGTTCGTGCCCGCGACTTTCGCGCCGCCGGGCGGGCCGAGCCGCGCCGGGGACGTCGCCGTGACGAGCGCGACGAGACCGCGCAGCGCGAGTTGCCGTGCGTAGTAGCCGAGCATTCCCGTCGGGAACGTCCGGTCGAGAACGATGAGCCGCGCCCGCTCTGGGGGAGCGTCGAGCGTGTGCTGCACGGCCGCCTGCATCACGAGGTACCCGATCGCGCCGTTCCCGTCCCAGCGCTCGAAGCCCGGCTCGTGCGGGATGAGCCGCGGCAGCGCCTTCGGATCGAAGCCCGTCTGCGTCTCGAGCCAGACAATGCGCGAATACCCGTGGCCGAGCTTGCCACGCTGCTCGGCGTCGTCGAAGTGCTCCCACAGCGCAAGCGCATCGTCCTCGCCGAAGCCGAGCGCGCGGAGCCGCGCTTGTCCCTCCTCAGGCTGCATGGTGGCGCGTTGTGAACTCGAGCACGGGCCACGCGCGCTCGGCCGAGATCCGGCGCAGTGCACGATCGGGATTGACGACGACGGGATGGCCGACGAGCTCGAGGAACGGCAGATCGGTGTGGCTGTCGGAGTACGCGGTGCACTCGGCGAGGTCGTAGCCCTCGGTCGCGGCGAGCTCGCGCACGCAGTCGGCCTTCTTCTCGGCGTGAAGAGAGCGCACGGCGCGCCCCGTGTACTTGCCGTCCTTCACCTCGATGACGGTGCCGAGCGCGCCGTCGAAGCCGAGATCGTCGGCGATCGCGTCGACGATCTCCTGCAGCGAGGCCGAGACGATGTAGACCTTCTCGCCGCGGTCCTGATGCTGCTTTACGAGATGGAGCGGCTCGGCGTAGACGAGCGGCCGGAGCACCGGCTCCATCGCGTCGGCGACGAGCTCGCGGAGCTGCTCCGGCGTGTAGCCGGCGAGGATCTTCAGGCCGTCCTCCGCCGCCCGCCGCACCGCGTCGTGACTCGCCCCGCGCGCGACGAAGAGAAGCTGCCACCCGGCTGCCCGCAACATCTGCCAGCGCGAGATGAGGCCGCGCTCGCGAAACGAGCCGGCGAGAGCGAGGGCCGAGGAGCGGCGCAGCAGCGTCCGGTCGAGATCGAAGAAGGCGGCGCCGGCCATCGGCTCAGCCTGCGTGACCGGTGGCTGCCAGCGCCTCCTCGATCTTGGCGTAGTCGTGCATCCGCACGATCTTCCCGTTCTTGATCTCAATCACCTGGTAGAGCTTCGGCGCCAGGAAGCCGCGTGCGCCGAGACGCTCGAGGCGCTTGCCGCGCATCTGCATGACCACGTGTGGACCGAGGTCGATCGTCTCGCCCGGCCGAAGCTTGTTCGCCCGTCCCGCCCGCCACACGAGCGCCTGGACGATCTGGTCGGCGTTGATGCACGGCTTCCACTTCGCCTTCTTCGCCGGCTCCCAGGTCGCATCGTCGGCGATGAGCTCGCGCAACTGCTTGTGCTGGCTCTTCTTCGCGAGCGCGTACGCCTGCGCGGCCACTTCGATCGCGCGGCTCATCCGACGAGTGGGAGCGCCTTGACGATGCCGGCCGGCTCGCGCCGGAGCGCTTCGATCTCTTCCGCGACGGCCACGATCGCCCGGGCGGAGTCCGCGTCGGGCCGCGCGGAGACGACGGGCGCACCCGCGTCTCCCTGCTCGCGGAGCACCGGGTCGAGCGGAACCGAGCCGAGAAGCGGCACGCCGAGATTGCGGGCGAGCTCTTCTCCGCCGCCCGTGCCGAACACGTCGCCCGACATGTTCTCGACGACGCCGAGCAGGCGCATGTTCGTCTTCTGCGCCATCGACGCGGCGCGCGCGGCGACGTCCTGCGCGAGCTTCTGCGGCGTCGTCACGACGAGCACCTCGGCGCGCGGCAGCAGCTGACCGAGCGAGATCGAGACGTCGCCCGTGCCCGGCGGCATGTCGACGACGAGCGTGTCGATTTCGCCCCAGTGCACATCGGTGAGGAACTGCTCGAGCGCGCGGTGGAGCATCGGGCCACGCCACATCACCGGCTCGTTGCTCGTCTCGAGGAAGAAGCCGATCGACATGAGCTTGAGTCCGTCCTTCACCGGCGGCACGATCATCTGGTCGACGGCGACCGGCTTCTGGTGGATGCCGAGCACGTGCGGGATCGAGTGGCCGTAGATGTCGGCGTCGAGCAGCCCGACCTCGTGGCCGAGCGCGGCGAACGCAACGGCGAGATTCGCGGAGATGGACGACTTGCCGACGCCGCCCTTGCCGCTCGCCACCGCGATGACGCGGCACGTCGGCCGGGATGCGGATCACGCCCTCGTCGGCCGGCGCGCCGCCGCGGAGCTTCTGCGTCAGCGCCTGCCGCTCCTCGGGCGTCATCACGCCGAACGAGAGCTCGACGCCGGTCACTCCCGGCAACGTCGACGAGCGCCTGCTCGACCTGCGTCTCGAACGAGTCGCGGAGCGGACAGCCCGCGATCGTGAGGACGATCGTGAACGCGACGACACCGTCGTGCAGCTCGAGATCGCGCACCATGTCGAGCTCGGTGACCGGCCGCCGGAGCTCGGGGTCGATCACCTGCTCGAGCGCTTTGAGAACGGCTTCGCGAGACGGCTCCATCTGAAAGCGAGAGTACCGGGAGGAGCGCGGCGCTACACGGCGAAGCGAAGCCGGATGGCTTGGCACTCCACCTCCGATACCTTCTCCGGCACCGACGACCGCACGACCGTGATGCGCGTACCGAAGGCGGCGCGTCGCGCTCGCAGGCGCGGGCGCGGGTGGCCGGTGTGGGTGCTTCCGACGCTCGCGTTCGTCTGCGGCGCGCTTGTCAGCGCGGCCGTCTTCACGATCGGCTGGCGCCAGCAGACGCAGCAGAACGCCGCCGCCCAGAGCGCCCTCGCCAGCGCGACCGCGCGCAACCACAGGCTTTCCGCGGCGCTCGCCGCATCGCAGGCGAAGCTCGCGCGAGAGGAGAGGATCGCCGCCCACGCGCGCGCGTCGGTCCAGGCGGCCCGGGCTTCCGGCGCGACGATCGCGGGGCAGACCCGCGTGGCGCAGGCAAATGCGACATCCGTCTCGGGAAGCGCGACCTCGATGACGTCGGCCGCCGGGAAGATCGCCAACGAGCTGACGACGCTCACGACGTACCTCACGACTACGCCGCCGTCGCAGCTGGACGCGGGCTATATCGACAGCCAAACTGCGTATCTCGCCCGCCAGGTCACTGCGCTGCAGTCGGAGGGCGCAACAACGGCCACCGCGGCCGCGAGCTTCAACGCGGTGATCCAAAAGCTCGGTCGCCTCGCAGCGGCTCTCTCGACGCAGAAATAACCCGAAACGTTCATTTCTGCGTTACTGAGCGCGAGATAGCCTGTGCCGATGAAGCTCCTTGCCGCAACCGCAGTAGCAGGCACGGCACTCGTGCTCGTCGTGACCGCCTCCACCGCGGGAGCGGCGCAGCCGGCGACCCACCGGATCGCACGCTCTCATCCCGCACATCAGCCACGCGGGCCAGTTCTCGGCGGCAAAGCGGGTGAAGCGAAAGCAGGCGGTTCAACTGCATCTCGGCCTGCTCCGCGTACGAGTCGACGATCAACCAGTACTTCACCGACGTCGCTACGGCGAGCGCTGCCAACGCGACGGACAACGTCTACTCCGTCGCGACGCAGTACTCGGGCATCCAGTACGACGTGACGTTCGACGCGAGCACGAACACGCACGTCGACGGCACGCCGTACCCGGCGACGCACACGTGCAACGACGGCATCGACAAGCACTGCGTCACCGATAGCCAGCTGCAGTCGGAGATCAAGAAGGTGATCGCGGCGCGCGGCTGGCCGACGCACTCGAATACTGCTCTCTATTTCATCTTCACGCCCGCGAACGTCGGCGTCTGCGAGTACGCCCGTCACGCGAGCGACACGAACGCCTGCACGACGAATGCGTTCTGCGCATACCACAACTGGACGCCGTCGCACTCGTTCATCTACGCCGTCGAGCCGGATGCGGCGGCGGCCTACGCGGGCGCGTGCACCCCGGAAGACTCGTTCCACCACGCTCAGGCTCCGGCGGGGAACGGCGCCGACGCGACGCTCAACACGATCAGCCACGAGCAGAACGAGGCGATCACGGACCCGTACGGGGACGCGTGGTATTCGAGCGACCAGGCGAGCGGCTACCCCGAGAACGGCGACCTGTGCGCCTACGATTTCGGCACGCCGCTCGGCGGCGCCTCGGGCGCGGAGTACAACCAGCTCATCAACGACCACCCGTACTACCTCCAGCTCGAGTACAGCAACGAGGCGAACAGCGGCGCCGGGGGCTGCGTGCCATACCGCGGTGGCCCCGTGACCGCAGCGGCTCCGGAGAACGGGGTCGGCCCGCTCGTCGATCAGACCGGCCACGGCGACGTGATGACGACGAACACGGTCTACGCGATCTACTGGGTGCCGGTAAGGCCGGCGAACAACGTCCCGCCGGCGCTTTCCGGTACCGCGAAGGTCGGGAAGAAACTCAAGGCGGCGAACGGCAAGTGGACGAGCGCGACGAAGTTCACGTACCGGTGGTTCCGCTGCTCGCCGGCCGGCGCGTCGTGCAAGGCAATCGCCCACGCGACCGGCCCCTCGTACACGCTCGCCTCGGCCGATGCGCATCACCGGCTCGAAGTGCGAGTGACGGCGAACGAACATGGCCGGCAGCACGAGCGCCCGCTCCGCCCCTACCGGACGCGTGAGGGCGTAACGACATAAAGACACTCCTCGCGGGCTTGTTGGTTGTCGGTGCGCTCGTCGTGGGCAGTGCGCCGTCCGGTGTCGGCGCGAGCAACGGCTTCCGCCCGGCGGGCGTCGTCCTCCACCCCCCGGGCAGCGCGCCGCGCGCGAGCAACACGAGAGCCGGGAACGCTCTGGCGCCAACCTTCACTTGCGGGGCGATCACGTGCGCCGCGTACGAGACCGGAGTCAACGGCTTCGTGCAGGACGTCGCCCATGACAGCGGCGGGACGAACAACGTCTATTCGGTTGCCACGGAGTACTCCGACACGCACGGGGAGCATCGCCTACAACGAGACGTTCGGTGGGTCGTACGTCGACACGAATGACTTCCCCGCAAACGGATGCACGACCGCCGCAGCCACGTGCCTGTCAGAAGCCCAGCTTGTCACGGAGATGACCGCCGACATGAGCGCCACGGGTTGGACGGCGAGTGGGACGAAGCTCTTCATCATCCTCCTCCCCGAGAGCGTCGACACCTGCTTCGGCGGTGGCTCGAGCGCCTGCGCCGGGACCACGTTCTGTGCATATCACGACACGAGCGGCTCACTGATCTTCGCGGTCGAGCCATTCAACGCGTCGTTCGGGTGCGGCGCAACGAGTGAGGTGACCAACCCGCAAGGCCTCCCGAACGGAGCCGAGATCGACGAGACGGTCAATACGACGAGCCACGAGATGAACGAGGCGATCACCGATCCGTACGGCGGTGGCTGGTGGTCGAGCCTGGGGAACGAGAACGGCGACCTGTGCGCGTGGTGGTTCGGCGCGCCGATCGGAACCACGGGCGGCCAGCCGTACAACCAGGTCATCAACGGTCACGACTACTCGTTGCAGCAGGAGTTCAGCAACACCGCCGACGCGGGAGCGGGAGGTTGCCTCCAGCATCCGGGCGGCACCGTGTCAACTTCGTCGCCGTACCTCGATCAGGCGGATGCCGGCCCGCTCGTCTACCACAACGGCTCGGTCATGCGGTCCGCGACCGTCTACACGATCTACTGGATCCCGTCCGCGACGCCCGCGCTCTCAGTCGCGCCGGCCGTCACCGGAACCGATGCGGTCGGCCAACAGCTCTCAACGACGGATGGGACGTGGACGCACTCTCCGACGAGCTACGGGTACAGGTGGCAGCGTTGCGACAGCCTCGGCTCGAACTGCGTCGACATCGCCGGCGCGACGAGCTCGCAGTACACGCTTGTCACGGACGACGCCGGCCATGAGCTTCGCTCCGAAGTCCTCGCCGGCAACGCGTTGGGACCTGCGGTGAACGGCTACGCGCCGTCCGCGCCGACGAGTCTCGTCGTCGGAAAGCCCTCCATGATCGCCGCGCCGAAGCTCTCGGGCACGGCCAAGGTCGGCAAGTCGCTCTCCGTCGGCAAGGGACGTTGGACGTACTCGCCGACCCACTACGCGTACCAGTGGCTGCGCTGCTCTGCGACCGGCAAGTCGTGCAAGACGATCAGCGGAGAGACGAAGTCGTCGCACAAGCTCAAGCCCGCAGACGCCGGCCACAAGCTCGAGGCCGAGGTGACGGCGTCGAACGCCGCAGGCTCTGCAACGGCGACGTCGATCAAGTCCGCAACGGTCAAGAAGTAACCGGCGCGCCTAGGCCGACAGGGCGCGTGCGAGCTGCGCGCACACGTCGTCCGTTCCCGCGGCCGCGAGCCGCGAGCGGCCCACGAGGTCGAGCGGCGCGGTAGCGAACGGCTCGGTCAAGTCGAAGAGTTCCATCGCGACACCGACCTCGCGGCAGAGGAGTTGCCCGGCGGCGATGTCGACCGAGCGCGTCGGCTTGAGCGTGCAGACGCCGTCGACGCGGCCGGCGGCAAGGTGGCAGAGCGAAAGCGCGGTCGAGCCCATGATCCGCAGCCGATGTGCGACGCCCGCGACCTTCGGCGCGTCGGTCGCGACGAGATCGGTGCGCGTCGCCTCCATGACGAGAATCTCGATCGACTCCTTCGGTCGGGTCTCGCCGAGCGGCGCGCCGTTCAGCCACGCTCCTTCGCCGCGCCGCGCGGTCCACTCCTCGCCGCTCCCGAAGTCGTACACGAAGCCGAAATGGACGTCGCCCATCGTTGTGCCGTCCGCAACCGCGATCGAGAGCGAGTAGAACGGGATACCGCGCTTCGCGTTGAGCGAGCCGTCGATCGGGTCGATCACGACAACGGTGTCCGAGCCCTCCAACCGGCCGAGCTCCTCGGAGACGAGCGTCGCTCCGGTCGCGCGGAAGCGCTCGACGATCGCGTCCTCGGCCGCCTTGTCGATCGCGGTCGTCTCGTCACCGCCCTCGCCCACGCCGATCACGCGCTCGCGCTCGGCGCGCGAGGGCATCGCGCTGAACACGGCCTCGACATCGGCGGCGGCCGCGCGGCACAGCTCGAGCCACTCAGTCAGTTTCCGGCTCCGGCGCCGGCCGAGCCGGCACCTCCGCTCACGCTCGGCTCCGTCGAACCTACGCCGAGAGGAAGCATGAGAAGCCCGGACGTGAGCTTCGGGTAGAAGAACGTGCTCTTCTGCGGCATGACGTCACCGCGCTGGGCGACCTCCCAGACGTCCTCGATCCGCGTCGGGCGCAGGAGGAACGCCGCCGCCGCGTCGCCGCGATCGACCGCCGCGACCGCTTCGTCGCGGTACGGCGTGTACGTCACACCCTCGAGCGCGACCGCCGCGACGACCTCGGGGTCCAAGCCGTCGCCGTGCAGCAGCTCGTAGCGGCCGTCGCGATAAAGGACCGGTCCCGGCAGAACATCACCCGGAGGACTGATCGGCTCGCCTTCTACTCCATTGGCCGATTGGGCAAGCCGGTGCGTGGGGAAGATCGTCAGTCCGTCCTGCCCGGTCGGGACGATCACCGCGAGCAGCCACTCCTCACCGGCCGCGAGCGTCGTCTCGTAGCGGTGGTGCCCGTCCGCGATGAGGAGCTGAGCGTCCGCGAGCGCTTCCGTCAGCGCCTCGCTGAACTCCGCATCGAGACGCCAAAGGCTGTCGCCGCCGCTCTTGAGATCCGGCTCGCCGAGCCCGTCGAGGTCGATCGAGCCGTCCCAGAGGAAGAAGAGCGGCTCGAGCTGCGTGCGCGTCGCGCGCAGCAGCCGCAAACGCCCCTCCTTCGGGCCGGCGTGCGTGAGCTCGTGCGGGAGAACGACGCGGTTCTCGTACGGCTCGACGCGGAGCGCGGCGACGAACCCCTCGCGCCGGCGGCGCACGCCGTCCGGCCCTTCGTAGTCCTGCGCGAGCCACCAGAGCGCCGGTTCGGGCTCCTCGACGAGCACGCCGCGCGCGCGCCAGTCGGCGAGCTGCGCCGCGGCCTCATCCTCGCTGTCGGGAAGGGTCAGGTGGACGACGTTGTACGGGCTCGCCTGGAGAAGCGCGTCGCGTTGCTCCGGCCCGATGACGTCGTACGGCGGCGCGACGAGCGAGTCGAGAGGTCCCGCGACAGCCTCGTCGTAGCGGAGCGCACGGAACGGCCGGATCGTTGCCACGGCGCTGACCGTACCTTCCCGGCCTCGCTCTAGGATCAGTCACGTGACGCCGATCGCCGAGCTCGAGGAGAACCGCACCGTCGAAGGCGTCTACGCCGTCGCGCGGAAAGAGCGGCTGCGCACGCGCAACGGCGGCACCTACCTCGCGCTCGAGCTCGTCGACCCGAGCGGCCGCATCTCGGCGCGCGTCTGGAACGACGTCGACCTGTTGGACGGGCGCTTCGAGGCGGGGGACGCGGTGCGCGTGCTCGGCCGGGTGGAGAAGTTCCGGAACGTGCTCCAGGTCGAGGTGCGCACGCTCGAGCCGGCCGAGGGAGTCGATCCTGCCGCGCTCGCGGTCGGCCTCCGCCGCGACGCCGACGAGCTCGAAGGCTTCCTCGAGTTCCTCGTCGCGGACGTGCACGACGACGGACTGCGCGAGGTCGTCGTGCGCGCGCTCACCGAGGCGCCTCTGCGGTCGTATCCCGCGACTCCCGACGGGCACCACTCGTACGCGGGCGGGCTGCTCGAGCACACCGTCGGCGTCGCGACGCTCTGCCGCGAGCTGTGCCAGATCCATCCGCGGCTCCGGCCCGACCTGCTCATCGCGGCCGCGCTCGTCCACGACATAGGCCGTACGCGCGAGCTCGGGCCGCCGCCGGTCTTCGCGCCGACGGAGCAGGGCAAGCTCCTCGGCCATGTCCACCTCGGGTTGCGCCTGCTCGAGGGGCTCGATGCGCCCGACGAGCTTCTCCACGCGGTCGCCTGCCATCACGATGCGCGCGCCGCGCGCACTGCCGAGGCGGCTGTCCTGTACCACGCGAACCAGCTCGACGCTGTCGCCGCGACGAGGCCTGTTCAGACTTGATCGGTGTTGTGCTCGCGCTCGCCGCGAGCCTGTCGTGGGGCATCGCCGACTTCGGCGGCGGGCTCGGAGCGCGCCGCATCCAGGTCATCTGGGTGCTCGTCGTCTCCCAGCTCGCGGGGCTTGCGCTCGTGGGAGTCATGTATCTCGCGACGCAGCCGCAAGCGCCGACGGGGCGCGAGTACGCCTGGGGCGTCGCCGCCGGCGTGATGGGCATCGTCGGGCTCGCCGCCTTCTACCGCGGGCTCGCGGTAGGGACGATGGGGATCGTCGGGCCGATCTCCGCGACCGGCGCGATCGTCCCTGTCGTCTACGGGCTCGCGCGCGGCGAGCGCCCGGCCGCGCTGCAGGCGGTCGGAATCGTCATCGCCGTGATCGGCGTCGTGGCCGCGTCACTCGAACCGCTGCCGGAAGGCGCCGGGCGGAAGCTCGCGACAGGAGTTGGGTTCGCGCTCATCGCCGCGCTCGGCTTCGGCTGCTCGATTCTCGGCCTGAACCGCGTCTCGCAGGCGGGAGTCGTGTGGGGGACGCTGACGCTGCGACTGACGGTCGTGCCGATCGTGCTTGATCGTGGCGCTCGTGATGCGCCCGTCGGCCGCGCGGCTGCGGCCTGTCCTCCCGCTCCTCATCGCGACCGGCCTCTTCGACACCGGCGCGAACCTCCTCTACGGCGCGTCGGCGCGGCACGGCCTGATCAGCGTCGTCTCGGTGCTCGCGTCGCTCTATCCGGTCGTGCTCGTCGCGCTCGCGTACTTCGTGCTGGGAGAACGGATCTCGCGCCCGCAGCTCGCCGGCGTCGCGCTCGCGCTGACGGGCGTCGCGCTCATCTCCGCCGGCGGCTGAAAGGTCAGACGTTGAAGCGGATGTTGATGACGTCGCCGTCTTCGACGACGTAGTTCTTGCCCTCGAGGCGTGGCTGGCCGCCCGCAAGGAAGTCTTCGGTGCCCGTGACCTCGGCGCGGATGAAGCCGCGCGCGATGTCGGAGTGGATCGTCGCCGCCGCGTCGAGCGCGGTCTCGCCGCGCCGCAGGCTCCACGCGCGCGTCTCCTTCTCGCCCGCGGTGAAGAACGTGATCAGGTCGAGCGTCTCTGCGAGCCGGCGGACGACCTCGCCGAGCGCCGACTCACCGCCAGCGCGGAACTCCGCCGCCTCCTCGTCGGTCAGATCGGCGAGCTCCGACTCGAGCTGGAGATCAATGCCGTCAGGCCCGTTGACGATGGAGATGAGCGGCTTCGTCGTGAGCGGATCGAGCTCGGACGAGAGCTCCCCGTCCCACTCGGCGAGCGTGTGCCCGGCATCGACGTGCGCGAGCAGCCGCTCGGTCTCGGCCGCTTCGGCCCGCAGCTTCGCGTCGCCCGACCTCGCCTGCTTCGCGACCCGCTCGAGGCGCTTCTCGACGTGATCGCGATCCGCAACGAGCAGCTCGAGCTTCAGCGTCTCGAGATCGTCAGCCGGGACGCACGTCCCTGAGAACCCGTCGAGCACGACCAGCAGGGCATCGACCTGGCGGAGATTCCCCAACAGCTGCGGCCCTGTCCCCGGAACGTCGACAACACGCACCGCCGCCGGGGTGACCTTGCGCGCGCCGACGTGCTTCGCGAGCGCGTCGAGCCGCTCGTCGGCGATCTGCGCCATCCCGACGTGCTCCTTGCCCGAGCCCGTCGCCTCGGCGCGCGTGAGCGCGCGGAAGAGCGTCGTCTTCCCCGAGCTCGGCAGCCCGACGATCCCGATCTCGAGCGCCACGCGACCTAGGAGGAGAAGCCCACGCGACCGGCGCGCACGATCCGCTTGTAATACGCGACCTGCGCGACAACGACGTGCAGCGGGCCGTCCTCGGTCTCGAGCGCGACGACGGACGCGTACCGCTCCCCGCCCAGCGCCGCCCTCGAGCGCGTCGGCGGAACTCGGGCTCGACGAACGCCGAAACGATCTGACCGCCCTTGAAGCCGAGCTCGACACGAACGCGATCGTCAGCCACTGCACACCACCTCCGAGAGAACGCCGTGGACGGATTCCGGATGGACGAACGCGACCTCGAGACCGAACATCCCGCGTCGCGGCGTCTCGTCGATCAGCTGGGCGCCCGCATCCGCGAGATCGGCGAGCGCGGCGCGGATGTCGTCGACCTCGTACGCGACGTGGTGCATGCCCGGGCCGCGCTTCGCGAGGAAGCGGCCGACGGGCGTGTCCGCGCCGAGCGCTCCGAGCAGCTCGACGCGGCTCTCGCCGACGCGAATCGACGCCGCCTCGACGCCCTGCTCCTCGACCCGCTCGCGATGCTCGAGCGTCGCGCCGAACAGCCGCGAATACGTGTCGATCGCGCCGTCGAGGTCGTCGACGGCGACTCCGACATGGTGGATCGAGCGCGCCGCGGCCATGTCTTCGATCGTATGTGAAAGCATTGAGCCGCCGATGCGCTCGACCCTCCTGGTCACCTTCGCGGCGACACTCCTGCTGTCCGCGTGCGGCGGAGCTCACGCGTTACGTCGACAGGCGAGGCCGCGAAGCCGGCGGCGCAGATCCTCGCCGACGCGCAACGTGCCGTGCGCTCCGCAACGTCCATGCACTACACCGGAGTCGCCGGGCGCTACAGGTCCGACATCACGCAGGCGGCGCCGGACAGGATCGCCGGCTTCTACACCACGCAACGCGGCGATAGGGTCACGTTCGTCCGCGACGGACGCAGCCTCTACATGCGCTCGACGCCCTCGTTCTGGGCGACCGTCACGAAGCACGGCGGATCGGCATTCGCCCACCTGGCCGACGGAAAGTGGTTACTGCTCCCGAAGCGGCTTGGACGACTGGCAGTTCGCCCAACACCGGCTCATCGTCTGTTCGACGAGATCCTCCGAATCGCCGGCACGTTCGAGAACGCCGGCGACACCACCCGTAACGGTCAGACACTCATCACGCTCAAGGCCGGCAGCGCGACGCTGTACCTGCGCTCTACGCATCGGGACTATCCGGTCGCGTACCTCGACGACCCGAACGGAGAACGATTCACGTTCGACCATTGGAACGCGCCACTTCGCGTAAGCGCGCCAAGGCACGCGATCGACCTCGCGAAACTCCCGAACTTCCCGAAGCCCGGCCGCTAGCGCCTAGGGCCAGAGCGAGCCGTCGATGGTCGCGACGACACGCGGGACGCCGACCGACTCCGACGCGCGCGACTCGGTCTCGACATCCTTGAAGAGCTCGAGCACCTGGTCGCGGACGAGCGTCTCCTTCTCGAGCAGCGCCGCGGCGATCCGGTCGAGCGGCGCACGGTGCTTCGTCAGCAGACGCTGCGCCTCCGCGTACGCGCCGTCCGTCAGGCGCCCTTGCTCGTCGTCGCGGAGCCGCTTCGTCGCCTCCGACAGCGCGTAGTTGTCGGCGCGCATCGTCCGCGACGTGACCGAGTCGGACATGCCCCAGTCGAACACCATGTGCCGCGCGATGTCGGTCACCTTCTCGAGATCGTTCGCGGCGCCGTTCGTGACGCGGCCGAAGACGACCTCCTCGGCGGCGCGCCCGGCGAGCGCGACGACCATCCAGTCGACGAGCTCCTCCTTCGTGTGGAGGTAGCGATCCTCCTCGGGGAGGTGGAACGTGTACCCGAGCGCCGTGCCACGGGAGACGATCGTCACCTTCTGCAGCTCGGAGAGACCGCCCATGAGATGAGCCATGAGCGCGTGACCGCCCTCGTGGTACGCGAGGATCCGGCGCTCCTTCTCGGTCAGCACCTTCTTCTGCTGGAGGCCCGCGACAACACGCTCGAGCGCTCCGTCGAAGTCGGCGGCCACGATGACGCTGTCGCCGCGGCGACCCGCTCCGATCGCGGCCTCGTTGCAGATGTTCGCGAGCTCGGCGCCGGTGAGACCCGCGGTCTGGCGTGCGAGCGTCGAAAGGCTCATGTCGACGGCGAGCGGCTTGCCCCGCGTGTGGACACGGAGGATCGCCTCGCGGCCGACGAGATCGGGCGGCGGGACGAGCATCTGGCGGTCGAAGCGGCCCGGGCGGAGCAGCGCCTGGTCGAGATCCTCGATGCGGTTCGAGGCGCCCATGACGACGACCTGCTTCGCGCCGTCGAACCCGTCGAGCTCGACGAGGAGCTGGTTGAGGGTCTGATCCTGCTCTCGGTTGAAGCCGTGCCCGGTGCGCTGCGCGCCGACCGCGTCGAGCTCGTCGATGAACACGATCGCCGGTGCGTTCTTCCGCGCCTCGGAGAAGAGCTTCCGGATGCGCGCGGCGCCGAGCCCGGCGAACATCTCGACGAATGAGGCCGCGCTCGCGGAGTAGAAGTTCGCTCCGGACTCGTGGGCAACCGCCCTCGCGAGCAGCGTCTTGCCGGTACCGGGCGGGCCGTAGAGCAGGAGCCCCTTCGGAACCTTCGCCCCGAGCGCTTCGAAGCGCTTCGGGTCCCGGAGGAATTCGACAACCTCGCTGAGCTCGGCGCGGACTTCGTCGACGCCGGCGACGTCATCCCACGTCGTTGTCGACGCGCCCTTCGTCGCCATGTTCTGCGGCTTCGTGCGCGGCATCGACGCTGCGAGCTTCCACAGCAGCCACGCCGTGAACCCGAGCACGAGGACGAAGAAGACGGGCAACCACGTCGTCGTGAAATTCAGGAAGTCGTGCATCCACTGGCTGATGAGCCACTCGTGCGGCACCGGCGGGACGGATGAATTCGTGGCCGTCGTAGCCGTGGTGGTCGTCTGCGCCACGGCGTGCGCGGAAGTAGGACCGGTGACTAGCCGCATGTGCACCTCATCGGCAGCAACGAGCCCATGGGTTAACGGATTCTCCGGAGCGCCGGCTCGAGCCGCTGCCGCGTCGTCAAGACACCGGCGAAGAGATCGCCGTGACGGCGGATCCGCTCGAGCACGACGTCCATCGTGAAACTCGTCGGATCGAGCCCCGGCGTGACCTCCTCCCAGCGCAGCGGCGTCGAGACCGGCGCGCCGGGCCGCGGCCGCACGGAGTAGACCGACGCGATCGTTTTCCCCGCGCCGTTCTGGTTCGCATCGATGAGCACGCCCTTCCGCTTCGCCTTCGACCACTCCGTCGTCGCGAGGCCGCGGTGCGTCGCGGCGATCGCGCCCGCGACGATCTCGCAGAACTCGCGCGTCTGCGCGTACGTCGAGCGGCGCTCGATCGGCACGAGCACGTGCATCCCGTCGGCGCTCGACGTCTTCGGGAACGAAACGAGGCCGAGCGCTTCGAGCGCCTGCTTCACGATGCGCGCGACTTCGACGACCTCCTTGATCCCGACGTCAGGCGACGGGTCGAGATCGAAGAGGACGAAGTCGGGACGGTCGGGCTTGTCGACGCGCGAGTACCACGCGTTCATGTCGATGCAGCCCATGTTCGCCATCCACAGGAGCGCCCGCGCGTCGTTCACGAGCGGCGCCTCGATCATGCGGCGCGTCGGCGGGCGCTCACGCGTCGAGACCTCGACCGCGAAGCGCGGGATCCACTCCGGCATGTGCTTCGGCGCGTCCTTCTGGAAGAACGCCTTGCCGTACGCGCCGTCGGGATAGCGCCGCATCGTGAACGGACGGCCCTTCAGGTGCGGGACGAGCACAGGCGCGACGGCGCGGTAGTAGTCGATGAGGTCGCCCTTCGTGATGCCCTCTGTCTCCCCAGAAGACCTTGTCGAGGTTCGAGAGCTTGAGACCGGCGTCGTCGACGGGCGTCTCCCGGCGCACGGCACGCGCAGGCTTGTCGTCGCGCAGGCCCTGGAACGACGGCGCGCGCAGGTGGCCGTCATGCGTCCACTCGAGGAACGCAACCTCGCACACGAGCTTCGGCTCGACCCAGACGACGTCGCCCTTGCGCACCTTCGCCATCTTCGGCGGGGCCGGGAACGGGGTCGTCTCGCGCTCGAGCGGCCGGAGCTTCTCGAGGAGCTCGCCGATCGTCTTCTCGGTGAAGCCGGTGCCGACGTTCCCGACCCACGCATAGTCCTTGCCACGACGTACGCCGAGCACGAGCGCGCCGAACGATCCTGCGCGCCGGCCTTGGCCTTTCGTCCAGCCACAGATCACGAACTCCTGCCGGCCGTGCGTCTTGATCTTCAGCCAGTCGCCGCCGCGCTTGCCCTCGTGGTAGCGCGACGCGGCCTTCTTCGCCATGACGCCTTCGAGCTTGAGCTCCTTCGCCGCCTCGAGGAGCGCGTCGCCGTCGTCGAAGACGCCCGAGACCTGGACGACGCCCGACGGGATGACGAGCTGCTCGAGCCGCGCGCGGCGGTCGGTGAGGGGGAGTCCCGTGAGCGGCTCGCCGTCGATCTCGAGCACGTCGAAGACCTCGTAGACGAGCGGCGTCCCCGGCTTGGCCTGCTGCATCGCGGAGAAGCTCGGGCGGCCGGCCCCGTCAGCCGACATTCGAGCGCGCAGACCTCGCCGTCGACGTACGGCGTCGGGCGTGCGGAGCGCGTTCGGCAGCGCCTTCGCGACAACGGCGAAGCGCTCGGTCAGATCGTTGCCGCGCCGCGAGCGCAGCGTCACCTCGCCGCCGCGGACGTAGGCGAGCACGCGGTAGCCGTCCCACTTCGGCTCGAACAGCCAACCCGTGCCGGTCGGGAGCTCGTCGGCGAGCATCGCGAGCATAGGCTCGTAGGCGTCGGGCCGCGAGCGCGCGTTGGCGGTGGTCTCGTCGCGCTTGCGCAGGAGGAGCCAGTTCTTCGCGTCGCCGCCGAGGTGCGCGGGCACGAGCGTCCACGTCCCTTCGAGCCGCTCGCCGTGGAGCCGCACGGTGAGCCCGCCGTCGGGCTTCTCTTCGACGAGCTCGTACGTGCCGTGATCCCAGATCTCGACCGTGCCGGCGCCGTAGTTCCCGGCCGGGATCTCGCCGGCGAACGTCGCGTACTCGAGCGGATGATCCTCGACGTGGACCGCGAGATGCTGCTCGCCGGGCTCGAGCGGCACGCCTTTCGGCACGGCCCACGAGACGAGTACGCCGTCCCGCTCGAGGCGGAAGTCGTAGTGGAGGCGCCGCGCGTCGTGCCGCTGCACGACAAAGACTGGGAGCTTGCCGCGGCGTCGCGAACCGAACGGTTCCGGCGTCTTCTTCCGGTCGCGTTTTCGCTCGTACTCGGTGAGTTTATCGCTCACAAGTCGTATTCCTATCGTTCACACGGCGCATACATATCCGGGGATAAGCCTGTGGACGCTGTGGACGACGGAGGAGAGTCCCCTGCACAAAACTTCGCGAAACTACAGAAACCTTTCCCTCAGGCGTAGACGCCGAGGCTGCGGAAACGCGCCCGCCGGCGACGCCTGAGCTCGTCGCCCGGGACACCGGAGAGCTCGGCGATCGCCGCGCCGAGGGTCTCTCCGAGCAGCCGCGCCGCCGCGTCGTGATCGTTCTGCGCGCCGCCCGGTGGCTCCATCACGACGCCGTCGATCACGCCGAGCTCGAGACAGCGAGCCGCGTCGGGCCGGAACGCGGCGGCCGCCTTCTTCGCCTGGCCGGCGTCGCGCCAGAGGATCGAGGCGCAGCCCTCGGGCGAGATGACGGAGTAGATCGCGTTCTCCTGCATGAGGACGCGGTCGGCGAGCGCGATCGCGATCGCGCCGCCCGAACCGCCCTCCCCGATCACGCACGCGACGGTCGGCACGGTGAGCCGCGCCATCACCGCCTGCGACGTGGCGATCGCGGCGCCTTGCCCGTGCTGCTCGGCCACGACACCCGGGTACGCGCCCGGCGTGTCGACGAGCGTCACGATCGGGAAGCGGTGCCGCTCTGCGAGCTCCATCGCGTTCATCGCCTTGCGGTAGCCCTCGGGGTTCGGCATCCCGAAGCGCCGGCTCGCGCGCTCGTGAATGTCGCGTCCCTTCTGCTGCCCGATGAGCACGATCGTGCGGCCGTCGAGCTTGCCGAGGCCGGCGATCATCGCGCCGTCGTCGCCGAGCGCGCGATCGCCGTGCAGCTCGAACCAGTCGCCGAGGAGCCGCTGGACGTAGTCGAGGGTGTACGGCCGCTGGTCGTGGCGCGCGAGCTCGACCTTCCGCCAGATCTCTTCGTCGGTCGCCTCCTCACCGATCTTGTTGATCTGCCGCTGAAGCCGGTCGAGCTCGCCGGAGAGCTTTGCGCCGCCGAGCAGCGAGAGTTTCTTCAGCTTGCCGAGCCGCTCGCGCAGCCGTAGCTCGTGCTCACTCGGGGGCATCGAACAACCTCAGCAGGCGGGAGAGCGTAGGGCGAAGCTCGGGCCGTTCGATGATCGCGTCGATCTGGCCGTAGCGGACGTTCTGCTCGGCGCGCCCGAAGTCGTCGGGAAGCTTCTCGCGCGTGATCTCCTGCACGACGCGCGGGCCCGCGAATGACATGAGCGCATTCGGCTCCGCGAGGAGGATGTCGCCGAGAGTCGCGAAGCTCGCGAGCACGCCGCCCGTCGTCGGATGCGCCATGACGCAGATGAACGCCTGGCCCGAGTCGCGCAGATCCTCGACCGCTGCGACGGTCTTCGGCAGCTGCATGAGCGCGAGGATCCCCTCCTGCATGCGCGCCCCGCCCGAGCTCGTGATGGAGATGAGCGGCGTCCCGGCGGCGGCGGCGGAGTCGCACGCGCGCGAGAACTTCTCGCCGACGACAGAGCCCATCGAGCCGCCCATGAAGGCGAAGTCCATGACGGCGAGCTCGGTGCGGCGGCCGTCGATCGCGGCGCCGCCGATGACCATCGCGTCAGCCATCCCGGTCTTCATTTCGGCCTCGGCGAGGCGCTCGGTGTACGGACGGAGGTCGAAGAAGGCCAGCGGGTCCTCGGAGTGAAGATCGGCCGCCTCCTCCTCGAACGTGCCCGCGTCGACGAGAGACGCGATGCGCGACCGCGCCCGCATTGGGAAGTGGTGCCCGCACTGGTTGCAGATCCAGAGGCTCTGCTCGAGCTCGTCGTCGCGGTAGTGCGAGTGACAGCTCGGGCAGGTGTTCGGATGGCTCGGAGGCGGAGCGGGCTGGTCGCCGGTCTCCACCGAAACGTCAATCTTGGCCACGGCTCTACCTTAGACCCCGCACCCCGGAAGGCGGTTGCGCGCCGGCGAAGCTACAGCCCGAGCGCCGCGGCGAGCCGTTGGAGCGGCTCGACGTTCGCCGGGTCGGGCGCGAGGCCGCTGAAGCCGGCACCCGCGACCTTGCCGCTCTCTCGCGCGTGCGCGAGGACGCTCTCGACGTCGTCGAGTGACGGCCCGCCGGGCTCCGGCATGAAGACCGCGACCTCGCCCGGTTCGAGGACGTCGAGGTCGAGCGCTACGTACACCGCGTCGCAGCGCTCGAGCACGGGCGCCGGATCGTCGCCGACTCCGAACGACGCGATGAACTCCGACTCGGGCGGGTCGAGGTTCCGCGCACCCCAGAGGACGACGTCGTCGGCCTTGACCATCCCGTGGTCGATGATCATCCGCAGCGGCATCCCCCACTCGTCGCCGGACGGCGACGACTCCGGCGTGTTGAGGTCGCCGTGCGCATCGAGCCAGATCACGCCGAACCGGTCGAACCGCGCCGCAAGACCTTCGACGACGCCGATGTGCGCGCAACAGCACCCGCCGAGGACGAGCGGCACCTCGGGCAGGTCGGACGCGACGGCGAGCGTCTGCATCGCGAGCGTGTCCTCCTCGACGACTGCGACCTCGGGAAAGTCGAGCGGTAGCGCGGCGGCCTCGACCATCGGCTCGCCGCCGCCGCCCCACGCGCGCGGCACGCGCACGAGCCCGGCGCGGAATGTGCGCCCGCAGGAGTGGCATTCGTAGCTGTCGTCAATCGCGACCGCCGTCAGCGTCCGACAGTCGGGGCAGCGTGCGCGGAGGATGCTCACGCGAGCATCTTCTCGTACACGACGTTCTCCGACTCGACGTGCATGCCGACGCCCTCGTAGAGGTGCGTCGCGCCGGTCGGGCTCGCCGCGTCGACGCCGAGCGTCACGCGCGGCACGCCGCGATCCCAGAACTCCGCGAACGTCCGGTACAGGAGCGCCTTCGCGTAGCCGCGGCCGCGGAACTCGCGCCGCACGCCGAGCGCGCCGACGTACCCGCCGCCGTTCCGGTTCGCCTCGTTCCGCGCCACAGCCGCGATCTCGCCGTCACTGCGGATGAGGAACCAGAGGCTCGGATCGAAGTTCGGATTCGACGAGTGCCGCTCCCACCACTCCGCGAACGGCCGCGAGTGATGCTCCCAGTGATCCTGGAACGACGCGTCGAGAGCGTCGTGGAACGCCTCTTCCTCGCCGGGCTGGAGGGTCGCGATCTCGACAGCGGGAATCTCGGGCCGCTCAGTCAGCTCGATCGCCATCTCGTAGAAGTGACGGACATCGCGATAACCGCGGGCCTGCAGGAGCTCGTGCGCGAACGTGTCGGTGCCGAGCGCGAACTGGTGCATCCGCACGCACCCGCGCGCGCGGGCTCGGGCCTCGGTGTCTTGGGCGAGGCCAGAGCCGAGCGGCGAGTCGTGGGCGCGCGGGTCGACGGCGACGATGCCGATTCCCAAGTCGCCCTCGACGAACATCCAGCCGGCCGCCGCGATGCCGGCCTCGTCCTCGTACAGCCACGAGTCGTGTTCAAGATCAACCCCGCTCGTCCATTCCCGCACGTCGGCGGCGCCGATCTGCGACGGCTTCCCGGACAGACGCTCTTCGTCCGCGGCGAGGAACGCGGCGAGCGCCGGAAGGTCATCCGGTGTGAGCGGCCGCACGTTCACGGGACAAGCATGTCGATAGCGTCGGCCAGCCCGTCGAGATTGCTCAGCTCGACGTCCGCGGGCGGCTCGGGAGTCTCGCCGAGCCGGTTGATCCAGACGGTGCGCAAGCCGAGCGCCGTCGCGGGCGCGATGTCGTGGAAGAGGCTCGCCGCGACGTGGACGTGCCGTGCGCGGCCGGCGCCGGTTCGCGCGAAGAACTCCTCCCAGTGGCGCGGCGCGGGCTTGTACGAGCCGATCTCGGATGCAACGACCGTCTCGTCGAACGGCACGCCGAGCCGCGCGACGGACGTGTCGATGAGATCGCGGTCGCTGTTGGAAAGGATCGCAAGCCGCCAGCTGCGGGAGCGCGCCTCCGCGAGCGCGGCGGGCACCTCAGGGAACGGCTCCCATCCGGGCAGGGCGCGGCCAAGTGCGTCGCGCTCCTCCGCCGGCGCGCCGAGTCGCGCGAGCGCAATCGCCATCACCTCGCGGTAGCTGAGGGACGGATCCTCCTGCTGGATCTCCGGCTCGAGCTCGTGGTAGCGGCGCAGCTTCTCGCCGGCCGCATCCGCACCGAACACCCGCGCGAGCTCGCGCCGGATCCCGCCGTTCCAGTCGATCAGTGTCCCGTAACAGTCGAACGTCGCCCAGCGCTCCACGCCGGGAACCTACTGGTCGTGCTTCGCCACACGAACGAGTTGGCACGAAACTGCGCGGTTGATGGCACCACTCGGCGTGCATCCTTAGCTCCCCGTGGGCGGGTGGGGGTTTGGGACGGGAGTAGCGCTCCGCTCGCCGAGCCGCTGCGACTAGTCGACGAAGCGCTTGAACACGACGCAGGCGTTGTGCCCGCCGAAGCCGAAGCTGTTCGAGACGGCGATCTTCACGTCGGCGTCGCGCGGCGTGTTCGGCACGTAGTCGAGATCGCACGCGGGATCCGCGACTTCGAGGTTGATCGTCGGCGGGAGCTTGCCGTCGCGGATCGCGAGGATCGTGAACTGCGCCTCGATCGCGCCGGCCGCGCCGAGACAGTGTCCCGTGGCGCCCTTCGTGCCGGAGACGGGCGTCTTGTACGCGACGTCCTCCCCGAGCGCGTACTTGAGCATCTGCGTCTCGGAGCTGTCGCCGACCGGCGTCGACGTCGCGTGCGCGTTGATGTAGTCGATCTCCGCCGGCGCCACGCCCGCATCGCGGAGCGCCATCTGGAACGCATTCACGGGGCCGGTCGGATCAGGCTCGGTGATGTGCTTCGCGTCGGAGGAGAGGCCGTAGCCCGTGACCTCGGCGTAGATCTTCGCGCCGCGCGCCTTTGCGTGCTCGAGCTCCTCGAGGACGAGCGCGGCGCCAGCCTCGCCCATCACGAAGCCATCGCGTCCGGCGTCGAACGGCCGCGACGCGTGCTTCGGGTCGTCGTTGCGGAGCGAGAGCGCGCGCATCGCCGCAAACCCGGCAATGCCGACCTCGTTCACAGCCGCCTCTGTGCCGCCGGCGATCATCACGTCGGCGCGGCCGAGCCGAATCGCGTCGGTCGCGTCGCCGATCGCCATGTTCGAGGCCGCGCACGCCGTGCACTCCGACATGAGCGGGCCGCGCGTGCCGAGCTCGATCGAGACCCACCCGGCGCCGAGGTTCGGGATGATCGCCGGGATCGCGAACGGGCTGACGCGATCCGGCCCCTTGTTGAGCAGCGTGTAATACGCGTCCTGAAACGACTTGAGGCCGCCGATGCCGGTCGCGATCGAGGCGCCGATCCGGTCGGCCTCCTTCGCGATGTCGATGCCCGAATCGGTCTCCGCCTGGCGCGCCGCAGCGACGATCAGGTGCGTGAAGCGGTCGACACGGCGCGCGTCCTTGCGATCCATCCAGTCGGCCGGGTCGAAGTCCTTCACCTCGCATGCGAAGTGGACCTTGTAGTCGGTGTGGTCGAACTGCGTGATCGGGCCGGCGCCGCACTCGCCCGCGAGCAGCGCCGACCACGTCGACTCGACGTCGAGGCCGAGCGGGGTCACCGCGCCCAGGCCGGTGACCACGACGCGTCGTCCGTTATGGGAACCGTTTTGCGCTCAACTACATCCCGAGTCCGCCGTCGACGAGCAGCACATCCCCTGTGATGAACGCTGCCTCGTCGGAACAGAGGAAGCGTACTGCCCCGGCCACGTCGCGCGGCTCGCCGAGGCGGCCGAGCGGCGTGTTCGTGAGCATCGCGGCGGTCGCCTCCTCGGGCAGGACGTCGGTGAGCTGCGTCTTGACGTAGCCGGGCGCGACGACGTTCGCGCGGACGTTGCGGCTGCCGAGCTCGCGCGCGAGCGACTTCGTGAAGCCGATGATCCCGGCCTTCGACGCCGCGTAGTTCGTCTGGCCCCAGTTCCCGTGCACGCCGACGATCGACGAGACGTTGACGATCGAGCCGGCGCGCTTCTTCATCATCGGCCTCGTCACGGCGCGGCACGTGTAGAAGACGGAGCTGAGGTTCGTCTCGATGACCGTGCGCCAGTCGTCGTCGGGCATACGCGCAAGGAGGCCGTCGCGCGTGAGGCCGGCGTTGTTGACGAGGATGTCGAGGTCGCCCGCCTCCTCGACGAGCCGCGCTGCGTCCTCGGCGCTCGAGACGTCGGCCTGGATCGCGGCGCCGCCGATCGCCTGCGCGAGCTCCTCCGCCTCTTCGGCGCCAGTGCGGTAGCCGACGACGACCTCGGCGCCGCCGCGCGCGAGCTCCTCGGCGATCGCGCGGCCGATCCCCTTCGACGCGCCGGTGACGAGAGCGCGCTTGCCTTCGAGCGAGGCGAAAGTCACGCTTGCGAGCGAGAGCAGCTCGGGCAGCCGGTCGAGCGCCTCGAGATTGTTGATCGAGACGGTGTGGACGCTGCGGTCGATGCGCTTCACGAGGCCCGGAGAGGACATTGCCGGGGCCGACCTCGACGAACGTCCTGACGCCTTGACGCATGAGCTCGGTCGCCGACTGCGTGAAGCGGACCGGCGCGGTGAGCTGGTCGACGAGGAGCGGGCCGATCCGCTGCGCCGACTCGACGCGCGCGGTCACGGTCGACATGAACGGCGCGGTCGGCTCCTGGAACTTGACCTTCTCGATCGCCGGCCGCAGCCGGTCGGCGGCGCGGGCGACGAGCGGGGAATGGAACGCGCCCGAGACCTTGAGCTTCACCGCGCGGCGCGCGCCCTCGCTCTGCGCCTGCTCGATGCACGCGTCGACGGCGGGGTTCTCGCCGGAGACGACGATCTGGCCGGGGCAGTTGTAGTTCGCCGGCCACACGCCGAGGATGCGGCGGCAGAGCGCTTCGACCTTCTCGTCGGCAAGACCGAGGATCGCGGCCATCGAGCCGGGGTTCTTCGCGGCGGCCTCCGCCATCGCGAGGCCACGCTCGCGGACGAGCGCGATCGCGTCCTCGACCGACATCGCCTCGGCGGCGGCGAGAGCCGCGAACTCGCCGACGGAGTGGCCGATCACGAAGTCGGCCTTCACGCCGCGCTCCTGCAGCGCCGCGAGCACCGCGAGCGACGTCGCCACGAGCGCCGGCTGCTGCACGGCGGTGTCGAGCAGCGCCTCGGGCTCGCCGTGGAAGCAGAGGTGCGCGAGGTCGAGACCCGCAAGCCTCGCTGCCGCGGCGGTACACGTCCATCGCAGCCGGCACGGCCTCGGCGATGTCGCGACCCATGCCGGCCTCGTACGAGCCCTGGCCGGGGAAACAGAAGGCGATCTTCTTCATGCCTGCAACGTCCATCTCATCAAGGCGCTCCCCCATGTCAGACCGGCTCCCATTCCCGTCATCAATACGAGCTTGCCCGGCTGAAGCCTCCCGTCCGCCTGCGCGTCGACGAGCGCGAGCGGGATCGAGCCGGAGGACGTATTGCCGTAACGGTCGACGTTGATCACCACACGATCCGACGGAATCCCGAGCTTCTTGGTTGCGTGGTCGATGATGCGGACGTTCGCCTGGTGCGGGATGTAGACATCGACATCGTCGATCGTAAAGCCCGCGCGGCTGAGCACGTTCTCGGCCGACTGGACGAGGATCCGCGTCGCGAACTTGAAAACCTCGCGGCCGTTCATCTTCACGTGCTTGTCGGCGTCATCGAAGAGGCGCGAGCCGCTGCCCGGCAGCCAGAGATTCTCGGCGCCCGAACCGTCGGCACCGAGGTCGAGCGCGAGGAATCCGGGCTGTTCCGACCGCTCGAGCACGACGGCGCCCGCGCCGTCGCCGAAGAGAACGACCGTCGAGCGGTCGTTCCAGTCGAGGATGCGCGAGAGGACGTCTCCGCCGACGACGAGCGCGCGGTGGGCGAGGCCGGCAGCGAGCATCCCGTACGCCTGGACGACCGCGTACACGAAGCCCGTACAGCCCGCCGAGAGGTCGTAGGCGGCCGCATCGGTGGCGCCGAGCTTGTCGGCGAGGATCGCTCCGCACGAGGGGAAGGTCATGTCCGGCGTGACCGTGGCGACGATGAGGAGGTCGATGTCCTTACCGGTGAGGCCCGCCTGCGCAAGCGCGGTCTCGCAGCCCGGCAGCGCGAGATCGGTGAGGGCCTGCGTCGTCGGCCGCGATGCGGCGCTCGCGGATCCCGGTGCGCTCGATGATCCAGTCGTTCGACGTGTCGACGAGCGTCTCGAGATCGGCATTCGTGAGGACGCGGTCGGGCGCATAGGCGCCGAGGCCCGTGATCGACACCGGGAAGGTCGCGTCTCCGATCATTCGGGCGCGTCTCCGATGAAGACGGTGAGCATCGCCTCGGCCGCTGTCTCGCCGCCGACGCTCGCGCGTCCCTGGCCCTTCGCGATCGGCCCGCGCACGCGGACGAACTCGCACTCGAGGTCGAGCACGTCTCCCGGCTCGACGACGCGCTTGAAGCGGCAGTCGTCGATGCCCGCGAAGAACGGGGTCTTGCCGGCGTTCTCGGTCGCGGCGAGCACCGCGACGGCGCCGCATTGTGCGATCGCCTCAATCGTGAGCACGCCCGGCATGACGGGGCGCCCGGGGAAGTGCCCGGGGAACCACCAGCCGTCCTCCGGCACCGTCAGCCGCCCGAGGACGCGCTTACCCGGCTCGATCTCGAGCACCTCGTCGACAAGGAGAAACGGCGGCCGGTGCGGGATGATCGACTCGATCGTCTCCCGCCCGAATGGCGTGGCAGGGAGGGTCACGCGACGTCGCGCTTCTCTAGCCGTTCGCGCAGCCGGTTGCGGCCGCGGTGGGCGTGGCACTTCGCTGTCCCGACGGGCATCCCGGCGGCGGCGGCGATCTCCTCGAACGTGTAGTCGTACGCGTCCTTGAGGACGATCACCTGCGCCTGCTCGGGGGAGATGCCCGCGAGGGAGTCGCACAGCTCGCGGCGGAGCTCCGACATGCGGACGCTGCGCGCCGGATCGTGCTCGAAGGTGCCGTTCTCGACCGTGGCGCCGAGCTCGTCGGGCAGCGGCTCGTACGTGCGCGAGCGCTTGCGGTCGGCGGCGTCGCGGCACGTGTTGACGACGAGCCGGTGCAGCCACGTCGAGAACTGCGAGTCTCCGCGGAACTGGCGGAGCCGGACGCAGAGCTTTGCGAGCGCCTCCTGCGCGGCGTCGCGCGCATCCTCGGGGTCGCGCAGCAGGTGCCGCGCGAGCCGCTCGACACGCGGCGCATGGCGGGCGCACAGCGCTTCGAGCGCGGCGGCGTCGCCGTCCTTTGCACGCGTCACGAGAATCGGATCGCTGAGGCTCGCGTAGTCAAGACGGCGCGGCGCGCGCAGCGGTTGGCGGGCTCCCCTCACGGCAGGTCTAGTCTAAGCGGCGGTGTCGTCGGACCTGACCCCTGAAGCGGTCGAGTCGCTTCTCGCCGGACGCCTCGGGCGTCCGTACCGCTTTGTGGCCGAGTGCGCCTCGACGCAGCGGCTCCTCGGCGACGACGAGCCGGAAGGGACGACGGTCGCCGCCGATCACCAGACCGAAGGACGAGGCCGGCTCGGGCGGGTGTGGGAGGACGCGCCGGGTCGCGGGCTCCTGTTCTCGGTCTTGCTCCGCCCAACGCTCCACATGGCGATCTGGCCCGAGCTGTCGCTCGTCGCGGGCGAAGCCGTCGCCGCGGCGTTGCCGGTTGACGCGCAAGTCAGCCATCCAAACGACGTGATGGTCGACGGCCGCAAGATCGCGGGGATCCTCCCGGAGGCGAGCACGGGTCGGGTCCGGCTTGGAATCGGCATCAACGTGAACCAAACGGCGGACGAGCTCCCCGAGGAGACGGTCAAGCCGACGACGTCGCTGCGGATCGAAACGGGCCGGGATTGGGATCGCGCCCCGCTCCTCGCGGCGATCCTCCTCGAGCTCGAGCAGCGCTACGACGCCTGGCAGAAGCGCTAGACGCGCGGCGTCTCGAAACCAAGCGCTTCGAGAACGGCACGTTGTTGTTGGCACCAGAAGATGATCCCCGGCAGCTCGGGCGCGCGTAACAACACGCCCCTCGTCATCGCGCCCTTCCCGTACGCCTCAGCGATGACGCTGTCCCGCGGTGCCTCCCACGTCACGTCCCGGCCCATGAAGATCGGGCGCGACAGGCCGCGCAACCAACCCCAGCGCAGCCGAACAAGAACGCGCGCGTCGTCAATGAGCAGCTCGGCAAGCGGATAGGTCGCGTTCGGCCCCCATGACCACGCGTGGCCGAGAACGACCCGCGGCGGAGCCGCGTCCTGGGAGAGCGCGCGCAACCCGCCGATGAACCGTACGGACGCCGTCGCCGACCCCGCGCTAGCTGGCGAGCTCGGCCGCAGCGGCAGGCTCGGACTGCTGCTCGCGGAACTTCTGCGCCGCGTCGATCGCAGCGCCGAGGTTGAGGCCTTTGTCCTTCGCCTGCTTGATGAGCATCACGGTCTCGAGCGCGTCGATGTCGTAGATCCGCTGCTTGCGGCCCTTCGTCGGGATCTGAGCCTTGTTCGTCCAGTAGTCGAGCTGCATCTTCGAGATGCCGGCGATCGCGCAGACCTGGCCGAGGTAGAGCTCGACCTTGCCAAGGTGGTCGGCAAGGTTGATCGGCTCGAGGAGATCGACCTGACGAGCTGATTGCCACCCGAGAGTTATACGCCCCTCGCGCGGCCGAATGGAAGGGAACGTGGATGGAAGCGCTACTCGTCGGCGAGTTCGTCGGTCTCGTCCTCGAGTTCTGCATCGGACACGACCTCGGAAACGAGCTCCGTCTCGGACGCACTCTCAGACTCCGTGTCGGTCTCGGACTCGACGACCGGCGCAACAGCCGACACGGTCTCGTCGTCTCCGCGGAGCCGCATGACGATCACGCCCTGCGTCGAGCGGCCGAGACGCTTGACGTCCTCGACCGGGATCTTGATCACGGTGCCGGCGGTCGAGATGAGCATCACCTGGTACCCGTCGCGCACGACGCGCGAGCCGACGAGGTAGCCGCGCGCCTCGGTGAGCTGCACGGTCTTGACGCCCATCCCGCCGCGGCCCTTGACCGGGTACTCGGAGACGCGCGTGCGCTTGCCGTAGCCGTTCTCGGTCACGACGAGGAGGTCGGCGTCGTCCTCGGCGATGTTGATCGAGATGACCTCGTCGCCTGCGCGGAGCCGTCATCCCCGCGACGCCGGACGTGTCGCGCCCCATCGGCCGCGCGTCGGTCTCGTGGAACCGAATCGCCTGGCCCTTCTTCGAGACCATGAGGATGTCGTCGCTGCCGGTCGCGTGGCGGACGCCGACGAGCTCGTCGCCCTCGCGCATCTTGATCGCGATGATCCCGTCGGCCTTGAGCGGCGTGTTGTACGCGGCGAGCTCGGTCTTCTTCACGACGCCGTTCTTCGTCGCGAAGACGAGGTACTTCGCCTCGGCGAAGTTGCGGGTCTGGACGACGGCGCGCACCGTCTCGTCCTGCCGGAACGGGAGGAGGTTGACGATCGCGCGGCCCTTCGACTGGCGCGAGCCGAGCGGCAGCTCGTGCACCTTGAGGCGGTAGACCTTGCCGACGTTCGTGAAGAAGAGGATGTAGTCGTGCGTCGAGGCGACGAAGAGGTGCTCGATGTAGTCGTCCTCCTTGAGCTCCATCCCCATCACGCCGATGCCGCCGCGCCGCTGCTCGCGGTACGCCGTCACCGGTAGGCGCTTGATGTAGCCGGAGCGCGTGATCGCAATGACCATGTCCTCCTCGGCGATCATGTCCTCGAGCTCGAGCTCCTCCTCGGCGGCGATGATCTCGGTGCGGCGGTCGTCGTTGCGGCCATAGATCTGCTTGATCTCGAGCAGCTCGTCGCGGATGACGCCGTCGATCTTCGCCGGGTCGCCGAGGATGTCGCGCAGCTCGGCGATGCGCTCGGCGAGGTCGGCGTACTCCTTCTCGACCTGCTGCCGCTCGAGCGCGGTCAGGGCACGGAGCCGGAGATCGAGGATCGCCTGCGCCTGGATCTCCGAGAACTCGAACTTCTGCATCAGCCCCGTGCGCGCTGCGTCGACGTCGTCGGCGGCGCGGATCAGGGCGATGATCTCGTCGAGGTGATCGAGCGCCTTGAGGTAGCCCTCGAGGACGTGCGCACGCGCTTCCTTCTTGCGCAGCTCGTCCTTCGAGCGGCGCGTGACGACCTCGCGCTGGAAGTCGAGGTAGTGCGTGACGAGCTCGAGCAGCGAGAGCGTGCGCGGCACACCGTCGACGAGCGCGACGGCGTTGTAGCCGAACGTCGCCTGCAGCGGACGTGTGCTTGAACAGCTTGTTGAGCGCCACCTGCGGGACGGCGTCGCGCTTGAGCTCGACCTGGATCCGCATGCCGGTGCGGTCGGAGTGGTCCTCGAGGTCCGAGATCTCGGTCAGCACCTTGTCGCGGACGAGCTCGGCGATCTTCACGATCACGCCCGTGGCGCCACCCTTTTTCACGCCGTACGGCAGCTCGGTGATGATGATCGCCGACTTGCCGCCGCGCAGCTCCTCGATGTGGGCGCGCGCGCGCATGACGACGCGGCCGCGGCCGGTGCGATACGCGTCGCGGATCCCGCCGCGGCCGACGACGATCGCGCCGGTCGGGAAGTCGGGACCCTTGATGTGCTTCATCAGGCCCTCGACGTTGATCTCCGGGTCGTCGATCATCGCCACGACGGCGTCGATCGTCTCGCCGAGATGGTGCGGCGGCATGTTCGTCGCCATCCCGACGGCGATGCCGGCGGAGCCGTTGACGAGGAGGTTCGGGAAGCGGGACGGCAGCACGGACGGCTGGCGCCGCGACTCGTCGTAGTTCGGCTCGAAGTCGACGGTGTTCGCGTCGATGTCGCGCAGTAGCTCGGTCGCGAGCTTCGAGAGGCGCGCCTCGGTGTAGCGCGGAGCCGCGGCCGGATCGTCGTCGATCGAGCCGAAGTTGCCCTGACCGTCGACGAGCGGGTAGCGCAGCGAGAACGGCTGCGCCATGCGGACGAGCGTGTCGTAGATCGCCTGGTCGCCGTGCGGGTGGTACTTCCCCATGACATCGCCGACGGTGGCGGCCGACTTCTTGTACGGCCGGTTCGGTTGCAGGCCGGCCTCGTGCATGCCGTAGAGGACGCGCCGGTGCACCGGCTTCAGACCGTCGCGCACGTCCGGAAGGGCGCGCGAGACGATGACCGACATCGCATAGTCGAGGAAGCTCGAGCGCATCTCCTGCTCGAGCTCGCGCGGCTCGACGCGGCCGCGATCGATGGCGCCTGTGTCGAGCTCAGACATCGAGGAATTTCACGTCTTTGGCGTTCTCCTCGATGAAGAGGCGGCGCGGCTCGACCTGGTCGCCCATGAGCATCGAGAACAGCTGGTCGGCGGCGTGGGCGTCCTCGACATCGACGCGAATCATCAGCCGGCGGGCCGGGTCCATCGTCGTCTCCCAGAGCTGCTCGGCGTTCATCTCGCCGAGACCCTTGAACCGCGAAAGCTGGATGCCGCCCTCCTTCGCGAGATCGAGCGCCTCGGAGTGGAGCTCGCTGAGCGTGTGCGCGTCGGCGGTCCGCTTGCCGAGCGCGAGTGTGAACGGCGGCGGGCCGACAGCTTCGACGAGCTTCACGTACGCGCGGCGAAGGTTCGTGTAGATCGGCGATGCGAGGAGCTCGGAGGAGAGCGTGACGAAGTGCGCAGCCGACGTCTCATCCTCGACGATCTTGACCCGCACGCCTTCGTCATCGCGCTCGATGGCGGAGAGCGTGTAGCCGTTGGAGGGATGCGTTGCGAGCGCCTGCTCGATCGCCGCCGGGGTAAGCGCTTCGAGCTCGAGGAGGCGATGCGAGATGACGAGCTCGGCGGCGTGGTGGCCATAGTCGGCCTTGATCCGCGCCGACCATCCCTCGAACTCGGCGAGAGCGGCTCCGAACCGCTTCCAGCGCGCCTCGGTCAGCTTGACCTGCTGGCCGTCGCGGTCGTACGCCTCGATGTCGCCGAACCGCTCGCGCACGAGGAGATCCTCGAGCTGCGAGTCCTTCTCGAAGTAGTACTCCTGGTTGCCGAGCTTGACCTTGTAGAGCGGCGGGACGGCGATGTAGATGTGCCCGCGCTCGAAGAGCTCGCGCATGTGCCGGTAGAGGAACGTCAGGATCAGCGTGCGGATGTGCGAGCCGTCGACGTCGGCGTCGGTCATGATGATGATCCGGTGGTAGCGGAGGCCTTCGATGTCGAACTCGTCGCCGATCCCGGTGCCGATCGCGGTGATCATCGCCTGGATCTCGTTGTTCGAGAGAACCTTGTTGATGCGGTTCTTCTCGCTGTTGATGATCTTGCCGCGGAGCGGGAGGATGGCCTGGTACGTGCGGTCGCGGCCGGTCTTCGCCGAGCCGCCGGCGGAGTCGCCCTCGACGATGTAGAGCTCGGCCGACTCGGGATCCTTCACCGAGCAGTCGGCGAGCTTGCCAGGCAGCGACGAGCCGCCGAGCGCCGACTTCCGTGTCAGCTCGCGCGCCTTGCGCGCCGCGAGGCGGGCCCGCATCGCGGTGAGCGACTTCGTGATGATCTGCTTCGCGTCCTGCGGGTTCTCCTCGAGGAAGCGTGCGAGGTTCGCGTTCACCGTCGTCTGGACGAGGCCCTCGACGCCGGGGTTGCCGAGCTTCGTCTTCGTCTGCCCCTCGAACTGCGGGTTCTGGAGCTTGACCGAGACGACGGCCGCGAGCCCTTCGCGCACGTCCTCGCCGTCGAAACTCTCGCCGCTCTTCAGGAGCTTGAGCTCTGTGGCCTTCGCGTTGAGCGTGCGGGTCAGCGCGCTACGGAATCCGGAGAGATGGGATCCGCCCTCGACCGTGTTGATGTTGTTGGCGAACGTGAAGACGGATTCCTGAAAGCTCGCGTTCCACTGCATCGCGACCTCGACGGCTCCCTGCTCGGTCTCGCCTTCGAAGTACACGACATGCTTGTGGATCGCGTCCTTCGCCTCGTTGATGTGCGAGACGAAGTCGCGGATGCCGCCCTCGTAGTGGAACTCGACCGTCTTGCCGTCGGCGCGCTCGTCGACGAGCTTGATGTGGAGGCCGCGCGTGAGGAACGCAGTCTCGCGGAGGCGCTGCGTGATCGTGCCCGCCTCGACGTCGAGTTCCTCGAAGATCTCGGAGTCGGGGAGGAAAGTGATGGTCGTGCCGGTCGCGTCGCCCTCAGCCATCGGGCCGACGACCTCCATGTCGCCAACGGGATTGCCGCGCTCGAACTCCTGGCGGTAGACCTGACCATCGCGGCGAACCGTCGGCAACGAGACGCTCGGAGAGCGCGTTCACGACGGAAACGCCGACGCCATGGAGGCCGCCGGAGACCTTGTACCCCTCGCCGCCGAACTTGCCGCCGGCGTGGAGCTTCGTCAGGACGACCGTGAGAGCGGGCAGCCCCTGCTCCTTCATCACGTCGACTGGGATGCCCGAGCCCCAGTCCACGACCGTGACCGAATGGTCGGGATGGAGGGTCACCTCGATCCGGTCGTTGCGTCCCTGGAGCGCCTCGTCGACAGAGTTGTCGACCACCTCGTAGATGAGGTGATGGAGGCCGCGGAGACCCGTCGAGCCGATGTACATGCCCGGCCTGAGCCGGACCGGCTCGAGTCCTTCGAGGACCGTGATGTCCTTTGCGGTGTAGTCTGTTTCAGTCATGAAAAAAGCCCTGCAAATACGCGATTTGCGGGCGGAAACCAGTGTATCAGATCGGGCGGTCGTGCGGGTGCCGAACGAGCGCAGCTTTTATGACTTTCGCGACAGATTCACGAAGGTCTCGATCGTCGATCGATGCGGTCATCTCTTCAGCCTCACGGACCTGCTGCGGCGTCGGTCCCGGCGGTGCGGCGGGAGGCTCGGGCGGCGCCTCCTCGGGTAGCGGTCCGGGAGCGAATCGCAACCGCGGACGGCCCGGTAGCCGGGCTGCGATCTCGGGTGCCTGCTGGCTCAACTCGAAGCCCCAGATCGCGTCGCGGACATGGATGACGAGCGTTCCGTCGGCCTGCGTGCGCGCCGGCCACGCGTTGCGCGCGATCTCCGGACCGACCGCAGCGAGCCACGCGTCGTTCTGGTCGACGCGCGCCGAGCTGTCCGCCCCGAGCCGGCGTAACTCCTCGCGCATCGCCTTCGCCGACCGGGTCCATCACGCCACCACCTCGGCCGCGGCGCCGGGAGTGACCTCGAGGAGCTGGTCGGGGTCGGCCGGCAGCATCGCCGCGTCGGTCGCCGTGATGAGCGCCTGCCCCGCGCCGCGCACGCGCTCCGCGAGGAGCCGGCGCCGGGCCGGATCGAGCTCCGAGAGCACATCGTCGAGCAGAAGCAGTGGCGGCACACCGCTCCGCGCGGTGATCGCCTCCGCCTCCGCGAGCAGGAGCGCGAGGAGCGCGAGCCGCTGCTCTCCTTGCGAGCCGAAGCTCCGCAGGTCGCGGCCGGCTGCGGAGAGGAGGACGTCGTCGAGGTGCGGCCCGAGCGACGTCGTGCCCCGCTCGAGGTCGCGCCGAAGAGCCGCGTCAAGCGCTTCTCGCGTCGGCGGCTCACCCTCGTAGCGGAGCGTCGCCTCCGGCAGGCCGAGCTCTGCCGCCCGCTCCGCGAACGAGGCTTCGAGGATTCTCGAGCGCCTCGCCACGGCTCGCCACGAGCTCAGCGCCAAGCGTCGCGACGCGCTCCGTCCACGGCTCGACCGCGTCGACGACTCGAGTAGCCGCCGTCCGGCCCGGCGCAGCGCCGCGTTGCGCTGCGCAACAGCGGCGCCGTACTCCGCAGGCAGCGGCGCGCGGGCCGGAAGCAGCCGCCCGAGCACGCGATCGAAGTATGCGCGTCGCGCTGCAGGCGCACCCTTGACGACGCCGAGGCGGTCCGGTGTGAAGACGAGCGTCGACACGGTGGAGCGGAGCTGCTCGGCCGCGCGGAGAGGCGCTCCGTTCAGCCGCGCGCGCTTCCCCTCGCGCGGGCGGATCGTAAGCTCGATCTCGATCCCCACCTCGCCACGGCGGCCGGTGACCGCCGCCCGCGCACCCGTCATCGCCGAACCGCACGAGCTGCGCGTCGGTGCGCGTTCGCGGCGAGAAGCCCTGCGTCGTGACGTGGATCGCCTCGAGGAGGTTCGTCTTCCCGACGCCGTTCGGCCCGACCGCGAGCACGAGTCCCGGCCGCACCGCGAGATCGAGCCGCTCGTACGACCGGAAGCTTCTGAGCGAGACGCGTCTCGACGATCAGCCGGGCAGCCGGATCGGCATGACGAGATACGTGAAGTCGCCGTCTTCACCCTCGAGCACGGCCGGGCGCAGCGGGCTGATGAGCTTGAACTTCACGTCGTCACCCTCGATCGCCTCGATCCCGTCCTTGAGGAACTCGGCGTTGAACCCGATCTCGAGCGTGTCGCCCGCGAACGGCACCGGCAGCGACTCGCGCGACTCGCCGACCTCCTGCGTGCGCGCGACGACCGTCAGCTCACCCTCCGCGAAACGCAGGTGTAGCGGGGTCGCGCGCTGGATCATCACGGCGGCGCGACGAACGACATCGAGCAGCTCGCCGCGCGGGATCGTCAGCTCGTACTCGAACGTCTCGGGCAGCAGCTGGCGGATGTTCGGGAACTGGCCATCGATGCGCCGCGAGGCGAGCCAGATGTCACCGGCAGAGAAAATGACCTGGTTCTCCTGCACACCGACACCGATCTCGTCGACGTCGCCGGCGATGCGCGCGAGCTCTTGCAGCGCGCGGCTCGGGATGATCGCCTCGAGCTCCGCGGCGGTAGCTGCCGAGCGTCGTCTCCTTGACGGCGAGACGATACGAGTCGGTCGCGGCCATTACGAGCTTGTCGCCCGCGAACTGGACGAGGACACCGGTCAGCACGGGGCGCGCCTCGTCGCGGGAAGCAGCGCGGGCAACGCGGTTGATCGTCTCGAGCAGCGGCTCGCGACTCGACGACGAACGTCGGCGTCTCGCCGATCTCCGGCAGGCGCGGGAAATCTTCGGCGTTGAACGTCTGGAGCGTGTAGCTCGCGCTGCCCGACGAGACGTGGACGACCGACTCGGCCACGCGATGCTCGAGCGTAACCTCGTCTGCCGGCAGCAGGCGCGCAATGTCGACGAGCGTGCGGCCCGGCAGGACGATCGATCCTTCGCCCTCCACCTGCGCCGGCACGGTTGCGCGAATCGAGAGCTCCATGTCGGTCGCCGCGAGACGCAGCTCGCCGTCACGCGCCTCGAGCAGGATCCCCGAGAGGATCTGGATCGCGGTACGCGTCGACAGGGCGCGCACAACGGTCGAGAGGCCGTGCACGAGCTCGTCCTTCGAGCACGTAATCCTCAGGTCGGTACCGACTGTGGTTTCACTCTCGATCATCTACAGATCCTCACAGAAGTAGTAGGTGCTGTGGACAGAGGGGGAAACGGTCGCAAACGGCATGGTCAGAACGATGCGCATGTGGAGGGTCATTGTGGAGGATGCGTCGGCTTCCACAGCGGCGAGCCGTCAGCGGACCTGCTTCACACGCGCGGTGAGTTCCTGCACGAGGTTGTACACAGACCTGTCCTCACGAATGAGCCGCGAGATTTTGGACGTGGCGTGGATGACTGTCGTGTGATCGCGGCCGCCGAACTCCTTGCCGATCTTCGGTAGCGATGAGTCGGTCAGCTCGCGGGAGAGGTACATGGCGACCTGGCGTGGATAGACGATGTTCTGGGAGCGCTTCTCGCCGCAGAGCTCCTCGAGCGTGAGCGCGAACCGTTCAGCGACGAGATCCTGGATCCGCTTGATCGAGACCTCCGCCGCCTCGCCCTGCGGGAAGACGTCACGGAGGACGTCCTGGGCGAGCTCGACCGTCATCGGCCGGCCTGTGAGTGAGGAAAACGCGACGACGCGGGTGAGCGCACCCTCGAGCTCGCGGATGTTCGTCGAGACGCGGCCGGCGATGAACGTCAGCACCTGCTCGTCGTGGACGTTGATCCCGTCGACCCGCACCTTGCGGCGGAGAATCGCGATGCGCGTCTCGAGATCCGGCGGCTGAATGTCGGTGATCAAGCCCCACTCGAAGCGGCTGCGGAGCCGTTCCTCGAGCGTCGAAATATCACGCGGCGGGCGATCCGACGAGAGCACGATCTGCGAGCCGGCCTCGTAGAGAGAGTTGAACGTATGGAAGAACTCCTCCTGGAACCGCTCCTTGCCCTCGAAGAACTGGACGTCGTCGATGAGCAGCAGGTCGTACGTGCGGTAGCGCTGCTTGAAGCCCTCGATGCGGGACTTGTCGCGGAGCGAGTTGATGAAGTCGTTGACGAACGCCTCGCTCGTGACGTACCGAACCGACATCGACGATGAGTGCTCGCTCACGTACTGCGCGACGGCGTGCAGGAGATGCGTCTTCCCGAGCCCGGTGCTGCCGTAGATAAAGAGCGGGTTGTACGCCTGCGCGGGCGCCTCGGCGACGGCGAGCGCGGCGGCGTGTGCGAAGCGGTTCGACGATCCGATCACGAACGAGTCGAATGTGTACTTCGCCTTGAAGCCGCCGCTCTCCGGCCGGCCGGGGATGCGCTCCTGCAGGCGCTGGACCATGGGGATGACACCGCCTGTCTCCACCTCGTGCTCCAGAGAGGACTCGGTCTCGGCCGCCACGCGGAGGTCGAGCGGATGGCTCTCTCCGGTGATGTCGCGTACCGCCGCGTCGAGGAGACCGCGGAAGTGCCGGTCGATCCAGTCTCGTGAAAGCTCGTCGGGCACGGAGAGGACGAGAACGTCACCCTCGCGCTCGAGGCTACGAACACCACCGAACCACTTGGCGTACGTGCCGTCGTTCAGGGCCTCCTGGAGCCGTCCGGAGATCTCACTCCAAAGGTTCTCGGCAGACAGCTCAATTTGGTCTCTCACTACGTGCTCAAACCCTCCTCCGACAGCCCGACGGCCAGCATAAGCGTTGCTTTGCCGACAGCCAAAACCATGTGATTTGCAGGATGTTTCCGGATTGCGAGGTTTCCTCCCCAGGTGTGGAAAGTGGTGGGGGAAACTCTCTGGAACCGCTTGTCTCCGCGCTTCCTGCCTGTTGAGAAAGCAGTGGACGAGCGATTCGGAGACGGTGGCTATACTGCCGCGACGCCCCGCCGCCGGCGGGGATTTTTCTGGCAAAGACCTACCTTTTCAAACCAGACGAGCCTTTTCGCGAATGAAGCGCACCTACCAGCCCAACGTCCGCCGCCGGAAGCGCAAGCACGGCTTCCGCGCGCGCATGTCGACAAAGGCCGGCCGCGCGATCCTCAAGCGCCGCCGCGCCAAGGGTCGCACGAAGCTTTCTGCGTAGCCTGTCGGCACGGGGCTCTCGGCGTAACGCTCGGGCACTAAGGTGGGCCCTGTGAAGCGCACCAACCGCCTCACCCGTTCGCGCGACTTCGACGCGGTCCATCGCCGTGGGCGCAGTGTCTCCTCGCGGTATCTCGTCCTCTACTGGCTTCCACAGGAGGAGCCGGCCGAGCCGCGCATCGGGTTCGCCGTGCCGCGCGCGGCGGGCGGCGCCGTCGAGCGGAACCGCATCAAGAGGCAGCTCCGTGAGGTGTGGGACGCGCGGCTCGACACCGTCGCGGCCGGCCACGACTACGTCCTCATCGTGCGGCAGGGGCTGCCGGAGGCGGCCGAGGCGAACGGCTTCGCGTGGCTCGGCGAGCAGGTCGACGAGCTCCTCGCCAAGACGACCGGCGCGGTAGCCGCATGAACGTCGTGATGCGAGCACCGCGTTACGCGGGCGTCGGCCTCGTCTGGGCGTGGCGCCTGACGTTCGGCGCGCTCTTCCCGACGACGTGCAAGTACGAGCCGTCGTGCTCCGAGTACGCGATCCAGGCGGTACGGAAGCACGGTCTCTTCAAGGGCAGCGCGCTCGCCGGCTGGCGCCTCCTCCGCTGTAACCCGTGGAGCCACGGAGGCCACGACCCGGTCAAATGACGCACCTGATCGTCGCCACCATCCCGGTCATCGGCCCGATCTTCGGTGCGCTCGAGGGCGTGATGAAGCACGTCCTCAACTTCTTCCACACGAACCTCCGGCTTTCGTGGGCGTGGGCGATCGTCGCGACGACGGTGCTCGTCCGCATGGCGCTCGTGCCGCTGACGATCCGTCAGCTCCACTCGATGCAGGCGCTCCAGGCGCATGCGCCGGAGATGAAGCGGATCCAGCAGAAGTACAAGCACGACAAGGCGAAGCAGAACGAAGAGCTCATGAAGTTCTACCGGGAGAACAAGATCAACCCGGCGGCGTCGTGTCTCCCAATGCTCCTGCAGGTCCCGGTCTTCATCGCGCTCTACTACACGCTTAGGCACTTCGAGCAGAACTTCCTCTGTACGACTCCGCTCACGAGCGGGACGACGAAACCGGCAGTCGCCGCTTGTAACGTCGTCCTTCAGAAAGCCGTCAACGCGGGGGACTTGTCGTGGTTGCACTTCATCCCGAACATCACGGTGGCGGTGTCGGGAGTCGGCTACGTGCTCCTCGTCGTCTACGTCGGGAGCCAGATGGCGTCGGGCCTCTTCATGGCGCCGACCGCGCAGCGCTCGCAGCGGATCATCTTCATGATCATGCCGCTCGTCTTCGTCTTCGTCATCGCGAAGTTCCCGGCCGGCCTCGTCATCTACTGGGTGACGACAAACCTCTGGACGGTCGGGCAGGGACTCATCACGCGACGGCTCGTGCAGCGGACTCCAGCGCCGGTTGTCGAGCGGCGCTCCTCCCGGGCCGCACCCCAGGAGGACGACGACGGCACGAGCGGCAACGGCGCAAAGCCCGATCCTGAGTCCCCGAAGCCGGCTCCGGCGGCGACCGCCGCCCCGCGGCAGGTGCGACGCAAGAAGAGCTCGGGGAGGCGCAGGTGAGCGGCGACCTGACCGTCGAGGCGACGGGCGAGACCGTCGAGCGAGGCGAAGTGGGCCGCGCTGCGCGAGCTCGAGCAGCGGCATCCGTCCCTCGACAAGGCCGCGGTCCGCTTCGAGGTCGTCTCCGAAGGCGAGCGCGGACTGCTCGGGGTCGGGTATGAGCCGGCGCGCGTGCTCGCGCATCTGCCCGCTGAAGCGGCTGCGTCGGCGCCGGCCGCCACCGAAGCGGACGAGGGCCAGGCCGCGGAAGCCCGCAAGCTCGTCTCCCGGATCGTCACGGAGCTGGGGATCGATGCGCGTCTCGATGTCGAAGAGGGCAAGGACACGATCACGGTCACCGTCTCGGGCGGGGACGTCGCGGTCCTCATCGGCCGGCACGGCCAGACGATCGACGCGGTGCAGTACCTCCTCAACGTCATCGCGTATCGCGCGTACGGCGAGGCGAAGAAGGACGTCGTCGTCGACGCGGCCGGCTACCGCGAGCGACGCCGCACGACCCTCGAGGCGCTCGCCGACGAGATCGCCGACCGCGTGCGCGAGAGCGGCGAGCGCCGAGGAGCTCGAGCCGATGACGTCGGTCGAGCGGAAGATCGTCCACCTTCGCCTCAAAGAGGCCCCCGGTGTCGCGACCACGTCCGAGGGGACGGAGCCGAATCGCTACGTCGTCGTCCTTCCCGACTGAGCAATACCTTCGCGCCGTTCTCGCGACGCCGGGCCTAACCGCGCTGCGCGACCTCGACCGCGCGCGGGAGATGCTCTGGGACGACGCGCTCCGTGCCGCGCCGCTCGTCGAGCGGTTCGAGGGGCCTGTCGTGGACATCGGCTCGGGCGGCGGCTCTCCGGGGATCCCGCTCGCGACGGCGCTCCCCGAGCGTGACGTGATGCTGCTCGAAGCGCAGCAACGGAAATGCGACTTCCTCCGCGAGTGGGCGCCGCCGAACGCCCGCGTCGTCTGGGGCCGCGCCGAGGAACAGCCGGTCGAGAGCTACGGTGTCGCGCTCGCGAAAGCGCTCGCGCAGCCGCCGGTCGCAACGGAGTGGTGCCTGCCGCTCGTGCGGGTCGGCGGCGCGGCGATTCTCTGGCTCGGCGAAACCGCGGAGCTAGCCGCGGTCGCAGCGGTGGCGGAGAAGCTCGGAGGCGGCCCACCGGAGAACTATCACGGCCTCGCGGTCATCCCGAAGATCGCCCCAACGCCGGAGGGATTCCCGCGCCGCGCCGGCGTTGCGAAGAGGCGTCCGCTGGCCTAGCGACAATACGCGTGGATGAGTCGCATCTACGCCCTCGCGAATCAGAAAGGCGGTGTCGGAAAGACGACGACCGCCGTCAATCTCGCCGCTTGTCTCGCCGAGGCCGGCGAGCGCTCGCTCGTGATCGACCTCGATCCGCAGGCGAACGCGACCTCCGGGCTCGGAATGCGCGCGAACGGGACGTCGAGCTACGACCTCCTCGACGGCGCGCCGCTCGCCGAGCTCATCAAGCACACCGCGTTCGAGAACCTCGATCTCGTCCCGGCGAAGCCCGAGCTTGCCGGCGCGGTCGTCGAGCTCGCGCGCCGTGACGACGGTGAGCGCTACCTCGCGCAGGCGCTCGAGTCGGGCAGCGGCCAGTACGACTTCGTTTTCCTCGACTGCCCGCCGTCGCTCGGGCCGCTGACCGTCAACGCGCTTGCCGCCTCCGACCGCGTCCTCGTGCCCGTGCAGGCGGAGTACTACGCCCTCGAGGGTCTCGCCCAGCTCATGCAGTCGATCGAGCTCATCCGCCTACGGCTTAACCCGAGCCTTGCCATCGGCGGCGTCCTCCTCACGATGCTCGACGGCCGCACCCGCCTCGCCGCGCAGGTCGAGGCGGAGGTGCGCAAGCACTTCGGATCTCTCGTGTTCCGCACGGCCGTGCCGCGGTCGGTGCGCCTCGCCGAGGCGCCGAGCCACGGCCTGCCCGCAATTGCCTACGACCGTCGCTCCGCCGGAGCCGACGCCTACTGGAAGGTGGCGATGGAGCTTGTCGAGCGCGCCTGAAGCTTCTCCGCAGCGCCGCGGCCTGGGCCGCGGCCTGGACGTCCTGATCGGCGGCCAGCCCGCCCCGAGCGAGCTGCTCGAGATCCCGGTGACCGCGATCCACCCGAACCCGCAGCAGCCGCGGCGGCGCTTCGAGCCGGAGGCGGCGTCGGGTCTCGCCGACTCGGTGAGGATGCAGGGCGTGATCCAGCCGCTGCTCGTCCGGCCGCGCGGCGTAGGCGGGTACGAGATCGTCGCCGGCGAGCGTCGCTGGCGCGCCGCGCGCGAGGCCGGCCGCGAGACGGTGCCGGCGGTCGTGCGCGCCGTCGACGACCGCGACACGCTCCTCCTCGGTCTCGTCGAGAACGTCGCGCGCGAGCAGCTGACCGCGGTCGAGGAGTCGCGCGCATACGCCGTCCTCATCGACGAATTCGGCCTCTCGCTTGGCGACGTCGCAGAACGCGTCGGCCGCTCGAAGCCGTCCGTCTCGAACCGGATCCGCCTCCTCGAACTGCCCGACGACGTGCTCGGGATGGTCGAACGCGGCCAGCTGAGCGAAGGCCATGCGCGGGCGGTCCTCGCGGTGCCCGACCACGAAGGCCGTCGCCGCCTCGCGCGCGAGATCGTGAAGCGCGGCCTCTCCGTCCGGGCCGCCGAGCAGCGCGCGAAGTGGGCGGGCGCAAAGCAGCGGCCACGCACCCGCTCCCTCCCTGTCGATCCCGAGCTCGCCGCGCGCGTCACCACGGCGCTCGAGCAGCTCACGGGCTACGGCGCACGCGTCGCGTCCGGACGCATCGAGATCGGGTTCGCCGACGAGCACGACCTCGCTGAGATCGCAGAGGCTCTGGAAGACGCGGTTACAATCCGCAGCCGCACCACCCCGTAGTGGGGGCGATTAGCTCAGTTGGTTAGAGCGCCGCTCTGATAAGGCGGAGGTCCCTGGTTCGAATCCAGGATCGCCCATTTGCTCGTCTTGGTTGTCCTAGCGGCGGCGGACGCTAGGAGTCCTGCCAGACGCGCCGCGTTCCTGGACTGGCTCCCGTCTGCCTGTAGTTGTAGGACTTTCTGACGAGGCCCTTCTTGGTGTAGGGCAGATGGACTTGGATCGCCGGCCCCCCGTCCCGGTGCTCTATCTCTGCCCCGATGGCATCGGCGCCGCCGACGCGAACGTCCGCCATGAAAGCCACGGCCCGGTACTTCTCCTTGGCGCTTTGGGCGGCGTCGTACAGCAACTCCAAGACCTCTGTGGACGGAGGGTGCTCACCGAAGCCGGGGTCGGCGCCCAGGATGGCAAGCTCGCCGTCCAAGTCCATCGTCATGCCGAAGGGATAGAACTCCCCGTTCTTCTCGAGCAATGACCGGGCCAGCTCCATGCCCGAGGATAGGAGCGTGTCCAGGTCGTCCTGCACGGGCTGGGGTGTCGTATCCCGCCAGGAAGCCATCGCGCAGACCCTAACCCGTGATACGCCCAGCCAAGACCGGTTCCAGGCGCGTTTCCGGCTCGAAGCTCTGAGCTATATTCGGGACGAAGCGCCGATGCAGGAGATGAACATCTACGGGGTCAGTTTCGATCTCGTCGGCAAGCAGCCGATCGTCCTTCTCAAGACGGCGCACGGCAACAAGTTCCTCCCGATCTGGATCGGCCACAACGAGGCGGCCGCGATCCTCATGAAACTCCAGAGCCAGGAGTCTCCGCGGCCGATGACCCACGATCTGCTCACCGAGATGGTCGACCAGCTCGGCGGGTCGATTGCGCGGATCACCGTGACCGAGCTCCGCGAGAACACCTTCTACGCGCAGATCACCATCGTGCACGAGGGCCAGGAGATCGATGTCGACTCGCGCCCGTCCGACGCGATCGCGCTCGCGATCCGCGCCGAGGCGCCGATCTTCGCGGCCGACGACGTCATCACCGAGTCCGCGATCGAGTTCGAGGGCGAGGAAGTCGACGAGGAACAGCTTGAGGCCGAGGTCGTGAAGTTCCGCAGCTTCCTCGACGACGTCACGCCCGACCAGTTCGTCGTCGAAGACGACGAGTAGCTAGTTCAGCAAGACAGCGGCTGCGAGCGCCGCGCCGTTGAACAGCGCGTGCACGAACATTCCCGGCACGACGCTGTCGGCACGATCGCGCAGCCACGCGAGCACGATGCCGAACGGGACGAGAACGAGCAGCGCCTCCACGAGCCCGTGCGCGAGCCCGAACGCGACGCCGACGATGATGATCGACGGCACGCTCCCGAGGAAGCTCAGCAGCGACTGCCCGGCTCCGCGGAACGTCAACTCCTCGACGAACGGCGCCACACCGGCGAACAGGAGAACGTTCAGGGCGAACGCGCCGGCGTGCGCCGGTTCCCAGTGGACGGTCGTGATTCCCTGCTCGTGGGCCGGGCTCTGCGGCAGCGGGATCAGGCTGACGAGCCACTCCAGGACCCAGACCGCGGCGATCGCGACGCCGGCGAGGCGAACCGCCCGCCACGAGCTCTCGGGCCGCCTCAGCGCGAGCAGGTCGAAGCGGTTGATGCAGATGAGAAGCACGACGCCGAGCCAGATCGCGTAGACCACCGTTCCGCCGACGAACGTCGAGTAGGAGTAGAGGCTGACGTGCCCAGACGCGTGACGGGCGTTGCCTCCGGCGAAGCGCACCGAGTAGTTGAGCAGCGCAATACAGCCGACGAATGCCGTCCAGAAGGCGAGGCGCCGGTAGCTGGGGCGAGGAGTAGCGTCTGCCACGACGGCGAAGCCTATGCTGCGGCTCGTGCGTCACTTCACCCCCGACGAGGCCAACGCAGCGCTTGAGCACGTCCGTCCGCTCGTCGAGCGGGTCGTCGCTCAGCGCACCGAGCACATTGCGGCGCTCGAGCGGCAGGAGGAGCTCGAGCGGAAGATCCGCGGCAACGGCGGCGGCATCCCACCAGCGCAGCTCGCCGAGGCGGAGGCCGAGGTCGACGCACACGCGCGGCGCCTCGCAAAGCTCGTCGACGAGATCAACGCGGCCGGCGCGGAGGTCAAGGACATCGACACCGGGCTCATCGACTTTCCCGCGCTCTTGAACGGCGAGACCGTTCTTCTCTGCTGGCAGCTCGGCGAGGACGAGATCCGCTTCTGGCATCGCGCCGACGACGGCTTCGCCGGCCGCCGGCCGCTCCCGTTTGGCGAGGAGGATTAGCCGTGCCCTTCTGGCACCGGATCGTCATCGCGCTGGCCGTGTTCGCCTTCGTGTGGGTCATCGCGCGCCTCGTCGACTGGTGGCTGAGCCGCAGGACGGTGTCTCCCGAGGCCGCGACCCGCTACCTCGTGCTGCGGCGCGCCATCACGGCCACGATCCTCGTCGTCGGCTTCTTCTCCGCCCTCCTCGTGATCCCGCAGGTTCGGGCGGTCGCCGGCGGGCTGCTCGCATCGACGGCCGTGCTCGGGATCATCGTCGGTCTCGCCTCGCAGCAGGTACTGAGCAACTTCATCGCCGGGCTCGTCATCGCCCTGACCCAGCCGGTGCGGATCGGCGACAGCGTCACGTACGCGAACGTGGAAGGAACGGTCGAAGAGATCGGGCTGACGTACACGTTCATCCGCACGCTCGACTGGCGGCGGCTCGTCGTGCCGAACAGCAAGCTCGCGTCGGAGGCGATCATCAACTCGTCGATCCGCGGCCGGGACACGCTCGCCGAGGTCTCCGTCCCCGTGCCGCTCACGGCTGACCTCGGCGCGGTGGTTGAGGCGCTGCGCGGGACTGTCGCCGAGGAGCGGGGCGGCAACGTCTATCTCGACTCGCTCGACGGGCAGGCGACGGTGATCGTTCGCGCGGCGGCACCGACCGAGCAGGAGGCCGAACAGCTGGAGCACGAGCTGCGCCTGCGCGTGCACGGCCGGCTTCGCGAGCTTGGCATCTGGACGGGTTAGGCCGGCCGTGGAGTCGCTGCTCGCCTTCGAGGAGGCTCAGGCGCGGATCCTCACCGCGGCTCGCCGGCTTTCGCTCGAGCAGGTCGAGGTTGCCGCCGCGGCCGGCCGCGTCCTTGCCGAGGACGCGCGCTCGGCGGTCGATCTCCCGCCGTTTCCGAGCTCGGCGATGGACGGGTACGCGGTGCGCAGCGTCGATCTGCCGGGAACCCTGCGCGTGGTCGGGGAGTCGGCGGCGGGCACGCCGTTCGCCGGGATGCTCGCGCCGGGCGAAGCGATCGGGATCTCGACCGGAGCCGTCGTGCCGGAAAGCGCCGACACAGTCGCTCCAGTGGAGATTGTTGTCAAGCACGACAACACCATCGAGATAGAGCGCAGGCTCGAGGCGGGCGCGAGTGTCCGGCCGCGTGGTGGGGACGTTCGCGCCGGCGACGTCGTCGCTGCGTCCGGCTCGAGGCTTTGGCCCGCGGGAGTGGCGAGCTTGGCCGCCGCGGGCGTCGGATCGGTCCTGTGCGCGCGCCGCCCGCGGGTCGCGATTCTCGCCACCGGCAGCGAGCTCGTCCAACCCGGTGAGCCGCTCGGCCCGGGGCAGATCTACGAGTCGAACACGCTCATGCTGACCGCAGCTCTCGTCGTCGCCGGAGCCGACGTCGTCAGCGCGCCGTCCGTTCCCGACGACGAGGCGTCGCTGCGAGCGGCGCTCGAGCGTGGTCTCGAAGCCGACGTCCTCGTCACGTCGGGCGGCGTCTCCGTCGGCGAGCACGATCTCGTCCGTGAGGTCGAGCGCGCGCTCGGGGTCGAGGAAGTGTTCTGGCGCGTCGCGATCAAGCCGGGCAAGCCGCTCGCCTTCGGGACGCGCGGCGACACGCTCGTCTTTGGTCTGCCGGGCAATCCCGTCTCTGCGCTCGTGAGCGCCGAGCTGTTCGTCAAGCCGGCGCTCCGGGCGCTACAGGGAGTCGCGGAGCCGCTTCCGCGCTTCGAGCCGGGGCGTCTCGGGAGCTACCTCCGGCGCAACGCCGAACGGGACGAGTTCGTGCGCGCGCGCACTCGCAACGACGGTGACGCGGTCGTTCTCGAGCCGCTCCGCGGTCAGGAATCGCACATGATCGCGAGCGCGAGCGCCGCCGAAGCGCTCGTCCACGTTCCACGTGGAAACGGCGAGCTCACGACCGGCGTGGGCGTTTCCTGGTTGCGTCTGAACGCTCCGTAACCGCCGCGCGCCGGCGCTGCTCGAGTACGAGCGTACGCATGAGCTCACGGATCGGCCCGCGTCGCGGCGCTTCTCCCGGCGCGGGATACGGCGCGTAGCGGTTGCCCGCAAGCGCGAACAGCTGGGCGGCGGCCGCGAGCCCTGCGAGCGCGATCACGAACAGCGTGCGCGGCCCGTACCCGACGGCGAAGAGCTGCGCGATGTACCACGGCGCGTCCCAACCGAGCCCGTAGTTCGTCGCGAAGACCCAGACGAGATACGCGGGCCCGACGAGGCCGAGCGCGAGGATGGCTGCCCGAACGCCGCGCGTCCGAGCTTGAACCTGCGGGAGCCAGAGCCACACGTGGACGCACGGGAGAAGGAAGATGAGCGCGTAGGGATTCGTCGCGGCGACGAGGAGACCGACGACGGCGAGCACGAGCAGCGCGGCGGTGTAGCCCGTGAGCTCCTCCTCCGCCTCGACAGCCCGGCGCCGCACGAGCCGGTCACGGACCACGAGCCAGCTGGCGACGCCGAGCAGCGCGAGCACGAGTAGCGCACCGATCGGCCAGCGGACGTCGTTCAGAGGCGCCGGCCGGCCGGAGTTGCCACCGAGGAACCCCGCCTCGCCGAACAACAGGAAGACGAAGCCGCCGAGCATCCAGAAGATGAGGCGGCTGCGATAGCTCCGGAACGCCGGCGCGATCGGGATCCGGCGCCGGCGGCAGCGGGCGAAGAGATCGACCGCCGCGACGATGAACGGCAGAAGCATCGCAATGAGGGCGGTCTCGATCGCCCAGCCGCGGATGAGCCGCTGCCCGAGGAAGATGTAGCTCGATGACCCCTGCGCGAGGGAGATGCCCTCCTCCATGGCGTTGACGGCGTCCTGTGTCGCGAGGCCGATCTGGTTGAGGCGAACCAGGCTCAGGTGGCGGGTCTTCGCCGCATCGGCCGCTCTCGCGCGCGCGGTCGTGATTGTGACCGCCGGGATCCCGCGGCTCACGAAGGGTGCTTGCTCGTACGCGTTGAACGGGAAGCCGAGGTTGACAAGCTGGGCGGCGATCCCCGGCCGGGTCGTCGTCCCGCCGGCGTTCCTGAGCGCCGTCTGCACCGTCTCGAGCAGGCCCGGCGCCGGTGAGCGCGGCGTGTCTCCGCCAAATTCGAGCCGCGGACTGCCTTTACCGCCGATCGAATCGAGATTGATGACGGCGACGACGTTCTTGCGGGTCGAGGCCTCGTCGGCGAAGCGCTCCGCTCCGAGCGCGCCCTGTTCCGCTCCGTCGGTCGATACGAACGCGATCGAGTACGGCAGCGAGTTGACCTGCGCGGTGAGGAGCGGCGCGTACGACCGCGCGAGCTCGATCAACGTTCCTGTACCCGAGGCGTTGTCGTTGAGCCCGTTGCCTGTGCCGCTGTCGTCGCGGTGCGCCATGACGACGATCTCGCGCGTATCGAGGCCGGCTTTTCGTGCGACGAGGTTGGCGAGCGTCGTCTTCCGGCCGTCGATCGTCGCGGTGAACGGTTCGCGCCTCACGTCGAACCCGTACTGCGCGAGTTGCTCGGTGAACCAGCGCTGCGCACCGAGTGCCCCGGCTGTGCCCGGGACGCGGTCCGGGTAGTGGTCGGTGAGGTCGTGGGCTATGGCTGCCGCCGCTGCGCCGTTGAACGCCGTCAGCCGTCCCGGCGCCATGAGCGGCGGCGGTTGCGAGACGCTGAATGCGAGGAGGAGGACGGGCAGCACGACGAGCAGCCAGGCGCCGCGGTAGAGGCGCCCGTTGACGGGACGTTCGAGCGAGCCCGGCCGTGGCCGTCTGCGCTCGGATGGAGGCGAGGCGGCCGTCATACCACCGGTCAGTTTATGACCGTCTTGACGCGGCCGTTTCCCCGTGGAAACGGGCGGCGCCTACAATCGCGAGCGTTGGGACCGCGATTGTGCGTTCGGATACGTTGCCGGGAGAGACAACACCACCACGCCGCAAGCTGCTCGTCGTCGCCAACCGCGCTCCGGTCACGTACGAGAACGGCGCCGCGAAGCGCGGTGGGGGCGGCCTCGTCACCGCGCTCACCGGCTTGATCGCGCATCACGACGTCACGTGGATCGCGAGCGCGATGAGCGACGATGACCGGGCGCTCGCGATGGAACGCGGCGGCTCGTTCGAGGAGACGACTGCGGACGGGCACGCGTACCGGCTCAGGCTCGTCGCGCACGATATCCCTGCATATCAGCGTTTTTACAACGTCGTGGCGAACCCGGTGCTCTGGTTCGTGCAGCACAGGCTTCCGCTTCGGCCGCTCGGTTCGGAGTTCCGTGAGGCGTGGGACGAGGGTTATGTCCCGGTCAACGAGGCGTTCGCCGCGGCGACGATCGAGGAACTCGATCGCGAGCCCGAGGCGGCGGTGCTCTTCCACGACTACCACCTGTATCTCGCGCCGGCGATCGTGCGGAACGCGCGCCCGGACGTCGTCAGCTCGCACTTCGTCCACATTCCCTGGCCCGAGCCGGATGCCTGGGCGCCGCTGCCGTCCGAGCTGACGGGGGCGATCCACGCGGGGCTGCTCGCGAACGACGTCGTCGGTTTTCACACGGAGCGATGGCGCCGCGCATTCCTCGAGTGCGTCGAGCGCTTCGTTCCCACCGGCGCGGGAATGGCGCGTGTCGTGGCGCATCCGATCAGCGTCGACCCGGACGAGTTCGAGCGGCGCGCCGGCGATCCGGCCGTTCTCGAACGCGTTGCCGAGATCGAGGCGCGTCGGCCCGAGCAGCTCGTCGTCCGCGTCGACCGCGTCGACCCGTCAAAGAACATCGTGCGCGGGTTCGAGGCGTTCGCGCTGCTCCTCGAGCGGCACTCCGAGTTGCACGGGGCGGTCGGTTTTCTTGCGCTCTTAGCGCCTTCGCGTGAGGACATTCCGGAGTACGCCGGCTACGCCGCGGATATCGAGACGGCGGCCGCCGCGGTGAACGAGCGCTTCGCGCGCGACGGCTGGACGCCGGTCGAGCTCGACATCGCCGACGACTTCCCGCGCTCGCTCGCCGGGTACAAGGAGTTCGACGTCCTTCTCGTGAACGCGGTCTCCGACGGGCTCAATCTCGTCGCGAAGGAGGCGTTCCTCGTCAACACGCGCGACGGCGCGCTCGTGCTCTCGGAGAACGCGGGCGCGCACGAAGAGCTCGGCGAGTGGGCGGTGACGGTCGACCCGTTCGACGTCTCGGGCCAGGCGGCCGCGCTCTACGAGGCGCTGACGCTTCCGGAGGTCGAGCGGCGCCGGCGTGCGGATGCGATTCGGGCCCACGTGCGCGCCCACGACATTCGCGAGTGGATAGACGCGCAGCTGACTGATCTCGACGCCGTACGATCCTCCCAATGAATGAACGCGCGATGAGCGAGCTCTCTCACGTCGACGAGTCGGGCGCCGTCCGCATGGTCGACGTTGGTGCCAAGGCCGTTTCACGCAGGCGTGCGGTTGCGCGGGCCGAGGTGCGCATGGCCGCCGGGACGGCGCGGATCCTCCGCGAGTTGCCGAAGGGCGACGCGCTCGCAACGGCGCAGCTCGCCGGGATCATGGCGGCGAAGCGCACGAGCGAGCTCATCCCGCTCTGCCATCCGCTGCCTTTGTCGCACGTCGACGTGACGCTCACGGTGGGGGACGACTTCGTCGAAATCGTCGCTTCGGCCGAGACGACGGCGCAGACGGGCGTCGAGATGGAGGCGCTCACCGCGGCTTCCGTTGCCGCCCTCACCGTCTACGACATGGCGAAGGCGGTCGACAAGGGCATGCGCATCGTCGAGGTCGCGCTCGTCGAGAAGACGAAGGAGCCGGTCGGCTGAAGGCGGCGGTTCTCACCGTCTCGGACGGTGTCGTCGCCGGGACGCGCGAGGACCGCAGCGGCGACACGCTCGAGGAGCTGCTGCGGGCCGAGGGGTACGACGTCGAGCGCCGAGTCGTGCCCGACGAGCGGGATCAGATCTCCGCGGCGATCCGCGAGCTCGCCGGTGCGGCGCGTCTCGTCCTCACGACGGGCGGCACGGGGCTCGCGCCGCGCGACGTCACTCCCGAGGCGACGCGCGACGTCCTCGACCGCGAAGCGCCGGGGATCGCGCAGGCGTTGCGGGCGGACTCGATCGCGAAGACGCCGCACGGGCTTCTGTCGCGCGGCACGGCCGGCGTCGTCGGAACGGCGCTCGTCGTCAATCTCCCGGGCTCGCCGGGCGGCTGCCGCGACGGCGTTGCGGTGCTGCGGCCGGCGCTCTCGCACGCGCTCGAGCTTACTCGCCGACGACCCGACCGCGCACGAGCAGACGTGACAGCGGCCGGACTCACACCGCTGCCGGCGCGTTTCGCGCGGCTCGTGAAGATCGAGCACACCGTCTTCGCGCTGCCGTTCGCGTATGTCGGCGCGTTCCTCGCGGTGAACGGGACGCCGTCCGCGCACGATCTCGTCTGGATCACGGTCGCGATGGTCGGCGCCCGCTCGCTCGCGATGGCGCTCAACCGGCTCATCGACGCCGGGATCGATGCGAGGAACCCGCGCACCGCCGGCCGCGAGATCCCGAGCGGTCAGCTGACGAGCGTGCAGGTTTGGCTCTTCTGCGCCGCCTCGCTCGCGCTCTTCCTCGTTGCGGTCTGGCAGCTGAACCCGGTCGTCCGCTGGCTGTGGCCGATCCCCGTCGTCGGTTTCGTCGTCTACCCGTACCTCAAGCGGTTCACGTGGCTCTGCCATCTCTGGCTCGGTGCGGTCGACGGCCTCGCGCCGGTCGGCGCGTGGGTTGCGATCACGGGGAAGCTCCCGTGGCAGTCGTGGATGCTTGGCGCGGCCGTCGCACTGTGGATCGCCGGCTTCGACTTCCTCTACGCGCTCTTCGACGAGGACGTCGACCGGCGCGAAGGGCTCCACTCGATCGTGACGCAGTTCGGCGTCCGCGGTGCGTTCCTCGGCGCGCGCCTTGCTCACGTCGCGACCGTCGTGTGCCTCATCGCCGTCGGGCTCGGTCTGCCGGTCGACGCGTTCTACTGGGTCGGCGTCGGCGTGGTCGCGGCGCTGCTCGGATACGAGCACTCGCTCGTCCGGCCCGGACGACCTGCGGCGGCTCGACACCGCGTTCTTCACGATGAACGGCGTGATCTCGGTCGCGTTCGCCGTCTTCGTGATCCTCGACGCGACGACGTAGAAGGGGGCGCCGCTGCCGCGCGACGCCCCCTCCGAGCCGGTGATCGGCTCAGTGCAGGTAGATCGTGCGCACGCACGCGCCGTGCTGGAGCAGGACGCCGGAGGCCGCTCCGCTGCCGGTTCCGACATTGACGGCGGAGAAGCCGGCGCTCGCGTCGAACCCACCGTTGAGGCCGGCGAAGAGCTCACCCCACGGCTTGGGGGCGTGGCCGCGGACGGCACCGCTCATCTGCCCGCTGGCGAGTGACGCTTCGATCCTTCCGAACGCCCCGGGGCCGCTCGCAGCGACGATCCTGTAGTCGCCGATGACCGCGCCGATCCCGGTCGTGTCGTCGATCATGCTCTGCGCATGGATCTTGATCGCGCCGTTGAGGCGGGGGTCAGCGCTCACGGCGTTTCCGCTGTAGACCGCGCGGGTGTACGTGTACGTGTCGCCGCCGTTGACCTTGCACGACTTCTGGACGCTCTTGACGACGCTCGTGGCGTCGAAGGTCGCCGACACGCCGATGACGCCGCCGCTCTTGACGGCCTTGGCGACGGCGATGCCGGCCGTCGCGAGTGCGGCGCAAAGGAGCGCCGCGAGCAATGATGAACCGCTTGCTACGCATCTGATAGTCCCTCCCGATCCGTTGGAATAATGCCCGCAGGCGAGAGGAAACACGACCCGTGCAACGTGCACGTCACGGCTGGCGTAAAGGGCTCGTAAAGCGCGTCCGACCCCTATCCTGGGCGAGTGCTGACGGCGTCGAAGCTCGGCAAGCGGTACGGGGAGAAGCGCGTTCTGCGCGGCGTCGATCTCGACGCTCGCCGACGGCGGCTTCCTCGTCGTCACCGGGCCCGAACGGTTCGGGCAAGACGACGCTCCTGCGGATCTGCGCCGGCCTGGCCGCGCCGACCGAGGGGACGATCGAACGTGGCGTCACGCGCGGCGAGCTCGGCTACCTCGGCCACGAGCCGCTCGTCTACCGCGAGCTCACCGCGCTCGAGAACCTCGACCTCTACGGCCGGCTCTACCGCGTGCCCGAGCGGCGCGAGCGGATCGGGATGCTGCTCGAGCGGTTCGGGCTCTGGGAGGCGCGCCGCGACCGCGTCGCGTCGTACTCGCGCGGGATGACGCAGCGGCTCGCGCTCTGCCGCGTCCTGCTCCACGATCCGCGGCTCATCGTTCTCGACGAGCCGTACACGGCGCTCGACGAGGCGGGGGCCGAGCTTCTCGACGCGCAACTCGACGAGCTGCGCGGAGAGCGGACGTTCCTCGTCTCCACGCACGATCCGGCGCGCGTCGAGCCGTTCGCGAGCGGGCGGCTCGCGCTCGCGTGAGCTACTTCCGCGATGTCGGCGCGCTCGCGCGGAAGGATCTGCTGCTCGAGCTGCGGGCGCGGGACACGCTGCCGGCGATGCTCCTCTTCGTCGCGGCCGTCTTCGTCGTCTTCCATTTCGCGCTGCCGGGCGAGCCGTCGCGGCTCGAGACGACGGGCTTTCTCTGGGTCGCGATCCTCTTCACCGCGCTGCTCGCGCTCGGCCGCGCGTTCGTGCCGGAGCGCGAGCAGCGGACGATGGACGGCCTCGTGCTCGCGCCGTGCGACCGCAGCGCGATCTGGCTTGCAAAGTCGCTCGCGACGCTCGCGTTCCTCGCCGCGGCCGAGATCGTCGCGCTGCCGCTCTACGCCCTCTTCTTCCACCACGTCGAGCGGCGCGATGGTGCTCGCGGTCGCGCTCGCCGACATCGGGATCTGCGCCGTCGGGACGTTCGTCGGCGCGATGGCGGTCGCGACCCGCGCCCGCGATCTCCTCATGCCGCTTCTCTTTCTGCCGCTCGCGATCCCGATCGTCGTCGGGCGCTGTCGGCGCGAGCGTCGCCCACGCACCCGGCCGGTATCTCGCCTTCCTCGCGCTCTACGACGCGCTGTTCGCGGTCGTCTGCTGGGCGACGTTCGAGTTTGTCGTGTCGGAGTGAGCGCGCCTGCTGCGACAATCGGCTCGGTGCTCTCTCCTCGCCGCATTCCGCTCGGCGCGCTCGCGGTCGCGTCGCTCGTGCTCGTCACGACGGCGCTCGTCTGCGTCTTCTACGTCGCGCCGAACGACGCGAACCAGGGCTTCTCGCAGCGGATCTTCTACTTCCACGTCTCGATCGCGATGACGGCGTACGCGTGCTTCATCGCCGGCGCCTGGAAGGCGCTGCGGCATCTGTGGAAGCGCGATCCGCGCGCCGACCTCGAGAGCTACGTCTGCGTCCACCAGGGCATCATCTTCGGCGCGATGGTGCTCCTCACCGGCTCGATCTGGGCGAAGATCTCGTGGGGCCACTGGTGGGTGTGGAGCGAGGACGAGCTCGTCCTGTTCCTCATCCTCTACCTCTTCTACTGCGCGTACTTCATGCTCCGCTTCTCGCTCGACCCGGGGCCGCAGCGCGCGAATCTGAGCGCGGTGTACGCGCTCTTCGGCGTCGTCCTGATCCCGGTGAGCTTCGCGGCGATCCGGCTTGCGAAGGAGTTCCTCCACCCGCGTGTCTTTGCGCTGAGCGGACCGCGAGTTCGGCGGCTGGATCCTCGCGACGTACCTCATCGCGCAGGTGGCGATGCTCGTCTTCGCGTACACGCTCTACCGTGTCGAGATCGCGGGGAAGCGGCTCGACGTGCGGCTGCGGGAGTTGAGGGAGGAGCTCGCATGACGACATCCGAGAAGTACGTCACTGCCGCGTATTCGGTCGTGTTCGCCGTCGTTCTCCTCTACGTCGTGATCATCGCGGTGAAGCTCGGCCGCCTCGAGCGCGAGGTGGCGGAGCTCGAGCGGCGCGTCGGCGGCAACTCGGCAGGATTCCGGTGGCTGAGCTCCTCTTCTGGCCGGCGCTCTTCTTCTACGGCGAGGCGGCCGTCGGCTACCTCGGCGAGGCGCGGAATCCCGGCCGGCCCGGCTGGCTCGCGACGTGGGGCGTGCGGCTCGGCTGGCTCGCGCAGACCGCGCTGCTCGCGGCGCAGGCGGAACGGAACGACGGGTTCCCGTGGGGGACGTGGGCGGCGTCGCTCAACCTCTTCGTCTGGCTCGTCGTCTCGGCGTATCTCATCTGGGGCTGCCGCGCGCGCTACCGGCTGCTCGGGCTCGTCGTCATGCCGCTCGCGGTCGTGCTGCTCGTGACGGCGCGCGCAGGCGGCGGGATGGGAGTCAGCGGCGCGAGCCGGTACTCGACGCTCTTCCTCGTCCTCCACGTCGGTCTCGTGCTCGCCGCGTTCGCCGGGTTCACGCTCGCCGCCGGCGCTCTCGGGGCTGTACGTCTGGCAGGAGCGGCGGCTCAAGAGCAGCCCCGTGACGATCCTCCGCCGTCCCGTTCCGCCGCTGGCGACGCTCGACTCGCTCGCGCTGCGGACGGTCGCGTGGTCGTTGCCACTGCTCACGCTCGGCATCGCGGTCGGTCTCGGCGCGGCTCGTGTCGCGCGGCGATGGGCTGGACGCGCTCGTCGTGGCGACCGGCGTTACGTGGCTCGTCTGGTGCGCGTATCTCGGCGCTGCGGCTCGTCGCCGGCTGGGCGGGACGTCGCGCCGCGTACCTCGCGCTCGCCGGTTTCGTCCTCGTCGTCGTTGTCCGTGTCGCCATTCCCGGGAGCCACTTCGGATGATCCGTCTCGTCCTCGTCGGCACCTCGCACCATCACGCGCCGGTCGAGCTGCGCGAGCGGGTCGCGCTCGAGCGGGACGCGGCGCAGGCGCTTGCCGCGCGGCTCGCGGACGGCGGGCGCGAGGCGGTTTGTCTCTCGACGTGCAACCGCACCGAGCTCTACATCGCGGCCGACGACGCGGAAGCGGCTGAGCGTGACGCCGTCGCGGCACTCGCTGCGCTCGAGCCCGAGGTTGAGCCGGTGCTTTATCGGCTGCAGGATCGCGCCGCCGTGTTGCATCTCTTCCGGGTCGCGGCGGGACTCGACTCGCTCGTGCCTGGCGAGGGGGAGATCCTCGGCCAGGTTCGCGTTGCGCACGAGCTCGGGACGACCGGCGCTTTCCTCGACCGGGTCTTCCGGCAGGCGCTTCATGCCGGCCGCAAGGTGCGCGCGCAGACGGCGATCGGCGAGAGCCCGGCGTCGGTGTCGTCTGCGGCCGCGGCGCTCGCGGAGCAGGTTTTCGGGTCGCTCGACGGCTGTTCGATCCTCCTCCTCGGCGCGGGGAAGATGAGTGAGCAGGCGTCGCGCAACCTCCGCAGCCGCGGAGCGACGATCGCGCTCGTCGCGAACAGCAAGACCGATCGCGCCGAGATCGAGGCCGAGCTCGCAGTCGGTCGATGTCGTGATCGCGTCGACGAACGCGCAGGGGCTCGTGCTCGACGCCGAGACGGTCGCCCGCGTGTCGCAGGGGCGGCGCGGCCGCCAGCTCCTGCTCGTCGACCTCGCCGTGCCGCGCGATCTCGATCCGGCGATCGGCGACCTCGACGGCTGCTACCTCTACGACATCGACGACCTCGAGCAGATCGTCGCCGAGACGCTCTCGAGCCGCCGCCGCGAGGCCGAGCGGGCCGAGTCGCTCGTCGCGGCCGAGGCGGAGAAGTTCCACGAGTGGCACGCGTCGCTCGACGTCGTGCCGGCGATCGCGTCGCTGCGCGCGAAGGCCGAGGAGATTCGCACGGCGGAGCTGCGGAAGGCGGACTCGCTGCTCGGCCGGCTCGACGACAGCCAGCGCAAGGCGGTCGAGTCGGTCACGTCCCAGATCGTCAACAAGCTCCTCCACACGCCGACGGTGCGTATGAAGCAGGCGGCCGCGGCAGCCGACGGGGTCCTCTATGCTGAGGCGGTGCGGCACCTTTTCGGTCTCGGCGAGGACGAGCGCTGAAGGTCAGGCCGGTCAGCGCGCGCCCGCTTCCGCTGCAGGCGCCGACGGCTTTCATTCGGGTGCGGCCGCGGGTTGCGGGGTGCGCGCCTCTCGTCCGGAGAACGAAAGCCTGTGCTCGTCCGCATCGGCAGCCGCGGCAGTAGGCTCGCGCTCATCCAGGCGGAGCGCGCCGTTGCGGCGTTGCGTGCGCCGGGGATCGAGCTCGCAGTTCTCCCGATCACGACGTCCGGCGATCGCGACCGGACGCGTCCGTTCGGCGAGATCGGCGTCGCGCGGCGTCTTCGTGAAGGAGCTCGAGGAGGCGCTGCTCGAGCGGCGGATCGACGTTGCTGTGCACTCCGCGAAGGATCTGACGGCGACCGACCCGGTGGGCCTGTCGATCGGCGCGTTCCTCCGCGCGTGACGACCCGCGCGATGCGCTGTGCGGAGCGGACGGGATCCGGCCGGGGATGCGGATCGGTACGGCGTCGGTTCGGCGGAAGGCGGAGCTTCTCGCGCGCGAGCCGACGCTCTCGATCGAGCCGTTGCGGGGCAATGTCGACACGCGCCTGCGCAAGCGCGCCGAGCGTGGGCTCGACGCGATCGTGCTGGCGGCGTGCGGCCTCGACCGACTCGGCCTCGCGCGGGAGATCGGCTATCGGTTCGAGCCCGAGGAGCTGCTCCCCGAGGCGGGGCAGGGCGCGCTGGCTCTGCAGGTGCGGGTCGGTGAGGAGCACTTCGTCGCGGCCGCGGACGATCCCGCCACGCGAGAGCAGGTGGAGGCGGAGCGCACGGTCGTCGCCGTCGTCGGTGGCGGGTGCCTCGCTCCGGTTGCGGCGCATCACGACGCTACGACGCTCACCGGACTCGTCGCAGCCGAGGACGGCTCCTGGCTCGAGAAGCGGTCCGGCGTCGATGCGCGGGCGCTCGGCGAAGAGCTCGCCGCCATCGCCGCCGCGCATGCGGCTCCGGCACTGTGATGGGATTGGCGCAAAGTTGGTGCAGGCCCGGCACGCCGACAGACCTACCGTCTACAGCCCCGGGGTGGGTGGGGGTTTGGGATGGCGTCTGAGGCGCGCCGCCCGCGAATTGCTGTAACGCGCGCCGCTGGGCAGGCGGACGAGCTGGCGCGGCGGCTCGATGCGCTGGGCTGTGAGCCGGTGCTCTGGCCGCTGATCGCGATCGAGCCGCTCCCCGGCGAGCCGATCGATCCGAGTCCGTACGACTGGGTCATCGTGACGAGCCCGAACGGGGCGGCCGAGCTCGCACGCCGGCTCACGGCCCCGCCTCGCCGGCTCGCCGCGATCGGTCCGGGTACCGCCGCCGCCCTTCGCGAGCACGGCCTCGAGCCGACCGTCGTCCCGCGCGTGTCGACGCAGGAGGGTTTGCTCGCTGAGCTTCCACGGCCCGCAGGCCGCGTCCTTGTCGCGGCGGCCGAGGGTGCCCGGCGCGTCATTGTCGACGCGCTCGACGCTGACTTCCTCCCGCTCTACCGCACGGCCGAGCTCGCGCCGCCTGGCGCCGCGCCGGAGTGCGACGTCGTCCTGCTCGCCTCACCTTCCGCCGCGCGTTCCCTCGCCCGGACTGCGGCCCGCGCTGTGCCGGTCGTCGTGATCGGCCCGCTGACGGCCGTAGCAGCGCGCGAGCTCGGCCTCGACGTCGCGGCCGAGGCGGCCGATCACGATCTCGACGGCCTCCTCGCAGCACTGGCGGGACTTCTCGCGCACGCACCGCCGGCGTAGTACGCTCCGGGCCAGGGTCGTTCGCGACACGGTCACACCGGTTCGAACGATCCGAGGCCCCCGCAGGCGCGCAAGCGCCAACGGGGGCCTCGCTATTTCACGCCTTGCAGCATCGAGTAGTGGCGAGGGCCGGACTCGAACCGGCGACACCCCGGTTTTCAGCCGAGTGCTCTACCAGCTGAGCTACCTCGCCCCTAAGCGGCGGTCAGTGTAACCGGGCGCGTTAGCCTCTCCGCCGTGAACGTCGACAGAGCAGAGCGCGAAGTGGCGGTGATCGGTGGCACGCTCGACCTCGGCGCCGGGCGGCGCGGCGTCGACATGGGTCCGTCGGCGATGCGCTACGCCGGGCTCGACCGGGAGCTGAAGGAGAGGCTCGGCGTGACCGTGACCGACGCAGGAAACGTCACGTCGCCCGTCGTCGAGACCGCGCCGGTCGGTGACGAGCGCGCCCGCTACCTCGACCAGATCCTCGACCTATGCGACCGTCTCTCCGCTCTCGTCGAGAGCACGGTTCGGCGCGGCGCGCTTCCGCTCGTGCTCGGCGGTGACCACTCCGTTGCGCTCGGCTCGCTCGTCGGGATGGCGAAGGCGCGCGGCGGCGCCGGCGGCGTCGTCTGGGTCGATGCGCACGGCGACGTCAACACGCCCGAGACCTCGCCGAGCGGCAACGTCCACGGGATGGTGCTCGCCGCGGCGCTCGGCCTCGCCGGGGAGAAGTTCGCGCACAGCGGATGGCCGCTCCCGGCCGTCGACTCCGGAAAGCTCGCGCTCGTCGGTGTCCGGTCGCTCGACGACGGCGAGCGGGAGCTCTTGCAGCGGATCGACGCGCTCGTTTTCACGATGACCGACGTCGACCGGATGGGCATCGAGTCGTGCATGCGGGAGGCGCTTGCCCGCGCAGACGGCGGCGCGTTCCTCCACCTCTCGCTCGACCTCGACGCCGTCGACCCGGAGTACGCGCCCGGCGTCGGGACGCCCGTGCGCGGCGGGTTCTCCTACCGCGAAGCGCATCTCGCAATGGAGGTCGTCGCGGAGTCTGGTCTCATCGACTCGATGGACGTCGTCGAGGTCAACCCGATCCTCGACCGCGAGAACACGACCGGCCAGCTTGCGGTCGAGCTCGTCGCCTCCGCGCTCGGTGCGCGGATTCTTTAACTCGCACCCGCGCGGCGCCGGAGAGGCGAAGTCGTCATCGCGGGTTCACCTGGCCGGCCGGTGGCTCGTGCTGCGACCAGTTCGGGACGGCGGCGCGCCTACGTCCCATCCCAAACCCCCACCCACCCACGGGGCTGCCAACGGTACGGCGGCGGCTGTGCCGCGCCGGCGCCAACTTCGTGCCAATACCGCCCCGGCGTCCGGGGGTCATTGCGAGGCCTGTTCTCCAGACTCTTCCTCGCCGTTGCCGGACGGCTCGTAGTACGTGCGGCCCTGCAGTTCCTCCGGCAGGTAGCTCATCTCCGCGCCGCGCGGGTCGTCGTGGGGATAGAGGTAGCCCTCGCCGTGGCCGAGCTTGCGCCCGTACCACGAGCCGTCGCGTAACGACTTCGGCGGCGGCACCGCGCCCCGTTCGCTCACGTCGGTGCTCGCGCGGTTGATCGCGACGTAGCTCGCGTTCGACTTCGGCGCGCGCGCGAGGTAGATCGCGGCCTGGGAAAGATTCAGACGCGCCTCCGGCAGGCCGACGTGCTCGACCGCCTGCGCCGCCGCGACCGCGACGAGAAGTGCGCGCGGGTCGGCGTTGCCGATGTCCTCGGACGCGAGCACGATCATCCGCCGCGCGATGAACCGTGCGTCCTCGCCCGCTTCGAGCATCGCCGCGAGGTAGTAGACCGCAGCGTCCGGGTCGCTCCCACGCATCGACTTGATGAACGCCGACGTGAAGTCGTAGTGCTGGTCGCCGGCCTTGTCGTAGACGAGCGGCGGCTTGCGCGCGGCGTCCTCGACGTTCTCGACCGTGACCGGCCCTGACGCGGTCGCGGCGGCGATCTCGACGATGTTGAGCGCGGTGCGTGCGTCGCCGCCTGAGCGCTGCACGATGAGCGCAACGACGTCGTCGGGCGCGTCGCCGCCGACCTCCGTCAGCCCGCGCCGCACGACGATCGCCATCTCCTCCGGCGGCAGCGGCTCGAGCTCGTACACCTGCGACCGGGAGATGAGCGCCGAGTTGACCTCGTAGTACGGGTTCTCGGTCGTCGCGCCGATCAGCGTGAGCAGGCCCGACTCCACGCCGGGGAGAAGCGCGTCCTGCTGCGCCTTGTTGAAGCGGTGAATCTCGTCTAGGAAGAGGATTGTCCGCGTCCCGCTCGTGCCGAGCCGCTCCTTCGCCCGCGCGAGCACCTCGCGGACGTCCTTCACCGTCGCCGAGACGGCCGACAGCTCCTCGAACGCCGATCCTGTTGACGCTGCCACGATCCGCGCGAGCGTCGTCTTCCCGCTGCCCGGCGGGCCGTAGAAGATCGCGGAGTGGACGCGGTCCTCCTCGATCGCCCGCCGCAGCGCCGAGCCCTCGCCGAGGACGTGCCGCTGGCCCACAAAGTCCGCGAGCGAAGCCGGGCGGAGCCTCTGCGCGAGCGGCGCAACCGCACTTCCGCGCTGCTCCGCCGCATCCGAAAATAGATCGGCCACGACGAGAGTATGCTCGCCGCATGGCTGTCACAGATTTGCGCGACGAGGTCACCGACCTCCTCCAGCGCCTCATCCGTGTCGACACGACAAACCCGCCCGGCAACGAAACCGCGGCCGCCGAGCTCCTGCGCGACTACCTCGCCGCAAACGGCGTCGAGTCGCAGCTCATCGCGAAGACGCCCGAGCGCGCGAACGTCATCGCCCGCATCCCCGGCGGAGACGGCCCGTCGCTCCTCCTTCTCTGTCACACCGACGTCGTCTACGCCGACCCGGCCGACTGGAAAGTGCCGCCCTTCTCGGGCGAGCTCATAGACGGCGAGGTCTGGGGCCGCGGCGCGCTCGACATGAAGAGCCAAGTCGCCGCGAACGCTGTGACGATGGCGTCGCTCGCGCGCGAAGGTTTCAAGCCGAGCGGCGACCTCATCTTCGCGGCGACCGCCGACGAGGAGCAGGGCGGCGGCGGGCACGGCAACAACGGCTACGGCCTCCAATGGCTCTGCGAGGAGCATCCCGACGCCGTGCGCTGCGATTACGCGATCAACGAAGGTGGCGGCTCGCGCATCGAGCTCGGCGATGGGATGCCTGTATACGAGGCGACCGTCGCGGAGAAGATGACCGCACCGTTCCGGCTGCGTGTCCATGGCCGCGCGGGCCACGCATCGATGCCGCGCATCGCCGACAACGCGCTCGTCAACGCCGCGAAGCTCGTCGAGCGGATCGCCGCGTACCGGCCCGAGCCGCAGATCGGGCCCGAGGTCGAGGCATTCCTCCTCGCGATGCTCGGCGAGGTGCCGCCGGCGCACGAAGCCGCCGGTCGCGTCGCGCAGCTCCATCCCATCGCCGGCGCGCTTGTTGACGCGTTGCTCGCGCCGACCTTTTCCCCGACGATTATCTCCGCCTCGAAGAAGCGGAACGTCATCCCCGCGGTCTGCGAAGTCGAGGTCGACTGCCGGCTCCTGCCGGGCCAGCACCCGGAACACGTCGAGCCGATGATCCGCGCGGTGCTCGGCGGAGACATCAAGTACGACCTTGAGTGGATCGAGGCGCGCGGCGGCACACGATCGGCGATCGAGACACCGCTCTGGACCGCGCTCGAGGAGTTCGTCGGCGAGGCCGTGCCCGGCGCGAAGGTCGGGCCGCTCATGTGCGCCGGTTTCACGGACAGCCACTGGCTGCGTGAAGCGTTCGGCACGGTCGCGTACGGCTTCTTCCCGTCGAGCGGCGAGATGCCGGCGGAAGTCGCCGCGACACTCGTCCACTCCGCCGACGAGCGGATCCCGGTTGCGGATCTCGAGCTCGGCGTCCGCTGGCTTCGCCACGCAGCGCACGCCATGCTGGGCTGAAGGGTCTAGGCTAGGCGTATGGCTCGCAAGACCGATCGCGCATCCCAGGAGAAGGTCCGGCTCGGTGGGATGGCGCTCGGGAACGGCGTGCTCGTGCACGGCCCGCGGTCGTGGGCGTGCGCCATCCGGCAGTCCGACGGGACGATCAAGGTCGCGTCGGCTCGCAAGCGGCTGCTCGCGGCACGGGTCAAGAGCCCGCTCCTGCGTGGCCCGCTGCGGCTACTCGAGGCGGTCGCTCTTCTCCCGCAGGTGAAGCGGAGGATGCCGGCGGCGAAGCTGCCGATGGAGCGCCCGACGGTCGTGGCGTCGATGGTCGGCGCGAGCGTCGCTGTGCGTGCGCTGCGCGCCTCCCGAATGCGGCCGATCACGCGCGAGCTCCTCTCCGGTCTCATCTCGATGGCGCCCGCGATGCTCGCGCTGCGCGGCGGCGAGCTCGCCGAGTACCACGGCGCCGAGCACATCGCGATCGGTACGTATGAGCACGGGAAGCCGGCGACGCGCGAGCACGAGCGCTGCGGCGGCCACCTCGTCGGGCCGCTCCTCGTCACCACGGCAATCGCCAACTCGCTCGCCGCTCTCGCTCCGGAGCGCTCGCGGCGCCGCGTGCAGGCGGGCGCGCAGATTGGCGCCGTCGCCGCCGCGACCGAGCTGTTCGGCTGGATGTCGCGCCACCCCGAGAACCGGCTCGCCAAGGTTCTCTCGTTTCCCGGTCACGAGCTGCAGCACCGCTACTCGACCGCGGAGCCTACGGCGGAGCAGCTCGAGGTCGCCGAGGCCGCGCTCAGCGCCTGCCTCGACCTCGAACAGCCTCCGGTCGCGGTCGCCGAGCCTGCTTCTGTCCCCGCTCCTCTCAAGGTCACGAAGGCCCGCAAGCGCTACGTCATCACGGGCACTGCGCCCGACGCCGGCGACGTCGTCGCGATCAACATCATCCGCAAGAAGATCGAGGTCGCGACCGACAGCGAATGCACGCTGCCGACCGCCGACAACGGCTGGACGTTCGAGGTCGTCGCGAAGCGCTCCGCGCTGCCGCGGGGGAAGTACAAGCTCGTCCTCGTCGACGAGTCGCGGCCGAAGTACCTCAAGTTCTCGTTCACGATCCGCTAGCGCGGCGGCGGAGGAACTCCCGCTCGGCGTCGCTCGGTGCGAGTGCGATCGCCCGCTCGTACTCCTCGGTCGCAGGGCGGCCGAGCCGGCGCAGACAGTCGGCGCGCGCGGCGTGCCAGAGGTAGTAGTCCTCGAGGCCGGGTGTCCCGTCGAGGAGTCGCAGGCCCGCCTCCGGCCCGCGCACCATCGTCACGGCGACGGCGCGGTTCAGCTGAACCACCGGCGACGGCGCGAGCTCGGCGAGCCGCTCGTAGAGGAGCGCGATCTGCGCCCAGTCGGCCTCGTCGTCGAAGTGGAGCGAGGCGATCGCCGCCTGCAGCTGATACGGGCCGACCGCACGAAGCGACATCGCGCGTTCGAGCGAGAGGCGACCCGCGGCGACCTGCGTGAAGTCCCACAGTCCCCGATTCTGGTCGGCGAGCAGAACGAGCTCGCCCGCCGGCGAGACCCGCGCATCGCGGCGCGCGTCCTGGAGAAGAAGGAGCGCGTGGAGGCCGTGCGCCTCCGCCTCGTCCGGCATCAACGTCGCGAGCACCGCCGCAAGCCGGATCGCCTCCACACAGAGCTCGCCGCGCACCGGCGGGCCGTACCCCGCGTTGAAGACGAGGTAGATCGTCGCGAAGACGGTGCGCAGCCTGTCCGGCAGAAGGTGCGCCGGCGGGACCCGCAGCGGAATCCCGGCGTCGCGGATCTTCCGCTTCGCGCGCACGAGCCGCTGCGCGAGCGTCGCCTCGGGAACGAGGAAGCCGCGCGCGATCTCGGGCGTCGTGAGACCGCCGACGAGGCTCAGCGTCAGCGCGACCTGCGCGTCGGCGGCGAGCGCCGGATGGCAGCACGCGAAGATCAGCTCAAGGCGTTCGTCGGGAATCGTGGCCTCCTCGTCGTCGGGCAGCTGCTCGGCGCGGGCGAGCAGCTCCGCCTTCCGCGGCAAAGGTCTGCTCGCGCCGGATGCCGGTCGATCGCGCGGTTGCGCGCCGTCGTGACGATCCACGCGCCCGGGATTCGCCGGCACGCCGTCCCGCGGCCAGCCGCTCCGCGGCGCGGAGGAACGCGTCCTGAACCGCGTCCTCGGCGAGGTCGAGATCGCCGAGGACGCGGCCGAGGATCGCGACGCACTTCGCGCGCTCGTCGCGGTAGGCGCGTACGAGGTCGTCTACGCGGAGACCTCTGCCTGGCATCATCACGATCGGGCGCACCTCGATGTGGCCGTACCGCGCGGACGGGAGCTTCGCCGCCCACTCGAGCGCCTCGTCGAGCGTCTCGACGTCGATGAGGTAGTAGCCGCCGAGCACTTCCTTCGTCTCGGCGAACGGCCCGTCGGTCGTGAGCGTCTCGCCGTTCGCGGACGCGACACGACGGTCGCGGTGCCGCCCGGCTGCAGCTGGTTCGCGCCGAGGAGGATCCCGCCGGCTCTGGAGCTCGTCGGTGTACGTCCCGTACTCGGCGTAGACCGCGTTGCGCTCGTCCTCGGGCATCGACTCCCAGACGTTCTCGCTCGTCGTTGATGAGAAGCAGGTACTGCATGGTCGCCTCCTGTGGCGGGTTGTCGACTCTACGACGAACGGGTGGGCCCGGAATCGACACCGAGGTTGAGCAGGGGACGAACCTCGATCGAGCCGTCGGAGTCGTGACGGAGCCGTTGCGCCCACTCGACCGCGGCCTCGAGCGAGTCGGCCTCGATGAGGTAGTAGCCGCCGAGCACTTCCTTCGTCTCGGCGAACGGCCCGTCGATGACGAGGCGCTCGCCGCGGCGGATCTGAATCGTGCGAGCCTCCGCCGGCGGAACGAGCGGCGAGCTGTCGATGAGCGCACCCGCCTCACGCAGCTCGCGGTGGAACGTCGTGTGTGCGTCGACCACGCCCTGCCACTGCTCCGGGGTCAAGTTCTCCGGGCGGACAGGCGGGCCGTAGAGCAGGAGTAGGTATCTCATGACCCTCCGACGATTGAGTTAGTCCGAATTCGACATTCCCCAGGATCGGATCGTGCCGGAAACCTCGGAGCAATTATGGGCCGACCGTGAGGACGCATACCAGCGCGAACACTGCCGCCGCGGCGCCGATCGACGCGAGCACGGCCGTGGCCAGCTCGGCCTCGTGACGCCAGGCGCGCCATTGGAACCTCGCGGCGACGACCGTGACGGCGGTCGCGCAGAGACCCATCACGACGGAACGCGGGGCAAGGTAGAGCTGCCTCCCGAACTCTAAGGACCTCTATGAACGCGCAGAGCGCCCACAACAGGAAAAGGTACGCCGCCAAGAGTCCCAGCAGGACCCTGCGCTCCGAGCGGATGGCTTGGGCCTACTCACCGGCGGGCCAGGTAGCAGCGCGATGACAAGCGCGACGATCGGCGCAAGACCGATCGCGAGGGCGATCAGGGAGACGACGATCCGAGCACTCCAGCGCAGCGGCGCCCACGCGACCACCGCTCCTGTGACCGCGAGCGAGAGGACGACGAGTGCCAAGCTGATAAGCGGTACGGCCATGAAGAGGACGCCGACGATCACGGCGTGTATATAGCAGATTTGCTATACCAGTGCAAGCTCGCGTCCTCAGCTGTCGAGCATCCGGCGGAGCAGCGTCAGCGCGCCGGCCTTGTCGAGGAACTCGTTGAGGTTGCCGCACTTCGGGCTCTGGACGCACGACGGGCAGCCGCGCTCGCACGGGCAGCCGGCGAGGAGCTTCGCCGTGTCCGCGACCCAGCCCTCGAACTGGTCGAAGCCGCGCTCGGCGATCCCGACTCCGCCGGCGTGGCCGTCGTAGACGAAGACGGTCGGCGCGCCCGGTGTCGAGGTGGAGGTTCGTCGAGAGGCCGCCGATGTCCCAGCGGTCGCACATCGCCCACAGCGGCAGCAGCGCGATGAGCGAGTGCTCGGCGGCGTGGAGGGACGACAGCAGGAGCGGCATCGCCTCGAGCCCTTCGAGCTGGTGCGGCCGCGGCACGAACCAGACCGCCTCCGTGTCGAACGTCGTCGGCGGCAGCTCGAGCGGGACGGTCGCGAGCGTCGAGCCGTCCGCGACCGCCTTCTTCTGGTAGCGCGACGACCTGCTCCGTCACCGAGACGCGGCCGAAGGAGAGCTCGAGCCCGCAGCGGCGCTCGACACGCGAGCGGCTCCTCGATCGCGGTCGTCGTCTCCTTCTTCGCTTGCGTGTACCAGTCGCCGTCGAACGGCTCGACGACCGCGCGCATCGCGTTGAGGTCGAGCTCGCGCACGAGGTACTGGCGGCCGAGGTGGAGGTAGACCGCGCCCTCGTGAACGGTGGAGTACGCGCGCTCGCGCTCCGCGAGTCCGAGCGTCTCGCCGGTCGCGGCGTCGACGACGACGAACGCGTCGGCGGACGTCGAGCGGAGCGGCGTGCGTGCCGCCGGCGACTCCTTCCCGGCCCAGACCCAGCCACGCGGCGTGTGCTGGAGCTCGGGGACGTGCGGGGCGCGGTCGAGCGCTTCCTGGCCGAGCGTCGCCGCGTCGCTCTCGTCGATGGGCGCCTCGAACGCTGCCGCCGCGACGTGGCCGTCGAGCACGCGCGGGTTCGCGTGGTCGAGGATCGCCGCCTCGACCTGGCGGTCGAGCAGCGCCTGCGGCTCGCGCATGAAGTACTGGTCGAGCGCGTCCTCCGACGCGATGAGCACCGCGAGGCCGTGCGTGCGCCGCCCGGCGCGTCCCCACTGCTGGCGCAGGCTCGCGACCGTGCCGGGGAAGCCGACCGAGATCGCCGCGTCGAGGTCGCCGATGTCGATTCCGAGCTCGAGCGCGTCGGTTGAGGTCACGCCGAGCAGGTCTCCCTCGACGAGCCGCCGCTCGATCTCGCGGCGCTGCTGCGGCGTGTAGCCGGCGCGGTACGGAGCGAGGCGCGCCGCGGTCTCGCGGTCGAGCCGGTCGGCCGCGAAGCGGTGGATGAGCTCGGCGCGACTTGCGGCTCTTCGCGAAGCAGATCGTCCGCAGGCCGCGCGCCCGCAAGCCCGGCGAGCAGCCGCGACGCCTCGCCGAGCGCGCTCGCGCGGATCCCCATTTCCGCGTCGAGGAGCGGCGGGTTCCAGAGTGCGATCGTCCGTTCGGCACGAGGCGCGGCATCGCCTTCCACAACCGTCGCCTCCTCGCCCGTCAGCGCGAGCGCGAGCTCGCCGGCATTCGCGATCGTCGCCGAGGCGAGGAGGAAGCGCGGCTCGGCGCCGTAGATCCGCGCGAGCCGCCGCAGCCTCCGCAGAACGTTCGCGACATGCGAGCCGAACACGCCGCGATAGACGTGCGCCTCGTCGACGACGACGAAGCGGAGGTTGTGGAGGAAGTCGCCCCACAGGTCGTGCCGTGGCAGGACACCGATGTGGAGCATGTCGGGGTTCGTGAGCACGACGTTCGCCCAGCCGCGGATCTGCCGCCGCCGGTCGGTTGGCGTGTCGCCGTCGTAGATCGCCGCGCGCACGCCGGGCACCCCGAGCTCCGCGAGCGACCGCGCCTGATCCTGCGCGAGCGCCTTCGTCGGGTAGAGGTAGAGCGCGCGCGCGTGGCGGTCGGCGGCGAGCGCGTCGAGGACGGGAAGGTTGAACGCGAGCGTCTTCCCCGACGCCGTGCCGGTCGTGACGATGACGTTGCCGTCGCGCGCGGCCGCGTACGACTGCGCCTGGTGCGCGTACAGCTCGGCGATGCCGCGGCGCCCGAGCGCGTCGCGCACCGCCGCGTGCAGCTCGGCCGGGACCGCCGCCGTGCGCGCCTCGCGCGCGGGCTCGCCGGCGAGATGCGCGAGCTCGTCGCCGGTGAGGAGATCGTCCCAGAGCGCAGTCGTAGGCATCAGGCGATTGAAGCGACACCGCGCTCGTCCACGAGGACGATTCGCACCGCGTCGATCCCTGCGAGGTCCGTGCCGACCGGCGCGACGACCGCGTCAAAGCGTCCCACCGGCGCGGCGGAGACGTTGTCGCTGCGCTCCCGCGCCTGCCAGTCGTCGCTCACGACGACGACGTCCCAGCCGGCGAGCTCGAGCACCGGCGCGTGGATTCCCGCGAACCCGAGCTCGAGCACGCGGCCCGGCCCGCCGCCGAGCAGCTCGAGGATCTGCGCAGTCGCGGACGAGGCAAGCGCTGGCGGCATTCGGGCCATGCCGAGACGCTAGCCTTCGTGCACCGGGGTGCCGCGTCGCGGCTGAGATCACACCCGTCGAACCTGATCCGGGTCATGCCGGCGAAGGGAGGCTCTTGACACCACGCTGTTTGACCATCGCAGGCTCCGACTCGGGCGGCGGCGCGGGGATCCAGGCCGACCTCAAGGCGTTCGCCGCGGCCGGCGCGCACGGCTCGACGGCGATCGTCGCGCTCACGGCGCAGAGCACCGTCGGCGTCGATGCGGTGTTCGAGCTGCCGCCGGCGTTCGTCCGCGCGCAGCTCGACGCGGTGTGGGACGACATCGGCGCCGACGCGGCGAAGACGGGGATGCTCTTCTCCCGTGCGATCGTCGACACCGTCGCGGACTGGCTCGATGCGCATCCGGTGCCGCTCGTCGTCGACCCGGTGATGGTCGCGAGCTCGGGCGCGCGGCTCCTCGAGGATGACGCGGTCGACGCGCTCGTCGTCGCGGATCTTCCCGCTCGCCACCGTCGTGACGCCGAACCTCCTCGAGGCGCAGGCTCTGACGGCAAGTAACACTGTGTTACAAGCGGAGTTGGCGGAGGCGCTCGTTGCGATGGGCGCGCGCGCGGCGCTTGTGACCGGCGGACATGCGGAGGCGCCGGTGGACTGGCTCTTCGACGGCGTCGAGCACCACGAGATCCCGGTCATGCGTCACGACGTTGCTGCCACCCACGGCGCCGGCTGCACGCATTCCGCGACGCTTGCCGCGCTGCTCGCGCGCGGCCTGCCACTCCTCGAGGCTGCTCGCGGCGCGGCAGAAGCGGCGTCGCGCGCGGTTGCCGCAGGGTCTCGTGGACATCGGCGCAGGCGAAGGTCCCGTCAACGTGTTAGGAGTCAGCCAATGATCAGCACCGGAAGCACGCTGCGCGAGCTGCGCGAGCGCAAGCCGCTCGTCCACCAGATCACGAACTACGTCGTGATGAACGAGACGGCGAACGCGACCCTCGCGCTCGGCGCGCTGCCGGTCATGGCGCACGCGCCGCAGGAGGTCGAGGAGATGGTCGGCCTCGCGGGCGCGCTCGTCATCAACATCGGGACGCTCTCCGACCACTGGATCGAGGCGATGCTCCTCGCCGGCAAGGCGGCGAACGCGCGCGGGATCCCGGTCGTGCTCGACCCCGTTGGTGTTGGGGCCACGAGGTACCGCACGGACACGGCGCGGCGGATCCTCGAGGAGGTCGACGTCGCCGTGCTCCGCGGCAACCAGGGCGAGGTCGCGACGCTCATCGGCGCGGAGGCCGAGGTGCGCGGGGTCGAATCGATGGCGACCGGGCTCGAACCGCCGGCTCTCGCGCGCGGGGCCGCGAGGCAGTTCGGTCTCGTCGCATCGGTCACCGGGCCGATCGACCACGTCTCGGACGGCGACCGGGTCGTCTCCGTCGCGAACGGGCATCCGCTGCTCGCGGCCGTGACGGGAACGGGCTGTATCTCCACCGCGCTCACCGGCTGCTTCGTCGCGGTGAAGCCGGAGGATCCGCTCGCGGCCGCTGCCGAGGCGCTCATCGCGTACGAGGTCGCCGCCGAGGACGCCGCAGCCGGCGCAGACGGGCCGGGCACGTTCCACGCGCGGCTGTACGACGCGCTCGCCGCTCTCGATCCCGACACGGTCGACGGGCGCGCGAAGTACTCGGAGTCATGAGCGTAGGCTCGACGGAGCGGAAAGTCCCGTGAAGGAGCTCGAGCTCCTCGCCGAGCTCGAGCGGCGCGGCTTGATCGTCGGCGTCGAGCACGACGCGGCTGAGATCGAAGGCCTCGTCGTGACGCAGGACACGCTCGTCGAGGGAGTCCACTTCCGCTTCGACCTCCTCGACTGGCGCGAGCTCGGCTTTCGCGCCGCGGCGGTGAACATCAGCGACCTCTCCGCCTCTGGCGCCGAGCCGCTCGCGCTCGTCGTGACGCTCGCGGCGCCGGATCTCGAGGGCGCGATCGCGTTCTACGAGGGGATCGCGGAGGCCGGCGTGCCGGTTCGCGGCGGCGACACGACGAAGGCCGACTTCGTCGTCATCACCGTCACCGCTCTCGGCCATGCCGAGCGCGTGCCTGGCCGTGCGGGCGCGCAGCCGGGCGACCTCCTCATCGTGACCGGGCCGCTCGGCGGCGCCGGCGCCGCGTTCCGCGACGGCAGGCTCCTGCGCCCGCCGATCCGCACCGCCGAAGGGCGCGAGCTCGCTCGGGTCGCCGACGCGATGCTCGACATCTCCGATGGTCTCGGCCCCGACGCCGGCCACATCGCGCGCCGCTCGGGCTGCAGGCTCGTGATCGACCTCGATCGCGTCCCGCTCGCCGACGGCGCGACTCTCGACGACCTCTCCTTCGGCGAGGACTACGAGCTGCTCGCCGCGACGCCAGACCCGCTCGGCTTCACCGTGATCGGCCGTTGCGAGGAGGGCTCAGGCGTCGTGCCGCCGGGATCTCGGCGGCTGGGAGCACTTCCGCTAGCCACGCGTCGAAGTACTTCTTCGGCCGGAGCCCGACCACCGTCCCGAGCGCCTCGCCGCCCGCGAAGAGGACCACGGTCGGGATCGAGAGGACGTCGAAGCGCGACGCGAGGCCGGGCTCCACGTCGATGTTCACGCGCGCGACCTCGAAGGGCAACTCCGCGAGGATCGGCTCGAGCGCCTTGCACGGCCGGCACCACGGCGCCCAGAAGTCGACGAGCACCGGCCCGCCTGCGACAGCCGCGTCGAACGTCGCCTCGTCAAGGTCCATCAGAGCCGTCCCATCATCGCAGCCAGTCTCAGCCGCGGCACTTTCCAGACGCCCTCGAATGCGACACCGAAACTCATCTTCGACTCTCCGGCAGTGCGGTCTGCGAAGTGAATCGGGATCTCCACGACGCGGAAGCCCTTCCGGCGCGCCCGGTACGTCGTCTCGACCTGGAAGACGTAGCCGGCAGCATCGATCGAGTCGAGATCGATCGCCTCGAGCACTTCGCGGCGGAAGCACTTGAAGCCGCCGGTCGCGTCGTGCACGGGCATGAGGATGAGCCGCGTGAAGACCGACGCGCCGCGCGACATGACCTGGCGGATCAGTCCCCAGTTCGACGTGCCGCCGCCCGGGACGTAACGGGAGCCGATCGCGAGATCCGCGCCTGCCTCCACGGCGGCGATGAGCCGGGGCACGTCGGCCGGGTCGTGGGAGAAGTCGCAGTCCATCTGCGCGACGTACGCGGCATCGCCGGCCAGCACTTCGTGGAAGCCCGCGACGTACGCGCGGCCGAGGCCCTCCTTCGCCGCGCGATGGAGGACGGACACCCAGTCGTGCTTCGAGGCGAGCTCGTCGGCGATCGCGCCGGTGCCGTCGGGTGAGTTGTCGTCGATCACGAGCACGCCGACGCCGAGCGGCGCGAGCGCCTCGATCATCCGCTCGAGGTTCTCGCGCTCGTTGTAGGTCGGGAGACAGACGACGGTCTTCGGCACGCTCCTATGATCGCCAAATGGCCGCGCTTCCGGGGAATGCACACGTCGCGGAACAGTTCGACCTCCTCGCCGACCTGCTCGAGCTCGAAGGCGCCGACTCGTTTCGCGTCATCGCGTACCGCCGCGCGGCGAGCCGCATCCGCGAGACGTCGGCGTCGATCGCGCAGCTCGCGCTCGACGGCAATGCGAAGAAGCTCCAGGGAATCGGCAAGACGATCGAGGAGAAGATCGTCGAGCTCGTCGAGACCGGCGACATCGCGGCGCTCGCGAAGAAGCGCGCCGGCGTGCCGCCCGAGGTCGTCCTCTTCATGCGGCTGCCGGGTCTCGGGCCTGAAGACCGCGGCGCGCATCTGGAAGGAGCTCGGCATCGAGACGCTCGCCGATCTCAAGGCGGCGGCGGAGGGCGAAAAGCTGCGCGCGCTCGCGGGGCTCGGCGCGAAGAGCGAGGAGAAGATCCTCACGGCGCTCGCGTTCCAGGCGAAGACGGCGGAGGCCGGCGACCGGCGGCTTCTCGGCGACGGGCTCGAGCCGGTACAAGCGGTCGTCGTGGAGCTCGCGGCGCTGCCGGCTGCGATCTCCGTCTCGGAGGCCGGCTCGGTGCGGCGCCGCAAGGAGACGTTCCGCGACCTCGACGTCATCGCGTGCGCGACCGATCCGGCGGAGCTGACCGCGCACTTCACGCAGTTCGACTGGGTCGTCGACGTCGCGGCGCACGGCGACACAAAGGCGACGGTCGTCTCCCGCGACGGCCTCCGCTTCGACCTTCGCGTCGTGCCGCCGGAGTCGTTCGGCAACCTCCTCCAGCACTTCACCGGCTCGAAGGACCACAACGTCGCGATGCGCGAGGACGCCGTGCGGCGCGGCCTGTCGATCTCCGAGTACGGCGTCACGAACACGAAGACGGGCAAGGTCTTCCAGAGCGCCGACGAGGACGCCGTCTACAGGCACCTCGGCTACGAGCCGATCCCGCCCGAGCTGCGCGAGAACGCCGGCGAGCTCGAGGCCGCGCGTGCCGGGGAGCTGCCGAAGCTCGTCGAGCTGCGCGACGTCCGCGGCGACCTCCACACGCACTCGCACTGGTCGGCCGACGGCAAGAACACGCTCACCGAGATGCTCGAGGCGGCAGTCGCGCGCGGGTACGAGTACTACGCGGTCACCGACCACTCGCACTACCTCCGCGACGGCCGGCTCGACGCGCAGCTCGAGGAGATCGAGGCGCTGCGCGCGAGGTTCCCGGCGCTGACGATCCTTGCCGGCGTCGAAGCGAACATCCGCTCGAACGGCGAGGTGGACATGGCCGACGAGGACCTCGCGAAGCTCGACTGGGTCGTCGCGTCCGTCCACAACGCGCCCGACAACCGCCCGACCGAGCGCGTGCTCGAGGCGATGGAGAACCCCTACGTCGACTGCATCGGCCACCTCACCGGCCGCCGGATCAACAAGCGCCCGCCGCGCGACGTCGACGTCGAGCGCGTCATCGAGGGCGCGCTAGCGACCGGCACGCTCCTCGAGATGAACGGCCAGCCCGACCGCCTCGACCTCCGCGACGTCCACGCGCGCGCGGCGAAGGAGGCGGGACTGAAGCTCGTCCTCACCTCCGACGCGCACCAGATCCGCGCGCAGGGCTACGTCGAGCTCGCCGTCGCGCAGGCGCGCCGCGGCTGGCTCACGAAGGCCGACGTCGCGAACACGCGCACGTGGAAGCAGCTCGACAAGCTGCGGAAGAGGCGCACGTAGCGCCGAGAGCTGCTCCCGGCCCAGGAGCAGCTCTGGCGCGTTCGTTCGTTAGCTGCCCTGGGCGAACGTAATGCTGTCGGCTCCGGCCGGGACAGAGATCTTCTTGTCAGGCTTGCCCGGCGTGACGACGTATGCATACAGCGCGGTCCGCTTGAAGAGGTAGAGGTTGCCGACGGTGGCCTTGCCGGGGTTCGCGACCCTGGCTGAGCTGGTCGTAGCTCCGGACCCCTTCTTGTACGTCCAGTTGCAATCGGTCGTCGGATACCACGGCCAGAAGTGGCACTCGAAGTCATTCGCGGGGAAGAGCGACATCGACCCGGGGACATGACCACACGGCCCCATGACCGGAGCGCTCGCAACTCCTGTCGAGGTGTCCGTCCACGTGAAAGCCACCGGTGGAGATGCGTAGCCGTTGCTGCACGCCCCGTTCTTCCAGACGACGTCAAGGCCGCCTGCAACCGGGATCGAGCCCAGCAGCGTTCCGTGGTGATAGAAGCTCACCGTAGTCGGGGTGGAGCCGTGAGCGGCGTTCGCGGTGAGTGCCGAGAGCGCCAGACCTGCAGCGAGGCTCACAGCGCCCACGAGCAGGACCACGGCGAGCAATCGACGCGTCCGGGTGTGCAGGTGCTTCATGGAAACCCTCTCCTTCTGGATTGCGAGACGTAGAGCGCGATGCTAGGGACCGGCGGTCCGCGACGCAACCGCCGGGGCCGAGAGAGCCGCTCCCCGGTCAAGGAGCAGCTCTCTCAGTGGGGTGGCTAGCCGGCGGCAGCGAACGTGATCGTGTCCGCTCCGGCCGGGACCGCGACCTTCTTCGTCGGCTGTCCCGGCGCGCTGAGGTACGCATACAGCGCGGTCCACTTGTAGAGATAGAGGGAGGCGACGCCACCACCGCTGGGGCTCGGGATCCTGAGAGAGCTTGAGGTCACCTTCTGCTTGTACGTCCAGTGGCATTCGATGCCCTTGGGAGGCTGAATCCAGAGGGTGCATTCCCAGTCGTCCGGCCACGTGAATTTGCTGGTGCTGTTGCACGGCGCCATGACTGGGGCACCTGTCGCTCCGGTCGACGCGCTGGACCACGTGGACGCCACGGGCGGGGAGATGTAGCCGTTGCTGCAGCCCGGTTGCTTCCACACAACGTCGAACGTCGTGCCGCCTGCTACGTCTCGCGAGCCCAGCAGTTTGTCCTGATGGTAGAAGCTCACCGTGGCTGTGCCGGCGGCGCGGTGGTTCGCGGAACGCGCCGACAGCGCGAGCGTCAGCGCCAAGACAACACCGCCTGCCACCACGATGGCGGCTACGAGGCGGCGCGTGTGGGTGTGCCGGTAGTTCATGAGAAACCCTCCCCTGGAGATGGATAAGGCGCGAGACCACGATGCTGGGTAGCTGCGACCGGGGCCGCAACCTCACAGATCCGTCAGACTCGCACTCGTGAGCATCGACTTTCGGGAGGACGGCGCCGCGGCGCTCGAGTGGGCGGCGCGCTATCTCGAACGCGTCGACGAGCTGCCGGTGCTCGCGCAGGTCAAGCCGGGCGAGTTCGCGGCGAAGCTCCCGGCGTCGGCGCCCGAGCAGCCGGAGACCTTCGCGGATGTCCTCCGCGATCTCGACGAGCTCATCGTCCCCGCGCTGACGAACTGGCAGAGCCCGCGGTTCTTCTCGTACTTCGCGGTGACGTCGTCGGAGCCGGCGATCCTCGCCGAGATGCTCGCCGCCGCGATGAACCAGGTCGCGATCGTCTGGCGCGCCTCGCCTGCGTCGACCGAGCTCGAGCTGCGTGTCGCCGACTGGGTGCGGCAGCTCCTCGGCTTGCCCGACGGCTGGCACGGCCACATCGAGGACACCGCGTCGACCTCGACGCTCGCCGCGTTGATCGCCGCGCGGCATGTCACAGGACGCAACGTCGTCGTCTGCTCCGAGCACGCGCACTCCTCCGTGGAGAAGGACGCGCGGATGCTCGGGATGGAGCTGCGCAAGCAGCCGGTCGATGACGAGCTGCGCATGACCGTCCCCGAGCGCCTCGACGACGTCGCGTGCGTCGTCGCGACCGTCGGCACGACGTCGTTTGCGTCGGTCGATCCGGTCCGCGAGCTCGCGGCGGCGGCGCATGCGGCAGGCTCGTGGCTCCATGTCGACGCCGCATACGCGGGCTCGTCGTGGATCTGCGAGGAGGAGCGGTGGTCGCAGGATGGCGTCGAGCTGGCCGACAGTCTCGTCATCAATCCGCACAAGTGGCTGCTCGTCCCGACCGACTGCTCGCTCGTCTGGACGTCACGGCCCGACGAGTGGCGCGAGGCGTTCACGCTCACGCCCGAGTACTTGCGCAGCGACGACGAGGCGTTCTCGCTCGCGGACTTCGGGCCGCCGCTCGGCCGCCGTTTCCGCTCGCTCAAGCTGTGGGCGACACTGCGCGTCTACGGCGCCGAAGGTCTGCGCGCGATCCTCCGCGAGCACATCCGCCTAGCGGAGCTGTTCGCGAGCTGGGTCGAGGAGAGCGACGTCTGGGAGCTTGTCGCGCCGCGGCGGTTCTCCCTTGTCGTCTTCCGCTGGAACGGCACGGACGCGGAGAACGAGGAAATCCTGAAGCGCGTGAACGCGTCGGGTGAGATCTTCATCACGCAGACGAAGCTAGACGGGCGCTACGTCCTCCGTCTAGCCATCGGCAACGCGCGGACGACGGAGGAACACGTGCGTCTCGCGTGGGACGTCCTCAACAAGGAGGCGAACCGCTGAGTCGCTATGTCGTGGGCGAGGTTGACGGCGAGTTCGTCCTTCCGCTCGCCGGTTTCGAATCGTTCGGCTTTGCGTACCGGATCGACCACATTTCGCTCGATCTGAGCTCTGAGGACCTGGAGTACGTGGCGCACATTCAGGTCGCTCCCGCCGAGCTGCACCCTCGCGTCATCGAGCTTGCGGCCGCCCGAGCTCGAGTACGTAGTGCGACGGCGACCCAGGATTGGACACTGCGGGTCACGTTCGAGGACGACTCCGTCCTCGAGGTGCCTTCCAGTGATGATGTGAAGTGGCAGGTGATGGTGCAGACGATCTTCGGGCGTGGGATGCCGATGCCCGATCTGCACGTGCGCCCCGGCTCAATCGAAATGATCAATTCCCTGGAAGGAGATCCCGAATGATCGTCACGACGATGAACGACATCCCCGGTTACACGGTCGACGAGGTGTTCGGCGAGGTGTTCGGGCTGACGGTGCGTGCGCGCAATCTTGGTTCCCAGTTCGGCTCCGGCCTCAAGTCGATCGTCGGCGGGGAGCTCAAGGGCCAGACGAAGGCACTGATCGCCAGCCGCGAGCAAGTGGTCGAGCGCCTCATCGAGGAGGCCGAAGCGAAGGGTGCGAACGCAGTGATCGCGATGCGGTTCGACGCGTCCGAGATCGGCAACGGCTGGGCGGAGATCTGCGCCTACGGCACCGCGTGCAAGGTCTCGAAGAGCTAGAGCGCGCGCAGCAGAGCGAGGAACTCGTCGGTTGAGCGCACGACGACATCGGCTGCGTCGAGGAGTGCCGCCGGCGCCTCGGCCGAGCCGACCGCGACGCGCAGCGCGACATCGAGACCGTCCAGCGCGGCGAACGCGTCGAGATCCGTCGTGTCGTCCCCTGCCGCGAGGGCGCGCCGCAGGCCTCGCTCCTTGAGCATCCGCCGCACCGCCGTCCCCTTGTTTGCGTCGATGGGCGGGAGAACTTCGAGCACTTTTCGCCCGTACCGCGCGACGAGGCCTTCATCGCGCGCCGCGTCCGCGATCCGGTCGAGCTCTCGCACAGCGGCAGCTTCGTCGTCGCGGTCGCGGAAATGGAACGCGACTGCGAGACCCTTCGCCTCGATCGCGTTTGGCGGCCACGGCGCGTCGGCTGCAAACGCCGCGAGAGCCCCCCGCCAGCGCTCGGCGAGCGGCTCCGCTTCGAGCCCGTGCGAACCGACGCACACGACACCGTCGACACCGATCCGCGCCCGGACGTCCTCGCCCGCGCGCCCACTCACGACCGCGACGAGCGCGTACCGCGCGGCGAGTCGCTCGAGCTCGGCCCGCGTCTCCGGCGGCGCGACCGCGTCCTCCCGCCGCGCGACGATCGGAGCGAGCACGCCGTCGAAATCGAGGAACAGCCCCGTCTCCTCCGGCGCCGCGCCCAGCTGCCGGAGGAGCTCGTCCGTCGCCACGTCCACGCCGGAATGGGCCAATCCCGCGACCTACTTCAACGGCGTGCCGTTGCCGTCGTGGTAGACGAAGCCGTCACCACTGCCGCCGAAGATCTTCCGCTTGAGCCAACCGCGCAGCGACGGGCCGGTCACCGGGTTGACGAGGAGGCCGATCGCGATGCCGGCGACAAGGAGGAAGCTGTGGCGGGCGCTGCGCTCCACGGCCTTTTCCTTCCCCTGCTCGGCATGGACGCGGCCCGCGGCGCTGCGGAGCTGGGCGACGACGTTCCGCAGCTCGGTCTGGACGTCCTCGTCGGTCACGAGCTTTGTCGCCACGTGGCTGACGTTGTTGCGCGACAGCAGGCTGTCGTAGAGAGCGCGCGCGGAGACATACGCGTCCTTCACGTTGCGGCGCAGCTCCTCGTCCCGGAGCGCGCGCTCGACGTACGGGCGGACGTGCGTCGTCGCGTCTGCGACTCTTGCCTTAGTGGTGGTCATGTCAACTGGTCCTTTCATATGGGGTTGAGTCCGGTGTGGCGGATGGTCGGCTGGATTGCGGTCGCCCCGATGGCGCGCCTCAAGCTCATCGCGGGAGGACTCGCCGTCGGGCTAGGAGCTGTTTTACACCTCTGGTACCGCGGCGTGCTCGCGGTGCCGGAAGTCAAACGGCGGAAGGCGGCTCGGAGAAGAGCCCGGCGCGCCTGAGGAGAGACTCCGCAAGACGGCGTGAGGCCACGTCGATGAGCTCTCCTTCGAACCGCACAGCGCCGTGCGGCGCGTCGAGGATTCGTCTCGCGCGCTCGACCTCCGCCGGCGACGGCGTGAAGACGAGGTGCACCGGTGCGATCTGGCTTGGGTGGATCACCCACTTGCCGTCGTAGCCGTGCTCGAACGCACGGCGGGCCGAGACGACGAGCCCGAGGTCGTCACCGAGCCGGGCGTGTGGGCCGTCGACCGCCTGAAGCCCGCACGAGCGTGCGGCCGCGACGACGCGAGCGAAGGCGTAGTCGTTCGCGCCGTCCCCGATCGTGAGGACGGGAATCCCGAGCGACGCCGCGAGATCCGCCGGACCGAAGATGAGCGCTTCGAGACCATGGCCCGCCGCAGCGATCTCGTCGGCGTTCGCGAGCCCGCGCGCCGTCTCGATCTGTGCTTCGAGGCCGACGCCCGGCGGCAGCAGCTCGGCCGCAGCGGACACGTCTTCCGCAGACTCGACCTTCGGGAGTACGACGACGTCGGGATGCGCTTCCGCCGCGGCGCGCAGGTCGTCCTCCCACCACTCGGAGCCGCGCACGTTGACGCGGATCGCGGTCGTCCGCGCGAGCGGCCCGTTCCGCACCGCGGCGACGGCGAGCTCGCGCGCCGCGATCTTGCCCTCGGGCGCGACGGCGTCCTCGAGATCGACGATCGCCTCGTCCGCGCCGAGCGACGGCGCCTTCGCGAGCATCCGCTCGCTCGAAGCGGGGACGCTGAGGCAGGAGCGACGGGCGCGCGCGATCACACGCGAACGCTATCCGGTTCGTTATGGCGCGTTTGCGGCCGGTGGCAGCACCATCGATGCCCGCAGTCCCACGAGCGCTGAATCCGGGACGGTGATGAGGCCTCGGGTGGGGCGATCGAGGTCGAAGGTGACCAGCAGCAGTACCGTCACGAGCGCGGCGGCGAGTGCAACGGTCGTTGCGCCGCGGCCGAGCATCGCGGTGAAGAGCGCAAGCAGTCCGAATGCGAACGCAGTGCCGAGCACTTCCAGCCCGAGAACGGCACCTGGAATGCGGTTGTTGAGTGCCGCAATCCGAACTGTCTGCAGATTGATCATCTCGTTGAGGGTCTCGACATACAGGCGTGAGGCGTTGCCTCTCGGGTCTGCCGCCATGTCCTCGCCGGCGAGGTGCCACAGCCGACGGATGAGGATGTTCTCCCGGGCGACTACCGTCGCGAAAGCCGGTGTGGTCGGCACTGCCTTCGAGAGCGCGATGCTCGCGTCCGTGTAGCGCACGATCAACGCGAGTGAGCGGCTTCGTACCGGCTCGGGCAGCATCTGCGCCCGCAGGAAGGTCGTGCCGATCGCGTTTGCGTCGTCGACGACGGCAGCGCGGCGCGTGTCGTACCGGCCAATCGCCAGCGTCAGGCCGAACGCCAGGATGAGTCCGACGAGTGCCAGCAAGGCGCCCTGTACCGTCCCGACCGGCTCGCGCAGCGACTCTGAATGCTTCCGCAGTGCGCGACCGATCCCGTAGCCGGCAGCGACGAAGACGAAGACGACGCCGGCGACGATGAGCCACAACTCCCAGCTACTCAGCCGAAAGAACACACGCAGAGGATCGCACTAGGAGTGGCTGTCGTCGTTACCTCACGGCTTCTGCCAGACGGAAACGTGCTTCGTGCTCTCGGCGGTGAACGGCGAGCGGTCCCAGTCGCCCCAGCGCTCGCGCAGCTCCATCCCGGCGAGCCGCGCCATGAGGTCGAGCTCGGGCGGTGAGACGGCTCGGAACTCTCCTGCTGCGCGTTTCCACTCTCCGTCACGCAGCGAGAAGTGATGGGAGACAAGCCGCTGCGTGAGCGCGTCGTACTCGTCGACTCCGACGTGCTCGTCGCGGAGGTCGAACACCGTCAACGGCCGGTCCGGCGGGACGCCGACCTCGATCACGAAGCACCCGTCCGGCGCGAGATGCGCCGTGGCGTTCGCGAATACCGCCGTCTGACCCTCCTGCGTCGTGACGTTGTTGATGGAGTTGAAGACGAGATACGCGAGCGAGAACGTCCCCTCGACCCGCGTCGTCGTCATGTCGCCGACGACCGCATCGACGGCGTCCGTCTTGCGGCGGAGCTGCTCGATCATCGGCGGCGCGTAGTCGATCCCGGCGACGCGGATGCCCCGAGCGGCGAGCGGCACCGCGATCCTGCCGGTGCCGATCGCCAGCTCGAGAGCACCGCCGCCCGCGAGCGACTCGAGGAACTCGACCGTCGCCGCGATCGTCGCTGGCTCGAACTCGTCGCCCGTCGACTCGTCGTAGCGGACGCCCGCGTCCTCCCTGAACCAGCCGCTCATCAGCCGGCCCGCTTCAGCTTCCCGGTCTTCTTCGCGTGGCGCTCGCCGACGCGGAAGATCGCCAGCCCGATCGGCGTCGCGAAGACGGCGATGATCAGCAACGGCCAGACGTCCGCCCAGGCGAGCCCCTGCCCCTGGAGGATCGCCGCCCGCTCGCCTCGCAGCACGTACGTCGCCGGCGAGATCTTCGAGAGCCACTGCATCCACTCCGGCATGACGGTCACCGAGTAGTAGACGCCCGACACCACGAGCATCAAGCCTTGCGCGACGAAGCCGAGCTGCGCGCCCTTCTCCGGCGAGACGAGCGGCAGGACCGAGGTCATGATCCCGATCCCGATGAACGAGAGCGAGCCGATCGCGAGCAGCGCGAGCGCCGCCGGATAGTTCGCGTTCGGCGCATGGATCCCGAGCAGCGCGGCGACTGCGAAGAAGAGGATCGTCGCCCGGATGATCCCGTAGAGCACCGCGAAGGCGCCCTGCCCGCCCAGGTGGACGAACCGCGACAGCGGGGCCATGAACGTGTACTCGATCGTCCCTTCCCAGCGCTCCCACGCGACCGTCTCCGTCATGAACTCGAAGATGATCCCGAGGAACGCCCAGATCACCGCGCCGACGAGCAACGCCGTCTCCGCGGCGTTCACCTTCTCCGGCGACTGCTGCAGGTTGCGGGCGATGAACACGATCGTGAGCGTGTTCGCGATCGTCCAGACCATGAAGGCGACGTCCCAGAGGAAGTAGCGCTTCGTGAGGTAGACGTTCCGCTCGACGATCCCGAACAGGCCGACGAACTGGCGCCGGGCCTCTATGGCATAAGCAGTCATCCTCCGAACACCTCCCTGTACTCGTCGTCTTCGGTTGCCTCGTTTTCGAACTCGCGCCCGGTCGCGGCGAAGAACGCCTCCTCGAGCGTCTCGACGCCGAACCGCTTCTTCACGTCTTCGACCGGCTCGAGGAACAGGAGCTTCCCGCGGTCGAGCAGGCCGACGCGATCGGCGAGCGCCTCCGCCTCGGCCATGTCGTGCGTGCAGAGGAGGATCGTCGCGTCGTGCTCGGCCCGCACCTGCCGGATGAACTCCTGCACCTCGAGCTTCGACCGCGGGTCGAGACCCGTCGTCGGCTCGTCGAGGAGCAGGAGGACCGGCGAGGTGAGGAGCGCCCGCGCGAGGGCGACCTTCTGCTGCATGCCGCGCGACAGGTTCTCCATCGCCTCGTTGCGCCGCTCGGCGGGGAAGCCGACCTGCTCGAGGATCTCGGGGATCGCGACGCGGGTCTGGCTCGGCGTCATGCCGTAGAAGCGCGCCGCGTACGAGAGGTTCTCGGCCGCGGACATCTTCTTGAAGAACGACGCCTCGACCGAGACGCGGTTGACGAGCCGGCGGATCGCCGAGGTCTCCTCGAACGCGTCATGGCCGAAGATCCGCGCCTCTCCGCCGTCGTTGATGAGCAGCGTCGAGAGGAGACGGACGAGCGTCGACTTCCCCGAGCCGTTCTGGCCGAGGATCGCGACGCACTCGCCGCGCGTGATCGTGAACGTGACCTCGTCGAGCGCCGGCCACGGACGCTTGCGGGCGAAGCGGCCCGCCTTCTTGTCCTTGCGGTTGAACGTCTTCCGCAGGTCGCGCACCTCGACGGCGGGCGTCTCGCGGTTGAGACGTGGGGTCAAATCGGATGTGGGTGCTGCGAGAGTCATGCTGCTCCTTCAGAAGATCGAAGTGGATGGAATGGAGAACGGAGGCCGCACCTGTGGCCCAGAAGGCCGGGGCGGTGCGCGGACCTAGCGGTCGCGCAGTCCGGTGGGAGCGGTACCGCCCACCGGGATCCGGTTCATCACATTCGCGAGCAACATCAGGCGATCAGCGTAGGCACTCACTCGGAAGACGTCAAGTCGTGGACGAAGAAGATCCCGTGCGTCGACTGGCCGGTCGCCTGCTTCAGGTCTGGGTACTCCGCGATCTCGGGCGAGACGCGAGTGCCCGCCATGACGTAGCGGACGGGCGTGTCCGTGTCGTTGCGCAGCTCGTGCGCTCCGTCGGGTCCCGGCGGGAAGTGCACGACCTCGCCCTCCTCGAGACGCCGCTTGCCGTCCATTGTGCGCAGCGTCGGCGTGCCGCGGAGGACGACGAGGAGCTCGTCGGAGCCATGGTGGAAGTGGAAGATCACGAAGTTGCCGGGACCGAGCTCGTAGAGGCTTGCGCCGAGGAACGCGCCGCTCGGTACGAGGCGCTTCACGAGCGCGCCGCCGCCGCTCCAGTCCTCGCCCTGCTCGCCCCAGTCGTCGGTCCAGATGTTCGCGTCCACGGCTGGAGCCAATCACATCTGTACGTTCTCGGGATGCCGTCGTCTTCGGCCTACGCCGTCTTCCTCGTGACCGCGGTCGCGATCCTGCTCGTCCCTGGCCCGGCGGTGCTGTACGTCGTGACGCGGAGCATCGAGATGGGACGCGCCGGCGGGATCGCCTCGGTCGCGGGAATCACGACGGCGACGTTCGTGTACGTCGCGCTTGCGGCCGCGGGTCTCTCCTCGCTCGTTGTCGCCTCGCCGGCCGTGTTCGACGTCGTGAAGTACGCGGGCGCGGCGTACCTCCTGTTCCTCGGCGTGCGCCGCCTGCTCCGGCGCGGAGCGGACGAGGTAGCGGAGGAGCCCGTGCCGCGCACACTCAGGCGCGCGTACACGCAGGGCGTCGTCGTCAACCTCACGAACCCGAAGATGATCGTCTTCGTCTTCGCGTTCCTGCCGCAGTTCGTCGATCCGCACGCGTCAAGCCCGTGGCTGCAGACGCTCGTGCTCGGTCTGAGCTTCACGGCGCTCGCGTTCCTCAGCGACAGTCTCTACGCCGTTGCCGCGGGCAGCGTCGCCGACCGGCTCCGCGGCACCGAGAGGATCGCGAAGATCGAGCGCTGGGTCGGCGGCAGCGTCCTCGTCTGCCTCGGGATCCTCGCGGCGGTCTGGTCGCCGAGCCCCTCGAAGTGAGCTCCGTGCGGGATCTCGTCGCCGCCGACTGGCCGGCCGTGCGAGCGATCTACGAGGAAGGCATTGCGTCGGGGGACGCGACCTTCGAGACCGAGGCGCCGAGCTGGGAGTCGTGGGACGCGGCCCATCCCGACGTGCGGCTCGTCGCCGAGCGCGACGGTGCCGTCGTCGGGTGGGCGGCGCTCTCGCCGAGCTCCGGGCGCTGTGTCTATCGCGGCGTCGCCGAGGTGAGCGTCTACGTCGGCGAAACTGCGCGCGGCACCGGCGTCGGGCGCGCCCTTCTCGACGAGCTCGTCGCGCGCTCGGAAGCCGCCGGATACTGGACGCTGACGGCGGGGATCTTCCCGGAGAACGTCGCGTCGCTTCGGCTCCATCGCGCATGCGGCTTTCGGGACGTCGGTGTGCGCGAGCGGCTCGGCGAGATGGGCAGGACATGGCGCGACGTCGTCTTCCTCGAGCGCCGCTCAGAGGTCGTCGGGACATGAAGTACCAGTTCGTCGACTGCCGCTGGGAGCTCACGGATCCCGAGGCGGGCCGGCGCGCCTATCTCGCCGGGCATGTTCCCGGTGCGTCGTTCCTCGATGTCGACGCGGATCTCTCCGACCTCTCGGTACCTGACGCGGGGAGGCATCCGCTGCCGTCGGCGGAGCGGTTCGCGGCCGCGGCCGGCCGCGCAGGGATTGGCGACGGCGTGTTCGTCGTCGCGTACGGCTCGGGCGGCGGTCCGGAACGGCTCTGGTGGCTCCTGCGCCACTTCGGCCACGACGACTGCACCGTGCTGCTCGGCGGGATCGAGGAGTGGGGCGGAGCGCTGCGTGCAGGCGAGGAGGAGATCGCGCCGCTCGAGTTCGTCCCGCGCGAGCGCGACGGAGACACGATCCAGGCGGACGAGATCGCCCGGCGCCTCGGCGATCCGTCGCTTGCGCTTGTCGACGCGCGCGCCGCGAGCCGCTGGCGTGGCGAGCCGAACCCGATCGACGACCCGCCCGGCCGCATCCCCGGCGCCGCGAACGCGCCGTGGATGGAGCCGTTCCCCGCAGAACTGCCGGAGGGCGAGCTCGCCGCGTACTGCGGGTCGGGAGTCAGCTCGTGCATCACCATTCACCGCGCGTGGCTCGCCGGCCGCGAGGGGCGCCTCTATCCCGGCTCGTGGAGCGAGTGGTCGAAGCGCGGGTTGCCAATCGAGCGCGGATAAGGAATAGTCCCGCCATGCGCCGCCGCCTTCCATCACCGGCCCTGATCGTCGCGATGATCGCCCTGTTCGCCGCGCTCGGCGGCGCCGGCTTCGCGGCGAGCCTCGCCCTGGTCAAGGCGCCGCAGCCGGTCACGCTCGTCTCGGGCAGCATGTCCGCGAGCGGCAAGCTCATCGGCGGTTTGTCGCACGGCACGGAGAGAAGCCCGGGCGTCTACACGCTCACGATCAGCGGGAACACCTTCGGGCTGAACAAATCGTCGTTCCCGCAGCCGCGTCTCAGCGTCACGCCGACGCTCACCATCGCGGGGAGCGGCGCGGCGGCGAACCCGCCGAGTTGTGCGGTTGCCGCCGAAAAGCTCGCGTCGAACGGGGGCGCGACGGCCGAGGTCCACTGCTTCGTGTACGACCCCGCCGCGGGCTGGGTACCGGCGAGCACCGGGTTCGACTTCCAGATGCTCGGGCCTTCGCGCTAGCGCCGCGCTGCGGCCGCGAGCGTGAACTTCGTCAGCGACACCGGCATATGCCGGGCCGACGCGATCGTCGAGTGCAGTGCGTCCGCGAACTCGTCGACGTCGCTCTCCGAGAGCACGAGCGGCGGCAGCACCTTGACGACGGCCATGTTGTGGCCGGCGACCTGCGTGAGGATCCGGTGCTTGGAGAAGAGCGGCCCGGTCACGAGCTGCGCGAAGAGTCCCTCCTGCATCCGCTCCATCAGCCGCCACGTCACGCTGCCCGACGCCGGCTCGGCGAACTCGATCGCCCACATGAGCCCGAGCCCGCGCACGTCGCGCACGACGTTGAACTCCTCGACGAGCGGTTGCGTCAGCTCGAGCAGGCGCTCGCCGAGGTGCGCGCTCGCCTCGACGAGCCGCTGTCTGCGCAGCTCGCGGAGTGTCGCGAGTCCCGCCACCATCCCGAGCTCGTTCGGCGCGAACGTCGAGCCGTGTGAGACCGCGTGCTCCATCGAGTCGAAGACCGCCTCGTGCACCGCGCGTGACATGAGCAGCCCGCCGACGGGCACATAGCCGCCCGAGAGCGACTTCGCGACGGGAACGAGATCCGGCTCGAGCCCCCAGTGCTGGAACGCGAAGACACTTCCGGTGCGCCCGAAGCCGGTCTGCACCTCGTCGACCGCGAAGAGCGTCCCGTAGCGGCGGCAGATCTCCTGCGCGCCTTCGAGGTAGCCGTCGGGCGGGAGATGGACGCCTTTCCCCTGCACCGGCTCGACGAGGAAGACGGCGACGTCCTCGCGCAGCAGCTCCTTCTCGAGCGCGGCGAGATCGCCGAACGGGACGCGGCTGAAGCCGGGCAGGAGCGGCTGGAAACGGTCGGTGAACTCGGGGCAGCCGTTCGCGGAGAGCGACCCGAGCGTCAGCCCGTGGAAGCCGTGGTCGCACGAGACGACACGCGCGCGCCCGGTGGCGGCGCGGCCGAGCTTGAGCGCCGCCTCGACCGCCTCCGTGCCGCTGCTCGTGAAGAGGCAGCGCTCGATCCGCCCGCCGGCGATGCCGATCGAGCTCCTCGGCGAGCAGGCCGGGCAGGAGCGTCGTCCCCATCGCGAGCATCCCCGGCGTGTCGAGCCCGAGCGCCTCGACGAGCGCGGCGCGGACGCGCGGGTTGTTGCGGCCGACGTTGTACATCCCGAACCCGCCGAGCATGTCGAGATAGCGGTTGCCGTCGGAGTCGAAGAGGTACGCGCCCTCGGCGCGCGCCCACGTGCGGTCGAAGCCGATCGTCTTGAGGACGCGCGTGAACTGCGGGTTGATCGTGCGCGCCCAGAGGTCGAGATCCTCGCCGCGGCGGGACTCGAGCAGCTCCGCGACGCTGAACTCGCCATCGCGATTGACTCTAGATGGTCGGGGGTGAATGGCCGGATCGGTGGAGGCTGCCGGCCGCGACGCGCTCTCGCACGACTTGCCGTCGTCGCGTCGGCCGTTTCGCCGCGCGGGGGCGGGACGGGTGCTTGCTCGACCCGCCCCCCGCTCGAGCGCAGCTACTTGACGGTGAGAGTGCCCGACATCCCCTTCGTTCTCGTCCTTGCCGACAGACGAGTAGAAGTGATACTTGCCCGCCTTGAGCGTGAAGATCGTGGCGGTCGTCCCCTTGCCGATCGTGAGCGTGGCGCCGTATTCGAGTTCGCCATTCTCGAGGCTGACGTTGTGCTTCGCCGTCGACTTGTTGGTGAAGACGAGTAGGAACTCCTTGCCGGCGGGGGCGGTGAGCTTCGTCGTGTCGTACTTCGTCGCGCCCGCCAGCGCGGTGATCTTCACAGTGGGCGGAGGGCCGGACACGGTGTGAAGTGTTGAGGAGGGCTGAGCCGCGGCGTACGCGGCGGAAGCGATCGTGGCGACGGCAGCGAAGGCTGCCACCAGAGCAAGGGACTTCCGCATTGTGCTCCTTCGGGTTGCGGGGGCGGGGTTTCGCCCCCTCGTGCGCCGGAGGGTAGGGCGGGCAGGTGAGACCGTAGTGAGTCCTTTCCTGGTGTGCGCGTGCGTGGCAGCTGCCAGCCGTCCTGGTGGGCGATCGCGCCGGATCACCGGACGCACTGGCGCGCGCGCGAGCGAGCCTAGAATGCCCCGATCATCCGTCGGCAGCAGCCGCATGGTCGAGCCAAAAGCCCCCGTACGACGGATCGTCATTGGACCGGTTGTGGTCCGCGTGGTGTACGACCTCGTCGCGAAGGAGGACGCGACCCTCTCGCTCTTCAACGACCACTCGATGAAGAGCCTTGCGCTTCCCATTGTCGCGGACGAAGAGGTACCCCTGCTCGACCCAGCCCTTGCCGCGCCCACGGCGGCCGTGACCTCTCACGAAGCTCCGGGGCTTGCCCGATGGATCTAGATTTGTGTGTCGCCCGCAGCCGCAGGTCTGTAGTGAAGTATTGATCACCCATTACGGGCACGGGCGACTGAAAAATAAGTGCCCTTCAGCCGATGGGGGAGACGGCAGTCGGCCGTACTCGACGTAACAGCCGCCGCAGGATTTCGACTGCGTCTCGGTCACCCGCGCACAGCGCGGCAAGCGCAGCAATCGCGAGCTGCGAGTCGGCCAGGCTTAGGAGCGGCGTCTCGACCTCGAGGCGGCCGTGCCAACGCACCGCGGCGGCTTCAAGCTTTCCGGCTTCAGCTCCGCGAGAAGGTCGAGGTATGCGAGCGCACCAACGAGCGGGACTGTGCCGAGTTCGCGCAGCGAAATCTCTGCCGACCAGAGGTTGCGGGTCTGGATCGCCCGGTTGAACCTGCCGCATGCCGAGCCATCGGACGTCATCGCCGAAGGGGGCCGGCGGGTCGAGTCTACGGGCCAGTTCGTGCTTTCGCCTGTCGTCATCCTCCTTCGACCGCCGCAAGTTCTAGACTCGGCCAATCCCCAATTCGACGAAATCGGTGGCGGAGGAACCGTCGTGGCACAGATAACCGAGGCTCAGCGCGTACAGCGCATCAAGGATCTGCTGAACGAAGTCAGCAAGATGCCTCCTGACCGCCAGTACGGCGTCGAGAGGATCGAGCTCGGCTCGGGCGAGAAGTTCTGCAAGGCGATCGCCATCGGGGCCGACGAAGTGCTGTTGAACCCGAATTCGCACCGGCTTAGGTCTCAGCTGCAGGACGATCCACGGTGGGGCGAATTGAGCAAAGAGCCACTTGGGGATGACGCTCAACGCGTACTTGCGGAGCACGTAAAGGAAGCTCGGTCGATCGAGGCTTTCGCGGCTCTGAAGGAGTCCCTGAACAGTGAGGGCCAGCAGCACGCGGGCGTGATGACCCACAAGGGCGTTCTCATTAACGCCAATACGCGCGCAGTTGCCATGCGCGAGCTCGAGGATCCGTCGAAGCGATATCTCAGAGTTGCCGTGCTGCCGGAAACAGCAACGGAATCCGAGTTAGCTCTACTCGAGCTACGCCTTCAGATGCAGAAGGAACTCAAGGAGGACTACACCCTGACGAACGAACTGCTTTTCGTCGAGGACATGTACGAGAAACACAAGATGCCTGCGGCTCAGATCGCCCGCGACCTTAGGTACTCGCCCGGCAAGCCAAAGAAGGGGGAAGAGGAGGTCAAGTTGAGGCTAGAGATGCTTGATCTCATCAGGCAGATGCAAACGATTCCGGCGGATCGGCTGAAACTGACCTTCTTCGACACCGTAGAGCTAGAACAGCTCCGTGGCTTGATGAGCCGTTACCGACCGCTGTCGGACTCGGATCCTGAGCGGGCTCGGCGGCTTCTAGAGTCCTGGCTGCTGTCAGTCGCCGTCGGCGTGAAGAACGTTCACGCGCTCCGTCGCGTTGACGATGAACTCGTGTCGGATTATGTGCTCCCGACACTTGAAGAGGACGAAGAGATTGGCCGCTTCGCCGACACTCTCGTCGGCGTCGAGGAGGATGTTCCTGAGCCGAAGCCAGCCGGTGTGGAAGTGCTCCTCGGGACGCCTGATGGCGCTGATGGCGACCAGCCTGCCGAGGCCAACGTGAAGCGTCTTCTGGACATCGTCACGCAGCATGACAAGCGCGTTGAGGTCCTTGGCACAAATGTCGTTCTCGACCGTGATCAGATCAAGGAATCGGTCGGCGCCGCCTTCGCAACAGGCATTCGCGACAAGCGCCGCGAGGAAGCGGACGCCGACAAGATTGAGGCACCAAGCGCGCACGTGAAAACGGCGACGCGACAGGTCGAAAAGGCACTCGACGCCCTCCGCCTCGTTCGTGATGACGAGGAGTTCGACTCCCGCAAGAAGAAGAGTCTCGGCGTTGCGTTCGGGAAGTTGCGCAAGGCTGTCCACGCACTCGAAACTGACTTCGAGAAGCACTCAATCCCCACGAAATAGCCCCCTCGCCCGAACTCCGCGCCCGTCTTCTGCCTGTTCCCCCGCGGATCGGGATCAGTCGATATGGCCCGGTTCCCGAGGAGTTGTGGCGAGCCCTCGTGCGCAACGTGGCGCCGGATCGGACCGAGCGCATCTCCGACGATGAAGTTGCTGTCCCGGTAGAGCGCTTTCTTGCACGGCGTATGTGGCTGGGACAGCTTCTGCAAGATCACCGCTGCGCGTTTCTTCCCGATGCGCAGGTCTCGGCCCTGCTTGCGAAGGCGGTCGGCGAGCGAGACGAAGTTGCGGAGGCTCTTCGGGCCGGAGTGACTCCGGTGCCCGAAGAGGAGGTGCAATCCCTGCTGAAAACGGCCGGCTTTGTGCGCGATCTCAAGACCTTTCAGGTGCGTGATCTCGCTCATCTACTCGCGCTATCCAACGGCGCAAACTTCTCGGTCCCAGGAGCGGGCAAGACGTCGGTGGCGTACGCTCTGTACGCCTGTGAACGGCAGCGCGGACGCGTAGAACGCATGGTCGTCGTCGCACCTCTTTCAGCCTTCGACGCTTGGTTCACGGAGGCCGAGGAGTGTCTCGCTCCCCCTCCTCGCGTTGCGCGCCTCGTAAGCCGTCCGCCGCGATGTGAGGTGATGCTCGTTAACTACCAGCGACTGGCATCGCGCTACGACGAGCTTCTCGAAGTGGATAATCGAGAAGCCGTCCCTCGTACTCCTCGACGAGGCTCACCGGATGAAGCGGGGTCGCTCCGGCGAGTGGGGGTCGGCTTGTCTTGATCTTGCGCATCTCGCCGTGCGCCGGGACATTCTCACCGGAACGCCGGCGCCGCAGCATCCGACTGACTTTGAGGCCCTCCTCGACTTCATCTGGCCCCACCAGGCCGCACGGATCTTGCCCGCCGGGGCGGGTGCGGCGAATCCGCCCGCCAGTGTGATGGCAGACATTTCGGCGCGGCTGCGCCCTCTATTTGCGAGGACACACAAGAAGGAGTTGGGTCTCAGACCGCCGCAGCTGCGAGTGGAACGAGTCGAGATGAAGCCACTTCAAGCCGAAATTTACCGGGTCTTACGAACTCGAATGAGACGCGCCCTCGGGGCTTCGCCCGACCACGCGGCCCTTGCTCGGATGGGGAGTGTTGTTGCCTATCTTCTGGAAGCAGCGACCAATCCTGCGCTCCTTGCTTCTGCGCTCTTGCAGAGCTCGACGCCGAGCGTAGCTCAGTGGCCACCCGAGCCGATTCCGGCAGGTTCTTCGCTCGCTGACAAGGTCCGCAGTTACGGCAGACACGAGGTACCCGCAAAGTTTGAGAAGCTCGTTGCCATGGTTGACGCAAACGCCACGGCGGGCCTGAAGACGCTCGTCTGGTCGAACTTCGTTCTCAACATCGAGGAACTAGCCGAACGAATCCTTGCTCCCTACCAGCCTGCGGTCATCTATGGCGGAGTTCCGTCCGGGGACGAGGACGCCGAGTTCGTCACACGAGAGCGTGAACTCCGCCGCTTTCGCCGCGACAAGAGGTGCCAGGTGCTCATCGCCAATCCGGCGGCGATGGCAGAGGGGGTAAGTCTGCACGAGGAGTGTCACGACGCGATCTATCTCGACCGGACCTTCAACGCCGGCCAGTACCTGCAGTCGCTCGACCGGATTCATCGGCTCGGTCTCCCGCCACGGACGAAGACGCGCATCACTTTTCTTGTGAGCACGGGAACTATTGATGAAGTCGTGAACGCGCGCGTGCAGACAAAGGCGGAGCGGCTCGGGACGATGCTGTCGGACCCGAACCTTGTGGCTATGGCGCTCCCCGACGAGGACAGCTACGGGGAGTGGATCGACACCGAGGACGTCGGCGCCCTTCTCTCGCACCTCGGTGGCTAAAACGCCGCAACCCCTTCCGGTCTGGGCGGTAGCGCCAGGCATCCCAAGCGGACACGTTGTTCGGGCTGCGCTCCACGCGGCGGCGGTGCTCGACGCAGCCGGCTCGCGTACAGCGGATGCCCACGAGTCCTACTGGCACCGCGCGACGGGTGGAGTATTCCCGGATCACGACCTTCGGCGCGGCGAGCGACTGCTGGTCGACGTCGGTTTCGTCGTCGAGCGAGATGGCCTTCTCATCCCGTCGTCGGAGCTGCGTGAACTGCTCACCGGAACAGTTGAGGACGCGGTCGAGGTTGTTGTCGCCCGAGCGATCACGGCAGAGCAGCCTTCGTGGCTGGCCGATGGTGTCGACCCTCCGGATCTTCTCGAGGAGATCGTGCCGGATGCCGATCGTCGAGAAGCTCTCTTACTTGCGCTTGGACGCACGTTCGACGACGCGAGTCGGAAGCTCACGGGCGCCGTCGCAGAGGAGATCGTTTGCTCCGTTGCGCGTGAAGAACTCTTTCGCCTTGGCTACCCCGAACTCGCGCGTGCGGTTCGGCGCGTCAGCCTGGAATCGGATCAGCTCGGATACGACGTGTCGGCGCCTCGGACCGCTGGAAGCCGCCGTCTCCTCGAGGTAAAGGGGACACGCCGTCTCGTGGACGTCCTCGAGGTGCACCTAACTCGAAGCGAGGCGAAGGTCGGCTCCACCTTCCCGGACGATTGGGCACTGGTGGTGTGCAATGTGACTGACACCGAGAAGGGAGACGGCGAGGTTCTTGGGTGGTGCTCCCACGCGCAGCTAGCCCCGCTGCTTCCCGAGGACGGCACGTCGAGTCGCTGGGAGCAAGCCGTGATTTCACTTCCCGGAGCGCTACTTACGCCTGGCCTTCCGCGGGTCAGCGGTTAGCACGCGATTGCGACTCCGCGCTTTACCGCAGCGGGCAGCACGACCCGTTGTAACTCGGAAGGTTCGAGCTTCCAGAGACCGCCGGCGTAAATTCTCGCGTGGTCGTGGAGTTGCTCTTGCAGCCGCCCGGCAGACAGCGCAGCGAAGAGGCGGTCAGGATCTACTCCGTCGTGGGGCTCGATCACGAGCCAGTTGTTGAGAGGTACGGTGCCCGCCAGATTCCTCACGAACCGTAGCCCGGCCCTTGTTGAAGTAGGTGAAGAGGATCGGAGCAGTACCTCGCTGCTCCTGCTGATACCAGAGCGACCGACTGGCGGGGAGGTAACGACGATGGATCTTGAGCCGGCGGCCCCGACGAAGGTAGATCCCGAGAGGCGAGGACTCCGACTCGGCAGCGGGATCGTCGATGTCCACTAGCCACCGGCGGACGTTGTCGCCAAGCTCTTCAAGTGTCTCAGCGGTCAGAAGTTCGCCGCGGAGAACTCGTGGAGATGTGGTGCAGGGTCGGAGCAGCTCGCGGTCAATGCGGCGGCGCTCTCGCTCGTCTTCGGCGAGGCAGAAATACGCATTTGCTCCGGTCGCAATCCCTCTGTGGACCCGTGCTAGCTCACCGAGTTGGACGCCACTTTGTGACCGCGGCGCCGGCCGGGACCAACGAACCCCCGGCTCCAGAGCAGTGACATCGACGTCGGGCTGCCTCATCGACGTGAGCACTTGCTCGGGGCGTGGGAGGTCTCGCGCTAGACGGACGATCTTCGTTGGTCCTGCGGCCGCACGTCCCTTACGAATGAGGGTGATGAGGGCCGTGGTCTGGGGGCCCTCGAAGAACAAGTGATCCGCTTCAAAGAAGATCAGCGCTTCGACGTGCGCATGCTCGAGGAGGCATGCTCTCGCCTCAGCGCCGGAGTCGACATCAAGCCAGTTCGCAGGTGTGATGAAGGCGAGTCGCGCGTCGTTGGATGTGAACTCGAGCGCGCGTAGGAGGAAGAGCGTTTGTAGCGAGAGGCGCGGGCTGAACCGGCGCCCGAAGAAGGACTTGAGAGAATCGTGAATGAGAACACGACTGTCGTGTGACAGCAGGTTCGCGCGACGATACGGAGGGTTACAGATGATGCGGTCTGCCGGCTGCGCAAGACCCTCGTGCAAGAAGTCGCTGACCTCCAAGTCGACGTGATGCAGTTTCCGTAGGCGTCGGTTCGTCTTCGCCATCGCGATTGCGAGGGGGTCGTTGTCGATCCCAGTAACGGGGCAGCCTCTTCTTCGGGAGTGGCGCGCTGCGGGGATGAGTAGGCCTCCTGACCCGCATCCCAGGTTGACGAGGTGCGTCCCGGGCTGCTCGAACAGCCACGCAGCCATCAAGTCGCCTGCCCAGAAAGGGGTGAAAAACTGACCACCCGCGCGGCGCGCAGTCGGGCTGATGAGTCGCTCGTAGGCCGTTCCGACGATGTCTAGGCCGTCACGCCAGGCGCGCCGCGATGCTGGCGTCAGCTCAAGTGAATTGAGAACTTCTTCGTAAGCGCGGCGAGGTCCTCGGGGAGTCCGTCCGGGCGACGTTGAGAACTCGTTTCACAGCTCCTCGACCTCGCGTTCTGCCCCTTCGACATGCACGTCGCCAGCGTACGACGAATCGCGGATGGGGCAGTGGTCTGCTGGCCTACTCCGCGTCGCTCAGCTGGAGGCGCTCGATTGCGCTCTTGAGCAACGCCAGGTCTCCATCGTTGACGGGTCGGCTATGAGCAACTTTGTTGCGCACGGCGTCGAAGTCCTTTACCGCCTCATCGAAGGCCGACCTTGTGATCCCCAAGCGCACCCGGGAAAGCTGCTTTGAGTTTTGAGAGGCTGATATCGAAGACACGAGCTCGCCGAAGCTAACGTAGAGAAGAGGATGCAAATCCTCGGTGGGCGGGACTCGGGAATCGGCTGCGTTCTCGTCTGTCGTAGCTCGGCGTCAGCGTCCAGGCCGCTGGGAATACGAGACGGCCACCACGTCTGAAGTGCCTCGGCAAGCCAATAGGGGATGTTGGCACGTAGAGCGGTACCCGGGATGAAAATCGCGTGCGGCTGCATCGCGGAAGGCGAATGACGGAAGTGCAGGCAAGTCGACCGTAGGAGCTGGACGAGAGCCCGGATGCCAGGCTCGACGTTCACGAACTCGGCCTTCATCTTCCAGCAGTCGTCGACTTCTTCCAACAGGCCCGACCCCGCGAGATCGTCAAGGCATTCGGCTCCCTCGACTGTGGCCTGGCCAAAATGGCGGCGAATCGGCGCCGATCTAGCGATAGGCTGTTTAGAGTCGAGGACATCTGCGATCACTCCTCGTGCCGCGATCCCATAGTCATCGATCAGTCGCATGATGTGGCGGCGCTCGTCGGAGGCGAAGCTCGCGATATCGATCCAAATTCGTCGAGACGACCTCCTAGCCGGTCGAGGATTCGCTTCGTGATCAGCGGATGTCCACCCATCTTGCGCACTGCGATCGCCGCCAACTCGTCGTTCACTGAGTAAGCGACGGCGGTCTCCGAAGCGGTCATCGGCCTCGCTGACACGACGCAGCCGATCGTGAGTAGCGGGGAGCCTCGTCCCGCCGTCGCACTCCGAAAGAGCGGCCGGCCGAGAAGGAGTAGGCCTACTTGGCCACGGGCGGCCTCGAGCGAAAGCAACCCACGCCACTGGTCCTGAAGCGCGGCGAACCATGATTGCGAGTGAAGTTGCTCGCAACAGTCGATGATGACCCGAATCGGTGCCACCTCAGGGAAGGTCTCGTTGCTCAACTGGGAGAGATCAAATCCGAGGGCGGCCTCAAGAGGTTCATTGAGATCTCCCGGTGTAGCTACGTCGGCTGCGTCGATCTCGATGACGGTCACCCCGCTTGAGCGCAATGCTCTTGCAAGGCCAGTGCGAAGAAGGGTCTTTCCTGTCCCTCGCGCCCCGACGTAGAACACGACCTGGCGCGAGGAAAGTTCGACTCTGACCTTGTCTTCCTGGTGGTGCTTCAAGTCGCCTCTGTGTGATCGAACCAGTCCTGAAACGCGGGGGCAGCTAAGCGAAGGTTCGACTGGTCGACTACTCCATAGCCGACGAGGTGGTTAAGGATCGCTGGCTCGCCGTCCATGATTTCTTTGGCGAACTCTCTCTCACCGGTCGCGAGCAGCCGAAGCACTTCGAGCTCATCTGGGTAGTACTTCCGGAGGCTCTGAACCATTTGCTGATAGATCGCCGAGTTCCGCCGCGCGAACCCAATCAACGTTTGGCGAACTAGCTCGGCGTTGGGTCGCGACGGACGGTCGGGATACTTCTGTGCAACCTCGGACGCGCCGATTCGCGCAAGCAGAGGATGGGCGCCCACGTACTCAGTGAGAGCATCTAGACCGGCCGGCTGCCAGCGGATCTGCATCTTCCGGCCGACTACACGAATCATGTCGTTGCAGGCTCCTGCGTCCAGTGGGCCGAGATAGCTCACCGAGAGCAGGCCGAACAGTGGATTGTCTTCTTCGCCGAGAAACGCGCTCTCGACGGGCGTTGCGTTCACGCCCGCCAACACGAGCGTCAACTGACCCGTCTCCTGGGACACGCCTCTGATCATTCGCAATAGGGCGAGGGTGTCGGGCATGGCCGAGTCAGGGGTCGCCATTAGGACCTCGGCTTCGTCGAGTATGACCACGAGACGGGTGTCCTGTAGTGCGCCGTGAGCGAGGACGCTTACAAGGCTTACTCCAAGATCAGAGATGAGCTTCCCGGGTGTCACACTTTCCCAGTCGTCGGGGATGTTGAGGGCGCGCAAGGCACCACGGTGGGTGAGCTTGGGGTTTCGCTGCGCGAGAGTTTGAGCCACCGCATCACCGACCCGAAAGGCGACGTGCGCGGCCGATGCCGCAGGCGCCGAGAGTTCGAGGTCGAGGAAGACAGGGGCCACCTCCGGCCGCAGGCGAAGGCGATCGCGGAGTTCAAGCAGCAGGCTGGTTTTTCCGATTCGCCTGAGACCGAAGAGACCGATGTGGCGATTTCCCTGGGAGATCAGCCTGTCCAGCTCGCGAAGCTCATCCGTCCTTCCAAAGAACCGGTCACCGCTTACGGGCTCGCGATCGTCGTAGAGATTGCGCTGTGAAAACGCTCTGTCCAGCAACGCAGGAAGTGCGTCTCCGGGGTCTCCGCCGGTGAGGAGTGTCTCGAGCTCCGCCGTATCGACATGCAGGACCACGATCCCATCGCTCCGATCGACGGCCCAGTCGCGGATCTTGTCGGAACCGAGTGGATCGGCCGTAATGATCATCGCGAAATCGGTCGCTACGGGTTGTGTGGCCGACTCCATCAGCCGCTTCAACTGAGGGATTGAGCGGCTCTGTAGGTCCGGCGTGTTCTGGCAGTAGACGAGAAACTGGCGCGTGAACCCGAAGGTGTCCTCGAGATGCTTCCTTAGGCGTACGTGGAGGACCCACGAGTCAGGAGGTGGGGAGATCACCCGGGGGGCAGGGGCGGCGTACACGGGGTCAGAACCGCCCGAGCGGAACACGCGGCGAACCTTGTCGCCGGCGGGAAACTCGGCTTCAAAGCGCAGCAGATGATGATTGAGTTGGTCTCGTGCGGTCACGCTTGATCTCCCAAGCAGTCAGTGTGGGCAGTTATAGGCATAGCGGGCGGGCGCGATACGGTTGCGGCGACGAAGGCGCGCACGCGCGAAGATTCCGACTGTGTCATGTTCGATTATCGCCTATGGCTCCCTTATCTCCAATCCAGGGGAGGAGCTCGATGCGGTGACCGTTGAGAGGCGTCCGCTGCCGCGAACACCGTTTGCGGTCGAGTTCGCTCGCCAGAGCCGGACACGCAGTGGTGCCCCGACCCTGGTGCCGGTGGCGAGCGGGGGCGCCGCGGTGGCCGCCCAACTCCTTGTTCTTGAAGATGCTGTGTCTTTCGAGCAGGCTCAGGACATGCTCTATCGGCGCGAATCCCACAGCAGCCGTGTTGTTGGTTATGCCTCGAGTGGGGCGACGTGGATCGCTGACGCTGGTCCGGACGACGGACTAGACCATCGGCTCTACACAGCATTGGAGTCGAACATCTCGCCGACTCCCGGACTCCTCGCAGAGCTTGCGATCAGGTCAGCCACCGAGCGTGACGATCGCCTTGACGGCATCAGCTATCTGCAGGAGATGCGGCGTCTCGGTCTCGAGACGCCGCTTACCGATGCTTACGAGCGAGAAGTTCTTCGTCGCACAGGGTCAAGGACGCTGGCGGAAGCGTGGGCGCGCGCCCACGCCCTTGGGTGAGTGCAGGGACAACGGGACCTGCGGTATGTCGCAAGCGGCCCCAGGAGCAGACGGGCCGTAAAGGCTTGTCTACAGCCCACCTACAATGGTTAGATCAGCCTGCGGCCGAAACCGCATGGTTGAGCCATTTGCCCCCGTAGCTCAGTGGATAGAGCAGGGGGAATGTTCTTGGCCCGCGAGCGCCGGCGGTGGCACTGATCTTCGTTTCGGTCAGGATGCCCGCGCCGCCGTCTGGCGGAGGAGGTCCCGCAGTTCTTGGTGGATGACGGCTGGCGCGACGAGCAACGCACCCGGAAGATCCTCCTCAGCTGGGATGAGATCCGTCACGAGTCCAGCCTCTTCGGCGATCACGCGCGCAGCGATATCCCAAGGCTTCAAGACTGACTCGTAGTAGTAGAAGTCGAACCGGCCCGCGGCGGCCCAGGCGAGGTCGAGCGCCATACTGCCCATTTGCCTGGCGTGCGCTACTGCGCACAGGAGTCGATCACTCACGGCTACCCGATGCGCATGCCAATCGTCCGTCCAGGCTGGGCCGAACGCTCCCACCGCCTCATCAATCGAGCCGCACTTCGAGCCGCTGATAGGAGCGCCATTGAGGGTGGTGCCTTCCCCTCTGGCCGCGGTGAACATCTCGCCGCGGAGAACGTCGTAGATCGCGCCGACCACGGACCCGGATGGATCCTCACACCCAATACAAACGCACCAGTGCGGGATACCCGAGACGAAGTTGGAAGTGCCGTCCAGCGGGTCGATACCCCACGTCAGTTCGCCAGAGCCAGTCGCGCCGTACTCCTCGCCAATGATGGTGTCGTCCGGTCGCTGGCTTCTGATGAACTCGACGACTATCCGTTCGGTTGCGTAGTCAGCCTCGGAGACGACGTCGCGCGCCGACAGCTTGTGTTGGACATCCAGCGTCTGCTCGTAGAAGGTCAGCAGCGCTTCCCCAGCCCTGCGCGCGGCTGCTTCAGCGATGGTGCGCAAGGATTCGTAGCGGCCCTCGGCGGTCGGAGGAATTGGCGAAGGATCTATCGCGCCTCACCCCATGGGAAGTAGAAGCGGTGCGACTCGGTCTGCCTCCAATAGTGGTCCGGCGCTTTCCGATTCTGAATCGCCACCTCCGTGGCTACAAGCGTCATCGTTCTGATGTTCTCGTTCGAGAACCCATGCTCGACACAGTGCTGCCTGATCGACGCGAGTGCGTCGCCGCTCACCACGAGATCGTCCACTATCAAGAGACGGAGGGTTGTTTGCTTGTACAACGTCTCCGGGATGTGAAGGTGAACCTTGTTCGTGCGGACGGTGTCGAAGCCATCGAACGCGCCGCCTAGCGTTGACGAGTCGTTCCATTCAGTGATCCCAATGAAGATCGGGATCTGAAGCTGGAGCGCTTCGGCAACGAAGAACGCAATCACTCCGCCACGAATCGAGCCCGCGAAGATGACATCGGGAGTGAACTCTTTCGAGAGTGAACGCGCGAGATCCGTGGCCCCTAGCGTCACATCCGTCCAGTCGAGTGACCTGAGCTGATTCTTCAGGCGCGCGGCTCGTCGCCCGTACACGATCGTCAGCCACAACCCGACGACTGTCGTGATCCCGAAGAAGATCGTGAGGATGAAGGTGAGCATGCGGGAGGCGGTCCCATACCGGGCTACCGGTGGGTCATCGTACTTTGCCGCTTGGATGCTCGAACGATCGAGAGAGCCCCATGCTCGCTGGCGTCGGCTCTGGCTTACATCACGGCCTGCCGCGGTCTGAAAGGCGTGATTGGACACCGAGTTCGCGCCGGCCGGGGTGCTGCGCCGTCTCGCCGCAGTCAAGTCACGGTTGCAGAGAAGGGTTGACCTCCTCCTACAATGAATAGATCAGCCGAGCCCGTAAACGGCTTGGTTGAGCCATTTGCCCCCGTAGCTCAGTGGATAGAGCAGCGGTTTCCTAAACCGCGTGCGCATGTTCGATTCATGCCGGGGGCACTCACGCTGGCGCTGAACGAAGAAATCGAAGCCCCTGGTTCTCCCCCTGCCAGGGGCTTCGTTACGCGACACGCCAGTGTGGGCCGACCTTTGCTGTCGCGATTTCCTGTTGTCTACTTCGACGCTCTAGCGCCCTGCAAGTTAGGAGGCGGATCGGTTGGCATCCCCCGAAGGGGATCAGGACGTTGTCGTCCGGCGTCGATAGCTTCACCCAGTGGGTGTCGCGGTCTGGAAAGGGAAGTTCGGGGTCGTCGAGGCTGAGCGTCTCCTCTGGCGCGCGGGGTTCGGGCCGCGGCCCGGCGAGGCGGAAGCTCTCGCCAAGCTCGGGCTCGCACGGCGCCGTCCACTCGCTGACCCATCCCCGCGGCGAGAAGCTCGTCGGGCCTGCGCCGCACGACGACAACGGACTACCGCTCGCGCCGTACGACGCCTGGGGGCACGACCACCTCTGGTGGCTCGACCGGATGATCCGCACCTCCCGGCCGCTCGTCGAGCGGATGGCGTTCATCTGGCACGACTGGTTTGCGACGTCGAACTCCGGCGTCGGCTCGCAGCGGCTCATGCTCAACCAGAACACGCTCTTCCGGAAGAAGGGTCTCGGCTCGTTCCACGACCTCCTCGTCGATGTGACCGCCGACCCGGCGATGCTCCTCTGGCTCAACGGCGCCGACAACTCGAAGGACTCGCCGAACGAGAACTACGGCCGCGAGATGATGGAGCTCTTCACGCTCGGCCACGGCAGCGGCTACACCGAGAAGGACGTCCGCGAGCAGGCGCGCGCGCTCACCGGCTTCCGGTACGACTGGACGCAGAACGGCCCCGCGCACTTCCGCTACGACGCCTCGTACCACGACACCGGCGCGAAGACGATCTTCGGCCTGCACGGCCACTTCACGTGGAAGGACTCGTGCCGGCTCTGCGTCGGGCATCCGGCGCACGCGCGCTTCTTCGTCGAGAAGCTCTGGAGCTACTTCGTGCCCGAGGCGCCCAACAGGGCGACTGCGCGCGCGCTCGAGCGGCTCTACGTGTCGTCGGGCTACGGGATCCGGCCCGTCGTCGAGGCGATCCTCAAGCACCCCGCACTCTTCGACGGGCCGCGGCTCGTGAAGCCGCCGGTCGTCTACACGGCCGGCCTCTTGCGGCGCATCCGCCGCGGGATCGACACGACCGAATGGGTCTGGCTCGACTCGATGGCCGGGCAGCAGCTCTTCTACCCGCCGAACGTCGCCGGCTGGGACGACACGCGCTGGCTCGACACGGCGACCTGGCGCGGCCGGTGGTGGATCGCGCAGGCCGCTCTCGATCCGTACGCGCTCGATCCCGGGAAGGCCGGGAAGCCGGACGACGCGAAGAAGCTCCTTGCGGCGGCTCTCCGCTTCTGGCACGAGCCGCCACTCGGGAAGCCGACGCGCCAGGCTCTGCAGACGTTCACGCACCGCGCGCTCCACGACGCCTCCGGCAGCGATTGGAAGAAGCAGCAGTACCCGCCGATGGTCACGAACGCGCTTCGCCACCTCATCGCCGTCTCGCCGGAGCTCCAGGCCGCATGAAAGACGACTGCGTCCACTGCGACGGGCTGTCGCGCTCGCGCCTTCTCCATAAGGCGTTCGCCGAAGCGGGGAGCGGTCTGCCGGCGATCGAGCCGGGGATGCCGCTGCCGGCCGGCACGGGACTGACCCGCCGCCGCTTCGTCATCGGCGGCCTCGGCGCGGCACTCGCGGTGTACGGGGGCTCCCAACTCGGGCTGCGCGCGTTCGAGGAGGGAATCGCGGCCGCGGCAAGCGGGCCGGCCGATCCGATCTTTGTCTCCGTCTTCCTCGAAGGCGGCGCCGACGGGCTGTCCGTCCTCTCGCCGCAGGGCGACTCGCTCTACTCGTCGCTGCGGCCGACCCTCGCGCTGGCGGGTGGGACGGCGCTCACCGAGGACAACCGGCTCTTCTGGCATCCGTCGCTAAGCGGGCTCCAACAGCTCTACTCGGAGAAGAAGGTCACCGTCCTTCCGGCGGTCGGCTACACGCATCCCGACCAGTCGCACTTCACGTCGCGGCACTACTGGGAGGTCGGCGCGACCGACGCCAACCTCCGCACGGGCTGGCTCGGGCGCTATCTCGACAAGACCGGCAAGGCGAACAACCCGCTCCAGGGACTGTCGCTCGACTACGAGCTTGCGCCGGCGCTCGCGACGGCGAAGATGCCCGTCGCGACGATCTCGACGCCCGACGACTACAGCTTCTACTCGAACCGCGTCTGGGGCGAGGTCGAGCAGCGGATGCTCGAGGGGATCGGGCTGCTCGGCAACCAACACTCCGACGCCGGCCTCGTCACGGCGGGGAACACCGCGAAGCAGGTCGACCGGCTGCGCCGCCAGCTCATCCCGTTCCAGTCGTACACGAGCCCGGTCGCGTATCCGTCCTCGGACGACGCCTTCCCGAAGCGGCTCGCCGGGCTCGCCGCGATGCTCGGCGCCGGGCTGCCGCTCCATTGCGTCTCGCTGACCGCGCCCGGGTCGTACGACACGCATACGAACGAGGCGGGCGCGCTCTCCGACGGGCTCCAGCTGACGTCGGACTCGCTCCTCGCGTTCCAGCGCGACCTAGAGTCGCGTGGTCTCGCCGACCGCGTGCTCGTGCATGTGTGGACCGAGTTCGGGCGGCGCGCGCAGGAGAACGGCGACGCCGGAACCGACCACGGCGCGGCCGGCGCGGGCTTCCTTATCGGCTCCCGCGTCGCCGGGACGATGGTCGGCGAGTTCCCCGGCCTCAAGACCGGCCTCGACAGCGACGGGAACCTCATCGAGACCGCCGACTTCCGCGGCGTTTACGCGGCACTGCTCGAGCAGTGGTTCGGTGTCGACGCCGCGGCCGTGATCCCGAACGCGTCGTCCTTCACGCGGCCTACCTTGATCGCGTGATCATGCTCGTACCTCACGTGCCGCCGCCGCCCGCGCGCGTCCAGGTCGTCGCGCAGGAGTTCAGCTACAGCCTCTCGCGCAGCAAGGTGAAGGCCGGGAAGGTCATCGTCGAGCTCGTCAACCGCGGCCAGGACGCGCACGATCTCGACCTCGAGCGCGTCGGCAGCACGCACGTCATCCACTTCCCGAAAGTGGAGCCCGGCCACTACGTCGACAAGATGTTGACGCTCAAGCCGGGGACGTACCACCTGTGGTGCCCGATCGCCGACCACACGCAGCGCGGCATGCATACGACGCTTCGCGTCGTCGCGCGCAAGCGCTAGGTAGCTGCCCGACGCGCCCCCAGAAATGAACGGGGCGGCCGCATAAGCGACCGCCCCGTCACCGTCCCCCCCACAGGGAAGGTCCCTACCTAGTGTCTTAGTGCTTGTGCTTCGCGCCCGGGTCGACGACGTGCTTCGCAGGCGCGGCCTGGAGCGTCGCGGCGAGGTCGGCGGGCGCGATCCCGGCGGCTGCGCGGACCATGACGAGGCCCTTGTCGCCGTCCGCGACGGTCGTCAGCTTGTGGCCAAGCGAGACCTTCGTATTCGCGTCGATCGCAAAGACGAGCGTCTGACCCTTCAGTGACTTCGCATGCGGCATCGCGTGCTTGACGAGGATCGTGACCGTGCCGTTCGCCGGCGTCACGCTGTCATACGCGGTGTAGCTCGAAAGCGTCCCCGCGAGGACGTACGTCACCATGTGCGGCGGCTTGACGCCCCGGTCGAAGATCTTGGCTGCCGGCGACGCCTGCAGGGTCGCGGCGAGGTCGGCGGGCGGGATCTTCGCGGCCGCGTGGACCTTGACCATCCCGTAGTCGCCGTTCGTGATCGTCGAGAGACCACTCTTGAGCGAGACCGTCGTATTCGCATCGACGGCGAACGTCAGGGTCTGACCCTTGAGGGCCTTCCCGCGGTGGCTCGCGGAGCTGACGACGATCGTGATCGCGCCGTTCGTGCTCGTGCCGGCGTCGTACGCCGTGTAGTTCGAGAGTGTTCCCTTGAGTTCGTACGTCATCTGCGCGCCCGGCTTCGGCGGCTTCGGGCCATGCGCCGGCTTCGCCGCAAGCGCAACACTCGGAACCATGAGCGCCGCAATGACGAGGAGGAGTGTCTTCTTCATGAGAGGTGTTTCCCTTTCGTTGCTTCTGGCTAGCTGCGTTGGGAAAAGTCTCTGTCGCGCGTGTAAACCGAACCCGCTGCTGCGTGTAATCGCTATGTAAAGCCGTTCAGCAGTGCGGTGGCGGCTGCGGGATCCGCGTGAGCGCGAGATTCGAGACGAAGGGGAGCGCCCCGGCGCCGCAGGCGAGCTGGATGTCGTGCGCGACCGCGGGCGAGCTCGCGGCCCCGACGTAGCCGGTCGCGAGCGTCAGGAGTCCGTGCGCGTGCATCGCGCGGAGGTCCGGCACGGCTCCCGGGTCGGTTCCGATGTCCTCGCGGTTCCAGCCGTCGAGGTAGCGGAGGATCGGCCCGTCGACGTCGGCGCCGTTCTGGGCGAAGAGGTAACCGCCGCGCCCGTGCGTGAGTCTTCGCGAGCGCCGCGACGAGCTGCCGCATCCCCGGCGCCTGCTTCGGATGGGTCTCGATCATGTCGGTGTTGTCGAGGAACAGGCCGTCGAGTCCCTTCCGTTCGAACGACGTCCCGACGCCGAGGACGAGCTTGCGGAAGCCGGCCGCGTCGACGTTCGCGTACCACTCGCCCCACTGCTTCCAGTAGTCGAGCCGGTACGGCTTCGCGCGCTTGTACCACGGCCGGTACGGCTCGATCGTCCCCGCGTCGAGGTAGCCGAGCACGAGCGCTCCGCCTGCCTGGAGAGTCGCGACCTGCCGCTTCGTCACGTCCTGGCCGTCGACGACGACGAGGTCGTAGCCCGCGTAGCGCTGCGCGATGTCCCCGCGCAGCGTGTTGCTCCCGATCGCGAACGCCCACGTGTGGACGGCGGCGAGGCGCGGAGTGACCGCGGAGGCCGATCCCGCGCACGCGGCGAGACAGAGAGCGGAGATGACGACCGCCACGAGGACGCGCACGCCGCCATCGTACGCCCGGCACGGCGGTAACCTTGGCTCCGATGGCGGTTCTCGTCACCGGCGGCGCCGGTTTCATCGGCGCCCACGTCGCCCGGCACCTCCTCGACGCCGGCCGCGACGTCGTCGTCCTCGACGATCTCAGCGGCGGCTACCGCGAGAACGTCCCGGCCGGCGCGACGTTCGTCGAAGGCTCGGTCACGGATCCCGAGCTCGTCGAGGATCTCTTCCGCGAGCACGGCTTCACGCACGTGTTCCACATCGCGGCGTACGCGGCCGAGGGGCTCTCGCACTTCATTCGCCGCTTCAACTACACGAACAACGTCGTCGGGTCGATCAACGTCGTCAACTCCGCGATCCGGGCCGAGACGGTCGAGCGCTTCGTCTTCACGAGCTCGATCGCCGTGTACGGGCCGGGGCAGACGCCGATGACCGAGGCGCTCACGCCCGAGCCGGAGGATCCGTACGGCGTCGCGAAGTACGCGGTCGAGCTCGATCTCGCCGCCGCGCAGCGGATGTTCGGCTTGGACTACACGATCTTTCGCCCGCACAACGTCTACGGCGAGCTGCAGAACATCGCCGACACGTACCGCAACGTCATCGGGATCTTCATGAACCAGCTCCTGACCGGGCGGCCGATGACGATCTTCGGCGACGGCCTCCAGACGCGCGCGTTCACACACATCGACGACGTCGCGCCGGCGATAGCGCGCTCGATCGACGTGCCGGCCTCCGCGAACGAGACGTTCAACGTCGGCGCCGACACGCCGTACACCGTCCTCGAGCTCGCTCAGACCGTCGCGCGCGTCCTCGGCGTCGACGAGCCCGAGATCGAGCACCTCGCGCCGCGGCAGGAAGTCGTCCACGCGTTCTCCGACCACTCGAAGCTCCACGGCGTTTTTGGCGAGCAGCCGGGCGTCTCGCTCGAGGACGGCCTCCGCCGGATGGCCGAGTGGGTGCAGGAGGTCGGGGTGCGGCCGCCGGTGCGTTTCGACAGCGTCGAGATCCTGCGGAACCTGCCGCCGTCGTGGGCCGCCGGCATGGCGCAGTCCGTCTAGTCCGCTTTGCCCGACGTCTCGATCTCGCTCGTCAACACGAACTCGCGGGAGCTTCTGCTCGCCTGTCTCGAGTCGTTGCGAGGGGCGGACGCCGAGATTGTCGTGCTCGACAACGCGTCGGAGGATGGCTCGGCCGACGCGGTGCGCGAGCAGTATCCGGAGGTGCGGTTGATCGCGCAATCGCATCGCGCCGGTTTCGGCGCGAACCACAACGCCGTGATTCGCGCGACGACGGGCCGGTACGTCTTCATTCTCAACGAGGACACGACCTCGGACGATTGGGGCTTTGCGGAGATGGTCGCGCACCTCGATGCGAACCCGCGCGTCGCCGCGCTCGCGCCGCGGCTCGTCTATCCCGACGGGCGCGTTCAGTCGTCGGCGTGGCGCTTCCCGAGCCCTGCGACTGCGCTGCTCGGGCTCGTCACGCTCGGCCGGGCGGGGATTCTCCAGTCGGGCGGCGCCGAGACGCGTGACGTCGACTGGGCGATGGCCGCGGCGCTGCTCGTGCGGCGCGAAGCGCTCGATGAGGTCGGTGTCTTCGACGAGGGCTTCTTCATCTACTCCGAGGAGACGGATCTCTGCCGCCGGCTCCGGAACGCGGGTTGGCGGACGCAGTTCTTCCCGTCCGTCACCGTCGTCCACCACGAGTCACAGTTCAGCGCCGGCATTCCCGAGCGGCGGATCAACGAGATGTGGCGCGGCCGGCACCGCTACTTCCGCAAGCACCACTCGGCGCTCGGCGCGCGCGTCGCGCTGCTTTTGACGGGCGCGCAGTACGGATTGCGCGGGCTGATCCGGGCGCGCGACAAGGACTTTGCCGCGCGGATGCGCCTCCACGCGCACGACTCGATCCGCGTCACCGGCCCCGGCCTGCGCGAGCTCGCGGAGGACTGGAACCGTACGCATGGCGCGGTTCCTTAGCGTCGTCTCACGTCGCGCGGCAAACTTTGTACTGAGATGCTCGTACTTGTCGTAGACGACGACCGTGCGGTGCGCGCGGCGCTCGAGCGCGCGCTGCAGCTGCACGGCTACGAGGTTGCGCTTGCGTCCGACGGCGACAGCGCGCTCGCGGCGGTCGAGGCGCGCACGCCCGACGCCCTCGTCCTCGACGTGATGATGCCGGGCCTCGACGGGCTCGATGTCACGCGCCGCCTGCGGCGTGAGGGGAACCGCGTCCCGATCCTCCTCCTCACGGCGCGCGACGCGGTCGGCGACCGCGTGGAAGGGCTTGACGCCGGCGCCGACGACTACCTCCCAAAGCCGTACGACCTCGAGGAGCTGCTCGCGCGCCTCCGCGCCCTGCTCCGCCGCTCGAAGCCGGAGGCGCCGGGTGATGTGCTCCGGTTCGCCGACCTCACGCTCGACCTCGGCTCGATGGACGCCCGCCGCGCGGCCCGCCGCTTCGAGCTGACGACGACCGAGGCGCATCTGCTCGAGCTCTTCCTCCGCAACCCGCGTCAGGTGCTGCCGCGCTCCCTCATCTACGAGCGCGTCTGGGGCTACGACTTCAGCCACTCGTCGAACGCGCTCGACGTCTACGTCGGTTACCTCCGCCGGAAGACCGAGGCGGACGACGAGCCGCGCCTGATCCACACGGTGCGCGGTACCGGCTACGTCCTCCGGGAGCCATGAGCCTCAGGGCTCGTCTGGCGCTCGCCGCGTCGGGGATCGTCGCGGTCGTCGTCCTTCTCGCGTCGGTCACGACGTACTTCGTCATGCGCCACGAGCTCTACGCCCAGGTCGACGCTTCGCTCCGGAACGACGCAGGCGCGGTGAACCCGAGCAACCTCGCGGCTCCTGAAGGCTTCCCCGGGAATCTCGTCGCCATCTTCGACCGTCGCGGGGCCAAGCAGGTCGACACGGTTCCCGGCGGGATCTTGTTCGACTCGTCGATGCGCGCCGTGGCCGCGGGGCAGCGTTTGGCGTTCTTCCAGGACGCGGTCGGCCAGACGAGCGCTACTCGACACCTCCGGGAGTTCGTCGCCCCGATCGTCAACACGCAGACTGGCGAGCTCGTCGGGGTCGCCGTCGTCGTACGGGAGATGAACGAGACGGATCACTCGCTCGACCGGCTCAAGATCATCCTCCTCCTCGTTGCGTTGGGCGCGATCGTCGTCGCCGGAGTTGCCGGTGCGCTCGTGGCGAACGCGACGCTGGCTCCGGTCCGGCGGCTAACTGCTGCCGCCGAGCGGATCGCGGAGACGGGCGAGCCGAGCGAACGCGTCCCTGAAGGCGGGGAGGGAGAGCTGGCGAGGCTCGGCGCGTCGTTCAACACGATGCTCGCGTCCCTCGAGGAGTCGCTCGACACGCAGCGCCGCTTCGTCGCCGATGCGAGCCACGAGCTGCGGACGCCGCTCACGAGCATCCAGACGAACATCGACGTCCTCCGCGGGGACCTCGAGCTCGACCCGGCGCAGCGACGGGCGCTCCTCGACGACCTCCAGCGCGAGTCGCAGGAGATGCGTTCGCTCATCGGCAGCCTGCTCGAGCTCGCGCGCAGCGGCGCGAAGCCGGCCCGCGAGCCCTTCCAGCTCGACGAGCTGGTCGAGAGCACGCTCGATCGCGCGCGGTGGCGCTTCCCGGCCGTGACGTGGGCGGCGACGGACGTCGAGCCGACTGTCGTCGACGGCGACCGCGATCGGATGGAGCGTGCGGTCTGGAACCTCCTCGAGAACGCCGGCAAGTGGAGCGGCGAGGGAGGAGCGGTCGAGGTCTCGCTCGCAGGCGGCGAGCTCTCGGTCCGCGACCACGGGCCGGGGATCGACGAGGAGGACAGGCCGCTCGTCTTCGAGCGCTTCTACCGCTCGGCCGCGGCGCGCTCGATGCCCGGCGCGGGTCTCGGCCTCTCGATCGTGCGCGAGGTCGCCGAGGCGCACGGCGGCACCGTCGTCGCCGAGAACGCGGAGGGCGGCGGCGCGCGGTTCAAGCTCAGCCTCGACGGCGCGGCGCGGCCGGGCTCGCTCGGTAGTTCGTAAACCGTTCTTAGGGATTTTTCATCGGAGTATGGTTCGATCGCGAGTGCATCGAACCCCTCCCGGCCCGCTCGTTGGATGCGGGTCGCGGCCAGCCCGGTCCGGCGCCTTCCCGGATCCCCTGCGGTGAAGGCGCCGGATCGCGTTGCTGGTGGTGTCGACCGCCTGGCCGTGAGACGCGCCTCACGGATGCCTCATCGCTCGTTGCTCCGCTGCTCTCGTGGGGGTCGATGGAGAACGAGCGCCTGACTGCGGTCACGGGAGCCGTCCTCATTGTGCTGCTCGCGGCTCTCGGCGTGACGATCCTCTCCATCGGGCCGCTCATCTGGTGGCATGTTTTGATCGGGATGCTGCTCGATCCCGCCCATCCTGCTCAAGCTCGGCACCACGGGCTGGCGCTTCACTCCGCTGCTGCAATGGCTCGCCCGGAGTACGTGCGATCGCGGCCCGCCGGTCACTGCCCCTGCGGCTGCTCGCCCCGCTCGTCGTCCTCTCGACGCTCGTCGTCTTCAGGACGGGAGTCGCGCACATCGTCGTCGGCCCGGCGGGAGGGATGGACGTCGGTCTCCACAAGGCGTCCTTCATCGTCTGGTACTTCGCGACCGCGGTGCACGTGCTCGCGCATCTGCGCCGCGCCGCTAGCCGCCCCCCCGGCCGGTGCCAGGAGCCACGGCCCGCCGCGCGCTGCCGTGGCATCGCTCGCGGCGGGAGTCGTTCTCGCTGCGGCGACCGTCCGTTACGGCGACTCGTGGGTGCACTGGTTCGCCGGCGGCCACGGCGGCGAATGGCTAGGACGCCAGGAGGTCCTGCAGCTCGCTCGAGGCGGCGCTCGACGCTGCCGCAGACGTCGTGGCAGAGCTGCCAGATGCCGTCGTCGACGACGCGGTAGAAGACGAAGTTGCCCTGCCTTGCGCCGCGCGACGACGCCGCTGTGCGCGAGCGCGCCGAGGTGCTTCGAGATGTTCTGTTGCGTCGTGCCGAGCGGAGCGGCGAGCTCCTGCACGCTCGCCTCGCCGGTACGCAGCCGGTCGAGCAGCTTGATCCGAGTCGGCTCGGCGAGCAGCTGGAACCGCCCGGCGATCAGCTCGGCGAGCTCGTCGGGCAGTGGGTGCGGAAGGGTCATCGGGAGCGTACGCGAGCGGCCGGGCGCGGAGGGAGTCGCCGACTCCGGCCCGGCCGCCGCGATCTTCAGGCCGGCGTCGGATGCGCTTGTGACGGTCGCTCGGGCTCGTGCCAGAGCCCGAAGCCGGAGAGCGAGCATCGAGCAGGATCCCGGGGATGACGAAGAACCACGTGAAGAGGTTGAAGATCGGCAGGCTGTTCACCGACGCGTAGTCGTTGACGTTGGCCTGCATCGTCGTGACGAGCGGCTTGTACCAGGCGAGCCCGCCGGGCACCTGCTCGAAGATCGGAAGACCGGCTGCAGCATCGGCATCAGCGGCTTGAGCTGCGTCCGCATCTGCGGATTCGTTCGCCGCCGCGGTGAACTGCGTCGCGACGGCGCCGAGCGGCATGAAGACCTTGTTGTAGTAGTCGGCCGTCTTCTGGACGTGCGCCGCGCTGCATGAGCGGGTGGAAGTCGTTCAGCATCCGCTCGCCCGCCGCTGTCTTGCCGGCATGCCGATCGCGAACGGAACGACCACGAGCGCGAGCGCCGATCACGAGGATCGGCCACAACACCTTGCGTTCCATCTTCCTCCTCCTTGGCCGTGTGTGTCGCAAGCGTCGGTCCCGCGCGGCACCGTCGCCCATCGGAGTCGCACCCGATCATGCAAGCGGGCAACTACGTAGGGGAAGAGTAGTTGTTCCGTAGTCGGCTCGCTTCCGACTCCTGATTGCGCGGCCCGCGCGCGCGGCAGAGGCTTCGGGCGACGACGAACAGCGAGGAGGAACGGACAGTGACTGCGACCATCGACGAGCTGACGCGCTGCAGGCCGACCAGGTCGTGGACGCGCGCGGCACCTCGTGCCCAGGCCCGATCCTGGCCGCGAAGAAGGGCATCGCGAGACGCCCGTCGGCGGCTTGATGGAGGTGCTGGCCACCGACACCGGCACGCTCGAGAGACCTGCCGGCCTGGTGCACGAAGGTCGGCCACGAGTTCCTCGGCCACATCGAGGTCGCCGGCTACTACCGGCTCTTCATCCGCGAAGACGAAGTAGCGCGATGGCCGAGCGCCAGCCGAGGATCCTCGTCTTCTCGACGACGAACATCTCCGATCCGGGGATCGACCTCGCCGGGAGCCGGCATCTGCACTACCCGCCGACGGTGTCGACGATCACCGTGCCGTGCTCGAGCGGGATCCGGCCGAGCTGGATCGTGCACGCGTTCGAGCGCGGCTTCGACGGCGTCTTCATCGCGGCGGACGGCAACGAGTGCAACTACCTGCCCGACTGCACCGACCGGACGGCGCGCCTCGCCGCCGAGGCGCAGGAGCTGATGCAGGAGAAGGGCTACGCGCCGGAGCGGCTGAAGATGGCCGCGCTCTGCTCGGTCTGCGCCGAGCCCTTCGTCGCGTACATGCGGGACTTCTGCGGAGAAGCTGGCCGCCCTCGGGCCGGCCGGCGTCGCCGCGTGACGAAAGGAGTTCGAGATGACGATCACGGCCGACGAGATCAGGACGAACGGAGCGGGAGCGGTCGAGAAGGCGACGAAGAAGACGATCATCGTCTTCAGCGGCGAGATGGACCGGGTGCTCGCGGCGTTCGTCCTCGCCAACGCCGCCGCGGCGATGGACGACGAGGTGACGATGTTCTTCACCTTCTGGGGGCTGAACGTCCTCCGGAAGGACCATCCGCCGCATCCGCGCAAGACGCTCCTGCAGAAGATGTTCGGCCGGATGATGCCGCGGGGGCCCGAGCATCTCGCCCTCTCGCACCTGAACTTCGCCGGGATGGGCCCGGTGCTGATGAAGAAGGCGATGAGCGACGCGCACGTCCTCCCGCTGCGCGAGCTGATCGACACGGCGCGCGAGCAGGGCGTCAAGTTCGTCGCCTGCACGATGTCCATGGACGTCATGGGCATCAAGGCCGAGGAGCTCATCGACGGCATCGAGTTCGCGGGCGCCGCTGCGTACCTGGGCGAAGCCGACGAGGCGAATGTCAACCTCTTCATCTAACGGAAGTCACGCCGCCGGCAACGGCGACGAGCGCGTCGAGTACGACGCGCTCGTCGTCGGCAGCGGCATCGGCGGCATGGAGTCGGCGCTGAAGCTCGGCGCCATGGGCTACCGCGTGCTCGTCGTCGAGAAGGAGCCGAGCGTCGGCGGCAAGATGATCCTGCTCAGCAAGGTCTTCCCGACGCTCGACTGCGCGAGCTGCATCTCGACCCCGAAGATGGGCGAGACGACGCACCACCCGAACCTGACCGTCCTCACCGACGCGGAGGTGGCGGGGATCGGGCGCGGCGACGACGGCCGCTTCAGCGTCCGCGTCCAGCAGAAGCCGCGCTTCGTCGACACCGCGCTCTGCACCGGCTGCCGCCTCTGCGAGACTCGCCTGCACGGTCGTCGGTGCCCGACCAGTACAACGGCGAGCTCGTCGCCCGCCGCGCGGCGTACATCCCGTTCCCGCAGGCCGTTCCCCAGAAGGCGCTCGTCGAGCGGGCCGGGACGTCGCCCTGCACGTTCTCGTGCCCGGCCGGGATCAAGGCGCACGGCTACGTCTCGCTCGGCGCGCAGCGGGGAGTACGAGAAGGCGTTCCAGCTCGTCCTCGAGACGACGCCGCTCGTGGGCAGCCTCGGCCGCGCCTGCTACGCGCCGTGCGAGGACGCAGTGCACGCGCGGCGAGCTCGAGGGCTCGCTGCCGATCCGCCTGATCAAGCGCTTCCTCGCCGACCGCACTACGCGAGAGGCGGCCCCGGCGTCGAGGCCGGCGGAGAGAGCGGCAAGCGTCGCGATCGTCGGCTCCGGGCCGGCCGGCCTGACCGCCGCCTGGCAGCTCGCGCTGCGCGGCCACCGCGTGAAGATCTTCGAGGCTGCGCCCGAGCCCGGCGGAGCGATGCGCCTCTCGATCCCGAGCTACCGCCTGCCGGCCGAGGTGGTCGAGCGGGACGTCGCGAACGTCACCGCGCTCGGGGTCGAGATCGAGACGAACGCGCCGCGTCGACGACCTCGGGGCTCTGACGGCGCGACGGCTTCGACGCCGTCCTGCTCGCGACCGGAACGCCGGTGCCGGTGAGTCTCGGTGTTCCCGGCGAGGAGCTCGACGGCGTCTCCCCGGCGCTCGACTTCCTCCGCCGCGTCAAGCTCGGCGACGCCGCCGGACTTCGCGCGGCAAGCGCGTCGTCGTGATCGGCGGCGGCAACGTCGCGATCGACGCCGCGCGCAGCGCGCTCCGGCTCGGCGCGGGCGAGGTGCACGAGGTCTGTCTCGAGTCGCGGACCGCAGATGCCCGCGTACGAGTTCGAGGTCGAGGAGGCGGTCGCCGAAGGCGTCGTCCTCCACGACTCCTGGGGGATCAGAGGATTCGCCGGCGAGGACGGCGTGAGCGCGCGTCGAGCTGAAGCGCTGCACGGCGGTCTTCGACGCGGACGGGCGCTTCAACCCGCAGTACGACGAGAGCGGAGACGGACGAGCTCGCGTGCGACGTCGCGATCGTCGCCATCGGGATGCGCGCGCGAGCGCGACGTCGAAGGTCGACCCGGTCGACGCTGCAGAGCGCCGAGCAGCCGTGGCTCTTCGCCGCCGGCGACGTCGTCGCGGGCCCGACGAAGATCGTCGACGCGGTCGGCGCCGGCCGGCGCGCCGCGTTCATGCTCGACCGCCACCTCCGCGGCGAGAGCCTGAGCGCCGTCCCGTTCGACGAGCGGCTCTCCGCCGTCGAGCACGAGGACGTGCTCCGCCGGCAGCGCAGCCACAGCCGCCGCGATCCGCTCGCTCCGGCCCTCGCAGCTCGCCCCGCATCCGAGCGACTTCGCGGAGCTCGAGCCCGGCCTGACCGAGGAGGAGATCCGCGCGAGCGCCGGCCGCTGCCTCGACTGCGGCGTCTGCTCCGAGTGCCACGAGTGCATCTCGGTCTGCCCGGCGGACGCGATCGACCTCGATCAGCGCGAGCAGGAGAGTCGAAGTCGGCGTCGGCTCGGTGATCGTCTCCACCGGCTACACGCTCTTCCCCGCCGACGCGAAGCCGCAGTACGGCTACGGCCGCTTCCAGAACGTGATCACCGGCGTCCAGATGGAGCGGCTCCTCGCTCCGACCCGCCCGTACAACACCGTCCTGCGGCCGAGCGACGGGAAGGTGCCCGACCGGATCGCCTACGTCATGTGCACCGGCTCTCGCGACGAGACGGTCGGCAACCCGCTCTGCTCGAAGTTCTGCTGCATGTACTCGATCAAGCAGAACCAGCTGATCATGGGCGCCCTGCCGCTCGCGGACGTCACCGTCCACTACATCGACATCCGCACGCCGGGCAAGGGCTACGACGAGTTCTTCGAGCAGGCGAAGGCGATGGGCGGCCAGTTCGTGAAGGGGCGCGTCGCCTCGATCGCGGAGGCCGAGGAGGCAACCTCGTCCTGCGCTACGAGGACGTCGAGAACGGCGGCCACATCGCGGAGGCGGAGTACGACCTCGTCGTCCTCGCGGTCGGCGTGCGGCCGAACCTCGACACGAAGACGCTCTTCTCCGACGAGGAGCTCGCGCTCGACGAGTTCGACTACGTCGACGAGCCGGAGGAGGACATCAACCCCGGCGCGACGAGCATCCCCGGCGTCTTCGTCGCCGGCGCCGCCGTCGGGCGCGAAGGACATTCCCGAGTCGATCCTCCACGCCGGCGCCGCCGTCGCGCAGGCCGCCGCGTGGCTCGAGCGGGAGAAGGTGACGGCATGAGCGCGCGCTCCCGGACCGCCGGATCGGCGTCTACGTCTGCCATTGCGGCGGCAACATCTCCGACTACGTCGACGTCGACCGCGTGATCGCGAGCGATCGAGGGCGAGCCGGGCGTGAAGGTCGCCCGCACCGCGATGTTCACGTGCTCGGACGCGACGCAGACCGAGATCGTGACCGACATCCAGGAGCAGGAGCTCGACGGCTCGGTCGTCGCCTCGTGCTCGCCGAAGCTCCACACCTTCACGTTCCGCAACGCGGCCAAGCGGGCCGGCCTGAACCCGTACCAGTACACGCAGGTGAACATCCGCGAGCAGTGCTCGTGGACGCACACGGATGACCACGAGGGCGCTACCGAGAAAGCGATCCGGCTCGTTCGGGCCGGGATCAATCGCACACGGCTCACCTCTCCTCTCGAGCCGCTCGTCGTCGAGACCTCGCAACGCGCCCTCGTGGTCGGAGGCGGCATCGCCGGCCTGCGCGCGGCGCTCGGTCTCGCGGAGATCGGCCTCGGCGTCTTCCTCGTCGAGCGGAGCGCCGAGCTCGGCGGCTGGGTCGGCCGGCTCGGCGAGATGTACCCGCACGGCAAGGACGGGCGCGAGCTCGTCGCCGGGCTTCTGGAGAAAGTCCGCGCGCGGCCCGACGTGACGCTCCTCACGAACGCCGAGGTCGTCGGCAAGTCGGGGAGCTTCGGCAACTACGTCGCGTCGATCCGGGTGCAGGGCGAGCACGGGCCGGAGACGATCGAGGTCGAGGTCGGCGCGATCATCGTCGCCACCGGCTTCGACGCCTATCAGCCCGACGAGGGCGAGTACGGCTACGGGATCGAGGGCGTCGTGACTCTGCCCGAGTTCGAGGCAGCTTCTCTCCGCCTCCGACGGCCCGCTCGAGCTCGACGGCCGTCCGGTGCGCAGCATCGGCTACGTCTACTGCATCGGCAGCCGCCAGCCGGACGGCCACGCCTACTGCTCCCGCTACTGCTGCCCCGCGGCGATCCACGCCTCCCTGCGGGTCGCCGACCGGGACGCCGGCGTCAGCCAGTACCACCTCTACCGAGAGATCCGGGCCTACGGCGAGCACGAGCTCGCCTTCTCGGAGTCCCGCAAGCGCGGCTCGCTCTACCTCCGCTTCGCCGACGACGACCCGCCGACCGTGGTCCGCGACGACGACGGCCTGAAGGTGACGGTCCGCGACCTGCTCACTGCCGGCGAAGAGGTCACGATCCCGGTCGACCTGCTCGTCCTCGTCACCGGGATGGTGCCGCGCTCGAACGAGGAGCTGATCCAGGCCCTGAAGCTGCCGGTCGGGCGGGACGGTTTCTTCAACGAGATCCATCCGAAGCTGCGGCCGGTCGAGACGGTCGTCGACGGCGTCCTCATCGCCGGCGCGTGCCAGGGGCCGAAGACCTCGAGCGAGAGCGTCGCCTCCGGACTCGCGGCGGTGACGCAGAGCGCGGCGATGCTCAAGCTCGGCCGCGCCGAGCTCGATCCGCAGGTCGCGGTCGTGAACGGCGAGGCGTGCACCGGCTGCGGCGACTGTGTCGCGTCGTGCCCGTTCGGGGCGATCGCGATGACCGGCACGGACGGGAATGCGCTCGCGCTGGTCGACGCGCGCCGGCTGCAAGGGCTGCGGCGGCTGCACTCCGGTCTGTCCGGAGAACGCGATCGACCTGCTCGGCTACACCGACGCGCAGGTGCGCTCGATGATCGACGGGTCATGGCGGTGGCGGTATGAGCCGCGACGTCCGGGAGATCGTCCGCGAGGAGCCGCTGGTGCGGAGCCGGATCCTCGACGCGCTCGCCGACGGCCCGCACACGGTGCCGGAGATCGCCGCGGCGATCGGCGCGCCCGAGAACGAGACGATGCTCTGGGTGATGGGCATGCGGAAGTACGGCCTGCTCACCGACCTGCCCGAGCCCGAGGGCGACTACTTCCGCTTCAAGGCGGTGGAACGGTGAGCGCGGTCGTCTCCCCGCTGCTCGCCGAGCGCGTGCGCGAGGCCGGCGCCTTCGACGCCGAGGCGTGCATGAACTGCGGCGTCTGCACCGCGACGTGCCCGCTCGGCCTCGACGCCCTGCCGCGCCGCGTCTTCCGCTACGTCGATGCTCGGCCTCGAGGATCGGGTTCGCGACGAGAGCGAGACGGTCTACTCCTGCCTCCTCTGCCGGCTCTGCGAGGAGAGCTGCCCGGCCGGCGTCCACATCGCCGAGAACGTGCGCACCCTGCGCCGCCACCTCAACCGCTCCCTCTACGAGCTGGACGGTCTGATGGCCCTCGCCGACCGGAGACGTGCTCGGGATCCTCGCCGACAACCTGCGCCTGCGCGGCTCGGTGCTGCCGGTGCCGTCGCGCGAGGTGACCCGGTGGACGGAGGGCCTCGGGCTCGAACGCGGCGGCAAGACCGTCCTCTACACCGGCCAGATGTACCAGCTGATGCCGTACATCGAGCGGCTCGTCGCGGCGGAGCAGCGGCTCGGCGACTCGCCGCTCGCCCGCTTCAGCGGCGCTCGGGCGCCGCGTCAATCGCGTCGTGAACGTCTCCGCCTTCCTCGGGCGGCCGTCTCGCCGCGAGCGCGACGAGGCGTCGCGCGTGCCCCGGGCGGTCGCGGCGCTCCTCCGCGACTCCGGCGTCCGCTTCGGAAGCCTCTACGAGGACGACCTCTACTCCGGGGCGCTCGCCTACGACCTCGGTCTCGACGCCGTCGTCGCCACTCAGGCGCGCCGCGTGCACGAGCGGCTGCGCGGGAACGGCGTCCGGCTGGCGATCACGATCGACCCGCACACGACGCACATGCTCCGCACGGTCTATCCGCAGATCGCTCCCGGACTGGGACGTCGAGGTGAAGAGCTACCTCGAGGTTCTCGCGGAGAGAGACGGCGCTCGCCGTGCCGGCGCGCGGCGAGGTCGTCTTCCACGACTCGTGCATGCTCGCGCGCGCCGAGGGCGTAGTGGAGGAACCGCGGCGGCTGCTCGCCGGCGCGGGGTCGCCGTCGCCGAGCCGGAGCAGAGCGGTCGCCTCACCTGGTGCTGCGGCGGGCCGGCGGAGGCTCTCCATCCCGAGCAGGCGCTCGAGCAGGCGCGGCGCCGGGTCGAACAGCTGCGGGCGGCGGGCGGCGTGTGCGTCACGGCCTGCCCGATCTGCCTCGTCAACCTCGAGAAGGCCGCGGACGGAAGCGTGTCGTTCCGCGACTTCAGCGAGGTGCTGCTTGAGGCGCGCGAGCGCGAACTGCAGCCCGCGTCGCGCTAGCCGAAGCGCGCGATCGAGCGGGCGCGGCGGCGTTCCGCCTCGACCTCGCGGTCTTTCGGCGCGGCGGTCGTGACAAGATCTTCGAGGAGGTGCTGCGTGATGTGCGCGATCTCGTGCACCGCGCGGTTGAACGCCGCCTCGTTCGCCTGCGAAGGCTTCGTCATCCCGCTGACCTTGCGCACGTACTGGAGCGCGGCCGCGTCGATCTCGTCCGTGGTCGCGTGTGGCTCGAAGTTGTAGAGCGTTCTGATGTTCCGGCACATGCCCCGATGCTAGACGCGCCGGAGCAGCAGGAGCGAGTGCTCCTGCACCGGCACCGCGACGCGGGAGAGGAACGCGTCGCCGTCGACCGAGCCGGTCGCGAGCTCGACTTCCCACCGCGCGCCGAGCCGGCGCGACGGCAGCGTGAACAGCACCGGTTCGAAGTGCGCGTTGAAGAGGAGGAGGAACGAGTCGTCGGAGATCGCCTCGCCGTGCGCGGTACGCGAGCGGATCTCCTGTCCGTTGAGGAAGACGCCGAGCGTCTTCGTGTCGGGGCTCGTCCAGTCGCGCTGCGTCATCCGCCTCCCGTCGGCCCGGAACCACCACACGTCGGGCAGCCCCGACTCGCCCGCCGAGCCGCTGAGGAACGACTGCCGCCGGAAGACCGGATGCTCCTGCCGCAGCCGGATCACGCGTCGCACGAACTCGAGCAGCTCGCCGTCGGCGCTCTCCCAGTCGAACCACGAGATCTCGTTGTCCTGGCACCACGCGTTGTTGTTGCCGCCTTGCGTGCGGCCGAGCTCGTCGCCGCCGAGGAGCATCGGGACTCCCTGCGACAGCAAGAGCGTGGCGATGAAGTTCCGCTGCTGCCGCGCCCGCAGCGTGCGCACCGCGGGGTCGCCGGTCTCGCCCTCGACGCCGTGGTTCCACGAGCGGTTGTCATCGGTCCCGTCGTGGCCGTTCTCGCCGTTTGCGTCGTTGTGCTTGTCGTTGTACGAGACGAGGTCGCGCAGCGTGAACCCGTCGTGCGCAGTGACGAAGTTGATCGATGCGAACGGCGCGCGGCCGTCGTCGGCGTAGAGGTCGGAGGAGCCGGTGAACCGCTGCGCGAACTCGCCGACGTTCGCCTGGCCGCGCCAGAAGTCGCGCATCGCGTCGCGGTACTTCCCGTTCCACTCCGCCCACAGCACCGGGAAGTTGCCGACCTGGTAGCCGCCCGGCCCGACGTCCCACGGCTCCGCGATGAGCTTCACCTGGGAAAGGATCGGGTCCTGGTGGATGATGTCGAAGAAGGCCGAGAGCCGGTCGACGTCATGGAACTCGCGCGCGAGCGCCGACGCGAGGTCGAAGCGGAAGCCGTCGACGTGGCAGTCGATCACGAAGTAGCGCAGCGAGTCCATGATCAGCCGCAGCACCGACGGGTGGACGGGGTTGAGCGAGTTGCCCGTCCCCGTGAAGTCCATGTAGTGGCGCGGGTCGTCGGGCATGAGCCGGTAGTAGCTCTTGTTGTCGACGCCCTTGAACGCGAGCATCGGCCCGAGGTGGTTGCCCTCCGCCGTGTGGTTGTAGACGACGTCGAGGATCACCTCGATTCCCGCTTTGTGCAGGGCTTTCACCATCCCCTTGAACTCGCGCACCTGTTCGCCGTGCCTGCCGGTAGCGGCGTAGAGCGCGTGCGGTGTGAGGTAGCCGATCGACGAGTAGCCCCAGTAGTTCGTGAGCCCGCGGTCGTGGAGGAAGCTTTCATCGGCGATGTGGTGGATCGGGAGGAGCTCGACCGCGGTGACACCGAGCTTCTTGAGGTGCTCGAGCGCCGGCTCGGAGGCGAGGCCGGCGTACGTGCCGCGCAGGTCTTCGCGCACGTCGGGGTCGAGCTTCGTGAAGCCCTTGACGTGCGTCTCGTAGATGACGGTCTCGTTCCACGGCGTGTCGGGCGGCGCGTCGTCCTCCCAGTCGAAGTGCGGGTCGACGACGACGCACTTCGGGATCGCGGCGGCGTCGTCTTCGTCGTCGAGCTCCGTGTCGTCGCTGCCCGGGACGTACGGGAGGACGTTCGCGGCGTCCCAGCGGATCGGGCCTTCGATCGACTTCGCGTACGGGTCGATGAGGAGCTTGTTCGGGTTGAAGCGGTGCCCGCGCGCGGGGTCGTACGGCCCGTGGACGCGGTAGCCGTAGCGCTGGCCCGGCCCGACGCCGGGGAGGTAGCAGTGCCAGTTGAACGCCGTGACGTCGGTCACCTCGACGCGTGTCTCGCGGTCGCCGTCGAAGAGGCAGAGCTCGACGCGCTCGGCGTGCTCGGAGAAGAGCGCGAAGTTCGTCCCTTCGCCGTCCCACGTCGGCCCGAGCGGGAACGGGCGCCCCGGCCAGACGTTCACCGGCGGAGCTCGAGCGGTGGTTGTCAAAATCGGCCACGAGCTCCACGCTACCGCGGCGCAGGCGTGAGGAGGGCTGGTTCCAGATTCGAGCCTGTGAGCAACCGCTCGAACTCGGTCGAGGCCATCGCGACATGACGCCTGCAGCTGTGACGCCTCAGACGCGGACCGATGGCCGCACGTATCGCGTGCTCGGCGACTCCCGCGCGTTCGGGATCCTGTTTGAGCGCCACGCCAAGCTGATCTTCAAGCTACTGCTTTCGCCGGGTCGCCGACCGCGAGTCAGGCGAAGCGATCTGCTCGCAGGTCAGTCTTCCGTCGACGGCCTGGCGGCGTCGGGACAAGGAGTTGCCGCCCGACAAGATTCTGCCGTGGCTGTATCGCGCATCGCCACGAACGTTCTTCGCGACGAGCGCCGTTCGGAGCGCCGGCCTCGCAGACCGCGCTGCGCAGGCTGCCGCCCGCCCGGCGTCGAGCCGGACTTCGCTGACGCCGCTGCCGACGCGTGAGTCGATCTACTGAGCGCCCAGGCCCAAACGGTCGATGAGCCGTCTCTCGCTGCTGCGGCAGGCTCCGCCAAGCGTGGAGCAAGATCGTCTTCGTTCTCTGCGTTGGGATGGAGTCTGCCCTCACGCCGACGCGGCTTTCGCGCTCGGCCTTCCGATCGAGCACGGTGCGCTCAGCGACTTTCGAGCGCGCGGGCGCGGCTCGGCGAACTCGATTCCGCCTCCGGACATGAGCAGGGTGCACACGCACGGAGGTGCAGAAATGAGGCGCCTAAGCCATCGACCAGACCCTTAGCGAGCGTTTCGCTCTTCAGCACGCCGACTGCTCGCACCTAACTTCGCCCGGCGAACTCGCCACACCGCGAGCAAAGCCGGCTGCTCGGAACGGCGATCAGGACAACGCAGCACTGGCGGCGAGCCCGCTCTCGACCGCAGAGCTTGTTCCACAGCTCGCGGCCGTGCTGGTCGGTCGGGATCGCGGCTGGCACGGTGCATTCGACTGCATACTGCGCCACCGCTCTTCTCAACTGCTTTCTGCGCAACAAAGCGAGATGACCAACACTCGATGCAGCAAGGCTTCGCCGGTACGCCCGTGGGCGGCGCAGGGTAAGTTCGTGGCATGAACTCGAGATCTCGGTACGCCGGACGGCCCTCGAAGACTCTGGGCCGACGCTCGGCTTCCAGTTCAGAGCTGTACTTCCTTCAAATCGCCGAGCGCGATCGACGGAATTCAGGTTCCCATCGCGGGGACACCGTCCGATGCTTCGGCTGATCGTGCTGGACAACGCACTTCGACGCCAGATCGGCGGCAGGTACAGAATGCTCATACTGAGTACACCTCGGATCTGCGACGGTTGAGAGGCTTCAGCAGTTTGGCGCAACGAGCGAGCAATCCTGCTCCAGGCTGGACGACGCAACAGGTCGTGACTGAAGACGGTGGTGCGACGTGCTCGTGCTTGCCTCGTCGGTTTTTGGCCTCAGGCTCCAGTGGCTTCGAGGCGACGGCAACCTGGAGTACCGTGATGACGTTGACGCTAACGGAACGGAGGTCGACTGACATGCCCGCAAACAACGCGATTCCGAGCCAGAAGGCAGCACTCGCAATCGCCGGCGAGACATCATCCGTCTGGGCGGATGACCGCTTAGCGGCCGACCGCGTAGCCCTGCTCGCCGCGCGGGTTCGCGCCGGCTTTAGCACGCCGTCCGGCTCGCGCGCGGCGGCGCTCACGCGGCCGAGGCTCCACGCGGCCCGAGACCTCGACTTCGTGGCCGCGCTCGCGTAGGCCCGCGATCGTCTCCTCGCCGACGCGCTCCTCGACCGCGACGTGCCGCGGCAGCGTCTCGCGCGGATAGAAGCTCGACGGGAACGCCTCGGTGTGGTGGTTCGGCGCGTCGATCGCGGCCTGGAGGTTCAGTCCGAAATGGACGTGGCCGAGGAAGACGTGGAGCGTCCACTGGTCCTGCTGGTCGCCGCCCGGGCGTGCCCGTCGCGAGGTACGGCTCGCCGTCGCGGGCGGCCATCGTCGGCGAGAGCGTCGTGCGCGGGCGCTTGCCCGGCGCGAGCGAGTTCGGCAGGCCGTCCTCGAGCCAGAACATCTGCGCGCGCGTGCCGAGGCAGAAGCCGAGCGACGGGATGACCGGCGCGCCCCAGAGCCAGCCGCCGCTCGGCGTCGCCGCGACCATGTTCCCCCAGCGGTCGACGACGTCGAGATGGACCGTGTCGCCGCGCGTCGGCTCGCCGACGCCCGGCGCGAGCGGGGCGTCGCCGACCGGCGTGGCGAGCCGCGGGTTCTCGCCGCCGGGCCGAAGCTCGCCCGACGACGTCTCGCCCACGAGCGCGCGCCGCGCGTCGGCGTACTCGCGCGAGAGGAGCATCTCGAGCGGCACGTCCGTGAAGTCGGGGTCGCCGTACCACGCCTCGCGATCGGCGAACGCGAGCTTCGCGCACTCCGTGATCGTGTGGATGTACTCCGCCGAGTTCTGGCCCATCGCTGCGAGGTCGAAGCCCTCGAGCAGGCGCAACTGCTGGAGGAAGACGGGCGCCTGGCTCCACGGCCCGGCCTTGAACACCTCGTAGCCGTGGTAGTCGACCGAGACGGGCTCCTCCCAACGCGGCTCCCACTTCGCAAGGTCGTCGGCGGCGAGCAGCCCCGCGTGCCGCTCACCGGAGCTGTCCATCCATGCGCGCTCCTGGAACGCGACGAACTCCTCGGCGACCCACCCGCGGTACCAGTCCTCGACCGGATCCGCCGACGCCGCAAGCCGGCGGTACGTCTCCGCGAGCTGCGGGTTCGTCGCCATCGTCCCTGGCTCGGCGACGGGAAGGTAGAGCTCGGCCGACGGCGTCCAGTCGTCGCGGAAGAGCTCCTCGACATTGCGGATCGCGCCGGCGATCGCCGGCAGGACGGGATAGCCAGTCTCGGCGTAGTGGATCGCGTAATGCGCGACTTCTTCGAACGGCATCGTCCCGTACTCGCGGAGGAGTGCGAGCCAGCCGCCGAACGCGCCGGGGACAACGGCCGAGAGCGGGCCGGTGCCGGGGATGAGCGAGAGCCCGAGCTCGTCGCGGTAGCGCCCGATCGTCGCGGCGGCGGGCGCGGGGCCTTGCGCGCACAACACGAGCGGCCGGTCGCGGTGCGCGGGCCAGATGAGCGCCGGGAGGTCTCCGCCGGGCCCGTTGAGGTGCGGCTCGACGACCTGCAGCGTCAGCCCCGCGGCGACCGCGGCGTCGAACGCGTTCCCGCCGAGCTCGAGCACGGCCATCCCCGCCGCCGACGCAAGCCAGTGCGTCGAGGCGACCATGCCGAACGAGCCGCGCAGCTCGGGCCGTGTCGTCATGACCGAGACGCTAGCGTCCACTTGCCGTGGCCCGCGTCCTCGACCCGAAGCTCATCGTCATCGGGCTCGTCGGCGGGCTTCTCTCGGGACTCCTCGGCGTCGGCGGCGGGATCATCATGGTGCCGCTCCTCGTCTTCTGGGCCGCCTACGGCCAGCGCGACGCGCACGCGATGTCGCTCGGCGCGATCATCCCGATCAGCATCGCCGGGATCGCGACGTACGGCGTCGCCGGCCAGGTGCACTGGTGGGACGCGGTCGGGCTCGCGGCCGGGTCGATCGTCGGCGCGCGGCTCGGCGCGGGGATGCTCGCGAAGATCGACGAGCGGTTGCTGAAGATCATCTTCGGCCTCTTCCTCGTCGGGATCGCGGTCCTCGTCGGAGTCCGCGCGTGAGCGGGCCTGGTCTCTACGTCGCGCTCGCCGCGTTCGGCGTGCTCGCCGGCGTTGCATCCGGGCTGCTCGGCGTCGGCGGCGGGACGCTCATTGTCCCGTTCCTCGTGCTCGCGGTCGGCCTCACGCAGCACGGCGCCGAGGCGACGTCGCTCCTCGTGATCCTCCCCACCGCGATCGTCGGCAGCCTCACGCTGCGCCGGAAGGGAGTCGGGAACCTCGGGCTCGCCCTGCGCTTCGGCCTTGTCGGAGCGATCGGCGCGTTCGCCGGCGCGAAGCTCGCGCTCGCGCTTCCGGCGTCGACGCTGAAGATCGTCTTCGCCGTCTTCGTCGGCGTCGTCGGTGCCAAGCTCGCCTACGACGGCTGGAGAGCTAAGCCGGAATAAGCCAGACCGCCGCCGAGCGGCGGCAGCGTCACTCGCGCGGAGAACGGCTGGTCGTTCCACGGCATCGGCTCCGCCTCGACGCCGCCGAGGTTCCCGACTCCCGAGCCGCCGTAGAACGCCGCGTCGGTGTTGAGCGCCTCGCGCCAGCGGCCGCCGGCCGGCACGCCGACGCGGTAGCCCTCGCGTGGCACCGGCGAAAGGTTGAGCGACGCAGACGAGCGGCGGCGTGTCGCCCTCGCCGAGCCGTGCGAACGCGAGCACGTTGTTCGCCGCGTCGTTCGCCTCGAGCCAGCGGAAGCCCTCCGGCTCGAAGTCGCGCTGCCACAGCGCGGGCGTCGCGCGGTAGACGCGGTTGAGGTCGCGCACGAGCGAGCGCACGCCGTCGTGCTCGGCGAACTCGAGCAGGTTCCAGTGGAGCGAGCCTTCAGCGTTCCACTCCTCCCACTCGCCGAGCTCGCCGCCCATGAACAGGAGCTTCTTGCCGGGATGCGCCCACATGTACGCGTACAGCGCGCGGAGGTTGGCGAACTTCTGCCAGCGGTCGCCCGGCATCTTGTCGAGCAGCGACCGCTTCCCGTGCACGACCTCGTCGTGCGAGAGCGGCAGGACGAAGTTCTCGCTGAACGCGTAGATGAGCGAGAACGTCAGCGTGTGGTGGTGGAAGCGGCGGTGGACAGGATCCTTCTCGAAGTACGCGAGCGTGTCGTGCATCCAGCCCATGTTCCACTTGAAGCCGAAGCCGAGCCCGCCGGCGTACGTCGGCGCCGAGACGCCGGGCCACGCGGTCGACTCCTCGGCGGCAGAGATGATCCCTGGCTCGCGCGCGTACAGCGCCTCGTTCAGCTCCTTGAGGAACGAGACGGAGTCGAGATCCTCGCGCCCGCCGAACTCGTTCGGCACCCACTGGCCTGCCTTGCGCGAGTAGTCGAGGTAGAGCATCGAGGCGACGGCGTCGACGCGGATGCCGTCGGCGTGGTGCTCGCGCACCCAGTAGAGCGCGTTCGCGAGGAGGAAGTTCCGCACCTCGGCGCGCCCGAGGTTGAAGACGAGCGTTCCCCAGTCGGGATGCGCGCCGCGGCGCGGGTCCGCGTGCTCGTACAGATGCGTGCCGTCGAAGAGCGCGAGCGCCCAGTCGTCGCGCGGGAAGTGCGCCGGCACCCAGTCGAGGATCACGCCGATCCCGCGCTCGTGCATCCGGTCGACGAAGTAGCGGAAGTCGTCGGGCGTGCCGAACCGCGAGGTCGGCGCGTAGTAGCCCGTCACCTGGTAGCCCCACGAGCCGGAGAACGGATGCTCCATCACGGGCATGAGCTCGACGTGCGTGAAGCCGAGGTCGGCGACGTAGTCGCCGAGCTCGTCGGCGAGCTCGCGGTACGTGAGGGGGCGGCCGTCCTTCCGCCGCCACGAGCCGAGGTGCACCTCGTAGATCGAGACGGGCTCGCGGAGCGGATCGGACGCGCGCCGCCGCTCGAGCCACGGCGTCGTCGCTCCACGCGTGCTTCGCCTCCCAGACGACCGACGCGTTCGCCGGCGGCACCTCGGTGTGGAACGCGACGGGGTCGCTCTTGAGGCGCAGGCGGCCGTCCTGTGTGCGCAGCTCGAACTTGTACTTCGCGCCCTCCTCGACGCCGGGGATGAAGAGCTCCCAGATCCCGGACGAGCCGAGCGAGCGCATCGGGTGCAGGCGCCCGTCCCACGAGTTGAAGTCGCCGACGACCGCGACCGACGCGCGCGTTCGGCGCCCAGACCGCGAACGCGGTGCCGGCGACGCCGTCGATCTCGCGGACGTGCGCGCCGAGCCGCTCGTAGAGCGTCTCGTGGCGGCCCTCCATCGCGAGGTGGAGGTCGAGCTCGCCGAGCGTCGGGAGGAACGAGTACGGGTCGCGGAGCGTGAACGTCTTGCCGTCGGCGTACTCGACCTCGAGCTCGTACTCGAGCGGCAGGCGTCGCCTTCGGGACAGCAGCGCCTCCCAGAGCCCGCTGCCGGGTCTTGAGCTCCGCCTCGACACCGGCGATGTCCTTGCCTTGTGACAGACGTGTCGTCGCGCCGAAGTCTCGGACGCGCACCGCTCGACCGCTCTCCGGCCGGATACGGCGCGGACGCTACGCACGCCGTCCTCCGGCCTTCGTGTGCGCCGAGGACGCTCCGTGAGCGGATTCGGCGCCGAGCTCGACCGTCAAGACGACTCCGCGTCCGCGGTGCTCATCAGCCGCTCGATCCCGGCGACGGGGATCCCGACCCAGTCGGGCCGGTTGTCGAGCTCGTAGCGCAGCTCGTAGACCGCCTTCTCGAGCTCGAACACCGCGAGCAGCCGCTCGATCGCCGCGTCGCCCGCGGGCAGGAGAGTCGGGTCGACAGCCGCGAGGTAGCTGTCGAGGAAGCGCCAGCGCGCGCGCTCCTCCCAATCGTCCGGCACGGTCGCGCCGCGCAGCACGGTCGACAGCGCTCGCGGCGTAGGCGAACGAGCGGAGCATCCCGGCGACATCGCGGAGCGCCGAGCGCTTGCGGCGGCGTTCGGCGAGCGTCCGCGCCGGCTCGCCCTCGAAGTCGAGGATCATCCAGTCGTCTTCTGTGGCGAGCGTCTGGCCGAGATGGAAGTCGCCGTGCGTGCGGATCACGCGGCCGGTTGAGCCGGCATGCGTGAGGATGCGGAGCTGCTCGCGCACCTCCTCGCCGCGGCCGCGCGATCGGCGCGAGGCGCTCGTCGTCGTCCGGTAGCGACAGGAAGACACGGGCTATTTCCTCGTCCACGGTCGCGGTCAGCAGCCCGAGCGCCTCGACGCTCGGATCCTCCGGGCAGAACGCGGCGTCGCTCGCGTCGGAGCCGAGCGCGTTGTGCAGCTGCGCGGTCACCTCGCCGAGCCGGCCGAGCCGGTCGAGGAACCGTTCCGGCGCCTCGGCGATCTCGTCGAGCGCGAGCTCCCAGCCGTCGACGGCGTCGGCGACGAACTCCTGCAGCAGCCCGAGCGTCGCGGTCAGCGGGCCGCCGGAGTACTCGTACCACCCGGCGAGCGCCGGCACGTTTCGGAAGCCGTGCTCGCCGAGGAAGCGCACGACTTCGAGCTCTGGGTTGATCCCGGGCTCGAGCCGGCGGAAGACCTTGAGGATGAGCGTCTCGCCGAAGACGACCGAGGTGTTCGACTGCTCGGACGAGACGAGCCGCGCGGCGCCGATGTCGTGCCCGAGCGCCGCGAAGTCGGCGGCCGGATGGAACTGCGACGACGCCCTCCGTCCCCTTCAGCGTGTGCGCCGAGCGCATCGCGCTCACGAGCTCGCGCGCGACCTCGATCGTGGCGTCGGAGAACAGCTGGTAGATGTCGTGCGCGCCGGTGTCGTAGGTGAGCCCGACGAGGTCGAGCGTCAGCTCCGGTTCAACGCTCCGAACGACGACGGAGTCGAGGACGTCGGCGTGGCTTACCGTCTGCGACTTCGCGCCGTACCAGCGCTGCTGTGTCACGTTCTCGATGAGCTCTGTGCTCATGTCGCCTCCTCGGCCTTGAGCTGGAACCAGTAGAAGCCGTGCGGCGCGAGCGTGAGGAGGTACGGGAGCTCGCCGATCGCCGGGAACGCCGTCTTCCCGAGCATCTCGACGGGTACCAGCCCGGCGTACTCGGAAAGGTCGAGCTGGACCGCCTGCGCCGAGCGTGCGAGATTGTGGACGCAGACGAGCGTGTCGTCCTCCCACGTGCGGATATGCGCGAAAACGCGCGAATTGTCGCCGCGAAGCGGCCGGTAGTCGCCGAGGCCGAAGACAGGATGCTCCTTCCGCAGAGCGATGAACCTCTGCAGCCAACGTAGCAACGAGTTTGGCGTCCGCAATTGCGCCTCGACGTTGACGGCCTGGTAGCCGTAGACGGGATCCATGAGCGGCTGCGAGTAGAGCTGCGCCCAGTCGGCGCGCGAGAAGCCGGCGTTGCGGTCGCCCGACCACTGCATCGGCGTACGCACGCCGTCGCGGTCGCCGAGGTAGACGTTGTCGCCCATCCCGATCTCGTCCCCGTAGTAGAGAACCGGCGAACCCGGCAGCGAGAAGAGGATCGCGTGGAGGAGCTGGCTCTCGTCGAAGCCGGCGTCGAGGAGCGGCGCGAGGCGGCGGCGGATGCCGAGGTTGAGCTTCATCCGCGGGTCCTTCGCGTACTCGGCGTACATGTAGTCGCGCTCCTCGTCGGTGACCATCTCGAGCGTCAGCTCGTCGTGGTTGCGGAGGAAGAGGCCCCACTGGCAGTTGTCGGGGATCGCGCGGCGTCCGGTCGAGGATCTCGTAGATCGGCGTCGCGTCCTCGCGGCGCAGCGCCATGAACATCCGCGGCATGACGGGGAAGTGGAACGCCATGTGGCATTCGTCGCCGTCGCCGAAGTACTCGACGACGTCCTCCGGCCACTGGTTCGCCTCGGCGAGGAGGACGCGGTCGGGGTAGCGCGCGTCGACCTCGGCGCGGACGCGCTTGAGGTACGCGTGCGTCTCCGGGAGGTTCTCGCCGTTCGTCCCTTCGCGCTCGAAGAGGTACGGCACGGCGTCGAGGCGGAAGCCGTCGATCCCGAGGTCGAGCCAGAAGCGCAGCACATCGAGCATCGCCTCCTGCACCTCGGGGTTGTCGAAGTTGAGGTCGGGCTGGTGGTGGAAGAAGCGGTGCCAGTAGTACTGGCCGCGCACCGGGTCGAGCGTCCAGTTGGACGGCTCGGTGTCGACGAAGATGATCCGCGCGTCGGGGTACGGCTCGTCGGTGTCCGACCAGACGTACCAGTCTCCCTTCGGGCCGTGCGGGTCGCTGCGCGACTCCTGGAACCACGGATGGTCGGCGGACGTGTGGTTCATGACGAGGTCGGCGATGACGCGCATGCCGCGGCGGTGGGCCTGCGCGACGAACTCGCGGAAGTCCTCGACCGTGCCGTAGTCGGGATGGATCGCGAAGAAGTTCGCGATGTCGTAGCCGCCGTCTTTGAGCGGCGACTCGTACATCGGCAGGAGCCAGATGCAGTCGACGCCGAGCCACTCGAGGTAGTCGAGCTTCTCGATGAGCCCGCGAAAGTCGCCGGCGCCGTCGTCGTTCCCGTCGAAGAACCCGCGGATGTGGATCTCGTAGAACACGGCCCGCTTGAACCACAACGGATCCCGCTCGAACCACGCTCAGACATGGCGCCTCCGGCCACGTCCTGTCGTCAGACGACTGGACGTGTCTCCCGGGACATCTCGCTCATGACCCGATCCTAAGAACATGGCTTTGCCCGGCGTGCGAGCTTCACGTAGTTGCGGCCGATCCGCCACGTGAACGCCTCGTCGGAGAGAAGGTCACGCACCGCGAACGCCGGCGGCAATCCCGGTCGAGACCGGCAGCACGCACGCGCCCTCCTGCTCCGCGCGCGGGTCGAGGTTGACGACCGTCACGACTGCGTTGTCGCCGCGCTGCTTGAGGAACGCGAACAGCTGCTCGTTCTCCGTCTCCAGCACCGTGAGCGGATCGAGCCACTGCAGCGCCTCGTTCTCGCGGCGCGCCGCGTTCAGCCGCGCCACGAGCGGCAGCAACGGCCCGTCAAGCGTCCGCGGCCGCACCTCGTACTTCTCCGAGTTGAGGTACTCCTCCGACCCGGGCCGCACCGGCACGTTCTCGCACGACTCGAAGCCGGAGTAGATCCCGTACGACGGCGACAGCGTCGCCGCGAGCACGAGCCGCGCCTCGAACGCCGGCCGGCCGCCCGTGGCGAGGTACTCGTGGAGGATGTCCGGCGTGTTCGCGAAGAAGTTCGGCCGGTAGAACTCGCGCCAGTCGAGCAGTTGGCCGAGGAACTCGCGCAGCTCCCAGCTGCGTGTTCTTCCACGTGAAGTACGTGTAGCTCTGGGAGAAGCCCGCCTTCGCGAGCGTCGTCATCGGCGTCGGCCGCGTGAACGCCTCCGCGAGGAAGATCACCTCCGGGTGCTTCCGCTGCACCTCACCGATGAGCCACTCCCAGAACGCGACCGGCTTCGTGTGCGGGTTGTCGACGCGGAACACGGTGACGCCCTCGCGCACCCAGTGGAGAACGACGTCGAGCAGCGCCTGCCAGAGCCCGCGCCAGTCCTCGCAGTCGAAGTCGACGTTGTAGATGTCCTGGTAGCGCTTCGGAGGGTTCTCGGCGAACTTCAGCGTCCCGTCGGGGCGGCGGAAGAACCACTCCGGGTGCTCGCTCAGCCACGGGTGGTCGGGCGAGCACTGGACCGCGAAGTCGAGCGCGATCTCGATTCCGAGCGCGCGCGCCTCCGCAACGAGCGCGCGAAACTCCTCCGCGGTGCCGAGGTCGGGGTGTATCGCGTCGTGCCCGCCCTCCCTCGCACCGACCGCCCACGGGCTGCCGACGTCCCCCGGCTCGGCCCGCTCGGCGTTGTTTCGCCCCTTGCGGTTCGCCACGCCGATCGGGTGGATCGGCGGGAAGTAGAGGACGTCGAAGCCGAGTTCCGCCAACCGCGGCAGCTGATCGCGTACGCCGGCGAACCCGCCCCACGAGCGCGGAAAGAGCTCGTACCACGAGCCGAAGCGGGCGAGCGGCCGGTCGACCGCGACGTCGTACGTCGCCGACTTCGCCTTCTCGGACCGGTCGCCCGCGGGCGCGGCGAGCGCTTCGTCGACGGTCAGCTCGCTCCGCTCGAGGAGAAGCGCGCCCTCCGACAGCTCGCCCGCGAGATCCGCCTGCCCCGCGGCGACCTTGCGCTCGCAGCTCGATCTGGAACGAGGCGATGCGGTCGACCCACGCCTCGATCCGGAAGCTCCAGCGTCCCGGCCGGTCGATCTCGAACGAGCCCGTCCAGACGTCGTTCCCCTGCGGCGCGAGCGGCGCCTCGGCCCAGCGCGTCGAGCCGGGCCGCCGGTAGCGAACCGCCGCGCCGAGCGTCTCGTGGCCGTCGCGGAAGATTCGCGCCGACACCGCGACCGTCTCGCCGACGGTGCGCTTCACAGGCCAGCGGCCGCAGTCGACCTGCGGCTCGCAGCTGAGGATCGCGATCCGCGCCGCGCGTGTTTTCGGTAGGGGCACACCCCAAGTGTCACCGATGAGAGAGGATCAGGGGGTGAGGCTTGCACGCTCCGCCGGTGTCCTTCTCCATCCAACCTCGCTCCCGTCGGGGCGGCTCGATCGCGACGCGTACCGGTTCGTCGACTGGCTCGCCGCGGCCGGCCAGTCGTGGTGGCAGATGCTGCCCCTCGGCCCGCCCGACGAGTTCGACTCGCCGTACCGCTCGCCGTCGGCGTTCGCCGCCTCTCCCGCACTTCTCGCGAAGCCCGACGCGCGCGTCACCGCCGCCGAGGTCGAGGACTTCGTCGCGCGGCATCCGTACTGGACGGGAACGTGGGCGAGCTTTGCCGGCGAGGACGCGATCGCCGACCAGGTGCGCTTCGAGCGGGAGTGGGGAGCGCTGCGTGCGTACGCCGCCGAGCGCGGCGTGCGGCTCATCGGCGACGTGCCGATTTACGTCTCCGACGAGGGCGCCGACTTCGCGGGGTGGCCGGAGCTCTTCACGCGCGGCGAGGTGGCCGGCGCGCCGCCGGACACGCTCAGCAAATCAGGCCAGTTCTGGGGGAACCCGCTCTACGACTGGCCCGCGCACCGTGCGACCGGCTATCGCTGGTGGCGCGAGCGGTTCCGCCGCACGTATGAGCTCGTCGACCTCTGCCGCGTCGACCACTTCCGCGGCTTCGTCTCGTACTGGGCGATCCCCGAGCGGCACAAGACGGCGAGGCGCGGCCGCTGGCGGCCCGGTCCCGGCATCGAGCTGTTCCGCGCCGTCGAGCGCGAGCTCGGCGGACTGCCGGTCATCGCAGAGGACCTCGGCCTCATCACGCCGCCCGTCTACCGGTTGCGCGACGAGCTCGGCCTGCCGGGCATGGCGGTTCTTCTCTGGGGCTTCGGCGGCTCACCACGCAACCTCCACCGGCCCGAGAACCACGTCCGCAACCAGGTCGTCTACACGAGCACGCACGACACCGACACCGTCGCGGGCCATTTCGGCGGCAGCCCGTCGGCGTGGGACGTGATCGAGGTCGCGTATCGCTCGCCCGCGGCGCTAGCGATCGCGCCGGCGCAGGACGTGCTCGGGCTCGGCAGCGAGGGGCGGATGAACCGGCCCGGCACTGCGGAGGGCAACTGGCGGTGGCGGCTCGAGCCGGGCCAGCTCACGCCTGCGCTCGCGAGGCGCCTCCGCGAGCTCGCCGAGAAGCACAGGCGCTAGCTGGCGAAGTAGATCGCGCAGGCGGTCCCGGCGCAGAGGCAGTAGATCGCGAACGGGACGAGCGTCCGCGTCTCGAACCAGCGCATGAGGAACTTCACCGCGAAGTACGCCGTCACGCCTGAGCAGATCGCGCCGACGAGCGCCTGGCCGCGCACGCCGTTGCCCGTCGGGCCGGCGAGCTCCGGCAGCTTCAGAACGGCCGCGGCGAGAATGATCGGAGTCGCCAGGAGGAACGAGAAGCGTGCCGCGTCCCTGTGCGAGAGCCCGACGAGCAGCCCCCCGCCCATCGAGGCTCCGGAGCGGGAGAATCCCGGAATGAGAGCGATCGACTGCGCCGCTCCGACGGCGACCGACTGCCACCAGCCGACCTTGCGCGCGATCCGCCCATCGTCGTCGTCGGTGGTCTCGGGCGCGCGCCGCCGGAGCGCCTCGGCACCGAAGAGAAGCAGGCCGTTGAGCGCGAGGAAGACGCTCGCGTACTCGGGCGAGCCGAAGAACTTCCGCAGCCAGTCCTGCAGCAGCAGGCCGAGGAGTCCGGCCGGGATCGTGGCGACGACGATCAGCCAGCCGAGCTTCGCGTCGGTGTCGTTCGCGCCGATCTCGCGGTCGCGGAGCGAGCGTCCGAGACCCTTGACGATCCGCACCCAGTCGCGCCAGAAGAACCCGAGCAGCACGAGCGCCGTCGCGAGATGGGTCGCGACGAGAAAGCTCAGGAAGTACTTCGCGTCCTGGTGGATGTTCCAGCCGAAGAGGCTCGGAAGGATGACGCTGTGCCCGAGGCTCGAGATCGGGAAGAGCTCCGTGACGCCCTGGAGCAACCCGAGGATCGCGGCCTGGAAATAGCTGATGTAGTGATGCACGCCGCGGAGGTTACGCGGTGTTCTTCTTCGGACCGGTGTTGAACCAGGCGAAGGCGAAACACGCGAGCCCCACGAGGATCGCCGCGATCCCGTGCTTCACGTGGTGGTGCGTCGAGCCCGCCTCGTGACCGGGGAAGAAGGACGGCAGCGAACTTGCCGGCTCGACGAAGTAGACGATGCCGACGGCGATCAACGCGACCCCGAGGATCACGGCGAGCGGCACGAGCCATTTCCGGTGTGCGGCCACGGCGCCGTTCTACCTAGCCGGCCGGATGAGACGCGTCGGTGAACTCGCGGAACTCGGCCGTGAGGAGGTAGGCGGTTTGCTCGCCGATGTCGACGGCCCGGTCGCCGATCCGCTCGATCGTCCGCGCGACGACGACCATCCGCAGGCCCCATTCGCGCATCGACTCGTCCGGCATGACGTCGACGAGGCGCTCGACGAAGCGGCGGTTGGCGCGGTCGATGAGCTCGTCGAGCTCGACGAGGCTTTCCGCGCCCGCGATGTCGCGCTCGTTGAACGAGTTGAGCGCGACGCGCACCATCTCCTCGGCGCGCTCGGCCATCTCCGTCAGGACGTCGGCGAGAGCGGGATCCGGCTCGATGTCGGCGACGAGCTTCGAGAGCTTCGCGATCGTGACGCAGCCGTCGCCCGTGCGCTCGAGCAGGAGGTTGATGTGGATGATCGCCAGCAGCAAGCGCAGATCGCGGGCGACCGGCGTTTGCAGGGCGAGGAGCGACTGGATCTGCTGCTCGATCGCGACGAAGTGGGAATCGATCTCGTCGTCGAATGCGATCACCTCGTCGGCGAGCTCGCGGTCACGCTCCTGGAGTGCGCGCGTCGCGCCGCGAACGGCACTCAGGACGCGCTGTCCCATCTCCTGTAGTTGGGCCTCGACCTGCCCGAGTGCGTCGTCCATGCCCACGATCCCACAGTACACAGGTGCCTTCATCGCGGCTGTCGCTGCCCTCGGCAGGCCTGAGTCGCTGTAACCACTTCGCCTCCATTCGGCAACGCGCGCGTTGCCCACGCCCGGAGGGGCGGCCGTATGTTGGCCGCGAACGCCAGGAATTATTTCAAGAGGAGGAAAACTCGATGCCGAAAAACGGCATGCTCGTTCGGATTTCACTCGCGGTCGCCGCTGTGGCGATTCTCGCGACAGTCGCGGTTACCGCGGCCGGCGCGGCCCCCGCGCGGCAGACGTCCACCAGCCTCACCGGCGCGGGCAGCACGTTCGTTTCCCCGCTCGTCAGCAGCCTGGATCAGCCCCGGTTTCCAGCCAGATCGGCATCACGCTCAGTTACAACGCGATCGGCTCGGGCGGCGGGATCGCTGCGATCACCGCTCGTACCGTCGACTTCGGTGCGAGCGACGCCCCGCTCGACTCGTACGCCAGTTCAGCGGCTTGCAACCAGTGCCTCCAGATCCCGTGGGCGCTCGCCGGGACAGCCGACCCTCTACCACCTCAACGGCCTCTCGACAGTAAGCACCTCAAACTGACCGGCGCGGTTATCGCGAAGATCTATCTCGGCCAGATCAAGTTCTGGGACGACAAGGCGATCAAGGCGACCAACAAGGGCGTCACGCATCCCGCATACGGCGATCACCGTCGTCCACCGCTCAGACGGCTCGGGCACGACGTACAACTGGACGGACTTCCTCAGCCGCGTCTCGTCGACGTGGAAGCACAACGTCGGCGTCGGCACGGCTGTGAGCTGGCCGGTCGGCGTGGGCAGCCGCACAGCTCGGGAGTGTCGCTGCAGTGGTCGCAACGAACGGCGCGATCGGCTACGCCGACGTTGAGTTCGCGATCAAGAATCATCTCGCGTACGCTGCGGTCCAGAACCGTGCCGGCAAGTTCGTGATCCCGACGTTGGCGACGATCAAGGCCGCGTCGCAAGCTCGACACGCATCCGAAGGCCGACGGTTCGCTGTCGATCGTCAACCCGCCGAACACGGGCCAGTACACGAACGCGTACCCGATCAGCACGTACACGTACGTCGATCGTGGCGAAGCATTCCGGCGCCAAGGCGGCGGCGCTCAAGAAGCTGATCACCTGGGCGATCACGAAGGGTCAGGGCTTACGGGCCGCCGATCCTCTTCGTGCCGATCGTGAAGTCGCATCGTGGCCTTCGACAAGACGCAGATCGCGAAGATCACCAACTAAGGCCGTAGAATCCTCGCGCCGACGCGTGAGCACGCTCGACCCAACAACCGACGCCACCCGCCGCCCCTTCTCGGGGCGGCGGGTGCGTCTCGGCGACCTGCATGCTGCAGGGCGTCGCCGGCGCGGCCGCGCTCGGCGCGGTCGTTCTCCTCGGCCTGATCACGTACAAGATCGTCCAAGGCGCCAAGCTCTCGCTCTCGACGTTCGGGCTCGGCTTCATCACGCATGTCGGCTGGGATCCGGTGCATCTCAGGTTCGCCGCCGGGAGCTTGCTCTTCGGAACGGCCGTCACCTCGATCGGCGCCCTCATCATCGCGACCCCGCTCGCGATCGCCATCGCGCTCTTCCTGAGCGAGCTCGCCCCGGCCGGGTTCGCGGGCCGGTCACGGCACTCGTCGAGACCCTGGCCGCGATCCCGAGCGTCGTCATCGGCCTCTGGGGGATCCTCGTGCTCGTGCCGATCCTCCACGATCACGTCGATCCCGCCCTTCATTCCGTGCTCGGCTTCATCCCGCTCTTCGGGCCGGCCCAGTACGGCCCGAACATCTTCACGGCGATCATCGTCCTGACGATCATGATCCTGCCGATCATCGCGAGCATCTCGCGCGAGCTCTTCCTCGGCGTGCCGTCTGAGCTGAAGGAAGCCGCGCTCGGCCTCGGTGCCACGCGCTGGGAGATGGTGCGCGGCGTCGTGCTCCCGTATACGCGCAGCGGCGTCGCCGCGGCGATGATCCTCGGCCTCGGCCGCGCGCTCGGCGAGGCGATCGCGGTCGCGGCGGTGATCGGCGCCTTCGACAACGGAGTCAGCTGGAACCTCTTCAACACGGGCGACACGCTCGCCGCCAAGATCGCAGTCGAGTTCCTGAACGCGGCCTCGCCAAGCGAGATCTCGGCGCTCTTCTACCTCGCGCTGATCCTGCTCGTCTTCTCTCTCATCGTGAACACGCTCGCGCAGGTGATCGTCCGCCGCCTCGCGCGCCGCCAGGGGCTGGCCACGTGAGCTCCGTCGAGATCGGCGCATTGGTGCGGCCCAACGACCGGCTCCGGCGCAGGAAGATCGTCAGCCGTGGGATGGAGGTCGTCGCCTGGCTCGCCGCGGCGATCGCCGTCGGGATCCTCGGGATCGTCGTCTTCTCGGTGGCGCGCAACGGCGCGAGCGCATTGAATCTCGACCTGCTGACGAAGACACCGGTGCAGTTCGCCCCGCCCGGCGTCAGACAGGGCCTGGCCAACGCCTTCGTGGGCTCCCTTGTCATCGTCGGCCTCGCGACCGCGATGGCCCTTCCGTTCGGCATCCTCATCGCGATCTACGTCAACGAGTTTGCGCCGCCAGCAGTGAAGAACGCGCTCGGCCTCGTGCTCGACGTCTTCAACGGCATCCCGGCGATCGTGATCGGGATCTTCGCCTACGGCCTGCTCGTCGTCGGCCGCGGTCCGAACGGCTTCGCGGGTTCGTTCGCGCTCGCAGTCCTCATGCTCCCGCTCGTCGCCCGCTCGACGATCGAAATCCTCGCGCTCGTGCCGAACTCACTGCGCGAGGCCGGGCTCGGGTTGGGCGCGCCTCGCTGGCGGACGACGCTCGGCGTGGTGCTGCCGCAGGCGATTGGCGGAATCCTGACAGGCGCGACGCTCGCGGTCGCTCGAGTCGCCGGTGAGACCGCGCCGCTCCTCCTCTGTAGTTCGATCGTCGGCAACCAGATCGCCTGGAATCCGTCGCACGCCATCTTCTCGGTCCCGCTCGCGATCTACGAGTACTCCGACTCGCCCGATCCGGCCGACCACGCGCGCGCCTGGGCGGCGGCGCTTGTGCTGCTTCTCTTCATTCTCTTGGCGAACTTTGGAGCGCGCTGGCTCGCCACTCGGAGTCGACGTAAACTTGTTGGGAGGTCGTGAAGGTGACGGAGGTCATGAGCGAGTCCAGTAACATCGAGCCCGCCGTGCGCGTCGAGACGAAGCGTCAGCCGCTGCCGCCGCGTGAGCGCCTCGAGACGGTATTCGAGATCTCCGATGTCGACGCCATTTACGGCTCGAAGGCCGCGCTCAAGGGCGTCTCGATGGAGATCTACAAGAACCTCGTCACGGCGATCATCGGCCCGTCCGGCTGCGGCAAGAGCACGTACATCCGGTGCCTGAACCGGATGAACGACCTCGTGCCGAGTTTCCGCCAGACGGGGACGATCCGCTACCACGGCTACGAGATCTCGGGGAACGACGTCGATCCCGTCGCTGTGCGCCGCACGATCGGCATGGTCTTCCAGCGGCCGAACCCGTTCCCGAAGTCGATCTTCGACAACGTCGCGTGGGGTCTCAAGGTGCTCGGGATGAAGGACGGCCTCAAGGACCGCGTCGAGAAGGCGCTCACGCAGGCCGCGCTCTGGGACGAGGTGAAGGATCGCCTCAAGACGAGTGCGCTCGGCCTCTCCGGTGGCCAGCAGCAGCGCCTCTGCATCGCGCGGACGATCGCGGTCGAGCCCGACGTCGTCCTCATGGACGAGCCGGCCTCGGCTCTCGATCCGATTGCGACGCAGAAGATCGAGGAGCTCATGCACAACCTCAAGAACGAGTACACGTTCGTGATCGTCACGCACAACATGCAGCAGGCCGCGCGCGTGGCGGACATGACCGCGTTCTTCTCCATCTCCCGCGGCGAGGAAGGCGCGCGGTGGGGCGAGCTCATCGAGTACGACGCGACCGAGAAGATCTTCACGGCGCCCTCGGACAAGCGCACCGAGGACTACGTCACCGGCCGCTTCGGCTAGGCCGCCGTGCGACCGCCTGCTCTCGTGGACTGAGTCGCCTGTTCAGATCGGTACTTCTCCGAAGCTGAGAACGGGGAAGGTTCGGATACCACGCGGCTCGCTGCGCGCGATCGTAAATCTACGATCAACGATCAGTCCGCACGGTGGGCTGAAGGAGGCGGATCCGATGAACTGTTTCGAGTGTGCGAAGGTGAACGACTCGATCGCGGCCGTCGGCGTTTGCGATCACTGCGGGGTTGGGCTCTGCCTCGACCACTTGATCGAGGCGCACGAGTTCACGGTCGGCGGGACACATTACGCCTGCCAGCACCAGATCCCACACGTGAAGCCGTTCCGTGGCATGCCGGCCGGTATCTCGGCTGCTGCCCGCCACCACACGTCCGTCGGCATTTCGTGAGCGTCGCTATCGGAGCGAGCGTTGAACACGAGGTTGCGCTTCTGGCGAAAGCGCTCGGCCATCCTGCGCGGGTGCGGATCCTGCGGCTGCTGCTGGCCAAGAACGCCTGCTGTTGCGGGGAGATCGTGAATGAGCTGCCGCTAGCCCAGGCGACGGTGTCGCAGCACCTCAAGGTGCTGAAGGAGGCCGGACTCGTGGTTGGTGAGATTGAAGCGCCGCGCGTCTCCTACTGCGCGAGTCGGGAGCGGCTGGCGGCACTGCAGGAGCAACTCGGCTTCCTTCTCGAGGAGGCGGAGGAGGTAGATACGAGTGACTGCGACTGAAGTCACGCCCCGGCTGGTCGCCCCGGCTGACTCCGATGAGGGAGCCGTCCTCAAGAAACTCTCGACGCTCGATCGGTTCCTGCCGCTCTGGATCGGTCTGGCGATGGCCACGGGCCTCGGGCTCGGTCGCCTGATTCCATCGCTCAACGACGGCCTCGACAGGCTCCAGGTGGGAACCGTGTCGCTGCCGATTGCGCTTGGGCTCCTCCTAATGATGTACCCGGTACTGGCGAAGGTCCGCTACGAGGAGCTTGGCCGCATGAAGCACGACGGCGTTTCAGACCGAGCCTTTTTTGGCTGGTCGCTCTTCCTCTCCTGGGTGATAGGGCCGGCGCTGATGTTCGCGCTCGCGTGGCTCTTCCTTGCCGACCAGCCCGCCTACCGCACCGGCGTGATCATCGTCGGGCTGGCGCGCTGCATCGCGATGGTCCTGATCTGGAACGACCTCGCCAGAGGCGACCGCGACCGCACTGCGCTACTCGTCGTCTTCAACGCGCTCTTCCAGGTCGCCGCCTATTCGCTGCTCGGCTACTTCTACTTGACCGTCCTGCCGGGCTGGCTCGGCCTCGACACACAGGGCTTCGAGGTCGGCATCTGGGAGGTCGCGAAGACTGTGCTGATCTTCCTCGGCATTCCGCTCGCTGCCGGCTTCCTCACCCGCCGCATCGGGCTCAAGCGCAAAGGCCGCGACTGGTACGACACCAAGTTCATCCCGCGCATCGCGCCGATCACCCTTTATGGGCTGCTGTTCACGATTGTGCTCCTGTTCGCGATCCAGGGCGAGAAGATCACCGCCGAGCCCGCCGACGTCGCCCGGATCGCGCTCCCGCTGCTCGCCTACTTTCTGATCATGTGGATCGCCGGCTTCACGATCGGCAAGCTGATCCGGCTCCCGTATCCGCAGACTGCGAGCATGGGCTTCACTGTCGCCTCCAACGACTTCGAACTCGCGATCGCCGTCGCCGTCGGCGTCTTCGGCGCGACGTCCGGTGAGGCGCTCGCCGGTGTAGTCGGCCCACTGATCGAAGTACCTGTACTCGTCGCGCTCGTTTACGTCGCCCTCTGGGCGCGGCGCTTCTGGGCTAGCGACGCTGCTCCCGCCTGGCCCGCACGCACCGCTGGTTACCGAAGCACGCCGTAGCCGCGCGGGTCGGTGTTCAACCCGCACGAGCGGCTTCGGCCGCCGAACGTGGTGGCGTGCTGGTTGATCTTCCTAACCCGACGGAAAGCTGATCCGGATCGCGAGCCCCTGGCCCGGCTCGCTCGTTGCGACGACTTCGCCGCCCGCCGACGTCACGATGTGCTTGACGATCGCGAGGCCGAGTCCCGTGCCGCGGCTCGTGCGGGCCTGGTCGCCGCGGTAGAAGCGCTCGAAGAGGCGCGGCAGGTCGGTCGCCGGGACGCCGCCGCCGTCGTCCGAGACGGTGAGGGACGGGCCGCTCGCGCTGTTCGTGAGCTCGATCGTGCATGTCGTCCCCTGGCCCGCGTAGCGGATCGAGTTCGCGAGGAGGTTCTCGACGACGACCCGCAGCATCCGCGGTCGTAACGGCAGCTCGACGTCGCCGTCGCCGTCGACGATGAGAGTCATCCCGGCATGGTCGGCGCGGTCGGCGAGCGAGTCGACGATCGCATCGACGACGGGCTTCGCCGCCGTGTGGCCGAGCGCCACGACCTCCCGCCCCGTCTCGAGCTCGCCGAGGAAGAGGACGTCGTCGATGAGCTCCCGCGTCTGGTGCACCTCCTGCATCGCCTGCTCCATCAGCGCGTCGACGTCGGAGCCGGGCAGCGTCGCGTTCTCGAGCAGCGCGAGGAGCCGCGCGAGCGGCGTCCGGAGCTCGTGCGAGACGGCGGCGGTGAACCCCATGCGAAGCTCCTGGTACGCCGAGAGCTCCGGCGCCGAGCCGCGGAAGAGGACGAGTAGCTCGGGATGCTCGGCGGCGGTCTCCTCGCTCAGCCGCGAGCCGGTCTGCAGGCCGGGCAGCACCGCGCGGGCGCTGGGGCTCGCCGCGAGCACGAGCCGCTCCGGGTCGAGGACGACGAGCGGCTCGCCGGCCCCTTCCGTCAGGCGGCGCACACGATCCTCATTCACCAGTTATTCACCACCGGGCTACCCTTTCCCAACCGGCCTCGACTCGATAATGAGGACAGCATGCCGAAGGTTCTGATCGTCGAGGATGACGAGGTCATCGCGGAGGGAATGTCGCGGCACCTTGGCGCCGCCGGCTTCGATCCGGTGTCCGTCGGGAACGGGACGCAGGGCCTTGCGCGCCTTCGCTACGAAAAGCCCGACGTCTGCGTCCTCGACCTCATGCTCCCGGGAATTGACGGCTGGAAGCTCATCGAGACAGCCCGCAACGAGGGGATCGGCACGCCGATCGTCGTCGTCTCCGCCCGCGGCACCGAGCATGACCGCGTTCACGCTCTCGAGATCGGCGCCGACGACTACCTCGTAAAGCCGTTCTCGATGAAGGAGCTCGTCGCGCGCGTTCGCGCCGCGTCGCGCCGCTCGATCCGCCGCGAGGAGACGCCGCGTGGCGAGCCGATCGAGATCGAAGAGCTTCGGATCGATCCGCTCGAGGTGCAGGCCTTCGTCGACGGGACGAGCGCCGAGTTGACACCGACCGAGTTCCGGCTCCTCTACCAGCTCGCTCTCGACCGCGGCCGCGTCGTCACCCGCGACGAGCTGCTCCAGAAGCTCTGGGGCCGCCGCGAGTCGCACCGCGACCGCACCGTCGACGTCTTCGTCCGCCGCCTGCGAGAGAAGATCGACCGCCGCGCGACGCGTCACACCTTCATCCAGACGCGGTATGGGGTCGGGTACCGGCTCGAGCCGGTGTCGAAGGACGAATAGGCGCCGTCCGCTCGACGGGGCTCGTGCCGGTCGCGTGTCCGACACCAGATCTTTTCCAATTCTTACCCCGCGAGGGATAACATTCTGCAAACATCTCTGACATGAAACTCGCCGTCGTCGCCCACCGCAGGAGCGCGACCAACGAAGCCCTCGCGGCCGCCGCCCGCTCGTACGGGATCGAGGCCGAGGTGCTCGAGCCGCAGCGGGCCCTCGCGGTCCTCCGGCCTGGGGATGTGGCGCTTGCCCGGCTCGACGTCCGGGATGAGCTCGACGGCATCGAGAGCGGCACCGGCGAGCTGGAGACGCTCGCGGCGGACGGAGTCGACGTGCTCAATCCTCCGGGAGCACTCCTAGCGGCTCACGACAAGCTGCTTACCGCAGGCGTTCTCCGGCACGCCGGGTTGCCGCATCCAGCCACGACGCTCCTCGCGTCCAACGTTCCGGCGGCCACACCCGAGCTGCCGGTCGTGCTCAAGCCGCGTTACGGCAGCTGGGGACGGGACGTCGAGCTCTGCACGACCCCGGAGGAGCTCGCCGCCGCGCTCGCCCGCGTGCACTCGACGCACTGGTTCCAGGAGCACGGCGTCATCGCGCAGGAGCTCATCGAGCCGCAGGGCTGGGACCTCCGCGTCGTCGTCGCCGGCGGCCGCGTGGTCGGCTCGGCGCGGCGCGTCGCTCAGCCGGGCGAGTGGCGGACGAACGCCGCGCTCGGCGCCACGGTCGAGTCGGCCGACGCACCTCCGCTTGCGTGCGAGCTCGCGCTCGCGGCCGTGGAGGCCGTCGGCGGGGATCTCGCCGGCGTCGACCTTCTCCCGACCCGCGGCGGCTTCGTCGTGATCGAGGTGAACGGCGCGGTCGACTTCCGCCCGGTCTACGCGCGCGGGAGCGACAACGTCTACGAAGACGCGATCGACGCGCTGCTCGTCGCGGTCGCCGAGCACCGTCCCGCTCTGGCCGTCGTTTAGTTCTCGTCTGCGACGAGCTTGAGGCCGGTCTCGACCTGCCGCCGGCCGTCGCGTTCGTAGACGACATCGACCGTCTCGTGCTTGCGGTACGTCCCCGCGATCCCGAGCCACATCGACGCCCAGCGGACGAAGCCGAGCTTCCCTTCCTCCTCGAGTTGCCGGGGAAAGACGAGCGAGCGGCCCTCGATTCTGAAGTCTTTGCCGGGCTCCTGGGGGACGCCGTTGACGTACACCTCGAAGGTTGCGGGGATGTGCGGCGGCAGTTCGACGTGCGTGGTTGACGACATGCTCCGTAGAATGCCCGCCGGGTGCGCCGCAAGCTGCCGACCTTCGTTCTCGCCTTCGCGGTTTCGCTCGCGACCGCCGGTGTTGCGGCAGCCTCGAACGGCGGTTTGACGCCCGTTCAGCCGGAATCGCCGAACGCGAGCCACACCCTGACGGCGTACTACGTCATCCTCGCGTTCACCGCTGCGATCTTCATTCTCGTCGAGGGTTTGCTCATCGTCTTCATCTGGAAGTACCGCAGCCGCGGGCGCGGCAGAGACGTCGAAGGCCCGCAGGTGCACGGCCACGCACGCCTCGAGATGATTTGGACGGTGATCCCGGTGATCATCCTCGCCGTGATCGGGATCGTGGTCTTCCTCTAGCTGCCGAAGATCGACACGGCGCCGACGTCGGCTTCGGCGAACCCGATCAACATCACCGTCGAGGGCCACCAGTTCTACTGGCAGTTCGACTATCCGAATGCCGAACGCGCGGTCGATCAACACGATGTACGCGCCTGTCGGCGCGGTCGTCAATCTCAAGGTCGTCGCGACGGACGTCCTCCACAGCTGGTGGATTCCCGCGCTCGGCGGCAAGATCCAGGCCATCCCCGGTCGCGTCAACCACACGTGGTTCCAGGCCGAGAAGGAAGGCACGTACGACGGCCAGTGCGCGCAGCTCTGCGGCGTCTACCACGCATCGATGCTCGGCAGCGTCAAAGTCGTGTCGCAGGCGCAGTACGACGCGTACATCAACCGGCAGGCCCGGTTGACGATCGGCGAGCAGGAGTGGAAGGGCGTGTGCGCGACGTGCCACGGCGCGCTCGGCCAGGGCGGTTACGGCCCGAACATCGCGAGCAACTCGCTCATCGTCGATCCCGCCGCGCTCACGGCGATCCTCCGCAACGGGTTCGTCGGTCCGAGCGGCGCGATGCCGCCGGTCGGCGACTCGTGGACGAAGGGGCAGATCGACGCGCTCGTCGCGTACGTGAAGAAGAACATCTACACCGGAGGGACGACTCCGTAATGGCGGCACGCTCCGAAGCTGCATATCCCGTCGGCTGGAAGAACGGCCGCGTGGCGAGCTGGCTCGTCACCGTCGATCACAAGCGGATCGGGATCATGTACATCGCGACGTCGATCTTCTTCTTCGCACTCGGCGGCTTGCTCGCGATCATCATGCGCGCGCAGCTCGCGGGGCCGAACCAGAGCATCCTCACGAAGAACTCGTACAACGAGGTCATGACGATGCACGGCACGACGATGATCTTCCTCGTCGTCGTCCCGATCATGGCCGGCTTCGGCAACTTCCTCGTGCCGCTCATGATCGGCGCGCGCGACATGGCCTTCCCGCGCCTCAACGCGCTCTCGTACTGGCTCTTCCTGCTCGGCGGGATCGTGCTCTGGCTCAGCTGGTTCTCGGACGGCGGCGCGCCGCACGCCGGCTGGTGGTCGTACCCGACGCTGTCGGAGGCGATGCCGTGGGCGAGCCCGGGTCACGGCCAGGACTACTGGATCCTCTCGCTCCACATCCTCACGCTGTCGTCGATCTTCGGCGCGATCAATTTCATCGTGACGATCCACAACATGCGCACGAAGGGCATGACGTGGATGCGCATGCCGCTCTTCGTCTGGGCGATGGAGACGTACTCGATCCTGTTGCTGCTCGCGATGCCGGCGATCTCGGCCGCGATCACGCTCCTGCTGCTCGACCGCCAGGCCGGAACCCACTTCTTCATCCCGGGACACGGTGGGAGCATCGTCCTCTACCAGCACATGTTCTGGTTCTTCGGGCACCCCGAGGTCTACATCATGGTTCTGCCCGCCTTCGGGATGATCTCGGAGATCCTGCCGGTGTTCTCCCGGAAGCCGATCTTCGGCTACAAGGCCGTCGCCTTCTCGACGCTCGCGATCGCGTTCTTCTCGATGCTCGTGTGGGGGCATCACATGTTCACGACGGGCCTCGGAGTCGGGATCGACAGCTGGTTCATGATCTCGTCGATGGTCATCGCCGTGCCGACGGGGATCAAGATCTTCAACTGGCTCGCGACGACGTGGCGCGGGAATCTCCAGTTCGACTCGCCGATGCTCTTCGCGCTCGGCTTCCTCGCGCTCTTCACGTTCGGCGGCCTCACGGGGATCTTCCTCGCGGCGTTCCCCGTCGACTGGCAGGTCAACGACACGTACTACGTCGTTGCGCACTTCCACTACGTCGCGTTCGGCGGAATCGTCTTCGCGCTCTTCGCCGGGATCTACTACTGGTGGCCGAAGATGTTCGGCCGGATGCTCGATGAGAAGCTCGCAAAGTGGAGCTTCTGGCTCATGTTCATCGGCTTCAACATGACGTTCCTGCCGATGCACATGCTCGGCCTCCTCGGGATGGTGCGGCGCGTCTACACGTACCAGCAGGGCGGCCAGTGGGAGGTCTACAACCAGATCGCGTCGGCGGGCAGCGTGCTGACGGCAATCTCGGTTGCGGTCTTCGTCGCGAACATCTGGATCACGCACGGCCTGCGGAAGGGCGCGCGCGTCGGGAACGACCCGTGGGTCGCCGACACGCTCGAGTGGTACACGACGTCGCCGCCGCCGGCGCACAACTTCGACTCCGTCCCGTACGTGACGAGCCACCGGCCGTTGCGCGACCTGCGCCGCCGGCTCGCGGAGGAGGCGACGTGAGGACCGGCATAGCGCCAGGCCCGTGGCTTCGCCTCGCGGCGCTCGTCGCTGCGGGCGGGACGGTGCTCGCGGTTGTCTCCGGCGCGGCCGGGCTCGGGACGACGCACCGGCTGCTTGCCGCGCTCGTCGCCCCGCCGCTCGCGGCGCTCGTCGTCGCCGCGTGGTTCGCGCACCGGCGGCTCGTCGCCCCGGCGCTCGCGGCCGCGGCGCTTTTTGCCGCGGCGGCTGCGGTGCCGGGACGGTTCGGGCACGCCACACTCGCGGCGTTCGCGCTCGCGGCGATTGCGGTTGTCGGCGTCGAGAGCTTCCGCGGCGAGCGCATCGCTTGGGGCACGTGGCGCGACTACGTCGCGCTGACGAAGCCGCGGATCATGGTGCTCCTGCTCATCACGGGCTTCTGCGGAATGATCGCCGGCGCCCAGGGCTGGCCCGGCACCGAGATCGCGGTCGCCGCGATGCTCGGTCTCGCGCTCGCGTGCGGCGGCGCGTCGGCGCTAAACCACGTCCTCGACCGCGACATCGACCCGCTCATGGGCGAGCGGACGAAGGCGCGGCCCGTCGCGTCGGGACGCGTTCCCGCGAGCCGGGCGCTCGAGTTCGGTCTTGTGCTCTCGGCGTTCTCCTTCGTCCTTCTCGCGAGTGTCGTCAACGTCCTCACCGCGGTCCTCGCACTTGCCGGCGGGCTCTTCTACGTCCTCGTCTACACGCGGCTGCTCAAGCGCTCGACGTCGCAGAACATCGTGATCGGCGGCGCCGCAGGCGCCGTGCCGCCGCTCGTCGGCTGGGCCGCCGCGACGGGGAGTCTCGGCATCGCGGCGTGGGTTCTCTTCGCGATCGTCTTCGTCTGGACGCCGCCGCACTTCTGGGCGCTTGCGATCCTCATCAAGGAGAACTACGCGAACGCGAAGGTGCCGATGCTTCCGGTCGTCCGCGGCGAGCGCGAGACGGCGCGACAGATCGTCCTCTACTCGATCGTGCTCGTCGGCGTAACGCTCCTGCCGTGGGCCTTCGGCGGCGCCGGGCCGATCTACGTCGTCTGCGCCCTCGCACTCGGGGCAGTGTTCGTCGGGATGGCGGAGAAGCTTCGCCGCGACATCACGCCGCGTCGAGCGATGATCCTCTTCCACTACTCACTCCTCTACCTCGCGCTGATCTTCGTGGCGCTGGCGTTGGATGCCGCCTTCTGATGGATCCTGAGCTCGCACGCAAGAACAATCGCCTCGGCTGGTTCCTGTTCGCGATCTTCCTGCTGCTGTTCGCCGGCTGCATCGGGGTCGCGTTCCTGTACCTGCACTACGCGTAGGCGGGTCGCGTGGACGGGATCTGGCCGGGTCCGATCTGGCTGGCGCGGCCGGAGGAACCTCGCGCCGGGACACCGGTCGCCGTCAAGGATCTCTTCGACACCGCCGGGCTCACGACGACGTACGGGTCGGCGCTCTTCGTCGACCACGTCCCCGCCGAGAGCGCCGAAGCGGTGCGCCGGCTCGAGGCGGCGGGCTACGCCGTCGCCGGGAAGACGAACCTGCACGAGTTCGCGTACGGGATCTCGTCCCAGAACGAGCACTTCGGGACGGTCCCGAACCCGGCGTTCCCGGGACGGCTAGCGGGCGGCTCGAGCGGCGGATCCGCTGCCGCGGTTGCGGCCGGTGACGTCGAGCTCGCGCTCGGGACGGACTCCGCCGGCTCGATCCGGATCCCGGCAGCGTGGTGCGGCGTCGTCGGCTTCAAGCCGACCCACGGCCTCGTCCCCGTCGACGGCTGCTTCCCGCTCGCGCCGGGCTGGGACGTCGTCGGCCCGATCGCCTCGACGGTCGAGGGCTGCGAGGAACTGATGCGCGCGCTCGTCCCGAACTTTCCAAGTAACACTGTGTTACAAGCGTTGTCAGAGCTTGAAGTCGGAGTTGCGTGGCTCGACGAGGCGGAGCCGGACGTGCGCGAGGGCGTCGCGGCGGCTGCGGCTCACTTCCCGCGCCGGCGCGCGCTCGACCTGCCGTTCGCGCCCGCGAACCGCGCCGACTTCATGCGCGAGGTCGCCGACGTCCATCGCGCGCTCTTCCCCGGCAACGAGGAACTGTACGGCGAGAAACGTCCGCGGCAAGATCGAGCGCTGCCTCGCGGTGACCGACGCAGAGGCGGCGGCGGCCGCGCGCGAGACCGAGGAGTACCGCGAGCGGTTCGCGGCGGCGTGCGCAGGCGTCGATCTGATCGTCACGCCGATGCGTCCCGTTCGTCGCACCGCCGGCGGACTCCGACGAGCTCACCTCCGCCTGCCGGTGACGGAGTTCACGTATCCGTTCAGCGTGCTCGGCTGGCCCGCGCTCGCGCTGCCGTCGTACGTGCAACTCGCGCGCGCCCGCGGGCGACGGACGCGCTTGTTCTCGCGGCGGGCAAGCTGCTGGCATCCCTCAGGTGAGGGAGAGCAACGCCCATCTCGTTGCCGACAACGATGAGGATGAAGCGGATCGCTTCGCCTCGCAATCGCTCTCGGCGCTCTCGCCGCGATTACGACCGGCTCTCTCGCCGGCGCTTCGACAGCCGCCGTCGCATCGCCGACCGGCCTGCACGGCTTCCTCTCACGGCGACCGAGGCGACGACGGCGATCGTTCCACCGGACGCCGTCGTTCGCGTGGAACCCCGTGCGCTGGTGCCGTCCGCTACGAGTTGCAGATCTCGCAGAGCCCGACCTTCCAGGACAACGGCATCTTGTACGACGGCAAGTCGTTCCTCACGCCGGTCGCCGCCCCCTCGCTCACGCTCCCCTGGATCACGGGCAACCCGCACTCTCTCTACGCCCGCGTTCGCGCCATCCGCGTACGCGGCGTTACGTCGCCCTGGAGCGCGGACTACGGATTCGATGTCGTCCCGCCCGCACCTCCGGCGAGCATCTCGAGTTACGACGGCCTTCTTCGCTGGTCGCCTGTCCAAGGAGCCACCGGCTATCAGGTCTGGCTGCTCGACGCGGCGAAGATCGAGACCGTCAACACGAACGTCTTGGATGAGCGCGAGTTCTACGACTCGAGCTTCAGCGGGAACCTGCTTTGGCGCGTGCGCGCGCTGCGGTTGACGTGTCGGCGTCCGGCTCAACGGGATGCCGATCACGACGCACGGCGCCTGGAGCCCGATCTATACGGCGACCACGACCGCGCCGGCCAACGCTCCGATCAGCCTCGTTGGCACGGTTTCGGAGTCCTTCTCCAACGGCAGCATGGCGTCGAGCGCCCACAAGTTGATGCCCGGCTTCGTCTGGACGGGAAACCAGGACCGCTCAGCGGAGTCACGGCCTCTTCTTCCGCGTCGAGGTGTTCACCGACAGCAGCTGTCTGAACAGGGTCTGGACGGGTGCCGCGGTGCCGTCGCCGGCCTACGCGCCACGCCTCTTCGGAGGCGGGGACAACGCGGCGGACTTCACGCTCGACGGCGACATCTTGACGCCCGAACGAGGGTCTCGCGGCCGCGACGCCGACCACGTCAGCCCCGGCGGTCAAGGGACAAGATCTCGACGAGCGACGCTGCGGCCCTCGGTGCGCCGGTCGATCTGTGGGACCAGAATTGGCCGTCGAGCGGCTACTACTGGACGTCATGCCGGTCGCGGCTGTCGGCGGCGGACTTGTACGACATGGAGCTCGCCCAGGACGTGTGCGCTGCGGGTCTTTACCAGCGGTTCGGGATCTCGAGCCAGCCGTCGCTGACCACCGCCGGTGGGAGCGCCTATCGCGAGCGGTCTCTCTGCCGCTGGACATCTCGTCTCGGCGTCGCACGACGGCGAAGTTCTACGGCCAGCCCCTCGTTGCGTGGAACCTGCAGTCAGCGCGACGGCTTACGAGGTGCAGTGGTCGAAGAAGGCGTATCCGTTCAGGCCTGTCGGCGCGCACCTCACGCTCGCGACCTCCCTCGTCTTGCACCTCAAGCCTGGCACGTGGTACTACCGCGTGCGCGGCTTCGACTACAACCTGCCGACCGGCGCGCAGGCCATGGCTGGTCGGATCAGGTGAAGATCGTCGTCGCGCGCGCCGAAGTTCCGCATCGTCCGCTAGGCGCGGCTAAGCCGCGACGCCGCTGCGACGGCGGCTTCGTACACCGGATTGCGCGTGAAGCGCTCGAGCTCGTCTGAGAGGACGTCGCTCGGTAGTGGCGGGTCGCCCGGCGGGAGCGGGACCGGCGAGCCGTCGAGCGCGACGCCTTCGAGCGTCTCCGCGTTCATCGTGCTCGAGCGCGATGTCGGGGCGGCCGAGCCGCGAGCGGAGCCAGCCGCGCGAGGAGCCACGCCTGCGCCGCGGTTCCCGTCACGCGCACCGTCCCGACGTCGGCGATCGTCCGGCCACAGCGTCGCGAGGTGCGCGCGCCAGCGCGACGTCCGCGCCCACGCGATGTCCGACACCGCGCAGCGCGGAGAAGAGCTGCGCGAGGTGCGTGTACGCGTGCGGGAGGTCGTCCCACTCCGTCGAGTCGACGATCAAGCGGTCGGTGACGTCGACGAGCTGCTCGAGCTCGGGATGCCGCCACGGCGGCTCGCCGCGCCAGCGGAGGAAGACCGGCAGGTCGGAGATGAGCAGCTGCTCGACGACGCTCGCCGGCGCCTTCGCCCGGTCGCCGCGCAGCGTCAGCTCGACGGTCTCGGTCACGATCGCGCGGCGGTACCCGGGATCTCCCAGCGCTCGACCGACGCGCGCGCGTCGATGCGGCTGTCGCCGGCGTTCGGCTCGGGGAAGAGGAGGATCGTCCGCGACGGGTGCCGCTCCGCCATCCCCTCGAGCGCCGCGCGCGCCTGCTCGCGCCAGCCGTGCGGCACCCACGCGATGTGCGTCATCACCGACGTGCGCATCGACGGCGCCTCCGCCGCGGCCTCGGCGCGCAGCTCTGCGAGCGCCGCCTCGACCTCCGCGAGGCGGACGCCTTCGCCGTGCCACGGCGCTAGTGCCGTCGCCATGAGCGGCCGTCGCGGTGGAGGAGGTCGTCCGACGCCGGCGGCCCCCACGAGCCGGCGGCGTAGTTCGGGAACGCGGGCTTGTCGCGCTCCCAGCCGGCGACGATCGCGTCGACGAGCATCCACTGCTCGTCCACCTCGTCGGTGCGCGTGAACAGCGTCGAGTCGCCGAGCATCGCGTCGAGGATCAGCCGTTCGTACGCCTCGGGCATGCCCGTCCGGAACGTGCCGCCGTAGAGGAAGTCCATGTGCACGGTCTGGAGTCGTCATCCCCTGGCCCGGCACCTTCGCGCCGATCGCGAGCGAGACGCCCTCGTCTGGCTGGACGTGGATGAGCAGGACGTTCGGGCGCAGCCCTTCCGCCGCCGTCTCCTCGAACGGCGGGTGCGGCGCGCGCTTGAACTGGATCGCGATCGTCGTCTCGCGGCGCGCGAGCCGCTTGCCCATCCGGACGTAGAACGGCGTGTCGGCCCAGCGCCAGTTGTCGACGTAGAGCTTCGCCGCGACGAACGTCTCGGTCATCGAGTCGGGCGCGACGCCCTCCTCCTCGCGGTACGCGACGACCTCCTCGCCCTCGACGAAGCCCTTGCCGTACTGGCCGCGCACGACCGACTTCGGGCCGGGCGTGTGGAGCGCGCGCAGCACCTTGACCTTCTCGTTGTGGACGTTGTCGGAGGTGAAGTCGATCGGCGGCTCCATCGCGGTCAGCGCGAGGAGCTGCAGGAGGTGGTTCTGGAAGATGTCGCGGATCGCGCCCGCGCTGCTCGTAGTAGCCGGCGCGGCCCTCGATCCCGATCGACTCGGCGACGGTGATCTGGACGTGGTCGACGAACTGGCGGTTCCAGATCGGCTCGAAGATGCCGTTCGCGAACCGCAGCGCGAGCATGTTCTGGACGGTCTCCTTGCCGAGGTAGTGGTCGATGCGGAAGATCTCGTCCTCGCTGGAAGTACTCGCGGAGCTTCGCGGTGAGCTCCTTCGCCGACTCGAGGTCGTGGCCGAACGGCTTCTCGACGACGACGCGCGTCCAGCCGCGGTCGTCGCGCCGCTTGCCGAGCGCGTCGACGATCGTCGGGAACGCCGGCGGCGGGACGGCGAGGTAGAAGATGCAGTTGCCGCCGAGGTCGCGCTCGGCGTCGAGTGAGTCGACGAGCGCGTGGAGCTTGTCCTCGCCGCCGTCGTCGGCGAAGTCGGTCGTGACCCAGTGGAGCTTCGCGGCGAGCTCGTCCCAGATCTGTCCTGGTTGAACGGGTCGCGCGCGTGCTGCTGCACCGCCGCCTGCATGTCCGCGCGGTACGTCGTCGTCCGAGCCGTCGGTGCGCGCGACGCCGACGATCGCGAAGCGCTCGGGCAGGAGCCGGCGGACGGCGAGCGCGTAGAGCGCCGGCATGATCTTCTTGTGCGCGAGGTCGCCCGACGCGCCGAAGATCGACGAGGACGCACGGATCCGGCGTGCGCTTGCGGAGCGCCAGGCCGTCGGCGAGCGGGTTCTCTTCCGCTTCATTGGCTCTTCTCGAGGTGCCCGCCGAACGCGTTGCGCATCGCGGAGAGGACGCGGTTGCCCCAGTCGGCCTCGCCGCGCGACGCGAAGCGGTCGAAGAGCGACGCGGCGAGCACCGGCGCGGGCACGCCTTCCTCGACCGCGGCCTGAACCGTCCAGCGGCCCTCGCCCGAGTCGCTGACGTGGCCGGCGTAGTCGTCGAGGTTCGGCGAGTCGTGCAGCGCCTGCGCGGTGAGGTCGAGGAGCCACGAGGAGACGACCGAGCCGCGCCGCCAGAGCTCGGCGACCGCGGCGACGTCGAGCTCGTACTTGTAGTGCTCGGGATCGCGGAGCGGCGTCGTCTCGGCGTCCGTCTCCTGCGCGTGGAGGCCGACGTTCGCGTGCTTGAGGACGTTGAGGCCCTCGGCGTACGCCTGCATGAGGCCGTACTCGATCCCGTTGTGGACCATCTTCACGAAGTGGCCCGCGCCGGTCGGGCCGCAGTGGAGCCAGCCCTGCTCCTCCGGCGCGTGCTCGCCCTTGCGGCCGGGCGTGCGCGGCGCGTCGCCGGGGCCCGGCGCGAGCGCTTCGAGCACCGGCTCGAGCCGCTTCGACCGCGTCGTCGTCGCCGCCGACCATGAGGCAGTAGCCGCGCTCGCGTCCCCAGACGCCGCCGCTCACGCCCGCGTCGACGTAGTGGATCTTCCTGTCGCGCAGCTCGGCCTGGCGGCGGAGGTCGTCGACGTAGTACGAGTTGCCGCCGTCGACGATCGTGTCGCCTTCGGCCTCGAGGTGCGGCGCGAGCTCGCCGACGACGGAGTCGACGATTCCCGCCGGGACCATGAGCCAGACGGAGCGCGGCGCGTCGAGCTGCTGCACGAGCTCCTCGAGCGACTTCGCCGTGCGACGTCGACGTTCGGGTCGTACGTCTTGACGTCGTGGCCGGCGGCCGCGCAGGCGCTCGGTCATGTTCGCGCCCATCCGGCCCAGTCCGACCATTCCGAGCTGCATCTAGAGATCCTCCAGCTGGACGCGGGCGACGCGGCGGCCGCGCGCCTTGAGCGACTCGAAGTCGCCCTCGGCCTGCGCGCGGATGAGCCGACGGAAGCCGAACGGCTTGCCGGGGATCGGCAGCTCCTCGCCTTCGTCGTCGACGATCTGGAGGAAGAGGCCGGTGTTCGGGCCGCCCTTGTGGAGCTGGCCCGGTCGAGTGGAGGTAGCGCGGGCCGTAGCCGTGCGTGACGACGCAGCCGCTCTCGCGGCGGAGCCGGCCGACGAGCGCGGCGAGGTCGATCGCGGGATCGACGAACGCCTGCACGCAGACGTAGTCGCCGTCCTCGACCTTCGCGAGCAGCGCCTCGACCGAGCCCTCGCGCTTGAGCTCGGGCTCGAGCCCGGTCGCGAGCACCTCGTTCGTCTTGTCCTTCGCCGCCTGCACGTCGGGCTGGTCGAACGGATTGATCCCGAGATACGCGCCGGCGACGGCGACCGCGAACTCCCAGCGGAAGAACTCCGCGCCGAGCGCGAGCGGGTCGGGGATCTCCGGTGTCGCGGCCTGGCGGTCGTTGCCGTCGGGCGACTCGCCGGGAGCGGGGATGAGCCCCTTGCCGAGCTTCCCGGTCGACTCCGCGATGAGCTGCTCGGCCCAGAGGCCGAAGTCGCCCGGCGTGTCGGCGATGCAGATCTTGTCGCGGCCGTCCTTCCAGCCCTCGCCGAACGCCGCGCCGAGCTCGTAGCCGGGGTTCGCGTTGCCGGAACGGCACGCCTCGCGCATCTCCTGCGCGCGCTCGAGGAGCGCGCCCGCGTCGATGCCCATCAGCACGGCCGGCACGATCCCGAACGGCGAGAGCGCGGAGTAGCGCCCGCCGATCGTCGGCTCGCCGGAGAAGACCGCGCCGAACTCGCGCTCGCGCGCGAGGCGCTCGAGGTCGGAGCCGGGATCGGTGATCGCGGCGAAGTGCCCGGGGTGCTTGCCGCCGGTCTTCTCCCAGAAGTAGCTCGAGGTGCGAGCGCGTCTCGAGCGTCGTGCCCGACTTCGACGCCGCGACGAAGCAGCGTCCGCGTCGAGGTCGATCTGCTCCTCGAGCGCGGCGGATCGCCTGCGGATGCGTCGTGTCGAGGACGTGGAACCAGTCGACGCCGAACGTCTTCCGCAAGACCTCGGGCGCGAGCGACGAGCCGCCCATCCCGAACGAGGACGACGTCGTCGACGGCGTCGTGCAGCGACTCGGCGAAGCGGCGGATCTCGTCGAGCTGGCCCTGCACGCGGAGGGGCTCGTCGAGCCAGCCGAGCCACTGCGCCTCGTCCTTGCCGGTCCACGCGGTCGCGTCGCGCGCCCAAATCTGCTCGATCAGGCCGCTGGTCGCCACGTCAGGCGGTGACGGTCTCGCGCTTTGCGCGGACGCCGTCGAGGAGCTCGGTGAAGGAGTCGGCGAACTTCTGCACGCCTTCCGCCTCGAGCGTCTCGGTGACGTCGTCGTAGTCGACGCCGGCCGCGGCGAGGTCCTCGAGGAACGCGTGCGCCTTCTTCACGCCCTTCGTCACGGTGTCGCCGCGCACCTCGCCGTGATCCTGGAACGCCTCGATCGTCTCGAGCGGCATCGTGTTCACGGTGTCCGGCCCGATCAGCTCCTCGACGTAGATCACGTCGCGGTACGCCGGGTTCTTCGTCGAGGTCGAGGCCCAGAGCGGGCCTTGCGGCCGCGCGCCCTTGCTCCTGAGGTACTCCCAGCGCTCGCCCTGGAACGTCGCGAGGAAGTGCTCGTACGCGAGCTTCGCGTTCGCGATCGCGAGCTTTCCCTGGAGCTTCGTGTTGCCGAGCGCCTCGAGGCGCTTGTCGGCCTCCGAGTCGACGCGCGAGACGAAGAATGACGCGACGGAGCTGACCTTCGACGGGTCGCCGCCGCCCGCGACGAGCCGCTCGAGCCCGCGGAGGTACGCCTCGACGACGGCCTTGTAGCGCTCGAGAGAAAAGATCAGTGTGATGTTGATCGAGGTGCCGTGCGCGATGCAGTCCTCGATCGCCGGCAGGCCCGCCTGCGTCGCCGGGATCTTCACGAGGAGGTTCGGCCGGTCGACCTCCTGCGCGATCCAGCGCGCCTGCGCGAACGTCGCCTCGGTGTCGTACGCGAGCGACGGGAGGACTTCCATCGAGACGAAACCGTCCCACGGGCTCTTGTCGTGGACGGGCGCAAGACGTCACACGCGGCGCGGATGTCGTCGAGCGCGAGCGCGAAGAAGATCTCCGTCACGTCGTCGGTCTCGGCGTAGAGCTCCTTGATCTGCTTGTCGTACGCGTTCCCCTGCGCGAGCGCCTTTTGGAAGATCGTCGGGTTCGACGTAACGCCGGTGACGGCGTCGTCCTTCATCATCCGCGCAAGCTCGCCGCTATGGACGAGGTCGCGCGAGAGCGTGTCGAACCACACTGCCTGGCCGCGGGCGGCAACTTCCTGGAGCCTCGACTTAGCCATTGAGCATCCCTTTCTCCATCTCTGCGACTTTCTTCAGTCTGGCGACGTAGCGCTCTCCTCCGTCGAACTCGGCGGCGAGGAAGGCGCGCACGAGGTCGGAGGCGAGGCTCGGGCCGATCACCTCGGAGCCGAGGCAGAGGACGTTCATGTCGTCGTGCTCGACTCCCTGGTGCGCGGAGTAGACGTCGTGGCAGATCGCGGCGCGGATCCCGGCGATCTTGCACGCCGCTACCGACGCGCCCACGCCGGAGCCGCAGACGAGGATGCCGCGCTCGGCGCGTCCGCTCGTGATCGCGGCGCCGAGCTCGGCCGCCTTGTCGGGGTAGTCGACGCGGATCGCGTCGGTGTCGGTGCCGAGGTCGGTGACCATGTGCCCGTCGAGCTGGAGCGTTTGGAGGATGCGGTCGCGCAAGTGCACGCCGCGATGGTCGAACGCGACGGCGACGTTCACGACGTGCGACCGAGCAAAGCCGTCGCGCGGGCGACGACGTTGTCGACGGAGTAGCCGAACTCTTCCAGCACCTTCGGGCCGGGCGCCGACGCACCGAAGTGCTCGATCGAGATCGAGTCGCCCTCGCTGCCGACCCACTTCGCCCAGCCGAGCGACACCCCCGCCTCGACAGAGAGCCGTGCCTTCACGCCCGGCGGCAGCACCTCGTCGCGGTACGCCTGCGGCCGCGTCTCGAACAGCTCCCAGCACGGCATCGACACGACGCGCACCGCGGTGCCGGTCTCCGCGATCTTCCGTCCCGCGGCGAGCGCGAGTCCGAGTTGCGCGCCCGTGCCGATGAGGATCAGCTCCGGCGACTCGGCGGAGTCCCAGAGGACATAGGCGCCGCGCTCGACACCGTCTGCGGGTTCGAGATCGGAGCGGTCGAGCGTCGGCACCTTCTCTCGGGACAGAGAAAGCGCGACAGGCCCGTCGGTGCGCTCGAGCGCGACCTTCCACGCGTACGACGTCTCGTTCGCGTCGCCCGGGCGCATGAACCAGAGGTTCGGGATCGCGCGGAGCGCCGCATACGTCTCGATCGGCTGATGCGTCGGGCCGTCCTCGCCGACCGCGACCGAGTCGTGGGTCCACGCCCACACGACGGGCAGTTTCATGAGCGCGGAGAGCCGCACCGACGGCCGCATGTAGTCGCTGAAAATGAGGAACGTCGAGCCGTACGGCTTGAGGCAGCCGCCGTGTACCGCGATGCCGTTGACGATCGCGCCCATCGCGTGCTCGCGGATGCCGAAGGCGATGTTGCGCCCGGCCCAGTCGGCGGCGAAGATTCCGCTGCCGGTGAACTCCGTCTTCGTCGATTCGACGAGGTCGGCCGCGCCGCCGATCATCGTCGGCACCGCGTCCTTGAACGCCTGCATCACGGTCTTGCCCGCGTCGCGTGTCGCGACATCGCCGCTGAACTCGGGCAGCGTCCAGTCGCCGATCTTCCCGCTCCACGCGGCGTCCCACTGCTCGCGCGCCGCGGGGAACGCGAGCGACCACGCGCCGAACCGCTGCTTCCACTCGTCCTCGAGCGCCTGCCCGCGCGTGACGCCGTTCATGTGCTCGTGCACGCCGTCGGGCACGACGAAGGTCTTGTCGGGATCCCAGCCCATGACCTCCTTCGTCGCGCGCACCTCGTCCTCACCGAGCGGGGCGCCGTGCGCGCCGGCAGTGTCGGTCTTGTGCGGCGCGGGATAGCCGATGTGCGAGCGGACGATGATCATCGAGGGCTGATCCGTGACAGCTTGTGCCGCCTTGATTGACTCGCGCAGCGCGTCGAGGTCGTTGACGTCGGCGACGTTCTGCACGTGCCAGCCCTGCGCCTCGAAGCGCGCGTGCTTGTCTTCGCGCGAGAACGAGAGCGATGTCGTGCCGTCGATCGTGATGCGGTTGTCGTCGTAGAAGTAGATGAGCTGCCCGAGCCCGAGCTGGCCCGCGAGCGAGCCGGCCTCGTACGAGAGGCCTTCCATGAGGTCGCCGTCGGAGCAGATCGCGTAGATGCGGTGGTCGACGATCGTGTGCTGCGGGCGGTTGAACGTCCCGGCGAGGAAGCGCTCGGCGATCGCCATCCCGACGCCGTTCGCAAAGCCCTGACCGAGCGGGCCGGTCGTGACCTCGATGCCCGCGGTGTGGCCGTACTCGGGATGTCCCGGCGTCGCCGACTCCCACTGCCGGAAGCGCTTGAGCTCCTCGAGCGAGAGGTTGTACCCGGCGAGGTGGAGGGTCGAGTACTGGAGGATGCATGCGTGCCCGGCGCTGAGGACGAAGCGGTCGCGGTCGGGCCAGTGCGGGTTCTCCGGGTTGTGGCGCAGCACCTCTGTGTAGAGGAGGTACGCGAGCGGCGCGAGCGCCATCGCCGTGCCGGGATGCCCGGCGTTCGCCTGCTGGACGGCGTCCATCGACAGGGTCCGGATGGTCTCGATCGAGAGCTGCTCGATGTCCTTGGCCGGCATCCGGTCCTACGATAAGTGTCACGGCACTTCTAGGAGGCGCTCATGCGCCGCACCTTCACCTCGCGCGTATGGCCGGTACCAGGTACCTCGTTACGAAGCTGTCACACAATGCCGGGGGGAGCGGGTTTTCAAGCCGAGTCCGTCGGCGGGAACAGTCACGACTCTGTAACGCGGTACCAGGTACCGCCGTTGGTGTTGCTCCGCGCGGCTAGCGGAGAATCTCCGCGCATTGCATGAGCCAGGCGCGGGCGCGGTCGACGTTCGGGCCGCTCGGGGCCAGCGCGAGCGCGTCGAGCTGGAGCTCGGTCATCGTCAGGAGCGCGCGGCGCGGATCCGGCTCCGCGAGCGCTTCCTCGATCCGTTCCGCGAAGCGCTCGGGCTTTGTCGGGAGCTGCGCGACGCGCGCCGCGAGCCGTTTCGCCGTCGGCTGATGGACGCGATTGACCGCGAAGACGATCTGGAGCGTGCGCTGCGCCGACTCGACGAGCCATTCCATCCGCGCGAGCGCCGTGTCGGGGCGCGTGACGGTGAGGATGCCGCGCGGTGTCCAGCCGCCCCAGCGCTCGGCGGCGGCCTCGCACCGCTCGGCGACGAGCTCGTCGGGATAGTCCGCGAGCCGCTCCTGCGCGCTCGCGAGCCACGCGCCGCCGCGCAACGCGACGCCGTTCGCGATCGCCTCCGCCGAGCCGCCGGTCGCGAACCGCTCCTCCGCGAGCGCGCGCGACCACCAGATCGTCTCGATCGACTGGCCGTCGAGATAGCCATGGACGCGGCGCGTTGCCGTCGCGGGGTCGCCCCACGTCTCGGTTTCGACGAGCCCGGCGCCCTCGCAGAGCGCGAACGCCTCCTCGAGCGAGAGCTGCTCCTCGGTGAGCACGAGCATCTCGATGTCGGAGAGCTCGTCGGCCACGCCACGCGACACGCTTCCCGTGAGCACGACCTCGGTCACGACCGGCGGGAACGCGTCCGCGAGCCGTTGCGCGAGCGCGCGGAAGCTCTGCCGACCGCTCAGTCTCCATCGCTCGAATCTACTCTGGCTTGACCATGGCAGTCGTCATCGCATCGAACCTCCGCAAGGAGATCGCGGGGAACGTCCTCTTCGACGGCGTCTCGTTCTCCGTCGAGCGGCGCGACCGCGTGGCGCTCTCCGGGCCGAACGGCGCCGGCAAGACGACGCTGCTGCGGATCCTCGCGGGCGAGACGGAGAAGCACGGCGGCGAGCTCGCGTTCCAGAAGGGGACGCGCGTTGCGCTGCACGACCAGCGGCCGCCGCTCGAGCAGGCCATGTCGCTGCGCGAATACGTCCTCTCCGGCGCGCGCGACCTCGTCGCGACCGAGGAGGAGCTCGCGCGGCTCGAGCAGGCGATGGCAGGTGGCGCGCACGACCAGGCGACGCTCAACCGCTACGCCGCGGCGCAGGCGCGGCTCGAGCACGCCGGCGGCTACGGCTGGCGCGACCACGCGGCGTCCGTCCTGCGCGGCCTCGGCTTCAAGGAGGAGGATCTCGACCGGCAGCTGCGCACGTTCTCGGGCGGAGAGCTCACGCGCGCCTCGCTCGCGCGCGCGCTCGGCGGCGACCCCGATCTGCTCCTCCTCGACGAGCCGACGAACCACCTCGATGTCGCGAACCTCGAGTGGCTCGAGCGCGAGCTCAACTCCATCGACGCCGCCGTGATTCTCGTCGCCCACGATCGCTGGTTCCTCGAGGCCGTGACGACCGCGACGCTCGAGGTCGAGGCGGGGCGCGGGACGTTCTTCCCTGGCCCGTGGCACAAGTGGCGGCTCGAGAAAGCGTCGCGGATGCTGCACGCGCAGAAGGAGGTTACGCGCGTCCAGAACGACATCGTGCGGCTCGAGCGCTTCGTCGAGCGGTTCCGGGCGAAGAAGGACAAGGCGAAGCAGGCCCAGGCGAAGGTCACCCAGATCGGCCGGCTGAAGGAGGAGAAGGCCGGGCACGCCGAGCAGATCGCGCTCCTCTCGCGCAAGTCGCGCGGGCTCGGCTTCGAGTTCCTCAAGCCGGCGCGCAGCGGGCGGACCGTCGTCGAGGCGAACGCGCGTCGACGGTCGCGATCGGCGAGCGCGTCCTGCTCCACGACGCGACGTTCGCGATCGAGCGCGGCGAGCACGTCGCGCTCGTCGGGCCGAACGGCTCGGGCAAGACGACGCTGCTCGAGCGGCTCGTGCGCGGGCGAGGTCGGCTCGCTCGGGTACGGCGTCCAGGTCGGCTACTTCTCGCAGCAGGAGATGGAGCTCGACGCGCGCGGCTCCGTCCTCCAGTGCGTCCAGTCGATGACGGGCCTCGCGCGCCCGGACGCGCAGAACCTCCTCGGCCGCTTCCTCTTCTCGGGCTGGGACGCGCATGAGAAAGCCGTTGCGGTGCTCTCCGGTGGCGAGCGGCGGCGGCTCGCGCTCGCGGTGACCGTCGCGAGCGGCGCGAACTTCCTCGTCCTCGACGAGCCCACGAACCACCTCGACCTCGAGAGCCGCGAGGCGCTCGAGGCGGCGCTCGACGCGTTCCCGGGAACGGTGCTGCTCGTCTCTCACGACCGCGCGCTCCTCGACGCGATCGCCGAGCGGACGCTCGCGATCGAGGACGGCGAGCTGAAGGCCTACGACGGCGGCTGGGCCGACCTCGTCCGCCGTCGCGAGGAGCTCGCGGCGCGGGCGAAGCCGGCACCGGTGGAGAAGCCGAAGGCCGTGAAGCCGAAGCCCGCGCCGGCGCCGAAGAAGTCGCGTCCCTCCGAACTGGAGAAGCTCGAAGCCGAGATCGCCCTGCGCGAAGCCGAGGTCGCCGAGCTCGAGAGGAAGCTCGCAACGGACTGGACGGACGTCGACGTCCTCGCCGCGCACAAGCGCTCGCGCGACGCGCTCACGGCGCTCCTCGAGCGCTGGGAGCTTCTTTTTGAGCAAGCACAGGCGTAGGGTCTCGCCATGCGGCGGATCGTGACTCCGGCGATCGCCCTGGTCCTCTGCGCATCACTCAGCGCGTGCGGTTCGTCTGTGCCGAGGTCGCCGAAAGCGGTGAGGAGGGCGGCGACTATCGCGGCGGCGCTCGCGCAGAAGTCCGTCCACTGGACTGCGGATGACTACGAGCTGACGGATCATGAGACGCGGATTTCCGCGGACGTGAACGCAGATTCAGGCACGGCGTGGGTCATGTGGCAGGTCACCGACGGCGACGATGGAGGCAGGTACCACCTCATGCGCGTCAACCGGATGTTCTACGTCAACGGCGATTCGACGAGTCTCCAGTGGTTGTTCAATCTAAAGAAGGCGCAAGCGACGAGGTACGCCGGGCGCTGGATCTCGACTCGGAACGGCGAGGGTCTGACCGTCGGCGTGGCCGCCGGTCTGACGCTTCCGTCGATCGTCCGAGAATATGCGTCGGCAGTGCGCCGGACGTCGGCGCATGCGACCGGGGAACCGCTACCCATCAGGTTCGATAAAGAACCCTCGCAGGTCGAGTCGATCACCGGCAGCTTCAGCAAGTGGAACGAGCCGGTGCACGTCCATGCGCCCGCGAGCTCGACGCCGATCGCGACCGTCCGCGGCGGCTAGGCCCAGAACCGCTCGAAAGCGGAGTCGAGCGGGACGGCGGTGACGTCTGTCCACATGCCGTCGCGGAGGCGGATCACGAGCGCCTGCTCGATGTCGAGCTCAAAACCGTTTCGCGTTCCCAGCGCGCGGTAGATCGCGACCGCCCATTCGTCGTCCGCGAAGACGGTGTGCAGGGCGCTGCGGTACGTGCCGCCTGTCTCGAGGCCCGTGCGGCGGAGGAACTCGATCACCGCGACGCGGCCGCGGTACTCGCCGGACATGATCGTTTCGCCCGGCACGCGCCACGTGATGTCGCGGTCGAACGCGGCGGCGATCGCCTTCGGATCGCGGCCGAACGCGGCGAAGACACGACGCACGAGCGCGGCGTTGGGATGCTCCGGTGCGGTCACGCCGCGTCGCCGCCCGTGAGCGTGACGACGACCGCCTCCGCGATTGCCTTCAGCGGCCGGCCCGACGCCTGGCTCGCCTTTCGCAGCCGCGCGAACGCCTCGTTGCTCGCTCAGCTGCTCCTTCTCCATGAGCAAGCCCTTCGCGTGCTCGATCACCTTGCGCGCGGCGAGCGCGTCGGCGAGCGACTCCGCCTCCGCGCGCAGCGCCTGCAGCTCCTCGTGCCGCGCCCGCGCGGCCGCGATCGCCGGGAGAAGATCCTGCTCGCGGAACGGTTTCACGAGGTAGCCGAACACGCCGGCCTCGACCGCGCGCGAGACGAGTTCCGCCTGGCCGTACGCGGTGAGCATGACGATCGGCACGGGCCGCTCCTCGAGGATGCGGCGCGCGGCCTCGATGCCGTCGAGCTTCGGCATCTTCACGTCAAGGATCGCGAGGTCCGGCTCCGCCGCGCGCGCGAGCGCGACTGCCTCCTCGCCGTCTTTCGCTTCCGCGACGACGTCGTACCCCGCGCGCTCGAGGAGCTGGCGCAGGTCGAGGCGGATGATCGTCTCGTCCTCTGCGATGAGGATGCGCATGCGCGCAGGCTACTCAGGTCCCATCCCAAACCCCCACCCACCACGGGGCTGCAGACTCTACGGCGACGGCTGCGCCGCGCCTGTACCAACTTTGTGCCAACAGCGCGCCGCCGTGGGTTGCCGGTTACTGCGAGTTGCGCAGCCGGATCCCGCTGAAATCGTCGGCCGTCTCGCGCACCGTGTCCCATACCGGAGAGAGCGACGGCATGATCCGCAGCTCGATGCCGGCGTCCGCGTGCCGGGCGAGCAGGTCGCCGATCTCGACGAGCTCGAGCGGGACGACGGTCTCACGCGAGATGAAGAACTTGTCCCACGGTTCGAACGTCTGCGGCGGGAGCTTGTACGCAACGACGCGCCTCGACCGCATCCGGTCAAGCCACGCGCTCTCGATCGCCGCGATGCGGGTCTCGCCCTCCCACCAGCAGACACGCGGGCAGTCGCGCGGGAACCAGTAGAGCCACGCGTTGTCGGAGTCGACGGCCCACACGAGCGGCTCGTCGAGCGCGTGGAGCTCTCGGAGGTGCGGGACGAAGACCTCGATCGCCGCATCCTCAGAGAAATGCCACAGCTCGGCGGTCAAGGCATCGTCCGGAGCAGCGCCTTCGGCTCGGGCCAGTAGAGGAGCTCCGCCGCCGCGTCGCGCGGCAGCCAGCGGTAGTCGTCGTGCTCCCAATCGAGCACCGGCTCCCAGCCGGCGGGCGCCTCCGCGAGGAAACACTCCACATGGATCCCGTTGTGGACGAACGAGCTGTGCAGCGGCTCGACCGTCGTCTCGAGGCCCGTCTCTTCGTGCAGCTCGCGGATGGCGGCCGCCTCATCGGTTTCGCCCTGCTCGACGCCCCCGGAGATGACGTGCCAGCACGGATAGTTGTCGGGCGAGCGGTGGACGACGAGGTACTCCTCGCTCCGGCGCACGACGATCAGAACTTCGTTCGTCCTCATGCCGGGAACACGACCTCGGCACGTGGGCCGCTCAGCACGAAGCTGCCGTGGAGCTCGTCAGCGACGAGCGCGCGCACGATCGACAGGCCCGTGCCGTCGCGCGCGCCTTCCGTCCCGTCGCCCTCGTCCGCGATAGCGAGCACGACGTCGCCGTTCCGGTGCGCGAGCTCGATCTCGATGCGGCCTGCGCCGTGCTCGAGAGCGTTCTGGAGCAGCTCGCTGAAGACGAGCGCGAGCGCGGTCGCGCGGTTCCCCGCGAGAGAGACCTGCTCGAGGTGCGCCTCGACGTCACGTCCGCCGCCGATCCCCTGCACGAGCATCGCGCGGAGCCGGTCGATGAGCTCCGCAAGCTCGACGTCCTCCTCGCGCTGCTCGGTCAGCGCCTCGTGCACGGCGGCGATCGCGAGGATCCGGTTGACGGAGTGCTCGAGCGCCTCGCGCGGATCGACACCCTCGGCGTTCGCCTGCAGGCGCAGGAGCGACGCGACGGTCTGGAGGTTGTTCTTGACGCGGTGGTGGATCTCTTGCGCGAGCACGCCGCGCATGACCGCGCGCCCGTGCTCGAGCGCGACGGCGGCGTGGTGCGCGATCGCCTCGAGCAGTGCCCGCTCCTCGTCGGTGAACGGGACGTCCTTGTCCGCGACGAGCTCACCGATCTCGCGGCGCTTCCAGCGGAGCGGCGTGCGGACGGCGTGCTTGCCGGAGCGCCCCTCGGGCCACGCGATGCGGCCGTCCTCGAGGACGAGCGCGGCGCCAGTCGCTCCGACCGCGTCCATCGTCGTCTTGACGATCGCCTCGAGCGATTCCTCGAGATAGAGCGATTCCGAGACCGCTTCGGAGATCTTCGCGAGCGCCTCGAGCTCGGCGACCTTGCGTTGCGCCTCGGCGTAGAGCTTCGCGTGAACGATCGACTGCGCGACCTGGCTCGCGATCGCCTCGAGCAGCTCGACCTCGTCAGAGCGGTACTCACGTGGCGCGCGCGTGCGGACGTTGAGCGCGCCCGCGAGCTGGTCGCGGGCGACGATCGGGACGGCGAGGATCGACTCGTACTCCGACTCCGGCAGGTTCGGGAACTCCTTCCAGCGCGGGTCGAGGTGCGCTTCGGCGGCGATCGCGACAGGGCGCCGCTCGGCGGCGGCGGTGCCGGTGATCCCCTCGCCGACGCGCAGCCGCGGGCGGCGGGTCATCTCGTCGAGCGGCGTGCCTCGGGTCGCGCGCAGGACGAGCTCGCCGGCCGCCTCGTCGTACAGGTAGACGAAGCACGCGTCGGCCTCGAGCGCGGCGGCGACTTTCTCCGCGACGAGGTGGAGCACCTCTTCGAGGTCGAGCGTCGAGTTGACGGCCGCGCTCGTCTCGGTCAGCAGTCGCAGGTGCCGTTCGCTTGCGTCCATTCCGGCCTATCGTAGGAGTCGCGCTCGTGACGAACCTGTTCCTCTTCCTCCACCTGCTCGGCGCGTTCTGCTTCTTCGCGGGCGGCGCGGTCGTCGGCGTGCTCCAGCTGGCGGCGATCCGGGCGGAGCGGCCGAGCCAGGTTTACGCGTACCTCCGCCTCGCGCCCATCGGCGCGGCGCTCGTCGGCACCGGCGCCCTGCTCACGCTCGTCTTCGGGATCGCGCTCGCGCAACACGAAGGACTCGGCTTCTCGCCGGCGTGGATTCAGGCCGCGCTCGGTCTCTGGGTCGCGGCGATGGCGCTCGGCGCCTGGGGCGGGAGGACGGCGCGGCACGCGCGCCACCTCGCGGAGAAGCTCGCCTCGGAGGGAGACGCCCCGAGCCCCGAACTGCGCGCGATGGTCGCGGCTCGCGGCCCGCTGTGGGCGAGCTACGCGAGCTTCGCGCTGCTGCTCGTGATCGTCGTGCTGATGGTCTGGCAACCGGGAGGAACCCCGTCGGCGGTTCCCGGATGGGTGCAGGCGAAGATCTCGGCAGTTGCGCCGCATGCCTACGTTCCGACGCGCCTGCCGGCGGGCTATTCGTTCTCGCAGTACACGGTCGACAACAGTGGGCACTTCCATCTGGCGTTCCGCCAGCCGAGCGCAGGGACACGCGAGCTGTTCTTCACTGTGATCAACACGTGCCCGAAGCTCGGGGTCTACGAGGGGCGCCCGGTCTACGACACGCTGCTCAAAGTCGGTAATCGCGTCGCGTACGCCGACCACAACGCGATCGAACAGCTGGCCTGGATTTGTCGAGACGGCGTCGCCATCAAGGCGACCTCGCCGGTCATCCGCCACACCTACACCGACTCGGCCGGCAACGACCTGATGACGCTCGTCGCGTACGCGAAGCCGATCAGCTAGCCCGGCGCGTCGAAGGAGATGTCGCAAACGGACATGTCCGGTGTCAGACACCGGACATGTCCGAAAGCGTCAGTCTCGAGCGGCGCCTAGAGAACGGCGAGGTACTTCTTCATCTCCCACTCGGTGAGCTGGACGCGGTACTCGTCCCACTCCTTCCGCTTCAGCTCGACATAGCGGTCGAAGATGTGCGGGCCGAGTGCCTTCTTCATCAGCTCCGACTGCGAGAACACGTCGACGGCCTCGCCGAGCGTCTCCGGCAGCGAGACGATGCCGCGCTCGCGCCGCTGCTCCGGCGTGAGGTGGTAGAGGTTCGTCTCCATCGGATCCGGCAGCTCGTAGCCCTGCTCGATCCCCTCGAGGCCCGCGTGCAACAGCGCCGCGAACGTGAGGTAGGGGTTGCAGGCGGGATCGGGGCAGCGGATCTCGGCGCGCGTCGCCTGCTCGGAGCCCGGCTTGTAGAGCGGGATCCGCACGAGAGCCGAGCGGTTCCGCTGCGACCACGCGAGGTAGACCGGCGCCTCGTAGCCCGGCACGAGCCGCTTGTACGAGTTGACCCACTGCGCGAACACGGCCGACATCTCGCGCGCGTGGCGCAGCTGTCCGGCGATGAACGCCTTCGCGGTGTCGGAGAGGTGCCACTTGTCGTCCGAGTCGAAGAACGTGTTGTGCCCGTCGGTGAAGAGCGACATGTGCACGTGCATGCCCGAGCCGTTCTCGCCGAACAGCGGCTTCGGCATGAACGTCGCGTGGTAGCCGTGCTGCTTCGCGACTTCCTTCACGACGAGCCGGTACGTGAGCATGTAGTCGGCCATGTCGAGCGCGTTCGTGAAGCGGATGTCGATCTCGTGCTGCGATGGCCCGACTTCGTGGTGGTGGTACTCGACCGGGATGCCCATCGACTCGAGCGCGCGGATCGTGTCGCGGCGCACGCCGGTCGCGGCGTCGAGAGTCGTCTGCGCGAAGTAGCCGCCCTCGTCGAGCGTCTCCGTGCCCTTGTCGTCCTTGAAGAGGAAGTACTCCGCCTCGGGGCCGACGTTGAACGTGTCGAAGCCCATCGCCTCCATCCGCTCGAGCGCGCGGCGGAGGACGTACCGCGGGTCGCCGGCGTACGCGTCGCCGTCGGGCGTGACGACGTCGCAGATCATCCGGCCGGTCTTTCCGTCGGGCAGGACCTGGAACGTCTCGGGGTCGGGGATCGCGACCATGTCCGACTCCTCGATCGCGTTGAAGCCGGTGACCGACGAGCCGTCGAAGCCCATTCCGTCGTCGAGTGCGCCCTCGGCCTCGCTGATCGAGATCGAGAAGCTCTTGAGATGCCCCTCGAGATCGGTGAACCAGAGGAGCAGGTCGTCGATGCCGCGCGACTTGATCTCCGCGAGCACCTCCTTGCGCTTGGCCGGATCCGATGTCGCCCGGTTCTTGCTCTCCACGAATGCCATCCCTTCCTCCTTAGTTTTCGTCCCAGAAATGCAAAAGAGCCCCGGCCGCCACACGGTTGAACCACCCGTGGCTGCCGAGGCTCCGTCGCCTCCAAACCTGGCCGCAGTCTACAGGGTTGCCGGACGGAGGCGGTAAAGCTCCTGCAAAGAGAGAGGGTTACCCCTTTTGAGTGGCGAAGCTCGAGCCGATACTGGTCTTGGTACCGGCTGTGATTCGTCGCCTAACCCTTCCTCTCGTTCTGCTCGCCGCCGTTTTCCTCACGGTGCCGGCGACGCATGCCGCTCGCCCTGCTGCGAAGCCGTCGCCGTACGTCGCGCCGCGCGGCTCGGGCGCGTTGTTCCTCATCACCGGCCATGGCTGGGGTCACGGCGTCGGGATGGGGCAGTGGGGAGCGCAGGGCTACGCGCTCCACGGCTTTGCGTACGAGGACATCCTCGCCGCGTACTACCCGGGCACCGCGCTCTCGCAGACGAAGGTGCAGAAGCTCCGCGTGCTCCTCGCCGACGGCGTCAAGCGCCTGACCGTCTCCTCCGGCCAGCCGATCGCCGTCGTCGACGGGACCGGCGCGACGCACACGCTCCCCGCCGGCAGCACGAAGCTCACGACGGCGCTCCCGTATCCCGCGCCGCTGACGCTCTCGCCCGCGCACGGCGCGACGCTGACTCTCGGCACGGCGTACCGCGGCAAATTCGTACTCAGCCTCGTGAAGGGGAAGCTCCGAGCGATCAATGTCGTCGAGCGTCCAGCAGTACCTCGACGCCGTCGTCCCGTCCGAGATGCCGTCGAGCTGGCAGCCCGACGCGCTCGAGGCGCAGGCGGTCGCGTCCCGTTCGTACGCGCTCGCGGGCCGCAAGCCGGGAGCGGTGTATGACGTGTCGGTGTCGGGACAGTCGTACGCGGGCGTCGGGGCCGAGACGCCGCAGGGTGACGCGGCCGTGGACGCGACGAAGGGGCAGGTGCTCACATACAACGGCGCGATCGCGGCCACGGTCTACTCCTCATCGAGTGGAGGCCGGACGCAGTCCGCCGCAGACGCGTGGGGTGGCGGAGCGCCGTACCTCGTCTCGGTCAAGGATCCGTACGACACCGTCTCGCCGTACCACGACTGGGGCCCGGTTCCCGTCACAGGGAAAGACCTTGCCGCGGCGCTCGGTCTCTCGCGCAAGCCGGTCGACGCGACGGTCACCCGGAACACGTCGAAGCGCGTCGCGCAACTCGACGTCACGACGCTCGCGCACGGCGCCGAGAAGCACTCGACGTCTTCGGGCGATTCGGTCGCGGCCGCGCTCAACCTCCGCTCGACATGGTTCAGCATCGGCGTTCTCTCGCTCCTGCCGCCGTCGCCGAACGCCGCCGTGAGCCCGGGAGCGACGGTCTCGCTCACCGGCACCGTGCGCGGCGTGAAGAACGTCGTGCTGCAGGCGAGGCCCGCCGGCGGCGCGTGGACGGAGCTCGACGCGGTGACGCCGGACCCGCACACGGGAGCGATCAGCATCGACGTCACGCCGGCCGCGACGACCGACTACCGCCTCGCGACGGCGACAGCCGCTGCCGCGTCCGTTCGCATCACGGTCTCGCGCCCCTAGGCGACGGCCCGGATAGCGGCTACCGTCCGGCCGGATGACGGAGGTCTTGGAAGAGCCGCGGAAGCAGCCGGCGTCGATCACCTCTCACCCGGCCGTTCAGACGCTCGCGCCGCTCGTGCTCTACGCCGCCTTCGCCGCGATCTGGATCGGCCGCGGCGTCATCGCCCATCCGACGACGCGCACGCTCGGCAGCGCCGATCGCGACAAGACGATCCTCATGTGGTCGTTTCTCTGGTGGCCGCACGCGATCGCGCACGGCCACGATCCGTTCGTCGCGAACGTCGTCTGGGCGCCGCACGGCGTCGATCTCTCGTGGGTCACCTCGTCGCCGACGCTCGCGCTCGCGCTCGCTCCGTTCACCGCGGCGTTCGGAGCCGTCTTCTCGTACAACCTCGCCGCTCTGGCTGGGCCGCCGCTCGCCGCCTGGACGACGTTTCTCCTCGCCCGCCGGCTCACGCGAAATGTCCCCGCCTCTCTCGTCGCCGGCTTCCTCTTCGGCTTCTCGCCGTACGTCATCAGCCAGTCCGTCTCGCACCTCAACCTCTCGTTCATCTGTCTCATCCCGGTCGCGGGCCTGCTCGCGGTTCGGTTCTTCGAGGGGAGCGTCAGCAGGTGGTGGTACACGGGGCTGCTCGCGCTCGTCCTCGTGCTCCAGTTCGGGATATCGACGGAGCTCTTCGCGACGCTCGCGCTCATGTCGGCCGTCTGTTTCGTGTTTGCGGCTCTCTTCCTCGATGACGTGCGGGCGCGGCTCGGCGAGCTGGCGAAGTACACGGTGCTCGCGTACGGCGCGGTCACCGTGGTCGTAGCGCCGTACCTCTTCCACGCGTTCGGCGGCGGCTCGGCGCCGCCCGTGCGGCCCCACGCGTCGCTCCACATCCTCGACTACGCGAACTTCCTCTACCCGACGAAGACGACCTGGCTGAGACCGGGGAACGCCGCCGAGATCACGGACAAGTTCGCGAGCGGACTGCCCGAGATCGGGGGCTATCTCGGAATCCCGCTGCTCATCCTCGTCGTCGTCGCCGTGGCGACGATGCGACCCGGTCGCGCTCGCAAGGGCGTATGGATGCTCGCGCTCGCGGCCCTCGCAGCGGATCTGCTGGCCGCCGGGCCGAAGATCACCGTGAATGGGCACGCGTACGCAAGCGGCCCGTGGCGGCTCATTCAGCGCCTCCCGGCGATTGGCGAGGCGATCCCGATGCGGCTCGAGATGTACGCCGTCCTGTTCATCGCGCTCATCGCCGCGCTGTGGCTCACGGAGAAGACGTTCCAGGGCTGGCGGTTCGCGCTCGCGGGGCTCGCGATCGTGAGCTTCCTCCCGAATCCGAGCGGCACGTTCTGGGCGGCGCACGTGCGGCAGCCGAGCTTCTTCACGACGTCGGCGTACACGAGGGTCATCCGCAAGGGCGATGTCGCGCTCGTGTTCCCGTACGCGGACCGCGTGAGCTGGACAATGCTCTGGCAGGGGGAGACGGGCTTTCGTTACAAGATGATCGGCGGGCACATTGGCCAGACGATCATCCCGTCGGAGTGCAAGTGGGCCGGCGCGTGGGAGAGCCTCGCGGGAGGCGAGCCGCCGGGCGGCGCCCAGGGCTTCCGGCAGTTCCTCATCGCGCACCACACCACCGTGATCGTCCTCGCGCCGGCTACGACGAAGTGGCCGAGGAAGCTCATCGCGGCCGCACTACCCGACGTTCGGCCCGTGCAGGTTCTCGGCACAGTCGTCTACCGGTTGCCGCCCGGCCTGCCGCTGAGACTTCCGCCCGGCGGGCCGCGCTTGATCGCGACCGGGTACCTGAACACCGCGCCCGGAAAAGCGATCTGCCACCGGAAGTAGCGGGCGGCGCTACTGGTTCTCGAGGAGCTCGTCGTCGGCGACCGCGCGCAGCACGCGTGCCGGGCTCCCGACGACGAGCATCCGCGGTTCGACGTCCTTCGTCACGACCGCTCCGGCGCCGACGAACGCCTCTTCGCCGATCTCGATGCCGGGACAGAGAATCGCGCCGCCACCGATGCGCGCGCCGCGGCGGATCGTCGGGCCCTTGATGAAGTCATGGCGCTTCTCGGTGCGGCCCATGTAGTTGTCGTTCGTCGTCACGACGCACGGGGCGATGAAGACGTGCTCCTCGAGCGTCGAGTACGCGGTGATGTACGCCTCGGCCTGGATCTTCGTCATCGCGCCGATCGTCGTGTCGTTCTCGACGAGCGAGCCGCGGCCGATGACGACGTCGTCGCCGACCGTGACGCGCTCGCGCACGCACGACTGGTCGCCGAGGATCACGCGCTCGCCGATCGTCGTCCCCGCGAAGACGACGGCGCCGGTCGAGACGATCGTCCCCGCGCCGATCACTGTGGGCGGCAGCGGTTCGCGCTTCGCGGTCGAGCGCGGCGACAGCGTCGGCTGCTTCCCGACGACGGCGTGCTCGAGCACCTTCACGCCCTCGCCGAGCACCGTGCCCGGGTAGACGATCGCGGTCGGGTGGATCTCGACCACTGCAGTCCGTTCAACGAGGTCGTGAGCATCTCGAGGGCGCGCACGACACGGGCGCCGTCGCGCGCGACCTGTGCGCGGTCGTGTTCGCCCGCGACGAGCTCGAGGAAGTACGAGCACTCGCGGCGCAGTGGCTCGGTCGTGTCGATCGTGGGGACCGAGATGTCGCCGGAGATCGAGCTCGCCGCCCGGCCCGGCGTGCTTGCCGTAGACCGTTACCTTCTGCTCGGGCTCCATGTCGTCGAATACGACCATCTTCTCGCGGCCGACGACGGTCATCTTCCGCATCTTGTGCGGGTCGAGCCACGACAGGTGCATGTGCGCGATCTTGCCGCTCGGGAAGCGGAGGAAGCAGAACACGACGTCCTCGACGCCGGGATGGATCGACGCGCTGCCCTGTGCCGTCGCGAGCTCGGGATCCTCGTCGAGGAAGTAGAGGATCACCGACAGGTCGTGCACGCCGAGCGACCAGAGCGCGTTTTCGTTCGAGCGGACGATGCCGAGGTTGACGCGGTTGCCGTAGACGCACAGCACGTCGCCGAGCTCGCCCTCGTCGATGAGCTCCTTCACCTTGAGCACGCCGGGGTGGTAGAGCAGCAGGTGCCCCGGCATGAGCACGAGATCCTGTGCCGCCGCCAGCGCCACGAGCTCGTCCATCTCGGCGGCGCGCATCGCAGGCGGCTTCTCGACGAAGACGTGCTTGCCGGCTTCGAGCGCCTGCTTCGCGAGCGCGTAGTGCGTCGGGACCGGCGTTGCGATGACGACGGCGTCGAGCTCGTCGTCGGCGAGCATCTCCGCGAAGTCGCCGGTCACGCGCGCGTTCGGGTAGCGCTCCCCGAACTCGGCCTGCAGTGCGGGGCTCGCGTCGCAGAGCCAGCGGAGGTCGGCGAGCGCGTCGAAGTTCCGCGCGAGGTTCTTGCCCCAGTACCCGAGCCCCGCCTGTCCTATCCTCAGCGCTGCGCTCACAGCTTGAAGACGTTCGCCGCCGCAGTGCCCTTCGCGCCGGTCGCGTTGCGGAGGTCGACGATCAGTTTCGCGTCGTCCACCAAAGCGTCGTAGTCGATGTCGGAGTGGTCGGTGACGATGACGACGCAGTCGTACGCGCCCGGCTCGTACGGCGCGCACTCGAGATCGTCAACCCGCGCAACGTGCGGGTCGTGGAACGAGACGTCGGCGCCCGCGTTCTGCAGGAGGGAGATGATCTTCAGCGCCGGCGACTCGCGCATGTCGCCGATGTCCGGCTTGTACGCGACGCCGAGCACGAGGATCCGCGAGCCCTTCATCGCCTTCTGTGCGCCGTGGTTGAGCGCCTGGGAGATGAGCGAGCGGCAGAAGTACGGCATCTCCTCGTTCACCTTCCCCGCGAGCTCGATGAACTCCGTGTGGAAGCCGTACTCGCGCGCCTTCCACGTGAGATAGAACGGATCGATCGGGATGCAGTGCCCGCCGAGGCCCGGCCCCGGGCGTGAAGCGCATGAAGCCGAACGGCTTCGTCGAGGCCGCGTCGACGACCTCCCAGATGTCGATCCCCATCCGGTCGCAGAGCACGGCGAGCTCGTTGACGAGCGCGATGTTGACCGCGCGGAACGTGTTCTCGAGCAGCTTCGTCAGCTCGGCCGCCTCGGGCGTCGAGACGCAGTGGACGGTGTCGATCGCGCGGCCGTAGAGCTCGGCGGCGCGCTCGGTGCACGCGGGCGTGATCCCGCCGACGACCTTCGGCGTCGTCTTCGTCGTCCAGTCGGTGCGGCCGGGGTCGACGCGCTCGGGCGCGAACGCGAGGTGGAAGTCCTCGCCCGTCTTGAGGCCGCTCGTCTCGAGGATCGGCTGGAGCACCTCGCGCGTCGTGCCCGGCCACGTCGTCGACTCGAGCACGACGAGCTGGCCCTTGCGCAGCACCTTCGCGAGGTCGCGCGCCGCGCTCTCGACGATCGAGAGGTCGGGCTCGCGCTGGCGCGAGAGCGGCGTCGGCACCGCGATGACGATCGCGTCGCAGTCCGGCGACCTCGGCGTAGTCGGTCGTCGCGCGGAGCTTCCCGCTGGAGACGAGCGGCGCGAGACGCTCCGAGGAGATGTCCTCGATGTGGCTCTCGCCGCGGTTCAGCCGCTCGACGAGGTCGGGGACGACATCGACGACGAGGACGGACGAACCGGCCTCGGCGAATGTCACCGCATGCGGGATACCGACGTATCCCGCGCCGATAACGGCAACATCGTGAGCCTCGCTCATCCGGCGGCAAGGCTAGCGACGACCCGTTCGGCGGCGTGACCGTCGCCGTAGAGCGGCGGCAGATCGGCGGGCATCCGCGCCGCCGCGACCGCCGCGGCGAGCTTCTCGGGGTCGTCGTCGACGAGGACGTTGGCGCCGAGCTCGACGGTGTCCTTCCACTCGGTCGACGGCCGCGCCGTGACGCACGGAACGCCGTACCAGTACGCCTCCTTCTGCAGGCCGCCGCTGTCGGTGACGAGCACGCGCGCCTGCGACACGAGCGCCGCCATGTCGAGGTAGCCGAGCGGGGAGAGGATCTCGACGTTCGCCGGCAGCGGCCCGAGCTCGCCGAGCGTCGCGCGCGTGCGCGGATGCGCGGGGAAGAGGACGCGTTCGCCGATCCGCCCGAGGCCGTCGACGATCCGCGCGAGCCGCTCGGGCCGGACGTTCGCCTCGCGGTGGATCGTCGCCGCGACGTAACCGCCGGGCTCGAGCTCGTGCCGGCGCAGCACGGTCGAGCGCTCGCGCGCGATCGGCGCGAAGCGGAAGCACGCGTCGGCCATCACGTCGCCGACGACCTCGATCCGCCCGCCGACTCCCTCCGCGAGCAGCGTCTCGCGCGAGCGCTCGTCGGGGACGAGGAGCAGCTCGGCGGTCGCGTCGACCGCGATCCGGTTGCGCTCCTCGGGCATCGAGAGGTCGCCGCTGCGCAGGCCGGCCTCGATGTGCGCGACCGGCACGCCGGCGTCGCGCGACGCCTCGGTCCCGGCAAGCGTCGAGTTCGTGTCCCCGAAAACAAGCGTCCAGTCGGGCCGCTCGCAGCGATCGCCTCGCGCGATCTTCGGCCGCATCGCGACGGCGTCGGCGGTGTGGAGGTCGAGCCGGTAGCGCGGCTGTCGGCAGCCCGAGCTCGTCGTAGAACACGTCGGAGAGATCGGCGTCCCAGTGCTGCCCGGTGTGGAGCCCGACCTCCTCGATCCCGGCGGCGGCGAGCGCGGCCGAAAGCGGGCCGGACTTGATGAATTGCGGACGGTTGCCGACGACCGTGAGGACCTTCATCGACGACGAGGCTACAATGGCCGCCGCTTCGGGGCCGTTAGCTCAGTTGGTAGAGCAGGGGACTCTTAATCCCAAGGTCGAAGGTTCGAATCCTTCACGGCCCATGTCTCGTGTGCTCGTCCGCCTCGGCGGGTACCGTCGCTCCTGGTGCTCCGGAGATTTTCCGTTGTCTCGATCCTCGGCCTGTTTGCATTGGCGCTGAGTGGAGCGAGCGCGCGCGCGCAGACCGCGACGTACTGGTGCGCCGGACATCCGGCCCTCAAGACGTGCATCGTCTCGGCGTCGTATGACGGGACGGCGTTCACCGGAACCGACCCGAACTTCGATGTCTTTGCGATCCCGACCACCGTGAGCGGCGCGAAGACGGTTCTCTGGAATGTCGAGCCAGTTCCGCCGACGCAGGATCTGAGCGCTGAGCTCGGACACACTTTCTCCCTCACGATCAAGACGAACATCAAACCGCGGGAGATGGACGGGTTCGGCGCGGCGATGACCTATGACCGCAGCGGTCCGACGAGCGGCGAATACACGGTGACGCTTACCGGCCAGCCCGTCTCGGTGACCACGCAGGACGGCTGCTCATTCCCGCCCGGCGGGCCGACCTGCACGTCCGTTGCGCCGGGGCCGTCGTCGGCGATCTTCCAGGGAGAGATCTCGGATTACAACTTCAGGAGCTACAGCGGTCCCAGCTACCCGGCCGGCTTCGTCGACTCGTTCGACGGGATGGAGATGTGGACGAACATCGCGGAGACGGGCCTCCCGCCGAACCTCATGGTCGTGGACGGGCAGAACGAGCTCGAGCTCGACCTTGCCGATCACCACTTCCTCAACGACGGGACGACGCTCGTGCACGGCGACTTCTACCTCCGGATCCCGGCGGCTTTCCTCGCGACGTACTGGGGGATCAACGACCCGGCGACGCTCGCGACGGATGGGCTCAACGCATCCATCGGAGCCGGCGGCGGGACGCTTTCTGTCACGGTCGAGCCGGGCAACACGGGCGTGCAGGTGAAGATCGGCCACATGACGTTCTCGCGCCGCAAGCTGAAGATCAAGCTCGGGCACGTCACCCCGCACGCGCCGACGCACGTCAAGGCGAGCACGGCTCAGCAGCACGTCGGCGAAGGTGACGTTCCACGCGGCGAAGCCGCGCGGCCAGAAGGTCAAGGGCTATCAGGTCAGCTGCACGCCGGGCTACCACGCGGCGATCGTGACCGCGAAGTCCAAGCATTCGCCGCTCATTATCACAGGGCTCGGCCCGGAGGCGTACGACTGCACGCTGCGCGCGCGCTCGAAAGCCGGCTACGGCGCGCGGTCGCGAGGCTTCGGCATCCTGCCCTAACGCCGGTTCGGGGTTCGCTCTTCCGGCAGTTCGTCTAGGCTCCGGGGCGGATGCGCAGGGGCTCTATCGTCGCCCTTCTGGGGATTGGATTGGTCGCGGGAGGCGTGGCAACGGCCGTCGCGCTGATCCCGACGTGGCTTCCGCGTCGACGCGTCGGTCGAGGCCGGCCGCATCGACTTCACCTTCTGGTTCATCATCGCGATCTGCATCGCGCTTTTCGCGGTCGTCGCGGCCGCGATGATCTACTCGATCTGGAAGTTCCGGGCCGCGCCGGACGACCTCGAGGACGGCCCGCCGATCCACGGGCACACCGGTCTCGAGATCGTGTGGACGGCGATCCCGTTCGTCCTCGTCACGGCCATCGCGATCGTCTGCGGCGTGGTTCTCTCGCGCAACGACGCGGCCGGCGCGAACCCGCTCATAGTCAACGTCACGGCGCAGCAGTACTCGTGGTCGTTCAGCTACCCGTCGGCGAACAACGCAACGAGCCCGGTGCTCTTCCTCCCGGTCAACCGCTCCGTCGTGCTCAAGATGCGCTCGCTCGACGTGATCCACGCGTTCTTCGTGCCTGAGTTCCGGACAAACATGGACATCGTCCCGGGCATGGTCACGCAGGTTCACATCACTCCCGATCGCATGGACACGTACACGCTCCAGTGCAACGAGCTCTGCGGAGCCGGGCACACGCTCATGAACACGCAGGTCGATCGTCGAGTCTCGTGCGGCGTTCGCACACTGGGTCGCCGTCCAGAAGTCGGGGAGGCACGGGATGAGGAAGTACCTCCTCGGCCCGGGCTGGATCCGTCGGCGGCGTGGATGTTCGTCGCCTTCATGGCCGCGGATCGGCCTTCGGACATCGTCGTTCGGCGCGCTGCCGGTACGCCGCGGCGGCTGGTATCCGATCCTCCTCGAGGAGCCGACCGTTCTCATCTCGGCGCTCGTCGCCGCACCGCTCGGCTTCCTCGCCGGCATGGGCTGTTTCGACTACTGGGTGAACTACGTGCTCGGCAAGCCGACGCCGGCGCACGAGGATCACTCCGGTCACGGCGCCAAGAGCTGGAAGGACTACTTCCGCGTCAACACCGACCACAAGGTCATCGGCATCCAGTACCTCGTCACGACGGTCATCTTCTTCGCCATCGGCGGGATGCTCGCGCTACTCGTCCGCGCCGAGCTCGCGAAGCCGGGGACGCAGTACTTCGGCGGCCAGACGTACAACAGCCTCTTCTCGGTGCACGCCTCGCTGATGATCTTCCTCTTCATCATCCCGGCGTTCGCCGGCCTCGCGAACTACGTCGTGCCGCTCATGCTCGGCGCGGCTGACATGGCGTTCCCGCGCCTCAACGCGCTGTCGTTCTGGCTCCTGCCGGTCGCCGGCGTGATGATGCTCTCCTCGTTCATCGTCGGCGCGTTCGCCGGCGGCTGGACGGGGTACGCGACGCTCAACTCGGCGCACCAGCCGATCGGCGCGATCTTCTTCAACCAGGCGGTGCAGTGGGCGGGCGCGTCGTCGATCATGACCGCGCTCAACTTCCTCGTGACCATCATCACGATGCGTGCGCCGGGGATGACGTTCTGGCGGATGCCGCTCCTCGTCTGGGCGAACTTCACGACGTCGCTCCTCGTCGTGACCGCGACGCCGTTCATCGCCGGCTCGCAGTTCTTCTCGATGTTCGACCACGTGATGCACACGGCCTTCTTCTCGCCGGTGGGAGGCGGCTACCCCCTCGGCTACCAGCACATCTTCTGGTTCTACTCGCACCCAGCGGTCTACATCATGATGCTGCCCGGCTTCGGGATCATGAGCGAGGTCATATCCACCTTCAGCCGGAAACCGGTCTTCGGCTACCGGCTCATGGCGCTGTCGCTCATGGCGATCGTCGTGCTCGGCTTCTCGGTCTGGGCGCACCACATGTTCGTGAGCGGCATGTCGAACTGGCTGCAGGACCCGATGATGATCACGACGCTCCTCATCGCGGTCCCGACCGGCATCAAGATCTTCAGCTGGCTCGCGACGATGTGGGAAGGGAAGCTCCACTTCAACACACCGATGCTGTTCGCCCTCGGCTTCCTGTCGATGTTCGTCATCGGCGGCCTGTCGGGCGTCATGCTCGGCGCCGTGCCGATCGACATCCACGTCACCGACACGTACTTCGTCGTCGCCCATCTCCACTACGTGCTCTTCGGCGGCTCCGTCTTCACGATCTTCGCGGGCATCTACTACTGGTTCCCGAAGATGACCGGCCGGATGTACGACGAGCGGCTCGGGAAGCTCCACTTCTGGCTCACGTTCGTCGGCTTCAACCTCACGTTCTTCCCGATGCACATCCTCGGCACCGAAGGGATGCGGCGGCGTATCTCCGACTACGCGCCGCAGTTCGCGAGCCTCAACCTCTTCATTTCGCTCGCGTCGTTCGGGCTCGGCTGCTCGCTGCTCGTCTTCCTCTACAACATGATCACGAGCTGGCGCTTCGGCGAGGTCGCGCCCGCGAACCCGTGGCGCGCGATGACGCTCGAGTGGCTCGTCTCGTCGCCGCCGCCGACGTTCAACTTCGACGAGATCCCGCAGGTCGTCGGCTCGCCGTACGAGTACGGCGTCCCCGGCGCGAAACACGCGATCCTCGCGCCGTCGCGAGCGCCTGGACGAGGTGCCCGCATGAGGCACGTCCTCGTCGTCGCGAACGAGACGGTCGACGCGCGCACGCTCCGTGACGCGCTCGCCGCGCGGGACGGAGAGATCTGGGTCACCGTCGTGGCGCCTGTCACCCATCCGCCGCGCGGCTACGTCGTCTACGCCGACACGCGGCACGCGTCGGCGCGGCGGCGCCTCGACCGCGCGCTCGGGCATCTCCGCGAGGCCGGCGTCGCGGCCGACGGCTACGTCGTGGAGGCCGATCCTGCCGCCGCCGTGCGCGACGCCCTCTCGACGCTCGAGCCGGCCGTCGACGAGGTTCTCGTGTCGACGCATCCCGCCGCGAAGTCCGGCTGGCTCCGCCGCGGCGTCATCGACCAGATCCGCTCCTCGGCCGGCGATCTCCCGGTCGAGCACCTCGTGCCGCAGGGCGAGGGACCAGACGAGGCGAACGTCCTCGTGATCGCGAACGAGACGGTTCTCGGCGCGCCGCTCCTCGAGAAGATCCGCGCAGCGCGCCGCGGCGAGCCCGGCGGCGTTCCTCATCATGTCGCCGCAGAGCGACCCGTCCGCCGGTGCGCATCCCGCGGCCGAGGCGCGCCTCAAGCGCGCCGTCGGCGAGTTGCGCCACGAGGGGATCGACGTCCACGGCCAGGTCGCGCATCCCGACCCGTTCAGCGCGGCGATGGAGGCGGTGCACGACGAGCGCACCGACGAGATCATCGTCTCGACGTTCGAGTCCGAGCGCTCGGGCTGGCTCCGCCGCGACCTCGTCGAGCGGCTCCGCAAGGAGACGGGCCTGCCCGTCGAGCACGTGGTCGTCACACAGGAAGCTGGGGTACCCGCATGAGCGCGGCCGCGCACGTCGAGGCGCACGAGCACGAAGAGCATCACGGGCCGCCGACGCCGTACTACAGCTCGCGGATCAAGCCCGAGGTGCTCGGGATGTACCTCTTCATCGGGTCCGAGATCATGCTCTTCGGCTCGTTCTTCGCGGCGTACTTCTTCGTCCGCGTCGTCAACGGGGTGCCGTGGCCGACGCCGCCGTACCACCTCCCGGTCTTCGTCGCGGCGGTCAACACGTGCATCCTCGTCACCTCGAGCGCGACGATGCACTGGGCGACGACCTCGATCAAGAAGGGCAACGTCTGGGGGATGCGCGCCGGCCTCGTGCTGACGTTCCTCATGGGCCTCTCGTTCCTCATCTCGCAGGTCTACGAGTACCTGCGCGTCGGGTTCAACACGGGCGACGGTGCGTTCCCGACGATCTTCTTCTGCCTCACCGGCCTCCACGGCTGCCACGTCCTCGTCGGCCTCACGCTCCTGTTGTTCATGACGATCCGCGCCTTCCGTGGGCACTTCTCGGCCGAGCACCATCACGGCGTCGAGATCGCCGGGATCTACTGGCACTTCGTCGACGTGATGTGGATCGTCGTGTTCGCGACGGTCTACCTCCTCTGACGTGCGCAACCCGCTCCGGAGCGAAGGCGAGATGTACCGCTTCCTGTGGATCGTCATCGGCGGCACGGCCGTGATCGTCATCGCTGCGGTGATCAACAAGTGGCTTGGCCTGGCGGTCGCGGTGATCGCGTTCGCCGCGCTCGTGCGCTGGTTCCTGCGCTAGCACGGGCCTAGCTCCCGTTGCAGCGGAACCGCGATTCACTGCGGCCGTAAGTCGGAGAGCTCGATGTGACGTATTGGATCGCGTAGCAGCCCGGTCCTCGCAGCCGCCGGTCCAGTCGCTCGGGAGAGAGCAGTTCCCGACCAGAATGACCAACCCGGCTCCGGGGACGCGTCGCCGGTCGGGCCGACCGCCACTGCCGGTGGCGTGTCTGTCGTTGAAACGTCGCCGCGGAAGACGACCTCCGTTTTTCCCTTCCCGCGATACAACTCGATGCTTGGTGCGTCGCTGTGCAGAACCTCCAGATCGGACACGGGCGTTCGCCTCGTGCAGGCTCAGCATGACCGAGACTGCAGCTCGAACGTCTCACCGTTTCGCGAGTAGGTGACCGTCATTCCGCCGCAGCACTGTTCCCCAGTCGTGGCGGATCGAACCTTCCCTGTTGCCGAACGCGCCTGAGAGAGCGACAGCCGCAATGGCAGCCACGATCGCGGCCCCAAGCGCGAGGACAAGCCCGCGGCGAGCCAGCCGGCCTCGGGCCGAGGTCGCGCGGGCGTAGACCTGCTGCGCGGTGGCCTCGTCTGGGAGCGGAATATCCGAGCGGAACTGGGTGAGGAGTTCGTCGCTGTTCATACCGCTTCTTGCCCGACCTGGCTCCAGACGGTTCCGCAGCTTCTCGCGTGCTCGGCTGAGAGCCGCGACTTCACCGTCCCGACCGGCAGGTCGAGCGCGGCGGCGATCTCGACGTCGGTCAGCTCCGCCCACGCGTGGAGGAGCAGGATCTCGCGCTCGTCGCGCCGCAGCTCCGCGAGCGCGGCGGCGAGCTCGCGCGTGTCCGCAGCAGGCTCGTCCTCCGCGGAGACAGGATCGACGCCGGTGCGCGCGTACGCGCGGAGCATCCGCCGCTCCTTGCGCCAGTGGTGGCGCATGAGGTTCGCCGCGATCCCGTACAGCCACGGCCGCACCGGACGCTCCGGATCGAGCCGGTCCCACCGCCGGAACGCGACGGTGAACGTCTCCGCCGCGAGCTCGTCTGCCGCCGCCGCGCCGACCCGCCGCGCGAGGTAGCGGTGCAACGGCGCGAACTCGGCCGCGAACGCCTCGTCGAAGGAGTGCCCCACACTCCGAGTTTCCCGCAGCGCGCGGGAAGGTTCCAGCTCAGTCGAACGTGATGCGGTACCGCACTTCCGGCACCGTCACGCCGAGGAACTCCTCCTCGCGGCGCCCGCCGTCGAGGATCCAGCCTTCGCGCTCGTAGAAGCGACGCGCGCGTGGGTTGTCCTCGAGCACCCAGAGCGTCGCGGACGAATAGCTGCGTAGCGCCTCGAGCGCGCTCGCCATCAGCGCGGAACCGGCGCCGGAGCTCCACGCTTCCGGCAGGACGTAGATCGCGAACAGCTCTCCCTTGCCGGCATCGTCGCGGCTGTCACCGACCCAGGCGAAGCCGAGCACGTGTTCGGCTTCCTCGGCGACGAAGATCCGCCAGTCCGGCTGCGGATCGGCGAGCCAGGCCTCCCACTGGGCGCGCCGGCGGTCCCCGATTCCTGCCAGGCGTTCGGCGCCGAATACGTGCGCGTACGCCGCCTGCCAGGTCAGCACATGAACGTCCGCGATCGCCGCGGCGTCTTCGCGGCGAGCGGGCCTGACGAGCACGCTCGCTACTTGCCGGCGTTCGAGATGACGTACTGCGCGACGGCCTGGATTTGCGCCGCCGTGAGCGTGCCCTTGAAGGACGGCATCGGGGCGCCGCCGACGGTCACCTGGTGAACGACCTTCGCGAGGGTGAGCGCGCTCGCGAGCTGGTCGAGGTTCGGCCCGACCGTCCCCGTCGAGCCCGCCGCCTTGAACGTGTGACAGCCGCCGCAGCCTTCGGCCTTGAAGATCGCCGCGCCGTCGTTGCCGAGCGGGCCGCCGAGCGTGTAGCCGCCGACTCCCGCCACCGACGCGACATAGGCGGCGACGTCGTACGCATCCTGGCCGGTGACGATGTTCGCGAGCATCTCCGGGCCGTAACACGTCTTCCTCGTAGCCGGGTCGAGGCACTGCTTGCTCGTGAAGTGATCGCTCGTCGTGTACGTGGCGAGGATCGGGCTGACCGTGCCGATGCGGATCTGGTCGAGGACGACGTTCTCGATCGTGCTCTGCCCGTACCCCTGCTTCCGCGAGCCTGCGAACGCGTTGTCGAGGTTCGGGCCGACCGTCCCGCTCGTCCCCGCGGCCGCGAGCGTGTGGCAAGCGCCGCACTTCTCCTTGAAGAGCTCCCCGCCGTTCTGCGTATCCGGATGGTTCGCCGCGGACGCGACGCCGCCGTAGCCGCAGCCAGACGACAGGAGCACGACGAGAACCGCGATCGCCGCGAGCAGAATGCCGCCGTTTGCGCGAATCGTCCGGGCCACCTGCGCGGGAGTCTATCGGCGCAGCCCGCGCGGCAATCGCGTCAACTGAGCGCCGCTACTTCTTGCCGTTCGGCGTGCAGGATCCGCCGAGCTGCTGGCACTGCGCCTCGATCTGCTTGATGTTCGGCGAGTTCGGCGAAAGCTGGACGTAGCGCTTCAGAGCGGCGAGCTCGGCCGTCGTGTTGCCCGCGGCCTGGGCTGCGCTGGCGGCGAGGAGGATCATCTCACCGCGCTTGGCGGCCGGCGCGTACTTCGCGGCCTTCTGGAGAGAGAGCAGTGAGTCCCGGTAGCCGGCGATCGCCTGCTGTAGGAGCGGCTGGGTCACGCTCTGGGCCTGCTGGGAGTAGTAGTCGTTGATCGGATTCGACCCGAGCTGCCCCGCGAGCGGGCCTCTGGGCTCGAAGATCGTTCCGGGCGCCGTGAGCTGCCCGTTCTGGAGCGCCTGCTGGTACTGCCCTGCGGCGGTGTCTCCGAGCTGCTTCTGGTACCCGCCGAGCTGCTCCCAGACCGTCCAGTTCTTCTTGTTCAGCTTGACGTACGACTGCAGCGCGCCGACCGCGCCCGTGAGGTTGTTCTCCGTGACGTACGCGTCGGCGAGATCCTTGTAGCCCTTCAGCGGGTTCGTCTTGATCTCACCCTGCGCCTTCCCGACCGCGCCGCCGCTGGTTCCGCCGAACCATCCGCTGATTGCGTTGCTGACGCTCTGTTCGAGGCCCCCTCCGGCTCCCGACCCGATGCCGAGCAGGACGAACGAGAACGCGAAGACGATCGCGAGCACGGCGAACACCCACTTCTGCTTGCGCTGGAGGCGGGCGAAGAAGAGGTCCTGGTTCGGATTGCCGCCGGACGCGTGCTTGCGCTGCTTCCGCGACGGTTTCACCGCCGCCTGTGCCTGCGCCGCTTGCGCCTGCTTTGCTCTTACCGCAGCCCTTGCCATCAGGCGCCTAGCGTAGCCGAGCCGGTGATGACCCTTTTGCGTCGTCTTTCGTAAAACCACGCGAGCCAGATCGACGCTTCGAACAGCAGCCACATCGGAATGAGCTCGAGGAACGTCGTCACGAGGTCGGGGCCAGGCAGCGCGAGCGCGATGCCAGCGGTGATGAGGTAGCCGAGCCGCCGCTGCTTCCGCAGCGTCCGCGAGGTGAGGACGCCGAGCGCGACGAGCCCGAGGATCACGAGCGGCGTCTGGAAGATCACGACGATCCCGACGAGGATCGTGACGACGAAGTTGTAGTACGGCTTCGCCTGGATGAGGTTGTCGTAATGGGTCGTGTCGTAGTTCGTGAGGAAGTGGATCGCGCGCGGCAGGAGAAGCTCGTACCCGAACCACACACCCACGGCGCCGAGCCCGACCGAGCACGCGACGAGGAAGAGAAGCTTCCGCTCGGCCTTCGCCTCGACGGCCGGTGCGAAGAAGCTCCAGACCTGCCAGAGCACGACGGGGAGCGCTATGACGAGCCCCGCGTAGAGACACACGGTGATGGTCGTCGTGAACGGCTCAGCGATGCCGAGTGTGACCGGCCGGGTGCCCTCCGGCAGCGGGTGGTTGAGCCAGTCGAGGATCCTGTTGTGGAAGACGTACGCGACGATCGTCGCGACGCCGACGGCGCCGATGATCACGAAAAGCCGGCCACGCAGCTCGTCGAGATGCTCCTCGAGCGTCGCCTCCTCGCCGTGGCCGAGGCGGCGCGGCAGCCTGCTCATCCGGCGCTACGAGGTCGGCTCGTCGGTCTTCTGCTCGGCCGGCGGCAGTTCGGCCGACGGGGCAGGCGAATTGCCCGTGATCCCGTCCTTGAACTCACGCATGCCGTGACCGAGCGAGCGCCCGATCTCCGGCAGCCGCTTGCCACCGAACAGGAGCAGCGCGATCCCGAGGAAGATGACGATGTGAACTGGATTCTGTACGAAGCCCATATGACAGTCAGAGTACCGCCTCTCGGTAACCTTGTCGTCATGGCGCTCCTAAAACTTGAGAATCTCCATGTCGCGCTCGAGGACGGCACGGAGATCGTGAAGGGCGTCGATCTCGAGGTGGACACGAACGAAGTCCACGCGATCATGGGGCCGAACGGCTCCGGCAAGTCGACTCTTGCGTACGCGCTCATGGGCCATCCGGCCTACGAGATCACCGAGGGCAAGATCCTTTTCGACGGTGAGGACGTGACGGAGATGGGCGCCGACGAGCGCGCGCAGCGCGGTCTTTTCCTCGCGTTCCAGTACCCGCACGCGATTCCCGGCGTGACCGTCACGAGCTTCCTCCGCAGCGCGATCAACGCCGTGCGGAAGGCGCGCAACGGCGGCGTCGACGACCCGGTGCCGATCCCCGAGTTCCGCAAGACGCTCCTCGCCGAGATGGATCACCTCAAGGTCAGCCGCGAGCTCGCCTCGCGCTACCTCAACGACGGCTTCTCGGGCGGCGAGAAGAAGCGCGTCGAGATCCTCCAGATGGCAATGCTCAAGCCGCGCATCGCGGTGCTCGACGAGACCGACTCCGGCCTCGACATCGACGCGCTGCGCGTCGTCGCGGGCGGCGTGAAGGATCTCGTCGGCCCCGACATGGGCGCGCTCGTGATCACGCACTACCAGCGCATCCTCGACTACATCACGCCCGACAAGGTTCACGTCTTCGTGGGCGGGAAGATCGTCGAGTCAGGTGGCCCCGAGCTGGCGAAGAAGCTCGAGAAGGACGGCTACGCCCCGTACGAACCGGAAGAGGTGCCGGCATGACGCAGCAGACCGAGACCGAGATCGTCGCGGGGATCGGCAGCGACTACAAGTACGGCTTCTCGAATCCCGACGAGGCGAAGGACTACTTCTTCAAGTCGGGCCGCGGCCTGTCGCACGAGCTCGTCGAGGCGATCGCGGAGCACAAGAACGAGCCGGAGTGGATGCGCAAGTTCCGCCACAAGTCGCTCGACTACTTCTACGCGCGCCCGACCCCGCAGTGGGGCGGCAACCTCAACGAGATCGACTTCGACAACATCTTCTACTACATCAAGCCGACCGAGAATCAGGCGAAGTCCTGGGAGGATCTGCCGGCCGACATCCTCGACACGTGGGACAAGCTCGGCATCCCGGAGGCCGAGAAGAAGTACCTCGCCGGCGTCGGCGCGCAGTACGAGTCGGAGGTCGTCTACCACAAGCTGCAGGAGGATCTCGAGAAGAAGGGCGTGATCTTCCTCGACACCGACACGGCGCTGCGCGAGCACGAGGATCTGTTCAAGCAGTACTTCGGGACGATCATCCCGCAGAACGACAACAAGTTCGCGGCGCTCAACTCGGCCGTCTGGTCGGGCGGCTCCTTCATCTATGTGCCGCCGGGCGTGCACATCGAGATGCCGCTGCAGGCGTACTTCCGCATCAACGCCGAGAACATGGGCCAGTTCGAGCGGACGCTGATCCTCGTCGACGAGGGCGCGTACGTCCATTACGTCGAGGGCTGCACCGCGCCGATCTACTCGACCGACTCGCTCCACAGCGCGGTCGTCGAGATCGTCGTGAAGAAGGGCGGACGCTGCCGCTACACGACGATCCAGAACTGGTCGAACAACGTCTACAACCTCGTCACGAAGCGCGCCGTCGCCTACGAGGACGCGACGATGGAGTGGGTCGACGGCAACCTCGGCTCGAAGCTGACGATGAAGTACCCGGCGATCTGGCTGATGGGCGACCGCGCGCACGGCGAGGTTCTCTCGATCGCCTTCGCGGGCGCGGGCCAGCACCAGGACGCGGGCGGCAAGTGCGTCCACGCCGCGCCGAACACGACGTCGGTCATCACGTCGAAGTCGATCTCGAAGAACGGCGGGCGCGCCGGCTACCGCGGCCTCCTGCAGGTGGACAAGAACGCGCACGGCTCGAAGTCGAAGGTCGTCTGCGACGCGCTCATCCTCGACGACGAGTCGCGCTCCGACACGTACCCGTACATCAAGGTGGACGCCGACGATGTCGACCTCGGCCACGAGGCGACCGTCTCGAAGATCGGCGAGGAGCAGCTCTTCTACCTCATGTCGCGCGGCATGAGCGAGTCGGAGGCGAGCGCGATGATCGTCTCCGGCTTCGTCGAGCCGATCACGAAGGAGCTCCCGCTCGAGTACGCCGTCGAGATGAACCGCTTGATCCAGCTCCAGATGGAAGGGTCGGTCGGTTAGTGGAGGTCGAGCACGTCGACTTCTGGGCCGTGCCCGTAACCGATATCGAGCGCTCGACGAAGTTCTATGGGGAGACGCTCGGCCTGACGCAGGTCGGCGACCACGCCGAGCGGTTTCCCGGAGTTCAAGCTCGGCGACAACGGCTTCCTCTATCTCCTGAAGCTCGAGAACATCGGTAGCGCATTCCGCGCGCCGCATGACGCCGGCTTCGCGTTGCGCGTCCCGGACGTCGAGGCCGCACGCGCCGAGCTCGAGGAGAAGGGCGTCACGTTCAACGGCCCGACGCTCGACACGGGCGTGTGCCACATGGCGTTCTTCGCCGATCCTGACGGGAACCAGATGGTCATCCACCGCCACTACGCGCCGCGCGCATGATCGAGCGCACCGACTTCATCGCGGTCCCGGTGCAGGATCGCGAGCGAGCCGCCCAGTTCTATGGCGAGGTGCTCGGCCTGACGAAGAACCCGAACTCGACCGAGAACTGGTGGGAGTACGAGACGGGCAACGTCACGCTCGCGTTCGTCGATCCCGAGACGATCGGGATGCCGTTCACGCCGCTGCCGGTCGCGTCGATCGTCCTGCGCGTCGCCGACCTCGACGAGGCGCGCGCGAAGCTCGAGGCCGCCGGCGTCGAGCTCATGGGCGAGCCGATCGACTCGGGCGTCTGCCGCATGCAGCCGTTCACCGACACCGAGGGCAACGGCCTCATGCTCCATCACCGCTACGCCGCGTATCCCGACGGGACGATGCCGTGATGGATGTCGAGCGGATCGACTTCGTCGCCGTCCCGTCGCGCGACAAGGATCGCTCGGTCGCGTTCTACCGTGACACGCTCGGGCTGCGGCAGGACGAGCACCGCGCGCTCGAGTTCTGGGCCGGCGACACGTGCCTCAACATCTGGGAGCCCGCGCGCTACGGCGACGAGTTTGTGCCGCAGACGACCGCGCACCTCGCGTTTCGCGTGCCCGACGTCGCGGCCGCGCGCGCGGAGCTCGAGGCGAAGGGCGTCGAGTTCGACGGCGAGACGCTCGACACCGGCGTCTGCCACATGGCGAACTTCCGCGATCCCGACGGCAACGCGCTGATGCTGCACCGGAGGTACGCGCCATATGAGTAGGAGCGACGCACTCGCCGCGTACGAGAAGCTGCCGATCCCGGACACGACCGAAGAGCACTGGCGCTTCACCGACCTGCGCGGCTTCGACCCTGACACTTTCGGACACGTCCCGTCGTCAGACGACTGGACTAGTCCGAAAGAGACGATGGTCGAACTCGACGTCTCGGGTCGCGCGACCGTCACCGCCGACGGCATCGAGATCGAGAAGGCGCCCGAGGGCGTCACGTTCGAGCCGCTCACCGACGACAACGAGCGCCTCTACTCCCTCGTCGGCTGGGACGAGAAGTTCGCGGCGCACAACGCGGCGATGTGGAAGCACGGCCTGCTCGTCGTCGTCCCGAAGGGCGTCGTCCTCGAGAAGCCGCTGTACGTCCGCATCTCGGCGACCGGCCAGACGTTCTGGCGGCTCGTCGTCGTCGCGGAGGAGGGCGCGCGCGCAAGCCTCATCGAGGAGTACGCGTCGCCGTCGCCCGACACCGAGGCGTACTCGAACGCGGTGACCGAGCTCTTCGTCGAGCCGGCCGCGAAGCTCGAGTACGTCTCCCTCCAGAATCTCTCGCAGGAGACGTGGCACTTCGCGAACCATCACGCGCGCGTCGAGCGCGACGCGGAGCTCGACTGGGTCGCCGGCGGCTTCGGCTCGAAGCGGGGCAAGACGCGGATCCAGAACGACCTCAACGGCCGCGGCGCGACGTCGCGCGTGACGGGCGCGTACTTCGCCGACGGGACGCAGCACCTCGACTACGACACGTTCCAGGAGCACATCGCGCCCGACTGCGAGAGCGACTTCGCGTTCAAGGGCGCGCTGCGCGATCACGCGACGGCGGTGTGGCGCGGGATGATCCGCGTGGAGAAGGACGCGCAGAAGACGAACGCGTACCAGGAGTGCCGCAACCTCATGCTCTCGCCGACGACGCACGCAGTCCCGATCCCGGGCCTCGAGATCCTGGCGAACGACGTGCGGTGCACGCACGCGGCGACGGTCGGCCGAGTCGATCGCGAGGACTTGTTCTATTTGATGTAGCCGCGGCCTGACGCGCCAAGAAGCGGAGCGCCTAATCGTGCGCGGCTTCTTCCAGGAGATCCTCGACCGGATCGAACTCGAGCCCGTGCGCGAGGCCGTTACGGCCGCGCTCGAAGCGCGTATTCCGCAGGCCTGACCTTCAGCAGCGCAGTGCTGGCCGCCCACGCATCGCGTATCGTCGAGGCGTGGCGCGCTCACGAGCCGAGAACACCTGGGAAAACGTGCGAGCTGAATGCTCGTTCTACGCTGGCAAGTACGGCTACCCGGCGACCGACTACGCACGTGGCTTCGAGGGATACGCTGCTCATCTTTTCGCCCAGGAGGAGGGCTTCTCAGAGGTCCTCCAGGGAGAGTCGACTCGTGAGGCGGACCTCGGCGACTACCTCCTGAGGTCGGACGACCTGGGGGTCGACATCTGCCTTCAGGACGAACTGAACCAACAGTTGCTTCTCGTTCAAGCGAAGTGGCGGTCGCGGCTCGGTTCGCTGACCGAAGCCGATGTGGACTCGTTCTTCAGCATCCACGACCGACTTCTCGACCCTGAGTACGTCGCTCGGGGAGGAGCACAAGCGCACGAACTCCTCGGCGAGTACCAACCTCGGCTTGAGGATGGCTACAGCGTTCAACTCAGATTTCTAACAAGCGTCGCCGTTCCCCAAGACCACCGCTTCCGGCAACTTGCCGCGACTCGTCAGAAGGCCTATGAGAAGGCTGGGCTCTCCATTACCTGCGAACTGATCGATTGGGGCGACCTACTCGAGCGTGTCAAGGCGAGCGCCGCTGCGGCGTCCGGACTCTTGAGGGAAGTGCAGTTCAAGATCAAGGACGAGCACATCTTTGAGTTTCTCGACCCTCGTCACGCACTGGTCTGCCGTATCTCGGCAAACGAGTTGGTGAACCTCTACCGCCGATACAGCCTGGGGCTCTTTGCTCAGAACATCCGCCTGCCGATGCTCGCCGGTAAGAACCCGATCAATGCCCAGATAGCGTCGACGGCAGCATCGGATGGCGAGCATTTCTTCTTCTTCAACAATGGCGTTTCTGCGGTGTGCGCAGACTTCGATCGGGAGGGTAACCAGATCACCGCCCGACGGTTTCAGATCATCAATGGCGCCCAGACTGTTGGCTCGCTGACTCGAGCCTCCAGCCGGACAGGCGTATTCGTGCTCTTCCGTCTTACCGCCACCGATGAGGAGTTGGGTGGCGCGTTTACCGAGAGCGTCATCAGGTTCAACAACACGCAGAATCCCGTCAAGGATCCAGACTTTCGGGCGAATGACCCGATCCAGCAGTTTCTGCAGAGAAACCTGCAGAAGTTTTCAGGCAAGGGTCCAGTCCCCGCGTTCTACTACCAAGCCAAGCGCGGGTTCAAGCCGAAGGGCCGAGCTGGGAAGGCGCTCAGGCGCGAGGACTTTGCGAACCTACGGCATGCTTTCCTCTACGGGCCGGTCACCTCCTTCAAGGAGCCGAAGACCCTCTGGGACAACCTTCAGGGTGGCAAGTACTGGGAAGCCTTCGGCGTCGACGGCAAAGCCGTTGAAGTTTGGAGTGACGAGGTCATGGCAGAGGCTGTCGTGGCGTTCGTGATCACTGACAGGCTCCAGAAGACCCACGACGAACTTCGCCGTAATCAACGTGATCTACCACCCGAGAAGCGAGCGATTGAGCTCCTGTACCTGAAGCGACTTGCGCGTTATGTCGGCGCGCTAGTAGGCGTTGGTCTCCGCACACGCAAGGACGACGCTTTCCACTCTTATGTGGAGCTTCTTTCAACCAAGGCAAAATTCGAGGAAGTCGTCGCGCCGCTCGAGAAGGCGGCGCGGACACTCGTTCTCGACGAGTTCACCGCACGGCAACAGAAGAAGGACGAAGTTCGGACGGAGTACAACTTCGCGCGCAGTCAAGACGTCTGGGAGAGCGTTCGCGACAAACTCGTCAGCAGGACGCTCTCAGATCTAATCTGACCAAGCGCGGCCTCCTCTCTTTCGCCCCGAGTGCAGCGTCATAGGCCGTTAGGCTCCTGGCGTGCCTCGTCTTCAACCACTAGCCCGGACAGCGCCGCCCCTTCCTTCGGCCGTGGAGACGGCCCAGCGATTTCTGGAGAGCGCGCACGAATCGGTGGAGTCTGTCTTGACGACCCTCGACACCGTGCGCGGCGCTAGGCGTGGACGTCTTACTTCCCCGGAAGAGGACCTACTCCGTGCCGCGATCGTCTTCACTGGAGCGGGTCTTGACGCAACTCTCAAGCAACTGATCCGGGACACGCTTCCGCACGTCCTCGACAAGAGCGAGCCCGCGCACAACATGTTCGAAGGCTTTGCGGCAAGGCAGCTTGCCTCCGCGGATGCCGTAGATCATAAGAAGGTCGCCCGATACCTGGTTGCTCAGAATCCGAGGGCGCAGTTGATCGAGGATTACGTCTACCAGCTGACAGGATCGAGTCTCCAATCCGCCGAGCAGGTTGACCAGACCGCACGCGCTCTTGGTATCGCCGAGGATGCAGCTCTGATGGGACGGATCAGAGGACTTCGGCCGCTCTTCGAGGCGCGGAACGAGGTATCGCACGAACTCGATCTGCAACGTCCGGACCAGCCCGGTGTTCGCACCCGCCGAAGCCGCGCGCTCCCGGGTACGACGGCTCTTTGCAACGACGGCTTGGAGATTGCGCAGCACATCGTGAACGCTGTTGTTGCGCTACTCGCGGCATGAACGCACATGCACGTAGAGCCGTCGCGTACATCGCTGCGCGTCTTGCTAGCGGCCTGAGCGCAGGCGCTGTGTATGACTATTCCGAAGGCCGTTACGTGAACTTCAGTGGGCAGGTCACGGCCCAAAATGTCAACGTTTACGACTACGACGAAGGCGCTTACGTCAGCGGGAACCCCTCTTCGCTCTATCACTATGGGGACGGAGCATTCATCCAGCTGAGGCTCAACGGTCCGCAGTTCAACGGTTACGACTACGGCTCAGGCCAGTTCTACAGCGGCTCAGTCAGGGGAAGAAACGTCTCGCTCTACGACTACGAGCACGGCAGCTACTTCAATTACTCGATCTAGAGCGTCGGTGGCGACAGCTACCTGAGTTCCCGGTGCTGCCCGTGAGCACGCCGGACGTGAGATGAGCGAGGCTACGCCTCAACGAGCGCCGCGAGCTCCTCGCGCGCCGTCCCGATCACCGGCTCGCCGTGCGCGAGCAGCAAGTGCTCGAACTCGAGCTCGTCGAGCAGGCGCCGGTACGCCGCCTTCAGGCCTGCGCGCGTCTTCTCGGGATCGTCCATCAGGAAGTCCGGGACGAAGCCGAGCCCGTCGCCCTTCTGCCAGCGGACGACGCCGTCGCCGATCGCGAGGGCGCGATGCGCCGGGATGTGCAGCGCCGTCTCGTCCGGACTCAACGCGTCCACCTCGCACGCGACAGATCCGCCCGGCAGCTCGTCGCCCCACGCGAACGTGTGGAACGCGCCGCGGCCCTCGAGCTCGTGCGCGCCCTGCTCCACCACCCACGGCTCGAGGCCGAGCTCCCACGCGGCGCGGCTGTGGTGCCGGCAGGTGAGGATCGCGTGCTCGGGCTGGAACCAGTCCGGCCGCTCCGCCGGCAGCATCGGGTCGATGACGACGCGCTCGGAGGCGAGGTAGTACGAGCTGACCTCCTTGCCGCCGATCGACTTGTTCGGCGCCGTCCAGTGCCAGATGCCGGGGAGGACTTCCTTCACGCGGCAGAGCCTATCGCGGCCGTTACCGTTCTCCTGACCGATGGAACCTCGCGTCATCGACAACCCGGAAGAGCTCCGCTACGAGCTCTGGCTCGGCACCGAGCTCGCCGGCGAGATTCGCTACACGCGCGAGGACGGGAAGGTCGTCCTCGTCCAACCGAGGTCGAGCCGCGCCACAGGGCAAGGGGCTCGGCAACGTCCTCGTCCAGGGCGCGCTCGACGACCTCCGCGAGCGCGGGCTCGCCTACCGCGCGGTGTGCCCGTTCGTCGCGGAGTACCTCCGCCGCCACCCGCAGGCGTAGCGCGATCCGCGGATTCGCGGATGAATCGCCACCCGCGGCAGGCGTAGCGTCCCGACTCGAAGGGAGGTGACACCGTGTTCACATATGCGGGTTTGATCACCCTGACGCCCGAGGGCCGCGAGACCCTCGAGAAGGCGCCCGAGTACCTCGAGAAGTTCAAGCACATCATCGAGGCCGAGGGAGGGAAGCTGGAGCAGACCTTCGCCCTGATGGGACCGTGGGACTTCTTCGCGCTCGTGCAGTACCCCGACAACGCCGCCGCGTTCCGCGCGCTGGCGAAGATCGGGACGCTCGAAGTCATCAAGACCGAGACCTTCCCGCTCGAGAAGGTCGACGCCTTCTTCAAGACGCTCGTCTAGAGCGTCGCCTTGTCTGGTGCGCGGCTGACCTGAGGCTCAGTCGCGCACCGGCAGGCTCGCGCCGGACGCTGATTCAGCCGATCATCCGCTGGGCGCGCTCGATCCGTGCCCGCAAACCTTTGCGGAAGGCCTTGTCCTGCTTCCGCGACTCGATGTGCTCGGCAATCGCCGAGCGAACGACCTCGGATACAGGCTGGTGTGCGACCGCCGCAACCAACTCGAGCTCCTCAGCCTGCTCGCGGGAGAGGCGGATGGTCATTGCTTTTTGAGGTCTTGCCATCGTGACCAAATATCGTCACCCCGCCGCTGCAACTTGAGTGTCATGCCGCCACGAGGGGCTGATGGCACGGTATGCAGGCGTCTTGGTCGCGGACTACCGCGGCAGCCCTCCAGCGCGGCGTCAACCTGCCAACGCAGGCCGGAGCGACGCTATGTCCATGTCACGGTTGCGTTCCATCGTGGTACCAGCGGCCGGTGGCGTGCAACCGTGGTATCACGCCACCGCGCGCGATCCTGGAGGCTCGACCTCAGGCTGAGCCTTCGGAACGAGCGGAAAACGGTGGTACAACATCCGCGTGACCGACGAGGCCACGCCTCCGGCAAAGCGGGCCTGGCTCACGTGGCCGCACGGGCTCGTTGGCCTCTCGACGCTCTTCGGTCTCGTCGCACTCCGGGGCGAGACGCGGTTCGCTCAACCGCTCAACGACAGCGCTTTTCACCTGCAAATGGTGCGTTGGGCGAGCGGACAGATCCACCGCGGACGCGTCCCGCTCGACGGCTGGTTTCCCAACCTCTCACTCGGATCGTCGTTCTTCCACCACTACCAAAGCCTTCCCGAGACCCTGACCGCCTACGCCGCCGTCGCGACGGGCACTCGCAGTGGCACGGCGTACGACTGGCTCCTCTACCTCCTGCTCGCGACGTGGCCGATCTCGGTCTACGCCGGCTCGCGGCTTCTCGGCTGGGGACAATGGACGGCGGCGGGCTCTGCTGCGACCGCTTCGCTCCTCGTCTTCTCCGCGCCCGGCTTCGTCGCGTACGGATTCGAATGGGGGAGCTACATATGGGCCGGAACCGGCTTGTATGGCCAGCTTTGGGCGATGTGGCTCCTGCCGCTCGCGTGGGGCCTCACGTGGCGCAGCGTCAAATACGGACACCGATACGCGGCCGCCGCGCTCGCGGTTGCGCTCACAATCGCGTGCCACTTCATCGCGGGCTATCTCGCGCTGCTCACGATCGGCGTCTGGGTGATCGTGCTTGGCGCCGGGCGCGTGGTTCCACGCGTCGCGCGCGCGGCCATTGTCGCGGGCGGAGCGATGCTGATCGCGCTCTGGGTGCTCGTTCCGCTCATCGAAGGAACGACCTGGACGAACAACAGCGAGTACTTCCGCGGCACCGCGTTCAACGACTCGTACGGCACGCTCAAGGTGCTCGGATGGCTCGTCCGCGGGCAGCTGTTCGACCAGGGGCGCTTCCCGATCGTCACGCTCCTCTTCGCCGCCGGAGTCGTCGTCTGCGTCGCGCGAGCTCGGCGCGACGCGCGGGCTCGAGCCCTGCTTGGAGTCTTCCTTCTCAGCCTGATTCTGTTCTGCGGACGGCACGCGCTTGGGCCGGCGCTCGGCTGGCTGCCGGGCTCGGCCGACGTCCAGTTCCAGCGCTTCGAGATGGGCGTCGACCTCGCCGGGATCCTCATCGCCGGCGTCGGTGTGGGCGCAGGAGTACACGCGTTGCGGCGTCTCTGGGAGCGGCGAATTCCGCTTGTTTATGCGGAATACCTGGGTCCGGCGGCGATCGCGCTCGTGGTCTTGATCCTCGCGCCGGCGTGGCATGAACGCTGGACATTCGCCCGCACGAGCGCGGGCTACATCGACGTTCAGCAGAGGTACGACGCGACGCAAGGGAAGTCCGTGAACAGCCTCCTCGCGACAGTGAAGAGCCTCGGCGGCGGCCGTGTCTACGCGGGCAGTCTTCGCCCCAATTGGGGCGCGGACTACCGGGTTGGCTACGTCCCGATGTACGCGTGGCTCGCCGACCACGACGTCGACGCGGTCGGCTTCTTCTATCGGACGCTCAACTCCCTCTCGACCGACATCGAGGCGACGTTCGACGAGAAGAGCCTCGCGCAGTACCAGATGCTCGGGATCCGATATCTGCTCCTCCCGGCCGGCCACAAACCGCCGGTTCAGGCACGGCTCATCGCGAGCGCCGGCGGGAGCCGCCTGTACGGCGTCCCGACGTCCGGCTACTTCCAGGTCGTCGACCGGGTGCAGGCGATCGCCGCCGACAGGACCAACCTCGAGCCGGCGACTCGGCAATGGCGGCAGTCAAATCTCGCGCTCCGCGGTGTCTATCCAGGTATTGCCTTCGCCGGCGGCACGGGTCCGGCGGCGACAATCGGGGGAACCGGGAGAGCGGGAGTCGTCCTCTCGTCGACCGCCGATCCTGCCGCCGGAGTGTTCTCCGCGAGGGTCGCGCTTCGTCGCCAGGCGGTTGTTTTGTTGAAAACATCCTATGACCCGAGCTGGACTGCGACCGTCGACGGCCGGCCGCGCAAGACGGTGATGATGGCCCCGAGCCTCGTCGGGGTCGACGCAGGTCCGGGGCACCACGTGGTCCGCTTCCGGTACGCGCCTTATGCCGCATATCCAGCACTTTTTGCGATCGGGATCGTCGTGTTGCTCGCGCTGACAATCCTTCCGCGGCGCCCGTTGCCCGCTCGTTGGACGCGGCTCTTTGACTCAAGCGATCCTCGAGGCGAGTCCTGAACTGGCGTAGAGGAAATTCGTTAAGAGACGGTTATGGCTTGACTCGGCCAGGTCATCCCTCTAATGTGCCCCTCGTGGGCCGATGAGGGACAGGTTGTTGCGGCTGCGTCTGCACGCTGGTGTGGGGCGGATGGTGGTACTCGCCTCGGCCGCCGCATGCGTTTTCGCTGTCCTCTCGGTGGCGTTCGCGCTGACAGCTTCCGCGAGCAAGCCGGTCAACGTCTGCATCGGCAACAAGGGCACAGTCGACTACAAGGAGCTGTACGTCGCCAAGTCTTGTTACCACCACGGCCGGCACATCTCGTGGCCGCGGCCGAAGAACAAGAAGGACACTGTCGTTCTCTGCGTCGGCGACCCGAACGACGGCAGCTACTTCAAGACTGAGCTCTACGTCCTTCTCAAGGGCAAGTGCGCCAAGCAGCACGGCCACAAGCACCGGGACGGAACCATCAAGCTTTCCAAGGCGGGGCCGACGGGTGTCGCCCATCTCTGTGTCGGCGGACCCCAGTCCATCGACTACCGCGAGATCTACTGGGTTCCGAAGGGCTGCCTCGCGGGCGACCACAAGTGGAAGAAGCCGACACCGCCGTGCAAGACCTGCCATGGCCCGTCCGGTCCCTCCGGTCCGAGCGGACCGCCTGGCCCGACCGGCGCGAGGGGTCCGACCGGCGCGCAGGGTCCGACCGGTGCGCGGGGTCCGACGGGTGCGCCGGGTCCGACAGGCGCGGCTGGCCCGACCGGTGCGCGGGGTCCGACAGGTGCTCCTGGCGCGACGGGCGCTAACGGGTCGACGGGCGCGAATGGTGCGACCGGTGCGAATGGTCCGACGGGTGCGAAGGGTCCGACGGGTGCTGCCGGCGCGACTGGCGCGAACGGCGCGACTGGGAACAACGGCGGGACGGGAGCGAATGGTGCGACCGGTGCGAGTGGTCCGACGGGTGCGAACGGTCCGACCGGTGCTACCGGCGCGACCGGTAACAACGGCGCGACCGGGTCGACCGGCTTGACCGGCGCTAAGGGTGCGACCGGTGCGAGTGGTCCGACGGGTGCGAACGGTCCGACGGGTGCTGCCGGCACGACCGGCGCGAACGGCGCGACTGGTAACAACGGCGGGACGGGAGCGAATGGTGCGACCGGTGCGAGTGGTCCGACGGGTGCGAACGGTCCGACGGGTGCTGCCGGCACGACTGGCGCGAACGGCGCGACTGGGAACAACGGCGGGACGGGCGCGAATGGTGCGACCGGTGCGAGTGGTCCGACGGGTGCGAACGGTCCGACCGGTGCTGCCGGCGCGACCGGTAACGAACGGCGCGACCGGATCGACCGGCTTGACCGGCGCTAATGGTGCGACCGGTGCGAGTGGTCCGACGGGTGCGAACGGTCCGACGGGTGCTGCCGGCGCGACCGGCGCGAACGGCGCGACCGGGAACAACGGCGGGACGGGCGCGAATGGTGCGACCGGTGCGAGTGGTCCGACGGGTGCGAACGGTCCGACGGGTGCTGCCGGCACGACTGGCGCGAACGGCGCGACTGGGAACAACGGCGGGACGGGCGCGAATGGTGCGACCGGTGCGAGTGGTCCGACGGGTGCGAACGGTCCGACGGGTGCTGCCGGCACGACTGGCGCGAACGGCGCGACTGGGAACAACGGCGGGACGGGCGCGAATGGTGCGACCGGTGCGAGTGGTCCGACGGGTGCGAACGGTCCGACGGGTGCTGCCGGCGCGACCGGTAGCGAACGGCGCGACCGGATCGACCGGCGTGACCGGCGCTAATGGTGCGACCGGTGCGAGTGGTCCGACGGGTGCGAACGGTCCGACGGGTGCTGCCGGCGCGACCGGCGCGAACGGCGCGACCGGGAACAACGGCGGGACGGGCGCGAATGGTGCGACCGGTGCGAGTGGTCCGACGGGTGCGAACGGTCCGACGGGTGCTGCCGGCACGACTGGCGCGAACGGCGCGACTGGGAACAACGGCGGGACGGGCGCGAATGGTGCGACCGGTGCGAGTGGTCCGACGGGTGCGAACGGTCCGACGGGTGCTGCCGGCACGACTGGCGCGAACGGCGCGACTGGGAACAACGGCGGGACGGGCGCGAATGGTGCGACCGGTGCGAGTGGTCCGACGGGTGCGAACGGTCCGACCGGCGCTGCCGGCGCGACCGGTAACAACGGCGCGACCGGATCGACCGGCTTGACCGGCGCTAATGGTGCGACCGGTGCGAGTGGTCCGACGGGTGCGAACGGTCCGACGGGTGCTGCCGGCACGACCGGCGCGAACGGCGCGACTGGGAACAACGGCGGGACGGGAGCGAATGGTGCGACCGGTGCGAGTGGTCCGACGGGTGCGAACGGTCCGACGGGCGCTGCCGGCACGACTGGCGCGAACGGCGCGACTGGGAACAACGGCGGGACGGGCGCGAATGGTGCGACCGGTGCGAGTGGTCCGACGGGTGCGAACGGTCCGACCGGTGCTGCCGGCGCGACCGGTAGCAACGGCGCGACCGGATCGACCGGCTTGACCGGCGCTAATGGTGCGACCGGTGCGAGTGGTCCGACGGGTGCGAACGGTCCGACGGGTGCTGCCGGCACGACCGGCGCGAACGGCGCGACCGGGAACAACGGCGGGACGGGCGCGAATGGTGCGACCGGTGCGAGTGGTCCGACGGGTGCGAACGGTCCGACCGGGTGCTGCCGGCACGACTGGCGCGAACGGCGCGACTGGGAACAACGGCGGGACGGGCGCGAATGGTGCGACCGGTGCGAGTGGTCCGACGGGTGCGAACGGTCCGACGGGTGCTGCCGGCACGACTGGCGCGAACGGCGCGACTGGGAACAACGGCGGGACGGGCGCGAATGGTGCGACCGGTGCGAGTGGTCCGACGGGTGCGAACGGTCCGACGGGTGCTGCCGGCACGACCGGCGCTAACGGCGCGACGGGCGCGGCTGGTCCGACGGGTGCGCAGGGTCCGACCGGTGCGGTGGGTCTGACTGGCTCGACGGGCCTGACTGGTGCGAACGGTTTGACTGGCGCTGCGGGCCCGACTGGTCTTGTGATCGGCGCAACGGGTGCACAGGGTCCGACGGGTGCGACGGGTCCGACTGGTGGAGCTGGCGTGACGGGTGCGAACGGCGCGACGGGTATCCAGGGCGCGACGGGTGCGCAGGGTCCGACGGGTGCGAACGGCGCGACGGGCTCGCAGGGCGCGACTGGCATCCAGGGCGCGACGGGTGTGGGTGGTCCGACGGGTGCGAACGGCGCGACCGGCCTCACCGGTGCAACGGGCATCCAGGGCGCTACGGGTGTGGGTGGTCCGACGGGTGCGAATGGTCCGACGGGTGCGAACGGCGCGACCGGCCTCACCGGTGCCACGGGCATCCAGGGCGCTACGGGTGTGGGTGGTCCGACGGGTGCGAACGGCGCGACCGGCCTCACCGGTGCAACGGGCATCCAGGGCGCGACGGGTGTGGGTGGTCCGACGGGTCTGCAGGGTCCGACGGGTGTCGTGGGCGCGACGGGCCTGACCGGTGCAACGGGTATCCAGGGCGCTACGGGTGTGGGTGGTCCGACGGGTGCGAACGGCGCGACCGGCCTCACCGGTGCAACGGGCATCCAGGGCGCGACGGGTGTGGGTGGTCCGACGGGTCTGCAGGGTCCGACGGGTGTCGTGGGCGCGACGGGCCTGACCGGTGCGACGGGTATCCAGGGTGCGACGGGTCTGACTGGTCCGACGGGTCTGCAGGGTCCGACGGGTGTCGTGGGCGCGACGGGCCTGACTGGTGCGACGGGCATCCAGGGCGCGACGGGTGTGGGTGGTCCGACGGGTCTGCAGGGTCCGACGGGTGTCGTGGGCGCGACGGGCCTGACTGGTGCGACGGGTATCCAGGGTGCGACGGGTCTGACTGGTCCGACGGGTCTGCAGGGTCCGACGGGTGTCGTGGGCGCGACGGGCCTGACCGGTGCGACGGGTATCCAGGGTGCGACGGGTCTGACTGGTCCGACGGGTCTGCAGGGTCCGACGGGTGTCGTGGGCGCGACGGGCCTGACTGGTGCCACGGGTATCCAGGGCGCGACGGGTCTGACTGGCCCGACCGGTCTGGAAGGTCCGACCGGTGTCGTGGGCTCGACCGGTGTGCAAGGCGTGACGGGTGCGACTGGCCCGACGGGTCTTGAGGGTCCGACCGGCTTGGTCGGCCCGACCGGCGCAGCTGGCCCGACCGGCGCGAACGGTGCGAACGGTGCGACCGGCGCGAACGGCGCGCAGGGCCCGGCTGGTCTGGGTGGCCCGGTCGGCGCGACCGGCACGCAGGGTCCGGCCGGTACGGCAGGCGCGGCAGGCGCACCAGGCGAGGCAGGCCCGACCGGCGCGCGTGGCCCGGCTGGCTCGGCTGGCCCGTCCGGCCCGGCTGGTCCGTCCGGCCCGATCGGCCCGGCTGGTCCGTCCGGCTCGGACGGCGCGACTCAGATCGCCGGCGGCGGCGCGCTGACCGACAACGTCAACGACTCCTATCTCGCCTGGGGCATGTCCCTTGTCTCGGGTAGCGAACTCCAGATTCCGATTGGGCACGTCGGCTCGACCATCACCGATCTCCAGGTGTACGTCACCACGGCCGCGGGGAGCGGCGCGAGCTGGACGCTCACGGTCGACAAGAACGGTTCGGCAACGGCGCTGAACTGCTCGATCGCGGGTGTCTCCCAGACGACCTGCAGCGACTCGTCCCTCGTGGCTGTCGCCGCCGGTGACACGATCGATCTTCACGTGACGCCGTTCAGCACGCCGGCGCTCGCGACCATCACCTGGTCGGCCAAGATCACCCCGTAGGAACTTCGGGAAGGCCCCGCGATGGTCAGGATGCGCGCGGCCTGACGTGCTTCACTAGCCGGACATGACGCTGTTCCTCGCCTGGGTCGTCTTCCCGCTCGTCCTCGGCGCGCTCTCCCTCGGCTGCGGGCTCTTGCTCGAGAAGGCCAGCGCGACGCGGCTGCCCGGCACGCTACTGCTGCCGGGCGGCTTCATCGTCATCTCGCTCGCGGCGTACTTCGCCCATATGAGCGACGCCACGGCGCGGCTTGCGACACCGCTCGTCATCGTGCTCGCGATCGCGGGATACGTCCTGTCGCCTCCGTGGAAGCGCTTCGAGCTCGACCGCTGGGCGGCAGGCTCAGCCGCCGCCGTCTACTGGGTGTTCGCCGCCCCGGTCGTGCTCGTAGGAGCGACATTCGCCGGCTACATCAAGCTCGACGACACGGCGACGTTCATGTCGTTCCTCGATCGCGCCTTGACGAACACGTACGGGGCCGTCGGCCTCCTTCCGTCGACCTACAAGTCGACGCTGCTCCACGAGGGATACAAGTACGGCTACCCCCTCGGGGCGATGCTGCCGATCGACGTCGGGCACACGCTCCTCCGGGTCGACCAGCTCTGGCTCTGGCAGCCGTACCTCACGATCCTCGCCGCCCTGACCGGACTCGGGCTGTACGAACTCGTCTCGGGGCTCGTACAGTCACGGCTGCTCCGCGCCTGCGTGGCGTTCTTCGGCGCCCAGGCGGCGCTCATCTACGGCTACGCGCTGTGGGGAGGAGTGAAGGAGCTCTACACGCCGGTCATCCTGCTCTTCGCGATCTGCCTCGTTCCGCGCGTGAAGACCGGAGCCGCGCGGCAGGTGATCCCGCTCGCCGCCGCGTCGGCGGCCCTGCTCGGCGGGCTCAGCATCGGAGGCGGGGTCTGGCTCGTGCCGCTCGTCGTCGTCGGTCTCGTGCTCGTCGTCCTTTACCGCTCCACCGAGGACGTACTCAAGACCATCGGCGTCTACGCCGTCACCACGCTCGCTCTGGCTCTCCCGATCCTCTCGGTGAGCAAGGCCCGGCTGGACGTCATCGGGAAGTTCACGAAGGCGGACCAGTACGGCAACCTCTGCACACCGCACTGCCACTCGCTGAGCTTGTGGCAGTCGCTCGGGATCTGGCCGAGCGGAGACTTTCGCTACCCGCCGTCACACCCCACTCTGACGCACATCCTCGCGCTCCTCGTCGCGGCCGGAGCGGTCTTCGCCGTCGTCATGGCCTGGCGGCGAGGGCGCCTCGAGGTTGTGCTCGCCTTAGCCACCGGTGTTTTCGCAATCCTCGTCTATGTCGAGCGTGCCTCCCCCTGGGTTGGTGGAAAGGCGCTCGCGTCGGCTTCGCCCCTGATCCTCGGAGTCGGCCTGGCCGGTGTCGCGGTCGTCATCGAGAGCGGCCGGCGCATCGAGGGAGGAGTCGTGCTTGCCGTGCTCGGCGCCGCCATTCTTTGGTCGACCGCGATGCAGTATCACGCGGTTCTCCTCGCTCCCAGTTCGCGCCTGGCCGAGCTCGGGACGATCGGCGCGAAGTTCAACGGCAAAGGCCCGGCTCTGTTGACCGAGTTCGAGTCGTACGGCGCGCGGCACTTCCTCCGTGGACTCGATGCGCAGACGCCGAGCGGGCTCCGCGTCGACGTGATCAAGCTCCGCCACGATCCTCATTGCGCAGGAGATACGACCGGTGGCGCTTGTGTCGGCGTCTCGCCCGATCTCGACGAGATCAGGCTCGACGCTCTGCTCCCGTTCCCCACGCTCATCATCCGCCGCACAGGTGTTGCAAGCAGACCGCCGTCCTCGTACCACCTCGCCTGGTCGGGGCGCTACTACGACGTTTGGCGGCGCAACCCCGGCCCGAACCGGATCATCACGCACGTGTCTCTCGGAAGCCGCTTCCAGCCCGCCGGCGTCCCGGACTGCAAGGTCGTGAAGCAGCTCGCCGCCCAGGCGACCGCCGCGCATGGCGTCCTCGCAACGGTGTTCCGCCCCGAAGTCACCGTGATCACCCCGAAGGGGAACATCGTCGTTCCGAAGCACTTCTACAGCTACGGAGAGCCTCACGGGCTCGTGAAGAAGACGAACGCGTTCAAGCTCATCCTGCCGTTCCACGTCGGCGCCGACGGGAAATACCGCGTCTGGGTCGGCGGCTCGTTCAGCTCGACCCTGACTGCGAGCATCGACGGAAAGCAGGTTGGGCAGCAGCGGAACCAGAGCGAGTGGCCTGGGAACTTCCTCTACTTCGGATTTAAGGACCTCACTCCGGGTCCACACGTCCTCGTGATCAGGCACAGCGGCCCGGACTGGGGCCCCGGCAGTGCTGCGGTGCAGCCGTTCGGGCTCGGGCCGTTCGTGATCGCACGGGCAACTGACACTCGGCAAGTCACCATCGTCCAGCCAAAGGATGCCCACTCACTCTGCGGTCGCACCCTCGACTGGATCGAAGTGCTGCGCGGTAAGTAGATCGCGCAGAAGAAAGAGCGGGGAGCAGCAGAGGGAACGCGCCGGGCGCGTCGGTCTGCACGGGATCGCCTGTGTCAGGCGGAGTGCGGGGCGCGAATGGAGGAGGAGTGAGCGGAAGCCGCGAACGGGCGAGCGTCAGTCAGTGCCTAGCCGACCGTAGTGACCTGGCCGGACTCGGCGATTCTCGCCGCCTTGCTCGCGTTCAGGCTGTGCACCTCGACCTCGTATGGGACATGAGGCCAGGCGATGTAGGCGCTCTGCGGATGATTGGTGCTCACCCAGACGATGCTGCCGTGCTTTCCGCTCACGACCCTGCCGTTGGCGCCCTTCTTGAGCCTTCCGTACGCGTTGGTCATCGGATAGGTCGCCACGATCAGGAGCTTGCCGGGCATGCCCCCGACCCCGACTCCCTTTGGCAGATACCGAATGAAGACGTAGCCCTTTGTGTTGCGCTGGAATTCGTAGTGGAATCCCGGCTTCGCCCCGATCCAGTAGATCGGCTGGGCGAGCGTCAACGCCCGGTTCGAGAGCTCGCGCGCGGACTGCGAAAGAGGCCCGATATTTGAAGCTACGGGTGCCGGCTTCGGCTTGTGCGAGGAGCGGCCGAAGGCCAACCACGCGCCGACGCCGATCAGAGCGGCCACCACGACGAGAATCGCGATGCGAAGCGACTTGTCGCCCGCCGGCTGAGCCGTCGGCACCGGCGCCTGCGCCTGCGGAGTCTCCGCGGCAGCGGGCTGTGGAGTCTCGGCGCTCACGGGCGCATTTGTAGCACACGCTCCGGGGTGTCCAGGTAAGAAATGGCGCCCGCAACCGCGCGCCGCAAGCTCAATCTCGCACGAGCGGCTTGTACTTGATCCGGTGCGGTTCGAGCGCGTCCGGGCCGCGCGTCTCCTTCATCCACTCGACGAACTCGCCCCAGCCGCCTTCGTGCCAGATCGTCTCGCTGTCCCCCTCGAACGCGAGGATGTGCGTTGCGACACGGTCGAGGAACCAGCGGTCGTGGGTGATGACGACGGCACAGCCGGCGAACTCGAGGAGCGCCTCCTCGAGCGCGCGCAGCGTGTCGACGTCGAGGTCGTTCGTCGGCTCGTCGAGAAGGAGGACGTTGCCGCCCGACCGCAGGAGCTTTGCGAGGTGGACGCGGTTTCGCTCTCCGCCGGAGAGGTCGCCAACGCGCTTCTGCTGGTCTCCGCCGCGGAAGTTGAACCAGCTCGTGTACTGCCGCGAGTTGATCTCCTTCTTGCCGAGGAGGATCACGTCCTGGCCGCCGGAGATCTCCTTCCACACGGTGCTCTCCGGATCGAGGTCGGCGCGCGCCTGGTCGACGTACGCGAGCTGGACGGTGTCGCCGATGCGGAGCGTTCCCTCGTCGGGCTGTTCCTCGCCGGCGATCATGCGGAACAGCGTTGTCTTGCCGGCACCGTTCGGGCCCACGACGCCGACGATCCCGGCAGGCGGGAGGGAGAACGTCAGATCCTCGTAGAGGAGCTGGTCGCCGAAGCCCTTCTTCACGCCGGTCGCGTCGATCACGACGTCGCCGAGGCGCGGGCCGGGCGGGATGTGGATCTCGACCTTGTCGAGCGTGACGTTCTGTTCTTCCGCGAGGAGCTTCTCGTACGAGCCGAGGCGCGCCTTCGCCTTCGCGTGCCGCGCCTTCGGGCTCTGGCGCACCCACTCGAGCTCGCGCGCGAGCGTGCGCCTGCGCGCCGACTCCTGCTTCTCCTCGACGGCGAGCCGCGCCTGCTTCTGCTCGAGCCACGACGAGTAATTCCCCTGGAAAGGAATGCCTTTTCCGCGGTCGAGCTCGAGGATCCAGCCCGCGACGTTGTCGAGGAAGTAGCGGTCGTGGGTGACGGCGACGACGGTGCCCTTGTAGTCGGCGAGGAAGCGCTCGAGCCAGAGCACCGACTCCGCGTCGAGATGGTTCGTCGGCTCGTCGAGGAGGAGCAGGTCGGGCGCCGAGAGCAGCAGCCGGCATAGCGCGACGCGGCGGCGCTCGCCGCCCGAGAGCGTCGTGACGTCGCGCTCCGAGTCGGGGCAGCGCAGGGCGTCCATCGCGTGGTCGAGCTTGTCGTCGAGCGACCATGCGTCGGCGCGGTCGATCCGGTCCTGCACCTTCGCCTGCTCGGCGAGGAGAGTGTCGAAGTCGGCGTCGGGCTCGGCGAAGGATGCGGAGATCTCGTTGAAGCGGTCGAGGAGGTCGCGCGTCTCGCGGACACCGTCCTCGACGTTCTCGCGCACCGTCTTCTTCGGGTCGAGATCCGGCTCCTGTTCGAGCATGCCGACGGTTGCGTTGGGCGCGAGCTCGGCGACGCCGGAGGACGGCTCGTCCTTCCCGGCCATGATCTTGAGGAGCGTCGACTTGCCGGCGCCGTTCGGGCCGAGCACACCGATCTTCGCGCCCGGAAGGAACGAGAGCGAGATGTTCGCCAGCACCTGCCGGTCGGGGCCGTAGAACTTGTCGGCCCGGTACATCGTGTAGATGTAGTCGCTCATCCGGGGTCGGACGATACTTGCGTCGCGGCGTATAACTGTCGTGTGATCCGCATTGCTCCTGTCGCCTTGCTTGCGCTTGTCGTTGCGGTGGGGCTCGGCGGGCAGGCGTCGGCGTCGACGCCGGGTACGTGCCGGATACACATGGCCAGTGCCATACAGACGGACCGCCGGTTCGGGCAGGTGCTCGACGCGGCTCTGCCCGACGGCTCGGTCGTCGTCGGCTCGTCCTACCTCCAGGGCAACTCGGCGGTGGTTCACCTTCGTCGCGTCGTGTCAGGCTGCCGGGTCGTGGCGCGCTTCGGCGTGGTTCTCCACGGCAGTCGGGTTCTCGTTCTGGGGGATCGACGCGATCGCCGCGACCCCCGACGGGCGGATCCTGCTCGCCGGCAACTCCGGACGGAAGGCTGTCGTCGGGCGGTTCTTTGCGAACGGTGGGCTCGACCGGTCGTTCGGCGAGGACGGCTGGGCGCGGTTCATGCCGTACAAGCACCGCAGGTACGGGAACTACCTCGCGTTCACCGCGAGCGCGGTCGCCGTCGCGCCGAACGGGACGATCGTCGTAGGCGGAACGGACGGTGGAGCGCACTGCTGCGTCCGCAGCTTCGTCAGTGAGCTCAAGCCGGACGGCGCTCCGCTTAGCCCGCTTCGGGAACGACGGCTCGCGTGTCGTCCCGATCATCGGCTCGTACTCGGCCGGCGTGTTCCCAAATCCCGACGGCAGTGTCTACGTCTTCGGGCAGTACGAGGGAAGTGGTTGCGGCGACCCGGAGATCGTGCGCGTCTCACCCGACGGCTCGATCGACCGTCCGTTCGACACGGTGATGAAGCGAACGGTGAAGCGCCTCACGCCGCGCGAGATGCGGCTCACGCCGACGCTCGTCCCCGACGGCGCAGGTGGCTTTACGCTCGTCGGCGGTCTCGACCGGACGTGCGTCCTGCCGAACCCGAGACAGCCGAGCAGCGGCGTCTCGGCGCGCATCGCCGCGTCGGGGCAGGTCGTCGGGGAGTTGACGCACTTCGTCTCGCCGCACCTTGCGTTCGACAGCCCGGCCGCGCTCCGGCTGCCGTCCGGGCGCATCCTCGCGGCGGCGTTCGGCGTGTCGAGCGCGCTCGTTCAGGTGTTCGGGCCGGACGGCTGGCGCGATCCGAGCCTCGGCGACCACGGACTGCTGCGGATCGCGCCGCCGCGAGGCATCCGCGAGCGCTTCCCGTCCGTCGATCTTCTCCCCGCAGCCGGTGGGAGCGCGTGGCTCGTCATGGGGTTCTCGCACGAGATCGATCTCACGCCGGTCGGCGTGTACTAGCGGCGAGCGCGTCGAGCCCACGTGCCCAGGCGGCATCGAGATCGGCGCCCGCGGGGAAGCGGTCGTTCAGCTCGAGGATCGTCATCCCGTGCGCGAACGCCCACATCGCGCGCGCGAGATCGCCGTCGCCGCCCGCGGCCGCCACGATCGGCGCCGCCGTGCGCTCCTCCAGGCCGGCGGGGAGACGGTCGCGGTCGAGCGGCCGCTCGGTCATGAGCCGGTACAGGTGCGGATGCGCGCGCGCGAATTCGCGGTACGCCGCGACGAGGGCGGCGAGCGGCTCCCGCTCGGCCGCGGCTTTGTCGAACGCGGCGCTCCACTCCTCAAAGCCGGCGGCGATGAGCGCCGTCTCGAGCGCGGCCTTGTCGGGCAGGTGCTTGTAGAGCGAAGGCGCCTGGATGCCGAGCCGGTCGGCAAGGCGCCGCATCGAGAGCGCGTCGTAGCCCTCGTCCTCGAGCAGCTCGCGGGCGGCGGCGACGATCTCCCGCGCGCGGGGTGTCAGTTCAGGAGCGCTGGAAGCCATCGCGGGTGCGCAGACCGTAGCCCAGCGTCCGGTCCCAGGCGATGTGGAGCGCCCAGGCGAGCGGGCCGAGCGGGGAGAGGCCCGCGAAGACGAAGACGAGGCCGACGAGCACGGGGCCGGCGAATGAGTGCGCGGCGTTGTAGAACGGCACCCAGCGCGGGTGCAGCTGGCCGCGCGCCATGCCGCCGGAGAAGCCACCGAGCAGCGCGAGATCCGGGGCGAGGCCGAACGCGACGGCCTGCCACCACGGCCCTTCGACGATGAGACACGCGGCGAGCAGCGCGACCGCGAGGGCGGCGTACGCGATGCGGCGGGGTGTGACGAGTGCGACGGTCATGGCGGGCTTCCTCTCTGAGAATGGCTAACAGTGTTAGCTACGTTAGCTAACGGTGTTAGCCGTGTCAAGATCCTTCCGTGTCGGGGTGCTGCGAGCCGCGGGTCTACGGACGGATCTTTGGTGCGAGCCAGGCTCGGCGCGCCGCGAAGCGCTACCGCTCGCGCGGGCTCGGGCGCACGTCCCGCGATCTCGTCGAGCTCGCCGGTGACGTCTCGGGCGCGACCGTCCTCGAGGTCGGCGGCGGGATCGGGGCGATCGAGATCGAGCTCCTGGCGGCGGGCGCCGAGCGGGCCACCGACGTCGAGCTCTCGCGCGAGTACGAGGACGAGGCGCAGAAGCTCCTCGCCGAGCGCGGGCTCAGCGACCGCGTCGAGCGGCGCGTCGGCGACTTCGTCGCGGAGCCGGTCGACACGCACGACGTCGTCGTCATGCACCGCGTCGTCTGCTGCTACCCCGACGTCGACGGTCTCGTCGGGGTCGGCTGCCGAGCGGACCCGGCGCCGCATGCTCCTCACATTTCCGCAGGAGCGCTGGTACACGCGCGCCGGGATGCGCGTGCTCAACGCCTTCGTGCGCCTGACCGGCTCGGAGTTCCGTGTCTTCGTCCATCCTCTCGCGCAGATGGAAGCGGCCGCCCGAGAGCACGGCCTGACGCTCGGCGAGCGGCGGCGGCGCGGGATCGTCTGGGAGAGCGCCGCGTACGAGCGGCTACCGGGCTAGGGCTTCAGCGCCCAGATCCCGTTCGTTCCGCCACCGGCGATGACGATCTCGTTGCCCACCGTCGTTGCGGTCGCGTTCGAGAGCGAGACCGGCAGGCGCGCGGCGACGGTGACTTTGCCGGTGCTCGGATTGATCGCGAGCACCTTGCGTCCGCCGGCGTAATAGAGCGTTCCGTCGAGCGCGGCGAGCGCGGCCGAGTCCTCGGGCTTCGGGAGCGTCGCGACCTGCCGCGGCTTCTTGCCCGGCACGATCGCATAGACCGCGCGGGTCGGCCCGGACGTCGAGAGGCCGCCCGCGACGTAGATCGTCCCGCCGATCGCCGTGACGCCGGCGTACCGCAGGCCCTGCGGCAGCCGCGCGACGACGGTGTCGGTCGCGGGCGCGTAACGGAGGACGGCTGTCGCGAACTGCGTGCCTGTGTAGCCGCCGACGAGGTACGCCTTGCCTCCGACGACGGCCGCGCCGAGGTCGGAGAGCGGCTCGATGAGCGTCCCGGCGTTCGCGGCCGCACCCGAGGGCGAGACGCGGACGACGGTCGCCGTGCTTGTCGCCGCGCCGCCGCCGAAGAAGTAGACGGACTTCCCGAGCAGCGCCGCGGCGGCGTCGTGCGTCGGCTGCGGGAGGTGTCCGACGACGCGCAGCGCGCCCGGCTTCCCCGCGAGGATCGTGTCGATCGAGTTGTTGCCGACGAGGCCGCCGAGGATCATGAGCTTCCCGCCGGGAAGCGCGACTGCCGACGCCCGCGAGACCGTCTGCGGCAGCGAGCCGATTCGCGTCAGCGTCGGCTTCGACGGCGTCGTGCGCTGGCCGGCGGTCGTGGCGGGTTGCGCGGAGCCGCCGCATCCTGCTGCGAGGAGTGCGAGCGCCGAGAACGCGAGAAATTTCCTAGCCACTGAGCTGAATCTGCCCGATCACGCTGTTGCCTGCGCCTGAGAGCCCCCAGTTCGCGTTCACGGAGCGGGTCTCGCCGTTCTTCATCCGGCACGTGCCGGTGAAGCCCGTGCCGCCTTCGGTGATGTTCGTGACGGTGCCCCGGCAGACGTCCCCGCTCGGCAAGTACTCGAGCTGGAGCGATGTGTTCTGGAGCCCCTGCGTCTCGACGAGAAGGTCGGCGCGGACGAGAAGTCGCTGCGGCTTCGTCCCCTTGCCGACGAAGGAGACGATCTGCGTGAGGTTCGTCCCGTTCCTGACCACCTGGCCCGTGAGGGGCTCGGTGATGTTGTTTGCGTTCCAGAGGGGCGCGCTGTGGTAGAGCGGCCCGACGATGAGGAGCGGCACTGCGACGACCGTGACGACTCCGGTGAGCGCGACGCTGCCCGCGCGCATGTTGCGCTGCCCGAACCGCCACACCGCGACCGACGCGACGGACGCGATGCTGAGGCCGTAGATGATCGCCAGCCACCAGACGCTGCGGTCGGTGCCCGACATCACGCCGTGGAGCGCCGCGAGCGACCATACGGCGAAGTTCGCGTAGTGCGCCTTCCGCCAGAACGCGTGCGGCAGCCGCTTGCGGTAGTGGTTCGTGATCGCGAGTGCGAGGAGGAGCTCGGCCGCGGCGATCCCGAGACCTGTCCAGAGCGGCCGGTAGCTCGCCGTGAACGGCACGACGAGGTTGACGATCGAGAACGGCAGGAACGAGTCGACCGCGATCGTGACGATGTGGATCGTGATGAGCGCCCCGACGAGCAGGCCACCGAAGCGGTGGATGTCCTCGATCGAGAAGCGCGGCCAGGTCTTGCTCTGCGCCTTCCCTCCCATCGACATCCCGATGCAGACGACGACGGTGAGGATGATGAACGCCGCGATGCCCGACGCGCGTGTCGCGTACCAGAACGCCGGGTTCGTGGTCACGTGCATGCGAGGGCTCCTCTCCACGCGGCGCTCTCGACGATCTCTCCGTCTCGCGTGACGAAACGGCCGGGGATGTGGCGTTCGTCGAGCCACGCGGGACCGTCCGTGCCGAGGAGGAACGCGACTTTCGCGGCGACGTCGGCGGCGAGGCAGCTCGCGCCCGAGACGGTGACCTGCTCCCACGGCGAGTCGCTCGGCTCGCCGGTGCGCGGGTCGATGAGGTGCTCGCCACGCGACGCGGTTCCGCTTGTCGCGAGGCCGCCTTCGATCACGCGGATCGACCCGCCATGGGGAAGCGCGACGTCGACCGGGCCGCGCACGGCGATGTCGCCGCCGGCCGAGACGAAGCCTTCGTCGGAGATCAGCTCCGCGGCCGCATCGACGGTGAGCGATTTCACGACGCCGTTGAGGTCGAGCGCGACGCCTGCGGGGCGCGAGGCGACGCGGCCGGCGAGCCGCACCTCACGCCAGCGCCCGCACAGCGTCGGGTCGACGAGGCCGTCCGTCTCGGCGGCGACGTCGAGCGCGACCTCGAGCGCGCGCGCGAAGAGCGGCGACACGGCCACGACCGCGGCACCTGAGCGGTTGACGCGCGAGAGCTCCGACTCGGGACGGAAGAGGCTGAATGCGTCCTCCCACTCCTCGAAGACCGCCGCGACCGCCGCAGGCTCCGCGCCGGAGACGACGATCTCGCAGCCCATCGCCTCGAAGCGGTGGACGGTCATGACGTCGCAGTGGAAACGGGCGGCGGCTGGACGGCCGGAGCGATCTGGCCTCCCTCTGCGATGCTCAGCTTCACGGCGCGTTTGAACGACTTCGGCGCGTCGAGTGGCTTGGCCTTCCCCTTCGTATGTCCGGGAGCGTTGACCTTCGCGCCGACGAACGCGACGCCGAAGACGAGCAGCGTGACGGACGCGATCACCGCTTTTGCGCTGCGCGCCCGCGCGCGAGCCCGCTCGATCCGTGTCTGTTGTGCCGTTTGCTGTGCCATTGCCTGGGCCATTTCCGCGCTCAGGGTGCCCTGAGCCGATGAGATTCGCGTGTGAGCACCATTACCATTCGCTGTGTGGCCGTAGAAACCAGCACGAAGCTTGACGCGAGAACGTTGCGCGCGGATTTCCCGATCTTCGAGCAGCAGTTCCACGGCAAGCCACTTGCGTTCCTCGACTCGGCCGCGAGCTCGCAGAAGCCGCGCCAGATGCTCGAGGCGATGAACCACTTCTACGAGACGTCGTACGCGAACGTCCATCGCGGCGTCTACGAGCTCGCGGAGCGCGCGACCGAGGGGCTCGAGCATGCGCGCGAACGCACGCGCGCGTTCCTCAACGCGTCATCGACGCGCGAGATCATCTTCGTTCGCAACGCGACCGAGGCGATCAACCTCGTCGCGTACGCGTGGGGGCTCTGGAACCTCAAGCCGGGCGACCTCGTCCTCGTGACCGAGCTCGAGCACCACTCAAATTTCGTTCCGTGGCAGTTCATCGCCGGGAAGACGGGCGCCGAGCTGCGGCTCATCCCGCTCGACGATCACGGCGAGCTCGATCTCTCCGGCCTCGACGCGATCGGGCGAGACGGGAACGTCCGCATCGTCGCGACCGGTCTCGTCTCGAACTCGCTCGGGACGATCAACCCCGTCGACAAGCTCGTAGCGTGGGCGCACGAGCAGGGCGCGATCTTCGTCTGCGACGCCGCGCAGGCCGCGCCGCACATGAAGCTCGACGTGCAGGCGCTCGGCGCCGACTTCGTCGCCGTCTCCGGCCACAAGATGTGCGGGCCGAGCGGCATCGGCGTGCTCTGGGGCAAGGCGGAGCTCCTCCAGAAGATGGAGCCGTTCATGACCGGCGGCCACATGATCTCGTCCGTTCGCACGGACCAGCTCGACATGGGGCGAGCTGCCGCACAAGTTCGAGGCGGGCACGGCGGCGCTCGCGGAGGCAGTCGGCCTCGGTGCGGCGATCGACTATCTCGAGGCGATCGGGCTGGACAAGATCCACGCGCACGAGCAGGAGCTCACGGAGTACGCGCTCGGCAAGCTCTCGGAGGTGCCGGGCATCACGCTGTACGGCCCGCCTGCGGACCGGCGCGCCGGGATCGTCTCCTTCAACATCGACGGGATCCATCCGCACGACGTCGCACAGATCCTCGATCTGTCGGGAGTCGCGATTCGCGCCGGCCACCACTGCTGCCAGCCGCTCATGCACAAGCTTGGTGTAGCGGCGACGAACCGCGCGAGCTTCTACCTCTACACGATCCCCGAGGAGATCGACCAGCTCGTCGAAGGGCTCTACGCCGTCCGTAAGGTGTTTGCATGAGCTTCGACCAGATGTATCGCGAGGTCATCCTCGACCACTACAAGAACCCGCACGGGCATGGGGTCATCGAGGGCGCCGACGCGGAAGCCGACGGCCAGAACCCGCTCTGCGGCGACGAGGTCTCGATCTACGTCGCGTTCGCCGAGGACGGCGAGACGATCGACGAGGTGAAGTTCTCCGGCCGCGGCTGCGCAATCTCCCAGGCGGCGACGTCGATGCTCATGGACATGGCGACCGGCCGCACCGCGACCGAGGTCGCGACGATGGACAAGGACGAGCTCCTCGAGGAGATCGGGATCCCGCTCACGCCGGTGCGCCTCAAGTGCGCGATGCTCGGCCTCACGACGCTTGAAGGTCGCGCTGCACAAGGCGAAGGGGACACCGCTCCCCGAAGGCCTCGCCGGGTTCGACGAGCTCGAGCTGACTTGACCGAAGTTGAGGTCGCCGACGCCGAGTCGTTCCCGCCCGGCTCGTCGAAGATCGTCCGGCACGGCGAGCTCTGGGTTGGCGTCTACAACTGCGGCGGCACGCTCTACGCGATCGAGGACCGCTGCTCGCACGACGACGGCCCGCTCTGCGAGGGCGACTGGGATCAGGAGTCGTGCTGGGTCGTGTGCCCGCGCCACGGCTCGCAGTTCGACCTCGCGACCGGCGTGCCGCGCTCGCTTCCGGCGACGGAGCCGGTGCCGACGTATCCCGTGCGCATCGATCGACGGCAAGGTCGTTCGTCGAGCTTCCCTAGAGTCGTCGCGGGGCTAGGCTTCGCTGCTCACTGCTGCTGGTGAAGGTCGACTGGCGCCGTCGAGTGTAAGATCGCAACGCATCGCGCTCGGGCCTCGCGGACGGCGAGGTGCACGTCGCCTATCGCGTGAGGAATCCGAACGGGCTCGTCGGCGCTCGTCGTCGGTTGCATCCATGGGAACGAGTGCGCCGTTCTTCTCGGGCGCGCAGGCGCTCGAGCGCGTCCACCCGAATTTCGACCGTCTGGTTTGTCCCGAACCTCGACCCCGACGGCTTTGAGCCGCACGAGGCCGAACGTCCGCGGGTTGACCTCAACCGGAACTGGCCGTACCAGTGGCCGGCGGTCGGCCGCCCGTGGGACACCTACTATTCGGGGCCCGACCCTTCTCAGAGCGCGAGACGCCGGATCGCCGGAAGCTCATCCCCGCACGGCACGTGCCACGATCTGGTGCCGCCACACGTTGATCTTCGCTCTGGTGCCGGGCCGTTTTTGAGCTGCTTCGTGCCGGACGCTGTTCTTCGGCAGCGAGAGCGCTGCGTACCTCGTCACCACCGAGCCGCCACGAACACCGCGATCAGCGAGATGACGAGCACGTCCTGGGCATGGCCGGTTCGAAGTCGAGCTTCCATCGCGTTGCAACCCTCCTGATGGTTAGCCGCGGGCTTAGCGCTTGCGATCCTGCGTCGTAAACATCGGTCCGCTGCTGGCCGACGACCGACCCGGCGTACATCGCATACCACGACGAGGAGTGGGGGCGGCCGATCCGCGACGAGCGCGGCTTGTACGAGCGGCTGTGTCTCGAGGGGTTCCAGTCGGGGCTCGCGTGGATCACGATCCTGCGGAAGCGCGAGGCGTTCCGCGCGGCGTTCGCCGGGTTCGACCCCGAGCTCGTGGCGCGGTTCGGCGAGCGCGACGTCGAGCGGCTCCTCGGCGACGCGGGGATCGTCCGGCACCGCGGCAAGATCGAGGCGGCGATCGCGAACGCGCAGCGCGACGCTCGCGCTGCGCGAGACCGAGACGCCGCTCGCCCGAGCTGATGTGGGAGTACCGCGACCGCGACGAGTCCGGCGCCGCCGAGCTGTCGAAACGCCTGAAGAAAGCCGGCTTCCGCTTCGTCGGCCCGACGACGGTCTACGCGGCGATGCAGGCGACGGGCGTCGTCAACGACCACATCGCGGACTGCTGGGTGCGCGCCGCGGTCGAGGCCGAGCGTTAGCGCTCGAGGATCTGCTTCAGGCGCGCGAAGTCCTTCGAGAACTGTCGCTTCGCCTGCTGCGCGACGATGCCGCTCGCGAAGCCGGGGACGTCGCCCTCCGCGACGACGGTCAGTCGCGTCCCGCTCCCGGCCGGCTCGAGCTCGTGACGCACCGTGAACCGCACCGGGCCGTCGAGCGCCTTCAGCGTGAGCACGCACGGCGACTCGTTCTCGACGATCTCGAGGGTCGTGTGCATCTCGCGGCCGAGGAACGAGCGCGTCTCCTCGATCCGGTCGCCCGATCGCGAGACGCGCCGCACGCCCGACTGCCACTCGGGCAGGTTCGACACGTCCGCGAGATAGGCGAAGACGTCATCCGGCGTCCGCGCGATCTCGATGCTCAACTCGGCGCGCACACCGTCAGGATAAGCGCCCTTGCATCCTCCGCCTCGTTCGGTACATTTCCGAGCACTACGGAAAGGAGGTGGTCCGGGAGTGATTTCAGACAGTACGGGCAGTGGAGGTACCAGCGGGTAGAGGCGCAGTCCCCGGGACCACCTGGGAAACGCCTAGCCAGCGTAGGGGACGACGCGATCCGCGCCGCCCGGCCTTACTACCGAGGCCGGAGCAGGAGAGCGCCTCTGCCAATACGCGCTGGTAACCGGATTGAAGGGCCGCACCTGTGATTGACAGGGGCGGCCCTTCGTCTTTCTCCGTTTCGAAAGTCCGACCGAACGGCGAGAAGGAGCTTCGATGCCACGGGCGACGATTCCGACCGTGCAGCTGAGGAACGGCGTCGAGATGCCTGCCTTGGGCTTCGGGGTCTTCCAGATCCCGCTCGATCAGACCGAGCAGGCAGTGCTCGACGCGATCGAGGCCGGGTATCGCTCTCTCGACACGGCGCGGTCATATCTCAACGAGGAGGAGGTCGGCCGCGCCATCAAGGCGAATGGCGTAGCGCGCGACGAGCTGTTCATCACGACGAAGCTCTGGATCGAAGACCAGGGCGAGGAGACGGCGAAGCGTGCCTTCGAGGCTTCGCTGCAGCGGCTCGGTCTCGACTACGTCGACCTGTATCTCATCCACCAGCCGTTCGGCGATTACTACGGATCGTGGCGCGCGATGGAGGAGCTGAACCGCGAGGGCTTCGCGCGGGCGATCGGTGTCTCGAACTTCTATCCCGACCGGCTGGTCGATCTCATCGCACACAACGAGGTCGCGCCGATGGTCGATCAGATCGAGTGTCACCCGTTCTTCCAGCGCCACGCCGAGCAGGAGTTGATGCGTGAGCGCGGCGTGCAGATCGAGTCGTGGGGCCCGTTCGCGGAGGGCCGGAACGACCTCTTCACCGATGCGACGCTGACGGAGATCGGTTCCGCCCACGGGAAGTCGGTTGCGCAGGTCGTGCTGCGCTGGTTGATCCAGCGCGGCGTGGTCGTCGTCCAGAAGTCGGTCCGGCCCGAGCGGATGCGCGAGAACTTCGACGTGTTCGACTTTGAGCTGACCGGCGAGGAGATGGCTCGCATCGCCGAGATGGACCGCGGCGAGAGCCTCTTCTTCGATCATCGCGACCCCGCCGCGGTCGAGGCGCTCGCGCAGCGCCGGCTCGACTGACTAGGCGGCGACGCGCTCCCCGGCCGGGGCCGCTTCCGTGGCGAGCGTCGCCAGGTGGAGCCGCAGCTGCTCGAAGAGCTCGCCGTCGAGGAGACGCCCTTCGTTGTCGAAGCGCTCCTGCGCGCGGCCGACCGGGATCTCCGTGCCGACGACGCGGGCGCCGGTGATGCCGAGGATCCGCTTGAGATCCTGCTGCGCCCACATCGCGCCGAACTGGCCCGTGCTCGCGCCGACGACAGCGACCGTCTTGTTGCGCAGCGCCGCTTCACCGCGTGGCCGCGACGCCCAGTCGATCGCGTTCTTCAGGCCGCCGGGGACGGAGCCGTTGTACTCCGGCGTCGCGAAGAGGATCGCGTCCGCCTCGCCCCACGCCTCGCGCAGCCGGCGCACCGCGCTCGGGCGCGTCGTCGCCGTCGAGCTCCTCGTCGTAGAGCGGAAGCTCGGCGAGCCCTTCCCAGAGCTCGAGCTCGACACCGTCCGGCGCGGCCTCGGCGGCCGCCCGCAGGAGGCTCGTGTTGAACGAGTCCTCCCGCAGGCTGCCGGAAACGCCGAGGATCCGCATCGCCGTTACGCCTCCTGCTTGACGAGCGCGAGCTCGGCGGTGATCGTGACGTCGTCGCCGAGGTAGTTCCCGCCGCCCTGGTTCGGCGCGTTCCAGCTGACGTCGTACTCGTTGCGGTCGACCGTCGCGGAGAGCTTGATGCCGACGCGCTCGCGGCCGAACGGATCGACGTTCGGCTCCGAGACGGTGGCGTCGATCTTCACGGGGCGCGTGACGCCCTTGATCGTCAGCTCCCCGGTTGCGAGGTCGCTCGTCGTGAACGTGATCTCCGGGAAGCGCTCGGCGTCGAAGAAGTCGGGCGTCTGCAGGTGGCCGTTGAGCTGCTCGTCCTTGACGTCGACGCTCGCGACCTTCGTGGAGCCGGTGAGGACGCCGCCGTCGAGTGTGACTGCCCAGTCGTTGAAGCCGCCGCGGAAGACGTTCGTGCCGGCGTAGTCGATCTCGAAGCCGACGTGCGAGTGAACCGGATCGGCGCTCCATGTGCCGGCCGGTGCGGAGGTGAAAGTGGTGGTGGACATCAGGCGTAATCTCCTTGTATAGTTGAGTGCGCAACCAATATAGCGAGAGAAGATTGTCTAGTCAAGTATTGACCACTCAAGAAGTTTCGGAACTCACGCAGACTGCGTGGATCCGGTTCCTGCGCGCGCACGCGGCGCTTACGCGTGAGCTCGGGGCGCGGCTCGAGGCCGAGCACGGCCTGACGATGAGCGACTTCGACGTTCTCATCCAGCTCTACCACGCCCCTGAGCACGCGATGAAGCGCATCGACATCGCGCGCCAGGTGCTGCTCACGGCCTCGGGGATCACGCGGCTGCTCGACGGTCTCGAGCGCTGCGGCCTCGTCGCGAAGAAGTCGTGCGCGACCGACGCGCGCGTGAGTTACGCCGTCCTGACCGACGAGGGCCTTCGCAAAGTCGAGGCGGCGCGGCAGTCGCACAACGCCGACATCGACGAGCTTTTCGGCGCCGCACTCAGCGCGACGGAGCGCGAGCAGCTCGCCGAGATCCTTTCCCGCCTCCCGCTCGCCCCGACTGCGAAAGAATGCTCGGAATGAGCCACGCATTCGGATCCCTCGACGAGCTCGGCGACGGCTACGGGTTCCGCAAGATCCGCGCCGCGCTCGGCGTCGAGGCGTTCGGCGTGAACGCGATCGTCTATCCGCCGCACTACGAGGGGCCGGAGCACTACCACGACGAGCAGGACGAGCTCTACTTCGTCCACCGCGGACGGATTCGCGTAGACGTCGGCGGCGAGTCGCGCGAGCTCGGCGAGGGCGGGCTGTTCCACGTCGCATCGACCGAGCCGCGGCGCATCTCGAACGCGGGCGACGAGGACGCGATCGTCCTCATCGTCGGCGGCAAGGACGGCTACGTCGAGCGCGACGGCCACCTCGTGAATCCCGAGGTTGACCTTCCGAGACGGCAGGGCCTCGGCTAGAGCGATCGTGGCGCGAAACAGACTCCTTGCTATCGCGGCCGGGATCGGCGTCGTTGCCGCGGTTGTCTTCCTCGCTAGGGCGTTGCGTGTTTTCTCGAGCGCTCTCTCCTTTCCGGCCGCGAGCTTTCAGGACGCCAACTCCTGGGCTCGGGGCCTGTACCTCGGCGCGCTCCCTCCGGGAAGCCCACATCCCCCGAATACCGTCTTCCCTTCCCCCTCTTCTACCTCGTTCTACCTCGGTTACTACTACGACGGTTACAAGTTCGGCGGGTACTTCATTTTCGAAGCCGCCCTCAACTTGGTTGGGGCGATCTTCATGGTGATTGCTTTCAGCGCCGCGGCGATCGCCTTCCTCCGAGCCTCAGAGGTTCCGAGGAGGCGTCTGCTCGGCGTCTCCTCGGGATTGTTCGCCCTCTACGGGGCAGCGGCCCTTGCTGCCGGGTTTACCGGCGCCACGGCCCTCAGCGACGGAGATTGGGTACTCCCGGGGTCGTACACGGCCGGCGCGGGCTCGGCGCTTGCGCTCGTGGTCGCGGCCGCGCTGATCAGAAGTGCCGTGCGCTCAGGGGTTCCCTCCCGGCGTGTTGCCCGGGGGATCAAGGTTGTCGTGCTCTCGCCCGTTTCCCCCCGTCTCCTCGCGTGGGGAGCCGGCTGGCTGGCGGCCTACTTCGCTCTGAGGGCTGTCGGTGGGGCGTTCGACCTGCGCGTTCTCGTCGACGATCGCTCGCTGAACGACGCGCTCGGCCCATTGCCTCGCTCGCTCAGCGGCGGACTCGTGACTGAAGTGGCGGGTGAGGGAGTGGCGGCGGTCGGGGCGGCGTTCGCAGCGTTCGCTTTCTCCGGCGGAATGGCGCGCCGGGATGGAATGCTCGGTGTCGCGGCAATTGGGATCGGGCTTGGTTTTCTGATCACCGCCGCGGGGCTATTTCTTCAGGCGTCCTATTCCCATGACGCGAGCGCCTGGCTGGAGTCGGCTTCGTTCGCTGTGCTCTCGGTGGCTGCAGGTTGCGGCGCGGCAGCGTTCTTGCTCGGGCTAGAGCAGCGCCACGGTTCTGATCTCGCCGTCCTGCCCAATCCGGGGTAAGCGTTCCGGCACCTCGTCGAGCGAGATCGTGCTCGTTACGAAGCGAGCGAGGTCGAGCTTGCCGTCGAGTGCCGCCTGCGCGAGGAACGGGAAGTCCTGCTGCGGGATCGTGTCGCCGCCGTGCGTGACCGCGAGCGTGAGCTTCGGGTCGAACACGTCCTTCTCGAGGTCGAGCTCGAGCTTCGCGCCCGGGAGACGGGAGGCCGACGAGCGTCGCCGTGCCGGCGTAGCCGCACATGCGAACCGCCTGCTCCATCGCCGACGCCGCGCCGACCGCGGAGAACGCGAAGTCGACGCCGCTACCGGTGAGCCCGCGCACGGTCTCGACCGCGTCGAGCGCGGACGCGTCGACGACGTCGGTCGCGCCGAGCGCTTGCGCAGTCGCGAGCTTCTCCGGCGCGATGTCGACGGCGACGATCCGTTCCGCACCCGCGAGCTTTGCGCCCTGCACGACCGCAAGCCCGACGCCTCCGCAGCCGATCACCGCGACCGACGCGCCCGCGTACACGGGCGAAGTCCAGAGCGCCGCGCCGGCACCGGTCGAGAAGCCGCACGCGAGGAGACACGCCTGCTCGAACGGCAGCTCCTCCGGCACCTTCACCGCGCAGGCCTCGTGGACGACGACGGCGTCGGAGAGCGTCCCGCAGCGCAGAACCGGCGTGAGGAGCGCGCCGTCGGACGCCCGGTGCGAGCGGCGCCGCGCGCGGAGGTTGTTCGAGCAGCGCCGCGGGTCGCCGCGCCGGCACGCCGGGCACGAGTCGCCGCACGGAGCGCGCCACGCGATCACGACGCGATCTCCCTCCGCGACCGTCGTCACGCCCGGCCCGAGCTCCTCGACGATCCCGGCGCCCTCGTGGCCGAGGAGCACCGGAAGCCGCATCCCCCAGCCGCCCGTCTCGATCACGTGCAGGTCCGTGTGGCAGAGGCCATTCGCAACGACCCGGACGCGCACCTCGTGCTCGCCCGGCGGGTCGAGCGTGATCTCCTCGAGCGCGATGCCGTCCTCGGAAAGGACGACGCCCTTCATGCTGCGCGGCGCAGCTGTTCGTCGAGCGCGACGAGCGGGAGCCGGAACGTCTCGACCGCGCTCGGGTCACGCACGACGTTGTCGCCGAGCTCGAGCATCTTCAGCTGGTCGCGCGTCACCGGTGCGCCCGGCAGCCACTCGGTCAGCGTCGCCTGCACGCGCATCACGCCGAACGGCATGTGAATCGACCGCCGCTTCACGCCGAGCGCCCGCTTCAGCCGATCCCAGAACTCGTTCCACGTCACCGCGTCCGGCCCGCCGAGCTCGAAGGTGCCGGAGACCGGCTCCGCCACGGCGTGCGCGAAGTACTCCGCGAGATCCTCGACCCAGATCGGCTGAAGCTTCTGCGTGCCCGGCCCGACGATCGGCGTGACCGGCGCGTAGCGGGCAAGGCGTGTGAACGTCGGCAGCGCGCCGCCGTCGCGGCCGAAGACGAAGCTCGGCCGGAAGATGACGTGCTCGAGGCCGGACTCCTTCACGGCCTTTTCCATCTCCCACTTCGCCGCGTAGTACGGCACTGCGTCCTTCGACGTCTCGTCGAGGCCGAGCGCGCTCGCGAGGACGAAGCGGCGGACGCCCGCGTCCTGCGCCGCGGCGACGAGGTCGCGCGTGCCCTGCGTCATGAGGCGCTCGAAGTCCGACCGCGAGCCCTTGATGATCGAGACGAGGTGGACGACCGTGTCCACGCCCTCGCACGCGGATCGCAGCGAGCCGGCGTCGCTGACGTCGCCGGCGGCGAGGTCGACGCCCCAGGCGGTGAGCCGCGTCGCACGAGACTCGTTGCGGACGAGCGCGCGTACGTTCTCATCCCGCGCGCGGAGCGCGTGCGCCACATGCGGCCCGATGAAGCCCGTGCCACCGGTGAGCAACACTGTCATTGCTCGAAGTTCTTCCAGTAGCGGCTCGCCGTCGGCCCGCGCTGCCCCTTGTACTTCGAGCCGATCGCGTCGGCGCCGTACGGCGTTGCGGCCGGTTCCGTCATCTGCATGAAGGAGATCTGCCCGATCTTCATGCCGGGATAGATCGTGATCGGGAGGTTCGCGACGTTCGACAGCTCGAGCGTCACGTGCCCGTCCCAGCCCGGGTCGATGAACCCGGCGGTCGAGTGGATGAGCAGGCCGAGGCGCCCGAGCGACGACTTCCCCTCGAGCCGCGCGACGAGGTCGTCGGGCAGCCGCACCCGCTCGAGCGTCGAGCCGAGCACGAACTCGCCGGGGTGGAGGATGAACGCCTCGTCGTCGGCGACCTCGACGAGCTCGGTCAAGTCCTGCTCCACCTTCACGTCGATGAACGACGCGCGGTTGTTGCGAAACACGCGGAAGAGCCGGTCGACGCGGACGTCGACGCTCGACGGCTGGAGGAGCGACTCGTCGTACGGGTCGATCTCGACCTTTCCCTCGGCGAGGTAGCGCGCGATCGTCGCGTCGGAGAGAACCATTCCCGCGATTGTTGCGGGTTTCCCCGTCGTGCGGGCGAGCTAGTGTGACGGCATGGCCATGACACGTTCGATCGAGATCAAGACCGACATTCCCGGACCCCGCTCCCTCGAGATCGGAAAGCGGAAGGAGAGGGTCATCGCCGAGCCGCTCGGGCTCTACGTCCCGGTCATGATCGACGAGGGTCACGGAGCGCTGCTCACCGACGTCGACGGCAACACGTTCGTCGACTTCATGGGCGGAATCGGTTGCCTCGCCGTCGGTCACTCCCACCCGCGTGTCGTCGCCGCGGTGCAGGAGCAGGCGGCGCGCTTCTTCCACACCGACTTCACGATCCTCCCGTACGAGGTCTACGTCGAGTACGCCGAGCGGCTGCTCGCGCTCACGCCGTTCTCCGGCCCGGCGAAGGCCGCGTTCTTCAACTCCGGCGCCGAGGCTGTCGAGAACGCCGTCAAGTTCGCGCGCGGCTACACGAAGCGGCCGGCGGTGATCGCGTTCGAGGGCGGCTTCCACGGGCGAACGCTCATGGCGATGTCGCTCACATCGAAGACGCACCCGTACAAGGCCGGCTTCGGGCCGTTCGCGCCCGAGGTCTACCGCGTTCCGTTCCCGTACGAGTACCGCGGGATCACGGTCGCCGACTCGCTCGCCGCGCTCGAGCGCGCTCTCTCGACGCAGGTCGCGGCCGAGAGCGTCGCCGCCATCATCGTCGAGCCGGAACAGGGCGAGGGCGGGTTCCTCCCGGCGCCGGCCGGCTTCCTCGAGGGGCTGCGCGCGATCTGCGACCGCGAGGGGATCCTGCTCATCATCGACGAGGTGCAGACCGGGTTCGGGCGCACCGGGAAGATGTTCGCGACCGAGCACTACGGCGTCGAACCCGATCTCATGACGCTGGCGAAGTCGATCGCCGCCGGCCTGCCTCTCTCCGCCGTCGTCGGGAAGGCGGAGATCATGGACTGCCTGCCCGACAACTCGGTCGGCGGCACGTACGTCGGCAATCCCGTCGCGCTCGCGGCAGCCGTCGCCGTCCTCGACGTGTTCGAGGCGGAAGGGCTCGTCGAGCGCGGGCAGCGCATCGGCGAGACGATCCGCGCGCGGATGCTCTCGTGGCAGGAGCGCTACGAGGCGGTCGGTGACGTGCGCGGGCTCGGCGCGATGCTCGCCGTCGAGTACGTCGAGGATAAGGCGACGAAGGAGCCGGCGCCGGCGATCGCGACGCGCGTCGCCGAGGAGGCCGCCAAGCGCGGGCTGCTCCTGCTCAAGTCCGGCATCTACTCGAACTGCAACCGCGTCCTCTGCCCGCTCGTCATCACCGACGCCGAGCTCGACGATGCGCTCGGCGCGTGGGAAGACGCGCTCGAAGCTGTTCTCTCCTAGCGCCGCTAGAAGATTAGGTTCGCGCGGCGCTCGTGGCGCTCTAGCGCGAGTTCGATGAGTCGGTCGAGCGCCTCCGCGTAGCCGATCCCCGACGCCTCGAAAAGCTTCGCCCACACGCTCGTCGCGGTGAAGCCCGGCATCGTGTTGAGCTCGTTGAGGACGACCTCGCCGTCGCTCGCGCGCACGAAGAAGTCGACGCGTGCCAGGCCTTCGCATTCGGAGGCGACGAACGAGTCGACCGCGCGGCGCTGGAGCAGCTCGATGGTCTCCTGCGGCATTCCGGGCGGCGGCACGAGGAGCTCCATCCCGCCGTCGGCGTACTTCGACTCGAAGTCGTACCACTCGTGCTCGAGCGTTTCGATCTGCCCCGGCAGCGACGCGATCGGCGGCGGGAGGCGGTTGCCGAGGACTCCGACCTCGACCTCCGTGCCGTCGACGAACTCCTCGACGAGCACCTTCTCGTCGTGGCGGAAGGCGAGCTCGACCGCGGCGCCAAGGTCGTCCTCCGACTCGACCTTCGAGATGCCGACCGACGAGCCGAGACGCGCCGGCTTGACGAAGACGGGATAGCCGAACGGGTTCTCGACCGGGTCACCGAGCCGGATCGCGTGGTGCCGCGCGACCGGGATGCCGCTGTCGCGCATCACCTTCTTGAAGAGGTCCTTGTCCATCGCCAGGGCCGACGCCGCGACGCCCGCGCCGACGTACGGGACACCGGCGAGCTCGAGCAGCCCCTGCACCGTTCCGTCCTCGCCGAACGGCCCGTGGAGGATCGGGAGCACGACATCGACCGAGCCGAGCCGTTCGAGCGGCCCGCCGTCGTAGGGCACGGGCAGCGTCTCGGCTGTGGTTGCGCCGGTACCGAGCTCCCAGCGGCCGTCGCGGCCGATTCCGATCTCCGTCACGTCATAGCGTTCGGGATCGAGCGCGCCCGCGACCGAGCGCGCCGACGCGAGGGAGATGTCGTGCTCGCTCGAACGTCCGCCCGCGAGCACGGCGACGCGCAGGCGGCGACCGGGCGTCACTGTCCTTGCGTCGTCGTGGTTGCCGTCGTCGTCGGAGCGACGTACCGGCCGACGTAGATCGTCACGGTCGAACCCGTCCCCGCTTGCGTGTTGCCAATGGGCGTCTGCGACTGGACGAGGTTCTGCTGGCTCAGTTCGCTCACCGGCGCCTGAACCTGGCGGACTTTGAAGCCATCCGCCTTGAGATCGGTGATCGCCTGTTGGGCGGTCAGGCCGACGACGTTCGGGACGGTCGTCTGCGGCGGACCGTTCGAGACCTGAACATTGACGATCGAGCCTGCCGGCTTCGGCGTGGTCGGCGCCGGGTCTTGGCCGACGATTGTGTCCTTCGGCGCGTTGTTGTCGACGTAGGTCGGGTTGGCGTTGAAGCCGGCGTTGCTGGAGGTCGGACAGCGCCTGGGCAAGGGTCTCGCCGACGACGCGACGGGACGGGCGTGATCGTCGGCCCTGCGAAGACGTTCACCGTGACCTTCGAGCCGTACGTGAGCTTCTGCCCGGCCGCGGGGGTGGTTGACTTGACGATGCCCTTGGTCTTGCCGCCTGAGACGAATTTCTCCACGGGCTTGAACCCGTCCTTCTCGAGCGCGTCGCGGGCGTCGGGCCAGGTCATACCGGCGACGGTCGGGATTGCCACCTGCGGCTTGCCGGTCGAGACCCAGATGGTCACGGTGCTGCCCTTCGGGAGAGTGCCGTCGGCCGGATCCTGCTTGAAGACCTCGCCCTTCGCGCACTTCGTCGTCGGCCCGTGCCTCACGTCCGGCACGAGATGGGATGTCGTGATCTGACTCGTCGCCAGGGCCTCCGACTCGCAGTTGTCGTAGAGGCCGACCGGCACCTGCGGACCGTCGCCGGAAAGCTGGTGCCACACGACCACGCCCGCGATCGCTGCGGCGACGACGAACAGTCCGGCGAGAAGCCACGGCCACCACGGCCGGCCGTCGTCGTCCTCCTCGGCGACCTCGTCCGGCGGGACAGCACCGGTTGCACCGTGCGTTGCGATGATCGTCGCGCCCGTGTCCGCGACGACGAGGCCGGCGGCGGGCGCGCGCATGATCTGCGTCGCAGCGTCGGTTGTTGCGGCAGCGACCGGTGCGTTGCGCAGCACGCGCTCGAGATCGGCCTCCATCTCATCGGCGCTCTGGTAGCGGGCCGACGGATCTTTCGCGAGCGCGCGCATCACGACCATGTCGAGGTCGCGCGGGATGTCACGGCGGATCTGCGACGGCGGCCGCGGCGTCGCCGACAGATGCTTCATCGCGATCTCGACCGGCGTATCGCCGTCGAACGGTGTCTGGCCCGTGACGAGCTCGTAGAGGACGACGCCGAGGGAGTAGAGATCGGAGCGCTGGTCGACCTCTGCGCCGCGCGCCTGCTCGGGGGAGAGGTACTGCGCCGTGCCGACGATCGAGCCCGCCTCGGTCATCTGGCTCGTGCCGGCACGGGCGATCCCGAAGTCGGTCACCTTGACGCGGCCTTCGCGATCGACGAGGACGTTGTGCGGCTTGATGTCGCGGTGGACGATCCCGTGCCGGTGCGCGAAGCGCAGCGCCGAGAGGATCTGGCGCGCGTACTCGACGGCGACGTTGACCGGCGCCGGGCCGCGGCCGACGACGAGCTCCTTCAGCGTGCGCCCGTCGAGGTACTCCATCGCGATGTAGTACGTGTCCTCCGCCTCGCCGCGGTCGTAGATCGAGACGATGTTCGGATGGTTCAGCGCGGCGGCGTTCTTCGCCTCGCGGCGGAACCGCTCGATGAACTGGTCGTCGTTCGCGTGGCGGTTGTTGAGGATCTTGATCGCGACACGCCGGCCGAGCTCCTGATCCTCCGCGAGGTAGACGTCGGCCATACCGCCGGCGCCGAGCTTGCGGACGATCATGTACCGCCCGTCGAAGAGTGTGTCTATGAGGTTGCTCGATGCCACGATTTTGTAAAGCCTAGAGACACGCTCAGCGGTGCAGGACGTTCTCGATGATCGCCTTCGCGATCGGCGCTGCGTACGTCGCGCCGAAGCCGTTTGGTTGCTTCTCGACGATGACGGCAACGGCAACCTGGGGGTTGCTCGCGGGAGCAAAGGCCGTGAACCACGAGTCGTAGATGTTGCCGAGGTTCAGCTCTGCGGTTCCGGTCTTTCCCGCGACGTCGAGACTCGGCGGGAATCCCACGCTCGCGGCGGTGCCGCCCTGGACGACGAGCCGCATCATCTCTTTCAGCTGCGCCGCCGTCTTCGCGCTGATCGGGCGCCCGAGCGTCGCCGGCCTCGTCTTGCTGATGGGGGAGCCGTTCGGCGCGTTTACCTTGTCGACGAGGTACGGCACCGGCTCGCGGCCGCCATCGGCGATCGTCGAGGCGACGAGCAACATCTGGAGCGGCGTGACGAGCATCCGCTCCTGCCCGAACGCGAGGGTGCCGGGGTCGACCTGCCTCGCGGGATTGCTCGGTGACCAGAGGTAGCGGCCGTGCTTCGTTTGCCGGTAGAGGCCGCTCGGGTAGACCGTGTTGGGCGGCGTCCCGATCGGTGGGGAGGTGTAGAAGCCGTAGCGCTTCGCGTAGTCGAGGATCTTCGACGCTCCGAGCTGCTTGCCGACGTTGCAGAAGACGCTGTTGATCGAGTGCTCGAAGGCCTGGGCGAAGTCGACCCACCCGAAGACCTCGGCGCCGCCCGTGTCCGTGCCACCCGAGTTGGAGACCTTCCGTCCGTACTCGATGCAGTAACCCGGGTCGTAAAAGCGCGTGTACGGCGTCACTTTTCCGGTGTCGAGACCAGTCGACGCCGTGATCATCTTGAACGTCGAGCCCGGCGGATAGAGACCCTGCGTCGTCCTGTTGAGCTCTGCGGCGCCGGGGCGACAGAGGCCTACGCCGTTGATCTTCGCGACCTTCGCCTGGCCACCCGGTCGCAGCAAGAGGTTCGGGTCGAACGTCGGGGACGAGGCCATCGCGTACACGGCGCCGGTCTTCGGGTTCATCGCGATGACGGCGCCGCACCGGCCGGCGAGGAGCTGTTCCGCGAGTATCTGCGTCGTCGGCCGGAGCGTCGTCGTGACGTTGTTACCGCGCACCGTCTTGCCGCCGAGCCGGTCGATCTCCTGCTGGAGCGTGTTCGTGAGGTTCGAGTTCGTGCCGGTCAGGTAGCCGGACAGCGACTGGTCGAGCCCGAGGACGACCTGCGCAAACGCGGGGTTCGCGGTGTAGCGGCGGGTGTACGTCGTCATGCCGCCCGCCTTGTGCGCGACGCTCCACGCGAGCTTCATCCCGTTCGCGGCGTAGATCGTCCCGCGGTTCACCTGCAGCTGCGCGACGAGCTGCACCGCGTTCCCCTGCCGGTTCGCGAGCTCGCCGCCCGCCCACGACTGCCAGTACACCGTCGCGCCGATGAGCACCGCGATGAGGAAACACGCAAAGACCGCGAGATGCCGGAGCTGCGTGTTCACGCGACTGCCTTGTCGCGGTTCGCGCGATTCGAGATGAGCATCAGCCCGGCCACTAAGAAGAAGTTCGACACGACACTCGATCCTCCGTACGAGACGAACGGCAGCGTGATTCCCGTCAGCGGGATGACGCGGAGGATGCCGCCGACGATGACGAACGTCTGCAGGGCGAAGCCGAAGCTCAGGCCGGCGGCGAGGAGCTTCGAGAAGCCGTCGCTCGCGGCGAGCGAGATCTGGAAGCCGCGCAGGACGAACGCCATGTAGACGAGCAGGACCGCGGCCGCGCCGACGAGGCCGATCTCCTGTGCGATCGCGGAGTAGATGAAGTCGGTGTTCTGGTCCGGGACGATCTGCGTGCCGGCCGCCGTCGTGACGATGCCGCGGCCGAAGCCCGTCCCGATCCAGCCGCCGTGCCCGATGCCGTACAGCGACTGCACGAGCTGGTAGCTCTGGCACTGCTGGCGAACGACCATCGTCCCGCTCGTCGGGCAGTAGATCGGGTTCGACGTCCACGGGTAGAGCCAGTCGGTGACCCGCTCGCGCACGTGCGGCGTCGCGCGCCCGACGAAGAACGCGCCGGCGAAGAACAACCCGAGCGCGACGGCGACGAACGAAAGCCGCGCTGTCGCGATGTAGAGCATCGCGAGGAAGATCCCGTAGTAGAGGAGCGCGCTGCCGAGGTCGTTCGTCACGAACAGGACGAGCATCGCGCCGCCCCAGATCACGAGCAGCGGCCCCCAGTCCTTCAGCCGCCCCTGCGCGAGCACCTCGCGTTTCTCGCGGAGGTACGCGGCGAGGAAGACGATGAGCGCGACCTTCCCGAGCTCGCCCGGCTGGAACTGGAGCCCGCCGACGTGCACCCACAGCCGCGCGCCGTTGACCGTCGCCCCGAAGTGGGGCATGAGCGGCAGGAAGAGGAGCACGATCGCGAGGACGCCGAAGATGTACTTGTAGCGCTCGAGCCCGCGGTAGTCGTGCCGCAGCCCGACGAGTGTCGCGCTGAACGCGCCGACGCCGATCACGACCCAGATCCCCTGCCGGAACGCCGCCGTCGTGGGGCCGAGCCGGTAGATCTCTGTAAGTCCGATAGCAGTAAGGAGGGCGGCCATCGGGAGGAGATAAGGGTCGGCGAGCGGGACTGTGAACCGCGCGACGATGTGGGCGACGAGATAGAGCGCGAAGAAGAACCCCGCGTAGGCGAGCGAGCCGGTCGAGATCTGCGACTGGAGCGCGATGTAAACGCTCGCGAAGCCGATCGCCGTGATGAATCCGACGGCGAGCAGCGCGACGAGCTCGCGGTTCCTGAGACTCAGCGAGACAGCCTCCACCACTTGCGCCGCGCCGGCGGGGGCGTGTCGTCCTGCGACTCGCCCGGGAACTCGGCCGTCTCCTCATCGGGCTCCTCCTCGGTGAGCGCCGGCATCGTGACCGTGTCGTCGAGCGCGGTCTCGGCCTCGTCTTCGGCCGAGATGCGGAACGCGACGGCGGTGATGTTGTCCTCGCCGCCTTCGGAGTTCGCGAACTGGACGAGCGCGCGCACCGCCTGCTCGAGGTCGCCGCGGTTGCGGTCGACGAGGTCGAGGATGTCGACGTCCTCGACCATGTCGGTGAGGCCGTCAGAGCAGAGGAGAAAGACGTCGCCGTCCTCCGCCTCGATCGTGAACACGTCGACGTCGACGTCGGGGTCGGTGCCGACGGCGCGCGTGATGACGCTGCGCTGCGGGTGGATGTGCGCGTCCTCGGGCGAGAGCTTGCCGCTCTTGACGAGCTCGTTCACGAGCGAGTGATCCTCGGTGAGCTGCTCCATCGAGTCGCCGCGGACGAGGTACGCCCGTGAGTCGCCGACATGCCCGAGCACGACGCTCATGCCCTCGACGAGCGCGACGGTCATCGTCGTGCCCATGCCCGAGGCGGTCGGATCGGTCGAGGCGCGGGCGAAGATGCGGCGGTTCGCCTCCTGGATGAGCGCGGCCACGCGTTCGGCCGCGGTGAGCTCATCTGAGGCGCCGGCTTCGAGCGCGGCGGCCGCGAGACCCGACGCGACTTCGCCGGCCTGCGCGCCGCCCATCCCGTCGGCGACGGCGAAGAGCGGCGGCGTGACGACGTAGTTGTCCTCGTTCCGGCGGCGTCTCCGGCCCGTGTCGCTCGCGACGGCGTACTGGCCTACGGACACGTCAGTCGTCCTCGACGCGGAGGTCGGTTTCGCCGATGCGGAGGACGTCGCCCGGGTACATCCGCTCGGCGCCGACGACGCGCTCGCCGTTGACGAACGTGCCGTTCGTCGAGTCGAGATCCTGCACCCACATGCCGTCGCCGCGCGCCTCGATGCGGGCGTGGCGGCCGGAGGCGAACTCGTCTCCGTCGAGGACGAGGTCGTTCTGGCTGCCGCGGCCGACGGTGACCGGAGCGGAGCCGACGTGGATCTCGGCGTCCGTCTCGAGGCTCGGGCTGCGCTGGACGATGAGGTAGATGTGGCGCGGCTGCGGCGCCGCCTTCGCGGCCGTGCCCAGCCCCGCGGCTTTCGCCGCAGCGGGCGTGAGGATCATGCTGTCGGCCGCGGGCCCTGCACCGGTGTGGGCGCCTGCTTCGGCGCCGCCGCTCGGCTTGGCCCTCGGCTCCCTCGCGGCGGTGCGGATGACGCGCCAGATGAAGAGGAAGAGGAGCACGAGGAACGCGATCTTGAGGATGAGTAGGAGCTGGCCGACGGACGAGGACGCGACGACCATCGCGTGCAACTTCACTGGCGTCCCTATTCCCGCTCGGTCGAGAAGGTGACCGTTGTCTCGCCGATGACGAAGCTCGTGCCGTCGTCGAGCTTCGCGCGCTGGACGCGGCTGCCGTCCACCTCGACACCGTTTGTCGAGCCGAGGTCGATGACCCACCACGTCGAGCCTTGCTGCACGACTTCCGCGTGGCGGCGCGAGACGTTCGGATCCTCGATCTGGACGTCGACCTCGCTCGAGCGGCCGAGCACGGCGCGGCTCGTGTCGAGGATGCGGCGCCGCCCGGCCCACGTGAGAACGCCCACCGTGCGGTCGACCTGAAGCTCCTCGATCGACACGGCCTCGGTCGGCTGCGTCCGCGGCTTGTAGATCATCGTCGCCCTTGCGGGCTCCTCGGCGGGCTCGTCGCCGGGCTTGGGCTGCACCATGCGCGTCGCGATCCCGAACTCGCCGACGCCGAGGTCGTCGTCGGTCTCGAAGAGGACACGCGGAGGCGTGAGGAGCGCGAAGCTCTCGCGGGCGGCATGCTCGGCGAGGTACTCCTCGAGCTCCGCGACGAGCGATCCCTCGTAGCCCTCGAACTGCTTCCGGTCGTCGCTCGAGAGGTAGATCGTGTACTCGTTCGGGACGTAGATCCGCGTCACCGAGGTGGAGCGGTGCTCGTCCATCTCCTTCGCGAGCTTGCGCGCGAGCTCGACCGGCTGAACGTTCGTGCGGAAAGCGCGGCCGAAGACTCCCTCGAACACCCGCTCCAGCCTCTGCTCGATTGCTCTCAGCACTTGCCTGAATGTAGCGACCGACTAGGCGGTGCGAAGCGCCGAGAACGCCGCCACCGCGACGGAACACGCTGTCAGCGCGGCGTAGAGCGAGAACGGCGCGCCGGAGGGCAGGGCGAGGAGCGTCGTTGCGAGCATCGCGGCGCCGAGCCCGGCACTCCAGCGGAGTCCCTTGCCGGCGACGTGCGGCAGCGCGACGGCGACGGCGGTGAGCAGGGCCGTCTCGATGAGCAGCGAGGGGTGTGCGGCGGCGTCGTGGGCGAGCGTGCCTGCGACGCCGAGCATTCCGCCCGCTCCGCGAAGGCCCCTGCCGAGCGGCGCCATACCGCCGACGAGCGGCAGCGCGCCGTGGTCGACTCCCGCGACGACAGCGGCGGTGAGAACGCCGAGCGCGGTGACGATCCCGCGGCGGACGCCGGAAGCGATCCGCACCGTCGCGACCGGAAGCAGCGCCACCGCGGAGAGCGGAGCGAGGAGCGGCCCGAACGCGAAGAGGAGCGTCGCGCGCGGCTCCCGCCAGGTCACGGCGAGAAGCGTCGCTGCGAGCGCTGTGTAGAGGAGAGCGGCGCCCGCCGAGAAGTTGCCGATGGGGAAGATCGGCACCGCGAGCGCGAGCGCGATTCCGACCCGCTCGCGGACGAAGGTTAAGGCCACGACCGCGCCGGCGAGGGCGAGCGGCCAGCCGGGCGGGAAGAACGGAACGGCCGCGGCTGTCCAGCCCGCGAGCGCCGCGCCGAGACCCGCCGTGAGGGCACGTTCGCGCACCGACGTGCCCGGCAGCGAGATGGTGGCGCGGCGCGGCTCCTTGTGATGCGCGTCCGCGACGCCGCGCAGCTCGTCGGCGAGCTGGCGCGCGGAAGGCCGCTTGGCGGGATCGAGCGAGAGCGAGCGATCGACGAGCCGCAGCAGGCGCTTCGGCAGGTCCGGCCTCAGATCGCCGAGCGGCCGCGCGCCGAACTCGATCGCACGCGCCGTCTCGAGCATCGAGCCGCGCCAGAACGGATGCCGTCCCGCGAGCGACTCCCAGAGCATCACGCCAACGGCCCAGACATCCGCTGCGACGGTCGTCTGCTTGCCCGCGAGGCGCTCGGGGGAGATGTACGCGAGCGTTCCGGGCACGTCTCCCTGCTCGGTCAGCGTCTCGGCGTCGCCCATGAGCGCGAGCCCGAAGTCGAGCACCCGCGCGGAGACCTGCGGCCCGTCGGCGAGGAGGACGTTCGACGGCTTGACGTCGCGGTGGAGGATTCCGGCCGCGTGCGCGTGGGCGAGGCCGTCGCAGACCTGCGCGCACGCCTCGATCGCGGAGTCGTCGTCGAGCTCCTGCGCGCGCATCGCCTCGCGGAACGTCTGGCCCGGCACGAACTCGTACGCGATGTAGACGTGCCGGGAATCGTGAGCGAGCCCGTACGTGCGGACGCAGGCGGGATGGCGCAGGCGCGCTGCGGCTTCGGCCTCGCGCTCCGCGCGCAGCGCGGCTTTCCCTTCGCGCGCCACGATCTTGAGCGCGACGTCGAGGCCGGTGTCCTCGTCGCGCGCGAGCCAGACCGAGCCGGACCCGCCGCTGCCGAGCGGCTTGAGGGGCCGGTAGCGGCCGAGCACGAGCTCGGGGAAGGCGAGGGCTTGGGCGGCCTCAGCCATACCTTCGGGAGATTGGCGTTTGCACCGGACACTCCTGCACCTGTTCCTTCCCTGGCCGCGGCCCCGGAGTAAGGTTGCACGGGCTTGAACACGTTCGACGACGACAACGATGTCCCGCTCTTCGACGAGCCGCCCCCGCAGGCGCAGCGCGAGCGCACGCGTCCGCCTCAACGAAGCGGTCCGCGCCGGCCAGGGTCGGGGGCGGGCTCGAACAACGTCCTCCGCCTCGCGGGTCTTGTCGCGCTCGCGATTGCGATCGCCTTCGGCCTCGTGTTGTGGGTCGGCTCGTGCAGCGGGCAATCGACGTCGAGCTACACGTCGTACATCACCGCGATGCAGCCGCTCGCGAAGAGCTCCGCGAGCGTCGGCGGGGAGTTCGCGAAGGCGCTCGGCACGCCGGCCATCACGATGCAGAGCTTCCAGTCGGATCTCGCTCACTGGTCGCAGCAGGAGCAGGACGCCTACGTCTCGGCGCAGCGGCTCCGGCCGCCTGGCCTGCTCCAGAGCGCGCATGCCCAGGCGCTCGCGACGTTCCAGCTGCGCTACGCCGGCCTCGCGCGCCTTGCGAGCACGCTCGCGGTCGCGCAGCAGAATCACCTCCGCGGCGGCGTTGTCGCGGCTGCGCTCGCGGGTGACACGCAGCTCTTCACGGCGAGCGACACCGTGTGGGAGCAGCTCTTCCGGCTACCCGCCAAGGGCGTCCTCAAGGATCAGAACGTCAATGGCGTAATCGTCCCGTCTTCGAGGATCGTGGCCGACGCAGCCATCGTGAGCGCTCCCCAGCTCGCGACCTTCTACGAGCGGCTCCGCACGCCGTCGACCGGCAACGGAGTGACCGGCACCCACGGCTCCCAGCTCCTCGGCACGAACTCGGTTGACAACGGCGACTCGCTGCCGCTGTCGACGACGTTGACTCTGACCGTCAAGGTCGGGCCGAAACTCGTGATCGACGTCGTGTTCAAGAACTCCGGCAGCTACCCCGAGGTGAAGATTCCCGTCACGCTCGCGGTCAAGGCCGGGGGCAAGATCGTGTCCTCGTCGTTGCAGCGGAAGACGGTTGCGCAGCTCGCGGCGGGGGCGCAGGCGACGGTGTCGTTCTCGAACCTCCAGGTGCCGGTAGACGCGTTCTCGCGCCCCCAGACCTTCATCGCGGTGAAAGTCGGGAGGGTGCCGGGAGAGACGGACCTCAGCGACAACTCGGCGACGTATCCGGTCTTCTTCCGGATCGCGCCGCCGTAGGTAGGAGCTCCTAGCCGTGTCGTCGTCAGCGGCAGCCGTGATCGCGATCGCAGCGGGCGTCGTCGCCGTCGCCGCGCTTGTGTTTGTGGTCGTCGTGTGGAGTCGCCTTCGCGGTATCCGCGAGGCGCAGCAGGCGCTGCTCGGGCGTGGCAGCGCCGACCTCGTCGACTTCGCCGTCGCGTTGCAGGGCCGGATCGACGAGACGTACCGCAAGCTCGACGACCTCGGAGGCGAGCTCGCGCAGCTCGGCCGGCGCGTCGACGGCGTCGTCTCGCGGGTCGCGGTCGTCCGCTACGACGCCTATGAGAACACCGGCGGCCACCAGTCCGCGTCGGTTGCGTTGCTCGACGCGTCGCGCACCGGCATCGTCCTCACCGCGATTCAGGGTCGCGACTACGCGCGGATCTACGTGAAGGAGATGGAGGAGGGCCGCTCCCCGGTCGCGCTGTCGCCCGAGGAGCAGGAGGCGGTAGACCGGGCCATGAAGCAGTAGCTACCTTTCGGCCAGGTTGCAGCATGTTCTCGTCCTGAACGCGAGTTACGAGCCGCTCAACGTTTGTACGGTGAGACGGGCGCACGTGCTCGTCCACAAGGGCAAGGCGGAGGTCGTCGAGCGCCTCGAGAAGCCGCTCCGTTCCGCCGAATCGAGCTTCATCTGGCCGCACGTGATCCGGCTCGTCCACTACGTGCGCGTGCCGCGTGCGATCCAGCGGAAGATCTCGCGGCGCGCGTTGTTTGCGCGCGACGGCTGGAAGTGCGCGTATTGCGGCACGACGAGCGGCCGGCTGACGCTTGACCACATCATCCCGCGCTCGAAGGGCGGCGAGTCGATCTGGGAGAACGTCGTCACCGCGTGCGCGCCATGCAACTTACGCAAGGGTGACCGCTCGCTCGAGCAGGTCGGGATGGAGCTGCACACGCTCCCGCGTCCGCCGGCGCCGGCGCTCTTCATCCGGCTCGCCGCGCCAAGGGTTCCGTCGCTGTGGGCGCAGTACCTGCCGGGCGCCGCTACCGCGTAGGCGGCAGAAGCCCGTGATTAGGCGCCCGTTGGCCCTCGATTAGGCCGTAGGCGCATTGTCGAGAGGCGATGAAGCGCCTCGTTCTTCTTGGGTTAGTTCTCCCGCTCGCCCTTCTGCTTCCGTCCGGAGGCAAGCCTGCACATGGCGCGGTGCAGTCACATCGTTCGGACCCGTCGTCGTACCACTGGCCGATCAAGCCGTTCGACCGCCAGCATCCGGTTCGCGGCATGTTCGGCGACCCGCGCACGCTCGTCCGTTTCCAGCCGTTCGGGGTCACGCGAGCGGGAGACAGCGGCCACTACTCCTTCCACAGCGGGATCGATATCGCCGCTTCGCCCGGCACCCCGGTCTATCCCGTCGTCAGCGGCCGCGTCGTCTTCGCGGGCACGGACCGGATCGTCGTCTTCGTCGGCCGCGGGCGCAGCTTCGGATACTGGCATCTCCGCGGCAACGTCAGGAAGGGACAGAGAGTCGTCGCCGACCGAACCGTGCTCGGGTGGATTCGGCGTCCGTTCGATCACGTCCACTTCGCCGAGCACGTCCCTCACCGGTTCCAGAACCCGCTCGCGCCCGGGCACCTCGAGCCGTACGTCGACCACACGACTCCCGCCGCGACCGGGATCGTCCTCGGGGAGCGTTCTCTCGCGATCGCGGCCGTAGACGAGCCGGCGATGCCGGTGCCCGGCCGCTTCGCCGGCCTCCCGCAGGTGCCCGCGCGCGTGGAGTGGCGCCTTCAGGCGGGCGGAGCCTGGGGCGAATGGCAGGTAGCCGCCGACTTTCGGCGGACGATTCCCGTCCGCGGCTACTTCTGGGCTGTCTACGCCGACGGCACGTATCAGAACGCGCCGGTGTTCGACCGGCGCCTGTACCAGGGGGTCGCGGGGCGGTATCTCTTCCTGACCGGCCTCGATCCGAGCCGGCTGGCACCCGGCGACTACGAGGTCGAAGCGCGGGTCACCGACATCCGCGGCAATAGCTCGACGAGCACGTGGCCGCTCGCTATCCGGCCTGCCGCCGACTAGCCGGGCACCCGCCTAGCAGTTCTTCTTCGGAAAGACGATCGCCAGCGGGTTCATGACGGGAACGTACGTCGTTTCTGTCTTCCACAGGAACTTGAAACGAACCGGGATCGTGTCGCGCCGCGTCCCACCTCCGGCGCCGAACGATCCGGCTGTGCACGCGTAGACCCCTTTCAGGACAAGCCAGCGTTCTTCACCCGGGTGCAAATCGAAGGGGCGGAACGGCACGAGCGGCCGCTCGTTGACGGCCGGATTGGGCTTGTTCGTGTAGAGCCGGGCCTTGAAGTAGTCGGTGATGCCTCTGGGTACGCCGAGAATCCGCACCGAGAAGCGTCCATTGTTCTGAATCGTGGCGCCGTACAGGAACGGCCTGCCTTTGCGGAACAGAACGGTCACGCCGGTCTCTCCAGAAGAAGGCTTTGAGTCGAGCGGGCTCTGGGCCTGATTCCCCATGGCGATCGGCTGGTAGCTGTCGATCCAGACCAAAGCGCCGATTGAGAGCCCAATCGCAACGGAGACCACAACCGCGAAGAGTGAGACGAGAATGACGTTGCGCGGTCGCCGTGCGCGCAAGTAAGCGCGGACGCCGGTGCGAGGCTCGAGACCTTCGACGGCGCGGAGGTCGGCGGCATACCGCTCGGGCGTCCCGAGCCGCGTCTCGAGATCGGTCTCGGGCGGTAGTTCCCCCAGGTGCTGGCGGAGATCGGCGATGAGGTCGCGTCGCTGACTCCACGGCAGATCGCTGAGCGCCTGCTCGACCTGGAGGATGTAATCGTCGGACGTCATCCGCGCCCCTTTGAGGACTGGCACCCCGCTGCGGCGTTCTTGCGGTAGACGAACGTGAGCGGCTCCGGGAATGGAACCTCGGCTGTGCCCGTGTGCCAGAGGAAGCCGTAGCGGACAGGAATCCACTCCCAGCCCTCCGACCACCCTGTGGAGCGCCTGTCGCAGGGCAGGTTGAAGCGGCCGCTCAACTCGATGCCGCGTTGCTCCCCCGGGTGGAGATCGAAGGGATGAAACGGGACATACGGACCGGGAGGTGACCCGCTGTGCGGCTTCATCGGTTGGGACACGAGGAGCCGGAACCTGGCCGGCCAGGCCGCTTTGACGATCGGGATGTCCAGGACACGCACCGTGAACCGGCCGGAGTTCGCGACCGTCATGCCGTAGCGGAACCGCCGTCCCTGATGGAAGACGTAATAGACGCCGTCGCCGGTCGGGGAATCGATGGCGCCGGGCGACGACCACGTGTTGCCGGTCGTGAGCGGCTGGTACTTGGCGATCCAGACGAGCGCGCCGATCGCAAGCGACGAGCACGACCACCGACAGGACGACGAGCACGACGTTGCGCGGGCGCCTCGCGCGGAGCCACGCGATCGGGCCGTGACGCCGCTCGAGCCCGGCGGCGGCGCGCATGTCGGCGGCGTAGCGCTCCGGCGAGCCGAGGCGCTCGACGAGATTTGCGTTCGGCGGGAACTCCGCGAGGTGCGTCTCTAGCTCGGCCACGAGATCGCGCCGCTGCTTCCACGGCAAGTCCCTGAGGGCCCAGTCGACCTGCCGAACGTAGGCGTCGGCGGTCATCCGCGCGAACAGGGCGTCGTGGATTGAATGGCCAGCATCTGGCCCAGAGGGATCTCGGCCGTCACCGTCCGCCAGAGAAAGCTGTACCGGACGGGAAAGTCGACGATCGTTCTTCCGGTGTCGCCGAAGGCAAAGCCACCGCGGCGGCACTTCCACACACCACTCAAGATGAGGTACGCCGCCTGTCCGGGTCCGAGGTCGAAGGGATGGAAGGGCCTCAGTCGAGTTCTCCCGACGAAGAGGTTGTGCGGTCCCGCTACCAGCAGTCGCGCCTTCCACGGCACAGGGGGCTCGAACGGCACGCCGAGCACCCGGACGGTGAACCGGCCCGTGTTCCAGACCGTCTCGCCGAGGGCGAACGGCTTGCCCTCGCGGATCGTGACCGCCTGGACATCGGAGCCGAACTGACCGTGCGTGCCGGGGGGACGTTCAGAGGCGCCATTTCCGCCGTGCAGCGGTTGATAGGTGTTGACCCACTTCGCCGCACCGATCGCGAGTGTGACCAGGACGACCAAGAGGACGACGAGAATGACGTTGCGGGGGCGTCGCGCGCGGATGAACGCGATCGGCCCACGGCGCCGCTCGAGGTGCTCGGCGGCGCGAAGCTCGGCGGCGTATCGCTCGGGTTCTCCGAGTCGCTCGACGAGATTCGCGTCCGCCGGGAACTCCGCGAGATGCGCCCGTAGCTCGGCGACGAGGTCGCGCCGCTGGCTCCAGGGCAGATCACTCAGCGCCCACTCGACCTCGCGGGTGTACTCGTTGGCGGTCATCGCCAGAGATCGTCCGTAATCGTGTGCCAGTACTTGATCTGTCTGCAGTCGTAGCCCTTCGGGCTGTCGATCTGGAGGGGCGGGTTGAGCCTGATCGGTGCGTAGCTGGGCTGCCCGCGGAAGGTGAAGTGGACGTCGAATCCGGTGAATCCCCAGCTCGATCCGCCTGTTGATGGTTGGCACTTCGCGTAGTACGTGCCTCGGAAGAGGACGTACGCCGCTTGCCCTGGGCCGAGGTCGAACGGGTGGAAGCGCCTCCGCGGAGTTCCGTACCCGCCGTTGTCCGGCGCTGGGCCCCAGAGGTAGAAGTGCCCCTTCGCCGGAAAGGCCTCGAGCTGCGGTGAGATGCCGGTCACGTGAACGCCGAAGCGACCGTGGTTGGCGAAGGTCACTCCGATCGAGAGGGGCTTCGCCGGCCGAAGTTGCACTTCTTCGAGGTCGGCGCCAAGGGCCAGATGCGCGAACGGTGGATACTGGGAACCGTTCCCCGGCACGATCGGCTGGTACGTGCCGATCCACGCGTTGCGCTTGGCGATCCACACGCCCCCGCCGATTGCGAGCCCTATCGCGACGGCCGCGACGACGGCGATCACGACGTTGCGCGGGCGGCGCGCGCGCGCGAACGCGAGGAGGCCATGCCGTCTCTCGAGGCCGGCAGCGTCTCGTAGGTCGGCGGCGTATCGCTCTGGCGAGCCGAGGCGTTCCACGAGGTTCTCGCCGGGCGGAAGCTCCGCGATGTGCGCCTCTAGTTCCGCGACGAGCTCATGGCGCTGCCGCCACGGGAGGTCACCGAGCGCGAGATCGACCTGGTAGAGGTAGTCCTTCGCGGTCACGGGTTCACCAGTCCGTCGAGGGCGCCGCTGATGCGCGTCCACGTCTTGCTGCCGGCCTCCAGCTGTTGTCGGCCTCCGGGCGTGATCGCGTAGTACTTCCGCGCCGGGCCGCTGTCGGAGGCGACGAGGCGCGACTCGAGATGCCCGGCCTGCTCGAGGCGCCGCAGCGTCCCGTACACCGAGGCGTCACCGACGCCGTCGAGTCCCGCGGCCTCGAGCGTCGAGAGGATCTCGTAGCCGTACGTCTCGCCGCGCGCGATCACTGCCAGCACCGCCAGTTCGAGCACGCCTTTGAGGAGTTGGGCCTGATCCACACTAGTCTGCAATGCAGAGTAGTACGGATAGAACGACAATGCAACCCGGGCGAATGCCTGAACGAGGGATCACGCGTGTCGGGATCCGTGTCGAGTCTCACTAGGTTCGGTAGGCACCTGCCTACCCGGAGAAACGAGGGCGGATGCGCATCGTGGGAAAGTTGCCGAAGGTTGTATTGCTCGCTCTCCCTCTGGCGGCTCTCGTCTCTGCGGCAGCGGCGAGTGCTGGATTGACGCAGCTCTACGCCGTCGGAGTTCCGGTCTGCGCGCAGCCCGCGCCCAACTCGACGGCGCATAGGGCGACATGCACGGCGCTCCGCCGCGTTCTCGTGCCGGCGGCGACGAAAGGCGCGCAGCGGTTCACCCCTGCGGGCGGCGCGAACGGTGCGGCCACGATGGGCCCGAACCTCGGCCTGACGCCTTCCGACATCGCAGCGGCCTACCACCTCTCGACCTCGCCCACGGCCGGCTCCACGCAGACGGTGGCGATCGTCGACGCATTCAACGACCCCACCATCCAGAGCGATCTGGACGCGTTCGACGCGCAATACGGGCTGTCGTGCAGCAGCTGCCTCACCATCGTCGGCCAGACCGGCAGCCCGTCGAGCCTGCCCGCGGACGACACAACCGGCTGGTCCGTCGAGGAGTCGCTTGACGTCGAAGCCGTGCACGGCGCGTGTCCCGCCTGCCACATCCTCCTCGTCGAGGCGAACTCGGAGAGCAACTCCGACCTCGCCGCGGCCGAGAACGAGGCTGCGGCCTTGCACGCGACAGAGATCAGCAACTCGTTCGGCGAGCCCGAGGTCGCGGATCCGACCTTCCAGGCCGCCTTCAACCATCCGGGGATCGCGATCACCGCCGCTACCGGCGACGACGGCTACTACAGCTTCGACTGGCTCGGCTTCAACGGGGTCATCGACGCGCCATACATTCCGTCCTCCTACAACACGGTCGTCGCCGTCGGCGGCACGTCGCTCTACCTCGGTCAGAACGCGACGCGGGCATCGGAGACGGTGTGGAACGACAACGGTGTGCAGGCGTTCGACGAGGTCAACATGGGCATCGCGCTCGGCGCCACCGGCGGCGGCTGCAGCACGATGTTCGGCGGTCAGGGATGGCAGACGCACGAGCCGGGCTACGCCGGCGCAGGCTGCGGCGGCAAGCGGCTCGTCGCGGACGTCTCGATGGTCGGCGACCCGTTGACGGGCTTCGACATCTACGACTCCTACGCCTGCGGGTCGGCCCAGTGCCCGACCGGTCCCACGTGGATGACGATCGGAGGCACCTCGCTCTCGTCCCCGCTTCTTGCCGCGGCGTACGCGCTGGGCGGAGGAGCGCACGGCGTGCCGTATCCCGCGATGACCTTGTACGGGCACGCCGGCTCTGCGTATGACGTGACGGCCGGCGGCAACGGCATCTGCGCCGGCGAGGGCGCCGCCCAGTGTCCGGACTACAGCACGAACGGAATCTTCGATCTCGGGGCGGGAATGCTCGACTGCGCCTACACGCCAACCGGTGCGGTCGCGGCGGGCACGAGCGCATGCGATGCGGCCACCGGCTTCGACGGCCCGACCGGTCTCGGGACCCCGAACTCGATGACGCTGTTCGCGAAGACCGGCCCGAACTTCGCGATTCGCGTGGCCCCGACAACGGCCAAGCGCAACGTGAGTAGTCGCTTCGGGACGAAGAGCCCGAGTGATCCCTTCCCGGGCGGAGCTGTCGCGAAGTACACGTGGAACTGGGGCGATGGGACGCCCGCCACCGTCACGAGCGGCCCCACTTCGTCTGTCGCCCACAAGTTCACCACGGCCGGTCCGAGGACCGTGACCGTCACCGCCCAGGACAACTACGGCGCCACCACCGCGAAGACGCTCCACGTCACCGTCAGCTAAAGCCCTAACCGACTCTTGGCGAAGGCGTAGCAAACGCGTGCCGATCCGTTGCCCGGCCTTTCCATGCGCGGGCGTAGAACTGCGGGCAGATGAAAGGAGCCCAGATGACCCGCCGCTACCGCCTCACCTTCGACGCCAATCCGAAGGAGCTCGCCCGCCGCGATTCTGGAGTCAGCCACATCGCCCTCCTCTGGAGCCGGCGCCGGCATCGCGCCGCAGTCGTCATCGAAGACGACGCCACTGGTGAACTCGTCGAGCTCGACGTCCGCGACCGCGAAAACGCCCTCGAGCTCTACGAGCATCCATACGCCTACCTCGCCGCTCGCGGACACCCGGGTAGACGGTTCGACGACCCACCGGGCATCCGCGCAGCGTGAAGCCAACGCCGACCAGGAGGTGATCCAGCAGCGAAATACGGCGCCGCGGCCTTCGCGTCACGGCGCCGTATCCACTTCGGCGGAAGCGCTAGTGAAGCGCCGTGGCGGTGAAGTTGGTGAAGCCGGTGTCCGGGAACGGGGCTGCGAGGCCGGAGCCGACGTAGACGCCGAGCGCGGGGTAGCCGCTTGCCCACTGGCTGTCGGTGGCGCTCACTTTCCACGTCGACGGCTCGGTCGTTCCGTCTTGCCAGAACCGCGCATTTACCTGGGTGCCCTGAACGTCGATCCGCACCCACCACTTCGTCCCCGCGGCGCCGGAAGCGAGGAGTGTCCCGCTGCCCAGCGACAACGAACCGGCGCCGCCGGCGTTGACGACCCGCTGCAACGACCACCTCAGAGCCCCTGCCGTCGTGTGCGTGACCACCGCCGCGTACCCGTTTCGCGCGTCGGTCTGAGCGCGGGCAACGACCCGCGCCTGGTAGTTCGCGCCGACCGGGTCCTGCGCGCTCAACCGCAGCCGCGCCACGACGTCCATATCGTTCGCGGAGACAGGGATCCACGCCTGCTCGTCACGATTTCCGGTCGTCCACGCGTAGATGACGCCCTCGCCGTTTGCGACCCGCGCCTGCTTCGTCGAACTCACAGCCCACGCCGGCCCGACATCGGGCGTGCCGAACCCCGCCGCCACCGAGCGCTGGAACTGATCAGAGGCGATCAGGCTCGGTATCCCGGCCGGGGTCGCCGAGAGCTCGCTCGACTGCGCCCCCTCACCGACGGAGTTCACCGCGCTGACCTTGTAGTAGTACGTCGTCCCGTTCGTCACGGCCGAATCCGTGTAAGCCGTCACGTTCCCGACCTGAGCCAGCAACGACTCGCCGCCGCTCGACGTCCCGCGATACACGTCATACCCCGACACCGCGGAACCGCCATCCCACGCCGGCGCCGACCACTGCACCCGCACACTCCCGTCGCTACCGGTGACCCTCAGGGAGGCCGCTGTCGGAACAACCGGCGTGAAGTTCAGGACGCTGTAGGTGAAGTTGCTGAAGCCGGTGTCAGGGTAGGGAGCTGCGAGGGCGGAGCCGGTGTAGACGCCGAGCGCGGCGCGACCGCTCGCCCATTGGGTGTCGGTTGCGCTGACTTTCCACGTCGACGGTTCGGTCGTTCCGTCCTGCCAGAAGCGCGCCTTTACCTGCGTGCCCTGCACGGCGATCCGCACCCACCACTTCGTCCCCGCGGCACCGGAAGCGAGCAGCGTGCCGCTTCCCAAGGCCAACGTGCCGCTACCGCCGGCGTTGACGACGCGCTGCAGCGACCACTTCACCGCTCCCGCGGTCGTGTGCGTGATCACCGCCGAGTACCCATTCCGCGCGTCGGCTTGCGCGCGGGCAACGACACGCGACTGGTAGTTCGCGCCGACCGGGTCCTGCGCGCTCAACCGGATCCGCGCAACGACATCCATGTCGCTCGCCGTGACCGGGCTCGACGCCTGCACATCCTGGTTTCCGCCCGTCCAGCCAGAGATCACGCCCTCGTCGTTCGCAACGCTCGTCTGCTTCGTCGAGCTCACCGCCCACGGCGGCCCCACATCGGGAGTGCCGAAGCCCGACGCGACCGAGCGCCCGAACTGATCCGAGGCGACCACACTCAACGTCCCGGGAAGCGCGGAAAGTTCGCTCGACTGCGCCCCCTCACCGACGGAGTTCACCGCGCTGACCTTGTAGTAGTACGTCGTCCCGTTGGTCGCGGTCGAGTCCGTGTAACTCGTCACGTTCCCGACCTGCGTCAGCAACGTCTCGCTGCCACTCGACGTCCCCCGATAGACGTTGTACCCCGTCACCGCCGACCCGCCGTCCCACGCCGGCGCCGCCCACTGCAACGAAATACTCCCGTTAGCGGGTGTGGCGCTGCTCAACGCGGGTGCCGGAGGAGTACTCGCCGCCGTCGGGTCGACGGGCGGGTTGACCGGGCCGCCGATGACCTGCGCCACGGTCTCGACGACCGTTCCCTGCGCCGCGCGCGGCTGGAGCCAGTCGAGCAGCGCGGTCAAGTCGGCGGGAGACATGGCGCCGGGACCGCAGCCGTCGCAGACGCGGTGGACGAGGATTTGCGCCCAGCCACCGTGGGTCTCGGCCGTCGTGAGCGAGTTCTCGATATCGGTGACTGTCTGATCGCCGCCGAAGGCGACGATGTTCGTCGCATAGGGATCCTGTGGAGGGATCGACTCCGTGCACGGTCCCCAGCACGTCGCGCCGTTCCAGGAGGTCGTACGGGCGCTGTTGTAGCCGCAATGTTGCGCGATCAGCTCGTCCGCCGCGTTGTAGTGGCCGTCGGGATACGCGAAGTCCGTCACCGCGAGGCCGTGCGAAAGCAGTGCGTCCCGATCGCCACAAATCTCTTGCAGGGCCACCGCGTTGCTGACGGTGGTCAGGTCGTAGTGGTGGAGCGTGTGGCCGCCGATCTCGTTACCGGCGGAGGCGAGCCCGGACACCTGCGGCCAGGTCATGTAGCCGTTGCTCCCGACGGAGCCCGAGATGACGAAGAAGGTGCCGATCATGCCGTGGGCGGCGAGGATCGGGCCGGCTGCGGTTGCGTGGTTGTCGTACCCGTCGTCGAACGTGAGCGATACGACCAGGTGCGAAGTGCTCGCCGGTGCGGCGCCGGCCAGTATTGCCGCCAGCACGGCACACGCAATCGCTCCCGCGACGAACCGGAGGCGCTTTTCGCCCATCGAGTGCTTCATCCGCAGACCCCCTCCCGCAGCTCTCCTGACCCAGCTATCTCAGTATGGGGCTGACTCTCGATTTCGCAAGGCCCTCGGGCGAAGTTGCAAGAACGGCGTTGTCGGTGTGACGCTGTGACGTTCTGCTGGTTCGTGCCGTACCTAGGGCATGAACAGACTCAGGTACGTCCTCCTCCTCTCCGGCGTGCTGCTTGTCGCAGCGGCGATCGCCGGCGTCGCGCAGCCGAGCCGGGGCGGCGCGGCCAACACCTCCCAGACGACGATCACCGTGACCGGCAACGGCTCGGTGGACGCGACTCCCGACAAGGCCTCCTTCGACTTCGGCGTTCAGGTGAACGCGGCGACTGCGGCAGAAGCGACCAACAAGGTCAATCAGCAGGCTCAAGAGATCATCGATGCCATGAAGCGCGACGGGATCTCCAGCTCCGACATCCAGACCTCCTCCGTCTCGCTCTGGCCGCAGACTTCGAGCGACGGTCAGACGATCACCGGCTACCAGGCGTCGAACTCCGTCACCGTGACGAGCTCGATCACCAAGGCCGGCGCGCTTGTCGACGACGCCACCAAGGCGGGGGCGAACAACGTCAACGGGCCGAGCCTCTCGGTCTCGGACCAGAGCACGTACTACGCGAAGGCGCTGAAGCTCGCGGTCGACGATGCGAAGACGCAGGCGCAGGCGATCGCCTCCGCAGCCGGGCTGACGCTTGGCGGCATCCTCCACATCACGAACGAGAGCAGCACGCCAGGCCCGATCATGTACGCGGCCGAGGCGGCCGTGGCGAAGGCCCCGACCCCGATCGAGGCCGGCACCCAGCAGGTACAGGCGACCGTGACCGTCACGTACTCGGCGAGCTAGACCGCCGGTCTGTGCGGGCACGCCGGGTTCAGGCCCGGCGTGCCCGTTCTACGTCCCGTGCGGCTGCCAGCTGAACTTCAACCTCGCGAGCACGAGGCCGGCGAGGCCCCACGCGCCGAGGATCAGGAGCGAGCGCGGTTGCGACCAGATCGGCTGGTTGAAGAGGTAGATCGCGTCCGCGAGCCGGACGAAGTACGTCAGCGGCAGCAGGTCTCCGATCACGCGCAGGACGTGCGGGTAGTGGAGCGTCGGGCCGAACGCGCCGCTGAGGAAGGCCATCGGCAGGACGATGAGATTGACGACGGCCGACGATCCCTCCGCCGAGTGGATGAGCCCGGCGAGCCCGACTCCCATCGCCGCGAAGCAGATCCCGCCGAACACGACGAGGGCGATCATCGACCCGACCTCGGTCGGGAACGGCGTTCCGTACACGACGGCGCCGAGCACGAAGAGCGCGACCGCCTCGATCGCGAACACGATGAGCGTCGAGGCGAGGAGCGAGGCGACGAACGTCGGTGCCGGCAGCGGCGTCGCGCGCAGGCGCTTGAGCAGTGACTGCTCGCGCCGGATCACGAGCGTGATCGCGAGACCCGCGAACGCGACCATCGCGCAGCCGTACGAGAGCAGCGCGGCGAGGAGAACCTGCGACGCGGGCTTGCCGAAGTAGTGGCCGGAGTAGACCGAGCCGAGCAGGACGAAGAGAAGCAGCGGGAAGATGAACGTGAACACCGCCGACTCGCGCGAGCGCCAGTAGAGCCGCTGCTCGGTGCGCATCTGGTGGACGAACAGACTCACGCCGGTGCCTCGTCGTCGACGAGGTCGAGGTAGACGTCCTCGAGCGTCGGCCGGCGAACCTCGAGCGATTCGAGCTCTTCTCCCCGCGCGAGAGCGTCTGCCGTCAGCTCGTTGAGGACGCGCGTCGGCTCGGTCGTGCGGACGACGACGTCCTCGCCGCCCGAGCGGTAGCGGATCTCGACCGCGAGCTCGGCGCTCGTGAGCTCGCGCGGCGTGCCGAGCCGCACGACAACGCCGTCGCGGATGACCGCGACGCGGTCGGCGAGCTGCTCGGCCTCGTCGAGGTAGTGCGTCGTGAGGAGCACCGTCTTTCCGAGCGAGCGGAGCGAACGGATCATCTCCCATGCCGCGCGCCGCGCCGCCGGGTCGAACCCCGTCGTCGGCTCGTCGAGGAAGATGAGCTCGGGGTCGCCGACGAGCGCGACGCCGAGGTCGAGGCGCCGCTTCTGCCCGCCGGAGAGCGTCTTGACGCGCGCGCCGGCCTTCTCCTCGAGACCGACGAGGGTGATGACCTCGTCGACCGAGCGCGGGTGGGTGTAGTAGCCGGCGAACACGGTGTGCGTCTCGCGGACGGTGAGGTTCGGCCACAGATCGGACGCCTGGAGGACGACGCCGATCCGCTCCCGGAAGTCGGGGCCGGGCCGCTCGGGGTCGTGTCCGAGCACCCGCACTTCGCCGGCGTCGCGTTTGCGGTAGCCCTCGAGGATCTCGACCGTCGTCGTCTTCCCGGCGCCGTTCGGGCCGAGAAGCCCGAAGACCTCGCCGGTCTCGATCGTGAAGTCGACCCCGCGCACGGCCTCGAGGTTTCCGTACGCCTTCCGCAGGCCGCTGACCTCGATCGCAGGCATCCGCGCGGAAGCGTAGACGGGCGGAGTTGGGGGTGGCGTTTGCGGGCGCCACCCCCAGCGCTCGAGCTACCCGGCTCGGAAGCTGAGGCCGCTCAGGCTCACGTAGTCCTGGGCGACGGAAACCACCTTCACGGCGCCCGTGACCGTGATCTCGATGTACGCGGTGGTTCCGGAGCTGCCGTAGGCGGTCAACCAGAGGTTGCCCCCCGGCAGGTAGCCGTTAGGAAGGTTGAAGATGGTCCCGGTGACCGACCCGCTGCTGGTCTTGGCGCTCCCCTGAAGGTGAACGATCCCCCACGGATCCTTGTAGAACCCGAGATCCAGATCCCCGGGGAGGCCGGCCTGCCAGACACCCTGATAGGCGGGCGCTCCTGCTGTTCCGACGATCTTCGACCCCTCGACAGCAAAACCGTTGATCTTCGCGGCGGTGATCGCCCCGTTCTTGATCTTCGGTCCTGTGACGGCATTGTTCTTCAACTGCGGTGCACCGACGCTGTTCTTCGGCAGTGACGTGATCGCGGCGTAGCTCGTGCCGCCGAGCGCGACGAAGAGCGCAATCAGCGATACGGCCATCGCCGGACTGGGGGTGAAGCGGCGCTTCTGCATGTAGAGCCTCCCCTGCGGTTGCTGTGGTTGACTTGGAGTGTGCCGATCTCGCGCTACGTCGTGGCCGACGTCTTCACAGACGTACCGCTCGCAGGGAACCAGGTCGCGGTCTTCACCGATGCGCGCGAGATCGCCGAGGAGATGCTCCAGCCGCTCGCGCGCGAGATGAAGCTCAGCGAGACGGTGTTCGTCTACCCCCCGTCCGCCGAAGGAAACGTGCGGATCCGGATCTTCACGCCGACACTCGAGCTGCCGTTCGCCGGGCACCCGGTCCTCGGGACAGCGTTCGTTCTCGCCGGGCCACTGCAGCTCGAGGAGATCCGGCTCGAATGCGGCGCGGGAGTCGTGCCCGTGCGCCTCGAGCGCGACGGCTCGCGGATCCAGTTCGGGTGGATGACACAGCCGCCCTTCTCCCACGAGCCGTACGCGGACGCCGACGCGTTGCTCGCGCTGCTCGGATGTGACGCAGCGGAGTCGCCGGTCGAGCTCTACCGCCAGGGGCCGCAGCACGTCGTCGTCGAGCTCGCCTCGCCCGAGATCATTGCGGAGCTTCGCCCCGACTTCAGCGCGCTCGAGACGCTCTCGCCGTACGGCACCGCGTGCATCGCGCGCGATGGCGACGCGTGGAAGGCGCGCGTCTTCGTCCCCGCGCACGGCGTGCCCGAGGATCCGGCGACGGGATCGGCCGCCGGGCCGATCGCGCTCCACCTCGCCCGGCACGGGCGGACCGAGTTCGGGCAGGAGATCGAGATCCACCAGGGCGCGGAGATCGGCCGGCCGTCGACGCTCTATGCGGTCGCGCGCTCGGAGGACGAGATCGAAGTCGGCGGCTCGGCGGTCGTCGTCGCGCGCGGCGAGTTCCGGCTCTAGTCGATCCAGGCGACCGAGTCGATGTCCGGCAGCTCGAACGGGAGCGAGCGCCAGAAGACGCCGCCGTTCGCCGAGACGTAGAGCCGGTTGCGCGCCGCGTAGAGCATCCGGTCGGGGTCGTCCTCCGCGATCGCGACCGCGAACCCCGGCGGCAGGCCGCCGCCCGCCTCGCGCCACGTTGCGCCGCCGTCGTTCGAGAGCATGAGCGGAGGGCGCCGCTCGACGACCGCGACGACGGTCGCGCCCGCGCGCGCCGCCGCGACGACGCGCGGCAGGCCGACTTCGGGCGCCTCGGCGGCGGGGACTTCCGTGCCGTCACCGAGCAGCGACTCGTCCTCGACGTCGACGAGGAACACGCCCGCCACCGTTCCGACTGCTGCGATCACGAGGAAAGGATCGCCGACACGAGCGCTGCTGCGCTCCGGCCTGCCTCGACTGGCTCGGCACCGCCAGCGCGCGCGGCAAGGTAGCCCGCCGCGAACATGTCGCCCGCGCCGGTCGGGTCGGCGTCGACGGGATCCGCCGCGATGTGCGTGCCGTTCACCGTCGCGCCGAGCACGCCGTGCGTCACGACGAGCTCCGGCACGTCGACCGTGCCGACGACGGCGGCCTCCTCATCCGAGAGCTTGAGGATCGAGACACCGCGCAGCAGCTCCGGATCGAACGCCGCGTCGAGCTCGAGCGGGCCGAGCGCGGGGCGACGGACGAGCCCCTGCCCGTCGAGCAGCACGTGTGGCGCCCGCGGCATGACGACGTCGCCGCGCAACAGGGGCGCGACCTGCACCCAGTCGGCGTCGACCTCCGGGGCGAACGGCTCTCCGATCGCGTCCACTGCCATCGTCCGTACTCCGGCCGCGTCGTACGAGAACGAGAACGCCGTCGTGCGGCCGCGCGCGTGGAGCTCGAACGGAACGCCGGTCTCGGCGAGCTCGGCGCGGAACGCGTCCTCGTCCTCCGTCCCGCACGCCGCGACGATCACGGCGTCGGCTTCGAGCGCTGCAAGCGCGCGCGCCGCGTGCCACGGCCCACCGCCGATGCGCGGCTCCGCGCCCGCGATGACGTCACGCGATAGATGCCCGATCACGGCGAGCGACGGCACGACTCGCAAGGGTAAGCGCAAGCATGAGTCCGAACGCGACGGCAAAGCTCGGCAACGACGCGGTGAAGGTCACGCGGCCGGGGTGCGTGCGGTCGACGAGGTTCGTCCAGAACGCCGGCCCGACGGGCGAGAGCCACTGGTAGAGGCAGAACCCGGCGGCCCACGCGATCAATCCCGCGGGCCTCCAGTTCGGCGCCCCCGAAGATCCGCTCCTCGGTGTACCGGCAACCGGCGAGCAGCCAGTCGGCGACGAGCACGCCGAGCAGCGGCACGAAGAACGAGCCGAGCAGAAGGAGGAAGTTCTCGAACGCGCCGCCGAAGCTCAGGACGAGCGCGAGCCCGGTCGCGACGACCGCGACGAGCGTGATCAACAGCCTCTGCGAGACGCGTGGCAGGAGATTCTGGATCGAGACGGCCGTCGAGTAGATGTCGGCGAACGCCTTCTCGCTCTCGGCGATCGTGATCGCGATGAGCGCGGCGAACGCGACCCCGCCCGCCGCGGCGACGGCGCCCGGCAGCTCCTGCGCATCGGAGACCTGGCGCGCGAGAACGATGAGGCAGCCGAGCGCGATGCACCAGATCGTCGGCACGAAGTAGCCGACGCCCGCGCCGACGCCGGCGCTGCGGCGATCCTTGGCGAAGCGGGTGTAGTCGGCGGCGAGCGGCGTCCACGAGACGACGCTCCCGATCACGAGGTCGATCGCCTGGCCGAAGCTCGGGAAGCCGCCCGTGCCGGGCGCGTTCCAGAACGCGTGCAGGTGCGCCTTCGATACCGCCCAGTACGTGAGGTAGCCCATCGAGAAGAGCAGCGCCCACGACGCGACCTTGCGGAGGTAGCGGCGGACGAAGCCGATCGGCCCGAGCATCCCGAGCGCCCAGCTGAGCACGCCGAAGACGAGCGTCCAGAGCCACTTTCCCTGCCAGCCGAAGATCCGCTCGGAGGCCGCGGCGGCGGCCGTCGCGATGATGATCAGCTCGAACGTCGACCAGCCGACGTTTTGCGCGACGTTGAACGCGGTCGGCAGCCACGAGCCGCGCTGCCCGAGCGGCGCGCGCAGCACGACCATGCCCGGCACGCGCGCGTCGGCGCCGATCGCCGCCGCGATCCCGAGCAGGACGTTCCCGGCGATCGCGCCGACTCCGATCGCGAGCAGCGCCGTCGGCAGCGAGAGCGCGGGCACGAGCAGCGCGCCGATCACGATCACGAGCAGCGAGACGGAGAGGTTCCCCCAGAGGAGCAGCGAGTCGAGCGTGCCGAGAACCTGGAGCCGCTCCGGCACCGGGCTGATCCCCCAGCTTGGCGTCCGGTCGTCCACGAGCCGGAGTCTACGAATCGGGAGCCGCCGTTCTCGCTGCGCGCCGTCCGCGGACTGTGCGAGGATCGCCGCGATGCGTTCCTTCCTTGCCGCACTCGTCCTCGCCCTCGCGCTTGTCGCCGCCGGTTGCGGCGGCAGCGGTTCATCGTCGAGCACGACCACGAGCGCGAGCGACAACGGCATGGCGTCGAAGACGGCGCCTCAGGTGCTCGCTGCTGCCGTGAAGGCAGCCGACTCCGCGAGCTCCCTGCACATGGGCGGCAACGTGCCCGCGGCGAATGGACCGATCGGCATCGACCTGTCGATCGTCAAAGACCAGGGCGCGACAGGCTCGATGACGATCAACGGCAAGAAGGTCGATCTCGTGATCGTCGGTGGCGAGGGCTACATGAAGGGCGACGCCGCCTTCTGGTCGCAGTTCGGGGGTGCGGCAGGCGCCACGATCGCGCAGCTGCTCCAGGGCAAGTGGCTGAAGTTCCCGGTGAACAACTCGCAGTTCCACCCGATCGTCTCGTTCGCCAGCGCGAAGGCGATCTTCGACAAGCTGAAGTCGGGCTCCGACTCGCATCTCGAGAACACGGGAGCTACGACATACAAGGGCCAGAGCGTCGTCGCTCTCAACGACGGAGCGAAGAAGGGCACGTTCTACGTCGCGGCGACCGGGACGCCGTATCCGGTGGCTCTCGTGAAGACGGGCTCCGGCGGCGGCACGATCACGTTTAGCGCCTGGAACGAGCCGGTGACGCTGACGGCGCCGACGAACGTGGTCGACTTCTCGAAGCTCACCGGCGGCTGATCGCGGCGTAGGCTCGCGCGGTGGACCCCGACGCCGCGCAACTTCTCGAGGAGCACGGCCGCAATCCGTTCTCGGTCTTCGTCCGCTACGACGCGCCGTGGCAGTGGCATGAGAACGGGGCCGGAGCTGCGCCGTATCTCGAGCATGGACGCATCGCGCTCGTCTGGGCCGATCCGCTCGCCGACGACCCCGAGGCGTTCCTCCGCGGCCTCACGCGCGCGCTCCGCGCGCGGCGACGGCGCATCTGCCTCGTCCTCGTCGGGGAAGAGGTCGCGCGCGCCGCGCGGCGGCTTGGCTATGTCGTGCTCAAGATCGGCGAGCAGCCGTACTTCGACTTCGCGATGTGGCGGATGCCGCGCGGCGACCCCGGCAAGCACCTGCGCTGGTGCCTCAACGTCGCGCGGCGCGCAGGCGTCGAGGTGCGGGAGCACGGCCCGGCGACGACGCGGCGGTGCTCGACGCGCTCCGGGCATGGGAGAGCGGGCTCGGACGCGCGCCGGCCGGCTCGTTCCTCCGCGCCTCGCCGCTCGCGCGCGTCAACGAGAAGCGTCTCTTTCTCGCGTGGCGTGACGGGCGGGTGGACGCGCTCGTCGCCTGCTCGCCGGTTCCGGCGGCGAACGGCTGGCTGCTCGAGGATCTGATCCGCCGCCCGGACGCGGCGAACGGCGCTACGGAGGCGGCGGTCGTCCACGCGCTCGCGACGCTTGCGGCGGCGGGTGCCGCGTGCGCCTGGCTCGACGTCGCGCCGCTCCGCGGCTTCGAGTCGCAGATCGACTGGCGCGGCCGGCTCCTCTTCCGGACGCTCGGCCCGCTCGTCTCGTTCTTCGATAGGCGTTATCGCTTCCGGTCGCTGACGACGTACCTCGGGAAGTTCCAGCCAACGGCGTGGACGCCCCGCTATGTCGCGCTCAAGCCGGTCGTTCCGACCCCCGGGCTTGCCCGCGCGTTTCGAGAACTGCTCTAGTGGTGCCAGCCGAGGCGCCGTCTAGGGTCGCGCGCATGGGAAGGATCCTCACACCGATCGCGGTGCTCGCGTCGTTCGTCGCCTTCGGCTTCGAGGTGGCCGGTTCAGGCGGTTGGTGGGTGTACGCGTGCGATCGCGCGACCTACGTCCTCGTAATCCTCGCGGTTGTCGCCGCCCTGCTGACGGAGAGGCGGGAGAACAACATCGTGCTCGGTGCGAAGATCGCGGCGGCGGCGACAGCGGTCGTCTTCATGGTCGTCGCGGTCGTGAGGTTCTACGGTGATGCGATCGACCCGGCGTATCCGTGGGCGACCGAGGCGCAAGTGCTTGCCCTGGCAGCGGTCGCGTTCGGTCTCACGCGTGCGCGCCGGCGCAGCCTTGTCGCCATCGTGGGCCTCGTCGTGGCGATCGCCGCAGTTGTTGGATGCGCGCTCTACGCGATCACGCAGAAGGCTTCGTATTCGGCGGAGCTGTGGTGGTGGATCGCCACCGCGGCGGCGTTCCTCACGGCGGCGGCCGCTGCCGGGCTCGAGCGTGAGCACGCAGGCGCCGACGCGGGTTGACGCGCTCGCGTTAGAGCGTCGTTAGCGCTTCTGCCATACCGTGTCATCGTGATCGCCGATCAAAAGGGGAAGCCATGAAGAGCCTCGTTGGAACCGCCGCCGTCCTCGCGCTCGCGGGATGGTGCCTCGCGCTCATCCCGAGCGCAGCCGGGACCACGGGGACCGGCGTCAAGATCGTGCACCTGCACTCGCCGATCGAGGCGCTCGCCATCAGCGGCACGAGCGTCGCCTACGACGTCGCGGCTGCCCCCAAGGCCCCAAACGGCGTGTTCGTGTGGAACACCCAGACCGGCGTGACGAAGAAGGTGAGCGGAAAGCAAACTGCCGGAGCCGACTCGACGGTCGGGGTCGGCGTCAACCGGCTCGCGATCGCGGGGAATCGGGTCGCGTGGCGCATCTTGCAAGGCGGCAACCTCGAGGCTGACGATTACGTCTTCACTTCGTCGGTGCTCGCTCCGAAAGAGCGGCACGTCGCCACCTCGATCCGGTACGGCGGCGAGTGCGGGGCAGGCGGGGGAGATCATGCGTGCGCGGGAACGTGGTTCGGCGGCTTCGTCACGTCGGGAAGCGACATCCTCGTCAATAAGTGGACGACCGACACGACCGGCGCGATCACCGGCGGCGGGCTCTACAAGCTGCACGGAACGAAGCTGAAGCCGTTCGTGCTCGGCGGAACGGCAGTCGAGGCGGTCGCCGCCGACTTGCACCGCATCGCCGTGCAGCAGTGGCAGTGGGGCGCTCCCAACCCGGCGATCCACGTCTACTCGGCGAGCGGCAACCTGCTCACGACGGTGACGCCGGCGAAGCAGCCGCTGCAGGTCGCGCTGAGCGGCCGCAACCTCCTCGTGCTACTGCCGAGCGCGAAGCTCGCCGTCTACGACGCGCAGACGGGCGCGCTGAAGACGACGTACACGCTCGTGAATCCCAAGCGGTCACATGCGATCGCAGTCCACGGCAATATCGCCGTCTATTCGACCGCGATCCGCCGCACGGCCTACGTCCGGGCGCTCAACCTCACGACGGGCAAGGATCGCGTCATCGACCATCTGCCGTGGATGATCAGCCAGCTCCGCATGAGCCGGGCCGGTGTCGCGTACGCGAACGACCACTGGACGACGCAGCACGGGTACCAGACCAATCTCGTCTACCGCCCGCTCGCCCAGGTCGCCGCTGCCGTGAAGTAGGAGGAGCGGCTCGGCTCGGTCGGCAGGACAGCGCGTCCGGGATTTCAGGGCTTCTGGTCTCGAGGCGCGTCGCCGTCTGCGATCTCGTCGTAGGAGACGTCGCCTTTGAGTCCCGCGATGCCGCTGAGGTGCAGCGGTACTACCTCGGCCTTGGGAGTGAAGGGCTGTGCCTGTTCCGCCTCGACCGCGCGCTCGCCGTACTCCTCGACGAGTGTGTCCTCGTTCCCGCGACCGCCCTCGACCTCGTCAGTTGTGTACGAGAACACGTTCGCGTGTCGCCGGAAGAAGTCGCGGAGGCCCATCGCCGGGCAAGCATCGCAGGCGTCAACTCGCGCGGCAAAGGTCGCTAGGCTCACGCCTCGTGAGCGAACGCGAGGTCATGACATGGAGCGACCTCGGCGAGGGTGCACGCTCGCTCGCCGAGAGTGCAGTCGCCGACGGGTTCGTTCCGGACATCATCCTCGGCATCGCCCGGGGCGGGCTACTCGTCGCCGGCGCGGTCGGTTACGCGCTCGGGATCAAGAACACGTTCACGATGAACGTCGAGTTCTACACCGGCGTCGACGAGCGCCTCGAGGTGCCGATGATCCTGCCGCCGGTGCCCGATCTGGTCGACTTCGCGGAGCAGCGCGTGCTGATCACCGACGACGTGGCCGACACCGGCGCGACGCTGCGGCTCGTCCAGGAGTTCTGCGCGGGAAAGGTGGCGGATATTCGGTGCGCCGTGCTCTATGAGAAGCCGCAGTCGGTCGTCAGCTGCGACTACGTGTGGCGGCGCACCGAACGCTGGATCACGTTCCCCTGGAGCGCCGACCCGCCGGTGCTGCAGGGCCAATCAGCCAGGGGCTGACGCGGTTCAGCGGTAGCCTGTCGGTCGAGGTGGATACCTTCGCGGCAGCAGCGAAGTTCGCGTGCGTCTCGGTCAGTGCGGTCGTTGCCGCAGTCATGACGGCGCTGGAGCTCGGCGTCGCCGTCGACCTTGTCGTTACCGGATGGGCGACCAGCAGCAACTGGGCAGTCGGGGTCGTCTACATCGCCGCCGTGTGCTTCGTCGTCTTTCGAGTTGCGAGTAGGCGGGTACTTCTCGATCGGGCCGTCCTCGAGCTTCTGGCGGTCGATGCAGTGGGGCTCCCGGTGGCGCTCGCCGCCGTGTCGATGTAGCTCGGACTCGGATGCGCAGCGCACAGGACTGTCCCCTGGATTCGGGGTTTAGGGTCTGGCCATGTCACGGACTGGCGTGCTTGCGGGCTCTATCGCGCTCGTCGCAGTCGCCGCCGTTGTGGCGGGGTGCGGCGACGGCGCCATCATTTCGACGTGCGCGCTGTACCAGCGCAGTGCGCACCTCTATCTCGTTCGAACGTACGGAGGGACCGCCGCGGAGGTGCGGCAGGACTGCAGTCGCGAGGCGAGGAGCCTGTCTGCGGGCGAGGAAGGGTCGAATCGCTGGGTCAAGGTCGCGCCGAATACCGGCTACGGCGGATACGCCCTGGTGTGTCGGTGGGGCGTGCGGACATCTCTCTACGCCCGGCCCGGCGACGCTCTAGCGCGCACTCTTTGCCATCCGAATCGCCATCCCGATCCGGATGTGACGGTGGTGCTGCGGTCCACCGTCGTGCCGGGCCACCCGTTTTATGTCGCTATCCACGGCCCGAGATCGCTGGCAGAGTCGTCGGCGCGGCGGTTTCCGCCACCGAGGCAGGTCGTCGATAGACCGCTCGGGACGAAGGCGTGTCAATACCGCGGGCCCGACCTGACAATCACCGCCTACGCGCCAAGCAAGAATGCGGCCGCTGACTTCTGCCGCACTATCCCCCGCAAGTGACGTATTGCCCAGTACTCGGGAGTGTCCCCTGAAGATCTCGTTTGACGTCTGGGTCTGGTACTAGCCATAATGGTTTTATGGCTGTGCGTGTTCCGAGTCTGCCTGTCTCTGTCGATCCGCTGGTTGCCGAGGCAAAGCGGCGGGCGAGACGGCGGCGGCTGGGGATCGCGCTCATCGCAGTCGTGGTCGTCGCTGCCGCCACGGCGTTCGCCGTAGAGCGTGGAGGGCCTGGGGCGGTAAGCCCGGTGCCGGCAAGACTCACTGTGCTTGTTGTCAGTTCCGGCTTCCCAGGCCGTAGCACGATGCCCGAGGGGAACGGCGGTCGCGCGATTTTCCATCTCAAGTGCGATCCGGCCAGCGGCGATGTGGCGGATCCCGCCAAGGCATGTGCGGCCATCGCTGCCCAGCCCACCCTCGTTACGAATCCGCAGCCCTACCCACCCGCGAGCGCGACGTGCGGGGACGGCCTAAACACTTCATGCGGCGGAGAGCCCATGCAGGCTTGCCGTTCGGTTCCTTCCAAGCTCTGCCCGGCAACCGGCCCCGACTACTTCACGATCACCGGCAGCGTGAACGGGAAAGCCGTCCACTTCGGCGGCGGGGGCGTCTTCGCGACGGATGTCCCGCTGGTGGCCAAGCTCGGACTCGCCACCCGATTCGGAAAGCCGGTCGTTCGTCTCGAACCGCGACGTAACGCCTTCGTCGCCATGAGCCAAACCCGCACGTTCGCGCCGGGAGCGCTCCGGCCGGGCGACCTCGTCACCTGTCGCGCCACCCACGCCTACCGAGGCTTCCCATTGGCGATGACCGTCCCGGTACACCCAGGGAACGCGCCGCAGGAGTTCAGCGCGAATCCAGGTCTGATGGCGATCCGGATACGAGCCGACGGCGCAGTCCTCGCCTCCTGCTTCCCCCGCGATCGGATGCCGCTCAGCAAACGAGGTCGGACGATGAACCCGGCGAACTGGCCGCCGAAGAGTCTCCAGCCCTGACGCCAGGCCGCCCGAACCCGATCTGACAACAACGCTCGGCTGCCCCAGTGCTCGGGAATGTCGCCTGAGCTACGGGCAGCCGAAGACGTAAGTGACAGGCGCCGCTGTCTGGCCGTCGCGCGCCGAACGGCGAACAACGGAGAGCTGCGTGAACGCGCGGGTTCGGTGGCGGCAACCCTTTGGGTGCCCTATCCCGACACTCACGGCGAACGCGTGGAAATGTCCCCGGGCGCAGTACGGGGTGCAGTCGTTGAGGTGGGCCGTCCCCTGCCCGGCGGCCCTGACTGCGTTCCACGTCGACCACTTCATGCGTGTGATTACGAAACTGCCGTCGCCGCAAAAGTTGATCTGGGCTGGGCGAACGCGCGGGTACCCGACCCCGCAGGCAGCGTCGAGGCCCGGTAGCTTCGACGTCGCCGCGATCTGACTCCCCCCACAACCGGCCACGCCGAGTACGAGGATGAGTAGCACCGTGAGTCCGCGGGTGCGCATCGCCCTACTTATACGCCGCTAGGGAGAGGGCCGTCGCTTGGGCCAGTGTTCCGGAATGTCCCCTGAGCGCGGCGAGCGACTAAACAAAACGTGGCCCGTCGTGCATCGTTTGGGTGATGGCACGAAATCAGCCGCTTACTGGCGAGCTTGAAGATGTCTACCGGCGACGCTACCGCCAGTTCCTGCGGGTGGCGACAGCGATCCTCGATGACGAGGCGATCGCGCATGACGCAGTGCAGGACGGATTCGCGCAGTCTCTGCGGGAGCAGTCCTCTTTTCGGGGCGAAGGGCCGCTCGAAGCGTGGGTGTGGCGAATGGTCGTGAACGCCTCGTTGGCTACCCGACGCCGTCGTGTAGCGCGGCACGAGGAATCCGAGGCCGTCGAGGTAGCCGGTGCAAACGGTCGTGCCACCGATGAGTCGGGCGTTCGCGCCTGGGTGGCTGCGCTGCCGGAGCGGCAGCGCCTGGCCGTCTACCTCCGCTATTACGCCGACCTCGACTACCGCGCGATCGCCGACGCGCTGAATGTCGAGGTCGGGACGGTGTCGGCGACGCTCAACTCGGCCCATCAAGCCCTACGCCAGTCGTTACAGGAGGTCGAACGATGATCGATATGGACCCACTGATCCTCGCCGAGTTGGAGCGCATCCACCCGCTCCCCGACGGCGGTCGCGCGGACTGGAGCGACGTGTTGCACCGCGCTGGATCACAGACCCGCCTCAGCCGTTCGGCAGTCGTGCGTCGCCGTTGGCCGCTGATCGCCATCGGGGTCGCGGTGATGCTGGCTGCGGTCTTGGTTGCGACTCCCGCGTGGGCACTCGTGCGCGACGTATTGCCGTTCTGGGGCCAGCCGTCGTCTGCTCCGCCTTCGGTCAAGGTGGAGTTCAGGAACTTCTCGCAAATGTTTCGCGGCCCCGCTCCCGCCGGGGCGAGTCCAGTAGCGGTGAGCGACGACTGGCGCGAGATCGAGCAGGCGACCATCGGCGGGGAGACAAGAACGTTATGGGTCGCGCCCGCCACGGGCCGCTACGACTTCTGCTGGATATGGGCGCATCTCGCAGGCAGCTGCGGCTCTTCGGAGCAGCCAGTCGGCGTCTCGGAACTGACCATCCCGCCGCATGACCCAAGCCAGCCCGCCCAGACGACGAACATCCCCGCGGGCAGCCCCGAGGTGCCGTTCTCGGTCTTCGGCTACGCGATGAGTCCGGCTGTCAGTCGGGTCCTGATCCAGTTCAGCGACGGCAGCACTGTCCAACCGGACATCGTCTGGGTTTCCGCCCCGATCAATGCAGGCTTCTTCGCGTACGACATTCCCGCAGACCAGCAGTCGAGTGAAGTCCACGCCACCGAAATAACCGGGTACGACCAGGACGGGAACCTCGTCAGCAAGGAGCCGATCTAGCGGCGGTCAGCGGAGCTAGTGAGCGCAGACGGTTGCATGCGCCAGTGCGTGCTCTCGCCTGAGCTAGCCGGCGAGCAGGCGGCGCAGGACGTACTGGAGGATGCCGCCGTGCTGGAAGTACTCGCGCTCGTGCGGCGTGTCGATGCGCACGCGGGCGCGGAACTCCTTGTCGTCGGCGCGCACCGTGACCTCGTCGGAGTTGCCGTTGTCGAGGCCGGTGATCGAGAACTCCTCGCGGCCGGTGAGGCCGAGCGACGCGGCGTTCTCGCCGGGCATGAACTGCGAGCGGCAGGATGCCCATGCCGACGAGGTTCGAGCGGTGGATGCGCTCGTAGCTCTCGGCGATCGACCGCGCGCACGCCGAGGAGCTGCGGGCCCTTCGCCGCCCAGTCGCGCGACGAGCCCGAGCCGTACTCCTTGCCCGCGAGGACGACGAGCGGCACGCCCTCCTTCGCGTAGCGCTCGGCGACGTCGAAGATCGTCATCTCCTCGCCGTCGGGAAGATGACGCGTGACGCCGCCCTCGGTGCCGGGCGCGAGCTGGTTCCGCAGGCGGACGTTCGCGAACGTGCCGCGCACCATCACCTCGTGGTTGCCGCGGCGCGCGCCGTACGAGTTGAAGTCCTTGCGCTCGACGCCGTGCTCGACGAGGTACTTGCCGGCCGGGCGAGTCGGTCTTGATGGCGCCGGCGGGCGAGATGTGGTCGGTCGTGATGCTGTCGCCGAGCATCGCGAGGCAGCGCGCGCCCTCGATGTCGCCAGCCGGCTGCGGCTCGCGCGGCATGCCCTCGAAGTACGGCGGGTGCGCACGTAGGTCGACTCGTCGGTCCCACGCGTAGAGCTCGCCCTCGGGCGTGTCGAGCGCGCGCCAGCGCTCGTCGCCGTCGAAGACGTCGGCGTAGACGTTCGGAGACATCTTCGCCCTGCACCGACTCGCCGATCACCGCGTCGACCTCGTCGCGCGTCGGCCAGATGTCCTTGAGGAAGACGGCCTTGCCGTCCTTGCCCTTGCCGAGCGGCTCGGTCGCGAGGTCGATGTCCATCGTGCCCGCGAGCGCGTACGCGACGACGAGCGGCGGCGACGCGAGGTAGTTCGCGCGCACCTCGGCGTGCACGCGCCCCTCGAAGTTGCGGTTGCCGGAGAGCACGGCTGCGACGACGAGGTCGTTCTCGGTCGATCTGCTTCGCAGATCGCCTCGGGGAGCGGGCCGCTGTTGCCGATGCACGTCGTGCAGCCGTAGCCGACGATGTTGAAGCCGAGCTGCTCGAGGTACGTGTCGAGGCCGGCGGCGCGGTAGGTACTCGGTCACGACCTTCGAGCCGGGCGCGAGGCACGTCTTCACCCACGGCTTGCGCGTGAGCCCGCTGCTCGACCGCCTTCTTCGCGAGGAGGCCCGCGGCGATCAGCACCGACGGGTTCGACGTGTTCGTGCAGCTCGTGATCGCGGCGATGACGACCGAGCCGTGCGTGCGACGTCGCCGTCGTCGACGGCGTCTTGCCGTTCGCGCGGCTTGGCGCCGAACGAGCTCTCGAGCGACGTCGGTCGAACGATCTCCTTCGCGTCGCGCGAGCGGGACGCGGTCCTGCGGGCGGCTCGGGCCCGCGAGGCACGGCTCGACGATCGCGAGGTCGAGCTCGAGCGATGTCGCGTGTACTCCGGGTCGCGCGTGCTCGTCGTGCCAGAAGAGGCCTTGCTCCTTGCAGTACGCCTCGACGAGCGCGACCTGCGCTCGTCGCGGCCGGTGAAGCGCAGGTAGCCGAGCGTCTCGGCGTCGACGGGAAGATGCCGCACGTCGCGCCGTACTCGGGCGCCATGTTCGCGATGCGTCGCGCGGTCGGCGAGCGGCGAGCGCGCCGAGGCCCGGCGCCGAAGAACTCGACGAACTTGCCGACGACGCCCTTCTTGCGCAGCATCTCGCGTGACGGTGAGCACGAGGTCGGTCGCGGTCGCGCCCTCGGGCAGCTTGCCCGTGAGCTTGAAGCCGACGACCTGCGGGATGAGCATCGAGACCGGCTGCGCCGAGCATCGCCGCCTCGGCCTCGATGCCGCCGACGCCCCAGCCGAGCACGCCGAGGCCGTTGATCATCGTCGTGTGCGAGTCGGTGCCGACGAGCGTGTCGGGGTAAGCGACCTTGCCGTCGCGCACGTCGACGACGCGCGCGAGGTACTCGAGGTTGACCTGGTGGCACGATGCCGGTGTCCGGCGGCACGACCTTGAAGTTGTCGAACGCGCCCTGCCCCCAGCGGAGGAACTGCGTAGCGCTCCTGGTTGCGCTGCGAACTCGAGCTCGACGTTGCGCTCGATCGCGAGCCGCGACCCGAACTCGTCGACCTGGACCGAGTGGTCGATGACGAGCTCGACGGGATGAGCGGGTTGATCTTCTTCGGGTCGCCGCCCTGGTCGCGCATCGCGTCGCGCATCGCGGCGAGGTCGACGACGCCGGCACGCCGGTGAAGTCCTGCAGCAGCACGCGGCCGGGGATGAACGCGATCTCCTGCGACGGCTCGGCGGTCGCTACCCAGTCGCTGACGGCGTTCGCGTCGCCGCCGTTGCGCAAGCACGTTCTCGAGGAGGATGCGAAGCGTGTACGGAAGGCGCGTCGCGCTCGCGTCGAGCTGTGCGATCTCGTATGTCGCGTCCCCGACTGCAAGCTGCGCCATGACTCGATCTTAGGCCGAGAAGTCGAGTTGCAGTTGTGTAACCGAGGTCGCCGATCTCCGGTAGGCACGGGGCTGGGAGCGCCTCCTCTGCCGCGTTACGATCGCGGAATGCGTCGCGGTGTGCTGCTCGCCGGCCTTCTTGCCCTCGTCGCGGCGGGATCGGCGAGCGCGGCGGCGGCGGAAGCGAGAGAGGTTTCCGTGTCGTAAAGCGCTCGGAGGGCTACGTCGCGACCGTTGCGTACAGGCACTCCCCCCGCTTTGACTTGGCGGTGAGTCACATGACGGTCCGGATCCGCCGCAGTGCGCGGATCGTCTTGCGGCATCGGATCTGTCCCCAACCTTCTGGGAATTTCGAGGCATGCACCTGGACGGGTTATGCGTGGTATCCGTTCAAGCCGGCCCGTCTTCCGCTCGCGTTTCGCGACGTGGGCCAGCGGACGCCGGCTTTTGTCGCTCGATCTGTTCACCAGCTACAACCCCTGTTGCTGCCTCAACAGCTTCATTGCCCTGCTCGGCCGGCGGCCTCACTGGATCGTGCACGACTGGGGCAGCGCCGGCTACCGCGGCAGGCGAATCCATGGCCGGTACTACTTCGTCTCAGCGGACAAGCGGTTTGTGGAGGCGTATACGACTTACGCCGGATCGGTCTTACCCGTCCGGATCTGGACGATCGGCAAGCGCGGTCGGCTCGTCGAGGTCACGCGGAGCATGCCCTCGATGATTCGGGCCGACGCCCGTCGGCTACGGCGGTTTCTCCATCCGACGCACCACGTTGTTGGCGAAGGCGGACTTGCGGCTTGGTGTGCCGACGAGTATTCGCTCGGTCGAGGGGCCGCGTGCTCGCAGCAACTCCGGTACGACCTTGCTCATGGCTACTTGAACGCCAAACAATGCTGTCAGATGAAGGGCGACGCCTTCATCCGCGCGCTGAACCGCGACCTCGAGCGCTGGGGCTACAAGCGCAGCTGAGTCGGGAAGCGATCAGCTCTGGCGACGACCCGCCCACCGGCGCTACCGTTGCGCCCGTGAATGAGGCCGAGTTCCAGCTCCAACGGCGGATCGTCGAGCACGACGTCCCCGAGGAGGCCGAACAGCTTTGGAGCGAGGACGGTGCCGAGCACGTCGGCTGGTTCTGCGTCCGCACCGATCCGTTCCCGTGCCCGGCGCCCGACTGCGGATTCGTCGCCGAGTTCATGACCGCGGCGCACCTCGTGCTCGTCTGGGAAGAGCGCGACGACCCGAACCTCCTGCGCCACGCGCAGCGCGCGGTCGAGGTCGGCCGCAACCCGCATGTCGTCGGGTACGACCCCGGCTACGGCCCGAGCGCCTCGTACTACGCGTGGGAAGCCGCCGGCCGGCCCGTGCACGGCGTCCGCGGCAAGTAGTGCGCTTCGGCTCGGCGCCGCCGTGGTCGCTCGGCGTCGAGGAGGAGCTGATGCTCGTCGATGCGGAGACGCTTCTGCCCGCCCGCGACGGCTGGACGCGCGTCTTCGGCGAGTCGACCGACCGGATCAAGCAGGAGCTCTTCGAGTCGCTCGTCGAGATCACGACGCCCGTGCTGGAGACGGCGGAGGAGATCGAGGCAGAGCTCCGGGCGCTCCGGCACGAGGTGGCCGAGCGCGCGGCGGAGCATGGCCTTGCGGTCATCGCCGTCGGCTCTCATCCGACTGCGACTGTGCGGCCGCCCATCGTCCGTGCCGAGCGGTATTTGCGGATGAAGGCGGAGCTCGGCCCTCGCCTCCTCCGGCAAAACGTGTGCGGGCTTCACGTCCACGTCTCGGTGCCCGACGCCGCCACATGCCTTCGCGTGTTCGAAGGAATCGTCCCGCATCTGCCGCGCCTGCTCGCGCAGTCCGCGAACTCGCCGTACTGGGCCGGGAAGCAGAGCGGCCGGCGCTCGATCCGCTCCGAGATCCTCCTCGAGATGCCGACCGGCGGAACGCCGCCCGTGTTGCGCAGCTGGGACGACTTGGATGCGGCGACTCGCGGCGACAGCACGCGCCGTCACTGGGACGCGTGGCCGCGGCCGGAGTACGGCACGCTCGAGGTGCGCGTCATGGATCAGCCGACGTCGGTGCGGCGGACGGCCGAGCTCGCGGCCGAGGTGCAGCGGCTCGTGCGCGACGCCGCGGAGTGGAACGGCGTGCCGTTCGACCGCGAGGAGTACGCGCGCGAGCGCGAGCGCGCAGGGCGCGAAGGCGGTGGCCCGGAGGCGGAGCGCCAGCTCGAGCTCGGGCCCGGACGCTGCGCTTCGGGAGATCGCAGAGCTGGCGATACGCTGAGGCCATGGCCACGCAGAGCGACACGATCCAGGTCGGCGGCGTCCGCTGCGAGCGCTGCGTCATGCGCCTCGCCCACGTCCTCGAAGGGTTCCCGGGCCTCGAGGCCGCGAACGCGAACCTCATGGGCCAGGTCTCGCTCGCGTGGGACGACGAGACGACCTCGCGTGAGGCGATCGTCGAGCGCCTCACGCAGTCCGGCTTTCCCGTGCTGACCGCGGTCTAGGACCGGAGCCGCTTGCGGCGGCCCCGGTCCTGTTGAGGGCGTGGTCGCTAGGCGTGGAAGGTGCCCGGTGCAGGCGGTGCGCCATGTCCGCCGGGTCCGCCAGGGGGAGCGGACATCACCGTGAACGAGCTGTCGAGGTGGTACTCGACCTTCGTGCCGTCGGTCTTCGTGACGGTCACCTCGTAGCCCTTGCCGAAGTAGTCGGTCGTGACGTCGCCTGCGGTGCCGCCGCCCGCCGCCTTGACCGCGGCCTCCTGCGCCTTGGTCGCGGCGTCACCGGTGACAGCCTTCTCGGCGTCCTCGTGGGCCGCGGTGCCAGGCGCCGGCATGCTGCTCAGTCCCGGCGGCGGCTGGCTGGGAGTGGCCCGTGTGGCCGCCGTCGTCCCGCTGTGGGACGTCGCCGCGCCTGCGATGGCCGCTCCGCCGACGGCGGCGCCCGCGACAGCCGCGAGTCCCAGACCGAGTCGTTTCGTTCTGTCGAACATTCGTGCTCCTTTCGGTTTGCCGGGCCTTGTCCCGGGTCGCCATCAACGATCGTGGCCGGCGGTGGGAGAGCCTTTTGGGTCGCCTAGGAAAGCCCTGTGAACGTGGCGGCTGGCATTCTCAGGCGATTCACAGGTTCGGAGGCGGCTCTCTCAGCCGCTTCACAGCCGGCGGTGCCAGGGTGAAATCGTGAGAGTGAAATCGTGAACGATGCGAGCGCAGGTCCGGGCGGGAAGATCCTCGTCGTCGACGACGAGCCGTCAATCGTCGACGCCGTCGCGACCGCGCTGCGGTACGAAGGCTTCGAGGTACGCGAGGAAGTCACAGGCCGCGGCGCGCTGACCGCGATCGCGGAGTTCGAGCCGGATCTCGTAGTGCTCGACTGGATGCTCCCCGACGTCGAGGGGATCGAGGTCGGCCGGCGCGTGCGCGAGCGCGGCTTCGGCACGGCGATCCTCTTCCTCACCGCGAAGGACGCCGTCGAGAACAAGGTCGAAGCGCTGCGGGCCGGCGGTGACGACTACGTGACAAAGCCGTTCAGCCTCGCGGAGGTCGTCGCGCGCGTGCAGGCGATCCTGCGACGGACGGGAAGCGAGCTGCCCGGCGACGTTCTCCGGTTCGCCGACGTCGCGCTCGACGAGAACCGCCACGAGGTGCATCGCGGCGACACGCGCGTCGAGCTGACCGCGACCGAGTTCGCTCTGCTCCGCTTCTTCCTGTTGAACCCGCGCCGCGTGCTGTCGAAGGGACAGATCCTTCAGAACGTCTGGCACTACGACTTCGCGGGGAACTCGAACGTCGTCGAGACGTACGTGAGCTACCTCCGGAAGAAGCTCGACGCCCTCGGCCCGCCGCTCATCCGCACGGTGCGGCAGGCCGGGTACATGCTCGAAGCGGCGGAATGATGCGCCGGTTCTCGCTGCGGACGCGGCTGCTCGTCGGCGTCGTCGTCCTTGCTGCGCTAGGCCTCACCGTGGCCGATGTCGCCACGTACCGGTCGCTCAGCTCGTACCTGATGGTTCGCGTCGACAACACGCTCGATCAGGTGCATCCGGCCGTCGAGCAGATGTGGTTCCGACCTTCGGGGCCAAGAGACTTTCCGCCCCCGGCGGTTTATGGCGACTGCATCGAGGTCAGGCATCTCGACGGCAAGATGATTCCGCCCGCGCTGTGCGTTCCTCCTGGTGGCGTCGGCGACATGCCGGGCGGTGGTGGGCCGCACTCCCCCTCGCACATCTCCTTGCCCGACCGCCCGAATGCACCTCACGGCGATCGCGTCGCCTACTTCACTGTGGGGTCGTATCGCGTGCGCGCCGCGATCGAGGGGGAACACCCGAACCTCATTCTTCTGGTCTCGCAGTGGCTTGGACCGGAAGAAAGCACGCTCCACCGACTGTTCCTCACCGAGCTGATCGTGACCCTCATCGTCCTTGCGGCACTTGCGGGCCTGGCGTTCTGGATCATTCACATCGGGCTACGTCCGCTGCGGAAGATCGAACAGACCGCGGTCGCGATCACGGCCGGCGACCTGTCGTTGCGGGTCGCGGACGCCGACGAAACGACCGAAGTTGGGCGTCTCGGGAGTGCCTTGAACACGATGCTCGACCGGATCGAGGCGTCCGACAAGCGCCTGCGCCGCTTCGTCGCCGACGCCTCGCACGAGCTCCGCACTCCGCTCGCTGCGGTGCGCGCGTACGCAGAACTGTTCGATCGCGGCGCCGCTACGCACCCCGAGGATCTCGAGCGGTCAATGACCGGGATCACGCGTGAGTCGGAGCGGATGAGCCTCCTCGTCGACGACCTGCTCCTCCTCGCGCGGCTCGACGAAGGCCGGCCGCTCGAGCGCGAGCCGGTCGACTTCGCGGCGGTCGTCTCCCATGCGGTCGACGCGGCGCGCGCAGTCGAGCCCGAGCGGCCCATCGACGTCAAGCTCGAAGCCGCCGCGATCACGGGCGACGCCGGTCGCCTGCGCCAGGTCGTCGACAACCTCTTCGCGAACGTCCGCGCGCACACGCCTGCGGGCACGCCCGTCTCGGTCGAGCTCCGCGCCGCGAACGGCGAGGCGCGGCTCACGGTCGCCGACCACGGCCCGGGACTTGCGGAGGAGGACGCGGCGCGGATCTTCGAGCGCTTCTACCGCGTCGACACGTCGCGCGCGCGCGCGAGCGGCGGCGTCGGCCTCGGGCTCTCCATCGTCGCCGCGGTCGTCGCGGCGCACGGCGGCTCGGTCGCGGCGGACGAGACGCCCGGCGGCGGCGCGACCTTCGTCATCGCGCTCCCGCTCGCCGCGTAAGAGATGCCGCGAGCGCGCGGCTACCCTGGCGGCATGGGTCGGCGGTCGACCGGCGCCGTGCTTCTCGCCGGCGCCATCGCGGGACTGCTGCTCGCAGCGACGATCGCGTCGTCGGGCGGCGCGTCATCCGCGCGCCACCGGAGTCCGTTCTCCGGGCTCGGAACCTGGGTCGACGTCTATTCGGCTGAGTGGGCGAATCCCGAGGCGGCCGTCGCGGCGATGGCCCAGCGCGGCGTCCGGACGCTCTACCTCCAGACAGGGAACTACAGGCACACCGCGCCCGTCTTCCGACCGACCGCCGCGGGCCGCTTCATCGACGCCGCGCACGCGGCCGGACTGCGAGTCGTCGCGTGGTACCTGCCATCGTTCCGGAGCGTCAAGACCGGCATGGCCCACGCGCGCGCCGCGATCCGGTTCCGAAGCGCGGGCGGCGAGCGCTTCGACGGCTTTGCGCTCGACATCGAAGCGACGCGCGTTCGCTCGCTCAAGCTGCGCGACCATCGCCTCCTCGTGCTGTCGGCGCGGCTCCGGCACGCCGTTTCGCGCCGGTACCCGCTCGGCGCGATCACGCCGTCGCCGGTCGGGATGTCGCAGGGCTACTGGCCCGAGATCCCGTATCGCGCGCTCACGCGCTACTACAAGGCGTTCCTGCCGATGGCGTACTCGACGCTCGTCGGCATCCACGGCAAGACGAAGACGGCGGCGTACCTCTCCGCGACCGTCTCGGACATCCGCGCGGCGAGCGGCAAACCGTCATTTCCGATCCACCTCATCGGCGGTCTGACCGGCTCGATGCGCGCGAAGGCGACGGCGGGATTCGTCCGCGCGGTGGAGCGGACGAAGCCGTTCGGCTTCAGCCTTTACGCCTTCGGCCAGACGACGCCGGCCGCGTGGCGGGCGCTCGCGCGTCTGCCTTAGCGGAATACCGGCTGCATTCCGGGCGTTTCTGCCCGAATGAGCGCCGCTGGTACTTTGACTCGCATGGACGAATCGCAGGACGCGGAGCGGCTCGCCGGCGAGTTGGCCGCTGGGGCGCGCGACCGCGTTCGGTTCGAGGAGGACGCGCTCGCTCTCGCCGACCAGGTCTACCGCGTCGCCCGGCACATCGCGAACTCGCGCGAGGACGCCGAGGAGCTCGTGCAGGAGACGTACGTCCGCGCGTTCCGTAGCTGGGCGTCGTACCAGCCGGGCACGAACCTCCGCGCCTGGCTGTTGCGCATCCTCACGAACCTCAACATCGACCGCGGCCGCCGCCAGCAGCGCGCGCCGCAGATGCAGGCGCTCGAGGCGAACGACTACTACCTCTACGACAAGCTCGCCGAGGACGACGGCGGGCGCTCCGACGCCGACCGCGTCGTCGAGCGGCTGTCGCAGGACGACATTGTCACGGCGCTCGCCGAGGTGCCGCACGACTTCCGCGACGTGATCGTCCTCGTCGACATCGGAGACTTCAGCTACGCCGACGCGGCGCAGATCCTCGACATCCCGGTCGGAACCGTGATGTCCAGACTCCACCGCGGCAGGCGTATCCTGAAAGGAGCGCTTGCAGAATCGGCTCTTGAGGAGGCCGGAACATGAGCACCTATGTCGATCCGTGTGCGCACTGCGAGGAGATGATGCAGCCGTACCTCGACCACGTCCTCACGGAGGCAGAACGGGTCGAGGCGGAGTCGCATCTCGACGAGTGCGAGCACTGCCGGCGGCGCTACCGCTTCGAGGAGAGCCTGCGGGTGTACGTCCGCCAGGCGACAACGGAGCAGATGCGGCCCGAGCTCCGGCAGAAGCTGTCGGCGCTCAGGATCCCGCTGAACTGACGTCGACGTCACCGGGCGGCGTCAGGTCATCGCACGGGACGAGCCTCGCCTCGAGCGTGCGTGCGCCTTCGTCCGGGACGTTCGCCCATGCCGCGCGCGCGACCAGGACGGGGTGTAGGCGGACGCCGCCGTAGGTCGCCGCGACGACGTCGCCGCCGTTCGCGCGCCAGTCGGCGATCACGCGGTCGACGGCACGCGAGTCGAGGTCGGGGCCGTCCGCGAGCGCGACGACTGCGGCTTCGGCGTCGTCGCCGAGCGCGGCGAGCCCGGCAGCGGAGCGACGCGCCCGGGCCGCGCTCCCAGTCGGCGCAGTGGACGCTCTCGACCGGCAGCGGGTGCGCTCCGCTCACGACGACGATCTCGTCCACAGCGGAAGCCTCGAGCGCAGCGACGACCGCGGCGACGTGCACCTGCTGCTTCGCGGGGCTCGTCCCGTACCGCGACGACGCCCCGGCGGCGAGCACGACGGCCGCGATCGACAAGTCCTATCCGAGCTCCGGGAACAGCTCGCGTGCGCGCTCTGCGTCGTGTTGCCCGACCCAGATCTCTGCCGGGAGGCCGGAGTTCGTTGACGCGCCGGAGTAAAAGTTGGTGAGGTACGGGGCGCCCTTGGAGAACGCCTCGATTCCCTGCTCGCGGAGACGCTGGCACCAGAGGTCGGCCAACGGACCGTTCGGGACGGTCGCGAGCTTAACGGTCGTGTCGTACTGCTCTCCGGGCTCGAGCGGCGGGACGGGGGGAAAGACGGGTTCGGCGCGCCGAACCTCCTGCTCGCTCGACGGCGGTCGAACGCCGCGGAAGCGCGAGGCGAGCGCTACTCCGAAGAGAACGGCGAGCGCCACGATTATCCACCAGTACGCCATGAGTTCAGCCTACGCGCGGCCCCGACTCCAAGAGCTCCGTCAGTTTCGTCGCGACGTCGTGGAGGCCCACTTCGTCTTTGATCTGGACGTTCCAGCACAGATGTGTCGCGCCGATGTGCAGCTCGTAACAGTGATGGCGGATCGCTGCGTCGGGTGACCCGTCGTCGGGGCGCAACGACCAGGCGTCGATCGCCGCGATGCCGGGGTGCCACGCGTCCCAGAACGTGAGCCAGGCAATGTCGTACAACGCGTCGCCCCGCACTGAGCACTTCCACGAGAAGACCGCGCGCGGCGACGACACGTCGTCGGCGACGAGCACATTCTTCGCCAGGAGGTCGGCGTGCACGAGCTCGCGCTTCTCGGGACAAGCGTCGATCAGCTCGCGCACGCGCGCCGTGGCCGCGTCGGCGACCGGCGCGACCGCCGGGTTCGCGGCGATGCTTGCCCACCACTGTGCGTCGCGGCCCTCGCGGTCGAGTCCGCTGAGCAACCACCGCCGCCATGAGTACGCGGCCTCCTCCTCGGGCACCTCGCGCAGGGCGCGCAACATGCGCGCGACGACGCCCGAGAGCGCCTCCGACTTCGACGGCTCGATGTCTTCGAGGAACCGCCCGTACGCACGCTCGGAGATTGCGAAGCACAAGCCGTTCATCGCGTCGCCGACGTCGCGCACGCGCGGGATCGGCAGGTCGTCGGACGCGTACTGATGCATGCGCCGGTCGGTCTCGAACCAGTCGCGATTGTGCCCGAACCGCGCGACGAGCTCGTCGCCGCCGGCGCGATAGCCGAATCCCGCCGACCACGCTCCGCCGGAGAGCCGCTCGAGGCGATCAACCGCGAAGCCGTGGTAGGAGTCGAGGAACGACTGCGCCTCGTCGAGCGAGACGAGCGGCTTGAGTGGGTCGGTCACTAACCGAGGGTGGCGAGCGCGCGCTTGACGAGCGCGCGCGCGAGCGGGAGCTTCCACTCCGTGCGCGGGAGCGGTGTCGCGGCGTCGAGCGCGTCGATCCCGTCGATCCGCCACGGGATCGGCGCGACGCCGGCAAGCGCGATCCGCGTCTCGCCGCCGACCCTCGCGACGGCGACGCCGACCTGCGGGAACGACCAGCGCTTCCGGTCCATCGCCTTGAGGTAGACGCTCGCCTCGACGTCCGGCAGTTCGACTTCGAGGATCAGCTCTCCGTCGGAGAGCGTCGTCGTCGCGCGGTTCGCCTCGTCGGGGAGCCGGTACAGCTCCTCGATCGCGAGCTCGCGGCGGTTCGTCCGAGCCGCGCGCCGAGCGCGACGAGCGCCGCCGCGATGTCGGACGGATGCGCCGACGCGCAGAAGTCGTTCGCAAAGATCGCGTGCTCGCGGTGCTCGCCGTCGCGCGCGTGGCAGCGGTCGCCGCCGTGGAGGCGGCACGAGTAGCCGAGCCGCCAGTACCAGCACCGCGTCGCCTGGAGGAGGTTCCCGCCGAGCGAGCTCATGTTGCGCAGCTGCGGCGACGCGGCAAGCCGGCACGCCTCGCGCAGCGCGTCCGGGATCGACGGCTCGAACTCGAGCTCGCCGAGCGTCGTGCCCGCACCGATCGTCGAGCCGTCACGCCGCGCGGTACGACGCCGCGTACGTCGATGAGCGTCGTCCGCGTGAGCAGCCCGTCCTGCATGAGCGGCACGAGCTCCGTCCCGCCGTGGAGGAACGTCCCGCCATCGAGCTCGGCGAGCTCAGACGGCCGCAGGAGCTCCACGGCGTTCCTTCTTGTTCGCTGCCTCGAGCGCGCGCAGCATCTCCTCGCGCGAGATCGGCAGCTCGTGGATCTCGGCGCCGGTCGCGTCGCGGATCGCGTTCGCGATCGCCGCGGAGACGGGCACGATCGGCGGCTCGCCGAGCCCCTTCGAGCCGAGGTTCGTGAGGTGCGCGTCGGGCTTGTCGACGAACTCGCAGACGATCTCAGGCACGTCAGCGATCGTCGGCATCCGGTACGCGTCGAACGTCGACGTGAGCACGCGGCCGGTCTCGGGATCGAGCAGGCGATCCTCCGAGAACGTGTGCCCGATGCCCTGGATGACGCCGCCCTCGACCTGGCTCGAGGCGCCGAGCGGGTTGACGATGCGGCCGACGTCGTGGATCGCCGCGACGCGCTCGACGACGACCTCGCCTGTCTCGACGTCGACCGCGACCTCGACGACGTGGACGCCGAACGTGAGGACGCTCATGCCGGCCGGGTTCGGCCCGCGGGCGCCCTTGCCGAGGATCTGCGCGTCCTCGAGGATGTCGACGACCTCGTGCACCGGCGCGTCGCGCGGCAGGCCGCGCTGCTCGGCGATGTCCTCGATCTGCTCGCGCGCGTCGGCGGCCGCGGCGCGCACCGCCGGCCCCATCGACGGCAGCGTCGACGAGCCGGCGGAGATGGACGCGTACGGTCCGCGCGCCGAGTCGCCGAGGACGACATCGACGTGGTCGAGCGGCAGCCGCAGCTCCTCGGCCGCGATCTGCGCCATCGCGGTGCGCGTCCCCGTGCCGATGTCCTGCATCGCGGTGATCACGGTCGCGCGGCCGTCGGAGCCGACCCGCACCCACGCGTAGGAGGGAGGCCCGCCGCCGCCGTACCAGATCTGCTCGCCATCCCGACCCCGCGCTTCCACGTCGCATCGGACCGCGAGTGCACCTCGTGGCGCCGCTCCCAGTGCGGCTCGGCGCGCTTGTAACACTCCTCGAGCTCCTTCGAGGAGATCGGCGTCCCCTCGTTCGTCGCCGCGTAGTTGCGGCGGCGCAGCTCGAGCGGATCCATGTCCAACTTTGCCGCGAGCTCGTCGACGATGCACTCGAGCCCGAACGTCCCTTCGACGAAGCCCGGCGCGCGGAACGCCTTCATCGGCGGCGTGTTGATCTGCGCGCCGTACGTCGTGCGTGCGGACGTTCTCGCAGTCGTAGAGCATCTTCATCGGGCCTTCGGTGGAGGCGTTCCAGCCCGACCAGCCGACGGCGTTCGTGAACTCGCCGTCGAGCGCGACGATCGTCCCGTCGCTCCTCGCGCCTGCGCGGAGCCGCTGGATCGTCGCGTTGCGGTTGCCCGCGGCCGTGCTCTCGTCGCGGCGGGTGAGAGCCGCAGCGCACCGGCCGCCCCGTCCGCTTCGCGAGCTCGGCGGCGACGAACGTGTACTCGTCCGGCCCGTTCTTCGAGCCGAACCCGCCACCCATGTACTCGCAGACGACGCGCACGTTGTCCTTCGGCATCCCGAGCGTGTCGGCGACCGCGTCGCGCACGCCCCAGATGAACTGCGTCGAGATGTAGACGTTGAGCGTGTCCCCGATCCACTCGCAGATCGCCTGGTGCGTCTCCATCGAGTTGTGGAGGACGGACTGCGTGCGGTACGTCGCCTCGACGACGACGTCTGCGCCGGCGAGCGCCTTCTCGACGTCGCCGCGCTCGTAGTGCCGCGGCGGCGCCGTGTACTGCTCGCGGCGCACGGCTTCGTCGGGGTCGAGGACGACCTCGAGCTGCTCCCACTCGATCGCGATCGCGTCGACCGCGGCGCGCGCCTGGCGGAACGTGTCGGCGGCGACGGCTGCGACTGCCGCGCCGGAGTAGCCGACCTCCGCCTCGAGACCGTGCGCCTCGCCCGGGCCGACCGCCGCGCGCACACCCGGCAGCGCGAGCGCCGGCGCGAGGTCGATGCGACTTCACGCGCGCGTGCGCGTACGGCGAGCGGAGGATGACCGCCTGCAGCATTCCCGGCAGCTTGAGGTCGGCGGTGTAACGCGCCTCACCGCGCACGCGCTCGGGCCCGGACTTGCGCGTCGCGGGCCGGCCGACGACGTCGCGCGGGCCTTCCGGCCACTGCTCGAGCGGATCCTCCTCGACGACGATCCAGACCTCCTCGTACCGGCCTTCGACCTCTTTCTCGGTGCGAATCAGTCTTGCCACGTGAGAATCGCCTCCTCGATCTTCGGATACGTGCCGCAACGGCAGATGTTCCCGGCCATCGCGTGCTTGATCTCGTCGCGCGTCGGCTCCGGGTTCGCCGCGACGAGCGCGGCGGCGGAGACGACCTGGCCCGGCGTGCAGAAGCCGCACTGGACGGCGTCGGTGCGGACGAACGCCTCGACGAGCGGATGGTCGCGCAGCCCTTCGATCGTCGTCACCTCGCCGTCGACCGTGTGCGCGAGCGTGATGCACGAGAGCCGCGGCACGCCGTCGACCTGGACGGTGCACGCGCCGCAGTGCCCTTCCGTGCACGCGATCTTCGTCCCCGTCAGCCCGAGCCGGTCGCGCAGAACCGAGGCGAGCGAGCGTGCCGACCGCGACGTCGAGGACGTAGCTCCTCGCCGTTGATCGGTCAGCCGGAGCTCGCTCATGCCGTCGTCACCGCCACCGTGTCGGCGATCTGAATCAGGCGGATCGTCGCGCGTGTCGACCTCGCGCTGGTTCGTCCTCGGCCGTTTCGGGGATGGACATCCAGAGGTCGCGCGCGACGACGAGCAGCTCGCGGATCTGGTCGAGCTCCTCGCGGTGGTAGCCGTTCGGCTCCTCGGTCGCGTTGAGCGCGAGCCCGAGCGCGCCGAACCCGTCCTGCTGGCGGGTGAACAGGAGCGGGAGGGCCATGGAGAGATATTGATGGATGCGCGCGTGCGCGAGCGGGCTGCGCGAGGGTCTCGATCCCCTGCGGCGTGGACGGCTCGAGCGGCTCCTCGCCGTCGGCCATCCGGTTCGCATTCCCCGCGAACATGTCGCGCATCTGGCGCTCGTCGAGGCCGATCGTCTGCGCGACGCGCGAGCGCGAGGAGGAGCGCGCCGAGCTGCTGGCCGTACGGGTAGTCGGACGCGTAGACGATCTGCTCGGGCGGCACGAGGCGCAGCAGGCCGAGGAGGTCGACCGCGCTCCAGACGGACGTGTCGAAGAAGACGCCGCGCTTGCCCGCGAAGCGGTGGGCGAGATTCGCGAGGTCGGCGATGCCGGCGTGGGCGAGGATCAGCTGCGTGCCGGGGTGGTCGTCGACGAGCTTCTCGAGCCCGGCGGCGATCGGCGGCAGGCCGCGGCCGGCGTGGATGAGGATCGGCACGTGCCGCTCGGCCGCGAGCGCGAAGACGGGAACGAGCCGCTCGTCGTTCGGGAATGAACTTCTGCGCGCGCGGATGGAGCTTGATCCCGCGGGCGCCGAGGTCGAGGCAGCGCACGCGCTTCCTCCATCGGCCCTTCGTTCAGGTCGAGCCGCGCGAACGGGATCGAGGCGCCCGTCAGAGCGCGCGGCGGCCTCGAGCGTCCGGTCGTTCGCGGCCTGGAAGCCAGGGTGCCGGTCGGGCTCGTCGAGGCAGAACATGAACGCGCGCGACACGCCGTAGCGGTCCATCCCGCCGACGAGCTCGTCGTAGACGCCGACCATCCCGTCGATGTCGTTGCCGAGATGGGTGTGCGCGTCGAAAATGTCGAGGTCGGCCGGCAGCCCCGCGCGGACGCGCTCGTCCCAGCCCGCGACAACATCCCGTGCACGTTCGAGCGCATCCACGCTCCGAATCTAGCTGTGCGATTAGTTTCGATTGTTGTGGATTCAGGCCTTGCCCGCCCCAGCCGATGTTCTCCCCATGGACAAGCGTGTGATCTGGCTCTGCGTGTTCGGCGGCTCGATGGCCGGCGGGCTGATCCCGGCAGCGTGGGGAGGCAGTGCGTTCGGCGGCATGTCGCTCGTGCTCGGAGTGGTCGGCGGCCTCATGGGCGTCTGGGTCGGCGTGCGCCTCACGAGTTGACACCGGCTCTGTAACGCCTGTGTAGAGGCTTCGCGCCAGTTCGCAAAAGGACACTTTCGGCGCGGCGAGACGGCCGGTAGCAAGGAGGCATGAAAAAACTCCTCGTGCTTCTCACAGTCATCGGCATCCTCGCCGCGGCGGCTTCGGCCGCGAGCGGCAGCGGCGCCGGCAGCATCGTCGTCTCGCAGGTCTTCGCCGCGGGCGGAAACTCCGGCGCTGCCGTACGCGAACGACTACATCGAGCTCTTCAACCGCGGCGCCGAGCGCCGTCTCCGTCTCCGGCTGGACACTCCAGTACGCCTCCGCCACCGGAACGGTGTGGGCTTCGACCGCGCTCAGCGGGTCGGTTCCCGCGGGCGGTCACTACCTCGTCCAGCTCGCCTCGAGTGGATCGAACGGAGCCGCGCTCCCCGCCGCTGACGCGACAGGCACCTCGAACCTCGCGATGTCGGGCGGCAAGGTTCAGATCGTCAACTCGGGCTCCCAGTGTCGAAGACCTCGTTGGGTGGGGCTCGCAGCCACCTTGTACGAGGGCACCGCCGCGGCTCCGGCGCTCAGCGCGACCACGGCGCTAATGCGCGGGGGATCGTCCTGCAACGACGCCGATGACAACTCCTCCGATTTCACCACCGGCGCTCCGAACCCGCGCAACTCGTCCGCAGCGCTTGCAGCGTGCTCGTCCGGTGGCGGCGGCGGTGGTGGTGGAACCGGGGGCGGCGGAACGGTCGGCGTCGATCTCGCGCCGGTGATCTCCGTCGCGGTCGACCACGACACGCTCGACTTCGGCTCGGTCATGCCGGGGACGACGCCGGCTCCGCTCGTCGAGCACGTCACGGTCACGAGCACCAACTCGAGCGGCTACTCCCTCACCGTCGACCGCAGCGCCTTTACGCCGCACGACTTGCCGCTTGGCATCGGCGTCGGCGCGGCCGCGCTCGCCGCGGTCCCGATCGCGCCCGACCCCGACCTTCTCCTCGCCACGGCGAGCGGCGCGAGCGCGGCCGCCGGCGACGTGTGGACGACGAACGTCGGCTTCGTGTCCCCGCTTCCGGCGCTTCCGTCCGGCCATTACACGGCGACGCTCACGTACACGGTGATCGCCCAGTGAGATTGCTCGTCGTCGTCGCGATCTGCGCGGCGGCTCTGATCCCCAACGGGATGTCCCGCGCGGCGGCCGGTGGAGTGCCGGCTGCCGCGCTCGGCGTCAGCCCGTTGCGCCTCGAGCTGACGGGCGGGTCGACTACGACGATCACGGTGCGGAACCCGGGTGCGCTCCCGCTCGTCGTGACCGCTGCGCGGGCCGGCTTCGCGCGCACGTTGCACGGCAAGCCGCGGATCAAGGCGGCGCACGGTGGTCGAGTGCGGGGCGCGGCGGGATGGCTGCGTCCGCGGCCGCGCCGGCTTCGCCTTGCTCCGCACGCGACTGCCACGTTGCGGCTGACGGCGAAGCCGCCGGTGCGGGCGCTGCCTGGCGACCACCCAGCGCTCCTCCTCCTCGAGACGCGTCCACCGGCGGACAAGAAGGTGCACATCCTCCTCCGAGTCGGCGTCGTCGTTCTCGTACGCGTCGCGGGGACGATCGTCCATCGCGTCGAGCCGCAGGCGCTATCTGTCCGGCGCGACGGGGCGGCGCGGCGTGCTCTCGTTGCGGCTCGTCAACCGCGGCAACGTCGCCGAGCGGCTCCACGGCAACGGCCTCCAGCTCGTCCTCAGCAGGCACGGGAAGCGGCTCGCGACGCTTCGTTCCCGTCTCGTCGACCTGCTCCCGCACAGCGCCGGCATAGCGGAGTTCGCCTACCGCGGCGCAGTGCGAGGCCGGGTCCGCGCCACCGTCGTCCTCCGGCCCCCGACGACCGGGCGAACGCGCTCGTTCCGGGTGACGCTCCCGTGATCTACGCGCGCGTGTGGAGCGACTCGATCGCTCGCTCGAGCTCGTCGAGGCGCGCCGCGCCGAACGCGCGGACGATGCCGTCGGAGTCGACGACGACGTTCGTCGGCACGCCGCGCACTCCGAGCTCACGCGCGAGCGTCTCGTCGGGGTCGAGCAGGATCGGCCCCTTGATGCCCCACATCTCGCAGAAGCGCTCGACCTCAGGCCGCGGCTCCGTTCCCTCATAGATGCTGACGAGCACTACCTCGACGCCCGACCGGGCGGCCTCCGCGACACGCAGCTCCTCGAGGAACGGCGCCTCCGCGTTGCACGGTCCTCACCAGCTCGCGAAGAAGTTGAGGATGTACTTCTTCTCGGCCCAATCCGCGTTGGTGCGCCGATCGCCCGTCCAGTAGTCCTCGAGGGAGAAGTCGGGCAGCCGCTTTCCGATCCACGGGCTCGGCTCCTCGTTCACCGGCACAGGCGGTCGGCCGGCGAGGAGATCCTCGACGATCGTGACCGTCTGGCTGCCGGCGTTCGCGACGAGGATCCGGCCGTCGCGTGGATCGACGGTGACGCCGCCGGGACCGTTGCCGACGGGGATCCGTGTCCACTCCGTCCCGTCCGCGACGCCGATCACCGTGAGCGTGCCGGCGCCGCGGTTCGTGACGTACACGCGATCGTGCGCGGGCGCGACCGTGAGCCCGACGGGCGCCTGGCCAGTGCGGATCTCCTCGACGACTGCTCGCGCGTCGAGGTCGATGCGCGAGACGGTGCCGGCGATCGAGTTGACGATGAACGCCTCGCCGCGCGCGGGGACGATGCCGATCGCGCACGTGCCGATCCCGAGCTCGAGCCGGCCGACTTCCTCGAACGTCTCGGTGTCGAAGAGGTTCGCCGACGCCGCGACGAAGTTGACGCAGACGGCGAGGTTGCGGGTCGGGTCGACCCCGATCGCTCCCGCACCGGGCTCCGCGTCGAGAGTCGCAACCGTCTCGAGCGAGTCGAGATCGATGACGCTCATCGTCGAGCCGAGCGAGTTCCCGACGTAGAGGCGACGCGTCTCGGGGACGTGGGTCAGCCCCGACGGATAGCCGCCGACAGGCACCACGGTCTCGACCGCGAGCGTCTCCGCGTCGATGATCGTGACCTGGTCGGAGTGCGCGTCCGCGCTGAACACGCGACCGCTCTGCTCGTCGAAGCCGATGTCGATCGGCTCGGCGCCCGTCGCGATCTCGCCGAGGACCTCGTGCGTATCGAGGTCGAGCACGGAAACGAAGTCACTACGCGAGCACGCGACGAACGCGCGCCGCCGCGCGGAGTCGATCGCGATGCCCTCAGGGTCGAGACCGACGGGGATCTCGGCGACATGCCGCCAGGGAGTCAACGCGTCTATACGGCAAGCGGCACCGACGGGGAAGCTCGCGTCGTCCATCGCCGGAGTATCTCGCCTCCCTTTGAGGCGCGGATAAGAACGGTCCCCATTAGGATCGCCGGCATGCCTGACGTCCTCATCTACGCCGACACGTTCCGCTCCGCCGACATGCGCCACGCGATCCCGCTCGGCGTGCCCGACCCGATCCTGTACGTCGAAGCGGGCGGCGCGAAACACGTTTTCACCCACTCGATGGAGGCCCAGCGGCTCCGCGCGCTCGGTCTCTTCGACGTCCACCTGTCGGAGGAGTACGGCTCCGACGAGCTGATGGCGGCAGGACTCGATCGGAAGGAGATCCGCGCCCAGCTCGCCGTGCGGCAGGTGCAGAGCCTCGGCATCACGGGGGCGAGCGTCCCCGAGAACTTCCCCGTCTGGCTCGCCGACCGGCTCCGCGACGCCGGCATCGAGCTCGACGTCGACCAGGATCTCTTCGACGACCGCCGCCGGTCGAAGACCGACGCGCAGCTCGAGGGCATGCGTCGCGCGCAGCGTGCAGCCGAAGCGGCGATGGACACGTGTCGCGACCTGCTCCGCCGCTCTGTGATCAGCGGCGACCGGCTACTCCTCGACGGCGAAGCGCTGACCGTCGAGCGCGTGAAGGCCGCGATGAGCCAGACCTTCGCCGCGCACGACACGACCGCCGACGAGTTCATCGTCGCGCCGGGCGCGCAGGGAGCGGTCGGCCATGACATGGGTTCCGGCCCGATCCCGCCGCACACGCCGGTTGTCGTCGACATCTGGCCGCGCGACAACGCGTCGGCCGTCTACACCGACATGACCCGCACCTGGGTCGTGGGCGAGATCGCCGACGACGTGCGCGAGTGGCATCGCCTCGTGAAGGAGGCGCTCGACCGCGCGATCGCCGAGACGAAGCCGGGCATCGAGGGGCGCGCGCTCTTCGACGGGACGTGCGAGATCTTCGAGGCCGCCGGCGAGCTGACGCAGCGCACGAAGACGCCCGGCGAGCCGCTCGCCAACGGCTTCTTCCACGGCCTCGGTCACGGGGTCGGCCTCGAGGTGCACGAGGCTCCCGGCCTCGGGATGCTCGGCACGGCGAAGCTCGTCCCCGGCGACTGCATCACGATCGAGCCCGGCCTCTACCGCCAGGGCTATGGCGGAGTCCGGCTCGAGGACAACGTCCTCGTCACCGCCGACGGCTACGAGAACCTGACGACCTACCCGTACGACCTCGAGCCCTAGAAAATGAGCACAGGCGAGCCGTCGATCGAAACGATGTTCACTGAGGAGCGGAGCTATCCGCCCTCGCCCGAGTTCGCCGCGCAGGCAAACGCGAAGCCGGACATCTACGACGTCCCGTTCGAGGAGTTCTGGGAGCGGGAGGGACGCGAGCGGCTCACGTGGTTCGAGCCGTTCACCGAGCTCTACCGCTGGGAACCGCCGTTCGCGCAGTGGTACCTCGGCGGCAAGCTCAACGTCTGCTTCAACTGCGTCGACCGGCACGTCGAGGCGGGCGCGGGCGACAAGGTCGCGTTCCACTGGGAGGGCGAACCAACCGGCGAGACGCGCGCGATCACGTACGCCGATCTCCAGCGCGACGTCGTCCGCTTCGCGAACGCACTGAAGAAGCTCGGCGTGAAGAAGGGGACGCCGGTCGCGATCTACATGGGCATGGTCCCGGAGCTGCCGGTCGCGATGCTCGCGTGCACGCGGCTCGGCGCGCCGCACACGGTCGTCTTCGGCGGCTTCTCGGCCGACTCGCTCTCGGGCCGGATGAACGACATGAGATGCGAAGTCCTCATCACGCAGGACGAGGCCTGGCGGCGCGGTTCGACCGTCCCGCTCAAGAAGGTCGCCGACGAGGCGATGGACGCCGCGCCGGTCACCACGGCGAGCGTCGTCCTCCGCCGCACCGGAAACGACGTGCCGATGACCGCCGGCCGCGACCACTGGTGGCACGAGCTCGAGGCGGATTGCTCCGACGACGCCGCGTCGTGCCCGTGTGAGCCGATGGACGCAGAAGACCTGCTCTTCCTCATGTACACGAGCGGCACGACCGCGAAGCCGAAGGGGATCGTCCACACGACCGCCGGCTACCTCACCGGCGCGGCGACGACGCACCACTACATCTTCGATCTCAAGCCGGAGACCGACGTCTACTGGTGCGCCGCCGACATCGGCTGGATCACCGGTCACAGCTACATCGTCTACGGGCCGCTCTGCAACGGCGCGACGTCCGTCCTCTACGAGGGCACGCCCGACTACCCGGACAAGGAGCGCTGGTGGTCGATCATCGAGCGCTACGGCGTCACGATCCTCTACACGGCGCCGACCGCGATCCGCGCGCACATGAAGTGGGGCCCCGAGCACGCGCAGAAGCACGACCTGTCGTCGCTGCGCCTCCTCGGCTCGGTCGGCGAGCCGATCAATCCCGAGGCGTGGATCTGGTACCGCGAGCACGTCGGCGGCGACCGCACGCCGATCGTCGACACGTGGTGGCAGACCGAGACGGGGATGGTGCTCATCACGCCGCTGCCGGGCGTCACGACGACGAAGCCGGGCTCGGCGACGCGCCCGTTCCCCGGGGTCGATGCGGGCATCTTCGACGAGCAGGGCAACGAGGTCGGCCCGGGAGGCGGCGGCTATCTCGTGCTCAAGCGCCCGTGGCCGGCGATGCTGCGCGGCATCTTCGGCGACGACGAGCGCTACAAGGCGACCTACTGGGCGAAGTACCCGGACGTCTACCTCGCCGGCGACGGCGCGCGCATCGACCGCGACGGCGACTTCTGGCTCCTCGGCCGCATCGACGACGTGATGAACGTCTCCGGCCACCGCATCTCGACGATCGAGGTCGAGTCGGCTCTGGTCGATCACCACGACGTCGCGGAAGCCGCTGTTTGCTCGCGCGCCGACGCGGTGACGGGCGAGGCGATCGTTGCGTACGTGACGCTGAAGGGCGGCGCCGACGGCTCGGTCGAGAAGCTCGAGGAGCTGCGCAGCCACGTCGCGACGAAGATCGGCGCGATCGCGAAGCCGGCGAACATCGTCTTCACGCCGGAGCTGCCGAAGACCCGCAGCGGCAAGATCATGCGCCGGCTCCTCCGCGACGTCGCGAACGACCGCCAGCTCGGCGACACGACGACGCTCGCCGATCCGGCGGTTGTCTCCGAGATCGCGAAGCGCGCGGCCGAAACACCCGCCGAGGACTAGTCGCCGCCGGCGAGAAGTGGTACAAACGCACGTCTGCGGATAGCGGCTAGGTCGAAGGCACTCCAACGGGCGAGTCCGGGACAGGTGCCAACTGGACCGCCGACCTGCTCCTTCCGCGATTAGCTCGATGCGTCCGGCCCTCGCGGGTCGGCGCGCGCCGTTACTCCCGTCGGTCGATTGTCCACGCGCAAGACGCGAGGCAGCCTCTTGGAATGGCCGATGCGCTCATCGACAGGGCCGAGGTTGTTGCCCTACTCTTCAACGTGTCGGACATCGCCCACAGTCTTGAGACGATCGTGAACTTGCTACCGGAGGACGACGATGGCGAAGAAGAAGCTGACGAAGGCTGAGCGGGAAGAACTCGACGCCTTTCTTGCCCAAATGCGGGTGAACACGCAGCGGACGCGGGAACTTGCCGAGCGCGCGCAGGCAAAGCTTGACGCCGAGCGCTCCGGAAGCTCGCCGGCGTGAAGCTCGCGGCGCTCGTCGTGCTCGTCGTCTCCGCCGCTCTTGCCGTGACGTCCGGATTGGCCGCGGCGAAGCAGCACCATCCGGCTGCGTGCTCCGCTGCCGCCCGGATCGCGAGCCTCCCGCGCTTGAAGCTCGGCGCAGGACTGCGCGCTGATGTCAACGGTGACGGAAAGCGCGACGCAGTCAGCATCCGCTTCGACAAGCTGGCGCCCGCGCGGTGCGCGTTCTATCTCCGCGTGGCGACCGCGAAGCGCGCGTACACGCTCGCGCTGGGAAAGCTGATCGGCGGCCTCTTCGGCAAGCTCGAGTGGAACGCTCCGGTCGACTGGTCGGACCACGCAGGCACGCCCGTCATCGAGGCGATCGTCGACCTCGGCGGCCCTGGCAACCTCATCGCGCTGCTCGACAACGAGGGCGCTTCGGACGAGTTCCTCGACTTCGTCGGTCTTTCGCATGGCCGGCTCCGCGTGGTCCGGATGGGCCTCGATCTCGGCGGCTCGGTGATGTCTGTGAAGGGCGCCTCGTGCTCTCGCGGCGGCGCGCTCCGCCACTTCGAGGTCTTCAGCGCGTGGTCGAAGAAGCATCCGCACCGTTGGGGTCTATGGATCGACACGTATCGCCGTCACGGCTGGCAGTTCACGACCGTCGCGCACAAGACGGCGTACGGCTCCGAGAAGACGATGTGGCAGGCCGCGAGGCGCGCCGGAATCCCGTCGAAGTCACTCGTCGGCTGCTCGCTCGCGCGCAGCCCGGACTTCGGCAACTAGCCGCGCTGCTCAGGGCGACGTCACGAATGCCTGAAAGTCGCCCGTATCGTCTACATAGCTCCCGCCTGCCACGCAGGCTCCGGTTGCAACGCAGGAGAGCGAGTCCAACCCGGCGCCGCCGCCGAGGTTGAGCGCCTCCGTCCCCGGCACGTCCATCGGCTTTGCCCAGATCCCGCCGTTTTCGCCCAGGACGAACGCGTGCGTGCCGGAGTCGTCGACGTAGAACCCGCCGGCCGCGCACGCGCCCTCGGCCGCGCACGAGACAGACTCCACGTCGGCGCGGTCGCCGAGACCGGGCACCGCCAACGCCTTGCGCCAGACGCCTCTCTTCTCGCTCACGACGAAAGCGCGGTCGTGCTGGGAGCGGTCGAGGTAGAAGCCGCCGGCCGCGCACGAGCCTCGGGAGCCGCAGGAGATCGCATAGATCTCGGCAGCGCCGCCGTGGTTGATGACCGCGGCGCCCGGAACCTCGATCGCGTTGCGCCAGACGCCGTGCGTCTCGTTCACAACGAATGCGTGCGCGTTGTCGTGCTTGTCGGTGTAGTAGCCGCCGGCCGAGCACGTGCGTGCCGAGAGACAGGAGACCCCGTAGATACTCGCGTCTTTGCCGGCGTTCAGCTTCGCGGTGCCCGGCACTTGGATCGCGTTGCGCCAGACGCCGTTCCTCTCGTTCACGACGAACGCGACATACCCGGAACCGCTCGGGGAGTAACTGCCGCCGGCCGTGCAGTTGCCCGCGGTGGGGCAGGAGATCGAGTTCAGCGACGGGTCGTGTCCGTGGTTGAGAGACGCCGTGCCGGGCACCACGATCGCCTTTCTCCAAATGCCGTCTTTCTCGGTCACGAGGAACGCCTGCTCGATCCCGTGGCGGCCGGTGTACCAACCGCCGGCAACGCAGGAGCCCGCGTTCGCGCAGGAGACCCGCCCGACGGTAGCGTCGCCGCCGACGTTCAGCTTCGCCGTGCCCGGCACTTCGATCGCCGTGCCCCAGACTCCGTTCTTCTCGTCCACGACGAACGCCTGAGCGCGGCCTTTGGCGTCGCGGTAGTTGCCGGCCGCCGCGCAGAAACCCGGCTTTGCACAGGAGATCTCGGACACGCGGGTGTCGTCGCTCTTGTGGTTGAGGGCGGTCAATCCCGGCACCTCGATCGCCGTTCCCCACACTCCGTTCTGTTCGTCTACGACGAACGCCTGGGCGTTGTCGGAGCCGTCGGTGTAGTCGCCGCCTGCCGCGCACGCGCCTGCGCTCACACACGAGACGGACCACACGCCGGCACCGCCGCCGACGTTGAGATCGCCGATGCCGGGCACCTCGATCGCGGAGCCCCAACTCACCGTCGCCGCAAGAGCCGCAGCAGCTGTCGCGCCCAAGACGCCGACCAGAACGACCATCCGAAGCACAGCGACGACCGGCTCTCATGTGTCCTCCTCGCTCTTTTGCCGCTTGCACGGCGTACCGGCGCCGGAGACTTACAAGGACGCTAGCGGTCGAGCAACGCTCCCGACGTTGCTGAGGCTGTACTCGGTTCCCTGAGCGGGGATTAGCTGTCGAGCAGACGCTCGAACCGGGCCGGATCGTCGAACGGCCCGATCACCGCGAGGCGGAAGCGGTCCGCCGAGATCAGCTCCCGCGCGACGCGCGACACGTCCTCGCCCGTCACCGCGTCGAGACCCGCGAGCACTTCCGCCGGATCCGGTAGCCGCTTCTCGAGCACCTCGCGCCGCAGACCGAACATCATCAGCCCCTGCGGCGTCTCGAGCTGCAACACGAACCGGCCCTTCGCAAAGCTCCGAGCCTTCTCGAGCTCGTCGGCGGGAATCGGCTCCGCCGCGATCTTCTTCAGCTCCGCCGCAATCGTCGAAACGGCGTCGTCGATGCGCGTGATGTCGACGCCCGCCTGCGCGTACAGCGTGCCGGCGTCGGTGTAGCTGTGGTTCAGCCCGTAGACGTAGTACGCGAGCCCGCGCCGTTCCCGCACCTCGGTGAAGAGCCGCGACGACATCCCGCCGCCGAGCGCCGTCGCGAGGAGCGAGAGCGCGTACCGGTCGGGATGGCCGAGCGGCAGCGAGTGGACGCCGAGGCAGACGTGAGCCTGGTCGGACGCCTTCTCGAACACGCGCACGCGTCCGTTCTCGTACGGCGCGACCGGATCGGCCTCGCCGGTCGGCTCGTCGACGAGGTCGCCGAGGAGCTCCTGCGCGCGCTCGAGCAGCCCGTCGCCGATGCGCCCCGCGACGCCGAGCACCATCCGCGACGGCTTGTACCAGCTGGCCGAGGTAGTCCGATGAACGTCTCGCGCGTCGCGCCACGCACCGTCTCCTTCGTGCCGATGATGTCGCGGCCGAGCGGCTGGTCGCCGTAGAGGAGCTCCTCGTACACCCCGCCGATGAAGTCGCGCGGCGTGTCGAAGTACATGTTCATCTCCTCGACGATCACGCCCTTCTCGCGCTCGATCTCCTCGGCGTCGAAGCGCGAGTTGCGGAGCATGTCGACGAGCACGTCGAGCGCGACGTCGCGGCTCTCGGCGGCGCACTTGACGTAGTACGCCGTCGACTCCTTGCCCGTGAACGCGTTGAACTCGCCGCCGATCGCGTCGATCTCGCCGGCGATGTCGCGCGCGGTCGGCCGCCGCTCCGTCCCCTTGAAGAACATGTGCTCGGAGAAGTGCGCGATGCCGCCCGACTCGGGCGTCTCGTAGCGCGAGCCGGCCGCGAGCATGATGAGCACCGAGACCGACTGCGCGTGCGGCAGGTCTGCGGTCAGGACGCGCAGGCCGTTGTCGAGGGTCGTCCGTTCGAAAACGCTCACTGCCGCGAGCCTAGCGAGGCGGCCCGAGTCGACCGTCCTGCACCCGGCGCCAGTCGTACTCCGATTCTTCGGCAGCGAGGTGGATCGGGACGACACCGCTCCACACGGGCAGGTCGACGTCCTCCGGCTCGTCCTCGGGCGGGCCGGAGCGCACCTTCGCCGACGCCTCGTCGAGGGGGAGAGCGAGGACCGCGGTCGCTTTCAGCTCGAGCGGCGTCGGCTGCCGCGCCTCGTCCCAGCGGCCGGGCGCGACGTGGTCGGTGAAGAGGCGCAGCGCCTCGGTCTTCTCCTCGCCCTCGACCTGCCGCGCCGTGCCGAGCACGACGACGGAGCGGTAGTCGATCGAGTGGTTGAAGACGGACTTCGCGAGGACGAGGCCGTCGAGCAGGGTCACCGTCGCGCACATCGGCGCGCCCGTCGCGGCGTGGCGCAGCATCCGGCTCGCCGACGAGCCGTGCACGTAGAGGAGATCGCCGCGGCGCGCATGGAGCGTCGGGATGACGTACGGCTGGCCGTCGACGACGAAGCCGAGGTGGCAGAAGAGCGCCTCGTCGAGGATCGCGTCGATCGTCTCCCGGTCGTAGACGCCCCGCTGCGGTTCGCGGCGCACACGTGTGCGGTCGGTGGCGCTCACGCCCTAACGCTAGATGGTCGAGGCGACTAGATCGTCTGTTCGGGACGTGAGCTGGTGCGTCTGGGGTGCCGCGACGGGCGCTTCTCGCTGCTAACGGCAGCGGGAAGGGGTCGACGTGGCGAAGCGCTGGCCTTGCGGAGGCCGGCTCCGCCGGCTGCAGCTAGGCCAGCGCGGCCCAGGCGTGCCAGATCGCGTTCCGGACACGCGAGATCGTGGCTTCAACCATCTAACTCTGCTCGAGCGGAGCCATCGTCAACCCCTGCGCGGCGAGCTGCTCCCAGTAGAGCTCCGCCTGCTCCTTCAGTCCCGACCAGACGATCGCTTGTCCACCGCCGTGGATCCGGTCGGCGAGCCGAAGCCCCGCCTCGTACGAGACGCCGGGGAGGACGTTCGACAGCGCGAATGCGACGCCCTCGAACGTGTTGTGGTTGTCGTTGAGGACGATGACGTTCCACGGCCGCCCGAGCCCGGTGCCTTCGCCGCGGTCGAGCCGCTCCCGCGGCGGCGCCATGGTGCTCACGGTCGAATCGTCGCAGAGATGCCGTCCGGACCGGCTCGTACGCTGCGGGTATCCGCCTGCGCACACTCACCGAGACCGAGTGCTACGTCCGTTGTTACGGCGGTCGCGATCCGACGGTGAAGATCGTCAAGGCCGAGCCGCGGCGCCCGCGCTACGAGCTCCCCGTCAGCGGCGAGGATCTGCGGCGCGATTTCGAAGCGCGCATCGACGCGCGGCCGGACGACGCCGACGCCGAAGCTGCATAGCGCCGTCCCTGACGTCCTCGGCCCGGGACTGCGGGTCGTCTTCGTCGGGATCAACCCCGGCCGCTTCTCCGACGCCGCGCGGGCGCACTTCGCGAACCCGCGCAACGACTTCTGGCGGCTCCTCCACGCGGCGGGGTTCACGTCTCGCCTCTACGAGCCGCACGAGCAGTTCGCGTTGCTTGACGAAGGGATCGGCGTGACGAACGCGGCGCCGCGCACGACGCCGGGCTCCGGCGACCTGCGGCGTGCCGACTTCGCCGGCTCGGCAGAGCGGCTCGAGAAGATCGCGAGCGAGCTTCGCCCCGGCTGGCTCGCGTTCGTCGGCAAGGAGGCGTATCGCGGCACGTTCAACGAACGCCCCGAGCTCGGCCTGCAGGAACGGACGCTCGCCGACACGCGCCTGTTCGTCCTCCCGTCCACGTCGCCCGCGAACGCCGCCGTGCCGTGGGACGAGCGGCTGCGCTGGTTCGCGGAGCTCAGCTCCGCCAGCGGTTCGTGATCGGCGTCCGCCGGTCGCGGCCGAACGCCTTTGGGCGCAGCCGCACGCCTGGCGGCGCCTGGCGGCGCTTGTACTCGGCTCGGTCGATCAGCGCGACGGCGCGCGCGACGACGTCCGGGTCGAAGCCGTCGGCGCGGAGCTCCTCGAGCGTCTTGTCCTCTTCGACGTACGCCTCGAGCACTCGGTCGAGCTCGGCGTACGGCGGCAGCGAGTCCTCGTCGAGTTGCCCCTCACGCAGCTCCGCCGACGGCGGCCGCTCGATCGTCGAGACGGGAATGAGCTCGCGGCCGGCGCGCTCGTTGAGGTGCCGCGAGAGCCGGAACACGTCCGTCTTGAACACGTCCTTGAGGAGCGCGAAGCCGCCGGCCATGTCGCCGTAGAGCGTCGCGTAGCCGACCGAGAGCTCCGACTTGTTCCCCGTCGTGACGACGAGCCAGCCGAATTTGTTCGAGAGCGCCATGAGGAGCGTCCCGCGCACACGCGCCTGGAGGTTCTCCTCCGCGAGATCGGGCTCGCGGCCCGCGAACGACTCCGCGAGCGCGCCCGTCGCCGCCTCGACGACCGGCTCGATCCCGAGCTCGCGGAAGTCGCAGCCGAGGCTCTCCGCCAGCAGCCGCGCGTCGTCGCGTGTCGCCGCGGACGAGTACCGCGACGGCATCGAGACGAGATGGACTCGTTCCGCACCGAGCGCCTCGACCGCGAGCGCCGCGGTGAGCGCGGAGTCGATCCCGCCCGAGACCGAGACGACGACATCGCCGAATCCGTTCTTCGAGACGTAGTCGCGGAGCCCGAGGACGAGCGCGCGCCGCATCTGCTCGAGGTCGTCGCCGAGCGGAGCGAGCGGCGCCGCGCCCGGTGCGTCGAGGTCGACGACGAGGAGCGCCTCCTCGAACCCGGCGCGCGCGCGACGACCGAGCCGTCGCGCTCGATGAAGAGCGAGTGCCCGTCGAAGACGAGCTCGTCCTGGCCGCCGACGGTGTTGCAGAGCGCGACGCGCACGCCGCTTTCCCGTGCGCGCGCCGCGAAGATCTCCTCCCGCTCGCGCTCGCGCCCGACGTGAAACGGCGAAGCGGAAAGGTTGACGACGAGCTCGGCTCCAGCGGCGGCGAGCTCCGTCGTCGGCGGTCCCGGGAATCCACATGTCCTCGCAGATCGTGATCCCGACGCGCGTCCCGGCGACGTCGATGACGGTCACGCCCTCCCCCGGCGCGAAGTACCGCTTCTCGTCGAACACGCCGTAGTTCGGGAGGTGCCGCTTGCGCGCGTACGTCTCGATCACGCCGTCACGGCAGACCGCGCACGCGTTGAAGAGCGCGCCGTCGAAACGGGGAGTGCCAACGAGCGCGACGATCCCGGTCACCTCGGCCGCGATCGCCTCGGTGCATGCTTCCGCCGCGCGTACGAAGCCGGGGCGGAGGAGCAGATCCTCCGGCGGATAACCGGTCACCGCTAGCTCGGGCAGAACGACGAGATCGGCGCCCGCGTCGCGCGCCTCGCGCACGCGGTCGAGGATGAGGGCGCGGTTGCCGTCGAGGTCGCCGACGACCGGATCGATCTGCGCAAGAGCGAGTTTCACGGCGGTTTGAGCCTAACAGTCGAAAACCTAGGAGCGCTGGAGCCGGATCGCGTTCCAGTCGTGCTCGACGATCTCGTCGACCCGGCCGCGGAGCGACTCCGGCGGGTCGTGCTCGGCGTGGAGATACCGGCCCGCCAGCGCGTCGAACTCGCCCGAGGCGAGCGCGCGCACGAGCTGCGGTGCGCACTCGGGCGGCGTCCACGGCCCGTCGTCGGGGACGTGCCCTTCCGTCATCGCTGTGCGCACGAGCCCGGGGCTGATCACGAAGACGGGGATCCGGCCGCGGAGCGCATTCGCAAGCGTCTCTCCGTACCGGCAGACGGCAGCCTTCGAGGAGGAGTAGCCCGTCTCGGTCGCGCCGGGAAGGTAGGCCGAGCCGCTCCCGACGATCACGATCCGCCCGCGGCCGCGCTCGAGCATTCCCGGGATGACCGCGTTGCAGCACAGGTGCACGCCGAGGACGTTGATCTCGAACATGCGCCACCAGTCGTCGGGGTCCATCTCCCAGGACGCGCCGCGGAAGCCGGCGCCCGCGTTCGCGACGAGGAGGTCGACCGCGCCTGCCTCCGCGAACCACCGCGTGACGTCGTCTCGACTCGAGACGTCGCCGACGAGCGCCGTACCGTCGAGCTCCGCCGCGACCGCCTCTACCTGCTCGGCAGTGCGGCCGCTGACGGTGACTTCCATGCCTGCGCCAGCGAGCTCTCGCGCGATGTTCGCTCCGATCCCGCGGCCTCCACCGGTGACGACTGCCGTCTGTCCTTCGAGGCTCTCCACAGCGTCGAGTCTAGCCATTTGCCTAGACAAGTTAGTGCTTGCTAACCTAGTGGTCACTAACTTTCGGAGAGGAGCCACGTGAAGGCACGGTTACTGGCGGCGGTCGTCGCCGAGAAAAATCGCAAGTGGTGGACGCTGGGCGCGGTCTCGTTCGGCCTGTTCATGATCATGCTCGACAACACCGTCGTGAACGTCGCGCTGCCGACGATGGAGACGGATCTCCACGTCTCGCTGGCGCGGCTCGAATGGGTTGTCGTCGCCTACGCGCTTACGTTCGCAGCGCTTCTGATCACGGGTGGAAAGCTCGGCGACATGTACGGGCGGCGCCGGCTCTTCGTGATCGGGCTCGTCATCTTTACGGCCGCGTCGCTCGCGTGCGGCCTAGCCAACACGGCCGGGCTCCTCATCGGTGCGCGCGCGGTGCAGGGTGTCGGCGCCGCGCTGATGAGTCCCGCCACGCTCTCGATCATCACGGCGACGTTCCCACCGAAGGAGCGCGGCCAGGCAATCGGCATCTGGGCCGGCGTCTCCGCTCTCGCTCTTGCGATCGGCCCGCTCGTCGGCGGCATCATCGTCGAGAACATCAACTGGAACTGGATCTTCTTCATCAACGTCCCGGTCGGTATTGCGGGGCTCGTTGCATCGCAGATCTTCATCACGGAGTCGCGCGACACGTCGCACGAGCAGAGGCTCGACCTGCCCGGTCTCGCCACGTCGGCGATCGGCCTGTTCTGCGTCAGCTACGCCCTGATCGAGGGCAACGCCAAGGGCTGGGCGTCGCCCGAGATCATCGGCTTCTTTGCCGCCGCCGTCGTGTTCCTCGTCGCGTTCGTCCTGCTCGAGCTGCGGCAGCGGCTGCCGATGCTCGACCTCTCGCTGTTCAAGATCGGCACGTTCAGCGGCGCGAACACCGTGGCGATGCTCGTCTCGATGGGGATGTTCGGCGTCTTTCTTTTCGTCTCGCTCTACATCCAGAACATCCTCGGCTACTCGCCCACGCAGGCCGGCGCGATGTTCCTGCCGATGACGGTGCTGATCATCGTCATCGCGCCGATCGCAGGCCGGATGTCGGACCGGATCGGCTCGCGCTGGCTCATGGGCGCCGGCATGACGATCGTCGGGATCTCGCTGCTCCTCTACCAGCGCGCGGGCGTCGGGTCCGACTACTGGACGCTGCTGCCGGCGATGATCCTCGGCGGGGCCGGGATGGCGATGACGATGTCGCCGATGACCGCGGCGGCGATGGGCTCCGTGCCGGTCGACAAGGCGGGCGTCGGGTCGGGCGTCCTCAACAGCTTCCGCCAGGTCGGCGGCTCGCTCGGCATCGCGCTCATGGGCGCGATCCTCGCCTCGTACATCCACCATCCGAAGACCTCGCCGCTCGCGGCGTACGACTACGTAAACGGCATGCACGCCGCGCTCGCCGTGAGCGCTGCGATCTCGTTCGCCGCCGCGATCGTGGCTGTCGTCACCGTCAGGACGAAGCCGTCCGTCGTGCGCGAGCACCTCGCGGAGATGGCTGCGTGAGCGTGGGCGCTGCGCCCCGCATGGCGGCCGCGGGCCGTCGCGCGCACCTGCTCGAGACGGCGGCGCGTGTCTTCGTCGAAGGCAGCTACCACGGCACGACGACGGCAGAGATCGCGCGCGCCGCGGGCATCTCCGAGCCGATCATCTACCGCCACTTTGCATCGAAGCGCGACCTCTATCTCGCGACGCTCGACTATGTCTGGGAGCAGGCGCGCACGGGCTGGGAGCAGGCCGTCGCCGCGAGCGCCCGACGCGTGCGCCGCGGTCGAGGCGATCGGAAAGGGACATGTCTCCGTCCGCTCGGCGAAGCTCCAGCTCGCGGAGCTCTGGGTGCAGGCGCTCGGCGAGGCGTCGGAAGATCCCGAGCTCCGGAAGGCGCTTCGCAAGCACATGCGCGAGGTGCACGACTTCCTCGCCGGCTTGATCCGCGACGGCCAGGCGGCGGGCGCGATCGTGGCGGAACGCGATGCCGACGCGGAGGCGTGGATCATGCTGGCGGGCGGGATCCTGGGCATGGTCGGTCGCCGAGTAGGGCTTCTGGACGACAACGAGCTGCAGTCGATCCGCTCCGCCAGACTCGCCTGGCTCCGCGCGTAAGCCTGCCCTCTCGCTCTTCTGCCTTTAGTGCCGCGACCGACACGCGCGGGCGCGGCACTTCTGGCCCGAGAGAAAAGCACAGCGACCGGGCACGCTCGCGAAGCGAGCCTGCCCCGAGCGAAGCGGTCAAGGGCCGCAAAAGAAAAGGCCCCGGCTGCGGCTCCGGGGCCTTTTGGTGAGGTGCACTCTTCTCGACTGACTCGAAAGGCGGGTCTGCGGCATCCCCGTCCCCCGTCTGCTGCCGGAAGTCGTCGCGCACCCCCTGCGAACCGCCGCCTGGCGTCCGGCGCTGGCTGCAAGGTGGTTGCACTATAGGCCGGTTCAGGGCGCTCGTCAAGTGACTCGGTCAAGTGATTTGCGAAAAGGTCGCTTGACTCGTTTTCCCCATGTTTATCCCCAAAAGAGTGATGTCCGTTGGGGACACCTTGCGCTCGGATGAAGTATGCGCTTGACTGTGCATCTGTGAACGCGAGTGAAGTGAAGACACGCCGCCGCGCGGCCGAGGCGCCGATGCTGGGCGAGCGGTTGCGGCAGCTCCGGACGGCAGCCGGTCTCACGCAAAGCGACCTCGCCGGCGACCGCTTCTCGAAGGAGTACGTCTCGCAGATCGAGCGCGGCAAGACGCGGCCGACCCGCGAGACGATCGAATGGCTCGCGGCACGGCTCGGCGTTGACGCAGGGTTCCTCACGAACGGCGTCGCGGCCGACGAACGCGGCCGGCTCGAAGGCGCGCTGGCCCGCGCGGAAGCTCTCTACGAGGCGGGTGAGGACGCCGAGGCGGCGAGCGCGTTCGAGCCGCTCGTCCCCGCGGCGCGCGCGACAGCAAATCCTGAGCTGCACGTCAGGGCGCTCGTCGGTGCCGGGGTGGCGAAGATGCGTCTCAGCGACCATCGCGCGGCGTTCGAGCTTCTCGGTGAGGCGCGCGCGCTCACCGAGTCGGGGGCGTTCTCCGACGTCGAGCGAGCCGACGTCCTCTTCCGGCTCGGAGCCTGTCGCTACCAGCTGAACAGCACGCAGTCCGCGAGCGGCCTCTTCGACGAGGCGCTCGCCCTCGCCGAGCGCTCGGGCCTGCCGTGCGACGCGCTCAAGGCCGACATCCTCTCATGGCGTTCGCGCTGCTGGCGCCGCCAGCGCGACTACGAGGCGGCGCGCGACGACGTCGAGCGCGCGCTCGAGCTCGCGCAGGGAGTGGACGACCTGCGCACGACCGGCGTCGCGTACTTCCAGGCGTCGCTCGTTGCCGACCGCCAGGGGCACTGGGTGCTTGCACGGACGTACGCCGAGCGCGCGCGCGAGGCGTACGCGCAGCTCTCCGACCGCGCCCACGTCGGCGAGCTCACGAACAACCTCGGTGGTCTCAACTTCCTCCTCGGCAGGACCGACGACGCGATCGACCTGCTCAAGGAAGCGTTCGCGATCGCGCTCGAGACGGGCCGCGACGCCGACGCCGGACGCGCGGCCTCGTCGCTCGCGCAGGTCAACCTCCGCACGGGGAACCCGGCGCAGGCCGAGGAGCAGGCGCGGCAGGCGCTTCGTCTGCTTGACGAGCGCATCGACTACATCGACGAGGTCGGCAACGCGCAGCTCGTCCTCGGCAAGGCCCTGCTCGAGCAGGATCGCTTCGTCGAGGCCGAGGCGGCATTCGCCGACGCCGAGATGAGCTTCACCGACCTCGGCTCCGGCAGCCACCGCGCCGCCGTCTGGGTCGCTCGCGGCGATCTCGCCGCCCGGCGCGGCGACCACGAGGCGGCAGCGGCCTTGTACCGGTCAGCAGCTGACGCGTTGCAGGACGTCCGTTTCTAGGAAATCGAAGAAGAATCTGCGAATATCGAGGAGGTGAAACGTTTGACGAAGCTGCGGGTGTTCTCGGTTCTCCTGATCGTTGCGCTGGCGGCCTTCATTCTCGCCGCCGACGCGATGCTCGACCCGCTCGGGATGAGCGACGGAGGCGGTCTGTTCTAGCGGACGGCGATGTGTTTACGGGGCGACCTGTTTGCGGGGCGCCGCGTTTACGGAACGTCGCCGTTCGTCGAGCCCATTCGCTCGATCACGACCTGAGGGATGCGCGCCGCGGGACTGAGTCTCAGGCACATGCGCACGACTTCCGCGCAGTCCTCGGGGCGGATCATCTCGTCCTGTTCGAGGCCTGACCACTGTGCCATCGGCGTGTCCACGAAGCCTGGGCAGATCGCGATCGCGCGCACTCCAGTTGCGTCGAGCTCCGCGTTGAGGGAGCGGGTCAAGGCGATCACCGCCGCTTTCGTCGCGCCGTAGGTCGCGAGGCCCGGTGTCGGCAGCGTCCCGGCGATCGACGCGAGGTTGACGATCCAGCCGCGGGTCTCCCGCAGGAGCGGGATTGCCGCTTGCGTGACGAGAAAGAGGCCGCGGAGGTTGATGTCGAGCTGGAGGTCGAGCTTCTTCAGGTCGAGGTCCTCGACGAGGCCGCCGATCCCGACTCCGGCGGAGTTGACGAGCACGTCGAGTCGGCCGAAGCGTTCCTGATGCGAGGCGACGGCGCGGGCGCAGTCGTCGGGATCCGCGACGTTCGCGACGACGGCGGCCGCGCCGAGCTCTGCCGCCGCGGCCTCGATCTTCTCGGGCGTCCGCGAGACGAGCGTCAAGTCGTAGCCCTCGTCGCGCAGAAGCCGCGCGATCGCGAGCCCGATGCCCGATGAGCCGCCGGTGACGAGTGCCGCGCGTTCCATTCGCCTACCCTAACGGTGTGGAAGCCAGCAGCCTGACGAGCCTCACCGTCGGCGGCGGCTGCGCCGCGAAGTATTCGGCGTCGCGGCTCGAAGAGCTGCTCAAGGGCTTCGTCCCCGCCGAGGCGGAGGATCTGCTCGTCGGTCTCGACCCCGCCGACGACGCCGCGGTCTACAAGCTCGACGACGAGCGCGCGCTCGTGTTCACGCTCGACTTCTTCCCGCCGCTCGTCGACGACCCCGCGCTGTTCGGGCGCATCGCCGCGACGAACGCGCTCAACGACGTGTTCGCGATGGGCGGCACGCCGCTTCTCGCGCTCTCGATCGCCGCGTTCCCGGAGGAGCTTCCGACCAAGACGGTCGCCGCGGTGTTCGCCGGCGCGGACGAGCAGGTGCGTGCGGCTGGGGCGATCCTCGCCGGCGGTCACACGATTCGCGACGTCGAGCCGAAGTACGGCCTTGCGGTCGTCGGCACCGTCCATCCCGACGCTGTGTGGGTGAAGAGCGGCGCGCGTCCCGGGGACGCCGTATTCCTCACGAAGCCGCTCGGCACCGGGCTCGTTCTCGCAAGTAAGGCCGACTCCGCAGAGGCCGCACGCTGGATGACGACGCTCAACGCGGCGGCCGCCGACGCGCTCCGCGGCTTCGCGCCGAATGCCGTGACCGACGTGACGGGCTTCGGCTTGTTCGGCCACGCGCACGAGACCGCCGAGCGGAGCGGCGTGCGGATCGTCCTCGACGCATCAGAGTTCCCGGCGCTGCAGGGAGCGCTGGAGGCCGCCCGTGCGGGCATACGCACCGGCGGAGACCCGCGCAACCGCGAGTTCGCGCCCGTCGACGCCGACGGCGTCGCGGAGGAGTTCCTCGCGCTCGGCTACGACGCGCAAACCGCCGGCGGGCTGCTCGTCACTCTGCCCGCCGAGAAGGCACTCTCGCTCGAGGCGGAGTTCCGCAGGCGCGACCTTTTCCTCGCGCGGGTCGGATCGGTGGAGGAAGGGAGCGGCGTTGTCGTCCGTTAGCGCTGCGTCCCGCCGCACCTGGTCTGCGCTCTCGCCGGTCGGGTTCAGGCGCGTCGCCCGCGTGACCGTCGGTGCGCTTCTCCTCGTCGTCGCGAGCGGTGCGACCGTCCGCACGACCGGCTCCGGGCTCGGCTGCCCGTCCGTGACGTTCGATCTGTCGGCGTGCGAGAGGGCGTACGGATCGCCTGGCTATCACGCCGATATCGAGTTCTTCAACCGCGGCGCCTCGGGGATCGTCGTTCTCGCAGTTCTCGTGTTCGCCGTCGCCGCGTGGCGGACGACGGGGATCGGCCTCCGCGCGAAGCTGCTCGCGTACGGCGCGTTCCTCGCCACGCTCACCCAGATCCCGCTCGGCGCGGTCACCGTGCACTACCACCTGAATCCGTACCTCGTGATCGCCCACTTCCTGCTCGCGCTCTTTGCGCTCGCGCTCGGCGTGCTCGCGCTTCTCGAAGCCGATCGCGCGGTCGAAGGCGCGGGTGGGCGGCTCCCGGGGCTCGCGCGCGCGGGCGGGGCGGTCATGCTCGCCGCCGTCACCGTTCTCGTCGTCTCGGGCACGTTCTCGACTGCCGCTGGGAGGTTCCCCGGCAGCTCGGGCGTGATCGTCGTCAGCCGGCTGTGGAACTTTCACAACGCGGTCTACTGGCACGTCCGCGCGGTCGCGGTGTTCGGCCTCGTCTTCCTCGCGCTCGCCGTGTGGGCGTGGCGGCGGCGCGCGCACTTCCCATGGCTCGTGCGCGGGTGCGCCGGCCTCCTCGCGCTGCTCGTTGCGCAGATGGTGATGGGCGAGGTGCAGTACCGGACGTACGGAACGGTGCCGTGGGGAGTCGTCGTCGCACACGCCGCCCTTGCAGCGGCGCTGTTCGGGTGGACGGTCGGGCTCGTCGCACGCCTCTGGCGTCCCGTGGAACGGCGCTAGGGTTCGGCCGGATGTCGGAGCTGATCGTCTCCTCGCGGCCCGAGTCTGCGCCGCCCCGTCTTCCTCGCCGCCTTTCGCGGCTGGAACGACGGCGGCCAGGGAGCGTCGCTCGCCGCGGGCTTTCTCGCGCGCGAGTGGGGCGCGGAGGAGTTCGCGACGATCGACCCGGAGAACTTCTACGACTTCCAGCAGGTTCGCCCGCAGGTCTCGCTCGAGGACGGCCTGACGCGGAAGCTCGAGTGGCCGACGAACACGTTCCTCCACGCGCCGATCCCCGGCCTCGACCGCGACATCGTGATCCTGCTCGGCGTCGAGCCGAACCTTCGCTGGAAGACGTACTCGCGCCTCATCGTCGGGCTCGCGCAGGAGCTCGGGGTCGAGCTCGCCGCGACGTTCGGCTCGCTCCTCGCGGACGTCCCGCACACGCGCCCCGCGCCCGTGAGCGCGGCCGCGAGCGACGCGTCGCTCGTCGAGGAGATGGGAATCGAGCCGTCGCGCTACGAGGGGCCGACCGGAATCGTCGGCGTTCTCCTCGACGACTGCCGCCGCGAGGGGATCCCCGCCGTGAGCCTCTGGGCGGCTGTCCCGCACTACGTCTCACTCGCGCCGAGCCCGCGCGCGGCCCTCGCGCTCTGCCGCCGTTTCGGCGAGCTGCTCGGCGCGGACGTCGATCTCGACGAGCTCGAGCAGGCCTCTGACGAGTACAGCCAGCAGGTGACGGAGGCCGTCGCCTCCGACGCGGAGACGTCGGCGTACGTCGAGGAGCTCGAGCAGCGCGTCGACATGATGGAGGCGGAGGAGGATCTGCCGTCGGGCGACTCGCTCGCGGCCGAGCTCACGCAGTTCCTCCGCGAGCGCGAAGAGAACGGCGAAGACAGCGGCGGCGAGAGCGCCGACGGGCCGGCTAGCTGACGCCGTAGTTCTTCGTCAGCCTCTTCACTCCGGAGCCGTCGGGCTTGATCGAGTAGAGGTCGAACGGGCCGGGACCGCTGCTCTTGTTCGCCCGTGAGGCCGTTAGCAGGAGGCGTGTTCCGTCGGGAGTCCAGCGGAGCGAGCCGACCTCGGTGAACGGCAGCTGGGTCACCTTCGAACCGATCACGATGTTCTTCCCGACGAGGTACGCAAGCTGGCCGAGCGGAGACCAGGTGGGAGAAGTGCCGTGCTCATCGACGAGCGTGGGATTGCTGCCGTCGGGGTTGGCCGTCCAGACTCCGCCATCGGTGTACGCGATGCGCGTCGGCCCCCATGCGGGTTGCCACCCCGCGACGCCGAGATCGTGCGGCGCTCCGCCGGCGGCCGGGATCGTGAAGAGCTCGCCGGGGTTCTCGCAGGTGCTCTCCGCGTAGAGGATCGTCGAGCCGTCGGGCGACCAGGTCGGCGAGTCGTCGAACGTGCAGTCTTCCGGATCGGTCAGGGTGCGGATCGCTTTTCCGGTCGCGCTCGCGACGCGGATGCCGTCCGCGCAACCCTTGCAGCTCAAGCCGAGGGCGCTCGCCCAGACGTACGTGATCTTGGTGCCGTCGGGTGAGAGCGCCGGCTGCTTCTCCTCGGCCTTCGCGGTCGTGAGGCGGTGGATCTGCCCGCCCGCTGCGGCGTAGAGGTTGTCGAACGGCGGGTCGCACGGGCCCCAGCTCTGGTAGACGATCGACTGCCCGGCGAACTGCGGAAACGAGATGGCCGGAGTCGGGACGCCGTCGCTGAGGCAACCCGGGAGGTTGCGGTACGTCCGGTTCGCGCCGCGGGGAAGAGGAGCGACACCAAGGTTGAAGCCCGGCGGGTTTGGCTCTTGGTAGAGCGCGAGTTTGCCGTCGGTTGAGCTCGGCTCGAGCCAGCGGGTCGACGTGGGAGCAGTCTTCCCCGTGCGGACGTCGATGGAGATCGCCTGGCAGGTGAAGCACCACGGGTCGCCAGTCACAACATGTCGGTCGCCGATCCACCCGAGGCCACCGACCGGAACCCGCTCCTTGAGCAGGCGTACCCCGGTATTGGTAAGCACTTCGAGATTGGTGTGGTCGACGCCCCACTCGACTGCGAGCCGCGTGCCGTCCTTCGACCACGCGATCGTGTCGGGTGTCGTCGGAAGATGCACCTTGAAGCGGACGCGGCCGACCTCGTCGTACACCGCGACACCGCGATTCGCAGAGACGGCGACGAGTCCCTGGGACGACCAGCCTCCGACCGGATAGTCGGCCTCTTGCGTCCAGAGGGTCAGTCCCTCGGGGGAGACGGCACGGAGCGTGTCCAATCCATGAAACAGGAGCAGGACTTGGCCGTCGGGTGACCACGGCTGCGGTACGCCGAGCCACAGCTGCGATACACCGAAGCGCGTCGCGCGCACGGTGATCGGCTTGTGGCCGAGCTGGAGGATGAAAACCCCGTGAGCGGCCCCGGCCGCCAACTCGTTTCCGTACGGCTGCCACGCGAGCCGGTCCTCCGCGCCGAGGCTCGGATCGAGCGAGGGAATGCTTCGCGCGATTGCTGCGAGTCCGTGGCCGTCGAGCCCCACCTCGTAGACGCCTGTGTGCCCGCCCCTATCGCTGATGAACGCGACGCGCTTCCCGTCGGAGGAGACGGCGGGACTCGTGTCTTGCGCGGGGCTCCGGCTGAGGTTGACGCGGCTGCCGTTCGGCGCGAGCCGGTAGATCTCGCCCGTGACTGTCGGTGCCCGGTTGGCCGCGAAGACGATCGGCGAGGGCGTCGACGCCTGGCTCGCGGTTGCGCCAAAGGCGATCCCGAGAGATGCTGCGGCAAGTGCCACCGCGAGCTTCATCTCGGAAGCCTACGCCTCGGGTGAGGTTTCTGGGAGGGGCGTTTCTGTAGGAGCGTCGGCGGTTTCTGTCGCCTGCGTCTCGGGCGGCGTAGCAGCCTCCGGCTTCTTCCGCTTGCGCCGCCGGCGGCGCCCGCGGTTCGAAGTCTGCTTCGGCGCCGGGAGGTTCTCGGAGAGCGCGAGCGCGACCTCCTGGATCGTGCCGAGATTCTCGCGCGCCTCGTCGAGGAGCTTTGTCGCGCGCGGCGTGTAGCCCTCTGCCGAGGCGAGGAGCGCGGCGCCGACGGGCAGCGGCAGCTCGAGCGCGGCCTTGACGAGCCTCGCGGCGTTCTCCTCGTGCCGGTGCCCGCGCGAGTTCGCGAGCGCGCCGAGAAGCCGCTTCGCCTCCGGGTACTCCGACGACGCGCGGCGGTCCTGTGCCTTGCGCGTCGTGCGGGCGAGCTTCCACGTCCAGCGCGCGAGGATCTGCTCGGGCGCGTCGGGCTTCTCCTCGGCGATCGCGCGGAGGAGGATGCGGATCCCGGCGAGGCGCTCCTTCTCCCACGTCGGCGCCTGCGTCACGAGCGTGACGAGATCGTCGAAGTCGGCGCGCTCGACACGCATCGAGACGCGGTCCTGCAGCGCCATCATCCGCAGCCGCCGGTTCGGGTTCTCGGCCGCCGCCGTCGTGAGGAACTGCTCGAGCGCCGTCTTGCTCGCGCTGCGGTCGGTGAGCTTCTGGACGAAGTTCGCGCGATCCTCGAAGCGGATCTGGCGGCCCGCCATCGTCGCCCAGTACCGCTGCTCGTCCTCGTCGAGGTACTTCGGGTCGATGCGCTGCCACTCCCGCTGGATCACGGCGACGCGCCGGCGGACGTCGGGCGTGACCGGCACGAGCCACGCCGCCGGCGTGAGCCTCCGCCGTGCGCGGCGCTGCGAGCGGCGGCGCGGCGCCGGCGTGACGCGGGCGCCCTCGCGGTAGAAGTCGGCGTCGAGGAGCGAGTGGAGCGAGACGACGCGCTCGTTGTGCGTCGCGCCCTTCGGGACGAAGTCGACGACGATGCCCGCCTCCTTCCGCGGGTGCATGCGCATGATCCGGCCGATGCGCTGCTGGTAGACGCGCTTCGACGCGGTCGGTGCGAGGTGCATGCAAACCGTCGCGCGCGGCGAGTTCCAGCCCTCGGCGAGGAGTTGCGCGTTGATGAGGACGTTGATCTCGCCGCGCTCGTACGCGGCCAGAGTCTCGGCGAGGCGCACCGGCGGTGTCTTCCCGGAGACGGCCTCGGCCTTCAGCCCGGCGGCGCGGAACTCCTGCGCGAGGTTGTACGCGTGGTCGACCCCGGCGGCGTAGACGATGCCCGGCGTGTTGTCGAAGCGGTCGCGGTAGAGGCTCGCGGCGGCCATGTTGAGCGCCTGGTGGTCGAGCGTCTTCGCGAGGATCTCCTGGTCGAAGTCGCCGCCGACGATCGGCACCGAGTTGACCGCGGCGACCGGCGGCACGCGCAGGTCGCGGAGCGGGGCGATCAAGCCGCGGCGCGCGGCGTCCTGCAGCGGGAGGTCGTCGACCGAGGCGGGGAAGACGTCGGAGACCTGCTTCGCGATCAGCTGCTCGGTCGCCGTCATGCCGATGTAGATGGGCTCCGGGAACGAGCGGATCGCGGCGGAAGTCTTCTCCCCGAGCGCCGTGTGCGCCTCGTCGCAAATGATGAGCTGGTACGTGTCGCGGTCGATCGAGTCGACGTGGCGCGCGAACCACGCGTACGTCTGGATCGTGAGCGGCGCCGTCTTCGCGCCCAGAGAAGAGACGGGCGCGCCGGTCTCGACGACGGCGCTGAAGCGGTCGCCGTAGCCCTCCGTCGTGAGGTCGCGCGTGAACTGGGAGACGAGCAGGCGGCGGTGCGTGAGGATGAGCACGCCGAGCGTGCGGGCTGCTTCGACGAAGCCGGCGGCGGCGATCGTCTTACCCGACGCGGTCGGGTGGCGGAAGCGGTAACGCCGCCTCGCGCCGGGATCGTCCAGCGGCCGCGGCTCCTCCGGGAGCTCCGCGTCCTCGATCTCGACGACGAGCGTCGAATCCTCGTCCTCCTCCTCGGCAATCTCTTCTTCTGTCGCGGCATGTCCGTTGCCGTTGCCGTTCGCCTCTTCGTCGTACTTCTGGCTCGCGGCGATGAGTTCGGTGAGCATTCCGGCGAGCGCGTCGATCTGGTGCTTGCGAAGCGCCGTGCCCGCCGCGGTGCGCGGCTCCGGCTCGGCAAGGATCCGCTCGAGGCCGAGCATCAACCCGTAGCGCACCTTCCACTTCGAGGACGGCGTTTTCGCGCCGCCGTCCATCTCCGCGATCGCGTCGTCGAGCGCGCGGCGGCGTGCAGTGCCCTCCGCGAGCACGCGCGCGGGATCTTCGCCGCCCCGAAGGAACGGCTCGCCCGCCCACGTCTCTGCGCGGGTGGCGGCGGCGACTAGCGGGTCCGCCGCCGACGGATGTGTCGGCTCATGAATCGCTTCTTGCATATGCGCAGCACCCGATGTGCTGCCGGTCTGTCCAAAAGGAACGAGCTCGGTTCATCCGCACGAGCGTCGTCGGCCAGAAGGATACCCCGCGTAGCGGATGCGTCATCCCCCTACTGAGCTAGTCCGCCGAAAATCGCGAATCGGGAGTGCATCTCCGGCATCGCTTCGAGGACGACTTCGCCGCCTGCGGCGACGTCGCCGTGGAGTCGCGTTGCGAGCGCCTCGGCGTCCTCGTGGCTCGCGGCGCCGACGATGAGGAAGTTGGAGTGACGGAGTGGCCTGTAGCCCTCGGTCTCGAGGCGCGCCGCGAGATCGACCGCTTCCTCGCGTGAACCGCACTCGACGCGCACCTCCCACGGTGCGTAGCCCTCATCGAGCTGCTCTTCCTCCCACGTTTCGCCCGGTGGCTCGTCGCTCCAGCGCTCCTCGTCGTCGAGCCAGCGCTCGACCGTGCTCGTTTTCGCCTCGATGTCGTTGTCGCGAAGCTCCGACTCGACGACTTCCCGCGCCTTCTCGGCGTCGGCCTGCGAGGCGGCGTAGATGAAGAGTGTCTCGTCGTCGACCGAGACGGAGAGCCGGCGGCCCTTCAGGTCGTCCGCGAGTTCCTTGGCCTCGGCGCTGAGGTCGCCACCGAGACGTTGCGCGACGTCCTTCGCTCCTTCGACTTCAACAGTGATGCGCCAGTCGTCATTTGCCATGCTCCGAGCCTAATCTCCCGGCATGGACTGGCGCGAGAAGTACGAGCAGGCGGCGGCGCGGTACGACGCCGGCGAGGGCCGCGCGCACGACGAGCGGCAGCTCGTGCAGCTCGCGAACGCGGCGTGGGCCGCCGGGTTGTGCCTGCTCATGGCCGGCGATCGCGCGGGCGCGACCGAGTGGCTTGTGCGCTCGGCGGCGCGCTACCGCGAGAGCTGGGACGCGGGCGCGCCGCGCGATGCGTGGGGCCGGCCGATCGCGGCGATGAAGGCGCTGCTCATCGCGGGCGAGGACGCGAGCGCGGCGGCGGAGTGGGCGCTCGACGCGGGCGCGCCCGACGGCCGAGTCGCCGATCGGGCGCTATGCCGGGACGCTCGCGCTGCTCGTCCTCGGGCGCAACGACGAGGCCGCCGCGGTTGCGGCGACGCTCGACGCTCCGTTCCCGGCGGACGTCGCCGCGGCGCTGCGCGCACTCGCGGCAGGCGACGGCGACGCGTTCGCGGTGGCGGTCGCCGAGGTCCGGCAGTCGTACGAGGGGCGTGACGGCTACTTGGAGGACGTTCCGGTGCCGGACACGGCCTTGGCGCTCGAAGCGCTGTCGAGAATCGCGCGCGTCGGCCCGTAGGCGGCGCGCACGAGGCTGCCCGGCGTGTCGCGGGACGGCTCGCCGGCGAGAGCGCGCGCGACCGCGTCGGCCTTGTCCGCGCCGGTGACGAGGAAAAGCATCTGGCGGGTGTTGCAGAGCCGCGGGAGCGTCAGCGAGATCCGGTCGACGAACGGCTCGAGGCCGGCCGGCGTGCCGACGACGTCGCGGTCGGTGACGTCGAGCGTCGGAAAGTCGGGGAAGAGCGACGCGACATGGCCGTCCGGGCCGAGGCCGAGGAGGACGAGGTCGAACGTCCCGACGCCAGCGAGCTCGCGGGCGTACTGCTCGACGCTCTCCATGCGGTGGACGGAGCGCGGCGCGACGATCAGGCGATCGAGAAGCGTCTCCTTCGCCATGCCGTAGTTCGAGAGCTCGTCGTCAGGCGGGACGCAGCGGTCGTCTCCCCACCACACGTCGACGCCGCTCCAGTCCGGCTCGAGTTCCGCCGCGATCTCGTAGGCGTAGCGCGGCGCCGAACCGCCGGTGAGGACGATCGAGCCGCCTGCGCGCGCCTGTTCGGCGAGCCGTTCCGCGCATGCGCGCGCGGGGTCGTCAACGACTTCGATGTCGACGTCGGTCACTCGTCGCCCAGCTCGCGCGCGCGATCCATCGCCGCCTGGATCGCGTTGAGGAACGCGGCGCGCACGCCGGCCTGCTCGAGCTCGCGGATCGCTGCGATCGTCGTGCCGCCGGGGGACGTGACCGACTCGCGCAGCTCGACGGGGTGCATGCCCTGGTCGCGGAGCTGCTTCGCGGTGCCGAACATCGTCTGCACGACGAGCGTCGTCGAGATCTCGCGCGACACGCCGAGGAGGATCCCGGCCTCGATCATCGCCTCGGCGAGGAGCGCGAAGTACGCCGGGCCGGAGCCGGAGATTGCGGTGACCGCGTCCATCAGGTGCTCCGGCACGCGGACGACGCGGCCGAGGTGGCCGAGCAGCTCCTCCGCGACGGCGAGGTGCTCCTCGCCCGCGTGGGCGCCCGCGCAGATGCCGGCCATGCCTTCGTGGACGGTCGCGGGCGCGTTCGGCATCGCGCGCACGACGGGGACGCCGTCCGCGATGCGCTCCTCGATGTGCGCGGTCGTGATCGCCGCAGCGACGGAGACGACGGTCTGCTCCGGCGTCAGGGCGGGGCCGATCTCCGCAAGGAGGCCGTCGATGTCCTGCGGCTTGACGGCGATGACGACGATCGCGGCGCCTTGCACGGCCGCGACATTGTCGTCCCCGCGGCGCGTGATGACGAGCTCCGACTCGTCGCGCCAGCCGGAGGAGAGGAGCCCGGCGCGGAGGGCGGCGCCAAGCCTGCCGTACCCGCCGAGGATTGCGACCGTCCGTTCCATGGGTGAAGGGTAGGGGCTACGCGGCGTTGGCGGCGGGCGCCGGGACGAGGCCGCGGGCGAGGCCGGTGAGGAGGTAGACGCTCGCGAGGCCGGCCCACTCGCCGTACGGCTCGAGCAGCTCGGCCGTCTCCCACGTCTCGATCTCGTGCCGGCCGCGGGCGGCGCGGAGGTACTTGACGAGGCCGAGGTCGCCGACGAGCCCGTGCTCGTAGCGGCCGAGCCCTTCGAGGCAGACGACGCCGGCCGACCACGGCCCGAGGCCGCGCTCGCGTTCGATCCGGGCGACGACGGTCGCGGTCGGGACGTCGTGGAGGCGTTCGAGCTCGATGCTGCGGCAGAGGCGGACGAGCGCCGCGCCGCGCCGCTCGTTCAGCCCGAGCCGTCGCAGTTCGAACGGCGCGAGCGCCGCAAGCGAGGAGGTTTGCGGAGGTTCGAGGAGACCGGTACCAGGTACCTGGGCACAGTTCTGTGACGCTTTGATGATTGTGCGTTCATGCCGGCGCGCGGTCTTCGCGTCGATGAGCTGACCGCAGACCGCGCGGAGAAGCGCCTGCGCGACCGTCGCGGTGCGCACCGGTCGCAGCCCGCGCAGGTGGACAGTCGCGCGGCCGATGAGCGGGTCGTTGCGGAACCGGCGGAGGAACTCGGAGTGGTCGTCGTCGAGCGCGAGCACCCAGCGGAGCTTCTCCGCGGCCGCGGCGGAGTCGGAGCGGATCGTGACCGTGCCGTCCGGCGACTGCCATGCCTGCGCGAGCGCGCCGGCATACCGAAGCTGTGAAAACTCCGTCACGTAAGCGTCGCGTCGCGTCGCTCGCGAGCCGCGCCGACAGCGCGAGAGAGTACGGCCCATGCGGCTTCGCGGCGATCTCGACCATCGCTCCGAGCCTACTCGGCTTTGAGGACACGGCCGAAAGAGCCAATTGCGGCGGCGTGTCGTCCGGCCTAGGTTCGGCACGGTGGAAAAGGCGCGCCGTGGAGATCTGCTCTTGGCAGTGCTGGCCGTAGCGATCGTCGTCGTCGCGCTCGCGCCCCGCGGAAGCGGAGGCGGCGCGCACGTGATCGTCGCGGACCCGCGCCGCACGCCGGGCGTCCTCAACCCCGACGTGACACAGCAAAACATCCGCTCGACGATCTGCAAGCACGGCTGGACGTCGACGATCCGCCCGCCGGTCTCGTACACGAACGCGCTGAAGGCGAAGCAGATGCGCCAGTACGGCGAGACGGGGCCGATGTCCGCGTACCAGGAGGACCACCTCATCAGCCTCGAGATGGGCGGAAACCCGACCGATCCGCGCAACCTCTGGCCCGAGCCCTACCCGCGCGCCTCGCAGATGGATCAGATCGAGAACGAGCTCAACTCGCAGATCTGCGACGGAAGCCTCACGCTTGCGCAAGCCCAACAGAAGGAGTCCGACATCAAGCACGCAGACGGTTAGCGAGGTCGCGCACTGCGCCCGCAACGGTCGCGTCGACCTCGACGCGTGCTTCGAGGAAGGCGAGCACGGCGAGCGCCGCCTCGCGGTTTCGTTCGTAGCCGAGCACGATCTCGTCGAGCGGCAGCGTCTCGGCGCCGAATCGCCGCTCGACGCCCCGCTCCGGGGCAAAGTGATCCTGCTGCGGCGCGGCGCCGGGATCGAGCAGCCCGAGCATCGTTATCAGCCGGTCCACCGCGTGCACCTGGATCAGCCGGAACGCTGCGAGGCGTTCCCCGCGGAGCTCGCGGTGGAGGCCGACGAAGAGGTTTGTGAGGGCCTCGTTCGCCTGGTAGTCGACGGTCATGTACGCGGCCGGCGGGTGGACGAGCTTCGACTCCGCGAGCCATGACGGTGCGTCCGGCCGCCGCCACACGATGCGCGGTGCCGGGTAGGTGCCGCGCTCGAGCTCGGCCACTGTGAACACGGCGTACTCGCAAAAGATCCCGTCCGCGTAGAGCGCTTTGCGCCCGTCGATGCTGTTTCGGAAGCTGTAGACGACCGGGAGAGGAGCCTCGAGCCAGTCGATCGAGTCGAGGTAGCCGGCCTTCGCGTCCTCCTCGACGACGACGAAGAAGTCGAGGTCGGAGTGCTCGTCGAGACGGTGCGTATCGGCTCCGGCGGAACCCTGCCCGAGCAGGGCGATCGCGTCGCCGCGGCGCGCCAGCTCTGCGCCGATCGCGTCGAGTCGCTGGAGGAGGTCGTCGGGTGTCATGCCCGTACTATCGTCACACCATGGCTCTCGATCCGCGCGTCGACATCGGCCACGTCCATCTCAAGGTCTCGGACATCGACCGCGCGCTCGACTTCTACGTCGGCGTCCTCGGCTTCGACGTCATGGTGCGGATCGGCGACCAGGCGGCGTTCATCTCCGCCGGCGGCTACCACCACCACATCGGCCTCAACACCTGGGAGTCGAAGGGAGCCGGCCCGCCGCCGCGCCACTCGACCGGCCTCTACCACACTGCGATCCGCTTCCCCGACCGCCGCAACCTCGGACAGGCCGTGCAGCGTGTCCTCGACGCCGGCATCCCGCTCACGGGCGCGAGCGACCACGGCGTCTCGGAGGCGATCTACCTCGACGACCCCGACGGCAACGGCGTCGAGCTCTACCGCGACCGCCCGCAGGAGGAGTGGCCGACGACGCCCGACGGCGAATTCACGATGTTCACGCGTCCGCTCGACGTGGCCGCGCTCGTCGCCGAGGCCGATTAGGAGCGCTACCCGCGCGAGCGGTGCGGCAGCCAGCTGAAGCGCCGCAGCGCGATGGCGAGCCCGATCGCCGCCCAGATCGCAAGCACACCGATGTCGCTCCAGACGATCCCCGTGCCCGTCGTTCCGGGAAGGTAGGCGTTGCGGAGGCCGTCCGCGAGGTGCTGGACGGGGAAGATTTCCGCAACGTGCCGCAGCCAGGCGGGGAGGGTCACCGCCGGGATGAAGACTCCGGAGATGAAGTAGAGCGGCAGCATGATCGCCTGCACCATCGGCTGGGCCGCGTCCTCGTTCGCGATGAACGCGGACAGCGCGTAGGCGAGGACGCAGAAGGTGATCGACCCGACGACGGCAGTGAGCGCGACGCCGGGGATCGTGTGGATCGGGAGCTTCACGCCGTACGCGAAGCGGCCCACGAGCATGAGCAGGGCCATCGACAGGAGCGAGACGAAGATCGCCATCAGCGTCCGTCCCGCGATCAGCGCCCAGGCGGGCACCGGTGTCGCGCGGCGACGCTTGAGGACTCCCTCCTCGCGCAGCACCGTGATCGAGATGACGAGGTTGACGAACGACGCCGCGATGACGGCCATCGCCGAGATCCCCGGCACATAGAAGAGCTTTGCGGGCAGATTCGCCGGGCCGACCGCGTTGCCCCGAAGACGCCGATGAAGATGACGAGGAAGAGCAGCGGCAGCGCAAGCGTGAAGAAGCGCGCCTGCCGGTTGCGGAGGAACGAGCGCAGGTCGTAGCGCGCCTGGTGGAGGATCAACGCGACCGGCCCGCGCGCGGCTGCGGTCGTCACTCCTGCTCCTCCGTCAGCTGGAGGTAGACGTCTTCGAGCGTCGGCCGGCGGACGTCGAGGTCAGGCAGGTCGAAACCGCGCTGGAGCGCCCAGTCCGCGAGCACGCGGAGGTGGCGGAGCGGCGTTGTCGAGGTGAGCGTCGTCCGGTCGCCCTCGCCGGAGACCAGCTCGCGCAGCTCCGCCGGCAGGTCGGTGGCGCCGACCCCGGCCGGGAGCGTGAACCGGATCGTCGCAGCCATTGCGTTGCGGCCGCCGAGCGTTCCTGGCGTGCCCTCCGCGACGATCCGGCCGCCGGCGATGACCGCGATCCGGTCCGCGAGGTTCTCCGCCTCGTCCATGTAGTGCGTCGTGAGGAAGACGGTCTTGCCGAGCGCGCGCAACCCCTCGATCACGTCCCATGCGGTACGCCGCGCCGACGGGTCGAAGCCGGTCGTCGGCTCGTCGAGGAAGATCAGCTCCGGGTCGCCGATCAGCCCGAGCGCGACATCGAGCCGCCTGCGCTGGCCGCCCGAGAGCTCGGCCCCCTGCGAATCGGCCTTCTCCTCGAGTCCGACGAGCGCGATCGTCTCGTCGATATCGCGCGGGTTGCGGTAGTAGCCGGAGTAGAGGCGGAGGCTCTCTCGCACCGTGAGCCCGGGCTCCGCGCTCGACTCCTGGAGAACGGCGCCGACCCGGTCGCGCCATGCCGAGTCGCCGTGGGCCGGGTCGACGCCGAGCACGGTCACGTCTCCCGACGTCCGGTCGCGGAATCCCTCGAGAATCTCCACGGTCGTCGTCTTGCCTGCGCCGTTCGGACCGAGGAACGCGAAGATCTCGCCGCGCTCGATCTCGAGGTCGATTCCTGCGACCGCCTCGACGTCGCCGTAGGTCTTGCGCAAGCCGCGGACCGCGACTACGGACTCTGCCCCCATGACGTAAGTCTCGCACGGTGCTATACCTCGACAGGATGGCGTCGAAGCCCGTCGAGCAGCTCTCCCAGGTCATCGTCCGCTTCTGCGGCGATTCCGGCGACGGCATGCAGCTCACCGGCTCGCAGTTCACGTCGGAGTCGGCGATTCTCGGCAACGACATCTCGACGCTGCCCGACTTCCCCGCCGAGATCCGCGCGCCCGCCGGCTCGCTGCCGGGTGTCTCGGGCTTCCAGCTCCACTTCGCCGACCACGACATCCTCACGCCGGGAGACGCGCCGAACGTTCTCGTCGCGATGAACCCCGCGGCGCTGAAGACGAACGTCCGCGACCTGCCGAAGGGCGGCACGCTCATCGTCGACGCCGACGCGTTCACCGACCGCAACCTCGCGAAGGCCGGCTACGCGAAGAGCCCGCTCGAGGACGGCTCGCTCGACGAGTACCAGCTCCACGCGATCCCGCTCACGAGCCTCACGGTCGGCGCGCTGAAGGACGTCGCGGGCGTTACGCCGCGCGAGGCCGAGCGCTCGAAGAACATGTTCTCGCTCGGCCTGATGTCGTGGCTGTACGGCCGCTCGATCGACCCGACGATCCAGTTCCTCGAGGAGAAGTTCCACGCGAAGCGGCCGGAGATCTACGAGGCGAACGTCAAGGCGCTGCAGGCCGGCTACGCGTTCGGCGAGACGACCGAGGCGTTCGCGGTGCAGTACGAGATCAAGCCGGCGAAGCTCAAGCCGGGGACGTACCGCAACATCACCGGCAACCAGGCGCTCTCGCTCGGCCTCGTCGCCGCGTCGAAGCTCTCGGGCCTGCCGCTCTTCCTCGGCGCGTACCCGATCACGCCCGCGAGCGCGATCCTCGAGGAGCTCGCCGGCTACAAGAACTTCGGCGTCCGCACGTTCCAGGCGGAGGACGAGATCGCAGCCGCCGGCGCGGCGGTCGGCGCGAGCTTCGGCGGCGCGCTCGGAATCACGACCTGCGCCGGTCCCGGAGTGGTGCTGAAGGCCGAGACGGTCGGCCTCGCGATCATGCTCGAGCTGCCGCTCGTGATCGTGCGACGTCCAGCGCGCCGGCCCGTCGACGGGAATGCCGACGAAGCCGGAGCAGGGCGACCTGCTGATGGTGCATGTACGGCCGCAACGGCGAGTCGCCGGTGCCGGTCGTCGCCGCGAGCTCGCCGTCGGGCTGCTTCAACGCCGCGATCGAGGCGTGCCGGATCGCGCTCAAGTACCGCACGCCGGTCTATCTCCTCTCCGACGCGTACCTCGCGAACGGCTCCGAGCCGTGGCTCCTGCCCGAGCTCGACACGCTGCCCGACCTCACGCCGACGTTCGCCACCGAGCCGAACGACGGGGACGAGTTCCTCCCGTACCTCCGCGACGCCGAGACGCTCGCGCGGCCGTGGGCGGTACCGGGTACTCCGGGTCTCGAGCACCGCATCGGCGGGATCGAGAAGGCCGACCGCACGGGGAACATCTCGTACGACCCCGACAACCACGACCACATGACGCGCCTGCGCGCGCAGAAGGTCGCGGGCATCGCGGCCGACATCCCCGAGCTCGAGGTCGACGACCCCGACGGCGACGCGACCATCCTCGTGCTCGGCTGGGGCGGCACGTACGGCCCGCTCGCGGCCGGCGTCCGCCGCGCGCGCGCCGACGGGCCGCAAGGTCGCGCACGCGCATCTCAACTACCTCAACCCGTTCCCGCGCAACACGGGCGAGGTCGTGCGACGCTACGAGAAGGTGCTGATTCCGGAGATGAACATGGGCCAGCTGCTGCAGCTCGTGCGCTCGCAGTTCCTCGTCGACGCGCACGGCTACAACCGCATCCGCGGCGTGCCGCTGCGCGCGGCCGAGATCGCCGAAGCCATCGAGGCGCTCGGCGTGAGCGAGCTGCACCGCGAAGGATTTCCGCACCGACCAGGAGGTGCGCTGGTGCCCGGGCTGCGGCGACTACGCGATCCTCGCCGCGATGCAGTCGTTCATGCCGGAGCTCGGCATCGCGCGCGAGAACACCGTCTTCGTGAGCGGGATCGGCTGCGCGGCGCGCTTCCCGTACTACATGAACACGTACGGGATGCACTCGATCCACGGCCGCGCGCCGGCGATCGCGACCGGCCTCGCGACGTCGCGCCCCGACCTCTCGGTGTGGATCGTGACCGGCGACGGCGACGCGCTCTCGATCGGCGGCAACCACCTGATCCACGCGCTGCGCCGCAACGTCAACGTCAAGATCCTCCTCTTCAACAACAAGATCTACGGGCTGACGAAGGGGCAGTACTCGCCGACCTCGGAGCTCGGGACGGTGGCGAAGTCGACGCCGATGGGCTCGATCGACTGGCCCTTCAATCCGGTCTCGCTCGCGGTCGGCTCGGAGGCGACGTTCGTCGGCCGCGCGATCGACACGGACAAGAAGGGGATGACCGAGGTGCTGCGCGCGGCGGCCGAGCATCGCGGCAGCGCGTTCGTCGAGATCCTCCAGAACTGCCCGATCTTCAACGACGACGCGTGGGAGTTCGTGCGCGACGACAAGGAGGGCGTGAACCGGATCTTCCTGCGCCAGGGCGAGCCGATCACGTGGGGCAAGGACGGCGAGAAGGCGCTGCGCCAGCTCCCGGACGGGACGATCGAGGTGTGCGCCGCGACCGACGACGGCGTGCTCGTCCATGACGCGACGCACACGGAGCCGTCTCTCGCGTTCGCGCTGTCGCGCGTAACGCAAGGCACGCACGGAGGCACGCCGGTCGGAGTCTTCCGCAACGTCTCGCGCCCGGTCTACGACGACCTGATGGCGGAACAGCTGGAGACCGCGGTAGCAAAGCGCGGCGAAGGCGATCTCGCGGAGCTACTGCACTCCGGCGAGACCTGGGTCGTCAGCTAGTCACGGCCGGCTCAAGCCGGTCTGCGACTGAGTTCATACTCAAGAGCGAGCTGCGTGGGCTCCTCTACGGTCGCCAGGTCTGCGACCACTCGAAGCAACTCCTTCTGGCTACGGAGCGGTCGGGCGCCACGATTGAGGAGGATCTGATTCCCGGCGGGCGGTTCGTTCTCGTACGCCACGGCGAAGACGGGCCGGCCCATCTCGATTGCTGTCATCCCCGCGCTCAGAGTTCCGCCCTTCTCACGCGCTTCGATGACGAGCATGGCCTGCGATAGACCGGCGATCACTGCGTTACGCGCCATCGCGGCTCCAGCGTGCCAAGGTTGGCGAGGCGGGAACTGGGAGAGTGCGAGCACGTTCCCGGTATCGAAGCGGACACTCGCGAACGCGCGCTTCCTGCGGAAGTGCGTGATGCCTTCAGCGAGGACGATCACCGTTGAGCCGCCTGCTTCAAGCGCGCCGAGGTGAGTCTCCATGTCGACTCCGCGCGCGTAACCCGAAACGACCTGAAGTCCGTGCTCCACCACTGCTCTCCCAAAGAGCCGTGCGTAGTGGAGGCCTCTTTCAGAGGCATCTCGCGACCCGCACATCCCGATACCGCGTCGGCGCGTTAAGCCGAGATTCCCCCAGTAAAAGAGAAACGGCGGGGGCTGGGGGACATCGAGAAGCCGTTGCGGGTACTCCGCGTCGGAAAGAAGCACGACGGCGATCCCCTCCCGCTCCATGTCGTCAGCGAGAGCGTCAGCAGCGTCCAGCTCAGCTTGCTGGAGTGACGCAGAGTGGGCCTTCAACTCCGTCCATCCGCGCTGCGCAAGACGCCGTCGCTGGCGTCCATCAGTTCCAGGCTGCGTCAACGCGGTAGCTAATACGAGGCGTTCACGGCGATCCATCATTTGCGCAGTGTCTTGGCTCCGACAAGACCGAAGACCGCCGCAGCTCCTGCGGTCTTCGCCGCGGACGCGATCGCTGCCATCGTGTCCCCGCTGCGGTAAACATCGTCCACAACGAGCAGCACTCTCCCTACCACCTCTGCGCCAAACCTGAACTCGCCCTCGAGATGCATCGGCTCCTCTTGTTCGTCTTGAGCCTTGCGCTGCGGACGTACGGCACTCGCTACCGTCGGCTTCACGAGTGGCATGTCCACTCTCTGGGCGACGTCAGCCGCGAGCCGTTCTCCGAAGCTGACCTTACTACTGTCATGCCCGGGCACCGCCACGATGAAGTCCGCCGCGCTATAGAGCCGGTGCTGCCCGATGACCGTTACGAGCGCCGACGCGAGATCCGCGGCGGCCTGGTCGTTCCCCCAATACTTCGCTTGGTGGACCATTGATCCGGCAGGAGTGTCGCGCCATATCGTGGCGCCGTCCTCACCCTGCACTGGGTCCTTGTAGAAATCGAGCGCAAGAGCGATATCGATTGGCGGTCGCCGAACAATCGTCAGCGCCGTAGTCAGGATCTCGACAGCGGCGCGATAGTCGTCAACCAAAGGTCCTTCGAGATGTATCCGGTGCGACCACGTGCGGCGTTGATCGTCTCGCAGTTCGATCAGGCGGGGCCGGAGTGGCTGAAGCATCGCCATCACCTGATCGGCCACCTCCTCAGGGCCACAGAGGTAGAGCCTGATGTGGTCAGAGTCGCGAATGTTGACGGTCTCCCAGCTCTTAAGCCGGTTCCCGCGCGAGTCGGGCCAAAACGCAGGAAGGCCGCGGCGTAAGGAGGGCACGCAGAGAAACTAGCGCGTGGAGTCAGAAGTGTGAACACGAACATATGTTCGCTTATGCATCGGACATCTGGCCACACCAACGTCGACCCTCGAAGTGGTTCAGTCAAGAGCGCGGACGATCGCGGCGGCCACCTCGTCCGGGGCGTCCTCCTGCAGGAAGTGGCCCGCGCCGGGGATGACCTCCGGGCCTGTCGCGCCCGGGATCAGCGCGATGAAGCGCTCGGCGATCGCCGTCGGGAGGACGGCGTCCTCGGCGCCCCAGATGACGTGCGCCGGCTTGTCCCAGCGGGCCAGGCCTTCGCGGACCGGGTCGAGTGCCTCCGCCGTTGGGTGGTCGGGCTCGACTGGGACGAGCTCCGGGAACGCGAGCGCGCCCGCTTTCGACTCCGGCGTTGGGAACGGGGCGTTGTAGGCGGCGCGGATCTCGTCGCGACAGTCCGCGCTGCGTGCCGCTCTCGACGAGTCGTGCGATGTCGAGCTCGCCGCCGACGCTCCGCACCGCCTCGCGGAACCGCAGCCACGTCTCGCTCGGCGCTCGGCCCGACCACACGCCCGTGTCGAGGATGACGAGCCGCCCGACGCGATCCGCGTTCTCGACGGCGAACCGCAGGCCGATCAGGCCGCCCCAGTCGTGGACGACGAGCGCGATGTCCCGCAGGTCGAGCTCCACGACGAGCCGCGTCACCATCTCGACGTGGCGGTCGTACGTGTACCAGCCTTGATCCGTCGGCTTGTCCGAGCGGCCGAAGCCGATCAGATCCGGCGCGATCGCCCGCCGTCCGGCGCCCACGACCTGCGGGATGACGTGCCGCCAGAGGAACGACCACGTCGGCTCGCCGTGGAGCAAGAGCACCGGCGCGCCTGCTCCCTCGTCGACGTAGTGCATCCGCAGCCCGTCGACGTCGAGCCAGTGCGGCGCGAACGGATAGTCCGGCAGCCCCGCAAACGCCTCGTCGCGCGTGCGTTCGACGTCGATGCGCGTCATCGCGGCAGTGGGTTTGGGCCGGTGGCCGTCACGAACCGCTGCGGCATCCAGTCGTCGACGTGCGTGAAGCCGCTGAACGGGCCTTCCGCGTCCTCGACGACGTCGAAGAACGACCGGCGATAGAACTTCACGTGCGTGAAGTCCTCGAACAGCACGTAGACCGGGTCGACCGCCGCGCTCTGAAACTGCTGCCCGGTCAGCGCTTCGCGGTGGGTGCGGGAAAACTCGTCGAAACCCTCGCCGATTACCACCCCGAGGTGCTCGAGGCCCATCCGGTAGACGCGCTGGTGCACGGGTGGGATGAGTTCGATGTTCGCGACGGACATTCCGTCGAAGACCTTGAGCGGTTCGGCGAGCACGATCTTGGAGATGGGACGCCCGTTCCACAGGCTTTCGAAGTTCGCGCGCGCATGGCGCTCGAGAAGCGTCCGCTGGTGAACGTAGAGATCCCAATCGGCGACGCGTACGGCGAGGTGACTGAGCGGGAAACGCGCGATGTCGATGCCCCGCGCGAGGAGGCGGTCGCGCTGCATCGCAGCGAAGGCTCGATAGTCCCCGATGATCTCGGCGATCGGATCGGACGTCGCCACGCGGCTGATCCTCTCATATCGGTAGCTGCCGGTCGCTACGCGTGGCTCGGCTCTTCGCCGCGACGGCGGAGCGGCGTGAGGTGCGGCGTCCAGCCGAGCTTGAGCGCGGCGACGATCACCGAGACGACCGCGATTACGCCGGCGACTGCGAACGCGAGCTCCGTTCCGCCCTTCGCGCACAGCCAGCCCGCGAGCAGGCCGCCGATCGGGCCCGTTCCCATGAACGCGTAGAAGTACAAGCCGATGATCCGGCCGCGCAGGCGGTCCGGCGCGGCCAGCTGCAGCATCGCGTTCGAGTTCGCCGACCACGCGGTGAAGCCCGCTCCGACGAAGAACAGGAGCACACCCGCGACGATCGCGGTCGCCGCCGGCGCGAGCAGTAGTTCTGCGGTCGCGAACACGAAACCGCCGATCAGCAGCACCCGCGTCGACGCCTTCGCACGCGACGCGGCGACGAGCGCGCCCGCAAGTGCGCCCGCGCCGAAGACGGCGGAAAGGAACCCGAACGTCGCGCCGCTCCCGTGCAGCGTGATCTTCGACAGCACCGGCAGCGTGACGTTGAAGTTGAACGCGAACGTGCTGAGCGAGAGCGTCAGCCCGAGCACGACGAGCAGCCGCGGCTGCGTCCGGATCCACGCGAGCCCCTCCTTCGTGCCCGCCCAGAACTTCGGCCGCTCGAACTCGTCGAGCGGGAAGAACTCGCTCGTGCGCATCGCGAGCAGCGCGCCGAGCACCGCGACGAAGCTGATCGCGTTCACGAGGAAGCACGCGCCGACGCCGGCGAAGCCGAGGAGGATTCCCGCCAGCGACGGGCCGAACACGCGCGACGCGTTGAAGAGGCTCGAGTTGAGCGCGATCGCGTTCGGCAGCGTCTCGCGCCCGACCATCCGGTACGTCAGCTGCTGCCGCGACGGCGCGTCGAGAACGAGGATCGAGCCGTTGACGAACGCGATCACGTACAGCATCCACGGCTGCGCGACGCCCGAGAGCGCGAGCCACGTCAGCACGAAGGCCGAGATCGTCTGGCCGACCTGCGTCGCGAGCACGAGGCGGCGCGCGTCGAAGCGGTCGGTGATCACGCCGGCGAAGAGGCCGAAGAGCGTGAACGGCAGGAACTGCATGAACGCCATCACGCCGACCGCGATCGGCGAGCCGTGCGGGTACTGCGGCGAGCGCGTCAGCTCGAGCACGTACCAGGCGAGCGCGAGCCGCTGCATCCACGAGCCGACCTGCGAGACGAACTGTCCGGCGAAGAAGAGGCGGTAGTTGCGGTAGCGGAGGCTCTGGAACGTGCGCCGCGCGGTCGTCATCGACGGCCTTCCTCGTCGGCGAGGAGATGCGACAGCGCGTCGACGGCGGCGCCGACGCGCGCGAGCTCGTCGGCCGAGAGCGTGTCGAGGCGGCTCGCCAGCCATGCCGTGCGGCGGGAGCGGACGCGCCGCAGTGCGCGCTGTCCCTCGTCGCTCAGCGTCAGCCCGACGCGGCGGCGGTCGGCCGTCTCCTGCGTGCGCGTGACGAGGCCGTCGCGCTCGAGCCGCGAGATGCGCTTCGACATCGCGGCGGTCGAGACGCGCTCGTCGGCGGCGAGCGCACCGACGGTGATGCCGGGCGCGTACTTGATCGCGACGAGGAGGCCGACTTGGTGCGGCGAGACGCCGGCGATCTTCTCGCGGCGCAATTCGCGGGCGAGCTGCAGGACGGTGGGACGGAGGCGGTCCGCAACCGCCATCACGTCCAGGGCCTGCTTCGTCGCGTCTGCCATGCGTAACCAGGTTAGCAATAATCGCTAACCAGGCTACGGAGTTGTGAGGAAAGTTTGAAGTTGGCCGCGGACCACGTACGATGTCCAGCTTGTAACCACCGTTGTTCAGGAGGTAGGGAAATGTCCCCTCGCATCACACGGCTCATCGTTGGCGCCGCTGTTCTGGCAGTCGCTACGGCGGCGCTCGCCGGTGCGTCAGGCGCAATGACCACGAAGTCCAAGAAGGTCCCGAGCATCGCAAAACTCGTACCGGCGAAGATCCGCGCCAAGGGGACGCTGATCGTCGCCTCCGACGCGACATACGCGCCGATGGAGTACGTCGCCAAGGACGGCCACACCGTGGTCGGTGTTGACGCCGACCTTGCGAAGGCGATCGGCGGCGTGCTCGGCCTCAAGTTCAAGGTCGAGAACCAGACGTTCGACGCGATCATCCCGGGGCTGCGGTCAGGCAAGTACGACATCGGAATGTCGTCCTTCACCGACACGAAGGCGCGCCAGAAGCAAGTCGATTTCGTGACGTACTTCTCGGCCGGAACGTCCTTCTACGAGAAGAAGAGCGGCGGCCCGGCGGTCACCGGCCTCGCCTCCTTGTGCGGGCTGACGGTCGCGGTCGAGACCGGAACGACCGAGGAGACGGACGCGAACGCGCAGAGCACGGTGTGCACGAACGCCGGTCACTCTGCCGTGACCGTCCAGTCGTACCCCGACCAGAACGCGGCAAACCTCGCGATTGCGAGCGGCCAGGCACAGCTCGGGATGGCCGACTCACCGGTCGCCGGCTACATCGTCGCGCACTCGAACGGGACGTTCAAGCTCGTCGGCAAGCCCTACGGCACGGCGCCGTACGGGATCGCGCTGCCGAAGCATGACGGCATGCCGAAGGCGATCCTCGCCGCCGTCAAGTACCTGATGAAGCACCACACGTACCACAACATTCTCGTCAAGTGGGGCGTCCAATCGGGCGCCATCTCGAACCCGAAGATCAACGGCGCAATCAGCTGACATGACTCCGGAGGGCGGGGCCGCCTCGGCGGTCCCGCCCGACGAGATCCGCGCAATCCCGGTACGCCACCCGGGGCGTTGGGTGGCGAGCCTCGTCGTCGCCTACATCGCGGTGTGCGTCATCGCGGCGTTGGTGACGAACCCGAACTTCGAGTGGTCGGTCATCTGGCAGAACATGACCGAGCCGACGGTCGTCCGGGGTCTGATCCTCACGCTTGAGCTCACCGCCGGCGCGATGGCGATCGGAATCGTCTTTGGGACGCTCCTCGCCGTGATGCGGCTCTCGCAGGATCCACTCGTTCGCGGCCTCGCGTGGATCTATGTCTGGTTCTTCAGGGGGACGCCCGTCTTCGTCCAGATCTTCTTCTGGTACTTCATCTCGGCGCTCTTCCCGACGATTGCCTTCGGCCTTCCGTTTGGCGGTCCGCAGCTGTTCCACGTCACCCTCACGCCTTTGATCACGGGAGTGGTCGCCGGACTACTCGCTCTCGGCCTCAACGAAGCGGCGTACTTCTCCGAGATCGTCCGCGCGGGGATCATTTCGGTGGACGAGGGGCAGACCGAGGCCGCGCAGGCTCTCGGCATGACGAGTCTTCTTACGATGCGGCGGATCATCCTGCCGCAGGCAATGCGGGTAATCATTCCGCCGGCGGGCAACGAGACAATCTCGATGCTGAAGACGTCGTCGCTCGTCTCCGCGATCGCCGTTCCCGAACTCTTCTACGCTGCGAAGACGATCTACGCGCGGACGTACCAGACGATGCCGTTGCTGATCGTCGCAAGCATTTGGTACCTCATCTTCACGACGATCCTCTCGATTGGGCAGTTCTACGTCGAGCGGCATTACGCGCGCGGCACTCGAAACGTGCAGCCGTCGCTGCTCGAGATCTGGGGCCGCGGCTTCCGGCGTTTGGTGGCGCCGCTCGGGCGATGACCGCAATGGTCAAAGCAGAGGGAGTCCACAAGTACTTCGGACGCCTCGAAGTGTTGAAGGGCATCGACCTCGAGGTGCAGCCGGGTCAGGTGATGTGCATCCTCGGCCCGTCCGGTTCTGGGAAGACGACCTTCATCCGCTGCATCAACCATCTCGAGAAGATCAACGCCGGTCGGCTCTGGGTCGACGGAGAGCTCGTCGGCTACAGGCAGTCCGGCGACAAGCTCTACGAGCTGCGCGAGAGCGAGGTGGCGCGGAAGCGGACGGAGATCGGCATGGTCTTCCAGCGCTTCAACCTCTTCGGCCACAAAACCGCGCTCGAGAACGTCATCGAGGCGCCGATCCGCGTCAAGAAAGTGCCGAAGGCCGACGCGATTCGTGAGGCGAAGGAGCAGCTCGACCGCGTGGGGCTGTCGGACAAGTACGACGTCTATCCGTCCCAGCTCTCGGGCGGCCAGCAGCAGCGAGTTGCGATCGCGCGCGCACTCGCGATGCATCCGAAGCTCATGCTCTTCGACGAGCCGACATCCGCCCTCGACCCGGAGCTCGTCGGGGACGTGCTCGACGCGATGCGCGCGCTCGCAAACGACGGGATGACGATGGTCGTCGTCACGCACGAGATCGGTTTCGCGCGCGAGGTCGGCGACGTGGCGGTCTTCATGGACGGCGGAGTCGTCGTCGAGAGCGGCGCCCCGGGCGAGGTGCTCGTGAACCCGCGGGAGGAGCGGACGAAGGCCTTCCTCTCGAAGGTGCTCTAGCTCTTAGCGCCGCTCTAGCCGGTGATCTGCGGCGGCGGGAGCGGCAGCGGCAACGTGAGGCAGGTCGGCCCGCCGTCGCCCTTGCGCGAGATCTCGTCACCGTCGTAGACGAGCACCTCGACGCCGGCCGCCTCGAGCCGCCGTTGCGTCTCGTCGTTACCGGCCAGCGCGAGCGCCTTGCGCCCGTCATCGAGGCCGAGGACGTTCGGCCCCATGGTCTCGAATTCCTCATCCGGAACCTCGACGATGCCGATTTGGCGCTCCTCGAGAAGCTCGACGAGCGGCCCCGGCAAGAGCGGCAGATACGCGGTGACGAGCCGTGGCGAGATCGGGTTGAGGAGCGAGCGAAGGTGCAGGACCTCGCCGCGGCCCCGATGATGCGGAAGGTGAAAGGCGCGAACGTCCACGCCGGGGAGCAGTCGCCGCAAGGCCGCGATCCCCTTCTCGTTCGTGCGGTACGTGTGACCTACGAGCAGAGTCGCGTCGTCGAGCCAGACCGTGTCCCCGCCTTCCGCATACTCGCCCTCGGTGAGCGCACCGGCGATCGTCAGGCCGGCCGCTTCGAGGTCGGGCCGCAGCGCTTCCGGCTCTCCGCGCCGTAGCTCTTTCCCCGGCCGCAGAAGAATCGCGCGCCCGTCCTGGGTGAGAAGCGCGGGGTCGTAGACGTAGATGGAGTCGAGGTTTCCGGGCTCCCCTCGTGCCTCGAGCACGTCCGCGCCCGCAGCGGTCAGCGTTGCGCAGAACGCCTCGTGCTCACGCGCGAGGGCGGCGAGGTCGGGCGCCGCCCGCCAGCCGAGCCGCTGCCATGAGTCGATGTCCTGCTCGACGGGCGTGCGGACGAGGATGCGCTGGCGGCTCACGTCTCAGTCCGCCAGAGCCGCAGTCGTGAGTGCTTGGAAGTGGCCGATCAGCTGCTCGCTGTGGCCCATGAGCACGCCGCGGTCGATCGCGCCCGACGCGACGCCGAGCTGGACGTCCTCGACGAGCTTGCGGTCTTCGTGGCCGATCTGGTCGTCGAACTCGAGGAGCTCGGCGATCCACTCGTCGTCGACGTCCGGCCCGAAGAAGTAGTCGAGGAAGCGGTACGTGCGCTCGGGCGCGAGCGGGACGATCGGGCCGATCGAGATGTTCGGCTTCCCGCCGAAGATGTTGATCCCGAGGTTCGGCCAGAGGAAGTGGAACTGCGCGCGCGGCAGTTCGTCGTCTGCGTGTGCATTGTCCGGAGCATGCCGCGCTGGGTCGAGAGGTTCCCGTCGGTCGAGAGGAGATACGCGTCGGAGGAGATGTCGACGACGTCGCTGAAGCCCGGGTGCGCGACCTGGCAGTGGTAGCACTCGAGGAAGTTCTCGCAGACGATCTTCCAGTTCGCGGCGAGCTCGGCTTCCCAGCGCGAGTGGTGGACGAGCGAGTCGACGTCGAGGAGCTCGGCGACTTGCGCGGGCATCGAGCCGAGCGCGTCTGCGAGCGGCTCCGGATCGGCGCCGGCGTTGACGAAGACGAACGGCCCCCACGTGTCGACGGCAACGGGCACGAGGCCGAGCTCGTCGCGCGGGAAGCCGGGCTCCTCGTCGCTGCGCGGCGCCGCACGTAGCGTCCCGTCGAGGCCGTACGTCCACGCGTGGTACGGACACTGCAGCGTTTCGCGCGTGCTCTCGCCCTCGGCGATGACAGAGCCGCGGTGGCGGCAGACGTTGACGAACGCGCGCAGAACGCCGTCGCCGTCGCGCGTCACGACGACCGGCGTGCGGCCGGCGCGCGATGCGAAGTAGCCGGCACCCGCCCCGAGCTGTCCCGTGTGCCCGGCGTACTGCCAGGCGGGCCCGAGGATCCGCTTCTCCTCGCGGCGGAGGATCTCCGGATCCGAGTACCAGGAGTACGGCAGCGTCTTCTCCACGGCCGAAATCTACGCTTGGTGAAACGGGCGCGGAGTGCGACGATCGGACTGTGGCACGTGCCCGCTTGCCCCTTGCTCTTCTCGCTGCGCTTCTCGTCGCGGCGGGGTGCGGCTCCAGCGGACACCAGCAGGCGACCGGGACCGGCGGAACGATTGTCCTCCACGGCAGCTTCGGTGGACGCGAGGGGATCTACGCCGTCCGCCCCGACGGTCGCGGGCTCAGCCGCCTGAAGCTCGGCGTCTCGAACGACGACGACGTGTACTGGAATCCGGCAGGCACGACGGCGCTCGTCGTCGTCTACGGGGAGGGGCCGAGCGACCACGCGTTTCTCCTGGACGTCGCGAGTGGGAAGAGGCGTCCGGTCCGGGTTCCCAATCTGTACGGAGTGTCCATGCCGGCGCAGCCCTGGTCGACCGACGGACGGCGGCTCCTGCTCGAGCGGGGCGACAATCCGCCTAGCACGGTGATCTACAACGTCGCCAGCCGGCGGTTCGTCGCCATCGCCGTTCCGGAATACAAGAGCCCCAGCTGGTCGGGAGATGGGCGGTCGGTGATCTTCAGCGACGGGCACTCCGTGTACGCGGTCTCTGCGCGGGGCGGCCGGCCGAAGCGTCTTGCGCGGTTCTCCAGCATCCTGCCCGAGGATCCGCAGTCGTCCGCAGACGGCAAGTGGATCTCATTCGTGGACGGCTCGGGAAAGCCCGGCCTGCACGTGGCTCGCACCGACGGCACCCGCCTGCAAACCCTGCGGGGGGAGGAAGCTGGGACGTGGTCGCCGTCGGGCGCGCGGTTCGCTTTCGCGGGCTTCAACGGCGCCGGCATCCTCGATCCGGCAACCGGCAACCGTTCCGTCGTCGTCGATCCGCTCGACACCGTGGCGTCCGGACCTCCGTCGTGGTCGCCCGACGGCAAGTGGATCCTCTTCGAGCGCAGCGATTTGGCCGGGGCTGACTACGGTCACTTGCAGCTCTGGGCGATGCGGCCGGACACGAGCTCGGCCCACCCGCTGACGCATGCCTTCCCGCCCGACGGCGGTCCCGCGTACTCGGAGACCTGGATCGCTGCCAACCTTGCCGGGACGCCGGTGCCGCGGCCCCCGCTCGTGGCGGTACGTCCCGACGCCACCATGACGACGGGTCTCCCGGTCGTCGCGCTCTCGGCGAACGGCGATCGAGCCGCTATCGCAGAGGGATTCGGATACTCCAAGTACTACGGGCCGCCCGGAGAGCGGACGAGCGGCGGCCCGCTCGGCCCCATCGTCGTCTGGAACACGACGACCGGCGCCGCGAGCCGTGTCGCCGTACACCACTGCCGCCACGTCCCGACCGTCCTCCTCGCCGGCCAGCTCGCCTACGTATGCGACAACTCCGCGTACGAGCAGGAGACCCAGTCGTTTCGGGTCGGCGCCGCAACGCTGGCACGCACGACGGGCGGGCAGGGCATCGGCACCTTCCTCGACGGGTCGGTGACGGACGGGCACCGGATCGTGTTCGGCGTTGTTGTCAACGCGCTTCCGCATTCCGGCCAGCGGCCCCCGCTGCCTCAGCACCGGATCTACGAGGCGACCCCCTCTGGTCGCAGGCTCCTCCGGCAACTCACGGGATACGCGCAGCTCGAGTCGATCGAGGGCCGACGGATCGCCGTCCGCAACGGCCCGCGCCAAAACGACGTCACCGTCCTCGCCGGCCACGCCACGCGTACGTTCAGGTTCCCGCACACGGGCCTCGTTTCCGCCGTGCTCGAGGGGAAGAAGCTCGTCGTTCTCGAGTCCGACCGCCTGAGCGTCTGGGACTCGACGAGCGGCCGGCGGCTTGCCTCGTGGCCGACCGAGCCGCAGGGTGACATCGGCTCCTCCCTCTTCGCGGGCGCGAGCGGCGATCTCGCCGTCTACATCACCGGCGCGGCGATCCATGTCATGCGGTTGAGTGACGGCCACGAGATCGTCCTCGCTCTCGGGCCAAACGCGACCGGGCCCGGCCTTGCCGCCTTCGCCTCGGGCGGGCTCTTCTACGCGTACAACGAGTCGTACGCGAAACATCCGGGGCGCGTCGGATTCGTCACGACGGCCGCGCTTGAACGCGCGATCTCGGCTCACGGCGTGCCGGCGAGCTGAGGACGGACTTACGCGATGCGCGCGATGGTTCTCCACGCCGCCGGCGAGCCGCTACGGCTCGAGGATCTGCCCGTCCCCGAGCCGGCGCCGGGACAGGTTCTCCTGCGGGTCGCAACCTGCGGCGTCTGTCGCACCGATCTCCACGTCGTCGACGGCGAGCTGCCGCAGCCGAAGCTGCCGCTCGTTCCCGGTCACCAGATCGTGGGACACACGGAGGACGGCCGCCGGCTCGGTGTGCCGTGGCTCGGCTGGACGGACGGGACGTGCCGCTACTGCGCGTCCGGTCGCGAGAACCTCTGCGACGCGGCGCGGTTCACGGGCTACGACCTCGACGGCGGCTACGCCGAGTGGGTCGTCGCCGACGAGCGCTACTGCCTGCCGATCCCCGACGGGTACTCCGACGTCGAGGCCGCGCCGCTCCTGTGCGCGGGACTCATCGGCTACCGGTCGCTGCGCCTCGCCGGCGACGCCGAGCGCGTCGGACTCTACGGCTTCGGCGCGTCAGCGCACATCGTCGCGCAGGTCGCGCGGTTCCAGGGGCGGCGGCTGTTCGGCTTCGTGCGGCGTGGAGACGAGGCGGCGCGCGCGTTCGCGGTCGAGCTCGGCTGCGAGTGGGCGGGCTGGAGCGACGAGCCTGCGCCCGAGGAGCTCGACGCGGCGATCATCTTCGCGCCGGCCGGCGAGCTCGTTCCCGCGGCGCTCCGCGCGCTCGCACGCGGCGGCACGGTCGTGTGCGCCGGGATCCACATGAGCGACATCCCGAGCTTCCCGTACGAGCTGCTCTGGGAGGAGCGGTCGATCCGCTCGGTCGCCAACCTCACGCGGCAGGACGGCGAGGAGTTCCTCGCGCTCGCGCCGCAGATCCCGGTGCGGACGCAGATCGAGACGTTCCCGCTCGAGCAGGCGAACGAGGCGCTCGACCGTCTGCGGCGCGGGGACGTGCGTGGCGCCGCAGTTCTCGTCATACCCCAGGAGGGTATAATCGCCTCATGAGCACACTCACGTACAGCGTCCCGGGCGTTTCGTGCGCCCACTGCCAGACGGCGATCACCGACGAAGTGAGCACGTTGCCCGGCGTCGAGGCCGTCGAGGTCGACCTCGGGGCCAAGACCGTCGTCGTCACGGGCGATCCGCTCGACGAGGAAGCGATCATCGCCGCGATCGACGAAGCCGGCTACGAGGTCGCGCGGTAGCGATGACCGCGACGTCCCTCGCTCTCGAGGGAATGACGTGCGCTGCGTGCGCGAACCGGATCGAGCGCAGTCTCAACAAGCTCGACGGGGTCGAGGCGACCGTCAACTTCGCCACGGAGGTCGCCACGGTCTCGTATGACCCCGCCGTCGTCGCGCCCGAAGCGCTCGTCGCGGCGGTCGAGCGGATCGGCTACCACGTCAGGCCCGCCGAGCACGTGCACGAGCACGACGCGCCACCGACGCGACTGATCGTCGCCATCGCTCTCTCCATCCCGCTCGCGTTGCTCGCGATGATCCCGCCGCTGCAGTTCTCGGGCTGGGAGTGGGTGTCGCTCGCGCTCGCGACGCCGGTCGTCTTCTGGTGCGGCGCCGAGTTCCACCGCGTCGCTCTGCTCAACGCCCGGCACGGCGCAGCGACGATGGACACGCTCGTCTCGCTCGGCACGCTCGCGGCGTGGACGTGGTCGACGGTCGTCCTGCTCGGCGCCATCGACGCCGACACGTACTTCGAGGTCGCCGCGGTGATCACGGCGCTCATCCTCCTGGGCCGCTTCTTCGAGGCTCGCGCGCGCCGCCGCTCGGGCGCCGCGATCCGCGCGCTGCTCGAGCTCGGCGCGAAAGAGGCGCGCGTCCTCCGCGACGCCGTGGAGGTGCTCGTGCCGATCGAGGAGCTGCGCGTCGGCGACGTGTTCGTCGTGCGGCCGGGGGAGAAGATCGCGACCGACGGAGTCGTCGTCGACGGAGCGTCGGCGGTCGACCAGTCGATGCTCACCGGTGAGCCGGTGCCGGTCGAGGTCGGCGTCGGCGTGGAACTCGCGGGCGGCACGATCAACACGTCGGGCCGGCTCGTCGTGCGCGCGACGAAGGTCGGAGCCGACACCGCGCTGGCCCAGATCGCGCGCCTCGTCGAGCAGGCGCAGGCGGGCAAGGCGTCGGTGCAGCGGCTTGCGGATCGCGTCTCGGCGATCTTCGTCCCGGTCGTCATCGGTGTTGCGCTCGCCACGCTCGCCGGCTGGCTGCTCGCGGGTGAAGGCGCGGCGACGGCGTTCACCGCCGCGGTCGCCGTTCTCATCGTCGCGTGCCCGTGCGCGATGGGGCTCGCGACGCCGACGGCGCTGATGGTCGGAACCGGGCGCGGCGCGCAGCTCGGCATCCTCATCAAAGGCCCCGAGGTGCTCGAGCAGACGCAACGGATCTCGACGATCGTCCTCGACAAGACGGGCACCGTGACCGAGGGGAAGATGGAGCTCGCCGACGTCGTGCTGCTGAACGGCGCGACGCGCGCCGACGTGCTGCGCTTCGCGGGCGCGGTCGAGTCGGCGTCCGAGCACCCGATCGCGCAGGCGGTTGCGCGTGCCGCGCGCGCGGAGGTCGGCGACTTGCCCGCGGTGAGCGATTTCCGCAACGAAGCCGGCGTCGGCGTCTACGGCGTCGTCGACGGCCACGAGATCACGGTCGGGCGGAGCAACGGGCTGATCGAGGTGAGCTGGGGCGGCGTCCCGCGGGCGAATCTCGCTGTGCGCGACACGGTGAAGCCGACGAGCGCCGAGGCGATCGCCGAGCTCAAGGCGCTCGGCCTCACGCCGGTGCTGCTGACCGGCGACTCCCGCGAGACGGCCGAGCGCGTCGCCGCCGAGGTCGGCATCGAGCGCGTGCTCGCCGAGGTCTACCCCGAGGACAAGGTCGCCGAGGTCACGCGCCTGCAGAGCGAGGGGGAGGCGGTCGCGATGGTCGGCGACGGCATCAACGACGCGCCCGCGCTCGCGCAGGCCGACCTCGGCCTCGCGATCGGGACGGGCACCGACGTCGCGATCGAGGCGTCCGACGTCACGCTCGTCTCGGGCGACCTGCGCGCGGCCGCTGACGCGATCCGGCTCGCGCGCCGCACGCTCGCGACGATCAAGGGCAACCTCTTCTGGGCGTTCGCCTACAACGTCGCCGCGATCCCGCTCGCGGTCGCCGGGCTGCTCAACCCGATGATCGCCGCGGCCGCGATGGCCGCCTCCAGCCTTTTCGTCGTCAGCAACAGCCTGCGGCTGCGCCGCTTCCGCAGCCACCGAGAAGGAGCGTTCCAGTGACGTACGGCTACCACGCGGACAAGGAGACGCTGACGAAGCGCCTCCACCGCATCGAGGGCCAGATCCGCGGCATCGAGAAGATGGTCGACGACGACCGCTACTGCATCGACATCCTCACGCAGATCGGCGCCGTCTCGACCGCGCTCGACAGCCTCGCGTTCCTGATCCTCGACGGCCACGTGAAGCACTGCGTCGCGGGAGCGATGGCGTCAGGGCGACGAGGCGGCTGCGCAGGAGAAAGCGGACGAGTTGCTCGCGGCCGTGCATCGCTTCGCGAAGACGCTCTAGCCGAACCAGCGCGCGCGCCGGACGGCCGCGAACGTCTTCTTGTCGTCCACGAGCTCGGCGTTCGGCCCGACGACGGTGGCCGTCGGCGACGGGCCGCCGAGGAAGTTCGCCTGGATCTGCGCGACGCGGCCGTTGCCGAACTCGAGGTAGCAGTTGCCGTCGCCCTCGTAGCGCCGCGGTGGTTCCTCGCCGCGGAGTCGCGCGATGATCCCGTCCGCGGCGACACCGGCGGCGTTCTCGGCGAACACCCCGGCCTTCGCCATCTGGATCGCGACGCAGTCACCGACGGCGTAGACGTTCTCGAACGGCGTGAGCAGCGTGCCGGGATCGACTGCGACCCAGCCGTTGGGAGCGAGCCCCGACTCCGCGACGACGGCCGGAACGCGGTGGATCGGGACGCCGATGAAGAGGTCGTACGGGATCCGCTCGCCGCTCTCGAGCACCGCTTCCTTCGTCGCCGGGTCGATCGCGACGACGAGCGTTTCCGCCACGTACTCGATCCCGCGCGCCTCGAGCTCGTCGCGGAATCGCTTCGACACCTCCGGCGTGACGGGAACCGGCCCCGACATCGGCGCGATGACCCGAATCTCGGTCTTCTCCCGCAGGCCGCGCTCGACGAGCTGGTCGTGGAGGAGGTACGCGCCCTCGAACGGCGCGGGCGGGCACTTGAACGGCTGGCCGAGGATCGCGAGAAGGATCGTCCCGCCATCGAACGACGGCAGCGCATCATGCAGCCGCGCGGCGCCGGGGATCGAGTAGTACTCGTAACCGCCCTCGGCGAGCCCCGGCGTCGCGGCGATGTCGTAGTCGGCGCCGAGCGCGACGACGAGGATGTCGGCGTCGTAGGAGCCGGCGTCGGTCGTCACGTGGCGGGCAGCGGGATCGATCGCCGTGATCGTCTCCTGCCGGAACTCGACGCCCGGCTTCGCGATGTCGCGGTAGAGGAGCTTCGCCGACGTCGCGTCCGTCCGGCCGAAGAGGATGTCGAGCTTCGAGAAGCCGAACGTGAACCCGTCGTTGCGGTCGATGAGCGTGACGCGCACCTCACCGGGGAGCTCCTCCGAGAGGCGGCTCGAGAGCTCGAGGCCGCCGAACCCGGCGCCGAGAATGACGACGTGCTTCACGCCCGCAAGCCTACGTGCGTTATCCGCGCGAGGCCTTCAAGAACGCGGCCAGGCCTTTGAGCTTCGTCCCGAGGTCGGCGTACGAGGGCATCAGCGCGTTGCCGTACGTGTACGGCCGAGCGACGTATTTCCGGAACCAGGCTGCGCTCGTCTTCTTGCGGCCGACATGCGAGAGGTCGGGAGCGCCGCGTCGGCGCGTCCCACTTCCGAGGTACGTGTGACAGCTCAGACAGCCGACGCTTGCGAAGAGCCTCGCCCCCGGCACCGCGCTACGCGGGATGTGCGCCGCGCGCACCCAGCGTGCGACCGTCCGACGAGAAGCCGTGACGAGCGGCGGTGGAGGTGGAAGTGCTGGGAGAGGCGCCACACTTCCCGCCGGCGCCGTGAAGTTGTGACCCGTCACGAACGACACGAGATTGTCGAGATCATCGGCGCCGATGGCGCCGACGTAGGCGGTCATGCCGCCGCCGCCGTAGAGGACGCGGCGGTACGTCAAGAGATCGACGCTGACCTTCAGCCGCGCCGCGTCGGGGGCAAGCCAGCGGTCGAGGTTCGGCGCGTCGCCCCACTTCGCCGTCGACCCGGCCTTTGCGAACGTGTGGCAGGCTCCGCAGCCGTTGTCGACCCACACCGCCGCTCCCGCAGCCGGGTTCGCCGTTGCGACAACCGTCCCGGAGCGCGCCGACCCGAGCTGGATGACGGCGAAGGCCACGGCCGCAACCGCCAGCGCCGCGGCGACGTGAGCGATGCTCCGCTTCACCGGCTGTCGGCCTCGGCGCGCACGGCGGCAGTGTACGGCCGAGCTGATGAAGTTTTCGTACGTGATTTCTCGCCCGGGCGATCGGGGGTGCTCCCGATGCCGGGCGCGCCGGCCGCGGCGAGAGTCGGATCATGGGGCGGATCCTGCAGTGCGTCCCGAACTTCAGCGAGGGTCGCGACCCCGCGTTCCTCGGCGCGCTCGAGGCCGTCCTCGACCGGTTCCCGGTCAAGGTGCTCGACCTGTCGATGGATGCCGACCACAATCGCGCGGACTGCACGTTCCTCGGCGCGCCCGCGGCGGTGGAGGAATGCGCCGCGGAGCTGTGTGCGCGGGCGATCGAGCTGATCGACATGCGCACGCACACCGGCAGCCACCCGCGGATGGGCGCCGTCGACGTCGTCCCGTTCGTCCCGATCCGCGGCATGACGATGGACGACGCGGTCGAGATCGCGCGCCGCTTTGGAACGAGCTTCGCCGAGCGCCACGGCGTTCCCGTCTTCTTCTACGAGGACGCGTGCACGAGCGAGGCGCGCCGTAACCTCGCGGACGTGCGGCGCGGCGAGTACGAGGGGATGGCCGCGAAGCTCGCCGATCCGGAGTGGACGGTCGATGCCGGGCCGCAGGAGCTCAACGAGCGCTCGGGCGTGACGGCGGTCGGCGCTCGCATGCCGCTCGTCGCGTTCAACGTCAACCTCGGCACGAGCGATCTCGACATTGCGAAGTCGATCGCCTCCGCCGTCCGGCACTCGAGCGGCGGTCTCCGTTACGTGAAGGCGATGGGGCTCGAGGTCGGCGATCGCGGGATCGTCCAGGTCTCGATGAACCTCGTCGACTACCGCCGCACGCCGATCGCGCGGGCGCTCGAGCTCGTGCGGTGCGAAGCCGCGCGCTACGGCGTGCCGGTGCTCGAGTGCGAGCTCGTCGGGATGGCGCCGCTCGAGGCGATCGTCGATGCGGCGGGCTACTACCTCCAGATCCCGGGGCTCGACGCGGAGAAGGTCATCGAACGGCATCTACTCGACGAGGAGGAATCGTGACGAGCTTCACAGAGACGACGCTGGCTGGCTTCCTCGACGAGCTCGCCTCCGGCGCGGCGACGCCGGGCGGCGGGTGTGCAGCCGCGCTGTCGGGCGCGCTCGCGGCGGGGCTCGTGGCGATGGTCGCGCGCAACACGGGATCGCTCGACGAGATCGCAGAGAAGGCAGACGGCCTCCGCGGCGAGCTCGAGCAGCTCATCGACGCCGACGCCGCCGCGTTCGACGAGGTGATGGCCGCGTTCCGGCTCCCGAAGGAGACGGACGAGCAGAAGGCGGAGCGGAGCGCAGCGATTCAGGCGGGGTACAAGGCGGCGGTCGAGCCGCCTGCGGCGGTGTGCAAGCGCGCGCTGAGCGTGCTCGAGCTCGCCGAGCAGGTCGCGAAGCGCGGGAACCCGAACGCGGTCTCGGACGCCGGCGTCGCGGCGCTGCTCGCGGCAAGCGCGCTTGAAGGCGCTGCGCTCAACGTCGAGATCAACCTCGGCTCGATCAAGGACGAGGCCTTTCGCGACGAGCAGGCGGACGCTCTGCGCGCGTGGCGGACCCGCGCCGCAGAGCCGCGCGACCGGGCGCTCGAGAGCGTGCGTGAGCACCTCGGCTGACGTCTCGGTCGCCGACCTCGCGGCGGCGGTCGCCTCCGTCGACCCGTCGCCGGGCGCGAGCTGCGCTGCGGCAGCGTCCGCGGCTCTCGCCGCTGCCCTCGTGGCGATGTCGGCGCGACAGACCGAGGCAAGCGACCCGTTCTCTGCGGCGGCGCACGACATGGAGGCGGTGGCGCTCGCAGCCGACGAGCTTCGAGGTCAGCTGCTCGCGGCGGCAGAGGACGACGGCAAAGCGTTCGAGCGGGTGATGAGCGCCCGCCGAGAGGCGGCCCACGGCGAGATTCAGACTGCGTATCGCGCGGCTCTCGAGCCGCCGCTCGACGTCTGCCGGCTGTCGCTCCGCGTCCTGGCGCTCGCGCGCGAAGTCGCAGCCCGCGGCCATCCGTTCACGATTCCCGCCGCCGCGACGGCCGAGCTTCTCGCCTCCGCTGCTCTCGAAGCCGTCGCGCTCAATGTCGAGTTCGAGCTCCGTGCGATCGACGACGAAGAGTTTGTCCAGGACACGCTCGCGGAAGTCGCGCACGTGCGGGACGAGGCTTGCGCCCTGCGCGTTGCCGCGACCACCCACGGCTAACGAGGGGGTTGGGCGACCGCGACGACCCTGGTACGTTCGTCACGACCTTCGGCCACCCACGTGCCACCGGCTCGCGCGCCCGCAACTACCGCAGAATCGAGGCGAGATCATGACCAGTCAAGAGATGACCGACCCAGGTGCCGGCACGGACGCCGCGCGCCGTATCTCCGTGACGTCTCCGACGTCGTCGCGGCGATGGGCTCCGACGCGGACGTTGGGCTGACCGCAAGCGAGGCAGCGGCACGGCTCGCGCGCTTTGGGCCGAACGAGATCGGCAAGGAGCAGCCCCCGTCGCTCTGGGCTGTCGCGCTGCAGCAGTTCCGCGACCCGATGAATCTCATGCTGGTCGCCGTCGTCGCGGTCAGCTTCGTGATCGGCGAGGTCTCGACCGGCGCGATTGTCGCGCTGCTGATCCTCCTCAACATCGTTCTCGGCACACGGCAGGAGTTGAAGGCGCGGGCAAGCATCGACGCGCTCGCGAACCTCCAGGTGCCGCAGGCGAAGGTCGTGCGCGACGGGACGCTGACTCTCGTTCCGGCCGCCGAGCTCGTCCCGGGTGACATCGTCCAGGTCGAGGCAGGCGACATCGTCCCCGCGGACGGCCGCGTCGTCCGATCGGCGACGCTCGAGACGCAGGAGGCCGCCTTGACCGGCGAGAGCGCCCCGATCCCAAAGGATGCGGCCGCGCTCGCAGGAACGGACGTCGCGCTCGGTGACCGCTCGAACATGCTGTTCCAGAACACAGCCGTGACGAGAGGTACGGCCGCGATGGTCGTGACCGCGACCGGGATGCAGACCGAGATGGGGAAGATCGCGACGATGCTCTCCTCGGTCACCCGGACGCGGTCGCCGTTGCAGAAGGAGCTCGGGAAGCTGACCTACGTGCTCGGGATCATCGCCTGGGGCGCCGTCGCGTTCATCGTGGTCGTCGGCGTCGCCCGCGGCGAGAACTTCAGCGACGTGCTTCTGCTCGGAACGGCGATGGCGATCTCGGCGATCCCGACCGGCATGCCGGCGTTCGTGTCGGGCCTGCTGTCGATGGGCGCGAAACAACTCGCCGACGCGAAGGCGGTCGTCAAGAACCTCACCGACGTCGAGACGCTCGGGGCGACGAGCGCGATCAACACCGACAAGACCGGCACGCTCACGCTGAACCAGATGATGGTCTCCACCCTGTACACCGCCGACTCGTGGTTCACGGTCGAGGGTGAGGGCTACCGCAAGACCGGGGCGTTGAGATCGGTCGCCGGGGCGCCGGTGCCGGACTTCACGCGGCTGGCGCTCGGCCTCGTCCTCGACAGCGACGCGACCGTCAGCGACGACGGCAGCGTGGTCGGCGACCCGACCGAGGCGGCGCTCGTCGTGCTCGCCGCCAAGCTCGGTGTCGACGCGGAGGAGACCCGGCGGGCCTATCCGCGCCTCGCGGAGGTGCCGTTCGACTCCGACTACAAGTTCATGGCGACGTTCCATCGCTATTCGGTGGACGGGACGGAGCGCGTGATCGAGCTCGTCAAGGGTGGCCCCGACGTCGTGCTTGCGCGCTGCACCGTCTCCGGCGGGCCGATGACCGGAGCTCAGGTGCCGGTCGAGGAGGCTCGTGCGGGCATCGACGACGCGAACGGCCGGATGGGCGAGAAGGGCCTGCGGGTGCTCGCCTTCGCCGCCCGCATCCTCGATGACGGCGAGCTCGACGCGATGGACTCCGACCCGATGTCGCTCGTTCACGATCTCGCGTTCGTCGGCCTGGTCGGGATCATCGACCCGCTGCGGCCGTCCTCGGCGGCCGCCGTTCACACCGCCCTCGGCGCCGGCATCGACGTGCGCATGATCACCGGAGATCACGCGGTCACCGCGCAGGCGATCGGCGAGTCGCTCGGGCTCGGGGCAGGGGCGATCAGCGGCAGCGAGCTCGAGGCGCTGACCGACCGCGAGCTGAAGCACAGGCTTCCCGAGCTGCACGTATTCGGCCGCGTCTCGCCGCAGGACAAGCTCCGCCTCGCCCGCCTCATGCAGGAGGAAGGGCTGATCGTCGCGATGACCGGCGACGCCGTCAACGACGCGGCCGCACTGAAGCAGGCCGACATCGGCGTCGCCATGGGCAGCGGCAGCGAGGTCACAAAGCAGGCCGGCCGGATGATCCTCACCGACGACAACTTCGGCACGCTCGTCAACGCCGTCGAGATCGGGCGCCGCGTATACGAGAAGGTCGTCTCCTACGTCCGGTACCAGATGACCCAGCTGCTCGCGCTCGTGTTCCTGTTCATCGCCGCGACGGCGTTCGACATCAACAGTGGCGTCGCCCTCACGCCGCTGATGGTGCTGTACCTGCTCGTGTTCATGACCGCCTCCGGCGTCGTCGTGATCGCCGTCGATCCCGGCGCGCCCGACGTCATGCACAGGCCGCCGCGCGACCCCAAGGTGCCGATCACGAACCGGGGCGCGATCACGCTCTGGGTCGTGTACGCCGCGACGCTCTTCATCGCCGCGCTCATTCCGCTCGTCGCGGGACCGGACGACCCGCAGACCGACGTGCCGACCGCGTCGCTCACGATGACGTTCGTAGTCATGGGTCTAGGCACCGTCTTCAACGCGCTCGGCAACCGGCGCGACCCTGCCAGCGGGCTCTCGTCGCCGTTGCTCAAGGCGCTCGGCATCTCGCTGTTCCCGGTCGCGATGATCGTGCTCGCGACAGAGCTGCCCGGCCTGCAGAGAGGCCTTCTCACGACGTCGCTCACCGGCCGCGAGTGGCTTGCCTGTTTCGGCCTGGCCGCTCTCCTGCCGCTCGTGATCGAGACGAGCAAGTGGATCCGCCGCCGTCGCATGGCGGCGCCGTCCCCGATCGATGCACGGCTGACCCTCGCCCCTGCGCGCGCACTCGAGGAGGTCCAATGAGCAAGCACACGAACGACGGAACCCCTGGTACCAAGATGTCGCGCAAGGAGTACGAGCGGGAGATGCGGCGGCTGCACGGCGAGCTCGTTGCCATGCAGGAGTGGGTCAAGGCCACCGGCGCGAAGATCTGCATCGTCTTCGAAGGGCGCGACACGGCCGGCAAGGGCGGCACGATCAAGCGGATCACGGAGCGGGTCAGCCCGCGCGTCTTCCGCGTCGTCGCCCTGCCCGCACCGACCGACCGCGAGAAGTCGCAGATGTACATCCAGCGCTACATCGGGCACTTCCCGGCCGCGGGAGAGGTCGTGATCTTCGATCGCAGCTGGTACAACCGCGCCGGCGTCGAACGGGTCATGGGCTTCTGCGCGCCCGAGGAGACCGATCGGTTCCTCGAGCAGGTGCCGCAGTTCGAGAAGTCGATGGTCGATTCGGGGATCATCCTGCTCAAGTACTGGCTTGAGGTCGACCCCGACGAGCAAACCCGGCGACTCGAGAGCCGCAACGACGACCCGCGCAAGCACTGGAAGCTCTCGGATATGGACATCAAGTCCTACACCCACTGGGACGACTATTCACGCGCCCGCGACGCGATGTTCCTCGCCAGCGACACCGCGTGGGCGCCGTGGTTCGTCGCTGACAACAACGACAAGAAGCGCGGGCGGCTCAACATCATCACCCACCTGCTCGACCAGATCCCCTACGAGCCACTCGCTCCGCGGAGCATCAAGCTCCCGAAGCGGCACAAGACCGGCGACGACCGCGAGGCGATCCTCACGGTCCGCCACGTCCCGACGGTGTTCTAGCCCGACTGCAGGGAAAAGCGGGGGCGACGGGACTCGAACCCGCGTTTCCCGACCATAGAGGTGCGCCCTCCAGCCGCCCCGCGAGCCGTCGAGGAGACGATTTGGTGCGTGGAGCTAGGCCTGGCCCGGCCTCTGTACTTCCGTTTCCAGGTCGCCCTGGGCTGCGGCGGAGCCAGACTTCCCGCCCCCGGCACCGCGGAGGACGTACGCAAACCCGACGGCGATTGCGGCGCCCAGGAGAGGGCCGGCGACGTAGACCCCGTAGCTCCCGAAGTCGCGTGCGGCGAGGTCGGGGCCAAACGTGCGCGCGGGGTTCATCGACGCACCCGAGATCGGACTGCCCCACAGGCCCGCGAGCGCGATGTAGCCGCCGACGCCGATCGCGCCGAAGATGCCGATGTTCTGCGCGCCCGACGCAGTGCCGAGGATCACGCTGACGAGCCCGAGTGTGAGCAGTGCTTCCATCAGGAATGCCTGCCAGTTCGAGTAACCACTCGCGGGGTAGTTCGAGCCGTACTTGGCCGAGACCTTGACGATTTCGTGGAGGAGAAGCGCTGCGAGCGTCGCGCCGATGAGTTGGACGACGACGTAGCCGGGCAGGCGCCGCCACGGGAAGTCGCCGCGGAGCGAGAAGGCGACGCTGACGGCTGGGTTGAGATGCGCGCCGGAGACCCTGCCCATGAACATGATGATCCCCATCACCATCAGCCCCGGCGCGACGACGGCTGCGGTGCGACTGATCGTGTCGGGAAACGCCTGGCTCATCATCCCGCCCCCGGCGGCCACGATCACCAGGAGGAACGTCCCGTAGAGCTCCGAGAACAGGCGGCGCCACTCCTGCCTCGGATCCTGGAAGTTCGCCATCGGCTCGAGGACGTCCGTCTCGATCCGCTCGGCGAGGACCCCTTCGACATGCTTGACGGTCGCGCTCATGTGCTGCTCTCCTTCCGCGTCGTCTCCCGAGCCGCAGCGTCGATCAGCGCGACGGCTTTCTTCCCGACCCGGGCGCCCCACAGACGCCCGGGTCGTCTATCAGCGGTGTGACCCGCGGCCTCACGCCTCGTCTGCGTCCTCCTCCGCGAGTTCCGCGAGCTCGAGCTCGACCGCGAGCGCGCGCACGATCTTGCCGGTCGCCGAGGCGACCCGGGCGGTACCGACGATCGGGGCGACTGCAGCGAGGACGCCTGCGATCTGGTCGGCGTCGATCTCGAGCTCGCCGGCCGTTCCGAGGTTGAGCATGTACGACACTGGCGGCGCGTCGACCGCGACGAGCGCGGCGATGCGGACGAGCATCAGCGTCTCGGCGTCGAGTGCCGACGCTTCGATCGAGTCCGCGGTCATCCTCGCAAGGAGATCGAGGACGGGGGTATCGGTGGTCTCTGGCATGACGGAACTTCCTTTCCTGGGTAAGTGTGCGACGGTCGCCGCGCACTACTGCTTTGGAGCTAGTCGCGTGCGAACGCGGCGATGACTTCTTTCTCGAGGTCGACCCAAGGGTCGCCGGCGACATCGACTACGGCCTGACGGATCGTGCCGCCGACGAACGGCCACGGCGAGGTCCCAGGGTAATCGTCGGTGACAGGCTCGCCTCCGTCCCTTCCGACATTGAGCCCTTCGCCCGCGAGCGAGAACTTGCCCGGCTGCGTCTTGATCGTGCCTTCGCCGACCTTGTCCTCGTTGATGTAGAGGCTCAGCGTCCCCTCCGTGGGCATCGCGTCGCCCTCCTTCTCGAACACTGCGGACAGGACGCACTCGCCGGTTGGGAACGGGACGGTCGACTCGACGATCTGCTCGAATTCGCCGACCCAGTTGTAGACGTACTTGAACTTGCCGTCCTTGAGGTAGAGGGCGTGACCGCCGAAGCGCGCCCCTTGCGCGAACAGGACGCCGCTCGCCTCCGGTGTGTCGATCTGCGCCTCGACTGCGATCGCGTACGAGCGGTTGCGGATGTTCGCGGTGACGGATTCGGGCACCTCCGCGCACTCGGGGTAGTAGACGTAGCGCTCGCGCGGTTGCGCGAGCTGTGGGCGTGGCGCGAGCAGGATCCCCATGGCGTCCCGAGACTCGAGCGGGAGGGCGCCGTACTTGCCCGCCTCCGCCCACCAGAGAGCGACGAGCTCGGCGAGCTTCTCGGGGTTGACCTCGGCGAGGTCGTGGCACTCGCTCGGGTCTGCCTCGGCGTTGAAGAGCTCCCACCGCTGCGAGGCGAAGTTCGCCCAGGCGTTGGGCGCGGCGGGCGTGACCGACGCCGCCTTCCACCCGTCGTGGTAGATGCCGCGCGTGCCGAGCATCGAATAGAACTGCGTCTGCTTTCCCTTGGCGTCGGCGTCGTGCAGGCTCGCCGCAAAGCTCTCGCCCTCGAGCGGATACTGGGTGAAGCCCTTGACCACCTCCGGCAACTCGAGGCCGAGCAGCTCATAGATCGTCGGGACGATGTCGATCGCGTGGGTGTACTGCGTGCGGATTCCTGGCTGGGTGATCTGCGCCGGCCAGGAGACGATCATCGGGTCGGCCGTGCCGCCCTGGTAGCTCGCGTAGCGCTTCCACATCTTGAACGGCGTGTTGAAAGCCCATGCCCAGCCGGTCGGGTAGTGGTTGTAGGTCGTCGGGCTGCCCAGCTCGTCGGCGTACTTGAGGGCCTCCTCGATCGTGTCGGGAAGGCCGTTGAAGAACTTGTTCTCGTTGACCGATCCGTTCGGACCACCCTCGCCCGAGGCCCCGTTGTCGGAGACGAGCACGACCAGGGTGTTCTCGAGCTGGCCGGAACTCTCGAGATAGTCGAGCAGCCGCCCGATCTGATGATCGGCATGGCTGAGGAAGCCTGCATAAACCTCCGCCATGCGCGCGAACAGGCGCTTCTCGTCCTCGTCGAGCGAATCCCACGGGCGTACGACATCGAGCGCTCCCCATTCCTGGCCGCTCCCGCTCTTCAGCTCGGTGTAGGGGTTGATCGGTGAGAGCTCGGCGTGCTCGGGGATGATCCCGAGCTTCTTCTGGTTCGCGAACACGAGCTCCCGATACGCCTCGTAGCCCATGTCGAACTTGCCCGTGTACTTGTCCGCCCACTCCTTCGGAGCATGGTGCGGCGCGTGGGCTGCTCCCGGTGCGTAGTAGAGGAAGAAGGGCTTGTCCGGGGCCACGACCTTCGCGTCGCGGATGAATGCGATCGCCTTGTCGGTGATGTCGACGGAGAAGTGGTACCCGTCTTCGGGGAGCTTCGGCGCATCCTCCGGGTGGTTGTCATGGACGAGGTCCGGATACCACTGGTTCGTCTCCGCGCCGAGGAAGCCGTAGAAGCGCTCGAAGCCACGGCCGAGCGGCCAGTCCTTCTTCGTCGACGCCATGTTCATCTCGTCCTCGGGGCACAGGTGCCACTTCCCGACGATGTAGGTGTTCCAGCCGCGCTCGCCCAGCACTTCGGAGATCAGCGCGGACTCGCCCGGGATGTGCCCGCTGGCGTTGGGGAACCCGGAAGCGGCTTCGGTGATACACGCCATCGAGTTGGTCGTGTGGTTGCGGCCGGTCAGCAGGCATGAGCGCGTCGGCGAGCAGAGCGCCGTCGTGTGGAAGTTCGTGTACGTGAGCCCCTTGTCGGCGATGCGCTTGATGTTCGGTGTCTCGATCAGACCACCGAACAGCTCCATTGCCGAGAAGCCGACATCGTCGAGGACGATGTACAGGACGCTCGGCGTGCCCTCGGGCGGGATCGGCTGTGCATACGGCTCCCAGTCGGGAACCGAGTCCTTGATGTCAATGTTGATAGTGCCGTTGAAGCGCTTGCCCACGGTGTCTCTCCCTCTCATTGGGCCGGGCGGACTGGAGCCGCCGGCGGCGGGCGATCAAAGTCCTGTCTGTGCTTCGACTCGGCCCTCCTGTACGGCCTCCTCGAGTGCGTGGTAGTCGCGTTCGTTCTGATCGGCGTAGGTCTCCGCGAACGCGGCGATCGCCTGGTCGAACACGTCCGACCTGCCGAGATACGAGGCGATCGCCACGCGGTCACCGGACCGGGCGTGGGCTCGGGCGAGCGTCCAGCCGCATGCTTTTCCGTACGCGGCCGCGCCGGCAGGGACCGCAGCCTCGAAGGCAAAAGAGCCTTTCCAGTCCTTGAGCTGGCGCACGTAGAAGTCGCGCTCGTTGCCGTCGAGGCCGGAGCTGATGTGGTGCCAGCCGAGGAAGATGTCGCTCACCGCTTGCATCAGGCGTTGGCCGGCGACGACGCGCTGACCGCAGTTGTTGTATTCGCTCTTGCCGACGAACCGCTCGAGGACGGACGGCTGTGCCTCCTTGATCTGGAGGAAGAGCGGGTCCTGCTCGTCCGCGCCGAGCATGAGCGCGATCCAGGCGCGCGTGCCGACGCTGCCGACCCCGACCACCTTGCGGGCAAGATCGACGAACCGGAAATCTTCGAGCAGGTGACGCCGGTCGGTCTCGAGCGTCCGCCGGTAGGAGCGGATGAGGTTGTGCGTCTCCTGCTCAAACGCCTCCCGCTCCGTCTCCGTTGAAAGGAGCTCGTCGATCGGAACGATCAGCGGCGGGTCGCTGATGATCCGCGGCTCCCCGTCGACGAGCCGGGTGAGCTTCTCGAAGGCGTGCATGCTGTCCTTGGTGCGCGACTTCGCGATTGCGGCCTCGGCCTTCTTCAGCCGTTTGGGATCGACGCCGGCGGTGAACTCCGCGATCGCCTGCTCGATCGAGAGATGCGCGTACCAGACCTCGAGGTTGCGTTGCTGCGCGAAGGCGGTCATCGCCTCCCGGTATGCGCGGACCGTCTCGACCACTACGGCGATGCGCTCCTTCTCGCTGAATCCGTTTTCGCGCCCGCCGATCGCGAAGCTGGCCGCGAGGCGTTTCACATCCCACTCCCACGGGCCCGGGGCGGTTTCGTCGAAGTCGTTGATGTCGAAGACGAGATTTCGCTCGGGGGAGCCGAAAACGCCGAAATTCGACAGGTGCGCGTCCCCGCACAGCTGCACGCGGAGACCGGAGTTTGGGGTACGTGCCATGTCCGCGGCCATGATCAGCGCGCCCCCGCGGTAGAACGCAAACGGCGACGCGAGCATACGTCCGTACCGGATCGGAACCAGCTCGGGTACCCGCGACACCGCCTGCTCCTCCAGCAGCGCGACCGGGTCACGAGGCGCGGCGAAATCGATCTCCGCGTGTGTGGAGCGCGGCACCTCGGCTCGCGCAGCTCTCCCACGAGCTGCCCGCTCGGCACGTGTGAAGTGCGGCACCGCCTTAGTCGCTGAAGCGGGCACGATCATTCATCGTGCACCAGGCGCGCTGACCTAGCGTCGTCTCTTTGGGGTGATCCTGACGCCGTGGGCTCGTCTAAACGGCGCCAGTCGGGAAAGCGGGAGCGACGGGACTCGAACCCGCGACCTCCGGCGTGACAGGCCGGCGCTCTAACCAACTGAGCTACGCCCCCGCGGACGGCCCAATATAGCCCTGGTCAGTACGCTCCCGTTGTGGCCCCCGTCGATTGGCTCGCGCTTGGAATCGTTGGACTCACAGCGGTCGCCGGTTTGCATCGTGGGCTCGTCCTCAGCGCGTTCTCGCTCGCCGGTCTCGCGCTCGGCGCATACATCGGCGCCCGGGTCGCGCCGCACTTTCTCAGCGGGGGATCGAGCTCGCTCTGGATCGGTGTCGCAGGGCTTGCGGGAGCGGTTATCGGCGCGGGGCTTCTGCAAACAGTCGGCGTGATCGCCGGCTCGCGTCTCCGCGGCGGCCTACGCATCACGCCACTGCGTGTGGTCGACTCGATGGGAGGGCTCGTGCTCGGCATCGTCACCGGCCTCGCGATCGTCTGGGTCTGTGCCGCCGTCGTCCTCGAAGCGCCGGGGCAGCGGCTCGTCTCGTTCCGCCACGACGTCCAGCGCTCGTGGATCGTGCGGAAGCTCGACGCCGCGCTCCCGCCGAGCCAGCTCTACGCCGTTCTCAAGGCGATCGACCCGTTCCCGTCGATCACCGGCCCGTCGGCGCCGACCCTTCCGCCGTCGGTCGGCGTGCTGCGCAACCACGCGATCCGCTCGTCGGTGACCCGCGTCGTCAAGGTGCTCGGCACCGCGTGCGGCGCAGGAGTCGAGGGGAGCGGCTGGTTCGCGCGACGCGATCTCGTCGTCACCGCGGCGCACGTCGTCGCCGGCGAACGCAGCACCGTCGTCGAGATCCCGGGCGACCGCAAACACCTACGACGCGACCGTCGTCGTCTTCGATCCCCACAACGACATCGCTGTCCTCCGCATCTCGGGCGCCACCGCGCGGCCGCTGCGCATGGCCGATCCGCAGGACGGAGCCTCGGTCGCGATCGTCGGCTACCCGCTCGACGGGAACCTCACGGCGACTCCCGGCCGCATCGGGCGGACGGCGAACGCGTTCACCGAGGACGCGCTCGGCAGCGGCCCGGTCGAGCGTGCGATCACGGCCGTCGCCGGAAAGCGTGCACAAGGGCGACTCCGGCGGCCCGGTCATCGACACCCGCGGCCGCGTCCAGGCGACGATCTTCGCGAAGAAGAGGGGCGCGCAGAGCGGCTACGCCGTGCCGACCTCCATCGTCCGCAGCGACCTCGCGAGGGCCGGCCGGCACGCCGTGTCGACCGAGTCCTGCGTCCGCGACTAGTCGCCCGGCAGCAGCTCGACGACGTTGAGCGGCTGGCGGAACGGTGCGACGACGTAGACGCCGCTCGCGACCTCGCGCGCGCGGGCGATGAGCTCCCGTCCCAGCTCGCGGCCGACCTCGCGCGCGTCGGCGCCGGCGGCGGAATACCGCTCCTGCACGCGCTCGGGGACGACGATGCCGGGCACCTCGTTGTGGACGCGGACGAGCGTCTCGGTCGTGCGGATCGGCCAGACGCCCGCGAGCACCGGGATCGGCCACGCGCCGCCGCCGAGGCGCTCCCGGAACGCCTCGAGCGGCTCGAGGTCGAAGAGGATCTGCGTCATCGCGAAGCGCGCGCCCGCCGCGACCTTGCGGTGGAACCGCTCCGCCTCGAGGCCGAGGTCGTCGGCGGTCGGGTTGACCGCGACGCCGGGGAAGAACGAGGTCGGCGCGTCGATCGCGCGGCCGTGCCAGTCCTCGCCGCAGTTCAACCGCGCGATCAGCTCGACGAGGCCGATCGAGTCCACGTCGTAGACCGCGCCCGTGCCGGGATAGTCGCCGGCCTCGGGCGGATCGCCGGTCACGGCGAGGACGTTGCGGACGCCCTCCGCGTGCGCGCCGAGCAGGATCGACTCGAGGCCTGTAATCGTCATGTCGCGCGGCGTGAGGTGCGGAATCGTCTCGACGCCGGTGAAGCGCTCGATCGCGACGGCAGCCATGATCCCGCTCATCCGCGCCCGCGCGCGCGGGTTGTCGTTGACGTCGAGGAACTGCGCGCGGCCGGAATCGCGGACTGCACGCGCGGCCTCGATGAGCGCCTCGGGGTTCGCGCCGAGCGGCGGGTCGACCTGGACGGAGACGACGAACTCGCCCTCGCGGAGCGCGCGCGCGAGCTGTGACTCCTCCTCGGCGGGCGCCGGCTGCGTCGCCGTCTCGCGCTGGCGCACGAGGAACGAGCCGGTCGGGCGCCGCTCCTCGTCGACCGCCGCGCGGATCGCCTCGATCTGCGCCGGCGTCGTGCCGCAGCAGCCGCCGATGATGCGCGCGCCGAGCTCGCGCGCCCGCGCCGCGAACTCGCCGAAGTACGCGGGCGTCGCGTGCGGGAAGACGATCCGCTGGCCCGACATGCTCGCGAGGCCGACGTTCGGGAGCGCCGCGAGCGCGTCGCCGCCGCCCTGCATGTGCGCGAGCGCCGTCAGCGCAGCGGCAGGCCCGGCGCCGTGGTTCGCGCCGAACGCCGCGAGACCGAGCGGCCGGAGATGTGCCGCCGCGTCCTCCGGCGTGACCCCGGCGAGCGTCTCGCCGTCGGCGTCGAACGTCAGCAGCGCGACGATCGGGAGCGAGGAGACGGAGCGCACGGCCGTGAGCGCGGTCTCGAGCTCCTCGAGATCGAAGAACGTCTCGACCATGAAGAGGTCGACGCCGCGGCCTTCGAGCACCGTCGCCTGCTCCGCGACGAGCTCGGCGGGATCGAGGCCGCGCAACTCGACGTCGCCGAGCGGACCGATCGAGCCGGCGATGAAGACGTCCCGGCCGGAAACCTCCCGCGCCTCGCGCGCGACGCGCACCGCGGCGGCGTTGATTGCCTCGGTCTCGTCCGCGAGAAAGTGCCGCGCGAGCTTGCCGCGGTTCGCGCCGAACGTGTTCGTCTCGATGAGCTCGGCGCCGGCGTTGATGTAGCTCAGGTGGACGCCGAGGACGCTCTCGGCCGTACGCAGGTTCGCCTCTTCGGGGCAGCGCAGCCCCGTGACCGCGCTCGAGAGCAGCGCGCCCATGCCACCGTCGGCGACGACGGGCGGGCCCTCCGCGAGGCGTTCGACGAACCGCGACATGGAGCTCAGGCTACGACTTCGACCGGGGTCGCGCGCTCGATCCACGGCGTGGCGCGGAGATTCTCGAAAATCTCGAGAGCCTCGGCGCGGGACTCGTGGTCGCCCGTCAGCTCGGCGTGTTCGAGGAGCGCGACGGCGTGCGGGAACGGCATCTCGAGCCGGGCGAACGCGTCGGCCGCGGCGGCAAGCCCGGCGGTGTCCTCGAGCAGACGGGCCCGGATGCGCGCGATCTCCGCCTCGACGTACGGGGAGCGCTCGGCGAGGGGAAGCCCGTCGACGAAGGCGAAGAGCTCGTCGGCGCGCGCGAGCTCGCCGAGAGCCAGCGCGGCCTCGATCGCGTCGACAACACCGTGCTTGATCCCCTGGAACGTCGGCCCGAGCACGCCCGCGTGCTCGATCGTGCGCGCGCCCGCCTCGACTGCCTCCGCGAGCCGCCCCTCGGCTCGAAACAGCATCGCGCGCGCGGCGTCGTACGTCGCCTGATCCTGGACGTCGGTGGAGCCGTCGAGAAACGCGAACAGGTCGTGCAGGCGGCGAGCCTCGTCCAGCTCCCCGCGCGCGACGTAGACGCCGGTGCCCGCTTGGAGGAGGCCGAGCATCACTCCGCCTGCATGGAGCTGTTCCTCCGTGATGTCCTGGGCCGCTGCGTGCACGTCGTCCCAGCGGCCGAGCAGCCAGAGCGGGTACGTCCGCTCCGCGAGAGTGGCCCACTCGTGGGGGCGGCTGCCCTGCCGGCGCGCGAGCGCGAGCGTCTCCTCGAGGTACCCGAGCGCCTCGGCGGCCCGATCCATGCGGAATGCCTGGTCGGAGAGCATGAAGTAGTACGTCGCGGCGTCGGTGAACAGCTCGTGCTCGAGTGAAAAGGCCAGGCCGTGGCGCAGAAGGCCGAGCGCCTCCTCGTGATGACCGCGGCTGTACGCGACTGCGGCTCTCGCGCGGAGCGCGCCGGCGAGGGCTGCCGGCAGGCGGCCCGCTTCGGCGATGTCGAGCGCGAGATCGGCTCGGGCGGCGGCGCGCTCGAGGTCGCCGCTGAACCAGTAGTGCCGGGCGAGCGTCGCCGCGAGCTGGGCAAGGTCATCGCCGGGCTCCTCGGCCGACAGGACATCGAACGCGCGCTCGAGTCTGACGATGGCCTCGTCGCGCTTGCCGGCGAAGCCCTGGAACCGGACGAGGTGTATCGAGGTGCGCGCGGCGCCGTGTGCGTCGCGCTCCTGCTCGAAGATCGCCAGCGCCTCCTCGAGGAGGGAGGTCATCGGCTCGCTCATGCCGGCGAGTCCCGCCATGTAGCCGGCCTCAGAGAGCAGCTCGGCGCGCGCGATCGCGCCTTCGGCGAGCCCGGCCGCCTGCTCGTAGTAGCGCCGCGCCTCGGCGGCCGCGCCGAGCGACTGCGCGTGCTTTCCCGCCTGGATGAGCGCCGCCCGCGCCTTCTCTTTCACCTCGGCGGCGTCGGGCGCGTCGGGGGCCGCCTCGTAAGCGGCGACGTAGTGGGAGGCGAGAACCTCGACGACTTCCTCGTCGGCGAACGCGTCCTCGAGGATGGCGGCCGCGGCGAGGTGGCGCTCGCGGCGGTCCCGCTTCGAGAGCGTCTCGTAGCCGACGCGCCGCACGAGGTCCTGCAGGAAGCCGTACTGGCCGTGCTCCGGCGAGCGTGGATCGGCCTGGACGTTCAGCACTTCCTTGCGCACGAGCCCGGCGAGCAACTCCTCCACCTCGTCCGCGGGCATGCCCGACAGCGCGGCGAGGCTCTGCTTCGTGAACGTCTTGCCGAGCACCGCGCCGTCCTGAAGCAGCCGCCGCTCCTCCGCGGAGAGGCCGTCGAGACGGGCGGCAATCAGTGCCTGCAGCGTCTCGGGAATCTCGAGCTCCTCGACCGCCCCGGTCAGCCGGTAGGCCGACTCTTCCTGGACGAGCAGACCACGGTCGAGCAGCATCCGCACGGTTTCGACCGCGTAGAGGGGCACGCCTTCGGCGCGCTCGAGGATCCGGTCGCGCAGCTCTTCCGGTAGTCCCGGCACGAGCCCGCGGAGCAGCTCCTCCATCGCCGGCCGCGCCAACGGCTCGAGGTAGGTCGCGGTGAAGTTGCGCTGGCCGGCGCCCCAGGTCGGACGCCGCTCGAGCAGCTCCGGACGGGCGAGCGTGACGACGAAGAGCCGATGGCCTCGCGACCAGTCGAGCAGGTACTCGACGAAGTCGAGGAGGCTCTCGTCCGCCCACTGCATGTCCTCGAACACGAGCACGGTCGGATACGCCTCGGCGAGCCGCTCGAAGAAGATGCGAGCGGCCGCGAACAGGTCTTGCCGGTCGAGACTCGTGTGCTCGGTGAGCCCCAGGAGCTGCGCGAGGCGCGGCTCGACGAAGCTCCGCTCCTCCGCGTCGAGGATGTGCTCGTCGAGCGCCGTGCGGAGCTTGCGCAACCCGTCGGCGGGCTCGTCGTCCTCCGCGATCCGGCACCGCATTCGCACCATGTCTGCGAGCGCCCAGTACGTGACCCCGTCGCCGTACGAAAGGCAGCGGCCGCGGTGCCACCAGACCGATTCCGCGATCCCGTCGAAGTACTTGTAGAACTCCCAGACGAGGCGCGACTTGCCGATGCCGCCGATACCGGTGACCGAGACGAGGTGCGCCTTGCTCTCCTCGGCGGAGGCGTGGAAGAGAGTCTTGAGCTGGGTGAGTTCGCGGTCGCGGCCGACGAAGGGCGCCTCGAGGCCTTCGGACTTGAGCGAGCCGCGCAGGCCGGAGACGACGCGGCGCGCGCGCCAGAGCGGCGTCAGGCCGGTCTTCCCCTTGAGCTCGAACGTGCCCGCTTCCTCGTAGACGATCGTCCGGTCCGTCGCGCGGCGCGTCGACTCGCCGACGAGCACCGTGCCGGGCTCGGCGGCCGACTGGACACGGGACGCGGTGTTGACGATGTCGCCCGCCACCATTCCCTCGCCTTCGGCGCCGATCGTCACGGCGACCTCGCCGGTGAGGACGCCGACCCGTGCCCGCAACTCCTCTGCACCGAGCTCTTGCCCGAGCGCCGAGACGGCGGCGGTTAGGTCGAGCGCGGCACGGACGGCCCGCTCGGCGTCGTCTTCCGTCGCCGTCGGTGTTCCCCAGACAGCCATGACGGCGTCGCCGATGAACTTCTCCACCGTGCCGCCGTACAGCGAGATGATGCGGCGGCAGCTGTCGAAGTAGCGCGACAGCAGCTCGCGCACCTCCTCGGCATCGCGCGACTCCGAAAGCGACGTGAAACCGACGAGGTCGGCGAAGAGGACGCTGACGAGCCGGCGTTCAGCGGCCGGAGCCTCGCGCACCGGCGCGGCGGCTGCGTCCTCGCCGAGCGACACGCCGCATTCGCCGCAGAACGCGTCGTCGGGCTCGGCGGCCGCGCCGCAGGCCGGGCAGGCGCGAGCGAGCACGGCGCCGCAGTGGGAGCAGAACTTCCGTCCCTCTTTGTTCTCGGCCGAGCAGGCTGGACAGTTCACGATCACCGGAGTTTAGGAGACGGACTCACAATGAGCACGGGCCGCGCGGCCGCGCCGTGCGGGCACGCTGCGGCGTCCTCAGTCGCGGGAGTAGCGCTGCTATTCCCGCTCCCTGCGTCCTTGCATCGCACCCACCCGTCGCACCCGATCGACGCGTGTTCACTGTAAATCCATCTCTAGGGGTGAACGGTTCTGCCTTCCATCCCGCCTGCGACGGTGACGAGCTCGCCGGTGATGTGACCGGAGAGCTCGTCGGAGGCGAGGACGACGACGGCGCGCGCGATGTCTTCCGCCATGGCGACCTTGCGCAGCGCCATCGTCCGGCTGATCCGCTCGACGAGCGCGGGATCGAGCTCGCCGCGCGTCATCGGGGAGTACGTCCAGCCCGGCGCCACGGCGTTCACGCGGCCTGCTGGCGCGATCCGCACGATCTCGTTCTTGAGCGAGAGGAGCAGCCCGCCCTGGAGCGCCGCCTTCGCCGCGGCGTAGTCGGCGTGTCCGGCCTCGCCGAAGCGGCCTGCCGTCGAGCCGACGAGCACGAGGTTGCCGCGCCCGGTGCGCTCGACGCAGCGGAGGAAGCCGCGCGCCGTGAGGAACGTCGCGGTGAGGTTCGCGTCGAGCGTCGCGCGCCAGCGCTCGAGCGGGAGCTGCCACACCGGCTCGTCGTCACGCGGCCAGTAGCCCGCGACCGCGGCGCAGACGTCGAGGTCCCCGGCGGCTGCGAAGAGCGCGTCGACCTGCGCCTCGTCGGTCAGATCGGCCTGAACCGCGACGCCGCCGACCTCCGCGGCGAGCTCATCGGCGCGCTCGCGACTCGTGTTGTAGTGGACGACGACCTCGGCGCCCTCCGCCGCGAACGCGCGCACGCACGCGCTCCCGATCCCGCCGGCGCCGCCGGTGACGAGGACGCGCTTGCCTGCGAGGCCCGTCTCCACGCCGTGACGTTATCGGCCCGACCGCGTCGCCGATCGGTTGGGTTCTAAGACAGCAGCCGAGCTGTGAGGTTCTGCTCGCTCTGCGGGTGCGTCGCGGCGACCGCTCGGAGATCGGCGCGCACCGCGTCCGGCAGCGCCGCCCTTGCATCGCGCGCGTTCACCTCGACGAGATTGCCCCCTGGGTCACGCAGGTAGAGCTGGGCGACGCCGTCGGGCAACTCCCAGAAGTGATGACCATTGACGCTCGGATCGAACGCTCCGCGAGTGCGGGCAGCCTCGTACACCGCCGCGAGGTCGTCTACCGTGATCCCGAAGTGAGCGAGGCCTCCACGTCCGCCGACCTCGTCACCTACGAGATGGAGCTGTGTGGCGCCGACCCGGAGCCAGCGCACCTCGATGCCGACGTTCGGCGAGACGAGTCTCTCTGCTCCGAACAGCTCCACGAAGAAGCGCTCCGACTCGTCGAGGTCGCGCGCTGGAATCGTCACGTGGTTGATCCCGCTCGCCGTCATGCCGCAGAGGCTAACGCGCGTCACTCGACTTGAGTGATCCGTCCGGGCAGATAGCTTCTCGGGATGGCAGGCAGCGTCGTCCGGATCTCGATCGCGCCCGTCAAGGCGCTCGGTCTCGTTCATCCCGAGGAGGTGGAACTCACGCGTGCCGGTGTCGTCGGCGACCGGCGGTTCTGGCTTCGCGACGCCGACTGGCGGCTCGCGAATGGCAAGCGCTTTCCGCAGCTCATGCAAATCCGGCCCGAGTGGGACGAGGAGACGCGCCGTCTCGCGTTCGAGCTGCCCGGCGGCGAGCGGATCGAGGGAGTCGTCGAGCCGGGCGAGCTCGTCGCCGGCGGTGCTCTACGGGAACGACCATCCGTCGCGCCGCGTGGCGGGGCCGTGGGAAGAGGCGATCTCGGAGCTCGCCGGCGAGCCGCTGACGCTCCTCTGGTCGGACGGCGGTGCGGTCGACCGCGGCGCGTGGATGGGCGGCTGGGCGTCGATCATCTCCCGCGCCTCGCTCGAGGGTCTCGGCGCGGAAGCAGGTTCCGACGCGCCCGACGGACGCCAGTTCAGGATGCTCTTCGAGATCGACGGCGTCGGCGCGAACGAAGAGGACAAGTGGATCGGCGGGCGCGTGCGGGTCGGCGAGGCGCTCGTGGCGCCGCTCGGCGACATCGGCCGTTGCGTCACGACGACACGGCACGCCGACACGGGCGAGTACGTCTTCCCGACGCTCGACACGCTCGCCCGCTACCGCCGCGAAGGCGTCAGCGAGCCGCTTCCGCTCGGCATCTACTGCGACGTCGTCGAGCCCGGACGCGTTCGGTTAGGCGACGCGGTCGTTCCCGCATAGCATTAGGGATATGGCACCGAAGCCTCGCGCCGAAGTCAAAGGCCCCGTCGAGAGGCTGCACGAGCGGATCGCGACGCGCGACACCGGCTGGTTCTTCGCCCAGATCGCCGATCGCGTCGCCGAGCGCCGTACCGCGATGGGCATGTCTCAGCGCGAGCTCGCGGAAGCGTGCGGGACGACGCAGTCCGCGATCGCGCGCCTCGAGCGCGGCGGACGGCCGCCGCGGATCGACACGCTTCTCCGCATCGCCGACGCACTCCAGTGCGACCTCGTCGTCGAGCTCGCGCCGCGCGACAAGTAGCGCATGCGCCGCGTCGCGGTCGTCGGCGACTCGATCTCCGCGGGCTCGCCGCTCTGGGATCCCGACCCGTGCCGTCCGCGCGGGCATCGACGCGCCCGACGAGAGGAGCCAGTGGCAATGGTGGTCGGCCCAGCGGATGAGACGGTCGGGGCCGAGCCTCGAGTTCCAGACGTCCGCGGTCTACGGCGAGCGGACGGATCAGATCGCCAGCCGCCTCGACCTCGGCTTGGGTCGTCTCGCGTGGGACGGTGCCGACATCCTCGTCGTCCAGGGCGGCATCAACGACATCGCCCAGCACCGACCGGTCGAGGAGGTGGCGCGGAACCTCGAGGCGATGGTCGAGCGTGGGAGGGAGGCGGGCCTCGCGGTCGCTGTCCCCGACGTGCTCCCGTGGCCGGCCGGCGACTCGCGCGCCGCTGGAGAGATCGCGCGCCTCAACGAGCTCATCCACGCCATCGTGGATGTGACGCACCTCCCGTTCCACGACACGCTCGCGTGCGCGGGCTTCGACTGGAGCGACGACGGCGACCATCCGTCCGTCGAGGGGTACCGCCTGCTCGGCGAGTGCGCCGCGTCCCTGCTCTAGTAGGCGACGCGGGCGACGCGGCGCGCGCCGTCGTACGCGGACGAGTACCAGTCGGTCATCGTCGTGATGTGGACGACGGCTCCGCTGTTCGGCGCGTCGATCACGCGGTTGCGCCCGATGAAGATCCCGACGTGGCTGCCGCCTGCGAAGAAGACGAGATCGCCCGGCCTGAGGTACTTCCGCGCGATGGACCGGCCGCGCGACATGTCGCCGTAGCTCGAGTGCGGGAGCGAGATCCCGAAGTGGCCCCAGACGTACCGCACGAATCCCGAGCAGTCGAAGCCGGAGCGCGGCGACGAGCCGCCCCAGACGTACGGGACGCCGACGAAGCGCCGCGCATACTTCACGACCCGCGTGCCGAGGTTGGGCCGGGCGTGAGTCGCCACATGGTGGTGGCGCCGGCGGAAGTGATGCTTGTGCGAGTGCTTCCGCGTGTGCTTCTCTCGCCGCCGCCGTCGCGCCGTCCGCGATGCCGGGCAGAGGCTGGACAAGTGCCACGAGCAAGGCGCTTGCGAGTACGAGCAGCAGTATGAGGTAGCGGAGTGGCCGCATTGGAAAGTGGAAGAACTCCCGTCGATGGGGACGCGGCCGATTACCCAGGCGAATTACCCGGGGGCCGCTCGCTGTCGGCGTGGACTTCTTCCAGTGAAGCAGCCTCACCGAGCCCTGCTATGCCCTATCTGGGGTAAAGGGCAGCACTTTTCGCAAGGAATCGGCAGATTTAACAGAATCCTTCCTCGCGGAGGTTCCTGGCGGGTTCTTAGGGCGTTCTTCGTGCTTTCACAGCCCGCCCTCATCCCTCGTCGGCTCAATGGAGACATGCCCAGGCCGACGAGAGTGGAAGCGGGACGCAGGCGCGCTCAGATAGCGAAGCGGACGGTGACCGTCGCCGCCACGACCGGCTTCGTGGTCGCGCTCGCACTCGTCCGGCAAGGGCATCCCGCCAGCGCGAGGGCGTCTGCCGGCAGCGACCGCAGCTCGCAGTCCCGGACGTCTCCCTCCTCCGCGAGGCGGCGCGGCTTCGACTTCGACGGCGGCTCGATCGAGGCGCCGTCGGGCGGAGTCGCGCCGGTCGCGACGTCGACGTCGTGAGCGGAGTCGACTGGTACGCGGCCCGCGCCGCGGGGGTCGTTGCGTATGCCCTGCTCACGTCGGGCGTGTTGCTCGGCGTGCTTCTCGCGGGGCGCGCCCGCGTGCCGCTGTGGCCCGCCTTCGCGGTGACGGACGTCCACCGCTTCGTCTCGATCCTCACCGGCGTGTTCATCGGGATCCACGTCTACGCGCTGCTCCTCGACCAGTACGCGCACGTCTCCGTCATCACGCTCCTCGTACCGGGCGCGTCGTCATACCGTCCGTTCTGGCTCGCGCTCGGGACGATCGCGCTCGAGTTGCTCCTCGCCGTCGCGGTCTCGAACGTCCTGCGCAAGCGAATCGGCCACGCGCGCTGGCGGCGCGTCCACTACCTCGCATTCGGCGTCTGGATCGCCTCGACCGCGCACGGGATCGGCGCCGGCACGGATGCGAGCGCCGGCTGGTTGCGCATGCTCTATCTCGGCTCGATCGGGATGGTCGCGCTCGCGGTTCTCTGGCGCACCGGCCGCGGGGCCGTTACCTCCGCGCGTGCGCCGGCGCCGCGCGCACGCGACTGACGAGGGCAGCGACGAGCGCCGCGTTCCATCGCGGTCAGCATCGCAGCGCCCTGCCCGCCGCTGTACGCTCCGATCCGTGGCCGCGAGTTCCCTCAGCGCGTCCGGCGTCCGCTGGAATCTCGACGATCTCGCCCCGACCGCGGACGCGGCGCGCGGAGCGTGGGATGAGCTCCTCGCACGCGCGCGCGACTTCTCCGAGCGGCGCCGCGGCACGGTCGGTTCCGTCGGCCCCGCCGAGTTGTTCGCGCTCCTCTCCGAGCTCGACGCGCTCTACGAGGACGTCGCCCGCGTGCGTTTCTACGCGACGGCGCGCGAGCACACCGAGGCGACCGACGCCGAGGCGAACGACCTCGCGACGCTCGCGCGCGACCGGCTTGCCGACCTCGAGAGCCTTCTCCTCTTCGTCGATCTCGAGTGGCTCGACCTCGACGACGCCGCGGCCGACGCGCTCCTCGCGGCGTCCGAGCTCGAGCCGTACGCGCACCGCCTCCGGGTCGCGCGGGAGGAGAAGCCGTACGTCCTGCCGGAGGGCGAGGAGCAGGCGCTCAATGCGCGCCGCTCTGCGATCTCGGCGTGGGAGTCGCTCCACGGCCGCGAGCTTGCGACGCTGACGGTCGACTTCGACGCGGGCGAGGGTTCCGAGCCGCACACGCTCGACCGGCTCCTCGCGTACGTCCACTCCCCCGACCGCGCGATCCGCCTCGCGGCGCTCGACGCGGTCTACGGCGCGCTCGCGGGCGTCGCCGACGTGCAGGCAGCCTGCTACGACGCGATCGTTGGTGACAGGCTTTCAGTGGACAGGCTCCGCGGCGTGCCCGAGCCGATGCTGCCGACGAACCAGGCGAACGAGCTCGAAGGTTCCGTCGTCGAGGCGATGATCTCGGCCGTCGAGGAGAACTATCCGCTCGCGCGCCGCTGGTTCGTCCGCAAGGCGCGCGTGCTCGGCCTCGACAAGCTCCAGCTCGCCGACCAGTACGCGCCGGTCGGCACCGATCGCCGCGTCGAGTGGACCGAGGCAGTCGAGATCGTCGATACGACGCTCACCGACTTCTCGCCGCGGCTCGCGCGAGATCTTCCGCACGTGTTTCGAGCGCGGCCACGTCGACGCCGAGCCGCGCACCGGCAAGGTCGGCGGCGCGTACTGCAGCTCGATCTCGAAGACCGTCCTGCCGTACGTCCTCATGAACTACACCGACCAGCTGCGCGACGTGATCACGCTCGCGCACGAGTTCGGCCACGTCGTGCACGGCGCGCTCGCGCTCGAGCGCCAGCCGTACCGCGCGTACCACACCGGTCTCGCGGTGGCCGAGGTGCCGTCGACGTTCACGCAGCTGCTCGTCGTCGAGCGGCTCATCGAGCGGGAGGAGGATCCGTCGACGCGCGCGATGCTCCTCGCCGATCGCGCCGAGAGCGCGATGGCGTCGATCTTCCGCCAGTCGATGATGGCGCGCTTCGAGCAGCGCGCGTACGGGATCCGCGCCGAAGGTAAGGCGCTCACGAGCGACAGGCTCGCCGACGTGTGGATCGAGGAGAACGCGAAGTACTACGGCGACTCGCTCGGCCTGCCGGACGGCTACCGCCTCGGCTGGTCGTACATCCCGCACTTCATCCACGTGCGCTTCTACACGTACGCGTACGCGTTCGCGCACCTCGTCGCGTTCTCGCTGCTCGCGCGGTACCGCGAGGATCGCGAGGCGTTCGTCCCGGCGTGGCTCGACCTGCTCGGGAACGGTGCGTCGCGCTCGCCGCAGGATCTGCTCGCAGCCGGTCGGAGTCGACCTTCGCGACCCGGAGACGTGGGCGCTCGCGTTCGGCGAGTTCGACCGCTGCATCGCGGAGGCCGAAGCCGGCCTCGACGCGCTCGACGTTTCCTAGGGCCTGTCAGTTCACGAGCGCGGTCGTCGCGAGCGACGCGCTGTAGGCGTACGTCGTGCACGCGTCGCCACCGATCACCGTGCACTGGCCGGAGTTGGACTCGGTGAAAGGTGGCCCGCCGACCTCCATCATGATCGGTGGCGGGTTCTGCGCGTCCGACGGATGTATCTGGACCCAGGAGGTCCCCGCCGCGGCATCCGGCTGGAAGATCGAGACGCCGCCCTCCGACAGGGTGACCGTCTCGCCGTCGCCCCAGATATCGGTCGGCGTCACGGTGAAGTAGGTGTGGCGCTCGTACGTGAACTGATTGCCATTACAGATGACGCGGCGAGTCGCTCCGACCGCCTCCTTGCCGAGGTGCAGCGTGCCGGTCTCGGCGCTCATCGAGGCGGAGCCGCCCTGCTCGGCGAGGGCGGGGTCGGCGTGGGACTCCGCAGTCTCGAACGTCAGGGTGTTGTTCGAGACGACGAACTGGAGATTCGGGTCCGACGAGACGGTCGCGTTGTCGGTGACGACCACGTGGCTCGTCCAGCCGCCCGAATGATCGACGGTCGCGTCATCGTTGGCGGCGACCTGGAGCTTGATCCGGTCCGCGCAGGCGATGATCACCGAAGTGATATCGGACGGCTCCTCACCACCCCACAGCTCCATCTGCCGGGCAGCGCCGAGGGCCTCGAACATGTACGAGATGAAGATGTCCGACCGAGCCTGCGGGCCGAGGCAGACCGACTTGATCAGCCGGTAGTGGTAGCTGGCGGCGGCGACCAGCGCGGCGCCGAGCCGACCGGTCGCTTCCTCCGGAACCCCGGTGAATATGGCCGCGCGTTCGATCCCGGCCCCGATGATGAGCAGCTCGTCGAGCTCGGCCGATCCCTGCTCGGTCGGCTTGGACGCGACGACCCGGTCGATCTCCGCGGTGATCGGCGTCATCGCCGCCTCGTAGGCGGCAATGAGCGCCGCGTCCTGCTGCGCCCCGGCGGGCAGGGCCGCAGCCGCCTGCAGCGCGCTGGACAGCCCACTGTCGCGGGCCGCGGCCGAGGTGCAGTCGATCACGGGCGTCGCCGCGCCGGCGGCCGCGCGGGCGACGACGTGGCTGCGCTGGCAGGCGACCGCGCGCGGGCGGACGGCCGCAGCGTGCCCGGAAGCGGGGGTGGCGAGCGCGTAGCCGCCGAACGTCTCGACATCGAGCTTTGTGTCGGCGCGTACCCGGCCGGGCAGGGCGAACGCGCCGTTCGACGGATCGATGCCGCCGAAGCCGACCGCGCGCGTGCCGGCGGGCGGCGCACTCGCACGCTTGATCTCGAGCGTGGAGCCCGCGGGCGCCTCGCCGACGGGCGTGATCATGACGCCGTCGACGACCGTGCCGACCGCGCTCGCCGGCGTGAGCGCGGTCACCGGCGTCACCGTGATCTCCTCGCCATACATGCCGTGCGGCGCGACGGTCAGCGTGTATTTCGTCCCGTCGGCGCCGGTGGCGACGATCGATCCACCCTCAATCCCGATGAACGCAGACGCGGCGTGCGCGGGGTCGAGCGTCGGGGTGGCGGTTGGGATCGTCGCCACGTGTGCGACCTTCAGCTTCCCGGTCGCGACGCACGACTTCGCGCTCGGCTTCGCCGCCGGGCACGCGAGGAGGTTGAAGGAGCCGGTCGGGGCGAGGTCGGGAAGCGAGACCATCGCCGACAGCTTCCCCTTGGCCGCCTTCAGCGGCCCCGCCCCGAGCGCGATTGCCTTCGCCGAGTACTTCGTTCCCGTCGCGAGGGCGTACGACTTGGGCGCAAACTTCTTGCCCTTCGGCAGCGTCCCGGCGATCAGCGCGGTGCCGCTCGGCGCAAGTGTCCCGCCCTTAACCCGCACCGAGCCCTTGCTCGCGCTCGCCGCCGGCATGGCGGGAGCAGCTCCGAGCGCCAATGCGCCGACGGCCAGTCCCAGCATCATCAGCGAACGTGGTCGCCTCCCAGCAGCAACCCTGAACACGCCATCGTCTCGCATGCGGCTTCCCTCCGGTGCGAAGGATCGCGCCACCCTACCACGGCCCAGATGGCCCGCACAGACGGCGGGCACGGTGCCCGATTGACCTGCGACGGAGCGCGATGGATACTTGCGCCTTCTGCTCTCCGAGAGGAAGGGGTTAGTGTGAGGAAGTTCTCGGTTCTGATTGCGCTGGGCGCGTTGGGGGCGGCTCTGCTCGCCACGACGGGCTCAGCTTCGGGCATTGGCGCCTGCGGCGCTCACGCTCCTAGCGAGGGCACAAGTCGCTCTGGCGCCGCCATCAGCGGGCTGGCGATTGCTGGCTCCGGCGCGTGCGCCGTTCACAACACCAGCGACCCCGCGAATGGCAACCCGCCGCTCTTGTACTGGGGCGGTCCCGTCATGGCGAGCTCCAGGAGGATGCCGACGACGGTGACTCCGATCTTCTGGAACCCCGGGCGCAGGTCGATGGACGACCGGTACAAGGACCTGCTTACGCAGTACCTCGGCGATGTCGCGGACGCGAGCGGCGCGAAGACGAACGTGTTCTCGGTGGCGACGGAGTACACCGGAAGTAACGGCACCATCAGCTACAACATTCGGCTCGGGAGGCCGGTCGACGATCATTTCCCGATGCCCGCGAGCGGCTGCACGGTCGACGCCGCCGACACGACGAACATCTACGGGGACGGCACGGGCTACAGCTCCTGTCTCGACGACGCTCAGCTCACCGGTGAGATCCAGCGCGTCATCGACTGGGGCCATCTGCCGCAGAACGACTACTCGCACATCTACGTGATCTTTACGCCGAAGGGTGTCGAGTCGTGCTTCAACCCCGGTGATACGACCAGCACCGACGGTGGCCAGGCGTGCACGATCAACCACCAGCCGACCGCTGCGTACTGCGCGTACCACAGCATGATGGGCTCGAACTGGCCGGACTTCGGCACGATCTACGCGAACATGCCGTACCCGATCATTACGTCCCCGGTCGGCTACACGTGCGGCAGCGACGCCGGCAATCTCCTCGGCGGGCTGCAGTCGCCGAACCACAACCTCGACGCCGACACCGAGATCAGCCCGACGAGCCACGAGATCAGCGAGGCGATCACGGACCCGAACGTCTACAACGGGTGGTACGACAACTACGGGTATGAGAACGGTGACGAGTGCGCCTACGTGTGGGGCGCGACGGCCGGGAAGTTCGGCTCGGAGTACAACCAGGTCATCAACAGGCACCGGTACCTGACGCAGGAGGAGTTCAGCAACACCGACTTCTTCGATACCGGAGGCGGCTGCGTGCAGAGCAAGGCTGCCGTCGGCTGACCGTCGGTTCCAACCGACAGACGACGTACTGAGGGAGGGGCGCCGAAAGGGCGCCCCTCCCTCATTAGTCGTTCCGGTCTTCGAGCCGGCTCTTGTTCCGGCGCAGGTAGTCGTCGAGCTGGTGGCGCGGAACGAGGCTGGGGCGGATCCCGCAGGCCACCGTTTGCAGCTCGCCCTCGCGGATAAGGGAGCGAACGTCGTCCACCGAGCAGTGGAGCTCGAGGGCGACTTCGTCGACGGTGAGCGGCTCCGGCAAGTCCACGGCCGAAGTATTGCTCGCCTCTAGGCGGCGGCGAGGCGCTCGGCGCGCTGCTTGATGCCGGCGAGCATCTTCCGCTCCATGACGAGCGAAGCCGGCTCCATCGGAATCATCCCGATGCGGTCGCGGAGCCGCGGCAGGCGGAAGCGGTTGCGGCTGATCAGCCGCGTGCATCCGTCGCGCTCTTCGAGGACGAACGTCCAGACCCAGTTGCCGTCGGCCGAGCGCGTCGAGAGGACATGCTCGGGCTCGACGATCGCGTAGCTCATCCGGTTCTTGCCGTAGCTCACGCTCTCGCCGGCCTGCGGGTGCTGGAACTCGGGGAGGACGCGGTCGACGCTGTGCATGTTCAGACGGAGAAGGTTCTCGATCCAGTCGTACGTGTACGCGCCGCCGCGCGGCGACGGCCCCATCTGGGCGAGCCACGGCCAGACGGCGCTCGCGGGCGCGTCGATCGTCGTTGCGCGCGTAGCAACCCCATCTGCGTCGGGGAGAAGCTCGTCGCCAGGGAGCTGCGCGTGCGCCTCGTCGTCGGTCGCGCCCCAGTTGAGGATGCGTTGGCGGAGTCTCGTCATCTCGACCTTCTTCGGTGCGACCAGCGTCGCCGGCGAGGTGCATCGCTGCCTCGGGGTTGTCCCGGACTGTGGGTGCGGGTTGTATAAGAACGCTATGGAGTACGAGCAGCGTCACATGACGCTCGTGCCGCGGCTTCCTCGCGCGCGGTTCCTGACCGCTGCGCTCATCTTCGGAGTCGCGATCGCCGGGGCGGCGGTCCTCTACTTCCACACGTTCAACGCGTTTCTCTGCAAGCCGAGTGCGAGGTGTAGTCCGCCCCCGATTGTCGGCGTGATGCCGGGCTGGGTGTTGCCGACTGCCCTCGCGCTCTGCCTGCTCGGGGTGGCCGGGGCCTATGGCGTCTTGACCGGCAGGCTGAGGCTTGCGGCCGCAGCGGTGATCCTCGGCGTGACACTCGGTGCCGGCGCTGTCGTCTACGCCGACTACTCCGAGGCATGGGGCTGGTGCGTGCCGGGATCAGAGCTGCGTCGTAACGGGAACACGTTCACGCTGCCCGCCTGCACGCCTCACGTGACGTACGTGCGAGCGAGCTGGATCGCGCCGACGGCGCTCGGTCTCGTTGGGCTTGGTGTGGCGGTAGCGGCCGCCGTGCTGGTCGCGTCACGCCGCCGCAAGCCCCTCGCGGCGGAGTAGCTCGCGCGCTTTCGCGGCGTTGTCGGCGCCCGCGACGAGAATGACGAGCACGCCGCCGTACTCCGGCGAGACGTGGCGGAGCTCGAAGTCCTCGATGTTGATCTGCGCCGCGCCGAGGATCTGCGTGATGCGGGCGAGGACGCCGGGGCGGTCGGGGACGCGCACGCGGATGCGGTTCAGTTGCGCCGGCTCGGTCTTGTAGGCGAACGACTCGAGCCGCTCGCGCGCAGTGGCGGCGGCCGCGATCGACGTCTCGAGCTCGTCCGGTCCCGCCGCCGCGAGCGCGTCGAGCGCGGAGCGGAACTCCGCGAGCGCAGCGTCGAGCTCGTCGCGGTTCTCGAGGAGAATGTCCCGCCACAGCGGCGGGTTCGCTCCGGCGACGCGGGTCATCTCACGGAACGACGCGCCCGCGTGCGCGAGCGCGGTCTCGTCCTGCGCGGCGGCGAGCATGAGCGCGTTCGCGATCGCGTGGGGGAGGTGGCTCGTGAGCGCGAGCATCCGGTCGTGCGCGCCGGCGTCGGTGCGTACCGGGCGCGCTCCGAGGGAGGAGACGAAGCGCTCGACGAGCGCAACGTTCTCGGGCGCGCTTGCGCTCGTCGGCGTGAGGAACCACGCCGCGGCGTCGAACAGGTCGGCCGACGCGCGCGCCGGTCCGCCGGTCGCGCCGCCGGCGACCGGATGGCCGGGGACGAAGCGCGGGTCTTCGATTGCCGCGAGCGCGCGCTTCGTCGACGCGACGTCCGTCACGACGGCGTCCGGGCCGGCCGCGGCGAGCACGTCGGCGACGACGGCTGGTGCGACGCCGACCGGGACCGCGACGACGACGAGCTCCGCGTCGGCGACGGCCTCGGCGAGGGATCCGGCCGCGGTAAAGGCGCCGATCTTCGCTGCCTGTTCGAGTGATGCGCTGTCTGAGTCGAAGCCGCGGCACTCCGTACCGCTCCGCCGCGCGGCGAGCGCGACCGACGTCCCGATCAGCCCGGTCCCGACAACCGCGAGGCGCACGACCGCCGGCGCGCCGGCACGCGGCTCCGGCGGCTGGGCGCGCGTCGGCCGCTCGGCGGCGACTTCCTGCTTCAGCACGTCGAGGATCGCGGAGAAGATCGCCCGCACGCCGCGTTCCGAGAGCGGCCCGCCGTTCGCGGCGACGAGCGCCTGCAGCAGCTCCGCCTCGCGCTCGGGGTCGATCCAGCGCTCTCCGGTCGCGTCCTTGTGGCGCCGCACGGCCGCGACGAGCTCGAGTCGCCGGTTCAGCGTCTCGAGGAGCTGCCGGTCGAGCGCCTCGATCTCGGCGCGAAGCTCGGAAATCTCGGTCATACCGCGACGCTACCGCGCCAGCGCGCGCATCCGCGCAACAGCGCGCGCGAGGGACTCGTCGTCGAACAGGTACGGCGTCGCGTTGGGCACCGAGCGGAGCGGCCCGTCGAGATTGTCGCTCCTGCCGGCGGCGTTGACGGCGTAGCGCACCGGGATCTCGTGGCAGACGACGAGCGTCGTCCGCTCGTCGCGTGCGAGGAGCCGCTCGAACGCGGCTGCATAGCGCAGCGCCGCCTCGTCGAGGCTTTCGCCGCCGGGGAAGCGCTCCTTGCGGTTCGCGTGCGCCGGCGCGGCGCGGTACTCGTCGAGCGTCTTCCCCTCGAGCTCGCCGATCCGGACGTCGCCGAGGTCGTCGTCGACGAGATGCGGCACGTCGCGCGCGCCGAGCGCGACTCGCGCGGTTTCCTGCGCGCGCGGGAACGGCGAGACGACTGCGAGGTCGACCGGAAGCGCCGCGATCTCCCCGCCGAGCCGCTTCGCCTCGTCCGTCCCCTGCTGGGTCAGTCCGCGGTCGCGGGCGGGGTCGCTGTTGACGAGCTTGTCGACGTTGAAGAGCGACTGCCCGTGTCGCGCGAGGATGAAGAGGCGCATCGCTCAGGCGCTCTTGTCCCGCTTGCGCGGGAAGAGCAGGAGTGATGCGAGGCCGCCGACGGCCCAGACCACAACGGTCGCGCCGGCGAGCGTCCAGAAGCCGTCGATGTGGAAGCCGCTCACGATGAGGCTCGTGAGCCAGAGGATGAACATCGCGACGAAGAACCACGCGATGCCGAAGGTCACGAGTGCGAACGGGAAGGTCAGGAACTTGAGGACCGGTTTGACGAAAGCGCTGAGAAGTCCGAAGACGAGCGCCGCCCCGATGACCGCCGCCGCGGAGCCGTAGACCCCGCTGAACATCCACGCGGCCGCCGCGAGCGCGAGCGAATCGATGACCCAGCCGAGGAGAATCCGCTGCAACAGGGGCACGCCGCGATCCTAGCCAGGGACTAGACCCGCCTCGATCTCCCCGTGGCAGTTTGCGCAGACGAGGATGCATTTCCTCGCTTCCTCGCGGTACGTCGCCAGCGACTTCCCGCTTGCCATGCTCATCGCGAACGACTTCTCGCGCGGTCGAGATGGTGAAAGTGGAGGCTCGCGATACAGCGGTCGTATCCGCATAAAACGCATTCGCCGCCCGCCTCCGCGACCAGGATCCGCTTGACCTTTTGCTGGCGTCGGCCGACGGCTTCGCCGATGCACCGTTTGCACCGCCACTGCGGGCGCCGTTGCCCGTACAAAGCGAACTCCGATAGGCCGTGGCGTGGGCACTCTCGCTCAGCGACAGGCTTTGTCCGGGTGGTCGACGGAGGCCGTCCTGCTCGCGCCGGGTTGAAAGCCAAGTCCATACCCAGCAATTATTGTTGACCGATCGGACAACAATAGTGGGCCGGGCAGGGATCGAACCTGCGACCTTCGGATTAAAAGTCCGCTGCTCTACCAACTGAGCTACCGGCCCGTTGCAGAGCGAGGGTAACCGGAACCGTAGGATCTGACTCGTGGCCTTCGCGTACGAGACGGAGTTCCCGTCGCTCGACATCGAGCGGCTCGAGGACGGGATCCTGCGGCTCACGCTCCGCGCGCCCGGTCGGCTCAACGCCGTGAGCGAGGTGCAGCACGGCGAGCTCGCGCGCGTGTGGAACGCGATCGGCGACGACGACGAGACGCGCGCCGTGCTCGTCCGCGGCGCCGACGGCGCGTTCAGCTCGGGCGGCGACCTCGACCTCGTGCTCCGCATCGCCGACGACGAGGAGACGCGGCAGCGCGTCTTCCACGAGGCGCGCGACCTCGTCTACAACATGCTCGCCTGCCCGACGCCGATCGTCTCCGCGATCACCGGCCCCGCGGTCGGCGCGGGACTCGTCGTCGGCTTGCTCGCGGACATCTCGCTCGCGTCGCCGAAGGCGCGCATCGTCGACGGCCACACGAAGCTCGGCGTCGCCGCGGGCGACCACGCCGCGATCGTCTGGCCGCTCCTCTGCGGGATGGCGAAGGCGAAGTACCACCTGCTGCTCTGCGAGGAGGTCGACGGCGTCGAGGCGGAGCGCATCGGACTCGTCTCCCTCTGCGTGCCCGAGGAGGAGCTCGAGGACCGCGCGCTCGAGATCGCGCGGCGGCTCGCGTCCGGCTCCCGCTCGGCGCTCTCGGCACACGAAGCTCTCGCTCAACGAGTGGCTGAAGACGGCCGGCCCGATCTTCGACGCGTCGCTCACGCTCGAGTTCCTCGACATGACCGGCCCCGACGTCCGCGAGGGCGTCGCCGCCGTGCGCGAGAAGCGGCCGCCGAGGTTCACGTGAACGAGGCCGAGCTCCGCGAGGTACTCGGCGAGCCTTCGGCAGCTCGTGCAGGAGAAGATCGTCGACCGGCTCAATCCGCTCACGCGCCAATTCGTCGAGCGGTCGCCGTTCGTCGTCGTCGCGACCGGACGGCCCGACGGCGGACTGGACGTGTCGCCGCGCGGCGACCCCGCCGGCTTCGTCCGAATCCTCGACGAGCGGACGCTGCTCCTGCCCGACCGGCCCGGTAACAAGCTCGCAGACACGCTTACGAACCTCCTCGAGGACGACCGGATCGCGCTCCTCTTCCTCATCCCGGGCGTCGACGACACGTTCCGCGTCAACGGCCGCGCACGGATCGTCGACGACGCGGAGCTGCTCGCGCCGAGCGCCGTCGAGGGCAAGGTGCCGCGCCTCGGGATCGTCGTCACGGTCGAGGAGGCGTACACGCAGTGCCCGAAGGCGCTGCTCCGCTCGGATCTGTGGAACGCCGAGAAGCACGTCTCGCGGGAGGAACTGCCGAGCTCGGGCGAGATCCTCCGCTCGATCGCCAATCCGGAACTGGACGTCGAGGAGTTCGACGAGACTCGCGCCGAGCGCTACCGCCGCCGCGAGGGCTTCTACTAGACCTTCTGGCGTTCCCAGGCGTCGAGCAGTTGCTCGACGTTGCGGCGCTGCGCGTCGCTGAACTCGAACCGCGCGAGCAGCCGCCGCGCCTCGGCGACGTCGTCGTTCTCGACGGCCGCCTCGAGATGCTCGCGCGCCGCCATCGGCTCGCGCAGCTGCCGCCGCAGCCAGCGGAGCAGGCTTACTTGCGCCGCTTCCACGACCGAAGTGTCTCACCTTCGGCAAACTCCATCACGTGGTCAGCCCGAGCAGCCCTCTCGCGAGTTGGAACGACACGGCCACGCGAGCCGCGATCCTCGACTTCATCGACCGAGTGTGCTCCGAGGGAAGCCCCGACTTCGTTCCTCCGCCGGAGCGGATTGCGACCTTCGACAACGACGGCACGCTGTGGTGCGAGAAGCCGCTGTACCCCCAGGCCGACTTCGTCCTGCGCAAGTGGCGGGCGATGGCCGAGGCCGATCCGTCCCTTGCGCAACGGCAGCCGTACAAGGCGGTCGTCGAGAACGATCGCGCCTGGCTCGAAGCGCTCACCGATCACGTGCCCGAGCTCGTGCATGGCGTTGGCGAGGCGTTCGGAGGGCTGACGACCGACGCGTTCGAGGCGGAGGCGGTCGCGTTCTTCGAGGAGACCCGGCACCCAACCCTCGGCGTCCCGTACACGGAAGCCGTGTATGCGCCGATGCTCGAGCTGCTCGCGCTCCTCGAGTCGAGCGACTTTCGGGTCTTCATCTGCAGCGCGGGCGGGCGGGACTTCGTGCGCCCCGTGTCCGAACGCATCTACGGCATTCCGCGGGAACGCGTGATCGGCTCGTCGGCACCGCTCGAGCTTCGCGACGGCGCTCTCGTCCGCACGGCCGGGGTCGAGCAACCGATCGACGACGGCCCCGGCAAGCCGGTGCACATCTGGGCCCGCACCGGCCGGCGCCCGCTGCTCGCGGGAGGCAACGCGAACGGTGACCTCGAGATGCTCGCGCACGCCGAGTTCGCCCTTCTCGTCAGGCACGACGACGCCGAACGCGAGTTCGCGTACACCGCAGGTGCGGAAAAGGTGACGGAGGCGGCCGGCGCGCACGGTTGGACGGTGGCCAGCATCAAAGACGACTGGGCGCGCGTCTTCGCCTGGGCGCAGGTGTAGGGTCGCGCGATGGCTACCTATGAGTACAAGACCGAAGTCCTGACGTCGATGGTCGGCCGCGACAAGCTCCGCGTCGACGACCTCGAGGACACGCTCCAGAAGTTCGGCGCCGACGGCTGGGAGCTCGTCTCGCTCACGCTGGACGCCGACATCCGCAGCTCGCGCGACGGGCATCTGCTGATCTTCAAGCGCCAGACGAGCTAGCCCGGCAGCAACCGAGGCCCCCCTCACGGGACGTCCCGTCTCGACCGATCAAGCCTAAATGCAGATGCGAACGGACGCGATCCTCGCCGCCGCCGCTGTCGTCGTCGCTGTCGCGGGCGGCGGGATCGCGTACGGGCTCTGGCCGTCTGGTGTGCACACGCGTCCGGCGCCGAGCGCGCCGGTCCGCAATACCGGCTACTGCGTGGAGGACAGCGAGCACGGCCATTGGACGCACATGATCGGAGGAACGAAGAAACCGATCACCCTCGAGCCCGGCCCGTGTCCTGCCAACGCGGGCACGCCGTGACGTGCGATGGGCGGTGACGGGCTCGAACCGCCGACCCCCTGGGTGTAAACCAGGTGCTCTCCCAGCTGAGCTAACCGCCCTCGGGCGAAACCGTAGCGCTACTTCTCGTCGAGCTTCAGCGCGGCGGAGTTGATGCAGTAGCGGACGCCGGTCGGGTGCGGGCCGTCGGGGAAGACGTGGCCGAGGTGGCCCCCGCAGTTCGCGCACATGACCTCGGTGCGCACCATCCCGTAGGTCGTGTCGGTCTCCTCGTCGACAACGTCCTCGCCGGCCGGCGCGTAGAACGCGGGCCACCCGCAGCCGGAGTCGTACTTCGTCTCCGACTCGAACAGCGTCGCGCCGCACCCCGCGCAGCGGTACGTGCCCGGCTCGAAGGTGTGGTCGTACTCGCCGCTGAACGGCGCCTCCGTGCCCTTCTCGCGGAGGACGTGGAACTGCTCGGGCGTCAGCTCCGCGCGCCACTCCTGCTCGGACTTCTCGACATCCGCCATCGAGTGAGCGTACCGAGGCATGATGGGCGCGTGGCGGGGCCTCCCTACAGCGGTCACTGCATGTGCGGCGGCGTCCGGTTCGAGATCACCGCGCCGCCCGCGAGCGCCGGCTACTGCCACTGCACGCGCTGCCAGCGGCGTACCGGCACCGCGGCGTCGGCGCAGGCGCGCATCGCGCCGGGCTCGTTCCGTCTCCTCGCGGGCGAGGAGCTCATCCGCGAGTACGCCCCCGGCGACGGCTGGCCGAAGTGCTTCTGCGCGAGCTGCGGCAGCGCGCTCTGGAGCAAGTACCCGGACACCGGCGACGTCGGCAGCGTGCGTCTCGGCCTGCTCGACCCGGGCCACGACATCCGTCCGCAGTGGCACTCATTCGTGAACTACGCGTGCGAGTGGGAAGCGCTCCCGGACGACGGCCTGGAGCGCTTCCCCGAAGCAAAGCCGCGCTGACGTCAGATCACGTGGTCTCGATCGTGACCTTCGTCGGCTCGGTCGTCTGCAGTTTCTTGGCGTGCACTTCGAGCACGCCCTTGGTGAAGACCGCCTTCAGATGCTCGGTGTCGGCCCCGCTCGGAAACCATTGTCCGAGCTTGGAGTAGGCTCTTGGAAGGATGCGTTCGACGCTAGGCAACCGCGGTCTTGGCCGTCACGCGAGTCGCCGTTCAAGGCTGTTCGCGACGGCCATGGTTGCCGCGTGCCTCGGCCTGGTTGTGGTCTCAGCGAGTGGTGTCCAGAAGACCTACGGCGCCACGAACAAGGCGCGAAAGCTGCCACCGCTGCCGGTCTGCGCTTTCGACTTTAGTTCGCGGTATGAGCCATCAGCGGGGGAGAAGGTCCCCTACACCCTTTCCTTCTCCATCTGCAAAAGCGTGAAGCTGACCCTGGTGGAAGTCAGGCCGGCGGCCGTGACGAAGATCGAGGTCCTAAAGGACCCGCAGCCGACACACTGGGTGCACGGCGGCCCGGTGTGGGTGCAGAACGTTTCCTGGCGTACCTACTTCACCAGGGAACTCCGTCTGGCGTTCGCCAAAGGCCTGCGGACGGGTCAGAAGGTGCAACAGAAGTTCATCCTCCGCGCACCCGGTTATCGGCCAGACGTCGAAGTCGTTACGCAGACCGTCTACAACCCGTAGCACCCACGGCTCTCGCGGCTAGCGCGTGATGTAGTCACTGAACGGCTGAGTGCACCTGATGGGACAGCTCTCGAACCCTTCCGACTCGGTGAGGAAGGCGCGAGCGGAGGGATGGTGGTTGCGTACGCACTTCAGCTCGCCGCCCGATAGACGGCCGCCCGCGTCCCTTCGATGTCGAAGCAGGCGTACTGGTTGTCGCTCATGACCCGGTGCACGACGGCGATCGCCTGGCGCTCTGTCAGGTCACCTGCGACGATCTCGGCTTCGAGCGCGCGCGCCAGACCGCGCCGCGCCTGCGCCGCATACGCAACGGACGCCGTCGGCCAGCCGGTGTCACCGCCGAACGCGAAGAGCTTGTTGACGGGCACGGCGTGCAGGAAGCGGCGCACGAAGTCGGCGGCGCTATACGGGTTGATCGACCACGCCCAGCACAGATCGACCCAGGCGTTCGGGAAGTGCTTCGCGATAGAGATGAGCTCGTCGCTGTACGGATAGGAGATGTGCATCAGCACGAACCGCGTCTGCGGGTAGCGCGCGAGCAGCCCGCAGAGATGGCTCGGCCGCACGCGATCGACCGACATCGAACCGGTGCCGGCCAGATGGCCGGTGTGGATCTTGACGGGCAGGTCGTGCTCGGCGGCGAGCTCCGCCGCGCGCGCGAGGCACCAGTCGCCGAGCGCCAGACGGGCGCTCTCGTCAACGTCGCCGCCGGCCAACACCGCGGCCAGGGCGCGCGACGCTTCGTCATCCGAGCGCTCGGTCCACGCCAGCGTGCGGAAGTACGCGTGCTGCGTCTTGACGGCGATCGCACACGCCCCGTAGCGCTCGAATACTCCGCCGATCACCGCGCGGAGCTCGTCGAGGCTCGACACGTCGAGACCGGTCACGTCCCCGCTGGCCAATTTCTCCCAGGAGATGTCGTAGAGGAAGAAGTCCGGTCCCGACGCGTCCGGTAGGCATGCAGGCTCGAAGTCGTCGACTTGCACGTGGTCGAGCCGCGCCACGTCGCGGAGCAGCCGCAGACGCTCACCCGGGCGCTGCAACGACGTGAGGGTTACCTGTGCCGCGTCGAGCCCGTCGACGGTCAGCTCCTCGAGCCCGTAGATCTCGCGTGCGATGAGCCGCACTGCCTCGCCGTAGCCGGTGAGCTGGATCGCCTCCCAGGCGTCCCGAACCGGCAAGAAGCGCGAGCCAAGGTCGCCCGCCGACGCGTCGAGGAGCCGCTCGACAGCGTCAGGTGGCGCCCCTGCAACGAGCAGGTCGCTCGTCGCGTAGTTGCCGAACAGATCCTGAAGGATGTCGGGGCCGTCCTCGACCCACCGATCCTCCTTGTGGAGATGCTCGTGCGTGTCGACGAGCGGCAGCGAGTCGATCTCGTGCTGCAGATCGGTCTCTGCGCTCATCGTCTCCATCCTACGGCGGCCTGCAGTGAGCGATATCAGTCGAGTCGTTTCAGTACTCGCCGCAGTTGCTCATCGAGGTGTGCGAGTGACAGTTGGAGGTTGGGTGCATGGCCTTGTTCTCGGTACGCGCCGAGGGCCACCTGGGCGTGGTGCCGGATGTTGAACAGCCACATGACGTCGTACACGGCAAGGTCGTCGGAGGTATCGCCGACGATGTCCGAGTATGCGTCGGCCAGGCGATCGGCGACATCAGGCCCGAGGAGGAGACACACATCGGCCCTGCAATACGCGAGCTCAGACCATCGAGCGCCGAGTCGTGCTGCGCTCCAGTCGACGACGCCAGTGATACGGCCGCGACGCCAGAGAACGTTGCCCGGATGGAAGTCCCCGTGCGTGAAGACACGCTCGGAGGAGAGTGAGGGCAGACGTGCTGTGACGGCGCTGACTGCGGCTGCCGTCAGGGGATGGTGTTCTCGCCCTTCGGGGTGCCACGTCTCGACCGGCGGGGGTGCGCGTGAGCGCACCTGCGGCCCCGTCCAACACCGTTTCGTGTAACTGGGTCAGCGTCTGCGCGAGGCCGGCGACCCACGAGTCGGCGTCTTTGGGGGTCACGTCCGGGCGTCCCGGCAACCAGGACATGACAACGGCGGGCCTGCCGAACCAGACCGACTCCAGATCAGCCGCGATCGGCTCAGGCACCGGTGCCGTTACCCGCTGGGCAAACTCGAGACGACTCCACTCCAACGATGCCGTGCCGTCACCGTCGGGGTAGAGCTTGGCGACCACTCTGCGCGGGGCCCGGTCGAGGGTTACGTCATAGGCATCGGTCCCCCCGGCTCCCCCCGTGAGGCGACGTAGGCGCGTTACCCGCGCACCCGGCGCTACGGCTTCGGCCAACGCCTTCCACCCAGAGTGTCTCCGCGACATGAGCCCACGGTATCCACCCACGCATCGAGGGCCTTCGCTCTCGCCTACCTCGACTCAATGTCCCCACACCGGTCACCGCGCGCCCAGGAGACGGTTTGAGTGCTGTCCGGTTTCCGCGAGCGACCGATAAGTCCGATCGAGGAGAAACGCTGTAATAAGCGCGACAGGGCAATGCCCCCAACGGGATTCGAACCCGTGCTACGGCCTTGAAAGGGCCGCGACCTGGACCGCTAGTCGATGGGGGCGGCGCGGTCAGGGTAGAGGAACGCGGGGTTAGGAGAGAAGGGGCGGGAAAACGCCGCCAACCGTGGACAATGGTCGGCGGCCGGTCAGTGACCGGTCGCCTAGAGCGTCACTCTTTCCCCATTTTGCCGTAACTCGGCCAAAGCGTTGCCGTCGGTTGCTCAGGCCGGTGCTAGCAGCCAAGCCGCCGGGCGCGCGCTGGGGATGAGAGGCTACTCCGGTGGATAAGAACGCTCTCCAAGAGGGACGGTTCTACGCGTATCGCGAGAAGACGTCAGTTGGTACGCCGTTCCTCAAGGTGAAGCTGCTTGAGAAGTTGGCTGGTCGCCCCAAGGTGAAGATCCGGTTCGAGGACGGGCCGTATCCGGGTCTCGAGGAGTATGTCTTGACGCGGCGCCTGGTCGTCCCGTGGGGCGAGCGGAAAGCGCTGCTGCGCGATGAGGAACGGCTTCAGCGGTTGGACGAGCACGCTCGCGACGTGGGCCGGAATGCGGCACTCGGCGAGGCGGTGGCGACGGTTCTTGCGTCGAGCGGGGAACCGAGTGCGTGGGCGGAGTGGGATGGCCTATGCATGCCTGAGGATGAGCTCGAGCGGATCGCTCACCGCGCAGGCCTCGAGAAGGCGGTCACCGAGCTTCATCCACTTGCCTTCCGCGACAGACGCGGTGAGGTACATCTGCCTTTGGAGGCCGGCGAGTTGCTCGCGCGGGCATTCGCGGCTGCCGAGCCTGAGACCGTGTTGATGGCGATCCAGGATCGTGAAGGGGAGTTGCGGCTGTCGGGCAACGTGCCGGGGCAGCGGTACATGCACGACATCCTTCGTAGTCACCTGCCTGGGTTCGCGATCGCGCGCCAATGGGCGGGATTCGATCGAGGCTCGACCAGCTTCAGAAAGAGATCGGGCGGTTGCGCGGCTTGGTCAGTTCGGCTGCCTATGAGCTCCCGTGACGAGGCGCCGACCGTGAGTATCGCCGGCTACTTAGAGCCCTAGATGGCGGGTGATTCGCGTCTCTGTGGCGCTCGTAAAACGGGCGGCTAGATCGGATCGAACTGGAGCAGCGACTCTCCGTGATCTGCCCAGGCTTCCTCGAAGGCGTCCCGCGGAATCTGTGAGATGCGAATCGAGTCGACCGTGCCAGCGAGAACAGAGTTGAGCGGAGGCAGCTCAAAGGTCTGCTTGTCGTCGAAGATGACTCGCGCGTGCATCGTGCGCGCAACGTCCGGCGGAAGGACGCGCCAATCGCATTGCACTCCGGCGTGCTCGAGCTCAGCCGCGAACCGCTCGAATGCTTTCTTAGCCTTGGGCGTAATGTGCGCCGGCCCGGACAGAAGACGAAGCCCCGTCACTCCCTCAAGGTCTAGGTCGTCACTGAGCAGTTCGAGGATCTTGGGATCCATGTGCTGCTCGTACCACAGGACGCTTCCCTCGAGTCCCCGGATCACCTTGCGGACTGCGTAGACGTTCGTGAAGGGCCGCTCGGGATGTAGGTAGACGTCCGGCGTCTCGTCGAGCGCCAGCGCGCTCGGCTCGGGGACGCCAGTGTTGTCACCGATCGTCTCGAAAGCGAGCTTCATCACGTCCGCCATCAGAGACCGCCGTTGAGCGAGGAACTACTCGTATGACAACTCGGACCAGTTCGGTGGAAGGGCATGGTGGAACATGTCCTCGGCGGTGAACTGCGCTTCGTACTTCGGCCAATACTCGCTCGGGGGTGTGGCGCTGATCTCAATGTTTTCCGGCCACTCCACGTAACTGAGATTCGCGATCTGGTTGATCACGCGCGTGCCTGTCATTCCGATCGTCTCGAGGTAATGCCGCGGGAAGAGGTGATGTCGATCGACGGGGTTCTTCTTCGGTTGGATCACAGGGTCGAACAGGTCTTTGATCCGGATCGCTGCCTTCTTCTCACTCCCGTCAATGCCTTCAGCTGGAACGAACGGAGGCACCCGCGCATCGAGGAGGCACATTGCAGCCGCGTAGGCAAAGAGGCCAGGAGCGCGCGCCGTTGATGTCGCGAGGTCTCGTGGGAGCGTGATGTTCCAGAAATCTGCGGTGAGCGTCGCGTCGATGGTCTTGCGGAGTTCGTCGAGATACTCGTCGCCGTCCGTTGCGGTCGTGAACGCCTGGACGTCCTGGGTCACTTGCCCCTCGAAGGAGCCGTGTAGCGACCGGTCAACGAGGCCATGAAGAAGTAGCGGGCGATCGTCGTGCGCAGCTGGCTGTGCGAGACCCATATCGATGCCGCCCATGAGGTACAGGGCGTAGACGAGCAGGACGCTGTTCTGGGATGAGATTTCCGTTGATCGGCGAACCCCGCTGCGATGAGTGCCTTCAGGTATTCGTGCCAGTTCGTTAGGTCGAGCGCCTTGTCGATCGCGTCGCTGAGAACGTCGAGCTGTGCGTTCCGAGCTTCTTCGGTAAGCGTTTGGTCGCCATCGGCATTTGCGCCTCGCAGGAGGGCCAAGGCTGACTGCAGGCGCCCGCGCTGGAATCCGACGAGGACGGCGACGCGTAGAAGGTTGTCCGCACCCGGTACCACGAGATGGTTGTAGGGTTCGGCTGGCCGGGTTGGGGCACCCTCGTTGCCGCTTCGGCGAACGCCTCGAGTCGGCGTCGGTCGTCTTCTCTAAAGACTGAGAGCAACGTCAAGATGAGTCCGTCTGAGTTAGCGAAGTCCCGCCCGAGTTCACGAAGCGAGATCTCCGCCACTCTCTCCTCATCAACTTCGTGGCCGATCTGCACAGCCAAGAACGGGTAGTCGGCGAGCGCGTGCAGACGCCCGAGTGCGGCGCGTAGTTCCTCTTTGCCTCCGTCACGCAGCTCGCCAGGATCGCGAACTTCATCTGGGGCATCGCCGACGACGTGCTGCGCGACCTCTACGTGCGCGGCAAGTACCGCGACGTGATCCTGCCGATGACGGTCCTGCGCCGGCTCGACGCCGTGCTGGAGCCGACCAAGCAGGCCGTGCTCGACGATGAAGGCGACGCTCGACAAGGCGGGGATCGCCAACCAGGACGCAGCGCTTGCGCGCAGGCCGCCGGCCAGGCGTTCTACAACACCTCGCAGTTCACGCTGCGCGATCTCCGCAACCGCGCCAGCCAGCAGCAGCTCAAGGCCGACTTCGAGGCCTACCTCGACGGCTTCTCGCCGAACGTCCAGGACATCCTCGACAAGTTCGAGTTCCGCAACCAGATCCCGCGCCTGTCGAAGGCCGACGCGCTCGGCACGCTGATCGAGAAGTTCCTCGACCCGACGATCAACCTCAGCCCCAACCCGGTGCTCGAACGGCGACGGCTCGGTCAAGCATCCGGGCCTCGACAACCACGCGATGGGCACGATCTTCGAGGAGCTGGTCCGCCGCTTCAACGAGGAGAACAACGAGGAGGCCGGCGAGCACTGGACGCCGCGCGACGCCGTCAAGCTGATGGCCAACCTGATCTTCCTGCCGATCGCCGACCAGATCGAGTCGGGCACCTACCTGCTCTACGACGGCGCCTGCGGCACCGGCGGCATGCTGACCGTCGCCGAGGAGACGCTCCAGCGAGCTCGCCGCAGAGCACGGCAAGCAGGTCGCCACCCACCTCTACGGCCAGGAGATCAACGCCGAGACCTACGCCATCGCCAAGGCCGACCTGCTGCTCAAGGGCGAGGGCGAGGCGGCCGACAACATCGTCGGCGGCCCGGAGTACTCGACGCTCGTCGAACGACGCCTTCCCGTCGCGCGAGTTCGACTTCATGCTCTCCAACCCGCCCTACGGCAAGAGCTGGAAGAGCGACCTGGAGCGCATGGGCGGCAAGGACGGCATCAAGGACCCGCGCTTCGTCGATCGAGCACGCCGGCGACCCCGAGTACTCGCTCGTCACCCGCTCCAGCGACGGCCAGATGCTGTTCCTGGCCAACATGCTCGTCCAAGATGAAGCACGACACGAAGCTCGGCAGCCGCATCGCCGAGGTGCACAACGGCTCCTCGCTCTTCACCGGCGACGCCGGCCAGGGCGAGAGCAACATCCGCCGCTGGATCATCGAGAACGACTGGCTGGAAGCCATCGTCGCCCTGCCGCTGAACATGTTCTACAACACCGGCATCGCCACCTACATCTGGGTGCTGACCAACCGCAAGCCCGAGCACCGCAGCGGCAAGGTGCAGCTCATCGACGCCACGGAGTGGTTCAAGCCGCTGCGCAAGAACCTCGGCAAGAAGAACTGCGAGCTGTCCGACGACGACATCGAGCGCATCTGCGACACGTTCCTCGCGTTCGAGGAGACCGAGCAGTCGAAGATCTTCCCCAACGCCGCCTTCGGCTACTGGAAGGTGACCGTCGAGCGGCCGCTGCGCGCTCAAGGGCATCGACCCCGACGCGCGCCTACACGCCGAAGGAGATCAAGGCGCTGCAAGGAGACGGCCGCAGCGCGACGAGGACGGCGCCGCCGGTCATCAGGAAGATCCACAAGCGCGGCACCGACGGCCGACCCGCTGCACGGCCTGTTCGAGGTCGACGATCGACGGCAAGCGCTGCGTCGTCGAGTACGAGCCCGACAGCGACCTGCGCGACACCGAGCAGGTGCCGCTGCTGGAAACGGCGGCATCGAGGCCTTCATCCGCCGCGAGGTGCTGCCCCACGCCCCCGACGCCTGGTATCGACGCGACAGCGATCAAGATCGGCTACGAGATCAGCTTCACCCGCTACTTCTACAAGCCGCAGCCGCTGCGCTCGCTGGAGGAGATCCGCGCCGACATCCTGGCGCTGGAGAAGGAGACCGAGGGGCTGCTGGCCGAGATCATCGGCGAGCGGCGACATGATCGACGAGCTCAAGCCCTATCCGAGCTACAAGGACTCCGGCGTGCCGTGGCTGGGGGACGTGCCGGAGCATTGGGACGTCGTTCGCGCGCGGTCGACGAGCTGTTTCGTCCGCGACGACGAGCATCGGCTGTCCTGACGACTGGCCGATGCGTGAGCTCTCGGCATCGACGAGCGTGCTGACGCCGACAGCTCAGAAGAACGGACGATGCTCATAGCCGAGTCGACACGTAGCGCCTACAAGCTCGTCGATCCCGGCGACATCGTCGTACAACATGATGCGGGCGTGGCAGGGCGCCGTCGGCGTCTCGCGCATCGACGGGCTCGTCAGTCCGGCGTACGTCGTGTACGTCGGCCTCACCATCGAACGCGACGATGCTTCGCGCTACTTCGACTATCTGTTCCGCACGCCTGCTCTACAGAGGCAGATGACGGTGGTCGACGGGCATCGCTCGATCGCAACTGCGAGCTTTACTGCGGAGCACTTCAAGCAGATCCGTCTCGCCGTGCCCACCACTCGACGAACAGCAGCCATCGTCCGCTTCCTCGACCACGCGGACCGGCGCATCCGTCGCTACATCCGCGCCAAGCAGAAGCTGATCGCGCTGCTGAACGAGCAGAAGCAGGCCATCATCCACCGCGCCGTCACCCGCGGCCTCGATCCCAACGTCCGCACTCAAGCCGTCGGGCGTGGAGTGGCTCGGGGACGTGCCGGAGCATTGGGACGTCGGCGCCCGCTCGCGAGCTCCTAGCGCCTTCGGCGATGCTGGACTCGACGCCCGGCAGACAGGGCCCATCCGCTCGACTGCCGACAATATCGAAGTCGGTCGGACCGGTCGAGCGTCGACGGACTACTGACTGACGGACTTCGCACCGCGTGAATGCGACGCGATTCACGTTCATCGCGTGGAGATCGTTCTCGTCGCGAAGGCGGTGACATCAGGTACGGTGCGCGGATTGTGCGACGCGACGCTGACGTCCGTGCTTGCATCAGGCACTGCATCGTCTCAGGCCGCTCTGCACCGGAGCAGACGTACCGATGCTTCCAGTACTGCGCTGCATTCGCGCGCGCGGCATCGCGAGCGCGCTGTTCGACGCGGCACGAAGCCACGATCGAGTACATCTCACAGGCGAGAAGCTGACGCGCACATCGCATTCCGCTCTCCACCCGAGACGAACAGCGAGATCCTGTCGACACTCGACGAGCTGATCCGGCAGCTTGACCGGCCATCGACGCTGCGCGAGCGCGAGATCGACCCTCCTCCGCGAGTACCGCACCCGCCTGATCGCCGACGTCGTCACCGGCAAGCTCGACGTGCGCGAGGCGGCGGCGCGGCTGCCCGACGAGGCCGACGAGCCGAAGCGCTCGCCGACATGGACGCTCGAGGACGACTCGAGGACGTCCGATCTGGAGGCGATGCCGAGGAGGTCGAGGCATGACGACCGACACCAGCGAGAGGGCCTCGAAGACCTCATCGTCCGCGCGATGACCGGGCATGACCGACGCCTCTCGCCGCGCACGTCGCCACGGAGCCTCGTCCCGTCGCCGGCGGACTGGCTGGCTGCTCGGCGACCCGCACGACTACGACCGCGAGTACGCCGTCGATCTCGTCCAGCTGCGCGCCTTCCTGCGCGCGACGCAGCCCGACGCTCGCCGAGGCGCTGTCGACCTCGACCAGGACGGCCCGACGCGGCGGAAGTTCCTCGCCCGCCTGCAGGGCGAGATCACCAAGCGCGGCGTCATCGACGTGCTGCGCAACGGCATCAAGCACGGCCCGCATCACCTCGACCTCTTCTACGGCACGCCCTCGCCCGGCAACGCGAAGGCCGCCGAGCGCTACGCGCACAACCGCTTCAGCGTCACCCGGCAGCTGCGCTACAGCCGCGACGAGACCCAGCTCGCCCTCGACCTCGGCCTGTTCATCAACGGCCTGCCGGTCGCCACCTTCGAACTCAAGAACAGCCTGACCAAGCAGACGGTCGAGGACGCCGTCGAGCAGTACAAGCGCGACCGCGACCCGCGCGAGCTGCTCTTCCAGTTCGGCCGCTGCATGGTCCACTTCGCCGTCGACGACAGCGAGGTGCGCTTCTGCACCCAGCTGAAGGGCAAGGCGTCGTGGTTCCTGCCGTTCAACCAGGGCTGGAACGACGGCGCCGGCAACCCGCCGAACCCGGACGGCCTCAAGACCGACTACCTCTGGAAGCGGATCCTGACGCCCGACGGGCCTGACCGACATCCTCGAGAACTACGCCCAGATCGTCGACGAGAAGGACCCGAAGACCGGCAAGAAGAAGCTCGACCCAGATCTTCCCGCGCTACCACCAGCTCGACGTGGTGCGCAAGCTCCTCGCCGACGCCGGCGAGCACGGCGCCGGCAAGCGCTACCTGATCCAGCACTCGGCGGGCAGCGGCAAGTCGAACTCCATCGCCTGGCTGGCCCACCAGCTGATCGGCCTCGAGCAGCGACGACGCAGCAGGTCTTCGACTCGATCATCGTGGTCACCGACCGCCGGATCCTCGACAAGCAGATCCGCGACACGATCAAGCAGTTCGCCCAGGTCGGCGCGACGGTCGGCCATGCCGAGCGCTCGGGCGACCTGCGCGAGTTCATCGAGGGCGGCAAGAAGATCATCATCACGACGGTCCAGAAGTTCCCGTTCATCCTCGACGAATCGGCACGAGCACCGCGACGCGAGCTTCGCGATCATCATCGACGAGGCCCACTCCAGCCAGGGCGGGCAAGACCATCGGCGGCGCATGAACCAGGCGCTCGCGGAGGGCGGCGGCCAGACGAGGACGACGAGACGGTCGAGGACACGATCAACCGGATCATGGAGGCGCGCAAGATGCTGCCCAACGCCAGCTACTTCGCCTTCACCGCCACGCCGAAGAACAAGACGCTGGAGATCTTCGGCGAGCCGTTCGAGGACGGCGGGCAAGACCAAGCACCGGCCGTTCCACAGCTACACGATGAAGCAGGCGATCCAGGAGGGCTTCATCCTCGACGTGCTGGAGAACTACACGCCGGTCGAGAGCTACTACAAGCTGGTCAAGACGGTCGAGGCGACCCCGAGTTCGACACCAAGCGGGCCAAAAGAAGCTCCGCCGCTACGTCGAGAGCCACGACCACGCCATCCGGCTCAAGGCCGAGATCATGGTCGACCACTTCCACGACCAGGTGATCGCGCTCAACAAGATCGGCGGCCAGGCGCGGGCGATGGTGGTCACCAGCGGCATCGAGCGGGCGATCCAGTACTTCCACGCCATCCGCGACTACCTGAAGGAGCGCAAGAGCCCGTACCAGGCCATCGTCGCCTTCTCCGGCGAGCACGAGTACGGCGGGCGAGAGGTCACCGAGGCCTCGCTCAACGGCTTCCCAGCGAGCAAGATCGCCGACAAGATCCAGGAGGACCCGTACCGCTTCCTGGTCTGCGCCGACAAGTTCCAGACCGGCTACGACGAGCCGCTGCTGCACACGATGTACGTCGACAAGCCGCTGTCCGGCATCAAGGCGGTGCAGACGCTCTCGCGGCTCAACCGGGCGCACCCGCAGAAGCACGACGTGTTCGTGCTCGACTTCATGAACGACGCCGACACCATCCAGGAAGCCTTCGCCGACTACTACCGCACGACGATCCTGAGCGAGGAGACCGACCCGAACAAGCTGCACGACCTGAAGGCCGACCTCGACGGCTACCAGGTCTACGACGACGCGCAGGTCGACAGCTTCGTCGCGCTCTACCTGGCGGCGCCGACCGCGACCAGCTCGACCCGATCCTCGACGCCTGCGTGGCGACCTACAACGAGGAGCTCGACGAGGACGGCCAGGTCGACTTCAAGGGCAAGGCCAAGGCGTTCGTCCGCACCTACGGCTTCCTGGCCTCGATCCTGCCGTACACGAACGCCGACTGGGAGAAGCTGTCGATCTTCCTGAACTTCCTGATCCCGAAGCTGCCGGCGCCGAAGGAAGAGGACCTCTCGAAGGGCATCCTCGAAACCATCGACATGGACAGCTACCGGGTCGAGAAGCAGGCCGCGATGAAGATCCAGCTGCCCGACGAGGACGCCGAGATCGAGCCGGTGCCGACGAGCGGCGGCGGCCGCAAGCCCGAGCCGGAGCTCGACCGGCTGTCGAACATCCTCAAGACCTTCAACGACCAGTTCGGCAACATCGCCTGGACAGACGCCGACCGCGTCCGCGGCTCATCACCGAGGAAATCCCGGCCAAGGTCGCCGCCGACAAGGCCTACCAGAACGCCAGAAGAACTCCGACAAGCAGAACGCCCGGATCGAGCACGACAAGGCGCTCGGGCGCGTGATGACGGCCTGCTGAAGGACGACACCGAGCTGTTCAAGCAGTTCAGCGACAACGAGTCGTTCCGGAAATGGCTCACGGAGACCGTGTTCGCACTGACCTACAGACGCCCCGAAGCAGACGCGGCCTGAACCCACGCCCGTTGTCGTGGCTGATCGCTACGGCGACTGGTTCGTTGCAGGAACTCGCCGCAGCAGCGCTTGCCAATGTCGTGGGTGCGGTGTTCGCTCGCCGCGGCGGATCAAAGAGAGTAACGAAGTGAAGAGACCGGTCGCCCGTTGGAGCTGGCTGAGCGGAGTCGTTTGGATCTTGGGAAGGACTCACTTTCGAACGCTGACAGATTCACGAGCTTGCCGTGGACTTTGTCCCACTCCCGCACCTCCCGCTTCCGGGCCACGTTGCTTTCTGCTCTAGCTTTGCCGGCCATGCGGCCGTGAGTGGGATCGTCACCCTCGCCGGCCACCCACTCTGTGGCTGCGAACCTGAATCATGCTGCAGTTGTTGGGGAGAGAAGTCGTCGAAGTAGACTCGCCCTCGCCGTGGCAAGAGTCCACCGCAGTCCTTGCATGTCCCGTTAGTTGGGGTCTTGAGGCGTGGGAGGCGGGGTTCGATCCCGTAGCGGGCAAGGCGGTTTCGACCGGTCAGCCGGGACGAGATTTGGCGATTCGGAATGCGTCGCTTTGGGCGAGAAGGCGCGCGGCCGCCCTCCCGCCGCAGGAGCGATTGCGGCCGCCCAGTGCGGTGCGCTCTCTCCGAGTTCGTGGCTCAGCGGCAGGCTAATCCGGCAGATAACCACGCGGAGTCTCGGCCAAGTCGGACCGGCTGAAGATGCGGTTCTGGATCAGTTCGAGCACTGACGATCGACCGACGGTCTGCCGCTTCCATCAGGTCATAGCGCCAACGAGTCGCGGTTCCGGGAATCGACATCAACGACGCCGAGGCCCGTATCGAGACCTAGCTTCAGACAGGCGAGGCGGGTTCTCTGCTTCGAGGATCGCGTAAAGTAGTTCAGAACCGCGTTGGCGGGGTTGATCGCTAGCCGCGGCGAGTTTGTGAGGAGTGAACCCCGCTTCCCGACAGTGAGCCAATGCTCAGGGACAAGTTTCTCGTCTCGACGACTGAATCCGAACCTAACCCGCGCCCAAGCGCTCCAATAGGAAGGCGCCGCATCCCGTTCGGCCCAGACGAGCTGCTCGATCGTCTCCGCTCCGACAAGCGCGAACGACTGCGGTGCGGAAGCTCGCAGGGCTCTCGGCATGGGGAGAAGAGCTTCCAAAACCTGCCCCTGTCCGTCCAGCTTGGCCTGCAGGAGCAGGCGGGCGAGCTCTAGCTTCGCGTTGCCGTTCACCTACTCCTGCAGACGCCGCAGTCGCGCATCGCCACCTGCGGTGTCGAGGTTGCGAGGATCGTCCCGTCGCGGTCGAGATGGATGAACGCGATGCCGAGGCCGTGGAGCCAGCGGATCGCGTCAAGAGTGACGAAGCCGTCGCTACCGATGACGACAAGCGGCTTATCCCGTGCGTAGCCCGCGAGAACTGGGACGTGCGGCGGCTGCGGCCCACGCCGTCTCGATGACCAGCTGGCCGCGACGGACGCTGATCTTGATGCCGTAGCTGCTCGCGACGAACACGCCGGCGCGACGTACATTGGGTGAGGGGGGCGCTACTGTCGCGGCGCATGCGGAACCTCCATTTCCGTGTGCCATGCCCCCGGGCCGCCCCAACGGTCGCGGGCGCTCTTTTGAAAGTGACGCCATTAGTGCGTCGCGCAGTTCCTCGTGGCTGTCCAGGAACGCTTGAACATCTGCGTGCATTTCTACTCCGTTCATCCTCTGAGAAAGATTCCCCAATCTTGTCCGCTCGATTTAGTCGCAGATACTTCTTGTATTGGGCAAGAGAATTCACGATGCTCAGATAGGCGCGGTAAAGCGATGTCCATTCGTTGACAGTGCCTCGTTGATCTCGTCGATGCCGTCGGCGTAGCGGGGTCGAAGGACCGCATCGCCAAAGAGGACGACAAGGCGGAAGAACCGTTCCTGCAGTTCGTAGACGGTCGTGAAGATTCCGAGGCCGGCAAAGTCCCATCCGTAGAGCTGTTCCACCGCCTTGGCGGTCACAGGCATCGCGCCAGCGAACGGCAGCGCATCGGCACGAGCCTGCTCGAGCTCTTGCTTGCTGGCCTGTTCGAGCGGTAGCCAGAAGCTCTCGAGCGTCGCCTCCCGCTCAGCTCGCGGAGCTCCGCTAGCAGCTCCTCGAGATCGATGGTCTCCTCCAGAAGTCGAGTCCCGTCGGGTGCTGCGTCAGTGGCCGCTCGGTCAGTTGCAAGTTTGGCGAGGGTCTCGCAAAGAGGGGTGGCAGGGTCCGGATGTCTTCGACATCCCGACGTCCCACTCAGCGTCTTCGCCAAGAAAGAAGAGACTGAGCGCGTAGAGGCCTTCTGCGACTGTGTCGAGCTTGTGGCCAGAACGGCGTAGGACGAGCCGGAGCACCCGATGTCGGTGGCTCTGGTTCTTGCGCAGTTCCCTTACGAAGAGTCGGCCAGCTTGCAGGGGTCGTCCGAGGGCTTCCACCGGCTGCCCAGTCCGCCCAACCGCCGTCCAAGCTCGGCGACGACGGACGTCTGAACGGCCTCGACGTCGACCGGGAAGCCTCGCCACCAGAGTTCGAAACGGACGACGTTGAGGGGCAACTTGCGCCACCGGAGTCCGCGGATCTCGGCGATCGACTCCACCGACTCGACGGCCTCAGCCTGATAGCGGAGACGCGGCCGACCGCGCCGCTCCACAGCCGTACCCGGAGCGCGCGGAAGCATGGACTCGAAGCGCCTGAACTGGCGCATGCTCGGCGGCTTCCCGCCCCGGCAGCGGACAGCCTCTAAAAGAACCTCCCGCGCCGTAAGGCCTTGGGGAATTTCTGACCGATTCGCCAATGTAAGCGTCTACACCTGGTCGCCCGCGCACGTGGACCTCGACCCACGCCCGCACAAGGAGGTGCGTCATGAACACCGATAAGTCCCTCGAACTCGAAAGCATCGGCAGATCATCATCTCGGTTCTCGCGTCCGCTCTCGGCAACCTCAGGATGCTCGCGATCGGAGCGCCGTTCGCCGCGGAGTCTCGTCCAGCTCGCAAGCGATGAAGTTGAGGTCGCGCTCCAAGCGGCTCGAGAAGCCGAGACGATTCGACTCGAGCTGGCCTATTGCTGGGCACCAACCGCAGGTGTTCGTGATGGCGCGGACGCGTACCTAACCACGAAAGGTGTCGAAGAGTCGATTCCTCCCGACGCCGCGAGCGAGGTCAACCGTGGGCCGCTACTGGAACGCCGTCGAGCGCTTCCTCATATGGGGAGACTGATCATCTCGAAGCCTTCCGCGGGATCCGGATCCGCGGTCGGCGGCTCTTGATGGATCCGGACGAGATCGAAGCTGCTGGCTCGGATCGGCGAGCTGGACGTCGATGACATCTACGAGCATCTACGGATAGCCGCCGGACCCGATCGGAGACGATCTTCGCCAGGTGCGGCGCGCGCGCCGGCTGGGAGCAGGAGCCGTGTGCGTCTTGTGCGGCGTCGAGAATCCGGTCGAGCTCTCGGGTCGAGCGGTCGCTGCTGGAGGCCCACCATTTGGGCGGGGTCGCGAACGATGCGCGGCTCACAGTTGTCGTTTGCCGTAACTGTCAGCGCGGTTGACCGAGGCGGAAGGTTGATCGGGTCCAGATCTCCACCACGACGATGATCGTCCCCTTTCTCGAGCGGCTCGAGGCGGTGCTGCGAAGGCCAGGCCGCGTTCGACGAGCTGCGGGCACAGCGACTCGGGTCTGGGCCGATGAACTCGCGGCTGAGGCAGCCAGGCGCGACGGCGATGAACCGGGCGGGTCGAGTCGGTGAGCGAGTACCTCCCCATCGCCGTGCGCGCACACACTGAACCGACCCTGGCGTCGGAAAGAGGACGAGCCGCCGCGCGCAAACACCCTCCCAAGAAGTGGTCGCTCCCGAAGCGTGTGCTGATCCTCGACTGCGAGACGTCGACTGATACCGGGCAGCAACTGACGTTTGGCTCGTATCAGTACTGCGCCCTCAGCCCACACTCGCTCAAGTTGGAACTGATCGAGGAGGGTCTGTTCCACGACGACGAGCTCGAAGAGCGCGACCGGGCCGGCTACTCGATCCTCGTCGATTACGCCAGCGAGCACGGTCTGAAGCTGATGTCGCGCCGTGTGTTCGTTGAGCGGGTGTTCTGGCGCTGCGCCTACAAGGCTCGCGCCTGGGTGGTCGGCTTCAACCTCCCCTTCGATCTCTCCCGGCTCGCGGTCGGATTCGGCGCAGCACGCGACGCCTATCGCGGCGGCCACTCGCTCATGCTCTGGGACGACGAGGCCAAGGGTGGTGCTCGGCTGGAGAATCGCTACCGCCCCCGAGTCGTGGTCAAGTCGATCGACAGCAAGCGCGCTTTCATCGGATTCGCCGAGCGACGCGACCCAGACGTCAACGACCGGATCCCGGACGACAGCAGCGACGGTCGCGCCGACCCGTCGTTCCGCTTTCGCGGCCACTTTCTCGACCTGCGCACGCTCGCCTTCGCGCTCACAAACCGCGGCCATTCGCTCGCCTCTGCCTGTACGGCGGTCGGGATCTGCCAGGGCAAGCAGGAGGTCGAAGAGCATGGCCGGATCACGCCGGAGTACGTCGACTACAACCGCCAAGACGTCCGCGCGACCGGCTCGCTGTTCGAGAAGCTGATCGTGGCGTACCGGCGACACCCGATCGGGCTACCACCGACCAAGACCTACTCGCCCGCCTCGATCGCAAAGGCGTACCTGCGGGCGATGAGCATCGCACCGCCGCTCGAGCGTCAGCCTGACTTCCCGCGTGAGTTGCTTGGAGCGGCGATGGTCGCTTTCTACGGCGGCCGGGCCGAATGCCGGATCCGCTGTATGCCGGTCCCAGTCGTCTACGTCGATTTCCTCTCCATGTACCCGACCGTGAACACGCTCATGGGCCTGTGGCGATATCTCATCGCTGAGCGGATCGAGACACGCGAGGTCACCGACACGGTGCGCGACCTCGTCGCACGCGTCCGCGTTCAACGACTGTTTCGCCCCTGCCTTCTGGCCGCAGCTGCTCACCCTCGTCCAGATCGAACCCGAGGGAGCAATCCTCCCGACCCGAGCCGACTACGCCGACGACGGCCAATGGCAGATCGGGCTCAACCCGCTCCGCACCGACACAGCGCTCTGGTACTCACTGGCAGACGTCATCGCTGCAACGCTCCTCACCGGCCGACCACCGAAGATCGTGCGCGCCGTCCAGCTGGTCGCTACCGGGCAGCAACCCGGACTGGCGCCGGTACGGCTCGCAAGCGAGGTCGAGATCGACCCCCGCCGGGACGACTTCTTCGCAACGCTGATCGAGGAACGTTAACGGACACCCGGCCGCGACGACCTCGCCGCGGAAGAACGGGAGTCGTTGCGGGGATTCTTGAAGGTGCTTGCCAACTCCGGTTGCTACGGAATCTTCGCCCAGATCGACCGAGAGGAGTTCGGATCTAACCGGCAGCCAGTGACGATCTACGGACTTGCCGAGCCGTTCCAGCAGAAGCTGTCCGCAGTCGAGGCGCCCGGTGCGTACTCGTTCCCACCCCTCGCCGCCTGCATCACAGGCGCCGCACGGCTCATGCTCGCCCTCCTCGAGCGCCTCGTCACGGACGCCGGCGGCCACTACGCCTTCTGCGACACCGACTCAATGGCCATCGTCGCCAGCCGCGATGGTGAGGAGTCCGGCACCCTTTCTTTCGCGCAGGTTGACCAGATCATCGACCGCTTCGCGGGCCTCAACCCTTACAACCGCGAACTCGTCGAAGGCTCAATCCTCGAACTAGAGGAATGGAACTTCGACCCAAGCACAGGCGAGCAGCGGCAGCTCCACTGCTACGCGATCAGCGCCAAACGCTACGCCCTCTACAACCTCGAAAACGGTCGCCCGGTCCTGCGGAAGTGGTCAGAACACGGCCTCGGCCACCTCCTCAACCCACTCGACCAGGACCTCGACGACCGCGACCTCGCTCGCCACGTATGGCAGGGAATCCTCGACGATGTCCACCGCTCGCCCTAGACCAAGCGATGACTGGCTCGACAGACCCGCCGTCACCCGCATCAGCGCCGCCAGCGCGGCCGCGCTTCGACCGTTCATCACCAGCTACAACACCGACCAGCCGTACGCAGAGCAGATCAAGCCGTTCAACTTTCTCCTCTGCGTCCATGTCGCCCCGTTCTCGCACCCGGCCGGCTACTCACCGCAACGGTTCCAGCTCGTCGCCCCGTTCAAGCCCGATCCCAGCCGCTGGCTTGAAATGCCATGGATCGACCACTACAGCGGCGAGAGCTTCCAAATCCACATCGACGGCCCGCCGTCCCCCAACTCGATCAAGGTCAAGACCAACCGTGACGTACTAACCCGCTACCGAAGCCACCCAGAACCGAAGAGCCTCAGCCCTGATGGCGCACCCTGCACTCGTCGAACGTCGGGTCTGCTCCGACGCCGTCCCGTCGTCGCCACGACGATCGACTACATCGGAAAGGAAGCCAACCGGCTGGAAGAATCAACCGCTGGACTCATTCACGATCCAGGCGAGATCCTCACCACCTACGAAGATCCCACCCTCGATCCTTGGAGCACCCTCGTCGTCCCGGTTCTGCGGGACTTCAATTCGGCCGAGATCGCGAAAAGAGCAGCACTCGACCGGCGAACGGTGCAACGCCTTCTCGGCGGTCAGGCGTATCCGCGTCGGACACACCGCAATCTCCTCATAGCGGTCGCTGCGGAACTAGCCACAGGTGCCTTCGTCGCGAGAGGGCTCGAGTTCCCGCGAACGCCGCTAGCGGTCCTTCGGGCGTACAACAGTGCCTGCCTCAGTCGGTCGAAGCTGTGCCCTGTCTGCGGCGCTCCCCTGATCGGCCGCCTGCGCGCCGTCTATTGCAGCAGTGCTTGCAAGAAACGGGCCTACCGAAAGCGACGCCTCGAATTTCTCGAGACCGGCACAGGAAGCGATACTCATCTTCGTTGACCGAGCCTCTCAAGTCGCGAAACTAGCGCGACGACTCGGCGAGAGGCTAACCCGGCTGTGGAGGAGTCTTGGCAATCAAGAGGGTCAAGCGGGAACCCGCGGAGTTAGGCGGACTAAGTCTCTTCACCAAACTGGACGATCCGTCGACTGGTGGCGGGGTGACCGACGTTGCGCGGCAAGACGCGTTTCTGGAGAAGGTCACACAAGGGCTTCGAACTTCTCTCTCATCCGCGGCAAGGCTTCACGGCTGGCGTGTCCAGAGCATGTTCGAGACGATGATTCTTGGCCTGGGGGAAGTTCGACTTCTGAGCGTCGAGGACGAGGGCGACTGTTATTTCGATGACTCGCAGGGCGACGTGATGCCGCCTGACTTTCGACTCGTCACCACCGCTGGCGACGAACTTCTTATCGAGGTGAAGAACGTCGCTCCGAAAGACGTTCGCCGTGGACACAGCATGCGGCTGCGTGACGTTGATGCTCACCGCCGCTACGCGGAGCTGACCCACGCGCGCCTCCTCTTTGCGCACTACTGGTCGGGTGTGAACCTGTGGACTCTGGTGGACGCCAGTCGGCTCAGCGTTGCCGGGACACGAGTTCGCCTAAAGCTTGAGGAAGCGATACCGATGAACGAACTCGGATCACTTGGCGACCGCCATATTGGCACTAAGCCACCCCTCGTGCTGTCGCTTTACCCGAGCGACGATGAGCCTGCTCAGATCGAGCCAGAAGCAGGTGCGGCGCGATTCCGTGTCGGACGAGTAGGGATCAAAGCTGGCGAGAAGACCGTCCGATCTTCCTTAGAACGTTCGATCGCATTCCAACTCATGCTTTCGGGAGGTTGGCCATTCGAGGAGCGGAGCGTCGTACGAGGCTCGAGGTTCGTCCGCCAGGACTACGAGTTCCGACCGATTGATCCGGATGGACTCCTGGAAGCGCAAGGATTCGCATTGGTCACTTCACTCAGCTCCCTCCACGCAACCCGCTACGCACTCACCACACTTCGGGAGGATGGAACCTTTGGGGCGCTCAGAACGGATCCCGATCCGGGAGCCCTGCAGGCCATCATCCCGGCGGACTATTGGGAGAAGACCGACCGCGCGCTCAAGTTATGGGCGATCGAAGTCCGTCCTACTTAGCGGTAGCTCACGCGCTCGTTATAGGGCTATCGGAGACCAGCTCAGGCGTGTCTAGCACGCGCTCGACGATGAGATCGGTGGCGCGGAAGAACTGCGCGAAGTCTTTGAATGTCGTTGTGATGATCATGTGGATTGCAGGATTGGTGAAGCCTCCTAGATCGAGCCATCTCGTCCGAAGTGCGTCGTCGTTGTGAAAGATCACCCCGTTCACGGCCATGTCGCACAGCAGTTCGGGTGTCAGCTCGGTGCTTGAGCCGTCATCTGCCTCTAGGGCGTAACTGGCCACCCGGGAACGCTTCTCAGCCAGCGTCCGTAGTTCGCGGATGTCCTTCACGCGTTGCAGCATCGAGGCACCTTCATCGGTCCCGGCCTCGTTCGCCCTACGAGCCAAGATGTTCATTACACGATTGAACGTCCCCATGTCCTTTTGTGCCCAGGCAAGTTTCCGGATCGTGGTCGCAAGGGCCAGGATGTCGTCCTCATCGACGCCAGAGCTCAAGGAGCCCTCAGTCGAGATTTCATACGTGAACGACTGCTGGTTGGCCAGCTTGCGCCGATTCAATTCCTCGACGTTTGAGTGAAAGGCCTTGAGCTCCGCGACTTCTCGCAGGTCGAAGTGGGCGAACGAGAGTGGAACCGTTTGGAGGAGCGCCTCAACCTCGGGATCTGTTGACACACGGGTATTCCTACCTGCCGTCGGCTGGACCCGCTCGGGTCATGGCCACGCAGACATCGCTACCACAGGCGCCGCGCGTCGAGATGGTCATCGAGAAGCGAGACGAAGTCTTTGATATCGGCCGTCATCGCCTTCGCCTGACCAGCCGAAAGCCCCTGAAGCGCCGACTTCGGTCTATCGACGTTGTGAACGATGTCATGGCGACGTTGAACGATTGCGCGCATTCGCCTCACGAGCGCTGCGGCAGCTTGCTTGCGGGCTTCTGATCTGTCAGCCGGTGTCATCGCCGCGATATCAACGGCCCGATGCTTCGTAAGTCTCTTCCGTCCAAGGGCCGTGAACTGATCGATGACATCGAGCCAGAGCTTGTGGTTCACCGGGAGGACGGGATTGAATATCTCCTTCACGCGACCGACTTGGAGCAAGTTCTCTCGCTCCATACGAGCTCTCGCCGCCATTCGAAGGCCCCAATTCGATCGCGCCTTGTAGTGCTGCGCTAGGAGTGGCCCGGCCGGCAGCAATTCCTTTGCGTAGTCGGTCGGGAGTTTGGTACAGGTTCCCTGCCTATAGGCGCGGAGGCACCGGGTCAGGCAATCGATGTACGCGTCGCAGAGATACGCGTCCATTGCTCCGACCGCCAGGGCAACCGCCGCACGTCGCATATCGCTTGCAACCGCAACTCGAGCGGCTGGCAAGCCATCCGCCTCGTCCAAGATTGCTCGGGAGCGGCTGATGTCGTCGTCGAAATGCGCGCGGGCTGTAGTAGGCATTGCCGCGAGCCTGCCCCATCCGACAATGGAACGCAAGGAGCCACCCCCAAGTCGGTCATTTCTCAGCCACTAGACGGACATACCCCGGACGCGCCCGCGACCTGACCGCTGTCCACCTTTCGCGGCGTTTTCCCGCCCCTTCTCTCCTAACCCGGTAGAGGAACGCGCGGCCTATCACCCCCACGCCGGTAAAGGAACCGGGCCTGCAGGCCGATCCAACAATCATGAGGCTGAAGGCTTGGGAAATTGCTGTCGCCACTGCCGCCGGCGCGTTCGCGGTGGTGTTCCTCTTCAGCAACGTATCGGGGCTCGGCTTCGGGATCCTCGCGGCCGACGTGCTCTGGGTCACGACGCGGATCGAGATCCTCGAGAACCACGACGAGCCGGGCTACTACACGACACTCCGCGGGCGGCTCGGAATCCTGAGGATCGGCCTTCTCCTCGGGCTCAACGCGGCGGCTATCTACGCGATCGTGTTCATCGAGCACGACGTCGGCGCGAGAGCGCGGGCGACGTTCGTCGCGGACTTCGCCATCATCGGCCTGTGCTTCATGCTGCTCACCGAGTTCCGGCGAAGCGGCGATGCGGCGCTCAACTGGCTCGTGGGAGCCCGTGCCGAGCGTGAGGTCGGTGAGTCGCTGGCCGTCTTCAAGGCGCGCGGGTGGCTGCTCCTTCACGGCTATCGGCGGGAGCGCGGTGACATCGACCACATCCTGTGCGGGTCCCGTGGCGCGTACGCGATCGAGACGAAGAGCTACGGATACCGCCCGAGTGACGTCGGTCAGGTCGCGAGAAACGCAGCGTGGCTCCGCGATCGACTCCAGAACAAGTGGGTCACCGGTGTGCTGTGCGTGGACGACGACCGGCCTCCGTGGCGGAAGGATCAGATCTGGGTCGTCAGCCATCGCGACCTTGTCTCGTGGCTCGAGGGATACCGCGACGTGGCTATCGACCCGGAAGAGGCGCGCACCCGCCTACTGCCCGCCGGAGACGCTCGCCCGCTGGGCTGGTGGGCAAAGGTCTGGTCGCGACTCTCGATGCGTTCCCCCGAGAGCGCGTCCGGCTAGTCAACGCCTAAGAGATACATCGAGGTTCGTCGCGGGAAGAAAGGCGGGGACTCCGCGGGAGCTGACGCGCGGAGTCCCCTTCCGCGCGACTGATCCCTCCCAGGAACGCCCTCAGTTCGCTGCGGCACGTAAAGGATGCGTCCGCGACGAGCTACGCGGGATGGCACAGCCGGGTCATCCCGCAGGCCCGCCGCGCGTGGTGCGTAGAGTCAAGGACTATGGATCTCGCCGGCAAGCGAGCAATCGTGACGGGAGCGTCGTCGGGCATCGGCCAGGCGACTGCGCGCGCACTCGCGGAGGCAGGAGTGCATGTAGCGGGGGGAGCCAGAAGGGTTGCGCGGCTCGAGACCGAGGTCGCCCTCGAGCTCGACGTCACCGATCCCGAGAGCAGCGCTCGCTTCGTCGCCGACGCGGTCGAGCAGCTCGGCGGCGTCGACATTCTCGTCAACAACGCGGGCGGTGCGCTCGGCCGCGCACCGTTTGACGAGTCGAGTGACGAGGACGAAGCGTGGGTCCTCAACACGAACGTCGCCGGGCTGATGCGGATGACGCGCCTCTGCCTGCCACACTTCGGCGACTGGGGGCACATCGTCAACATCGGCTCGGTCGCGGGGCGCGCCGCGTACGAGGGCGGCGCGTCGTACATCACCGCAAAGTTCGCCGAGCGCGGTTTCACGTACGCGCTGCGCGAGGATCTCCTCGGCCGGCCGATCCGCGTCACGACCGTCGACCCCGGCCTCGTCGTGGGGACGGAGTTCTCGCTCGTCCGCTTCAAAGGCGACGAGGAGAAGGCCGCCGCGGTCTACAAGGGCGTCGAGCCGCTCCAGGTCGAGGACGTCGTCGACTGCATCGTCTTCGCGCTCACGCGGCCGTGGCACGTCAACGTCGACGAGATCGTCGTGAAGGCGCGGAACCAGGCGTCGGGCGCTCGCATCGTCCGCGACGAGTAGCTACTTCGGCAGGGGCCAGGCCGTCCAGCGCTCCGGCTGCATCCACGCGGTGAAGCGCCGGTTGTCGCGGTTCCGGTACGGATTGCCCGTGTAGCGCACCGCCAGACGGTCGATGTCGCGCAGGCCATCGTCCTCCTCGATCGAGACGACGCTGCCGAGGAGCGTGACGTGGCGGTACCAGTCCGTCAGCGCGAGAACGGTGAGCGAGATCGACGGGTTCTCGCGGAGATAGCCGAGTCGCAGGCGGGTCTCGTCCATGTTGAGCAGGACGCGGCCGTCTTCCCAGTCGTACCACGTCGCCGCCGAATGGGCCGTGCCCCGCGGGCTGACCGTCGCGACGACAGCCGGGTTCGCGGCCGCGAGAAACGCGTCTACTTCGGGCGGGACGGGAACGAGGGGCACGGCGCGAGCCTACTCCGGGGCGAGCAGGTTGGGCCGGACATAGCTCTCCACGAAGCCGCCGCGGAGGATGTTGCGGTAGGAGCCGCCCGGACGGTCGTCGACCCTGGCGCCGGTCTCGGTCGTGAACGTGTGCGCACCGAGCGCGCGGCCGTGCTCGATGCGCGCGGCGATGAGCGCGTTCTGCGCGCCGCGGCCGCGGAACGCGTCCCGTGTTCCCCCGATCCCGAGCCAGCCGACACCGTTCGCGAGGAAGAGCGCGGCGCCGCCCGCGATGTCGTCACCGTCGCGCGCGAGGAACAGCGTCCAGCCCGGCCGTCCACCGACGCCGCCGAAGAAGCCGCTCGCGGCCGGCATACGGAATGCCTCGGCGACGACCGACCCGAACGTGGCGCCGTCGTTCGTCTCCTCCACGGTGAGCTCGGTCGTGACCTGCGGAGCGGGGGAGGCGTCGCGGCGGAATTTCATCCACGCGTAGCCCGCCGTGTAGCTCCGCTCGAGGAGGCGGTCGTGGAGGGGGCCCGGCGTGAGCGAGACGGCGAACCGCGAACCGTGGCCGCGGTAGAACGCCTCGATCTCGTCGAGCTCCTCGTCGCTCGGGTCGCGCTCGACGCCGAGGCCGGCGACGCGGTTGAGCTGGAGGTCGGCGATCCCCGGCGCGGCGAAGCAGACCGCTCCCGCGACGCGGATGACCGGCATCCCGGCGGCCGACATGACCGATGCGAACGCCTCGGCCTCGGCGCGCTCGAGCTCGGCGATCACGTTTCCGCGCGCTTCTCCGCCCAGCGGGCGAGCCCGCGGTACGACTGCCACAGTGGCATCGCCTGGACGAACGCGTCCGCGTCCTCGCCCGAGTCGGCCAGCTCGGCGAGCGCGTACTCGATGAACTCCTCCTCCGTCGCGCCGCCCTCGACCGACTCCGCCCAGTCGAGGAGGCGCAGCTCGAGCTCCTCGAGGTGGCGTGTCACGTCCTCTGCGACACCGAAATGGATGAGCGCGAGCCGCTCGGGCTGCCGGCGCGAGATCTCGTCGATCGTCGCCTGCCATGCGGCGACATCGACGTCGGGCGGCGGCGTCGGCGGCATGACCGAGCGCCCGGGCAGCACCCGCACACCGGCCGCGTCGCCGGAGTACAGCGTCCCGTCGGGGGCGAAGTAACAGGCGTGGTGTGACGCGTGGCCGGGCGACGGGAAGGACTCAAGGCCGAGGAGAGCGCCGTCCAGCATGTGGACGTTCTCCTCCGGCACCGGCGCGAGCTCGCCCCAGAGCGAGTCGAACGTGTCGCCGTACAGCCGGCGCGCGCTTCGCTCGAGCCGCTCGGGAGCGACGACATGCGGCGCGCCGACCGGCGAGACGTGGACCTGCAGCGCCGGGTTTCGGCGCACGAGCACGCCCGCGGCGCCGGCATGGTCGAGGTGGATGTGCGTGAGCAGGAGGTGGCGGACGTCTGCGAGCGCGAGCCCGCGCGCCGCGAGCCCGGCCTCGAGCGCGTCGAGCGTCGTCGTCGGCCCGCAGTCGACGAGCGCCGGGCCATCGGTCGTCTCGAGGAGATAGCTCGCGATGACACGCTCGCGTCCGAGGTGGAGGAGGTCGATCGGCTCTGGCCCGGCCACGCCTCGATCCTACGCGGGCGACGCGTGGCCGTGGCGTCGCCGCAGGCGGATCCTCCTCAGGCTCGGCGGGAGGTACCAGTTCCACTCGCCGAGCAGCGTCATTGCCGCGGGCAGCAGCACCGCGCGGACGATCGTCGCGTCGATGAGCACCGCGACGGCGAGGCCAAGACCTAGCTGCTTGAACGGCAGCTCCGGCAAGACCATGAAGACCGAGAAGACGGCAACCATGACGAGCGCCGCGCTCGTGACGACGCCGGCCGTCGCCTTGAGGCCCTCGGCGACTGCGGTGCGCGTCGTCATCCCGCCCTCATGGTTCTCCTTCACCCGGCTGAGGATGAGCACGTGGTAGTCCATCGAGAGGCCGAACAGGACGACGAAGAGGAACACCGGCAGCCAGTCGACGACGCCCGAGACGTCGGTTGCGCCGAGCAATGAGCGGCCGTATCCGTCCTGGAAGATGAGCGTCACGATCCCGTACGCGGCCCCGACCGAGAGCAGGTTGAGGATGATCGTCTTGATCGGGATCACGATCGAGCGGAACGTGATGAGCAGCAGCACGAACGCGAGGCCGAGCACGAACCCGATCACGTACGGCAGGTGCGCGCCGACGGAGGCGTTGAAGTCCTCAGACGCGGCGGTCTGGCCCGACACCCATGCGTGCGCGCCCGGCGCCGCGCCGATCGTCGCGGGGATCAGCCTGTGGCGGAGCGTGTCGAGGGCGGCGTTCGACTTCGCATCGGTTCCCTTTCCCGCGAGTGAGAGCGTCAGCGTGGCGACCGTCCGGTCGCGGCTCACGGCGACGAGTACCGGGCCACCCATCTGACCTGTCGCGAGCGCCCTGGTCGCGAGAGCCTTGAGCGTGGTCGCGACGCGCGGCGCAGTGACGTCGGGCGCCTTGACGACGACCGTCGCCGGGATCGGGCCGCCCGGGAACGCTTGCTGGATCCGCGCGTACGTCTGCATGATCGGCAGGCCGGGCGGCATTCCGACCATGCCCGGGTCGACGGTGCGCATTGAGAGTGCGGGCATGGCAAGTGCGAGGAGGAAGCCGGCCGATACGACGACGGCAACGACCGGCCGCGCGACGACGCGGCTGATGATCCAGTCCCACGCGCGCGAGCGTCCCTGTCCGCGCGGCCGGCTGAGAAATGGGATTCGGCCGCGCTCGACAGAGTCGCCGAGAACGGCCATGAGCGCCGGGAGCACCGTGACCGACCCGGCGACCGCGATGGCGACGACGAGCATCGTCCCGAGCGCGAGTCCGCTGAAGATCGCGTTCCCGGCGAGGAACATCCCCGCCATCGCCGTCATCACGGTCAGTCCCGAGACGACGACGGCCTGCCCTGACGTCGCCGCGGCGCGCGCCAGGGCGTGCTCGCCGTCCAAGCCGGCGCGTCTCTCCTCGAGCTTCCGCCGGAGATAGAAGAGCGAGTAGTCGACGCCGACCGCGAGGCCGATCAGCATCACGACGGCGTCGATCTGGCCGCTCGTCACCGGCACGAGATACGTGAGCGGCGCGAGCAGGCCGATTGCCGCGAGCACCGCCGTGAACCCGAGCGCGAGCGGAAGGGACGCCGCGACGAGCGCCCCGAACGCGAACAGCAGGATCACGAGTGTGACGGGCACGGAGGTGTACTCGCTGCGCTGGAAGTCGTGCATGAACGCCGCCTTGATCGCGCGCTGCGCGCTTGCGGCGCCGAACTCCGCGAGCACGACGCTCGGATGCGCCTTCGCCACGGCCGAGACGGCGGCGAGCGGGAGCAGGACGTTGTCCTGTGAGCTCGCAAACGTCCCGGCGACGCGGAACGTCACGAGCAGCGAGCGGCCGTCGGCGGACCGCAGGGCGACGCCGCCAGGACCGAGCGGAGACCGGATCTGCGAGACCGTCGACATCGTCCGCAGCCGCCCGACGAGATCGCGAACGGCGGCTACCGTCGCAGGGCTGTTCGCGCCGAGAGCACCCGTCCCCTGCACGAGCACCTGCTCGGGCGTGTGGTACGGGAACGCCTGGTTGAGAACGCTGATGGCCTGGCGCGACTCGCCGTTTCCCATCTCGACGTCCGTGAGTGCGCGCTGCCCCGTTGCCATCCCGAGTGCGGTCGCGGCCACGACGAAGGCAACCCAGCCGACGATCGCCGACCGTGCGTGATGTGCGCTCCAGCCGCCGACTCGGGCGGCGAAGTTGCGGCCTGTCGGGGCCCGCCTTTCCACGTTCCCGAGGCTAGGCGCGAGACGCGGCGCCCGCCTCGGTACGAATTACTCGGCGGCTCTGCGGTCGCGTGCGGCCGTGAGGATCGTCTCCGCTTCGCTGCGGTTTCCCCAGCCACGCGTGTCGGTGCTCTTCGACGGCTCGAGATCCTTGTAGCGCTGGAAGAAGTGCTCGATCTCGTCGCGCAGCTCGTTCTGGACGTCGTGAATATCGGCGACGCGCTCGAATTGCGGGTCGCCGAGCGGCACGCAGAGGAGCTTCTCGTCGGGGCCCTTCTCGTCCGTCATGTGGAAGACGCCGATCGCGCGAACGCGAATGCGGCAGCCGGGGAACGTCGGGTCGGAGACGAGCACGAGCGCGTCGAGCGGGTCGCCGTCCTCTGCGAGCGTCCCTTCGACGAAGCCGTAGTCGGCCGGGTACGCCATCGCCGTGAAGAGGCGCCGGTCGAGGACGATGCCGCCGAGCTCGTCGTCCCACTCGTACTTGTTCCGGGAACCGGCTGGGATCTCGACAAATACGACTGCGTCGGCCATCTAGCCGGCCAGGGCGCGCTCGAGATCGTCGACGAGATCCTGCGCCGATTCGATCCCGACCGAGAGACGGATGAGGTTCGGCGGCGCCGCGAACGGCGCGTCTGCGGTCGACGCGTGCGTCATCCGGTGCGGCACCTCGATGAGGCTCTCGACGCCGCCCAGCGACTCGGCGAGCTGAAAGAGCTTCGTCGCGGCGGCGATCCGCGCCGCTTCCTCGGGCGAGGATGCGAGGAACGAGACCATGCCGCCGAAGTTCCGCATCTGCTTCGCCGCGATCGCGTGGCCCGGATGGTGCGGCAGGCCGGGGTAGAAGACGCGCTCGACGCGCGGGTGCCGCTCGAGCATCGCGGCGACCGCGACGGCGTTCTCGCAGTGCTGGCGCATGCGCACGGCGAGCGTCTTCAGGCCGCGCAGCACGAGCCACGAGTCGAACGGGCCGGGCACCGCGCCGAGCGACTTCTGGAGGAAGCGGAGCTTCTCCGCGATCGCAGCATCGTTCGTCGCCGCGAAGCCGCCGATGACGTCGGAGTGGCCGCCGAGGTACTTCGTCGTCGAATGGACGACGACATCGGCGCCGAGCTCGAGCGGACGCTGGAGGTAGGGCGTCGCAAAGGTGTTGTCGACGACGAGCATCGCGCCGGCCGCGTGTGTCGCCTCAGCGGCGGCGGCGATGTCGATGATGTTGAGCATCGGGTTCGACGGTGACTCGATCCACACCATCCGCGTCGAGTCGTCGAGGTGCGCGGCGAGGTTCCCGAACTCCTCCGCCGGCAGGTACTCGAAGCGGTAGCCCTTCGGCTCGTACACGAGCGAGGTCATCCGGTACACGCCGCCGTACACGTCGGCGATCAGGACGACACGGTCGCCGGGGTTGAGGAAGTGCATGAGCGTCGTCGTCGCGCCGAGGCCCGAGGAGTACGCGACGCCGTGCTCGGCCGACTCGAGCGACGCGAGCGCCGTCTCGAGCGCCTTCCGCGTCGGGTTCGCGACGCGCGAGTAGTCGAAACCCTTGTGCACGCCGACCTCGTCCTGGACGTACGTCGACGTCTGGTAGATCGGCGTGATGATCGCCCCGGTCGCGGGGTCGGGCTCCTGCCCCTCGTGGATGGCGCGGGTCTCGAAATCCATCAGCTCGACTCTAACCAGCTCTGTAGCTCGGCCAGCGGCTCGTCGAGATCGAGCGGCTTGACGCCCTTCTCCCACCAGAGACCCTTCACGTCGAGCCGCTGCGTCTTGCGGTCGAAGACGGGCTCGATGCGCCCGACGAGCCGGTCGCCGTGGAGGATCGGCAGGACGTAGTAGCCGTACTCGCGCTTCGCCGCGGGGACGTACATCTCGAGGCGGTAGTAGAAATCCCACAGCGCCTCGGTGCGGTTGCGGTCGTGGACGAGCCGGTCGAACGGCGACAGGAACGTGACGCGGTCGGGGACGGGTCCGTCGACCGCTTCCGGATGCGCCACGAACTGCCCGCGCTCGAGCCGTACGCCGACGGCGCGGAAGCGTTGATCCTCGTAGAGCGCGAGCGCCTGCTTCAGCGGGAGCGCGGGCGTCTCCGGATACCAGCGCTCGGCGAGATCCCACACGCGCTGCTTGCCGGCGCGCCCGACGACGGCGACCTTGCCGACTTCGGCGAGGACTTCGAGCATGAGGCCCATCTGTCGTACGCCCCACCAGTCGTGCCGGTCCTGTCCGGCGCGACTCGTGTGCGTCTCGATCTCGCGGGAGAGCAGCGGCCCGCGCTCGCGGAGCTCCTTGAGGACGTACCGGCTGAACGCGGTGTTCTCCCGCAGGAACGCGCGGCGACGCGCGTCGATCGGCCGGTCGTTGCGCCGCATGAACGCCTTGAGTAGCCGCAGGTTCGCCATCGGATAGACGAACGCGCTCCACTCGACAAGCTCGCGCTCCTCCCACAGAAGCCGGTCGAGCTCGCCGGGGTCGAACGCCCCGAGCCTGCTCCAAAGGACGAGATGTTGCGGCGGCGCAACAGTCGAGATCGGATCGAGCTGGAGGAAGCCGAGCCGGCGGACGGTCTCGAGGACGTCGCCCTGGCTGCCGTCGAGCCCTTGCGCCCGCACCGCGATGCGCCGCGCCGTCGCGACGTCGACGGGCACGCCGGCAGCGGGCGTCTTCCAGCGATCGAGCATGTAGGCGAATGTAGTTGCGCCGCCCCTTCCTGCGACAAGACGGGCGGCGAGTGGGATAGCCTCTCGAACGTGGCGCGCCGGAAACGGAAGAATCCGTGGACTTCAGCGAGCGAGGTCATCCTCTGGATCCTGTTCGTTCTGCTGCTCATTCCGGTCGGGTTCGCCGGCTACGCGGTCGGGCACTACACGTCGATCGGCAAGGCTCCCACGACGGTGACGGTCACGGTTGCCCAGCCCGACATGACGGCCACGACAGCGACCACGACCACCGCGATGACCACGACGTCCGCGACGACGACGAGCTCGTCCAGTGGAGCCGTGGCCGCGGGAAAGGCGGTCTTTGCCTCCGCCGGTTGCGCAGGGTGCCACACGTTCACCCCGGCGGGCGCGAGCGGTACGACCGGCCCGAACCTCGACACCGCGCTTGGGACGGACGCAAAGGCCGACGGCAACATGGATCTCGCCGCGTTCATCAAAGAGTCGATCACGAACCCGGGCGCGTACGTCCCGTCGGGTTACCCGGACGGGGTCATGCCGTCTGACTTTGGCAAGAATCTGACGCCGACGCAGATAAACAATCTCGTCGCCTTCATCCTTTCGGGCACGCAGCAGTAACCGCTGTCCCCGATTAGGGGGATAACGCTCGACGCATTTCGCGTCGATGACTGTGCGGACGCATACATCGTATTCCCTTTGATCCCGTCTGGAAGGAGTCCTAGCGCTATGTTCGATCGCATCAAGACACGGCTCAGCTCGGAGGAGGGCTTCACCCTCATCGAGCTCCTGGTCGTCATCGTGATTCTCGGCATTCTCATTGCCATCGCCGTTCCCGCGTATCTCAGCTTCAAGAGCAGCGCGCAGGATGCGGCGTCGAAGTCGAACGTCCGCTCGGCGATTCCCGCAGCGGAGCAGATGAACGTCAACTCCGGCTCGTACGCCGGCATTTCGGGTGCGACGCTGCGGACGAACTCGCCGGGTATCGGCGCGAACGTGAAGGCCGTGGCGCTCAACACGAACGCCGGCTACTGCGTCGAGGACGACGAGGGCAACGGTGCCTGGGACTACGTCGGCGGCAGCGCCACTCCCTCCGGCGCTTACAAGCTCGCGACGATCCAGTCCGGCACCTGCCTGCTCGCCGCCGGAACCGCAGCGAGTTAAGCACTACCACGCACTTGCTCTGCGACGGGGCGCGGGAAACCGCGCCCCGTCGTTCATTCGAGCGACTCTCCTACTGCAGCGCGCGCTCGAGCGCTCCACGGTCGGCCGGCTCGCCGTGCGCGGGCAGGACGAACTCGACCGGCAGATCGAGGAGCGCCCTCAGCTCCGCCGCGATCTCGTCGCGCGTCTTGTGCGTCCGGCCGCCCATCTGGATGCCAAGGCCGTCGCCGAAGTCCGAGAGCGAGTCGCCGCTGACGATCGCGTTGACCGCCGGGATCCAAAGGACGAGGTCGTTGTCCTCGCGCCCCGCATAGGCGTGGATGCCGAACGGCCACGGGCCTGGCCCGTGGAACTCACCGACGCCCTCGCCGGCGCGGAGCCACGCGAGATCTTCGCTCTCCATACCGCGCACCTTGTCGGGGTCGACACCGAACTTCTCCACCCAGTCTTGCCACGTGTCCGCGGGCGGCGAGTGGACCGGCAGGCCGAGTCCGCGCGCGTCACGCTCGTGGTACGGCGCGGTGAGAACGACGGCGGTCGCTCGCTCGCGCACTTCGGAGGGGACGGCGAGCGGGTCGAAGAGGACGAAGTCGTCGCCGAGCTCGATCGCGTAGGAGGAGACGAACTCGGGCCACCAGCTCTCCTCCTTGCCCCAGTCGGGATGCGGAGCCGTCCAGTGCCAGACGCCGGGGCGAAGCTCGCTCGCCGTCAAAAGACCCGCCAGCCGCTCTTGAAGAGGCGGAAGCCGTGGCCGTCCTTGCTCTTGCATGTCATACCGTGCTGGGACGGCTTGCAGGTGAACCCGCCGCCGCTCCAGGTGTGCCCGTACGGGACGACGAATGCGGCTTTCGGGTTGCCGAACGGTCCGGCGTCGCCGCTGCACGGCTGTGCCTTGCCGCGGCCCTTTTGCATAAGGATCATCCGGTTTCCGACGTAGTCGGTGCCGTTCGGGCAGCCGCCCTTCGGCTTGGGCTCCGGCGGTGAGAGCTGGCCCTTGAAGCCGCAACGGACGTAGCGGTACTTCGCAACGATGTGGCTGCCGTAGAGGTAGTCGCAGTAGACGGATCCCGACGGCGTCTTGAAGTATCCGGAGTACACGTCGCCCTCGGCACCCGCAGAGCCCGCAGCCATCGCCACACAGACGGCGGCTATGGCTGCGACAACGAGGACACGAACTCTCACTTGATGACCTCTTTGAGCGCCTTCGACTTCGATCCGTAGAACTCCTGATCGCCCGAGTACGTCGCCGTGACCTTCCATGTTCCGGCCGTCGCGTACGTCTTGCTGCATTTCGCCTTGCCCGTAACGATGCTGACAGGGCGTTTGCCGCAGCCGGTGAACCTCACCGTTCCGCCGTCAGGGAGCGGCGTGACCGTCGCGGTGTACGTCACCCTCCGGCCCGACTTCGACGCCTTGAGTTTCGTCTTCGTGGCCGGCGCGCTCACTCCGAGCCCACAGTTGCCCGGCGCACCGGTGATGAAGCTCTGATTGACGTCGGAGCCGTCCAGGTTGGCACGTCCGATCGTGCCGTCCGCGTAGTTCCCCCAGAAGACGCTGTTACCCGTGACGGCGAGACCACACGAGTAGTTGCCGCCGGGGATGAACTGCTCGTTCACGTGCTTGCCGTCGAGGGTCGCGCGGCCGACCGCGTTACCGTCGTAGTTCGTCCAGTAGATGTAGCGCGAACTGACCGCGACTCCGTAACACGAATCCCCCCCGAGCGGGATGAAACCGCGGTTGACCTTGGCCCCGGTCACGCTCACGCGTCCGATCGCGTAGGGGGTCGTGGTGGCCCAGTAGATGTGGCCGCCGCTTCCGGCGATGCCGCACGGCTCGGTGCCGGCGTTCGCGACGAAGCTCTCGTTCACGGATGTGCCGTCGAGCTTCGCCCGGCCGATCGTCCCGCTGCCGTAGTTCGCCGAATAGAGGTGGCCGGCATACACGGTGACCCCGCACGTGCCGTTCGCATTCGTGATGAAGTTCTGATTGACGCCGGTGCCGTTGAGCTTCGCCCGGCCGATCGAGCTGGTGTCGTAGTTCGACCAGTACACGTATGTCCTCGTGACGGCGACGTTGCCGCACGGAGTCGCTCCGCCGGTTACGAGCGACGCATTGGGATTCGTGCCGTCTTGGCCGGCACGTCCGATCGTTCCGTCGTTGTAGCCGGCCCAGTACAACATCGGCTTCGGGGCTGAAGCGCCTGCCGATGAGACGACTGCCGTAACGCACGCGGCGATAGCCGCGGCTGCGAGGACGAAGCGACGCGTCGTCACGGCGCCATCACCTCGGCGACCCGCTCTTCGGCGCCTGCGGCGTAATCCGGGCCGAGCCTCTCCTCGAGCAGCTGCTTCAGCTCGCCGCTTTCCGCGAGCTCCTGCGTGATGTCGGCGCCGCCGACGAGCTCGCCTTTGACGAACACCTGCGGGATCGTCGGCCAGCCCGAAACCTCCTGCAGCTCCTGCCGGATCGCCGGGTCGCGGAGGATGTCCACGGCCGTCACCGGCGCGCCCTGCGCGCGCAACGCCTCGAGCGCGCGGCCCGAGTTGCCGCACATCACGAACTGCGGCGTGCCCTTCATGAAGAGCACGACCGGCTCCTCGTCGATGACGCCTTTGATCCGATCGGCGAGCTCAGTCATGCGGTCCCTTTCGTCTTGATTCGCAGCTCATGGATGGTGCCGTCGCGGAGCGGCTCGGCGAGCGCCTCGTTGATGAGGCGATGCTGGTCGAGCAGCGACAGTCGGTCGAAGCGCGCCGAGGTGACCTCGACGAGGAAGTGGTCGCCGCCCCCGGTTCGGTCGGTGACGCGAAGCTCTTCCGCATCGGGAAATGCGTCACGCAGCAACTGTTCGAGATGATCGCTCATGTGTCCCATTCTGCCCGCGCGTTGGTGTGCGGGAACGGTTCGTCGGGAACGGGGACGCCGAGAGCGGTGCAGAGAGGTTCCCAGCCGTCGCTTGCGCGCCACTCGACGAGCCGTCCTGGCGGAGCTTCCCGCCGCACCGTCGCGTTGTGCCGCTCGTAGAACGCCTCCTCGGCGGCCCGGTCGTTCCAGCCCTCACCGATCTCCCGCTGTAGCAGGCCGTGCACCATCGCGAGCCACTCCTCGTACTCGGGATACTCCGCCTTCCGCATGACGGGGAAAACCGTCGCATCGCAGCTCTCCCACCACTGCGCCGCGCTCTCGCGCGTGGAGAGGACGATCACCGCGTCGGGGTTCGCCTCGGCCAGCTCGCGCCAGAACACCGACGCCGGCCAGTCGACCGCGGCCGTGAATCCGGCCGGGAACGAGCCCCAGTCGACGTCCTCGCCGCGAATCGCCGCTTGCCACGCCGGCAGATCCTCCGCGTGCCGGTTGAAGAGCTCGGTCATGTGGTAGCAGGTGCCGCCGAGCAACAGCTCGAGCGCCGCCTTCAGCGACTTCGTGCCGGTCCTCGGCAGGCCGGCCCCGACGACGCGCAGCATCAGTCGCGGTGCGCAAGGAAGTCGAGCAGATCCGAGCGCGTGAGCACGCCGACCGGCTTCCCCTCGCGCGCGACGACGACGGCGTTCGTGCCGCCGGCGAGCGTTGCGAACACGTCGTCGAGCGTTGCCGACGCCTCGATCGCGGCGAGCGGCGGCTGCATCGCTGCGGCGACATCCTCGTGCACCGCGTCGGCGTTCGCGAACACGCGCTCGAGGAGGGTGCGGTCCTGGAGCGAGCCGATCACGTCTGCGAGCGACTCACACTCGCCGTCGCGCACGACCGGCAGTTGCGAGATGCCGTACCGCTGCATCGTGTCGATCCCCTCGCCGACCTTCGCGCGCGCGGAGATCGTCACGAGCTCGGGCAGCTCGCCGCCGTGCTTCGCGTGGAGGATCTCCTCCACGGTCGGCAGCGCGCCCGACCGCTCGACGAAGCCGTGCTCGAGCATCCAGTTGTCGTCGTAGAACTTCGACATGTACGAGCGGCCCGAGTCGGGGATCATCGCGAGGACGGTCGCGCCGGCGGGAAGCCGCTCTGCAACGCGCATCGCGGCCCACACGGTCGAGCCGGCCGAGCCGCCGGCGAGGATGCCCTCCTCGCGCGCGAGCCGCCGCGCCGTGAGGAACGAGTCGCGGTCCGAGACGCGAATCCACTCGTCGACGACGTTCAGGTCGATCGTCTCCGGCCACGTGTCCTTGCCGATCCCCTCGACGAGATACGGATGGAGCTGCGACTCGTCGGAGGCCGTGTAGATCGAGCCCTCGGGATCGACGCCGATGATCTTGATCTCCGGCGCCTTCTCGTGGAACCAGCGGCCGACGCCGGAGATCGTGCCGCCGGTGCCGACCGAGATGACGATCGCGTCGAGCTCGCCGCCGGTCTGTTCCCAGATCTCGGGCGCCGTGACGTCGTAGTGCGACTGCGGGTTCGCCATGTTCGAGTACTGGTCGGGCTTGAAGCCGCCGGGGATCTCCTCGGCGAGCCGCGACGAGACGGAGTAGTACGACTCGGGCGAGTGGTGGTCGACCGCGGTCGGCGTGATTACGACCTCGGCGCCGTACGCGCGCAGCATCGAGATCTTCTCCTGGCTCATCTTGTCCGGCATGACGAAGATGAGCCGGTAGCCCTTCTGCGCGGCGGCGAGCGCGAGGCCGACGCCGGTGTTGCCGGAGGTCGGCTCGACGATCGTCCCGCCGGGCTTGAGGAGTCCGTCGCGCTCGGCCGCCTCGATCATCGAGAGGCCGATCCGGTCCTTCACCGAGCCGCCGGGGTTCAGCTGCTCGAGCTTCGCGAGGATGCGCGCGTGGCCGGGCGGCGAGAGCTTGTCCAGCCGGACGATCGGCGTGTTCCCGACGAGGTCGAGAATCGTCGGATAGTCGCGCGCCATCGCGGCGAAGCCTACGCGACGGATACCGTCAGCCAGCTACCGGTGAGTTCGTGCGGTCACTGCGCCACGCCGTGGAACGCGTAGTCGTACGCGCCCGCGGCGCAATGGTGCGCGCGCCCTGCTGCGTTGGGAACGTATCTGTCCTTCCCGACGACGCTCCATTGCACCACGCGGCCGTTCGTGACGACGCGGACCTGGAACTTCAGGCTGCTCGTAACGTCGTAGCCCTTCTTCACCGGCCGCCGACTTGCGCGAGTCCGCAACCTTCGAAAACGTCTCCGAGTAGGCGTAGGCCTTGCCATTCCAGCGGAACGTCGAGGGCGTCTTGCGCCAAGACTTCTCGGATACAAGCCGTACCCGAAACGAGACAGCGTGGCACGGGCTGGAGCAGCGAGGCTGTGCTGCGTAGATCCAACGAGACGTCGTCTTCCGCGAATTGGTGACTTTGAACGTGACCTTGTAATGGCCGCTGAAGGCGCCCGCCGGCGGATTGCCCGCAGACGCGCCGAAGGCCACGCCACCCCAGAGGAGGAGCATGGTCACAATCCCAGCCAGCCGCAGTCTGCCCCCCATGAGAGCCGGGGTCTACGTGCCGCCGTGCTGAGGGCAGCGCGCCCCGATGAAGTACTCGAGCTCGCGAGGATCCGCGCGCGGCCCGCCGGCGAAAGCCGTCGAGCCGCACGATAGGAGTGTTCCCGGCCAGGTCGAGGATCGTCGAGTACTCGCGCGCCATCGCGCGAAGCTTCGTGGCCTAGGCCCCCGTGTTCTTCTTGATATCCCACTTCATCTGCTCGCAGTACATCTCGGCCTTGAAGCGCTTGTTCACCGTCGGCAGCAGCCTGTAGAGGCCGAGGTTTCCGAGGCCGATGGTGATCGCCAGGCCGCTAGCTCCGACGATCGTGAGCGCTCCGTCACGCTCGTCGTCGGCGCCGCTCGCGAGGCTCCTGTACCACTCCTGCCACGACGACAGGCTTGACTTGGGGAAGGTCACGCCGATGTCGCTCACGTCAAGCACCTGCGATCCGTCGGGCGCGACGGTGCACTTCCACGTGAACGAGTCGATGCTCGCGACCCGGCTCGTGTCCAGCCCGTCGAGCTCGAACACGAAGTTCGAGGGCAACCAGGACTTCGCCTTCGGGCCCTGGACGGGCACGCCGGACGGCGGGGCGGTGGCCACCTTCGCAGCCGAGACCCCCACCGCGAGGTAGGCCGGGTCTTTTGACGCGCCGTCGAGCGCCGGGATCGTGACCTCCGTGATGAACGCCTGGCTCATCGTGTGGCGGCTCTTCTCCTTGTAGTTGAAGTCGGCCGCGATGACCGCTCCGTTCTTTCTCACGGCCGATCCCTTGTCGAACGAGGCCTTGATCCAGTCGTACATCGGTTTACCCATGGCGCTGCCGACCTGCATCGTGAAGTCTTCGTACTTGACTCCGCCGATGTGCTTGCGCTGGATGGAGTCCGGGCCTACCGGGTCGAGGGCGACGGCGAGGTCGCGCTGGCCGCCGTCGAGTCCGACCATCCAGCCGCAGTCGACGCCGTCGAGGTCGAGCGCAAAACGGCCGGCTGTGTAGGTCCGCTGGTCTGCCGCCGAGGCGCTCCGTGCGAACGTCCCCGCCCCTACACCTGCTCCTGCGACCACTGCCGCTGCACCTGCCGCCCGCCCGAGAAATACCCGCCGTGATGTACCGCTTGCCGCTCCGTTCATTGCCGCCTCCCCTGGTGGTGGAGTGGCAACGCTACGTGGGCGATAGGACAGAGTCAATGGCGGAAGTGACGGCGTTTTGTGAAGATCATCGCCGCGCCCGCGGCAGTCACGGCGGCGATGACCTCGTCGTCGCGGCGTGAGCCGCCGGGTTGGACGATCGCCGTCACGCCGGCGTCGAGCGCGATCTGCGGGCCGTCGGCGAACGGGAAGAACGCGTCGGACGCGAGCGACGCCCCGGCCGGATCGTGGTCGAACTCCGCGGCTTTCTCCACCGCTATGCGGACGGCGTCGACGCGGCTCATCTGGCCGGCGCCGATCCCGATCGTCTGGAGGTCTTTTGCGAGGACGATCGCGTTCGACGAGACGTGCTTGCACACGCTCCACGCGAAGACGATGTCGTCCCACTGCTGCTCGCTCAAGTCGCCCGCAACGACGTCCCAGTCGTTCCGATCCTCGCTCTTGGTGTCGGGATCCTGGACGAGCATGCCGCCGAGCACACGCCTGTAGCTCAGCTGGCCGGGCTCCTCGATCCGGCGCTCGCCGTCGAGGAGGATCCGCGTGTTCTTCTTCTGTTGCAGCGCTTTGAGCGCTTTGTCGGTGTAGCCGGGTGCGAAGAGGACCTCGACGAACTGCTCCGCGAGCTTCTCCGCGAGCTTCCGTGCGACTTCGCGGTTGAGGACGACGACCCCGCCGTACGCGCTGACCGGATCGGACGCGAGCGCCTTGTCGTACGCCTCCTCGATCGTCTCGCCGAGAGCCACGCCGCACGCGTTCGCGTGCTTGACGATCACGCACGCGGGGCGGTCGAACTCGCGCACGAGCGCGCGCGCGCCCGAGAGGTCGTTGAGGTTGTTGAACGAGAGTTCCTTCCCGTGTAGTTGCTCGACGCGCGAAAGGAGATGGCGCCGGCCGCGTCGATCGGCGTAGTACGCGGCGCGCTGATGCGGGTTCTCGCCGTACGCGAGGTCGGAGTGTTTCTCGAGCGAGAGGACGAGGGAGTCCGGGAACGGGTCGGGTGAGAACCACCGCGCGATCATGCCGTCGTATGCCGCGGTTGTCGCAAATGCCTTCGCCGCGAGGCGGATGCGCGTCTCGAGCGAGATGTCTCCCGCGCGTGCCTCCGCGAGCACCGGTTCGTAGTCAGCCAGGTCGCAGACCGCAGCGACGGACACGTAGTTCTTCGCCGCGGCGCGCAGCATCGCGGGCCCGCCGACGTCGATGAGCTCGATCCCCGGATCGCGCTCGAACGGATAGAGGTTGATGCACACGAGGTCGAACGGCTCGATCCCGTGCTCGGCGAGCGTGTCCATGTCTTCGGCCTCGTCGCGGCGGGCGAGGATGCCGGCGTGGACGCGCGGGTGGAGCGTCTTCACGCGGCCGCCGAGCATCTCCGGCGACTCGGTCAGATCCTCGACGTTCGTGACCTCGAGGCCCAGGCTCTCGAGGTGCGCCGGCGGTGCCGCCCGAGGAGACGAGCGTCCAGCCGAGCTCGGCGAGGCCGCGCGCGAAGTCGTCGAGGCCCGTCTTGTCGTAGACGGAGATCAGCGCGCGCACAGTTCGCTCACCACCTCCGGGAGTAGTCGGTGCTCGATCGCATGGATGCGCTCGACGAGTGTCTCACTCGGCGCGACCGGGACTTCCTCCTGCCGCAGCACCGGGCCGGTGTCGAGGCCTTCGTCCACGACGTGGACGGTGACGCCGGTCGTCTCGACGCCGGCGGCGAGCGCGTCGTCGATCGCGTGTGCGCCGGGGAACGCGGGCAGCAGCGACGGATGGACGTTCACGACGCGGCCGGGGAAGCGGTCGAGGAACGGCTTCGTGAGGAGGTGCATGTAGCCGGCGAGCACGACGAGCTCGACGTCGTGCTCCTCGAGCCAGGTCGCCATGACGAGGTCGCGTTCCGTGCGGTCGGCGTGACAGCCGAGCTCGAACGCCGCTGTGGGTACCCCTGCTTCGCGCGCGCGGAGGAGCGCGTATGCGTCCTTGCGGTTCGACGCGACGGCGCTCACCGGCAGGCCGCTGTCGAGGAGCGCCTGGAGGTTCGTCCCGTTCCCGCTCACGAGGACGCCGATCATGCGATCGCTCCTATGACGAGGTCGCCGGGCTCCGCTTGCGGGACGACGGCGCAGAAGCCGATGCCGAGGTTGAAGACGCGGCGCATCTCGTCCTCGGCGACATGGCGCGCGAGCCAATCGAACACCGGCGGGCGCTCCCACGCGTCCCAGTCGATCTCGGCGGTGCGGCCGGCGGGGAGGACGCGCTCGAGGTTGCCCGCGATGCCGCCGCCCGTGACGTGCGCGAAGGCGCGCGCGCGGCCGCGCAGGCGGCGGACGACGTCGAGGTAGAGGCGCGTCGGCGCGAGGAGATCCGGCCCGTCGTAGTCCTCCTCCTCGAGCACGCGCCGGACGAGGGTGAAGCCGTTCGCATGGACGCCGGCCGAGGGGAAGCCGATCACGACGTCGCCGGCCTCGATGGTGGAGCCGTCGAGCGGGTCGTCGACGACGCCGACGCATGTGCCGGCGAAGTCGAGCTCGCCGTCGCGGTAGATGCCGGGTAGCTCGGCCGTCTCGCCGCCGATGAGCGCGACGCCGGCCTCGCGGCAGACATCCGCCGCGCCTTCGACGAGCTCCGCGACTTCTGCGAGCTCGATCTGGGCCGCGGCGACGTAGTCGAGGAGGACGAGCGGTTCGGCGCCGCACGTGATGACGTCGTTGATGCAATGCGCGGCGAGGTCGGCGCCGCACGCCCGGAGGGCGCCGCGCTGCCGCGCGAGGATGAGCTTCGTTCCGACTCCGTCGGTCGAAGCCGCGAGAAAGCGGCCGTCGCCGAGTGGATGGAGCGCCGCGAACTGCCCGAACCCCTGCGCGCCGGTCGACTCCGCGGCGGCACGGAGACGGTCCACGACCGCGTTCGCGGTGGCCAGCGAAACGCCGGCATCGTCGTACGTGCGACCTTCCTCCGCCACAAGGCGAGTCTAGGCAGACCACCGGATCGCGCCCGCGCCATGTCCGCTCGAGACACGTCCAGTCGTCAGACGACTGGACGTGGCCTAAAGGAACAGTTCGCCGAGCAGCTCGGGCCGGCCTTCGGGGCCGCCGGCGACGAAGCGGACGACGGTGTCGCCGACGACGACGTCGTTCTCACGCCGCTCGGCGGCAAGGATCTCCGCGAGCACTCGCGCCTTCGCCGCCGGGTCGTCCGCCTTGAGGTGAAGCTCGGCAAGCTGGAGCTCGTCCTCCTGCGCGAGGAGGTCGTCGATCCACTCCCTCGGCGGGTGGATCTCGAGCCGGTAGCCGGCGTTCGTCGAGACGAACGTTCGCCGGCCGGCGTGCTCCTGGATCCGGAGACCGAACCGCTCAGCGCGCGCCACCGTCTCCTCGAACTCGTCCTGGTCGAGCACGAGCCCGAGGTGGTCGACGCGCGGAACGGGCCACTGACCAGGCTGGACGACGACGTTGACGGCGCCCTTCTCAAGCTCGGTCAGACGGAGCTTGAAGCCCTTCGCGTCGAGCTCTTCCCACGACACGCCCGGCTCGAAGGACGCGAGCACGTCGCCGACGCGCCCGTGGCGCGCGACGAGATCGAAGCCGAGCTTGCCGACGTACCGTCCTTCCACCTCGCGGACGCGGCTCGTGACGAGGTGGTAGTGGAAGAGCCGCACAGGGAACGCATGTATGCCGACGGACATGGACCGTCGCGGCATGTCTCCAAGAGTCACCTTGCGCGTCGACGCTCATTTCGGTGAATCTGGAACGGTGGCGGAGCTGGCCGACAGCGAGATGCTTGACGCTATCGTCCTCTCCTGTCGGTAGCCTGCGACGTAGAACTGCGGTCGAATCCTCGGATACATCGACGACGATGGCGAAGAAGAAGACGACAATCAACTGACCGCTCGAGTTCTGGCGCAAGGACGCCGAACAGCGCGCGAAGATGCCGAGCGGCTCCTGGAGATGCGCCGGCAGGAACGCGGGCGGAAACAATCGCGGACTAGGCGACCGCTTCGGGCGAATGAGCCACCGGGGGACTGACCGAGGTTGACGCGTACCTGCGCGCGCTCGAGGAGCCGAAGCGCGGCACGCTCGAGGCGTTGCGGCGCACGATCCTCGAGATCGTCCCCGACGCCGAGCAGGTCATCTCGTACCGCGTGCCGGCGTTCCGCGTCGGCGGCAAGACCGTCGCCGGCTTCGCGGCGTTCAAGAACCACCTCAGCTACCTCCCGTTCAGCGGCTCGGTCTTGCCGCGGCTCGCCGACGAGCTGACCGCCTACTCGGGGACGAAGAGCGCGCTCCACTTCCCGGCCGGTGCCGGAAATGGCTGATCGCGCGCTGCTCGACCTCTCGTCATTTCCTGCCAGTGCGTGCATGTGCAAGTCGACCGAATCCTCGGATACATCGACGTCGATGGCGAAGACGAAGTCGACGAAACTGACGGCTGAGTTCTGGGCGCAGAGACGCGGAGCAGCGCGGAACGCCGAGCGCTCGTCGAGAAGCGCCGGCATGATCGCGGCGCGGCTCAGTCCGAGCAGCAGAGCTAGGCGCGCGCCGGTTCGAAGCGGTGCTTCGACGCCTCGGCGGGCACGTCTGTCGGGTAGTCGCCCGTCAGGCACGCGCGGCACAGCGCCGACGCCGGCCGTTGCGTCGAGGAGACGAGGCCGTCGTGGGAGAGGTACGCGAGCGACGTCGCGCCGATCGCCGCGCGCACTTCCTCGACGGTGCGGCCGGCGGCGATCATCTCGGCCGGGTCGGCGAGGTCGATGCCGTAGAAGCACTGCCCGACGACCGGCGGCGACGAGATGCGCACATGCACCTCGGTCGCGCCCGCGTCGAACAGCATCCGCACGATCTGCTCGGTCGTGTTGCCGCGCACGATCGAGTCGTCGACTGCGACGACGCGCTTGCCCGCGACCTCCGCGACGGGGTGGTACTTCATCCGGATCCCCTGCTTGCGCAGCTCCTGCCCCGGCTGGATGAACGTGCGCTGGACGTAACGGTTCTTGATCAGCCCCTCGCTGAACGGGATGCCGAGAGCGCGGGCGAAGCCGATCGCGGCGGGGATGCCGGAGTCGGGGATGGGGAGGACGAGGTCGGCCTCCGCCGGCGCTTCGGTCGCGAGGCGTTCGCCCATGCGCACGCGCGCGCCGTGTACCTCGACGCCCTCGAGCTCGGAGTCTGGGCGTGCGAGATAGAAGTACTCCCAGATGCAGAGCGCGCGGCGCTCCTTCGGGTCGAGCACCTGGATCGCCTCGAGGCCGTTCTCGTCGGCGATGACGAGCTCGCCCGGTTCGACCTCGCGCACGAACTCTGCGCCGACGAGATCGAGCGCGCAACGTCTCCGACGCGAAGAACCAGGCGTCGCCGCTCTTACCGATCACGAGTGGCCGGAAGCCGTGCGCGTCGCGGAACGCGACGAGGCGCCCTTCGGAGAGCGCAACGATCGAGAACGCGCCGTCGAGCCGCCGCATCGCGTTCGCGGTCGCTTCGGCGAGCGGCGCCTCGTCGTTCGCGAGGAGCGCCGCGATGAGCTCGCTGTCGGACGTCGTGGCGAGCTTGACGTTGCTCGCGCGTAGCTCCTCGCGCAGCGCCTCGACGTTGACGAGGTTGCCGTTGTGCCCGAGCGCGACGGTGCGCACGCGGCCGTGTTGAAGAAGCGGCTGCGCGTTCGCCCAGGCCGACGAGCCGGTGGTCGAGTAGCGGTTGTGGCCGATCGCGACCTCGCCGTGCAGGCCGTGGAGCTTCTTCTCGTCGAACACCTGCGCGACGAGCCCGAGGTCGCGCAGGGCGGTGAGGCTGCCACTCTCCGAGACCGCGATCCCCGCCGACTCCTGGCCGCGGTGCTGGAGCGCGAAGAGGCCGAAGTACGTGAGCCGCGCGACGTCGTGTCCGGGTGCGTAGACGCCGAAGACGCCGCACACGGCTAGCCGACCCGGCCGATCTGCCGGAAGCCGCGCGTGCCGAGCCGCGTCGAGCCGCTCGGGCGTGCACGCGAGGATCGCCGCTCCACGCCGCGAGTCGTAGTCCTCGGGAATCTCGACGTCGGCTTCGAGCCCGCCGCTCCACGCCGCCGCCTCGGCGAGCGCGCCGCGGATGCCGCTGCTGCCGATGTCATGGCAGAGCGAGAGGTGTACCGACGCCTTCCAGAGGAAGCGGATGAGTGCCGACTCGGCGGCGAGCGAGCCGTCGGGGGACTCCGCGAGCAGCACGACGTCGCCGCGCTGCCAGCGCGCCGGGCACGCGGCGGACATCCTCGACGAGCCCGACGCAGCCGACGACCGGCGTCGGCGGGATCGAGACGCCGTCGGCGTCGTTGTAGAGCGAGACGTTGCCGGAGACGACGGGGATGCCGAGCGCCTCGGCCGCGATCGAGATCCCCTCGATCGCCTGTGCGAGCTCGTGCGCGATCTCGGGCTTCTCGGGATTGCCGAAGTTGAGGCAGTCGGTGAGCCCGATCGGCTCGCCGCCCGCGCATGCGACCGCGCGCGCCGCGCCGATCGTCGCCTGGACACCGGCGCGCAAGCCGTCGGTCTCGCCGCGCGCGGGGCCCTGTAGCGCAACCGCGAGGCCGCGCAACGACGGCCGCAGCCGCAGCACCGCGGCGTCGAGGCCGGGCCGCCGCACGGTGCGCGAGCCGACGAGATGGTCGTACTGCTCGATCACCTCGCCGACGTCGAACTCGGGCCGGGCGACGCGCCGCACCGGCTTCGGCTCCGCGCGACGGCGCGACCTCGTAGCGCGGGCACTCGTCCGTCAGGAACTCGCGCGGGGATCTCGCCGACGACCTCGCCGTGGTGGAACGCGCGCAGCAGCCCGGTGTCGGTGACGCTCGCCGATCACCGCGCACGGCAGCTCCCAGCGGTCGCACACCATCCCGACCGCGGCGAGCTCGGTCCGGCTGGACGACCGCGACCATCCGCTCCTGCGACTCCGAGATCATGATCTCCCACGGCTCCATGCCTTCCTCGCGCAGCGGAACCTGGTCGAGCTGGACGTCGATGCCGGCGCCTTCGGAGGCCATCTCGGCGAGGGAGGACGCGAGACCTGCGGCGCCGCAGTCCTGCAGTGACGTCGACGAGGCCCTGACTCGACGAGCTCGAGCGACACCTCGATGAGCTTCTTGCCGGTGAACGGATCGCCGACCTGCACGGACGGGCGCTTGTCGGTGTCATTTCCGCTCAGCTCGGCACTGGCCAGTACAGAGGCACCTCCAATGCCGTCACGCCCGGTCGTCGCGCCGTAGAGGACAAGGATTCCGCCAGGCGCGCTCGCCTTCGCCGAGCGGAGCCGCTCGGTCTCGAGCAGCCCGACGCACATCGCGTTGACCAAGCAATTTCCTGAGTACGCCGGGTCGAAGACGGTCTGCCCGCCGACGTTCGGCACGCCGACGCAGTTGCCGTAGTGGCCGATCCCCGACACGGCGCGCCAGAAGTGGAAGTCGGGCTCGCCGAACCAGAGGCCGTCGAGCAGCGCGACCGGCCGCGCGCCCATCGCGATGATGTCGCGGAGGATCCCGCCGATCCCCGTCGCCGCGCCCTGGAACGGCTCGACCGCGGACGGGTGGTTGTGCGACTCGACCTTGAACGCGACCGCCGTCCCGTCGCCGAGGTCGAGCACGCCGGCGTTCTCGCCGGGCCCCTGGAGCACGCGCTCGCCCGCGGACGGGCAGCCGCTTGAGCAGCGGCGCCGAGTGCTTGTAGCCGCAGTGCTCGGACCAGAGGAGCGAGAAGACGGCGAGCTCGAAGTGATTCGGATCGCGCCCGAGCAGCTCGTGGATTCGCCGCGCTTCCTGGTCGGTAAGACCAAGAGCCCGATGAATCGGGAGGTGGAGCGGCTGATCGGCGAGTTCCGTCAGGTGGTTCACTCTAGCCGGGGCACCTGCCGTCGGAATCTCACAGCTGCCGCGGCGCGTTACGTTGAAGTAGTAGATGCGCCGCCCGATCGTCATGCTCACGCTGCTCGCGCTCATCTGGGGCGCGTCGTTCATGCTCATCAAGATCGCCGACCGGCAGCTCGCGCCGTCGACGCTCATCCTCGGGCGCATCGGCTCGCGCGGCGGTCGTGCTCGCGGGCGTCGCGATCTGGAAGCTCGGCGCGCGCGAGACGCTCGCGCACCTGCGCGCCGCGTGGCGTTTGGCTCCTCGTGGTCGGGCTCGTGAACACGGCGCTGCCGTTCTGGCTCCTCTCGTGGGGAGAGACGCGGCTCGACTCCGGCCTCGCGTCGATCATCCAGGGAGCGGTGCCGATCTTCAACGCGCTGCTCGCGTTCCTCTTCTTCCGCGAGATGCGCGTGCGCGGGATCAAGCTCGTCGGCCTCGCAATCGGCTTCATCGGCGTCGCACTGCTCGTGGGCGCGCAGCCGCACGGGAAGCTTCTCGCCGCGATCGCCGTCGTCGCGATGGCGCTCTGTTACGCGTTCGGCACCCTCGCCGCGGGAAGGTACCTCAAGGGCACGCCGCCGCTCGTCGTCGCGCTCGGGTCGACGATGGTCGCGACGCTCGCCGTGCTCCCGATGGGCGTGATCCAGGCGCCGGCGGCGATGTGGCACGGGGAGACGATCATGGCGATCGCTCTCCTCGGCGTCGTCGGGACGGCGCTCGCGTATCTCCTCTTCTTCGAGCTCATCCGCACGGCAGGCCCGAACTACGCGACGCTCGTGACGTACCTCGTGCCGCCGATCGCGCTTGCGTACGGCGCGATCTTCCTCGGCGAGAGCTTCGGCGCGTCCGCGTTCGGCGCGCTCGCGCTCATCCTCATCGGCGTCGCGCTCGCGACGGGCGGGGTTCGGTTAGCGTTCCTCCGTGGCCGACGCGCACTGGCAACGGGAACCCGAGAAGCATGACTTCGCCGCCGCGTCCGACTTTCTGAGCCTCGTCTTCTCCGAGCGGGAGACGCGCGAGCTCGTGAAGGCGCTGCGTACGGCCGACGGCACGGACCGCAAGGCGAAGGATCTCCTCCGCGCTGCTCGGCTTCCGCTGCTGCCTGCCGACGATCCCGCCGTCGCGCGCGACCTCGCAAAGGTGGCGGACGGAACGAAGCTCTCGCCCGTCCTCCTCGTTCGCGGGCGCGCGGGGAGGGACGTCCCGCTCACCATCGCCGACGGGTACCACCGGATCCGCGCGAGCTACCACCTCGACGAGAACGAAGAAGTGGCGTGCCGCGTGGTCGACCTCCCGTAAGCTCCCGTCGTGGCCGAGTTCCTCCACACGATGGTGCGGATCACCGACCCGGAGCGGAGCCGCCGCTTCTACGAGGCGCTCGGCTTCGAGTTCGAGCGCGACATGGACATCGTCCGGAACGGCGAGCTCGAGGCGACGAACTACTTCTTCGGGATCGGCGACCAGAAGGCCGTGCTCGAGCTGACGTACAACCACGACGGCCGCACGTACGAGCTCGGCACGGGCTACGGCCACATCGCGCTCGCGGTCGACGACATGGCCGCCACGCTCGCGGGCCTCGCGGAGCAGGGAATCGAGCCGGAGCGCGAGCCCTACAGCCTCCGCGAAGGCGGCTCCCTCATCTGCTTCGTCCGCGACCCGGATCAGTACCGGATCGAAGCTGATCGAGCGCAGCGGAAGCTAGCCCGCGGGTCCCGCAGATCCCAGGTTGCCAGGTTCGACGGGCGGATCGCCGGGTCGTACGGCCGCGGACATCGGCGCCATCGGCTGCCACTCGACGAGGTTGCCGTTCGCGTCGTAGGCGCGTACCTCGGTTACGTGGTCGGCTGCGGACTGCCTGTCGTTCGGGACCTCGTACACGAGGAAGCCGGCGTTGATCGGCGCAGAAATCCACGTGAACTCCGGTTGGGCTGTCGTGCCGTCGCTGAACTCGATGACGACGCTCGCGATCGTCGGAGACACGGCGTCGATGGCCAGCCAGTACGGGACGAATGTCTTGAAGGCGGTGTCCATCTCGCTCTTGGGGATCCGGGTCACCGGTGGCTTGCTCGCGTCGTGCGGCGGGCCTTGCGACGCGCTGACGTCGAGTGGCTGCTGTTGCGTGACCGTGTTACAGCCGCCGACACTGTCCGTCCACTCGAAGCAGTAGCCGTTGTTCTTGGCGGGAGAGACGTAGAGAGTGTGCATCTTGCCTGCGAAGTCGGCCTGCATCACTTCGCGGGTGTTCTCCACGTCGGCGTCGGGGCTCATGCCCGGAGGCGCGGCGGGGCTGTTCAGGGTGGAGAAGTCGACCTTCACCGAATGAGGCGCGGCCGGCTCGTCCCAGAATGGGAGGACATCTCGGATGAGTGCCCGTACGGGCGTTGCGGCGACCACGACCGCAAGTGCTGCTGCGGCGGCGGCGATCGTGAGGAGGAGGCGCCTCCGGCGGGGGCTCCGTGGATGCACGCGTTCGGTTTGATCGAGCCGCGCGCGAATCTGCGCGCCGAGCGCACTCGACTCGGCTCGCTCGCATGCCTCGTCCAGGGTCACGGGGTTGGCCTCGCGAAGGTCTGACAGGTCGGCGGCGTTCAGCATGAGGGGCTCTCCTCAGTTCGGGTGGACAGAGTCGTGGAGTGGCCGAGATCGTCCATCGTCAGATGGTCACGCAGCCGCTTGCGTGCTCGATGGAGACGGATTCGGTACGCGGTTGCACTACAGCCGAGGACTCTCGCTGCGTCTTCGCCGGGAAGCTCCTCCCACGCGGCGAGCATGAGCACCTCGCGATCGGCTTCGGAAAGCCGGGCAAGCGCTGCGAGCACCGGGTGCGAGCGTGGCACGCCGGGATCGGCGCCCGCCGCCGGCTCCATGGCGATTCGCTCTGCAACTGCCCGCTGCCGTCGCGTCGCTCGCCGCTGGCTCGAGAGTGTTCGGCGAGCGACGGCGTACAGCCATGGCAGTGCCGTCGCTTCGTCGATCTCGTCGAGCCGGCGCCAGGCCACGAGAAACGTGTCGGCCGCCACATCGGCGGCGTTCTCGGGTGTGGTGCGCCTGAGTGCGTATGCGAGAACGGCCGGCGTATGGGCCTCACAGATCCGCTCGAACCGAGCGGCACGATCGTCGACTTCTTCCACTCCATCCCCTTATGCCGGAAGAGCCGCGATTGTTTCAACCGGGGGCTTATCTGAATGATCCGGCTCCACGCGCTAGCATCGCCGGCCATGGGGATCGCGGTAGCGCTCATCCTCTCCGCGGCGTTCGGCGCGTTTGACCAGTACCTCGGCTCGGGGCACGTCGCCGGGATCACCTGGGCGACCGACGTCAGCCTTCTCTCGGCTCCGTGGATCCTGCTCCCGTTCGTCGCCGGTGCGACGCAGCGCGATCCGAAGCGCGGCGCGCTGCTCGGGCTTGCGTGCACGTACGCCGCGCTCCTCGGCTACTGCGTGATGACGCTGAGCCCGGCCGAAGGGGCGCATTTCACGTTCGCGACGTTCCGCGGCTTCGTCTACAGCGAGCGCGCCGTCCTTGTCGGCGGGCTCGCGACAGGGCCGTTGTTCGGCTGGTTCGGGCAGCAGTGGCGAAGCGGGAAGATGCTTGCCGGTGCGCTGCTCGTCGCGGCGGCGCTCTGCTTCGAGCCGCTCGCGCGGCGTCTGAGCGTCAACCCGATCCGCTACACGCGCGTGACGGTCGCCGAGGTCTCGTCGGCCTCGCTATTCGCCGTCGTCGTCGTCGTGCGCTTTCAGCAGACGCGCGAGAGCAGGCCCGTCTCGACGTCGTAGACGAAGCCGCCGGCCTCGAGTTGCGGCGAGCTCGGAGCGGAGCCGCTCGACGTCGCCGCGGAGCTTGCTCTCCCGCTCGTCCGCCCCCGTCGCGGCGCAGTCGGTGTGCGCGACGACCATCACGCGCGTCACGTCCAGCCGCTCATGCGCCAGCGCGAGCGCCGCGATCACGTCGTCGTCAACGCGCGCGCCGGCGTTGCGGAGGATCTTCGCCTCGCCCGGCACGAGACCGAGCATCTGGAGCGGCTCGATCCGCGAGTCCATGCACGTCAGCACGGCGAGCCCTCTCCCGGCCCGGCCGGTCAGACCGCCGAGCGAGAAGTGGCGCGCGTACTCCTCGTTCGCCGCGAGAACGTCGTCAAAACCCGCCACAGGCGGGAGGCTAACCGCCGAGTGCTTGCTTGAGCGCCGCGAGCGTCTGCTTGCCCACGACGCCGTCGGGGCTCAGTCCGCTCGCGCTCTGGAACGATTCGACCGCGCTCTTCGTCGTCGGGCCGAAATCGCCGTCAGCCGGTGGAGTCATGTAATCGAGTGAGATGAGCGCCTTCTGGAGGAGGACGACCTGCGGGCCTGTATCCCCTTCCTGGATCGGCGTCTTCGTCGGCGCTGCGACCGTGATCGTCGTCGAGATCGTCGCCGTGGTCAGCGGATTCGTGTGGGTGTTGACCGTCAGCGTTGTCTGGGACGAGCCACTGCTGAAGCCGCCGAACGCGGCGATGATGGCGATGAGGATGACGAGGCCGGCGATCGCGATGATCGCAATCTGGGTCGTTGTGAGCCCGCCCATCCCGGAGCTGCCGCGCCGCTGAGGACGGCGCGAACGGCTCGTTTCGTCCTCCGGCAGCGTCCAGACATCCTCCTCCGTCATCGACGGGGAGTCGTATGGCTGCCGCCCTCCACGCCCCTGCTCGAGGGTCGGCGGCTCCGGCTCATCGAACCAGTCGTCGTAACCCGGCGGTTCGCGATCATTCATGCCCCCCGACCGTACACGGAAGAGCGGCTGGCCGACAAGGAGATCGGTAGCCTCGCGGCGGTGACGGGCCTCCTTATCGTGCTTGCGCTCGGCTTCGCGTGGAGCATCGGTGCGCACTACACGGGGGCCGTGATGGGGATGCCGCACGCGCTGAAGGCGATCGGCGCGTGGCAGGCGCTCCTCCTCATGGCGCCGCTTGCGTTCCTCGGCGCGACGTTCGCGAGCCACGCGGTCGAGGAGCGGGTCGGGTCCGGGCTGCACCGCGGCGCCGCTCTCGGTGGAGCAGCAGGTCGTCGTGATCGGCGTCGCGTTCGCGGTGACGACGTTCTACAACCGCTTCAAGATGCCGACCTCGACCATCCAGATCCTCGTCTTCTCGGTCGTCGGCGTGACGCTCGCGACCGGCGGGACGGTGGAGTGGGGTGCGATCGGACGGCTTGTCGTGGTGTGGGCCGTCGCGCCTCTTGTCGCGATCGCGCTCGGCCTCGCGTTCACGCTCGTCCTCGACCGCTTGCACCTCGGAGCGCGGATCGGCGCCGTGCTCGTCGCGGTCGGCGCGGTCGCCGCGTTTGCGATGGGTGCGAACGACGTGTCGAACGCGAGCGGCGCGCTTGTCGGCACGGGGACGCTCTCGCCGCTCGCCGCGGGCGCGCTCGGTGGGCTCGGGATCGCCGTCGGCGTCCTCACGTGGGGGAAGCCGCTCCTGCGGCGGGTGGCGTTCGAGATCGTCGAGGTCGACCGCGCGATGGCGACGGCGGCCCAGTTCGTGCAGGCCGGCGTCGTCCTCGTGGCGGTTGCGTTCGGCTTCTTCACGTCGATGAACCAGGCGCTCGTCGGCGCGATGGCCGGCGCCGGGTTCGCGCGCGGGCGCGAGACCGTGCACCTCGAGACGCTGTTCTCGATCCTTCAGGGCTGGGTGCTCGGGCCGGCGGGGGCGTTTGCGGCGGGGTTCGTCTTCGGGCTGACTCGTTCGCTGATTCGGCACCAGAGGCTGCGACAGACACGGCACGCCTTCCGGCCTAGCGTTCTCGTCGTGGCAAAGGCGGCGACACCGTGGGGGCCGGCAGAGCTCGTCGAGGAGCTGACACTGCCGCAGCAGGCGGGCGAGAAGCGCTTCTCCTCGAAGCTCCAGCTGCTCGAGACGGCGAAGGGCGAGCGGCTCGTGCGGTTCTCCTACTGCGGCCCGGGCGGCGGCGTCCGCGGGCCGGTCACGTTGCGGGCGCGTGACATCGGGAAGCTGAAGAAGGCGCTCGCGAAGTACCCCGAGCTCGCAGAGGTACTCGGAATGTGACGTCGCTCGGTATGTGACCGCGGGCTCTAGCTGATGGTCGCGAACGAGCGGTCGCGCGCGGCGTCGATGAGCGACGCGAGGATGAACGCGCCGTGATCGGAGCCGAGCAGCGGGTCGACGGCGTGCTCCGGGTGCGGCATGAGTCCCATGACGTTCCCCGCCTCGTTGCAGACGCCGGCGATCGCGTCGACCGAACCGTTCGGGTTGTCGAGATAGCGCAGGACGACCTGCGCCGGGTCGAGTCCGGGCGGCGGGACGTAGCGGCCGTCGCCGTGCTTGACCGGGATCACGAGCCGCTGCCGGTCCTCGCAGCGGGAGGTGAACGGCAAGTCGTTCCGCTCGACGCGCAGCGGTACGTCGCGGCAGACGAAGCGCAGCGACTCGTTCCGCAGCAGTGCGCCGGGGAGAAGGCCTGCCTCGCAGAGGATCTGGAAGCCGTTGCAGATCCCGAGCACGTAGCCGCCTGCCGCCGCGAACTCTTGCACCGCCGTCGTGGCGGGGGAGAAGCGCGCGATCGCGCCGCAGCGAAGGTAGTCGCCGTACGAGAAGCCGCCCGGCACGACGACCGCGTCGAGGCCGGAGAGGTCGCTCTCCTCGTGCCAGACCGCCACCGCATCCGCTCCGAGCGCGGTGAGCGCCCAGAGCGCGTCCCGGTCGTCCTGCGAACCGGGGTACGTGATCGACGCCGATCCGCGGCGCGCTAGGCAATTTCGACCTCGTACGACTCGATGTGCGGGTTCGCGAGGAGCTGCTCGCACATCTTCTCGACCTTCGCCTTCGCGTCCGCGGCGTCGGTCGCGTCGACGTCGAGGTCGATGACCTTGCCGACGCGCGCGTTCTCCACCGCGAAGCCGAGATGGCCGAGCGCCGAGCCGACCGCTTCGCCCTGCGGGTCGAGAATCCCCGGCTTCGGCCTCACGAGAACGGTCGCCTTCATGCCAGAACCACCGTGGGATCGTCGAGATACGCCGCGAACGAGACGCTCGTGAGCCGCTCGAACGCCTCGACGTACTTCGCGCGCGTCCCGTCGACGACGTCGGCGGGAACCTCCGGGCCGGGATACGTCTTGTCCCAGCCGGTCGTCTCGCAGTAGTCGCGCACGAACTGCTTGTCGAACGAGTCCTGCGCGCGGCCGGGCTCGTACGCGTCGCCGGGCCAGAAGCGCGACGAGTCGGGCGTCAGCGCCTCGTCGCCGAGCACGAGGTTGCCGTCGGCGTCGAGACCCATCTCGAATTTCGTGTCGGCGATGATGATCCCCGCCGCGAGCGCGTGCTCGGCCGCTGCCGTGTACAGCCGCAACGAGACGTCCTCGACCTGCCGGAAGAGATCCTCGCCGACGAGTTCCGCAGCCCGCTCGCGCGTGATGTTCTCGTCGTGCCCCTCCGTCGCCTTCGTCGCGGGAGTGAAGATCGGCGTGGGGAGCTTGTCCGACTCGCGCATCCCCTCCGGCAGCGCGTGGCCGCAAACCTCGCCGCTCCGCGTGTAGTCCTTCCAGCCCGAGCCCGCGAGATAGCCGCGCACGACGCACTCGATCGGCAGCATCTCGAGCTTGCGGCACTCCATCGAGCGCCCGTCGTCGCGGATCGCGAGCATGTGGTTCGGGACGATCGAGGCGAGACGCGTGAACCAGAAGCCGCTGAGCCCGGTGAGCACGCGTCCCTTGTCGGGGATCTCGGTCGGCAGGACGACGTCAAAAGTGGAGATGCGGTCGGACGCGACGAGGAGCAGGCGTTCGTCGTCGCCAACCCCAGTATCGAGCGCGTAGATCTCGCGGACTTTCCCGGAAAGGACGTGCTCGAGCTCAGGCATGCGCAGGTTCCCCCTTTAGTGAATGAAGACGGGCAAAGACAGTGTCGACGTGGCGGGTGTACATGCTCAGATCGAAGGTCGCGTCGAGGTCGACGCGCGACGCGATCTCCTCGTCGGCGCGGCAGAGCTCGCGAAAGTCGAGCTCCTCCTCCCACGCGCGCATCGAGGCGCGCTGCACGAGCCGGTACGCGTCGTCGCGCGCGAGGCCCGCTTCGACGAGCGCGTTGAGGACGCGCTGGCTGAAGAAGAGGTAGTGGCTCGCCTCGAGGTTGCGGCGCATCCGCTCGGGCCGCACGACGAGGCCGTCGACGAGCCATGTGAACCGCTCGAGCATGTAGTCGAGCGCAAGGAACGAGTCGGGGATGACGACGCGCTCGGCCGACGAGTGCGAGATGTCGCGCTCGTGCCACAGCGCGACGTTCTCGAGGCCGACGAGCGCGTTCGCGCGCACGACACGCGCGAGGCCGCAGATGCGCTCGGCGACGACGGGGTTGCGCTTGTGCGGCATCGCCGACGAGCCCTTCTGGCCCTTGCCGAACGGCTCCTGCACCTCGGCGACCTCGGTGCGCGCGAGGTGGCGGATCTCGAGGGCGAACGCGTCGAGCGAGGACGCGACGACGGCGAGCGCCGTCATCAGCTCGGCGTGCCGGTCGCGCTGGATGATCTGCGTCGAGCTCGGCGCCGGCTCGAGACCGAGCCGCTCGCACGCGATCCGTTCGAGCTCCGGGTCGGTGGCGGAGTACGTGCCGACCGCGCCGGAAAGCTTCCCGAGTCGTATCCCTTCGAGTGCTCGCGCGAGGCGCTCGCGGTCGCGCGCGAGCTCGAACGCCCAGCCGGCGAGCTTCAGCCCGAACGTCGTCGGCTCGGCATGGACGCCGTGCGTGCGGCCGATCTGGAGGGTCTCGCGATGCTCCTCAGCGCGGGCGACGACCGCGGCGAAGGCCGCGTCGAGCCCGGCGAGGATGAGCGCCCCCGCCTCACGAATCTGCAGCGAGAGCGCCGTGTCGACGATGTCGGAGGAGGTGAGGCCGTAGTGGAGCCAGCGGCGTCCCTCGTCGTCGAGCTGCTCGCCGACGGCGTCGACGAACGCGGCGGTGTCGTGGTGAAGCGTCGCCTCGATCTCGGCGACGCGCTCGGCGCTCGGCGGCGTAGCGGCTGCGATGGCGGCAGCCGCTTCTGCCGGAACGGCGCCGAGCTCGGCCCAGGCAGCGGTCGCGGCTTGCTCGACCGCGAGCCACGTCGCAAGCTTCCCCTCGTCCGACCAGATGCTGGCCATGAGCGGACGGGAGTAGCGCGCGATCACTGGACACACTCTAGAGCGCGTCGCGGACTACCCCGCTGCCTCTTCGGCCGCGGTCGGTGCGCTAGGCGTTGAGGATCCGGATCGCGAGCGCGGCGGCGTTCTTCGCGTTGTCGACGCCGACCGCTGCGACCGGGACGCCGGGTGGCATCTGCGCGATCGAGAGGAGCGCGTCGAGCCCGTCGAGGACGCTGAGGCTCGAGCGGAGCGGGACGCCGATCACGGGCAGGTCGGTGTGCGCCGCGACCGCTCCCGGCAGCGCCGCCGCCAGACCGGCGCCGCAGATGAGGACGCGGAGGCCACGCTCGCGCGCCGTCTTCGCGTACTCCGCGACGGAGTCCGGGGTTGCGGTGCGCCGAGCGCACCTCGAACTCGTACGCGACGCCTGCCTCGGCAAGTGTCTTCGTCGCGCCCTCCATCCGCTCACGGTCCGACTCGGAGCCGACGAGGATCCCGACGACGGGAGCCTCAGACATTGGCGGCGATGTCGGTGCGGAACTGCATGCCGTCGAAATGTATGCAGGAGACGGCGTCGTAGGCCGCAGTTCGCGCGGCGGCGACGGTCTCTCCCTGCCCGACGACGTTGAGGATGCGGCCACCGTTCGTCACGAGCCGCCGTTCCTGCAGCGCCGTGCCCGCGTGGAAGACGAGCGCGCCGGTCGCCTCCGCGTCCTCGACGCCGTCGATCAAGACACCGCGGTAGTCGCTCCGCGCCGGATAGTCGGGAGCCGCGAGCACGACATTGACGGCGGCCCGGTCGGCGACGCGCGGCGTCGCGAGCTCGGCGGTGAGCAGCGGCAGAAGGTCGCTCTCGAGCCGCGCGAGCACAGGTTGCGAGTCGGGGTCGCCGAAGCGGCAGTTGAACTCGATCACGCGGATGCCGTTCGCGGTGCGCATCAGGCCGCCGTAGAGACACCCGTGGAACGGGGCGCCGCGCCGGGAGAGCTCGCGCAGGACGGGGAGGTGGACGGTCTCGAGGATCTCGTGCGCCTCGGCGTCGGGGACGTCGGGGAGCGGCGAGAACGAGCCCATCCCGCCGGTGTTCGGGCCGGTGTCGCCGTCGCCGACGCGCTTGTAGTCGCGCGACGGAGGGAGCACGACCGCTTCCTCGCCGGCCGCGATAGCGAAGACCGAGAGCTCAGGCCCTTCGAGCAGCTCCTCGACGTGGAACGGCTGGCCGAGCGCCTCGACCGAACGGAGCGCCGCATCGAGCTCCTCCTGCGTTCGGCAGACCCAGACACCCTTGCCCGCGGCGAGTCCGTCCGCCTTGACGACGCACGGCGGCTCCGCGATGTCGAGCATCCGCGCACTCGCGACTCCCGCGGCCTCCATCACGTCCTTCGCGAACGCCTTCGACCCCTCGATCTGCGCGGCCGCGGCGCTCGGCCCGAAGACCGCGATGCCACGCGCGCGCAGCTCGTCGGCGAGCCCCGCGACGAGCGGCGCCTCGGGGCCGACGACGACGAGGTCGATAGGGAGCTCGCGCGCGAGCGAGTAGAGCGCGGCCTGGTCGTCGGCGCGAACGGGATGGCACGTCGCGAGCGCGGCGATGCCGGGGTTGCCTGGCGCCACGTGGAGGTCGTCCACGCCCGCGCTGCGCGAGAGCGACCAGCAGAGCGCATGCTCCCTGGCTCCCGATCCGACGACGAGCACCCGCACCCGGCGATGGTATGCAACGCTCCGGCCATGGATGCCCCGCCGTACTCGGCTGCCGGCGTCGACGTCGTCCGGTTTCCCGGCGGCGCGAGCGAGCGCGACCGCGTCGCGGTGGAGGAGCCGCTCGAGATCCGCATCGGCGGCGAGCCGGTCGCGGTGACGATGCGCACGCCGGGTCACGACGAGGAGTTGGCGCTCGGCTTCTGTCTCTCAGAGGGACTCAAGCCCGAGGCGGCGCGCGTGCCCGACGACCTCGCGGCGAACACGATCGACGTCGACGCGCCGGGCTTCGACCGCGAGCGGCTGCGGCGGAGCTTTTACACGTCGTCCTCGTGCGGCGTCTGCGGGAAAGGAGCGCTCGATGCGGTCGCGGTCGAGGCGCCGCGTGTGGAGTCGCAGCTCCGCATCGTGCTCGCTGTCGCCGCGGCGCTGCCCGACAGGCTGCGCGAGTCGCAGGCCGCGTTCGAGGCGACCGGCGGGCTCCACGCGACGGGCCTCTTCACCGCGGCGGGCGTGCTCGTGTGCGCGCGCGAGGACGTCGGCCGGCACAACGCGATGGACAAGGTGATCGGCCGCGCGTTCCTCGACGGGCTGCTGCCGCTCGCCGGTCACGTCCTCTGCGTGAGCGGGCGGCTCTCGTTCGAGCTCGTCCAAAAGGCGGCGGTTGCCGGATGTCCGGTCCTCGTCGCGGTCGGCGCGCCGTCGAGCCTCGCGGTCGAGCTCGCTGCAGATCGCGGGATCACGCTGTGCGGCTTTGTGCGCGGCGGCGCGGCGAACGTCTACACCGAGCCGTGGCGCATCGAAAGCTGACCGGGATCCTGCTCGCCGGCGGTGCGAGCACGCGCTTCGGCTCGCCGAAGGAGCTCGCGGTCTACGACGGCGAGACGCTCGGCGACCGCGCCTGGCGGCTCCTCGGCGAGGCGTGCGATGAGCGGATCTGCGTCGGGCCGGGCGGTCTCGACGATCCAGGCACCGGCCCGGTCGCGGCGATCGCGGCCGGATTGCGCGCCGCGTCGCACGAGCTCGCCGTCGTGATCCCGGTCGACATGCCGCGCCTCAACGCCGCGGCGTTGCACGAGCTCGCGGCCGCGTGCCGCGACGCGGCTGTCGCGCAGAACGGCCCGCTGCCGTGCGCCGTCGCGCGCCGGGCGCTGCCCGCGTTCGAGACGGACGAGCGGCGGCTGCGGACAGTGCTCGCCGGTCTCGACACCGCGGAGATCGCACTCGACGCAGCGCTTCTCCTCAACGTGAATACTCCGACAGATGTGGAGCTCTGATTCCGCTTACGACAGCTTCATGGGTCGCTTCTCGCGCCGGCTCGCGCCGCTGTTCGCCGACTTCGCGGGAGTGAGCTCCGACGATCACGTGCTCGACGTCGGCGCGGGGACCGGTGCGCTCACCGAGGAGCTGTTGCGCCGCGGCGCGACGGTCTCGCTCGCGGAGCCGTCTCCCGATTTCGCCGCCTCGCTGCAGCGGCGCCTTCCCGACCTCGACGTGCGCGCGGCGCCTGCGGAGCAGCTGCCGTGGCCTGACGGCAGCTTCGACGTCGCGCTCGCGCAGCTCGTCGTCGCATTCATGAGCGACGCGTGGACGGGCGTCGCCGAGATGAAGCGCGTCTCCGGCGGCCGCACAGCGATCTGCATGTGGGACTACCACGAGCAGCAACTCCTCGCCTCGGTCAACCACGTCCGCGCGCGGATGGGCGGCGCCGCTCGGCCGAGCCGCCGCGGTTCCGCACCGGCCCCGAGCTCGCCGAGCTGCTCGGCGACGGCGCGGAGGTCGAGCCGCTCGACGTCGTCGCCGACTACGAGGGTTTCGAGGACTACTGGAATGCGCTGCTCGGCGGCGCCGGCCCGGCCGGCGCGTGGATCGCGTCGCTCACGCCGAGGGCCTCGAGGAAGCCCGCGCAGAGCTGAGGCACGAGCTCGGCGACCCGGCCGGCCCGTTCACGCTCTCGGGCCGCGCCTGGGCGGCCCGCGTCAGCCGCGGCTGAGGACCGACTCGCGCTCGGCGCCGGTGCCGACGAGACTCACCGCGACGCCGAGCTCCCGCTCGACGAACTCGACGTAGGCGCGCGCGGCGTCGGGCAGATCCGCAACGGAGTGACAGCCGTCGAGAGGCTCGTTCCAGCCGGGCAGTGTCTCGTACACGGGCGCCGCTGCGTGGAAGTCGCTCTGGTGCGCGGGGAAGTCGCGCGTCTCGCTGCCGTCGCGCATGCGGTAGCGGACGCAGACCGGCAGCTCGGCGAAGTGGGAGAGGACGTCGAGCTTCGTCAGCGCAAGCTCGTCGATGCCGTTCACGCGCACCGCGTACCGCAGCGCGACGAGGTCGAGCCAGCCGCAGCGCCGTTCGCGGCCGGTCACGGTGCCGTACTCGTCGCCGAGCTCGCGCATTCGCGCCTGGTCGTCTCCCTCGATCTCCGACGGGAACGGCCCTTCGCCGACGCGCGTGACGTACGCCTTCGAGACGCCGAGCACGCGGTCGATGCGCTTCGGTCCGATCCCGAGCCCGATCGCCGCCTGCCCCGCGACGGGGTTCGACGAGGTGACGAACGGATACGTGCCGTGGTCGAGGTCGAGCAGCGTCGCCTGCGCGCCCTCGAAGAGCACGTCCTTGCCGTCGCGCAGCGCGGTCTCGACGTAGAGGGACGTGTCGGCGACGTACGGGCGCAGCCGCTGGGCGTAGCCCTCGTACTCCGCCGCGACGGTCTCGAGGTCGAACGGCTCGGCTTCGTAGACCCGCGTGAGCCAGAGGTTCTTCTCCGCGAGCGCGACCTCGATCTTCTGGCGGAGGATCTTCGGGTCGAGGATGTCCTGGACGCGGATCCCGAGCCGCATCGCCTTGTCGGCATAGCACGGCCCGATCCCGCGGCGTGTCGTCCCGATCGCGAGCTTGCCGAGGCGGCGCTCGCTCGCCTGGTCGATCGCGATGTGCCACGGCATGATCAGGTGCGCGTTGCCGGAGAGGTACACCTCGGCGTCGGGGAACTGGTCGAGCTCGCCGATGAGGACTTCGAGATCGACGACGCAGCCGTTGCCGATGACGCACGGGATGCCGCGGACGATGCCGCTCGGCAGGGCGCGGATCTTGTACGTGTCGTCACCGACCACGATGGTGTGGCCTGCGTTCGGGCCGCCCTGATAGCGGCACACGACGTCGGAGTTTTGGGCGAGCAGGTCGACGATCTTGCCCTTGCCTTCGTCGCCCCACTGCGCGCCCACAATCACGGTTCCGGGCACGTCGAGGAAGTATGCCGACGCCGGCTCGGGGCGGCCGAAGCAACGGCTGCCGCCCCGAGAGCTGGGTGGCTCCTAGAACGTGCCCGAGGCGACGAGAGCGCCGGCGCTGCCCGTCACGACGGCGACGGTGGAGCCGTGGACGAGCTGAGGGACGCGCTGGCCGAGCTCGGTGTTGCGGGTGAGCTGAGCGATCCCCGTGCTGGAGACTTTCGCCCAGCCGACGTTGGCGCCGTTGGCGCGGACGAGGACGGAACGACCGGCGAGCGACTTCAGGTGGTTGAGTTCGACCTGGAACTCGCGCTGCCCGGGCTGGGACTGGTATTGGGCGGTGCCGGTCACCAGGGGAAAGGACGGGCCGGCGTGGACGGCGATCTGACGGTTCGACGTGGTCGCGAGGGCGGCGGCGGGGACGGCAAGCGCCGCGGCGCCGACGAGGGCCGAGGTGGCGAAGATCAGGGTGGTTGGCTTGCGCATGGCAACTCCTTTTGCTGTGAGAGAGGGAACGGAGTTGTTCTACGTCGCCGTGTGCCAGCGCCGGGACAAAGGGGGAACAAGGAATCCCCAACGTTCGGGAAAGACACAGCGGCTGCGCATGCGGTGCGAGGTATCCCCGATGCGCCCGGGCGCGCCGCGATGCCACGCTTGGGACCAAGCCAAGCAGGCGCTTGCCCCGCGTTGATCGGTGCGGCGACGGTCCCGTCCGCGGACCACACTTTCCCGGTCTAGCTCGGGGCGGGCGATTCAGTGAAGGAGGGGGTTGTCGTGCAACGTGTCCTCGCACTGGTGGGGGCTGGTCTCATGGCACTGGTCCTGTCGGCCTCAGCGTCGTGGGCCAAGTCGACTACCGACTCGGTGACGACGGGTTCCTGGGGCATGGGCGTGGCCGTCGCCGACCCGACGGTTCCCGCGAACAACGCAACTCCAAGTGCCTACGCGGCGGTCAAGCTCACGATCACGCTGCGTGCGAGCAACGGCGGGATTACGTTGATCTGGGACGACGGTCCGAACAAGGTCATCGGAGGGTGTGGCGCGCCGGGCTGCCTGCCCGTCGTGATGAAGCCCGGCGTCTACCGGTTCCCCTACGTCGCCGGTGCGGGCGGTCCGCTGGTCGAGGCCGGCATCGGGCACTTCACCCTTCGCTGGCACGACGCCAACCGGAAGCTCCGCTCGCTGCGGCTGCCGATTCAGAGCGATGTCGGCTTCGCGAACCTGCCGGCGTGGGCCAAGCCGTTGCCGGTCGTCGACAAGGTGACGTCCGGCACGTGGGGGAAGGGCGTGGCCGTCGTCGACCCGACGAGGGTTCCGGCCGACGGCGTGCACGCGACGAATTACGCGGCGATCTATCTCAAGATCACGATTCGTAACGCGAACGGCGGGACGGGATTGAACTGGGACAACGGTCCGAACAACGTCATCGCAGGGTGTGGCGCGCCGGTCTGCCTGCCGGCCGTGATGAAGCCCGGCGTGTACAAGCTCCCGTACGTGCCCAGCGCGGGCTCTCAGGTGGCGCAGGCCGGGAAGGGTCACTTCACCCTCCGGTGGCACGACGCCGCCCGGCAGCCTCACTCGGTGCGACTGCCGGTCCAGAGCGACGCGGGTCTCGCGCATCTGCCCGCGTGGGCCAAGCCGTAGCTCCGGGACGCGGGGACGCACGCGAGAGCGAGCGTCCCCGCGTGGCATCGTCGGTCAGGATCGGGTGAAGCTCGTCGCCGCGGAGTCGCCGGCCGAACCGGTGGCGACGATCTCGTGGATGCCTTTGGCCCCGGCCCGTGCCTTCCCCGGGATCTTGCCTTTGCAAACGAACGCACCTCCGGCCTTCACCGTCGCGGCGCAGATCGTCACCTCGGCCGGCTTCGGGGACGCGAGGCCGGTCAGGTACGTGACCGTGACCGTCTCTCCTGCGATGAACCGGACGCCTCTCGCGTTGACGACGGCGCCGGGGATGCCTTTGCGCGGAGAGACGGCGACGGCAGCGGGGGCCGTGTACGTGAACCTCGCGGCCGGCGTGCTCGGGCTCGTACCGCCGAGTGAGGTCACGGTGATGCTCGCGGTGTCGCCGGCTACGGCGTCGCTCGCGGGGATGTAGACGCTCAATGTCGTGTTGTCGACGACTTGCCACGACGTCGTGGACTCGCCGACCGTGACTCCGGTGGTTCCGACGAAGTTCGTGCCGGACACCGTCACGTCGTAGCCGCCGGTGACGCTGCCGCGGTTCGGGTGCACGCCGGCGATCACCGGCCGCGCGTACGACGTGAACGTGTCGTTCGCGCTCGTGAAACTCGTGCCGCCGGGTGAGGCGACCGTGACGTCGACCGCGTCCGGGCTCGTGCCGGAAACGTCGGCCGGCGAGACGGCCGTGATCGAGTTGTCGTTGTTGACGGTGACGCTTGCCGCGGGCGTGCCGCCGAAGCCGACGTCAGTCGCCGCCGTGAAGCCGTCTCCGGAAATAGTCACGCTGACGCCGCCGGTCGCCGGGCCGATGCCCGGCGTGATGCCGGTCACTCGCGGCCGCGGCGTGAACGTCGGCGCCCACTGCAGGCACGCGTATGCGGCGGCGCCCGTCCCGCCGGTGCCGGGGCACGGGCTCGCGTCGTTGTAGATCTCGTTGCCGGTGAGCGGGTCGGTCGCCGAGAAAGCCGGGTCGACACTCGGCGGGAGCGCGGAGACGGAGTACGAGAGCAGCGCGCCGGTGAGATCCCACGTGTCGGCCGTCCACGCCGTGTACGTGACCGTTCGGCCTCCCTTCCCGCCGGTGCTGCAGCGCGTCGTCAGCTCGACGAACCCGGTCGGGAAGCCGGCGGCCGGATCGACCGAGTCGTCAAAGCCGGTGACGAAGGCGTTCTCCTTGATGCCGCCGCAGTCGTGTCCGAGGACGGCGAACGCCGTGCCTTGCGGCATCACGAGCTGAGGCTGTTGCGGAGTCGCGGCTCCCGCGACCGGACTACCGGCCCCGGCTGTCACGAGCAGCATCGCCGCGATCGTGCTGACTCCGACCGTCACCCTGCGCACCACGTCTGTCTCCCTTCGGCCGCGGTCAATCTAACGCTGACACCTGGAATGAGCCGGGCTGGGCCGAAAACTTGCGCTACGGCGACGTCAGACGCGGCACTTCGGGTCGCCCCAGCTCCGCTCGAGACCCCGCAGCTGGTCTTGAGTCGTCGGGTCGAAATCGCCGATGTCGTTCTCTTCCCACATCACGTCAGGTGTGACGCCGGGGCCCTCCGCGGTGGCCCGGTACTTGGTTCCGCGCCCGGTGGGATGCCCTGCGTGCGGGTAGAACCCGTAACAGAAGTCGCCGAGGGTGTTGCCTCTGTGATGGGTGAGGAAGCTGTTCTCGCGATGCCAGCCTTTGCCATACGTCGAGTTGAAGGTGTCGACGTAGATGTTGCGGCCATAGCTGTCGAGCGGGCTACCCCCAGGCGTCGCGTTGAACCCATAGACGCCGGTGCCGCCATAGGTGAGCCGGCCGAAGAGGTGGCGGAAGCCGCCGTACGCCCAGTTCTGGTAGACGACAAGCTCCGCGAGCGGGCCGCGCCAGTGAGAGAGGTGAAGCTCCCAGGGGCCGCTGCTCCCGCCGTAGTTCGGCTTCAGGCGCTGCCACGACTGGAGTGCCCAGTAGCTTCCGTCCGGTGCCTTGCACGCTTTGACGACCCAGGCAAGCGACGGCCCGTCGTACGGGAGGCATGCCCCGCGGCCGCGTTCTCCATAGCGGATGTGGAACTCGACCTGAGATACCCGTCGGTTCGGTTTGCGGGCGTTGATCGCGCCCCAGGCAGCCAGCGTCGTCCTGCGGCCGCCGATGGAGTAGCTCACGTGAGCGCGCCCCTGACGGTCGACGCTCAGCGTTGGATGCGCCACGTTGCGGCCGATGATGGCGCTACCGAAGGCCGGCGCAACCGCCACGGCGGCGCCGAACAGCACGGTCAAGAGGATCACACCTCGCCGCAGCCGCGCCGCCGCTCTCGTCACGGATTCTCCGCTTGTTTCCGGCCGTCTCGAGCCCACGACGAGAGATTTCGGCAGTACGAGCCCGGACTTGACGAAAAACACTCGGTTGGGGGTTGGCGTCGCCGTCCTCGCGTCCGAAAGGGACGCCGGGGTGGGACACACAGCAACCGTCTAGGCAGCGGCGCGCTCGCGGAAGTCGTCGCGCGCGTCGACGTGCACTTCGCGCGTCAGGCGGCGGAGGCGGCTTGCGGTTGGGCCGCCTACTCGGCCGGCGAGCGTTCCCCAGTCGAGGTTCGTCGTGACGATGAGGAGTCCCCGCTGCTGCTCGCGCTGGTTGACGAGCGTGTAGATCCGGTCGCACTGCCCAGCTCGTCCAGTGCTCTGCGCCGAGGTCGTCGAGGACGACGAGGTCGTAGCCGCTCGGAGTCGGCGGCGGTTCTCCGCCGTCGAAGCTCTCGCGGAGCGCGTTGAGCCACGCCGGAACGTTGAGGAACAGCGCCGTCTTGCGCCGGTCGCTCCACACGACCTCGCGGAGGATCGCGACCGCGAGATGCGTCTTGCCCGCGCCCGGGTTGCCACGCAGCAACAGGCCCTGCCGCAGATCCGTCCCGGCGCGCAGCTCGCGCGCCCACTGCCGGCACACCGCGAGCGCGTTCGCGGTGTCGGGCACCGGCTCGAACGTCTCGAACGAGCAGCCGTCGTACGCGGACGGAACCCGCACGCGCGCCCACCGCGTGTCGGCGGCGCGCTGCTCGTCCTTCCGCCTTCTCGCCCTCGCGGCAGACGTCGCAGTACCGCTCGGCCGCGAACGTCTGGCCGAGGAGGTGCACTTCCTCGGTCGCGAACTCGCGTCCGCAGCCGAGGCAGCGCACCGTCAGGGGTTTAGTGGGCACGGGGTTATTGGGGTTGATGTGAGAGGCTTGCGAACTTGGCATAGCGGCTCATCCATGCGACGTTGAAGGATCCGGTCGGGCCGTTCCGGTGCTTGGCGATGATGACCTCGGCGACGCCCTTCTTCGTGTCGTCCTCCATCTCGCGGTCGTAGTACTCCTCGCGGTAGAGGAACATCACCATGTCGGCGTCCTGCTCGATCGAGCCCGACTCGCGGAGGTCGGAGAGCATCGGCCGCTTGTCGTGGCGCTGCTCGGGCGAGCGGTTGAGCTGGGAGAGCGCGATGACCGGGACGTCGAGGTCCTTCGCGAGCGCCTTGAGGTCGCGGGAGATTCTCGAGACCTCCTGGAGGCGGCTCTCCTCGCTACGGCCGGTCGTCATGAGCTGGAGGTAGTCGACGACGATGAGGCCGAGGTCCGGCTGCGCGGCGCTTCAATGTCTGTGCGCGGGCGCGGAGCTCGAGGAGGCTGAGGCCCGGCGTGTCGTCGACGTAGAGCGGCGCCGCCTCGAGCTGGCCGCACGCGTGCGATGAGCCGCGGCCAGTCGTCCTTCGCGAGCTTGCCGGTGCGGATGTGGTGCGCGTCGACCTTCGCGCGCGAGCACATGAGGCGCTGCGCGACCTCTTGCTGCGACATCTCGAGGCTGAAGAACGCGCACGGCTTGCCCGCGTCGACGGCGACGTGGTTCGCGATCTCGAGCGCGAACGCGCTCTTTCCCATCGACGGGCGGGCGGCAAGGATGATGAGGTTCGCGGGCTGGAAACCGGCTGTGAGGTTGTCGAGATCCTTGAAGCCGCTCGGCAGGCCCGTGACCTCGGCGCCTTCCTCGTAGAGCTTGTTGATCCGCTGGAATGTCGTCGACGAGCGCGTCCTTGAAGAGGACGAGCTCGCCTTCGGCGCGGCGCTCGGCGAGCTGGAAGACGAGGTCCTCGGCGCGCGCGACGAGCTCGGCCGGCTCGCCCTCGCGCTCCCAGCCGAGCTGCGCGATCTCGCCGCCGGCGCGGATCAGGCCGCGCAGCGTCGCCGTCTCGCGGACGATCTCGGCGTAGTGGCCGGCGTTCGCGCTCGCCGGGACGATGAGCGAGAGCTCGTGCAGCCGGACACGGCCGCCGACCTCCTCGAGCTCGCCGCGCTGCTCGAGCTCGTTCGTGAGCGTGATCGCGTCGACCGGCTCGTTCTTCGAGTAGAGCGCGAGCGCCGCGCGGTAGATCTTCGCGTGCGACTCGCGGTAGAAGTCGGACGCGTCGAGGATCTCGCTCACCGCCGCGATCGCGAGCGGCGAGATCATCATCGCCCCGAGAACGGACTCCTCAGCTTCGAGATTTTGCGGGGGGATCGCGCCCGCACTTGGAGCAGCGGGAGAGGGCGCGGGTGTCGGGACGGGGGCGAGAGCCATGCGCTTCGATTCCAGCAGGCGCGGTCGCGAGTTGCCAGGTGTTGGTATGTCCATTTGTGAACAGGTCGTTTTCTGCCATTTGCAGGTGAATCGACCATGGTTGCAGGCGCGCCGGACGGCGTATCTGTGGATGGAAGAACCGCTCTGAGCGGGAACTTCGTGGCGAGATCCACAGAGCTGTGGATCAACGCTCACACAGACCGGAACCTGGTGCCGCGCGCATCCGGGCACGGCGACGCGACCGCATGCGCGCGGTACCGGGTACCTGCATCGTTGGTCGCGTTACTCCTCGGCCAGCGCAGCTTCGGCGTCGGCCCGCCACTCGCGCCTCGGGCTCGGCCTCGGCTTCGACTTCGACTTCGGGCTCGGCTTCGGCGGCTGCGTCCTCCGCAGCGAGCGTCTCCTCGAGCTCCGTGTGATCCTCGGCGACGGGCTCGTGCTCGGCGCGCTCGGCCGCCTCCATCGCCTCGAGCTCCTCCTCGGACGGCAGCTCGCCGCCCTCCGGGATGACCTCGGTGCGGATCTCGACGCGGACGTCCTGGAAGATGTCGACGGGAATCGCGTAGCGGCCGATCCGCTTGATCGGGGCGGTGTCGATCTTGCGCCGGTCGACGCGGATCTTCTTCGACTGCCACAGCTCGTCGACGATGTCGGTCGGCGTGACCGAGCCGAAGAGCGAGCCGGTCGGGCCGGCCTTGACCTCGAAGCGGAGCACCGTCTGCTCGAGCGTCGCGGCGATCGCCTGCGCGTCCTCGACCGTCTTCGCCTCGTGGCGTGCCCGCTGCGCGTCGCGCTTCTCGAGCTCGGCGACGCGCGCCGGCGTCGCCACCTCGGCGAGCTTGCGCGGCAGGAGGAAGTTCCGCGCGTAGCCGCGCGCGACCGAGACGACGTCACCGCGCAGGCCGACGTGGTCGACGTCCTTGAGGAGGATGACCTGCATCTACCGGTCGCCCCTGTCGCCGCGGTCGCGGCGCCCGCCGCGCCCGCCCTCGTTGTCCTCCGAGCCCTCCGCCACGTACGGCAGGAGCGCCATCTCGCGGGCGCGCTTCACGGCCTGCGCGACCTGCACCTGGTGGCGCCGGCACGCGCCCGTGATGCGGCGGCTGCGGATCTTCCCCCGCTCCGAGACGTAGCGCCGGAGCTGGGTGATGTTCTTGTAGTCGACCTCGGCGACCTTCTCCTTGCAGAAGAAGCAGTTGCGCCGCCGGATCGCGCCGGCCGGCCCGCCGGGCCGCTTGCTGCGCTGCGAGTTTTGTTGGGTCTTCTCTCTGGCCATGAGACTCCTAGAAGGGGATGTCGTCGTCGGTTGCGGCCGGGAAGTCGGCGCCGCCCGAGCCCGAGGATTCGGAGGCGCCCGCCGGCACGAACTGGTTTCCGCCGCCGCCGCCCTCGCCGTCGCCGCGGCTGCCGAGGAACTGGACGCTCTCGGCGACGATCTCGACGGCCTCGCGCTTCACGCCGTCCTGCTCCCACTGGCGCCAGTCGAGGCGGCCGTCGATCGCGACGGGCCGGCCCTTGCTCAGGTACTGGGCGCAGCTCTCGGCCTGGTTGCCGAAGACGGAGACGCGGAAGAAGTTCGGCTTGTCGACCCAGTTGCCCGACTCGTCGCGGCGCCGGCTGTTGACGGCGATGCCGAGGTTGCAGACGGGGGTGCCGCCGGGGGTGTGGCGTAGCTCGGGGTCTCTCGTCAGGTTGCCGACGAGCACGACGCGGTTGATGTTGGCTGCCATTTCTTACTCCTCCTCCGCCTCAGCGGGAACCTCTGCCGGTTCCTCCTCGGTGGGAGCGTACTCCGGCTCTGCCTCCTCCGAAACGTCGGTTTCGGACTCGTCCACAGGAGTCTCGTCCGCCGGATTTTCGACTGCGGGGGCTTGAGCTGCGGGAGCCTCGTCAGCAGGTGCAGCGGCCGGGGCCGAAGCGGCGCCGTCGTCGCGCGGCGCGCCCGTGCGCGAGCCGGCGATGTGGCGGGTCGCCATGTGGCGCAGCACTGCGTCGTCGATCTTCAGGACGCGGGAGACCTCGTCGAGCGTCGGCCCGTCGGCGTCGAACACGAGGAGGTGGTAGACGCCCTCCTCCTTCTTCGCGATCGGATAGGCGAGGCGCCGGCGGCCCCACGCGTCATGGCTCTGCCACGTCCCACCGGCCTTCTCGACGATCTCGCGCGAGTGCGCGACGATCTCGTCCTGGCGCGCCTCAGCCTGCTCGGGGTCCAGCAGCAGCAAGATTTCGTAACTCGTCATTTCCCGCTCCGGCGCCGGCCAAGCCGCCGCCTCCGCTCTTTTGTGAGCTCCGTCGAGCCTACGCTCATAGCCCCGATACCGTCCTTCCCATGGTCAGATGTCGGCCCCGACTGCCAGCGCCGCTCGGGTTGAAACGGCACGTTGACGGGGCAGGAAGCGCGGCCAGAGTAGCATCAGGTCGATGAGACGCCTCATGAACTGGATCGCGGGAATTCTCTCGGGCGTGATCGCGTACCGCATATGGAAGCGGCGGCAGAAGCCGGCGCCCGCGACGGCGCCGGTGACCGCGCCCGCGACCGCGACTCCGCCGGAGCCGGAGCCGGAGCCCGACGACCGCGCCGAGGAGCTGCGCGCGAAGCTCGCCGACGCTCGGGCGAGCGAGGAGCCGCCGCCGGTCGAGCCGGAGAACGTCGAGCCGGACACGAGTGCCGAGTCGCTCGAGGAGCGCCGCCGCCGCGTCCACGAGGAAGGCCGCGCCGCGATCGACCGTATGAACGACGGCTAGTCCGTCGTTCCGCTCCGTCCGTCTTTCCTAACCCTCGTCCGAGGGATCTTCCGTCGTTGCCCCTTTTCGGGGGATGTTCGGCGTCTGTCCCCCCGTCACGGTGCGCCAGGCTTTTTTACTGCGGCAACAGGACGGAGGAGAGCGTGTCGATCTTTGGCGTATTTGGGCGGGGCGGACGGCGGACAGGTCTGGCCGCGCTCGGCGTAATGGTCATCTGGTTCGCCTTCGCCGGCGTGAGTTGGGGCGCGACTACCGCGTACAACCCGGCGGCGGACGGCTACTCGATGTACAACCTCACCGCCCAGATGGGCGCTCAGTCCTGGTGGAACTCCGGCTACACGGGCCAAGGCGTCGATGTCGCCGTGATCGACACGGGCGTCTCGCCGGTGCAGGGGCTCAACGGCCGCGGCAAGGTCGTCTACGGCCCGGACCTCTCACTCGAGTCCCAGAGCTCGAACCTGCAGAACCTCGACACGAACGGGCACGGGACGTTCATGGCCGGCCTGATCGCCGGGCACGACTCCGCTCTGTCCACCTCGTACTCGAGCGCGTACGCGTACCGCGGCATTGCGCCGGATGCCCGGATCGTCTCCCTCAAGGTCGCAACCGCCGACGGTGGCGCCGACGTGACCCAGGTGATCGCAGCGATCGACTGGGTCGTGCAGCACGCAGATGACCCGGGCTTCAACATTCGCGTGATCAATCTGTCGTACGGGACGCTCTCCGGCCTGCCGTACACGTCCGACCCGCTTGCGTACGCAGCTGAGCAGGCGTGGAAGCACGGCATCGTCGTCGTCGCCGCCGCCGGCAATACCGGCGGTGCGGCCGGCAACGGACGCGGCCTTTCGGATCCGGCCTACGACCCGTACATCATCGCGGCCGGCGCGTACAACACGATGGGAACGAACAACCTGTCGGACGACATCGTCGCCTCCTACTCCGCGCGCACGAACGGCTGCGGCGGCTGCAAGGACCCCGACCTCGTCGCACCCGGCACGCACATGCAGGGACTCCGGGTGCGCGGGTCCTACATCGATCAGAACCATCCGGAGGGTGCGGTCGGCTACCGGTACTTCCGCGGTTCGGGCACGTCGGAGGCCGCGGCCATCACGTCCGGCGCCGTCGCACTGCTCCTCGACAAGTACCCGGATCTGTCACCGGACGAGGTGAAGGCGATGCTGACGGACAGCGCCGCGACCATCCCCGGCTTCGATGCCCACTACCAGGGCGCCGGCGCGATCAACCTTCCGGCGCTCGGGCTGGAGAGGGATCCGAACGATGCGTGTGGCTCGTGGGGCTGCCCGGATGCGCCCGATGCGCAATCGTTCCCGTCTGCGAACGGGACCGGCTCGGTCGAGGACTCGCGCGGCAGCGATCACCTCACCCTGGACGGTGTGGCGCTCACGGGTAACCAGGACATCTTCGGCCACTACTTCAACTCGCGGGCCATGGCGCGCGCGGAGGCAGCCGCGTCGAGTTGGTCGGGCGGCTCGTGGAACGGCAACATCTGGTCGGGCGACAGCTGGTCGGGCTCGAGCTGGAGCAGCGCCGTCTGGGCCGGCAGCAGCTGGTCGGGTTCGAGCTGGAGCGGAAGCTCGTGGAGCGGCAACTCGTGGTCGGGCTCGAGCTGGAGCGGCTCGTCGTGGAGTGGCAGCAGCTGGTCGGGCAGCTCCTGGTCGGGTGACGTCTGGGCAGGCCTGGGCTGGGATTGATGGGCGAAGCACCCGGCACACGGGCGTTCTCGCTCCGTCTCCGGGGACCCGCCTCGGTCTGGCTCTTGACGACGGCGATCGCAGCCGCGGCGGGCCTCGTCTGGCGACACGGCCTCGGCCTCGGTGACGCGCCGGGCGGCGCGTGGCTGCCGTGGTGGGGGATCGCCGTCGCGTTCTACGTCGCCGAGGCGTGGCCCATCCACGTCCACTTCAGAAAGCAGACGCACACACTCTCCATGACGGAGGTCGGTCTCGTCTTCGGCCTCTTCTTCGCACCGCCGGTGGCGCTCTTCGCAGGGCAGATCGTGGGCGCGGGGCTCGCCCTCGCCGTCAATCGCCGCCAGCGTCCCGTCAAGCTCGCGTTCAACCTTGCGGAGCAGTCGCTTTGCACGGGAGTCGCGCTTCTCACGTTCCGCGCGATCGCCGGGGTGGGCGACGGCCGCCTCTGGGTCGCCGCGCTCGTCGCTGTTGGCGTCGCGCATCTTCTTGGTGTGCTGCTCGTCTCCGCGGTGATCGCGGTGGCCGAGCGGACGCCGGCAGTTCTCCGGCAGGTGCACAAGACGCTTGGCCTTTCGCTCGTCGGCTCGCTCGCCGTGACGTGCCTCGCGCTCGTCGGTGTCGCGCTCGAGGAGAGCCGGCCGGTCGGACTTCTCCTGCTCGCGTTCCCGGTTGCGATGTGCCTGCTCGCCTTCCGCGGCTACATGCAGCAGCGCACGCAGCGCGACTACGTCGAGTTCCTCTACGAGTCGATGCGCGCCGCGCAGGGTGCGCCGGAGATGGGCCTCGCGATCGGCCAACTCCTTCTCTCGGCCCAGCGGCTGCTGCGGGCCGACTACGCGGAGATCATCCTCCTCACGCGCACTTCCGACGAGCCCGTCCTGCGCAGCACGAGCGGGTCGGAGGGGCAGACGCTCATGCGTCCGGACGCGCTCTCGTCTGCGACCGAAGATGCAATTTCTTACGCGAGCGCCGCCGAGCGCGCGGTCCTCCTGCCGCGCAAGCGTGAGCGGCATCATCTCGACGGCTTCCTCGCAGACCGTGCCCTGGCGGACGGCGTCGTCGGTGTGCTCCGCGGCGACGAGGGCGTCTTCGGGCTCCTCCTCGTCGGCGGCCGCGTCGGCGAGGTGACGGAGTTCGACGAGAACGACCTCGTCCTCTTCGAGACGTACGCGAGTCACGCCGCCGTCTTGCTTCAGAACGGCCGCCTCGAGCAGTCGCTCGCGCAGGTGACGGAGTTGCAGGAGCAGCTGCGGCACCAGGCGTACCACGACGCCCTCACGGGGCTGCCGAACCGCGCGCTCTTCGCGGCGCGCGTCGCCGAGGCGGTGGAGAGCGCCGCGACCGACAACACCTCCCGCGCCGTCCTCTTCCTCGATCTCGACGACTTCAAGTTCGTCAACGACAGCTGGGGTCACGCGGTCGGCGACGAGATGCTCTCGCAGGTCGCGGATCGCCTGCGGGCGGCTGTCCGGCCGGGCGACACCCCGTCCCGGCTCGGCGGCGACGAGTTCGGCGTCCTTCTCGCGAGCACGGACGCGGCGGACGCAGAGCACGTCGCACAGCGGATCCGGGATGCGCTGGCCCAGCCGTTCTGGCTGGCAGGCCGGGAGACGAGCACGCATGCCAGCATCGGTATCGCTCTCACGGGGCCCCACGCGGTGACGGCCGAGGAGCTCCTGCGCAACGCGGACATTGCGATGTACGTCGCGAAGGCCGACGAGCGCAGCCATTACGCGATCTATGAGCCGCGCTTCCACCAGCGTCTCCGCGAGCGGCAGGAGCTTGCTCTCGAGTTGCGGGTCGCGCTCGATCGCGACGAGATCGTCGTCCACTACCAGCCGGTGGTCTCGCTCGAGACCGGCGAGATTGAAGCCTTCGAGGCGCTTGCCCGCTGGGAGCACCCCGAGCGTGGACTGCTCCAGCCCGACGATTTCCTCGCGATCGCCGAGGAGAGCGGCCTCATCATCGACCTCGGAGCCGCCGTCATGCGCCAGGCCCTCAGCCAGGTGCGCGAGTGGCAGGAGCTGATCCCGGGCGCAGAGAACATCGGCCTCTGGGTCAATCTCGCGCCCGGCGAGTTCACGAACGAGCGGCTCGTGGAGGATCTCTCGTTCGCCCTGTCGCGCAACCGGTTCGATCCGCGGAGGCTCACGGTCGAGATCACCGAGTCGAGTGTCATGCGCGACGAGCACAACGGGCTGAAGGCGATGCACCGCCTCCGCGACCTCGGCGTCGCGCTCTCGATTGACGACTTCGGCACGGGCTACTCGTCGCTGAGCCGCCTCGCGCAGTTCCCGATCCAGCTGCTGAAGATCCCGAAGATATTCATCGACCCGCTCGCGGGCGACGAGGCGGACACGAGCTTCATCGACGCGATCCTCCGCCTCGCGGACTCGCTCGGCATCGTCACCGTCGCCGAAGGCATCGAGCACGCCGCGCAGGCGCGCCGGCTGCGTGAGGTCGGCTGTGAGCTCTCCCAGGGCTTCGTGTTCAGCGAGCCGCTCGCGGCGCGCGACGCGCAGCGGCTGCTTGCGGCGCAGAGCACGTTCGAGCTGCCGACGGACGATTCCGCCGCGCTTCGGCTCGCGGCGTCAGCCTGACCAGTCCGATCTAGCCGCGGTGCGCTCAGACGTCGATCGCGCCCTCGAAGACGAGCCACCCTTGCGGCGTGCGGAACGCCGGCGCCGGCTCGGTCGCGGCGTAGACCCGCAGCGCGGGCGCGGGAACGGAGAAGAACCCGAGGCCGGCGAGCACGGCCCCGAGCTCTCCGTCCCCGCCGAGATGGAGGAGGTCGACGGCCGACAGGCCCTCGGCGGTGCTTCGCTCGATCTCGGCCGCGAGGATCGCCGTGGCCGCGCCCCGGTCGCGCCAGCAAAGGTCGACGAGATGCCTGACATTCGAGCTGACACGGGACACCGAGAACGCAGCGACCTGGCCCTCCCGGGAGACGGTCGTCAGCGAAAAGGTCGAGAGGCTTTCGTACTTCCACTCGAGAAGTTCCGGCGTGCGGAGCGGGACGATCGATGCCTGGGTCGTCGCTGCGTCCCAGGCCGGCGCCAGCTCGGCGCCGAACGCCGCGGGTGCCGAAACCGACCACCCGCGCACCGCCTGCGCGACGCGCCGGCGCACGAGCGCGTGCGCGAGCTCGCGGGTCCCCGCACCGGAGCGCTGCTTCATGCTCGCCAGTGTCTCGCGGACCGAGAGGAGCCGCACCGAGCGGGAGAACGTTCCGACCTCCGTGTAGCCGACACGCGTGAAGACGCCCGCCGACTGCGCGTTCGGCAGGGCGAGCAGGAACCGCCATCCGCGCTCGCTCGCGAGCTCGAGGAGGCGTCGCTGCAGCGCGAGCGCCGGGCCGAAGCCACGATGCCGGCGATCCACGGTGAGGCTGCCCGCGATCGCCGCCGGGCACGTGTTTCCGTCGACCACGAAGCTCGTCGGATGGAGCGCCGCGACGCCGACCAGGCCGTCGGCCGCGTGGCGCGCCACGACGAGTGCGGGAGGTCCGAGGGGGTTTTCCAGGAAGTACTTGCAGTAGTGTGCGCGCGTGAATCCGGGCAGCTCGACCGAGCAGAGACGGACGATCTCCTCTTCGTCGCGGCGCGGGTCGCCGGCCTCGATCGAGTAGCGGCCTGTGGCACGTTCCATGCGACGCAGTATGTCCCGCGACCGCTGACGGCGGCGGACGAGTAATGGGCAGCCGGATCGCCCGGAGCACGATCAGCAGCGTCGCCGGCAGGCTCGTGACGTTCGGTGTCTGGTTCTTCCTCACGCCGGTCATCCTCCACGGGGTCGGCGCGACGAGCTACGGCCTCTGGGCGTTGATCGGATCGCTCGCGGCGTACGGCGCGCTGCTCGACCTCGGCGTCGGCCCGGCGGTGACGAAGTACGTCGCCGAGCTGCACGCGAAGAACGACCGCGAGGGCGTGCGGACTCTGGTCGCGACCGCGTTCTGGCTGTACGCGGCGCTCGGCCTGGTCGCCGTCGCGGTGGCCTGCATCCTCGCGCCGCTCGTCCCGCGCATCTTCAACATCCCTCCGGGCCAGCAGACGACCGCCGTGTGGCTCACGGTCGCGTCGGGGATCGGCGTCGCGGTCGAGCTGCCGACGAGCACGACGTACGCGGTGCTGCGGGGACTGCAGGAGTTCACCCGTATCAACATCGTCAGCAGCGCCGGGATGCTGGCTCTGGCGGCCTCGATCGTCGGGCTGCTCCACGCCGGGGCAGGTCTCATCGGGATCGTCGTTGCGAATGTCGTCCTCACGCTCATCGTTCAGATCCCGATGGTGTATTTCATCAGGCGCTCGCTGCCGGAGGTCAGCTTTCGCCCGCGCTACGTCGATCGCAGCCAGATCCGCTCGATCTTCGCGTTCAGCTCCGCCGTGTTCGCGATCGACGCGGCAGGGAAGATCGGCACGAAGACGGACGAGATCGTCATCGGCGCCTTCCTTCCCGTCCGGCAGGTCGCTCCGTACACGTTCGCGCGTCGGCTGGCGTCGATCCCGCAGCTCTTCGCGGCGCAGTTCGAGACGGTGATCCTGCCCGCCGCCTCCGCGCTCGATCACGAGTCCGAGCCGGAGCGTCTCCGCCAGCTTGCGCTCACGGGCACCCGTCTGACGATCGTCGGATTCCTGCCCATCGGCTGCGGGCTCGCCGTTCTCGCCGGGGAGTTCCTGTCGGCCTGGGTCGGGCCCGTCTACGCAAACGACGGCTACCTCGTCACGATCCTCGTCGGCGCGTGGCTCATCGCGATGAGCGTGTGGCCGGCGAGCTCGATCCTGCAGGCGATGGCGAAGCACCGGCCGCTCGCCAAGTACGCGCTCGCGGCGGCGGCCGTCAACCTCGGCCTCTCGATCGCGCTCGTGCGGCCGCTGGGAGTGAAGGGCGTCGCGCTCGGGACGCTCGTGGGGACGGCTCTCGAGGTCTTCGTGCTCGTGGCGCCGTACGCCATGCGGACGATCGGCCTGGCCGGCCGCGACGTGCTGCGCGAGGTCGTCGTCCCCGCCTTCGTGCCGGTCGTGCCGACGCTTGCGGTTCTGTACGGGCTGCGCTCGTGGCTCGAACCGTCCTCGCTTCTCTCGGTTCTCGTTGTCGGCGCCGTCGGCGGAATCGTCTACGTGGCCGTCTACGTCGTGCTGTGCGCGCGGCCCGAGGAGCGCGAGGCGTTGCGGCGCTTCATGCGGCGGGGGACGGCGTGATGCGCCCGGAGGCGTCGGTAGTCGTCCCGACCGCGGGTCGCCGCGAGGCGGTGGCGAGGCTGTTGGCGAGCCTCGGCCGGCAGACCGTCGGGGCCGACCGCGTCGAGACGATCGTCGTGCTGAACCACGTTGTGGACGGCACCGACGAGCTCGTCGAGCGGTTCGAGGCCCCGTACCGTCTCGTCGTCGTGCAGGAGGAGAAGCGAGGCCGCGCCGCGGCGTGCAACGCGGGCGCCGCGCGGGCGACGGGGGAGATCGTCGTCTTCCTCGACGACGACATGGATCCGAGCCCGGACTGGCTCGCGGCGCATCTCGAGCGCCACCGGCAGACACCGCGAGTCGCGGTGATGGGCGCCGTCCCGATCGCCGTCACTGCGCGCACGTCTCCGCTCGAGCGCTGGATCGCCCGGAACTTCGAGGAACATCACGCGCGGGTCTCCACTCCGGAACGGCCCCATCTGCGCGACTTCTACACGGGGAACACGTCGTTCCCGACGGCGGTTTTCGCCGAGGTCGGCGGGTTCGACGACGCCTACACCCAGTACGGACACGAGGATCTCGAGCTGTTCGTCCGTCTGCGGGAGGCGAAGGTTGGTGTGGTGTTCGAGCCTCGCGCCGTCGCCACGCAGTCGTACGACAAGTCCTTCGCCGACTTCGCGCACGACATGCGCGGTACCGGCCGAACTGCGGTCCAGCTCGCCGTGACGCATCCAGGAGCGGGGGCCGAGGTGGCCGCCTTCCGCGGGGGGCCGCGCGGCTGGTCGTCCGTCAGAGCGCTGCTCCTGCGCGCGAGCCGGCTCGGGGTACCGCACGTCGTGGTGGCGCTCGCACGCGTCCTCGAGCGTGTGGCGCCGGGGCACACGACGCTCTTCTACGCTCTCGCGAGCGACTACTTCTTCTGGCTCGGCGTGCAGGACGCCGGCGGAACCCCGGCGACGCTCAGCGGAAGAACCGGGAAAGGTGCCACGTGAACTCGTCGCCGGTCCAGTTCACGACCCGGCGGCGGGGAAGCTGGAACCGGTCTGCGCCGGGGTGAACAGGCGCCTCGATCGAGACACACGCACGCTCGAAGCCGGCCTCACGCATCATCCCGGCAGACGCGGCCGTGTGGTCGCCGTGCGGGAACGAGAAGCTCGTCACCGCCCGGCCGAGGATCCGCTCGAGTTGCAGTCGCCCGTCGCGGATCTCGTCGAGCTGCCCGGCCGGCGTGAGCATCGGCAGGCTCGGGTGGGTGACGGTGTGGCCTCCGACGTCCACCAACCCGCCGTCTGCAAGTTGCACGAGCTCCTCTTCCGTCATCGTCGTCGTTGCGCTGTCTCCCGCACCCGAGGCCGCGGCTAGCTCGGCGAGGCGCTCGTCGCGCTCGTCGTGCGCGAGCGGTTGCAGCTGTCGCCACATCTCGAAGTACAGCTCGTCATTCGGCGCCGACCAGTCGGCGCTGACGCTTCCGCTCTCGAACCGGCCCTCGGACGGCCGTGTAGGGGAGAAGCAGCACCGCTCGAGGTCGTGCCACCAGAAGTCACGGCCCGAGCCGACGTACCCGCTCGTGACGAACACGGTTGCCGGGACGCCGTGCTGCTCGAGGATCGGCTTCGCGTCCGTCAAGCCGTCCCGGTAACCATCGTCGAACGTAACGGCGACCGAGCGCGGACGGAGCGTGCCACGCTCGGCGTCGTCGGCCAGCGCCGCGAGGGTCAGAGGCTCGAAGTGCCGGCGCAGCACCGCAATCTGCTCGGCGAACCGCTCTGGCGATACCGCGAGCCGCCACGGGTCGAACGAGACGTCGGCGACCCGGTGGTACATGAGAACGACCGCGGTCCCGTGCGCGACCCGACGGGCTCCGACAGCCGCGGCGGCGGGGGCAAGCCGCTTCGCGACCGGGAGCGGAATCAGTCTGCGCACGATGCGCCGATCGTAATCAGCCTGCCCCGCTGACCCGCCGTCCCGAGGGCGTGGAAAGATGAGGAGAAGTGGGCTCACCGGCAGCCATGGTCACACCGTCGGTGGCGATCGTGATCGACAACTACAACTACGCGCGCTATCTCGTCGCGGCGGTCGAGAGCGCCCTCGCGCAGTCGTACGACGCAGTCCGCGTGATCGTCGTCGACGACGGCTCCACCGATGAGTCGCGCGAGTTCCTGTCCGGCTACGCGGACCGCGTCGAACTCATCCTCAAGGAGAACGGCGGCCAGGCGTCGGCGTTCAACGTGGGGTACGCAGCGTGCCGGGAGGACATCATCATCTTCCTCGACGCCGACGACGTGCTGCTGCCCCACGCCGCCGACCTCGTCGCCGGCCGGTTCGCGCGAGAGCCGGCGCTCGTGAAGGTGCAGTACCGGCTCGAAGTGATCGACGCAGCCGGGCGGCTGACGGGCGAGGTCAAGCCGCTGCCGCACCTCGCGCTGCCGCAGGGCGACATGCGGCGGGCCGAGCTCGCGTTCGGTTTCGACCTCGTCTGGCTCGCTACGAGCGGCAACGCGTTCCGTCGCGAGGCGGTGGCCGAGCTCTTCCCGATCCCCGAGAAACGGTTCCGTCTCTGCGCCGACCGGTATCTCGTCCATCTCGCTGCGCTCTTGGGCCCGGTCGCCTCCCTCGACGACATCGGCGGGCGCTACCGGGTGCACGGCGCGAACAGTTACGAGCCGCAGTCGGCCGTCGTGTCGGTGGCCAATGTGCGTAACTCGATCGGCTACGCCGCGGAAGTTTCCGTCGAGCTCGAGCATGTCGCGGACCGGCTCGGGCTGCCGCGCGCGCCGGGGCCGATCCTGTCGGTTGCCGACGTCGCCAACCGGCTCATCTCGCTGCGCCTCGATCCGGCGCAGCACCCGCGGCCCGGCGACACGCGGTCGGGTCTCCTTCTCGCCGGCATCCGAGCAACGTCGAGGCGATTCGACGTGCGACCGCCGCTGCGGGCGCTGTACGACCTCTGGTTCCTCGGCATGACCGTCGCGCCCCGCAGCCTGGCGACGAGGCTCGCCGGCTGGTTCCTCTACCCGAGCCGCCGCCGCGGGTTCAACGGGCTGCTCGGCCGGCTCCAGCGCGCGCGCTGAGACCGGAGAAGAGGATGAGGATTCTGCTCGTTACGCCGATGCCGCCTCAGGCGGACGCCCACGGAGCGATCCCGCTCGTGCTGCATGCCCAGCTGGCCGGCCTCCTCGCCCGCGGCCATGACGTAACGCTCGTGACCGCCGCGACGGGGGAGCCCGGGGAGGCGGAGGCACTCGAGCGGTTGCGTGGCGACGGCGTCGATCTCCACGTCGCGGTCCGCTCGACCGGCGCGGACGGCCGCTGGCGCCGCCGGGCTGCGCTGGCGGGAAGCTGGCTGCGCGGAGGCACGCCCTGGCGCACTGTCTGGTTCGCCGTCGCGGGGATGCAGCAGACGCTCGACCGGCTCACCGCCGAGCGCGACTTCGACGTGGCGGCGTTCGAGGACAACGCGACGGGGAGCTACACCGTTCCGGCCGGGCTCCCGCGAGTGCTGACCGAGCACGAGGTGCGGCGAGCTCGCGGGGCGTCCCGTCCTCCGGCGGCGCCGGCCTCCTGGCCGGGCTGGGCCTTCTCTGAGCTCGACTGGCGGCGCTGGCCAGCGTACGAGCGGAGCGTCTGGTCTCGCGCCGACGTCATCCAGGTGTTCGGCGTGCGCGATCGCGACGGGATCGGGTCGCTTGCTCCGCAGCTCCTCGAGCGAGTCCGAGTCAACCCGTTCGGGATCGCGCTCCCCGAGGCGCTCGATGCGCGCGCCGAGGAACCCGGAACGATCCTCTTCGCCGGCAACTTCACGCATCCGCCGAACGTCGACGCCGCGCGCTGGCTCGCAGAGCGGCTGATGCCGGCGCTCCGTGCGCGCGGCTGCGGGGCGAAGCTTCTCGTCGTGGGCGCGGCCATGCCTGCGGAGATTCGCGCGCTCGCGGCCGCTGACATCGAGCTGCGACCCGACGCACCGCGAATCGAGCACGAGCTTGCGCGGGCGGCAGTCGTCGTCGCGCCGGTCCGGACGGGCGGCGGGATGCGCATGAAAGTGCTGCAGGCACTCGCAGCCGGGAAGGCGGTCGTGACGACGACGCGGGGGGCGGAGGGAATCGAGCTCGCGGCGCCGGCTCCGCTCCTCGTCGCCGACGACGCCGACGAAACGGCGGCGGCCGTCGCCCGGCTGCTCGCGGACCCGACCGCCCGGGCGGAGCTTGGGGCTCGCGCCCGTGCCTACGCCGCGCGCCGGCACAGCCCCGAGGCGTACGCGGAGCGGCTGGAACAGAGCTACGAGGAGGCGGCCCGGCGAGCTGCAACGCCGGCTAGGGCAGGGCGGATGAGCACGCCGCGCTCGCTGTTCCTGTTCTCCGATGCGACCGCGTTCGGGGGAGCGGAGGCCGCACTGCTCCTGTTCCTCGAGCACCTCGATCGCGACAGGTGGCGGCCGACTCTCGTCTACCACCCGGCGGAGGCGGTCGAGCCGCTCGAGCGGCGTGCCGCCGAGGCCGGCGCCGAGCTCCTCCCGATCCCGCCCCTTCCGCTCGGGATCGGTGGCCTGAAGGAGGTGCCCGCACTCGCACGACTGCTGCGGCGCGAGCGGCCCGACGTGTTCCACGCCCACCTCTCGTGGCAGCTTGCGTGCAAGTTCCCGCTCGCCGCGGCGGTGCTCGCCCGGGTTCCGGCCGTGGTGGCGACAGTGCAGCTCTACGTCGACGCTCCGCTCAGCACCTCGAGCCTCGTGCAACTCCGCGCGATCGGCCGCGGAGTCGGCCGGTACGTCGCGGTGTCGGACAACATCGCCCAGGCGCTGCGGCGCGACCTGCGACTTGCGGGCGGCAAGGTCGAGGTGATCCACAACGCCGTCGATGTCGCGCGCTTCTCCGCGGCTCCCGACCCCGCCCTGCGCCGCGCGTTGACGGGGGACGACCGGACGCCGCTCGTGTTCACAGCGGCTCGCCTGCACGAGCAGAAGGGGCTCGAGACGCTCATCGAGGCCGTGCCGGGCGTCCCGGCTGCGTACTTCGCCATCGCCGGCGACGGCCCCGAGCGCATGCGGCTCGAGAAGCTCGTACTCGACCTCGGAGTCGAGGAGCGCGTGACGTTCCTCGGCTCACGGTCGGACATCCCCGCTCTCCTTCGAGCGAGCGACCTCTTTGTGCTGCCGTCCCGCTACGAAGGCTTTCCGCTCGCGCTGCTCGAGGCGATGGCGGCGGAGGTCGCCGTCGTCGCGACGCGGATCGGCGGCGTCGACGAGCTCGTCGTCGACGGACAGAACGGCGCACCTCGTCGAGCCCGGAGACAGTGCGGCCCTCGCAGCGGCGATCACGAGCCTGCTCGCGGATCCCGACCGCCGCAAGAAGCTCGCGACCCGCGGCCACGAGCTCGTGCTCCACCACCACGGGGCCGAGGCGACGACCGCGCGTGTCACCCGCGTGTACGACGAGTTGCTGGCCGACGCGTCCGTCGATCGGGCTTGAGGGCTCGAACTCGCCTCCCTCCGCCTATCGTCGAGGGCCGAGGTTGCACTCCGCGCGGGCGCTGCCCAGCCTCGCGTGGACGGCAGTCGCGCAACGGCGTCCCTCCTCGATTGCCCAGACGATCAGTGACTGGCCGCGGCGCGCGTCGCCGGCGGCAAATACGCCCGGGCGGGAACTCTGGTAGTCGTCGGCCGCGACGTTGCCTCGCGCGTCGCGGTCTAGCCCGAGACTGTCGAGCAGCTGCAACTCTGGGCCGACGAAGCCCATGGCGAGCAGGACGAGGTCGGCCGGCCTCGTCTCTTCGCTACCCGGGACGGCGTCGAACGGCGGCCGGCCGCTGTTTCGCAGCCAGTGGATCTGCTCGACTCCCCCGTCTCCCGAGAAGCCGGCAGTCGAGAGGGAGAAGATCTGCTCGCCGCCCTCGTCGATCGCGTAGGAGCGGCGGTACTTGACGGGCCAGAGCGGCCACGGGGTAACGTCGTCGGCCCTCCTCGCGGGCGGCTCGCCGAGCAACTCGACCTGGGTGACCGAGGCGGCTCCTTCCCGGTGGGCGCTTGCGACGCAGTCGGCGCCCGTGTCTCCTCCACCCACGACGATCACGTGCTTCCCGGCTGCCGTGATCGCAGGCTCCGCGGTGCCGGCGACGGCGCGGTTTCGGCCATAGAGGTAGTCGAGGGCGAAGTGAACACCCTCGAGGTCTCGCCCGGGGACGGGCAGGTCGCGCGGCACGCGGGAGCCGGTCGCGAGAACGACCGCGTCGAAGCCGGCGAGCTGGTCGGGATCGGCGATCTCGGTGTTCAGGACGAACTCGACGCCTTCCGCCTCAAGCTGGGCGACGCGGCGCTCGACGATGTCTTTCTCGATCTTGAAATCGGGGACGCCGAACCGGAGCAGGCCGCCGGCCGCCTCGTCGCGCTCGAAGACGACCACGCCGTGACCGAGCCGCGCCAGCTGCTGCGCGCACGCAAGCCCCGCGGGGCCCGAGCCGACGACGGCGACGCGACGACCCGTCAGCTCGCGGGGAGGACTCGGGACGATCCAGCCTTCGTCCCAGGCACGGTCGGCGATCGCCCGCTCGACCTGCTTGATCGTGACGGCATTGCCCTCGTCGATCTCGAGCACGCAGGCGGCTTCGCAGGGAGCGGGACAGAGGCGAGCGGTGAACTCGGGGAAGTTGTTCGTCCGGTGGAGCTCGATGCTCGCCTCGCGGAAGCGGTCCCGGTAGACGAGGTCGTTCCAGTCGGGGATCAGGTTGCCGAGAGGACAGGCGCTATGGCAGAACGGCACGCCGCACTCCATGCAGCGGGCACCCTGCTCGCGCACCTCGGCGAGCGGCAACGCGCGGGTGAACTCCCGGTGGTCGCCGATGCGCTCGGTCGCAGGCCTCTCGGGCGCGGCGACCCGGGGGATTCGTTTGAAGGACCCGAGCTGGCCCATCAGGCCGCGTCCTCATCTTCGGTCTCGGTCGTGGTGAAGCCCTCGCCGCCGGTGGAGACGGTTGCGAGCTCGAGTGCCCGGCGATACTCGTTTGGCATGACCTTCACGAACCGCCGGACCGACTCCTCCCAGCGGTCGAGCAGGCCGGCGGCCACCGTCGAGCCCGTGCGCTCTCGGTGCTCGGCGACGAGTGAGCGGAGCGTCTCTCCGTCCTCCGATCCCAGCGGCTCCAGGCCGACCAGCTCGGTGTTGCAGCGCAGCCGGAAGTCGCCGTCGTCGAGGACGTAGGCAATGCCGCCGCTCATACCGGCGGCGAAGTTGCGTCCGGTTGGGCCGAGGACGACGACCACTCCTCCGGTCATGTACTCGCAGCCGTGGTCGCCGAGCCCCTCGACGACCGCATGTGCGCCGGAGTTGCGCACGCCGAAGCGCTCGCCCGCGCGGCCGCGGAAGAACGCTCGGCCGGCCGTCGCGCCATAGAGGACCGTATTGCCGGCTATCACGCTGTCCTCGGCGACGAAGCCGGCTCCCTCGGGCGGACGAACCGCGAGCACGCCGCCCGAGAGCCCTTTGCCGACGTAGTCGTTCGCTTCGCCGACGAGTGTGAGCTCCACTCCTGGGGCAAGCCAGGCACCGAACGACTGGCCCGCGGCGCCGCGCAGGAAGACACGAATCGTGCCGTCCGGAAGGCCGGCGGCTCCGTGCTCGACCGTGACGGCGTTGGAGAGCAGTCCGCCGACGGTCCGATCCGTGTTCGCCACCTCCGTGTCGATCTCGATCGGCAGGCGGAGCTCGATGGCCGTCCGGGCGGCCTCGATCAGCTTCCGGTCGAGCGCGTCGTCCAGCGGAGAGGGCGGCGACTCGACGCGACGCCGGATGGCTCCCGCGCCGGGCGGATGGAGGATGTTCGCGAGGTCGATCCCGCGCTCTCGCCACTCGGCGAGGGCGTCGTCTGTTTCGAACAGGTCAACGCGACCGACGAGGTCGTCGAAGCGGGCGACGCCGAGCTGCGCCATCAGGCGGCGCGCTTCCTCCGCGACGAAGAAGAAGAAGTTGACGACGTGCTCGGGCTGCCCGGCGAAGCGGCGGCGCAGCTCGGGATCCTGGGTCGCGATCCCGACCGGGCACGTGTTGAGGTGGCAGGCGCGCATCATCACGCAGCCGGACGCGACGAGCGCCGCCGTGGCAAAGCCCATCTCGTCGGCACCGAGCAGCGCGGCGACGACGACGTCGCGGCCCGTCTTGAGCTGGCCGTCGGTCTGCACCCAGATCCGCGAGCGCAGGTTGTTGCGGATCAGCGTCTGTTGGGTCTCGGCCAATCCGATCTCCCACGGGATCCCCGCGTGGAGGATGGACGACAGCGGCGAGGCGCCGGTGCCGCCCTCGTGGCCGGAGATCAGAACGTGGTCAGCGCCTGCCTTCGCGACTCCGGCGGCGATCGTGCCAACGCCGACCTCGGCGACGAGCTTGACCGAGATGCGCGCGAGCGGGTTGGCGCAGCGGAGGTCGTAGATCAGCTGCTTGAGATCCTCGATCGAATAAATGTCGTGGTGCGGCGGCGGTGAGATGAGCCCGACGCCCGGCGTTGTGAGGCGGACGCCGGCGATGTAGGCGTCGACCTTGTGGCCGGGAAGCTGGCCGCCCTCACCCGGCTTCGCGCCCTGGGCCATCTTGATCTGAAGCTCGTCCGCGTTCGCGAGGTAGTTGGCGTTGACGCCGAAGCGGCCCGAGGCGACCTGCTTGATTGCCGAGCGGCGTTCGTCGCCGAAGCGGCTGGGGTCTTCGCCGCCCTCGCCCGTGTTCGAGCGGCCGCCCAGCCGGTTCATGGCGACGGCCAGGTTCTCGTGCGCCTCGCGGGAAAGCGAGCCGAGCGACATCGCCCCGGTCGAGAAACGCTTGACGATCTCGGCGGCAGGCTCGACGTGCTCGAGCGGAAGCGGTCGGCCGGCGAAGCGGAAACCGAGGAGGCCGCGCAGGTTCCCACTTCGAGCAGCGTCGTGATTCGCTGCGTCCGCGTAGCGCTCGTACGTTTCCCACGACCCGGAGCGGACGGAGTGCTGGAGCAGGGAGATCGTGTCCGGGTTCCACATGTGCGGCTCCCCGTCGCGACGCCAGGCGAAGAGCCCGACGACCGGCAGCAGCTCCTCGCCGGTGCCGGGGAAGGCGCGGGCATGCCGCTGCACCGCTCCCTCGCCGATCTCCGGCAGGCCGATGCCGCCGATCCGCGTGGCCGTGCCGGTGAAGCAGCGCTCGATCAGTTGTGGCGCCAGTCCCACCGCTTCGAAGGTCTGCGCTCCGCAATAGGAGGACAGGGTCGAAATGCCCATCTTGGACATCGTCTTGAGGAGCCCCTTCGCGATCCCCTTGACCGCACGTGACTGAGCCTGCTCAGGGCTCATGCCGGCGGGTAGCCAGCCGTTCTCGGCGAGCTCCGCGAGCGTCTCGAGCATGAGGTACGGATTGACCGCCGCAGCGCCGTACCCGATCAGGACGGCGATCGAGTGGACGGAGCGAGGTTCTCCCGACTCGACGACGATTCCCGTCTGCAGGCGCGTGCCCGCGCGGACGAGATGGCTGTGTACCGCCGCGGTCGCCAGTAGAGACGGCATCGGCACGCGCTCGAGGCCTGCCGAGCGGTCGCTGAGGATGAGGATGTTGGCGCCGGCCGCCAGCGCGACTTCCGCCTCGTTGCAGATCCGTCCCAGGGCCGCTTCGATTCCCGCCGCGCCCTCTTCGACCGGCCACGTCGTGTCGATCGTCCACGAGTGGAAGACGTCCGACTCGACGCCGCGCAACTGCTCCAACTCGTCGTCGCGAAGGATCGGATTGTCGATCAGCAGCTGGCGCGCGTGCTCGGGAGTCTCGGCGAGGAGGTTGCGCTCGGAGCCGACGCTGCTCTGGACACTCATCACGATCGCCTCTCGGATCGGGTCGATCGGCGGGTTCGTCACCTGGGCGAAGAGCTGCTTGAAGTACGAGTAGAGCAGCCGCGTCGCGCCCGACATCGCGGCGAGCGGCGTGTCGTTGCCCATCGAGCCGATCGGCTCCTCGCCGCGGGCGGCGAGCGGGGCCAGGATCACCTTCATGTCCTCCTGCGCGTAACCGAAGAGGAGCTGCCGCGTGCGCAACGGCACCGACGGCTCGGGCCGAGGCTCGGCGTCAGGCAAGGCGGCGAGGCGAACGCTCTCCCTGTCGAACCACTCGGCGTAGGGGCCTTTGGCAGCGACCTCGGCCTTGACCTCCTCGTCGGGGACGATCCGGTGCTGCTCGAGGTCGACGAGAAAGAGCTTGCCCGGCTGGAGGCGGCCCTTGCGGACAACGTTGGCGGGGTCTTCGGGCAGAACACCCGCCTCGGACGCGAGGACGACCCAGCCGTCGGCGGTCTCGTACCAGCGCCCCGGACGGAGGCCGTTGCGGTCGAGGGTCGCGCCGATTACGCGGCCGTCCGAGAAGGCGATCGCGGCCGGCCCGTCCCACGGCTCGATCAGGCAGCGGTGGAAGTCGTAGAAGCCGCGCACCGCATCGTTCAGGTCGTCGCGACGCTCGTACGCCTCCGGCACCATCATCATCAGCGCGTGCGGTAGCGAGCGCCCGGAGAGTGTGAGCAGTTCGAGGACGTTGTCGAAGACGGCGGTGTCGGAGCCGCCCTCGCGGATCACGGGGAGCACCTTGGCAAGGTCTTCGCCGAAGAGATCGGAGGCGAGCTGCGACTCCCGTGCTCGCATCCAGTTGGCGTTGCCGCGCAGTGTGTTGATCTCGCCGTTGTGGGCGACGAGCCGGTACGGGTGCGCGAGCTCCCAACTGGGGAACGTGTTCGTCGAGTAGCGCGAATGCACGAGGGCGAGCGCGGATTCCAGCCGCGCGTCCGCAAGATCGAGGTAGAAGCGGTCGAGCTGGGGCGCAGTCAGCATCCCTTTGTAGACGAGCGTGCGCGAGGAGAGGCTAGGCACGACCACGTCCGGTGCGGCCTTCTCGATCAGCCTCCGGACGACGTAGAGCTTGCGCTCGAATGCGTCCCTATCCCGCGCCAAGCCCGCTGACGCGCGGATCACGGCCTGGCGGATGGTGGGCATCGCCTCGGCGGCGACCGAGCCGGGAGCCGTCTCGTCGATCGGCACGTCCCGCCAAGCGAGTAGCTCCTGGCCTTCGGCCGCGGCGACCGAGCTGACGAGCTCCTCGACCTCGGCGCGGCGATGGTCGTCGCGTGGGAGAAAGAACGCGCCAACGCCGTAGGCCCCGGGCGGCGGAAGTCGAGCGCCGAAGTCGTCGCGGAACAGCCGATCCGGAAGCTGGACGAGGATTCCGGCCCCGTCGCCCGACTCGGCATCCGCGCCGGCGGCGCCGCGATGCGCGAGATTGGCGAGCGCCTCCAGTGCTCGTCGCACGGTCTCGTGCTGCGGTTTACCGTCGAGCCGTGCGACGAGGCCGATCCCGCACGAGTCGTGCTCGTAGGCCGGGTCGTAGAGCCCCGAGTTGCTCATCGGGCGTGGCTCCTTCTGCAGACGGTCGACGTCTGGGCCCCCATGAATCCCGGCTTCGTCACCGACACACAACCGGGCCGAGCCGGTGTCACTCGCGCGTGAAGGACGCCCACGAGAACCGCTGTGGTCACGACGGCCGCAGCGGCGAGAAGGAGGAAACTGCGGTCGCGGGCCCCGACGGGCCGGAGGCGAGAGCGTTCGGCGGGCATGTCCTACCCTAGGCGCTTCGGTCGAAGAGGAGCGAGACGCCGCGCGGCAGCACAAGCACCGGGCGAGCTGCGAGCTCGATCACGTACTCGGCGGCCGCGCTGATCGTCACGCGGCCCGTGACCGTCCCCGGCTTGGAGCCGACCACGAGCAGGTCAGCGTCGCGGCTCGTCCCCTCTGCCAGAGAGGCGCCGAGCGCGCCAGCCAGCGACTCGGCCGTCTCGCGGGTGCAGGGGTCGCCGTCCTCGCTCACCGCAGCGATCGAGGAGACGGCGAAGTCGCCATTCTCGGCGAAGCCGGCCGGTGCGAAACCGAGCGCGACTCGGCCGCCATCGAGCAGCCGGCGCGCGGTCGGCTGCGGATCGAGGTGCCCTCTTGCCGTTCGGTACTCCGAGCCGAAGACGATCGCGGCGGCGTTGCGTTCGAGCGCGAGGTCGCGGAGGCCTTCCGCAGTCGAGCCGCTAACGACGACGTGGCACGGCAGGTCGCTGCGCCCGAGCTCCGCCGCGCCCGCGGCGAGCAACGCCTCCGCCTCGCGCTCGGCCAACCGCTCTTGGCCCCGCTCCGTCTCGTGGCGATGCCGGACGTACGCCAGCTCGAGCGATGCACCTGCGCCGGCCAGCAACCGGCCCAACGCGAGCGCGTCGCGGTCGTTGTCCGTTCCGTCGTACGAGACGACGATCGCCGGGGACGACATCGAGGTCAGCTCGAGAGTGCCGGCTCGCTGCTTCCCGTGGCTCCGGGCGGGATGCCATGCGGGAAGGCGAGCGACGGAATGTCGGAGGGATAGACCTCGTGGCCGTGCACTGCGAGGTCGCCGGCCTCCATGTCGGCCTCGCTCATCCGCATCGGCACGACGAGCGACACCGCTTTCAGGATGACGAAGGTGCCGACCGCGGAGAAGCCGATCACCCACATCGCGGTGAGCGCCTGCCACTTGAGGAGATGGAGGCCGCCCGTGACCGAGACGCCCGGGGTGATCTGCATCGCCGAGTCGGCCAGCACCCCCGTCAGCAGGCCGCCGATGAGTCCGGCGAAGCCGTGGGTGTAGACGACGCCGAGCGTGTCGTCCACCGACCGGAACGGCCTCAGAAGCGCGAGGTAGTTGTAGGCGACGTAGACGAGAACCGCAGCCACGAAACCGATCGCCATTGCGCCCCAGCCGTTCACGTAGCCGGCCGCCGGGGTGATCGCGACGAGCCCGACGATCATGCCGTTGACGCTGCCGAGCAGCGACGGCTTCCGCTTGGTCGCATAGTCGCAGCCGAGCCACGTGAGGAACGCGACGGCCGTCGCGAGGTTCGTGTTCAGCACCGCCGAGGCCGCGTCGGCGCCGGCGTTGTACGGGTCGCCGCCGTTGAAGCCGTTCCAGCCCATCCAGAGGAGGCCCGCACCGACCGCGACCATGGCGAGGTTGTTCGGCGCGTCGATCTCGCGATCGCGGGCGAGGCGCGGCCCGATGACCGCCGCCGCGACGAAGCCGGAGACGCCGGCCGAGAGGTGGATGACGTACCCGCCGGAGAAGTCGACCGCTCCGTGCTGCGCGAACCACCCTCCACCCCAGATCAGGAACGCGTTCACCGTGTAGATGCAGCTGCCCCAGATGAGCGTGAACGGGATCCAGGCCTTGAAGTTGACGCGGCCGAGCACCGAGCCGAGCATGAGAATCGGGGTGATCGCGGCGAACACGAACTGGAAGTACACGAGCGACGATTGCGGGAAGTCCGTCGTCCCGACGAGCGGAATCCTCCCCTGGCTTTGCAGGTCGGCGCGGCTGAGGGAGGCGCCCGGCTGGCCGATGAAGTTCCCGAAGAAGCCTGAGTGCGCTACTCCGTGCCAGGGATTGCCGAAGCCCATCTTGTACCCGTAGAGAACCCACTCGACGAGAATGACCGCGAAGCTGACGAAGGCGAGCATCATGCTGTTGACCGACCAGCGCTTTTGCATCACGCCGCCGTAGAGGACGACCAGGCCGGGGATGCTCATCAGGCCGACGAAGGTCGCGGCAGTGAGCTGCCAGGCGTTGTCGCCCGGGTTCAGATACGGGGGGTACAGGGCTCCGAGCATCCGTCGCTCCTTTCGTTCGTCCAACCAAAAAAGCCCCAGGACTCGTCTGAGTCCTGAGGCTCCATCGCCTCCGCGCCCGCTTATTTCGCCCGGCGCTTCTTCGCGATCATATGGTTCCAGGCGGCGGGAAGCAACCCTCGCCGCCGGCATGGGGGTAAACTCCCGTTGCCTACGTCATATGATCGTAATATCAATACGAGCATGACAGCGGTCTACTACGAGGGTTCAGGTTCCTTCTCGATCGGAGAGTCGGTCGTGCGACCGGGAAGCCCGTTGTTTCAGGGTGTCACTGGCGCGCAACTGGCGCGCACTTGAGCGCGTGGCGTGTGATCAGGTGTGAACGTCGCCCAACCCGGCTGCGATCGATCGATACGCTAAAAGCCGATGTCCGGCTATGTCCCTGAGGAGATAGAGGCGTACGCAGAGCGCTACACGAGCGCTCGCGCTGACGTCTTCGACCGTCTCGCCGCCGAGACGCTTATGACGCAGACCGATCACCAGATGATGGTCGGAGTCGTTGAAGGTGCCTTCCTGTCGTTCCTCGTCACGAGCTTGAAGGCGACACGCATTCTCGAGGTCGGGACATTCACGGGCTGGTCTGGGATCTCCATGGCCCGCGCTCTCCCTCCTGGGGGGACGCTCATAACGTGCGATATCAACCCCGAAACGAACGAGATAGCTCGTCGCTACGCGGAGGAAGCCGGTGTCGCCGACCGGATCGACTTCAGGCTCGGGCCTGCGCTCGAGACGATTTCCGAGTTGGACGGGCCGTTCGACCTCGCGTTTATCGACGCCGACAAAGCGGGCTACGTCGACTACTACGAGGCGATCTTCCCCAAGCTCGCCCCGAACGGCGTTATCGCCGCGGACAACACCCTTGTTGGTAGCGACCCGACCAAAGAGACGGCGGCACATATCGCGCGCTTCAACGAGCACGTTTTCCTCGACGACCGGGTCGAGGCGGTGCTTCTCCCGTTCCGGGAGGGCCTGACGCTGATCCGTCGCCCGTAGAGCACGCCGCTCTGGCGCGCATTCATAGGTTGCGCACAGCGCGCTGACCCTGGTGGGACACTGAGAACCGTTCGGGGTCCACTTTGAGAGGAGGCTCGATGGATCAGGCCGACGCGCTTCTGCGCGACGAGCTCGCCACGGCGACGCGCATCCTGGCGGGGCACGGGTTGATCGGGATGTTTGGGCACGTCAGCGTGCTCACGGACGATCCGCAGCGGTATCTCGTCTGCCCTGGAGCAGGCATGCGGAAGGACCGCTGTCGGGGCAGCGACGTGATCGAGCTCGACCTGGATTACGAGTTCGAGCCGGGCCTTCCGCTTGAGCTGTACATGCATTCCGAAGCGCACCGCTTCAAGCCGGAGAGCATTGGATCGCTGATCCACGTCCACTCGCCGGCGTTGACGACGCTTAGCTCGATGGCCGAGGTGCCCTCGGAGTTGCTCATGCTCCATGCGAGCTTCTGGCCGAAGTCGATGCCGCTCTACGAAGAAGTCGACCTCGTCCGCAAGCGGGATGAAGCCGTCACGATGATCGAGATACTCGGTGACGAGGCACTGCTTCTCCTGCGGTGGCACGGAGCGGTCATCGTCGGCTCAACTCTTCGCGAGGCCGTGTTCCGCGCGATCCTTGCCGAGACGCACGCGCGGCAACTCCTCGCAGCGCTATCGCACGGGCAGCCCCTCAAGCCGGTGCCTGCGGAAGTCGATCGCGGCGAGCTGTACCCGCGGATGCTGCCGCCGCGGACGCACGACATGAACTGGGTCTACGAAGGCTCGTTCTTCCCCGAACCGCCCGGAGCCCGCCCCTGATCGTTGATCGGATGCGGGGCGCGCAACGTATGGCTGCAACAAACGCGGTCCAGAGACGTCTAACAATCGCACCAGCGTTACTCCATAACCCAGAGCTCGGAGGGTGGTCATGAGATTGATGCAACACAGGAAGGTAGGGCTGACTGTCTGCGTGGCTCTCGCTGCGGCGCTCACTGCGTCGGTCGCGATCGCCGGACCGACAGCCCCGCAGCACGCCACGAGTGGATCGATCACCGCGGGTGTGTTGCACGCATTCACAGGCCCGACGGCGTTCTTCGGTAAGAACGCCAGCGTGGCGTGCAAGGCGGCAGCGAGCCAGATCAATGCCGGGGGCGGCGTCCTCACCAAGACGCTCAACTGTCAGAACTTCGACACGAAGGGTGACCCGGCGGACGCCGTTCCGGTCACCAACCAGATGCTCGCCACTTCGAGCGGCCTGTCGATGGTCGTCGGGCCGGACGGTAACGACATCCCGTCCGTGTTGCCGCTCATCACGCAGGCGAAGGTTCCCGAGATGAACACGGTCGGCGATCCGCGCTACGACAAGCAGACCTCTCCGTACTTCTGGCGGCTGACGCCGAGCGACAGCGCGCAGGGTCCGGCGGAGGCGTATGACGCGGTCAAGATCGCCAAGAGGACGAAGATCGCCGCGGTCTTCACGAACGACCTCTCGGCGCAGACCGTCGTGAACCCGTTCAAGGCGAAGGTCAAGAAGCTCGGCGGGTCGATCGTCATCGCGGAGACGCTGACTCCTGACCAGGCGTCGTACCAGACGGAGGCCTCGAAGATCATTGCGAAGCACCCGTCTGCGATCGTCGGCGACATGGATGCCCAGACGGCAGCAACGCTCCTCTCCGAGGTGCAGCAGCTGAACGGTGGCAAGCTCATCCCGTACATCGGCGGCCCGCAGACGGTCCAGGGTGATTGGACGTCGGCAGTGGTCGCGGCCGTCGGGAAGGCCGCTTTCCAGGCCCATATATCGGCCGTGGCGTCGAATCTCGCCGGCAACAAGGCGGCGTTCGCCACCTTCCAGAAGGCCGCCACCAACGCCGGCGCGAACGGGTTCCAGCTGAACAACGCGTACGTGGCCGCGACGTACGACGGCGTCATCGCCTTCGCCCTCGCGATGGACGCCGCGAAGACGACGTCGGGAAGCTACGTCAAGAAGATCCCGAGCGTGACGGCACAGGTAGCCGGCGCCGTGACGGTCCATTCGTACAAGGCTGGTATGGCAGCGCTGAAGAAGGGCAAGAAGATCTATTACGTCGGCGCCAGCGGCCCGCTCGCGTTCGACAAGTACCACACCGCCTACCGCGACTGGGTCGCGCAGGCGTACCACGCTGCGTCGCAGTCGTGGGTCAACATTGCGCTAATCCCGAAGAAGGACGCGAAACCCTAAGTAGTCGACCGGCCGGGGCGGGAGACGGCGAACTCGTCGTCTCCCGCACTCGGCGGGCTCGTCAAGCGCGGGAATCGACGCATGAATCAGTTGATCCTCAGCCTCGGCTTCGGCCTCGTGACGGCTTCGATCCTCGCGCTCGGTGCCGTCGGCTTCACGCTCCAGTTCGGCGTCACGAACCTCTTCAATCTCGCTTTCGGCGAGGTGATGACCATCTCGGCGTTCGTCGCCTACCTCGTCCACAACACCGAAGGCATCAACATCTGGCTCGCGTTCGTCGCGGGCGGAGCGGCCGGAGCCGTCGCCTCCCTCGTCATCGGCCGCTTCGTCTACACGCCATTCATGCGGCGGGGGGCGACGCAGGTTTCGCTCGTCATGGTCACCGTCGGCGTTGCGATCATCATCCGCAACCTGCTTCTCGTCAAGGCGACCGACCCGTTCTACGGGTACTCGCTTCCGCCTCAGGGTGCGATCCGCATCGCCGGCATGCTCTTCACCCCGCGGGAACTGGTGATCATGGGAGTCGCGGCGGGCTCGATGCTCGCGCTGCACCTCGTCTTCAAGCTGACACAGATCGGCAAGGCGATGCGGGCAACATCCGACGACGCGGCGCTTGCTCGGAGCTGCGGCATCGCGACGACGCGGGTTGTGAACGTCGCCTGGTTGACGTCAGGCCTCCTCTGTGGCTTCGCCGGAGTCGCCCTTGCGATGGACCTCGGCTCGTTCGACACGACTACCGGGAATAGCTTCCTCTTGATCATCGTCTCGGCGGCCGTCTTCGGCAGTGTCGGAGAGCCGTACGGAGCCATGGTCGGCGCGCTCGTGATCGGCGTATCGAGCTCGATCGCTGCGAACTACTACCCGGATCTCAAGAACATCGTCGCCTTCGGCCTGCTCGTCATCGTCTTGCTGCTTCGGCCGCAGGGGCTCCGCTCCGGCAAGGTGCAGATGCGCGGTGAGGTCCCGGTATGAGTGTCGCCTACCAGTACTACGTCGCCACGCTGATCGTCTACTTCGCGATCAACGCGATGACGTGCTGGTCGCTCAACCTGCAGTTCGGGGTTGCAGGGGTGATGAACTTCGCGTTCATCATCTTCCAGGCGGTCGGGGCGTACATCGCTGCGGTGATGACGATCGGAAAGGCGTACCCGGGCGGGTACGAGCGGTACATCCTCGGCTGGCACGCGCCCTGGCCGTTGCCGCTCCTCGGCGCGACCCTCGCAGGCGCTGCGCTTGCGGCGCTGGTCGGCTCGTTCGCCCTCCGACCGAAACGCCGAGACTTCCAGGCGACGGTCATGCTCGTCGTCTCGACGATATGCGTGCTGCTCGTCACGAGCCAGCAGGGCATCTTCAACGGCGGCGCGGGGCTCTACGGTGTCCCTCACCCGTTCACCGGCCTGAATCTGTCGACCCTCCGGTACGGGTGGTTCTTCGCATGCTTCGCCCTCCTGGGTGCCCTGTTCGTTCTCTTTGTCACCGACCGGATCACGGCGTCTCCGTGGGGGCGTCGGCTCCGTGCGATGCGCGAGAACCCCGAAGCCGCCGAGTCGCTCGGCACCAATGCGTACCTCGAGTCGCTCAAGATCTACGTCGTCGGTGGCGCCCTCGCCGCGTTCAGCGGAGCGTTCCTCGTCGAGTTCATCGGCGCGTGGTCGCCGTCGGCCTGGGGCGTGGGCGAGACGTTCTTCATCTTCGTCGCGGTGATCATCGGCGGACTGGGGAACAACTTCGGGGCGGTGCTCGGCGCCGCTCTCGTGCTTGGCGTGTTCCTCGAGGTACCGCAGTTCCTTCCGTCCTTCGGTCTCAGCTCCTCGCCTTCCTTCGAGGCGATTCAGGCGGCATTCATCGGGGTTCTCATCCTCGTTTTCCTCTGGTTCCGTCCGAAGGGTGTCGTTCCCGAACGGCGACGGAAGCTCTCGCGCGCGCTCGGCAAGGCGCCGCCAGCGTCGGCCGCCGTCGCTCCGATCCGCTCGGTTCGCCCCGGCGAGCCCGTCGCTCCTTCCGCCGCCCTCGAGGTGCACCACCTTGCGCGCAGCTTCGGAGGAGTGCGCGCCGTCGACGGAATCAGCTTCGCCCTACCGCGGGGCCAGGTCACAGGGTTGATCGGCCCAAACGGAGCGGGCAAGTCGACGGCTCTCAAGATGATCGCCGGCTCGTTCCCCCCGTCCGAAGGCCAAATCCTCGTGGACGGCACCAACATCGCCGGCTGGTCCAACCACCGCGTCGCACGGATGGGGATCATCCGCACCTTCCAGCACTCGAGCGAGTTCGGACGCCTGACCGTCCTCGAGAATCTGCTCGTCGGCGCTCCCGATCAACCGGGTAACTCTTTCTTCGGCTCGATGCTTGGGCGGCGGTACGCCCGTCCGCGGCAGCTCGAGCTCCTTCGGCAGGCGTGGACGCTTCTCGAGGAGTTCAAGCTGACCGAGCACGCCGACAGCTACGCCGGCGAGCTCTCCGGAGGTCAGCGGCGGCTCGTCGAGATCATGCGCGCCCTGATGGCCAAGCCGCAGATTCTCCTCCTGGACGAGCCGATGGCCGGAGTGAACCCGACCCTCCGCCTCATGATCGGCGAGCAGTTGCGCCGCCTCGCCGACCAAGGCCTGACGATGTTGATGGTCGAGCACGAACTCGGCTCCGTGGAGCGCGTCTGTGACTCGGTGCTCGTGATGGCGCAGGGCCGCCTGCTCGCAAGCGGCTCGATGAGCGATCTGCGTCGCAACGAGGAGGTGATCGATGCCTACCTCGTCGGCTGAGCCGCATCTCGTCGTCTCGGGGCTCGCGGCCGGCTACGGCCGCACGCCGATCGTCGAGGACGTCGATCTCGTGGTGAATCGTGAGGAGGTCGTGACAATCATCGGCCCGAACGGCGCAGGCAAGAGCACGGTGTTAAAGGCGGTCGTCGGCGTCATCGCGCCGATGAAGGGGAGCATCAGCCTCGCCGGCCGCGAGCTCGGCGGGTTGCGTACAGACCAGATCTGCCGTCTGTCGGTCGGCTACGTGCCGCAGGTGCGCGACACGTTCCCGCGCCTCACCGTGCGCGAGAACCTCGAGATGGGCGGGTACACACTCCGCCGTTCAGAGAGGCGTCGTCGCATCGACGAAGTGATGGAGCTGTTCCCGAAACTGCACGAGCTCCAGTCGCGACAGGGGGGACACCTCTCCGGGGGCGAGCGGAAGATGCTCGCGATCTCACGCGTGCTGATGACGCGCCCGAGCCTGATGGTGCTCGACGAGCCGACTGCCGGGCTTGGCACCGAAAGTGGCTGACGAAGTCCTCAGCAACCAGGTCGCTGCGCTCGCTCGGGCCGGTGTGTCGCTCCTCATCGTCGAGCAGCGCGCGCGCGAAGCTCTCACGATCTCTGACCGCGCCTACGTGATGGCCGGGGGCCGGGTCGTGCTCACCGACAACGCCGATGCGCTGCTCGCCCGCCCTGACATCGGCGAGGTCTTCCTCGGCCAGCAGGCGGAGGTGGCGACGTGAACACGCGGGCGTTGCTGATCGAGTCGTTCGACGACGAGCCACACGTCGGGACGCGTTCGTTGCCCGAGCTTGGCGGCGACGGGGTGCTGATCCGTATCCGCGCGGCTTCGGTCAACGCGTTCGACTGGAAGGTCGCCGAGGGCCGTTTCAAGGACATGTTCGAGTACGACTTTCCGGTCACGATCGGCCGGGACTACGCGGGCGTCGTCGAAGAGGTCGGCTCCGACGTGAAGCGGGTCTCCCCGGGTGATGCGGTCGTCGGCTACACGACAGGACAGCGGCTCGGACAGGGGAGTTACGCCGAGCGGATCGCCGTCACTGAGGAAGCCTGCTTCGTTTCGAAGCCGGATGGGCTGGAGTTCCTCGACGCCGCGTGTCTTCCCCTGTGCGGCATAGTCGCCTATCGATGCGTCGATGCCGTCGATCCGAAGCCCGGCGAGACCCACTTCGTCCTCGGGGCCCCGGGCGGCGCCGGCAGTTACGCCGTCCAGCTTCTCGCCGGCCGCGGTGCGACGGTCGTCGCCTCCGGCCTTCCCGAAGACGAGGACTACCTGCGCGAGCTCGGCGCCTCCGAGGTCGTCGGCTACAGAGACGGTGTCGACTACTCCGGGCAGGTCGACGGCCTCATCGATCTCGTCCAGTACAAGGACGCCTTCACCGAGCTTGCCCGGCGCCTCCTCCGGCCGGGCGGACGCGCCGCGTCCCTCCATCGCGCAGCCGACCCGGAGCTGCTCGACCCGATGGGCGTCACGGGCACGAACGTCCACAGCGGCCCCGATCACGAACTGCTGGCCCGGATCGCCGCGGACGCCGCCTCGGGAACGCTGCGAGTCCCGCTCCGCCGAGTGTTCTCGTTCGAGGACGCGCCCCAGGCACTCGCGGTCCTGCGCGACGAGCACGCCCGGGGAAAGATCGCAATCTCCCTCGTCGAACCCGAATGAATTCCGTGCACGCAAAAGTTGCCACCAGAACAGCCTTCCCCCGACTGAAATAGGAGCCGAGATGTTCATCGTCGACTCACAGGTACATATCTGGCAAGAAGAGACCCCCGACCGGCCATGGGTGCCGGGTGCGCGCGAGCGGATCCGCCTCAACGGCCACCGGGAAGAAGCATTCACCTACGAGGAATGCCTTTCGTTGATGGACGAAGCCGGCGTCGACCGGGCCATCATCGTGCCGCCTTCGTGGGAGGGCGATCGGATCGACTACTCGCTCGAGGCGTGCGAGGCGTACCCGGACCGCTTCGCGATCATGGCGCGCGTCACCCTGAACAAGCCCGAAGAGGGAATGGCCCAGCTACGTGAGTACGCGACGCTCCCGGCGGTCAAAGGTGTCCGGCTCACCTTCCACCGGCCGATCGACCGCAACTGGATGATCGACGGCACGGCCGACTGGTTCTGGCCCGAGGCCGAGGCTCTTGGGCTGAAGGTGATGGTGCACGCTCCTATCTGGAAGGCGGAGCTCGGCCAGATCGCCGAGCGCCATCCGGGTCTCTCACTGATCGTCGACCACATGGGCATCCTCGCCCGTTCGGTCGACGACGCGATCGATTACTGGGTGCAGGAGACCGCCGATCTCCATGTGCACCCGAATGTCTACGTCAAGGTCTCTGCCGTCCCCGGCTACTCGACAAAGCCCTATCCGTACGAGAACATCAACAAGTACGTGGTCGCACTGATCGAGAAGATGGGGCCGGAACGCTGCTTCTGGGGCACCGACCTCACGCGGCTGATGGGCCATGGCCTCGGTTACTCGGACCTCGTCGAGCACTTCACGAAGCACATGGGCCTCTCGGATGACGCGCTCGAATGGGTTATGGGGCGCGGCATCTGCGAGTGCCTCGACTGGCCCATCTCGGTCACGACGGCGGTCTGACCGGCGCCTTGGTCGGTCGCTACGACGGGGGCGAGGCGTTACTCGACGCTCTGCTCGCCGCGGGCATCGAAGTCGTCTTCTCCTCGCCGGGCTCCGAGTGGGCTCCGGTTTGGGAGGCGATCGCTCGTCGCGCCCGCGACGGCGCCCGCGCGCCCGCCTACCACGATCTGTGGCACGAGACGACCGCGGTCGGCATGGCCACCGGCTACGCGCTCGTCTCGGGCCGGCCCGCGGGAGTTCTGCTTCACGCCGGAGCCGGGCTGTTGCAGGGTGCGTCGGCGATCCACGGTGCCCAGCTCGCGGAGGCGCCGATGCTCGTCTGCTCGTCCGAGTCGACGACGTACGGCGAGGCGGACGGACCCGACCCCGGCGGCCAGTGGTACCGGAACCTCTCCATCGTCGGCGGCCCGCACACACTCGCATCCGGCTTCGTCAAGTGGGCAAACCAGGTCGGCAGCGTCGCGACGCTCCCCGGGATGGTCGTGCGTGCGGCCGAGCTCGCGCAGCGTGCACCCGAAGGCCCGGTCTATCTCAACGTGCCTCTCGAGGTGCTGCTCGAGCCGGTTGAGCCGCGGGAGTTTCGCCCGACGCCGCCGCGGGGTGGTCGCGCGAGCCTGCCCGAGGAGATCGCCGAGGTTGCGCGCCTCCTCTCCGCGGCCGAGCGTCCGGTCGTCGTGACCGAGAGCGCCGGACGTGCGGCTGGCGGATACACGGCGCTGCTCGAGCTCTGCGAGCGGCTCGCTCTTCCCGTCGTCGAGCCGCAGTCGGCGATCTGCGCGAACTTCCCCCGCACGAACCCGCTCCATCAAGGTGGCGAGCTCGCGCCGTTCGCGGACGCCGACCTGATCCTCCTCGTCAACTGCCGCGCGCCGTATTACCCACCGAGCGCGCGACCGCCGCGGGCGACGGTCGTCGTCGTCGACGACGTCCCGCAGCGGCCACACATCGTCTACCAGGTGCTCGGAGCCGACCGCTATCTCGAGGGCGACGTCGGGACGACGCTTGCGCTCCTCGTCGCGGCGGTGGAGGCGAACGAGGCCGCGGTCGAGGCCCGTCGCGCTCGCCTGACGGCATCCCACTCCGCCCCGCAGCCGGCGGCGGACGGCGCTGCGTTCCTCGTCGACCGCTTGCGGGAGACGGCGCCCGCGCACACGTTGTTCGTCGACGAGACGATCACCCACAGCCGCCTCCTGCGCAGTCGCCTCGCCGGCGACGAGGGCTCGTACCTGTATGTCCAGGGCGGGCTCGGGCAGGGGTTGCCGGTCGCACTCGGCGCGAAGTACGCAGCCCGTGACCGGCCGGTCGTGCTCGCGATCGGAGACGGCGCATTCCTCTACAACCCCGTCCTGCCGTCGCTCGCCGCCGCCCGCGACCTCGAATTGCCGCTCGTCGTCGTGATTTTCAACAACGGGAAGTACCTCTCGATGAAGCTCAACCACCTCCGCTTCTACCCCGACGGAGCGGCCGTGGAGACAGGCGACTTCCGTGGCGTCGACCTCAGCACTCAGCCCGATCTCGAGGCGTTTGCCGCGCCTTTTGGATTCCACGCCGAGAACGTCCACGAGCCTGCCGAGATGGCGCCTGCGCTCGAACGGGCTTTCGCCGCGGGCACGACCGCACTCGTCAACGTCCACCTTCCGAGATAGGAGACTCATGCCGCCGGAACGCGTCACCGTCGCCGCCGCCGACCTCGAACAGCTCGTCACCGGCATCTATGTCGCCCACGGCCTACGCGAAGACGATGCCGGTGTGCTGGCGCGCGTCCTCGTCTGGGCGAACTTGCGCGGGATCGACTCCCACGGCGTCTCGCGCGCGCTCCGCTACGTCGAGCTCGTGGAGAAGGGTGAGGCGAAGGCGCAACCGGAGATCGTGATTTCCCACCCACGCTCCGCTGTTCTCGCGGTGGATGCCGACCAGGCCCCCGGCCCGGTCGCGCTCGAGGCCGCTATGCGCGCGACCATCGACACCGCGCGCGAGACCGGCGTCGCTTGGGCAGGAGTGCGCGCCGCCACCCTCACCGGCGCGATCGGCTACTACACGACCCTCGCTGCCGAGGCGGGGATGATCGGGATCGGCATCGTCGCCGGCATGCCGAACATGGGCTACGAAGGCGCGAAGGGCGCCGCTGTGGCGACGAGCCCGCTCTCGATCGCCGTCCCGGCCGAGCGGCATCCGGCGATGCTCCTCGACATGGCGACGGCGGTGATCGCGCTCGGAAAGATCACTCAGTACAAGAACCGGGGCGAGCAGTTGCCGGAAGGTGTCGCCGCCACGAAGGACGGCGAGCCGACGACCGATCCGGAGCTCGCCGCCGTGCCGTTGCCGCTCGGCGGTGCCAAGGGCTCGGGAATGTCGCTCGCCTTCGAGCTGCTGACGAGCGTCCTCACCGGCAATGCGATAGTCAGCGCGTTCCACGGCGGCGACAAGCGCCATCGTCAGAATGCCGCGCTCGTTGCGCTCGACATCGAGGCGTTCACGCAGCTTTCGGAGTTTCGGCGCTCGGTCGACGAGACGCTCGACGCGCTCAAGACCTTGCCGCGTCAGGACGCCGAGCAGGAGATCCGCTTCCCGGGTGAGCGCGGCGCAGCGACAGAGGCGGAGCGGCGCGCGAATGGCATTCCGCTGCCGAAGAAGCTCTGGGAGTCGCTCACCGCCGAGGCTGAGCGAGTCGGCGTCGCGGGCTGATCAGGCGTCGCGGCGCGGACGCAGGCTCGTCGGCGTCACCCAGCTGACGTCCACCGTCGCGAGGGCGGCTGCGAGAGCTGCGGCGTCATCGGCGTCGGGAGCCTCGGCCGCGTCGGCGGGCCGGTCGACGAGTCCTTTCCCGGAGACCTCGGTGTCACTGTGGCGTTTCGCCGCGAGGTACGGGGCGAGGAGCTTGCCGGCGACCTTGGTCGGCGGCCACCAGAGCGGCGACCGCTCCGCGGCGGACTCGACCGTCTCGCCTCCGGCGAGCTCGGCGCGGAGATAGAACGGCCGGCCTCCGGTCAGGAGCTGCCCGCGCAGCACCGGCGTGAACGGTGCGGGGTTCTCGTGCAAGCCCAGCTCGGCGGCGATCGCCTCGACCGCGGCATCGGCCTGCTGTGCTGCGAGCCCGCCTTGCTTCAGAGGGAAGGTCGTCGCATCACCGACGGCATACACCGACGGTGCGCCCTCGACCCCGCAGTGCGCGTCGGTGGGAATGAACCCGTCGGGGTCGGCGGGTAGGCCCGGTACGACGCGTCCGGCGAGACCTCGCAGGGCGACTACGCGGTCGACCGGGACGGCGGCGCCTCCGTCGAGCTCCAGCTGTCCAGCCTGAAACGCAGTCGCGACCGCCCCCGCATGCACGACGATGCCGCGCGCCGCGAGCAGGTCGCCGACCTTGGCGCTCGCCTCGGCGCCGAACACGCCGAGCGCCGAGTCCTCGGCAGTCACGAGGTGGAGCTTCGCCTCGGCGGCGCCTCTCCGCTCGAGCTCGCTCGCCGTGAGCAGCGCCAGCTCGTACGCCGGCAGCGGCCACGTGACTCCGCCCGGGACGACGAATGCGAGGGAGGTCGCGTCGCCCGATGTGAGGTCGTCGACGGCGTCGCGAAGGCTCTCGTCGGCGGCCGGGCCGGGGAAGGTTGCGGCACCTGCGACAGCGTCGACCGGGCGCGCCCCGATCGCGACGAGGAGGGCGTCGTACGAGACCCGTGCGCCGCCCGACGTCGTGAGAGTCTTGGTTTCCGGCTCCACGGACTCGAGTGTGTCGCTGCGCAGGGTCGCGCCCTGCTCGCGCGCGAAGTCGGCCAGCGGATACTGCGCGGCGCCGCCTCGGTCGAACGGTGCGGCGACGGTCATCGGCGCGAAGACGAAGCTCTCAGCAGGCGCGATCAGCTCGATGTCGACGGCGTCGCCGACGAGGTCGCGGAGCGCGAGCACCGCCTCGAGCGCGCCGATCCCTCCGCCGGCGACGACGACCGTCTTCCGCTCGTCCGCCATCAGCCCATCAGGTCCGCGTCGGAGAGATGAGCGATCGTCTCGCCGGTCGCCATCAGCGTCCGGGTCACGTCCTGGGTCGGGTAGATCCAGAGAATCCGCATCGGCTCGTCGCCGGTGTTGCGGAAGGCATGGCGCAGACCGGCCGCGATGTATGTGCTGTCGTACGGCACGAGCGGCGTCACCTCGCCTTCGATCTCGACCTCGCCGCGTCCCTCGAGCAGCGTCACCTGCTCGTCGCAGTTATGGATGTGGAGGGGAGCGCCGCCGCCTTTCGGGTAGCTGCTGATCCCGGTCGTGATGGCCGCGGTGTCGTCCGAGCGGTGGGTGACGAGCGGGATCGTCATCACGCCGCCGCCGCGGTCGAGCAGCGGTACGTTCTCGACTTTGATGACCACGGTCACAGGGCGAGCATAGAGCGGTTTCTCGTTCACTTGGCTGCACGATCAGGGTTCGCGCAACGGGACATTGAGGGAGGTACGGTCGCCATGATGAGACTCGAGCCACTCGACGAGGAAAACCTCAGTCCGCGCCAGCGTGAGCTCGCCGAGCGGATCTCGGGCCGCCGCGGCCGGCTCGGCGCTCCGTTCCGGATCTGGCTGCGGAGCCCTGAGCTCTGCGATCGCGTCGAGGCGCTCGGCGCGTTCGCCCGGTTCGAAGCCGCGCTCCCGCTGAAGTACCGCGAGCTGGGGCTCTGCCTCGCTGCTCGCGCGTTCGATTCGCCGTACCCCTGGAACGCGCACGCACGGAAGACGGTGGAGGAAGGGATCCCGCAAGCGGCGATGGACGCGATCGCCGCCGGTTCCGAGCCGTCGTTCGACGATCTCGACGACGCTCTGTTCTACCGCTTCTGCACGGAGCTGCTCCGCACGCAGCACGTCAGCGACGAGACGTTCGCTGAAGCGTTCGACCGGTTCGGGGAGCAGGCGCTCATCGACACGATCGGAGTGCTCGGCAACGCGACGATGCTCTCGATGTGTCTCAACGCGTTTGAGGTCGACCTGCCCGAGGGTGTCGCTCCCGCCTTCTGATGCGTTACCTCCACACGATGGTGCGGACGTCCGACTTCGAGCGGACGCGCAGCTTTCTCGAGGCGCTCGGCTTCGCGCTCGTCCGTGAGATCCCGCACGAGCGCGGCGGCGTTCTCGAGGCGACGAACTACTTCTTCCGGCTCCCCGGCGACGCGACGGACATCGAGGTCTCCGTTCCCGTCACCGGTGCGATCGCCGTCGCGGGTGACGGCGGCCACGTGGCCTTCGGCGTCGCCGATCTCGACGCCGAACTCGTTCGGCTCGCCGAGCACGGGATCGTCCCGCAGGAAGAGCCGTATCGGGCGCGCGAGGGCGGCCCACGCCTCTGCATGATCGTCGAGCCGGCATGCGGCCACCTCTTCGAGCTCGTCGAGACTGGCTAGTCGCCGAGCACCTTGCCGGCGACGTGCTCGGCGATCGCCATGCTCGATGTCGCGCCGGGTGAAGGCGCGTTCCGCACCGCGACGACCGCCCCGAGGTGGTGGATCCGGAAGTCGTCGACGAGCGAACCGTCGGGATCGAGCGCCTGCGCGCGGATTCCCGCTCCTGCCGGGACGAGATCATCGTCCTCGAGCTCCGGGAGGTAGCGGCGCGCCTCGGCGGCGAATGCGTGCTTCGAGATGGAGCCGCGCATCTCGTGCAGGCCCATCCGCCAGTGGCGGCGGGCGAGTGCGCGAAAGCCGGGGTAGGCGAGTGTCTCGGCGAGATCGCGGACGCGGACGTCGCGCTTCCGGTACCCCTCGCGCGCGAGTGCGAGGACCGCGTTCGGGCCGACGTCGACGCCGCCGCCGATCCGCCGCGTGAAGTGGACGCCGAGAAACGGATAGGCCGGATCGGGAACGGGATAGAGCAGGCCGCGGACGCGCGACTCGCGCTCGGGGCGGAGCCGGAAGTACTCGCCGCGGAACGGGACGATCCTCGGCGCCGCAACGTCGCCCGCCAGCCGGGCAACGCGGTCCGAGTGCAGGCCGGCGCAGACGACGAGCCGGTCGAACTCGAACGAGTCGCCGGTCGTCTCCACGCGCACGGTGCGGCCGGGATCGATCGCGGTAACGGCTGCCCCGAGGAGGACGCTGCCGCCTGCCTCACGGACGTCGGAGGCAAAGCCGGCGGCGATCTCGCGGTAGTCGGTGATCGCGGTCGACGGCGAGTGGAGCCCGGCGATGCCTGCGGCGTGCGGCTCGATCTCGCGCAACTCGTCCGCGCCGACCCGGCGCAGGCCGGGCACGCCGTTGGCGCGCGCGTTGCGCTCGAGCACGTCGAGGCGCTCGAGCTCGGCGTTCGTCGGTGGCGACGACGAGCTTGCCGCACGCGTCGATCGGGATCGAGCGTGCCGCGCAGTACGCCGTGCAGAAGCTCGACGCCCCGCCTGCACAGCGTCGCCTTGAGGGATCCGGGCGCGTAGTAGATGCCGGCGTGGACGACGCCGCTGTTCCGGCCGGTCTGGTGCGCGGCGATGCGGTCCTCTTTCTCGAGCACCGTGACGGTCGCGCCGGGGTGCAGCTCGGTGAGCCGGCGCGCGATCGCCAGCCCGAGAATCCCGGCACCGACGACCCCGAGGCGCTCCGCGGGCATCTAGTAGTGGATAGCGACGGTCTTCGTACGCGTGTAGAAGCGGAGCGCGTCGAGCCCCTGCTCCTTGAACGCCGATCCGGAGTCGCGGAAGCCGCCGAAGGGCATGTGGATGTCCCAACCGGACGTCGGGAGGTTCACGGCGACCTGACCCGTCTCGGAGAGGTCGGCGAAGCGGTGGGCCGCGGCGAGGTCACGAGTGAAGATCGCCGCCGAGAGGCCGTAGTGGGTGTCGTTCGAGGCCGCGACGGCGTCGTCGAACGAGTCGACTTCGTGGACGGCGAGCACCGGGCCGAACACCTCGTCCCGCCAGATCGAGACGCCTCGACTCGCGCGGAGGATCGTCGGCTCGACGAAGCAGCCGTTCGCGAGCCGGTCGTCGTCCGGCGGCGCACCTCCGGTGATCGTCTCGACGCCCTCGGCGCGAGAGCGCTTGAGATGTGCGAGGACTTCCTGTTGCTGTTCGCTGCTCGCGGTCGGCCCCATCGTCGTCTCAGGGTCGAGACCGGGCCCGAGCCGCTGCGAGGACGCGAGGCTCGCGAGCCGCTCGATGAGCTCGTCGGCGACGGCGCGGTCGGCGATCACTCGGCTCGTCGCGGTGCAGCGCTGGCCCGCCTGGCCGAAGCCCGCGGCGGCGATCGTCGCGGCGGCGAGCTCGAGGTCCGCGTCCGCGAGCACGACCGCGGCGTTCTTGCCGCCGAGCTCCGTCTGGAGGCGGACGTTGCGGTCGGCAAGCGTGAGACGCAGCCCGGCTCCGACGTCGTTGCCGCCCGTGAAGCTGAGCGCTGCGAGGCGCCTGTCGGCGAGCAGTGCAGGGCCGATCGCGGAGCCGCGGCCGGTCGCCGTGCCGAGAACGCCGGCCGGCAGGCCCGCGTCGTGAAGAGCGCGCGGCAAGGTGGAGCGCGACGAGGGGAGTGTTCGTCGCCGGCTTCAGGATCACCGCGTTGCCCGCTGCGAGCGCCGGCGCGAGCTTTCGGGCGGGCGTCAAGAGCGGGTCGTTCCACGGCGTGATCGCCAGCACGACGCCGAGCGGCTCGCGCCGCGCGCTCGTCTCCGTCTGCGGCCGGGCGTCGTAGCAGCAGCTCCCCGTACGGCAGGCGAGCCGTTGCCGCGTAGAACTCGAAGAACTCGGCGGACTTCGTGACCTCGCCCGTCGCCTCGGCCAGCGTCTTGCCCATCTCGCGGACGAGGTCGACGGCGATCGCGTCGAGTCGCTCGCGCAGGAGCCCTGCGGCGCCGGCGAGGATCGCGCCGCGCTCGAGGGCAGACGTGTTGCGCCACGCGCGCGCGCCCGCCTCGGCGCTGTCGTAGAGCCGTGCGACGTCGGCGCCGTTCATCGCCGGAACCTCGCCGACGAGCTCTCGCAGATCGGCGGGGTCGTAGACCTGGAGCCACTCGCCGCTTTCGGCCGCAGCCCACTCGCCGCCGACGAGATTCGCGTGCCGAAGGTCGCTCACTCGTCCTCGCCGGTGTCGTGGTCGGGATGATTCGCCTCGCCGCGCTTCCAGTAGCCGCGCGTCTGCAGCGACTGGCGGTCGACGCCGCTGTCGAGCAGAGTCGCCCGGAGCCGGCGCATCAGCGTCGCCTCGCAGGCGATCCACGTTCGGTCTGTCCTCGATCGCTTTCACCGCAGCGACGAATTCGTCCTCGGCGTCGCGCACCCAGTGAATCTCGAGCTGCTCGCACCGAATGCGAGCGGCGGGTAGTCGGTCGGATCGCGAGCTATGGCTACGACGGTTGCGCGTGCCGCCGGCGGCAGCGCTTCGACGCACGTCGCGATCGCCGGAAGCGCCGATGGATCGCCGGCGAACAGGTAGCTCGTCGCGCCGGGCGTCGGCTCGAATGTCGAGCGAGCGCGGCCGGACAGTTCGAGCGTCGCGCCGGGCTGTGCCGTCGCCGCCCAGCGGGCGGCGGGGCCGTTCCCCTCGTGGAGATAGACGTCGACTGTCAGCTCACGCCGCTCGCGGTCGAACGCACGCACGGTGTACGTGCGCATCGCCGTCTCGCCGTCGTCCTGCGGCAGGAACAGTTTCAGGTGCGCGGCCGGTCCAGGCTCGGGCCAGTCTCCGAGTTCGCCGCCGACAGTCACGCGCATGAAGCGAGGCGAAAGCCGCTCGGTTGCGATGATGGTGGCCGACCGCCGAGGCGGCCGGCCGGCCGGAGGCGAGGAGGGGGAAGTCGCCACCTCTCAATCCAACCGCTTTCCGCGCTGTCTCCTCGTCATCCATAGGTTGCTCCCGGGGTGTTGAAGCCGTTGTGGATGCGTGCGACTCTGGTCGTGACATGCCGTATGCAACTGCGCCGGACGGCGCTCGGATCTACTACGAAACGCATGGCGAGGGTCCGGGGCTCGTCTTCCTCCACGGCTCGGGCGGCCACCACGCCGCCTGGTGGCAGCAGGTGCCGCACTTCCGGCGCTCGCGCACCGTGGTGACGCTCGACCTGCGCGGCTTCGGGCGCTCGGACTCGGACATGGAGGAGTTCGACGCGCTCGAGTTCCCCGGCGACGTCCTCGCCGTTCTCGACGATGCGAACGTGGAACGGCCGGTTCTCGTCGGTCAGTCGATCGGCGCCACGACGGCGCTCCGGGTCGCACTACGAGCGTCCTGCCCAGGTCGCGGGCGTCGTGCTCGGGCACTCGACCGGCGGGATCGCGAACGATGAGCTCAGCGCACTCGCGAAGGCCGACCGCGCAGAGGCGGAGAAGCTCCCCGTTCTCGACCGGCTGCTGACGAAAGCGTTCCAGGAGGCGGATCCGGCGCGAACGTTCCTCTTCCGCCAGATGGGGACGTTCAATGTCGCGAAGATGGCCGACCTCAAGAACGTCGCCGGTCACGGTCCGAGCCTCGACGATGTCGTCGGCAGCGGCGTGCGGATCTGTTTCCTCACGGGCGACCAGGACGCCGTTCTCCGCCCGGAGACGGTACGGCGCGCGCACGAGCTCGTGCCGGGCTCGCTCCTCGAGGTCGTCTCCGACGGGCCGCACTCGATGTACTGGGAGCGGCCCGACCTCTTCAACGCCGCCGTCGAGCGTTTCCTCGCCGAGCTCGTCTAGCGCGCGATCCGGTTGAAGCCGGCGAACTCGAGGTCGTAACCGAGCCCTGCGAGCGTCTGCTCGGCGAGCGCTTGGTCCTCCTCGCCGGTTCCGCCCGAGATCCCGACCCCGCCGATGATCTCGCCGTCCCGCTTGAGGGGGAAGCCGCCGCCCGTCGCGACGATCGGGTGGTGCCCCATCCGCGACACCTGCGAGAAGAAGAACGGGTCGCCGTCGGCCCAGCCTTTCAGCATCGAGCACGGGCGCTGCATGACGACCGCCGTGTACGCCTTCGCCGTTGCGATCTGCGGCTGGAGCGGACGGGCGCCGTCCATCCGCTCGACAAGGACAGGGAAGCCGGCGGCGTCGACGACGGCGACCGTGATCGGCTTGTCGAGCTCCTGCGCATGCTCCTGCGCTGCTGCGACGACACGCCGGGCTTCCTCGAGCGTCAGCGCGGCCACCTCAGCCGCGCTCCACGGGCGACGCCTCGTGATTCCAGTCGCCGTGCCAGGCGAGCTCGACGAGGTTGCCGTCGGGGTCGTGCATGTACGTCGCCTTCGAGTTGTTCTGCGGCCGCTCGAAATAGCCGAACGTCTCGATCCCGAGCGAGGACGAGATGCGCCATGAACCCGTCCCAGTCGACCGACCTCGACGCAGAAGTGATGCGGCTTGAGGTCCGGCGGCGTGTCCTCGTGGATCGTGAAGTGGAGGTCGAAGTTGCCGTGCGTCAGGAGCAGCACCTCTTCGACGCCGGGGGCGCCGCCCTGCCGGACGGTGCGCGGGATCATTCGCATCCCGAAGACCTTGCCGTACCACTCCTTCGTCCGCTCGGGGTCGGCGATCGGGAAGTTGACATGATGGATCGAGTACGCGGCACTGCTCATCGTTCACCTTTCTCTCGGTTGCTCTCGGCGACGACGCGGTTCCGCAGCGTGCCGATGCCGCTGATCGAGATCTCCACCGTGTCGCCGACCTGCATCTCGACGGAGCCGTCGGCGCCCATCCAGAGGACGTCTCCCGGCTCCATCGTGATGTACTTGCGTCGATCTCGACGATGAACTCGAACGGGTCGAAGATCATCTCGCCGGTCGCGAAGCGGCTCCGCTCCCGCCGCCGATCGCGAGGGTCGTCGTCCGCGGACTCGTAGGTCGAAGTCGCTCGACGATCCACGGCCCCATCGGCTTGAAGGTGTCCGCGTTCTTCGAGCGCCAGAACGTCCGGTCGGCGTCCTGCCAGGCCCGGGCGCTGACGTCGTTGCCGATCGTCCAGCCGAAAATCGCGTCCCGCGCCTCGTCCGTCGAGCGGACGTGGCGGATCCGTTTGCCGATCACCGCGACGAGCTCCGGCTCGGCCTCGAGCCGTCCGTCGTAGTCGGCCGGCCGCACGATCTCCGCCTCGTGCCCGACGAGCGCGTTGTTCGCGCGGTAGCCGACCTCGGGCCGCTCCGGCAGCGCGGCCGCCTTGTAGCCGCGCGCGAGCGCATGCTCGATGTGGGCGCGGTAGTTGAGCCCGACGCAGAAGAAGGTGGACGGGAATCGTCGGCGGCAGGAACGTCGCGTCCGGCGAGCGGGACGCGCTCGCCGGTCACGCGGTGCTCGCTCCACGGCGCGCCGCTTGCGAGCACGACGGTCTCGTCCTCGACACGGCCGAACCGCGGCACGCCGCCGGCCTCGATACGGCACCAGACTCACGCTCAGGGGACGAGCTTGTGGGAGACGCGCTTCGTGATCAGGTAGCCCTCGAGTCCCTCGTGGCCGCCTTCGCGGCCGTAGCCGCTCTCCTTGACGCCGCCCGACGGCGCCTCGGGCACCGAGCCGCCGGCGTGGTTGATCGACAGGATTCCCGCCTCGAGCCGCCGGGTCAGCTCGGCGGCGGTGGCGGACGAGTCGGGTGAAGCCGTAGGCGGCGAGCCCGTAGGGGAGGCGTTGGCGCGCTCGATCGCCTCGTCGAGGTCGGAGAACGGCAGCGATCGGCGCGACCGGGCCGAACGGCTCGACTTGCATCAGGTCCGCGCGTCGCCGGGACGTCGGTGAGCACGGTGGGCTCGTAGAACCAGCCCGGCCCGTCGCATCCGCTTGCCGCCGCAGGCGACGGTCGCTCCGCCGCCGACCGCGTCGTCGACGAACCGCTCGACCGCCTCGAGCCGCCGCGGGTTGGCCAGCGGGCCCATCTGGACGCCGTCCTCGAGCCCGTTCCCGACCTTGACGGCCTGGCGTCGCCGCGACGAACGCATCGACGAACGGCTCGTAGAGCTCTCGTGGACGTAGAAGCGGCTCGGCGAGGTGCAGACCTGGCCGGCGTTGACGAACTTCGCGCCGACGCATGCAGCGCGCGGCCATGACCGGGTCGCTGTCGGCGCAGACGATGACGGGCGCGTGCCCGCCGAGCTCCATGATCGCCGGCTTCATGACCTGCGCCGCGAGCCCCGCGAGGTGCTTGCCGACCGGGATCGAGCCGGTGAACGCGACGAACCGGATCGCCGGATCGGGCGATCAGGTACTCGGAGATCTCGGCGGGTCGCCGAAGACGAGGTTCAGGACGCCCGGCCGGCAGCCCGGCCTCCTCGAAGCACCGCACGAGCTCGCACGCCGTCCCGGCACCTCTTCCGACGCCTTGATGACGATGCGAGCAGCCGGCCGACAGCGCCGCGGCGATCTTGCGCATCGGCGAGCCTGCGGGGAAGTTCCACGGCGTGAACGCCGCGACCGGCCCGACCGGCTCGCGGTGGACGGTGAGCAGCGTCTCGTCGTCGGCGGGGATCATGCGTCCGTACGCGCGGCGGCCCTCCTCGGCGTCCCACTGCAGGAGCTTCGCGACGCGGAAACACCTCGCCGCGTGCCTCGCCGAGCGGCTTGCCCTGCTCGATCGTCATCACCTCGCCGATCCGGTCGGCCCGCTGGCGCGGATCAGGTCTGCGGCGCTGCAGGAGGATCCCGGTCCGCTCGTCGACCGGCATCCCGCGCCAGACGGCGAAGCCGCGCACCGCAGCCGCGACGCGCCTGCTCGAGATCCGCCCGGCGACGCATGGGGCACGCGGCCCGATCACGTCCTCCGTCGCCGGGTTGACGATGTCTGACGCCTCGCTGCCCGTCCCGCTCGTCCAGTCGCCGTCGATGATACAGCGCCGACCTCCGGTGTAGACCGCGGTCGGCGCTCAGTGACGTCGCTCTTCCTTCTCTCGCTCGACTTGAGCATCCAGATGTGGTGCGGCGGCGTCTCCTCCCAGACGCGCGGTGTCTCGTACGACTCGTCGACGCGGCTCATGTCGGCGGCGTACTCGACCCGCCCGCCGCACGGAGCGTGGAAGAAGCGGAAGATGTTCGACCCGACGGTGTGCCGGCCGACGACGCGGGCCTCCTCCCAGCCCTGCGCGAGCATGTAGTTGCCGCCTTCGACGACCTCGTCGAAGTCGCGCGACCTCGTAGGCCGTGTGGTTGATGCCGTAGGTGTCGGGGCGGTGGCAGAGGAGGAAGTTGTGCTGATCCCAGTCGCCCTCGCACTGCATGAACGTCCCCATCTTCAGGACGCGGTCGACGGCGCGGAAGCCGAGCCGCTCGACGTAGAACGCCTCCGCCTGCTCGCGACCCTCCTTCGCGATGTTGAGCGCCAGGTGGCAGATCCGAAGCGGATGCGCGCGGCCGTAGCCCGCGACCTCGGCGTTCCAGCGGTCGACATGGCCCAGCACGTTGCCCGGCCGCGGCTCGACGCCGACCTCGGTCACGTCGGCGACCGCGAACCCGATCGGCCAGCCGCTTTCGTCCGTCGAGTGGAGGACGCCGTCTGTCGTCCTCGCGCACGTCGCGGTCGGAGGAGAGATCGGCAGCGATTGCGTCGAGCGCCTCGCGACTGTTCACGCCCCAGACCGCCTCGCGTAGCGTCGCGCCGGCCTCGAGCGCGGGCGGGAGCGACGGATCGTCGGCGCGGCGCAGGTGCAGCGTCTGCCCGACGGGCGTCCGGAACGTCGCCCCGGTCTCGCCGGCCTCAACGCGTTCAATGCCCCAGTCGTCGAAGAAACGCGTGCAGGTCGCGACATCCGCGACCCCGTAGACAACGGACTCGATGCGATCGATCGCCAACTCGATGGTGACTCTATTCCTGCCGAGCGCAGGCTTCCGGAAGCCTTACGTTGAGCGGCTGGAAGCGACCGGGGTGCTTTTGCGCGGCGCGGCCTGGGGCGGCTCGAGCATCGGATGCTCGCGGAACCACTCATGGATGAAGTCGAGGAAGACCTTCACCTTCTTGAGGGGCTGCCGGCCCGGCGGGTAGACCGCGAAGAGCGGCCGGTCCGGCACTGGGTGATCGGGAAGGAGGACGGTGAGCCGCCCCTCGAGTACCTCGCGGTAGATCGGGCGTAGCGGGAGCAGCGCGATGCCGAGTCCGCTCAGCGCCGCCTTCTGGAGGACGAGATACGTGTTGGCGGTGAAGCCGGGATGGGTGATTTTGAGGTGCTCGCTCTTGCCGCCGTACTTGAAGTGCCAAACCGGGTCGTTCACATGGACGAGGCAGTTGTGATCGGCCAGGTCGCGCGGGCTCAGAATCTGCGGTCGGCGCCCGAGGTATGCCGGGGAGGCGCAGAGGATGAACTTCAGGTCGGCGATCTTCTTGCACCCGGACGGAGGAGTCGCGAAGGTTCTTCGTGTGGAACGCGACGTCGAAGCCCGAGTCGATGAAGTTGTAGACACGGTCCGACATACCGCCGACCTCGAAGCGGACGTTGATCAGCGGATGATCGCGTGCGAACTGCGCGACCGCCTCGCCGAGGTCGAGGCTGCCGATCCATTTCGGCGAGATCACGCTGAGCGTGCCCTCGGCGCGCTCGCGGAGACCCGACAGCGCCGCGTCCTCTTCAGCGATGTCGCCGAGGATGCGCGTGGCGAACGCCGTGTACCGCTCGCCCGCCTCAGTCAGCGTGACGCTCCGCGCGGTCCGGTTGACGAGGCGGACGCCGACTTCCTTCTCGAGATGCGCGATGTGCCGCGAAACGAGGGAACCGGAGATCCCCAGGGAGCGGGCAGCCCCGTTGAAACTTTTGACCCTCGCCACCACGACGAGCGTCCTCATGACAGTCAACCGATCCATCTATGCGCTCAAATCAAGGTAAGCACGGCTGGCGCTGCGTCGCAACATCAAGCGCGGCCACGTCGGGACGCACCTCCCCGTGCGCCGCAGGAATCCTTTCGTGTGCCGGCGAGGTACGCCTCAAGACGAGCGCCATCCTCGGCGATCTGGCTTTGGCTCAACGGAGCGGCGCCGGAGTCGAACCGACCTAGCCGTGGGTTACACGACCGTACGGATTTTGAAGACCCGCTGGGCCACCGGGCCCGGCCGCTCCGCTGGTGAGGCTAGCTCCTAGCTCTCGCCCGAGAGGTACTGCGCTTCCCAGCCGTCCGGCACGTACGCCTCGCCCGGGCGCGCGGCGCCGATCGCGAGGATGAGCGTGTCGTCGGCGTTCGCGGTTGCGGTGCGCTTGGCGTCTGCGTCGGTCACCCACACGCACGTGCCCGCCGGCGCAGCGACCTCCTCGCCATCGATCGAGAACGTCGCGTCGCCGGTGGCGACGAAATAGAGCTCGGGCGCGCCGCTCTCCGACTCGTCGTGCTCGGGGACGACGGTCTCGCCCGTGTTGCGGCGGTATGCGTTCGTTCCGAAGGTCTCGATCCCGAGGCCGTGGCGGATCGGGATCCAGTGCGGGTACTGCGTCGACGCGAGCTCGTCGAGGTTGGCCTTCTGATATCCAGCTCATGCGCCGGAGCCTACGCGGCGGTGAAGCGGTTGAGCAAATCCTCGGGCGGGAGGTCGGCGAGCGAGTCGAGGAGGAGGTCGGCTCCGGCGTCGTCGAGGCCGAGCTCGCGCGTGACCTCGTTCGGGACGGCGACGGTGAAGATCCCCGCGGCCTTCGCGGCGCGGACGCCGTGCGGCGAGTCCTCGAACGCGACCGCTTCTGTCGGCGTCGACGTCGAGCAGGCGGAGCGCCTCGAGGTAGAGCGTCGGCGACGGCTTCGCGCGCACCGGGTCGCCGTCGGCGGTGCAGATCGCGTCCCAGTCGAGCGTCTCCTCGAACCGCGCGATGTGCATGTCGACCCAGCGGCGGGACGAGCTCGAGACGATCGCGCGCTTCAGCTCGTGGCGGCGCGCGGCGGCGATGTAGTCGACGATGCCGGGTCGCAGCTCCTCCGCCTCGATGAGCGAGAGCTCGTACGCGTAGCGGTGCTCGTTCAGCGCGACGCGATCGAGCGGCGCGCCGACGAGCTCCTCGAGGTGATCCATCGGGCTCCACGGCGCGTGCGTCGTGCCGACGAGCGTCGCCCACATGTCCTCCGGTAGCTCGTGGCCGTGCTCGCGGTAGAGCATCGCCAGCCGGCGCGCGACGGCAGCTCGGTGTCGAGGATCAGCCCGTCGAAGTCGAAGAGGAAGGCGCGGATGCGGCACGGCGGTGCAGAGTACGGACATGGCGATTCTCGGCGTCGATGTGGGCGGGACGTTCACCGACGCGGTGCTCGTCGAGGAGGGGCGGATCCGGATGGCGAAGGTTCCGACCGCGGCGCGGCAGGAGGAGTCGGTGCTCGCCGCGGCTCGCGCTGTCGGCGCGGGGGAGGCGGCGCTCGAGCGGTTCGCGCACGGGACGACCGTCGCGACGAACGCGCTGTTGGAGCGCCGCGGCGCACGCACGGCGTTCGTCGGGAACGCCGGCTTCGAGCATCTCCTCCACCTTCGGCGGCAGGCGCGCGCCCACCTGTACCGGCCGTGCGCGCGGCATCCCGAGCCGGTCGTCGAGCTCGCCGACTGTCACGGGGTCGCGGGGCGGCTCGGGCCGGACGGGGAGCTCGAGCCGCTCGATCTCGACTCGCTCCCGGAGCTCGGCTCCGACGTCGAGGCGGTCGCGGTGTGCCTGCTCTTCTCGTTCCGCGATCCGGCGCACGAGCTCGCGGTCGCGGCGGAGTTGCGGCGCCGGTGGCCAGGCGTGCACGTCGTCGCGTCGCACGAGGTCGCGCCGGAGTTTCGCGAGTACGAGCGCGCCTCGACGACGGCGGTCGACGCGTATCTCGCGCCGGTGGCGTCGAGCTATCTCCATGCGCTCGCGCGCGCGGCGGCGGATGCGGGGCTGCCCGATCCGGCGGTGATGCTCTCGTCGGGCGGGATCGTGCCGGTTGGCGAAGCGGCGGCGCATCCGGCGCGGTTGCTCGTCTCTGGGCCTGCGGGCGGCGTCGTCGGCGCGGGGCTGCTCGCGCGGCGGGCCGGGTTCGCGAACGCGATCGCGTTCGACATGGGCGGCACGTCGACCGACGTGTGCCTCCTGCCGGACGGACGCGCGGCGAGGGTGGCGGAGCGCGAGATCGGCGGGGTGCCGGTGCGGCTGCCGACGGTCGACATCCACACGGTTGGCGCCGGCGGCGGGTCGCTCGTGTGGCGCGATGCGGGCGGCGCGGTGCACGTCGGGCCGGAGTCGGCGGGAGCGAGTCCCGGGCCGGCGTGTTACGGCCGCGGCGGCGGGCCGACCGTGACCGACGCGAACCTTCTGCTGGGCCGTCTCCCGGCGGAGCTTCCGGGCGGCTTGGTGCTCGATCGCGACGCGGCGGCTGCGGCGCTCGACGGGATCGATCCGGAGGCGGTAGTCGCCGTTGTCGAGGCGGAGATGCTGCGTGCGCTGCGGGTCGTCTCGGTCGAGCGCGGCCACGATCCCCGTGACTTCGCACTCGTCGCGTACGGCGGTGCGGGGCCGCTCCACGCGTGCGCGCTCGCGGAGGAGCTCGGGATCGAGACCGTGCTCGTTCCGGCCGCCGCGGGAGTGCTGTCGGCGCTCGGGCTCGCGGCGAGTGAGGAGCGGCGGGACCGCGTCGTCTCCCACGTGCGGCCGCTCGCGGAGGTCGGCGACTTGCCGGCGGAGGGCGAGGCGGACGTGCGGTATCGCGGGCAGTCGTTCGAGCTCACGGTGCCGCTCGGCGGCGACGTCGCCGAGGAGTTCCATCGCGCGCACGAGCGGCGGTACGGGTACGCCGACCGCGGCCGCGAGGTCGAGCTCGTCGCGGTGCGCACGGCCGAGGTCACGCCCGGGCCGCGAGCTCGACCTGCCGGACGAGGCGCCGGCGCAAGCGATTGGGCCGGCCCTCGTCGAACTCGACGGCTCCACCCTCTGGATTCCCCCCGGGTGGGTGGGGGCTAGGGATGGTCCCAGTTGGGTCGTGACGCATGGCTGAAAACTTTGTGCCAATTCAGCTCCAGGTCATCGGCGCGTCGCTCCGCTCGATCGCCGAGGAGATGGGCGCCGTGCTCATCCGCTCCGCGTTCTCGGCGAACATCAAGGAGCGGCGCGACTGCTCGACCGCGCTCTTCGACGACCGCGGGCGCATGGTTGCGCAGGCCGAGCACATCCCCGTCCACCTCGGCGCGATGCCCGACGCCGTCGCCGCCGTCATGCAACTCGGCCTCGCGCCCGGCGAGGTCGCCTTCCTCAACGACCCGTACACCGGGGGCACGCACCTGCCCGACGTCACGCTCGTCTCCCGCACGGCGCTCGGCTACGCCGTCTCGCGCGCGCACCACGCGGACGTCGGCGGCATCGAGCCCGCGAGTCTGCCCGCGTTCTCGCGCACCCTCGAGGAGGAAGGCGTGATCGTCTCGCCGCGCCGCCTCGACGACGACGCGCTCGAGTGGTTCGCCGCGCAGACGCGCCGGCCGGAGGAGCGCCGCGGCGACCTCCGCGCCCAGCTCGCTGCGCATCGCCTCGCCGAGCGGCGCCTCGACGAGCTCTGCGAGCGCCGCGGCGCCGCACGAGGTCGCCGCCGCGATGGACGAGCTCTACGCCTACTCCGAGCGCATGGTGCGCGCCGCGCTCTCGCGGCTCCCGGACGGCCGCGGTACCGCGGAAGACGTCGTCGAGGCCGTCGAGGGCGACCTCCCGATCCGCTGCACCGTCGAGCTCGCCGGGGACGAGATCCGCTTCGACTTCGCCGGCACCGCGCCCGCGCACGACGGCAACCTCAACTGCCCGCTCTCCGTCGCGAAGTCGGCGTGCTACTTCGTCGTCCGCTGCCTCACCGAGCCCGACCTGCCCGCGTCGGGCGGCGCCTTCGCGCCTGTCACCGTCACCGCGCCCGAGGGCTGCCTCGTCAACGCCGGCGCGCCGCACGCGGTTGTCGCCGGCAACACCGAGACGTCGTCGCGCATCGTCGACGTCGCCTTCGCGGCCCTCGGTCGCTTCCTCGATGTGCCCGCGCAGGGACAGGGAACGATGAACAACGTTGCGCTTGGAAATGAGGGGTTCACGTACTACGAGACGATCGGCGGCGGCCAGGGCGCGTGCCCCGGCGCCGACGGCCCGAGCGGCGTGCACGTCGCGATGTCGAACACGCTCATGACGCCGGCCGAGGCGCTCGAGCTCGAGTACCCGCTGCGCGTCGAGCGCTGGGAACTGCGCGGCGGAACCGGCGGCGGCGGCTTCCACACGGGCGGCGACGGCATCGTCCGCGAGCTCCGCGTGCTCGAGGACTGCAGGCTCTCCGTCCTCGCCGAGCGCCGCCGCAACGCACCGCACGGAGCCGCCGGCGGAGACGACGGCATGCCCGGCCGCACCTTCGTGAACGGCGAGGAGCAGGATTCGAAGCTGACGCGCCAGCTCCACGCGGGCGACGTCGTCCGGATCGAGACGCCGGGCGGCGGCGGATACGGGCCGCCGGAGTAGGCTCACGCGATGGATCGCCCGGTCAAGGTCGCGTGCGTGCAGGTCGAGCCGGTCGTGCTCGACCGCGAGGCGACCATCGACAAGCTCGAGACCGTCGCGCGCGAGGCGGCGGGCAACGGCGCCGAGCTCGTCGTCTTCCCCGAGACGTTCATCCCCGTCTATCCGTCCTCGCGCTGGGCGAAGGCGTTCGCCGGGTGGGAGAACACCGGCGCGAAGGAGACCTTCGCGCGGCTCGCGCAGGAATCGGTCGCGGTCGGCTCGCCGAGCGAGCTGCGACTCGGCGCGGTTGCGAAGGAGCTCGGGATCTGGCTCGTCACCGGCGTCAACGAGGTCGACCCCGAGCGCCCGGGCACGATCTACAACTCGCTCCTCTACCACTCGCCCGCCGGCGAGCTTGCCCTCCACCACCGCAAGCTCGTGCCGACGAACCACGAGCGGCTCATCTGGGGGCAGGGCGACGGCCGCGGCCTGAACGCCGTCGAGACCGGCTTCGGGCGCATCGGCGGGCTGATCTGCTGGGAGAACTACATGCCGCTCGCGCGCGTCGCGTTGTACGAGAGCGGCGTCGAGATCTACGTCGCCTCGACCGCGGACGACGGCGACGCCTGGCAGCCGACGCTCGTCCACATCGCACGCGAGAGCCGCGCGTACGTCGTCGCGCCGGCGCACTTTCAGCGCGAGTCGGCGTACCCGGCCGACTTCCCACTCCGCGCCGAGATCGAGGGAGCGGGCACGCTCGGCCGCGGCGGCAGCGCGATCCTCGCACCTGACGGCTCGTACCTCGCCGGGCCGCTCTACGACGAGGAGGGGATCCTCTACGCGGAGCTCGACCCGGCCCGGCTACTCGCCGAGCGCCAGCGCTTCGACGCGGTCGGGCACTACAGCCGGCCCGACGTGCTGAGCCTCGCGGTCAATCCGCCCACAGGCGCCGGCGACCTGACGCCGAGTACACGTCTTTCCTGAGGATCAGCCCGCCGCTGAGCGGGAAGACGTCGACGCCGTCCCACTCGCGCTCGCCCGTCCGCGCCGTCCACTCGCACACCGCGAAGTCGTCGCCGACGCGCAGGCTCCGCGTCGTGAACCGCAGGTCGGGATACGCCGTGAAGATCCCGGCGATGTGCTCGCGGACAGCGTCGCCCTCGGCGCGCTCGCCCGCCGTGTGGTTCTCGAAGACCATTCCCGGCGCGTGCAGCGCGCAGATCGCGTCGAGATCCTGCGCGTTCCACGCATCGTTGTACGTGGAGATGAGCTCGCGGACGTCCATCGCCGGAGAACTCTCGCATACCATCGCCTCCGTGGCGAGCGCGTCGCGCAAGTACGACCTCTATAGCGAGGACTTCTTCGCCGACGCGTACGCGACCTTCGCGCGGATGCGCGAGAACGATCCCGTCTTCTCCCAGCCGGGCCTCGACGGCGAGACGCCGATCTGGTTCGTGACGCGCTTCGCCGAAGCGGAAGCCGTGCTCCTCGACGACAAGCGCTTCGTCCGCGACCCGCGATTGGCGCTCCAGCGCGACCGACTCGCCGCCTTCATGGCCGAGTTTCCCGAGGCGCTCGAGTGGGTCGACAGCCACATGCTCAACCGCGACGGCGACGACCACCGCCGACTGCGCCGGCTCGTATCGAAGGCGTTCACGCCGCGGATGATCGAGCGCCTCCGGCCGCGGATCCAGGAGATCGCCGACACGCTCCTCGATCCTGTCGTCGCCGACGGGGAGATGGAGCTCGTCTCGACGTTCGCCTTCCCGCTCCCGATCACGGTGATCGCGGAGCTGCTCGGCGTGCCGGCGGCCGATCGCGACAAGTTCCGGGAGTGGTCGGATGCGTTCGTCCGCCCGGCGCTCGAGCCCGACGAGCAGGCGCGCACGCTCGAGTCGATGGGGCAGTTCATCGTCTACCTCCAGGAACTGTTCGAGACGCGCCGAGACGAGCCCGGCGAGGATCTCATCAGCGCCCTCGTTGCGGTCGAGGATGGGGGCGACACGCTCTCGCCGCAGGAGCTTTCGAGCATGGTCTCGCTCCTCATCGTCGCCGGGCACGAGACGACGGTGAGCCTCATCGGGAACGCGATGGTCGCGCTGCTCACGCATCCCGAGCAGCGGGCGCTGCTCGAGCGCCGACCCGTCGCTGCTGCCGCGCGCGGTCGAGGAGCTGATCCGGTACGACGGCCCGGTCGAGCGCACGCTGAACCGCTGGGCGGCGGAGGATGTCGAGCTCGGCGGTCAGACGATTCGCCAGGGCGAGTCGGTGATCGTCATCCTCGGCGCCGCCGACCACGACCCTTCGCGATTCGACGCGCCCGATGTGCTCGACCTCACGGCCGAGCGCGGCGCGCGGCATCTCGGCTTCGGTCGCGGCAGCCACTTCTGCCTCGGCGCGCCGCTCGCGCGGCTCGAGGCCGAGATCGCGCTCGAGACGCTGCTGCGCCGGCTGCCCGGCGTGCGCCTCGCAGTTCCGCTCGAGGAGTTGCGCTGGCGGCCGGTGCCGCTGTTCCGCAGCCTCGAGGCGGTTCCGCTCTCCTGGGATACCTAGCGCCTGCGCAGGACGCGCGCGTCGCCGACGCGCCGCGTGACGCCGTCGGCGTCGAAGCGCTCGAGATAGAGCTGCGCCGTCTTGCGGCCGACGCCGAGTGCATCGCGCATCTCGGCGAGCGTGATGCCGTCGTGGAGGGCGCCGCGCGCGCGGTCGAATGCGTCGCGCGACACGGCGAAGCCGTCGCCGACGCGCACGAGACGGCCCTGCTCCTCGAGGAACTTCGCGAGCGCGGCGTCCTCGACGCGGACCGGCTCGACGCCGAGCTGCGCCTCGAGCTCGGCCGCCTCCGCCTCGCGCGCGCCGAGCTCGGCCGTCGCGCCGGGCCGGTAGAGCTTCGCGCCACGCTGCTCGAGGCCGAGGTGCGGGAGAACCGCCTTCGCCCACTCGGCCGTCGGGACGGGAACGCCGGGGTCGAGCGGGTCGGCGGCGTCGATCGCGCGCTCCAGTCCGGCGTGCAGCTCGTCGAGCCACTCCTGTGACCAGCGCCACTCGCCGTCGACGAGCGCCGGCGCGTGGACGACGAGCTCGCCGCGCTGTGCTGCTTCAAAGCGGGCAAGGTCGGCGTGACGAGGCGGCGCCGGGTCGAGGACGACTCCGCCGCCGACGGTCGTCTCGGTCCGCAGAACGAACCTGTCGCCGCGCGCTGCCACGACCGGTCGCGCGAGCCGCAGCTGCGCGAACCGCTCGCCGGCGCGGATGACCCGCGCAACCGATTCAGACGTGCCGTGGTGGAGCTGGACACGCGCGGGCAGCTCGCCGGCGCCGTCGAGCACGACGTCGAGCCGGAAGCTCGGGCGAAACGCGCCGGGCGTGACGAGCACGTCGCCGCGCCCGACCTCCGCGCGCTCGACGCCTGGCAGCGAGACCGCGACGCGCTGCCCCGCCTCGGCGCGGTCGACCGGACGGTCGTGCACCTGCACGCTGCGCACGCGCACCGTCCGCTCCGCCGGGCTCGACGCGCAGCTCGTCGCCCTCGCCGATCGTCCCCGACCAGAGCGTCCCGGTCACGACCGTGCCGATCCCGCGCAGCGAGAAGGAGCGGTCGACGTGCAGCCGCGCTGGCCCGTTCGCGGAGTGCTGCTCGACCTGCATCGCCACGTCTGCGAGCGCGTCGCGCAGCTCGTCGAGCCCGGCGCCGGTGCGCGCGCTCGTCGCGACGACGGGCGCGCCGGGCACGAGCTCCTCCGCCTCGAGCCGCGCGAGCTCGAGCGTGTCGGCGTCGACGAGATCGGACTTCGTCAGCGCGACGACGCCGAGGTCGATGCCGAGCAGCCGCAGGATCGCGAGGTGCTCGTGCGTCTGCGGCCGCGCTCCCTCGCGCGCGTCGATGACGAGGAGGAAGAGGTCGATTCCGCTCGCGCCGGCGACCATCGTCCGGACGAAGCGCTCGTGGCCGGGGACGTCGACGACCGAGAGCTGCGTCCCGTCGGGAAGCTCGAGCGGCGCGTATCCGAGGTCGATCGAGATCCCGCGCGCGTGCTCCTCCGGCAGCCGGTCGGTGTTCTTGCCGGTCAGCGCCTCGACGAGCGAGGTCTTGCCGTGATCGATGTGCCCCGCAGTGCCGACCGTCAGCGGCACGTCAGAGAAACTTCCTCGCGTGCTTCGCCCACTCGCGCTGTGCCAGCTCCGCCGGACCTGCGTTGTTCGGCGTGCCGGCGTCTCACCTCCGCGACGGCTTCGGGGTCATCAGACGCGTACGGCCGGAGGAGCCTCCAGTCGGGCTGGAAATCGAGGGCACCTGGCGCCGCGTGTCCCCAGCATTCGGTCGGGATCACTGCCTGCTCGACGAGGGCGAGAGCCTCCTCAACGGGAAGGAACTTGCACTCGAAGAGGGCGTCATCTACGGCATCGAGGTCCCACTCCTGTACATCGAGTATCACGCCGAAGCCGTCCGCGAGCACTCGGGTTACGAGCGGTCGGCCAAATTCCTCAACGAGGTCTTCGAGACGCCAGACGGCTCCGCAAGTCACCTGGTCCATGAGACGGGCGAGCTGCCGGTTGTATTCGCCCATCAGCGAGCCGCGTGCACCGCGGCCGCGGCCTGCTCGGCTTCTTCGTCCGTCAGCGTGAGGCAGTCGAGGAGGAGGCGGCCGTCGCGGACGACGCCGACGACCGGCGGCTCGCCTGTGCGCAGCGGCTCGGCGAGCGACTCCTCGACCGCGCACGCGAAGCTCGGCAGCTCCGCGAGCGGGAGCGCGCCGCCGCCGACGCGGCCGACCGTCTCCTCGACCTCGCCGCCGGTCGCCGCCGCGAGGCGCTCGGCGCGGGCGCGCACGGTCGCGGCGTCCTGCGCGAGCGTCCGCAACACGGGGATGCGCTCGGGCGCCTCGAGGTGGAGGAGCAGCGTCCCCTCGAGCGCCGCGAGCGAGAGCTTGTCGATCCGCAGCGCGCGCTGGAGCGGATGGCGCCGCAGCTTCTCGATGAGCTCCGCGCGGCCGAGGACGATCCCCGCCTGCGGCCCGCCGAGGAGCTTGTCGCCGGAGAAGCACACGAGATCCGCGCCACCCTCGAGCGCCTCGCGCGCGGTCGGCTCTGAATCCCCAAGTAACACGGTGTTACTAAGTGCCCCGGAGCCGAGATCGTCGACGAGCGGGAGGTCGTGGCGCTGCGCGACCTCCGCGACCTCCTCGAGCCGCGGCCGTTCCTCGAAGCCGACGACGCGGAAGTTCGCCTGGTGCACGCGGAGCAGGAGCGCCGTCTCCGGCCCGATCGCGGCCTCGTAGTCGGCGGCGCGCGTGCGGTTCGTCGTCCCGACCTCGACGAGCCGCGCGCCCGAGCGCGCGAGCACGTCGGGGATGCGGAAGCCGTCGCCGATCTCGATCAGCTCGCCGCGCGAGACGACGACCTCGCGTCCCTCCGCGAGCGCCGCCAGCGCGAGCAGCACTGCGGCGGCGTTGTTGTTCACGACGAGCGCCGCCTCCGCACCGGTCAGCCGGCGCAGGATCGTCGGCGACGTGATCCTGGCGCGACCCGCGTTCGCCGGCGCCGAGGTCGTACTCGAGGTTCGAGTAGCCGCGCCCCGCCGCGACGACGCGCGCGAGCGCCTCGTCCGCAAGCGGCGCGCGCCCGAGGTTCGTGTGGATGACGACACCGGTCGCGTTCAAGACGCCGCGCAGCCGCGGCCGCCGCGCATCCGCAAGCTCGTCGCGCAACCGCGCCGCAAGATCGCCGGGATCGCCGCCGGCCAGGATCTCCTCCCGCGCCCGTTCGATCACCACCCGCGCCGCGTCAACCGCCAGCGGGTCGCCGACCTCGCGCGCGAGCTCGTCCACCGAGGGCAGATCGCGGAGCTGCATCTACTGCGCGTCGCCCTTCGCCGGCTCGTGCGGCCCGCCGTTGCCGTTCCCGCCGTTGCGCTCGAACGCGTCGAGCACCGTCTCGAGCGCGACCTGCGGGTCGTCGGTCACGGTGAGCAGCTCGAGGTCGTTCGGCGCGACCATCCCGTCGGCGACCGCGCTCCGCCGCACCCATTCCAGCAGCGGCGTCCAGTACGACTCGCCGAGCAGGACGACGGGGAAGTGCATGACCTTGCCCGTCTGGATGAGCGTGAGCGACTCGAACAGCTCGTCGGCCGTGCCGAAGCCGCCGGGGCAGACGACGAACCCCTCCGCCGCCTTCACGAACATCGTCTTGCGCGCGTAGAAGTGGTCGAAGACGAGCGCCGAGGTCGAGGTACGGATTCATCGACTGCTCGTGCGGCAGCTCGATCCCGAACCCGACCGACAGCCCGCCGCCCTCCTGGCAGCCGCGGTTCGCCGCCTCCATCACGCCCGGCCCGCCGCCGGTGACGACCGCCCAGCCGGCCTCCGCGAACAGCCGCCCGTACCGCGCGCGCGAGCTCGTACGCGCTCGTTCCCTCCTTCACCCGCGCCGAGCCGAAGCACGAGATTGCCGGCCGGTCGATCTTCTCCACCGCCTCGAAGCCGGTGAAGAACTCGTCGCCGATCATCGACGCTGCTGCTCCTTGAGGTACTCGAGCGCGTGGTGCGTCTGGAGAAGGCTGCGATCGTGCTGCATCAGAACGCTCCACTATGCCGCGTCGCGATCGTGCAGGCCACGAGGACGACGGCGAGAATGCCGTACAGCACGGCGAGCTGCGACGGCGCGGCCGCGCTCCGGCGCGGACGCCTCGACCGGGACGCCGTTCTCGTAGCGGATCGCCGGCCGCCGCCACGTGCTCGTGATCCCGCGGAGAGCGCCTCCGCCGTCGAGGATGCCGATCGGCAGTAGGTTCGAAGGCGTTGAGCAGGAAGCCGTAGTACGCGAGCACGACGAGCAAGTGGCGTGCCGCGCGCGGAGCCGACCGCCCAGACCGCGGCCGCGCCCAGGCCGCCGGCGAACGGCCCGGCGAGCGAGATCAGCGCATTCCGCCACGGCGCGAGGCCGTCCTGCCTGATCAGCACATAGGCGCCGAGGAACGGAACGAAGGTCGGCAGCGTCGACGTGCACGCCTTGCCGCCGCGCCTCGACGAAGTGCCCGAACTCGTGGATGAGGATGAGGAGGACGAAGCCGAGCCCGAACCGCCAGTCGCCGAACGCGAATGAGAAGACGGCGAACGAGAGCGGCGAACGACCCGATCAGATCGTCCTGCGAGCTCGCGAGCGCGTCCCTGGTCACGAGCCCTGTCCGATCCACTCTTCGCCGCCGGCGTACACCTCTTTCTTCCAGAGCGGGATCGACGTCTTCAGCGTCTCGATCGCCTCGCGGCACGCGTCGAGCGCGGCCGCGCGGTGCGGCGCCGAGACGGCGATGACGACGCTCGGCTCGCCGATCTCGACCCGGCCGAGCCGGTGGTGGATCGCGACCGCGGTCAGGCCGTGGCGCTCGGTCAGCTCGGCGCCGAGCCGCGCGAGCATCTCCTCGGCCATCTCCTCGTACGCCTCGTAGTCGAGATGGAGCACGTCGCGGTCGCGGGAGCGGCGGCGCACGGTGCCGACGAAGCTCGCGACCGCGCCGGCGTCGGGCGACTCGACCTCGCGCAGCACCGCGGCGACGTCGAGCGGCTCCGCGACTCAGCCGGAACGAGCCGCCGCTGACCGGCGGGATGAGCGCCACCTCGTCGCCGTCCGCGAGCGGCCGGTCGGCGGAGGCGTACTCGCGGTTGACGGCGTAGAGCAGCCCGGCCGGCTCGTCTCCGAGCCCGAGACGCGGCCAGACGTCGGCGACGCTCGCGACGTCCTCGAGCTCGACGCGCGAGCGTCCCGGCGAGCTCACGGAGGCCGGCAAAGAGGCGGACGGTCACACGCATCCCGCGTGAGTGTGCCGGAAGGCGGCGTACGATCTCGGTGTGGCAGCGACCGACGATCGGCGCACCGAGTCCGGGATCGAGCTGAAGCCGGTCTACTCCGCCGCCGACGCGCCGCGCGAGCTCGAGCCGCCGGGCGAGTTCCCGTTCACCCGCGGGCCGTATCCGGACATGTACCGCGGCCGGCCGTGGACGATCCGCCAGTACGCCGGCTTCGCCTCGGCGGAGGAGTCGAACGCGCGCTACCGCTACCTCCTCGAGCGCGGCCAGACCGGCCTCTCGATCGCGTTCGACCTGCCGACGCAGCTCGGCTACGACTCCGACGACCCGCGCGCGCTCGGCGAGGTCGGCCGCACCGGCGTCGCGATCGACTCGATCGCCGACATGGAGATCCTCCTCGCGGGCATCCCGCTCGACGCGGTCTCGACGTCGATGACGATCAACGCGCCGGCGTCGCTGCTCCTTCTTCTCTACGAGCTCGTCGCCGAAGGGCAGGGCGTCGCGCCGGCGGCGCTGCGCGGCACCGTCCAGAACGACATCCTCAAGGAGTACATCGCGCGCGGGAACTACATCTTCCCGCCGCGCCCGTCGATGCGGCTCACGACGGATCTGTTCGCGTACTGCGCCGAGCGGATCCCGCAGCTGGAACACGATCTCGATCAGCGGCTACCACATCCGCGAGGCGGGCTCGACCGCGGTGCAGGAGCTCGCGTTCACGCTCGCGAACGGCATCGCGTACTGCCAGGCGGCGGTCGACGCGGGGCTCTCGCCCGACGAGTTCGGCGCGCGGCTCTCCTTCTTCTTCAACGCGCACAACCACTTCTTCCAGGAGGTCGCGAAGTTCCGCGCGGCGCGGCGGCTGTGGGCGCGGATCATGAGCGAGCGCTTCGGCGCGACGAACCCGAAGGCGCTCGCGCTCCGCTTCCACGCGCAGACCGGCGGCTCGACGCTCACGGCGCAGCAGCCGGAGAACAACATCGTGCGCGTCGCGATCCAGGCGCTCTCGGCGGTCGCCGGCGGCGCGCAGTCCCTCCACACGAACTCGTTCGACGAGGCGCTCGCGCTGCCGAGCGAGCACGCGGCGCACATCGCGCTGCGCACGCAGCAGATCCTCGCGGCGGAGGGCGGGACGACCGACACCGCCGATCCGCTCGGCGGCTCGTACTTCATCGAGTCGCTGACCGACGAGCTCGAGGCGCGCGCGTGGGAGCTGATCGCCCGCGTCGACGAGCAGGGCGGCGCGGTCGCGGCGGTCGAGTCCGGCTTCGTCCAGGGCGAGATCGAGCAGGCGGCGTTCGAGTGGCAGCAGCAGGTCGAGTCGGGCGAGCGCGTCATCGTCGGCGTCAACGCGTTCCAGGAGGACGAGGAGGAGCGGATCGAGCTCCTGCACATCGACCCGGACGGCCGAGCAGCGCCAGCTCGAGCGGACGGCGCGCGTGCGGGCCGAGCGGAACGCCGACGAGGCTGCCGCGGCGCTCGCCGCCGTGCGCGAGACCGCGCGCGGCGACGCGAACCTCCTCCCGCCGATGCGGGACGCGCTGCGAGCGCGCTGCACCGTCGGCGAGATCTGCGAGACGCTGCGCGAGGAGTGGGGGATGTACGACGCGCTACGGCCGCGCGCGTAGCGCAGCCGTCTTGCGAGGATCCGCAGCGCCGTCGCGTGGAAGTCCGCGCGCGACAGTGCGTTCACGCGCGAGACGATCGAGCGTGCCACTCGACGAGTCCGGGCGCGCCGCTCGCCGTCCAGCCGCACGGCATAGAAGCGCCCCGACACGAAGTCGCCTCCGGGCGTCGAGCGTGACCTTGAGGATGCCGCCGTCGCCGAGGATGCCGCCGGTCGAGAGCGCGCCGCCGGCAGTCGCGAAGTTGCCGAGCGAGTACGCGATCAGCGTGGCCGTGGAAGTAGCTCCATCCCGCGCAGAACGTGCGGGCCGGAGGCGACGACGAGATCGGCGCCGGCGCGAACGACCGAGTGCGCGAACAGCCGCGCGTTCCCGCGGTTCTCGCCGAGGTAGTACTCGGTCGCTGCGGCGACGTGCTGGTACGCGATGCCCTCTGCGCCCGCGTGGAGGACGCAGACGACGAGGTCGGCGCTCCGTCGCGGCCTTCCGCACGAGCTTCGTCGCGGCGCCGGATGTCGAGCAGGCTCTGCGCCCACGGGTACGGCGCGAAGCCGAGGATCGCGACGCGGACGCCGTTGACGGCGAGCACGGTGATCTGATGCGGCCGGCCGCTCCAGCGCAGCTGGTTGCGGCCGAGCGCGCGCAGCGTCGCGTGCTGCCCAGACGCGCCGTAGTCGAACGCGTGGTTGTTCGCGACGTTGAGGTCGTCGAAGCCGGCCGCGCGGAAGAGCGGCCGCAGCCGCGGCCGGCGACTGGAACGCGTAAGCAGTTCGACGAGTTGCTCGCCGCACTTCGACGTGCCGCCCGAGCCGAGCGTCCCCTCGAGGTTCCCGATCGCGAGGTCGGCCGGCGCAGCGCCGGCGCGACGGCGGAGAAGAGCGACGACGGCGGCGCGCCCGAGCAGCGCCATGTCACCGGCCCACGCGATCGTCACATCCTGGGCCGTCGCCGGATGCGTGGCCGCCGGCGTTCTCGGCGTCGTGGTCGACGTAGCCGGCGCCGTCGCCGGGCTGGCCGACCCCGACCACGCGAGCAGGAGGGCCGAGACCGAAAGCACGAGCAGCGCGGCCGCGGTGGCCCACGTCCGGTTCGTCACCCTCATCTGGCGGCCAGAATACCCTGCTTCTGTGCGGATTCTGATCGTCTCGCAGATGTATCCCGGGCCCGACGCGCCCGACCTCGGGACGTTCGTCGCGCAGGTCGAGCGGGCGCTCGTCGCGCGCGGGCACGAGGTCGAGCTCGCCGTCCTCGACACGCGCGCCGGCGGGAAGCTCCGCTACCTGACGCTCGCGCGGCGGACGCTCGCCGCGAGCAAGCCCGACGTCGTCTACGCGCACTTCCTCGTCCCGTCGGGACTGATCGCCGCGCTCGCCGGGCCGCGCGCCGCTCGTCGTCACCGCGCACGGCCGCGACGTCCGCAACATCGGCGCGTTTCCGGGGATCGCGGCTGCGACGCGCCTCGTCGTCCGCCGCGCCGTCGACCGTGATCTGCGTCTCCGACTACCTCCGCCGCGAGCTCGAGACGAAGCTGCCCGAGGCGCGCGGCAAGATCGAGGTCGTCTCGAGCGGCGTCGACCGCGAGCGCTTCTCCGTCCAGCCCGCGCCCGACGGCCCGCCGCGCTTCCTCTGCGTCGGCGCGCTCGACGAGCGGAAGAACGTCGTCCGCCTCGCCGACGCGTTCGCGCAACTCGGGGAGGGGACGCTGACGTTCGCCGGCGACGGCCCGGACCGCGCCGCGCTCGAGAGACGCCCGAACGTCGAGGCTGCTCGGTCGGGTCGCGCACGACGAGATCCCGCGCCTGCTCGCTGCGAGCCACGTCCTCGCGCAGCCGAGCCTCGTCGAGCCGCTCGGTCAGGCGCTGCTCGAGGCGATGGCGTGCGGCCGCTCCGTCGTCGCCACGCGGATCGGCGGGCCGCCGGAGTTCGTGCCGCCCGAGGCCGGCGTCCTCGTCGACCCGCTCGACGTCGACGCTCTCGCACGCGCGCTCGCGGCCGCGGCCGCCCTCCCGTGCCCGAACGACGCGGCGCGCGAGGCGTCCGCCGCCCACGACGTCCTCCGTCAGGCGGAGCGGATCGAGGCGATCCTCAGCCGGGCGGCTCAGCGTCGAGATCCGCGAGCCGCAGCTCGACGAGCGGCCGGATCTGCTCCTCGAGCCCCGCCTCCCGCGCGAGCGCGAGCGCCTGCTCCCAGCTCTCCCGCGCCTTGGCCGGATCGACGCCCTGCTTGAGCCGGTTGTCGCCGGTCACGAGGAGTTTCCGGATCTTTTCGCGCACGTCCTCTTCCACAATTCGACGCGTAACAGCAAGGATTGAGAGATGCCTCCGCGCAAGGCGATGACGAAGACGAAGCCGATCCGCGTTCTCATCGCGGACGACCACCGCCTGTTCACCGAGGCCCTCGAGGCGATCCTCTCCGGCGACGAGCGGATCGAGGTCGCCGGCCGCGCGCGCGACGGGGAGCGAGGCGGTCGAGCTCGCGCGGAAGCTCGACCCCGACGTCGTCCTGATGGACGTGAGCATGCCCGTGCTCGACGGGATCGAGGCGACGCGGGAGATCCGTGCCGCCGGTAGCGACGCGGCCATCCTCATGCTCACCGGCTCGAACTCCCGCTCGGACGTCGACAGCGCCCGCGAAGCCGGCGCGTCGGGTTACGTCACGAAAGACCGGATTGCCTCCGAGCTCGTCGAGGCGATCATCGAGGTCGCACAAGAGCATTAGCTCGCCGGTACCCTGCCCGCGTGCTCCAGTTCCTCGCCGTCACCCAGGTGCTGATCGTGATCACGCTGATCGCGCTCATCCTCATGCACTCCGGCCGCGACGCCGGCATGGGCGGGCTCGGGTTCACCCCTGCGTCGCAGGGCGGCACGCACATCGTCGAGAAGAACCTCACGCGCCTCACGGTCGTCTTCGCGGTTCTCTTCTTCGCGAACAGCATCGCGCTGTTCAAGTACCTGTAGCGTCGCTCTCCGGCTCGTCAGGAGCGGGTTCGCTCGACTCGACGCTCGGGGACGTTATCGCAGGAGCGGCGGGCGTGGCCATCGCGGCGCTCCGGCTCGCGTACGAGAGCGGTAGTAACGCGCCCGCGACGACGAAGACGACGAACGCCGCCGCGCCGAGCCATCCGCCGGCGCGCAACCGACTCACTGAGGAGAAACTCGTTATCGCGATCGGATAGAAGAGGAAGATTCCGCCGGCCGTCGTTCCGGCGAGAAGCCAAAGCCGGTCGAAAGCCGGATGACCGAGCACGGCAGCGAGCAGCACACCCAACGCCGCAAGGATCGCCAGTACGAGAAGTGCGATCCCGATGCCATGGCCAGGCGCGTTCCAATAGGTAGCCGTTGGCCCAAAGCCATTATTGAGCAGCGGTGTCCAGATACTCACGAGGCTCAAGACGACACCGACAGCCGCAAGCACGCGTGCGATGACAGGATTCACGTTCCGTTCCTCCTTGGTCTCGGCGGGGCGGTTCTCCCGGGTTCGTCCGGACTTTGTCAGGTGCCTCGGAACTCCACCTCGCTACACTGCGTCCCGCTCTCGCGCTGGTGGCGGAATTGGTAGACGCGCTAGGTTGAGGGCCTAGTGGCCATTGCGGTCGTGGAGGTTCAAGTCCTCTCCAGCGCATGCTCTTCAGGCCGTCCGCGAGGGCGGCCTTTTGTTTGACGCCGTCCGGAGGAGTCCGTACGCTACTGGCGAACACTTGTTCGTCCCCAATGGCGACCGCGATTCAATCCAACCCCGGAGCGTGAGATGCAAACCAGCACGGAACTGACAGCCCGCCAGCGCGAGATCTGGAGTTTCCTTCTCGACTACAGCGACCGGCACGGCTACCCGCCGACCGTTCGCGAGATCGGAGAAGCCGTCGGGCTTGCGTCTCCGTCGACCGTGCACGCGCATCTCGCGAATCTCGAGCGCGCGGGCCTGCTCCGGCGCGATCCGACGAAGCCGCGGGCGCTCGAGCTCGTCGGTCGCGCGAAAGCATCCGTCGCCGCCGCCGCCGAGCCGGCCGAGCTGCCGAAGCTTCCGCTGCTCGGGCAGATCGCGGCCGGCGGGCCGCTGCTCGCCGAGCAGAACGTCGAGGACGAGATCGCCGTGCCCGAGACGCTGCACGGCGACTTCCTCCTCCGGGTCAAGGGCGACTCGATGATCGAGGCCGGGATCCTCGAAGGCGACGTCGTCGTCGTCCAGCGCGCGCAGGACGCACGCAACGGCGAGATCGTCGTCGCGCTCGCCGGCGACGACGAGACGGCCGACGAGGCGACCGTCAAGCGCTTCTTCCGCGAGAACGGCCGCGTCCGCCTCCAGCCGGAGAACAGCGCGCTCGAGCCGATCTACGCCGACTACGTCCAGATCCTCGGCAAGGTCGTAGGGGTGTTCCGGGAACTGTGAACCCCGTTGCTCCATTCCACCGGTCGCTCGAGCAGGAACTGCTCGCCGTGCTCCGCGGGGCGTCGCTCGAGTGCCCGGTATGCGGCGAGTTCGTCCTCCACGAAGGGCCGCACGTGCGCTGTCCCGAGTGCGGGATGCGCCTGCACGGGCGCATTGCTGCCGCCGAGACCCCGGTACAATCCGGCACGCAGGCCGGGTGACCGCGGCGCCTCTTCGTCGAGGCGTCGAGGAAAGTCCGGACACCACAGGGCAGGACGCTCTTGCGAAAGAGGCGGCGAAAGCCGACGGAAAGTGGCACAGAAAACAGACCGCCGGTCGCGGATCTCCGGAGTCGCGACAGGTAAGGGTGAAACGGTGGGGTAAGAGCCCACCAGCGGCCCTGGCGACAGGGCCGGCTCGCCAAACCCCGTCCGGTGCAAGGTGAACAGGCTCCGCCGACGCTGCCCGCCGAGGAGCCGGGTAACCGCATAGATGGATGGTCACCCTCGACAGGATCCGGCTTACAGGCCTGCTAACGGAAAAGCCCCGGAAACGGGGCTTTTCCTATTCGCGTCGGTGTCGTGAGCGAGGCGACGTTGATCAGCGCCGTGCTTTCCTACCTGCGCCGACCGAGGGGAATGCTGGTCACCCGATACTGGTCACCCGATAAGGGTGAACCGGGCGCTCCTTACCTCACTTCACCCGCACGGTGAGGACGAGCGTGTTGTCGGGTCCGAGCGTCTGGAGGCCCATATCCGCGGACGAATCGGTGTTCTTCGCCCTCAGCTTGTAGAGGCCCGCCTTGCGGAACACGATCGTCCGCGTGGTGCCCGGATATATGCGCGGGTCGCCGAGCTTGAGCTTCGGGCCTGCGACCTGGCTGAAGTCGAAGGACATCGTGCAGTTGTCGCGGATCACGAGCTTCGCCCCCCGCCCGAGCGTGAGCTTCCGCTTCGCTCCGAGCGGTTGAGAGTCGTTCGTCCCCCACACGTGGCAGCCCTGGACGACGTGGATGATCGTCAGCCGGATGGTCGGCGACGCCGCCGCCGCGGGGGCGATTGCCACCACGGCCGCCAGGAGAGCGATCAACGCGAGCTTCTTCATGACCCGCGCCGAGTGTGCCCACGCGCCGGCACATCCGTCGTCAGGGTTTTCACGGCACCGAGACGGCGGGATTGGCGCGGCGCCGGCCCTGTGAGGCCGTAACTCTTCAGCGTTTGGTGGACGTAGATCGCGAACTGCACGGCACCCGCCGCGGTGAAGTGCACTCCGTCCGAGCCGAACCAGCTCTTGTGCGGAAACGAGTACGCGCCCCACGGGACGACCGTCATCCACGGGAACCGGTGCGACGCGACCCGAATCACGCTGTTCGTGAGCCGGTACTGCGTCGAAACCGCACCGCCGTACACCGGCCGCAGCGTCAGCCAGAGCACCTGCTTGACGCCCCAGCGGTGCATCGCGTGCATCACCTTGTCGATGCCGGCGGCGTAGATGTGCGGGTCGTCGTTGTAGCCGACGAGGACCACCGCAGTCGGGCCGATCCGGTGGCCGAGAGTCTTGATCGAGGCGAGGACGCTCGGCGGCTGGCCGTTCGCGAGGCAGCCGGGAGTCGAGAGCCGACCACACGGATGGAGCTCGAACGTGACGCGGTTGCCCTTCTGGACTTCCGCCTTTGCGGTCGGGACCCAGTCGAGAGCCGACGCGACCGAATCGCCGAAGATCGTCAGGCGTTGCATGGGCGGACGCTTGTGCGCAACCGCGGTCGCAGAGAACGCACATGCGGCCACTAGCACGCTCAACAAGGCGAACAAGCGCGTCACGCCAACCAATGTAGAGGCATTCCGGTCAGTCGTCGTGGGACGTGAAGCCGTCGAGCGCAGCGTCGACGAGCCGCGGCAGCGTGTCGAGCTCGTAGCCTCCCTCGAGGACGGCCGCGATACGGCTGCCGAGCCCTCGGCAGCGGCGGGCGAGCTCGCGGAAGCCGTCGTCGGTCACGCGCATGTCGGCGAGCGGGTCGTCCTCGTGCGCGTCGAAGCCGGCGGAGACGAGCACGAGCTCTGGCGCGAACGCGGCGACTGCGGGAGCGACGACGCGGTCGAACGCGTCGAGGTACTCCGACGTCGCCCGACCCCGCGCGCAGTGGGACGTTGAGCGTCGTCTCGGCCTGGTCGTCCGGGCCGCCGCTTCCGGGATAGAACGGCCACTGGTGGAGCGAGACGAAGAAGACGCTGTCGTCGTCCCGGAAGATCGCCTCCGTGCCGTTGCCGTGATGCACGTCCCAGTCGATGATCGCGACGCGCTCGAGCCCGAGCTCGCGCTGGGCGACGCGCGCCGCGACGGCGATGTTGTTGAAGATGCAGAAGCCCATCGCGCGGCCGGCGAGCGCGTGATGGCCGGGCGGCCGCACGAGCGCGAACCCTCCGCGCAGCGCCGCCTCGATCGCGGTGCCCGCCGCGAGCGCCGCCGCCTCGTACGTCGTCTCGGTGCAGAGCGTGTCGCCGTCGAGCCAGACCGGCGCGTCGCAATCGCGAATCAGCTCGACGTGCTCGGCGGTGTGGCACAGGAGAAGCTCGTCCTCACGCGCGGCGCGCCCCTCACTCCAGACGTGCTGGCTGCCGAGGAGGACGGCGAGACGCTCGGGCCGGTCCGGATGGGCGCCGGTCGGGTGCAGCCGCGCCATCGACGCGATGCGTCAGGACATCGATAGCGCTCGCACCCTCTCCGCGAGGCCGCCGAGGCCGAGACCGTCGAGAATCGTGGACGCCTCCGCCCACGTCGGTGTTGCTGCTGCGAGGGGAGGAAGGGGGGCGGAGGCGTCCATCGCTGCAATTCGCCGGTAGAGGCGCAAGTCCTCCGCCTCTGCCGCGAACCGTCCATCGGCGAGCGCCGCCTCGAGCGTCCCGTACTGCTGGAGGACATCGGCCGCCTTCTTCGGGCCGATCCCGCGCGCGCCCGGGAGCTTGTCGGACGGGTCGCCGCGCAGCGCGATGAGGTCGGGCACCTGCTCGGGCTCGACGCCGTAGCGCTCGCGTACTTCCGCGGGGCCGATCCGCGCGAGCTCGCTCACGCCGCGTACCGGCTGGAGGATCGTGACCCGCTCGCTCGCAAGCTGGAACGCGTCGCGGTCGGAGGTCGCCACGAGCACGTCGCCGTCCCACGCCTTCGCGCCCGCGGCGAGGAAGTCGTCGGCCTCGTAGCCCGGCGCCTTCGCCGTGGCGAAGCCGCACGCCACGGTGACCTGCGGGAGGATCTCGAGCTGCTCGACGATCGAGTCCTCGAAGACGCGACCGGACTGGTACGGCGCGAACGCCTCGTGCCGGTACGTCGGAACCGTGAGCGTGTCCCACGCGACGAGCACGCAGTCCGGTCTCTCCGCCTGCCAGAGCCGCGTCGCCATGTTCGTGAAGCCGACGACGGCGTTGAGGCGGATCGACTTCGGCAGCCCGTGGTACGCGCGGTGCGCGAACGAGTCGCCGTCGATCGCGAGGAGGATGCTCATGCGAGCGAAGCCTCGAGCTCCCGGATCCGCGCCATCAGCCGGTCGGTCGCCTCCTGCGATGCCTCACGCAGGTCGTCGCTGCCGCGCAGGTCGTCGATGTCGATCGGAGCGCCGTACGCGACACGCAGCGGGCCGAAGCGCAGCAGCCGGTCCGTCCCCGCGACCGCGGCGGGCACGAGCGGGACGCCGGCCTCGATCGCGATCCGCGCCGCGCCGGTACGCGGCCGCGCCTCGTGCTTCTTGACGAGTCCCTTCGTCCTGCGCGTTCCCTCGGGGAACATCATCACGGCGTGTCCCTCGCGCGCGAGCCGCACGGCCGTCTCGATCGCCTCGGTGTCGGCCTGGCCGCGCCGCACCTTGAACGCGCCGGCGCCGTCGATGATCAAGCGCAAGGGCCACCAGTAAAGCTCGGACTTCGCCATGATGCGAAACCAGGTTCCGGGCCAAAGCGGCATGGCAAGCGGCCACGGGTCGAAGCTCGAGACGTGATTGCACGTAAGAACGAAGCCGCCGGAGGAGGGGAGGTTCTCCTTGCCGCGAAACCGCAAGCGGTAGGGCCCGTACAGCACGGGTGCACTGACGACCGCGACGAAGCTATAGACCGGAGGCGTCCTCATTTCAAAAGGCAGTATCCATTTCGCGGGCTATCGTGACCGGCCGTGTCGAAGCGGCTAGTCATTGTCGAGTCCCCGGCGAAGGCCCGGACGATCGCCGGATACCTCGGACCCGACTTCGTCGTCGAGTCTTCCGTCGGCCACATTCGCGACCTGCCGCAGCGCGCCGCGGACATCCCGGCCGAGTACAAGAAGGAGAAGTGGGCGCGTCTCGGCGTCGACGTCGAGGACGATTTCCGTCCCCTCTATGTCGTCGATCCCGACAAGAAGAAGAAGGTCACCGAGCTACGGGCGCTCCTCAAAGACGCCGACGAGCTCCTGCTCGCGACCGACGAAGACCGCGAGGGCGAGGCGATCGCCTGGCACCTGTACGAGGTGCTCAAGCCGAAGATCCCAGTGAAGCGGATGGTCTTCCACGAGATCACAAAGCCGGCGATCGCGGCGGCGCTCGAACAGACTCGCGACATCGACGAGCGGCTCGTCGACGCGCAGGAGACGCGGCGGATTCTCGACCGCCTCTACGGCTACGAGATCTCGCCCGTCCTCTGGAAGAAGATCACGAAGGGATTGAGCGCCGGCCGCGTCCAGTCGGTCGCCACGCGGCTCGTCGTCGAGCGCGAGCGCGAGCGGATGGCGTTCCGCGCCGCCCAGTGGTGGGACATCGTCGCGACGTTCGATCCGGAGAACTTCACGGCTCGCCTGGTCTCGGTCGACGGGAAGCGCGTCGCAACCGGCCGCGACTTCGGTCCGGACGGCGCGCTCCGCGGTGACGCGACGCAGCTCGACGAGGAAGCCGCGCGCGGGCTCGTCTCCCGGCTCGAGGGCTCAGCCTTCCGTGTCACGCGCGTCGATCAGAAGCCGTACTCGCGCAAGCCGGCCGCGCCGTTCATGACGTCGACACTTCAGCAGGAGGCGAGCCGCAAGCTCCGCTTCACCGCGCAGACGACGATGAGTCTCGCCCAGCGCCTCTACGAGAACGGCTACATCACGTACATGCGCACCGACTCGACGACGCTGTCGGAGTCGGCGCTCGCGGCTGCGCGCAGCCAGGCGACGGCGCTGTTCGGCGCCGACTTCGTTCCCGACGCGCCGCGGCGCTACGAGCGCAAGGTGAAGAACGCACAGGAAGCGCACGAGGCAATCCGCCCCGCGGGCGATTCGTTCCGCACGCCTCAGGAAGTCCAGCGCGAGCTGAGCCGCGACGAGCACGCGCTCTACGAGCTGATCTGGATGCGGACGATCGCGTCCCAGATGAAGGACGCGCAGGGCCAGACCGTCTCCATGCGCATCGGCGGCGAAGCGAGCAGTGCGGGCGACCCGGTCTACCGGCCGGGCGTCGGCGGCTCGGCCGCCGACGCTTCCAGCCAGGCGGTCGAGTTCGGCGCGAGTGGCACGGTCATCACGTTCCGCGGGTTCCTCGCGGCGTACGAGGAAGCGCGCGACGACGACCGCAGCGCGGCGCCCGAGGACGAGGAGCGGCGCCTCCCGAAGCTCTCGGAGGGCGATTCCGTCGACCTGAAGGAACTCGAGCCGCAGGGCCACGAGACGAACCCGCCGGCGCGTTACACCGAGGCGACGCTCGTGCGGACGCTCGAGGAGCTCGGCATCGGCCGGCCGTCGACGTACGCGTCGATCATCAGCACGATCCTCGACCGCGGCTACGTCTCGAAGCGCAGCGGCGCGCTCGTCCCGTCGTTCCTCGCGTTCTCGGTCGTCGGCCTGCTCGAACAGCACTTCGAGCGCTACGTCGACTACCAGTTCACCGCCTCGATGGAAGACGACCTCGACCGGATCGCGGCCGGCGACGAGGGACGCAACGACTGGCTCCGTCGCTTCTATTACGGGGATGGTGAACCCGGGCTCGCCGATCTCGTCCAGGATCTCGGCGCGATCGACGCGAAGGAAGTCAGCAGCATCCCGCTGCCGGGCAGCGACATCATGATCCGCGTCGGCCGGTACGGCGCGTACCTCGAGCGCGACGGGCAGCGCGCGAACATCCCCGAGGACGTCATCCCCGACGAGCTGACCGTCGAGCGCGCCGAGGAGCTCCTTTCCGCGCCCTCCGGCGATCGCGACCTCGGCGTCGATCCGGCGACCGGCCTGACGATCGTCGCGAGGACCGGCCGCTACGGCCCGTACGTGAGCGAGGTGCTGCCCGAAGACTCGAAGGACAAGCCGCGCACCGCGTCCCTCTTCCAGTCGATGTCCGTCGAGACGCTGTCCATCGAGGACGCGCTGCGACTCCTGACGCTTCCGCGGTCTCTCGGCACGGCGACGGACGGCGAGGAGGTCGAGGCGCGCAACGGCCGCTACGGGCCGTACGTCACGAAGGGAAAGGAGTCGCGCTCGCTTGCATCCGAGGAGCAGCTCCTCACGGTCACGCTCGAGGAGGCGCTCGCACTTCTCGCCCAGCCGAAGGAACGGCGCGGCCGGGGCCAGGCGAAGCCGCCGCTCGCGCAGCTCGGCAACGACCCGGGGACGGGCAAGTCGATCGTCGTCAAGGACGGCCGCTTCGGGCCGTACGTCACCGACGGCGAGACGAACGCAAGCCTGCGCCGCGGCGACGACCCGGAGTCGCTCGACCTCGATCGCGCCCTCGAGCTGCTCGCCGAACGTCGCGCGAAGGGGCCGAGCGACGAAGCCTGCGCGGGGCCGCAAGAAGTCCTGACACTTCTCTGCGGAGGCAGCCGAGGCGCGGAATACACTTCCGCCTCCGCTCGTTCGAGCGAGGGATTAAGTGGCGGTCGCACGATTCCGCTCTTATGGTGAGAAGACTCAAGTTCTGCGACGCGAAAGGACGGGGAGGGCTCTGACTCAGAACCAGCTGCAGGAACTGCTCGAGTCGGATCAGATCCGCGCCATCGTCGAAGGCGCCGAGGATCGCGGCTACATCGATCCGGCCGCGATCGCGGCATTCGCCGCCGAGCAGGAGCTCAACGAGCAGGATCTCGAGGAACTGACGCGCGAGCTCGAGCGCACCGGTCTCGAGATCGGCCAGCCCGCCGCAGCCGCTGCTCCCGCCGCCGCCAAGGCGACCGACGGTGCCGACGACAAGGACGAGAAGGAGAAGGAGGACGAGGCCCCGCCGCCCACAGTCGCCATCTCCGGCTCCGCCGACAGCCTCCAGCTTTTCCTCGCCGATGTCGGCCGTCACAAGCTGCTCACCGCCGCCGACGAGGTGATGCTCGCGAAGCGCATCGAGCGCGGCGATCCGACCGCGAAGCGCCGCATGATCGAGTCGAACCTTCGCCTCGTCGTGTCGATCGCGAAGGGCTATCGCGGGCTCGGCGTCCCGTTCCTCGACCTCATCCAGGAAGGAACGCTTGGGCTGAACCGCGCCGTCGAGAAGTTCGACTGGCGCCGCGGCTACAAGTTTTCGACGTACGCGACGTGGTGGATCCGCCAGTCTGTGCAGCGCGCCGTTGCGAATCACGCGCGCACGATTCGCGTTCCCGTTCATGTCGTCGAGCGTCAGCAGAAGCTCTCGCGCGCGGCGCGCCGGCTCGAGGTCGAGCTCGGCCGTGAGGCGACGAAGGAAGAGCTCGCCGAGGCGACCGGCCTGCCGATGCAACACATCGAGGAAGCGCTCGGCGCCGCGAACGCGTCCGTCTCTCTCAACCAGACGGTCGGCGCCGACGACGAGGGCGAGCTCGGCGATCTCTTCGCCGACCGCGAGGCCGCCGATCCGTTCGACGAGGCCGAGGAGTCGCTCCGCCGCCAGGGCGTGCGTCGTGCGCTCGATGCGCTGCCGGAGCGCGAGCGGCGCATCCTCGAGCTCCGCTTCGGCTTCGAGGGCGAGCCGTGGACGCTCGAGGCGATCGGCAACGAGCTCGATCTGACGCGCGAACGCGTCCGGCAGCTCGAGGGTCAGGCGCTCGCGCGGCTCGGCGCGCTGAGAGACCTGATCTCCGTCGCAGCCGCGTAGATCCGCTCCCGGTCGAGTGGCGCGACCCGCAGCTCGGGTGGCGGCTTGCGGAGAAACGAGTCGACGAGCAACAGCTCGTCGAGGTCGAGCCCAGACTCCCCTTGTAACACTGTGTTACTTGCTCGGTTTGCGGCCGCGAGCCCGGCTTCGATCTCGAGCGCCGCGCCCCCGCCCGGCGGAAGCGTTCGCTCGGCGGCGAGCCGTCCCGCGGCGATGAACACCGCGTGGACGACGGCCGGCTCGGCGCCGGGAACGAGAAGACAGAGCTCGGCGTGGCGCAGCCGTTCGAGCCGGTCGAGCTCACGGCAGACGCGCTCGACCGCCTTGATCCGGTCGCGCCAGCGGGCAGCGTCTTCGAATCGCCGCGCGGCGGCGAGCTCGCGCAGCCGCCGCCGCAGCCGCGGCAGCGCGTCGGCCGGCCGCTCGAGATCCTCCGGCTTGAGCGCCCGCGCTGCGAGTTGCGCTTGCCTGCGCGACCGCAATGGCCCTTGTAACAGAGTGTTACTTGGAGGTCTCTCGCTCGCGACGACCGAATTGCCGCGCGCGCGCAGCCAGACGCGACGCTCCGGCCGTGAAACGCGCGCGTTGCCCGGCGGACGAAGCTCCCGGATGAGGCGGAGCTCCTCGAGTGCGGCCTCGAGCTCTGAGCCGAGCACGCGCCACTCGATCCGCTCCGTCGCGCCGAGCGCCGCTTCGACAGCTGGCCGCTGCCGGTCGCTGCGAAAGTACGACCGCAGCCGCGCCCGTAGGTCGCGCGCCCGGCCGACGTACAGCACCTGGTCGCCGCGTCCGCGGAAGAGGTAGACGCCGGGTCGGGTGGGAGCGCCGAAGGCGAGGTGGCGCTTGTCGATCAGCCGGCGGTTCCGAGTCGCGGCGAGCGAACCGAGATCGGCGACCGTCCGCGCGCCGCGCTCCTGTGCGAGCCCGATCAGCGCGAGGAGAAGCTCCGCGGTCGCACGCGCATCGGGCAGCGCTCGATGGCACGGGCGCGCATCCGTCCCGATGAACCACGCGAGCTGCCCGAGCGCGAAGCCCTTCACACGTCCGGCGAGCAACTTCCGCGAGAGGAGGACGGTGTCGACGACCGGCGCGCCGATGCGCGAGCCGGTGAGGAGTTCGGTCTCCCGGTCGAGGAAGGCGAGGTCGAAGCGCGCGTTGTGGGCGACGAGAACGGCGTCGCCGGCGAAGTCGAGAAAGCGCCGCACAGCCTCGGCTGGACGCGGCGCACCACGCAGCTGATCGTTCCGTAGGCCGGTGATCGCCGACGCGCCTGGCGCGATCCGCATCCCTGGGTTGACGAGCGTCTCGAACTCCTCCACAACTTCGAGCTCACGGATCCGGACGGCGCCGATCTCGCAGATCGCCGACGTCCCCGGCCGCAGCCCCGTCGTCTCGAGGTCGACGACGACGTACGTCGCTTGCTCGAGGAGAAGCTCGGCCCCGGGCGGCTTCGCGAGCGTGACCGTGTCACCGTTCCAGGCAAGACGCGCGTCGGTCTCGACGACTTCGGTCAGGAGCGAGCGGGCGAGGGCGACCGGCGCCTGGCGCAGCGCGAACAGCCGCCGCGCCGCGGCCTCGGCGGGCACTGGTCCGCGGTGTTCCTCGACGAGTTCGACGAGCCGGTCGGCGGCGTCTAGCCTGAGTTGCATGTTTGAGAGCGTAAGCGAACACACGTTCGCGCGCCAGCTGGCGGTCGTTGCCGCGGGCCTGCTCGCTCTCGTCAGCGCAGGTTGCGGCCGCGCGAGCCAGGCCGCGGCGCCGAAGACGACGACGACCGCGCGGACCACGACGGTCGCCCTGCCCGTGCCGAAGCCGGGCGGCATACCCCACGAGTTCTCCGACTTCAAGATCGCGATGGGCGAGCCGGACTACGTCGACCCTGGCCTTTCCGACACGGCCGAAGGCTGGGGCGTGATGTGGAACGTCTATCTGCCGCTCATCGGCTACAAGCACGCCAACCGCTCGGCGGGTGCGACGCTCGTTCCGTACCTCGCGACCTCGCTCCCACGCATCTCGGCGGACGGCCGCACGTACTCGCTCCGCCTTCGGCGTGGGCTCCGCTACTCGAACGGCGAGCCGGTGCTCGCGAGCGACTTCAAGCGGACGATCGAGCGGGATATCGTCCTCGGCTCCGCAGGCGCCGCGCTCTTCTCGAACATCGCCGGCGTTGCGCACTTCGCGAAGACCCAGAAGGGCGGAATCTCCGGGATCCGTGTGAACAAGCGCAAGAGGACGATCGTCATTCACCTCGTCGCGCCGGAGGGCGACTTCGCGAACGTTCTCGCTTCGGAGTTCGCGGCGCCCGTGCCGTCGAATTCCCCACGCTCCGACTCGTCGCTCAACCCCCTACCGGCGACCGGGCCGTACGAGATCGTCAGCTATCAACCGCACTCGCGGATCGTCGCGGTGCGGAACCCGCACTTTCAGGCGTGGCGCTTCCATGACCACGTCCCGACAGGTAACCCCGACCGCGTGACGTGGGACATCGTCCCGACGTCACGTGCGGCGCTTCGCGCGGTCGTGAGCGGTAAGGACGATTGGATGGGCTACTTGCCGGTCCCGACCAAGCGGCTACCTGGCCTCGAGAAGCATTACAAGAGCCGGTTGCGCAAGTTCACGCTGCCGAGCCTCGACTACTTCTTCATGAACACGCACGTCGCACCGTTCGACAAGGCAGCGGTGCGGCGGGCGGTGAACTACGCGATCTCGAGGAAGTGGCTCGTCAACCTTGCGGGCGGGCCGGCGCGCGCGACGGAGAACATTCTTCCGCCGGGCTATCCGTCGTACCGGCGACACGACCTCTATCGCCACGACTTCGAGAAGGCGAAGAGGCTCGTCGCGGCGTCGGGCTATCGCGGGAAGCGTGTGACCGTCTGGAACCACGACGTGCCCGGCGACCTGCCGTTTACGAAGTACCTCGTTTCGGTTCTCAACAAGCTCGGCTTCAAGGCGCACGAGCGGATCGTGCCGGCGAGCGACTACTGGTCGACTCTGAGCGATCCGTCTACGAAGGCGCAGATCGGCTTCGCGAACTGGCTCCAGGACTATCCGCATCCGCTCGACTGGTTCGGTGTCCTCCTCGACGGCCGCCAGACGGCGGGGGCGCGGAGCGACAACTACGCGTATTTCGACGCGCCGGGGGTGACCCGGCAGATCGAATCGCTTACGCGCCAGCCGAACCTCACGGGCCGCGTCGACGAGCAATGGCGGCGCCTGGATCGCCAAGTGATGCAGCTTGCGCCGTGGGCTCCGTTTCTCAACAGCGAGGGCGTCGACTTCTTCAGCGCTCGCGTACAGCTGCGGCGGTGCTATGTGAACAACGTCCTGTACGGCTTCGATTACGCGTCGATCTGCGTCAAGAAGTAGCGGTCTATACCCCCGTTCGGGGGGCGGCGGTAAAGCGCATGGGGGATCGCGCCGATACGGAGTGCGATGGACGCCGCTGAGCGCAAAGAGATTCTCGGCCGCTATCTGACGCACTCACGCCACTTCGAGGAGGTGGCGGCGCGTCGGCGTGGCGCCGGCGGTGACGTGATCCCTATGCAGGCGCCTGTCCGCGCACTCGAGCAGGAACCGACGGGGCGCGAGGTCGAGGTGCTTCAGCTCATCTCGGACGGTCTCGTCAACCGCGAGATCGGCGAGCGGCTCTTCCTGTCGGAGGAGACGGTGAAATCGCACGTGCGTCACCTGCTTGCGAAGCTTCAGGCGCGCTCAAGGGCTCATGCGGTGGCTGTTGGCCTCCGCCGCGGCCTGATCCTTTAACAATCTGCCCACAATCACGAGGCGCTGCCTGTGGACTGAGAAACACAAAGCGCCGGGTAAAGAACACCCGGCGCCTGTGAGTTTTCTGCCGTCGGTCAAGTTATCCGGCCTGCGGGCGAATCCCTCACAGAGGGGATGCCCACAGGGTGTGGATAACGGACTATCCGACGGCGGTTACCAGCTCTTCATCGCTCCACCTGAAGTAACACGGAGAGCGAAGCGAACAAGGGACGTGCGCATTGGACGCTCCGATCGATCGGGGACTGACGGCAACCGAAGCTTATACCCCTTCTGGGGGATACGCAAGTCTGCGACAGATTCGTGGCCAGGCATCGGCTGAAACGCTTCGTTCGATGGCTTGGGCGGGCGTCTTGCTCGTCGGTACCACCGGCGCCGCAGTCGCACTCTGGTCTGCCGGATACCGGTTCCCGCCGCTCTGGGCCGTCTTGGTTCTGGGCCTGATCGCCGCCCTGGCCGATGGCAAGGGCGTTGCCCTCACCGAACGGACGACTATGTCGGTGTCGTTCATCCCCCTCGTCTTTGCCGCGATTGCGTTCGGGCCGCTCGGTGGACTGGCCGTCGGAGCGATTTCGAATCTTTGGGACTTCCGCTACTCCCGGTTGAAGTGGCTCGTCTATGCGCTGATCAAGGCGCTTACAGGCGCCGCGGCAGGTTTGGCGGCGTGGACGTTTTTCCCGCACCCGTCGGGCTTGGGCCAGTACTTGCTTATAGCCCTCGTGGCTTCTCTCGCATGCCTCCTGGCCGAAGGTGTTCTGGCTAGTACCACTGGGCGCATTCGCGGCATTAACTATGCGAGCCAGCTCCGGGCCTTCGCATCGGTCTCTTTTCTGACTGTTCCGTTCTATGTTCCTTTGCTGGCGTTGCTGGTGTTCACCGACCGCACTTACTCGTTGTTCATCGCGCTGATCTTTCTTGTTCCGACGCTCGCGGCGCAGCAGCTTCTGCACCTGTATGGGCGGGAGAGGGAAGCGGCTCGCGAGCTTGTGACCGTGAACTCACGGCTCCTGACGGCGAACGTCCGATTCGCGACGGGTCTCGTTGCGATGCTCGAGGAGAGCGACCGGTACACGGCAGGCCATTCGCTTGCGGTTGCGACTTACTCACGCGACATCGCGGAGCGGATGGGGCTCTCGCACGATGAGATCGACCTCGTTCACCTCTGTGCGTTGGTTCACGACATCGGCAAGTACCGCCTTCCCAAATCGGTCCTCGAGAAGGACGGGCCGCTGACGCTGGAGGAGCGCCGGCTCATGGAAAAGCACCCTGAGTACGGCGAAGAGCTGCTGCTGAAGGTCGAGGTCGAAGACCATGGTCGGATCGGGAAGATCGTTCGCCACCATCACGAGCGGATCGATGGAGAGGGATACCCCGATCGTCTCCCGGAAAACGAAATCCCACTTCTCTCGAAGATCATCTCGGTCGCCGACGCGTACAACGCGATGACGTCCAAGCGCTCGTACCGCGATGCGATGCCGAGCCAGGTTGCGCGGCTTCGGCTCGCGCAGGCAGTGGGGAGCCAGTTCGACACGTCGGTGGTCGCAGCGTTCGAAGCGATTCTCGCGACGTCTGACGAGGGCTATCGGACTGCGGTCGGGCCGCGATTCGTCTTTGACTGGAACGAAGTTAACGAGGACGAAGCTACGGAACTCGTTCCGCTTCATGCGGTCAGCTAGAACGTTCTTCCCAAATCCGGCCAGCCTCAACGCGCGACCGGACACCGAGCTTCTCGAGGATGTGTTTCACGTGAACCTTCGTTGTCGAGAGGCTGATGAAGAGCATCGTCGCGATCTCTTGATTGGTGCGACCTTGAGCGAGCAGCTCACAAACTTCTTGCTCGCGGGCGGAGAGGTCCGAGGCGCCGATCCGCAAGTCGAGGCACCGAGATCCCAGCTCGTCTTGGCGATCGCCGTGTCGTTCGCGTCCAGCAACAACTGACGCACCGCGTCTCGATGCTCGCCGCTCTTCAGGAGTGTCGCCGCGACTTCGTACCGCGCGCGCCACGCAACTACGAGGGCGTACACGGCACCTGAGACCACAATCTCTTCGTAAGCGCGCGATGCACTCTGCCGAATCGCCTCGATGCGGCCGCGCGGATCGCGGCGCCTGCGGCCAGGAAGGCATGAGTCTCGACCGTCTGCGAGTGCGCGAGCGCAGTGCGAACCTCGTCTTCAGCTTCTTCGCAGCGATCCGATGGCAGACAAGAGCAGCGCATGAAGAGCGTGACTTGCCCGCCTTCCGGATCGTGTTGTCCGTGCGATGGCTGCCACGCGCGAGATGATCGGTCGCACGAACGAGATCACCCTTGCTCGATTGCAAACGCGGCCGAGTGCACGGCGTGCCGCGAGTGGACAAACGGATCGGAGCTAGCCGGGGCCTGTCTCTCCACGATGCTCAAGGCGCGACGTGCCCCAGCGAACTCTCGCAGTGCCGTCAAGGCGGCTGTGCGCGTTTAGTTCTGCGTATGTAGTCACGAAGGTAAGTCCGAACTCGCTGGCGATCGCGGCTTCCTTGTCGGTCGCCTGCAGAGCGTCGGAATAGCGGCCGCACATTTGCAGGGCGGACGAATACGCGTTCAACAGTGAAGTGCTCGCGTACGGGTCAGCCGCACGTGTCTGCAAGCGCGACGCACTCCTCTGCCGCATCGACTCGTTCACGGAGCTTCCCGTAGTTAAAACCCAAGTAGACCTTCGCAGTTGCGATCCGGAGCGCGTGGTTGTGCGATCCATCGTTTGCTTCTGACAGTGCGAGCGCAAACTGCTCGGCATCAGGGCTGCTCGGTCGTCCGCGGCCGACAAGAAGCGCAGCCAGAGGAGATCGGCGTGCGTTCGCGGTGTCGGTTGCCGAATCTTGCTGCGAGCGGCGAGGTGCTTGTCCCGCAGTTCGCGGACGGGTCGCGAGGTGCGCTGACCTTCGCGGCCACGAAGGTGGGCGCGCGCTGCAGAGATCACCTGCGAGCGCGTCGCCCGCGCACGCTGCGAGTGCGAGCGAGCGGTCGAAGTCGCCTTGGCGGAGCCGCAGCTCGGCTTCGGCGTAGTCGATGAGTCCGCCTTTCGACTCCCGCCTTTCGCGCCGCGAGCGACCCACCGCTCCAGGCTGCTTGTGCGGCCCGGCCTCCAGCAGGTCGTCGAGCGCGACTGTCGATCGCGTCCGCGATGAAGCTCGGCGTCGCAGCGACAGCTCCGCCGACCGAGAGCGCCTCGTCCCAGAGGTTGGAGTCGAGCAGATCGCCGGCACTTGTCGAGGAGCTCGCGCGCGCGTCTCTCCGGTCAGCTCCTTGAATCGGCGGATGAGCAGGTCGCGCAGCAGCGGGTGGAAGAACAGGGCCGTGCGCTCGTTCACCGTGAGGAGTCCGTGCACGGAGGCGTCGGAGATGGCGTCCGCGCGCCGCATGCTTCGCCGAGCAGCAGTTCCGCGCGCGCCCGTGTCGACGATCGACGAGACCGCGAGGAGCATCAGCGCTTCCTGCGTCTCGGGCGTCGCGGCCGCGAGCAGCTCGTCCGCCAGGAACTCGTCGAGCGTGTGCGACAGAAGCTGATCGGAAGCTGAAGTCGACCTCGCCGCTCATCGCCGCGAGCCCGAGTACCGCCGGCCAGCCGCCCGCGGTGCGCATCACTCGCGCTCGGCCCGACACCGCGCCGGACGCCGCCAGCACCTGCGCCGCCTCCTCGTCCGTCATCCGCAGCTCGTCGACGCCGATCTCGAGTCCCTCGCCGTACATCTTCAGGCGCGGCGCGAACCAGTCCGGCCGTTCGCGCGTCGTGATGACGTAGCGCACCGGAATCCCGTCGACGATCATCGACAGGAGCTCGTCCGACTCCGGGGTCACGGCCGCCTCCCACTCGTCGACGATCACCAGGATGTCCTCCGTGATCGCCCCGAACGTGCGGACGAGCGCGCGGCCGAGCGGGCTAGGGCTCGGATTGGCCGCTGCGATCGCCGCGACCTTGCCCGGCTCGCGCGGGAGCTCAGGAGCGAGCGACGCGAACAGCTCGTCGAACTGGACGGCGAGCAGTGCGACGTCGCCGGAGGCGCGGTTCGTGCGGTACCAGACGACGGGGCAGTCCTGCCGCTCCCCCCACTGGCGCGCGAGCGTCGTCTTTCCGTAGCCGGCCGGCGCGGCGAACAGCGAGACGCGCGAGCCGCCACCCTCTTCGAGGCGCGCGAAGAGCCGGGGGCGCTCGATGATGTGTGCGAGCGCCGGCGAAACAGCCGGTGTGATCGTCTCCACCATTCCCCTGTCCGGGATCCACCCGGGACGTGCCGACTCTACTCCTCCCGTCGAGGCTTGTCACCGATGTCGCAAGAAGGGGGCTCCCGCGCCTGGGTAGGGCCAGGCGCGGGTTGCCGTCAGCCCCCGACGCCGGACAAAGCCGGCGCGGGCTCGTGGGCGAGGGCGAGGGGGTCCACGCCCGTGAGCGCCCTGAACGCGGCAGGGATCTGCCGCCGTCTCGGTACGCCGAGCTTCTGCCGCAGCGCGTCGGAGTGCGCCTTCGCCGTGCGCGGCGAGATGCCGAGCGTTCGTCCCGACCTCCTCGTTGGAGCAGCCCTGCGCGATCAGCCTCACGATCTGGAGCTGGCGCTCGGTGAGGTCGGGCAGTTCTTCGTCTCGTCGTCATGGCGCGGACGCTACGACCGCGCCGGAAGGACGATCTATCGGCCGACGGGAGTATTCGGTCGGCGCGGTCGCGGAACCGCCGACGAAGCTCGCCTCGTGGCCGCGGCGGTTCGCCTCGGCGAGCTCCTCCTGCGTCAGCGCGCCGACCCGCAGCAGCAGGTCGAACTCGTCGCGCAGGTGGGTGCGCATCATCTCCGGGCCGTCCGTCGCGATCGTGAACCGGACGCCGTTCTCGACGAACGTCCGGAACACGTCGCGCAGCGCGTCCTCGTCGGGCAGCGCCTTCGTGAGGAGGTTCGAGGTCGGGCAGATCTCGAGGACGACCTCGCGCTCGCGCAGCAGCTTCATCAGCTCGGGGTCGCCGGCGGCGAGGATCCCGTGGCCGATCCGGTCGGGCTGGAGCAGCTCGAGCACCTGGCCGATCTCCTCGCGGCCGAAGTCGCCGCCCTCCTCGCCGACATGGATCGTGACGCCGAGGCCGGCCGCGCGCGCCGTCTCGACCATCGGCTGCACCTGCGCGTAGTCGTACCGCTCGCCGCCCGGCCGCGGCCCGGCGATGTCGATGCCGACGACGCCGCGCGGCGCCCAGCGGATCGCCTTCTCGACGATGATCTCGTTCTGCCGCGGCGTGAACGTCCGGTCCATCATGAGGATCAGGCCCGCGCGCACCTGGGGGTACTCGAGGCTCGCGACGTCGAGGCCGCGGATCGCGGCGAGGATGATGTGGTCGAGGTCGCGCTCGCCGCCGCGGTTTCGCTTCATCGGGTTGAACCGCAGCTCGAGCGTCGTGATCCCCTGCGAGCGGTACGCGCCGCCGATCGCGCCGTGCACCGAGACCTCCACGGCGGCCGGGCTCGACTGGATGAGCTCCGTCCAGTGGTAGATCGCGTCGAGCGCGTCGAGATCGGGCACGCCGCGCGGGTCGGAGACGGTGACGAGCCGGTCGAAGTCCCAGAAGTCCTTGACCGGCAGCGCGATGCCCTGCCGGTGGGCGAGCGACCAGAGCATGTCGGAGGAGACCGAGCCGCCGAGGTGCGTGTGAAGCTCGGCGAGGCCCCCGTCCATGAAGCGATAGTAGTGCGCGCGCCTCAGCTGACCTGCTGGACGACGTCGCCTTTGAGCAAGAAGCCTCGGCCGGTCGCGGAGATATCGCACAGAACGCCGTCGGACATGACCGTGCACTCGTACGGGCCGACGGTCACCGTCGCGCCGACCTTCTTTGACGCTCCGTCGAGCTTGCGTATGCATTTCGCCCCTGTGCAGGTGCGGAAGGATCCCGACGGTCTCATCACGACCGAAACCGCGTTCCCCGCTCGCCCGGCGGGTAGTGGACGCAGTACGCATGCGTGCCGACATTCGGGGTGTGGAAGGCGATATCGCATGTCGCGGCCTTCGGGCCTGAGGTCGTGAAGACGGCGTGACCCGGCTTCGGTGCCGGGCTCACGGTCGTGACCGTTGAGTCGACGACGGCGCTCGAGCCGCCGCACGCGCAGAGGCCGAGGACGAGGAGAAGGGGCGCAAGCTTCCGCATGGCGACCTTTGTACCGCTCTTACTCCCAGCCATGGGTCGGTCTTAGGCGTGGCTGGTTTCGGTCTCGCGCACCAGACGCGCGTGAGCGAAGGCGCGTCCCGCCTGGAGGAGAAGTAGGGCAATCGTGCTTCCCCACACGACGTAGAGGTACGAGACGCTGTCGATGTGTGTGACAGTCTTGTCCGGGCAGCTCCAGTCGCCAGGATCCGAGCCGCCGGGCGTGCGGACCGCGAACGCTGCCGAGTCGAGCATGACGAGCGCCACGCAAGCGCTCAGTAGCGCCGCCAGAACCACGAGGGCCACGGCGACACTCCGTGCGTTGCGGTGCAGTACGACCAGAGTCACCGTCCCGAAGAAGCCGCACAGGAGGGCAAGCTCGATGGCCTGGCCGATGTGCTGTCCTCCGAGTAGATGCTCGCCGCAGAGTCCCCAGGCTCGAAGCGGCGGCCACGCCGTGACCGCGACCACGCCCTGAATGATCAAGACGAGCATGCTCGGCGCGACGATGATCCAGCCGCTGGCTGGGCCGACCCAGCGGCGAGCCGATGTGAGCGAAGACATGGAGGATATATAGCAGGTTTGCTATAGAAAGGAAATTAGTTCCAGCCCACGACCGCCCAGCGTCGCGTCGCGAAGCGCGGCCAGAGCAGCGCGAGGCGCGCGGCGATGAGGACGTCGAGCGCCGCCCAGACGCCGACCACTCCCCAGTCGAGCGCGAGCGCGAGAGCTGCGAGCACGATGAAGACGGCGCTCGCGGCGAGCATCGACCACATGAGATAGCGCGTGTCCCCGGCGCCGATGAGGATCCCGTCGAGCGCGAAGACGGCGCCGCCGAGCGGCTGCATCACGACGAGGAACGGCCAGAGGAGCGCCGCCTGGTGGAGGACGCGCCGGGTCGCTCGTGAACGCCGCGGGGAGGGCGTGGGAGAGAGGCGCGAGGATCACCGCGAAGACCGTCGCCGAGCGCGACCGACCACCAGATCATCCGCTTCGCGGCGTCGTACGCGCCGTCGGCGTCGCCGGCGCCGAGCATCCGCCCGACGATCACCTGGCCCGCGATCGCGACCGCGTCGAGGACGAGCGCGATGAAGATGAAGAGCTCGTACGCGATCTGATGCGCGCCGATCTCGCGCATCGCCCATCCGCGCGAGGACGGACGCGGCGACGAGGAAGCACGCGTAGAGCGCCGCAGTGCGGACGAAGATCTGGCGCCCGACGCGCACCATCGGCTGCATCTCGCGCCAGCTCGGGCGGCGCGACGGCGCGTGCGGGCGGAGCAGCTCGACGACGAACGCGATGCCCATCCCGAGCCTGCGCGATCGCTGTTCCCGCCGCCGAGCCGGCGATCCCCCAGTGGAAGACGTAGACGAAGAGGATCTCGAGGACGAGGTTCGCGATGTTCGCGACGACGACGATCTCGAGCGGCCGGCGCAGGTTCGAGACGCCGCGGAGGTAGCCCTGTCCTGCGAGCGCGACGAGCGCCGCGGGCAGGCCGATCGCGGCGATCCGGAAGTACGTGAGCGCGTAGTCGCCTGACTGGCCGTGGCCGCCGAGCCCGCGGAGGAGCGGCACCGCGACGAGCTCGCAGACGATGAGCAGCACGACGCCGATCCCGAGCGACACCCAGAGCGCTTGCGCCGCGAGGCGCGCGGCCTCCTCGTGCCGGCCCGCGCCCGACGCGCGCGCGACGACCGCCGTCGTCCCGTACGTGAGGAAGTTGAAGATCGTGAACGCGCCCGCGAGCACCGTTCCCGCGAGGCCGAGCGCGGCGATCTGCGGCCCGCCGAGGTGGCCGACGATCGCCGTGTCGGCGAGGACGTAGAGCGGCTCCGCCGCGAGCGCGCCGAGCGCAGGCAGCGCGAGCCGGACGATCTCGCGGTCGTGGGGCGAACGAAGGCGCATCGGGCCCGCCGACGATAATGGCGCGATGGAGTCAGTCGAGCAGCGTCGACTGCCTGAACCTGGCCGAACCGCCTGCTGCGCGTTCCCCACCGGGCGCGTCGTTCGCGTCGCGCTCGCAATCCTCTTCCTCGCCGCCGTCGCGGGCGTCCTCTGGTGGAGGCGCGGCAGCCTCGCGCGCGATCGGCAGCGGCGTTCAGCGACGTGCAGTGGGAGTGGGTCGTCGTCGCGATCGGCTTCAACCTCCTCTCGGTCGTCGTCCGCGCGCTCGCCTGGACGACGGTGATCCACTCGGCGATGGAGCCGCCGCGCCCGCGCGCGATGCTCGTCTTCTCGGCGTTCTCGGTCGGGCTGTTCGCGAACGCCGTCCTGCCGGGGCGGATCGGCGAGCTCGCGCGGGTCGCCGTTCTCACGCGCAAGATGCCGGGGCGGAAGGGGGCGTGGGCGACGCTCGTCGGCACCGTCTTCGCGCACCGGGTCTTCGACGTCGTCCCGGTGATCCTGCTCGTCCTCTACGTCGTCGTCACGGCGAACATCCCGTCCTCGGCGTGCAGGAGAGCCTCCTCGCCGTGATCGGCTTCGGCGTCGGCGCTCTTCGTGCTTCGCGTTCGTCAGCGCCCGCCGGCCTGGCACATCACGCGCTCGAGGAGCTCGGGCCGGTGCGGCGGCTGCTCGCGATGGGCGCGCCGGGCCTCAGCGTGATGCGCTCGCCGGGCGCCGCCGCGCTCGCGATCTTCTTCCAGATCCTCGGCTGGACGTGCCAGCTCTTCGCCGTCTACACCGCGATGCGCGCGTTCGACATCCACGCGCCGCTGCCGCGCCGCCGGCGTCGTGCTGCTTGCTCATGAACGTCGTGACGATCTTCCCGTTCTGGCCGGGAAACGTCGGGCTCGTGCAGGTGACGATCGCGTCGGCGCTCACGCGGTACGGCGTCGCGTACGCCGGTCGGCGTCGCGTACGGCATTCGGGCTGCAGGCGATCGAGGCGTCGGTCGGGATCGGCGTCGGCCTGATCTTCCTCGCGCGCGAGGGGCTCTCGTTCGCGATGCTGCGCGTGATGCCCGACGCGTCGCAGGCCGAGCTGCCGCGAGACCGCCTAGGCCGCTGGATCCGACGGTCTCTGCTGCTCGGCGCGGCGGGCGAGCTCCTCGACCTTGCCCTGCGCCGCGTCGAGCTTCGCGCGGCAGAACGCGTGCAGCTGCTCGCCGCGCTCCCAGAGCGCGATGCGCCTCGTCGAGCGGCACCTGGCCGCGCTCGAGCTGCTCGACGATCTGCTCGAGCTCTGCCTGCGCCTGCTCGAAGGTCGGCTCCGCTCCGGGATCGCTCACGGCGTGACTTCCTCGACGCGTGCGCCGAACGCGCCCTCGGCCAGCGTGACGTCGACGCGGCGTGCCGGGCGAGACGTCGGCGCTCGAGGTCACGAGGCGGGAGTCCGTCCGCACGATTGCGTAACCTCGTCCGAGTGTTTGCAAGGGTGACAACGTTGCGAGCTTGGCGGCCGTGCTCTCGAGCCCCGCCCGCTTCCGCTCGACCGTGAGCGCCGGCGCGCTGCCGCAGGCGTTCGTGCGTGCGCTCGAGGCGTGACGCTGTCGCGCTCGAGGCCGAGGCGTGGCGCGGCGCGCAGCCGGTCGGCGGTGCGCTCGAGCCGGTCGCGGTCGCGCTCGAGCACGCGGCGGACGCTGACGCGCGATGCGATCCGCGCGCGCGGTCGAGATTGCCGCAACAACTGATTGAGGTCGGGGACGACGAGCTTGCCGGCGGCGGTGGGTGTCGAGGCGCGGACGTCGGCGGCGAGGTCGCAGAGCGGCGTGTCCTGCTCGTGACCGACCGCCGAGACGACGGGGACGCGGCACGCCGCGACGGCGCGCACGACGCGCTCGTCGCTGAACGGGAGCAGATCCTCGAAGCTGCCTCCGCCACGGGTGAGGACGATCACGTCGACGTCCGGCTGCTCGCAGAGCGCGGCGAGCGCGGCGACGATCTCCGCGGCGGCGCGCGGCCCCTGGACGTACGTCTCTGCGACGAGGACGCGACGCCGGCGGGAAGCGCGTCTGGATCGTCGTGACGACGTCCCGCTTCGCGGCCGCGTCGTTGCCGGTGACGATGCCGACCCGGCGCGGGAAGAAGGGCAGCGGCCGCTTGCGCTCTGCGGCGAAGAGGCCTTCGGCCGCGAGCTTCGCCTTGAGGCGCTCGAGCGCGGCGAGGTGCGCGCCGAGCCCGAAGCGCTCGACCGTGAGCGCGCGGAGCTTGAACTCGCCGCGCTGCGTCGTAGAGCTCCGGCGCGGCCGAACACGTGGACGCGCTCGCCGTTCTCGAGGTCGAGGCCGAGCGCGTCGAACTTGCCGCGCGCCATCGTCACGCCAACGCACGAGCCGTCCGCCGGATCCTTGAGCGTGAAGAAGACGCTCGCCCAGCGGTCGTGCCGCCGGAGCTCCGTCACCTCGCCCTCGACCCAGACGCTCGGCAGGCGTCCCGAGCCAGCGCCCGACGCCGCGTTGAACGACGCGACCGAGTAGACGGTCCGGTCGTCGTACGGCAGCGCCTCGACCTTCGCCACCGGCGCAGCGTACTCGGGCTGCGGGGTGCTGAGGCTAGAGGAGGATCTCGGCGGCCGTCTCGTGCGCGCAGCCGCGGCCGATCATCTCGCACGCCGTGTGGAGATCGGCTTCGCTCACGGCCAGCCGCTCGGCGAGCGAGAGCGGGTAGCCCGCCTCGATCAGGACGTGGAGGCGCCAGCTCTCGACCTTCGACCGTTCGTCGAGTCAGGGGCTCGAGGATCGGGTCGCAGTGTCGCTCATCGTCTCGCTCATGGCTCCTCAGGTTCGTGTTCGTATCGACGAACCCTCCAACGCTTTGTTAGATCGCCAAATGCCCAAATTTCTTTAGGAATTGGTTTGGGTGGGTCGGGTGCTCGGCGCGGCGTGTCCCGCCAGCGGTTCGTCCCAGACAACACGCGGTTGGTGAGCCGGCTCGGGATTGCGGTAGTGCACCCAGATCACGACCCTCGGTCCCGGGAGAACGGTGCGAGCTTCACGGTCACCAGCCGCCGCGCCATCAGGGCGCCGTACGTCGCTCCTCCCGCGAGACAGGCAATCCAGAGTGCGACGTTGAAGGCCCATCCCACGACCACCCAGACGATGCCTATGGCCACTAGCGCCCGATACACGCCCGGCGGGACACGAACGATGCGGTTGAGCCTGTTCACGCCGAGAGCCTACGCACTCATGCTGCCTAGACCGTTTTCGCCGGAGCTCGCGTCCGAGCTCCTTAAGGCGCGTCTCGAGGACGCCGCGCTGCCTGTCGATGTCGGCTTGCAGCTCCTCTTGCCGCCTCTCGAGGTCGGCCGTGACCTCGGCGAGGCGGCGCTCGAGCCGCTTGCGCGCCCGCGTCGCCGACGTGGGCGAGCTGCTCGGCGAGCACCGTCTCGGCTTCGCGGGCGAAGTTGCCCGACGGACCGGTCGAGCTCGCGCGCGAGGCGCTTCGCGGCGTCCTCGCGGGCGGTCTTGACGACGGCGGCGAACTGCTGCGACGGCCTCGGCTGCGTACGACGCGATGGCGCGTTCGACCTGGCGGTCGAGCTGCTCGACCTGGCGGCGGGCGACGTCCTCGAAGCCCGCCTTGATCCGCTGGGCCGCGTCGTTCTCCTCGCGCTGGATCTGCTCGGCGAGCTCGCGTTCTCCGCGCGAGAGCCGCTCCTCGAGCTCGTGCAGCGCGCGCCGTCGTTCGGCCGCGTGGACGTCGAGCTCGTTCGTCGAGAGGGCGAGCGCCTCGGCGAGCGTGCGCTCGATGTCGGCGCGGAGTCTTCGCGAGCGCCGCGCGCTGCTCCTCGCTCTCGGCGGAGAACCGCTCGGCGTCGGCGAGCATCCGCTGCTCGACGTCGCTCAGCACCTGCTCCTGGCGGCGCCGGAGATCGGCGATCTGCGCCTTCGTCGCCTCGGCGGTGCGATCGAGATCCTCCGCCCAGCCGGCGAGGCGCTGCTCGACCTGCGCCTGAGCCTCGGCGAGCCTCGTCGTGAGCGCGGCGGTCAGCGTCGCGCTCCTGCTGCTCCGCGACGGCGCGCCGCTCCTCCGCGAGCCGGCGCTCCTGCTCCTCGAGGATCGAGCGCGAGTCGGCGCGGGCGCGGGCGAGCGTGAGCTCGAGCTCGGACGCGCGTGTCTCGCGCTCCCGCTCGACGACCGCGAGGAGATGGGCCTCGGCTTCGGCGAGCCGGGCGTCGGTCTCCGCCGACGCGGTCGAGCGCGCCCGCGAGGAGCAGCGCGGCCGGTCGCGGCGATGAGACAGCCCGTCAGGCCGGCCGCGGCGACGGCGAGCGAGCGCTCGTGGCGCAGCGCGAACGCGACCCAGGCCCCGACCGCGGCGACGCCTTCGAGCGCGACGAGCGCCTGAGGATGGACGTCGAGCCGCGCCGGAGCGCGGCGAGCGCCGAGCGCCGCGCGCCGCGACGACGACGCCGGCCGCGAAGACGAGATCGGCAAACGTCGTCAGCGTCACGCGGTCAGTGTAGGCCGGCTCTCAGGCGCGCGCAAGAAGCAGCGCTGCCGCGATGAGGACCTCGCCGCGGCGAGCGCCTGCAGCGCCGCGCTCGGCGATCGGCGCGATGCGCGTTCGCGCGTCCGTCACCTCGCTCGCCGGCTTCCTCGCGCACCGCGCGCGACACCGGCGTCGAGAGCCGCCGCTGCGCCCAGCTCGTGGCGAACGCGTACGCGGCCGCGGCGACGGCGGCGGCGCGCAGCGTGTGGGCGGAGGCGAAGTACGCCGTGAGGACGGGGAACGCTCCCCACGCGGCCGGGAACCAGAGGCCGCCGTGGAACGCGCCGCCGAACAGCTCGAGGTTGTACGCGACGACGATGAAGCCGCCGACGGCGACGAAGACGAGGAGCCAGAGCGTCCGCGCGACAGCGATCGCGCAGCCGATCGCGCACGCGGCGCCGATCGACACCACCGCGAGCGCGACGAGCACGCGCGGCGGGATCCGGGTCTGCAGCGGGCGGCCCTGCAGCTCGTCGAGGGCGTGCGCTCCGACGCCCATCGCGAGGGAGAACGCGAGCGTCGTCCAGCCGAGCAGCGCCCAGTCCATCCGCGGCGCGAGCGCGGCGCCGACCGCGACATAGGAGAGGTGCCAGAGCGTGTACGGCGGATGGAGGAGCGTCACGTAGTCGCGCCAGCCGCCCGGCCGGAGCGCGTAGAACGCCGGCCGCGCCGGCGCGCTCACCGCGTCGTGCCCCAGACGACGATGCCGCCGCCGAGGCTCATCCGCCGCGCCGCGCACGTCGTCGATGCCCGCGTCGCGCCACGCCTCGAGGAGCCGCGGCTCCGGCCACTCCTTCCAGAAGTTGCGGATGCTCGGGCCGAGGAAGCTCCCGACCTCGTGCCAGCCCGGCGCGATGACGGCGCCCGCGCCGGCAGGCCGACGCGGACGTAGAGCTCCCAGAGCGGCCGCCAGACGCCGCGCGGCAGGCCGAACTCCTGCATCGCGATCGACGCCGCCGGGCCGCACGACGCGGGCGAGCTCGCGCAGCGTCGCCGGGACGTCGTCGACGTAGCGGAGGAGGTACGTGAACGTCAGCGCGTCGAACTCGGCGTCCGCGAACGGCAGCGCCTCGGCGCGGCCCTCGTGCAGCTCGATCCGGTCCGCCAGCCCGGCGTGCGCGACTCGCTCGCGCCCGGCCGCGAGCATCTCCGGCGCTCTGGTCGATCCCGACGACCGTGCGCTCGGGCGCGGCGCGCGCGAGCTCGATCGCGACCGCGGCCGTCCCGGTCGCGACGTCGAGCACGCGGCTGCGCTCCGGCGGGATCCGCGAGACGAGGAACGCGCGCCAGCGCGGGTCCTGGCCGAACGAGAGGAGGCTGCGCGTAGCGGTCGTACGTCGGGCCGAGCGGTGCGAACAGCTCCCGGGCATCCATGCGCGCGACTCTATGCTCGGACGCATGGCGGTGAGCGAGGACGTCGGGCGGATCGCGGCCGCCGCGGCGGGGTTCGCCGGCGCCGGGGGAGGAGCTCGCCGGCGTGCTCGTCGCCGAGACGCTCGGCCGGCGCGTCTATCTCTGCGCGTTCGAGTCGGCGGAACGGCACGCGCGTGGCTCGCGCTCGACGACGCGGCGCAGCCGGTCACCGACGCGCGGCTCGTGCGCGAGGCGGCGTCGCTCGCCGCGCTGTGCGAGGTCGCGGAGGAGTCGGCGGGCGGCGGCGACCTCCCCGAGCTGCGGGCGCGGCTCGCCGAGATCCGCGAGACGGACGCGCCGCAGGGGATCGAGGAGGCGGAGGCCGCGGCGGCAGCGCTCGCCGACGTCATCCAGCCGGAGCCGCGCGTCGCGAGCGGCGCCTATCTCGACGCGATCGGCAACGCGGCGCGGCGGCTCGAGGCAGGCGCTCGGCGACAGCGGCGGCTCTCCGTTCGCGGCGGCGATGCAGGCCGCGGTCGGCGCCGTCGAGGAGCTCGCGGCCGACATCGAGCGGAACTACAAGCTGCCGCTCGCCTGACGGCGCGCTACCCTGGCCGCATGGAAGGTGGAGGAATGGGATTCCCGTTCGGGGGCGACCCCGAGGAGATCATGCGCGGTCTGCGCGAGTTCGCCGAGCAGCAGGCGGAGAGCGTCCAGGAGGCGCAGCGCGAGCAGTTCGCGACGCTGACGCTCAACACCGCCGTCGAGTTGACGCCGCGGCGCTCGCAGCAGATCCAGCCGAAGGGCGGCGTCGACGAGCAGGCGATCGCGCTCCGCGACGCGATGCGCGTGCTCTTCCCCGAGGCGGTGGCGCTCGTCAGCGCCGCGCGCCAGGGGTTCATGCAAGAGCGCTAGTCCGCTCCCACCTAGAATCGCTGCAGCCGTGTCGCTGCTCGATTCCGCCATCGTTCGTCTCCTGCCGGCGGTGCCGAAGCCGGTCGTCCAGCACTTCTCTGCGCGCTACATCGCCGGCGCGACGCTCGAGGAGGCCGTCGCCGTCGTGCGCGACCTCAACGCCGGCGGGAAGATGGCGACGGTCGACGTCCTCGGCGAGGAGATCACGCGCGAGGAGGAGACGCGCGCGATCGCGCAGGCGTACCGCGGCGTGTTCGCGGCGATCGACGACGCGTCGCTCGACTCGAACGTCAGCGTCAAGCCGACCGCGCTCGGGCTCGGGCTGTCGTACGACGCTCTGCCGCGAAAACCTCCTCGAGGTCGTGCGCACCGCGGCGGGCACGGCAACTTCGTGCGCATCGACATGGAGGACGCGACGACGACCGACGACACGCTGCGGCTCTACCGCGAGCTGCGCGAGGACGGCCACGACAACGTCGGCGTCGTCCTCCAGGCGCGGCTCCGGCGGACGCGTCGACGACATCGCCGCGCTCGCCGACCTCCGCCCGAGCGTGCGGCTCTGCAAGGGGATCTACCTCGAGCCGGCCGCGATCGCGTTCACCGACGCCGAGGCGATCCGCGTCAACTTCCTCCGCTGCCTCGACGCGCTGTTCGACGCGGGCTGTTACGTCGGCATCGCGACGCACGACGAGTGGCTGATCGGCGAGTCGCTCGCGCGGGTCGTCGCAGCGCGGGCTCGGGCGCGAGGAGTACGAGCTGCAGATGCTCCTCGGCGTGCGCGAGGAGCGGCGCGACGAGCTCGTCGCGGACGGCCACCGCCTGCGCGTCTATGTCCCGTACGGCGAGCAGTGGTACGCGTACTCGGTGCGCCGCCTGCAGGAGAACCCCGCGATGGCCGGCGTCGATCGCGACGCGCGACGGCGGGTCGCATGCTCCGGCTCGGCCGATGAACGATTCGGCCGTCTGAGCCGTCGTAGTTCCAGTGCGCGCACGTAGACAGCCGCTTCTCGACGGCGCCGCTGCGCTGCGGGTGCGCCGGGTCCTGTACCTGAACGGCTTGCGCGGAGAGGAGATTGAGGACGCGATGCAGGAGATCGAGCTTCGAGCGTTGGAGCGGCCGCCGCGGAACCGGAACGCCGCGCCATCGTGGGCGTGCGTCGTCGCGACGAATCTCGCGATGGACGTCCACCGGCGGGCCGGACGGGAGGACAGCACGCCGGAAGTCGCGGATTTCGCTTTGCCCGACTCCGCCGAGCCGACCGGCCTCAAAGACGCGATGCGTGCGGGGCTTGCGGCATTGACGCCGGATCTTCGCGCGACGATCGTCCTGCGGTTCTACGCGGACTTCACCGTCCCGGAAATCGCCGCGGCGATGGCGATCCCCGAGGGAACGGTCAAGTCGAGACTGCACCGTGCGATCGAGGAACTCCGCCAGTGCCTACCGCTCGAGGTGCTGACATGAGCGACCGGATCGAAGAGCAGATCACGCGAGGGTTGCAGCTCCTCGCCGACGAGGTCGAGCTGCCGGTTCGGTCTCGGCGCGCCGCCAGGCCCTCGCGGAGAGTGCTTGTCGTCGCCTTCGCCGTTGTCGCGGTCAGTGCGGCCGCGGTCGCGCTCGGAGTGCGCGGCACGTCTTCGACATTCAGCACCGCCCCACAGAAACCGTCTCCGTTCCTGCGTGACCGGTTCAACTATCACTCCGCTCCGCTGACGTTCGTGCGCAACAACGGATTCGCCGGATTCATGCCCGCTGTCGCCTCCGCCGACGCTCTCAGGGCCGGCATCTTCGTACAGGTCGGCGGGCCGTACAACGTCCCGTACGTCTCGGACATTGCTGCGTCGTCACAGACCAACGCATGGATTGTTGGTTCGTATTGGGGTTCGCCGGCAGGGGTTGCGTGGCACTGGGATGGTCAGGAATGGGGTGCGGTCGCGATGCCCGGAAACCCCAAAGCGGTCACGACGATCGCGGACGGGGAGGCGTGGGCCGTTGGCTCAGGAGCGATCGCGCACTGGGACGGGACGCAATGGGTTGCGACCAGCCTTTGGCAGCGCCAGGCGCCGGACCTCGTCTCCGTCTTCCGCGAGCGCGCCCGACAACGTGTGGGCCGTGGGCGAAACTCGCGGGCGCGCGAGTCATCCCGTCGTGCTTCGGTGGGACGGAGTGTCCTGGAAGACCGTCTCCGTGCCATGGGCGACGCGTTCTGGCGCCGCCCAGAGGGTGGTCACGACCGGGCCGACAGACGTTTGGGTCGTCACCGAAAAACGGATCGAGCACTGGGACGGCCAGAGCTGGACACAAATTCCTTTGCCGTTCGGGCCGGATGACCCGAGATTCCACTTCAGCGCCAGCGCGGCCGACGACGCCTGGGCGGTCGGCAGCCACGTCCTTCGCCACCACTTCAGACCGCTCGCCGCTCACTGGAACGGCCACGAATGGCAGATCGCTCGATCGCAGCGGCGCGGCAAGGACTCGGCGTTCACCGATGTCGTCGCCATTGGTCCCAACGACGCGTGGGCTGTTGCCCAAAGGGCGTGGAAGGGCTACTACGCGGGGAAAGTGGTGCCGGTGCTGGCCTACGGGTACGGCGGCTACGGCGGCTACGGCGGCGGCTATGGCCGGACGTTCTTCGAGCATTGGGACGGCCACCGCTGGACGGTGATGCCCGGCGTACGGCCGCGGTTCGGGGGTGGCGCAACGGCGTTTGCGGCAACGAGCGACGGGAGCGCCTGGGCGATCGGCGACTGCTACGTCGACAACATGATCGCCGGGTTCGGCTGGAAGGGTCCGCTCTGGCGGGTGGCGAAGCATCCGCCCGATCAGCAGTGGCCGGCCTACGTGGGAAGGAAGCGGCGGCAGCACGCATTCCCGCACTGCCATGTGGTGTGGCCCTAGGGCGCGCGCCGAGCGTAGAGGAGGAACGTCGCCGGGACGCTGCGGTCGTGTCTGCGCCGCGACGTTCCGCCCGGGTACTCCTCCAGCGCTTGCACGTGGAGGCCCGCGCGCGCGAGCGCGCTCACGACCTGGCCGAGGCGCCAGAGGCGGTTCGGGTCCGGCGGGTCGCGGAAGTAGCTGCCCTGCCAGCGGAGGAGCCCGTCCACGCACTCCGCGACCGGGTGGTCGTCGAAGACGAGGAGCTCGCCGCCCGGCTTCAGCACGCCGGCGATTCCCGCGGCCCAGGCCGTTGAGGTCGTCGACCCGGTCGAGCACGCCTTCGCCCGAGTAGACGAGGTCGAACTTCCGGCGGCCGAGCGGGCGGCGGATGTCCCGCAGGTCGCCGTCGACCCAGAGCATCTTCGGCCAACGCTCGCGCGCCGCCTCGAGCCACGCCTGGCGCGGGTCGAGGCCCGTGACGACGGCGCCGAGTTCTGCGAGCGCCGCGGTCGCCTCTCCCGTCCCGCAGAGGAGGTGGAGCACCTTCTTCTTCGTCAGGTCGCCGAGCGTGCGCGCGACGATCGCGGGCAGCTTGTCCGGCTCGTGGCGCGCGCGGTGGAGGGCGTCGAACGCGCGGAGGTTCTCCTCGGTCGGCTCCATCTAGGCGCCGAGCGAGTAGCCGCCGTCGACGATGAGCGTCTGGCCGCAGATCATCGCCGCGTCGGGCGAGCAGAGGAACGAGACGACCGCGGCCATGTCCTCCGGCTCGACGAGCCGCTGGGCCGGCGTCCGCTTCACGGTCTTCAGCATCTGCTCCTTGTTCGGGAACCAGTCGAGCGCCTCGGTGTCGACGACGCCGCCCGACACGGCGTTGACGCGGATCCGCGGCGCGAGCTCGACGCCGAGGTACTTGACGCACGTCTCGAGCGCCGCCTTCGAGACGCCGATGAGGACGTAGTTCGGGAGGACGCGCTGCGAGCCGAGGCTCGAGATCGCGACGATCGAGCCGCCGTCGTCCATCGTCGGCGCGCACGCGCGCGCGAGGGCGAGAAGCGAGCGGGCGTTCGCGTTGAGCGTCCAGTCCCAGTGCTTGTCCTCGGTCTCGAGCGCGGGGCGGAACGACGCCGGTCGCGGCGTTCGAGACGATGACGCGGTACGGGCCGTGCGACGCGAGCTCGGCGATCGTCTTCTCGTCGGCGACGTTGCCGCGGACGAGGACGACCTCGGCGCCGGTCGCGCGCAGCTCTTCGGCCGCGGCCTCGGCGGCCTCGTCGTTGCGCATGTAGCCGAGCACGGCCTTCGTCGCGCCGTCGGCGACGAGGCGGTGCGCGATTGCTTTCCCGATTCCGCGCGTGCCCCCCGTCACCAGGACGGAATGGCTCATTGCCGCGAGGGGAGCGGCTCGTCGGCCGGCGCCGAGCTCGGGAGCTCGTCCCAGCCCGGCCGCGTCTTCGGCTCGCGATGGCTGTCGACCGCCTTCGAGGACGCGTGGCCGAGGCGGTCGAGAAGCGCGATCTTCTCCTCTGCGTACTTGCGCACCTCGTGATCCTCGCGGCAGGTCGGCGACGAGCTCGCGCACGCGCGCGCGGAGCTGGTACGCGAAGTGCGGCGTCGCCGGCCCGATGAGGGCGTCGACGTCGGCGAAAGTCGGCTCTGGCATGGGACGGAGCCTAGTGGATGTTGACATCCACACATCGTGCTATCAATAATGGCGTTATGGCGGCAAGCGCTCCGAGGATCGACCCGCTCATCGCCGCGGCGAAGTTCCGAATGCGCCGGCGCCGCACCGTGGCCCTGGTGCTTGCGCTGCTCGTGGGTGTCGCTGCACTGGCTTTCCTGCTTCGGCCCTGGGGGACGCCGGGAACGAGTCCGGTGAAGGGACACAACGCGCATGCGGATCGGAGCGCGCTCGCGCACCTCAAGGTGCCGGTCGACAGCGGCGAGAGAACGTGGCAGAAGGGGACAGAGTCCGCCATCCGCAACTCCCAGACGGCGAGCGGTCTCACGCGCGCGGGAGCGATCCGACTCCGTAAAGAGGTCGTCTCGGCGGCGCAGAAGACCGGCGCCACGATCGTGCGCTTCCGGGTGTGGCCAAGGGCCGGCTCGGTGGAGCTCGTCCTCGCGACGGCGATGAATCCCGCGGAGTACCTCGTTCATCACCTCCCGAGCCTCGTCACGCGACTCGCGCACGGCGATCCGTACGTGAAGGTCGTCAACGCGAGAGGGGCGATGGTCTTCGAGTGGTACTACCTCCAGGGGAGCGGCATGGTCGGGTACGCGAAAGGCCTCGACGAGTGCGGCCCGATCTATCACAGCGAGCCCGTCATGACCGGCGGGCCGCCGTCGTGCCCGGTCAAGTAGCGCCCTGAACCATCCGCACCGTCGGGCGGCGGCCGCGAGGTAGCGTCGAGACCGTGCGCCGAGTGCCTCCCGAGTACGCGATGTTGCTCGGTGCCGTACTGCTCTGGGCGCTCAACGTCACCGTCACGAAGTACATGTTCGAGAACGGCTGGCTGCCGCTTGCGTACGGGACGATCCGCTACTTCTGCGCGATCTCGCTCTTCTGGATCTTCACCTTCCGGCGCGAGGGTTCGTTTCGGATCGCGCGGGAGGACTGGGGCCTCGTTGCGATCGCGGCGGCGATGATCTTCTGCAACCAGGTCGCGTTCGTCTACAGCCTCGAGTTCGCACAGGCGTCGACCGTGTCGCTCCTCTTCGGGACGACTCCGATCTTTGTCGCGATCGTCTCGCTCATCTTCCACCTCGAGAAGCTCACGCGCGCGTTCTGGGTCGGCGCGGTGGTGACGTTCGCCGGTGTCGCGCTCGTAGCGGCGGGAGCGGGCGGCGGGTTCAGCTCGGGGACGAAAGGCAACCTCATCGCGATCTCGACCGCGCTGACGTGGGCGTGTTACACGGTCGCGATCGCACCGCTCATGCGGAAGTACTCGCCGTACCGCATCAGCGCGGTCGTGCTCGCGATCGGCTGGGTGCCGCTCGCGCTCATCTCGATCCCGCAACTCTCGCAGCAGTCGTTCCACTTCTCCGGCCTGACCTGGCTCGGCTTCGCGTACGCCGTCATCGGGCCGCTCTTCCTCACGAACATCCTCTGGTTCACCGCCGTCAAGCGCGTCGGCGCGGCCCGGGCAGTGATCTTCAACAACCTCCAGCCGTTCTTCGGCGTCCTCTTCGCCCTGCTCCTGCTCGGGGAGACGCTCGAGCCGCTCGAGATCGCCGGCGGGCTCCTCATCTTCCTCGGGATCTACCTCGAGCGAAAGCTGCGACAGCAGGCGCTCGTCGCGTCGAGGCTTGACAGCGCTTCCTGATTTATCTATACAACTAGATATATGGCGTTGATCGAGTTTCATCTCGACTCCCGCTCGGGCGTTCCGACCTATCTGCAGCTCGCACAGCAGGTGCGGCATGCCGTTCAGCTCGGCATCCTCCGGCCCGGCGACCAGCTGCCCACCGTGAAGGAAGTCGTGTCGAGCCTGACGATCAACCCGAACACCGTGCTCAAGGCGTACGGCATCCTCGAGGCCGAGGGACTCGCAAAGGGAAGGCGCGGTCAGGGGACGTTCGTGACCAGCACCGGGCCTTCTCCGCTCGGCGACGAGGTCTCGAACCTGCGGCGCTCGCTGCGCGACTGGTTCGGCAGGGCGCGCGCTGCGGGCCTCGACGACCAGGCGATCGACGCGCTCCTCTCCGAGAACCGCGACGAGGCGCGGCGGAGAGTCGCGTGACTGCGGCGCTCGAGACGCAGGCGCTCGGCCGGCGTTACGGATCGCAGTGGGCGCTGCGGGACTGCACGCTCGAGGTGCCGCGCGGAAGCGTCACTGCCCTCGTCGGGCCGAACGGCGCCGGCAAGACGACGCTGCTCCGGCTCGCGGTCGGCCTGACGCGCCCGAGCGCCGGTTCGGTGCGCGTGCTCGGCTGGACCCGCACGCGGACGCCGCCGAGGCACTGCCGCGCGTCGGTTTCCTCGCGCAGGAGCATCCGCTCTACGGCGGCTTCACCGTCGAGGAGATGCTCCGCGTCGGTCGTGCGCTCAACCCGAGCTGGGACGACGAGCGCCGCCCGCGGACGGATCGCCGAGCTCGAACTCCCGCTGAAGAAGAAGGTGCGAAGCCTCTCCGGCGGGCAGCGCGCGCAGGTCGCGCTGACGCTCGCGCTCGCGAAGCGGCCGGAGCTGCTGCTCCTCGACGAGCCGGTCGCCTCGCTCGATCCGCTCGCTCGGCGCGAGTTCATGCAGTCCGTCCTCGAGGCAGTCGCAGAGCGCGAGATGGCCGTCGTTCTCTCGTCCCACATCCTCGCCGACCTTGAGCGCGTCTGCGACCACCTAGTCATCCTCGCCACCGGTCGGACGCAACTCGTCGGCTCCGTCGAGGAGATCGTCGCATCACACCGCCTCCTCACCGGCCCGCGCGACGGAGCTGAGGACGTCGCACGCGTGAACGAGGTCGTGCGCGAAACCCACGCCGAGCGGCAGACGACGCTGCTCGTCCGTGCGAACGGCCACGTCTACGACTCCCGCTGGACGGTGCACGAGCTCGACCTCGAGGAGATCGTCCTCGCCTATCTCGGCCAGGACGCAGCGCGGCGCCGCGAGGCGGTCGCCTCATGATCTGGCTCAGCTGGCGCCTGCAGCGTTCCGAGACCATCCTCGCGGTCGCCGGTCTCCTGCTGCTCGCGGCCATCTTCGTGCCCGCCGGGCTGAACCTCGCCTCGGCGTACACGCATTACGGCGTCGCCGGCTGTGCCGGCAGGCAGACGCGCGCCTGCATGACTGCGGTCGGCGCCTTCGGCGACAGTGCCGGTCCTCTCCGCGGTGGGCTCGGCTGGTTCAACCTTCTGCCCGGCCTGATCGGAGTCGCGCTCGCCGCGCCGTTCGTGCTCGAGCTCGAGAACGGCACGTCCGTGTTCGCGTGGACGCAGGGCAGCACACGCGCGCGCTGGCTCGCGGCGAAGCTCGGCGTAGCGATGGTGACGGCGCTCGTCGCGGCCACCGCGTACAGCCTCCTCATCGGCTGGGCGCACGGGCCGCTCGACACGGTGTTCGGGCGGTTCTCCAACAGCGTCTTCGACTTCGAGGGGATCGTGCCGATCGCGTACTTCCTCTTCGCGCTCGGGCTCGGGCTCGCCGTCGGAGTCGTCTGGCGGCGGACGGCGCCGGCGATGGTCGTCGCCTTCCTCGCCTACTTCGGAGCGCGGATCTCGACCGACACCTGGCTGCGCCAGCACTTCGTCACCCCGCTCGCCGTGACCTGGGGTCCGAACGTGCGTGGGACGGGGCCAATGACGACACTCAGCCGTGCCTGGATTCTCTTCGAAGGCCCGAGCAACCGCGCGGGCCAACCGTTCAGCGGCAGCTTCGCGGCGCTCCAGCGCTGCGCGAGCTCGAGCCCCGGTGGGCTCAAGTCGCTGAATCAGGCGTGCATGGCAAGGATCGGCGCCGGCTACAACCACGCGGTCTACCAACCGGAAAGCCGTTTCTGGGAGTTTCAAGGGATCGAGTTCGCGCTCTTCGCCGGTCTCGCGCTCCTCCTCATCGCCTTCGCGGCGTGGCGCGTGTTGCGCAGCGGACTAAGCTCGGGCATAATCGCCATGGCCGAAGACTTCATGCCGCTCGAAGCCTGGGACCACCTCGAGTTCTGGGTCGGGAACGCAAAGCAAGCCGCCTACTTCTACGAGCACGCGATGGGCTTCACGCGCACCGCGTACGCCGGGCCCGAGACGGGAGTGCGCGATCGCGCGTCCTACGTCCTCGAGCAGGGCGACATCCGCTTCGTCGTCACATCCGCGCTGCGCGAGGAGCACGAGATCACGCGGCACCTCGCGAAGCACGGCGACGGCGTCAAGGACATCGCGCTCACCGTCCCCGACGCGACGCAGGCGTACCGCGAGGCCGTCTCGCGCGGCGCGCGCTCGGTCAAAGAGCCGTACACGGTCGAGGACGAGTTCGGGAAGATCGAGCGCTCGGCGATCGCGACGTACGGCGACACGATCCACACGTTCGTCAACCGCCAGCGACTACGCCGGCCCGTTCCTGCCCGGCTTCGTCTCGGTCTCGTCGAACGGCCACCGCGACGCGGGCGTCGGCCTCCTCACGCTCGACCACCTCGTCGGCAACGTCGAGCTCGGGAAGATGGACTACTGGGTCGAGTTCTACGAGACCGCGTTCGGGATGACGAACATCATCCACTTCGGCGACGACCAGATCCAGACCGAGTACTCGGCGCTCATGTCGAAGGTCATGTCGACCGGGAACGGGAAGATCAAGTTCCCGATCAACGAGCCGGCCGAGGGCAAGCGCAAGAGCCAGATCGAGGAGTACGTCGAGTTCTACGGCGGCGCCGGCGTGCAGCACATCGCGCTCACGACGAACGACATCGTCGGCACCGTCGAGGCGATGAAGGAGCGCGGCATCCTGTTCCTCGACACGCCCGACTCGTACTACGACGAGGCACCGGATCGCGTCGGCGAGATCGCCGAGGACTACGAGGTGCTGCAGAAGCACAAGATCCTCGTCGACCGCGACGAAGACGGCTATCTCCTGCAGATCTTCACGAAGACCGCGCAGGATCGCCCGACGGTGTTCTTCGAAGTCATCGAGCGTCACGGCGCGACGACCTTCGGCGAAGGGAACTTCAAGGCCCTCTTCGAGGCGATCGAGCGCGAGCAGGCGCTCCGCGGGAACCTCTAGGAAGGCGCGCAGTGTTCGACGACGCGAGGGCGGCGAGCCGGCAGGCACGCTCCCTGCGCCGCATCGAGCACCGTCCGTTCCCGCTGCCGGCGAGCCGCTGGACGCTCGGGCAGACGTGGGAGCACTACTTCTGGGCGCACTGGCAGGTGCCGGCCGAGGCGATGCGCGCGGCCGTGCCCGAGGAGCTCGAGATCGAGGAGTACGGCGGCAGCGCGTGGCTCTCGATGGTGTTCTTCCGCGTGCGCGCGCTGCGGCCGCGCGGCGGGTTGCCGCTGCCGGGCATCTCGAACTTCCTCCAGCTCAACATCCGCACGTACGTGCGCGGGCCCGACGGGTTGCCGGGCGTGTGGTTCTTCACGATCGACGCCTCGAGCCGCCTCGCCGCGCTCGGCGTGCGGCGCGTCTACCACGTGCCCGCTTTCCACTCGCGGATGGCGCTCGATTTCGACGGCGAGTGGCAGGAGGCGGAGTGCGTGCGCGTCGGCGAGGCGGGTCGCGTCTTCTCGGGGCGGTATCGCGCCGCGGGTGAGGCGTTCAAGGCGGAGCCGGGCTCGCTCGAGTGGTTCCTGACCGAGCGCTACCGCCTGTTCGCGCTCGACTCGCTGCGCGCGGAGATGCACCACGACCAGTGGCATCTCTGCCCGGCGGAGGCAGAGGTCGAGCTGACGTCGATTTCGCCGTTCGAGCTCTCCGGCGACCCGCTCTGCCATCTCGCGTTCCGCCAGGACGCGCTCATCTGGCCGCCGGAGCCGGTCAGCTGATGCTCGACCAGGCTGCACGGCAGGCTCGCTCGGTCGATGAGACCGCGCATCGCGAATGGCCGCTTCCCGCGGGTCGGTGGGTGATGGGCCAGACGTGGGAGAGCCTCGCGTTCACTCATTGGCGTGTGACGGTGGACGAGCTTCGGCCGTTCATCCCGGCGGGCCTCGAGATCGAGGAGTTCGATGGGAGCGCGTGGCTCGGGATCGTCCCGTTCCGGATCACCGGGCTGCGGGCGCGCGGGATGGTGCCGCTGCCGGGCCTGTCGGAGTTCAACGAGCTGAACGTGCGGACGTACGTGCGTGCGGCGGACGGGAAGCCGGGCGTGTGGTTCTTCTCGCTCGAGGCGACGAGCCGGATCGCGGTGCGCGCGGCGCGGCGGCTGTACCGCCTGCCGTATTTCGACGCGCGGATGGAGCTCGCTTACACCGGCGAGCGGCTCGACGTCGAGTGCACGCGCCTCGGGGAGCCGGGGAGGGTCTTCGCCGGCGCGCTTCGGTCGACGGGCGAGCGGGCCGTATCTCCGGTCGACTCGATCGAGTACTTCCTCGTCGAGCGGTACTGCCTCTACGCGGAGGGCGACGGTGCGCTCTGGCGCGCCGAGATCCACCACGCGCCGTGGGTCGTCGGCCCGGGCGAGGCCGAGATCGAGCTCAACTCGATCGCGCCCGTCCCGCTCTCGGGCGCTCCGCTCTGCCATTTCGCGGAGCCGCAGGACGTCGTCGTCTGGCCGCTCGAGCGGTTGGAACCGGCCAACTGACCTGACGCTGGAAGCGTCGCCGGTAAAGCCGGCGACGCCCGGCGGAAGACCGTCGGGCGCCTCCGGCGCCTGACCTAGGCTTCCGCCGATGAGCCCGCAACGGCGGACCGCGCTCATGTCCGTCTTCGCCGCCTGCGCGCTCATCGCGCTCAAGCTCGGGACGGGCCTCGCGACGCACAGCCTCGGGCTCGTCTCCGAGGCGATCCACTCCGGCACCGATCTCGTCGCGGCGCTCCTCACGTTCTTCGCGGTCGGTGTCGCAGTGCGGCCCGCCGATACGGGCCACCAGTACGGACACGGGAAGGCCGAGCATCTCGCCGCTCTGGCCGAGGCGGCCTTCCTCGCCGCGGCGAGCGTCTACATCGCCGTGCGCGCGATGCTGCGCCTGACGTCGAGCAACCCGCCCGAGGTCAACGCGACGTGGTGGGCGCTGCTCGTCGTCGTGCGTCGTGATCGGAATCGACGTGGCGCGGACGGTCGCGTCGACGCGTGCCGCCCGGCAGTACGACAGCGCGGCCCTCGCCTCGAACGCACTCCACTTCGGCAGCGATCTCGCCGGCTCCGGCGCTGTCCTCGTCGGACTCGCTGTTCGCGCGGTACGGCTATCCGAAGGGAGACGCCGTGGCCGCGCTCTTCGTCGCCGTCCTCGTCCTCACCGCAGCCGGCCGCCTCATGCGCCGCAACGTCGATGTCCTCATGGACCGCGCGCCGGCGGACGCAGAGGAGACCGCGCGGCTCGCCATCGTTGCGATCGAGCCGCCGGTCGAGCTACGGCGCCTGCGGATGCGCCAGGCGGCGGGTCGCTACTTCGCGGACGTCGTGATCGGAGTCTCCGCGGACGCGGCGATGCGGCAAGGTCACGCCGCCGCCGACAACGTCGAACGCGCCGTGCAGAACGCGCTGCCCGAGGCGGACGTCGTCGTCCACGTCGAGCCGGGAGAGGCGATCCGGCGCCGTCCGCGAGCGCGCGCACGCGGCCGCGCTCGGAGTGCCGCGCGTGCGCGAGGTGCACAACGTCACCGCCGTCGCGCTCGCCGACCGGAGGGACCGCGCTCTCGCTCCATCTCAAGCTCCCTGCCGAGCTGTCTCTGGAGGAGGCGCATTCGATCGCAGAGCAGGTCGAGCAGGCGATCCGCGACGAGGTGCCCGAGGTCGTCTCCGTCCAGACGCACCTCGAGCCGCTCGCGGAGGAGTCGGAGGGGACGACGCTCGAGTCGCAGGACGTCGCCGAGGAGCACGATCTCGTGATGCGCATCGTGCGCGAGGAGACGGGCGGCCCGCCGCGCGGGCTCCGCTTCCTCCACACGCACGAGGGTCTCGTCGCCTATCTCACGCTCGCGGTCGGCGGCGCGACGCCGCTCGGGGAGGCGCACGCGCGCGCGAGCCGGATCGAGGAGCGCATCCGCGGCGAGCGCCCCGACATCGCGACGTGATAGTCCATACCGAGCCATGAAGCTCTGCATGTTCAGTCCGGTGGAGATGGACCTCGAGCGCGGCTGGCCGGGGCGCATCGACGGCGACACCGTCATTCAGCTCGCGGCGCAGACGCTGCAGGCGTTCTTCACGGGCGGCGGCGACGCGCGCGAGCACGCCGTGTATCCGCTGCGGATGTCGTCTTCCGCGCGCCGGTGCTCCATCCGCCGTCGGTGCGGATCTTCGACGGCTGTCGAGCGACTTCCGCTTCGCGAATCCGGCCGCGATCGTCGGTCCGGACGCGGAGATTCCGGTCGCCGGAGCGCCGTGCCCGTGCGAGCGAGACGCCGCGATCATCGGCGCTCGACGGCGCGATCGGCGGCTTCACTCCGCTCGTCGAGTGGACGGCGCCGCGATCTGCCGGGCGAGAAGTCCCGCGACTTCGCGCTCGCGCTCGGCCCGATCGTGACGACACCGGATGAGGAGCTTCCCGGCGCTGGGCGCTGAGGAGTGGGACTACATCGTCTGGACGCCGCGGCAGAACACGCGGCTCTATCCCGGCGACCTCATCGCCGCGTGAAAGTCGCGGTCGTCGGCGCGGGGATCATGGGCGCGGCGACCGCGTGGCAGCTCGCGCGCCGCGGCGCCGACGTCGTCGTCCACGAGCAGTTCGAGCCGGACCACGCGCGCGGCTCGAGCCACGGCCGCTCGCGGATCGTCCGGCTCGCGTATCCCGAGCCGGAGTGGGTGCGGCTCGCGGCCGAGGCGCGCGACGGCTGGGCCGAGCTCGAGCAGGAGAGCGGCACGCGGCTTCTCGAGCTGTACGGCCTGGTCGAGGTCGCGTCGCGGCCCGAGCACACGTCGGCGGCCGGCGCTCGCGGCGGAGGGGATCGAGCACTCGTTCCTCTCGCCGGACGAGGCGGCGCGCGCTCGGGCGTCGCGCTTCCGGACGGCTGGGTCGCGCTGCACGAGCCGAGCGGCGGGATCGGACTCAGCGACGCCGCGCGGCACGCGTTCCTCGACGGCATCGACGTTCGCTACGGCTCACGCGTCGATGACCTCGACGCGCTCGACGCCGACGTCGTGGTCGTCACCGCAGGCTCGTGGATCGGCCGGTTCTTCCCCGACCTGCCGCTCAAGGTGACGCGCGAGACGGTCGCGTTCTTCCGGCAGGAGACCGTCCCGCCGTCGATCGTCGAGCTCGGCTCAGCGTGGCGACCACCTGATGTTCTCGCTCCACGATCCGGTGTACGGGCTGAAAGCGGGCGCGCATCACGCCGGCACGGAGACGAATCCGGACGACGTCGGCGAGCCGGACCGCGCGCTCGTCGAGCGGATCAGCGCGTGGGTCGCCGAACGTCTCCCGAACGCCTACCCGGAGCCGCTCCTCGCCGAGACGTGCCTCTACACGACCACGCCGGACGAGCGCTTCATCCTCGAACGCCGCGGCCGAGTCGTGATCGGCTCCGCGTGCTCAGGCCACGGCTTCAAGTTCGCCCCCGAGGTCGGCAAGCGCGTCGCCGATCTAGCCCTCTCGGCCGATAGCTGAGCTTCACTGCGCTCCATAGCGTCGCGGCGTGGAAGACCGGGCACGCGCGTTGGTGCGGCAAGGCGCCGAATTGCTCGGGCGCGGGCACTCGGCTACTGCTAAAGAGAGATGGCAAGCGTGGTACGCCACGCTCTCGCAGCGCGACCGTCGGCTCTATCGACGTTTTGGCGGCCGCTTTCCAAGGAGACGGACGTGACGGACGAATTCGAGAAGCAGTGGTCGCAACTCATGTCGCGGATGGCCGGGCGGGATCCGGCCCTCGTCGATGATCTTGAAGGGATCCAGGCGGAGCTTCAGGACGAGCTCTTCGGCGGACGGCCGGAGCTTGGTCGGGCGTATGACCCGGAACCGCAGAGCCTGTCGATCCTCCTCGACACTCTCGATGCGCTCGCACTGCTCGAGCCGGATGACGCGAGCTATCCGTGGGACCGCGCGTTGATTCTCGACGTTGTCGGCCGCCCGCTCGACGCCGCGCACGCATACGTCGAGGCCGCGGACCGGTTCTCACGCGCTCCGGCGGTGACCGGAGACGAGTCCGACTGGGCCACCGAAGCCCGCGCCAAGGCCGCTGTCTGTTTCGAGGCGGCCGGCAGCCGCGCCTCGGCAGCGGCGATCAAGGCTCTGCCACTCGGTTAACGTAGGCGCATGCCGTTCTACCAGCGCCTCGGAGACGTTCCCCGCCAAGCGCCACGTCGTCTTCCGGGAGGACGGCACTCTCCTCACCGAGGAGGTCATGGGCCTCGAGGGGTTCACGGGGAACGAGTCGATCCTCTACCACCTCCAGTCGCCGTGCCGCGTCGCGAAGCTCGGCGGGTTCGTGCCGATCGTGCGCGAGGAGTGGGTGCCCGAGCAGCACACGCACCTCCACCTGAAGACGTACGACGATCGACGAGCAGGGCGACGAGATCACCGGGCGCCGGCTCCTGATGTGGAACAACGACGTCGAGATCTCGCTCTGCCGCCCCGCGCAGCGGATGCACTACTTCTTCCGCAACGGCGAGGGCGACGAGGTCATCTTCGTCCACGAGGGCTCGGGCACGCTCGAGACGATCTTCGGCGACCTGCCGTACTCCGAGGGCGACTACATCGTCATCCCGCGCGGCACGACGTACCGCTTCGACCCGAAGGGCGCGCAGCGCTACCTCGTCTTCGAGACGCCGGGCCTCATCGAGATCCCGCACCGCTACCGCAACGAGTACGGCCAGATCATGGAAGGCGCGCCGTACTACACGCGCGACATCCATCCGCCGACCGAGCTGCGCACCGTGCGCGAGTCGGGCGAGTTCCCGGTCAAGGTGCGCGTGCGCGGCGGCTACCAGACGTACGTCACCGACTACCACCCGTTCGACGTCGTCGGCTGGGACGGCTACCTCTTCCCGTGGACGTTCTCGATCCACGACTTCGAGCCGATCACCGGGCGGATCCACCAGCCGCCGCCGTCGCACCAGACGTTCGCCGGCCCGAACTTCGTGATCTGCTCGTTCTGCCCGCGCAAGCTCGACTTCGACCCGGACGCGGTGCCGATCCCGTACCACCACTCGAATCTCCAGTCGGAGGAGATGATCTATTACGTCTCCGGCCAGTTCGGCTCGCGGAAGGGCGTCGAGGTCGGCTCGGTCACGCTCCATCCGTCGGGCCTGCCGCACGGCCCGCAGCCGGGGCTCGCGGAGAAGTCGATCGGCATGCACGAGACGCACGAGCTCGCGGTGATGTGCGACACGTTCAACCCGCTGCGCCTCACGACGTTCGCGCGCGACCTCGACGACGGGAAGTACTGGCGCTCGTGGTACGACAACTCGGAGTCGGACGACAACGACGACGCGTCCGGCGCCGGGCTTACGTCGCACCTCTAAACGGGGCGTCGTGTGACGCTCCTCCCGGTCGAAGGGCCGTTCGATCTGACGTTGACGACGGCGCGGTACCGCGCGTACGGGGTCGATCGCGCCAACGTCTGGCACGAAGGCGGGCTGCATCGCGTCGTCGACGGGCGCGAGGTGCGGATCGAGGCGGCGCCCGGCGGCGTCGACGTCGAGCCGCTCGACGCGGTGACCGAGCCGGTCGTCCGGAAGCTGCTCGGGCTCGAGTTCCGAGCTCGAGCCGTTCTACGAGTGGGCGGCCGGCGTTCCGGAGCTCGCTGCGTTGCCGACGCGCTTCCACGGCTTTCGGCCGACGCTCGCGCCGGATCCGTTCGAGATGCTCGTCGGGCTGATCACCGCGCAGCAGGTGTCGCTCTTCTCCGCGGCTGCGATCCGGAACCGGCTGATCGAGCGCTTCGGCACGCCGGTCGGCGTGGCGTTCGCGTTCCCGACCCGCGAGCGAATCGCGGCGGCGTCGGAGGAGGAGCTCGTCGCCGTCGGCTTCTCCCGCCGCAAGGCCGAGTACACGATCGGCCTCGCGCGCGCGGAGCTCGACCTCGAGTCGCTCGCCGAGCTGTCCGACGAGGAGGTCAAGGCACAGCTCGTCGCGGTGCGCGGTCTCGGGGAGTGGACGGCCGACTGGTTCCTCGCCCGCCATCTCGCCCGCCCGCACGCCTGGCCGGCCGGCGATCTCGTGCTGCGCAAGGCCGTGCGGGCGCTCTACGGTGACGTCGACATGCGCGCCGTCGCCGACCGTTTCGATCCGTTCCAGAACCTGACGGCGCATTACCTCCTAGCCCAGTTCCTGCAGCCGTAGCGATGCGCCTCGTTCTCGACTGGGACGGGACCGTCACGGAGAAGGACTCGCTCTGGCTCGCGCTCGAGGAGTTCGGCGACCGGGAGATCTTCGAGCGCGTCGAGGGCCAGCTGGTGGAGGGACAGATCTCGTTCCGCGACGTGATGGAGCTCGAGTTCGCGTCCGTCACGGCGCCGCTCGAGGACGTCGTGGCGTATCTGCGCGAGGCCGTGCGGATCCGGCCGGGGTTCGCCGAGCTTGCTCGCGTGCATGAGCCGCTGATCCTCTCGTCCGGCTTCCACGAGCTGATCGAGCCGCTGCTCGAGCGGGAGGGAGTCGAGGCCGAGCTCCGCGCGAACCGGCTCGATCCGTCGCCGCAGGGCTGGCGTGTTCGCTGGCGCGATCCGGAGCCGTGCCCGGTCTGCGGCGATCTCTGCAAGCGCCGGTCGCTACCCGCGGGGCCGCTCGCGTACGCGGGCGACGGCTACTCCGACCGGTGCGCGGCGCTCGCCGCCGACCGCGTGTTCGCGCGCGACGGCCTCGCCGAGTGGCTAGCTGCGGAGGGCGTCGACTTCGAGCGCTTCGACGACTTCCGCGATGTCGCCGCGGCTCTCAGCGCGTAGGCGCGTCGACGATCGCGCGGACGATCGCTCTCGCCTCGCTGTCCATGAAGGACGACGACGTATCGACCGAGATCCACTCGCCGTGATACGGGAAGACGATCGACGGCCAGTCGGCCACGTAGTCGACCGCCCCGTGGCGGTGGCGCAGACGGTCGTAGAACCCCTTGTAGTAGTTGCCGGGCGCACCTGGATCGCCGCGGCGGTAGCGGCCGATATCCACCTCGGCCGGGACGGTCAAGCCGGGACCCGTTCGGTATGTCATCGCAGCGCTGCAGCCCTTGGCAACCGAGACACCGATTAGCGGATAGCCGTCGAGTGTCGTCAGTCTCGGGAGGACGAACCCGGTGTCGGCGGCCGCCTTCCCGATGTCGGTCCCGTAGCCCTTGCCGACCGCGGTGTCGCACGGCGAGCTCGTCATCGGCGGCGCAGCGACCTTGAAGCCGAACGGCTCTGGCGACGGTTCGCCGGACGCGAGGGCGCTCATGACCGCCGCTTCGTCGACCCCGTACCAGGCGTTGACATCGCGCCAGGCGTCGCTGTTCTGGAGACCTCCCTCCGAATCCTCCAAGGCGCCGCCGGCGAACGAGTCCATGGTGTGCGTCCGCGGGTTCCAGCGGTCGACCTCGCCGCGGTGGTCGCCCACATGGTGGAACGTGAGGCGGCCGCGCGCGTCGCGCCAGACATCGACCGGCCCGGCCGCCCCGAGAACAACGGCGTGTGTCGCCGGTCCCTTCGCGGCGCTGCTTCCGCAAGCGGCAAGCACGAGCGTGAGTGCGATGAGCCCCCCGCCGCGTTTCATGACGTGATGATCGCACTCGCGGGTCTAAGCTGGAAACATGATTCGCGCTGCGACAGACGACGACCGCGCGCTCATCAAGGAGCTGCGGGCCGAGTTCGAGGCCGAGGTGCCGTTCGAGCTGTGGGACGACGACGACGCCGACTACAAGTGGACGCACGTCCTCCTCGCCGACGACGTCGGCATCGCGGCGCTCGACCGCAAGAGCGACAGGGTCTGGCTGCTCGACATCCTCTACGTCCGGCCCGCGGCGCGCGGGAGCGGGATCGGCGTCGAGCTCATCCGCGCCGCGGCCGAGTACGTCCAGAGCAAGGGCGCGGACACGCTCGCGCTCGATGTACTCGAGTCGAACGCCGGCGCGAAGAAGCTCTACGACCGGCTCGGCTTCGCGACGATCGAGCGGACGCTCGCGGCTCCCATCGCAGCGCTGCTCGGCCCGGCGCACGAGACCCCGACGATCGGCGCCGTCCACGTCCAGAACGACGACGCACGACAAGGTGACGCGCGACGCCGCGAAGGTGCTGCGCCGCGAGCCGGAGGTCAAGACGGGCGACAGCGGCTGGACGCGAGTCGAGGCGAAGCCGGATGAGTTGCGGAACCTCGCGCGCGAGCTCTCCTTCATGAACGGCGTTTCGGTCGCGCTCAGCCTCGAGGACGGCGCCGTCGTCCGCTACGTCCTCTTTGACAACGGCTCGATGGTCGACGAGTACCTCTCCGTGCCGGACTACTTCGGCGAACTGCCACCCGGCGACGCGTACGCGCTCGGCTCCAACCCGACGGTGGTCGCGCGCCTCACGAACGCCGACCCCGCGCGCGTACGGGCGGTCGCACGGACCGCGGCCGTGCCGGCCGAGCTGCCGCCGGCGCAGGAGCTGTACGAGCAGATCGCCGACGTGCTCGGCGTCGAGCCGTGACGCTGACGCTGTACGACGCGGCGCGCTGCCCGTACTGCGCGCGCGTCCGGATCGTTCTTGCGGAGAAGGACGTCGAGTTCGAGACCGTCGAGGTCGATCTCAAGGATCGGCCGGCGTGGATCTACGAGAAGAACCCGACCGGCCGCGTGCCGGTGCTCGAGGAGGACGGGCGTCCGCTTCCCGAGTCCGCGGTGATCATGGAGTTCCTCGACGAGCGCTATCCCCGAGCCGGCGCTGCTTCCCGCCGATCCCGCCGACCGCGCCCACGTCCGCTGCCTGATCTTCCGCGACGACGAGTTCACCGATCCGTACTACGCGTTCCGCCGCGGCGAAGGATTCGAGGAGTTCGACAGGCAGCTGCGCCGGTTCGACGCGATGCTGGCCGAGCAGCCGTACCTCGGCGGCGCGGAGTACTCGCATGCCGACATCGCCTTCGTCCCGTGGGTCATGCGCGCGCGCGACATGCTCGGCGTCGACTTCGAGCCGTACCCCGCGCTCGGCGCCTGGCTCGGCGCGGCTCGAGGAGCGTCCCGCGATCGCGGCGGAAGCCGGTATCGTCGCCGCGCTGTGAACTCGGTCGTCGACGTCGCCTGGCTCAAGGAGCACCTCGCGGACGAGGATCTCGTCGTCGGCGACGTGCGCGGCCCGAACGCGCACATGCGCGGCCACATCCCCGGCTCGCGGCCGCTCGTGCTCGGCTCGCCGCCGCCCGGCGCCGACGAGGCGACGCTCACCGCGCTCGCGCAGGAGGTCGGCGCTGCGGCTGCGACGGCACGGGATCGATGGACGCGAGCGGCTCGTCCTCGTCGACCGCGGCGACGGGATCGGCGCTATGCCGGCGCTGCAGATGGCCGAGCTCGCCGGGCATCCGAACGTCGCGGTTCTTCTCGGCGGTATGGCCGCGTGGGACGGCGAGCTTGCGGAAGGCGCGGTCGAGCTCGAGCCGCTGCGCGAGTCGCAGGCGGAGTTTCACGCGAACCTCGGCGCGATGCCGACGCGTCAGGAGATCGCCGGCCGGCTCGGCGACGAGTCGCTCGTCCTCCTCGACATCCGGACGCCGGACGAGTTCAGCGGCCGCACCGGCGCGCCGTGCGATCCGCGCCAGGGGCACATCCCCGGTGCGCGCCTCGTCGATCTCGGCGAGCTCCTCGTCGGCCCGGGGCAGCCCGCGCCGGCGGAGCACATTCGCCAGGTCGTCGGCCTGCCGGAAGGCGCGGAGGTCGTCGCGTACTGTCACTCCGGCTCGCGCTCGGCGCTCGCCGCACTCGCGCTGCGCGCCGCGGGCTACGACGCGCGTAACTATCCCGGCTCGTGGCACGAGTGGAGCCGGCACGACGAGCTCCCGCTCGAGCGCTAGGCGCCCGATGAAAGCGGTCGAACTCGTACTCGGGATCGGCTGGGCGCTCTTCTGGCTGTACTGGTTCGTGGCAGCGCGATCGATGAAGCGCGGCCGCCGGCCGTGGTCGCACGAGGTGCGGATCCGGCTCGTCATCATCGTCGTCGCAATCCTCGTCGTCCGGCTCGGGGGTTTCCGCGGCCACGGGCTCGACACCGACGCGTGGCTCGTGGCGATCGGTCTCGTCCTCTTCGCCGCCGGGCTTGCGTTTGCGGTCTGGGCTCGGCTCGTGATGGGCAGGAACTGGGGGACGCCGATGACGCAGAAGGACGAACCGGAGCTCGTGACGAGCGGGCCGTTCCGGCTTGTGCGCCACCCGATCTACTCGGGCCTCCTCCTAGCCTCGGCCGGCACGGCGATCGCATTGAGCTGGCCGTGGCTCGTGCTCGTCGCGCTGGTCGGGATCTACTTCGTGTACAGCGCGACGGTCGAGGAGCGTTTCCTGGCGGAGCAGTTCCCCGCGACGTACGCCGATTACCGGCGCTCGACGAAGATGCTTGTTCCGTTCGTCCTCTGACGCTGCGCTAACCCCGCGCGACCGACGCGCGCAGCAGCGACGTGACGATCGACTCGCCGTCTCGGTAGTAGGCGAGCCGCTCGCGGAGAGGAAAGTCGTCCGGCGTCACGTCGACGCGCGCGAGCGGCTTCACCGGCACGCGCGACACGAGGTGCGCGGTGTCGACGACTCCCGCGAGTGGCGCATCGGCGACGAAGCTCTCCGGCGGCAGCACGTAGAGCGAGCCGGCGGTGAAGCGGTCCGGTGTTTCGGAGCCGCGGTTGTGGAGGAAGAAGTACTGGCGCGGATAGAGCGGGCCGCCGGGTCTTCCCATGCTCCCGTTCCGCGTTCCCGTCCAGCCGTTGTCGCGGCGGAGGCACGCGAAGTAGATCGCCCACACGGGGTCGCTCGATGCGTACACCGCTTGCTGGTTGCCCCAGGCGGTCGTGTCCGTCGACCGCCGCTCGGTCGAGAGCTCCGTGAGGTCGTCGCGCGGGGAGCCGTGGAAGACGACGGGGCGTTTCTCGGCGAGCCAGCGGAGGAAGTCGAGGCGCCGGGGCGGAAGCTGCGGTGCCTCTCCGGCGAGCAGAGCGTCGGCCGCGTGCTCGAACTCGGCTTCCGTCGCGGCGTCGACGACGACCGGCGACAGCGACGGAAGCGGCAGGATCCACAGCAAGCCCTTGAGCGCGCTCCCTTGAGCGCTCATCGGCTGGCGGCCGCCGCGAGGAACGCCTCGCACAGCCTCCGCCCGAGCTCGTTCCAGGTTCCGATCTGACGGCGCGTCTCCGCGAGGAACGCCTCGGGATCGGCCACGTCGCGCTTGTCCTTCGCCCAGCGGTTGAGCTGCGGCTCGCTCACTTCGGGATGGAACTGCACTCCCCAGCACGCGTCGCCGAGACGAAATCCCTGCAAACAGGACATATTTCGCGCGAGCTCGACCGCTCCGTCGGGCAGGTCGTGCTCGTAGTAGTGCGATTCGGCGGCGGTGAACACCGGCGGCAACGCCGACAGGACGGGATCGGCGCGCCCCGCCTCGGTGAGTTCGACGTCGTACCAGCCGATCTCCGGCTCGGGGAGCGGCCCGACCGGGGCGCCGGCCGCGCGGGCGAGGAGCTGCGAGCCGAGGCAGATCCCGAGCGTCGGCACGCTGTCCGCGATCAGGCCCCCGAGCCACCGCAGCTGCTCCGTCAACCACGGGTGCTCGCCGTCCTCGTCGGGATGGGTCGCGCCGCCGAAGACGATCACCGCGTCGTAACCCGACGGAAGCCCGTCCGACGCGAAGCTCCACTCGCGATGCCGGTGGCCGGCCGCGGCGACGAGCGGGCCGAAGAGCTCCGTCCCTGCATCGCCTCCGTGCACGACCGACAGCACATCCATCGGCACGACTCTATGCGCCGCCCGTTGCGCTGATCCGGTTCACGTCGAGGAGGCCGCGCAGCTGCCGTGCGTTCGTCGCCGCCTGCGATATGCGCCGCAACGGATTGTCGGGATCCTCCGACGACGCGTTGTTGTTGAAGAAGGCGTACGCGTTCTCGGCCTGCCCGGCCAGCTCGCGCAGCGGTTCCATCCACTCGCTGAGCTCGTCGTCGGAGTAGAGGTAGTCGAAACGCTCCGCCGCCGAGCCGCCGCGCTTGTTCCACGTGCCGAGGTTGCGGCCGTGGAAGCGAACGTACGCGGTCGGCGAGGTCGTCGCGACGACGGTCGGGACGAGGTTCTTTGCCGTGTCGGAGCGCGGAGCGTCGACGACGACGTACGCGGCTCCGATCGTCTCGAGGAAGGCGAGACTCGCATCGCGGTTCTCTTCGTCGAGCCACGAGCGGTGACGGAACTCGACGAGCATCTCGTGCCCCGCGAGCTGCTCGCGCGCCCACGCGAGGTAGTCGAGCGAAGCGTCCTTGAAGACGACGTACGGCGGCATCTGCATGAGGATCCCGCCGAGCTTGCCGGTGCGCCGCAGCGGCTCGAGCGCCTCGAGGAAGAGGCGGAACACCTCGCCGCGGAGCTCGCGCGGCGGCCGGTCGACGCGGCCGCGCTCGTCCACCGGCATCTCGTCGCGGAGGTCGGGCGGGATCGTCTCCGCCTTGACCGGGTGGCGCGTCATGAGGCCGAACGCCTTGACGTGCATCGTGAACCCGTCCGGCGTCCGGTCGGCCCAGCCCTGCACCATCGACTCGCTCGGGAGCCGGTAGAAGGTCGAATCTACCTCGACCGTGTCGAAGTGCTCGGCGTACCACGCAAGGCGCTCCTTTGCAGGGAGTTTTGGCGGATAGAACCACTTCGAGAGCGCCTCGTCGGCCCACGAGCACGTCCCTATGCGCACGGTCGCCGCCATGCCCCGGAGGCTACTTCGATACGGCGTGCCTGAGCACTGAGAGGTTCAGCGTGATGCTGCCAATCGTGAATGAGCTCCCCGCCGGAGCCGAGGGTGGGCTGCCGAACACCGACGGCGCGATCCCGGGGCCGATCACGACCCGGAGCGGCTGCCCGCGCGGCAGCAGGACGGCCTGGTCGCTGAGCGGGATGTGGACGACGCCGGTGCCCGCCGTCAGTGGCGCGTCGCCGACCGTTACCGGCGACGACCCGCCACGGACGAATACCTCCGCGATCAGCCGGGGCCAAAAGCCCGCCGCACCGGTCGAATAGTTCACGGTGAGCGAACCGTCGCCGAACGTCTCGCGCGGCCCGCCGGTCAGCCGCACCGAGCGGCTGGTGGAGGCACCGGGGCTCAGGAGCGTCGTCGTGCCCGGCAGGTTCACGCTCACGTGACGCGTGAGCGGGAGGCCGGAGAAGTGGCTCGTCCTCCCATCCCACGGATCGTGGGCGAGGACGACGCCGTTGTCGACCGGCGGCCCGGCGGCCAGGTACGCGCGGAACCACTTGATGGTTTCGGCACGAGAGGTGGGGTGCTCGGCCGACGGTTTAGTGGCGGGGTTGTGACCGAAGTCTCCGAGGTACAGGCGCTTTGGTCCCGCGAGCTGGTTGTACGCAGCGAACGCTTGGTCCATGTCAAAGAGGAAGTCGTGCCTGCCCTGCAGCATCAGCGTCGGCACGGTCAGCGAAGGCAGCTCGGGAGCTGCGGAGCGGGCTGCTTCGAAGCTCGTGACGGCGGAGGTCACGTTTCCGGCGAGCAGGTCATCCCGCGCCTGCACGATGGACGCGTCCCACCGTGAGGGGGGCACCTCCGGAAAGAGATTCGCAAGCAGCCCAGCCTTCGGGACGCCGTTCGGGTTGAGTCCCGCTCCGAGGCTCGTCCACGTAATCACGGGGACGATCGCCTTGAACGGGACGCCGGCGGCCGCTGCGTTCCAGACCTCACCGCCTCCCATCGATCGTCCGAGCGCCCCGATCTCGGTGTCGGAGACGTCGCTCCGGGACGCGAACCAGTCGAAGAGGTCCTGCGCGTCCTGCACCTCCTTCGGCCCGTCGAACCCGAACTTGCCGCCCGAGCCACCCGTGCCCCGCGCGTCGCAGGCAAGAGAGGCGAAGCCCGCCTGCACGAGCGCGTTGCCGAGCGTCTTCATGTTGTTGCGCGAACCGCCGAGCCCGTGGAAGAGGATGACGCCGGGCCAGCCGCCGTTCGGCGGGGTGCCCGCCGGGAGGCGGTAGGCGCAGGCGAGCGGAGTCCCGTCCGACGCGTCGATCGTGGCCTGGGTCCAGTTCGCGGTGGCCGAAGCGGTCCCGGCGCACACGAGCGCCGCGGCGAGGACAGCGAGAGCCGCCCGCAGCGCCACTAGTGCGACACCGCGCGCTCGAGGACGGAGAGCTTCAGCGTGACGCGCCCGACAGTGATCGTCCCCCCCGGCGCCCCGCCGAACGTTGTGTCCTTACTCCGCAGCGTGACGATGAGTTTTGTCCCGTGCGGAAGGAAGGTCATCCAGTTCATCAACGGGATCCTCAGGACTCCGGCGCGCGTCGTCACCGGCACTGCGCCTACGCCCACGAACTGCCCTTTCGCCGCGGTGACCTCCGCCACGACCTGCTTCCACGACGCGTGGGAGTACCGGATCGTCACGCTGCCGCCACCGAACGTTTCGAGTGGAGTTCCGAGTAGCCAGACGCGCCGCTTCAGCGCCGTCCCCGGGAGGTTCACGCTGACGGAGCGGGTTTTGGGAAGTGACCGAAACGTCATTGTCGTCTTGTCCGGCCGCGCACGGCCGATCTCGACTCCTTGGCGGACCTTGGGCCCGCCTGCCAGGTACGCCTCGAACCATGCGAGGGCCTCCTTCGACCGCGCAGCGCGATCCCAGGTCACGAGTAGACGCTTCGGTCCGGCGAGTAGCCGGTAGGGAACGGTCGCCTGGCTGAGTTCGAAGAAGTCCGGATCGCGATCGTGAATGACGAGCGTCGGAACGGTGAGGGACCTAATGCCGGCGCGATACGAACGTGCGGCGAGGCCGGCGGGGGTGTTCCAGGTCGGGGAGCCCAGACTTACGAGGGCGTCCAACATGACGACGTCCGTCCCGCCGCTTGGATGTAGCAATCGGGCGAGGCTCGACCAGGCGGTGACCGGGACGATTGCCTTGAACGGCACGCCGCGGACGGCTGCGTCCCAGACCTCCGCTCCGCCGACTCCTTCGCCATAGGCGCCGATCTGCCTATCAGACACCTCCGGCTGCGCGGCCAGCCAGTCGAAGATGCGCTGCGCGTCGGCGGCGTCTTCCGGGCCTGCGAGGTCGAACGGCCCGCCCGAGGGATTGATCCCTCGTTCGTCGCACGCGACGGAGGCGAACCCCTGCTCGGCGTACTGAACTTGCGGCTCGTTGTAGTACGAAGAGTTCCCATTCGGGAAGAAGACGATTCCTGGCCAGCCGCCATCCGGCGCCGCGCCGGTGGGCAGGACAAGACCGCAGGCAAGCTGGACGCCGCCGTCACCGGTGATCGTCACGTCCTGCACGGTCGGGGCACTCGCGCGTCCGCCCGCGGAAGCTCCTGCGCATGCAAGCGCCGCGGCGCAGACGGCAAGAACGGCGCGGATCATGTGTGCCAACGTACCGCCCCTCTACGATGCCGGGCATGGATCCGCGTGCCGTCGGAGTGTTCGATTCGGGAGTCGGCGGGCTGACCGTCCTCCACGAGTGTCTCGTAACGATGCCGAACGAGGACTTCGTCTTCCTCGGCGACCACGCGCGCCTGCCGTACGGGCCGCGTCCGCTCGAGGAGATCCGCCGCTTCTCGCGCGAGATCGCGACGTATCTCGCGCAGCAGGACGTGAAGCTCATCGTCGTCGCCTGCAACAGCGCGACGTCGGCCGCGCTGCCGCAGTTGCAGGAGGAGCTCGCGGTGCCGATCGTCGGCGTGATCACGCCCGAGGCGCACGCCGCTGTGCAGGCGACGCGCAACCGCCGCGTCGGCCTCCTCGCGACCGCGGCGACGGTCGAGGCGGGCCGCTACGCGCGCCTCATCTCCGATCTCGACGCGGGCGTCTCGTTCTATCCCGTCGCGTGCCCGCGGCTCGTGCCGCTCATCGAGGGCGACGACCCGTACGGCGAGGAGACGGAAGCCGCCGTGCGCGAGTACGCGGCGCCGCTCCAGGCGGCCGGCGTCGACACCGTGATCCTCGGATGCACGCACTATCCGCTGCTCAGCAAGATCTTCGAGCGCGTCTTCGGCCGTGACGTGACGCTCGTCTTCTCCGCCGTCGAGACTGCGCGCGAAGTCAAGGAGACACTCGAGCGGAAGGGCGCCGAGAACGCGCGAGACCGGGTCGGCGAGTACCACTTCCTCACGACCGGAGACCCGGAGGCGTTCCGCGAGCTCGGGCGGCGCTTCCTCCAGCTACCCGTGCGTGGCGTCGAGCACGTGACGATTGCGACCCTGGAAGGAGCCACTGCATGACGAGAGAGAATGGGCGCAAGCCCGACGAGCTTCGTGCGCTGTCGTTCGAGGTGGACTACCTCGAGAACCCGCACGGCTCGGTCGTGATCACGGCCGGGCGGACGAAAGTGCTCTGTACGGCCATGGTCGAAGAGGACATCCCGCGCTGGCTTCGCGGCCAGGGCCGCGGCTGGATGACCGCGGAGTACTCGCTCCTGCCGGCGTCGACGGGAGACCGCGTGCAGCGCGAGGCGTCGCGCGGGAAGCAGCAGGGCCGCACGGTCGAGATCCAGCGCCTCATCGGTCGCGCGCTGCGCGCCGTCGTCGATTTCGAGGCGCTCGGCGAGCGCACGCTCTGGCTCGACTGCGATGTCCTCCAGGCAGACGGCGGCACACGCTGCGCGGCGATCTCGGGCGCGTACGTCGCCGCCCGGCGCGCGCTCGACCGCTTCGGCCTCTCGAAGGCGTTCCGCGACTCGGTCGCCGCCGTCTCGGTCGGCGTCGTCGACGGCGTCCCGCTCCTCGACCTCGACTACTCCGAGGACTCGAGCGCCGACACCGACATGAACGTCGTCATGACCGGAGACGGCCGCCTCGTCGAGGTGCAGGCGACCGCCGAGCGCGACCCGTTCGCGCGCGAGACGCTCGACGAGCTGCTCGGCCTCGCGACCGCCGGCATCGGCGAGATCGCCGCGCTGCAGGCCGAAGCCGTCGCAACGCCGCTCCCGTGAGAGCGACGCTCTGCTCGCGCAACGCGCACAAGGCGCGCGAGCTCGAGGCGCTGCTCCCCGGCTGGACGATCGAGCCGCTCGACGTGCCGCCCGGTGGGGACGACTACCCGCCGGAGACGGGCGCGACGTACTACGACAACGCGCGGCTCAAGGCGGAGTTCGGGCACGCGCACGCCGCCGGCTGGGTGCTCGCGGAGGACTCGGGCATCGCGGTCGACGCGCTCGACGGCCGCCCCGGCATCCACTCTGCGCGGTACGCGCCGGAAGGCGCGCCCGCGATCGCGAAGCTCCTCGGAGAGCTAGGCGACGCCGGGCAGCGCAACGCGCACTACACGTCTCGAGCTCGTCCTCCTCGCGCCCCGACGGAACCGAGTACCGCGGCACGGGCACGCTCGACGGGCGCATCGCGACCGAGCCGAGCGGGACGGAGGGCTTCGGCTACGACCCGGTCTTCGTGCCGGACGGCGAGGAGCGCACCGTTGCGGACCTCGGCGACGCGTGGAAAGCGCTCAATTCGCATCGGTCGCGGGCGGCGCAGGCGCTTCTCCGCGCGCTCGCCGACGCTCCCGCCACCACCAGTTGACCTCGCCGCCGATGATGAGGATGTTCGCCATCACGTAGAGCCAGACGATGAGAATCGCCGTGCCTCCGAGCGTCCGCAGCGCGACGTTGATGTCGGCGTGCCTGACGAAGATCCCTTGCGCTTGGAACGAGATCTCGAGCGCGACCGCGCCGAGGATCGCGCCGGGCAGAGCCTCCGTCCAGCTGACCGCCGTGTTCGGGAGCCAGCGATAGATGGCGAGGACGAACACGAAGACCCCCAAGAGAGACGCGGCGAGCGGGAGCGTGTACGCGAGCACGGTGTTATGCGCGATGCCGGGCGCGCTGTTCCGGAGGATCGATACGCCGAACGCGCCGACGACGAGGCTCGTAAAGAGCACCGCGATCATGCTCGACATCAGCACGGCGGCGATGCCCTTGCCACGGAGGAAGCCACGGTTCGGAAGGCCGTACACGATGTTGAGAGCCGACTCGAGCGCACTGAAGAGCGACAGCGACGACCAGAGGAGGCCGACACCGCCGATGGTCAGGAGCGTCGTGGCGTTGTCCTGGACGTGATTGACGAGCTTGACGATGCTCTTGACGGACGTTTCGGGGAATGCCCGCTTCAGCTCGCTCACGAAGAAGCTGCTCGCCTCGGCGCGGTGCGAGAAGCCCAAGAGCGCGAGCGCGAGGAAGATGACCGGCACGAACGAGAGCAGCGCGAAGTACGCGACCATCGCCGCGAGGTGCGTGCCGCGGTCGGCGTTGAACTTCTTCCAGAGCACGCTGAGCCCGATCCCCACGGACGGAGTCTGCACCTTCCCCCTGCTAGCGTCGCACCCAATGGACGCCGCACGCGCCCTCGCAGACCTTCTCGACGCATCCCCGCAGGTGGAGGCCGCGACGGTCTTCGACCACGACAACGAGTCGCTCGGCTCGGTCGGTGTTTCGGATCAGCGGGCGACTGCGGCGGTGCGCGCGGGCCGGACGCTCCTCGAAAACGCCGGCGGGCTCCGCGGCGTGGGCGAGGCGACCCAGGTGCACGCCTCGCTCGACGGCGGCGACGTCTTCGTCGTCGGCAAGCAGGGCGGCCCCGGGATCCTCGCCGTGACCGCTGCCGGGCAGCCGGCCGGGCTCCTCTTCTACGACCTGAAGCGCTGCCTCGCGTCGATCATCGCCGGGCAGAACGGCAGCCGCCCGGGAAGTGAATGGGGGACGGGCGAGTGAGGCGCGGTCTGCTCATGCTCGCCGGGGCCGTCGGCGCCGGGATAGCGGTAGGCGCCGCGTACGAATCGTGGCGCTCGAAACGGCGCGACCGGCTCGACGTCTACTTCGACGATGGCTCCTTCGTGACGTACGTCGACGGATCGTCCGAGGCCGAGCAGCTCCTTCCGTTCGCGCGGCAGATGCTCGCCGCCGTGCATGAAGCGCCGGTCTACGCATGAACGACGACGACCTCCGCGCCGCGCTTGTCGAGGCCGCCTATCTCGAAGGCGACTTCGTTCTCCGTTCGGGCAAACGGTCGTCCTATTACTTCGACAAGTACCGCTTCGAGACACGCCCCGATCTGCTCGCCCCGATCGGGGAGCGCATCGCCGCGATCGTCGCCGAGCACGAGCCCGACGCCGTGCGGCTCGCCGCGCCGGCGCTCGGTGGCGTCGTTCTTGCCGCTGCCGCCGCGCTCGTCTCCGGCCTCCCGTTCCTCATGATTCGCGACGCCGCGAAGGAGTACGGGACGGCGAATCGCATCGAGGGGCCGTTCGAGGCGGGCGAGACCGTGTGCTTCGTCGAGGACGTCGTCACGTCCGGTGGAGCGCTCCTCGAGACCATCGCAGCGGCCCGCGAAGCCGGCCTCGTCGTGCGTACGGCGGTGTGCGTCGTCGACCGCGAGGAGGGCGGTGCGGACGCCCTCGCGCGCCAAGGGGTGCGGCTCCGTCCGCTCTATCGGGCAGGATCCCTGCTGCAGGGGCCGAAAGCTTCCGCTAAGTCGCATGGTTGAGCGGCAAACGCTTAAGTTGTAGGGTCGTCCAAACCTGCAAGCGATCAAAGACTGGAGGAGAGAGTTGACGAAGGGAGATTTCGTTTCCAAGGTGGCAGAGCGCGCCGGACTCACAAACAAGGACGCCGCCAGGGCGGTTGATGCGTTCCTCGAGACCGTCACCGACGAGCTCAAGAGGCGTGGCGACGTGACGTTCACCGGGTTCGGCAAGTTCTCGACGTCGGACCGAGCCGCACGTATGGGGGTCAACCCGCGCAATCCGAGCGAGAAGGTCCACATCGCGGCGGCGACCGTGCCGAAGTTCTCGGCCGGCAGCCAGCTCAAGGCCGCGGTGAAGGGCGGCGGCTGAGAACCGCGGTACTACGTCTCCTCCGAGGATCGAAGGGCCGCCCCCGTCATTGGTAGGGGCGGCCTTTCGCATTTCGAGATGACGCCGCCGATCGCACCCGTATCCTGGGCCGCGTGACGAGCTTCGCCGACCGGCTCGCCTCGGCTGTTGAGGAGAAGGGCGCGCCGCTTTGCGTCGGCATCGATCCCGATCCGGCGCTCATGCCGGCGGGTGTCGGACTCACCGAGTTCTGCCGCGGCATCGTCGATGCGGTCGCGCCTGTGACGGCCGTCGTCAAACCGCAGACCGCGTTCTTCGAGGCGTACGGCGCCGACGGCTGGGCCGCGCTGCGCGATGTCTGCGACTACGCGCGCGAGGCGGGTCTCCTCGTCCTCGTCGACGGCAAACGCGGCGACGTCCCCTCGACGATGAAGGCGTACGCGACGGCGCTCGTGCCGCTCGCCGACGCCGTCACCGTCAACCCGTACCTCGGTGAGGACTCGCTCGAGCCGTTCCTCGCGCACGACGGGCTCGGGATCTTCGCGATCGTCAAGACGTCGAACCCCGGCAGCGCTGACCTCCAGGACGTGCCGCTCGCCGACGGCCGGCCGTTCTGGCATCACGTCGCCGAGCGCGTCGAGGCGTGGGGGATCGAGGCCGTCGTCGGCGCGACGCATCCCGACGCGCTCGCCGACGCGCGCGCGCTCATGCCCGATGCCATCCTGCTCCTGCCCGGCGTCGGCGCGCAAGGCGGCCGGCTCGAAGACCTCGCGCCGGCGTTTTCGGCCGGCCCGGCGAGTGCGCTTCCGTCGGCGTCGCGCTCGGTCATCTACGCCGACGACCCAGCCGCGGCCGCCGCCGCTCTGTCGGAACAGCTCCGCGCGGTACTCTCTCCCACGGGTTGATCGTCACCGTCACCCTCAATGCGGCAGTCGACCGGACGCTGACCGTCCCGAACTTCCAGTTCGGGCACCGGCATCGCGCGAGCGCCAGCCTCACCGGCGCCGGCGGCAAAGGGATCAACGTCGCGCGCGCGCTCAAGCGCCTCGAGACGCCCGTCATCGCTACCGGCCTCGCCGGCGGGCGCACCGGCGACCGCATCGTCGAGGAGCTCGCGATCGAGGGGATCCTCAACGACTTCGTCCGCATCTCCGACGAGTCGCGCACCTCGATCGCCGTCGTCGACCCGACTGCCGGCGCGCTCACGGAGGTCTACGAGTGGGGTCCGGCCGTGCTTCCGGAGGAGCTCGACGTGCTCGCCGACAAGCTCCGCTACCTGTCGCGTGTCGCGACGTACGTCGTCTTCTGCGGCTCGCTCCCGCGCGGCGTCGAGAACGACTTCTACGCGGAGATGATCCGCGACCTCACGCGGCGCGGGATCCAGTGCGTGCTCGACTGCGAGGGCGAGCCGCTCCGTCTCGGCGTCGAGGCTGAGCCGTTCCTCGTCTCTCCGAACCAGCAGGAGGCCGAGAGCCTCGTCGGCCAGGAGTTCACGGACGAGGAGGACTTCGTCATGGCGCTCGAGGCGATTGCCGGCCTCGGCGCCCGCAACGTCCTCATCACGCAGGAGACCGCGTGCTTCGCGTTCATTCGCGAGAACGGGGACGCACGGCGGTTCCGCGCCTCGATCCCGCGCGTCGAGCCGGTCGCATCGGTCGGAGCGGGTGACGTTCTCCTTGGCGGGTACCTCACCGAGCGGTTCAACGGCGCCGACGTCTCCGACGCCCTACGCACCGCCATCGGGTGCGCCGCCGCGTCGGTCGTCGAGCTCGGCGCGGGACGCTTCGACCCGAAGGAAGCGCAGCAGCTCGCAGCCGGCGTCGAGATCCACGAGCTCGACCCCGTCGCTGCTTAGCTGGGTCGCCGCGTAGCCTCTAGTGGAGCGGCAGCGCGCGGATGGCGCCGGACGTCTTGTGGTTCTCCGCCCACACGAGCCGGCCCGAGTCGAGCGAGAGGCCGAGGTAGTTCGTGGCCGTCTTGCCGAGCGGGTGGACGTGGCGCGTCGTGAGCACGAGCGCGCGAAGGCTGCGGCCGAAGCGGAAGACGACGAACTGGTCGCTCACAGCGAGCTCGGGCGCGGTCTGGATCGGAACGCCGATTCCTCCGAGCTTCTCGCCGGTCGCCGGGTCGTACCACGACAGCCGCAGGAAGTGAACGTTGCGGGAAAGGATGGCGAGCACGTGGGCCGAGAGACCGACCGCGAGCGGGACACCGACCGGCTTCGCCTGACTGACGATCGTGGCGGTCGAAACGTCCTCGACCGGCACGGACGCGCCCGCGCTCGACGCCGGGGATCCGTCCTTCGCGACCGTCGTCGCTCGGATGTACGCGATGCGGCCGTTGCTCTCCGCGAGGGAGAGTGCAGGGCCGGCGTTGGGGAGCGACGGTCTTCTGGCCAGCCGTGACGAGGTCGATCCCGCCGTCGGCGATCTATCTTCTTGCACGATCCACCCGAGCCGCAGCCGAGCGGATCGACGTACTCGACGTCGACCGAGGAGTACGCGAGCGTGGCTCCGCCGCCCGAGATCCCGCCGAGCCACCAGCCCGTGCCGTCTGCGTGGGCGAGGCGGTCGACCTCGACCTCCTTGCCCGCGACCTGCGGCGGACATCACGAAATCGGAGCGGCGCTCGTGCAGCGTCCAGAGGGCGGCGTCTTGGTCGGCGGCAATCGCGAGGTGCTACTGGGCCACTCGAGAGAGCCCAGTGGCACGTCATGCTCGTGTTCGACGGCTGCGGGAGAACGAACGTGTGCCCGCCGCCGGTCAAATGGACGACATTGCACTTCTTTCCGTCGCCGGCGAGCCAGGCGAGCATGCCGCCGTCCTGCGCGAGAGCCTTCACCGGCGCCGGGGTGTGGGCGATCGTCGTGGGCTGTGGAGCGGCGGCCGACGCTATGCCGGCGACCGCTAAGAACATCGCCGTGACGATCAACGCGCGCACCGCTTGAACCGTAGCCCGCGCGCGTGTTAGGGCGTTGTCAAAGTTTGGGGTGAGGAGAGCTATCCGAGGACGTTGGTACCCTGGCTTTCCCTTGAGGGACCCCGCCGCAGCCGAGCCGAGCGCCGCAGACGTGTCGCGGCTGAGGGGGCAGCGGCTGCTGGAGCTCGACAACCGGCGAAGTTCGGGCAGGAGGGCCTCACCTTCGACGACGTGCTCCTCGTCCCGGCGGAGTCGCACGTCCTCCCGAACGACGTCTCGACGCGCGACGCCTCTGACGCCGTCGATCGAGCTCGCGATCCCGCTCGTCTCGGCGGCGATGGACACGGTCACCGAGGCGCGTCTCGCGATCGCGCTCGCGCGCGAAGGCGGCATCGGCATCGTCCACCGCAATCTCTCGATCGAGGCGCAGGTCGCCGAGATCGACAAGGTCAAGCGCTCCGAGGCGGGGATGATCGTCGAGCCGGTGACGCTGCCGCCCGACGCGCCCGTCCGCGCGGCGCTCGACCTGATGGCGCACTACAAGGTCTCGGGCGTGCCGATCACAGACGGCGACGGCGTACTCGTCGGGATCCTCACGAACCGCGACCTTCGCTTCGAGAGCGACGTCGACCAGCCGTCTCGGCGCTCATGACCTCGCGCGACCTCGTCACCGCGCCCGTGGGGACGACGCTCGCGGAGGCCGAGGAGATCCTCCACCGCAACAAGGTCGAGAAGCTCCCCGTCGTCGACGCCGACGGCCGGCTGCGCGGGCTGATCACGGTGAAGGACATCCAGAAGAAGATCGAGTTCCCGCAGGCGACGAAGGACGAGCAGGGGCGGCTTCAGGTCGGCGCTGCAGTCGGTGTCGGGCCTGATGCGCTCGAGCGCGCGCAGGCGCTCGTGCAGGCGGGCGTCGACGTTCTCGTCGTCGACACGGCGCACGGCCACTCGCGCGGCGTCCTCGAGATGGTCGCGCGCGTCAAGAGCTCCGTCTCGGTCGACGTCGTCGCCGGGAACATCGCCACCGCCGAGGCGGCGCGGGCGCTCATCGATGCCGGAGCCGACGCGTTGAAGGTCGGCGTCGGGCCGGGGAGCATCTGCACGACGCGCGTCGTCGCGGGCGTCGGCGTGCCGCAGATCAGCGCGATCCACGACGTCGCGAGCGTGGCGGCCGACGAAGGCGTCCCGGTCATCGCCGACGGCGGCCTGACGTCCTCCGGCGACATCGCGAAGGCGATCGGCGCCGGTGCCGACACGGTCATGGTCGGCTCGCTGCTCGCGGGCGTCGAGGAGTCGCCGGGCGACGTGATCCTCGTCCAGGGCGAGCGCTTCAAGGAGTACCGCGGCATGGGCTCGCTCGGCGCGATGAAGGCGCGCGGCTTCTCGAAGGACCGCTACTTCCAGGGTGACGTCGAGGACGTCGAGAAGCTCATCCCCGAGGGGATCGAGGGGCGCACCGCGTACAAGGGGCCGCTCCAGACCGTCGTCCACCAGCTCGTCGGCGGCCTGCGCCAGGCGATGGGCTACTGCGGCGCCGCGACGATCGCGGAGATGAAGCAGGCGCGCTTCGTGCGCATCACGGCGGCGGGCCTGCGCGAGTCGCACCCGCACGACGTGACGATCACGAAGGAAGCGCCGAACTATCGCCGCTGAGGGCGCAGGTTCTCCAGCTTCCCGGCCCGGAGGACCGGCCGGTTCTCGTTATCGATCTCGGCGGGCAGTACTCGCAGCTGATCGCGCGGCGCGTGCGCGAGTGCCGCGTCTACTCCGAGCTCGTCGGTCACACGATCACGCCCGAGGCGGTGCGCGCACGCAACCCGTACGCGCTCGTCCTGAGCGGCGGGCCGGCATCCGTCTACTCCGACGACGCGCCGCGGGTCGATCCGGCGCTGTTCGAGCTCGGGATCCCGACACTCGGGATCTGTTACGGCGCGCAGCTGATGGCGCTCGAGCTCGGCGGCCGCGTCGACCGCACCGGCGTCTCCGAGTTCGGTCGGACGGAGATGCGCGCCGAAGAGTCGCGGCTCCTCCACGACACACCGGCGGAGCAGACCGTCTGGATGTCCCATCGCGACACCGTCGTCGAGGCGCCCGAAGGCGCCCGCGTCGTCGCGAGCTCACCGGCGACGCCGGTCGCGGCGTTCGAGTCGGCCGAGCGCGGGCTGTACGGCGTCCAGTTCCACCCCGAGGTCGTGCACACGCCGCACGGGATGGACGTCCTCAAGAACTTCCTCTACTCCGTCGCCGACGCGCCGCCGGCCTGGACACCCGCCGCGGTGATCGAGGAGCAGGTCGCGCGAATCCGCGCACAGGTCGGCAGCGAGCGCGTCATCTGCGCACTTTCGGGCGGCGTCGACTCAGCCGTCGCCGCGCTGCTCGTCCACAAGGCGGTCGGCGAGCAGCTCACGTGCGTCTTCGTCGACCACGGGCTGCTGCGCCAGGGCGAGGCCGAGCAGGTCGTCGAGATGGTCGGTGAGCACTTCCACATCCCGCTCGTCCACGTGCAGGCGCAGGAGCGATTCCTCGAGCTACTCGACGGGGTGGAGGAGCCGGAGGAGAAGCGCAAGATCATCGGCCGCGAGTTCATCCGCGTCTTCGAGGAGGAGGCAGCAAAGCTGAGCAGTAAAGACAGCGCGGACGTTAAGTGGCTCGTGCAGGGGACGCTCTACTGCGACGTGATCGAGTCGGGCGGCACCGAGGGCGTCGCCGCGACGATCAAGTCGCACCACAACGTCGGCGGCCTCCCCGACGACATGAAGATGAAGCTCGTCGAGCCGTTGCGGCTGCTCTTCAAGGACGAGGTGCGGCGGGTGGGCGAGGAGCTCGGGATGGCCGAGCGGATGGTCTGGCGCCAGCCGTTCCCCGGCCCCGGCCTCGCGATCCGCATCATCGGCGCGGTTACCGAGGAGCGGCTCGAGATCCTCCGCTCCGCCGACGCGATCCTCCAGGAGGAGGTTCGCCGTGCAGGGCTGTACGGGGAGCTCTGGCAGTCGTTCGCCGTGCTGCCGGCGATCCGTTCGGTCGGCGTGCAGGGCGACGAGCGGACGTACGGCTATCCGGTCGTGATCCGCGCTGTGACGAGTGATGACGCGATGACCGCCGACTGGGCACGGCTTCCGTACGACCTCGTGGAGATCGTCTCGGCGCGGATCGTGAACGAGATTCCCGGCGTGAACCGCGTGGTGCTCGACGTGACGTCGAAGCCGCCCGCGACGATCGAGTGGGAGTAACCCCGGAGGCGGCGGTACCTCTGCCGTTCCTCAGTGATCGCCGATCGGGCTCTCGACGAGGCCGTTCTGGTAGGCAAACCGGGCGGCCTCCGTGCGGTTCGACACGCCGAGCTTCCGGTAGATGTTCGTGAGGTGGAACTTGACCGTCTGTTCCGCCAGCCAGAGCTCCTTGCCGATCGCTTCGTTCGAGAGCCCGCGCGCGAGCGCGGCGAGGATCGAGGTCTCGCGCTCGGTGAGCCCTGCGGCCTTCGCCGGGCTCTCGCCGGGATCGGGCAGCCCGATCGCGCTGAAGACGGTGCCCTCGACCGCCTGGCGGAGCGCCGAAGGGAGGTCGATCGGGTTGATGCTCTTGACGATGTACGCGCTCGCTCCGCGCTTCAGCACTGTCCGGATCACGTTCTGGTCGGTCGACACGGAGAGGACGACGACCTTGACCTCGGGGTACTCCTGGCGGATGCGGGCGAGGCAGGAGAGCCCGTCCGCGCCCGGCATGCGTAGGTCGAGCAGGACGATGTCCGGGTTGGTCTGACCGACCATTGGGAGGACCTGCGAACCGGAGGAGCACTCGCCGACGACCTCGAAATCGGGCGTCTCCTCGAGCGAGCGCTTCACTCCCTCGACGATCAGCCGGTGGTCGTCCGCAATGAGAACCCGCATGGAACGATCGTAGACCTGCGGGTGGCCGGCGCCGCTCGCGACAAAGGAACAGATCGGGTCGAGATGAGCCCTTGAGCGATGCATTGGCCGTGCCGATGATCTGGATGTGGACAACGCTGTGGACGACGCGGCCGTCCGCGCTAACGGCAACCTCTCTGCCGAGCTCGTAACGCGGGCGGCGGCACTCGCACGCGGGCAGCAGCGCTGGGGACGCCGGAGCGCTGACCTACCGCGAGAGCTCGATGCTGCGCTCGGGAGATCCGAGAGGCGCGCGCGGCGGATGCCTATCAGTCTGGGAAATGCTGCGGCGTTCGACTTCCTCGGGGATGCTGTCGCCGCGCTCGCCGTCGAGCACGGATTCGAGCCCGGCGAGGCGCGAGCGACGATCGCCGCTGCGGCGGACGTGCTCGGCGTGTCGACCGACGCCGCGAGCTTCCTCGTCTTTCGACGTGCTCTGGCGAGCCAGGAGTGCATCCAGCTGCCGCCGGCCGCGGCCGCCGAGCTAGCCGTCTCGTTGCTCGTAGAGCTGGCGCCGCTGCCGCCGCCGCGTCCGTGTGGGCGCTCGACGAAGACGGGGAGACGACCTGCCTCGCCGCGTATGGGAAGGCGCCGCGGAGCCGCGGCATCCGTGAGGTCGTCCGCGTCGCCCTCGACGGCCTGGTGCCCAGCTCGGGCAAGATCCGGGTGCAGCTCGTCAACCGCTGGGACCGGCCGTACGCTGCGCTCGTTGCACGAGCACGCGGCGCCGAGTCGGCGCACCTCGACCCCTACCTCGACGAGGCAGCAGCCGCCCTCGCTCCGATGTTCGAGCACGCCGCAGACGTTGACCGCCGGCTCGAGGAGGAACGCGACGCGGTCGGCCCGGGCGAGCGACACCTCGTGCGCCTGGGCTTCGACCTCCACGACGGTCCGCTGCAGGAGGTCGTTCTGCTCGCCGAAGAGCTGCGGCTGGTGGCGTCCCAGATCGAGAGCGTGATCGCCGACGCGGACAAGCGACGCGTGCGCGGTCGCTTCGACGACCTTCACGCCCGGCTCGTGTCCCTCGACGCGGGCCTCCGCGAGATCGCCCGCGACACGCGCTCCACGAGCCCCGTCACACGGTCGGTCGAGGAGGCGCTGGAGTCCGAGCTGCAGGCGCTCGAGCTGGCGATGCCGATTGAGACGGAGCTGGACGTCAGGGGCGATCTCGCCGAGCTCACCGATTCGCAGAAGATCGTCCTCTTCCGCATCGTCCAAGAGGCGCTGTCGAACGTCCGCAAGCACAGCGGCGCGCACAGCGTCTCGGTCGTGCTGAACAGCAAGCCGAGGTTCCTAGAGCTGACGATCAGCGACGACGGCTGCGGCTTCAACTCCCGCGAGCTCACCGGCGATCGGCTCGGGCTCGCCGGGATCGCGGAGCGGGTACGCCTGCTCGGCGGCGTGGTCGAAGTCGTGAGCGGTCCGCGCAAGGGCACCTCCGTGCGCGCGACGCTTCCCCAGTGGCGACCGTCGACTCCAGCGCGCCGCCGCGCCGTACGGGTGGCCCGGGTCCGGCAACGCGGCGCCCGTCTATAGGCTCTCGCCATGTCCGCCTCTGTCTCCTGCGGGCGCTGAGCCGATGGACTTCTACGACCTTCTGAAGCGGCGCCGCGCCGTCCGCAGCTACACCGGTGAGCCTGTCCAACGCGAGACGCTCGAGCGCATCGCGCGCGCGGCGCGGCGTGGGCCGAACGCCGGGTACAGCCAGGGGCTCCGCGTGCTCGTCGTCGACGATCCCGGCGTCATCGTCCAGCTCGTCGAGGACGACGCGGATGAGAAGTCGAAGGCGTGGTTCACGAAAGCCGCTGCGCACTTCTTCCTCCTGACACGTGAGCAGGACTACCACGACCGCTACACGCAGTCCGACAAGCTCGCCGTGACGGGGGGCGTGGAGGTGCTGTGGCCGGTGCCGTTCTGGCACGTCGACGCGGGCGCGGCGATGATGCTCGTGATGCTCGCCGCGATCGAGGAGGGACTCGGCGCCGGCGTCTACGGCGTTCCGGTCGAGGACGATGCGCGCGTGCGCGAGCTTCTCCGGATCCCGGCCGATCTCACGATCGTGGTCGGCCTCACGGTCGGCCATCCGGCGGAAGATCCGGACTGGGAGCGCGCCTCGAGCGTCTTCTCGCAGCGTCGTCGAGCGCACGACGATGTCGTCCGCTGGAACCACTGGACGCCGTAAGCGGCCCTGCTACAGGGTTGGGATGGACGCGGACTTCGTAGGGCGGCTGGCGAGCGCCGGAATCGGCGGGACGTTCAACCAGTACGCCGACTCGCCCCTCAGACGAAAACGGTTGCGGCTCTATCTCGAGGCGCGAGCCGGGGCCGAGGTCGTCCTCGTCGGTGAGGCGGCCGGCTATCGCGGCGCGCGTGTCAGCGGCATCCCGTTCACATCCGAGCGCCAGCTCACGGGCTCCGGCCCCGCCGAGGCGAGCGCGACGATCGTCCACCGCGTCCTCGCCCGGCTCGAGGTCGAGGAGGACGTCCTGCTGTGGAACGTCGTGCCGACGCATCCCGGCACCGAGAGCTCGAACCGGGCGCCGCGGCGCGACGAGGTCGAAGCGGCGAGGCCGTTCCTCGAGGAGGTGCTGCGCGGCCGCACGGTGATCGCCGTCGGACGGGTCGCCGCGGCCGCAACCGACGCGCCGTACGTCCGCCATCCCGCTCGCGGCGGCGCCGCCGAGTTCGAGGCGGGATTGGAGCGCGCTTTCGCTACAATCCGCCGCCCGCGGGCCTAGCCCGCCGCTTTCTATGAAGACGTACAGCGCAAAGCCAGGAGAGATCACGCGTGAGTGGTATCTCGTCGACGCCGATGGGAAGACCCTCGGCCGTCTCGCGACCCAGATCGCCGACACGCTCCGCGGCAAGCGCAAGCCGCAGTTCACGCCGCACGTCGACACGGGCGACTTCGTCATCGTCGTGAACGCGGAGAAGATCCAGGTCACGGGCAACAAGCTCGACCAGAAGCGGTACTACCGCCACTCGGGCTATCCCGGCGGGCTCAAGAGCCGCACGCTGCGCGAGCAGCTCGACCGGCGCCCGACCGAAGTGCTCCGCATCGCGGTCAAGGGAATGCTCCCCAAGAACCGGCTCGCCCGGCAGCAGATCACGAAGCTCAAGATCTACGCCGGCCCGGAGCATCCGCACGCTCCGCAGAACCCGAAGCCGCTGGAGCTCGACTCATGAGCGCCGTAGCCCAGTACCGCGGCACCGGCAAGCGCAAGACGTCGGTCGCGCGCGTCATCCTCAAGCCGGGCGACGGCCAGACGTGGATCAACGGGCGCACGCTGCAGGAGTACTTCCCGCGCGGAGTCTGGCAGACGATCGCTCTCTCGCCGCTCAAGGTCGCCGGCCTCGAGGGCCAGTACGACCTTCGTGTCCGCGTGCACGGCGGTGGCCTCACCGGCCAGTCCGGCGCCGTTCGGCACGGCATCGCCCGCGCCCTCGTCGAGGCGAACCCGGAGCTGCGCGTGCCGCTCAAGCGCGAGGGCTTCCTCACGCGCGACGCGCGCAAGGTCGAGCGCAAGAAGGCCGGCCTGCACAAGGCGCGCAAGGCGCCGCAGTTCTCGAAGCGCTAGACGACCGTCGTCTTCGCTGACCAGCCGATCGCCGGCGCGATCTCTTTCGCGATCGTCTCGAGCATCGCGGCGTTGTACTCCACGCCGAGCTGGCTCGGAACGGTGAGGAGGAGCGTGTCCGCCTCCTGCACCGCGGCGTCGCGCGCGAGCTCGGCGGCGATCGTGTCGGGCTCGCCGGTGTAGCTGCGCCCGAAGCGGCTGATCGCGCCGTCGAGCCAGCCGACCTGATCCTCGTTCCTGTCGTCGCCGAACAGCCGGCGGTCGAGGTCGGACGTGACCGGGATGACGCTGCGGCTGACCGAGACACGTGGCTCGCGCGCGTGGCCGGCCGTCGCCCAGGCTTCGCGGAAGAGCCCGATCTGCTCGGCCTGCAGTTCGTCGAACGGGACATCGGTGTCCTCGAGCAGCAGCGTCGAGCTCATGAGGTTCATTCCCTGCTCGCCGGCCCACACGGCTGTCTCGCGGGTGCCCGATCCCCACCAGATGCGGTCGGAGAGACCAGGGGACTGCGGCTGGATCGCGAGCTTCGCGGCTCCGGGCCGCCCGCTCATGTCGGCGTGCACGACGCCGTCGCCGGCAATCGCGGCACGGAACAGCGCCGTCTTCGTGCGCGCCTCCTCGGGGTCGACGGAGTAGCCGAACGCCTCGGCGCCGCGGTACGCCGGCTCGGGAGAGCCGCGACTCACGCCGAGTTGCAGCCGTCCGCCCGCCAGCAGATCGGCGGCGGCGGCGTCCTCTGCCATGTAGAGCGGGTTCTCGTAGCGCATGTCGATCACGCCGGTGCCGATCTCGATGCGGCTCGTCCGCGCGCCGATCGCCGCGAGCAGCGGGAACGGGGATGCGAGCTGCCGCGCGAAGTGGTGGACGCGGAAGAAGGCGCCGTCGATGCCGATCTCCTCGGCGGCGACGGAGAGCTCGAGGGCCTGGATGAGCGAGTCACCGGCCGAGTTCGTCAGACCACCTGCGGGGTGCCATGCGCCGAAGGAGAGGAAGCCGATCTTCTTCTCGGGAGCCATGTCCTCTACAACGATACTTGCGGGAGCAACTATTCCCGTCGTTGGAGGCTTTCGAGCAGCAGGTCGAGGCCGTATTCGAACGCGCTCGTGTCCTGCAGCGGGCCGGGCTCCAGGTGCTGCATCCCGTGTGCGTGGAGGTCGGGATATGTCTCCTCCGGCAGCATCCGGTCGAGAAACGCCTGGAGGTCGTCGGTGATTTCCGCCGGCAGATCGAAGTCGTGTGTCGACTGCCAGAGCGAGAAGCCGATGATGTGCGCGTCGATGACGTGGTACGCGTGGTACGTCGTCTCGGCGGAGAAACCCGCTCCGCGGAGCGCGCCGAGCAGCGCGTCCATGAACGCGAGCCGCGCGGGTCGCACGCGCGCCGGCGCCATGAGCAGATGTGCCGCCCACGGATGGCTGCGAAGGGCTGCGTGCGCCGACACCGCCGCCGCGCGGATCGACGGGAGGCCGCCGTCGAGGGCCGGCGGTTCCATCTCGGCGAGGACGAGGTCGAGCATCCCGTCGAGGAGGTCGTCCTTGTTCGCGACGTGGTTGTAGAGCGACATCGCCTCGTAGCCGAGCGACTGCCCGAGCTTCCGCATCGACAGCGCGTCTATCCCGTGCTTGTCGGCGAGCGTGAGCCCCGTTTCGAGGATCCGGTCGCGGTTCAGCGGCTTGCGGGAGCGGGGCCATTGACATAGCTTACGCCGTATGTGTATCTTACGCCGTAAACTTACGGCGTATGGAGGGTTGATGGCGATGATGAAGGCACTCGTTCGGAACCGGTTCGGCGGCCCCGATGTCGTGCACGTCGAGGAGGTGGAACGTCCGGCGCTCGAGGACGATCGCGTCCTCGTCCGCGTCCGCGCGAGCTCGATCAACAAGGCCGACCTCCATACATTGCAGGGTTCGCCGCGTCCCGTGCGCCCGATCAGTGGCAACGGAGTTCTGCGTCCGAAGGACCCGCTCTTCGGCACGGACTTCGCCGGCATCGTCGAGGCCGTTGGGGAGAACGTCACCGATCTAGCGCCGGGTGACGAGGTGTTCGGCGGGAGGAGCGGCGCCTATGCCGAGTACGTGGTTCCGAAGTGCGCCGTCAAGAAGCCGGCCAACGTGACGTTCGAGGAAGCGGGGACGATCGGGATCGCGGGGCTTACGGCGCTCCAGGGCCTGCGAGACAAGGGTGGGCTCCAGCCGCGGCGAGCGCGTCCTGATCAACGGCGCGTCCGGCGGGGTCGGAACGTTCGCGATCCAGATCGCGAAAGCGCTCGGCGGAAACGTGACAGCCGTCGTGCGGCCCGCGCAACGTCGAGCAGGCGGGCGCAGCTCGGCGCCGATCACGTCATCGACCGCACGCAGGAGAACTTCACGCGTGGCAGCGAGCGTTACGACCTGATCCTCGACGTCGCGGGCGGCCACTCGTGGCACGCCCTGCGTCGCGCTCTCTCACCGAGCGGCCGCGTCGTGCTCGTCGGCGGACACGCCCATCGCGCGATGCTGACGCACCTCGCGGGTCTCTGGCTCGCCTCGCGCCTGGGGAAGCACAAGCTGACGTTCTTCGTCGCGAAGTTCAATGATCCGGATCTCCAGACCCTCGCGGACATGATGGAGCGCGGGCAGCTGAAGCCCGCGATCGATCGCGACGTATCGCGCTGACGAGGCGCAGGAGGCATTCCGCATGTACGGCGAGGGGCACGTCCGCGGGAAGCTCGTCCTCGTGATCTAGCCGATATCGTCTCGCGCCGTGGCGCGGGAGTACTTCGGAACGGACGGCGTGCGCGGCGTCGTCGGCGAGACGCTGACGGTCGAGCTCGTCGAGCGGCTCGGGCGCGCGGCGGCGCTCTGGTGCGGCCGTGGCCGAGTCTTCGTCGGCCGCGACACGCGTGCGTCGGGCGTGGAGCTCGAGGAGGCGTTCGCGCGTGGCGTCGCGTCTGCGGGCGGCGCCGCCGTGCTCGCGGGCGTGCTGCCGACGCCGGCGGTCGCGCTGCTCCGCCTCGATCTCGGCGTGGTGATCTCCGCCTCCCACAACCCGCCCGAGTACAACGGCGTGAAGTTCTTCGATCGCATGGGCGGCAAGCTGACCGACGCCGCCGAGGAGGAGATCGAGGCGCTTCTCGACGAGCCGGCGCGCGGCGGCGGCGAGATCGACCGCGTCGAGGTCGCGGCGGACAGCTACCTCGAGCACGTTCTCGAGCGCTTCGGCACCGACCTCAGCGGCCTCCGCATCGCGGTCGACTGCGCGAACGGCGCCTACTCCGGCCTCGCGCCGCAGGCGTTCGAGCAGCTCGGCGCGGAGGTGACGGCGATCGGCGACGCGCCCGACGGGACGAACATCAACGTCGGCTGCGGCGCGACCGACCTTCGCGCGCTCGGCGAGGCCGTCCGCGACGGCGGCCTCGACTTCGGCATCGCGTTCGACGGGGACGGCGACCGGATGCTCGCGGTCGACGAGACGGGCGCGCCGGTCGACGGCGACCAGATCGTCGCGATCCTCGCGCTCGCGCTCGGCGTCGAGACGGTCGCGGTGACGTCGATGACGAATCTCGGCTTCCACCGTCTGATGGAGGAGAGCGGCATTCGCGTCGTCACGACCGACGTCGGCGACCGCTACGTGCTCGAGGCGCTGCGGCGCGAGGGCGCGCTTCCTCGGCGGCGAGCAGTCGGGGCACATCCTCTGGCTCGACGGCCACGTCACCGGGGACGGCCTCGTCGCCGCGCTTCTCCTCTGTCGCGCGCTCGGCGGGCGCCGTCTCTCGGAGGCGGTCGCGGTCATGCCGCGCTTCCCGCAGGTGGTGCGGAACCTGCCGCGCACGGGCCGCGGGCCGCTCCCCGACTCGCTCCTCGCGCAGGTCGCGGCCGTCAACGAGGAGCTCGCCGGCGCGGGTCGCGTCCTCGTCCGGCCGTCCGGAACGGAGCCGGTCGTCCGTGTCCTCGCCGAGGCCGAAACCGAGGAAGAGGCGGAAAGGCTCTGTGATAGCCTTGCCGCCTTGGTAATTCACGAGCTCGGCTGAACCTCCCCGCGACGCAGCGGCCGGGTTCCGAAGCCGGGCTTTTCGCATTTTTCAGGGAAGGAGCAGGCGCATGTGCGGGATCATCGGATACGTCGGATCACGTGAGGCGAAGCCGCTCCTCCTCGAAGGCCTGCGGCGCCTCGAGTACCGGGGCTACGACTCGGCCGGGATCGCGCTGCGCGAGGACGGCGAGCTCGTCGTACGTCCGCGCGGTCGGCAACCTCGACGAGCTCGTCGCCGCCGTCGAGTCGAACGGCTCGCACGCGCATCACGGGCTCGGCCACACGCGCTGGGCGACGCACGGCGGCGTCACCGAGCGCAACGCGCACCCGCTCGTCGGCTGCGACGCCGGCCGCCTCGCGATCGTCCTCAACGGGATCGTCGAGAACTACATGGAGCTGCGCGACGCAGCTCATCGCCGCCGGCCACACGTTCACCTCCGAGACCGACGCCGAAGTCGTCGTCCACCTGCTCGAGCAGGAGTACGACGGCGATCTCGCGCAGGCGCTCGCGCGCGTCTACCCGCAGCTCGAGGGCCACTTCTCGATCGTCGCGATCCACCACGACCATCCCGACCTGCTCGTCGGCGTCCGCCACCAGACGCCGCTCGTCGTCGGGCTCGGCGACGGGGAGAACTTCCTCGCCTCGTCGATCGCCGCCTTCCTCAGCGAGACGCGCACCGTCATCCATCCCGGCCGACGGCCAGGTGATCGAGATCACGCCGACGAGCGTCCGCGTCCTCGTCGACGGCGAGCGAGATCGAGACGCCCGCGCGCGCAGGAGATCGACTGGGACTCGAGAGCGCCGAGAAGGGCGGCTTCGAGACGTTCATGCTCAAGGAGATCTACGAGCAGCCCGAGGCGGTGCAGGAGACGATCGGCGACCGCGTCCGCGGCCACAAGCTCATCCTCGAGGAGCTCGGGATGACCGAGATGGAGGTCCAGAACCTCCGCCGCATCGTGATCGTCGCGTGCGGCACCGCGTACCACGCCGGCGTCGTCGGGCGCTACATCATCGAGGAGTGGGCGCGCGTGCCCGTCGAGTTCGACATCGCGAGCGAGTGGATCTACCGCAACCCGGTCCTCTCGAAGGACACGCTCGTGATCGGGATCTCGCAGTCGGGCGAGACGCGCGACACGGTCAACGCGGTCAAGCTCGCGCGCGAGGCCGGCGCGCGGACGCTCGCGATCACGAACCTCATGGGGACGCAGATCACGCGCGAGGTCGACGCGACGCTCTACACGCGCTGCGGGATGGAGGTCGGCGTCGCCGCGACGAAGACGTTCACCTCGCAGGTCGCGCTGCTCTCGCTGCTCGCGCTCAAGCTCGCCGAGATCCGGCGCACGCTGCCGCAGGACGAGATCGACTTCATCCTCGACCGCCTGCACGAGCTGCCCGAGAAGATGCAGGAGTTCCTCGACGGCGACCACCCGATCGACTCGATCGCCGAGCGCTTCTACGACGCGCCGTTCTTCCTCTACCTCGGCCGCCACATCGGCCTGCCGGTCGCGCTCGAGGGCGCGCTGAAGCTGAAGGAGATCTCGTACATCCCGACCGACGCGTACTCGGCCGGCGAGATGAAGCACGGCCCGATCGCGCTGCTCTCCGAGGGGACGCCGGTCGTCGTCGTCGCGACGAACATCCACGTCTACGACAAGATCGTCTCGAACATCCAGGAGGTGCGGGCGCGCGGCGCGCACGTGATCGCGATCGCGACCGACGGCAACGAGGACATCCAGCACCACGCCGACGACGTCATCTACGTGCCGCGGACGCCGAACTTCCTCCAGGCGCCGCTCGCGGTGATGCCGCTCCAGCTGCTCGCGTACAAGATCGCGCGGCTGCGCGGCTTGAACGTCGACCAGCCGCGGAACCTCGCGAAGACCGTCACCGTCGAGTAGCGGGGAACTACGCCGAGGCGACTACCTCGCGTACCTCGGTGCTGTCGATGGTGACGGCGTCCGTGACCATCCCGCCGACCCGTTCGGCGGCTGCCCTGGCGTTGTCCTCGGTATCGAAGACGATCATCGAGACGCCGTTCGTCTGCCCGTCGTTCCATGTCCAGTAGCCCGCTTGGAAGCCGGGGGCTGCGGAGACTTGTGGCACGACTCCGCTCGCCAGCATCTCCCGAGCGGGATCGAGATCGTTGATCGTCGCGTGCACAAGGACTGCGTGCATTCCATGCTCCTTTTCAGATGGCGTTGGTCGGAGGACTGTACGCCGTGGCGGCTGCGCACGCTGCCTGCGGAGGTCTGCGCGCCTCTCCCCTCACCGCGCTCTCACCGTCGCAACCACAATGGAGGCATGCGCGTGCTCGTGGTTGAGGACGAGACGAAGCTCGGCGAGCTCCTCGCCCGCGGTTTGGCGGAGGAGGGGTACGTCGTCGATCTCCTGCGTCTCGGAGAAGAGGCTCTCTGGAAGGCTCGCGCCGTCGAGTACCAGGCGATCGTTCTCGACGTGATGTTGCCCGGCGTCGACGGGTTCTCCGTCTGCCGGCAGCTCCGTGACGGCGGCGTCTGGACGCCGATCCTGCTGCTCACCGCGCGCGACGCGATCCACGACCGCGTGGACGGCCTCGACGCGGGCGCCGACGACTATCTGACGAAGCCGTTCGCGTTCGAGGAGCTTCTCGCGCGGCTGCGCGCGCTGACGCGGCGCACTCCGGTCGAGCGTCCGGCGGTCCTCGAGGTCGACGATCTGCGCCTCGATCCGGCGGCTCGGCGCGCGTGGCGCGGTGACACGGAGCTGTCGCTCTCGCCGAAGGAGTTCACGCTCCTCGAGCTCTTCATGCGCCGCCCGGGGATCGCGCTAAGCCGCACGCAGCTCCTCGAAGGCGCGTGGGACATCTCGTTCGTCAGCGACTCGAACGTCGTCTCGGTCTACATCCGGTACCTCCGGGAGAAGATCGACCGGCCGTTCGGCCGCGAGTCGATCGAGACGGTTCCGGGTGTCGGGTACCGGCTCCGCGCAGAACCGTGACGCGCGTTCCGATCCGCGTCCGGCTCACGCTCGGGTTCGCTCTCGCGATGGCGATCGTGCTGGCCGGAGTGGGCGTGTTCGTCTACGAGCGCGTCGGCAACGGGCTCCTCGCCTCCGTCGATCAGACACTCGCGAGCCAGTCGAAGGACGAGCTCTCCCACGAGCACATCGACAAAGACGCGGCGGGCGGCGCAACCCTCGCGCAGGTCATCGCCCCAAGCGGGAGCATCCAGAGCTCCAATCCGAGGAACCTACCGCCGCTTCTCGACCCGGAGTCTCTCACCGCTGCGCTCGCCGGCCGGCGCGTCGTGCACACCGCGCTGATCGCCGGCCGGCCGGGGGAGTGGCGGCTGCTTGCGGCTCGCGATCCCGCGGACGGGACGGTCGCGGTGGTCGCGCGTTCGCTCGAACCGCGGGCGGTGTCGCTCGAGCACCTTCGGCACGAGCTCTTCATCTTCCTCTCGCTCGCGCTTCTCGCCGCGTCGCTCGGCGGTTACACGCTCGCGGCCTTCGCCCTGCGGCCGGTCGAGATGTTGCGGAAGCGGGCTGAGACCGTCACGCCCGGCGAGCCGGCGAGCCTTCCGGTGCCGGCGGCGCGCGACGAGATTTCCCGGCTCGCGGTGACGTTGAACGACATGCTCGAGCGCCTCCAGGCTGCGGTCGAGCACGAGCGTAGGTTCGTCGCCGACGCAAGCCACGAGCTGCGCACGCCGCTTGCGCTGCTGCGAACCGAGCTCGAGCTCGCCCTCCGGCGGCCGCGTACCCACGACGAGCTGACGGATGCCCTGCGTTCCGCGGCCGAGGAGACCGAGCGGCTGTCGCGGCTGGCGGAGGACCTTCTCCTCCTAGCGCGGTCGGATCAGGGGACGCTGCCGCTGCGCCTCGAAGTGGTGCACGCGGGCGAGTTGCTCACGAACGTCGCCGCGCGGTTCGCGAGCCGAGTGGACAGCCTTCACCGTCGCCTCGAAGTCGATCTCGGCGATGCCGGAACCGACGTCGAGGTCGACCCGGTTCGCGTCGAGCAGGCCCTGACGAACCTCGTCGAGAACGCGCTCACTTATGGCGAAGGCACGGTGGAGCTCGCGTGCGAGGTACGCGACAAGAGCGTCGAGCTGCACGTCCGCGACGAGGGCGCCGGGTTCCCGCAGGAGTTTCGCGCGCGAGCGTTCGACCGCTACAGCCGCGCCGACGAAGCCCGCTCGAACGGCGGTGCCGGTCTCGGCCTGTCGATCGTCGACCTCGTCGCGCGCGCCCACGGCGGAAGCGTCGGCATCGGCGACCGGCCCGGCGGAGGCGCTGACGTGTGGCTCGCTCTTCCCCCGGCTGTTTGACCTAACCTCGGGGCATGACCGAGCGGCTCGCTCGCGCCTGCGCGGCTCATCCACGCCGTACCCTCGCGCTCTGGGGAGTCGCGGTCGTCGTCGCGATCGCGCTCGTCGCGACGTCCCTCCACGGGCTGACGACGCAGGCGCACGTGATCGGCTCGCCGCAGTCCGAGCGGGCGATCACGGAGATCGAGAAGTCGTTCCCCGATGTCGCAGCGCAGCTGAAAGGGGACGTGATTCTCATCAGCTCGCCGCGGTACACGGTCAAGTCGGCGCAGGCGCAAACGTTCGCCCACCGGCTCCTTGCATCGCTCGACGCGACCGGCCAGGTGAGCGGCGTGCGGTTCGTCGGGGTCTCCCGCGACGGCCACAGCGCGCTCGTCTCGCTCCACATCGACAGCGACTCCGGCGCGAAGCAGGTGGAGGACGTGCTCGCGAAGCTCGGCGGGAGCGGGTTCACGGCTCTCGTCACCGGCTACCGCAGCGTCAACTACGACTTCGGTCAGCAGGCGCAGAAGGATCTCGAGGGTGGCGAGCTCGCTCTCGGCCTCCCGATTGCGCTCATCGTCCTCCTGCTCGTGTTCGGCGCGGTCGTCGCGGGACTCGTCCCGCTCCTCATGGCGATCGTCTCGATCATCGTCGCGCTCGGGATGGTCGCGATCGTCTCGCTCGAGTTCACGCTCTCGACGTTCACGGTGAACATGCTCACGGGGATGGGCCTCGCACTCGGGATCGACTACTCGCTCTTCGTCGTCTCCCGCTACCGCGAGGAGCGCGTGCACGGGCTCTCGAAGGAGGACGCGATCGCGCGGTCGGGCGCGACCGCGAGCCGCGCGGTGCTGTTCAGCGGCTCGACGTTCATCGTCGCGCTGCTCGGAATGTTCATCGTTCCGACCTCGATCATGCGGAGTCTCGCGCTCGGCGCGATCGTCGTCGGGATCTCGTCGGTCGCCGCCGCGCTCACTCTGCTTCCCGCGCTGCTGAGCATGTGGGGCGACGGCATCAACCGGGGCCGGATTCCGTATGTCGGCCGAAATGTGGGACGGGCGGACGCCGCTGAGGGCCGCTTCTGGCGGAGCATCGTCAACACCGTTCTACGGCGACCGGTGATCTCTCTCGTCGTCTCGGTCGGGGCGATGCTCGCGCTCGCAATCCCGTTCTTCGGGATGCACATCGGCGCGAACGGGATCACGACGCTGCCGGACAGCGCGCCGTCGAAGCAGGGCTATCTCGCGGTGCAACGCGCGTTCCCGACGAAGAACCCGGAGCCCGTGCGGATCGTCGCCGTCGGCGGCGGCTCGGCGGCCGTGCTCCGGATGCACAAGCTGAAGAGGCTGCTCGCGGTCGATCCGACGTTTGGCCCGGGAACGGTTCAGACAGCGCCGGGATCGGCACTGCTCATCGTTCCGCTCCGCGGCGACCCGGTCGGCGGCGCCCAGATCGAGGCAGTCCGCAATCTCCGCTCGCACACGGTCCCGGCGCTGTTCGCCGGCACCGGCGCGAAGGTCTACGTCGGCGGCGTGACGTCGGAGAACATCGACTACTTCGACGCGGTGAGTGCGCCGACGCCGTACGTCATCCTCTTCGTGCTCGGTCTGAGCTTCATCCTCCTCACGGTCGCGTTCCGGTCGATCGTCGTCGCGCTCGTCTCCGTTCTGCTCAACCTGCTCTCGGTCGGCGCGGCGTACGGGCTTCTGACGCTCGATCTTCCTCTACGGCGACGGCGCGCGTTTCTTCGGCTTCACGCACACGCCCGCGATCGACGCGTGGGTGCCGCTCTTCCTGTTCTCGGTCCTGTTCGGGCTCTCGATGGACTACCAGGTGTTCCTCATGAGCCGGATCAAGGAGCGCTACGACGTGAGTGGCTCGACGCGTGAAGCGGTGACGTGGGGAGTCGCGTCGACCGCGCGGATCATCACCGGAGCCGCGCTCATCATCGTCGCGGTGTTCGCCGGCTTCGCCTCGGGGCGGCTCGTGCAGTTCCAGCAGATGGGCTTCGGCGTCGCCATCGCGCTGCTCCTCGATGCGACCGTGATTCGGTCCGTCGTGCTGCCGGCGACGCTCGGCCTGCTCGACCGGTGGAGCTGGTACCTGCCGCGCTGGCTCGAGTGGCTGCCTCACGTCGACGTCGAGGCGCCGAACTAGGGGCGACCCGCCGCGGTTCGGATCGCGGTCACAGCCGCATCCACAAACCACCCCCACCCTATTTGGGTGGGGCCACAGTACGTCGGAAATCGCGACGTGAGTGCGCTGACTCTGTCGCGGATCAGTCAATTGTGCGGCGGAGGCGCTTGGTCTCGCCGCGCTGCTTCTTCTCCTGCAGCCGCCGTTCGCGCGCGGCCGCGGAGGGCTTTGTCGCGACGCGCGTGCGCTCGACGTGGAGCGCAGCGCGCAGCTGCGCGACCAACCGCTCGAGGGCGAGCTCGGTGTTGCGCGTGCGGCTGCGCTCGTCCTGCGCGACCGCGCGCAGCACCGGCCCGACGCGCGCGATCACGCGCTGCTTCTGGCGTTCCGTGAGTGCCGACGACGCCGCGACGTCGAAGACGGCGACCGCGCGCGTCTCCGACTTCTGCGCGTGCTGGCCGCCGGGGCCGCTCGAGCGGGAGTACTGGAGCTCGACCTCTGCCAGCGGCAGCACTACCGAGCGCGTGACGCGAATAGAGTCCAAGGGCATGGCCGCGATTCTCATCGACGTGGACGGTGTTCTGCACGTTTCTGGTGTGCCGATCCCGGGCGCGGCGCAGGCGGTGCGCGAGCTGCGGGCGGCGGGCCACCGGCTCCGCTTCGTCACGAACGCCACCACGCGCTCGAAGGCGCAGCTCGCCGCGGCGCTGCAGGCAATGGGGATCGAGCTCGACGTCGACGAGGTGCAGACGACGGCCGACGCGGCGGTCGCGGCGCTCCGCGGCAAGCGCGTCCTCGCCCTCGTCATGCACGCGCTCATCCACGACCTCGAGGAGCTCGAGATCGTCGGCGACGGAGCCGAAGCCGTCCTGATCGGCGGTGCCGACGACTCGCCCGAGACGAACCTCGTCTTCTCGTACATGAACCTCGCGCGCGCGTTCGCGGAGCTCGAGCTCGGCGCCGAGCTCTACTGCCTCCACCGCAACCGCTGGTGGCAGACGGCCCGCGGGCCGCTCCTCGACTCCGGCTGTTTCGTCGCCGGGCTCGAGTACGCCGCGCAGACGGCGGCGGTCGTGCTCGGGAAGCCGAGCGCCGCGTACTTCGACGCGGCCTGCGAGGCGCTCGACGCGGAGCCGAGCATGACGTGGATGATCGGCGACGATCTCGAGGCGGACATCGCCGGCGCGCGCGGCGTGGGGATGCACGCCGTGCTCGTCCGCACGGGCAAGTTCCGCCCCGACGCCCTCGACGCGTCGCGCGTCCTGCCCGACGGCATCGTCTCGTCGATCGCGCACGTGCCCGACTGGCTCGAGGACCACGCCTGATGACCGTGCGCGTCGGCACCGACCTGATCGAGATCGAACGGATCCGCCGCTCGCTCGCGCGGTACGAGCGCTTCCGCGAGCGGTGCTTCACCGAGGCGGAGCGCGCGTACTGCGACTCCCGGCCGAACCCGGCGGAGAGCTACGCGGGCCGGTTCGCCGGCAAGGAGGCGGTCGGGAAGGCGCTCGGGTTCGGCGTCGCGCGCGCGTTCGCGTGGAAGGAGATCGAGATCGTCGGGCGTCCGAAGCCGGCGGTGCGCCTCTCCGGCCGGCTCGCCGCGCGGGCTGAGGCGATCGGCGCGGCGACGGTCGATCTCTCCATGACGCACTCGCGCGAGCTCGCGCAGGCGGTGGCCGTTGCGTCCGTCGCCGACTAGGAACTCATTTCGGAACGAAGCACGGGCTGCCCGGCCGCCCTGGTCGGCGCGATGCGGCGTCCTCAGTCGCGGGAATAGCGCTGCTATTCCCGCTCCCTGCGTCCTTGCTTCGCACTCGACCATCGCACCCAGTCAGCGCGTGGTCATTCCAAAATGAGTTCTGAGCCTCTCTACACGGCCGAGGAAATGCGCGCCGCGGAGGCGGGCCACGATGTCGCTGCGATGATGCAACGCGCAGGCGCGGCCGTCGCCGACGAGGTCATGCGCCGCTTCCCCGACGCGCGGCGCATCGCGATCCACGCGGGCGGCGGCGCGAACGGCGGCGACGGAAAGATCGCGGGGGAGCTGCTGGCCGCGGCCGGGCGCGAGCTCGTCGACGAGCGCCCAGACGTGATCGTCGACGCTCTCCTCGGCACAGGGATGCGAGGCACGCCGCGCGACGACACAGCGCGCGTGATCGAGCAGATCAACAGCGCCGGCGTTCCGGTCGTCGCGGTGGACATCCCCTCGGGCGTGGACGGGTCGACCGGCGAGGTCGCGGGCGCTGCGGTTCGCGCCGACGTGACGGTGACGATGCACGGCCGCAAGGTTGGGCTCGCCGTCGCGCCAGGGCGCTTCCTCGCCGGCGAGGTCGTCGTCGCGGACATCGGTATCGAGACGGGGGAGACGGCGAACGCGCTCGTCACGCCGGCGATTCTCGCCGAGGTGCCGCGCCGCGGGCCGCGCGACAACAAGTACACGTCGGGCCACGTGCTCGTCGTCGGCGGCTCGCGCGGGATGACCGGAGCGGCAGCGCTTGCGGCACGCGCTGCCTTCCGCGCCGACGCGGGCTACGTCACGATCTGCGCGCCCGAGGAGTCGATCCCGGCCATCGAGGAGCTCGTCGTGGAGGCGGTGAAGCGCCCGCTCGAGCAGATCGACGAGGCGGCCGCGCGCGCCGACGCGATCGCGCTCGGGCCAGGGCTCGGTCGCGACAACAAGGAGCTCGTGCGCCGACTCCTCGCAGAAGTCGCGCTTCCGGCGGTGGTCGACGCCGACGCGCTGTTCGAGCTCGAGCCGGGAGACTGGCCGGCGCCGCGCGTCCTCACGCCGCACGAGGGCGAGCTTGGCCGTCTGCTGGGCCGCGACTCGAAGGAGATCGCCGCGCACCGGCTCGCGTCGGTGCAGGAGGCGGCAGAGCGCTTCAATGCCGTCGTCGTCCTCAAGGGCGAGGACTCGCTCGTCGCCGCGCCCGGCCGCGCGGGCGTGCTCGTGTGCGCGCTCGGCCTGCCGTCACTTGCAACCGCAGGCACGGGCGACGTCCTGACCGGCATCACCGCGGCGTTCCTCGCCAAGGGGATGGAGCCGCAACGCGCCGCCGCGGCCGCATGCGCAGCGCAACAGCTCGCTTCCCGCGCGGCCGAGCAGCGTGCCGGACTCGTCGCGAGCGACGTAGTCGAGGCGCTGCCGTCAGTCCTCGCCGGCTGAGATCCGGTCGACGCGCCAGATCTCGTCGGGAACCCGGAACTTCTCCAGGCCGCCTCGCTGGGTCATCCATCCCAGCACGACGAGGAACGCAGCCAGCGCCAGCGAGAGCCAGCCCTCCCAGCTGATCATCCTCAGGACACTCTCCTTCTCGACGAGGTCGAGGACGGTGAGCGTGAGCAAGGCGACGGGGAGAAGCAGCAGTTCCCTGTCGGCCGCGGGGCGCGTCAGCCAGCGCCCGACCAGCCGCAGCGTGAGGACGATTGCGGCGGCTTCCAGGAGGTGCAGCGTCCACGGCCCGAAGAACTCGATGCGCGACGGAAGCCTGCCGCTGAGCGTCGCGACCGGGATCGCGATGAACCCGAGGGATGCCGCAACCCCGATGAGGCTGACCCCGAGGCGAAGATGCGGCCTCGGCGGTAGGCAGACCGCGACCAGCAGAAGCGCGACTCCCACGAACCCGAGGTACGCGCCGTAACCCAGGCTCTCGTGAATGGTGACGTCCAGTGCGAGGCCGATGACGTAGATGGCAACGGTGATGGCGAGTTCCGGCAGCAGACGCCGGAAGCCGAGGTGCACCACGACGAGGATCGCGACGAGGCCTCCGGTCAGACCGCCGCTCCAGCCGGTCCCGACGTAACACGACCCCCCGTGCGCGGCCGTGCAGAAGCTCTCCCAGTGGAGGAACAGTGATGCCAGGAACATGGCAGCTCCTGCGATCGCGATCGCATCGCGGCGCACGAGCCACGCGGCGTCAGGCCCGCGGTTCGTCACGACGGCGAGCACGAGGAGCCCCGCTGCGCAGCCGACGGCAATCCACGCCTCGTACGGCCAGTGAACGTGCGCTCCGAAAGCGCTGTAGCCGCCAACGACCAGCACGAGGACGACCGCGGCGGCCGCGATGCGCCTGAGGCGCGGCGTCTCTGCCCCGAACCAGAACGTCAGGCCGACGCTCGCGATGAGCAGCATGATCGCCGTCCCGGAGTTTCCGGCCCAGACGAGCTGATAGCCGCGTGCTCCCTTCAACGCCTGCGTGTCGACGCTGAAGGTGGGGAGGACGTAGGCGGCGACGACTCCGATTGTCAGAAGCATCGCGGCGGCAGCCTTGCCCGGCTCACCGATGTCGTCGTGGCTGACCCATGCCGCAGTCAGGAGCGCGACGAGCGCTGCGGCTCCGCCGACGTACGCTCCGGTGCCGAGGTGCACCGCGAGCCCGTCGATTCCCGCCCGGTAGAGCGCTTGCGTGCGGAGGTCGGCGACGCTGACGAGCGCGAGCACTGCAAGAGCGATCGCGCAGCCGCCGATAGGCAGCGACGCTTCGAGCTCGGGCCGGACAACCGAGAAAAGCGCGAGAAGTCCCAGCGCGACGGCTGCGAGCGCTGCGGCCTGGCCGAACACGCCCCAGCCATCGACTGCGAACGAACCGCTGAACAGGTTGAGGATGCTTCCAGAGCCCAGATTCGTGATGAGCGGCTTTCCCGGGTCGCCGGCGGAGACCCATGGCAGATAGAGGCTCGCGAGAAACGCCATCGAGCTGCCGAGCAGCACGAACAGTGGAAGCCGCGCCTTCACCAGGGATAACCTACGCCGCGTTTAGGCTGGCGGCAATGCATCGCAGCGAGATCACGATCGACCTCGGGGCGATCCGGCACAACGCTCGCCGGCTGCTCGAGGCGCTCGACGGGGCCGAGCTCTGGGCTGTCGTCAAGGCGGACGGCTACGGGCATGGCGCGGTCGACGTCGGGCGGGCGGCGCTCGAGGCGGGCGCGTCGATGCTCTGTGTCGCTGCGGTCGACGAAGCGCTCGAGCTGCGGCGCGCGCTCCCCGAGGCGCGGATCCTCGTGATGGGGCCGACGGAGCGGGTCGCCGACGCGCGCGAAGCGCGGCTCGAGCTGACCGTCCCCCGCGAAGGCGAGATCCCGGCCGACGTCCCCGTCCATCTCAAGCTCGACTCGGGGATGGGACGCTGGGGGCTCGCGGAGCTGCCGCAGCCGCCCGCGAACGTCGTCGGGCTCATGACGCATCTCGCGACCGCCGACAGCGACCCGGACTTCGCCGCGCAGCAGCTCGACGCGGTTCCGCGCTGCGACCGAGCCGTACGCGCACCTCACGCGGCACGCCGCGAACAGCGCCGCCGCGCTCCGCATCCCCGAGGCGCGCTTCGACGCGGCGCGGTGCGGCATCGCGCTCTACGGCATCTCGCCGTTCAACACGGACCCGGCCGAGGACGGACTCGAGCCCGCGCTCTCGTGGCGCAGCCATCTCGCGCAGGTCCGCCTCCTCCAGCCCGGCGAGAGCACCGGCTACGGGCGCCGCTTCGTCGCCGGCAGGCCGACGTGGATCGGCATCGTCCCGGTCGGTTACGCGGACGGCTTCCGGCGTGACATGACCGGAACCGAGGTGCTCGTCGACGGAGAGCCGCGCCGCGCCGCCGGAACCGTCTCGATGGACGCCTTCGCCGTCGAGCTCGACCGCGAGCTACGCGGTCGGGACGCCGGTGACGATCATCGGCGATCGGGCTCCTCATCGAGCGCCACGCCGCGCAGGCCGAGACGATCGGCTACGAGATCGCGTGCGGGATCAACAGCTCGCCCGAGCGCGCGCGCCGCAGCACAGTCGACTAGCTCGTCAGGTCTTCGAGGTGTGCAACCACAGCGGCGAGCTGGGCGCGCTCTTTCGCGAGCCCGGTGAAGGACTGCATCAGCCGCCGCTCGCCTTCCTCCGTCAAGCCGGAGATGCGCGACGCGCGCGTCCTTCTGCGACTGCTGGCGCGTCTACGAGGCCAGCCTCCTCGGCGCGGCTGACGAGCTCGGTGACGGTGCTCTGCGCGAGCTGGAGCCGCTCGGCGAGCTCGGTCACCGTCGACTCGCCCCGTCCGCTCGGCGAGCCCTTGATCATCAGCAGCAGCGTGTAGCGCTGGGGCGTGAGGCCCGACTGCTGCGCGATCGCGCTCGCTCTGGCGGAGAAACCGGCGCAGCGCAGCGCGAAACTCCGCGACGGCCATGACGTCGCGCACCGTTGGCCCCCCCGACCGGGCCTCCGCAGACATGTCGGGAGTCTACGGAGCTTTCGGGGTCGCGGCCAAGGACAACGGTGAATACGTTCGGAAGCATGTCCTGCAGCGCGCCGAGCGGGCCGTAGAACCACGGCACCGTCGTCTCGCCGCGGTTCCGCTCGATCGAGCGGAGGACGTGGTCGGCGACCTCTTCCGGCCCGATCACGATCCGCTGCACCGGCTTCGGCAGCCACTTCTGCGGGAAGCCCTCCGTCTCGGCGAAGCCCGGCTTGACGGTGTGGACGCGCACGCCGCGGCTCCGCAACTCGGCCGCGACCGTGCGCGAGAACGCGAGCTGCGCGTGCTTCGACGCGGAGTACGGGCCGCTCGGCGGGCCGGCGACGACGCCCGAGACCGAGACGATGTTCACGACGTGCGCCGACGGCGCGGCGGCGAGCAGGCCGGGGAGGAAGGCGTTGAGGCACCAGACGCCGCCGAGGTAGTTGATGCGGATGAGACTCTCGATCTTCTCCGGGTCGCCGTCGATGAAGCTCGTGCGGCCGGGAATCCCCGCGTTGTTGACGAGGACGTCGATCCGCGGATGGCGCTCGAGGACGCGCGCGGCGACAGCCTCGACCGCGGCGCGATCGGAGACGTCGCACGGCTCCGCCTCGCCGCCGATCTCCGCCGCGAGCGCCTCGAGCCGGTCGGCGCGGCGGGCGAGCAGGACGCAGAGGTCGCCGCGCGCGGCAAGCCGGCGCGCGATCTCGACGCCGAAGCCGGAGGACGCTCCGGTGACGACTGAAACGCGCCGCATGCGAAGACGCTACTAGGATCGCGCCATGGCCGGACCGTTCGAAGGCAAGCGCGGGCTCGTCATGGGCGTCGCGAACAAGCGCTCGATCGCGTGGGCGATCGCGCAGCAGCTCGCCGACGGCGGCGCGAGCCTCGCGTTCACGTACCAGGGCGAGCGGATCGAGAAGTCGGTGCGCGATCTCGCCGAGTCGGTCGACTCGCCGCTCGTCACCGAGTGCGACGTGCGCTCCGACGACGACCTCGCGCGCGTCTTCGGCGAGGTGTCCGACACCTTCGGCGGCGAGCTCGACATCCTCGTCCACTCCGTCGCGTTCGCGGCGGCGGAAGATCTCGAGGGCCGCTTCACCGACACGCCGCGCGACCGCTTCTGGATGGCGGTCGACATCAGCGCGTACTCGCTCGTCGCGTGTGCGCGCGCCGCGCAGCCGCTGATGGAGAAGGCCGGCGGCGGCGCGATCGTGACGATGACGTACCTCGGCGGTGAGCGCGCCGTGCCGCACTACAACGTCATGGGCGTTGCGAAGGCGACGCTCGACTCGTGCGTGAAGTACCTCGCGTGGGATCTCGGGGAGAAGAACATCCGCGTCAACGCCGTCTCCGCCGGCCCCGTGCGCACGCTCGCCGCGCGCTCGATCGCCGGGTTCACGACGATGGAGGACATCGTCGAGGAGCGCTCGCCGCTCCGCCGGCACGTCACCGCGGAGGACGTCGGCGCCGCCGCCGGGTATCTCCTCGGCGACGGCGCCAAGAACGTGACCGGAACGACGCTCTACGTCGACTCCGGCTATCACGCGATGGGCATGTAGCCCGGGCGCGGCTGCCTAGTGGGCGGCCGCTTCCTTCTCGAGGTGGCGCAAGCTGAACGCGACGATGAAGCTGTTGATGCCGCGGAACAGCGCGAAGAGGGCGAGCCAGGTGATGAGCAAGACCGACTTGCGCTGGAAGTCGCCGGAGGCCCAGAACGCGAGGCCGATGCAGACGAAGCCGCTGATCATCCGCACCCACCACAGCCCGACCCGGTCAGAGAAGGCGACGATCAGGTCGAGGATCCCGACGAACAGGAACATGAACCCGATGACCGAGGCGATCGCGACGAAGGCGTTCTGCGGGTGGATGATCGCCGTGATGCCGCCGACGACGAGCAGGACGCCCAAGAGCGCGTTCAGTGCCTTCCACCAGCCGCTCTTGACCATGGCCGCCATGCCGAACTCGATGAAGCCGGCGACGAGGAAGACGATTCCGGCCAGGATGCCGATCGTGTTCACGGAGGTGATGTTGAACCGGAACATGATCAGGGAGAGGACGAACCAGGCGGTACCGGTGACGAGGAACACCCACCACACCGAGCTCGCGCTCTCAACGTACGCCTGTTCGTCGGCGACGGTTGCTGCGGACATTGCTTGATCTCCTCTCATCGAACGTGTCAACTGCTGCTTAAAGGTTCTCGCCGCAATGCTCTACACCTTGTGGCCGGTAGCCGGCCCAAGTGGCCGCACCGGGGCGCGGGCAGAGAACCGCATATCGTGTGCGTGACCGGCTACCGAAAGGATTGACCGTGACGCACACTGAGGACAGCGGGCGCTCCGGACGGGGCGAAGGGTTCCGTAACGCGGCGATCTACCCTGCGCGGGCGGTCGCGCGCGCCTGGCGCGGGCCGCTCGAGGACGTCGTCGAGGAGATCCTCTCGGCCCCGGAAGTCGGCCGCATCCTCGACCGCGCGATGGCAGGCCCGCTGCCGGAGGAGCTCGGCCGCTCGCTCGTGCGGCACAACGTCGTCGAGCGCGTCGTACAGCAGCTCGTCGAGGCGGGGGAGACCGAACGGCTGCTCGGCAACGCGCTCGACAGCCCGCGGTCGGCCGAGCTCGTCGACCGGATCGTCTCCAGCGACGCGTTTCGCCACGCGCTCGAGCGGGCTCTGTCGGGGCCGGAGCTTCAGGCTGCGCTCGCGACGACGTCCTCCGGGCTCGCCGAGCAGGTCGCGGGCGTAGTGCGGAGCCGCGCAACCGCGCTCGACGCGCGGATCTGGAGTTCCATGCATCGCGGCGCGGCGACGAAACCCGCCGAGTTCGCGGGCGTCGCGAGCCGCGGTCTCGCACTTGCCGTCGACGCGCTCACGGTCGCGGTCATCTCGCTCCTCCTCGGCGGGGCGGTCGGCGTCGTCGCCTCGCTCGTCGGAGGGATCCGGCCGCACGCCCTCGCAGCGACGCTCCTCGCGTTGGGCGGAGTGATCGTCGCCGGCGGCTACTTCGTCCTCTTCTGGAGCACCGTCGGGCAGACGCCGGGGATGCGGCTCGCGGGCGTCCGCGTGTGCGGACCCGGCGCGGACGGCCGTGTCGGCGCCGGTCGCGCGGCTGTACGCACGCTTGGGCTGGCGCTCGCGATCATCCCGTGCTTCCTCGGCTTCGTGCCGGCGCTGTTCGACTCGCGCCGCCGCGCGCTGCCGGACTATCTCGCGAACACCGTCGCGCGTTACGTCGGCGACTCCTGACGCAAGCGCGACGGTGTTCTAGGCGGCTCTGGCCGCGGTCGCCGGGGAGTGCGCCCGCAGCACGTAGTCGCGCCCGTCGAGGATGAATCGCACCCAGGGGAGGTCGGACTCGGCGATCCAGGCTTCGACGGCGCGGAGGAGCCGCGCGAGATCCTCCGTTTCGGCTCGCAGAGCCGCCACGACGAAGTAGCCCTCTTCCGTTCCTAGGATCCAGGCTAGGTGGGACGGCGCGAGCCGCGCCCATAGCTGATCGGCATTCTCCGCCGGTAGGTCGAAGAGGACGAGTTCGTCGAATTGCGTCTCTGTGAGCATGGAGGCAGGTTCGCACGGGCCAGACTCCGCCCGCGTGGCCCGCCAGGGTCAATTGCCCTGCGTGGCATGATGCGGTCGCCATGACGAGCCTTCTCAACGGAAAGACAGGGGCACGCGTGCTCGCCGCGGCGGTCGTCGCCGTGTTCGTGCTCGGGGTGTCGGCGTGTGGCGGAGGGAAGACGTCCACCTCCTCGGCGACCGCGCAGTGGGCGGGTGGCGTCTGCTCTGCCTTCACCGCGTGGAAGAACTCGCTCGAGGGCATCAAGTCGGATCATCAAGGACGGCGGCCTCGGCGGCCTCAGCGGAGACGCGCTGAAGAAGGCGGCGAACCAGACCGACGATGCGACGAAGACGCTCGTCCAGTCGCTCAAGAAGCTCGGCGTACCGGAGACGGCGAACAGCCAGACGGCGAAAAAGAACCTCACGACGCTCGAGAACAGCCTCACGCAGGGGCTGACCTCGATCGAGGGCGCCCTGAAGTCGGGTGACTCCACGCTGACCGGCGTGGCGACGACGCTCGCCACCGTCACGACCGAGCTCGGGAACATGGCGACCGCCCTCAGCACGTCGGTCGGCAACCTGAAGCAACTCGATCCCGGCAGTGATCTCGAGAAGGCGTTCAAACAGGCGCCTTCCTGCTCGGCCTACGTCCAGTCCTGACGCCGACGCGACGGGCGCTCAGTCGAGCGCGTATGACTGACCCGGCGCGAGCACGACGACCTCGACAGCCGGCGCGATCGTGGCGGCGAGCTCGGCGAACCTCGTGGCTGCGGGATCTCTCCGCGCCGGCGGTCGCCACGGTGAGTACGTCCCCCAGTGGATGGGGATCGCCACCCGCGGCTGGATGAGGCCGAGTGCCTCGGCGGCGCGGCGCGGGTCGAGATGCCCGGCCGGAACACGCGGCCCCCAGCCCCCGACGGGCAACAGCGCGACGTCGATCGGGCCAAGCTCGCGCATGCCGTCGAAGACGTCCGTGTCGCCTGCAAAGTAGACCGTCCTGGAGCCGGCGATCACGAAGCCGAGCGGTTGCGTTCGACCCGAGCCGGGCCGCCACGGCGCGGCGTGCTCGGCGTGGGTCGCGCGGACGCGCAGCGGGCCGAGGTCGACCTCGTCTCCCGGCGCGACCTCGGTCACGTCGTGAAAGCCTCGGCGGCGCACGGTCTCACCGGCGCCGGCGGGTACGAGAACCCGCGCCTCCCGGTTGAGCTGGTCGAGCGAAGGCAGGTCGAGATGGTCGTAGTGGGTGTGCGAGATGAGGATCGCGCGTGCCTCGGCGAGCTCGCCCGGCTCGGCGGCGGTCTGGCGCCTGAGGTGGACGACGCGCCGGCGGAGCACGGGATCGGTGACGATGAGCAGCCCGTCGAGGCTGATCGCGATGCAGCTGTGTCCGAGCCAGGCGATGCGGTTCCCGGTCATCGCCGCAGCACGGCTTAGTCAGCGGCGCGGAACGGGCCGCCGGGCGCGTGCGTGTTGTCGTCGATGAGCCCGAGGTCGATGGCGCGCGCGATCGCGGCGCTCCTGCTCGTGACGCCGAACTTCCGGTACACGGCGATCGCCTGCGTCTTCACGGTGTTGCGTGAGATGTAGAGGTGCGCGCCGATTTCGCGGAACGAGAGGTGGGTCGCGAGGAAGGGGAGCAAGCGCCGTTCCGCCGGGGTGAGGCTGGAGGCCCAGCGTCCCGTCGGCTCGGAGAGCGCGTGCGCCTGCCGGTCGAGCTCCGCGCACTGTTCGGCGAGGACTCCGAGCCCGGGGCGGACGCGGAAGATGTCGGTCGCGCGCCGCAGGAGCAGTCGCGCGCCTGCGGCGTCGGCGAGCGCGAGCCGCACGTGCGCGAGCGCGAGGAGGGCAACCGTCGAGAGCCACGGGACCGCCGGCGTCGCGCAATCGAGCAGCTCGTCCGCCTCCGCGAGGCTCGCCTCGGCCGCCGCGAGGTCACCGTGCCGGGCCGCGCTTCGGGCGCGGGTCGCGTGCACGAGGAGAGCGACGAGCGGCGCAGACGGTGGCTCTGCCGCGCCGGCGTCCTCCGCCTCGGCGGCGAACGCGTCGGCGTCGGCGTGGGCGTTCTCGGCGATCGAGACGAGCGTGAGGATGCACAGTGCAAGAACATTCAGCTCGCTCGCTCCTGCCGCCGTGGCGAGCTCGACCGCCTCGACAAGCTCTTGCCGGCCGCGCGCGACGTCGCCCGTGAGAATGAGCGCGACCCCGTGCGCGAGCGTCGCGAACGGTTGCCAGGGCGCGCCCGCAGGGAGCGCGTCGCACGCGGCGGCCGTGTCGTCGAGCATCTGCGCGATGCCCGCGCGGCACTGAAAGCCGCGCAGCAGGCGGAGCCGAGGGTCGTCGGGCCTCAGTCCGCGTGTGGCCGCGTCGGCCCAGTGGCGCGCCTCGCCGGGGCGGCCGCGCACCGCGTACAACCACGACGCGGCGATGGAGAGATCGGGCCGGCGATCGACTGTCGGCTCGTTGCGCAGGAGCGCGAGCCACGGCTCGAGCGCGTCGAAGCCACCGCGACCGCAGGCGGGGACGGCGAGCAGGTTCGCGAGCTCCGCGGTGCGGTCGAGATCTTCGGCCGCAGCGGCGTGCTCGAGCGCTTCCTCAATCGCGCCGCTCGCGGCCGCGTAGGCGGCGACGGAACGGTGCAGGTCGCGTGCTCTCTCCGGCTCTGATCTTTCGAGCTCCGCCAGCAGGCGCTCGCGGACGATGCGCGGGTAGCGGTAGCGGCGATGGTGGTGATCGACCGCAGCCGCGACACCGGCCTGCTGCAGCGTCACGAGCATCGCGTCCGAGCCCTTGCGCTCGAGGAGAGAATCGCACCGCTCGGGCGTGAGCTCCGCGAGCACCGCCGTCTCGAGCGCAAAGCGGCGCTGGACGCGGGACAAACCGACGAGGTACTCGGCCTCGAGGTAATCGGCAAGGAAACCGTCGTCCCCGTCGATCGTCTCGACCGGCGTGCCGTTGTGCAACGAGAGCGCCGCGAGGTAGATCGCCGCCGGCCACCCCTCGAGACGTTCGCCGAGTTCAGCAGCCGCAGCCGGGGAGAGCGGCGCCTTGGCGAGCCGAAGCAGGGTCTCGGACTCGCGACTCGTGAGCGCAAGATGCTCCGTCGCGATCTCGACGAGGCGTCCCTCGGCCCGGACGCGGGCGAGCGGCAGCGAAGGGAGGCTGCGACCCGCGAGAGCGACCGTCGTGCCTGCCGTAGCGCGATCGAGCATTCGTGCGAGCGCGTCGACCGTTTCCCGCGAGCGAAGCACGTGGACGTCGTCGACGAGTGCGAGGAGCCCGGGCTCCTCGACGATCGGGCGGAGCAGAAGCTCGACCGTGTCCGGATCGTCGTCTTCCGGCTCGAACGCTACTCCGAGCACCTCGCGTCCGTCGCGCTCCGCCCATTGGGCGAGCAACGTCGTCTTGCCGTAGCCGGCGGGCGCGACGATCGTCGCCACGGACGCGTCGGCGGCCGCGCACAGCCGGGCGACGAGTGCAGTGCGTACGACCGCGCGCCGAGCGGTGGGAGGCACGGCCAAGCCTCTCTCGGCCGGACGCAAAGCGTCCGTAAGGGTCACGTGCTCGACGACGCTCACCCTGACACTCTCCCTGAAATGCCACGGGCGGTGACGGGGGAGGGACGCCTCGAGTGGGGCGTCCCACCCCGATCTCGGTTACCCCGCAGCGATCGTCCGCTGCTTGAGCTGCTCGAACTCGGCATCGCTGATCGCGCCGTCGGCGCGGAGTTCGTTCAGCCGCGCGAGTTCCGTGGCCGTCGACGTGCCCTGAGCGCCCAGGCTCGACCCCGACGGCGTCATGTAGTCGCTCGCCGACTCCGGGCGGGCGATCGTGTAGACGATCGCGCCGAGAATAGGCAGGAAGATGATGAAGATGAACCAGCCCGCTTTCGCCCAGCCGGAGTGATCGCGCCGGCGGAAGTTGTCGATCATCAACATGATGACCCAGGTGATGAACATGACCCAGACGAAGAAGACGATCATCGTCCACATCGCGTCCCAGAACGTGTAGGCGCCGAGCATTTCCAGATCTCCCTTCTCGGTTTTCGAGGACGCTACTACGCGCGGGGGGCCATCGAATCGGGAGATCGCCGTTCGGCTCTAGTTCTCCTTCGAGCGAGGCCCGCGCCGAGTTCAGCCGGCAGCCGGCGACGGAGGAGCAGCCGGGGGCGGAGGAGCGGGAGGCTTGTTCTCGCTCCTCGGTTCGGGCGGGAACTCGGTCAAAGACTGCTTCCGCAGCGCGACGACGCCGATCGCGATCAGCGCGGCGAGCAGCAGGATGCCCCACCACGTGCGCAGCGCGTGCGTGCCGCCCCAGAGGAGCGCGAGGAGATAGACGAATCCGACCACGCCCCAGACGATCCCCTGGCGCTCGTTCATCGTCGGGGCGAGTGCCTGGCGTGCCTTGACCGCGAGCGACGTGGGTCCGGCATAGATCGCGCCGGCCACGACGATGATGCCGTAGAGGAGCGTCGCGCCTCCGATCTGGCCGAGGATCGACGTGCCGATGATCCACAGGTGGTGCGTCGCGACCGTGTAGCCCGGAGTTGCGAGCGCGTCGGTGATGTAGTTCCCGAGCAGCGTCCGGAGCACCAGGATGATGAGCCCCACGATCACGAGCCCGAATCCCGCGTTGCGCAGCGTGGCGCGCCTGGCGCCGCGCGCGAGGTAGATCGCGAGCCCGTACAGGAACAGGACACCGACGAGGAGCCAGACGCTCAAGACCTTCAGCGTCTGCACGCCGGCCTGCGCCGTTGATAGCTGGTCTGACTTCAGAAGCGTGACAGTGCCGATGTCGGTCGGCAGCTTCGCCAGGGCGTCTGACGGGATACCGAGCTCAGTCCCGATCTCGTAGATCATGTCGTAGAGGTTGAGTGTGACCACGCCGCCGCTTGTCGAGATGCCGTAGCTGGTCTTGTCCTCCAGGACGTTGACAAGCTTCTGATGCGCGATCGTGCTCGCGTTGATGAAGAGCTGCTGCACGCGCGGCCGGGCGAGGAGGCGCTGCACGGCTTGCGTCAACGGCGTCTCGAGCGCGCCGGCGAGCGGCGCCGCGAGCGGCTTGAGATTGTTAGGCAGACGGTCCGCGAACGCCTGGCCGACGTTGACGTTGGCGTAGAGCTCGTTGATCGCGTACGTCGCGATCGCCGACTGAACCTGCGGGTCCTGGATGGCCTGTGTCGTCGCCTTGTTCCAGGCGGCGTTGTCGAGCATTTGCCGGTTCACCCAGGTCGTCAGGATCGAAACGATTGCGAGCAGGGTGGCGAGGACGACGAGCGTCCAAACGGTGATGCGCCGTCCCCTGCTCAGAGGTGCGGGTGCATGCGGCGCGGCTTTCGCGGAGGCTGCCATGTCGCAAGTCTCCCGTGTGCGTCGGACGTGGCCATCGTCCGATCCGGATGATGCTGCCGGTTACGGCGCCGCCGGCGCGACCGTCGTCCCGGCTTCGCCCCGCAGCACTGCCTCGATCTCGGAAATTGAACCAATCGTGGCGGTTCGGCCGGTCTGCTCGACGAACGTGCACGCCGCCTTGACTTTCGGCGCCATCGAGCCCTCGGCGTACTCGCCGGCGGAGAGCTCGGCCGGTGTCGTGTGCCGGATCGCGCGCTGCTCCGGCGTGCCCCAGTTCTCGTACACCGCGTCGACGTCGGTTGCGATGACGAGCACGTCGGCGCCGATCTCAGCGGCGAGCAGTGCGCTCGCGAGATCCTTGTCGATGACCGCCTCGACGCCTTCGAGCCGCCGCCCGGCCACTGCGGGCTCGTCGGTGTAGCGGGTCGGGATGCCGCCGCCGCCCGAGCAGATGACGATCCAGCCCTGGTCGAGCAGCGTCGTGATCGCGGGGATGCCGAAGATCCGCTGCGGAAGCGGGGAGGGGACGACGCGGCGGAAGCCGTCGGCGTCGGGCTTGATAGTCCAGCCTCTCTCCCCGGCGAGCGCGTCGGCTTCCTCCTTTGTGTACATCGGCCCGATCGGCTTCGTCGGGTTCGTGAACGCCGGGTCGTTTCGGTCGACCTCGATCATCGTGAGCAGCGTCGCGATGTGCTTCTCGAACGGAAGGGCGTTCCCGAGCTCCTGTTCGAGGATGTAGCCGATCTGCCCTTCCGTCTGCGCGTCGAGGACGTCGAGCGGATAGACGTCGACGTCCTTGTACGCGGATGCCTGGAGCGCGAGGAGACCGACCTGCGGCCCGTTGCCGTGCGCGACCACGAGCTCGTGATCGCGGGCGACCGGAGCAAGCGCCTCGCAGGCGACCCGGGCGTTCTCGCGCTGGTTCTCCGCCGTGAGCTTCTGGCCGCGGCGAAGCAGCGCGTTCCCGCCGAGCGCGACGACGACACGCATCGTCCTCAGCTCGCCGCTGTCCGGCCCGGGGGCGCTCCGAACCGCTCGACGAGGACACCATGGCGCAGTCCGCGGTCGCTCACCGTGAGCGCCTCACAGCCGAGCTTGTAGAGCACCGTTCGGACGATCAATGCCCCGGCAAGGATCACCTCGGCTCGTGCCGGCTGCAGGCCGATGATCTCGCGCCGCCCGTCGGCGCTTCGCTGCCGGTAGAGCTCGATCTGGCGGTCGATCTCCGCCCGGTCGAGCACCGTTCCCTGGACGATCTCGGAGTCGTACGTTGCGAGCTCGTGCTTGACGGCGGCGAGGTTCGTGTTGGCGCCGCCCATCCCGACGAGGGCATCGGGGCGAGGGCGCCCGTCGAGCCGCGCGAGGTCGGCCGCAATCGCCCGGCGAGCCTCCGCGAGTGTGTCGTCGGAGACTACGCCGCCGAGGCCGAAGTCCTCGGTGTACCGCGCTGCGCCGACGTCGACGCTGAACCGCTCGTCCACGTGTCCGGGCCGGCCGAACGAGAACTGTGAGCTGCCGCCGCCGGTGTCGAAGACGACGAGCCGTCCGTGATCCGACAGCTCGAGCGCGGACGTCGCCGCGATGTAGGCGAGGCGCGCTTCGTCCTCCCCCGCGATCACCTCGATCCCGATCCCGCAGCGGTCGCGCACGGTCTCGACGAGCTCGGCGGAGTTCGCGGCGATCCGCATCCCCGCGGTCGCCACGGCGGCGATCTCCGCCACTCCCAGGTCGCGCGCCTCCTCGACCATGTCGACGACGGCATCGGCGGTTCGGCGAATCGGCTCCGGCTGGAGCACGCGGCGGTCGTCCAGCCCTTCGCCGAGCCGCGTGACGACGGCGCGGTCGAGCACCGTTTGCCATGCGCCGCCGGCGCTGCGCTCGCCGATGTGGAGCTTGACCGAGTTCGTGCCGACGTCGATGACAGCGAAACGCACGGCTCAGAGGCCCAGCATCGTCTTGAGCCCGCGCGCGAGGCAGACGTTTGGCCGGTCGTGAAGGCCCAGCTCTCGCAGTGCGGAGGAGACGAGCGCGGGATCCTCTAGCTCGACGGCGATCGTGCGTGTCGACCGGCCGCCGGCCGAGATCTCCGACAGCTCCACCATGCAACCGCCGAACCGGTAGTGGACACGCCGCTTGTGCACGTCGACCGCGGCGAGTGAGTCGTTCGACCCGATCACCTCGTCGAGGAGCTCGTCGAGCGTGTACGTGTCGCGCGTGGTCTCCGGCCCCGGGACGCCCAGCGTCCCCAGCACGGCTTCGACGTCTGCTGCGGGAAGCGGAAACGAGCCCTTCAGCACCGGACGCCACTGCTCGAGCCCGTCGCCCGAGACGGCTTCGAGCCTCTTCACGTCCATCACGCCGTCGCGGAACTTCACCGAGGCGTCGGACTCCTGCGAGAGGAGGTAGATCTCGTCGCTCTCCTGGACGCGCTCGGGCTCGTGCTCGCTGAGGAGGTTCTCGGCGGAGCCGAAGCTGTCGCCGAAGGTTCGCCACTCCCAGCGAGGGACGATGCCGCCGAGCGCGCTCATTGCGGCTCCGCCGCTCGCTCACGCGCGAAGTACTCGAGTGCCTTGCGGGTCTTCGTCTCCTGCTCGCCCGAGAGATCGACGCCGTGCTCGACGAGATACGCACGGGTCTGGGCGGCCACCTGGAATGCCTCGTTCGTCTCGCAGCGCGTCGAGAGCTCGAGAATCCGAGAGCCGTCCGGGTAGATCCACATCTCGGCCACGAGCCTGCGGTCGAGTTCCGGCGGGACGAAGCGCAGCTTGAGGACGAATATCGGCCCGAGGACGACCAGATCGTCGAGCGTCACCCCTTCCGGCGCATGCGCCTTGAACAGCTGCCGCTGCTCCTTCGAGAAGAGCTTCCGCAGTGGCAGCTGCCCACTCGCCGCCTTGAGCACGTCCGCCTCACCCGGCCGTCCCTTCAGCGTGCCGGAGCAGACGAACCCGCCGGGCAGTGCGTCCACCTCGACGTTGAAGGCGGCCGAGCGCCGCAGGTCGTCCGGTAGCTCGCTCGGCGTCACGGGGCGCAACTTGATGATCGAGTCCGCGCCTTTTCCCTGGATCCGCCGCGCCCGCGCGACGACGCCGTGCGCGTCGAGCGCGAGCTCGGGCGTGTCGAAGAAGAAGACCTGGCGGATCTGGGCCTCGAGCGGGTCGAGCGCGAGCGCCGCGACGGTCGAGCGGTGGTGCGGCTCGGGAACCGTCAGCTTCAGTTCGACGCTGTCGGCTCCTTCGAGCGTGTGGAGCAGCTCGACGAGCTGCTCGTTCGAAAAGCCTTGCGGCGCGCGCGCACTGGTGGCCCCAGACATTGCGTCCTCCTGTTCCTGCCGCCAGGATCGCATCGGGCTTGCGTTGCGGCATCGTCACAAGTGGGTGAAGCGGGGAGGAGGGCGTCCCCTTCCCGAGAATGAGTGGGCCGGGGTTCGGCCATCATTCAAGGAGGAAAACCACATGGACGACGACGAACGCGGCGCAGGCTGGCTCCTCTTCGCCGCCACAATGCTCGGGCTCGCCGGCATCTTGACCGTGATCGACGGCATCGTGGCGTTGTCGCGGTCGAAGTTCTTTGTCGCGGACCAGACCTACGTGTTCAGTGACCTGCGCACCTGGGGCTGGCTCATGCTCTTGGTCGGCGTGCTACTCATCCTCGCCGCCATGGGCGTGTTCGCGGGTTCGGGGTTCTCGCGCTGGTTCGGCATCTTCGCAGCGAGCATCGGCGCGATCGGGCACTTCTCGGCGATGAACATGTATCCGTTCTGGTCGCTGGTCGTTATCACGTGCTGCATCCTTGTGATCTACGGGCTCGCGGCGTACGGCGGGAAACGCGCGGGGGCCTGAGCCTCGTCGCTCGTCGGGGAGCCTCGCCGCCGTCGCGCCGGGGCTCCCCTTTTTTGTGCCTGCGGCCTGTTCACCCTCTCGGGGTGATGCTCCGCCAGGCGGCGGCGGAGAGCATCATTTCCATCCGCAGGACGTTTGCCTGCGCCGTGAACGGCTGCCATAGAGAAGGAGCGTTTCGATGAGCGACAGCGAACTCGAGCTCGGCCCCGTCGACTATCTGATCGTCGAGTGGCCGGCCGGCAAGGAGCCCACCGGCGAGGGGCTTGCGAATCTCGCCGACCTGACGGACCGTGGTCTCATCCGTGTGCTCGACTTGGCGTTCGTCCAGAAGGGTGAGGACGGCACGGTCGCCGGGCTCGCACTCATGGACGTTGACGGCGACGGTGCGCTCGATCTCGTCGAGTTCGCCGGTGCGTCGTCGGGTCTGCTCAGCCAGGACGACTATGACGAGGCCGGCGGAGCGCTCGAGCCGGGCGCCTCCGCCGCGATCCTGCTCTACGAGAACCGGTGGGCGCGGCCGTTCGTTTCGGCCGTTCGGCGCAGCGGCGCGCAGCTCGTCGCGAGCGGCCGGATCCCGCACGACGATCTCGTCGATGCGATCGAGAACCTCGAATCCACGAACGCGTAAGAGAGGAGCCAGAGATGCCACTACTTCGCGGAATTGCTCGCACTGCCGTGATCGCTGGAACGGCGACCGCAGTCTCGAACCGCGTCTCGCGCCGGCAGGGAGAGCGCTGGGCGCAGGAAGACGCCCCGCCCCAGGGTTACGACCAGCAGCCGGCCGCGCCGGTCGCAGCGCCGGAGCCCGCATCCGACCCGCTCGACGAGCTGAAGAAGCTCGGCGAGCTGAAGGAGGCGGGCGTTCTCACCGACGCCGAGTTCGAGGCGCAGAAGGCCAAGATCCTCGCCGGGTAACACGTTCGATCGAAGTGAAGGGCGCCCGGCCGGGCGGCGGCTCGTCCGGTCACGCCCTTCTCCATGAACCGAAGGAGGACTCGCCGATGTGCCGCTGGCTCGCGTACTACGGAAAGCCGATCCGCATGGACAAGGTCCTGTACCAGGGTCAGTACTCGCTCATCGATCAGAGTCTCAAGTCACGATTCGGCGCCGAGCCGACGAACGGGGACGGGTTCGGCATCGGCTGGTACTCGTCCGCGGGCGAGCCGGGCGTCTTTCACAGCACCGAGCCTGCCTGGAATGACCGCAACCTGAGGGAGATCTCGGGCCACGTCGAGTCGCACCTCTTCCTCGCCCATGTTCGCGCCACGACGGGGACGCCGGTGCAGCAGACGAACTGTCATCCCTTTCACTACGGAAAGTGGCTCTGGTGCCACAACGGGGTCATCCACGACTGGCTGAAGGTCAAGCGCGACCTCGTGTTCGCGGTCGACCCGGCGCTCTACCCGCTGATCGAAGGCACGACCGATTCCGAGGCGCTGTTCTACCTCGCGCTCACACTCGGCCTCGAGGAGGATCCGCCGGGTGCGGTCGAGCGCGCGATCGGCCTCGTAGAGGAGATCGGGCACCGCCACGGCGTCCAGTATCCGTTCCAGGGCACGATCGCCACCACCAACGGCGAACGGCTCTGGGCGTTCCGGTACTCGAGCGAAGGTCAGTCTCGCTCCCTGTACTTCTCAACGACCTACGAGACGCTGAAGGCGATGTATCCCGACGACCCGAGGCTCGACGACTTTGACGACGAGTCGCGCATCATCGTCTCGGAGCCGCTCGGCGATGTTGCCGGCGTCTGGAACCCGGTGCCCGAGGCGATGTGGGGCGTCGTCCAGCCGGGGCCGGACGAAATGAGCACGTTCCGGCCTGTCGCGCCCGTCACGACCTGACGTCGCTCGCGCCCTCTCCCGGGGCGGGTGTGTCCGCGCCTGTCGCGTCGCGGATGAGCGCTGTGATGCACGCGGGGCAGTAGACGATCCGCGGTTCGTTCCGGGCTGTGAGGACGACCACCCAGCCCCGGTCGTTCGGGTCTGCCTTGCACCCGCATTCGACACACCGCATGCCATCGACGGTAGAGGCCTCCCGGCCGCCGCCGAGTGGCACGCGTTGATCAACTAGTGCTGCGCAGGAGCCCGTCGCGGTGGGCGACTGCGACGGCTTCGAGCCGGGAGTGCGCGTCGAGGGAGCGCAGCATCCGCCGGATGTGGTTGCGCGCGGTCTCGACGCTGATGCTGAGCTCGTTCGCGATCTGCGGCGTCGAGTGTCCCTTCGCGAGCAGGTGCAAGACCTCGTTCTGGCGCGGTGTCAGGCGCGCATGCGGGGCCGGCGCCGGCGTCTTCTCGACGTGGGGGATGATCCCGAACACTCCGACGATGTGCCCGCCGTCCTTGAGGGGGACGGCGTTGAACTCGACCTGGATGCGCTCGCCCTTGGGGCCTATGAGGACCGCCTCTGCGTTGGTCGAGCGCTCGGTCCCCATGATCTTGCGCACGAACGACTCTCGCGCCATGCGAGCCTGCTCCGGTGCGACGATCGACGACTGCTGGCGGCCCCGGACGTCGCCCACGAGCTTCTCCGCGGCCGGGTTGATCCAGCGAATGACGCCGTACCGGTCGACGACGTAGCTCGGGACGCTCATGTCATCGAGCGCGCCCTGGATGTCGCCGGGGATCTCGCCCCCGGGCGCCGCCGGAAATGTGTTCCGAGCCGCTGAATCGCGTGCCGCCATGTTGCTCCTTTCGGGAACTCTCGAACTTACGCCGAAGCCGGATCCATCGGGTAACCAAGATCGCCGGGGCGGCGGGTCGCAGCATCACCCTGTTCGGATGAGCGTCTCTTCCGTCCCCGGCGCGACCTCCGTGCCGGCGTCGAGGGGCCGGCTCAGCTCGCGGAAGATTCGTGTGGCAGCCGAGACGAGCGGAGCCGCGAGCACGAGCCCGAGCATCCCGAACAGGCACCCTGCGCCGATCGTCACGATGAGGACGACGAGCGGGTTGAGGCCGAGGGCGGAGCCCATCGCAAACGGCTGGAAGAGGTTCTGCAGCAGGCCGTTTGCGAGGATCACGATGACGAGCATCGCGATCGCGACCGCCGGTCCGTGCGCGCCGAGCGCGAGGAGGACGGCGAACGCGCCCGCCACGAACGCGCCGATGTACGGCACGTAGGCGGTGACGAACGAGACGACAGCGATCGTGCCTGCGAGCGGGACGTCGAGGATGAGCGCGCCGAGGCCGACGATTACGCCGTTGAACGCGGCGACGAACGTGACCCCGCGGAAGTAGCCGCGCAGCGACCCGATCACCGAGCCGGAGACAATCCGCGCGACCGGCACGGGCAGGCCGACGTGGCCGTCCACCCACTTGCGCATGCCCGGCCCGTCCTTCAGCAGGAAGAACGTTCCGATCGCGGCGAACGACAGCGCAAACACGAGCGTCGTGAGCCCGCCGATCCCGCGGACCACGCCGTGCACGAGCGTCGAGATGATTTGCGGCGCCGCCGACTTCATCGCCGCTGTGGCGCCGGACGCACTCGAGCCGTCGACGCCGGCGCTCTTCAGCCAGCTCTGGAGCTTGTCCACGCCCGCAGCGGCCCGCGCCGAGAGCTCGGCGTTCTGGCCGGTGATGCCCGCGACGACGAGGACGACGATGAGGACGACGATGGCCGCGACGGCGATCAGCACGAGCGCCGCCGCGAGCCAGCGCGGCATATGCCGGTCGAGCATGCGGACGACCGGCATGGCGACGACCGCGACGATCAGCGCGCAGAGCATCGGCCCGGTGATCGCGTAGGTCGCCGCGAGGAGCCAGATCAGCGCCGCCGACGAGCGCGAGCACGCCGACGAGCAGCCACGCGCTGCGGCCGAGGTCGTCGCAGCCAGCGCGGCGTCTGGAACGCGCCGCTCAGCTGGGCGCGGCCGGTGCCTTCGTCGCTGGCGCGAGGGGTCGCGTTCACGTCGCCGCAAAGTTTCGCGCTCGCGGAGGACGTGCATGTCATCCCGCCGGGGTGAGGATCGAAGGCGACTGACTTCAGCCGGCGAGCCCGGAGATCCCGTTGTGGAGGAGCGACACGGCGAGCAGCAGGATGATCGCTGAAGCGATCAGGCGCAGGTGCGCCTCGAGCCAGGTGCGTGAGGCGCGGAGGCGCGGATCGGCCCAGCCCGGCGAGACGAGCAGGAGCACGATCGCGACGCCGAGGGGCAGGAGCGAGACGAGCGTGAAGGCGAGCCAGGCCGTCGCGTAGCTGGCCGCCGTGGGGTTTGTCTCGGAGATCGCCTTGAGCGCGAGCGGGATGAAGCCGCCGGGGTTCGCGAGGGTCGCGCCGGCGGCGAACACCGCGATCCACGGCGAGGAGGCGACGGAGCTCATCTTCTCGACCATGCCCTTGGTCGTCTTCTCCGAGATCGGCACGCGCCAGGTGCGGGCGACGTAGACGAGCAGGAGCGCGGCGGCGACGAGATCGAAGACAGAGACCCAGGTCTTTCGCTGGCCGCCGGCGGAGGGTGCGGCGATGTCGCCGACGACGAATCCGGCGAGGACGCCGATCGCGATCGTGACCGCGAAGGCGCCGAGATAGAACCAGACGCCTGTGCGCAGCGGCCGTCTCGCGAGCACGAGCGCGAGCACCGAGAAGGTCAGCGTCGTCGGCGACAGCATTGCCGCGAGCGAGATGAGCGCCAGCTCGAGATAGACCCAGCTCACACGACCACACTCCGGTTTCGAGGCGGGCCTGACATCGTCCAATCAGGGGGATGCCGACGGGCGGAGTCTACGCCCGGCCGGTGCCGACGACGCGGCTGCCTTCCGGCCGGAGACTCCGGCCTCGACCTACGCGCTCGCGGGAGGTCCCGGCGACCCGTGATCGCGGTTCCGGCGCACGAGCCAGACGATGAGGAAGGCGATCAGCCCGACGGCGAGGACACCGAACGCGATCCAGCCCCACGGTGTCTCCTCCGGCTGCGATTGCGAGGCCACCGCGACCCCGGTCGCCACCACGATCGCCGTTGTCTTGACGCCGTTGATTGTCGTCGCGACGGTCGAGGTGATCGCGGTAACGGTCGTCGTCGGGAGCGTGGTCGTCGTTGTCATCGGGGGCGTGACGGAGGTCTTCGTCTCGGTCGCGGTGGTCGTGTCGGGGGTCGTGGTGGGGGTCGTCGTGACCGCGATCGTCGTGGTGGCCGCGGTCGTCGTGGCCACGGTCGTGGCCGGCCGAGTCTGCGTCGGCAGGGTGCTCACTGTCGGGGTGGTCTCCGTCGTGGCGCGAGTCTCGCTCGGCAGCGTGCTTACCGTGGGGACGGTGCGCGTGACCGTCCGCGTGACAGTCCGCGTGATCGCGCCGGCGCCTCCGCAGCCGCTCGCGACCGCGGCGATGGCGACGACCAAGACGACGGATGCGACTGCGTACCGCATCGTCAGTCTCCGTCCGCCTCGGGGAGCTCGCCGGCGTCGTCCACGGGGGCGAGCGATGTGCCGAGCCTGACGAGATCTTCCGGCCTGAGCCAGCTGTTTGCGATCTCGATTCCGCCGGCGCGGGTGACTGCCGCGCGAAGCGGTTTCGCCCAGACGTGCTCGATCAGCACGATCCCCACCGAAGAGCCGTTCGGGACGCTCTGGAGGAGGTTGAAGCGGTCGTCCTCGCCGATCGCGTGGCCGTCGGCGGTGTCGGCAGCTCCCGCCATCCAGCCGATCTCGGCCCCTTCAGCGCCGGCGACACCCCAGCCGATGAGACCGCCGACCATCGCGCCGAAGTCCGCAGCCTCCTCCCAGTCGAGGTCGCTCGCTGTCAGCGTCGCCGCGGCTCCGGTCGAGTCCTTGCGAATGAGGAGAAGGTCGATGACCCGGATCAGCCCGAGGACTTTGAGCCGCTCGAGCTCGGGCAGGATCTCGCCTTTGAAATGGCTGCCTTCGAAGGCGACCGTGAGGATCTGGACGGGGCCGAACTCCCATGTCGCCGGTGACGGTGTCTCGTGCATGGCGTGGTCCATTCTCGCATCAGCCTCCTGCGTCCTCGGCACGATACTGCGCGAGGAGCGCCTTCTCACGCTCGGCGCGCGGGAAGAAGAAGGCGACGACGGCGGCGCCGAGGAGCACGGCGACGATCCCGGCGAGGTACGCCCACTGATCTCCTTGGAGGAAGGCCGTCTTCGCGGCCGCGGTGATCTGCGACGCGTAGTGCGGATACTGCTGTGCGATCGCCTCTGCGCCGTCGAACGACTTCGTCAGCTCGCTCTGGACGCTCGGCGTGATGTCTTTGCCGGAGGAAACGATTGCGGCGCCGGCGGCAGCGGCATAGCCGGCGGTCAAGAGCGCGCCGAGGATCGACTGCATGATCGCGCCGCCGAGGTCGCGCTGCAGGTCGGCGGTGCCCGACGCCATCCCGGCGCGCCGTACCGGCACGGAGCTCGTGAGCGAGTGGGAGGCCGGAGTGCCGGCGAGTCCGACGCCGATCCCGACGAACGAGTAGCCGAGCGCGACCTTCCAGTACGGGATCCCCTCCTTCCAGAGCAGGAGCATCGTCAGGAAGCCGAGCAGCACGAAGGCGTAGCCGAACAGCAGCGTGAACCGGGCCCCGCGCTTCTCGACGATCGACGCCGAGCGTGGTGCGACGACGACCATGAACGCGGCCGCGGGCAGGATCGACATCCCCGCCTCCAGCGTCGAGTAGCCGAGCACGTTCTGGAGGAACTGCTGCCCGACGAACATCGCCGCCATCAGCGAGCCGAAGACGATGATCCCCGCGCACGCTGCCACCCAGAACGGCGGCCGCGCGGCGACCTCGAGGTCGTAGAGCGGGTTCGGCGCCCGCCGCTGGCGCAGGAAGAAGAGGACGCCCGCGACGAGTGCGATGCCCGCGAGCACGAGCGTCAGGGTGCCGGCGTTCGGAACCGGCGCGAAGTTGATCGCGAGGATCAGCGCCCCGACGAGCACGAGGGAGAGGATCCCGCCGAGGTTGTCCACCGGCTCCGTGCCCTCGTTGACGTGCGCGGGAACGAGCTTCCAGGCCATCACGAGGGCGACAACTGCGAGCGGCAGCGTGAGCAGGAAGACCGAGCCCCACCAGAAGTGCTCGAGCAGCAGCCCCGAGGCGAGTGGGCCGATCGCGGCGATCGCGCCGCCGAGGCCGGACCACAGCGCGATCGATTTCGTGCGGGCCGGCCCCGACCAGAGCGCGGTGATGAGGGCGAGCGTCGTCGGGAACGCCATGCCCGCGGCGAGGCCGCCGCCGACGCGCGCGATGAAGAGGACGGTGTCGCTCGGCGCCCAGGCGGCGAGTAGCGAGAAGGGAATCGCGAGAGCGGTTCCCCAGACGAGCATCGCCTTCCGTCCGTAGCGGTCGCCGAGGGCGCCAAGCCAGAGAACGGAGCACGCGAGGCCGAGCGAATAGCCGACGGCGATGAGGTCGAGCATCGTCTGGCTCGAGTCGAAGTGCTCCCCGATCGACGGCAGCGCGACGTTGGCGACTGCGAGGTTGAGGTTCGCAACGGCCGCGACGAGGATCAGCGTCGTGAGGACGAGCCCGCCGCGCGCGGGGGCTTCGCTTCGCTCTTGATCGGCCGCAGCTGCCATCGAGACGACGTTACGTGCGCTGGAGGACGGATCATCATCCCCTACGGACGATGCTCGTACCCCGCTACCGTCCGCCCTCACAACCGTCTGCAGAAAGGGGTTCGGCCATGTGGTGGGGTATTGGCGGCGGCTTCGCCGTCCTTTGGTTGATTCTGATGATCGTCGTCGGCATCACGTGCCTGCGCAAGGGGCACTGGGTCATGTTCATCCTCGGGATCTTCCTGCCGCTCTTCTGGATCATCGGAGCGATCATGCCTCCGACGAGCAAGGTCTAGCGGGCAGCTCGACAGGAGCCCCGGATGGAATGGGCGCTGCCGGCGATCTCCGTGGTCGTCCTCGCGTTCGCGGCGGTTTCGCGCCGCCTCGACGGGACGTCGATCACGGCGCCGATGGTGTTCACCGGCGCCGGTCTCCTATTCGGGGCGAAGGCGGCCGGGCTCATCGACCCGCAGCCGGGCGGGGAGACTGTGAAGATCCTCGCCTCGGCGACTCTCGCGGTCGTCCTGTTCGGCGACGCGGCGCGCATCGATTTTCGCGCCCTGCGGGAGGAGTACCGCGTTCCCGCCCGGCTGCTCGGGATCGGCCTGCCGCTCACGATCGTCGCCGGGCTCCTCGCGGCGCTCGCGCTGTTCGGGTCGCTCGCATGGCCCGAGGCGCTCGTGCTCGCCGTCGTACTCGCTCCGACCGACGCGGCTCTCGGACAGTCGGTCGTCACGTTGCCGAGCCTGCCGTCGCTCATCCGGCAGGGGCTCAACGTCGAGAGCGGGCTCAACGACGGTCTTTGCGTGCCGGTCTTCTACATTGCGATCGCGGTCGCCTCGGCCGAGGCCGGGATGACCGGTTCGCACCATGCGGTCAAGATCGTCGTTGAGGAGATCGGCTACGGCGTCGTCGCCGGTGCCGGAGCAGGCGCGCTGGCCGCAGCCGTGCTTCTCCTGGCCGCCCGCCGCGGGCTTGTCGACCCGCTTTGGCTCCAGGTCGTGCCGGTGGCCGCGGCCGCGCTCGCGTACACGTCGGCGTCGGCGCTCGGGGGATCGGGGTTCATCGCGGCGTTCGTCGGCGGGATGCTCTTCGGCGGCCTCCGCCGCCGCGTCGGCGGAGAGGTCGGCTATCTCGTGGAGCAGCTCGGAGCGCTGTTCGGGGCCGCGACGTTCATCGTCTTCGGGGCCGTTTTCCTCGAGCCGGCCCTCGGCGGGATCACGTGGTCGGTGGCCGCGTACGCCCTGCTGAGCCTCACAGTGGTGCGGGTCGTGCCCGTGGGAATCGCGATGCTCGGCACCGGCGCCCGTCCCCAGACCCTCGGCTTCCTCGGCTGGTTCGGGCCTCGCGGGCTCGCTTCGATCGTGTTCGCCGTGCTGATCCTCGAAGCGAACGGGACGCTGCCGCACGAGAGCTTGCTGCTGACAACGATCTACGCCACGGTCGGCTTCTCCGTGCTGCTGCACGGCTTGACCGCCGCGCCGCTCGCGCGCCGCTACGCCGCCTGGTACTCCGGGCAGGGCCCGTCCGGCGTCGAGGCGGGGGAGTCGGCGCACCGCGTTCAGTGGCGGACGAACCTGGCGCAGCCGCGCTGATCGCTAGTGCGAGAACGCGGTCGCGGTCGTCGCATCGTGGGTCGGCGCGGCTTGCTTCTCGAGGCGGGCCAGTTGCCGCTTCAGATCCGCGAGCAGCATGTCCGCCATGTCGTGCGTGAAGCCCCGCCGCACGACGACACGGAGAGCGGCGAGGTCGGTGCGGTTCTCGGGGAACGTGTACGCCGGCACCTGCCAGCCTCGCTCGCGCAGCGCGAGTGAGACGTCGAAGACGGTGAAGTTGTCGACCTCCGGCTTCACGGCAAACGCGAAGACCGGCAGCTCGTCGCCGCGCGTCAGGAGCCAGAACGGCCCGAGCTTCTCGATCTGCGCCGCGAGGCTCGTCGCAACGTCCCGCGCGTACTGCTGGACGCGCCGGTAGCCCTCGAAGCCGAGCCGCACGAAGTTGTAGTACTGCGCGACGACCTGCGCGCCCGGCCGCGAGAAGTTGAGCGCGAAGGTCGGCATCGTGTCGCCGAGGTAGTTGACGCGGAAGATCAGCTCGTCGGGCAGAGCGTCGGCGTCGCGCCAGACGATCCAGCCGACGCCGGGGTAGACGAGTCCGTACTTGTGGCCGGACGTGTTGATCGAGACGACGCGCGGGAGCTGGAAGTCCCAGACGAGGTCGGGATCGAGGAACGGCGCGACCATCCCGCCCGAGGCTCCGTCGACATGGACGGGAACGTCGATCCCACTGTCCTGCTCGAAGGCGTCGAGCGCGGCGCAGATGCCGGCCACCGGCTCGTAGGAGCCGTCGAAAGTCGAGCCGAGGACGGCGACGACCGCGATCGTGTTCTCGTCGCAGCGCGCCACGGCCGCGTCCGGCGTGAGGTGGTACGTGGCGCCCTCCATCGGCACGATCCGCATCTCGACGTCCCAGTAGTTGGCGAACTTCTCCCAGCACACCTGGACGTTGGCGCCCATCACGATGTTCGGCTTGTCGGAGGGCATCCCGTCGGCTTCGCGCCTTCTGCGCCAGCGCCGCTTGAGCGCCAGTCCGGCGAGCATCGCGGCCTCGCTCGAGCCGGTCGTCGAGCAGCCGGTCGCCTCGCTTGCTTCGGGCGCGTGCCAGAGGTTCGCGAGGATGTTCACGCAGCGGGTTTCGAGGGCCGCGGTCTGCGGATACTCGTCCTTGTCGATCATGTTCTTGTCGAGGCACTCGGCCATCAGGCGCTCGGCCTGTGGCTCCATCCATGTCGACACGAACGTCGCGACGTTGAGGCGCGCGTTCCCGTCGAGCATCAGCTCGTCGTGGATGATCTGGTACGCGACGTCAGGCGGCAGTTCGCCTGCGGGCAGCGTGTGCCGGGGGATGCTGCCGCCATCGAACGCGTAGAGCGGCGCCACGGCGACCTCGGCGGCTTGCTGCTCCCCCTGCTTCTCATGGTTGAGGGCCATCGTCCTCACTCTCCTTCTCTTGTCTGGATGCTCCCCGTCCCGGCTTGCCCAGACCGGGTGACGACTACCGCGACGACCGTCACGAGATAGAGCTGGCCGATGAGTGCCTCGAGGACGGCGAGGGCGCGCCCGAGGTTCCCTGCCGCCGTGTAGTCGCCGTACCCGAGCGTGGCGAGGGTCACGTAGCTGAAGTAGAGGCGCAGCTGCCGCGTGCCGTCGATTCCCTGGGCGAAGAACGGCGTCGTGTCGACTGTGGCCAGGATGCCGAAGACGAACATGAACAGCATTCCCAGCAGGACATAGACGCAGATCGCGCCCGCCACCGAGCGAGAATTTATCTCCCCCTGTGCGACCGCGCCGGCGGCGATGACGACGGCGATCGTAATTGCGAGAAGGCCCCCGACGACGCTGAGTGCCGCAGTCAGCTCCTCGCCGCGCCAGAAGAAGTTGAGCACGGCGCCGACGGTGGCGGCGGTGACGAGCGCGAAGAGGAACGTCCACTCGGTCATCGCCCAGCCGGCGGTCCAGATCGCGATCACCAGCGTTGCGACCTCGACGAGCACGAGCGTGCTGGTCGCCCAGGGCGCGTCCGGCAGGAGCGCCGCGAGGAAGAAGCTGACGAAGATCGCGCCGAGCACGGCCCAGTAGCTGTGCTTCGCTCGCACGCGGTTGAGAACGGGTCGGTCGAGCTGCACGGCGCGGGTCGGGGCGTCACCGGTCATGGCTGTCATTGTCGATCCCGCGGCCGCTTGCCGCATCGTCCTGCACGGGTGAAGGTGAGAGGGGCGTTTCATCCGTCCGGCATGAGGCGCCCGACGCGCGAGCAAGCGACTCTGGGCCGGCAGTGTGAGAAAGTGGCGGTGACATGACGAACGTGGCAGCAGAAGAGACCGGCGGTTCGACGCCCGTGGCGAAGCCCCGGCGGCCGCTGTGGTGGCGGGTCATCATGTGGACGCTGATCGTCGTCGTGATCGGCGCGCTCGCCGATCTACTCGGCTGGAACATCAAAGGCTGGTTCCACACCCTCTGGCAGACGATCACGACGATCTCGATCGGCTCGCTCATCGCGGGGATCGCCCTGATGGTGGTGCAGACGAGCACGACGGCCTACGCCTGGTACGCGATCCTCAAGTTCGCGTATCCGGAGCGGACGAAGTGGAAAGACATCCTCGCGGGCTACGCCGTCTCGGTTGCGCTGAACGGGTTCCTCCCGGCGAATCTCGGCACGCTCGTCTTCATGATCATGCTCACCGGCTTCCTCGCCATCAGCTTCGCCGCCGTCCTCGGTGCCTACGCAGTCGAGAAGATCTTCTTCACCCTCGCCGGCGCCTTCACCTATCTCTACCTCTTCATCAGCGTCGGCAGCTCATTCGACATCTCGTTCAGCTGGGTGCACGAGCACCCGGCCGCCACGATCATCGTCATCGGCGGCGGTCTCCTCATGCTCTACCTGCTCGGGCGTAGGTACTGGCCGAAGGTCGTCGAGTGGTGGGACAAAGCGAAGGAGGGCGGCGCGATCCTCGGCCGGCCCGGCGCCTTCTTCGGCCGCGTGTTCCTGCCGTCGTTCGTCAGCTGGTGCGCCGGGCTCGCCGTGATCGGGGTGTTCCTCAATGCGTACGGGATCCCGGTCACCTTCGACACCCTCATGCACGTCGCCGGTGGCAACTCTCTCGCCAACGTGACGTCGGTCACGCCCGGCGGCGTGGGCGTGACGCAGGCCTGGAATGTCGCCTCGCTCCAGGGAGTCGCGACGTCCGCGCAGGCGACTGCCTACTCCGTGGCGCAACAGCTCGTGTCGACCGCATGGAGCATTGTCTTTGCGCTCATCCTCATGGTCTGGGCCTGGGGATGGGGCGGAGGCAAGCAGCTCGTCACCGATTCGTACACCCAAGCGAAGCGCCAGCAGCAGGAGCAGGCCGACAAACGGCGCGAAAAGAAGGAGGCTCGCGCCGCCGAGAAGGCCGCCGCGAAGGCCGCGGAGTGAGCGCGGAGTACGGCGAGACTCCCTCCTGGATCCCCGAGCGGCCGAGCTTCAAGCCCGGCCGGCTCGCGCTCACCTGGCTCCTCGGTGCAGCCTCTCTCCTCGTCGCCGCGCTCCTCGTTCCAGGCGCCACGGTCTCGACCTTCCGCGCGGCGCTCGCCGCCGCAGCGGTCATCGCCGTTCTCAACGCCGTCCTGCCGCCGGTCATCGCCGCGCTGCGGTTGCCGTTCACGGCTCTCCTCGGCTTCTTCCTGATCCTCTTCGCCGACGCAGCGATGCTGCTCCTCGCCGATCGGGTTGCCACCGGCCTCTCGATCGACTCGTTCTGGTCGGCGCTCGGCATCGCCCTCGCGGCGGCCGCGGTCGGCGTCGTCCTCTCGATCGTCTTCGGCACGAACGACGACGACGTCTACTCGCTGCGCGTCGTCCAGCGCATCGCACGTCGCTCCGGCGAGCAGGTCGTGACCGACCGGCCCGGGGTCGTCTTCCTCGAGATCGACGGTCTCGCGCTCCCCGTGCTGCAGCGGGCGATGCGCGACGGGCACGCGCCGACGATGGCGCGCTGGCTCGAGGAGGGCACGCACCGGCTGTTTGAGTGGGAGCCCGACCTCTCGTCGCAGACGGGTGCGTCGCAGGCGGGGATCCTGCTCGGCTCGAACGACGACATCCCGGCGTTCCGCTGGGTCGAGAAGGAGCGGAAGGTGATCGTCGTCTGCTCGTCGCCGCAGGACTGCGCGGAGCTCGAGCGGCGGCACTCCTCCGGGTCGGGGCTGCTCGCGGGCGGTGGCGCGAGCCGCGGCAACCTCTTCTCGGGCGGAGCCGATCACGTCATCCTCACCGTCAGCCGCATGGAGGCCGAGCGCTCGTCGAACCCCGGCTACCGCGCGTTCCTCGCCAACGGCTTCAACGTGACCCGTTCCCTCGTTCTCTTCGGCTGGGAGGTGATCCTCGAATGGATCGCGGCGGCGAGGGAGCGCCGGCGCGACGTGCGGCCGCGAGGCCACCGCGGCGGCGTGTACCCGTTCCTGCGCGCGACGATGTGCGTCATCGTCCGCGACCTGATCGTGTACGGCGTCCTCAGCGACATGATGAAGGGACGGCCGGCGATCTACGCGACCTTCTCGAGCTACGACGAGGTCGCCCATCATTCGGGGCTCGAGCGCGAGGACACCCTCGAGGCGCTGCGGAAGCTCGACCAGCAGTTCGCGCGGATCGAGCGCGCGCGCCGCTACGCATCCCGGCCGTACGCGTTCGTCGTTCTCTCCGACCACGGCCAGACGCAGGGCGCGACCTTCAAGCAGCGCAACGGCTACGGGCTCGACGAGCTCGTGGAGCGGAACCTCGCCCAGGGCGGCGTCAGCGCCTCGCTCGGAGGCGACGAGCAGAGACGCGATGGTCGGTCACGCCGCCGCCGAGGCGACGGGGCGGAAGGCGAAGCCTGCGAAGAACGACGTCTCGGGCCGTGACGTCGTCGTCCTCGGCTCGGGGAATCTCGGCCTCGTCTATCTCCTCGAGACCGACGGGCGCATGACGCTGCGAGGAGCTCGACGCTCGCCACCCGCAGCTCGTGCCGGCGCTGCGCTCGCACCCGCACGTCGGCTGGGTGCTCGTGCAGTCGCGCGAGCACGGAGCGGTCGTTCTCGGCGGCAACGGCGCGTACTACCTCGAGGAGGATCGCGTCGAAGGCGAGAACCCGCTCGCGCCGCTTCCCGCCCACGGCGGCGCGGCATCTTCTGCGCACGCACCGGTTCGCGCACGCTCCCGACCTGCTCGTCGGCAGCTTCTACGACCCCGCGCTCGACGAGGGCTGCGCCTTCGAGGAGCTCATCTCGTTCCACGGCGGCCTCGGCGGCTCGCAGACGCGTCCGTTCGTGCTCCACCCGGCGCACCTGTCGCCGCCCGCCGAGCCTGTCGTCGGCGCCGAGACGCTCCACGAGGTGCTCGCCGGCTGGCGGCGGACGCTCGAGGGGAGCAACGAGACGGCCGCGACCGGCGGAGCTCGTGGCACAGTTGTGATCGAACTCATGGCTCTCGACAGGACAGCGATCGTCGTTCCCGGCCACGGATGGCGCGATCTCGACGGCGTGCACCGCATCAGCCGGCGCTGCCTGCGGCTCGTGCGCGAGGCGGAGCGGCTCGCGCGCAGTACCGGCGCGGACGTCGTCGTCTTCAGCGGCTGGTCGTCCGACCGGCGGCGTGTCGGAGGCCGAGCAGATGAGGGACGCGTGGGGCGGGCCGGACGTCGACCTCGTCGTCGAGCCGACCGCGCGGTCGACCGCCGAGAACGCCGCGCGCACGCTGCCGCTCCTGCTCGAGCGCGCCGTCGGCGAGGCGCTCGTCGTCTGCGCGCCTTCGCATCTCGTCCGGGCGCGCCTGCTCTTCTCGACCATCTACCGCGGCTCGGGTCTCGACGTCGCGTTCCGCGTTGCGCGCCAGGCGCCGACCCTCCGCTCGATCGGTTGGGAGATAGCGGCATTTCCGCTCTTCCCGGCGCAGGTTGTCGCGGCGCGCGCAGAGCTCGCCCGGGGGCGGCGATGAAGAAGAAGGAGAAGAAGACCGTCGTCTTCATCCCCGCCTGGAACGAGGAGGAGAACCTGCCCGCGGTGCTCGACGGACTGCACGAGCGGTTGCCCCGTGCGGACGTCCTCGTCGTCGATGACGGCTCGACCGACCGCACGGCCGAGGTCGCGCGCGAGCACGGCGCGAAGGTGCTCTCGCTCGGCTCGAACAAAGGTCTCCGGATCGGGATCGCCGCCGGCTACGCGCTGGGCGCTCGAGCACGGCTACGCGTTCTGCGGACGCGTGGACGCCGACGGCCAGCATCCTCCCGACGAGCTTGCGCGGCTCCTCGAGCGGGTGTGGAGCGGCGAGTGCGACGTCGCGGTCGGCTCCCGCTTCGTGTCGGGAGACGGGTACGCGCCGTACCGGTACCAGCCGAGCCTCGCGCGGCGGTTCGGCACCGGCCTGCTGCGCCGCTCGGTCGCTCTCGTCCTGCGGCGGCCGTTCGGCGATTCGACGAGCGGCCTGTACGCCGTCAACGCGAAGGCGCTCCCGCTTCTCGCGCTCCCGTACACGAGCGGGGCCCCCGAGGTCGAGGCGCTGATCCGCGTCGTCGAGGCGGGCCTGCGCCTCGAAGAGGTGCCGGTGGACATGGCCCCTCGCGCCGGCGGCGAGTCGAAGCTGCGCGGCAAGAAGGCCGTGAAGCTCGTCGTCACGGTTGCCGGAACTCTGGGGCTTGCGCTCGTCGCCCGCCGCCGCCGCTAATTACACGGCTTTTACGTGAGCGCCTCTTTTTGGGTCACACGGACGACCCTTCCGGTCGCGTATTTATTGCATTAGGCGCAAACGAAAGGAAAGGCGACATGTCCATCGCTCCAACTGAAGTCGAGACGTACAAGATCACTCAGTACGAGCGCCTCGGTTTCTCCTTCGAGGATGCTCTCATGGCAATCGACCAAAAGATCGACTGGCACGATGCAGAGCGTCTGCTGAGCCGTGGTTGCTCGCCTGAGCTGGCGCTCGCGATTCTCGCACCACTCCCCTAGCGGCGTAGTTCTGCGGACGGAGGGAAGAAGGGCCGGCTGTGCACGACGCACACCCGGCCCTTCAGCATTTCCAGCCCTGCTGCTCGCGAGCTACAGGTCCATGTCGCGGCGCTTCATGTTCCGCCGGTCGAAGAGCCAGGCGACCCCCATCAGCACGACAATCACGAAGACGAACGCGCCGAGGACTCCCCAGGCGTAGGCCGCTCTCGCCACAAGCCACATGACGATGAACGAGCCGATTCCGAAGAGGCAAACGACGCCGATCACTTTCAACCAGAATCTCGCTGGCGGTCCCTCAGAATCAGACTCAGACAACGTACGCCCTCCTGTCGATAGCCGTCGACGCCACGCTCGCCGCTCCGGGAGCGGGGCACATCATCCGTGCGGGATGATCCGTCACGCCGGCTTTCCTACTCTCCACCGCTGATCGCGGCGATCACGTCGAGGCGCGAGCGGGGCTCGAGCGGCGTGTCGAGTCCGCTCCGCTCGCCGTCGACGTACGCGTGGATGTGTGGTCGAAGCGTCGGGCCTTCAGCCACGAGGCGGTCGCGGAGACCCGGCCATTGCGTATCGATCGCGTCGATCGCGCCGAGAACCGTCGCCGCCTCGATCTCGAGGCGGCGCGGCAATCCGGGGAAGAGCGGCGTCAGCGTCCCGGGCAGGCGGATGTCGGCCACGCGCTACTCGACGATCGCGACATCGACCGACGAGATCGCGGGGAGATAGCTCGCGATCTCGGTCCACGTGTCGCCTTCGTCTGCGCTCGCGAAGAGCTGGCCGGTGCTCGTTCCGAAGTAGAGGCCTGGCACGTCGTGCTTGTCGATCGCCATCCCCTGGCGCAGGACGCCGAGGTGGGCGTTCTCCTGCGGGAGGCCGTCGCGCAGCGGCTGCCAGCTCGATCCGGCGTCGCGGGTGCGCCAGACGGTCGCCTTGCCGTCGTGCATCGTCCGGCCGTGGCCGCCGTCGACGACGATCGTGTAGAAGGTCTCGGTGTCGTGCGGGTGCGCCGCGGCGGCGAAGCCGAAGTCGCCCGGCAGGCCCTCCGTGATCTCCGTCCACGACTTGCCGCCGTCGTCGGAGCGGTGCGTGCCGACGTGGTTCTGCTGGTACAGGCGGCTCGGATCCTTCGAGCGCGTGAGCTTGTGGACGCAGAAGCCGACGTCGTCGTAGTTCTCCGGCGGCGGCCAGTCGCGCCGCAGGCCCTCGTTGCGCGGCGTCCACGTACGAGCCGCCGTCCTCTGTCTCGTACGCGCCGACTCCCTGCACCACGGCGAAGAAGTTGTCGGAATCGGCGGGATCGGTGAGGAGGTTCGAGATGCCGAGATGACCGGGCGGCTGCATGGCGGGGTCGTCCCACATCTCGCTGCCGTGCTGGCCGGCGAGCGTCGAGAGGAGCGAGAACGTCTCGCCGTTGTCGCGGCTCTCGAAGATGCCGGGCGCCTCGACGCCGACGAGGAGCCGATCACCCGCGCGGGCGAGCGTCGAGACCTTCGAGATCTTCCGCCCGTCGCCGTCGCCGTACGTGAGGCCTTCGCTCGAGTGCTCCCACGTCGAGCCGCGGTCGCGGCTGCGGAAGATCGCCGAGCCGTGCCACTCGCTCGCCGCGGCCGCGTAGATCGAGTCGGAGGTCTCGTCGTAGATCGCATGGAAGACCGGCCAGCCTTCGCAGTGCGGCCCGCTCGTCGTCCACGTCTTGCGGTCGTCGCTTTCGAACAGGAACGCGCCCTTGCGGGTCGCGACGGTAACAAGTGTCTTCGGCATCTCGGCTCCTCGTAGCTTCTTCGTGGTCTCGGAGTCTTACCAGTCTCAGCCGAAGAGCGGCTCGCCCGTCTCGAGCACCGTCTTCAGGCCACTGAGGACGTGCATCCAGCCCTCGCCGGAGACGCCGATGGCGGTCAGCGGCGCGCCTTCGAGCTGGTCGTGGGTGACTAACAGGTACGTGAGTCCGCCGTCGCGCTCGTCGAGCTCCCAGGTCACGCGGCTCTCTTCCTCGGCTGCGAGCTCTGGCGAGTACATGGCGCGCCACGTGTGGACGAGCCGCCGTGGCGGGTCGAACTCGAGCACCGAGCCGGTGACGAGGTCGTCGCCGCTGTCGGTGACGCTCGAGTAGCTGTCCGGCGTGATGGTCAGCCGGGCGCCGTGGAAGTACTTCTGGCTGAACTCCGGCGTCGTGATCGCCTCCCACACCTGCTCGGGCGTGGCGCGGATGAAGACGGAGTACACCTGCGTGGTCTGTGCGGTCATCGTGGTCATGCGGTTTCGTCCTCCAATGCGTGCTTGAGATCGGCGAGCGCCGCGACGCGGTGCTCCGTGTATTTGTCGATCCACCGGTCGTGGATCAGCCGGATCGGAACGGGATTGAGGAAGTGGAGCTTCTCTCTGCCTTGCCGGCGGGGGACGACGAGACCGGCGTCCTCGAGCACACGCAGGTGCTTCATGACGCCGAAGCGCGACATCTCGAGCTCGGACTCGAGCTCCGTGAGCGTGCGTCCGTCGCGCTCGAAGAGCCGGTCGAGGAGATGCCGCCGCGTCGGGTCCGCGAGCGCCTTGAACACCCGGTCGTCGTCCATGCCGGAGAGATTACGTGACTAAATAGTCACATGTCAAGAGAACGGCTTCAGGAACATGTCCATCACGACGACGAGGAGCACCGCGACGTCAACGCGGGCGATGAGGAGGATCTGCCGGATCGCGGCCTGCGTCTCGGGCGCTGCGGCGCCGACGGTGTCGAAGAGTTCGACGAGCCGCTTGGCGCGCGGGGCGAGGAAGCCGATCCCGGTGACGAACGAGATCGCGAAGCCGACGAGGCCGATCGTGATCCAGGTCGTCCCGAAGCCGATGTGCTGGTTGATCACCATCGTGATCCCCATCGGCGAGCACGACGCCGCCCGCGGGCGCGAAGACCTTCTCGCCGACGAACGTCGCCTGCCGGGCGATCGTCGCGAGATCCTCCGGATTGTCGGAGCGCTCGGCTCGAATGGCGAGAATCGTCAGGAGCAGCCCGCCGCCGACCCAGAGAATGGCGACAGCTGACATGGACGAGCTTGAAGACGCCGAACCAGGTCGTCGCCGCGTCCGTCGCCTTGAAAGCGAAGAGGAGGCCGACAGCGATGAGCGCGAGGAGGATGGCCGGACGTGACCCAGCCGGCCTCGCGGTCGCGAAGTCTGCGCGTGCGATGTGGTTTCCATCCGCGGGAGTAAACGTGATCGTGCGGACGACTACAAGGCTCGGGCTGCCGCGATCAGCTCGTCGAGGTCGGGCAGCTCGTCCTTCGCGTAACCCCACGCGCCCCGGACGACACCGTCGCCATCGAGGAGAAACGCGGTTCGCCCCGAGACGTCGCGCATGCCGTTGTGCTCGATCGCGACGCCGAAGCCGTGCGTCGCCTCCGCGTTCCAGTCGGAGAGAAGCGGGAAGTCGAGATCGAGCGCTTGCATCCACGCGACGTGCGTGTACGGCGAGTCGCGGGAGATCGCGTACGGCTCGACGCCGGTCGCCTGCAGTTCCTCTCTCCTGTCACGCAGGAGCTCGAGCTCGCTCGTTCAGGTGGTGGACCAGTCGAAGAGATAGAAGAGGAGGAGGATCGGCTTGTCGTGGATGAGATCGCCGATCGTCGCGGTCTCGCGCGGCGTCGTCCAGACCGTTGCGTCGAGTGGAGCCTTCTGTCCGGCGGCGAGCATGTCCTCGATCCTAGTCGCGCGTGTGCGTGCCGGTCAGTCGTCGACGACGGCGTCCGCTTCGATCTCGACTTTCCAGGCGGGGTCGAGCAGTCCGGCGACGACGACCATCGTCGCGGCGGGGTGGACGTTGCCGAAGACTTCGCCATGCGCGCGCCCGATCGCCTCCCAGTCGCGCGCGTCGGTGACGAACATGCGCGTCCGGACGACGTGCTCGGGCCAGGCGCCGAGTTCCGCGAGCGCGGAGACGACGATCTCGAGGCAGCGCTTCGCCTGCTCGTACGGGTCGCCGGAGTCGCATCCGACCGGCGCCGTGCCCGCGACGTACACGTGGTTCCCGACCCGCACGGCGCGCGAGTAGCCAACGGTGTCGGCGAAGTCGGAGATTGCAGGGACGCTGCGGCGAGCCATGCTCCTAGTATCGACGCCGTGGACGCGCTGCGGCTGATCGACGGCTGGGACGCGCCGAACGCGGCCGCCGGAGTCGTGCGGGGCGACGGCGCTGTTGCGACGCACGGTGCGGTCGATGTCGTCCAGCCGTGGGCGTCCGTCACGAAGCTCCTGACGGGACTGACGTTCCTCGTCGCGCTCGAGGAGGGGACGGTCGACCTCGACGAGCCCGCCGGGCCGCCCGGCTCGACACTCCGGCATCTCCTCGCGCACGCCTCGGGATTGCCGCTCGACGGCGCGGAGCCGATGGCCGAGCCAGGGCGGCGGCGGATCTACTCGAACACCGGCATCGAGGTCGCCGCCGAACTCCTCGCCGAACGGGCGGAGATGCCGTTCGCCGAGTACTTCACGCACGCAGTCGCAGCGCCGCTCGGCCTCCGCGGCACCCTCGCCGGGTCGCCCGCGCACGCGTACGAAGGCCCGCTCGCCGACCTCCTCGCTCTCGGCCGCGAGCTCCTCGCGCCGACGCTCGTCGCGCCGGAGACGATCGCCGAAGCCGCGACCGTCCAGTTCCCCGGCCTCACCGGCGTTCTGCCGGGCCTCGGCCGGATGGAGCCGAACGACTGGGGGCTGACGTTCGAGCTGCGCGATGGCAAGTCGCCGCACTGGACGGGATCCCGCAACTCGCCGCGCACGTTCGGGCACTTCGGCCGCAGCGGCACCTTCCTCTGGGTCGATCCCGACGCCGGCCTCGCGTGCGGCGTGCTCACCGGCCGCGAGTTCGGCGACTGGGCGAAGGAGGCGTGGCCCGCGTTCAGCGACGTAGTACTTTCGGAGGTGGGTCCGGCCGTCCGGGAAATTGGGCCGAACGGCCCATAGGCATCGTCCGCGACCGGATCGATCATTGCGTCGTGGGCGAATTCGGGTTGCACCGGATCGAGGACGACATCGCCGGCTCCTGGGTCGAGGACTGGGCTGCCCTAGGGATCGCCGAGGTCGAGGAGTTCCTCGCGAAGCACGCCGACTTCGAGCGGTTCCTCGCGGCGCGCGAGGCTACTCAACCTTCGGCTGAGTAACCCGCGCGCAAAGAAACGTCTTACGAGAGGCCGAGCTGGCTCTCGAGCATCCCCTTCGGCATCGCGCCGACGGCTGCGGCCTTGGGGGCGCCTGCCTCGAAGAGCATCGTGTTCGGGATCGACTGGATCCCGTACCGCATCGCGAGTTCCTGGTTCTCGTCGATGTTGACCTTCACGAACTTGAGGTTCCGCTCTTCGGCGATCCGCTCGAGGACGGGATAGACCGCGTGGCACGGGCCGCACCACTCGGCCCAGAAGTCGACGAGCACCGGCTCGGCGGCCTGGAGCACCTCGGTTTCGAAGGTGGCGTCGGTTACGTCTGTTGCCATTGGTTCCTTTCGTATTGCGGGGGTCGGTCGAGGGTACTAACGCGCCAGCCTAGACTTGACTTCCCGATGGGTACGCCAATCTTCGAGCCACTACCGGACAAACCCGACCATCCGCGCCTCGAGGAGGAGATCCTCGCGCGCTGGGACGCGGAGGGAACATTCGCGAAGTTGCGCGAGCAGAACGCCGGCGGGCCGACGTTCTCCTTCATCGACGGCCCGGTCACGGCGAACAAGTCTCGCTCGGCGTCCACACGTCGTGGGGCCGGACGCTGAAGGACGTCTTCCAGCGCTACAAGGCGCTCCGCGGCTTCGACCAGCGCTACCAGAACGGCTTCGACTGCCAGGGCCTCTGGATCGAGGTCGGCGTCGAGCGCGAGCTCGGGCTCAACTCGAAGCGCGAGATCGAGGAGTACGGGCTCGAGGAGTTCGCGCGCGAAGTGCCGCGAGGCGGTCGTCACGTTCTCCGAGCAGCTCTGGGCGCGGCTCGAAGCGGCTCGGCCAGTGGATGGACTGGGGCAAGCGACTACTTCACGTTCAGCGACACGAACATCGAGTACGTCTGGCGGATGCTGAAGACCGTCCACGACCGCGACTGGCTCTACCTCGGCCACCGCTCGACCGAGTGGTGCCCGCGCTGCGGCACGTCGATCTCGCAGCACGAGCTGATCGGCTCGTACGTCGATCGCGCCGACCCGTCGCTCTACGTCCGCTTCCCGCTCCTCGAGCGGCCCGGCGAGTTCCTCGTGATCTGGACGACGACGCCGTGGACGCTGCCGGCGAACGTCGCCGCCGCCGTGAATCCCGACGCGGAGTACGGCCGGCGCGCGAACGGCGAGTGGGTCGCGGCGGCGCGCTATCCCGACGAGAAGCTCGCGGACACGCGCAAGGGCTCGGAGCTCGTCGGCTGGACGTACCGCGGCCCGTTCCAGGAGATCGTCGACATCGAGCATCGCGTCATCCCGTGGGACGACGTCTCGATGGACGACGGCACCGGCATCGTCCACATCGCGCCGGGCTGCGGCGGCGAGGACTTCGAGCTCGCGCGGCGTGCACGGCCTCGAGGTCATCCAGCCGGTCGACGAGTCGGGCCGCTTCTACGACACGTTCGGCTGGCTCCACGGGCTCTCGACGACCGAGGCGGCGGAGCAGATCATCGGCAACCTCGAGGAGAAGGGCGTCCTCGTCGAGGCGGGCCTCCACGAGCACCGCTATCCCGAGTGCTGGCGCTGCCACACGCCGCTCATCTTCCGCATCGCCGACGACTGGTTCATCTCCGTCCGCGACCTGCGGCAGCAGATGCTCGACGCGAACGCGACGGTCGAGTGGACGCCCGAGTACATGGGCAAGCGCATGGACGACTGGCTCCACAACATGGGCGACTGGAACATCTCCCGCCGCCGCTACTACGGCCTGCCGCTGCCGTTCTATCCCTGCGGGTGCGGCCACCTGAACGTGATCGGGTCGCGCGCCGAGCTCGAGGAGCGCGCCGTCGCCGGGCTCGACCAGCTCGAGGAGCTGCGGCGGCCGTGGATCGACCGCGTGCCCGTCGCGCTGCGAGAAGTGCGGCGAGCCGGTCGAGCGGATCAAGGAAGTCGGCGACGTCTGGCTCGACGCCGGCATCGTCCCGTTCTCGACGCTCGGCTGGCAGAACGACGAGTTCGTTCCCGAGGGCTTCGGCGCCGGCGCCGCGAAGGGCCTGACGACCGCCGACCTGCCCGACCACGCGTACTGGGAGAAGTGGTTCCCGGCGGACTGGGTGAGCGAGATGCGCGAGCAGATCCGGCTGTGGTTCTACTCGCAGCTCTTCATGTCGGTCGTGCTCACCGGGAAGGCGCCGTTCAGGCGCGTGCTCGGCTACGAGAAGATGCTCGACGAGACGGGCCGCGAGATGCACGGCTCGTGGGGCAACACGATCGAGGCGGAGGACGCGTTCGAGCGGATGGGCGCCGACGTGATGCGCTGGCAGTTCGCTGCGCAGCCGCCCGACCGCGACCTCTGGTTCGGCTTCGGGCCGGCGGAGGAGGTCAAGCGCAAGCTCCTCACGTTCTGGAACTCCGTGAAGTTCTTCGTCGACTACGCGAACATCGCCGGCTTCGGGCCGGAGTGGGGGCGCTCGAGCCGGACGCGACCGAGCCGCTCGACCGCTGGCTCGTCGAGCGGACGCACGCGTTCGTCGCCGACGCGACCGCGGGCTACGAGAGCTGGCTCGCCGTCGACGTGATGCGCGACTTCGAGGCGTACCTCGACGATCTCTCGAACTGGTACATCCGCCGCTCGCGGCGCCGGTTCTGGGACGAGGACGAGGCGGCGCTGCACACGCTCTGGTACGCGCTCGTCCAGACGCTGCGCGTGCTCGCGCCGATCCTGCCGTTCATCACCGACGAGCTCTGGCGGACGCTCGTGCTCGACGGGCCGGAGTCCGTCCACCTCGCCGGCTGGCCCGAGGTCGCCGAGCCCGATCGCGCGCTCCTCGACGAGATCGCCGAGGTGCGGCGCGTCGTCGAGCTCGGGCGGCAGGCGCGCTCGAGCTCCGGGATCAAGCTGCGGCAGCCGCTGCGGCGGCTCGTCGTCGAGGGCGCGACGTCGTCGGCGCACACTCGACGAGATCGCCGACGAGCTGCGCGTGAAGGCGGTCGAGCTCGGCGACGGTCGAGGCGGTCGAGCTCCACGTGAAGCCGCACCTGCCGGCGCTCGGGCCGAAGCTCGGCAAGGAGCTCGGCGCCGTGCGCGCCGCGCTCGCGGCGGGCGAGTTCGAGGAGCTCGACGGCGGGCGCTTCCGCGTCCTCGGCCACGAGCTCGAGCCCGACGAGGTGCTCGTCGAGCGTGGCGGCAAGGAGGGCTGGGCGGTCGCGTCGGGCGACGGCGTCACGGTCGCGCTCGACCTCGACGCTCGACGACGAGCTGCTCCTCGAAGGCGAGGCGTACGACCTCATCCACCGCGTCAACACGCTCCGCAAGGAGCAGGGCTTCGAGCTCAGCGACCGGATCGTCCTCACCGTGCCCGAGGCAGATGAGCGAGCTCGTCGAAGCGCACGGCGACTGGATCGCAGAGCGAAGTGCTCGCGACCGAGATCCGCGTTAGGCGGCGAGCTCGCGGCCGAGAAGAGCTAGGCCGCCGCGCGCTCGGCGCGGCGCAGCTCGACCGGCAGCTTGAAGCTCACGTCCTCGTGCATCGGCGCGTGCTCGCTCACGACCGCGCCGCGCGCGGCGAACCACGCGCACACGTCCGCGACGAGGCGCTCGGGCGCCGACGCTCCCGACGTCAGCCCGACCGTCTCGCGCCCTTCGAGCCAGCGACTCGTCGATCGCGCCGACGTCGTCGACGAGGTACGCGTCGACGCCGGCGGCGCGCGCGACGTCGACGAGGCGCACCGAGTTCGAGGAGTTCTCCGAGCCGACGACGAGCAGCAGGTCGACCTCGTCGAGCAGCTCCTTCACGGCCCATTGGCGGTTCGAGGTCGCGTAACAGATGTCCTCGCGCGCGGGCTCCTCGATGTGCGGGAAGCGGCGGCGGAGCACCGCGACGATCTCGCTCGTCTCGTCGACCGAGAGCGTCGTCTGCGTGACGTACGCGAGCGGCCGGTCGGCCGGGCAGCGACACGTGCTCCGCATCCTCCGCCGACTGGACGAGGACGATCGCGTCGGGCGCCTCGCCGAGCGTTCCCTCGACCTCCTCGTGCCCGGCGTGGCCGATGAGGACGATCGCGTAGCCGGCCTCGCGCGTAGCGCCGCGCCTGCGTGTGCACCTTCGTCACGAGCGGGCACGTCGCGTCGATCGTCGCGAGCCCGCGCTCGCTCCGCCTCCGTCCGCACCGCCGGCGCGATGCCGTGCGCGGAGAAGACGACGTTCGCGCCCTCCGGCACGCTCGACAGCTCGTCGACGAAGACGGCGCCGCGCGCCTCGAGATCCCGCACGACGTGCGAGTTGTGGACGATCTGCTTGCGGACGTAGACGGGGCTCCCGTAGAGCGCAAGAGCCCGCTCGACCGTCTCGACCGCCCGCTCGACGCCGGCGCAATAGCCGCGCGGAGAGGCGAGGAGGACACGCTTCACCACTCCGCGCCACCTTACCGCCGTCGCGTTAGCGGTCTATGAACACACGGCTCCCGAGAAACGGAAAAGCCCGCCGCTCGGGGGGTCGGCGCGGCGGGCTTTTCCCTCTGTTGCCAGCCGCGAGACGTCAATGACGCGCCGCAGCTCGCATCAGCCCAGAGCAGAGCAGGCTACGGCCCGTCTGTAGCGCGGACAATGGGCCGGACGGCCCATCTTTGTAAATCATAAGTCCGTAGGCTCCCGAGAATGAGCGATGGGATGAATGCGGATTTGAGTCACATGACGCGAGACGGCGGCGAGCGGGTGCTCGTAATCGACGACGAGGCGCCGATCCGGCTGCTCTGCCGCGTCAACCTCGAAGCCGAGGGGATGCACGTGAGCGAGGCGGCCGACGGCGCGACCGGCCTCGAGCTCGCGCGGAACGAGCCGCCCGACGTCGTCCTCCTCGACCTGATGATGCCCGGCCTCGACGGCTGGCACGTCGCCGAGCAGCTGCTCGCGGACGCCCGCACGAACCGCATCCCGATCATCTTCCTCACGGCGCGGGCGGAGCTCCGCGACCACGCGCGCGGCCTCGACATCGGCGGCATCGACTACGTGGGGAAGCCGTTCAACCCGCTCGAGCTTGCGTCGCTTGTGCGCGACCTCCTCTCGCGCATCGACCGCGACGAGCCCGCCGACCGACGCCGCGAGAAGCTTGCTGAGGTCCGCTCGCTGATGGGAGCCGGGTAGCGCCGCGCCTACACTGGCCCGACTGCTCGTCGGTATCGACGGCGCGTAGCCGCCGGCGCGAGCCGGCGGCGTTGTGTGCGAGAACCGCGGAGCGGATCGTGTGACCGGCGTCGGCAGCGACGAGCGTGTAGTGCGAGCTCGTCGCCTTTGCGAATGCTCGGCGCAGGAGGAACCGGTGCTGCTCGCAGCGCAGCCACCGGTACAGGTAGCTCGGTCGGCTTGTTCGTCCACGTCGCCGGCCGTCGTCGAAAGCTGACTTTCCGACCGCCACCGTCCCGCTGACGACCGGGCCAGCTCACCACCCTCGGTGTGCGCCGGTGCGAGACTGACGGGGATCATCGGAGTCCGACGCCGCATAGGTCGAGGCCGGCCCGAGGGCGTTCCTCGCGAGGACCTCGGAGCGGAGCTCGTGTCCGGTATCGGCCGAGACGGTCGTGTAATGAGGCGCTCGTCGCGCCGGCGATGTCGGCGCAGTTCTGGCCGGCGGCGTCGCAGCGCTGCCACTTGTATGCGTAGCTCGGTCGGGTCGTTTGTCCAGACACCATTCGTCGTGGAGAGCTGCAGGCCGTCGGTGGCCGCGCCGCTGGACGAATGCCCTTGTTTCGGCTGGAGAGACTGCTGACCGACGCTTACGAGCGGCGTGCTGGTCGAGGGAGCGGACTCTGACCGGAGCCGAGGAGCCGACACTGTTTGTCGCAATAACCCTGACCCGCAGCGTCGCCCCGATGCCGACGTATCTCGCCGGGGGGCAGGAACGACGCGCTCGTGGCACCGCTGATGTCGGCGCAGTTCGCGCCCGCGCCGTCGCACAGCTCCCACTGGTACGCGTACGCGCTCGGAAGCCCGGACCAGATCCCGACGTCCGCGGCCTCGAGCCCGCTCAGGTCGGCTGGCCCTTCGACCGTCGGCTGAGCTTGGTTCGACGGCGGGTCGGTGATCGGGCCGGCGTTCCGGTAGGCGATGAGGGTTGCCGGCTGGCCCACCTCGGAACTGTTGCCCGCGGCCACGACGAGGGTCCCGTTCGAGGCGGCGAGAGCCGCTGGGCCGACGCTCGCCGACCACACCGTGGCGCCGGTCGCCGCATCGAACTCGGACAGACCTGCGTTCGTTCCTCCGAAAACATCACCCCCGACCACGAGCGGGGACGTAGAGAAGTTGCTGCTGTCGCCCGGGACGGACCAGTCGAGGGCCCCGAACCCGTCCGCGTCGATCGCATTGAGCGTGGAATTGCCGAACGCGAAGAGGACGCCGTTTGCGACTGCGGGGCTGGTAGCCGCGCTGAGGGATGCCTGCGGGCTTCCGGTCGACGCGGAGAGGATGAGACTGTCGATTCCACCGCTCACGAAGACGTGCCCATCCGCAACAACTGGGGTATGGCCACTGCCGCCAGTGCAGGCGGGACCGTAGTGCCAGAGCTGCGTGCCCGCGAGCGGATCGAAGTCGTAGACGTCCGGACACCCGGTCGAGACGTAGACCCCGTGGGCGGTGACGGCGGGCGGGGTATAGCCGCCTTCCAAGGCGGGCTCCGCCCAGAGCATGCTGCTGGGATCGAAAATGCTTCCACCCGTGAGTGAGGGGGTCTGGTAATACGACTGACACGGGGATGCTGGTCGCGCCGGCCACGACGTTGGCGGTGACTCTGAGCGTCGCGTAATAGGGGATGCTTCCGGGGGCGGTGACGGTGATCGAAGCGCCGTTCGCGACGGGAGCGGTCGTCCCGTCCGGAACAGGGACGGAGGTGATCGTCGTGTCGGCAGGGATCGAGCCGGCGGTGCCGACCCCGTGGCCGTGGCCGTCCTCGCGGGCCGCGATCAGGTCGTCCCCGGTGTTGATGTAGACGATCCCGTTCGCTGCGGTCGGCGGCGACTGGAAGCCTTCGTACGGCAACCGCAGATTCCAGTCCTCTCTGCCGGTCGCGGCGTCGAAGACGCTGAGTCCCGTCGTTTCGTCCGTGACGAAAACGCGGCCGCGGTCGTACGCGAGTCCGATCGCCGTCGGCTGCGCTTCGTTCCCGACCTGTGCTGACCAGACGATGTTCCCCGTGGCCTGGTTGATCGCGGTCAGCGTGTCCGCGGTGCTGCCGGTCAGGCCGTTCAGGCCCGTCGCGAACACCATGCCCTGCGCGATCAGCGGGTATGAGACGTCGGCGCCGAGGTTGATCGACCACGCCTGCGTCAGCTGCCCGGATAGCCCCGCATCCGCCATGTAGCCGTCGTGGTTGACATCCATCTCTTCCGCGGTCGCCTCGTCATTCGCAGACCCGAGAAGCGCGGGCGCGCCGACGACGGTTACAACCCCGGTCGGGACCGACAGCGCATAACCGCTCGACGCGGGGCCGACGGAGTTGCTCGCGAGAACCCCCGAGCGGAGCGTCGAAGCGATGTCATCCTCGACAGGCGTGTACTGCGAGCTCGTCGCGCCCGGGATGTCGGCGCAATTGGAGCCGGTGTCGTCGCAGCGTTGCCACTGATACGCATAACTGATCGCGGAGTTCGTCCACGTCCCATTCGTCGTGGAGAGCGGCTGACCGACCAGTGGCGACGCGCTCACGACCGGCGGGCTCGCCAACTCGGGCGGTGCCGTCGCCAGGCCGATCACGCCCGAGGGGGCGGATTCGACGGGGGCGGACGAGCCGACGCCATTCGTCGCGACCACCCTCACCCGAAGCGTCTGCCCGTAGTCCACCACGCCGGGAACGTACGAGTGGCTCGTGGCTCCCGGAATGTCCGCGCAGTTCGCGCCGGCGTTATCGCACAGCTCCCACTGATACGTGTACGCGCTCGGAAGCCCTGACCAGATCCCGACGTCCGCGGCTTCGATCTCGTTCAGATCGCCAGAGCCGTCGACCGTCGGCGGAGACTGGTTCGCGGCCACAGACAGAGAGCGCTCCCGCGTTTCCGTAGGCGATGAGGAAGTTGCCCGAGGAAATCATCAGCGTCCCGTTCGCCGCCGTGAGGTGATCCAGCGCCCCGCCGCGCGGCCCCCCGCCCGGAGGCGGCCACACGTTGGTCGACCAGCTCGTCGCGCCGGTCGCTGGGTCGAGCGCGTACAGGTCCCCCTCGCCGCCTCCGACGTAAACGAGCCCTCCGACCACGATCGGCGCCGTGGTGATTACGCCGTCGCCGGCGAAGGTCCAGTCGGTGCTGCCAAGCCCGGAACTGTCGACGGCACTGAGCGTGGTGGAACCCAGTTGCCCAATGCACGGTGAAGGCGACGTTGTTCGCGACGGCAGGATCTGCGAATTCCCAGCCACTAGGCCCACTCGCGATTGGCCCCTGCATCGCTCCGGTCGAAGGCGACAGGCTGACGTTCCCGACCAAGAGATGCCCGTCCGTCACTACGGGGTCGCCGCTGCCGACCGGTTGTTGCCACAGCAGAGTGCCGAGCAGCGGATCGAAAGCGAGCGTTTCGGAGGGAGAGCCGCCCTGTCCTGTCGACCCGACGAAGTACACCCCCTGTGCGGTAACGGCGGGCGGACTGACACTGTCGCCCGCGACCGACTGCGTCCAGAGGACGCTTCCATCGCTTTCGCGTATCGCGTACGCGGCTGCCCCGGGACCGGTGGCGCCGAGGTAGACGATCCCGTTCGCCGCAGTCGGAGCCCCCCACGAGACGTTGCCGGCCGGGGCCTGCTTGCTCCACGCAAACGACCCGGTCGCCGCATCGTAGGCAGTGAGCAGATCGGCGTAGGAGGTGGAGGAGCTCACGAAGACTCGCCCGCGGTCATACGCCAGCGTCCCGTTTGTGCCGAGCCCGCGCGACCAAACGACGGCGCCCGTCGCCTGGTTAAACGCGAGGAGCGTCCCGACCTTGACCGGACCAGTACGGGCTCATGGTGGCGAACACCATGCCGTTGGCGATCAGCGCAGACGAAAGAGGGCCCGCCGCATAGTGGACCTGCCACAGCTTTACGAGCGGCCCGGTCAGACCCGCATCGGGCATCGACCCGTCGTTGGTCGCGTTCATACGGAACCCGGTCGCCTGGTCGGCGGGAGCGGCCGGGTTCGCCGGAACGGCTGGCCCCACGATGACCAGCGTCGCAAGCATCGCGACGACTACAACGCTTCTCTTCACGGGGTGTAGCTCAGCCTGGTAGAGCGCCCGCTTTGGGAGCGGGAGGCCGACAGTTCAAGTCTGTCCACCCCGACTCGAGGAACGCGACGAGCTCAGTGCGGAGACCGCGCGGCGCGCGGACCAGCTCTCGGCGCCGACGCTGCTTGCTCGTCGGCGAGGAACCGCAGCAGGTACGCGGTGAAAACGCCGAAGAAGACGAGTGCCTCCTCCGCGGCCATCGTCACGCCGGCGATCTGCTGGTCGGCGAGCGGCTTCGGCCCCCACGTCCGCGGCGCGTGTACGTAGAACGGGTAGATCGCGCGCGGAATGAGCGCGAGCAGCAATCCGAGCGGCGACGCGAGGACAAAGGCCGCGAAGAGATACGCCGCCTTCGCGCCGGCGGACTGCGTCCCGTGGATCACCGGCCACCAGAGGCAGATCCCCGCGAAGAAGTACGTCAGGTGCTCGACGTGGAGGAGCGAGTGTGGATTGTGGAGCGCGGCGTCGTAGATCCACGGCAGATGCCAGACGTAGTACGTCGCAAGCCACAGCGGCAGCGCGACGAGCGGCCGGAAGAGCGGGAAGCCGGCGGCACGGGCGGCGACGTCCCGTGGCACCGCGAGCAGGATCAGCGCCGGCGCCCATTCCGCGAGCACGACGTTCTGCAGCAGGTGCGCCCAGAGGAACGTGTGGTTCGCGAGCGGCTGGAGCTCCGTGGCGAACGCCGCGAAGACGAGAACGACACCGAACACCGCGGCCGCGATGCGCACGCCCGGAACGCGTCCCCCACGGGCGAACCACGCGACAGCGATGGCGAGAACGGACACGAGGCCGACGGCCTCGGCCGAGGGGTACATCTCGCTACCGTAGCGAGCGCCTCGCCGGTGTAGCTCAATGGTAGAGCCCTAGCCTTCCAAGCTAGTTACGCGGGTTCGATTCCCGCCACCGGCTCCTCCTTCTCTGTCAGCGCTAACTTCCGGCGCGGCCATCCGTCAAAGTTGCGGAAAGGCGCCGAGGCTCGGAGGGAGTGTCGGCAGTGTCGAGGGACCTCGACGCCGACGATCAAGAGGGAGCCGACGTGTTCAGAAGGATGGTTTCGACTACGAGCCCGCGCCGCCGCACAACCGCGGCGGTGTTCGTCCTCACGGTCGCAGCGTCGCTGCTCGTGGTGGCCCCCTTCGCAGACGCGCGCACGGGCTCTCGCGTCGCCGAGCGCCCGCCGACGGTGCGCACGGTCACACTCCTGACGGGCGATGTCGTCCACGTGCTCGACCACGGTTCAGGGCAGCCGACCATCGCGCTCGGGCCCGGTCCCGACGGCCGGATCCCGCGCGCCACGATCAGCCTCGCCGGCGGTCACGCCTACGTCGTGCCCGAGTCCGCCGCGGTGCTCGTGGCGGCACACAAGCTCGCTCTCGGCCTGTTCGATGTCAACGCGCTTGTCCGCCAGGGCTACGGCGACGCCCGCAGCGCCGTCATGCCGCTGATCGTGGACTACGGCCATGGTGCTCGGGCGGCCACGCGCGCTCGGAACGCCAGGCTCGCGAGCGCGCGGAAGACGGTTCAGATTCCGGCCCTCGGCATGGCGGCGTTCGCAGAGCGGAAGGCTCGCGCGCGGGACGCATGGACGTCGCTGACCGCCGCCCCGAACGCAGCGGGCGCGCCGACCGCCCTCGCCGGCGGCGCGACCCGCGTCTACCTCGACGGCAAGGTTCACGCCGAAGTCGACCCGAACGTCGAGCAGGTCCACGCGCCCGAAGCGTGGGCGGCCGGGTATGACGGCACCGGCGCGAAGGTGGCGGTGCTCGACACCGGCTACGACCCGACGCACCCCGATCTCGCCGGCGTCGTCACTTCCAGTGCGAACTTCACGTCGGACCCGACGGTGGTCGACGGCAACGGCCACGGCACGCACGTCGCGGCGACGATCGCGGGCAACGGCACAGGCTCTGCCGGCCTCCATGGCGGCGTCGCGCCCGGAGCCCGGCTCATCGTCGGAAAGGTGCTCGACTCCAACGGGCAGGGCGACGACTCGTGGGTGCTCGCGGGGATGGAGTGGGCGGTCGCGAACGGCGCAGACGTCGTCAACATGAGCCTCGGCGGCGATCCCAGCGACGGCACGGATCCGCTCAGCCAGGCGATCGACGAGCTGTCTGCGAGCTCGAAGACGCTGTTCGTGGTCGCGGCCGGCAACGACGGGCCGGACGCCGGAACCGTGACCGATCCCGGAGCTGCCGACGCCGCGCTGACGGTCGGTGCCGTCGACTCGAGCGACTACCTCGCGTACTTCTCGAGCCGCGGCCCGCGCAGCGGTGACCACGGCCTCAAGCCCGACGTCGTCGCGCCGGGAGTCGGAATCGTCGCGGCACGCGCTGCCGGCACGTCGCTCGGCGACCCGGTCGACAGTCTCTACACGAGCCTGAGCGGCACGTCGATGGCCACTCCCCACGTGACCGGGCTCGCGGCGATCCTCGCCGCCGAGCACCCGACGTGGGACGGCGAGCGCATCAAGGAGGCGATCGTCGACAGCACCGATCCTGCACCCGGAGCGACCGCGTTCGAGGCCGGCTCGGGGCGCATCGACGCAGAGCGCGCTGTGCACGAGACGGTGCTGGGAACGCCCTCGATCGAGCTCGGCTCCTTCCCGTATCCGCAGTCGGGGCTCACGACGGTGACAAAGCGCCTCACGTACGAGAACGACAGCGACGCCGCGGTGACCCTCTCGCTCGCGCTCGAGTCGGAGGGCGGGGACATGGCAGTGCCGGGCGGCGTCAGCCTTTCGGCGTCGTCGGTGGAGGTGCCCGCCCACGGGAGCGCAGGGGTCGACGTCGTGCTCGATCCGGCGGTGGCGGACACCGGCGCGCAGTCGGGCGTCGTCGACGCGACCGCGAACGGCATCTCCGTGCGCTCGACCTTCGGCTACTGGCTCGAGAGCGAGCACTACGACCTGACCGTGGAGGTCGCACCGCGCGCCGGGACGCAGTCCGCCACCACCACGGTGGGGTTGACCGGCCTGCAGTCAGTGGCTGTACGACCAGCACGAAGTGACGAGCAACGGTTCGCCCGTCAGCACCACCTTCCGGGTTCCGCCCGGGATCTACGCCGTCACCGGCCTGACGACGGGTCTGTCGTCCGACGGCGCCAGCGAGGGCGTGGTGGCGTCGAGCCCGGACGTCAACGTGACGGCGACCACGCATGTTGTGCTCGACGAGAGCTCCGCTCGTCGCTTCGGCTACACGGTCGATCACCCGGCGTGGCGAGACGGGATGACGATGCTCGCCGATTGGAACGGAGCCGACGGCTACACCGGCTTCCTCCTCACGGGCGGGTTCGACCGCGTCTATGCGACGCCGCTCGCTTCCTCGGCCACCGCCTCTGTGGACTCGTCGATCAACTGGCTGCTGTCGCAACCCACCGGTGCGATCGATCCGGTCGGGCGAGCGCCGGTTCCGCTGCGCGCGGTCACCACCGGCGGCGCTCGCGTGCCTGTGCTCAACCTGTCCGCGCGCGTCGTGTCGGCAGGTGACATCTCGGCGCCGAAGTCCGGCTCGGTCCGGAAAGCGATCGCCCTCGTCAGCGGCAGTTGCGGCGACGTGGCGGCCGTCGCCGACGCGCTCGGCGCGGCGGGAGCGGTCGCGCTCGTCGTCGAGCCCACGGCCCAGTCCGGCTGTCCGGTGGTGCTGGATCGTTCCGCTGCGATTCCCGTCTTCGAGGCCCGGCCCGACGCAGCGGCAGCGCTGTTATCGGCGAAAGGCAAGGCCGCGCGGCTCGTCACTCATCCGAGCGCGCGCTACATCTACGACCTCCAGGGCGTGTGGAACGACAGCGTCCCGCCGGGCGCCATTGTGGACGGACGCGCGGGTCAAGTCGCCTCGTTCGACGAGCGAATCGACAGCCTCGGACCCGCGGCCACGGCCGGCCATCGGGCCGACGAGATGTTCCTCGGCTGGATGCCCGACCGCGGCACGGCGGCCTACGGCCTCTTCTATCCGGTCGACGTGCCGACTCAGGTCACGCACTACGTGAGCCCGGTCGCCCACTGGGAGCGTGTGCTCGAGGTCGACGCCGCGAACGGCATGCCCGAGGCGATCCTCGACGCGCCTCAGCGCACCGTCGCGGCGGGCCAGGTCGTCCACGACCACTGGTTCGGGGGGCCGCTTGCCTCGAGTGTGTCACGGCTCGACGCCGTGTACGGCTGGCAGGGTGAGCCGTACCGGGACGGCGACTCCTTCTGGCTCGTGATGCCGCCCTTCGTCGACGGCGCCGGCCACATGGGCTGGCCGATCTATCTCGACGAGTTCCACGGTGCGCTCTACCAGGACGGTCACCTCCTCGTCGAGGGCGACGATCCGTTCTACCTGCAGTGGGAGGTTCCCGCCGAGCGTCACAACTACCGGCTCGTGTATCAGACGTCCCGCAGCAACGCTTTCTGGCGGCGCGCGACGACGACCAAGACGAGCTGGGGCTTCAGCTCGGCCCGGCCGGCCGGCGGCGGGCATGAGGACGTCCCGCTGATGACCGTCCGCTACGACCTCCCGCTCTCCGCGAGAGCGACCGCGCCGCGCAACGCCATGTTCGACTTCGCGGTGAAGTTCGGGATGCCCGCGGGCGTCACCGCCGTACCGCTCTCGAGCGTCTCGGTCGACGTCTCGTGGGACGGAGGCACGACCTGGTCGGGGTCCAAAGTCAAGAAGTGCTCCCTCGGCGCGGCATCGGTCACGAGGTGCGCCGTGGAGGTGAAGAACCGAGCCGGCGGAGCCGCTTCGCTCCGGATCCAGGGGGTGGACCGGGCCGGCAGATCGGTCACCCAGACGATCGTCGACGCCTACGCCGTCTCGTAGCCGGGCTGCTACCGCTTTCCGTCGTGGTATGACGGCGAGGTCGTGGCGACCGATTCGGATGAGGAGCGCGGAAAGCGGGAGCGAGTCCGTCAGCGCCAGGAAGCGATGCGCTCCCGGCTGGAGCGTCTTGCCGAGCGGGCTCAGGAGGAGCGGCGCAAGCACGGCTGGGTCGACGCGGCGTTCGAAGTCGGCGACCGCGACGGTGAAGTCGGCGGCGGCATCATCGCCGGCGCGCTCGCGTACCGGCTCTTCATCTGGCTGTTGCCGTTCGGGCTCGTGTTCGTCGGTGGGCTCGGCGTCATCGCGAGTGCGTCGTCCGAGACGCCGTATCGCGTCGCGTCGCACCTCGGGCTGGGCGGGATCATCTCGCACTCGCTCGAGAGCGCCTCGAACTCCCGGTCGCCTTGGTACGCGCTGATCGTCGGCGTGCCGATCCTCATGTTCGTCACGCGCAGCGTTCTGCGGGTGCTGATCGGGACGCATCGTCTCGCGTGGGGAGACGTGCACGGTGCCCGGCCGAAGCCGTCCTTCCTTGACGCGACGAAGCTGCTCGGGGTCTTCATCGCGTACTTCGCGCTCGCTGTCTTCGCGGCGTGGGCGCGCGCGCACTCCCTGTCGGCCGGGCTCGCCGTCACGATCGGCGTGATCGCCGGGTACGTCGGGCTGTGGCTCTGGACCTCGACCCGGCTGCCGCACCGCGACGCCCACTGGGTGAACCTCCTGCCGGGAGCGGTCGTCGTCGGGATCGGACTCGGGATCATGCAGGTGATCACCGCGTACGTTTTCGGGCCGTACGCCCTGCAGAAGCAGGGAACCTACGGTGCGCTCGGTCTCGCGGCCGCGCTACTCCTCGGGCTGTTCATCCTCGGTCGCCTGCTCGTCGCAGGAGCCGAGATCAACGCGACGCTGTGGGAGCGAAAGACGCGGGGCTAGAGGTCTACGCGCTCGATGACGACGTCTTCGCGCGGCCGGTCCATTGGGCCGGTCTCCACCTGTTCGATCGTGTCGACGACGTCCATCCCGTTCGTGACCTGCCCGAAGACCGTGTGCTTGCCGTCGAGCCATGGGCATGCGTCGGCCGTGACGATGAAGAACTGCGACCCGTTCGTGTTCGGGCCGGCGTTCGCCATCGCGAGCGCACCGCGCGCGACGGGGTGGCTGTTGAACTCGTCCTCGAACTGGTAGCCCGGCCCGCCTGAGCCGGTTCCTGTCGGGTCGCCGCCCTGGATCATGAAATCCGGGATCACGCGGTGAAAGATGACGCCGTCGTAGAATCCTTCGCCGGCGAGCTTGCGGAAGTTCTCGACGGTCTTCGGCGCGTCGGCGTCGTGGAGCTCGAGCTCGATGGCGCCGTGGTTTGTGTGAATTTTCGCGGTACTCATTGAGAGGGACGCTACCGGATCAGACCGAGATGACTGGACGGTTCGCTGATCCCTCGAATTGGTGTTCGCCCGTTCCGGGGTCGCGCCGAACTTGTCGGTGTGACGCGTCTCAAGACACTCCTCGTGTGCCTCGTCGTCCTCGTTGCCGTCGTCTTCGGTGCGACTGCTTCGGTTGCGCAGTCTGGCGAGGCGAAGGCGACACAGCTCCTCTCGCTCAATCACCAGGTCGCGGTGGCGATCAACAACTTCCGCCGGGCGCACCATCTCCCGCTGCTCCGCCTCCGCACCGGGCTCAACGCATCGGCTCGCCAGCACTCGGTGGAGATGGGCGTGGACGGGTACTTCGACCATCCCTCCGCAGACGGAACGGTGTTCTGGAAGCGGATCCAGAAGTACTACCCCTCGGCGAGCTACCGGTACTGGACCGTCGGCGAGAACCTTCTCTTCGCATCGCCGAGCGTCTCCGCCGCCAACGCCATGCAGCAGTGGATCGCAAGCCCTGAGCACCTCGCGAACCTCAAGAACAAAAACTGGCGCGACCTCGGTGTCTCCGCGGTGCACGTGCCGGACGCGGGCGGCATCTACGGCGGCACCACGGTCACGATCATCACGACCGATTTCGGCGCGCGGCACTAGCCCGTAAGTGCGCCCGGGAGGATTCGAACCTCCGACCTTCGGATTAGAAGTCCGCTGCTCTGTCCACTGAGCTACGGGCGCACGCCCTAAGGGTAGGCTCGACCCATGGCTGACGCACTCGAGCAACTCAAGGAACGGATGGCCGAGGTGCAAGACCTCGGGAAGATCGCGCGCCTCATCGGCTGGGACCAGCAGACGAAAATGCCGCGCGCCGGTTGGAAGCACCGCGCCGAGCAGTTCGGGACGCTCTCGCGGATCACGCACGAGAAGTTCACGGATCCCGCGGTCGGCAAGCTCCTCGACGAGCTGCGCCCGCGTCGAGGATTCGCTCGATCCCGACTCCGACGACGCGTGCCTCATCCGGCTCGTGCGCCGCGACTACGAGAAGGCATCGAAAGTTCCGTCGTCGCTGCGCGCCGAGATCGCGGAGGCGTCGTCTGCGGCGAACCAGGTCTGGGTCAAGGCGAGGGCGGAGAACGACTTCGCCTCGTTCCTGCCCGTGCTCCAGCGAAACGTCGAGCTCAAGCTCCAGTACGTCGACCTCGTCGCGCGGCTGGAAGCGCGTCGGCAAAGCCGACGACGCCCGGCCGGAAGACCCCCGCAGGTGGCGGCGGTGGCGGCGCGGACGAGCGCTACGACGTGCTCCTCGACGACTTCGAGCCGCAGGCGAAGACGGCCGAGGTGCGCGCGGTGTTCGAGGAGCTCAAGCCGCCGCTCGTCGCGCTCATCGCCGAGATTCGCGACCGCGACGTCGACGACTCGTTCCTCACGGGCGACTTCCCGGTCGACCGCCAGGAGGCGATGGCGCACGAGGTGGTCGACCTCTTCGGGCATCGTCCCGACAGCTGGCGGATCGACCCGACCGAGCATCCCTTCGCGTCGGGCCCGGGCCGCAACGACGTCCGCATCACGACGCACTACCACGACGACAATCTCCACTCGCTCTTCTCGACGATGCACGAGTACGGCCATGGCCTCTACAGCCATCAGCAGCCGGAGCATCTCGAGCGGCTCCCGACCGGCGGCCCGTGCTCGCTCGGCATCCACGAGTCGCAGAGCCGGCTGTGGGAGAACCTCGTTGGCCGCAGCGAGCCGTTCTGGGGCTTCTTCTATCCCCGCCTGCAGGCGGCGTACCCCGAACAGTTCGGCAGCGTCGAGCTCGACCGGTTCCTCCCGGCGATCAACCGCTCGAAGCCGGGCTTGATCCGGATCGACGCGGACGAGGTCACATACGGCATGCACGTGATGCTGCGCTTCGAGATCGAGCAGGACATCGTGGAGGGCCGCATCGAGCTGAAGGATCTGCCGACGATCTGGAACCAGAAGATGTGGGACTACCTCGGCGTCGAGGTTCCCGACGACTCGCGCGGCGTCCTGCAGGACGTCCACTGGTCGGGCGGGATGATCGGCTACTTCTCCACCTATCTGCTGGGGACAGTCATGTCGGTGCAGATCTGGGAGGCGGTGCTGCGCGACGTTCCCGACCTCTCCGAGCAGGTCGGCCGCGGCGAGTTCACGGCGCTGCGCGAGTGGCTCGGCGAGCACGTCCACATGCTCGGGCGGAAGTTCACTTCGCAGGAGGTGCTGAGGCGCGCAACAGGCTCGACGCTCCAGGCCCAGCCGTACCTCGACTACCTGCGCGCGAAGTACGCGTAGTCAGCGTGGTGTCGGCTGACATCGCGAGAGGCAACAGGCGTTCCTCCTCGACCACCGATCGATCGGTGGTCACGAACACTTGATCGGCACCGGTGGCCACGCCGATACCAACACGGGTACCGGTTGCCGGATCTTCGAGTGGCTGAAACCGCGCCTCAAGCCACTTGAGGACTCGCAGTTCCTCCGGCTCGGCCCATGGCCACGGCTGATTGCCGCCGTACCACTCTGGCAATGTCGTCGCGCTGAATCCGACGACGCTCTCGCGGTCCCCCGCCGCGAGAGCGCAAACTGCCTCCGCGAGTGAGCCATCGGCGGCATCCGTATCGGCGTGCTGGTTGGCCGACCCAACCAAAGCTGGCCCTTGCTTGCCCTTTCGAAGGACGACCACCGCCGGATACGCCGAGACTTCGTCTTCGAAGGCGGGGGCGTCGTGCATCTCGATCACCGCATCGACGCTGGCGCTCTCGACGATCTGGCGACGCAGCTCGACGCCATACGCCGACCGCATCCAGGTGAGGTCAACAACCCACCTGCGGGTATAGACGACGCCCTTCGCCTCGCGCCGCTCGACGGGGATGCGCAACTGAACGGCCACACCTCAACCCTACGGACTGCTCCTGACGGCCTGTCTTGGCGGAAGTCGAGGTGTCACCGCGCGAGCCCGGGCGGGTGCCAAAGGTGGCGGACGGGACTCGAACCCGCGGCCACCGGGACCACAACCCGGAGCTCTACCAACTGAGCTACCGCCACCGCGCCTCGACAGGGTAGCGGCGCGGGAACGAGGGTTACGCTGTGTCCGTACGGCCCCGTAGCTCAGTGGACAGAGCGGAAGCCTTCGAAGCTTCGTGCGGAGGTTCGACTCCTCCCGGGGCCATTCCTCACTGCGCTCCGCCGACCGAGTAGTTACCGTCGCAGGCGATGGCAGCTCCTGAGACCACGGCGTCGCCGGCGGAAAGCACGTCCGAGAAGCGGAGCTGGCTGCCGCTCATAATCCTCGGCGCCGCGCAGTTCGTGATGGTGCTCGACTCGAGCGTCATGAACGTCTCGATCTCGCAGATCGTGGCGGATCTGAACACGTCGATCCAGGGCGTTCAGTCGGCGATCACGATGTACACGCTCGTGATGGCGGCGTTCATGCTCGTCGGCGCGAAGCTCGGCGACATGTACGGGCGCGACCGGATCTTCGCGATCGGTCTCGGCGTCTACGCATGCGGGTCGCTCATCACCGCGTTCAGCCCGAACCTCGCAGTGCTGCTGTTCGGCTGGTCGCTCGTCGAGGGGCTCGGCGCGGTGATGGTGATTCCGGCGATCGCGGCGCTCATCGCGTCGAACTACGTGGGGAAGCAGCGCGCGCTCGCGTACGGCGTGATCGGCGGCGTCGCCGGCGCGGCGATCGCGGCAGGCCCGCTCATCGGTGGCTGGGTGACGACGTACCTCAGCTGGCGCTACGTGTTCGTCGGCGAGGTCGTGATCATCATCGGCGTGCTCCTCTTCCGGCGGCAAATGAAACCCGCGCCGCCCGCCGAGTACAAGCCGAAGCTCGATGTCGGCGGCGCCGTGCTCTCGGCGCTCGGCCTCGGCCTCCTCGTGTTCGGGATTCTCATGAGCAGCTCGTGGGGCTGGATCAAGCCGGTGGACCCGCCGGTGATCGGCGGCCACGAGATAACGCCGTTCGGGTTCTCGCCCGTCCCGTTCCTCATCTTCGGGGGGCTCGTCTTCCTGGCGCTCTTCAAGTCGTGGGAGGATCGCCGCGAGGAGCAGGGCAAAGACGTGCTGTTGCGGCGTGGGCTGGCGAAGATCCCGCCGCTCGGTGCCGGGCTCGAGACGCTCGGGACGATGCAGCTCGTTCTGCTCGGGACGTTCTTCGTGCTGCCCGTCTACCTCCAGGTCGTGCTCGGCTTCGACGCGTTCGAGACCGGCAAGCGGCTGTTCCCGATGTCGGTTGCGATGCTCGTCGCGGCGCTCGCGGGGCCGCGCCTCGCGAGCCGCTTTGCGCCGAAGTGGGTGTGCCAGATCGGTCTCGGCGCGATGGCGCTCGCAGCATTCGCCCTGATGGGAACGATCGACGTGGCGCTTAACGGGACGTCGTTCGCGCTCTCGCTCATCCTGTTCGGCATCGGCGCCGGGCTGCTCATGTCGCAAGTCGGCAACGTGATCATGTCGTCGGCACCGCCCGAGAGCGCCAACGAGGCGGGCGGCCTGCAGGGAGCGGCGCAGAATTTCGGCGCGTCGCTCGGCACCGCGCTGATCGGCGCGATCCTGCTCACGTCGCTCACGTCGAGCTTCGTCTCGCGCGTGTCGGAGAACCCGGCGCTACCGCAGGACGTCAAGACGAGCATCACCGCGCAGGCCGAGAAGGGGATCGACATCGTCCCTGTCGGGGACGTAGAGAAGGCGGCAGTCGACGCGGGGCTTCCGCCGGAGCAGGCGGCGGCGCTCGCGGCCGACTACGGGAACGCGCAGCTCGACGGGCTGAAGAAGGCACTCCTCGGCGTGGCGCTGCTCGCCGCGGCTGGGCTCTATTTCACGCGGCGCCTGCCGTCGAAGCCGCTGACACCCACAGAGCCGTCCGACTAGCGGCGGGGCGGTATCGAGCTGACGACGAAGGCAACGTCGTTGCCGTGGGCGTCGGAGTAGTAGCCGCCGGCGGCACAGTTCGCAGCCGTGGCGCACGAGATCGAGACCACGCCGGCGTCTTCGTCGTTGCGGGTTCCGGGTCCTACGATCGCGTCGCCCCAGGTTCCGTTCGTCTCGTCGACGACGAAGGCAGCGGGGTCGAATGCGCCGCCGGCGGCGCAGCTGCCCGCCGTGGCGCAGGAGATCGACGTCACATAGGCACCGCCGATGCTGTGGGGCCCGGAGACTTCGATCGGGTCGCTCCATGTTCCGTCCGTCTCGTCGACGACGAAGGCTCGCGTGCCGCCAAAGGAGCCGCCGGCGGCGCAGTTGCCGGCTGAGGCGCACGACACCGAGAAAGCGGCCCGGCCTACGGCGCCACCCCCGCTATGGGGCGTCGCGAGCAGGTCGATCGCGTTGCCCCAGTGGCCGTCTCTCTCGTTGACGACGAAGGCGTGGCCGGTGCCGTAGGCACCGGTGGCGGCGCAGTTGCCGGGCGTGGCGCATGAGACGGAGTCCATATAGGCGTTACGGCCGTTGGCGAGCGCCGCGGCGCCGGGCACATCGAGCGCCGTGCCCCAGCGGCCATGCGTCTCCGCGACGACGAACGCCTGGGAGTGGCCGTGGCGAAGGGCATACGAGCCGACGGCTACGCAGTTGCCCGGGGCGGAACATGAAACCGACTGCACGTCGGCGTCGCCGCCGGTGTTGAGGGTCGCGGTGCCGGGCACCTCGATCGCGTTACCCCAGACGCCGTCCGTCTCGAGGGCAACGAAGGCTTGGTTGAGAGGGACGGAACCTTGGTCGCGAGGGACGGGCACCCACCCGCCGATGTAGTAGCCGCCGGCGGCGCAATTACCGGGCGTCGCGCACGAGACCGAGTAGATCTGGGCGTTCCCTTCCGTGTTGAGTGCCGCGCTGCCGGGCACTTCGATGGCCTTGCCCCAGTGGCCGTTTCTCTCGTCGGCGACGAACAGTCCTTGGTACTGGCTGGGCCGGGTGTAGTAGCCGCCGGCGGTGCAGTTGCCGGGCGTGGGACAGGAGATCGAGTTCAGATGCGACTCCCCGCCGCGGCTCAGAGCTCTCAGGCCGGGCAGCGGGATCGCCTTCCCCCAGCTGCCGTGCGTCTCGTCCGCGACGAACGCCTCCTCGTTTTCGTTGCCGTCGGCGATATTCGGGGTGTAGATGCCGCCGGCGGCGCAGTTGCCGACCGTCGCGCACGAGATCGACGTTACCTCCGCACCGAGGCCCCGGGTTCCGGGCACTTCGATGGGCTTGCCCCACACACGCGCAGGAGCCGAAGAACCGCCTGAGCTTGGCCTCAACACCACGACCAACACGCCCGCGAGCACGACCACGCCGAGCAGTCCGAGCAACAGCCACCGCAGGCGCGCACGCATCGCAGCATCCTCTCCCGTTCGCCGCGAGAGGGCAAGAGCCGGCGGCCAGAACCCGCCCCGAGACTGCAGGCCGGGGTTACGGCGCGAGATAGCGCCCGAACCACTCGAGGATCGCCTCGAACCGCATGACGCGGTGCACGGGCGAACCCGAGCGCGAGAGCTCGTGGCTCTCGGCGGGGAAGCGCAGCATCTCGACGTCCTTGCCCATCAGGCGCAGGAGGTTGAACTGCTGCTCGCCCTGCTTCGGAGTGGACGACGAGAAGCAAATACGACCCGCCGCCCGCGTACTAGCCGCTACGGCGAGGTCGTCCCGCCCGGATTGAGCGAATGTGGCTTCCGATAGCTGACGACGAACGGGCGCGGAATGGAGTAGCGGTCGGGGTAGGTGCCGACGGCCGCGCAGTAGCTGGGTGTCGCGCACGAGACCGAGTTCACCCTCGCGTCGCCGCCGCTGTTGAAGGTCGCGATTCCCGGCACTGCGATCGCGCTGCCCCAGCTCCCGTTCGTCTCGTCGACGACGAAGGCCCGGAGAATCTCCTCGTTTTGGTCGAAGCCGACGGAGTAGTAGCCGCCGGCGGCGCAGTTGCCGGCTGTGGCGCACGAGACTGAATCGACTCTCGCGTCGCCGCCGCTGTTGAGGGTCGCGGTGCCGGGTACTTCGATCGTGTTGCCCCAGCTGCCGTTCGTCTTGTCCACAACGAAGGCCTGATAGTTGCCGGAGGCGTCCTTGTAGTGGCCGCCCGCCGCGCAGTCGCCGGCCGTCGCACACGAGACCGAGTTCACCTCGGCGTCGCCGCCGCTGTTGAGGGTCGCAGTGCCCGGTACTTCGATCGTGTTGCCCCAGTTCCCGTTCGTCTCGTCGATGAAGAAAGCGTGGAAGTTGCCGGAGTAGTCGCCGTAGTCGCCGCCGGCGGTGCAGTTGCCGGCCGTGGCGCACGAAACCGAGTTCACGGAGGCGTAGCCGGCGGTTGAGGGTTGCCGCGCCGGGCACCTTGATAGCGTTTTCCCAGCGGCCGTTCCTCTCAGCGACAACGAATGCCTGCCCGCGCTTCGCGCTGTCCGTGTACGAGCCGCCGGCGGCGCAGTTGCCGGCCGTCGCACACGAGATCGAGCGCACCTCGGCGCTGCCGCCGTCGTTGAGGTTCGCCGTGCCGGGCACTTCGTTGCGCGGTGCCCCAGCTCCCGTTCGTCTCGTCGACAACGAACGCCTGGAGGTGGCTGGAGCCGTCGGCGTAGTGGCCGCCGGCGGTGCAGGTGCCGGCCGTGGCGCAGGAGACCGACTCCACGTTGGCGTCGCCGCCGCTGTTGAGGGTCGCGGTGCCGGGCACTTCGATCGTGTTGCCCCAGCTGCCGTTCGTCTCGTCCACAACGAAGGCCTGATAGTTGCCGGAGCCGTCCTTGTAGTAGCCGCCCGCCGCGCAGTCGCCGGCCGTCGCACACGAGACCGAGTTCACCTCGGCGTCGCCGCCGCTGTTGAGGGTCGCGGTGCCCGGTACTTCGATCGTCTTGCCCCAGCTGCCGTTCGTTTCGTCGACAACGAACGCCTGCGTGGTCGTAGCCGTGGCGGGCGTAGTAGCCGCCGGCGGCGCAGTTGCCGGCCGTGGCACACGAGACTGAGCTGACCGCGCCGCTTAAGTGGCGGGGTACGCCGTCCACCTTCGCGACGATGTGCGGTGTCGTGCCGTGCACTTCGATCGCGTTGCCCCATGGCGTAGCCGCCGAGTCGCAGGCCCCAGCCCCCAACGCGACCGCGAGCGTGAGCAGACCAACGAACAGTCCGGCCGACAGCCACCGCAACCGCTTGCTCATCGCTCCATTCTTTCCAGAGCGGCGGCGAGGAAGCAACCGCTCAGCCTGGCTGGGGCGCGAGGTAGCGCCCGAACCACTCGAGGATCGCCTCGAACCGCATCACGCGGTGCACGGGCGAACCCGAGCGCGAGAGCTCGTGGCTCTCGGCGGGGAAGCGCAGCATCTCGACGTCCTTGCCCATCACGCGCAGCATGTTGAACAGCAGCTCACCCTGCTCGATGTTGCAGCGGAGGTCGGTCTCGGAGTGGACGACGAGGACGGGCGTCTCGATGTCCTGCGCGTACGTCGCCGGCGACATCGCGAGGTACGCGTCCATGTTGGCCCACATCTCGCCGCCGAACTGCTGCCCGAAGATCCAGCCGATGTCGCTCGAGCCGTACATGCTCGTGAGGCTGTTGACCGCGCGCTCCGAGAGCGCCGCCTTGAAGCGGTTCGTGTGGCCGATGATCCACGTCGTCATGTAGCCGCCGTACGAGCCGCCGAGCACGCCGAGCCGGTCGGCGTCGAGGAACGGGAACTTCTCGAGCGCGGTGTCGACGACGCCCATCAGATCCTCGTAGTCGACGCCGCCCCAGCCGCTGCCGCCGCCGTCGATCGGCCCGCGGATCGCGCGTCCCCACGCCTCCGAGTGGCCCGAGCCGCCGCGCGGGTTGGAGAAGAGCACCGCGTAGCCGGCGCCCGAGTAGACCTGCACCTCGTCGAAGAAGCCGGTGCCGTACTGGCCGAACGGGCCGCCGTGAATCGTGAGGAGGGTCGGATAGCTCTTGCCCTCCTCGAAGCCCGCGGGGCGGACGAGCCACGCGTCGACCTCCGTGCCGTCGGCGGAGATCGCGGTGAAGCGCTCCGCTTCGACGAGCTCGCACGCGGCAGTGAACGAGTCGGTGACGCTCGTGAGCTGCCTGTCAGTTGCGGCGAACAGTTCGTGCGGACGCATGTGTGTGCTCGCGGTGTAAACGAGCTCGCCGTCGACGAGGTCGTACAAACCGATCGTGCGCTCGCCGCCGGCGAGGAGCTCCGGCTCACCGGACCCGTCGGACGCAACGTTGTACAGGTGGACGTTCCCGCCGTCCTCGACGCCGAAGACGATGTGGTCGGCATCCCAGATCGGCGGGCGCACCGTGGGGTACGGCTCGCAGTTCCGGTCGAGCGACGCGGTGAGGATGCGCCGCTCGCCGCCGCTCGCCGCCATGACCGCGACCTGCCCGTGATGCGGAGACGTGCCGTCGTACGGGGTGTGGTAGTACGCGACGCGCGAGCCGTCGGGCGAGAACGACGGCCGGCCGCCGGTCTCGTCGTCGGCGGTCAGCTTGCGCGGCTCTCCGGCGGGCGTGTCCACGTCGAGGACGTAGACCGCCTCGCGGAGCTCCACGTCCCAGCGCTCACCGCGGAGCGAGCCGAACGCGATCTGCTTTCCATCGGGCGACCACGCGGGCATGTCGTTCTCGCAGTCGCCGCTCGTGAGCTGCTGCTCGTCGCTTCCGTCGATGCCGACGACGAAGAGGTGCTTGCGCCGGTCGCCGATCCAGCCGACGCTGTCGAGCTTGTAGAAGACGCGAGTGAAGCGGCGCGGGGCGCGCTTGCGGTCGTCCTCCTCCGCGTACGCGGCGTCGCGCACGCGCCGGGCGAAGGCGATGCGGCTCGAGTCGGGCGACCACGCGATTGCCTCGACCGACTCGTCGCCGTCGGTGAGCTTTCGCGGCTCGCCGCCCTCGGCCGGCATCACGTAGAGCTGTGCCTTCGCCTTGTCCTCGTCCTCGCCGTCACGGTTCGACGCGAAGGCGAGCCACTTCCCGTCGGGAGACCAGCGCGGCGAGCCGTCGCGGCGCTCGCCGGGGGAGAGCTGCCGCGCCTCCTCCGAGCCGTCGACCGGCACGACCCAGATCGCGCTGCGGTACGCGCTCTCGTCGCGGTCGATCGACGTGACGACATACGCGATCCGCCGCCCGTCAGGAGACAGGCGAGGGTCGCTCGCGCTCGTGAGCGCGTACACATCTTCGGGTCTCATTCCCCCCACAGAGAAATGATGCTAGACGGAAGTACGCTGTCGCGACGCGGGCGTGGCGAAATTGGTCAGACGCGCGAGCCTTAGGAGCTCGTGGGCTTAGGTCCGTGGGGGTTCGAGTCCCTCCGCCCGCACCTTTCGGAGAGCCACCTAGCGGCGGACGTTCTGCTTCGCGTATGTGGCGACGGCCGTCAGCATCGCGGTCCAGATCGCGACGGTTCCGCCGAGGAGAAGGATCGTGAAGGTGTCCATCGCTGGTGGAACGTTCACCCTCGCGATTGGGTTCCCTGCTTGAATGAACGTCATGTCGACCACGGTCGAGGAGCTGCCCGGCAATCGCGTCCGTCTCACGGTGCAGGTGTCGTCGCACGACGTCCACCACGCCGTCGAGCATGCTGCCGACGACCTGGCAGCCAGTGTCAAGATCCCCGGCTTCCGCGCAGGCAAGGTGCCGCGGCAGGTGCTGCTCCAGCGCATCGGCCAGGAGCGGCTCATGACCGAGGCCGTCGAGAGCCACATCGGCAGCTGGTTCTGGAACGCCGCGGCGCGCACACGGCTCCGGCCGATCGCGCAGCCGGAGTACGACTTCGAGCTGCCCGGCTCCGCCGACGAGGACTGGCAGTTCACCGCGACGGTCGCGGTTCAGGAGAAGCCCGAGGTCGCCGACTGGACGACGCTCGAGGTCGGCCGCGAGGAGATGGACGTCCCTGAGGAGCTGATCCAGGCCGAGCTCGACGCGCTGCGTGGCACGGTTGCGACGCTCGCGCCGGTCGAGGGCCGTCCCGTCGCGCCGGAGGACACCGCGATCGTCGATCTGATCGGCTCCGACGGCGACTCACGCAAGGATTACGTCATCGAGCTCGGCCGCGGCGCCGTCGTCGAGGAGATCGAGCAAGGTCTCGTCGGGATGAGCGCGGGGGAGACGAAGGAGATGAGCTTTCGAGCTCGCCGACGGCACGACGCAGAGCCTCACCGCGACGGTGAAGGAGATCAAGGAGAAGGTTCTCCCGCCGGTCGACGACGATCTCGCGCGCGCCGCGAGCGAGTTCGAGACAATCGCCGACCTGCGCGCCGACATCGAGGCGCGCATGAAGGAGCAGATCGACGGCGAGATCGAGTCGCGCTTCCGCGCCGAGGCGGCCGACGCGCTCGTCGCTGCGTCGAAGGTCGACGCCGCCGGACCGCTCGTCGAGGCGCGCACGCGCGAGCTGTTGCGGGGCGTTGCGCGACAGGTCGAGGCGCGCGGCATGCCGCTCGAGACGTTCCTCTCAATGACGGGCCAGTCGCCGGAGGAGCTCATCTCCCGGCTCGAGGAAGACGCGCGGCGCTCGGTCGCGCGGGAGCTCGTCCTCGAAGCCGCCGCCGACAAGCTCGGTATCGACGTGCCCGACGCGGAGGTCGAAGCGCTCGTCCGCGAGCAGGCCGATCTCGTGGGAGAGGACGCCGATGCGGCGCTCCTCGAGCTGCGCGAGAGCGGCCGCTTTGAGACGCTGCGCGACGATCTGCGCCTCCGTCAAGCGCTCGACCGCATCGCGGCCGAGGTCAAGCCGATCCCCAAGGCGCAGGCCGATGCCCGCGAGGCAATCTGGACACCGGACAAGGAAAACGCCCCTAGCGAGACGAAACTCTGGACCCCTGCGGAAGGAGCGCCCCACTCATGAGGGAGAGCACACTGAACACGCCAACCAATCTCATCATCCCGTCCGTCATCGAGCAGACCTCGCGCGGTGAGCGCTTCTTCGACATCTACTCGCGGCTTCTCAACGAGCGGATCATCTTCCTCGGCACACCGATCGACGACAACGTCGCGAACCTCATCGTCGCCCAGATGATTCACCTCGAGTCCGAGGATCCGGACAAGGACATCAACATTTACATCAACTCGCCGGGCGGCTCGGTGTACGCCGGGCTCGCGATCTACGACACGATGCAGTTCATCAAGCCGGACGTCGCGACGACGTGCTGCGGGATCGCGATGTCGATGGGGGCGCTGCTCCTCGCGTCGGGCGCGGAGGGAAAGCGCACCGCGCTGCCGAACTCAAAGATCCTCATCCACCAGGTCTCCGGCGGGTTCTCAGGCCAGGGCACGGACATCGAGATCCAGGCGCGCGAGACGATTGCTCTCAAGCGGCGCTTGGAGGAGATCATCGCCCACCACACGAATCAGTCCGTCGAAAGAGTCTCGAAGGACACGGAGCGCGACCACTACATGACGGCCGAGGAAGCCCAGGAGTACGGGATCGTCGACCAAGTCATCGCACATCGGTAACGCTTCGCCGTAGACGAATCCGAGAAACCGAGGTAGAACCCAAAAATGGCCCGCGCAACCGACGGCAACGAGCAGCTCCTCTGCAGCTTCTGCGGCAAGAGCCAGCGCCAGGTGAAGAAGCTCATCGCCGGGCCGGGCGTCTACATCTGCGACGAGTGCATCGATCTCTGCAACGAGATCATCGACGAGGAGCTCACGACTCCCGCGACGCTCGATCTCGCCAACCTTCCGAAGCCGAAGGACATCTACGACGTCCTCAACGACTACGTCGTCTCCCAGGAAGAGGCCAAGCGGACGCTGTCGGTCGCCGTCTACAACCACTACAAGCGCGTCCAGATGGGCGCCGAGGACGGCGAGGTGGAGCTCCAGAAGTCGAACATCCTCCTACTCGGCCCGACCGGCTGCGGCAAGACGCTCCTTGCGCAGACGCTTGCGCGGATCCTCAACGTCCCGTTCGCTATCGCCGACGCGACAGCGCTCACCGAGGCCGGCTACGTCGGTGAGGATGTCGAGAACATCCTCCTCAAGCTCATCCAGGCCGCCGACTTCGACATCAAGAAGGCCGAGACGGGGATCATCTACATCGACGAGGTCGACAAGATCGCGCGCAAGGCCGACAACCCGTCGATCACGCGCGACGTGTCGGGCGAGGGCGTCCAGCAGGCGCTCCTGAAGATCCTCGAGGGGACGGTCGCCTCGGTGCCGCCGCAGGGCGGGCGCAAGCATCCGCACCAGGAGTTCCTCTCGATCGACACGACGAACATCCTCTTCATCTGCGGTGGCGCGTTCGCCGGCCTGGACAAGGTCATCGCGCGGCGCATCGGCGCGAACGCCGTCGGCTTCGGCGCCGACATCCGCTCGAAGCACGGCGTCGAGGCGTCGGAGCTGCTCGCGGAGGTCATGCCGGAGGACCTCTTGAACTTCGGACTCATCCCCGAGTTCATCGGCCGCCTGCCGGTCGTCTCGGCCGTGCACCAGCTGCGGCGCGAGGATCTCGTCCAGATCCTCGAGGAGCCGAAGAACGCGCTCACGAAGCAGTACCAGCGGTTCTTCGGGTACGACAACATCGAGCTCGTCTTCACCGACGACGCGATGTGGGAGATCGCCGACCACGCCCTCGCGCGCGAGACGGGCGCCCGCGGCCTGCGGTCGATCATCGAGGGCGCGCTCCTCGACGTGATGTTCGAGCTGCCGTCGCGCCGTGACGTGACGAAGTGCGTGATCACGAAGGAAACGATCTCGCAGGGAATCCGCCCGACGCTCGTAACGAGCGCCGCGGGCGACGAGCCGGAAGAACCGGCCGAGAAGTCCGCCTAAGCAACGCGCGATAGCCGCGCTGCGCGTTCAGGCGAGAGGCAGGACTCGCGCACGCGACCGTGAGAGCGAGAATGCCCGACAAGGATGAAGCCCACGCTTTTCTTCCAGCGACGCGAGGTCAAGGCCGAGCTCCTACGCGTTAAGGCGCTTGCGGATGACCGCAATGTGGTCGGGTTGATCGGAATGCTCGACAGTCAGCTGCGCGGCGTCACGCAGTACTCGATCGTTCGCTCTCATGCTGCGAAGTGGCTTGGCCGGCTGGGTGATCCGCGCGCTATCCCGTACCTCGTGGATATGCGACATGACCCCGAAGAGGCCGTGCGGTACTCGGTGATGCGCGCGCTCGGGAAGCTGCGGGCGAAAGAAGCGGAGGACGTGCTGCTCGAAGGCCTGAGCGACCCGGGACGGGTCGTGCGCATGAGCGCAGCATCTGCGCTCGCAAAGATCGGTGCGGTCGATGCCGTACCGGCCTTGCATGCTGTCTTGGACTCCGATCCCGATATGTATGTGCGGGCAAGCGCGGCTGAGGCGTTGGTCGTCCTTGGCGACGAGACGGCGCGGGAGCGAGTGCCGGAGGTTCTCAGTGCTCTTGGATGGCGCGCACGCGGTCCTCGTTGGAAGAGACTGGGCGATGCGGTTGCGAACGGCGAGCCACTGACCCCCTGGGTTGACCAGGGGGATCGTCCCTTCGAGGCCGAGGAGCGCTAATACCCTAGACCGCGATTCCTCGGCTGACATTCCCGAGCACTCGCTCAGCCGAGAGCTACTCGCTCCGGCGACGCCTCAGCGGGATGATTCCTAACTGTCGGAGCACGAGGATCACGACACTCAGAGCGGTCATGACGCACGCGAACACGAACCAGTCGCCGTGAAAGTCGTGACGCCCGGCGATGGACCACGCAAGGCCGACAATCAAAGCGAACGAGAGGATGTCCTTCCAGAGCGGGGAGACAGGCGGTGGACGTCTCACGCCACTCACCCGAAGTCGTCAGGGGACTTCGCGAGCACTGGCTCCGGGTTACCTCGCCTCGCGCCACATCGTCGTGATGGGCGTCTTGCCCGTCGGGGGATAGAACTCGCCGATCTTCGCGAAGCCGTACCGCTCGTAGCGGTGGTTGTTCGCCGGATTACTCGACTCGAGGTATGCAGGCATTCCGAGATCGTCGATGCGCCCGAGGTTCTCCGTAAGCAGCGCGAAGCCGTGTCCGCGTCCTGCGTGGGCGGGATGCGTGCCCAAGAGGCTGAGGTAGTAGTGCGGCCTGTCTTTCGGACGAGCCTCGTCAAAGCGTTCGAGCAGTTCGACCACCTCGCCGGCTCGGTGTCCCACGAGTTCTTCGAGGAGCGGTTCGACCTTCTCGTCATCTTCGGCGGACAGCTCCGTTCCGTCGGGAGGGATCCAGATGGAAGCTGCCGCGCCGTCGCCGCTCAGGAACACCCACGGGTAGCGCATCGCGCCGTTGATCACGAATCGCCAGAAGGTCGAGTACTGCTTCTGCCGCAAGCGCGGCTCCGGGAACGCCCAGCTCCACGTTGGGTCGTCGTGGAATGCGAGGCTGATCGTCTCGGTCGCGGTTGCGAGGTCGGCCTCCGACGACGCGACACGCACGGTGGCACCTTGGGACTCCTGCGGCACCGCGCAAGTATGGCGTGGTATGGATGCCCGATGAAGACGTTCCGGTTGCGGCTGGGGATTCTGCTCATGGCTCTGTCGTGGTTCCCGTTCGCGCAGATCTTGATCTACATCGCCCACAACAACGACAAGCTGACGAGCGACTCCTCGGCCAACACCTTCCGCCTGGTCGTCTGGGGGATCCAGATCGTCGTCGGTCTCGTGGGCGTGGCGCTCGTCGGGAAGCTCGCGGTCGAGGAGGCCAAGAAGACCGGCTGGCGCAAGACGCCGCGGCGTCTCTGGCAGCTGTTCCGCTACGGGCCCGAGGACTCACAGAAAGCCAAGGCGTGACAGCGGCCAGTATCTGAAGACGACCGGCCCGAGCATGTTGTCGCGGGGAACCGATCCCCATTGGCGCGAGTCGCACGACTCGGACCGGTTGTCGCCCATCACGAAATAGGCACCGTCGGGAACGCTCCATCGCTGCCCGTAGTGGCTCGTGTCCAGGCGACGTGCGCGCGCGGAGACGTACGGCTCGTTCAGCTTCGTCCACGCGCTCGCGCCAGGGCCGCGGATCCAGATGAAGCCTTTGTCATCCTCCTTCACGGTTTCGCCGGGGAGGCCGACGATGCGCTTGACGAACGTCCCGCTCTCGCCGCATGCGGTCGCAGTGGCCGGCGGTGTCGAGAAGGCGACGATGTCACCACGCGACGGCGATCCGAAATGCGTGCACATGCGGCAGACGAGGATCCGGTCGTCCAAGCTTCCGCGACAGCCAACGCCCGGCTTTGCGCAATTGAGCGTCGGTTCCATCGCGGAGCTCACGATCCGATACGGGTGCATGGCAAAGAGGAGGACGCCGAAGAGCACGGCGAGAACGACCGCGAAGCCGATCACGATCCTCCGCTTGCCCTTGTACGACATCGCGTGCGAGAGCCTACGCCTGTGACCGAGGTGCATCAACGCGGCCGGGGAATCGCGTAACGTCCGCGGCATGACAGCTATCGAGATTGGATCCGAGTTCGGGCCGTCGTCCTGGATCGACGTTCCGCAGGAGATGATCCAGGCGTTCGCAGATACGACGCACGACCACAACTTCATCCATGTCGATCCCGAGATGGCGGCGCAGACGCCGTTCGGCGGCACCGTCGCGCACGGGTACCTCACGCTCTCGCTCCTCCCGGCGATGTCGTACGAGGTGATCCCGCACGACGCCCCCGGCGCCGGCATGGCGCTCAACTACGGGCTCAACAAGGTGCGCTTCCCGGCGCCCGTCCCGTCCGGCTCGCGCGTGCGCGGCACGTTCCGCGTCGACGGCGTGCGGGAGGAGGACTGGGGCCGCGAGACGACGATGACGGCGACGATCGAGTGCGACGGCGTCGAGAAGCCCGTCTGCGTCGCCGAAGTCGTATACCGCTACTACAACCTCTAACCCGAGCCGGATCCCAGATCGGGACGTTTTTTGCCACTTTGCGGGCCAACGACCGCTGCGTGTGGTATATCTCGGATCCGAAATGCCACGAAAACGGGGAGGGGCGAGATGATCGACGAAGGGGTCCGGCAGCTCGAGTCGCAATGGAGCGGGGAGCGGTGGAGCGGAATCGAGCGGACGTACACGGCCGAGCAGGTCGTCAAGCTCCGCGGTTCCGTCGTCCCCGAGCACACGATCGCGAGGCTCGGCGCGGAGCGGCTGTGGGAGCTTCTCCGGCGCGACGAGCCCGTTCGCGCGCTCGGCGCGCTGACCGGTGGCCAGGCGGTGCAGATGGTGCGCGCCGGCCTCGAGGCGATCTATCTCTCCGGCTGGCAGGTCGCGGCCGACGCGAACCTCGCCGGCTCGACGTATCCCGACCAGAGCCTCTATCCCGTCAACAGCGTCCCGAACCTCGTCAAGCGCCTCAACAACGCGCTCCTGCGCGCCGACCAGATCGACTTCGCGGAGGGCAAGACCGAGACGCACTGGCTCGCCCCGATTCTCGCCGACGCGGAGGCCGGCTTCGGCGGACCGCTCAACGCCTTCGAGCTCATGAAGGCGATGATCGAGGCGGGCGCCGCCGGCGTGCACTACGAGGACCAGCTGTCCTCGGAGAAGAAGTGCGGCCACCTCGGCGGCAAGGTGCTCGTCCCGACGCAGCAGTTCGTCCGCACGCTCAACGCGGCGCGCCTCGCGGCCGACGTCTGCGGCGTGCCGACGGTGCTCGTCGCGCGCACCGACGCGCTCTCCGCCGCGCTCCTCACGAGCGACGTCGACGAGTACGACCGCGAGTTCGTCACCGGCGAGCGCACGGCGGAAGGCTTCTTCCGGATCCGAGACGGCATCGAAGCCGCGATCTCGCGCGGCCTTGCCTACGCGCCGTACGCCGACCTCGTGTGGTTCGAGACGTCGACGCCGGATCTCGGCGAGGCGAAGGAGTTCGCGGAGGCGGTGCACGAGAAGTTCCCCGGCAAGCTCCTCGCGTACAACTGCTCGCCGTCGTTCAACTGGCGGAAGCATCTCGACGACGACCAGATCGCGACGTTCCAGAGCCAGCTCGCCGACTGGGGCTACCGCTTCCAGTTCATCACGCTCGCCGGGTTCCACTCGGTCAACGCGGCGATGTTCGAGCTCGCGCGCGGCTACGCCGCCGAGCACATGCCCGCGTACGTGCGGCTCCAGGAGCAGGAGTTCGCGATGGAGGAGCACGGCTACACGGCGACGCGCCACCAGCACGAGGTCGGCGCCGGCTACTTCGACCTCGTCACGCAGGCCGTCTCGCCGGAGAGTGAGACGCTCGCGCTGAAGGGCTCGACCGAGGAGGCGCAGTTCACGACGGAACACGAGCTCGTTTGAGCGTCGCCGAGGAGACTCTGTCGCGCGAAGGGCTCGCGCTCGTCGAGCGGCTCCACCGCGAGCTCAATCCGCGGCGGCTCGAGCTGCTCGAGGCGCGGCAGGAACGGCAGCTTCGTCTCGACGCGGGCGAGAACCCCGGCTTCCTTGCCGAGACGCGCGCCGTGCGCGAGGCGGACTGGACGGTCGCCGCGGCGCCGCCGGATCTCGTCGACCGCCGCTGCGAGATCACCGGACCCGTCGACCGGAAGATGATGATCAACGCGCTCAACTCCGGGGCGCGGTGCTTCATGGCCGACTTCGAGGACGCGAACTCGCCGACGTGGGAGAACGTCGTCCGTGGCCACGCGAACGTGCGTGACGCGATCGTGGGCGACCTGACGCTCGAGACGCCCGAGAAGACGTACGCGCTGAACGACGAGGTCGCGACGCTGCTCATCCGCCCGCGGGGCTGGCACCTCGTCGAGCGGCACCACGAGATCGACGGCGAGCCCGTCTCCGCGTCGCTCTTCGACTTCGGACTCGCGTACGCGAGCGGGGCGCGGTACTTCTACCTCCCAAAGCTCGAGTCCCATCTCGAGGCGCGGCTCTGGGCCGACGCGTTCCGTCTCGTCGACGACCCGTCCATCCGCTGCACGGTGCTCATCGAGACGGTCCTCGCGGCGTTCGAGATGGAGGAGATCCTCTACGAGCTCCGCGACTGGGGTTGCGCGCTCAACGCCGGCCGTTGGGACTACATCTTCAGCGCGATCAAGAAGTTCCGCGCGCGCGACTGGGTGCTGCCCGACCGCGTCCAGATCACGATGACGGTGCCGTTCATGCGGGCGTACACGGAGCTGCTCGTGGCGACCTGTCACAAGCGCGGCGCGCACGCGATCGGTGGGATGGCGGCGTTCATCCCGTCGCGGAAGGATCCCGAGGTGAACGAGGTCGCGCTTGCGAAGGTGCGCGACGACAAGGAGCGCGAGTCGCGCGACGGCTTCGACGGCTCGTGGGTCGCGCATCCCGATCTCGTGCCCGTCTGCACCGAGGTCTTCGACGCGGCGCTCGGCGCGCGGCCGAACCAGCTCGACCGGCTCCGCGACGACGTAGTGCCCGACGAGGCGGCGCTCCTGTCGATCCCCGACACGCCCGGCGAGGTCACCGCCGCCGGTGTCCACACGAATGTCTCGGTCGGCGTCCGCTACCTCGACTCGTGGCTGCACGGCGTCGGCGCGGCGGCGATCGACAACCTCATGGAGGACGCCGCGACGGCCGAGATCTCCCGCTCCCAGATCTGGCAGTGGGTACGCAACGGCCGCGTCTCGGCGCAGCAGGTGCGCGACGAGATCGCCGCGGTCGAGGCCGGCGACGAGGCGAAGGATCTCTTCGCATCGCTCGCGCTCGCCGACCAACTCGAGGACTTCCTGACGATTCCCGCCTACCAACGACTCGACTGAGGAGGAGTGAGATGAGTGCGACGATTTTCGAGGCGAAGGAGAAGTTCGACGACCAGGCGCTCCTCGATCCGGAGGACCCGCCGATCGCTGAGCTCGCCGACTGCACGTGCCCGGAGTTCTGCGAGCGCGATCACGACACCGATTAGGAACGCTCCGCCGCTTCTCGCTGGCGCGGCGAGGCCGGCTCTGCGCATACCCCCACCCAAGGGTGGGGCCGCGTTCCCTCCGCCCTCGGAGTCGACGCTACCGGTGAATTCATCGCAGATCCGTGTCGGGTTCGTGCCAGTTGCGGATCAATTTCGACCCCGCGGCCACGGCCGTACACTCATTGCATGACCCGCGTCCTCGACTCGACGAAGGCCGACGACATCGCACTCGTGATCGAGGAGGCGATCGTCTCGGGCGAGCTCGCGCCTGGCACGGTTCTCCGGCAGGAGCAGCTCTCCGAGCAGTTCAACGTCTCGCGGACGCCGATTCGCGAGGCGCTGCGCCGGCTTGCCGCGCTCGGCCTCGTCTCGTTCGTGCCGAACCGCGGTGTTCGCGTGCGCACGATCTCGCGCGAGGAGCTGCACGAGGCGTTCATGATCCGCGCCGAGCTCGAGGCGCTCGCCACCGGGGTCGCGGCGGAGAAGATCACGCCCGCGGAGCTCGAGGAGCTCGAGGCGGCGGAGAAGCACTTCGCGGCGATCTCGCTCGATCTCCGCGCCCGCGAGCCGGGCGAGGCGCGGCGCTCGGTCATGGGCGACTGGGTGCGCGCGAACCACGCGTTCCACGACGTCATCTACCGCGTCGCCGGTCTCCCGCTCGTCGAGGAGCTCGCGAAGAGCTCGCGCCGCACGTTCTCCGGCCCCGCCGTCTGGGCGCCGGGCGACCACTCGATCGACGGCCTCTACGCGAAGAACGCCGAGCAGCACCGCGCGATCCGGCAGGCGCTCGCCGCCGGCAGCCCGACGGCGCACGCGCGCTCGCCCGCGACCACGTCCTCTCGTCGTTCCACATGCTCGAGACGATCCTCGAGCAGGTCGGCGGCTCGTGGCCTGGCGTGGCCTAGCCGCGCGGCCGATCTTCACGACCGGGCCGATGATGTTCTTGCTCGGCACGCCGCCCCAGTGCGCGCGAGTCGCACGACTGGGAGCGGTTGTCGCCGAGCACGAAGTAGTCGCCGGCGGGCACCTTCCACTTGCGTTCCCGTGGTAGTTGGTGTCGAGCGCTCGAGCTTTCGCCGAGACGTACGGCTCCGCGAGCCGCTTGCCGTTCACCGAGATGAAGCCCTGGCCGTCTTCGCTGACGGTCTCGCCCGCCAGCCCGACGATCCGCTTGACGAACGTGCCGCCCTCGCCGCAGGAGTACGCCGCCTTCTTGCGGCGTCTGGAAGACAATGATGTCGCCGCGCTTCACCGGCTTGCCGACGTGCGATGAACACCTGATCGGCCGCCACCCCGCGGCAGCCAAAGGCCGGCTTCGCGCAATGAAGCGTTGGCTCCATCGACGACGACGGAACGGTGAACTCTCGCGTCGGGAAGCTCGACCCGCCGCAGCCCGGCGAGCACGAGCCCGGCACTGCCGAGCAGGACGAAGCGCGATCCAACGCATCCTCACGACTCTACGCCTGCTACGGTCATGCGCATAGTCGCTGCCTGACAACATCCGCCCGATGGACACGCTTTACAAGCCGCAGGGCGTCGAACAGCGCTGGCAGCAGACATGGGAAGAGGAAGGCCTCTATGCGGCCGACCCCGACCCGACGCGTGAGAGCTGGGTCTACTGCTTCCCGCCGCCGAACGTCACCGGCAACCTCCATCTCGGCCACGCGCTGCAGCTCTCGCTCGGTGACGCGCTCGCGCGCTGGAAGCGGATGCAGGGCTACAACGTCCTCGTCCAGGCCGGCTACGACCACGCCGGCATCTCGACGCAGAACGTCGTCGAGAAGGCGCTCCAGAGCGAGGGGACGAGCCGCGAGGAGATCGGCCGCGACGCGTTCGTCGCGCGCGTGTGGGAGTGGCTCCACGAGTACGGCGGCAACATCGTCCACCAGTTCCGCCGCATGGGCGCGTCGATGGACTACCGGCGCATCCGCTTCACGATGGACGACGGCTACGTCCGCGCCGTCATGCGGTGGTTCGTCCACCTCTACGAGCGCGGCTGGATCTACCGCGACAACCGGATCATCAACTGGTGCCCGCACCACCAGACGTCCCTCTCCGATCTCGAGCTCGTGGACGTCGACATGGACGACGCGCTCACGACGATCCAGTACCCGCTCGCCGACGGCTCCGGCCACATCGCGATCGCGACGGTGCGGCCGGCGACGATCCTCGCCGACGTCGCCGTCGCGGTGCATCCCGACGACGAGCGCTACCGCGATCTCGTCGGCAAGGAGGTCATCGTCCCGTTCGTCGAGCGGCATGTCCCGGTCATCGCCGACGAGCGCGTCGAGATGGAGTTCGGGACCGGCGCGCTGAAGATCACGCCGGGCCACGACCCGACCGACTTCGCGATCGGCCGCGACCACGGGCTTCCCGAGCTGACCGTGATCGGGCCGGACGGCCGCATGAACGACGCCGCGGGCGAGCTCGCCGGCCTCACGCAGGACGAGGCGCGAGAAGCGCATCCTCGAGTGGGCGGCCGAGCGCGGCCAGATCGAGAAGCGCGAGAGCTACCGCCACGCCGTGCCGACGTGCGAGCGCTGCCACAACCGCATCGAGCCGCTCATCTCGCTGCAGTGGTGGTGCCGGATGGACGAGATCAAGCGGCCCGCGATCGAGGCGCTGAACGAGCGGAAGGTCGTGTTCCATCCCGAGTCGCAGCACCGCTTCGCGATCTCGTCGCTCGAGGACGCGCCCGACTGGAACATCTCCCGCCAGATCTGGTGGGGCCATCAGCTGCCGGTCTGGTACTGCCCCGACGATCACGTCACGGTCGCCGAGACCGATCCGGATGCCTGCGCCGAGTGCGGCTCGACCGAGCTGCGGCGCGAGACCGACGTGCTCGACACGTGGTTCTCGTCGGAGCTCTGGCCGTTCGCGACGCTCGGCTGGCCCGACGAGACGCCCGACCTCGCGGCGTTCTACCCGGGCACGCTCCAGACGACCGCGCGCGAGATCATCCGGCTCTGGGAGAACCGCATGATCTTCGCGGGGCTCGAGCTGTTCGGCGAGGTGCCGTTCACCGACGTGATCATCCACTCGACGCTGCTCGCGGCCGACGGCCGGCGGATGTCGAAGTCGCTCGGCACCGGCATCGACCCGGTCGACGAGATCGAGAAGCAGGGCGCCGACGCGCTGCGCTACGGGCTTCTGAAGATGTCCTCGACGCAGGACGTCCGCTTCAACTCGCAGCAGATCGAGGAGGGTCGCAAGCTCGCGAACAAGCTCTGGAACGCGAGCCGGCTCCTGCTGATGGCCGGTGCGGTCGAGCCGGACGCGCGGCCGGCTTCGGTCGAGGAGGACTGGATCCTCGGGCGCATCGATGCGACTGCGGCAGGAGATCGAGGACGACTTCGCGCGCTTCGACTTCGCGCACGCCGTCGACCGGCTCTACCACCTCATCTTCGACGACTTCTGCGACTGGTACCTCGAGTCGATCAAGCCGCGTCTCGGCGAGGAGGACGTCCGCGCGACGGCGCTCGCGGCGCTCGAGCGGCTGCTCAAGCTCCTCCATCCCGGTCATGCCGCACGTGACCGAGGAGATCTGGACGCAGCTGCCCGGCCGCGAGTCGCGCCTGATCGTGGCGCCGTGGCCCGAGGCCGCGACGCGTGACGGCGACTTCGGCGCGCTCGACCGCGCGCAGACCGCGGCGCGGATCTACCGGCGCAGCCAGGTGCGCATCGCGCTCGACGGCGACGCGCTGCGGATCTTCGAGGCGGTCGTCCGGCCGTCCGCCGACGCGCGCGCAGGGCGACATCGAGGCCGAGCGGGCGCGGCTGCAGAAGGAGATCGACCGGGCCGAGAAGATGCTCGCGAACGAGAAGTTCGTCGCGAACGCCGACCCCGTGGCCGTCCAGGGCGAGCGCGAGAAGCTCGCGCAATACCTTGCAGAGCGCGACGCGCTGGCTTAGCTCGCTCAGCCCGTGGCCGGCCGACGGCTTCGGGCTCGAGCGGATGCGTGACCTCCTTGCCCTGCTCGGCAATCCCGAGCGCGAGCTCGACACGATCCACGTCGTCGGCACGAAGGGGAAGTCGACCGCCACGCGCCGGCTCGCCGCGACGATCGGCGGACGCGCGTACACGTCGCCGCACGTCAGCGGCTGGCACGAGCGCCTCGAGACCGATCCCGACGGCTTCGAGCGCGCGATCGCGCGCGTGCGCCCGGCGGCGGAGGAGCTCGGCGCGACGCAGTTCGAGATCCTCACCGCGGCGGCGTTCGCCGACTTCGCCGCGAGCGGGACGAAGAACGCCGCGATCGAGGCGGGGCTCGGCGGGCGGCACGACGCGACGAACGTCATCGACGCGCGCGTCGTCCTCCTCACGAACGTCGGTCTCGAGCACACCGAGTGGCTCGGCGACACGCGCGAGGCGATCGCGCGCGAGAAGCTCGCGGTCGCCCGGCCGGGCGCGGTCGTCGTCCTGCCCGACGAGGAGTTCGCGCATCTCGTGCCCGGCAACGACGTGCGCATCGGCGGCGCGCGCGAGGCGGCCGCTGCGTTCCTCGGCCGTGACGTCGACCTTGCCGACGCCGGCCTGCCGGGGCGTTTCGAGGTGCGCGGCCGCGAGATCTGGGACGGCGCGCACACGCCCGAGGCCGTCGACTGGCTCCTCGCGCGGCTCCCGGAACCAGGGCGGTACGTCGTCGTCGCATCGATCCTCCGCGACAAGAACTCAGCCGCGATCCTCGAGCGCCTCGCGCGCGCAGGCTCGACGCTCGTCGCGACCGAGAGCTCGAACGACCGCGCGCTCGCGGCAGTCGAACTCGCCGCGCTCGCGGCGCCGTATTTCGCGCACGTCGAAGCCGTCCCGGAGCCGCATTCAGCGCGCGTTCGCGCCCTCGAGCTCGCCGGGAGCGACGCACGAGTCCTCCTCACGGGCTCGCTTTATCTGCTGGCGGACCTCTGCGAGACTTAGGATGCGCGGGTGACAGTTCTCGCCAGCGCTCTGAGCTCGGGTAACGCGCAGCTCGGCATCGAGATCACCGGCGCGATCCTGGTCGTGTTCTGGCTCTCGCTCGGCTACTGGACGTTCCGCGACGCGACGCGGCGCATCGAGCAGCCGCTCCTCATCGGGCTCGCGACGCTCGTCGGGTTGTTCCCGCCGTTCATCGGGCCGTTCATCTACATGCTTTTCCGCCCGCCGGAGTTCATCGACGACCGGCGCGAGCGCGAGCTCGAGATCCGTGCGATCGAGTCGCGGCTCGCGGCAGCCGACATCAGCTGCCCGGTCTGCCACGCCGACGTCGATCCGAGCTTCCTCGTCTGTCCCGTCTGCACGACGAAGCTCAAGCAGGCGTGCACGAGCTGTAAGGCGCCGCTCGAGCCGCTCTGGCAGATCTGCCCGTACTGCGAGACGCCGATGCAGCTCACGGCGCCTGTCGGTGCACCGCCCGCGCTCGGGACGCGCCGCGCCGCTGCCGCGACGACGGCTCGCCGCCGGGCGCGCTGACGCGTCTGGCTACAGTGCCGCCGCGATGGCCGTAGAGCAGACACTCATCCTCATCAAGCCCGACGCGGTACGCCGTCGGCTCTCCGCCGAGATTCTCGGCCGGATCGAGGCGCGCGGATTCGAGATCCGCGAGGGCAAGCTCCTCACCGCGAGCCGTGAGCTCGGCGAGGAGCACTATGCCGAGCACCGCGAGAAGCCGTTCTTCGGCGAGCTCGTCGACTTCATCACGTCCGGCCCGACCTGGGCGCTCGTCGTCGAGGGCGAAGGCGCGATCCTCACGATGCGCTCGACGATCGGTGCGACCGATCCCGCGAAGGCCGCGCCGGGAACGATCCGCGGCGACCTCGCGGTCTCGATGCCCGACAATCTCGTGCACGGCTCCGACTCTCCCGAGTCGGCGGCGCGCGAGATCGCTCTCTGGTTCTCGTGACCCATCCGAACGTCGAGGGCTGGACGCGCGCGAACGCGGAGTACACCGACGCCCGCGCCGAGAGCGCCTGGGCTCAGGACGAGATCACGTGGGGCGTCTGGGAGGTGCCGGAGCGCGAGCTCAACGCGCTGCCCGACATGACCGGCAAGGACGTCGTTGAGCTCGGCTGCGGAACGGCGTACTTCGGCGCGTGGCTGAAGAAGGCGGGAGCGGCGCGTGTCGTCGGCGTCGATCCGACGCCGGCGCAGCTCGCGACGGCAAGGCGCTGCAACGAGAAGTTCGGGCTCGGGCTCGAGTTCGTCGAGGCGTTCGGGGAGGATGTCCCGCTCCCCGACGCGTCGTTCGACGTCGTCTTCTCGGAGTACGGCGCCTCGATCTGGGCCGACCCGTACAAGTGGATCCCGGAGGCGGCGCGGCTCCTGCGCCCGGGCGGCGAGCTCTGTTTCTTGCGCAACTCGACGCTCGTGCTCCTCTGCTCGCCCGACGACGAGGACGCGTCGGCGAGCGAGACGCTGCAGCGGCCGCAGTTCGGGATGCACGAGTTTCAGTGGCCGGACAGCGGGATCGAGTACCACCTCGCGCACGGCGACTGGATCCGCCTGTTGCGCGCGAGCGGCTTCGAGATCCTCGATCTGATCGAGATCCAGGCGCCTGAAGGCACCGCGACGCACGAGCGCTACGCCTTCGTCACCGCCGACTGGGGCCGGAAGTGGCCGGCGGAGGAGATATGGCGAGCCCGTCTGCAGCCCCGCTCCTCCTAGCGTCGACGTCGCCGCGGCGGCGCGAGATCCTCGAGCTGCTGCGCGTCCCGTTCGACGTCGTCGCGCCGGAGTACGAAGAGACTCAAGACGACCCGGTCGCGCACGCGGTCGGGAAGGCGCGCTCGGTGCTCGCCGTGGCGGCGGGCGGCCGGCCGGTGCTGGGCTGCGACACGGAGGTCGTCCTCGATGGTCGCGTTTATGGCAAGGCCGCGAGCGCGGAGGAGGCGGAAGAGATGCTCGCGTCGCTCGGCGGGCCGCACGCACGAGGTCGTCTCGGGCCTCGCGCTTCTCACTGATGCGTGGGAGGAGGTGCATCGCGAGACGACGCTCGTCACGTTTCGCTCCCTCACGCCGCGCGACCTCGCGCACTACGTCGCCTCACGCGAGTGGGAGGGGCGCGCCGGCGCGTACGCGATTCAGGGCCTCGGCGCGTCGCTCGTCGAGCGGATCGACGGCGACTTCTTCAACGTCATGGGACTTCCGGCGGCGCTGCTCGTTCGAGTCCTCGCCGAGCGCTTTCCCGGTAGTTACGGGTTCGGTTAGCCGTTGAAGGCGGCTTCGCAACGGCCCATGCCGAGCGTGTGTGCTGCTGCCGCCGCCGCTGCCAGATGACTCTTGATCCTCCCGGCGATCCGGGCGTACCGCCTTGCCGCGACCTTGTCGTTGGGATGTTTCTGCAAGTGCTTCGCGAGGCGGTCGAGCCTGTAGATGTTCGGCTTGAGGACGTTGACCGCCGCCTTGAAGTGGTAGAGGAGCCTGACGTAGATGGTCTCGACGGTCTTCGGCGGGTTGAGGCCCTGGAGCCCGGAGAGCGCGACATCGATCGCCTTGAGCCGGCCCGCGGGGCTGGGGTCGGCCGCGGTGGCGTCGATGAACGTCCCGCAGATCGCGTTTCCGAGGGAGGCGTAGTTCTCCTGGACCTGCGAGCTCGACCCGCACGCCGCCACGACCGCGACGACGGCACAGCAGAGCGAAGCAAGTCCTATGGCATGGACGCGGTGCATATATCGGGGTGCCCAGATTCGAACTGGGGACCTCTCCGACCCGAACGGAGCGCGCTACCAGGCTGCGCCACACCCCGAGAACGGGCCATAGGGTAGCGGCATGTCGGTCGAGGAGCTTGCCGAGGAGTGGGGCCTCAGGCTCGGCGAGCCGTACGCGCCCGGCGCTGCCTCGGAACACGTCGCGCGGGTGGAGCTTGCGGATGGTACGCCGGCGGTGCTGAAGATCGGCCATCCGCACCGCGAGTCCGAGCAAGAGGCGGACGCGCTCGAGCGCTGGGACGGCGACGGCGCGGTGCGGTTGCTCCGCCGCGACGACGCGCGGAACGCGCTCCTCCTCGAACGCTGCGAGCCGGGGACATTCCTGTCGGCGGGCGCCGCCGACCCGCTCGGCGTGCTCATCGAGCTGCTGCCGCGGCTCTGGAAAGACGCGACCGGATTCCACACGCTCGCGGACGAGGTCGCGTGGTGGGCGCTCGACGGCGAGGTCGGCGTGCTCGCCCGCGAGCTCGCCGCGACGCAGGGAGAGCTCGTGCTCGTCCACCAGGATCTCCACGGGGACAACGTCCTCTCGGCGGAGCGCGAGCCGTGGCTCGTCATCGACCCGAAGCCGCTCGCGGCCGAGCGCGAGTTCGCCATCGCGCCGATCGTCCGCTCCGGTGAGCTCGGCCACTCGCGTGAAGAGGCGCTCGGCCGACTCGACCGGCTGTGTGCCGAGCTCGGCCTTGATCGCGAGCGCGCGCGACTGTGGACGATCGTCCAGACAGTGGCATGGAACGAGGACGCGGCCTATCCGGAGCACGGTGAGGTGGTCGAGTGGCTGAGCTGAAAGCCGTCCTCTTCGACGTCGACTTCACGCTCGCGCGCCCTGGCCCGGAGCTCGGGCCCGAGGGCTATGTCCGCGCCGGCGATCGGTACGGCCTGACGCTCGATCCTCTCCGCTTCGAGGCGGCGCGCGACGCGGCGCTCGTCGACCTCCACCGCCATCCCGAGCTCGAGCATGACGACGAGATCTGGTTCCGCTTCACCGAGCGGATCATCCGCGGCATGGGCGGCGAGGCCGACTCGGCGTACGCGTGCGCCGTCGAGATCACGCGCGGCTGGGAGAACCACGCGAACTTCGACCTCTACGAGGACGTCGTGCCCACGCTCGCGGCGTTGCGAGCCGCCGGCCTTCGCATCGGGCTCGTGTCGAACTCGGCGCGCGACGTCCGCGAGTTCGCCGTTCATCACGCGCTCGACGTCGACGCGGGGATCAGCTCGTTCCACCACGGCCGCTCGAAGCCGCACGCCTCGATCTTCCGCGCCGTGCTCGACCTGCTCGACGTCAAGGCGGCGGAGGCGGCGATGGTCGGCGATCAGATCACCGACGACATCGAAGGCGCCCGCGCGATCGGCATGGTCGCGATCCTCCTCGACCGCGACCGGCTTCATCCGGACTTTGAGCCCAGGATCACAAATCTCGCCGAATTGCCTTCACAGCTCGGTCTACAGGCGTAGGCTCTAAAGCGGATGCCCGCCTGGCTTCTCTGGGTTATTGCTGCTGTCGCGCTCGCCGTGGGTGAGATCTTCACGCCTGGGCTTTTCTTCCTCGGCCCGGTCGCGCTCGCGGCTCTGGCGGCGGCTCTCGCGGCCGCCCTTGGCGCGCCGCTCTTGGTTTGCACCGGCGTGTTCGTCGCCGGGTCGCTCGCCTCGCTCGCATTCCTCCGCCCGATCGCGAAGGCGCACCTGCGGTCGCCGCGCGCCATCCGCACCGGCACCGCCGCGCTCGAGGGAGCGAAGGCCGTCGTCCTCCAGCGCGTCGACGACGTGGGCGGACGCGTCAAGATCGGAGGAGAGGAATGGAGCGCCCGCTCGTACACGCCCACCGAGGTGTTCGATCCGGGCACGCAGGTCGAAGTTGCACAGATCGAGGGCGCCACGGCGCTCGTCTACAAATAAGGAGCTGAGTTGCCATGGGTCTAGTCACGGCCGTCATCGTTGTTGCTCTTGCACTTGCCCTCCTCTACGGCCTGGCGAGGACCGTCCGGATCGTCCCGCAGGCCCGCGCGCGGATCGTCGAGCGGCTCGGGCGCTACTCGCGGACGCTCAACCCGGGCCTCGCGATCGTCGTCCCGTTCATCGACCACGTCGGTACGCTCATCGATCTGCGCGAGCAGGTCGTGTCGTTCCCGCCGCAACCGGTGATCACCGAGGACAACCTCGTCGTCAGCATCGACACCGTTATCTATTTCCAGGTCACGGACCCGAAGTCCGCGACGTACGAGATCGCGAACTACATCCAGGGGATCGAGCAGCTCACCGTCACGACCCTCCGCAACGTCATCGGCGGGATGGCGCTCGAGAAGACGCTCACCTCGCGCGACGAGATCAACGGGCAGCTGCGTGGCGTGCTCGACGAGGCGACGGGGAAGTGGGGGATTCGCGTCAACCGCGTCGAGCTGAAGGCGATCGACCCGCCCGGGTCGATCAAGGAATCGATGGAGAAGCAGATGAAGGCCGACCGCGACAAGCGCGCGGTGGTCCTCACCGCGGAGGGCGAGCGGCAGTCGGCGATCCTCCAGGCAGAGGGCGAGAAGCAGGCGGCGGTTCTTCGCGCCGAGGGCCAGCGGCAGGCGACGATCCTCGCCGCGGAAGGGCAGGCGAAGGCGATCGCGACCGTCTTCCAGGCGATCCACGACGGGAAGCCCGACGCCGAACTGCTCGCGTACCAGTACCTGCAGATGCTCCCGCAGATCGCGAAAGGGGACTCGAACAAGGTCTGGATCATTCCGAGCGAGCTCCAGCAGGCTGTCGGGAGGATCGCCGGCGCCGTCTCCGATGCGACCGGGAAGCCGACGTAACTGCCCGGGCCGTAGCGACCGAGGACAAACGGCGTCAGATACTCGACGCCGCTGTCCGCGTGTTCGCGCGCAAGGGCTTCCACGCGAGCCGCGTGGGCGACATCGCGGAGGAGGCCGGCATCGCGCACGGCCTCCTGTACCACTACTTCGACTCGAAGGACGTCCTGCTCCAGGCGGTCTTCGAGGAGAACTGGAACGTCCTCCTCGAGCGGATCGGGAACGTCGAGGAGACCGACGAGCCGGCCGTCGACCAGCTCCGCCATGTCGCAGCGATCATCCTCCGCACGTGGCTGCACCTGCCCGATGTCGTGCGCGTCGTGATCCACGAGTTCGGACGCAGCTCGGAGCTTGCCGAGCGGATCGGCGAGCTCGAGCAGCCGATCGACCTCATCGAGCGCGTCATCGCGCGTGGCATCGAGCGCGGCGAGTTCCGGCAGGACATCGACTCGCGCGTCGCGGCGACGATCGTCTACGGCGGCATCGACGAGCTGCTCACCGCGTGGGTGCTCGACCGCCTTCCGGCCGGCGAGGCAGACGTCGCGGCTGCCGAGAAGACGTTCTTCGAGATCAACCTGCGCGGCTTGCTGAGCTGACGAGCTCGGCGAAGCGCGCCGCGCCGACGTTCCCGCCCGAGACGATCACGCCGACGGTGCGGTCGCGGGCGTCGAGCTTTCCGGAGAGGAGCGCGGCGACGCCGACCGCGCCGCTCGGCTCGGCTACGAGCTTTACGCGGTCGTAGAGGAAGACCATCGCCGCGACGATCTCGTCGTCGGTCACGGTCACGATCTCGTCCACCCGCTGTGCGTTGACCTCGAACGTGAGCGCGCCGGGCTCCGGCGCCTGGAGGCCGTCGGCGATCGTGTGCGGCACGTCGATCGTCACGCGCTCGCCCGCCGCGAGCGACTGCTGCGTGTCGTTGCCCGTCTCCGGCTCGACGCCGACGACGCGGCACTCGGGGCGCAGCGCCTTCGTGGCGGTCGCGCACCCGGCGATCAGCCCGCCGCCGCTGACCGGAGCGAGCAGGACATCGAGGCCGGGGACGTCGGCGAGCAGCTCGAGCGCCGCCGTGCCCTGGCCGGCCATGACGAGCGGGTCGTCGTACGGCGGCACGAGTTCGAGGCCACGCTCGGCGGCGAGGGTGGCGCCGATCTCCTCGCGGCTCTCCGTCCAGCGGTCGTAGAGCACGACCTCGGCGCCGTAACCGCGCGTCGCCTCGAGCTTCGCGGCGGGCGCGTCGGCGGGCATCACGATCGTCGCGCGCGAGCCAAGGAGCTTCGCCGCGAGCGCGACGGCCTGCGCATGGTTGCCTGATGAGTACGCCACGACTCCGTGCGCGAGCGCGTCGGGCGAGAGCGACGAGATCTTGTTGTACGCGCCGCGGAACTTGAAGGCGCCGCCGCGCTGGAAGCACTCCGCCTTGAGGTGGACACGGCCACCGACGCGTTCGTCGAGCGTCCGCGACGTGACGACCGGCGTGCGGTGCGCAACCCCGGCGAGTCGCGCCGCGGCCGCCTCGATGTCTGCGAGCTCGATCATTTCCCGCTCCGGCGCCGCCCGGGTCGGCGCCTCCGCTGCTGGATGAGCTCCGTCGAGCCTACGCTCATCGGCACGGGCTCCAGTGCGGGAGGAACAGTCCGAACGCCCAGAGGTGGCCGTCGAAGACGTAGTACGCGGTGCGGGCGTGCGGCGTGTCGCCGACGAGCGCGGTGTAGCCGGCGCATGTGATCGTGTGGAGCGCGCCGGCGCGCCGGTGGACTTGCAGCGGCGTCGCGCCGAGGCGGAGCCCGTTCGTTGCGTGCCATCCCACCGGCTGAGAGAGCGTGTAGACCGCGACCACGTGACCGTGGATGAACTCGACCGCGAGCCCGTGCGCGTCGAACGGCTTGTACGTGAAGTACCACGTCGTCCGAGAGCAGTCGTTGCAGACGCCGTGGTCGCGTCCGAGCGCGGCGCGCACCGCGTGTGTGCTCTCACTGAGGCGGACGCCGCCGAGCGACCGGCCGGGCACGAGCGTCCCGGCCTGCGGCAGTCCCGCGGTTGCGGTCGCGGCGAGCGCGGCCGCCGCCAGGAGGGACACGAGGAGCGTCTTCCTCATATGCTCGGGAGTATGTCGATCTGGGATTCCCTCGCAGGGCTCGAGCTGCGCGTCGACGGCTACGCGCTCTCGCGGCGCGAGTCGGAGACGCCGTCTGGCTGGACGCGTGTCACGACGATCGTCGAGCTCGACGGCGGCGACGTAGCCGGCGTGGGGGAGGACGTCACGTACGAGGCCGAGTCGCATGACGGCGTCCCGGCCGGGCTCGCGCTCGCGGGGACGTGGAAGCTCGACGACTTCTCCCGCCTTCTCGACGGCTTCGAGGAGCTGGCCGAGGGCTTCCGCCGCTGGGCGTTCGAGAGCGCCGCGCTCGATCTCGCGCTTCGCCAGAACGGGCTCGGGCTCGGCGAGGCGCTCGGCCGTCCGGAGCGTCCCGTCCGCTTCGTCGTCTCCACCCGCAGTGCTCCCGAGAGCTGGCTCGAGGTCGCGCCGGATCTCGAGTTCAAGCTCGACGTGGAGGCGGACTGGGATCGCGGCCTCCTGCGGCGGCTGCGTGCACTCGGCCGCGTGCGTGTCGTCGACCTGAAGGCGTACTACCGCGGCACGAGTGTTGATCTCGAGCCCGACCCCGAGCAGTACCGCGCGGTCGCGGAGGAGCTGCCCGACGTCGTGATCGAGGACGCGTGGCTCGAGGACGGGTGCCTCGAAGCGCTCGCCGGCGCGGAGGATCGTCTCAGCTTCGACGCGCCGGTCCATTCGCTTGCCGACCTGGATGCGCTTTCCGTCGCGCCGCAGTGGCTCAACATCAAGCCGTCGCGGTTCGGGACGGTGCGCGAGTTGCTTGCGACGATCGAGGCGGCGGAGGAGCGGGGGATCCGGATGTACGGCGGCGGCCAGTACGAGCTCGGCCCGGGCCGGCTCCACATCCAGCGGCTCGCGAGCGTCTTCTATCCCGAAGGCCCGAACGACGTCGCGCCGAGTGCGTACAACGAAGGGGACCCGCGCGAAGGCCTCCCGCAAAGCCCGCTGCCTGCGCCAAGCGCCCCCGGGCTCGCGTAAGAAACGAGGTTTCCGCACGGAGGCCGGGAAGACCGCGCTCTTCCCGGCCGGAGTTCCTCCAACCAGCGAGCGAAGCGCCAGCTTCGTGAGCTCTTAGCGGAACGCGTTCTCGCCGGTCAGCGCCTTGCCGACCGAGAGGGTGTGCACCTCGTGTGTGCCCTCGTACGTGAGCACGGTCTCGAGGTTGTTCATGTGCCGGATGACCGGGTACTCGAGCGTGATGCCGTTGCCGCCGAGGATCGAGCGAGCCATCCGCGCGACCTCCAAAGCGCCTCGCACGTTGCCCATCTTCCCCATCGACACGTGCTCCGGCCGGAGGACGCCGTCGTCCTTCATCCGCCCGAGATGGAGCGCCATGAGCGAGCCGCGGCTCACCTCGAGCGCCATCTCCGCGAGCTTCTGCTGCGTGAGCTGGTAACCCGCGATCGGCTTGCCGAAGACGATCCGCTCCTTCGCGTAGTCGATCGCCGTCTCGAGGCACGCGCGCGCCGAGCCGACGACGCCGAACACGATCCCGAAGCGCGCCTCGTTCAGACACGACAGTGGCCCGCGCAGCGAGTCGATCTCGGGGAAGCGGTTCTCCTCCGGCACGCGCACGTCCGTGAGGACGAGCTCGGACGTAACCGACGCGCGCAGCGAGAGCTTGCGATGCATGAGCGGCGCCTCGAACCCCGGCGTGCCCTTCTCGACGAGGAAGCCGTTGATCTTGCCGTCCTCGGTGCGCGCCCACACGACCGCAACGTCGGCGATCGTCCCGTTCGTAATCCACATCTTCGCGCCGTTCAGCACCCAGTCGGAGCCGTCGCGCCGCGCTGTCGTCCGCATCGAGCCGGGGTCGGAGCCTGCGTCCGGCTCGGTCAGCCCGAAGCAGCCGATCGCCTCGCCGGCGTGCATCGCCGGTAGCCAGCGCTGCTTCTGCTCCTCGGAGCCCCACTTCCAGATCGCGAACATCGACAGCGAGCCCTGGACGGAGACGAGCGAGCGAATGCCCGCGTCGCCCGCCTCGAGCTCCTGGCAGACGAGGCCGTACATCACCGCGCTCGCGCCCGGCAGCCCGTAGCCGTCGAGGTGCATGCCGAAGAGCCCGAGCTCGGCGATCTCCGGGATCAGATCCAACGGCAGCTCGCCCTTCTCGAACCACTCGCCGACGTACGGCGTGACCTTGTCCGCGACGAATTGGCGGACGGTGTCGCGGATCGCGCGTTCTTCGTCGGAGAGGAGACTGTCGATCCCGATGAAGTCGAGCGGATCGATTGCGGTTGTCGAGGACGTCGTCGCCACAGCCGCATCGTACGGACTCATGCACTTTCGCGAGCCGGAAGGTAAAGTTGAACGGCGGTTCAATCTTCTCGTTCCATCAACTTCGCGGAGGTCCAGCGGTGGCTGCAATCGACCAGAGCACGGCGACAGGCGTTTCGTTTCAGCTGACCGACGAGCAGAAGGAACTGCGCGCGCTGGCGCGCGAGTTCGCGGAGAAGGAGATCCGCCCGCTCGAAGCCGAGTGCGACGTCGCGATGCGCCACCCGGCCGAGGTGGTCGAGAAGGCGCACGAGACGGGCCTGATGAACCTCCACGTTCCCGAGGACTACGGCGGGCCGGGGCTCTCGGCGTTCGACGGGATGCTCGTCGGCGAGGAGCTGTACTGGGGCTGCTCCGGCATCGGCACGTCGATCACCGCGAACGGCCTCGGCGCCGGCCCGGTCATCGGCTTCGGCACGCACGAGCAGAAGCGCCATTGGCTGACGCCGCTCATCGAGGAGCCGCTCCTCGCGTGCTTCGGCCTCTCCGAGCCGGGCGCCGGCTCCGATGTCGCGTCGCTCAAGACGACGGCGGTGCGCGACGGCGACGACTACATCCTCAACGGCTCGAAGACGTTCATCACGAACGCCGGCTACGCCGCGTGGGCGACGATCTTCGCGAAGACCGACAAGAAGTCGATGTCGTGCTTCGTCGTGCCGATGGACGCGCCGGGCGTGACGATCGAGTCACACCTCGACAAGATGGGGCAGCGCGCGACCGACACGTCGGCGTTCGCGCTTCAGGACGTCCGCGTGCCCGCCGCGAACCTCATCGGCGAGGAAGGCGACGGCTTCAAGATCGCGATGGCGACGCTCGACGCGACCCGGCCGGGAACCGCGATCGGCGCCGTCGGCGTCGCGCAGGCCGCGTACGAGCACTCCGTCGAGTACGCGAAGCAGCGCGTCACCTTCGACATGCCGATCGCCATGCACCAGGGCGTCAACTTCATGATCGCCGACATGGCGACGGAGATCGAGGCGTCGCGGCTCCTCTGCTGGCAGGCGGCGTGGATGCTCGATCAGGGCTACGGCCGCAAGGCGACGCTCTACTCCTCGTTCGCGAAGCGCTTCGCGGCGGACACGGCGATGAAGGTCACGACCGACGCCGTCCAGGTCTTCGGCGGCTACGGGTACATGAAGGAGTACCCGGTCGAGAAGCTCATGCGCGATGCGAAGCTGTTCCAGATCTACGAGGGCACGTCGCAGATCCAGCGCCTCGTCATCGCGCGCGAGATCTTCATGCCGAAGTCCTAGTAGGCGCCCTCTTCCGCACTGAGCGGTGGCCCGAGGAGTGACATGTCGTGGCGCTCGAAGCACGCGGCGACCTGTTCGCGGTCCGGTGTTCCACTACGAGTCAGTGGGCCGAGTTCCTCGTAGAACTTGTGCCCGCCGCCAGGCGTGTAGACGATCACGATCTCCGCGTCCTCGTCCGTCAGGTTGAGGAACGCGTGCGGCAGACCGGCCGGCATGAACGCGAAGCCGCCCTTCTCGAGCACGGCCTCTTCGTCCCCGACGCGAACCTTGAAGCGGCCGGACAGGACGTGGATCGTCTCTTCCTGCGTGTGATGGACGTGGAGCGGCGGGCCGCCGTGCGGCGCGACCTCGACGACGAAGTAGTCGAAGGCGCCGCCTGTGTCGTCTCCGGTGACCTTGAAGACGAGATCGCGGCCGGGGCCGGACTGCAGCCGGAGACCGTCTTCCGGAGCGAGGAACTTCGGCGTGAGCGTGGTGGTCAGCATCTTCGAACCTCCTTGAGATATATTTGCGTAGCGCAAGTATTATTACCAAAGTATTTGATCGTGTCAAGTAATCTTCCCCCAGAGCCCGATCCCTTCACGCCTGAGGAGTTCGCCGCGTGGCGCGGGTTGCTGCAGTTACGCGAGACCGTGACGCGCGCAATCGACGAGCGGCTGCGGGCCGACCACGGCCTCTCGCTCGACGACTACGGGATCCTGATCACGCTCATCGGCCAGCCTGACCAGCGGCAGCGTATGAGCCAGCTGGGCGAGCAGCGGCTGCTCACGCCGAGCGGGATCACCCGCGCGGTCGTTCGGCTCGAGGAGCGCGGGCTCTGCTCCGGCGCGACCAGGATCCGGCGGACGGTCGCGCTTACTTCGCGACGTTGACGGCCGAGGGCGTGCGCCAACTGCGCGCCGCCCAGCGAACGCATCACGCGATCGTCCGCGAGCTCTACCTCTCGCCGGCTCGACCGAGCGAAGTCTGCCCAGCTCGGAGCGCTCTTCGAGAGGGCCGTCAGCCCTCCGCCGCAGTGATCGCGTCGACGAGCCAGCCGGGAATGCGCGTCGGCCGCATCGTCTCCGCGTCGACGCACGCGTGCTCGGTGTGCCCCTCCGCGATCAGCTCGTCGCCGCGCGTGATCGCGTACTCGTAGCGGAACCGCGCGCCGCGCATCCCGAGGCAGCGGCAGTGGACGGTGAGCTCGTCGTCGAACACCGCCGGCGTCCGGTAGCGAACGGTCGACTCGAGCACGAGCGCCTCGACGCCGTGGTCGCGGAGAGCCTGGTACCCGCCGGCGAACTCGCGCAGGTACTCGACGCGGGCAACCTCGAACCAGACGACGTACGCGGAGTTGTGCGCGATCCCCTGCGCGTCGGTATCCGCGAAGCGCACCCGCACCGGGGTCGAGAACGTGAAGCCGTCCATGAACGGCAGTATCACGACATGAGCGTCGGACGTCTCGCAGAGCTGTTGCGCGAGCGGCAGCCGTGCGTCGTCCTCACCGGAGCGGGCATCTCGACCGAGTCGGGGATCCCGGACTTCCGCTCGGCGGAAGGGATCTGGGCGCAGTACGACCCGTTCGAGGTGGCGCACATTGATGTGTTTCGTCGCGATCCGGTGCGCGTGTGGGAGTTCTACGCGCTGCGACTCGACTGTTCTTTCGCACGCGGAGCCGAACGACGGGCACCGTGCGCTCGCCGAGCTCGAGGAGCGTGGTCTCGTCCGCGCCGTCGTCACGCAGAACGTCGACGGCCTCCACGCGCGCGCCGGATCGCGCGCGATCGTCGAGGTGCACGGCTCGCTGCGAGAAGCGGAGTGCATCCACTGCGGCGTCCGCGTGCCGATGGCCGAGGCCGTCGCGCAGCTTCCGCTGCCGCCGTGCCCCGAGTGCGGCGAGATCCTCAAGCCGGGCGTCGTGATGTTCGGCGAGATGCTGCCCGGCGGAGGCGATTGCGCGGGCGCAGCAACTCGCGGCCGAGGCGGGGCTCCTGCTCGTCGTCGGCTCCTCGCTCGAGGTCTATCCGGTCGCCGGCCTGCCCGAGCAGACTCTTGCTGCCGGAGGCGCGCTCGCGATCGTCAACCGCGGCTCGACGCCGTGGGACAGCCGGGCCGACGTGGTCGATCGACGGGGGCGCGGGCGAGACTTTGGGAGCGCTTGCCGGTATGGTCGAGTGACTCGATGAGGAGGCAGCAATGGCAGAGCGCAACAGCAAGGATCTCGTTACACAGCTCACCGATCTGAGCGAGGCGGCGATTCAGAAGCTCTCGGAGGCGCCCGGCGCCGACAAGGCGGTCCAGGCGATCAAGAAGCTCGCCGAACGCGTCGACGAGCTATCGCGCCGCACGAAGGGCTACGAGGAGCTCGAGCACCGGCTTACGCTCCTCGAGAAGAAGGTCTCACGGCTCGCGAAGGCGTCGAGCACGACCGCCGGCGAGAGCCACAGCTCCACAAGCCACAAGAGCGAGCAGCAGCCCGCCGGCCACGTCGGTCGGCGTGTGGAACCCGGCGAGGACGAGAAGCACGACCGCGGCGACGAGCCACACCACGAGCGCCGTCCTCGCCCGCGGCCACGCCGTTGCGAGGGCGACCGCGACGAGCGCGCATCGCAGCGCGTGCCCGCTCGGCCACGACGAATCGAACGCAGATGATGTGGACACCGTCGCGGAAGAGCGCCGGGCGCGTGAGGAGATGGCGGAACGCGACCTCGACGACCGTCACGCCGAACCACGCCGCGATCCACACCGGCGCGCGCAGCTTCCACGCGGCCGCGCAAACGAGCGCGAACGAGATCACGACCTGCCCGGGCAGCGTGACGATCTCGCGCCACCGCGACTCCCGCCGGCTGCCAGGCCGCGTGGTAGAGCGGCACGAGGGACTCGAGGACGGTCGGCGGCCCGCCCGTCCCGCCGGCGAGCGGCGCCAGGTGGTCCGACGCCCACTGGTCGAACCCCGTCAGCGCGCCCGACGCCACGAGAGCCGCGAGCGCAACGAACGCGACCGCAGACAACGCTAGTAACACAGTGTTACTTGGTGGGTTACGGGCGCGGGACACGCACGCGGATTGCGGCGGGGACGACCTCGAACCGCGCCGGTGTCGTCCCGATCGGTTCACCGTCGACCTCGACCGGCAGCGGCCCGGCCGCGTCGATCTCGAGGGCGGCGCCGCGCAGGTGGTCGACCTTCGGGTGGGAGAGGTACTTCCCCGAGTAGAGCCGCGGCGCCGTCGTGAGGAAGTCGAGCTTGTTCACGTCGCCGATGAGGATGACGTCGAAGAGGCCGTCGTCGTGGCTCGCGTCCGGCGCGAGGTGCATCCCGCCGCCATGCCAGCGCCCGATCGCGACGATCACGTCGTGCATCGGGCCGGTGCGCACGGTGTGGCCGCCGACGTGGACGGTGACCGCGGTGTTTTCCCACGCGAGGAACTCGCGCGTCAGCGCGTAGAAGAACGTCGCGCGGCCGCCGAACCGCTTCGACATCGCGTTCGCGCGGCGCGCGACCGAGCCGCTCATCCCCGCTGAGCCGACGTTCGCGAAGTAGCGCGTCGTGTCGCCCAGCGTCACTCGGCCGACGTCGACGGCCTCCGCGACGCCGTCGAGCGCGACGCGCACGGCGTCCTCGAAGCCGGTCGGGATCTTGTGCGTCCGCCCGAAGTCCTGGCCGGTGCCGTTCGGGAGGATGGCAACCTCGGCGTTCGTCCCCACCGCCCCGTTAACGACCTCGTTCATCGTCCCGTCTCCGCCGACGACGACGAGCAGTCGGTCACCGGCGTCGCGCGCGGCGTCGGCGAGGTGACCGGGATACTCGGAGAGCACCTCGTCGCCGCTCAGGCCGAGCTCGGCCGCGCGGCGGCGCAGGTCAGGCCAGCGCTTACCGGTCGCGCCGTTTCCCGACGCCGGATTGACGAGGAAAAGAACTTCGCCGCTAATCGGACGTGACGGTTGCGAGCGCGACGCGTGTCATGCGGTCGACCGCCGCACGCAGCTCCTCGTCCGAGATGCGCTTGAACTCGCCCTCGACGACGATGTCGGAAACCGTGAGGAGGCAGCCCGCCTGCACGTCCGGCACCTTCCCGATGCCGCCGAGCGCCGCGACGGTGAAGAGCGCCGCCGCCTCCATCTCGACCGCGAGCACGCCGCGGCTCGACCACCGCTCGTACTGGCCGCCGTCGGGGTTGTAGAAGACGTCGCTCGAGACGATCGGGCCGACGTGCATCGGCTGGCCCATCTCCTTCGCCGCGTGGACGGCGCCGTGGACGAGAGGCCACGCCGCGGTCGGGCAGTGCGGCTCTTCGCCGACGAGGTGCCTCGCTGTCGCGTCGGCGGGGACGGCGGTCAGCGCGACGATGAGGTCGCCGAGCGCGTGGTGCGGCTGGAGGCCGCCGCACGTGCCGACGCGCATGAGCTTCTTCGAGCCGAGCTGGATGAGCTCCTCGAACACGATCGTCGCGCCGGGGCACCCCATGCCGGTGCCCTGGACGGAGACCGGTTTCCCCTCCCACGAGCCGGTGTAGCCGAGAAGCCCGCGCTCGGAGTTCACCTGCTTCACATCGTCGAGATAGGTGTCCGCGATGTACTTGGCGCGCAGTGGGTCGCCGGGGAGAAGGACGGCGTCGGCGTAGTCGCCGGGCTCGGCACGAAGATGAATTGGCATGCGCGCGACTCTAACCGGGTGCTGGAAACACTCGTCGGCCGAGCCGACGAGTGTCCGGCGGCAGACCCCGAGCGCCTGCGGCGTCGGTAGGCCATGATCGCGCGATGAACTCGACCGTCATGCCCTCGCGTGAGCAGATTCTCGACTTCTGCGCCGAGGACCCCGTCGAGCGTGTCTTCCTCGAGGACGTCGCGCGCCGCGGGCTCGGCCGGTTCACCGCGGTGGAGGACGACCGCGGCCGCGTCGTCGCGTTGTGCCATGCGGGGGCGAATGTCGTCCCTTCCGGCCGAGGCTGCGACGCGTTCGCCGTGGCGGCGGCCGCCGGCGGCGCGCGGATGGTCATCGGCGAGGAGCGCGCAGTCGGAGAGCTGTGGGAGGCGGCGCGGGCTCGGCTCCCGCGGCCGCGCGAGGACCGGTCGGGCCAGCCCGTCTACGTCCTGAGCGAGGCGCCCGAGCCGGGCGAGACCGGCTTGCGCCGGGCGCGGTCGAGCGACCTCGAGTTCCTCGTCCCAGCGTGCGCCGCCGCGCACGAGGAAGAGATCGGGATCAACCCGCTCAAGCGCGACCGCGACGGCTTCCGCTGGCGCACGCGCCAGCAGATCGAGGAAGGCCGCTCGTGGGTCTGGCTCGAAGACGGCGTGATCCGGTTCAAGGCCGAGGCGTCGGCATGGACGCCGAGCGCCGTCCAGCTGCAGCAGGTCTGGTCCGATCCCGCGGCGCGAGGGAATGGCTACGCGCAGCGCGCGCTCTCCGATCTCTGCCGGCTCCTGCTCGATCGGACGCCGACGGTCTGCCTCTTCGTGCGGCCCGAGAACACGCCTGCGTTGCGGCTCTACGACTCGATCGGGATGACGCGCGCGCTGACCTATCGTTCGCTCATCTTCTGATGGACGAGCTCCTGCCCCCTGTTCAACTGGAAGCGCGGGTCGAGGCCTTCATCCGCGAGCACGACCTGATCGCGCCCGGCGGCGAGGTGACGTGTCTCGTCTCGGGCGGCGCCGACTCGAGCTGCCTCTGGCACGCGCTCCGCGAGCTCGGGTACGCCGTCTCGGCCGTCCACGTGAACCACAAGCTGCGCGGGGAAGAGTCGGAGGAGGACGCACGCTTCTGCGCTGCGGAGCTCGGCGCAGAGGTCATCGAAGCGGACGGTCACGGGCTCACCGAAGCCGCGCTCCGCGACCTTCGGTACCAAGTAACACAGTGTTACAAGGTCAGGGCGACGGGTCACACCGCCTCCGACCAGGTCGAGACGATCCTCTATCGACTCGTCTCGCGCGGTGCGCCGACCGGGATCGCGCCGCGCAACGACGACGGCGTCGTCCACCCGCTCCTGCCGCTGTGGCGCCACGAGACCGAGGACTACTGCCGCTCGGTTTGTCTCGCTTTTCGCACCGACTCGACGAACGGCGAGACGAAACGCGGACTCATCCGCGACGAGATCCTGCCGCTGCTCCGCCGCCTCCACCCGGCTGCGGACGAGAACATCCTCCGCGCGCTCGACACGCGCGACACGCTGCCGCCCGCGCTCGCCGAGCTCCTCGCGTCCCCCGCCGGCTCGAAGCGGGTCGATCTCGGCGGCGGCATCCAGGCGGTGCGCGAGCACGAGCGGCTCTGGCTCGAGCACGGTCCGGTCGAGCTCGCCGGCGAGGTGCGCTGGGGCGAGTGGCTGATCCGCTCCGAGCTGCCAGGACTTAGAGTGCGAGGATGGAGGCCAGGGGACAGGTTGGCGGGTAGGAGCCGGAAGATTCAGGACGTCTTCGTCGACGCGAAGGTGCCGCGCTCGGAGCGCGAGGCGTGGCCCCTCGTCGTGCGCGGGGACGAGGTCGTCGCGGTGCCGGGCATCGTCCAGCATCCGGAGGTGAGTTGTGTCCACGACTGAGCTCGAGAGCGCGGTCGGCGAAGTCCTCATTACGAAGGACAAGCTCCAGCAGCGGATCGCCGAGCTCGGCGCGGAGATCTCCGCCGACTACGAAGGCAAGGATCTTCTCCTCGTCGGCGTCCTCAAAGGCGCGGTGTTCTTCCTCGCCGACCTCATGCGCCGTCTGACCGTGCCGTGCGAGATCGACTTCATGGCGATCTCGAGCTACGGCGCGTCGACCGACTCCTCCGGCGTCGTGCGGATCCTCAAGGATCTCGACATCAACATCGAGGGGCGGCACGTCCTCGTCGTGGAGGACATCATCGACTCGGGCCTGACGCTCTCGTACCTCATGCGGAATCTCGAGGCGCGCGGGCCGGAGAGCCTCGAGGTGTGCGCGCTGCTGACGAAGCCGTCGCGGCGCGAGATCGACGTGCCCGTGCGGTACACGGGCTTCGAGATCCCGAACCGGTTCGTGATCGGATATGGGCTCGATTTCGGGGAGCGCTACCGGAACCTGCCGTACGTGGCGGTTCTCAGCGACGAGCTCATCCCCGAGAGCTTGTAACCGGCGCTCCCCGGCGCGAAACCTTTACAAGGGGATGCCGCTGGTACCCTCAGGGCACTCGTGAACCGCTTCTTCCGCAGCGCATTCTTCCCGCTCGTCCTCATCGTGGCTTTCGCCTATGTCGCGGTGAGAGTGTTTCACCCGAGCCAAGCGACGACGAAGTATCAACTCTCGAACGCCATTGCCGATGTCAAGGCCGGCCAGGTCACGGACGCGGTCTTCCAGCCGACGAAGCAGCAGATCGACCTGACGCTGAAAGGCGGCGCGAAGTACTCCGTCAATTACCCGACCGACCAGGCCGCGACCCAGTTCCTCGATCTCCTCCAGGCGAACCAGGTCAAGACCTTCGATTCGAGCGGGGTCGGCACGTCGCCGTGGTGGGGGCTGCTCACGGGCATCCTCCCGTTCATCCTCATCCTCGGGTTCTGGATCTTCCTCATGAACCAGATGCAGGGCGGCGGCTCGAAGGTGATGAGCTTCGGCAAGTCGCGCGCGAAGCGAATGACGCCCGACTCGCCGAAGATCGGCTTCAAGGACGTCGCGGGCGTCGACGAGGCGGTCGAGGAGCTCCAGGAGATCAAGGAGTTCCTCGAGAACCCGAAGAAGTTCCAGGCGCTCGGCGCGCGCATCCCCAAGGGTGTGCTGCTGTACGGGCCTCCCGGTACCGGTAAGACGCTCCTCGCGCGCGCGGTCGCAGGCGAGGCGGGCGTTCCGTTCTTCTCGATTTCCGGTTCCGACTTCGTCGAGATGTTCGTCGGCGTCGGCGCCTCGCGCGTGCGCGACCTCTTCGAGCAGGCGAAGCAGGCGTCCCCGTGCATCGTCTTCATGGACGAGATCGACGCCGTCGGCCGCCATCGCGGCGCCGGCCTCGGCGGCGGACACGACGAGCGCGAGCAGACGCTCAACCAGCTGCTCGTCGAGATGGACGGCTTCGAGATGAAGGACAACATCATCCTCATCGCCGCCACGAACCGGCCCGACATCCTCGACCCGGCGCTCCTGCGCCCCGGCCGCTTCGACCGGCAGATCGTCGTCGACCGGCCCGACCGCGTCGGCCGCCGCATGATCCTCGCGGTGCACACGAAGGGCAAGCCGCTCGCGCCGGAGATCGACCTCGACACGCTCGCGTCCGGCACGCCCGGCTTCACGGGCGCCGATCTCGCGAACCTCGTCAACGAGGCTGCGCTGCTCGCGGCGCGCCGCGGCAAGAAGATCATCGAGCAGGAAGAGCTGGAGGAGGGGATCATGCGCGTCGTCGCCGGCCCCGAGAAGAAGGCCCGTCTCCTCTCGGAGCACGAGCGCAAGATCACCGCGTACCACGAGATGGGGCACGCGATCGTCGGCCACTACCTCGAGCACACGGACCCGATCCACAAGATCACGATCGTCTCCCGCGGCCAGGCTCTCGGCCTGACGATCTCGCTGCCGACCGAGGACCGTTACCTCACGACGCGCTCCGCGCTCATGCACCAGATGGCGATGACGCTCGGCGGCCGCGCCGCGGAGGAAATCGTCTTCCACGAGGTCACGACCGGCGCTGCGAACGACCTCGAGAAGGTGACGTCGACCGCGAAGTCGATGATCATGCGCTTCGGGATGAGCGAGAAGCTCGGCCCGCGCGTCCTCGGCAAGAACCACGATCAGCCGTTCCTCGGGCGCGACTACGGCTCGGAGGCCGACTACTCCGAGGAGATCGCGCGCGAGATCGACGACGAGATCCGTCGCGTGATCGAGGAGGCGCACGAGCAGGCACTCGCCGTGCTCCGCGAGCATATGGACAGCCTCCACAAGGTCTCGAACATTCTCATCGAGCGCGAGACGATCGACCGCGACCAGTTCGAGCGGCTCCTCGCCGGCGAGGACGAGGCAACGGTCTTCCCGGACGAAGCTCCCTCGCAGACGGACACGCCGGAGCCGCAGGGCGAGGCAAAGCGGCAGCGCCAGCCGCGCCCGCGCCCGTTCCCGCTCCCGGGCTCCGCCATGCAGGGCCCGGATCCGGCGCAGAGCTAGCGTCTCTCCGGGGCGTCTTGCTCCGAGGGTTCTGCGGCCCTGGACTTCCAGCCCGTCTGGGCGTCCGATCGAGCGACACGCCGGGATGAGGAGGCACGCGCTTGATCGGGCGTTTTGGCAGGCGTGTCGATGCGATCTCACACGATCAACGGGTCTCCCCCTGCGGGGATCCGCATGATCTAGCACGTCGTCTGTCTCAGGCGCACCGCTCGTCGCTCCCGTGACCCTTCCGCAGCAGCCGGTGGCCCCTGTCCCCGGTAAAGCGACTGGCAACTGGGTGATGGGCACGATCACTCGGCAGACCTCGCAGCTCATCAAGGTCCAGATCTCGTCCACCGACCGGACGGCCAAGAACCTGCTCGGGAAGGAGATCCCGCTGGATCTCCCGAAGGGCACCCCGATCTACTTCGGAGGCCGGTCCGTCAAGCAGGTCAGGCTCGCGGTCGGCGACGCCGTCGTCGCGATCATCGTCCCGGGCGCAAAGCACCACATCGCGCACGAGATCGACGATCTTGGCCGCTAGCCAGGTCGGGCGCTAGTCTCGGCGGATGTCCGATCCCGGGGGAACCCTGCTCACAACGGTCGCCGGCCGCACGGAAGCGGAGATGCTCTGCGGGACGCTCCGGGCGAACGGGATCAAGTGCGGCTACGCCCCGAGCAACATCGCCGGCGCGATCACGATGGGAGCAGACGCAGCCTCCGCCGTCGGGCCGGTCGACGTGTTCGTCGAGGACGAAAAGCTCGAGGACGCGCGGAAGCTTCTCCCCGAGAATGGCTAGGCGCGTCCGTACTGCCGTCGTCGCGATCGCGGCTGTCGCTGCGGTGCTTGCGCTTGCAGGCTCCGCGCATGCCGGCATCTCGGCGGAGCGCGCTCTCGCCGAGAAGTACGCGCCTGTCGTGCGGCTCGTCGCCCGCGGGGAGGGTTGCGGCGGGCTCTACTACCTCCCGATCAACGTCAACGACCTGTTCGGCCAGCCGACCGTCGCGCTGCGCGGGCCGTGGGGGAACGATCTCGTCCAGATCGCGCCGCAGGCGAAGGATCTCGGCGCCGAGCTCTGGGGCTACCACCTCGACTACCCCGGCGACGCGCTCCGGCCAGGCTGCGACTACCTGAACTGGCAGGAGCACCTCGGAGCCGAGAAGACGCCGACGATGTACGCGCACGTCGTGACCGATCCGGCGCACCCGGGCCAGATCGCGCTCCAGTACTGGTTCTTCTACGTCTTCAACGACTGGAACAACCTCCACGAGGGCGACTGGGAGATGATCCAGCTCAACTTCGACGCGCCGACGGCCGAGGCGGCGCTCCAGCAGCAGGCCCCGACCGAGGTTGGCTACAGCCAGCACGAGGGCGCCGAAAAGGCGACGTGGAACGACCCGAAACTCGAGCGCGTCGACGGCACGCACCCGGTCGTGCACCCGGCCGACGGGTCGCACGCGAACTTCTACGGTGAGGCGCTGTATCTCGGGAGCTCGGCCTCGGAGGGCGTCGGCTGCGATGACACGCGCGGGCCGACCGTCGACGAACGGCCGGCAGTGGTGACCATCCCGAGCGACGCAAAGGCCGCCGACGCGGAGTACCCATGGATAGCGTTCGCGGGCCGCTGGGGCGAGCTCCACCCGGCTTTCTTCAACGGCCCGGCAGGCCCAAATCTGAGCTACCAGTGGACGCACCCGCTCACCTGGGCCGAGGACTGGCGGAGCCGGGTTTACACCGTGCCCGGCAGCACGCTCTTCGGACCGGGGGCTACCGGCTTCTTCTGCGGCGCGGCGGCGCACGTCTCGCGCTCGATCGTCCAGCTCGTCGCGAACCCGACCATGTTCTTCCTCGTCCTGGCGGGGCTTCTGCTCATCGCGATCTTCCTGCTCTCGCGTACGCGGTGGCGGCCCAGCGCGCCACTTCGCCTCGCGCGCCGTCGCTCCTGGGGGCAGACCCTTGCGGCCGCGGGCCGGATGTATGCGGGGCGGTGGAGGCTCTTCGTCGGTCTCGGCGTCTTGTTCGTGCCGGTTGGCCTCCTCATCACCTTCCTCCAGGCGATCGTGCTTGGCGCGACCAACGTCCTCGCGGTGCAGGCAGGAGCGGGAAACGGCGGCTTCGCGGCGTTCGTGTCGCTCGCGCTCGGAACGACGTTCACGCTCCTCGGTCTCGGGCTTGTGCAGGCGGCGACTGCGAGCGCGCTGATCGAGGTCGACGCAGGGCGCTCCGTCGGGCCTCTTCACGCCTACCGGCTGGCTCTCCGGCGGGCCGGGCGGCTCTTCGGCGCGCTCTTGCTCGCCGTCGTGGCGGTCGCGCTCCTCGCGAGTTCGATCTTCCTCCTGCCGTTCGCGATCTGGCTCGCCGGCCGCTGGGCGCTCATCGCTCCGGTGGTCGAGCTCGAGGACGCCACAGCCCGCGCGGCGCTTCGCCGTAGCCGCCAACTCGTCCGCGGGCATTGGCTGAAGGTCACGTCGCTCGTCGTTGTGGGAGGCGGGCTCGTGCTCGTCCTCGGGCCGCTGATCGGTGCGCTCCTGATCCTCGTCACGAACACGCCGTTCTGGTTCGTGAACGTGATCGCGGGGATCATCTACGCGGTGACGATGCCCATCGTCGCGCTCACGACCGCGTACCTCTACTTCGACTGCCGCGTCCGCGAAGAGCAGAACGCCGACGAAGCCGGCGACCTCCTCCCGGCCGAGATCCAGCTCTCGACCTGATCAGCCCGAGAAGCCGGCGATCGCGTCGCCAATCAGCTTGGCGCCGATGAGAAGGAAGAGGACGGTCATGATCGCCGCGTTGGAGCGAGCCATCCACTCGCGGATCGCATCTAGCGGCGCTGCGACCTGGCCCCGAGCGCGACGGCGGCGAGGAGCGGCAGGAGCACCCCGGCTGACGCGATGAGCACGAACACGCCGAGGACGACGATCTCACGCCCGGTCGACATGCCGAGGTCGGCGATCTCGAGCGCGGCGACCGCGACGAGCATGAGGTTCTTCGGGTTGAGCACGGTGAGCGCGAGGCCGAGCTCGGCCGCCTTGGCCGGAGAGAATCCATCCATCCTTTGCATCCAGCGCGGCATCGGCGCCTCCGCGTCGCCGCGCGGACGACCCCGCCACTGCCGAACCGCCAGGACGACGAGCAGGACGCCGACGAGGAGCAAAAGCACACTGACCCACCTCGCAGGCCCGTCCGCCTCACTGGCGTCGAGGACGCCCGCGAACAGGAGCGTCACCGCGCCGATGCCGGCGAGTCCAACGAGCCAGGCGGCGACGAACGCAGTCGCCTTCCTGACTCCGCGCTCGGAGCCGAGCAGGAGCACGACGGCGATGATCGGGATCGGGAAGATCGCGATTGCGACCGCGAGCGGCAGCACGCTCCCTATGGCTTGACCCATCGATCCCCCCTCGAAGTCACGCGCGGACGCCACAACGCTCGCCTGGGCAACCTCAGCTCGGCGGTATCGGTGTTCCCCCCGATGCTTTGGCTTGTCACGTGCGTGAGCCTAAGTCGTAAGCGCGGGCGTAGTGCGCTTCGGGCCATTGCCTCGCGTTGCCGGTCGCGGCGTTGGTCGCGACCGAAGAAGAGGAGGTCACCCGATGACTGTTACTGAGCAGGAGCCCGTTGCACGGGTTTCGACCACGGTGCCGTTGGACTGGAAAGAGGTCTGGTTCACCAACTGCCCGATGGTGTCGGCGAACAACGTCGATCAGGAGCTGGGCTGGTGCCGTGAGGAGTTCAAGAAGATCGGCGTCGAGTACGCCTACTTCCGCCACGCGCCCGAGAACAACTGGTACCCGCACTACATCCACAACCTCGACAACCTCGTCCGTTTCGGCGGCCTCTATCCGCCGATCCACGTTCACGCGGACATCCGCCGCACCGTCCTGCTGGGCGCGACCTGGGTGTCACGAGGGCGGCTGCATGGCGGTGCGCGCCGACGACAAGATCTTCCGGATGGAGGACTCTGAGGGGCAAGAAGATCGGCATCTCCAAGAGCCTGAACACGATCAAGAACGACTGGTGGCGGATCCAGGAGCACATGGGCATCGAGAACATGCTGATGCTGCACGGCATGACATGGACGACATCGAGCTCGTCGAGTTCCCTTATCCGGACGACTGGTACGACAAGCCCGAGATGCTCGTCCCGCCGATGAACAACCCGTCCGAGCTGTGGATGCGGCGCGACCACAAGCACGACCTCGCGTTCCGCCCGCTCGAGACCGCGCTGCTCGAGCGGCAAGGTCGACGCGATCTACACCCAGAGCAAGGTCTTCCAGCATCTCCAGGAGGCAACCGGCCAGATCGCGATGATCGAGGACCTCTCCCGGTACTCCGACTGGAGGATCCAGGTAGCCAACACGCCCGCCGTCATCACCTGCACCGAGGTCATGGCAGACGAGCATCCGGAGCTGGTCGTCGCCTACATGAAGGCAATGATCAAGGTCGGGCGCTGGGCGAACGAGAACAAGCGCGCTGCCGCCTACATCCTCAACCGGCAGACGTTCTACCTCGACGCGGAGGACACGTACCAGGGCATCAAGGACGTCGACATGGTGCCGAGCCTGAGCGCACGCAACCTGAAGTGCGTCGAGATCGGCAAGGACTTCATGGTCAGCCACGGCTACATCGAGAACGACTTCGATGTTGACGAGTGGGCGCGCCCGGAGTTCCTCGAGCAGGCCGCAGAGGAAGTGCTCAAGGAGGAGTGGCAGAGAAGAAGCTGGAGCAAGCTCCCGGAAGGCAGCGGGCTCGAGGTCGAGAGCGTCTCGGCTCGGGTAGCCCGACGCGACGCTCTCCAGTACGGGTGGCCGTGGGCGTCAGCTCGCGGCCACCCGGAATCTGCCGAAACGAAAGGACGTACGACGATGGCAACCATGACAACCAAGACCGCGGTGCAACTCGTGGAAGAAGCACACGCGCAGATCGAGAACGTCGCACCGAAAGAGGCATTCGAGCAGATCACGACCGGCGAGGCGGTCGCGCTCGACATTCGCGAGCCGGTCGAGTGGGAGCACCACATCGAGGGCGCTGTGCAGGTTCCGCGCGGGCTACTCGAGTTCGCTGCCGACCCCGCCAGCCCCCGGCACATGGCCGAGCTCGACCCGCACCGCCGCGTAATCGTGTACTGCCGGTCAGGCGCACGCGGGGCGCTCGCCGCAACGACGCTCAAGACGCTCGGCTTCGAAGACGTCGCCAACCTCGACGGCGGAATCGCCGCCTGGACGAAGGAAGGCCTTCCCACGGACGAGCACCACTCGGACCTCTAGCGTCGCCCGTCCAATCAAAGGAGCACTCATGGCAACCAAGGTGCTGAGACCGAGCGAGCTGCGCGGCGACGAACTTGCGGAGCTGCTCGCGCTGATACAAGGTTCGGAGAGTGTCGAGGTCAAGCTGAGCGTCCCCATGGATGCACAGCGGGAGACGCTGCGCGCGCTCGACGCCGACCCGCTCGAGGCGCAGATCCGGCAGGTCTTCTTCCTCGACACCCCGGACCTGGACCTCAACGACAGCGGCGTCGCCGTCCGGGCGCGCCGGGTGCAGGGCCGGACGGGCGACACGGCGGTGAAGCTCCGCCCGATCGTCCCGGATTCGCTCCCCGACGACATTCGCCGCTCCTCGAGCGTCAGAGTCGAGGTCGATGCGAGCCCGGAAGGGTATGTCTGCTCCGCGGCGATGAAGAACCCGGTCCCGAACGCCGACGTGCGCGAGGCGATCTCCGGCAAGCGCCGCATCTCCACGCTGTTCTCGAAGGAGCAGCAAGCGTTCTACGCGGAGCATGCCCCGGAGGGCCTCGAGCTGGACGACCTGACGATTCTCGGGCCGATCTTCGTGCTGAAGCTGAAGCAGACGGCGCCGGCGCGAAAGCGCAAGCTCGTCATCGAGCTCTGGTTCTATCCCGACGGCTCGAGGATCCTCGAGCTCTCCGCCCGAGTCCCTCCCGGCGAGGCATTCCAGGCCGGAATTGAGGCCAGGGCATACCTCGAAGGCCTGGGCCTCGACCTCACCGCCGAACAGCAGTTGAAGACGGCGACTGCACTCGCGTTCTTCTCCGCCGAGCTGCGGGAGACGCGCCCTTAGAGATTCCTCTCGCCTGAGCCGGCGAAGCCGAATGCCCCGCTACATCGTGCGGACGCGGTGGAGCGTGCCGTTGCGGGACCAGCCGTTCGGGCGCGGGGTCACGTTGTCGTAGACGGCCGTTCCTTGGGGCCAGAGGCAGTCGATGTCACCGCCGGCGCAGGTGGAGCCGGCCGCGAGGTGCCGGCGGAAGTGGTGGGAGCCGCCCGAGATGCTGTCGAGGCTCAATTTGCCGTGGCAGCTTGCGCTGACCTTCCACGTGCCGGCGTTCTGACGGGCGTTCACGGTGATCGTGATGTGTTCGTTGTGAGTGCCGTCCGTGAGGACGCCCCGCCACGTTCCGGTGAGAGGGCCGTGGGCGGCGCGCGGCGTCGCGGCCGCGCTTGCGGTCGCGGTCAGTGCGGCGAGCACGGCAGCGGCTACGAGGAGTCGGCGCATCCAAGGGCAGTATCGTCGCCGCGGCGGACTGCGATGATCCCCCCATGGGTGACCGGCTCCGTCCGCTCTGGGACTTCGACGACCTCGAGGCGAGTCGCGAACGGTTCCTCGCGCAACTCGCCGAGGAGACGACCGACGCGGGCCGGGCCGAGGTGCTGACGCAACTCGCGCGCGTCGAGAGCCTGCGGGACGAGTTCGAGCGCTGCGACGAGTTGCTCGACGAGGCGGAGGCGCTCGGCGGTGTGACGGCTCGCTTGCTCCTGGAGCGCGGCCGCCGCGAGCGCTCGTCGGGCCGGGAGGGCGCCGGTCTCGCGGAGTTCCGGCAGGCGTTCGAGCTTGCGCAGGAGAGCGGGGAGGCCGTTCTCGCAGCCGACGCCGCGCACATGCTCGCGCTCGTCGACGACGCCGAGGGCTGGACGGCGCGCGGGATCGAGATCGCGGGTGCGTCCGACGATCCCGGCGTCCGGTACTGGCTTGCGCCGCTCTACAACAACATCGGGTGGACGCGCTTCGACGCAGGCGACTACACGGGCGCGCTCGAGGCGTTCGAGCTTGCGCTCGCCGCGCGTGAGCGCGACGACCCGCGCGAGTCAACTCTCCAGCACGCGCGTGAGGCGGTCGACGAGGCGCGTCGCGCGCTCGCCGAGCAGCAGGCGTAGGCGCGCGCGGCCGTAGGCTTCCGCGCGTGACCGCTTCGATCGAAGACCGCTTCCCGCGGCCGTCCGTCATGGGCGTGCTCAACGTCACGCCCGACTCGTTCTCGGACGGCGGCGTGCATCTCGATCCCGACATTGCCGCGGCAGCCGCGCGGCGCATGATCTCCGACGGCGCCGCGCTCGTCGATGTCGGCGGCGAGTCGACGCGTCCCGGCTCCGACGGCGTTTCGGTCCAGGATGAGCTCGCGCGCGTCGTCCCTGTCCTCGAGCGGCTCGGCGGTGAGGTTCCGGTTTCGATCGACACGACGAAGGCGGAGGTCGCGCGCGCGGCGCTCGAGCGCGGCGCGATCCTCGTCAACGACGTCACCGCGCTGCGCGGCGACCCGGAGCTCGCGGGGGTCGTCGCCGACGCAGACGCGTATCTCTGCCTCATGCACATGCAGGGCGAGCCGCGCACGATGCAGGCGGAGCCGCGCTACACCGACGTTGCCTCGGAGGTCGCGGCCTTCTTGGAGGAGCGGCTCGCGTTCGCGGTCGCGGCCGGTGTCGCGGAGGAGCGGATCTGTCTCGATCCCGGGCATCGGCTTTGGGAAAACGGTGGAGCACAACCTCGAGCTCGTGCGCCGGCTCGACGTGTTGACGGCGCTCGGCCGGCCGGTGCTCGTCGGCTTCTCGCGCAAGAGCTCGCTGAAGAAACTCACCGGCTCGGAGGACCTCCTCGGCGCGAGCGTCGCTGCGGCGGTCGCCGCGTTTGACCGTGGCGCATCGATTCTCCGCGTCCACGACGTCAAGCCAACGGTCGACGCGCTGGTCGTGGCGGGAGCGCTGGCGGGCGGATGAGCTCGCTCATGCGCTCGCCGGGGAGGGGGACTCGGGGGAACCGAGAGGTTCCCCCTTGCGCCGTGTCGTGCCTCTGGTACGACACGGCGGAGACAATCGCGTGATCATCGTCCACGTCCACGACCTGCGCGTCTTCGGGCATCACGGCGTGCGCGGCGCCGAGCGCGAGCGCGGGCAGGACTTCCTCTTCGACATCGAGCTCGACGTCGGCGAGCGCGGCACGAGCGACCGGCACGAGGACGCGGTCGACTACATCGACGTCACGCGCGTCGTGGTCGAGGTGTCCGACGGCCGCCAGTTCACGCTGCTCGAAGCGCTCGCGACGGCGGTCGCCGACGAGCTCGAGCGCCGCTTCCAGCCGGAGCGCATCGTCGTCCGCGTGCGCAAGCCGGAAGTCCGGCCGGCAGGCCTGGACGGAACTGTTGGCGTAACCGTCACGAGACCGTCAGACCGGTACCAGGTACCTGGCTACGAAGTCGTGACTGATCCGTGACCCGCGCCTACGTCGGCCTTGGCGCGAACCTCGGCGACCGCGAAGCGACGATCCGCGCCGCGCTCGCGGCGCTGAACGCGGAAGACGGGATCGAAGTGGTCGCGGTCTCGACGCTCCGCGAGACGGAACCCGTCGGCGTCGGCCCGCAGCCGCTGTTCCTCAACGGAGCCGCCGAGCTCGAGACGGCGCTCTCCGCCCGCGAGCTCCTCGACCGGCTCCTCGCAACCGAGCAGCGCTTCGGCCGCACTCGCACGCCGGGCGAGCACGGCCCGCGCACGCTCGACCTCGACCTGCTCCTCTACGGGAACGAGCGAATCGACGAGCCGGGCCTCACCGTCCCGCATCCGCGCCTCCACGAGCGCGCGTTCGTCCTCGATCCGCTCGCGGAGCTCGGAGCGGAACTCCCGCCGCCCCGCTAGCGGGAACGGGCCAACCGGACCGTTCCGACTGTCGACTCTTCGTTACAGGCCGTCAGCCCAAGCCTCTTGGCCTCGGCGAACGCGTTCGAGGAATCGCGGCCGATCTCCCGGGATATCAGCGCCATGAAGCGCTTCTCCGCCGGTGGCCACGGGCTCACCTTCAGTCCCATCAGCACGTGCCGGCTCCGCCGCGCCCCCTCGACGGCGAGTGCGATCTCTGAGTCTTCATGCGTCGAGTCGAAGGTGTAGATCCTCCGCTTGTCGGCGAGGAGGCGCGAGTACGCGCGCCGGTCGGGCGCCGGCGGGTCCAAGCGAGCAAGGGCGGCGAGGCCAGACCTCGTCTTCCGGAGATTCGCTGCGTACCGCACACGCGTGTCGAGAAAGGGCGACGTGTTGATCCGGGCGCAGATCGCATTCGCCCGGGAGTGGAACGTCGTCGGCGTCGTACGCGTCCCGGCGCAGCCGGAGACGAGAAGTGCGGTGGCCAGGAGAAGAAGCGCGCGCGATCTCAACCCGCGCAAAGTATGAGCCAACGCCAGGGCTACACTGACCGAGGTGTCGCACCTCGACGACCTCGACGAGTACGAAGCCGAGCTCGAGCTCGCGCTGAAGCGGGAGTACCAGGCCGTCTTCGGGCTCTTCCGCTACTGCGTCCTCACGCAGGACGCGACGTACCTCTGCAACAAGCTCGAAGTTCAGCAGGCGGCGCCGACCGCGCCGGGCGCGCTGCCGTTCTTCCAGCTCGACCTCGAGGACGTCTGGGTCTGGGACAAGAACCGGCCGACGCGGATCATCCCGCGCACGAAGGTCTTCACGTCGGGCGACGTGACGATCGAGGAGCTGCGCGGTGAGGGCGACGAGCCGACGGTTACGGCCGAGGATCTTGCCGAGCGCATCGGCGAGCCGTTCCGCGCCGAAGACGAGTAACTCCGCCGCGATGCTCCTCGCGGTCGACGCCGGCAACACGCAGACGGTCTACGGGCTGTACGACGGCGACCGGCTCGCCGAGCACTACCGCATCGGCACGAATCCCGCCCACACCGCGGACGAGCTCGCGGTCGTCGTGCGCGGCGCTCATCGACCTCGCGGGGATCGACGGGATGGTGCTCTGCTCGTCGGTGCCGCAGCTCGTCACGGAGTACGAGGCGCTCGCCGAGCGGTGGGCGAAGTCGGAGCTGCTCGTGCTCGGGCCGGGCGTCTCGACCGGCGTCCCGATCCGCTACGACGACCCGCGCGAGGTCGGGCCCGGACCGCATCGCGAACGCGGTCGCGGCGCGCGAGCTGTACGGCACGCCGTGCGTCGTCGTCGACTTCGGGACGTCGACGAACTTCGACGTCGTCTCGGCGGCAGGCGAGTTCGCGGGCGGCGTGCTCGCGCCGGGGATCGAGATCTCGATGGATGCGCTGTTCGCGCGCGCGGCGCGGCTCCCGAAGGTGCCGTTCGTCGCGCCGGAGCGGGTCATCTCGCAGACGACGACGCAGGCGCTGCAGTCGGGCCTCGTCTACGGCTTCGCCGGCCAGGTCGACTCGATCGTCGACCGAATCCGCGCGGAGCTCGGCGCGCCCGACGCGCCGGTCGTCGCCACGGGCGGCCTCGCGGAGCTCATCGCGCCGCACTCGCGGACGATCTCGAAGGTCGACGAGTTCCTCACGCTCGCGGGGCTGCGGATCGTCTGGGAGCGGAACCGCTCGTAGCCGTGCTGCGACTCGCCGCGCCGTCCGACTCGCTTCTCGCGCCGCGCGCTCGCGGACGCGCGCGCCGCCGCGCCGTCGTACCCCGAGGTCGGCGCGACGCGCGACGCCGAGCCTCCCGCCGGCTACCGGATCGACCGCTACGAGCCGGCGGCTCGGCTCCGCGGACGGTGTCTTCGAGCGCGCGGTTGACGCGGTTCGCGGGTGGCAGGCGCAGATCGGCGTCCGGGATCCGCGTCTATCCGGACGGCGCGGCGGTCGAGTACGGCGCCACGGTTCTCTTCGTCGTCCGCACGTTCGGGCTCTGGTCGGTTCTTCCGTGCCGAGTCGTCTACGTCAGCCAAGACGACTCGCGGTTCTCGCTTCGGCTACGGAACGCTGCCCGGCGCATCTCGAGCGCGGCGAGGTCGCGATGAGCGTCGAGCGCGACGGACGGGAGCAGTCGTCGCGCGGATCGAGTCGTTCTCCAGGACCGTCCACCCGCTCGCGCGCGCGGCCGGATCCGCTGGCCGGCGCCTCCAGACGCGGTTCACGAACGGCTATCTCGACGCGCTCGAGCGGGCGTCGCGATGGAATGATCCGCACGGCGACGGCCGACGACCTTCCCGCGCATCCGCGACGTCTTCCGCCGCGGCGCGTCGCTCTCGAACGAAGGCGACCGCCGCCTGGATCGAGGCGCACCGTGGCGAGTCGACGGCTCGGCAGACGTCGCGTACGTCCCCGCAGCGCGTGGACGGAGTGCGACGAGATCATCGGCCGTCGCCGGCGAGACCTCGTCCACCGGTACGTTCGCGCCGTCCACGCCACATGGTAGACGGCCCAGGGGAGCGGGAATCCCTCCGCCGGCTCGCCGCGACCCGAGCGGCTTGGGGATCGCGATCGGCGCATCGCTGCTGAGCGTCGCGCAGCCACTCGAGCTCGCGCTCGAGGGCGCCGACCCTGACTCTGGCGCGGCAGGCGCACGAGCTTGTCGTCGCCGAGCCGGTAATTCGCGTTGTCCGTGCCGAGCGGATACAGCGGCCTCGACCGGGAGATCCGCCCACTCGGGGAACTGTCCTGCAACGAGGCGCTGCACGAGGGACGAGTCGCTGTCGACTTCGTCCGCGTGCACCGCACCTGCTCAACCGCCGCCGTAGACCGAGATCGGCAGCTTCGAGCACGACGTCGTCCTCCGCCGCCGGCAGCTCGGCCTCGAGCTGCGTCGACGAGCTCCGCCGCGCCCGGAGCTGCTGCGAACAGCCGCGTCACGACCTCGTCGGTCGTCCGCAGCATCACGAGCTCCTGCTTGAACGGCTTCGGGAATCTGCCGTGGCCGAGGTACCAGCCGTAGAACTTCTTGAGGAAGCCGACCGCGCGCTGCTCGCCGAGCTCGCGCACCGCCTCGCGGATGAAGACGATCAGCTCGGCCGCGACCTCCTCGCGCGTCGGCGCGAACGCCTCGCCCTCGATCATCTCCCGCAGCGCCCACGGGTTGCCCTGCGCGCCGCGCGCGACCATCGCGGCCGCCGCGCCCGTGTGCTCGAGCACCGCGATCGCCTGCTCGCGCGTCGTCACGTCGCCCGACGCGATCACCGGCACCGACACGCGCTCGCACGAGCTCCGCCGTAAGCGCGTGATCAGCAAAACCGGTGTACATCTGCGAGGCCGAGCGGGGATGGAGCGTCAGCGCCGCCGCGCCCGCCTCGACGAGCCGCGGCCCGACCTCGAGACACGCACGCGAGCCGTTCTCGACGCCGCGCCGCATCTTCACCGTGACCGGCACGTCGACCGCGCCTGCGACCGCGGCGACGACGCGGCACGCGAGCTCCGGATCCTCCATCAGGTGCGCGCCCGCGCCCGTCTTCGTCACCTTCTTGACGGGACAGCCGAAGTTCATGTCGACGATGTCCGCGCCGGCGGCCACGACCATCCGCGCTGCCTCGGCCATCTGCGCGGGATCCGAGCCGAAGATCTGGATCGCGAGCGGATGCTCGTCGGAAGCGACCCGGAGATAGCCGAACGTCTTCTCGTTCTTGTGCCCGATCCCCGCAGCCGAGACCATCTCCGAGCACACGAGACCGGCACCGAAGCGGCGTCCCTGGCGGCGAAACGCTTGAATCGAGACTCCTGCCATCGGCGCGAGAACGATCCGCGTCGGCACCTCGACCCCGCCGATCGACCACGTTTCTCGAAGGTCAAGGGGCATCGGCCGATGGTATCGGGCACCCGTGGTACCATCCGCCCCCGCCGCGGGGCACTTCGCCAGCGGCCGTTTCTGTGCCAGGGGCGACTGTGCAAGGGCAGGAGGCCACGTTGAAGGAAGTCATTCTCACGCCGGACGGGTTCAAGAAGCTCCAGGCTGAGATCGAAGAGCTGTCCACGAACGGGCGCCGCGACGTCGCGGAGCGGATCCGCATCGCGCGCGAGTTCGGCGACATCGCCGAGAACGCCGAGTACGACTCGGCGAAGAACGACCAAGCTCATCTCGAGTCGCGCATCATGCTCCTCGAGGAGCGGCTCGCGAACGCGCGCGTCGTCACGAAGAAGGAGATCACCGCGGCGCAGCGCTCCGGTGAGGTTTCCGTCGGGACGAAAGTCAAGCTCAAGGACATGGGCTCGAACAAGTCGTTCGAGTACCACATCGTCGGCTCGGCCGAGGCGAACCCCGCGGAGATGAAGCTCTCCAACGAGTCGCCGGTCGGCAAGGCGATCATGGGCCACAAGAAGGGCGACGTCGTCGAGGCGCCGACACCCAAGGGCGCGAAGAAGTTCAAGATCATGGAAGTGAAAGCCGCGTAGGCTCGCGGCCGAATGTCTCTTCCGAAGCACTTCCGCGATCGCGACTCGATCGCCGCTGTCCGCGCCGAGGCGGAGCCGCTCGACGCGGGGGCGACCGCCGAGACGACGCGGCGTCTCGCCGGGCGCGTCATGGCGCGCCGCGACATGGGGAAGCTCGTCTTCCTCGACCTCGTCGATCGTTCCGGGCGCATCCAGCTGATCTGCCCCGTCGAACGGACAGGCGAGCTCGACCTGCACCTCGGCGACATCGTCGGCGTCACCGGCTCGCCCGCGAAGTCGCGGCGCGGGGAGGTGTCGCTACAGGTCGACGGCGTCGAGCTCCTCTCGCACATCCGCGAGTCGCTGCCCGACACGTTCCACGGCCTGACCGACATCGAGCAGCGCTACCGCAAGCGCTACCTCGACCTCCTCATGAACGACGAGGTGCGGAACGACTTCATCCTCCGCGCGAAGATCGTCACCGCCGTCCGCTCCTATCTCGACAGCGAAGGCTTCGTCGAGGTCGAGACGCCGATCCTCCAGCCGCGCTACGGCGGCGCGTTCGCCGAGCCGTTCGTCACGCACCACAACGTTCTCGACCAGGATCTCTACCTCCGCATCGCGACCGAGCTCTACCTCAAGCGGCTCATCGTCGGCGGGCTCGAGAAGGTGTACGAGATCGGCAAGGACTTCCGCAACGAGGGCGTCAACTACAAGCGCAATCCCGAGTTCACGATGCTCGAGTGGTACGAGGCGTACGCGGACTACGAGGACACGATGCGCCGCATGGAGGCGCTCATCGAGCACGTCGCGCTGCAGACGCTCGGCACGACGAAGGTGACGTTCAAGGAGCACGAGCTCGACCTCAAGGCGCCGTGGAAGCGCGTGCGGCTCGTCGACGAGCTGAAGGAGCTCGACCTCTGGACGCCCGACTACGACGACCTCAAGCGGCGTCTCGAAGACCGCGACGTCGACGTTTCCCAGGACAAGACGTGGTCACAGCTCGTCGACAAGGCGGTGACGGCGTACATCGAGCCGCGCCTCGTCGAGCCGACGATCCTCTACGACTACCCGCTCGAGCTCTCGCCGTTCGCGCGCATCCACGACGACGACCCGCAGATCGTCGAGCGTTTCGAGTTCTACGTCGGCGGGATGGAGCTCGGCAACGCGTTCAGCGAGCTCAACGACGCCGAGGAGCAGGCATCGCGGTTCGCGATGCAGGCGGAGGAGGGCGCAGGCGGAAATGTCGAGGCTGAGCAGGGAGATCCTGACTACGTCGAGGCGCTCTCGTACGGAATGCCTCCGACCGGCGGGCTCGGCCTCGGCATCGACCGTCTGGCGATGGTGCTGCTCGGAAAGGACTCGATCCGGGACGTGATCCTCTTCCCGGCGCTCCGCACACGGGAATAACACCCTTTAGGGTCACGCTCGACAGCCAGAGGGGTGGGGTACGATGGTCGTACCTTCGGCCGCCCCGCTGCGGTTGTACAGACGAAAGGAGAGTCGAGGGAATTGTTCGAACGCTTTACGGAACGGGCTCGCCAGGTTGTCGTCCTCGCTCAGGACGAAGCCAGGGCGCTCAAGCACAACTACATCGGCACCGAGCACATCCTGCTCGGCTTGCTCCGCGAGGAGGAGGGTCTCGCCGCGCGGGTACTCGAGTCTCTCGACATCACGGTGGAAGAAGTGCGGGCGCAGGTGGCGCGCATCGTCGGTCAGGGCGACGAGGTCACGACCGGCCAGATCCCGTTCACGCCCCGCGCGAAGAAGGTTCTCGAGCTCGCGTTGCGCGAAGCGCTCTCCCTCGGCCACAACTACATCGGCACCGAGCACATCCTCCTCGGCCTCGTCCGTGAGAACGAGGGCGTAGCCGCACGGATCCTCCTCGACTTCGACGCCGACGCCGAGAAGATCCGCAACGAGATCATCCGCATGCTCTCCGGTCCCGGCCGCCGCCAGGCGGGCGCGGGCGGAGCGGGGCCTTCGGGCGAGAAATCGAAGTCCTCGAAGCTCCTCGACCAGTTCGGCCGGAACTTCACGAAGCAGGCGCAGGAGGGCAAGCTCGACCCGGTCGTCGGCCGCCAGACGGAGATCGAGCGGATCATGCAGATCCTCGCGCGCCGCCAGAAGAACAACCCCGTCCTCATCGGCGAGCCGGGCGTCGGCAAGACCGCGATCGTCGAGGGTCTCGCGCAGCGGATCAGCTCGAATCAGGTGCCTGAGATTCTCAAGGGCAAGCAGATCTACTCGCTTGACCTCGCCGCCCTTGTCGCCGGCTCGAAGTACCGCGGCGAGTTCGAGGAGCGGCTGAAGAAGGTCATGAAGGAGATCCAGCAGCGGGGCGACATCGTCCTCTTCATCGACGAGCTCCACAATCTCGTCGGCGCGGGTGCGGCCGAGGGCGCGATCGACGCGGCCTCGATCCTCAAGCCCGCGCTTGCGCGTGGGGAGTTGCAGACGATCGGCGCGACGACGCTCGACGAGTACCGCAAGTACCTCGAGCGCGACGCCGCCCTCGAGCGCCGCTTCCAGCAGGTGCGTGTCGAGGAGCCGTCGGTTGACGACTCGGTGCAGATCCTCCGCGGTCTCCGCGACCGCTACGAGGCGCACCACCGCGTCACGATCACCGACGAGGCGCTCCAGGCAGCCGCCGAGTTCAGCGACCGCTACATCCAGGACCGGCAGCTGCCTGACAAGGCGATCGACCTCATCGACGAGGCCGCGTCCCGTCTCCGCATCAAGGCGATGTCCGCGCCGCCGCGCCATCGCGAGCTCGAGGAGGAGATCGAGCGCGTGCGCAAGGACAAGGAGAACTCGATCGAGAACCAGGAGTTCGAGAAGGCCGCCTCCCTCCGCGACAAGGAGCGGAAGCTCACGCAGAAAAAGCGCGAGCTCGAGGAGCAGTGGCGTAACGCCGAGAACCAGGACGCGCAGCCTCAGGTCACGGAAGAGGACATCGCCGACATCGTCTCGATGTGGACGGGCATCCCCGTCTTCAAGCTCACCGAGGCGGAATCGGCGCGGCTCGTCCGCATGGAGGAGGAGCTCCACAAGCGCGTCATCGGGCAAGAGGAGGCGATCGTCGCGGTTGCCAAGTCGATCCGCCGCGCGCGGGCCGGGATCAAGGATCCCAAGCGCCCGACCGGCTCGTTCATCTTCCTCGGCCCGTCGGGCGTCGGCAAGACCGAGCTCGCGCGCACGCTCGCCGAGTTCCTCTTCGGCGACGAGGACGCGATGATCCAGATCGACATGTCGGAGTACATGGAGAAGCACTCCGTGTCCCGGCTCGTCGGCTCGCCGCCCGGCTACATCGGGTACGACGAGGGCGGCCAGCTCACCGAGGCCGTGCGGCGCAAGCCGTACTCGGTGCTGCTCCTCGACGAGATCGAGAAGGCGCATCCCGACGTGTTCAACATCCTCCTTCAGATCCTCGAGGAGGGGAAGCTCACCGACTCCCAGGGGCGTCGCGTCGACTTCCGCAACACGATCGTGATCATGACCTCGAACCTCGGGGCCGCCCAGATCTCGAAGAACCAGGGCTTCGGCTTCGCCATGGGCGACGAGCAAGGCCTCTCGTACGACGAGATGAAGGGCCGCGTCATGGCCGAGCTGAAGAAGGTCTTCCGGCCCGAGCTGATCAACCGGATCGACGAGATCATCGTCTTCCACAAGCTCTCGAAGGAGGAGATCCTCTCCATCGTCGACATGCAACTCCGGCGCCTGCGCGAGCAGATGGCGGTGCACGAGGTCTCGATCGAGCTCACCGACGAGGCGAAGGAGCTGCTCGTCGACAAGGGCTACGACCCGGCGATGGGCGCTCGGCCGCTGCGCCGTGCGATCCAGCGCGAGATCGAGGATCCGCTCGCCGACTTCGTACTCGGCCGCGAGCTCGAGCCGGGCTCGACGATCCTTGTCAGCCGCAGGGTGAACGAGGACGGAGAGCCGGGCGACGAGGTCGAGATCACCTTCATCCCGGGCGAGGTCACGCCCGAGAAGGTGACCGTCCCGCCGGTCGAGGCCGAGGCGTCCGACGCCGAGTCCGGCGACGAGACGCCGACTACCGAGTAGTCAAAGAGATACGCGAGTAACGGAAGAGGGCGGCCCGAAGGCCGCCCTCTTCCGTCTTGGAGCGGAGGGGACCGCTTTAGACGTTCAGTGCTGTCGCGCTCGCGTCGACCGTCTTCTCCTCGCCCGGCTTCTTGCCGAACGCCCACTGGTTCTCGAGGGCGCCGCCGAGAGAGAGGATGATGAAGCCGAGCCCGGAGAGCAGGAGCGCGATTCCGACGACGAGGCCGAAGTTCGCCATCTGCTCGGCCATGTAGGACGAGTTGAGGGCGCCGGTCAGCGCCGTGTACGTCACCCAGATGTCGCGCGCGCTGTTCTGCACCGGCGCGCCGGTCTTCGGATCGCTCTGCGCGTACATCGTGTTGTCGGTGCCTCCGCCCGGCATGAGCTGGGACTTCGGTGCCGACGGCAGAGCCACGTAAATGCCCATCTGCGAGTACACGTAGCCGTGCGTCGCCTCGAGCGTGTGGATCCGCATGTACTGGCCGAAGCAGCGCGCCTGGTCACCGTTCGTGACTGCGACGCCCGCGACGGAGCAGGTCGGGATCGGGGTCTTGTTGATGTCGAGCCCGGCCGACTTCGCCTCGGCCGTGATGGCCTTCGGTGTCATGTCCGGCGTACCGGTGATCTGCTGCATCTTGAGCTCGTTCGTGATGGTGTTCTTGCCGTTGTAGGCAAGAACCATGGCGGCAGCCCCGAAAGCGATGAGAACAACGCCTGCGACGACTCCGCCGATCTCGAGGATCCGCTTCATGGTGGTCCCCTCCTTCGACTTTGGCGTTTGGTACGACATTGCGCGCATCTTCCGGGGAGGAGGCCCGGGCGGCAGCAGCGGTGACCACGAACCAGGCTGCGGTTTTACCGCATCGACACGAAGTGAAGGGGATTCCGTAGCCCTTTGCGTCCGGCGGTGCGCCTAGGCTGGCCCGATGGCCAAGGCAAAGTCCGCAGTCCAGTTCTCCTGCACCGAGTGCGGCTATTCCGCAGGCCGCTGGTTCGGAAAGTGCCCCGGGTGCAACGCGTTCGGCACGCTCGTCGAGGAGATGGTCGGGCAGGTCTCGGGCGCGTCGGCGCCGCCCAAGCCGCTCCTGCGCCTCGTCGACGTCCAGGTCGAAGAGGCCGCGCGGATCTCGACGGGAGTCCCCGAGCTCGACCGCGTGCTCGGCGGCGGCCTCGTGCCGGCGTCGCTCGTCCTGCTCGGCGGCGAGCCTGGTGTCGGCAAGTCGACGCTCTTGCTGAGCGCGCTCGCCGCGATCTCGCACGAGCGGCGCGCGTTGCTCGTGACGGGCGAGGAGTCGGTCGCGCAGGTGAAGCTCCGTGCCGAGCGGCTCGGAGGCGCGGGACGCGTCGAGATCCTCGCCGAGACAGAGCTCGAGACGGTGTGCGCGACGCTGCGCGCCGAGCGGCCCGACGTCTGCGTCATCGACTCCGTCCAGACGCTCCACGCGACCGAGCTCGGGTCCGCGCCCGGCAGTGTTGGTCAAGTTCGCGAAGCAGCGGGGCGGCTGTTGCGCGTCGCGAAGGAGTACGGGATCGCCACGATCCTCGTCGGTCACGTCACCAAGGACGGCACGGTCGCCGGACCGCGCGTCCTCGAGCACCTCGTCGATTGCGTACTCCAGTTCGAGGGCGACCGCTACCACGCGCATCGCGTGCTCCGCGCGGTGAAGAACCGCTTCGGCTCGACGAACGAGCTCGGTGTCTTCGAGATGACCGGCGCCGGCCTGTCCGGCGTTCCCGACCCGTCGGAAGTCTTCGGCAGGACGGTCGCGGGCGAGCCGGGCGCCGCGGTTGCGTGCGCGCTCGAAGGGACGCGGCCGATCCTTCTCGAGATTCAGGCACTCGTCGCGCAGAGCGAGCTCGCGATGCCGCGGCGAGTCGCCACAGGAGTCGATCCGAAGCGGCTCGCGATGATCGTCGCCGTGCTTGCCCGGCACGCCGGCGTCCCGCTCGGGCAAGCCGACGTGTTCGTCAATGTCGCGGGCGGCGTGCGCATCGACGAGCCGGGTGCCGACCTCGCGATTGCGCTTGCGATCGCCTCCGCCGCGCGCCGGGTGCCGGTGAAAGCCGGACGCGCCGCGTTCGGTGAGATCGGCCTCACCGGCCGACTACGCACCGCGGCGCAGGCCGAGCGGCGGCTCGAGGAGTGCAAGAAGCTCGGGCTCTCCGCCGTGGTCGCGCCCGCCGGAACGCCGCCGTCGGGGAAAATCGCCGTCGAGACGGCGGAAACGCTGCGTGCTGCGGTCAAAGCCGGCCTCGATCCGGCCGAATCCCGCTCAGACAACGCAGATTTGGCTTAGTTAGGCCGTTTCTGCTACCATGCCCCTCCGAGGCCGGCGCCGGAAAGCGTGCCGGCTTTCGCGGCGGAAGCGGTCATTTTTCACGGCTTGTTGTCCTAAGTACGCGGGGAGGTTGGGCTTGTATAAGGTCGGCGACAAGGTGGTCTATCCCCACCATGGTGCGGGGACGGTCGTCAAGAAGGAAAAGCGCGAGGTTCTCGGAGAGCAGCGCGAGTATCTGACGATCCAGATTCTCCACAACGACATGACCGTTCAGGTCCCGTCCGAGAACTGCGACAAGGTCGGCCTGCGGCGCGTCATCGTCGGCGACAAGGAGATCGCGCCTGTGCTCAAGGCGCTCACGGGTGTTTCCACGGAGATGCCGAAGAACTGGAACCGGCGCTTCAAGCACAACCGCGACAAGATGAAGACCGGCGACATCCTCGAGCTCGCCGAGGTCGTTCGCAACCTCGCCCTCCGCGATCGCGAGAAGGGCCTGTCCACCGGCGAGAAGCAGATGTTCGTGAAGGCGAAGAAGATCCTCGCCTCCGAGCTCATGTACGCCAAGGACATGGACGAGGAGGAGTGCGCCGAGTGGCTCGAGGGCGTGCTCGCGTCCGATGGCCCGCTGCCGAAGAAGAAGGCGGCGCCGAAGAAGAAGGCCGCCGAGGCCGCGGCCGCCGCAGTCTAGGCAGGGCTTCGCGCATGTCGGTTTGGGCGATCCTCGTCGCCGCAGGGCGGGGAGAACGTCTAGGCCTGGACCGGCCCAAGGCGTTTGCGAACCTCGGCGACGAGCCGCTCCTCGCGGAGCCGCTCCGCCGCCTCGAGGCGTGCCGGTGGGTCGACGCGATCGTCCTTGTTGCGCCGCCGGGCTGGGAGGAGCCGGCGATCCTTCTCGCGGAGGAGGAAGGCTGCGGCAAGGTGCGCGCGTGCGTGACCGGCGGCGAGGAGCGGAGCGACTCCGTCCGCGCAGGCCTCGCCGAAGTGGCGGACGACGCGCTCGTGATCCTCGTCCACGACGCCGCGCGGCCGCTCGTCACGGACGCGGTCGTCGAGCGCGTTCTCGCGCCGCTCTCGGAAGGCTGGGACGGCGCCGTGCCCGGCCTCCCCGTCGGCGACACGCTCAAGCGCGTGGGCGCCGAAGGTGGAGTGGAGGAGACGGTCGCGCGCGATGCGCTCTGGGCAGTCCAGACGCCGCAGGCGTTCACGGCCGACGCTCTCCGCCGCGCTTTGTCCCCAAGTAACACAGTGTTACAAGCGACAGATTGCGCCGGACACGTCGAAGCGGCCGGCGGACGGGTGAAGGTCGTCGAGGGCGACCCGCGGCTCCTCAAGGTGACGACGGCCGCCGATCTCGACAGAATCGCAGCGTGGCGATGACAATGAACGTGCCAGGAGTGCTGACATGACCGAACTTCGGGTCGGGAGCGGTTTCGATGCGCACGCGTTCGAGGACGGCGTCCCGCTCGTGCTCGGCGGCGTCCGCATCGACCATCCGCGCGGTCTCGCCGGCCACTCCGACGGCGACGTGCTCGCGCACGCGCTCACCGACGCCGTCCTCGGCGCCGCGGGTCTCGAGGACATCGGCGCGCTCTTCTCCTCCGACGATCCGACGCTTGCGGGCGCCGACTCCGTCGACCTGCTCGCGCGCGCATGGGAGCAAGTCCGCGCAGGCGGTTGGGAGCTTGCGAACGCCGACGTCATCCTCATCGGAGAGGAGCCGCGGCTCGCGCCGCACCGCGACGCGATGCGTGAACGGCTCGCGGGGGCGCTCGGCGTCACGGCGGAGCTCGTCGCGGTGCGCGCGACGACGACGGACGGCCTAGGCTTCACCGGGCGTCGCGAAGGCCTCGCGGCCCAGGCCGTCGCTCTTCTCCGGCGATGAAGTCTCCTCGCGTCTCTGGGGCGGGGCTGACGTCGCGCCCCATGCTCGACGGCACGTGGACAGTACGACGCGTACGGCTGCGGGCCGTCGAGCGCCAGGGCGTGGGGTCAGCGTCGCCAGCTCTTCGCGGAGCCCGGCTTCGCCGGGCGGGAGCGAAGGGCGGCCAGTGACGTGAGGCTCGCGTTGGTGACGCACCTCGAGCGGCCGAGGCTCCGCGGCACGATGCCCGATCTCTGGCCGGAGTTCATGTCGCACGACAACGTTGTGCAGGCGTTCTGGCCGAAGCTCTACGAGCTCTATCCCGACTTCCAGATCTGGGTCGTCGACCGCGAGGAGCAGCCACGCCGGGCGATCGCTTACGCGTGCAGCGTGCCGGTCGCGTGGGACGACGGCGCGCCGTCGCCGCGCGGCCTCAACTGGGCGCTGACCGACGGGGTGGAGGGGCCGCCGACCGCCCTCTGCGCCGTCGTGGCCGGCGTCGCGCCTGAGTACCGCGGCCGTGGTATCGCCGAGGCGATCCTCCGCCGGCTCGGCGGCGCCGCGGCCGGGCATGGGCTCGGCCTGCTCGTCGCGCCGGTGAGGCCGACGTGGAAGGAGCGCTATCCGCTCGTCCCGATCCAGCGCTACGCCGCCTGGCGGCGGAGCGACGGGCTGCCGTACGACCCGTGGCTGCGAACGCACGAGCGGCTTGGCGGAGAGATGCTCGCGAGCGCGCCGCGCTCGATGACGATCTCCGGCTCCCGCGCCGAGTGGGAGGAGTGGACGGGCATGACGTTTCCCGACGACGGTGACTACGTCGTGCCGGGCGCCCTGAGGCCCGTCCACTTCAAGAACGAACGCGGCCTCTACGTCGAGCCCAACGTTTGGGTTCGGCACGCCGTCTAGCGTCGCTGCAGCCGCTCAGCGGGTGCGCTTGCGCTGCTTTTCCATCGCGCGGCGCATCTGGCGGTTCGTCGCCTCTTCCGGCACCGAGCCCTGCTGCTCCTGCACCTCGAGCAGCGCTGCGCGCTCCTGTTTCGTGAGCTGAGACATCGCCTTCTGCGCGCGCACGGGGTCGTGGAGATGTTTCTGGTGCGGCTCGAGCTTGCGCATCGCGCTCGCGAGCTCGGGATTCGTCTTCTCCATTGCCGCCTTCGAGCCCTTCTCGATCCACCGCTTGAAGAGCGGCACCTTCATCAGGAGCAGGATCAGCGGCCGGAGGTACTTCCCGTTCTTGTAGCGGCCGAGCAGCGCGAGGATCCCGAGCAGGACGAGGAGCCCGAGCAGGATGGCGAGCGAGATGAAGATGCCAGTCATCACGGCGTCGCGGATGGTAGCGCGGCGACTCCGTCGCAAACCTCTATGAGGCCGTCGCGTGCGAGGGAGGCGACAGCTTCACTGTCGTCGGGCTGCCCGCCGGCGAGGACGACGCGAAGCGCCTCGGCGCGGCGCTGGCGGAACGAGCCCTCGAACGCGCTCTGCTTCCGCGTCGACTCGAAGCGGCGGCCGCGCGACGGGCAAGCGTCGGCGAGCGGACAGACGTCGCAACGCGGCACCCGCGCGAGGCAGACGCTCTTGCCGAGATCCATCAGCGCCTGCGCGGCGGCCGCCGAGAACGTGTGCCCGGTGCGCTCCGACACGCGCCGCACGTTCACGTCGACCGGAAGGATGTCGCGCTCGAACGCGAAGCAGGCGACGGCGTCGGCGGTGTAGCGGCCGACACCGGGCAGCTCCGTCAGGTCGTCGGGCCAGCCCTGCGCGGCCACGCGCTTTGCCGCCGCATGGATCGCGAGCGCGCGGCGGTTGTAGCCGAGACCCTGCCATTCGCGGATCACGTCCGCCGTCGGCGCGGCGGCGAGCGCCTCGACGGTAGGCCAGCGCTTCATCCACTGCTCCCAGCGCGGGAGGACGCGTTCCATCTGCGTCTGCTGCGCCATCACCTCGCTGACGAGGATCGCGTACGGGTCGCATGTGTGGCGCCACGGCAGGTCGCGTCCGTTCTCGCGAAACCAGGCCAGGAGAAGACCCTCCACGCGGCCAGCGTAGGCATCATCGGGTGATGCGCCGCCGCATTCTCGTCGCCGTCGGGGTCCTCGTCCTCATCCTTCTCGCCGGCGCAGCAGCCGCGTACTACGTGACGCAGCACCGTTTCGGCGGCGACGTGGTCGGGTCGTCGAGCGGCTTTGTCTCAACCCAGACAGCCCCGCCACCGAAGCGTCGCGGCGCGATCGAATGGCAGATGTTCGGCGCTCAGCCTCAGCACCTGCACACCATTCCTGCTGGCGTGCGACCGCCCTTCCGGCTCGACTGGACGGCGAACGGAAGCTCACTCATCGAGTTCCCGCCCGCCGTCGGCTTCCACAAGCTCTTTTACGCGACTCTTGCCGGCAAGCTCAAGGCCGCCGCGACGAGCACCGGACGGAAGAAGTGGGGGCTTCCCGTTGGGCGCTGCGAAGCCGCGGGGCCGGCCGTGAGCGCGTACAAGGGCGGAACCGTCTACGAGACGTTCCTCAATCGCGTGGGCGGCCCGTGCATCGCGAACACGTCGAGCGGGCTCGTCATCGCGGTCGACGCCGCGTCTCCCAAAGTCCGCTGGAAGCGCAATCTCGGCGCGTCCGAGACGTCGCCGACGGTCGTCGGGTCACGCCTCTTCATCGGAACGGCCGAAGGCGAGGTCTACGCGCTTCGCGCCGACAACGGCAAGACGCTCTGGCACTACAGCGTCGGCGCGCCTGTGAAAGGCGCGATCGCGTACGACCGCGGCAAGGTCTTCTTCGGCGCCTACGACGGGGATCTCTATGCCCTCCACGCGCGCTCCGGAACGTTGGCGTGGAAGGCCGCTTCGGCCCGCGACTGGAGCGGAGGGCACGGCCGTTTCTACTCGACCCCGGCCGTAGCCTACTCCCGCGTCTATCTCGGCTCGACCGACGGCAAGGTCTACGCCTTCGACGAGAGCACCGGCAAGCTCGTCTGGTCGCACACGACCGGGGCGTACGTCTACGGCTCTCCCGCCGTCTACAACGGACGCGTCTACGTCGGCTCGTACGACCGCGTCTTCTACGCCCTCAACGCCGCGACAGGGAAAACCGTGTGGACGTTCGACGCAGCCGGGCCGATCTCGGGCTCTGCGGCGGTCGTCGACGGAGTCGTCTACTTCTCGAATCTCGGGGCCGAGGGCGCACGACGCACGTATGGGCTCGACGCCGCGACCGGCAAGCAGGTCTGGATGTGGCATGACGGCGCCTACGCCTCGGTCGTGACCGACGGCAAACGGCTCTACCTCGTCGGATGGGGGAAGATCTACGCCTTCAGCCCGCGGACTTCGCGCCGTCACCATGCGGCGCCGACCGGGACGGTGACAACGACCGGCTGATGGCCCGCTCTCGCGAGCTCCTGTCTAGGCTGGGGCGGTGAGGCTCTACAGCACTCTGTCGCGCAACTCGAGCAGCTGCCCGCGCCGCCCGGCCCGATCCGCATGTACTTCTGCGGCCCGACCGTCTACCAGCGCGCGCACATCGGCAACGCGCGGCCGTTCGTCATCGGGATGTGGCTGCGCTCGTGGCTGCGCGCGCAGCGGCTACGACGCGAAGCTCGTCCACAACATCACCGACGTCAACGACAAGATCTACGACGCCGCGCCGGGCGCGAGCGCCGAGCTCGCGGCGCGCGCGACCGAGTGGTATCTCGAGGACACGCGCGACCTCGGTCTCGGAATGCCCGACGTGCTGCCGAAGGCGACCGAGAGCATCGACTCGATCGTCGCGTTCATCGCGGCGCTCGTCGACTCCGGGCACGCGTATGCGGTCGGCGGCGACGTCTATTTCCGCGTCGCGAGCGATCCCGGGCTACGGGCGGCTCTCGCGGCAGCGGCCCGACCAGGTCGAGGAGCAGGAGCCGAATCCGCTGAAGGAGGATCCCGCGCGACTTCGCGCTCTGGAAGGCGAACAAGCCGGGCGAGGACACCGCCTGGGACTCGCCGTGGGGGCCGCGGCCGCCCGGGCTGGCACATCGAGTGCTCGGCGATGGCGGAGGACGCGTTCGGGCACGGCGTTCGAGATCCACGGCGGCGGGCTCGACCTCGTCTTCCCGCACCACGAGAACGAGCTCGCGCAGTCGTCGCGCGCTCGGGCACGAGTTCGCGCAGCATCTGGATGCACAACGGGATGCTCGACTTCGGCGGCGAGAAGATGTCGAAGTCGCTCGGCAACGACGTCGTCGATCCGCAACGTGCTCGACACGTGGGGCCGCGAGGCCGTGCTCCTCTTCTTCATGACCGCGCACTGGCGCAAGCCGATCGACTTCGGCGACGAGCCCGCTCGAGCGGCGCGCGCGCAGCTCGAGGGGTTCCGCAACGTCTTCCGCTCGCGCGAGCGAGCCGGTCGGGGAGTGGGCAGACGTTCGAGGCCGCGCTCGAGGACGACTTCAACACGCCCGAGGCGCTCGCGGTCCTCCACGGCTGGCGCGACCACGAGCTGCTGCGCCGCGCGTTCGGCATCTTCGGCCTCGAGTCGATCGCCGAGTACGAGGAGGCGCCCGCCGAGCTCGTCGCTCTCGCCGAGCAACGCGTCGCGGCGCGCGACGGCGAAGGACTTCGCCGAGGCCGACCGCCTGCGCGGCGAGATCGAGGCCGCCGGCTGGGAGCGTGCGCGACGTCGACGGGCTCCGGCTTCCGGCTCGTCCGCAGACGTGACGCGCGATCTCGTCTACGGGCGGCGGCCGGTGCGCGAGGCGCTGCGCGGGCCGCGCGAGGTGCTCGAGCTGTGGGCGGGCGAGAACGCGCTCAAGTCGGAGGAGTGGCTGCGCGAGGTCGAGAAGCCGCGCGTCCAGACGAAGCTCGAGCGCGATCTCTCCGAGGCGGCCGGAACGCGCGACCACCAGGGCGTCGTCGCGTGGTGCGAGCCGTTCCGCTACGCCGACGCGTTCGAGCTCGCCGCCGGCGAGGCGCCGCTCCTCGCGTGTCTCGACCAGGTCAGCGACCCGCGCAACCTCGGCGCGGTACTGCGCAGCGCGGAGGGCGCAGGCGCGAGCGGAGTGGTCGTCACCGCGCACGGCTCGGCGCATGTGACGCCGGCCGTCTGCCGCGCTTCCGCCGGCGCTGTCGAGCACATCCCCGTCGCGGTCGTCACGAATCTCGCCCGCTATCTCACCGAGATCAAGCGCGGCGACCTCTGGATCGCCGGCGCCGTCGGCGAGTCGGGTACGCCGATGTGGAAGGCCGACCTCGCCGGCGGCATCGCCTTCGCGCTCGGCGCGGAGGGGAAGGGGCTGCGGCCGCTCGTGCGGCGCGCGTGCGACCTCGAGGTCTCGATCCCGCAGCTCGGGCAGCGTCGAGTCGCTCAACGTCAGCGTCGCCGCCGCGCTGCTCCTGTACGAGGCGCGGAGACAGCGTAACACGTGACGCGATGGCTGAGCCGACCCTCTACCTCTTCGACGGCTTCAACCTTCTCCACGCGGGCGGCTTCGGCTCGCCGGAGGAGCTGCGCGACCTGCTCGCGAGCTGGGTCGCCGGTCAGGGCGCGCGCGGCATGCTCGTCTTCGACGGTGAGGGGAAGGACGAGCAGCTCGGCGCCGCTCGAGGTGCGCTGGGCGAAGGACGCCGACACGCTGCTCGAGCGCCTCGCGGCCGAGAACCGCGGCCGGGAGCAGGTCGCGATCGTCTCCTCCGACGCCGCCGTGCGCGGCACGATGGGGATCGACGTGCGGAAACTCGCCTCGCAGACGTTCCTCGCAGAGCTCGCCCGGCCGACGCAGCCACACGCCGTTCGCGGCGACCTGCGCGACAAGCTCGACCCCGAAACTCTGAGCAAGCTAGAGCGTTTGCGCCGCGGGCAGTAGCGTAAGCGGTCCATCGCAAGAGGTCTGCAAGCTGGGTCCAGAGCAAGTGGACTTGTAAAAGCTTGGTCCAGCTGCTAGCTTCGCCCTCGACCACAGGGTGAGACTTAACCCTGGCGACCCCGGGAGAGGCTATGGCTGCGCGTGCCGCCGCGAGAGCGTATTCGCCGCAGAAAGCTCAACGAGAGCTAGAGGATCTCCAGCTCGTTCTGAAGGCCCGGAACGGCGACGGCGTCGCCATGGACGCCCTGATCCGCCGCTACACCGGCTTCGTCCGGCTCAAGGCGAGCTCGTACTTCCTCGCCGGCGGCGACAACGACGACCTCCTGCAGGAGGGCCTCGTCGGCCTCTACAAGGCGGTGCGCGACTTCCGCACCGACAAGGAGACGTCGTTCCGCAGCTTCGCGGAGCTCTGCGTGACGCGGCAGATCATCACCGCGATCAAGACCGCCACCCGCTTCAAGCACGCGCCGCTCAACACGTACGTCTCGTTCAGCCACACACCGGCGGGGCAGGACGGCGAAGGCGAGTGCTCGCTCGGCGACGCGCTTCCCGGCCCGGCGGTGCAGGAGCCGCCGATCGTCGTGATCTCGACCGAGGAGCTCGCAGAGCCTCGTCGACAGCCTCGGCACAGGCCTCTCGCCGCTCGAGTCGGACGCGCTCAAGCTCTACCTCGAGGGCTCGTCCTACGAGGACATGGCCGTCGACCTCGGCTGCGACACGAAGACGATCGACAACGCGCTCCAGCGGGTCAAGCGGAAGATCCTCGCGCACCAGAAGGACCGCGAAGTCCTTCTGTAGGCGGCGCTACGCTGGCCGTCGCGTGCCGGAGTAGCTCAGCTGGTAGAGCACCGCTCTTGTAAAGCGGTGGCCGTCGGTTCGAGTCCGACCTCCGGCTCTTCATGTGTGTCCCGCGAGTGACGTTCGGGCCGAGTCGCACCGTCACCGATCCCGACGGCCGCTCCTGGACGATCCGAATCGAGCGCTACCGGCTCCCGCGGCCGGGCGAGGAGGACGATAAGGCGAAAGTCTCCCTGCGGGTCATCCCGGCCCCGCTTCGGTTGTTCGGGCTTCTCGATCCAGTCGTGAACGTGGTGCTCCACTACGGGCTTCCGCTCTTCGAGGGCACGATCGAGCGACGGCCGTGGATCGTGGCGAGCGCCGAGCATCCTCCCGTGCGAATGGTCTGGCGCGTCTGGCATGCGCCCGGCCGAACCTCGCACGCCGAGGCTGTGGAGGAGATTGCCTCCGCGCTCGAGCGTGGCGACCCGCGGCCCGCATCCCATATGGCGAAGTGGGTCGGCTACGACCAGGGTGCGCTCGTGCTGCCGCCGAAGGCGCCGCGCTAGCCGAGCAGCCGCGCCGGCGCGACTTCGGCGAACGCGTCCTCGAGGATCCCGGCGATCTCGTCGCGGTCGAAGCCGCGGTCGAGGCGGACGCCGATCCAGCCGCGGTGACCGACGTACGGCGGCACGTAGAAGCGCTCGGGATCGCCCTCGACGAGCGCCGCCTGCAGGCCCTCGGGCGCGGCGCAGATGAGCGCGAAGCGGCCGTCGCCGTGGTGGTTGTCCCAGACCGTCGCGAAGGACCGCTTGCTCGCGGATGAAGAACGTCGGCGCGCCGTGCGAGAGCCGTTCGCTCGTCTCGGGCAAGCCGAGGCAGATCTCGCGGACGGCGGCGAGGATCTGCGCCTTCGGTCACGCCGCTGGGAGTCGAGCGCCTGCTCGAGGTCGGCCCAGAGGACGTCCGGATCCTCGACGCCGACGCTGAGGCGCAGCAGGCCGGGCGGAACGCGGTCGCCCTCCCAGCGGCGCGCGGCCCTCGATCAGGCTCGTTACGCCGCCGAGCGACGTCGCGTTGACGATCACGCGCGTGGACGTCTCGACCTGCCGCGCCTGTCTCCGCGTCGTCGACGTCGAAGGAGAGGAGGCCGCCGAAGCCGGGATAGCGCACGGTCTGCACGCTCCAGTGGTCGTCGAGGCGCTCGGCGAGCAGTGCGGCGCTCTCCGACTGCCGGCGCACGCGGAGCTCGAGCGTCTTCAGCCCGCGCAGCAGGAGCCACGCGGGGTCGGGCGCGGCGACGATGCCGGAGCGGCTGCGGAAGTCGAGCAGATCCTCGGCTGCGGCGGGATCGCGGCAGACGACGACGCCGAGCAGCGCGTCGCCGTGGCCCGCGAGGTACTTCGTCGCGCTGTGGACGACGAAGTCGGCGCCGTGCTCGAGCGGCCGGAGGTGGATTGGCGTCGCGACGGTCGCGTCGACGACGACCCGCGCCGGGTGCGCGGCTGCGGCATCGAGGTCGGGCATCGTGAGGAACGGGTTCGACGGCGCCTCGAGCCAGATGAGGTCGGCGTCCTCGGGCGGCGGGCCGGTCTGGTCGAACTCGACGACGCGCAGCCCCCAGCCGGCGAGCGCCTCGAATGTCTTGCCCGTCCCGAAGTAGCCGCCCTCCGCGAGCGCGATCGTGTCGCCCGGCTGGAGGAGCGTGAGTGCAAGCGCAGTCGTCGCGCCGGCGCCGGACGGGAAGAGGAGCGCAGTGCCGCCGTCGAGCGCGCCGAGCTCGGCCTCCGCCGCGGCGACCGTCGGGCTCGCCGTAGCGCTGGTAGAAGAACGCGCCGACCTCGCCGCGCTCGTACGGCCAGTGCGTCGACCGGTCGAGAGGGTCCGCTCATGCGACGATCCTATTCGCCTGCAGGCCTATTCTCCGGCGGACTCGAGCTCGTCGAGCGGGCCGAGGCGCGAGAGCTCGGGGAAGAACCGCCGCCACGAGGCCGCGATCCCGACCATCAGCGTGCCGCCCAGCACGACCGCTCGCACGGTCCCGAGCAGCGACGCCATCGCGCCCGCCTCGAAGGCGCCGAGCTCGTTCGACGCGCTGATGAAGACCCACTCGACGGCGTTCACGCGGCCCTGGAGGCGCAGCGGCGTGAGGATCGCGAGCATCGTCGCGCGGATGTTGACGCTGATCATGTCCACGAAGCCGCTGACGAACAGCGCGGCGAGCGAGAGCGGCAACGACTTCGAGAGACCGAAGACGATCGTCGACACGCCGAAGATGGCGACGACGGTGAGCATCGCCGCACCCGCGGGCCAGCGGGGCGGCTTCCGCGCGATCAGGAACGCCGCGAGCAAGCGCTCCGATCGACGGCGCCGTCCGCAGCGCGCCCAGCCCGACCGGGCCGACGCCGAGGATGGTGGACGCGAACACCGGGGCGAGCGCGATCGGGTCGCCGAGCAGCACGCCAAAGAGGTCGAGCAGGATGACACCGAGGATCACCCGCGTGCGGCCGATGAAGCGGACGCCGGCGACGAGGTTCTCGAGGTTCACCGGTTCCTCGGTACGCGTCCGCGTCGGCGGCAGCGCGACGTAGGCCACGAGGGCGACGACGAGCAGAACGCCGGCGACCACGTAGACCGCCGACGGCTTCACCGCGAAGATGATCCCTCCGAGCGCGGGGCCGACGACCACGCCGATCTGGCCCGCGACGTTGCGCAGCGCGATCGCGCTCTGCAGGACCTCGCCGGGGACGAGCTCCGGCGTCAGTGCTCGCGTCGCCGGCGAGCCGATGGCGGACATTGCGCCCGCGAGCACTCCGACGCCGAGGTACGGCCAGATCGAGCTCGTGCCGTTGATGGTGATGACGAGCAGCGCACCCGCGATGCAGATGTGCATCGTCCCTGCGACGATCGCGATCACGCGTCGCGACGCGCGATCGGCGAGCGCACCCGCGGGCAGCGCGAGCACGAGCAAGCGGCAGGAACTCCGCGAGACCGACGAGACCGAGGTCGAGCGGATCCTTCCGCAGGTTGTAGACCTGCCACCCGATCGCCACGACGATCATCTGCGCTGCGAGCCCGTTTGTGAGCGAGGCAGTCCAGAGCAGAGCAAATGCCCGCAAGCGGAGCGCGGGAGGTAACCGATGCCTCACGATGCGCGAACGTTAGGCTCCCGAGAGGTGAACGAAACGCACGAGACGACGACGGGCAAGCTCGAGCGACTCCAGGAGCTGCGCCGCGAGGCCCTCCACGCCGGGCAGCGAGAAGGCCGTTGCGAAGCGTCGCGACGAGGGTCGTCTCCTCGCGCGCGAGCGCGCCGAGAAGCTCTGCGACCCCGGTTCGTTCGTCGAGCTCGACCGCTACGTCCGCCACCGCGAGGTCGAGTTCGGGATGCGCGAGAAGCGCCCGTACGGCGACGCGGTCGTGACCGGCTACGGCACCGTCTTCGGGCGGAAGGTCTTCCTCTTCTCGCAGGACTTCACCGTTTTCGGCGGCTCGCTGAGCGAGGTCTTCGCGGAGAAGATCTGCAAGGTCATGGACATGGCCCTGAAGTACGGCTGCCCCGTGATCGGGATCAACGACTCCGGCGGCGCGCGCATCCAGGAGGGCGTCGTCTCGCTCGCCGGATACGCCGAGATCTTCTGGCGCAACGTCCAATCCTCGGGCGTCGTGCCGCAGCTCTCGCTCATCATGGGTCCATGCGCCGGCGGCGCCGTCTACTCGCCCGCGATGACCGACTTCATCTTCATGGTCGAGGGTTCGTCGTACATGTTCATCACCGGCCCCGATGTCGTGAAGACGGTGACGGGGGAGGAGGTCACGTTCGAGGAGCTCGGCGGCGCGACGACACACGCGGTGAAGTCCGGCGTGGCGCAGTTCACGGCGCCCGGACGAGGAGGCGTGCCTCGAGGACGCGCGCTACCTCCTGAGCTTCCTGCCGCAGAACAACGCCGAGCAGCCGATCTGGCGGGCGCCGACCGATCCGGTCGACCGCATGGACGCCGAGCTCGACACGATCATCCCCGACCTCCCGACGCACCCGTACGACATGAAGGAGATCATCCGCCACGTCGTCGACGACGGCGAGTTCCTCGAGGTGAGTGACCGCTGGGCGGAGAACATCGTCACGGGGTTCGCGCGACTCGGCGGGTATCCCGTCGGAGTCGTCGGCAACCAGCCGCGCTCGCTCGCGGGCGTGCTCGACATCGACTCGTCGAACAAGGCCGCGCGGTTCGTGCGGACGTGTGACGCGTTCAACATCCCGCTCGTGACGTTCGTCGACGTGCCGGGCTTCCTGCCGGGGACGGCGCAGGAGTGGGGCGGGATCATCCGCCACGGCGCGAAGCTCCTCTACGCGTACTGCGAGGCGACCGTGCCGAAGCTGACGGTGATCACGCGGAAGGCGTACGGCGGCGCGTACGACGTCATGAGCTCGAAGCACGTGCGCGCCGACTTCAACTTCGCGTGGCCGACCGCGGAGGTCGCCGTGATGGGGCGCGGACGGAGCGGTGAACATCCTCTACCGCGACCGGTACGCCGGAGGAGCGCGCAGAACTGACCGCGGACTACAAGGAGCGCTTTGCGAACCCGTACAGCGCGGCGGAACGCGGCTACGTCGACGAGGTGATCGAACCGCGACGCACGCGTCCGGTGCTGATCGACGCGCTCAAGACGACGCTCGGCAAGGCCGAGCCGCGGCCGCGTCGCAAGCACGGCAACATCCCGCTCTAGGCGCCGCCGACCGGAGCACGCGGTCTCCGGCCGGCTTCGTGCCGAGAGCGTGTTGGCTACAGCTCGTCGAGCGTGTGCGGCGGCCCGAGGATCTCCGCGCCGTACTCCGCGAACAGGCGGGCCATCTCGGGCATCGGGGGCATGACGACCTCGGTCGGAGGCTCCGAACCGGTGACCGGGACGCCGAGGGAGACGAAGAGCTGTTCGGAGCCCGAGGGGCTGGTCGTTACGAGCATGCGGGCGCGCTCGGACGTGACGAGATACGCGTGGGGGACGCCGCGCGGGCCGAAGCAGTAGTCGCCGGCCTCGAGGTCGATCCGCTCGTCGCCGACGAACATCGTCACCTGGCCCTCGAGGATGTAGAACGTCTCGTCTTCGCGGTGGTGGATGTGGACGGGCGGGCCGCTGCCGCGCGGATCATCCACCTCGAACTGCGCGAATGCGCCGCCGGTCTGCTCCGGCCCGGCCTTGACGGTGATGCGGCCGGCCTTCCACCACACGTCGGCGAGGCCTTCGCCAGTAGTGAGCCGGTAGGGCGTTGCGGTGATGGTCTCGGTCATGGTCGTCGTCCTCCTTCGCAATGTCGTGCGGGTCGAAGGAGAGACTCGTCGACCCCGTGTATTTCCGCAAGGAAGAGATGCAATGGATAGCATTCCGCTCAGGAATGGAGCTCAAACAGCTTCGGGTGCTGCAGGCGGTCGGCGAAACAGGTTCCTTCTCGGCTGCCGCCGCTCGGCTCGACTACACGCAGCCGGCGGTCTCGAAGATCATCGCCACCCTCGAGCGCCAGCTCGGAACGACGCTCGTCGACCGCGGACTTCGGCCACTGCGGCTGACGGAGGCCGGCAGTGCGCTGGCGCAGCGTGCCGCTGCGGCATTCGAGCAGATCACGGCAGCCGAACTCGAAGTGGACGCGATCGCCAACCTCTCCGCCGGGCGCCTGCGGGTCGGGACGTTCTCGAGCGCGGGCGCCTCCATCGTCGTCGACGCGTTACGCGCCTTCCGCCGCAGCCACCCCGACGTCGACGTCTCGATCACCGAAATCGGGATGCCCTCCGCGCTGACCCGCTCGCTGCGGCGCGGCGACATCGACGTCGGGGTCTCGTTCGACTACCCCGAGATCGGCGACACGTTCGCCGGCGACCTCGCTCAGGTTTTCCTCCTCGACGATCCCTTCGACGTCGTCGTGCCTCGCGGGCACACGCTCGAACACAAGCAAACGATCGGGTTCGCCGACCTCGCCGGGGAGAAGTGGATGCTCGGAGACTTCGGCTCCGACAGCCCGAGCTTCCGCATGATCGACCGGCGCTGCCGCGAAGTCGGCTTCGACCCCACCGTCGCCTATCGCATCAACGACTGCCAAATGGCGCAGGCGCTCGTCGCCGCCGGGGAAGGAATCGCACTCCTCCCGCGCATCATGCTCCGACCGGCGAACCCAGGAGTCGTGATCAAACCGCTCGCCGACGATCCGCCCAGTCGCCGTGTCTCGGCGGTCCGCCTATCGACGCGTTACCTCTCGCCGGCGAGCGAGCGCTTCATCGCGCTCCTCGCAGCCGCCACCAAGGACTACTCCGGCCGCATCGAGTGAACCGCGACTACTCCCGCCGCGCCACGTAGACGAGCGTGTTCTCGACGACGGGGCTCATGGAGACATCCACATCGGAGAACCCTGCGGCGGAGAGGAGCGGGACGAGCTCCTCGCGGTACCACTGGCGGAGCGTGATCGCGTGCTCCTCCGAGCGACCGTCGGGCGTCGCTGCGCCGATGGTCATGTGGACACAGCGATCGGCTTCGTCCACGGCGTCGATGCGGGTGCGGAGCGCGATCTCGCCGTCCGACGGCTCGCTCCAGTCGCGCACGCGCCACTTGAACTCCGACTCCTCGTTGTCGAGGATGAGGACGCCGCCCGGGAGCAACGCGTCGTGGAGGCGCGCCAGACCCTGGACGTCTTGCTCCCTCGTGGTGCCGAGCCCGAAGACGCCGCTGACAACGATCGAGCAGTACCGCCGCGGCGGTTCGAGCTCGTGCAACGCCGAGACCCAGAGCGTCGTGTCGGGAACACGCTTCCGGCAGCGCTCGAGCATGTCGGCCGACACGTCGCAGCCGTCGACGTCGAAGCCGTGCTCACGTAGCGGCGCGAGCAGGCGACCGGTGCCACAGCCCGCGTCGAGGACGGGACTCTGTAGGTGCGGTTCGTAGATCTCGAGCTCGGGCGCGTCGAGGTTGTTGAACGCCCAGTAGTCAGCGATGAGGCCGTAGTGCCATGTGCTCGGATGTGCGTGCAAGGTAACTCCTTCGCGTAGAAGAAACGGGAACGTGCGGTGCGAAGGGCTACGACTTACACGCGGAGATCCTACGCCACTACGACGTCGGAGCGACGCCCGGAGCGCAGCTCCTTCGCGAACGCCTCGACGACGCGCGGATCGAACTGCGTGCCGGCGCAGCGTTCGAGCTCCGCGAGCGCCTCTTCCTCCGTTCGCACTGCGGCGAGCCCGCGCGTCGGGCCGCGCGCCGCGGTCATCGCGTCGTACGCGTCGGCGACGAACACGATCCGCGCCGCGAGCGGGATCTGCTCGCCCACGAGCTTGTCCGGATAGCCCGTCCCGTCCCACCGCTCGTGGTGATGGAGCACGCACTCCGCCACCGCGTCGACGCCGAGGCTCTCGAGCATCCGGTAGCCGATCTGCGGATGGCGCTCGAGCACGAGCCGTTCCGCGTCGCTGAGCGCCGTCGGCTTGCGCAGGAGCTCCTCGGGGATCGCGAGCTTCCCGAGATCGTGGAGGCTGCCGCCGAGCCGGATCAGCTCGATCGTCGGCTCGTCGGCACCGAGCCGGCGGGCGATCCGCGCGGCGTACTCGCCGACCCGCTGCGAGTGCCGGCCGTTGTACGCGTCGCGCGCGTCGATCGTCTGCGCGAGGCTCTCGGCCGCGCGGTAGCGGGCGGCGCGGTCGGGGCTATCGGCGAGCTGCTCGAGGTTGGCGCGGAGGGAGGAGTCGGCTGCGTACGCGCGCACGCGGTTCTTGCCGTCCTCCTTCGCCCAGTAGAGCGCGGTGTCGGCGAGCCGGATCAGCTCGTCGCGTCCGGCCCCGTGCGTCGGGAAGGTCGCGACGCCGCCGCTGACCGTCACTTCGTCGATCCCCTCTATCCGCAGCGCCGCGATGCGCTCGACGATCGATCGCGCCACGGCGCCCGCCTCCCGCTCGTCGTGCCCCGGCAGGAGGACGGCGAACTCGTCTCCTCCGAGCCGGAACGCCTCGCCGCCCTGCCGCAGCCGCGACGCGACCTGGCTGAGCACGGCGTCGCCCATCGGGTGGCCGTGCTGGTCGTTGATCGTCTTGAGGTCGTCGAGGTCGAAGAGGCAGAGCGCGACCGGGGTGCCGGCTTGCTCGGCCACGACGAGCTCGCGCTGCAGCCGCTCGTGGAAGCTCCGGTGATTGCCGAGGCCGGTGAGCGGATCGGTGAGGGCGAGGCGCATCGCCTGCATCGCCCTGAACGTCGACCGCTGGTAGAGCGCCGATCGCGAGCAGCGGCCCGGCGAGAGCGAGGGAGAGCAGCGGTGACGCGCTGCCAGAGGATCACGAGGATGAGCGCCGCCGAGGTCATGAGCGCGAACGGCGCTGTCGTCTGGACGAGGTTCTCCTTGCACGACCTCGAAGATACGGCCGGCCCGACGACGCCGCGAGGACCGCGCTGATGAGCGCGAGGTTGACGACCCAGTAGTAGATGAACGCCGCGACGAGCACCTGTGCGACGACGACCGCGGCCGAGTCGCCGTGGATCTGGTCGATCACGACGCCGGCGGCGAGCGCCGACAGCGCGAACATCGAGCTGTTGTAGGCGACACGTACCGGCGGGCGGCCTCCGATGAGGTGCGTCGCGGTCGGCCCGATCGCGACGACGAGCACCGCCGCCGGCCAGCCGAGCAGGACGATCGCCGCGATGGCGAAGACGAAGCCGACGGTGACGCCTCCCGCTCCCATTCCCTCGACGGGCACCGGGAAGCGCTCGGCGAGCGCGATCGCCAGGGTCAGCGCGACGAGCTCCGCGACCGAGCTCGGCGTGTGCGGCTGCCCCGCGTAGAGATAAGCGGCCCAACAGATCGTGAAGGCCCCCGCCGTAATGACGGGGGCCACGACGATCAGAACTTTGCGAGGAAGCTCAGCTCCTACCTTCAACTGCGCTCCCTTTCGGCACGGGGCCGACCCTTCATATGAACCCGACACCTCCCCTCAGAGGTTGTGCGGAGCCGCTAGCGGTGCGGCACTACCCAGCCGTAGTTCCCGAGCACTGACGCCACTGCCGCAGCAGCGACCACAGCGAGAACCACGAACCGTGACTTGATTGCGAGCATTTCTTGCCTCCAAGGGATTGGATCGGGGACGCCAGCTACGAACCATTGTGTGTGGGGATCGAAAATCGAGGAATCACCCGAAGGGGGTAACTGCTGGCGGTTCCCCCTGTGGGAAACCCCGAGCCGGGGATCGAGACGGTTCACTGCTCGAGGCCTGCTTCGCGGAGCGGCCTGCGGCCCCACGCGAACTCGGTGCGGTACCAGCCGGTGAGTTGCGCGAGCGCGACTCCTTCGTCGGACGAGTGGATGAACCAGCCGTCGCCGACGTAGATGCCGGTGTGGATGATCTGCGCGCCCGACGACTTGGGTCCATCGGCGCCGAAGAAGATGACGTCGGCCGGCTGGAGCTTCGCGAACTTGATCCGCTTCGACTTCGGCACCTCGACGCTCATCTGGTACGTCGTCCGCCCCTCGATCACCGAGGCGAGATCGCCCTCGTCGGCGTAGCTCTGAAGCTTGTAGACGCGCCAGACGAAGCCGGAGCAGTCGTAGCCGCCGCGCGACGTGACTCCGAAGTCTGTCTCTGTCGCGTCGCTCGTCCCGCCCCAGATGTACGGCATCCCGATCTTCGAGACGGCGACGTCGAGGATCTGTTGCTGCCACGGCGTGAGCGCCGGGAGCGAGATCGTGGCCGCGAGATCCTTGATCTGGGCGATCTGCCAGCTGTCGGCGAGGTAGCCGAAGCCGAGGATCTGCGCCGCGGAGTACGCCGCCTCGGCGCGCGTCGCGGTGTCCTGCGGCCGCAGCTCGAGGTAGTCCTCGTTGGCGGGGTGGTTGATGCGGAGGCCGAGGAGCCGCGCGACGACTTCCGTCCCGAAGCGCTTCGGGACGCTTGAGCCCCGCGGCGGTCGCTGCGTGCGGTGAACTGCTTCGCCTGGGGGAGAAGCCCGAGCGAGCTGACGAGCTTGCGGTCGAGGCTCGACATCGTCGCGCCGTTCGAGCTCGTCCCGCTGGTCGTCGTGGTGGGCGTCGTCGTTGTCGGCGTGCCGCCGTCCGGGGGGAGATTCATCGCCCTCGCAGAGGGCGTCGGCGGCGCGAGCTGCTGCTGGAGCGCGCTCGCGAGATCGGCGAGTGTCTGGACGGTGAGCGGCGCGTTCGGCTTGAAGCCCTTGACGCTGCTCGCGCCCATGAGGCCGTGCGAGACGACCGCCTTGATCTGCGGCTTCGCCCAGTTCGGCGGATTCGCCGCCGAACTCGACGAGGTCGAGCCGGCGGCGACAGCCGCGAGTGACGCAGCGCAGACCCCGACCGCTGCGAGCGTGGCGAATATCCGCCGCATGCTGTCTTCATCGACCCGAGGCGGCGCGGGCATTAGCCTTCGCTTCAGTGAATATCGAGATCACTCCCGAACCGAGCGACGCCGAGCGCGCAGCGATCGATGCCGCACTCGAGGCGGAGGAGGCGGAGAAGGAACAGGCCGCCCCGTCGCACTGGGCCAAGGGCGTCGTTCCCGTGCACGACGCGCACGACGAGCCCCACCCGTAGGCGTTAGCTAGCCGCTAGCGCTCGGGCTGGGCTCGTCCCGCGAACAGCGCGGGTGCGCTGCGCGCGTAGTCGAGCCCCGACACCCACGTGAGAATGACGGCGACGAGGAGCGCCCACCACGCGACGGTGCTGCTCCACGCGCCGGCGGCGGCGAAACCGCCGATCGCGGCCGCAAGCCCTTGCGCCCACGTCTTGAGCTTCCCGAGGTCGCGCGCCGCGAGGACGACTCCCCGCTCGATCGCTGCCTGCCGGAGCCCGGTGATGAGCACCTCGCGGACGACGATCAGCGCGACCATCCACGCCGGGTCGACCCCGAGCCCGACGAGCATCACGAGCGTCGCGAGGACGAGCACCTTGTCGGCGATCGGATCGAGGAGCGTGCCGAGCGGAGACGTGTGCCCGCCGCGCCGCGCGAGCCTTCCGTCGAACCAGTCCGTCGCCATCGCGAGGCAGAACACCGCGGTCGCCCAGTACGCGTGGTTGGGGAAGTTCCAGGCGAAGAGCAGCACGACGAGCGGTACGGAAGCGGCCCGAGCGACTGTCAGTTGATCCGCGGACGTCATCGTCAACCGAGGAGGATACGGTGCGCTCATGTTCGACAAGGTTCTCGTCGCCAACCGGGGTGAGATCGCGATCCGCGTTTTCCGCACGCTGCGGGAGATGAGGATCGGGTCGGTGGCCGTCTATTCGGAGGGCGATCGCGGCGCGCTGCACGTCGCCTACGCCGACGAGTCGTTCTTGCTCGGGCCGACGCCGGCCGCCGAGAGCTACCTCCACGTCGAGCGAATCCTCGACGCGGCGGCGCGGAGCGGCGCGCAGGCGATCCATCCCGGCTACGGCTTCCTCGCCGAGAACGCGGGCTTCGCGCAGGCGGTCGAGGACGCCGGGCTCGTCTGGATCGGCCCGCCGCCGGCCGCGATCGAGCTGATGGGGAACAAGACGGCGGCGCGCACGGCGATGAAGAACGCCGGCGTCCCGATCATCCCCGGCACGACCGATCCGCTCGGCTCCGTCGAGGAGCTGCTCGCGCTCGGCGAGGAGATCGGCTATCCGCTCCTCATCAAGGCGGCTGCGGGCGGCGGCGGCAAGGGGATGGAGGAGGTGCACTCACCCGAGCAGGCCGAGAAGGCGTTCGAGACGGCGCAGCGCCAGGGCCAGTCGTACTTCGCGAACCCCGACGTCTACGTCGAGAAGCTCATCGTCGACCCGCGGCACGTCGAGGTGCAGGTGCTCGCCGACGCGCACGGCAACGTCATCCACCTCGGCGAGCGCGACTGCACGATGCAGCGCCGCCACCAGAAGCTCGTCGAGGAGACGCCGTCGCCGGCCGTCGACGCGGAGCTGCGCGCGCGGATCGGCGCGATCGGCGTCGAGGCGGCGCGCGCGTGCGGGTACCGCTCGGCCGGGACGATCGAGGGGCTCCTCACGCAGGACGGCGACTACTTCTTCATGGAGATGAACACGCGCATCCAGGTCGAGCACACGGTGACCGAGATGGTCACGGGGCTCGATCTCGTGCGCGAGCAGATTCGCGTCGCGCTCGGCGAGCCGCTGTCGGTGACGCAGGAGCAGGTCGAGCTGCGCGGCCACGCGATCGAGTGCCGGATCAACGCCGAGGACGCGAGCAAGGGCTTCCTGCCCGCGCCGGCGCCGATCACGGGCTACCGCGAGCCGTCGGGGCCGGGCGTGCGCGTCGACTCCGGCGTCGCGGCGGGGTACGAGGTCTCGGCGTCGTACGACCCGATGATCGCGAAGCTCATCGTCCACGGCGTCGATCGCGAGCACGCCCGCGAGCGGATGCTGCGCGCGCTCGACGAGTTCTGGATCGAGGGGCCGCAGACGCTGATCGGGTTCCACCGCGCGCTCCTGTCGCATCCGTGCTTCATCGCCGGGGACGACGTGTCTCGGGATCGTGGAGTCGGATGAGCTCGCCGCGCGGTCGGTCGAGTTCGACGGCGGCTTCGCGATCGCCCAGCCGAAGACAGGCGGCGGCGCGGCGGCCGGGGCGGGGCGAACGACCGAACGTGCCCGGACGGTCGAGGTCGACGGAAGGCGGTTCGAGGTGCGGCTGTCGGAGCCCGAGCCGGAGTGGCGCGCGCTCGCCGAGCGCCGCCGCGAGCGCGTCCACGCTCACGGCGCCGGCGGAGCGGGCCAGGACGCGGTCGTCTCCCCGATGCAGGGCACCGTGCTCGCCGTGAGCGTCGCGGACGGCGACGAGGTCGAGGCCGGCGCCGTCGATCTGCATCGTCGAGGCGATGAAGATGGAGAACGAGGTGCACGCGCACCGGCCGGGTCTCGTCTCGGGCCTCTCCGTCGAGCCGGGCCAAGCCGTCACGACGGGCCAGGTCATCTGCGTGGTCTCCGCCGACTGAACCGATCCGAGCATGCCTGCGTAGGATCAGGCATGGCCAGGTTCGCGACAATCTTCGCTATCGCCGCTCTAGCCGCCGCCCTCGCCGGCTGCGGCGGCTCCTCGTCTCCGACGACGACCTCGTTCAACGCCGCTGACATTCCCGGCACCGAGTTCGTCATGGCGAAAGTCTCCGGAGTCGGGACGGTTGTCGTCGACAGGAAAGGCCGAACCGTCTACGTCCTGACCGGCGCCGGCAAGAAGAACGTCCCCTGCACGGACGCGAACGGCTGTACCGCCGTCTGGCCCGACCTGAAGCTGCCGCCGGGGACTTCATCCGCTCTGGCCGGGACGGGTATCGACTCCTCCCTCCTCGGCCAGACGAAGCTGAGCGACGGCGAGACCTATCCCACCTACAACGGCTACCTCATGTACGAGTACACCGGCGACACCGGGCGCGGCCAGGCGAACGGGCAGGGGCTCAAGAGCTTCGGCGGGACGTGGTACGTGTTGAACGCGTCAGGCCAGCCGGTCAAGACGTCGAGCTCGAGGCGGGGGTTACGGCTACCCCTAGATCGAGCGCTGGTACGAGCGGAAGCACCACGTCGCGAACAGCGACGTCACCGCCATCGCCACGAGCAGAAGGCCGAGGAACTCGGCTCCGGCCGTTCCCCACGAGCCGGACGCGTCGACGGCGTGACGTGCGGCCTCGACACCCCAGTTCACGGGGTTGAAGCGCGAGATCGATTGGATCCAGCCGGGCATGAGCGCGAACGTCACGAGGATCGAGGAGAGGAACATCAGCGGCAGTCCGACCATGTTCGCCGTCGCGATCATCGACTCGGGCCGGCGGAACATCAGCGCGAGACCGTTCGAGAACCCGGCGAAAGCCGAGGCGAGGAGGAACGCCGCGGCGAAGATGACGAGCCAGCCGGCGACGCCGCCGTGCACGCGCACGCCGAGCGCGAGCCCGACGAGCAGCAGGATGAGCGTCTGCACCATCGCCGTGATCCCGGCGCGCACGACCTGCGACAGCACGATCGCGAAACGCGACGCGGGCGCCGCGAGGAAGCGGTCGATGACCTTGCGGTCGAGGTCGGTGATCATCCCCATGCCCGACCACATGCCGCCGAAGAACGCGTTCATGCAGATGATCCCGGGCGCGAGGAACTGGATGTAGCTGCCGGCCGTCGGCGAGTGCCCTTGCGCGCCGACGTTCTTGTACAGCTGCCCGTAGAGGACGAGCCAGATCATCGGCTGGATGATCATCATCACGACCCAGATCGGCTGCCGGATGATGTTGCGCAGCTGGCGGACGACCATCCAGCCGGTCTGACGAATCGCCTGGATCACGGGCGTCCTCCGCGGGGGCCGCGCGCGTTGCCGGCCTCGTCCTCGGACGCGAAGTCGCGGCCGGTGTAGTGGAGGTAGACGTCGTCGAGCGACGGACGCGCCGTGGTGACCGCCGCGACGCCGATGCCGGCGCCGTCGAGGGCGCCGAGGATGACGGGGATCGCCTTCGCGCCGTTCGGCACGCGCGCGCGCACGAGGTGGCCGTCGACGATCACCTCGCTGCCGATCGCGGCGACGATCTTCTCCGCCTCGGCTACGCGGCCGTTCGCGTCCTCGAGCTCGACGCTGACCGACTCGCCCCGAAGCCCGCGCTTGAGCTCGTCGGGCGTTCCCTCGACGACGACTCTGCCCTTGGAGACGATCGCGACGCGCTCGGCGAGATGGTCGGCCTCCTCGAGGTAGTGCGTCGTGAGGAGGATCGTGAGGTTCTCAGCCTGGGCAAGTCGTTCGACCTCGACCCACATCGCCGCGCGCGCCTCGGGGTCGAGGCCAGTCGTCGGCTCGTCGAGGAACAGCACCTTCGGCTTGTGCACGAGGCCGAGCGCGATGTCGAGCCGGCGCTTCATCCCGCCGGAGTAGCCGCGCGAGACGCGGTCGGCCGCGTCGCGCAGCCCGACGAGCTCGAGCAGCTCGTCGACGCGCGAGTGCAGCTCCTTGCCGGCCATGCTGTGGATCCGGCCCTGGAGCAGGAGGTTCTCGCGGCCGGTCGCCTCCCAGTCGACGCCGGAGTCCTGCGCGATGTATCCGAACATGCTGCGCACGCGCGCGGGATGCGCGACGACGTCCTCGCCGCCGACGAGCGCGCGCCCCGAGTCGGGCCGCGTCAGCGTCGTGAGGACGCGCACCGTCGTGGACTTCCCTGCGCCGTTCGGCCCGAGCAGTCCGAACACCTCGCCCTCGCGCACAGCGAACGAGACGCCGTCGAGCGCCTGCACGGCCTTGTAGCGCTTGTGGAGGTCCTCGGCGACGATCGCGTCCATCGTTCCGAGTCTAGACACGGCCCAAACCGAAACCCGCCCGAGCGCGTAGACATGTCCGAACCCACCTTTGGAGGACTTGCATGCTGAAGAGAATCGCCACCGCCTCGATCATCCTGACGCTCGCCGCCGCCGGCGCCGCCTTCGCGGCGACGCACAGCACGGGCACGAAGGTCACGCTCCACTCGACGAGCAAAGGCAAGGTGCTCGCGACGAGCACGGGCCGGACGCTTTACCTCTACACGCCCGACGGCCAAGAACAAGAGCAATTGCACCGGCTCGTGCGCCTCGTACTGGCCGGCGCTGCTGACGAAGGGCAAGCCGGTCGCCGGCGCGGGCGTCAAGAAGTCGCTCCTCGGAACGGCGAAGCGCGGCGCGAAGCTCCAGGTCACGTACAACGGCCACCCGCTCTACACGTACGTCGGCGACTCGGCGGCCGGGCAGGTGACCGGCGAGGGAAGCGACAGCACGTGGTACGTCGTCACTGCTGCCGGCAACAAGAAGTAGCCGGGTTGCACTAAAGAAACGGACGCGCGAGGCTCCCTACTGAGTAGGGATGCCGGCGACCGTTGAAGCGATAGAAGAGCTCTACCGGAGCCGCTACGCCTCCTACCGCGGGGGCGTGGCGGCTGTGACGGGCTATGACGCGGCGCGGGACGTCGTGCAGGAGGCGTTTGCGCAGGCGCTCCGCGACCGGAAGGACTACCGCGGTGACGGTTCGCTCGCCGCGTGGGTCTGGCAGATCGCGTTTCGCACGGCGGTGCGCACACGGACGAAGGACGGGCGGGAGCTGACGCTCGACGAGCTCGTCGAGGCGGCGCCCGTACCGCGGGCGGAGCGCGATCCGGAGCTCGCGGAGGCGGTGCGTGGTCTCGCGCCGCGGCGCAGGCTCGTCGTCTATCTCCGCTACTTCGCGGATCTCCCGTACGCCGAGATCGCATCCCTGCTCGACATCAGCGAGGGAACCGTCGCGGCCACCCTCTCGCAAGCGCATGCCGAGCTGCTCGAGCAACTTCGAGACAAGGAGGCAGTGCAGTGAGCGAGATGGAGCGGTTGGAAACGCGGTTGCGCGCGCTCGGCGCAGATCCGGGCGGAGACGCAGACTGGGACGACGTGCTTCACCGCGCCGGGAACGGGTTCGGCGCGCGTCAAATCCCGCAGAGACGACTCGTGCTCGCCGTCGCAGTCACGGTTGCTCTGGCCGCGATCGTCGGAGGTGCCATCACGCTCGGCGTGACCCGGCCCGCAAAGACCGGATCGCCCGGCGTGGGTCCGACCGGCCGGATAGGCCAGACAGGTGGGGGAGGCTTGACCGGCCGCACCGGTGTCACGGGTGTTGCGGGGCCGTTCGGTGAATCAACGTTGGCGCACCCGCTGCCGTGGGGACAGAAGGTCTCGCTGAGCGATGCGGCACGAATGCTTGGAGGGGCAATCGTCCTGCCGGACACGCCGGACGTAACTCCCTCAGATGTTGGAGCGGTCTGGGCGGATCGGGCGCCTGCTGTCGGCCCGACAGCAGGTGCGAACGGTGCCGCCGCGGCTGTTGTGTTCCCGTCGCAAGGGCTGATGATCCGCTACGTGCGGCCGCCGGTTCCCGATCCGCTTGCGAACTATCGAGGGTTCGCGAGCCAGTCTCCCGGCGCAAAGGTGGTGTATCTGCGCGGCGGCCTTCCCGCACTGGCTATCGCGCAACTCCCGGATGGCTCGAACTGGGGATCGGTCGAGTTCGTCGCAGGCGGCACAACGATCGTTGTGATGGGGCACAGCAGCGAGGCCGATCTTGAAGCGGTCGCGCAATCGATCGCCGACCGAGTCGGCGGCTGAGGAACTGCACCAACCACCGGCGTCGCGCCGCTAGTGTCCGGCGCCGGTGGACCTCTACGAGTACCAGGGCAAGGAGCTCTTCAACCGGGTCGGGATTCCCGTCTCGGAAGGGCGCCTCGCGACGACTCCCGAGGAGGCGCGCAAGGCGGCCGAGGAGATCGGCGGCCCCGTCGTCGTCAAGGCTCAGGTGCTGACCGGCGGGCGCGGCAAGGCCGGCGGCGTCAAGCTCGCCGACGACCCCGCCGACGCCGAGGCGAAGGCGCGCGACATCCTCGGCCTCGACATCAACGGCCACGTCGTCGAGCAAGCTCTGGATCGAGAAGGCGTCCGACATCGCGAAGGAGTACTACCTCTCGGTCACGTTCGACCGCGGCGCGAAGAAGCCGCTCTTCATGTTCACGACGCAGGGCGGCGTCGAGATCGAGCAGGTCGCGGAGGAGAACCCCGACGCGCTCGTCCGGCTCCACGTCGATCCGCTCGAGGGCTTCCAGCCGTGGGTCGCGCGGCGGCTCGTCTACGGCGGCGGCGTCGAGGATCCGTCCGAGCAGAAGCAGATCGCCGCGATCGTCGAGAAGCTCTACGCGGCGTTCGTCGAGTTCGACGCGATGCTCTGCGAGATCAACCCGCTCATCGTCACGCCCGAGGGCGAGGTGAAGGCGCTCGACTCGAAGTTCACGGTCGACGACAGCGCGCTCGCGCGGCATCCCGACATCGCGGAGTGGCGCGACACGAGCGCGGCCGATCCGATCGAGACCTTCGCGCGGGAGAAGCACGTCACGTACGTGAAGCTCGACGGCGACGTCGGCGTGCTCGCGAACGGCGCCGGGCTCGGCATGTCCACGGTGGACGTCGTCGCGCACGTCGGCGGCCGGCCGGCGAACTTCTGCGACCTCGGCGGCGGCGGCAGCGCGGAAGGCGTCGTCGACGCGCTCGAGGTGATCACGCGCGACCCGCAGGTGAAGTCGATCTTCTTCAACATCTTCGGCGGCATCACGCGCTGCGACGAGGTCGCGCGCGGGATCCTCGAGGCGCTCGACCGGCTCCAGATGTCGTATCCGATCGTCGTTCGGCTCGACGGGACGAACGCGGAGGAGGGCCGCGCGATCCTCGCCGAGGCCGGCCGCGAGAACATCCATCCCGAGGCGACGATGCTCGACGGAGCGCGGCGCGCGGTGGAGCTGGCGAAATGACCGAGCATCTGGAGCGAGCGCGCCGAGGCGTACCGCACGAGCCAGACGCACGCGTCGGGAGACGACCTCGACCTCGTCGTCGAGTGGTGCGAGCCGGCGCCCGGGAGTGACCGTCCTCGACGTCGCGACCGGCGGCGGCCACGTCGCGCGGCGGCTGCGCGAGGCCGGGGCCGAGGTCGTGACCGTCGACGCGGCGCCCGGCATGCAGCCCGACGTCATCGCGCCCGCCGACCATCTCCCGTTCGCCGACGCGAGCTTCGACGTCGTCGCGTGCCGCATCGCCGCGCACCACTTCCCCGACGCGCTCGCCGCGCGTGCAGGAGATGGCGCGCGTCGCGCGCGACCGCGTCGTGATCGAGGACAACACGTTCACGAGCGAGGGCGCCGAGGAGGCCGACCGGCTCCGCGACCCGAGCCACGTCCGCAACTACAGCGTCGCCGAGTGGCGCGAGCTTCTTCGACGCCGGCCGGGCTCGAGATCGCCGACGAGGCGACGATGGTGCGCGACACCGACTTCGCCGACTGGCTCGACCGCACCGAGACGCCGGAGGACGAGCGCGCGCGCATCGCCGAGCTCCTCGACAGGCCGCATCCACGACGGTCGTCTCGACCTGCCGACCGTCATCCTCAAAGGAATCGAAGCGCTAGATGGCGATCATCGTCGACAACGACACGCGCCTCGTCGTCGCAGGCCTGACCGGCTCGGAGGGGCGCTTCCACGGCCTCCGCAACAAGGCGTACGGCACGAACCTCGTCGCCGGCGTCACGCCGGGCAAGGGCGGCCAGGACGTCGAGGGCGTCCCCGTCTTCGACACGATGGCCGACGCCGTCGCCGAGGCCGGCGCGAACACGTCGCTCATCTTCGTCCCGGCCCGCTTCGCGGTCGACTCGATCTACGAGGCCGTCGACGCCGGGCATCCACACCGTGATCTGCATCACCGAGCACATCCCGGCCCACGACATGCTCCGCGCGTACACGTACTTCCGCACGAAGCCAGGCGTGACGATGATCGGCCCGAACTGCCCGGGCGTCCTCTCGCCGGGCAAGGCGAACGCCGGGATCATCCCCGCCGAGATCTTCACCCCCGGCAGCGTCGGCCTCGTCTCGCGCTCGGGCACGCTCACGTACCAGATCGGCCACGAGCTCACGCAGCTCGGGCTCGGCAACTCGACGATCGTCGGCATCGGCGGCGACCCGGTCGTCGGCTCGTCGTTCATCGACGTCGTCGCGAAGTTCGAGGCCGACCCGCGAGACCGAGCTGATCGTGCCTCGTCGGCGAGATCGGCGGCGACGAGGAGGAGAAGGCCGCCGCGTACATCGCCGAGCACGTCACGAAGCCGGTGCTCGCGTACATCGCGGGCTTCTCGGCGCCGCCCGGCAAGACGATGGGCCACGCGGGCGCGATCATCTCCGGCTCCTCGGGCACCGCCGCCGGGAAGAAGGAGGCGCTCGAGGCGCGCGGGATCGAGGTCGGCACGACGCCGACCGAGGTCGCGCAGATGGTCGCGGCGCAGCCTGAAATGATCTCGTTCGCCCGCGGCGTCGCCGGCGCCGAGTGCCTCGCCAGTCGACGAGCTCGCCGACTGCGCTCGCGCCGCGCTCGAGCGCGACGGCCGGACGATCCTCTCCTACGGCCCCGGCGGCGGCTACGGGCCGCTGCGCGAGGAGCTTGCGGCGAAGCACGGCGTCGAGCCGTCGCGGATCCTCATCACGAGCGGCGCGCTCCAGGGCTTCGTCTTCCTCGCCGAGCAGCTCGTCCGGCCGGGCACGCGCGTGCTCGTCGAGGCGCCGACGTACGACCGGCCGCTGAAGATCCTCGCGCGGCTCGGCGCCGAGGTCGTGGCCGTGCCGATGGACGACGAGGGGCTCGTCCCCGACGAGCTGCCGGAGGGCGAGTTCGCCTTCCTCTACACGATCCCGACCTTCCAGAACCCGAGCGGACGGACGATGTCGGAGGCGCGCCGCCGCCGCCTCGCCGAGCTCGCCGCCGAGCGCGGCCTGCTCGTGCTCGAGGACGACCCGTACGGCCTCGTCCGCTACGAGGGCGACCCGCTGCCGAGCGTGTTCGAGCTCTCGGGCGGCGGCGATCGCGTACTGCTCGTCGTTCTCGAAGACGGTCGCGCCCGGGCTGCGCGTCGGCTGGTACGTCCTGCCCGCGGCAGCTCGCTGCCGCAGCTCGAGGCGCTCGCGACGTCGACGTACATCTCGCCGCCGTACCTCTCGCAGGCGACCGTGCTCGAGTTCCTCACGCGCGGCAGCTTCGAGCCGAACCTCGAGCGCGTGAACGGGCTGCTGCGCGCGCGGCGCGACGCGATGCTCGCCGCGCTCGAGCGGGAGATGCCCGACGACGCGACTGGACGCGGCCCGACGGCGGCTACTTCGTCTGGCTCGAGCTTCCGTCCGGCGCCGCCGAGCGGCCGAGCTGCTCGCGCAGCCGAGGCGGCGGGCGTGACGCTTCGTCCAGGGCAGCCGACTTCTACCCCGGCGGCCGCGGGCGGCGAGCAGTCGCTGCGGCTCGCCTTCAGCTTCGTCTCGCCGGACGAGATCGCCGACGGCGTCGCGCGGCTCGCGAGGCTTGCTCTAAGCTACGCGGCAGCCGGCGCTGCGCGCGCGGCACGAGCCGCGGCTGCGGCGGCGGCACGAGGGTGCCGGCGCGAGACGGCGCGGAACGTCGGGCAGGTCGCCTCGCCGGCGAGCGCGCAGAGACCGGCGCGGCCGAAGTAGCAGTCGCTGCAGGTGGGCTTGGAGCGCTTGCTCATTGAGCGGGCGGCGACTAGCGATGATACGGCCGCACGCACGGGTCGCAACGCGTTGCCGCAGACGAAAACTGACGAATTTGCGGCGGCGTTTCTACTTGAGCTTCGGCAACGCTGCGAGCGCGCGCAGCGCCTGGTCGAGCGACGTGACCGGGATGATCTTGAGGTTCGGCGCCGGCGTACTTCTCGCGCTTCCTTCGCGTTGCCGCCGTCGACCGGGACGAGGAAGACCTGCGCGCCCGCCTCGCGCGACGCCCCACGTCTTCTGCTCGACGCCGCCGATCGCGGAGACCGTCCCGTCGAGGTTGATCTCGCCGGTCGCCGCGACGCTGGTAGCCGTGCGTGACGTTCTGCGCCGAGCTGCTGCATCACCTCGAGCGTGAACGCGAGGCCGGCCGACGGTCCGCCGATGTTGCCGGCGTCGATCGTGACCTTGACGGGCAGCTTGATCGTCGGCCGCCTGCGTCCGGCGCGAAGCCGATGAGCGCGTGGCTTCGCCGTCGCCCGGTCGCCGATCGTCCGGACTCGCTCCGTCAGCGGGCGTCTTGCCGCGCCGGATGCGAAGCGTCACCGTCTGGCCCGGCTTCACGCTTCGGCCATGACCTTGCAGCGTCGACCAGCGTCGGCGTCGGCTTGCCGTTCGACGGCGACGATGACGTCGGTCGGCTGGAGCTTCCCGGCGGCGTCGTCCCGAGGATCGATCTGGTTCACGAGCACGCCGTTCGGGTGGACGACGACGTGGTAGCCGAGCTGGCGCAGCGCGACGGCGGCGGCGACCTGCTGCGACATCGCCATCTGCCGGCAGCTCCGCGTCGAGATACGCCTTGTCGTTCGAGCCGGGCGGGACGAGCTCGAGGTCGGGATGAGCGTCGAATGCGGGTGGAGCCAGGGGAAGAGGATTGTCGAGCTCGCTCGCCTCCTGTTCCTGAACGTCGACGAAGTAGAGCTTGCCGCCGCCCTTCGCCGGCTTGCGCTGCCCTGGACGTGGACGAGCGGCGCGACCGGATGCGCGATGTCGGGCAGGAGGAGCGTAGTCGCCGGACGGGATCCGCAGGAGGATGACGACCGTCGCGACAGAGCGCGACGACGATGCCGACGACGATCGCGGAACGGGGTGATCTGCTTCTCTCAAAACAGCGCCTGCTGCAGTCCGCCGTCGACGACGATCGTCTGTCCCGTGACGTAGCGCGCGCGCTCGGAGGCGAGGAAGCACACGACGTCGCCGAACTCGCGCGGCGTGCCCCAGCGGCGCAGCGCGATCGCGTCGAGCTGACTCGGGCGTCGGGCCGCCGGGATAGAGCTGGTCGAGCCGCGGCGTGGCGATGCGGCCGGGCGCGACGCAGTTGACCGTGATCCCCTGCGGGCCGACCTCGCGGCTCAGCGTCTTGAGCCAGCCGATGAGCGCGGGGCGGAACGTGTTCGAGAGCGCGAGGTGCGTCGTCGGCTCGAGCGCGGCGAGCGAGCTGACGGCGACGATCCGGCCGCCGGCGCTGCTGCTCCAGGTGCGGCAGCGCGGCGCGGACGAGCGTGACGGCCGGGCGGAGGAGGAGCCGGTACGCGCCGTCGAGCGCGTCGGGATCGGCGTCGAGCGCGCCGCCGGGCGGCGGGCCGCCGCCGTTCCAGACGAGGACGTCGAGGCCGCCGAAGCGCTCGACCGCGGTCGCGACGGCGCGCTCGAGATCGGCGTCGTCGGTCACGTCGCCGGCGACCGCGACGCCGCCGAGGCGCGCCGCGTGCTCCTCGAGCTCGTCGGCGCGGCGCGCGAAGAGGACGACGTTCGCGCCCTCCTCCGCGAGCGCCTCGGCGCTCGCGAGCCCGAGCCCGGACGAGGCGCCGCAGACGAGCGCGGTGCGCCCGCTCAGTCCGAGATCCACGGCGGCACGTTAACGGCGGTGTCGCTCGTCCGTATGACCGTCTAGGTCGTGAGGACGCCGACGACCTCGCGCACCGCTTCGGAGCTCGCCTTGAGCGCGGCGCGTCTCGTCGTCGGAGAGGTCGAGCTCGACGATCTCCTCGATCCCGCCGGGGCCGAGCTTGCACGGGACGCCCATGTAGAGGCCGTCGATGCCGTACTCGCCCTCGAGGTACGCGGTGCACGGGAGCACGCGCTTCTCGTCGAGCATGATCGAGTCGACCATCTGCGCGGCCGCGGCGCCCGGCGCGTACCAGGCGGACGTGCCCATGAGGTTGACGAGCTCGCCGCCGCCCTTCGCGGTGCGCTCGACCATCGCGTGCGATCTTGTCCTCGGCGACGAGCTTGCGCAGCGGGATGCCGCCGACGGTCGTCGCGGAGACGACGGGAACCATCTGGTCGCCGTGGCCGCCGAGCACCATCGCCTGCACGTCCTTCACGGACGAGCCGGTCTCCCACGAGATGAAGGTCGAGAAGCGGGCGGTGTCGAGGATGCCGGCCATCCCGAAGACGCGCTCCTTCGGCCAGCCGGAGACGCTCTTCGCGACGTGGCACATCGCGTCGAGCGGGTTCGAGACGACGATGAGGATCGCGTTCGGGCTCTGCGCCACGACCTGACTCGGTGACCGAGCCGACGATCTTCTCGTTCGTCTGGACGAGGTCGTCGCGGGACATGCCCGGCGAGCGGGGGAGACCCGCGGTGATCACGACGACGTCGGATCCGGCGGTCTCCTCGTAGCCGTTCGAGCCGGTGCAGTTCGGCTCGTAGCCGAGCACGGCGCCCATCTGGTTGATGTCGAGCGCCTTGCCCTGCGGCAGGCCTTCCTTGATGTCGACGAGGACGACGTCGGCGTAGTCGCGGGTCGCGAGGACCTGCGCGCACGTCGCGCCGACGTTCCCTGCTCCGACGACCGTGATCTTCCGTCTGCTGCTCATGCCGGTACCTCAGCCTCCAGTTTCTCGATGATCGCGTCCGCGACCTGGCTCGTCCCGACGGCGGTCGGGTCGTCGCGGCTCGGCTTCATGTCGTAGGTGACGCTCTTCCCCTCGGCGATGACGGCGGCGATCGCGTTCTCCATGCGGTCGGCCGCGTCGCGCTCGTCGAGATGGCGGAGCATGAGGACGCCCGAAAGCATCTGCGCGATCGGGTTGACCTTGTTCTGGCCCGCGTACTTCGGCGCGGAGCCGTGCGTCGGCTCGAAGACCGCGCACGTCTCGCCGTAGTTCGCGCCCGGGGCGACGCCGAGCCCGCCGATCATGCCGGCGCAAAGGTCGGAGAGGACGTCGCCGTAGAGGTTCGGAAGGACGAGGACGTCGTACTCCTCCGGCCGCTGCACGAGCTGCATGCACATGTTGTCCACGATGCGGTCGTCGAACTCGATGTCGGTGTTCTCCTCGGCGACCTCGCGCGCGACGCGCAGCCAAAGGCCGTCGGTGAACTTCATGATGTTCGCCTTGTGGACGCAGGTGACCTTCCTGCGGCCGTTCTTGCGCGCGTAGTCGAATGCGAACTCGAAGATGCGGCGCGTGCCGGTGACGGAGATCGGCTTGATCGAGATGCCGGCGTCGTCGTGGCGGAACTTCCCGCCGCGCGCCTTGATCCACTCGATGAGCTCGGTCGCCGCCTCGGTGCCTTCCTCGTACTCGATGCCGACGTAGAGGTCTTCGGTGTTCTCGCGGACGATGATCAGGTCGACGTCGTCGAAGCGCGTGCGCACGCCGGGGTAGCTCTTGCACGGGCGGATCTGGCCGTAGAGGTCGAGCTCCTTGCGGAGCGCGACGTTGACCGAGCGGAAGCCGCCGCCGACGGGGGTCGTGATCGGCCCCTTCAGCGCGGTGCCCGCCTCGCGAACCGCCTCGAGGACGGCGGGAGGCAGCGGGTTGCCGCCGTAGGAATCCATCACGTCTGCGCCGGCCTCGCGGACGTCCCACTCAAAGTCGACTCCGGTGGCCTCGAGAACGCGGCGTGTCGCCTCGGTCAGCTCGGGCCCGGTGCCATCGCCGGGGATAAGAACTACGCGGTGTGTCATCGCTGGCGAGCCTAGCGAAGCGAATCGCGCAGAGCGGCGTCGAGGTGTCGGGTTATCCGCAGAGTTGTCTTCGTTTCTTAGTAATGACTAAGATTTGCAGAGTGCCGCACGCCGTCCCTCCGGTTTTCGAGATCAAGGCGACCCTCTTTCGCGTGCTCGGCCATCCGGCTCGCGTGCGGATTCTCGAGCTTCTCCGCGACGGCGAGCGCTCGGTCGGCGCGCTTCAGGCCGAGCTCGGACTCGACTCCGGCGGCACGTCGCAGCACCTCGCCGCGCTCCGGCGCATCGGCCTCGTGACCTCGCGGCGCGAGGGGACGAGCGTCTTCTACTCGGTCGAGGACGAGCGCGTCTTCGACCTTCTCGCGGCGGGGAGAGACCTCATCACGCGCCGCCTCGCGACCGAGCAGTCGTTGCTGCACCAGCTCGAGGCCGAGTCGGGTTGACGGTTCTTCTCGTCGTTGCCGTCGCGACGATCACGGTCGGGACGGTTTTCGCGTCGTCGCGTCTGCAGGCGCTCGGCGCGGCGCTGCTCTCGGTCGCCGGCTTCTGGATCTTCGGGGCCGGAGCCACGCTCGGCGCGTCGTTCACCGGCGCGTTCGACCCACGCTTCGGCGTCGACGGCCTCACCGCGTTCTTCCTTGCCACGCTCGGACTCGTGGCGGCTCCGGCGCTGCTGTACGCGAGCGCGTACTTCCGCAGTCGCGTGATGAGCGTGCTCTGCGGCGTGTTCGTGCTCGTGCTCGTCGAGATTCTGTGCGCACGCGATCCGCTGTCGTTCCTGGCCGGCTGGGAACTGATGACGCTGCTGCCCGCCGCGATGATTCTCGTAGCGCGGCCGGAGGAGTCGGCTCGGCATTCGGTGTTCCTCTACGTCGCCGTGACGCACCTCGCCGGGGCGGCGACGTGGATCGCGGTGCTGCTCGCCGCGAACGCGGGCCTGCTCGACGGGCACGCGATCGCGTCCGGCTCGGGCCTGCAGGTGGCGATCGCGCTCACCGCGCTCGTCGGCATGGGGACGAAGGCCGGCGTTGATCCCGTTCCACAGCTGGCTGCCGCGTGCGCACCCGATCGCGCCGGCGCCGGTGTCGGCGCTCATGAGCGGCGTGATGATCAAGGTCGCGATCTACGGGCTCATCCGCGTGCTCGTCGACTGGCTCGGCGTTGTCCCGCTCTGGATCGGCGTCCTCGTTCTTGCGCTCGGCGCGCTTTCGGCGCTCGGCGGCGTCGTCTACGCGATCTTCCAGCACGAGCTCAAACGGCTGCTCGCATTCCACTCCATCGAGAACGTCGGGATCATCTTTCTCGGTCTCGGCGCGTGCCTCGTGCTGCGTGCGCGCGGAGCCGACACGTGGGCGGCGTTCGCTCTAGGGGCCGCTCTGCTCCACACGCTCAACCACGCCGTGTTCAAGGCGCTGCTGTTCCTCGGCGCAGGGTCGTTCGAACGTGCGACGGGCTCGCTCGAGCTCAACCGGCTCGGCGGCCTCCTGCGCCGTCTGCCGTGGACCGGGGGCGCGTTCCTCGTCGGCGCGATGGCGATCGCCGGGCTGCCGCCGCTGAACGGATTCGCATCGGAGTGGCTGACACTGCAGGCTCTGCTGCATGTCTCTGCGGCGGGCGGGGTAGGGGACGGGCTGGCAGGTGCCCTTGCGCTGGCGGCGCTCGCGGCGACGGCGGGCCTCGCGGTCCTCTGCTTCGTCAAGGTCGTCGGTCTCGTGCTCCTCGGCCCGCCGCGGCGCGACGCGGTCGCCGCCGCGGTCGAGCCGGCGATGCCGATGCGGATTGGGGTCGTCGCGCTCGCGGGCGGGTGTGTCGTCCTGGGTATTGCGCCGGGCTTGCTCTTCGGCCGGCTCGCGGAGCTTGCGCCGTGGCACGTGCAGGCGGGAACGGCACTTGGGCTCCACCTGCCGTCGACGGGATCGCTGCCGACCGGCGGCTTCGCCCTCGTGCTCGCGGCGCTGACCGGTGCGTTTCTCCTGCTGCGTGGGCGCCGTTCAGCGGCGCCGGCTCCGACGTGGGCGTGCGGCCAGCTTGTCGAGCCGCAGCTCTTGTGGACGAGCGCAGGCTTCACGAAACCGCTGCGGCTCGTGCTGGAAGCAGTGCTGCGGCCGGAGCGCGAGATCGACATCGAGACGCGCGACGGCGTCGTCCAGCGCGTGTCGTACACGAGTCGCGTTCCGCAGTTGCTCGACGAGGCGGTCTACCGGCCGGCGGTTCGGGGCGCTCTCCGCGCTGCGGCGCACGCACGCCGGCTGCAAACCGGCCATCTCGGTACGTACGTCGCCTATCTCATTGCGCTCGTCGTCGTTCTGCTCGCGGCTGCGAAGGCGGGGATCCTCGGATGAATGCCGCGTCGATCGCCGTGCAGCTCGTCGGCGGGCTGGCATTGGCGCCGCTTCTGCCCGGCCTCGTCCAACACTGGAAGGCCCGGCTGCAAGGCCGGCGTGGGCCGTCGCCGCTTCAGCCGTATCGCGACCTGCGCCGGCTGTGGGGGAAGTCCGCCGTCACGATCGACGGCGCTGGAATCGTCTACCGCTCTGCGCCGGCGGTTGCCGCAGCTGCGCTCGCGACCGCGGTTCTGCTCGTCCCGGTTGCCGCCGGTGCGCCGAGCCTCGGCGTCGGTCGCGACGCGCTCGCTCTGCTCGGGCTGTTCGCACTCGCCCGCTTCGTCATGGCGGCGGCGGCATGGGAGGTCGGCAACGGCTTCTCACTCATGGGCGCGAGCCGCGACCTGACGATCGCGGTCGCCGTCGACGCGACGCTCGTCCTCTCCCTCGCCGTCGGAGCGCTTGTCGCGGGCACGACGAGCCTGCCCGGGATGGTCGCGGGCACGGCCGGCTCGACGGTGTGGACGAACCCGGCGCTCGGCCTCGGCGCAGTCGCGTTCGCGCTCGTCGTCATCGCCGAGACCGGACGGCAGCCCGTCGACAACCCCGACACGCACCTCGAGCTGACGATGATCCACGAAGGCCCGCTGCTCGAGTACGCCGGCCGCGACCTTGCACTCCTGCAGTGGGTCGCGGCGGCGCGGCATTGGGTCGTCCTCGTCCTTGCCGCGGGAATCTTCGTCCCGCACGTGCACTCGATTTGGGGCCAGCTCGCGCTGCTGCCGGTCGTGCTCGTCGTGCTGTGCGGCGCGCTCGCGATCCTCGAGACGCTCGTCGCGAAGATGCGCATCCTGCTCGCTCCGCGCCTGCTCGCAGTCGGCGCGGTTGTGGCGTTGATGGGTATCGCGTCGTGGTTGGTGCGCTTGTGAGCGGATTGTTGGTCTGGTTCCTTGTCGCGCTCGGGCTCGGGGTCGTCGTCGTGCGCCGGCGGTCACTCGCGGTCGCGCTCGTCACGATCCAGGCGCTCGTTCTAGCCGTGAGCGCGGTGCACGATGAGTGGGGAGCGGCGACGGCGCTCGGCATCCGCGCGTGCGTGCTCGCGGCGGTTCTCCTCCTCGTCGTCTCGCGCACGCGCGAGCCGCGGCCCGTGCGCGCGGGCGTCGCGCCGATCGCGCGCGCCGGGCTCGCGGTGGCGCTCGCGCTCGCGCTCACGTGGCTCGTGCCGGCGCTCGGGTTCGGCTCGCGCAACGTCGAACGTGGAGTGATCGCGCTCGTCGCGTTCGGCCTCGTCGCAGCGGCGACGCGGCGCGCGACGCTCTTCCAGGTGCTCGGGATCGTGCTCGTCGAGAACGGCCTGGCGCTCGCCGCGCTCCAGCTGCCCGGCAGCGGATCGTCGGCCGCGATCGAGTGGGGAGTCGCGTTCGACCTGACGCTCATCGCGCTCGTCGCCGGCGTCTTTCACGAGAAGATCTTCGCTGAGTTCGGAGCGGGCGACTCCGCGGCGCTGAGGAGCCTGCGTGACTAGCCGCGAATTGCTCGCGCTTGTCGTCGTCGGCGCGCCCGCGTTGACTGCGCTCGCCGTCGCGTGCGTGCCGTCGCGGCTCGTCGCGCTCGCCGGCGCACTCGTAGGCGCCGCCGCTGCCGGCGCTCTCGCGGCCCTCGCCTTCGCGCACCCGAGTGCCCCGTTCGTCGAGCACTGGCTCGTCGTTGACCCGGCCGGAGGATTGCTCATCGCGGTCATCGGCGCGGTCGGCCTCGCGAGCGTCGTCGTGTCGCCGGCGTATCTCTCGACGGTCTCGACCGGCATCGTCCGCGAGGTGTGGCGCCCGCGGGTCTACTACGCGCTCCTCTTCGCGTTCTGGGCCGTGCTCGCTGCGGTGCCGCTCGTCGGGAACCTCGGTGGCGCGTGGCTGCTCGTCGAGGCGACGACCGCGGCGTCGGCGCTCCTCGTCGGCTTCAACGGACGGCCGGGAGCGCTCGAGGCAGGCTGGAAGTACCTCATCCTCACGTCGCTCGGCCTCGGTGTAGCGCTGCTCGGCATCGTGCTCATCGCGGCGTCGGCGCACGGTGGCCTCGACGCGCTCTCGTGGCGTGAGCTCGAGCGGATAGGCCCGACGCAGTCCGTGCTCGTCGCGTATCTCCTCCTCGTCGCGGGCTTCGCCGCGAAGGTCGGCTGGGCGCCGGTGCACAACTGGCTGCCGGATGCGCACGCCGAGGCGCCGGCTCCCGTTTCCGCGCTTCTGTCCGCCGCGCTGCTCCCGGCAGTGCTGCTCGTCGTGTGGCGCGCGAGCCGGGCGCTCTCGCCCGCGGTCGGGGCGTCCACCGTCCACGGGGTGCTCATCGGGTTCGGCCTGCTCTCGCTCGCGGTCGCCGTCCCGTTCCTGTGGCGTCCGCTCGCGTGGAAGCGCCTGCTTGCATACTCGAGCCTCGAGCACATGGGCGTGATCGCGCTCGGGATCGGCTTCGGGACGCCGCTCGCACTCGCAGGCGTCGCCGTGCATGTCGCGGGTCACGCCGTCGCGAAGGCACTCGGCTTCTACGCCGCTGTCCCGCTGCTCGCGCACGACCCGCGCGCGGGCCGGCGCGCCGTCGGCGGAATCGCCCGGACGGAGCCGGCGCTTGGCACGGCGATGGGCATCTCGCTCGGAGCGCTCTCGGGGCTGCCGCCGTCACCGTTGTTCGTAAGCGAGGTGTTCATCGTCGCGGGAGGTTTCGCCGCCTCCCGCCCGTGGTCGTCGTCGGCGGCCGCGGTGCTCCTCGTGCTGGGCTTCCTCGGCCTCGCGCACGCGCTCATCGAGACGCTCGCCGGCAAGGCGCGCCGTCGGCGCGAGGCTCCGACCGGACTCCGCACCGTCACCGCCCTCGCCGTTGTCGCACTCGTCGTGCTTCTCGCGCTGACGGCCGCGGCGGTGTGGCTTCCCGACAGCGAGTTTGCCCGCGCGCTCGTGGACGGTCTGGGATGAGCGCCGTCCGCGAGTTGCTCGCGTCGGGCTGGCGGTTCGCCGGCCTGCACGCGACCGGTTCGACCGTTCGCACATTCTCGTCTCGGACGGCGCGGTGCGCGTCGAGAGCGAGGAAGGCCCGCAGGTGCGGTCGCTCGTCGATGTGGCGCCCGCCGCGGCGTGGGACGAGCGCGAGGCGGCCGATCTCTACGGGATCCGCTTCGACGGTCACGAGCCGCTGCGCCCGCTCGCCGTCCACGACCTCGACCTCGCGCGCTGGACGGTGCCCGTGGACGGCGACGACGTCTATCAGGTCGCGGTCGGGCCGATCCACGCCGGGATCATCGAGTCGGGGCACTTCCGCTTCCACGTCGTCGGCGACCGGATCCTTCACCTCGACGCGCGCCTGTTCTACAAGCACCGCGGGCTCGAGCGCGCCGCCGAGGGTCGCACCGCCGTGGAGGGGATCGCGTACGCGCAGCGCGCGTGTGCGGCGTGCGCGGTGACGAACGCGGTCGCGTACGCGCACGCGTGGGAGGAGGCGCTCGGACTCGCCCCGACGCCGGAGCTCGCGCGCGCAAGGACGGTGCTGCTCGAGCTCGAGCGGCTGTGGAGCCATCTCAACGACATCGCGGCGGTGTGCTCCGGCGCCGGGATGGCCGCGGGGAACAACCGCTTCGCCGCGCTCACCGAGCGCGCCCGCCGCCTCAACGCGCGGCTGACCGGCCACCGCTTCCTCTTCGGCGCCGTCGCGGTTGGGGGAAGCGCGCTCGCCGTCGACTTCGACCCGCGCGATGAACTCGACGCGATCCGTGCGGAGTCGAGCAGCGCGTGGCGCGAGCTGCTCTTCAACGCGTCGTTCCAGGATCGGCTTCCCGACATCGGCGTCGTCAGCGCGGAGGACGCGCTCGCGCTCGGCGCCGTCGGCCCCGCGGCACGGGCGAGTGGGCTTGCGGAGGACGTGCGCGCGATGAGCCCGCGACTCGCCTACGAGGAGTTCGAGCCGGCCGCGCCGCGGCGCGTTGCCGGTGACGTCCAGGCGAGACTCGAGCAGCGGGCGGTCGAAGTGCTCCAGACGCTTGCGATCCTTGACGCGCTCCTCGACCGGCCGATCGTCGCCGCCGAAGCCGAGCGGGGAGGACCCGAGTCGGCGCTCGGAGTGGGTCGCGTCGAGAGCCCGCGCGGCGCGACGCTCTGTGTCGTCGAGCGAAACGGCGACCGCCTCGAGCGGCTCCACCTACGCACCGGCTCGTACGCGAACTGGCCCGTCGTTGCGCACGCGGCAGCGGACAATCTCTTGCCCGATTTTCCGCTCATCAACAAGAGCTTCGAGCTCTGCTACGCCTGCGCGGACCGCTGATGCTGACGCTTCTCAGAGACCTCCGCCGCCTCCGCCGTAGTGTCGATCTGGACGCGCCGTCGCGCGGTCGCAGCCTCGCGGTGCGCCACGTCGACGCAGGCTCGTGCAACGGCTGCGAGCACGAGCTCACGCTCGCGGCGGCGCCGTACTACGACCTCCAGCGGTACGGCTTCGGCGTCGTCGCATCCCCGCGCCACGCCGACGTTCTCCTCGTCACCGGCGCGGTGACGACCCGCATGCGCGAGCCGCTCCTCGTCGCGTACCACGCGATGCCCGAGCCGCGGCGCGTCGCCGCCTTTGGCGACTGCGCACTCGGCTGCGGCGTGCTCGGCCTTGCGTCTGAGCTCGCCGGGCTGCTGGAGGACATCCTTCCGGTCGACATCCGTATCCCCGGTTGCCCGCCGCCGCCCGAAGCGATCGCCGCCGCGCTCGCCGAGCTCTGCGACCGCGGCTAGGCTCCGGCGATGACTCTCGCGGAGGCAGCGGCGCAGGCCGAGGAGCTCTGGGCGAGCGGGAAGGCGCCGCGAGCTCGCCGAGCTGCGCGCGAAGTGGGACGAGCGAGCTCGAGGCCGACGGCGCGCAGCCAGGACTTCCGCGAGCGGGCGATGGCCTTCCGCGCCGTCGGGATGTTCCGCTGGCGTGCGAAGGAGGAGCTGCTGCGGCGCGGTCTCGACGACGCGAGCCCCGCGGCGCGCGGTCGGCGCTCCTCTCGGTCGAGCTTCTCTCCCGCGACCATCCGAGCACGGTCAACTCGGTGCGGCCGCTCCTGCACAAGATGCTCTCGGATTCCGACGAGAACGCCGCCGTGCGCCGGCTCGCGGTGCATGGCGCTGAAGAACGGCTCGGCGCAGCGCGAGACGATCGTCCTCCTCGAGGGCACGGCGGTCGACGACGAGTCGGACGCCGGATCTGCGCCGCAGGCGGCCGCTGAAGCGTCGCGCAGAGAGCTAAGCGCAAGGCGCGCGCGAGAAGCGCTAACCGGTCTTCGTCGCCGCTTTTTGGCGGCGCGCGTGCGGGTGCGCCTGGAAGTACAACTCGCGCCGCCGCCGATCGGAGACGTGCGTGTAGAGCTCGGTCGTCGCGAGGTCGGCGTGCCCGAGCATCTCCTGCACGGCGCGGAGGTCGGCGCCGCCTTCGAGCAGGTGCGTCGCGAACGAGTGGCGCAGCAGGTGCGGGTGGACGCGGTCCGGCTCGAGCCCCGCCTTCTCGGCGAGCTTGCGGAGGATGAGGAAGACGCCGGCACGCGTGAGCGGCCCGCCGCGCGCGTTGAGGAAGAGCTCCGGCCGCGGCTGGCGCTCGAGATGCGCGCGCCCGTGCGCGAGGTAGCGGCGCAGCGCCTCGACCGCCTCGCGCCCGATCGGGACGACGCGTTCCTTGTTCCCCTTGCCGATGCAGCGCACGAAGCGGTTCTCGAGGTCGACGGAGTTCTTGTCGAGGCCCGACCGCCTCGCTCACGCGGAGGCCGCCGCCGTAGAGGAGCTCGGCGAGCGCGCGGTCGCGCATCGCGAGCGGCGTCGTGCCCATCGCCGCGTCGAGGAGGCGCTCCACCTCGCCCGGCGAGAGCGTGCGCGGGAGAGCGCGTCGGCGCTTCGGCAGCTCGACCTGCGCGGCGGGGTTGTCGTCCCGCGCGCCGACGAGCACCTGGTGGCGGAAGAAGGAGCGGATCGCGGCGACGCGGCGCGCGATCGTCGTCGCGGCGAGGCCGTCGGCGCGGAGCTGCGCGACGTACGCGGCGAGGTCGTCGGCGCTCGCGGTTGCCGGCGAGCGCCCGAGCCACGCGGAGAGATGCGCGAGGTCGCGCCGGTACGCCTCGACGGTGCGCGGCGCGAGCCGCGCGGCGGAGAGGGCGAGGAAGGAGTCGACGGACTTGTCCACCGACCTTCGTACTTCGGGATCTACGACTCGGCGCCTGCCCCGGCGGGTGTAGAGACCGCGGGCGTGAGGACGGTGCGAGAGACCTCGGGCGTCGCCCAGACGATCTCGCCCGGCGTCAGCTCGAGATGCTCGACGTCCTCGCGGCGGAGTCGGGCGGTCATCCGCTCGCCGCTTCCGTCCACGAGCTCGATCCGCATGTCGGCGCCGACGACGACGAGGCGCTCGATCTCGACCTCGACGGCGCCGTCGCTCGGGACCGCGTCCGAGCGAGATCTCGTGCGGGCGGACGAAGCCGTCGCCGAGCTTGAAAGCGTCGCCGAGGAAGCGGAGGACGAACTCCGACGCGGGGTGGTCGTAGAGCTCGGCCGGCGCGACCGACCTGCTCGAGGTGGCCGCGGTTGAGGACGGCGACGCGGTCGGCGACCTCCATCGCCTCCTCCTGGTCGTGCGTCACGAAGACGGTCGTCACGTGCACCTCCGCGTGCAGGCGCCGGAGCCAGTCGCGCAGCTCGGCCCGCACGCGCGCGTCGAGCGCGCCGAACGGCTCGTCGAGGAGCAGGACGCGCGGCTTCGCGGCGAGCGCGCGGGCGAGCGCCATCCGCTGCCGCTGGCCGCCCGAGAGCTTGTGCGGATAGCGGTCGGCGTAGCCGTTGAGCTGGACGAGGTCGAGCAGCTCGTCGACGCGCTCGCGGATCTCCTGCTTCGGCCGCTTCCGGATCTTCAGCGCGAAGCCGACGTTGTCGCGCACCGTCATGTGCTTGAACGCCGCGTAGTGCTGGAAGACGAAGCCGACGTCGCGCTTTTGCGGCGACGACGTCCGGTCGCGTCCTTCCCCGCGAGAAGCACCTCGCCGGAGTCGGGCCGCTCGAGGCCGGCGATGATCCGCAGCAGGGTCGACTTGCCGGAGCCGCTCGGGCCGAGCACGGCCGTGAGCGAGCCGTCGGGGATCTCGAGCGAGACGTCGTCGACGGCGACGAAGTCGCCGAACCGCTTCGTGATGTTGCGGACTTCGATGGACATGGTTAGAGCCTCCTCGCGGGGCTTGAGCAGGGTCATCGCGACGAGCACGAGCCACGGCGATCAGCGGCAAGGACGAGGGACACGGCGTACGCGCCGGTCGTGTCGAAGTTCTGCATGAGGTTGTCGACGCGGATCGTGGCCGTCTCGGTCTGGCCCTCGATGCGGCCCGGAGACGACCGCGACGGCGCCGTACTCGCCGAGGCAGCGCGCCGTCGTGAGGACGACGCCGTAGATGATCGCCCAGCGGATCGACGGCAGCGTGATCCGCCAGAACCGCTGCCAGCGCGAGGCGCCGAGCGTCGCGGCGGCCTGCTCCTGCTCGGTGCCGAGCTCGCGCAGCGTCGGGATCACCTCGCGCGCGACGAACGGGACGGAGACGAAGATCGTCGCGAGCACGATCGCGGGCATGCGCGAACAGGACCTGGATGCGAGCCGGACGGGCCGAACATCGAGCTGCCGAACCAGCCCGTCTGCGGCCGTAGAGGAGGTAGAGGCAGAGCCCGACCACGACCGGCGAGACGGCGAGCGGCAGGTCGATGAACGCGTTGAGGAGCCCCTTGCCGGGGAACCGGCGCCGCACGATCGCGAGCCCGCAGAGCACGCCGAAGAGCGTGTTGAGCGGCACGGCGATGGCCGCCGCGATCAGCGTCACCTTGAACGCGTGGACCGTGTTCGGGTCGGAGAGCGCCTGCCAGACCGGCTCCGAGCCCGGTCTGGAACGTGCGGTAGAAGATCATCACGAGCGGCGCGAGCAGGATGACGGTGAGGTAGCCGAGGGCGAGCCCGCGGAGGCCGAGCTTCCTAGGCACGCTCGTGCCTCGTGGCGAAGAAGCGGAGGGCGCCGACCGCGAGCAGGAGCACGAACGCGGCGGCGAGGAGGACGATCGCGATGGCCGCCGCCTGCGCTGTCCGGCTGTCCCGCGATCGAGGTTGGAGATGAGGATCGAGCGACCTCGGTGTGGTACGGTGCTTCCCGCGATGAGCGACGACCGAGCCGATCTCGCCGAGCGCGCGCGCGAGCGCGAGCACGGAGCCGGAGAGGATGCCCGGCAGGAGGTTCGGGAGCACGATCCGCCGGAAGACGGTGAACTGGCCCGGCGCCGAGCGAGCGCGCCGCCTCCTCCATCTCCACGTCGAGCTCGAGCAGGACGGGCTGCGACCGTGCGGATGACGAACGGCAGCGTGACGAAGCAGAGCGCGAGCACGATCGGCGCCACGCGTGAACGCGAGGTGGATGCCGACCGGCGAGTACGGGCCGTAGAGCGTGAGCAGCGTCAGGCCGGCGACGATCGTCGGCAGCGCGAACGGCAGGTCGATGACGGCGTTGACGAGCGACTTGCCGCGGAAGTCGTCCCGGACGAGCACCCAGGCGGTGATCGTCCCGAAGCACGGCGTTGATCGCGACGACGACGAACGCCGACCGCCGAACGTGAGCTTGAGCGCGGCGACGGCCTCCGGGCTCGAGACGGCCTGCCAGAAGCCGTGCGCGCCGGCCTTGCTTCGCCTCCCAGACGAGCGCCGCGATCGGCAGGACGACGATGACGAGCAGGAACGTCGAGATGACGCCGAGCGAGAGGGCCGTAGTGGCCCTCCCGCTCGCGCCGATCCTGCGCGACGTCCGTGCGGCCGCAGCTGCGAGCGGCGCTAACTGGTCGGCCCTCCCACCGCCTGCTCGATCTTGACCATGCGGCCGTTCGGGGGGAGAACCAGACCTTGTTCGCCTTCAGCCAGCCGCCGAAGAGTTCGGTCGGTGATCGGGGAAGATCACGTGGCCGCTTCGTCGAGAACTTCGTCTTCCAGCTCGCGAGCGACGGGTCTCTTGAGCACCGAGCTTGACGACCGGCCGGTAGCCGGCCTGCGGCGAAGATCTTCTGCGCCGCGACCGAGTGGCAGTACTTGATGAACGTCGTCGCCTGCGGCCGGCGCGGTCTTCGTCGGCACCATCGGCAGCTGGATCGAGGATCGTCTGCTTCGGGACGACGATGCTGACAGCGACTTGCCGGCGAGCGAGCGCGGTGTACGCCTCGCTCTCGTACGTGATGAGGACGTCACCCTGACCCTGCGAGGAACGCGGTCATCGCTGCCGACGCCGACGGTCGGCTGCGCGACGACGTTCTTGAACAGCGACTTCACGTACGCCGTCGCCTGCTTGTCGGTCTTGCCCTGCTTCCGCATCGCGCCGTAGGCGGCGAGAACGTTCCACTTCGCTCCGCCCGACGGGAACGGGTCCGGCGTGACGATCTGGACGCCCGGCTTGGTCAGGTCGGCCCACGATGTGGATGTGCTTCGGGTTGCCGGGCCGGACGACGAACGCGACGACCGAGTTCGGCGACGATGCCCGCGCTGCGGGAGCGTCTTCGTGCCAGTTCTCTGCGACGAGGCCGGCGTCGACGAGCGAGTCGATGTCGAGCGCGTTCGAGAGGAAGGCGATGTCGGCGGGCTGTCCGGCGGCGATCGCCTTGCGCCTGCGAGCCCGACGGGCCGTACGACTGCGTGAAGCTGACGCCCTTGCCGGCGGGCGTTGCCTGCCAGTTCGTGATGAGCGTCCCCATGACGGTCTTCGGCGTCGAGAACGCGACGAGGTTGAGTGTCGTTCCGCCCGCCGACGCGATGCCGGTGAAGCACGAGAACCGGGATGAAGAGAGCGAGAAGGAGGAATCTCCGCATGACGAGCGCCTGCCTTTCCTGGGATTGTCTACCGATTTAGTAGGTATTGGCAGACTGCATTATTGCCATAAGCAGAGCCGCGGCGCAAGTGGGAACGTGTCAGCGTTTCGTAACGAGGTCCGCGAGCGTCGTCTGCTCGAGGACACCGCGCATCTGCGCGCGCAGCTCGAGCCAGATCTCGCGGAGGCCCGACGCGGCGCCGGCGTACTCGAGCTCGTCCGGCCGGGCGCCGCGCACGGTCGCGATCGGGCCCTCGAGCTCGCGGATGACGTCGGCGATCGAGATCTCCTCCGCCGGCTGCGCGAGCCGGTAGCCGCCCTCGGCGCCGCGCTGGCTCGCCACGAGCCCGCCGTTTCGGAGCTGGGCGAGGATGCTCTCGAGGAACTTCGGCGGGATCTTCTGCGCCGACGCGAGCTGCTCGGCCGTCATGAGGGCCGGCGAGGCGACCGCGAGCTCGGTCATCGCGCGGAGCGCATAGTCGACCTTCGCCGAGACGCGCATGGCCGGCAGTTCCTAGGAGCGCGGGATGCGCGCGAGTCGTACGCGCGGCGCAGATGGCGCGGGTCGACGTGGCTGTAGATCTGCGTCGTCGAGAGCGAGCTGTGCCCGAGCAGCTCCTGGATCGTGCGGAGGTCGGCGCCGCCGTCGAGCAGGTGCGTCGCGAAGGCGTGGCGCAGGCGGTGCGGGTGCGGAGACGATGCGGCGCAGCGTGCTCGTGTCGAGGCGGCGGCCGCGTACGGAGAGGAAGAACGCGTCATTCGCGCCGTGCGCGAGCTCGGGGCGGGCGTCGCGGAGGTAGCGGGCGAGCCAGTGCTGCGCCTCCTCGCCGAGCGGGACGACGCGATCCTTGCCGCCCTTGCCGTGGCGGACGTGGACGAGCTCCTGCTCGAAGTCGACGTCGCCGAGGTCGAGGCCGACAGCCTCGGCGCTGCGCAGGCCGGCGGAGTAGACGAGCTCGACGAGCGCGCGGTTGCGGATGCGCGATCGCGCCGTCGCCTTCGAGCGCGGCGAGGAGCTGCTCGATCTCGGCGGAGGTCGGCGCGTCGGGTAGGCGCCGCGGGCGGCGCGGCGCGAGGCGCCCGTCGGGCACGCGCTCCGGCCCGAGCGCGTGGCGGAGGAAGGCGCGCACGGCGGCGAGCTTGCGCGCAGATCGTCGACGGGGCGAGCTTCCGCGTTCGTCGCTCGCCGAGCGACGCGACGTAGTCGGAGAGCACGCGGATGTCGACCTGCTCGAGCGCGATCCGGTTCTTCTCGAGCCAACCGCAGAACTCGCCGACATCGCCGCGGTACGCGCGGCGCGTTCCCTCGCTGAGCGACGGCGAGTCGAGGAAGCGATCGGCTGCAGTGCGGAGGTCCATCAAGACGACGTTCGACGTGCGCGAGTCGGCGCCTGCGGATCAGTACCGACGCCCCGGCCGAGAGTGTTTCGGTAGCTTCATTCCTCGTGATCGCGAAGCACGACGTGCTCGTCGTCGGGGCCGGTTGCGCAGGAATGCGCGCCGCGATCGAGGCATTCGACGCCGGCGCGGACGTCGCGATGATCTCGAAGATCCACCCGACGCGTTCCCACTCCGGAGCCGCCGAGGGCGGCATCAACGCGGCGCTCGGCAACGCCGCCGACGACAGCCCCGAGATCCACGCGTACGACACCGTCAAAGGCTCCGACTACATCGGCGACCAGGACGCGATCGAGATCTTCACGCAGGAAGCGCCCGGCGACATCATCCAGCTCGAGAACTGGGGCGCGGTCTTCTCCCGCCGCGACGACGGCAAGCTCGCGCAGCGCCCGTTCGGCGCCGCCGGCTCGCCGCGCACGGTCTTCGCCGCCGACATCACCGGCCACGTCCTCATCCAGGTGCTGTGGGAGCAGGTCTGCAAGCGCGACATCCCGGTGTACGAGGAGTTCTTCGCGTGGCAGCTCATCGAGCAGGACGGCCGCTGCCAGGGCGTCGTCTGCTGGGATCTCATGCACGGCGGCCTGAAGACCGTCGGCGGGAAGACGGTCGTGCTCGCCACGGGCGGCGCCGGTCGCCAGTACCGCGTGACGACGAACGCGTACGCATGCACCGGCGACGGGATGGCGATGGCGCTCCACCTCGGGCTGCCGCTCAAGGACATGGAGTTCATGCAGTTCCACCCGACGACGCTCTATCCCGACCGGGATCCTCCTCACCGAGGGCTGCCGCGGCGAGGGCGCCTACCTCATCAACTCCGAGGGCGAGCGGTTCATGAAGCGCTACGCGCCGAACGCGCTCGAGCTCGCCTCGCGCGACGTCGTCTCCCGCTCGGAGACGACGGAGATCGAGGCCGGCCGCGGCGTCGACGGCAATGTCCTCCTCGACATGCGCCACCTCGGCGCCGAGAAGATCCTCTCCCGTCTGCCGGGCTCGCGCGAGCTCGCGATGACGTACGCCGGCATCGACCCGATCTACGACCCCGTCCCCGTCCGGCCGGGCGCTCACTACCACATGGGCGGCGTCTCGACCGACAACGACGGCGGCGACCGAGCTCGACCGGCCTCTACGCCGCGGGCGAGTGCGCGTGCGTGTCCATCCACGGCGGCAACCGCCTCGGCGGCAACTCGCTCATGGAGACGATCACGTTCGGCCGTCGGGCCGGGCGCAGCGCGGCGGAGTGGGCGCTCTCGAGCAACGTCCGCGTCGACCTGCCCGACTCCGCGCAGGCGGGCGCCGAGGCGAAGCTCAAAGAGCTGCTCGACCGCAAGGACGGCGAGCGCCCGTGGAAGATCCGCGAGGAGCTCGGCACATCGATGCTCGAGAACTTCGCCGTCTTCCGCACCGAGGAGAAGATGGCGAAGCAGGTCGAGATCATCGAAGGCCTCCGCGAGCGCTACAGGAACGTCGTCGTCGAGGACAAGGGTGACGTCTTCAACAGCGACCTCACGCAGGCGATCGAGCTCGGGAACATGCTCGACACCGCGCTCTGCATGGTTGTCGCCGGCGTCGCGCGCAAGGAGAGCCGTGGCGCCCACGCCCGCCCGCACGATTACCCGACGCGCGACGACGAGAACTTCATGCACCACTCGATCACGCGCTGGAAGGACGGCGGCGTCGAGCTGACGAAAGCAGATGTGCGCTTCACGAAGTGGGAGCCGCAGGAGAGGAAGTACTGAGATGAAGAAGCTTGCGCTCGTGCTCGTCGCAGCTCCGCTCGCGCTCGCTGCGTGTGGCGGCTCGTCGAGCCCGCAGGTGAAGGTCGATCCGGTCGCCTACGTGAAGCACGCGGCGAGCAGGACCGTGGCTACGAGCGAGCACATGGCCATGACCGGATCCGTGACCGTGGAGGGGCAGCCGGGATCGCTTCAGATGAGCATGGATGGTGACGTCCAGAACTCGCCTCTGAAGGCGAACCTCCAGTATGCGATGACCGCGCCGGCCGGCACCAGCCTCAAGTTCTCCGAGATTTTCGACGGGACGACGATCTACGTGCGCTCGCCGCGGGTCGGGCTGCCGGCAGGCAAGACGTGGAGCAAGGTCGATCTCGCCGCATTCAGCAAGTCTGCACATGTGAACTTCCTGCAGTCGATGTCCGAATCACCCACACAGGCGCTCCAACGACTCAAAGGCGCCGGGACGGTAACGCAGGTTGGAACGGAGACGATCCGCGGAGTAGAGACCACGCACTTCCAGGTCACGAACATCGACCTCTCCAAGCTGGCCAAGGGCGCGAAGCTCTCGAACCCGAATGCCGTGCGCTTCGGTGCGATCGACGTATGGGTGGGCAACGACAACGGGTACGTCTACCGCGAGTCGGTTCCGCTGACGCTGACGGTGCAGGGCCAGACCGGCACGATGAAGATGCAAGTCGATCTGTCCAATTTCGGCGAGGCGGTCCATGTGACGGTTCCGCCCGCGAAGGACACCGTCGACATGACGAAACTGATCAAGGAGCACAAAGCGTGATGAAGGTCGCGTTCAAGATCTGGCGGTACGACGCCGCGACGGGTGAGAAGGCTCTCAAGGAGTACGAGATCGACGCGCCCGAAGAGGCGACGCTCCTCGACTGCCTCGACATCGCGAAGGACCGTCACGACGGCTCGCTCTCGTACCGCAAGAGCTGCCGCATGATGATCTGCGGCTCGTGCGGGATGCGGATGGACGGCGCCGCCGTTCTCGCGTGCAAGACGCGGATGTACGACATCGCGCAGGCCGGGCAGATCCCGACCATCTCGGCGATGGGGAACCTGCCGATCGTCAAGGACCTCGTCGTCGACATGGATCCGTTCTGGTCGAAGTTCAAGTCGGTGCAGCCGTGGCTGCAGCCGGGCTACGACCGGCCGAACGACGGGCGCGAGTACCGGATCTCGCAGGAGCGGATGAACGTCATCCACAAGGAGTCGCTCTGCATCAACTGCGGCTGCTGCGTCTCGGAGTGCAACGCGATGGAGTCCGACCCCGAGTTCCTCGGCCCGCAGGCGCTCGCGAAGGGCATGCGGTTCGTCGGCGACCCGCGCGACGGCGCGACGGTCGAGCGGCTCGAGCGCTACAGCGAGCCGCACGGGATCTGGGATTGCACGCGCTGCTACTTCTGCAACGAGCGCTGCCCGAAGGGCGTCGACCCGCGCGACGCGATCGCGAAGCTCGGCGCCGAGGCGATCGCGCACGGCATCGACCGCGACCCGGGCGCGAAGCACGCGAAGTGGTTCGTGCGCTCGGCCGAGACGACCGGCTGGCTCCGCGAGGAGGAGCTGATCCCGAAGACGAACGGCTACGTCAACGCGATCAAGCAGCTGAAGTTCGGTGCGACGCTCGCGAAGCACGGCAAGGTGCGCCCGATCCCGTTCCCGCACACGGCGAAGGACGTCAAGGAGGCGCGCGACCTGCACAAGCTCGTCCGCGAGCAGGATCGCGGCGGCGCGCTCGGGCACGTCCAGGCGCGAGCACGCGCTCGAGCGGCTCGCGCACGGGCACGCGCTCGGCGGCGAGACGCTCGAGGAGATCTACGCGCGGCCGAACGCCGCGCCGAAGCCATGGCTACCGGAAGTGGAGGAGGCAGCAGCAACGTGAGTACCGACGGAAACTGCGACCAAGCGCGTCGCCTACTACAAGGGCTGCCTCGCCTCGCTCTCGGCGAAGGAGCTCGACACCTCGACGAAGGCGCTCGCGCCGCGCGTCGGCCTCGAGCTCGTCGAGCTGGAGTCGGTCACGTGCTGCGGCGCCGGCGACATCCACGAGGCGGAGCCGGACTACTACATCCACCTCAACGCGCGGATCCTCGCGTACGCCGAGGCGACCGGCTGCGACACGCTCATGACGGTCTGCAACGTCTGCACGCTCAACCTCCGCCAGGCGAACCACGCGCTGCAGGGCGACGCGGCGCTCCTCGCACGTGTGAATGAGAACCTCGCGCGGGTCGGCGTCCCGGAGTACTCCGGCAAGGTCGAGGTGCGGCATCTCCTCTGGGAGATCGCGGAAGGCCCGGGCTACGAGCTTCTCCAGCAGGCCGCGCACAAGGGGCTGAAAGGTCTCAAGGTCGCGCCGTTCTACGGCTGCCAGATCCTGCGCCCGTCGAAGATCCAGGGCTTCGAGGATCCCGACCGGCCGTGGTCGCTCGAGAAGATCATCACGGCCTGCGGCGGCGAGCCCGTCGACTATCCGGCGAAGATCAAGTGCTGCGGCTTCCCGATCATCGCCGCGCGCGAGGAGACGGCGATGGGCGAGCTCATCCAGCCGATCTCGCAGGCGATGGAGGCAGGCGCCGACGTGATGGTCACGCCGTGCCCTCTGTGCCACCTCTCGCTCGACGCGTGGCAGCAGAAGCTCGAGGCGTCGACCGGGAAGACGTTCGGCCTTCCGATCCTCCATCTCGCGCAGCTCGTCGGCGTCGCCGCGGGTCTCGAGGACTCGGAGCTGAAGTTCAAGCGCCACATCGTCGACCCGCGGCCGGCTCTCGAACGGCTCGAAGTCTGACGCCAAAACGCCCAAGTAACACTGTGTTACAAGCGTTGTCAGGCGCTGCCGCCGGTGCGCTTGCCTGGGGTCTCGCGGAGGCCGCGCGGCCGCGGCTGCGCGAGCTCGAGGTCGAGCTGCCCGAACCTGCCGGCGGAGCTCGACGGGCTCCGCATCGCGCACCTTTCCGACTTCCACCTCGGCGTCCCGTCGCCGGGGATCGGCGCGACGTGGCAGGCCGCGGTCTGGGTGCGCGAGCGGAAGCCGGATCTCGTCGCGGTCACCGGAGACCTGCTCACGCACCCGCGCGGCGAGCCGATGCTGCGGCGGCTGATGCGCGCCCTCCCGGAGCCGACGTTCGCGGTGCTTGGCAACCACGACGTCGCGATCAGCCGCGATCCGCAGGCGAAGGCCTCGAATCTCACCGAGCTCGAGCCGGCGACGCTCCTGCGTAACGAGGGACGGTTCGTCGAGCTGCGCGGCCGGAGGATCTGGATCGCGGGAACCGACCCGTACCTCGTCCTCCGCAACACGCCGCGCCTCGACCCGAACGAGCTCGCGCCGCCTCCGGAGAGGCACGCCGACTTCTCGATCCTCCTCTGCCACTACCCGCGCGTGCTCGACCTGCTCGAGCCGGGCCGCTTCGACCTCGTTCTCGCCGGGCATCTCCACGCTGGCCAGATCTGCTTGCCGTATCCGGGTGGGAAAGTCCTCCTCGCGCACCCGAGCGCGCCGTACTCGTCCGGCATCTACCGGACGGCGGCGGCGACGATGCACGTCTCTCCCGGGCTTGGCACGACGTTTGTCCCGTTCCGGTTCGCGGCGCCGCCGGAGGCGACCGAGCTCGTGCTCAAAGCCGGGGGTACGCTGGCGTAAGTGACCGACCAGGCGACGATCGCGACCGACATCCTCGCCCGTTACGCCGCCGACGCGGCGCGCGAGGTCGAAGGAGTGCACGCGCTCGCCGGTCGCCGCGGCGTTCGCATCTCCGGCAAGGAAGCGGCGCGCATCGAGCTCCACGTCGTCGCGAAGCGCGGCGCCTCCATCCCTGCGCTCGGGCGCGCCGTGCAGGCGCGTGTGCGCGAGTACCTCGCGAGCATGGCCGACGTCGAACCGGCGACCGTCGATGTCGTCGTGGACGCGATCGAATGACCCGGATCGCCGGATTGACCGGCGCGACGCTCGAGACTGCGCCGAGCGTGTGTCACGAGTGCATCTGGTGGCAGACCCGCAGCGGGAGAAGCGTCGACAAGCGCAAGTGGATCAGCGAGACCGAGGACGACTGGGGAGCGTGGGGCGCCGTCTACCACGACTCCGACGGCCGCCTGCTCGGCTCGATGCAGTACGGGCCTGCCGATCTCTTCCCGCGCGCGCGCGAGCTGCCGGCAGGCCCGGCGAGCCCCGACGCCGCCCTCGTCACGTGCGCGTACCTCACCGATCCGTCCCGCCCGTGGGTCATGCAGTCGCTGTTCCTCACGGCGATCGGCGACATCCGCGAGCGCGGCGCCCGCGCGCTCGAGGCGTTCGCGTACCGCTACCCCGACGGCGAGTCGCAGTTCGAGCGGTTCCACGCGCATCGCACGATCTTCCCGGCGGACTTCCTCGCCGACTTCGGCTTCGTCCCGGTGCGGTCGCACGGCCGTGTCGAGCTGGCGCGCCTCGAGCTCGGCGGCCTGCAGCCGGCGGAAGAGGGGGCGCGGGAGAAGGTTCTGCAGGTCGTGCGCGAGGCGTTCGTCCCGGCGCCCGCGCCACAGCGGCCGTAGCCGGAGCGCGGCTCTCGCGTTAGCCAGCACCTGTTTGCGTTACGCTCCGCGAACCTTGCGCCGGGTCAGCGCGATTCTCTTTGTAGTCGCTGCCTTGAGTGCGCTTCTCGCGAGCGGAGTGATCAACGGGCCGTCACGCGCCGCGTCCGCCGCGCCGCCGGTGCTTCCCTTACCGGCGCCCCTGGGGATCCACAAGATCCGCCACGTCGTGATCATCATGCAGGAGAACCGGTCGTTCGACTCCTACTTCGGCACGTATTCGGGCGCGGATGGAATCCCCGGGCTCGCCGGCAATCCCGGCACGCTGCCGTGTCTGCCCGATCCCCTCCTCCACCACTGCCAGCGTCCGTACCACGACAAGGACGCGACGAATTTCGGAGGCCCGCACGACCACGTCGCCGCCATGGCCGATCTCGCCGGGGGGCGCATGGACGGATTCGTCGTCGACGCCGAGCAGGGGAAGATCAAGGCCTGCCGTCAGTTCGCCGCCCCGTGGTGCACCCGGCATGTGAGGAAACCTGACGTGATGGGCTACCACGACGCGCGCGAGATCCCGAACTACTGGGCCTACGCGAACCACTTCGTGCTTCAGGACCACATGTTCGAGGCGGACTCGTCGTGGAGCATGCCGGAGCATCTGTATCTCGTGTCCGGCTGGTCGGCGCACTGCGCGAAGAAGGGCGATCCGATGAGCTGCCGGAGCTCCGTCAACCACCCCGGCTCGCCTCCGCACAGCCCCGACAACCCGACGGCCAAGGCTCCGGACTATGCATGGACGGACCTCACGTATCTCCTGCACAAGAACGGGATCAGTTGGGGCTACTACGTCCAGAAGGGCGGACTCCCCGACTGTGTGACCGGCCAGATGTTCTGCAGGCTCATCCCGCAGAACTCATGGACGGAGAGCATCTGGAACCCGTTGCCCTGGTTCGACACGGTGCGTGCCGACGGCGAGACCACGAACGTTCAAGGTTTGGGCCGCTTCTTCGATGCGCTGAGCACGAGTTCCCTCCCGGCGGTCTCATGGGTCATCCCGGGTGACAAGGACAGCGAGCATCCGCCGAGCACCGTGACCGACGGCCAGACGTACGTGACCGGATTGATCAACTCGATCATGCGCTCGAGCGCGTGGAAGTCGACCGCGATCTTCCTCACGTGGGACGACTGGGGCGGCTTCTACGACCATGTCGTACCGCCGAGTGTCGACGGCCAGGGTTACGGGTTCCGCGTCCCGGGCGTTGTCATCAGCCCGTACGCGAAGCAGGGGTACATCGACCACCATGTGCTGAGTTCGGACGCTTACCTCAAGTTCATCGAGGACGACTTCCTCAATGGGCAGCGGCTCGATCCGTTAACCGACGGCCGGCCGGACTCGCGCCCGGACGTGCGCGAGAGCCAGGCGATCCTCGGCAACCTCGTGAACGACTTCGACTTCAACCAGAAGCCGTTGCCGCCGCTGATCCTGCCACGTCACCCGCTCGTCCACTAAGCGCTACGCGGCAGCGCGGCTCGTTGCTCCTTATGCGTTACCCTCCACGAGCTTTGAAGCGCCATGTCTGCGCGGGTCTTGTGGCGGTTGCTGCGCTGGGTGTGCTGCTCGCGAGCGGAATGCTTGCGGGGTCATCGCGGGCTGCGGCGGAGGAGCGCGCCACGGCCCCTCATCGATCGCCGCTGGGGATCCACAAGATCCGCCACGTCGTGATCATCATGCAGGAGAACCGGTCGTTCGACTCCTACTTCGGCACGTACCCGAGAGCGGACGGCATCCCAGGGCTCGCAGGCAATCCCGGCACCGTGCCGTGCGTCCCCGATCCCCAGGTCGGCTACTGCGTGCGGCCGTATCACGACACGTTCGCGACGAATTACGGCGGCCCGCACGCGCACGCCGACGCAGTGGCCGACCTCGCGAACGGGAATATGGACGGGTTCATCGCCCAGGCGAGGATCGGGAAGACGCGGGCGTGCAAGCAGCTGACCACTCCGTGGTGCACGAGCGGCAAACGGTCTAAGCCTGACGTGATGGGCTACCACGACGCGCGCGAGATCCCGAACTACTGGGCCTACGCGAACCACTTCGTGCTCCAGGACCACATGTTCGAGGCCGACTCGTCGTGGAGCATGCCGGAGCATCTGTATCTCGTGTCCGGCTGGTCGGCGCACTGCACGAAGAAGGGCGATCCGATGAGCTGCCGGAACGCGGTGGACCATCCCGGCTCGCCTCCGCACAGTCCCGACAATCCGACGACGAAGCAGCCGGACTATGCGTGGACGGACCTCACGTACCTCCTGCACAAGTACGGGGTCAGCTGGCGCTACTACGTCCAGAAGGGCGCGCAGCCCGACTGTGCCAACAGCCAGATGTTCTGCACGCTCGTTCCGCAGAGCTCGCTGACTCCGGGAATCTGGAACCCGCTCCCCTGGTTCGACACGGTGCGCCAGGACGGTCAGCTCTCCAACGTCGAGTCGTTGCCGCACTTCTTCGAAGAGCTTCAGACCGACTCGCTCCCGCAGGTCTCATGGATCGTGCCCGGCAACAAGAACAGCGAGCATCCGCCGAGCACGGTGACGAACGGCCAGACGTACGTGACCGGCCTCGTCAACTCGATCATGCGCTCGAGCGCGTGGAAGTCGACGGCGATCTTCCTCTCGTGGGACGACTGGGGCGGCTTCTACGACCATGTCGTACCGCCGAGTGTCGACGGCCAGGGCTACGGGCTCCGCGTGCCCGGGCTCGTCATCAGCCCCTACGCGAAGCAGGGGTACATCGACCGACACATCCTTAGCTCCGACGCGTATCTCAAGTTCATCGAGGACGATTTCCTCTACGGGCAGCGGCTCGATCCGTCAACCGACGGCCGGCCGGACCGGCGCCCCGACGTTCGCGAGAGCCAGCCGATTCTCAGCAACCTCGTGAACGACTTCGACTTCAACCAGAAGCCGTTGCCGCCGCTCATCCTGCCGCTACGGCCGCCGTTTTCCTAGCGCTACGCCGCTGCGCGGGCCGGCTCGAGCAGGAGCTCGGCGATCTGGATCGCGTTGAGTGCGGCGCCCTTGACGAGGTTGTCGCACGCGAGGAAGAGGACAAGGCCGCCGCGATCGCTCGCCTGGTCGGGGCGGATGCGGCCGACGAGGACGTCCTGCGTTTGCGCGGCTGCGCGCGAGGTCGGCTCGTCAACGAGACGCACGCCGGGCGCGGCCTCGAGCAACGCGGTCGCCTGCTCGGGCGTGAGCGGTTCCGCCGTCTCGATCCACACCGACTGCGAATGTCCGACGAGCACGGGCACGCGGACTGTCGTCGCGCTGATCGCGAGGTCGGGCAGCTCCATGATCTTGCGGCTCTCGGCGCGGATCTTCGACTCTTCGTCGGTCTCGTCGCCGTCCCAGCTCCAGTCGAACGCCAGGTCGTGGTCGGTGACCGGCTCGGCACGGAGCTGCTCCATCCGCTGCGCGCCCGCGCCCGAGACGGCCTGGTACGTCGAGACGCGCACCGCGCGCAGGCCTGCCGCGTCGTGGAGCGGCTTCAGCACGCACGTGAGCGGGATCGTCGAGCAGTTCGGGTTCGCGACCACGCGCGTCGTTTCGTGTGCGGCGAGCGCGCGTTCGCCGTTCACCTCCGGTACGACGAGCGGGTAGCCGTCGGCGAGCCGGTACGCGCTCGACTTGTCGACGACGAGCGCGCCGCCCGCGACGGCGTGGGGGACGAGCTCGCGTGACGCCGACGTGCCGACGGAGAAGAGCGCGAGGTCGATGCCGCCTGCGGCGAGCGCTTCGGGCGTCGCTTCCTCGACGGTGAGTTCCCCGAGTTTCTGTCCGGCAGAGCGCGCGGACGCGAACGCGCGCACGTTCGTGTAGCCGCGCTCGCGCAGGAGCCGCAGCGTCACCGTTCCGACCGCGCCGGTCGCGCCGACGACACCGATGCGCGCGTCAGGCATCGCCGAGCTCGTGCGCACTTAGTTCGAACGCGTCGTGGAGAGCCGCGACCGCCTTCGGAACGTCTCCGGTCGCGACGTGGCACGCGATCTTGATCGGCGACGTGGAGATGACCTCCGCCTTGACGCCGATCTCGTCGAGCGTCGCGAAGGTCTTCGCGGCGATGCCCGGATGGCTCTTCATCCCGGCGCCGACGAGAGCGACCTTGCCGAGGTCGTCGCGCATCGACCACTCGACGCCGAGGCCGGCGAGAAGCTCTTTGCACGCGTTGCGATCCTCGACCGGGGCGCTGAAGACGATCTCGCCGCCGGTGACTTGAAGGATCGTGTCGACGTTGACGTTCGCGTCGGCAAGCCGGTCGAACAGCCTCGCAGCGTCGATCTCGGACACGCGGTAGAGCGGCTCGCAGTCCGTGTGGGCAACGCCGCTGATGATGGCCTTCTCGAGCACGGGATCCTCTTCGTCGACGATCCACGTTCCCCCTGCGTCGGAGAACGTCGACCGAACTTGCAGGCGCACATTGTGGTTGCGCGCGAACTCGACCGAGCGTAGCTGGAGGACTTTCGCGCCGCTCGCCGCGAGCTCGAGCATCTCCTCGTACGTCACTGCGTCGAGCTTGCGCGCGTTCGGGACGAGGCGCGGGTCGGCGGTGTAGACGCCCTCGACGTCGGTGTACATCTCGCACGCATCGGCGCCGAGCGCGGCCGCGAGCGCGACGGCGGTGAGGTTCGAGCCGCCACGGCCGAGCGTCGTGACGTCCTTCGAGTCGGCCGATACGCCCTGGAAGCCGGCGACGAGGACGATCTTCCCGGCGTCGAGAGCGTCGTTGATGCGGGTCGCGCGGATCTCGGAGATCTTCGCCTTGCCGTGGACGGTGTCGGTCACGATCCCCGCCTGCGAGCCGGTGAGCGAGATCGCCTCATGGCCGAGATCCTGGACGGCCATCGCGCAGAGCGAGTTCGAGATGCGCTCGCCGACGGAGATGAGCATGTCGTACTCGCGTGGGTGCGGCTTCGGCGAGATCTCGTGGGCGAGACGGATGAGCTCGTCGGTCGTGTCGCCCATCGCGGAGAGGACGCCGACGACGCGCTCGCCGCCCTCGTGCGCGCGCACGAGCCGGCGCGCAACGTCCTTGATCTTCTCCGTGTCGGCGACCGACGTACCGCCGAACTTCATAACGACCATGGCGGAAGTCTGCCTAGGGCTTCTACTGGAGCGAATTCGCCACCTTCAGCAGCTCCGCTCCGTCGACCGTGCCGGCGATCGTGACGACGAGCTTCGGGTTGACGGTCCAGATGTGCGGGAGCGCGTCGGGCTCCAACACGAGCTGACCGCTCTGGCCTGCCAACGCTCCGCCGGTGAACGTCACCCTTTCCGGAGTGGAGCTCACGACGGTCGACACCTGCAACGGGTCGCGCCAATCGCCTGGGGAGGAGCCGGTGCGGCGCGTGGTGACGATGATCTCGTCGAACCCGCGCCGGTACGCGAGCGAGATCACGTCGCGCGACGGCGGGTTGCCTCCGCCTTCTTCGCCCGTGACGCGCGAGTTCGCGGCGAAGGCGACCGCAGCGAGCTTGAAGCCCGCGGGCACGTGCTGCGGGACGAGCGGCGCGTACCCGGCCAACCGCTGGGCGTCGGAGAGCGAGACGGCCTGGAAGCCGGCGTCGTAGGTCTGGGTGTCCTGTTCGGGCCGCGGCTCGAGCGGCTTGATTTCCGCCACCGTCGGGCTCACGCGCAGTCCTTCGATCCGCCACTCGGAGACGACGTTTCCGTTGCGGAGCAGCTCATTCCGAACAGGCACGCCGGTCTCGCGGTCGACGGTAACGCGGCGGTCCGGCGTGCTGAGCAGCCAGGCTGGCCGGCCGGCATACGTGATCTCCTCGACCTTCGGATCGCTCGCGGCGGCCAACGCCGCGACGACCGCGCCGAGCCCGCGCTGCATGACGAAGTCGGCCGGGCCCGAGTCCGGCGGGCCGGGCGCGAGGCCGGTGCGCCGCACGAAGAGTGACCAGGCGGAGGTCGACTCGACGTTAGTGACCGGGTCGTACACGCGCTCGGACGACGGGGAGAGCCAGTCGATCCGGAACGCACCTGTCGAGTTGGCGACAAAGCGCCAGCGCACGTCCGCCCTTTCGGGGCCGCTCTCGTTGTTGATGAAGGTGCCGGAGATCGATCCGGTGGACGCGAGCGCGCGCTCAACGGCGGCCTGCACCTGCGCGGCCGCTGCGACCTCGGAGCCGCGCGTGAGGCTGAACGCGAGGGCGCCGGCGACAATGGCCACAACGGCCGCGACCAGCAGCAGCCGCGGGCGCGTGAAGCGATTTGCGCGCGGCCGGAGCTCGTCGCGCAGCTCGTCGAAGAATCCGGGGCGATGCTCGGGGGCCTCGAGCTCGAGGAGTGCGGGGTCGGGGGTCATGGCGTTGCTCCTTTCAGCACGGCCTGGAGATGCGATCGCGCGCGGTTCAGACGGGAGGCGATCGTCCCGGCGGGAACATCGAGGACGACGGCGGCCTCCGCGTAGGAGAGACCTTCGGCGTCAACGAGCAGGACGACGGCGCGTAGCTCGGGCGGAAGGGATGCGAGGGCGGCGGCGAGGTCGAGCCGTTCCTCGAGCTCGACGGGCGCCGCCGCAATGCGCTCGTCCCACTCGCCAATCGTCTCGTGCTCGCGGCGCCGGCGCAGATCGTCGACGCAGGCGTTGTAGACGATGCGGTAGAGCCAGGTCTCGAGCGAAGAGTCGCCGCGAAAGCGTGGCAACGCGCGGAACGCGCGGACGTACGCCTCCTGCAGCACGTCGTCCATGCGGTCGCGGTCGCCGAGGAGGCGGAACGCGAGGCGGCGATGGCTCAGGTCGTCGCGCTCGACGAGCTCGACGAACGCGTCGGCGTCCAGACGACGCACGCGCTGCCGCTCCAACTCATCGACCTGCGGGACACGTTCGCTCACTGCCTCCACATCCCATTGGACGCAATCGGACGCTTGTTTCTTCGCGCTACATGTCGCGGCGGCCCATGAGGGCGCGGCCGAGCGTGACCTCGTCGGCGTACTCGAGATCGCCGCCGACGGGGAGTCCGCTCGCGAGGCGCGTCACGCGCACGCGGTCGCGCAGCCGTCCCGCGAGGTACGACGCGGTCGCTTCGCCCGTCGCGTTCGGGTTCGTCGCGAGGACGACCTCGACGACGCCGTTCGCGGCCACGCGCTGCATGAGCTCGTCGATGCGCAGGTGCTCGGGCTCGACGCCGTCGAGCGGCGAGAGCGCGCCGCCGAGCACGTGGTAGAGGCCGCGGTACTCCGCCGTCCGCTCGAGCGAGACGAGATCGACGGGCTGCTCGACGACGCAGATCGTCGTCCGGTCACGCCGCGTGTCGGTGCAGATCGAGCAGAGCTCCTCCTCGGTGAGGTTGCCGCACTCGCGGCAGAAGCGGACGCGCTCCTTCACCTCCGCGATCGCGGTCGCGAGCGCGAGCGCCTCCTCTTTCGAGACCTGAAGGAGGTGGAACGCGAGGCGCTGAGCCGTGCGTCCGCCGATGCCTGGCAGGCGCGTCAGCTGCGCGACGAGGTTGTCGACGGACGGGCTGAGCATGGGCCTGAGGGTACTGGTCCGTTTCGGACGTGCTAGCCGCGCAGCGGAGCCGCCGTCCAGACTCCCGGCTTCGAGTACTTGGCGGTCACGTGGATCGTCAGTGGGCGATGGACGTCGACGAGCCTCGGATCTACGACGACAAGCATCGGTGTCGATCCGAGGTCGGCGGTACACACGCCGCCGGGCGGTGCGTGCGCCACGAGTCTTCCGTTGTCCCAGCTGCCGACCGTCAGGTGGAGCCGGATTACGTGCCGGCTGAGAACGACGATCTCGTCCGGGAACGGACGGGACACGAGCTGCTTCCGGTCGTCACGATCGCGAGCCGGGTTGGGGAGACGAATCGCGGGAGGTCACGGAGCTGGCCTTTCGCCGGCAGGACGACCGGCGGGTGGATCGTCACCGGGTAGTGCGCCTGCGGCGCGGTGTGCGTCGCGCGACTGCCGCCGCATCCGGCGAGGACGATCCCGGCAGCCGCGATCAGCGCGAGTCTCCTCATCGCACCGTCCATACGGCGCCGAGCCCCGCGGACGTCACCGTCAGTGCGTCGAGAAGTCGAACGCCCAGCCCCAGACGACCACGCCGATGAGGGCCAGGACGAGCGCTGCCCAGAGCCAGTTCGGCAGCTCGCGCACCGGCTACGTCTCTCGCTCGCGGGCGTCGAACGTCTCGGTGAGCTCCGCGATGAACTCCTGCTCCGTCGCAGGCTTTTCCTCGACGGGCGACGCGGGCGCCGCCGCTGTCTCCTCGCCGAGCTCGAACGCGACCTCGAGGCGATGCCCGGTGACGTCGTAGAGCGCGTCGGAGAGGAGCGTCGCGTTCTTCGGATCCCGCGCGAGCGTGAGCTGGAACTGGGCGGTCGCCGGGAATGCGAGCGTCAGCGTGTCGCCCTGCAGGTCGGACGGACGCGCCTCACGCAAGGCTGACGCGGTGGGGATCCCGCCGCGTTCCTCGACCGCGGGCAGCACGGTGAGCGCCCACGCCTCCTGCAGATCCGACAGCGCGATGCTCGGCGCAGACGGAAGCGGTGACGCAGGCGCCGCAGGCGCCGCAGGGGTCGTGGCCACTGTCGCTTCGGGACGTGTCTTGTCGTCAGACGTCTGGACGTGTCCCGAAGAGCCAGTCCCTGGCTTTGTCCCTGCTCGAGGCGCTCCAACCGGAACGCGACCGACTCGCGCGCGAGATCCGCCGCGGGGCGTGTCACCTTCACGAGCGCGAGCTCGAGCGGCAGGCGCGGGTCGCCGCCCTGGCGCATGTCGTCGACCGCGACCGCGAGCAGATCGATGAGGCGCAGCACGGTCGCTTCGCCCATCTGGTTCGCCTGCGCAAGTAGCCGCTCGCGCGTCTCCTCGGTCACGGGCATCGCCGCCGGAACCTCGCCGAGGTGCTGTACGAGCATGAGCTGGCGGAGGTGCTCGAGCAAGTCCATGACGAGCCGGCCGAGGTCGTGCCCGCGCTCGGACAGCTCCTCGATGAACGTGAGCGCGCCGGCGGTGTCGCGGTCGATGACGAGATTGCACAGCGTGAAGAGCGCCTCCTCGTCGACCGTGCCGAGCAGCTCAAGCACCGCCTGCACCGTGACGTTGTTGCCGGTGGAGGAGGCGAGCTGGTCGAGCGTCGACTCGGCGTCGCGGTACGCGCCGCGGGCGCCGCGCGCGACGAGCGCGAGCGCCTGGTCGGGCGCTTCGATCCCCTCGGCGTCGGCGATGACGCGCAGCTTCTTCACGAGATCCTGCAGCCGCGGCCGCTGGAAGACGAACGTCTGGCAGCGCGACCGCACGGTCGGTAGCACCTTCGACAGATCGGTCGTGCAGAAGACGAAGACGAGGTGCGGCGGCGGCTCTTCGATGAGCTTCAGCAGCGCGTTCCACGCCGCGTCCGTGAGCTGGTGCGCCTCGTCGAGGATGTAGACCTTGTACCGCCCTTCGACCGGCTGGAGCACGACGCGGTCGCGGATCTCGCGGATGTCGTCGATGCCGCGCTGCGACGCCGCGTCCATCTCGACGACGTCGAGCGATGTGCCCGCGGCGATCGTCTGGCAGACGTGGCACGTCCCGTCGGGCGTCGTCGTCGGGCCCGGCCGAGCAGTTGAGGCACTTGGCGAGGATCCGCGCCATTGACGTCTTCCCGGTTCCGCGCGGCCCGGCGAAGAGATACGCCTGGCGCACGGTGTCGCCGGTGATCGCGTTGCTCAATGTCCGGACGACGGCCTCCTGCCCGACGACGTCCGCGAACGTCTGAGGACGGTACTTCCGGTAGAGAGCAGCCATTGAGCGATTCAAGCAGATCGCCCCAAGGCCCTTCGCCGCCGCGACCGACCAGTGCGGGCGCGGCTCACCAACGTTCGCCGGCAGCAGGCGGCGATGCGGCGAAGCCGGATCGCTCGCGAGCGAGCGGAAAGCGAAGCGCAGGGCGCGCCGAGCGAAGCGAGGCCCGCACCAGCGAAGCGGGCGAAGCGGGAGGAAGGGCCAGGCCGACCGCACACCTGGAAGGGACTACTTAGTGCTGCTTCCTTCCGGATCTGACACGGTTCGCAGGCTCCCATCGCGCGGGGCCTGACCCGCCTGAAGCGTAATACAGAGGCGATCTTGGGCCGCAGGCCGCGTCCGTAGAAGAATGTCCAGGCATGAGTGAAGGCGCGACACAGGACAACGTTCGGCTCGCCGAGCTCGTGGCGGCTCTGTCGCTCGGCGTCGATCTCGGCTTCGGCCAGCCGATGGAGCACGTGCTACGCGAAACCATCATCGCATTGCGCCTGAGCGAACAGCTCGGTCTCGACGACGCCGAGCGGTCGACCGTGTACTACGCGGGGCTGCTCGTAAACGTTGGCTGCCACTCCGACGCGCACGAGCAGGCCAAGTGGTTCGGAGATGACATCGCCTTGCGCTCGGGCAAGTACGACCACGGCCGGAGCCTGCGTGGGGCGGCCGCGATGATCCGCCTCATCGGCAGCGGGAACCCGCCGCTCCATCGTTTCCGGGTCGGACTCGACTTTGCGATTTCGGGTCGCCACGATCTCGACGGGATGATCGCCCGGCACTCGGCGTTCGCCCAGGCGCTGGCCGAGAGGCTCGGTCTGCCGCAGGCCGTGCAGGAGGCAGTCGGCGCTACCTACGAGCAGTGGGACGGGCGCGGCTGGCCCGGCCGCTTGGCCGGCGAGCAAATCCCGATCGCGGCGAGGCTGGCGCAGTTCGCCGAGTTCATGGAGGTGACCCACCGTGTGGGCGGTACTGAAGCGGCGATCGCTTTCGCCGACAAGCAGGCCGGCTCGCAGTTCGATCCGGCTCTGGTCGCGGAGCTCCGCCGCGACCCGGATGCGATCCTTGGCGACCTCGACTCTGCCCGCACGTGGGGGACGGTCATCGCTGCCGAGCCGGCGCTCCGCGTCACGGTCTCGGGGGACGGTTTCGACGCGGCATTACTGGCCATCGCCGACTTCGTCGACCTCAAGTCTCCGTACACGCTTGGGCATGCGCGCGCAGTCGCTGAGCTCGCGACCGCAACGGCCGCCCAGCTCGGTCTCTCGGATGCCGACACGCGCGCCTTGCACAGGGCGGCGCTCGTGCACGACCTCGGCCGGCTCGGCGTCTCGAACGCGATCTGGGACAAGCCTGGCCCGCTCGGCGCGGGCGAATGGGAGCGCGTCCGCCTGCATCCGTATCTGACCGAGCGGATGCTGCAGCAGTCGGCGGCGCTGGCGCCGCTCGCGGCGATCGCCGTGCAGCACCGCGAGCGGCTCGACGGATCCGGATATCCGCGGGGACTGTCCGGCGGCGCGATCTCGCGGCCGGCGCGGATCCTCGGCGCGGTCGACGCGTATCGGTCGATGCGTGAGCTCCGGCCGTACAGGCCGGCGCGGAGCGCGGATGAGGCCGCTGCGGAGCTGCGGGAGGACGCTCGCGCCGGGAAGCTCGATGCGGAAGCGGTGACCGCGGTGCTCGCTGCTGCGGGACACGACGTGCCGCGTCGGCGTGAGTGGCCGGCCGGCCTGACGAACCGGGAGGTCGACGTCCTCCGGTTGCTTGCAAGCGGTCATTCGAGCAAGCAGATCGCCGCCGACCTCGTGATCACGCCGAAGACGGCCCGCAATCACATCGAGCACATCTACGCGAAGATCGGCGCCTCCTCACGCGTCGGCGCAAGCCTCTTCGCGACCGAGCACGGGTTGCTCTAGGTTCCAAAAGATGAGGCAAACGCCCCATGCGCTCTCGCCGGTGCGGCCGTAACCTCGTGACATGAGCCTCAGGTGGACGATCATGGCCCCGGGTTACGACCGGATGATGCGGAAGACCGAGGAGGCGGGGCTGCACGAGCTGCGGCAGGGCCTCGTCGCCGAAGCCACAGGTCGCGTGCTCGAGATCGGCGCGGGCACGGGAGCCAATTTCCCGCACTACAACGGGAGCGTCGAGTCGCTTGTCGTTACCGAGCCGCAGTCGGCGATGCTCCGCCGCCTGCAGCGCACGGCTCACGAGCACGCGCCGCAGGCGCAGGTGCTGCGGGCGCCGGCCGAGGACATCCCGTTCGAGGACGAGTCCTTCGACACGGTCGTTTCGACGCTTGTGCTCTGCGGCGTGGACGACCAGCCGCGTGCGCTCCGCGAGGCCCGCCGTGTCCTGCGTCCGGGCGGCCGGCTGCTCTTCCTAGAGCATGTGCGTTCCGACGATCCGGGATTCGCCCGCTTCCAGGATCGAATGAACTGGCTCAACCGCGTGGTCGTCGGGTGCGACTGCAACCGCCCGACCCTCGCCACGATCGGCGCATCTGATTTCGAGGTCTCCCGGCTCGAGCACACGCTGTTGCCGAAGTCGCCGAAGTTCGTCCGGCCGCTGATCGTCGGCGCCGCGACCGCGCGCGCCTGACCGCAAGCAGATGCCCGCGTGTAGCCTCCGGCGGAATGCCGGACGACGCCCGCAAAGCGCTGCTCTCGCGCCTCTTCGACCATGCGCCGATGTTCCCGCCCGCGCAGATGAGTCTCGCGGACGCGATCGAGGAGGATCGCCGCGCGCAGGCGAGCCCGCACGCGTGGCTGCTCGGCCGCTTCGTCGTGCCCGCGGGAACGGAGGTGGAGGGGCGCGAGCTTGCGGTCGTCGACGGCGGCACCGAGACGCAGGGCGACATCGTCTTCGTCGAGGGCGTGTCGAAGATCCGCTGCGGCGGCGCCGCGATCCCATCGGTCGAGGACGTCGCGGCGTTCATCCGCCGCTGTCGCGCCGACGGCCTTCTCTTCAAGGCGACGGCCGGGCTTCATCACGCGTACCCGACCGCGGCCGGAGAGCACGGGTTCCTCAACGTTCTCGCGGCCGTCGTCTTCGGCGACGAGGAAGACGCGCTGCGCGAAGGGCCGGGCGCGTTCGAGCTCGACGCGGAGTCGTTCCGCTGGCGCGACCGCGCCGCGCGCGCCGGGGAGCTCGCCGAGATCCGCGCGAACCTGTTCCACTCGATCGGCAGCTGCTCGTTCTTCGAGCCCGTCGGCGAGCTCGAGGAGCTTGGGGTCCTGTGAGCGGTTTCGGGGCGGGGGAGAACGGCCTGCTGTGGCGGGACGGCGACGAGGCGGTCGACCTCTCCGCGCTCGGCGACGTCTTCGCGCAACCGACGCTCAATCCGCTCATGGCTGCCGGTCCGGCCGCGTGGCGCGAGGCGATCGAGGCCGCGCGGAGCTACGACGGCCCGCGCCTCGAGCCGAGGCCGCGCCTGCCGTTCGCAGTCGCCGACTACGTCGACTTCTACTCGTCGATCGAGCACGCGACGAACCTCGGGCGGATGTTCCGGCCCGACTCAGGAGCCGCTGCTGCCGAACTGGCGCTGGCTGCCGGTCGGCTACCACGGCCGCGCCGGCGCGGTCGTCGTGAGCGGCACCGACGTCGTCCGCCCAAACGGCCAGCGGAAGGCGCCCGCCGAGGACGCGCCGACGTTCGGCCCGAGCCGCCGCCTCGACTTCGAGCTCGAGCTCGGCTTCGTCGTCGGTGTCGGCAGCGAGCTCGGCGAGACCGTGCCGGTCGAGGCCTTCGCCGGCCACGTCTTCGGCGTCGTCCTCGTCAACGACTGGAGCGCGCGCGACATCCAGGCGTGGGAGTACGTCCCGCTCGGACCGAACCTCGGCAAGTCGTTCCAGACGTCGGTCTCCGCCTGGGTGACGCCGCTCGCGCTGCTCGACGGCGCGCGCGTCGAGGCGCCCGCGCAGGATCCGCCGCCGCTCCCGCATCTCGCGGGCGGGCGCGACTGGGGCCTCGACATCGCGCTCGAGGTGGAGCTGAACGGCGAGACGATCTCGCGCGGGAACTCGAAGACGCTGTACTGGACGATGCCGCAGCAGCTCGCGCACGCGACGTCGAACGGCGCGCCGCTCCGCACGGGCGATCTCATGGCGAGCGGCACGATCTCGGGCGCCGAGCCGGGAAGCGAAGGCTCGATGATCGAGCTCTACCGCGGGGAGAAGTTCCTCGCGGACGGCGACGAGCTCGTCCTGCGCGGCCGCGCCGCGAACGGCGTCGAGCTGGGCGAGGTCCGCGGCCGCGTCATGCCTCGTTCGGGCTAAAAGCCGACGCTACCCTTGGCGCCATGACGAAGGCGGCTCTTGCGGCAGTGCTTGCCGCCGCGATCATCAGCGGCGTTGCGTCCGCGTCGGGAGGCCCGTCGCTGCTCGATCCGGCGTCACTCCACGCAAAGGCGCCCGCGACGTTCAAGGCGCGCTTCACGACGACGAAGGGAACGTTCGTCGTCAAGGTCACGCGCAACTGGGCGCCGAAGGGAGCGGACCGCTTCTACAACCTCGTCAAGAACCACTTCTACGACAACCAGCCGCTCTTCCGAGTCTGGCCGCGGTACATCGTGCAGTGGGGGATCAGCATGACGCCGGCGATCGCGAAGGCCTGGCAGTACGCCACGATCAAGGACGATCCCGTGACGCACAACAACGCCCAGGGGACGATCACCTTTGCGATCTCCGGTAAGAACTCACGGACGACGCAGCTCTTCGTGAACCTCGGACCAAACGCGCAGTTCAACAAGATGGACTTCGCGCCGTTCGGCGTCATCACGAGCGGCTACTCCGTCTTCAAGCACCTCTACGCCGGTTACGGCGAGATCCCGAGTCACGACCAGTTCCGGCTTACGAATATCGGTGAGAAATGGGTGCGCAAGAACTACCCGAAGCTCGACTGGATCAAGAAGGCGCGCCTCGCGCAGTAGCGGGCGTAACGCCCGGATACGCTTCGTGGGTGCAGAAGGTCTGGAATGACCTGAGTGGCATGCCGGTAGTCGGCCGCTTCGCGGTCATCGGCGCGGTGGTGTTCGGGGTCGCCGGTGGCATCGCCGGTCTCATCAGCGGCCTGTTCGCGTACCCGCCCACCGCATGGTTTGCGGTCGCAGAGGTCGGCGTGCCGGCGGCGTTACTGGGCGGGACCGTGGGCCTCGTAGCCGGCGCCTTGGTGCAGTTGGTTCGCTCCACCCGAAAGCATCTGGCGAGCTAATCCGCTCAACGAAGCGGAGCGCTGTTGACGCCCGGCGAGGCCGCAGGGATCATGTGCCCATGTCCGTTGGTCGGTCGTTTCGGAGGCTCTGCCTGGTTGTCGTCGTTGTGGCTGCCGGGCTGGGTGTCTTCGTCGGCGTGTCCGGGGCTACCGGCGTCGGGGTGTCGTGGTCTGCGCCGACCGAGGTCGCGCCGCTTGGCGGGCAGGGGTACATGGACTCCGTCTCGTGCCCGACCGCCTCGGAATGCGTCGCGGTCGACTGGTCCGGACAGGAGCTGACCTTCGACCCGCAGAATCCGGCCGCGCGAGTACGGCACGTGATCTCTCCGGGCGACGGGCAGCTGTTCTCCGTCGACTGCCCCACGGCTCAGCAGTGCACGGCCGTCGACGGTGGAGACTTCGAAGTGACCTTCGACCCGACGTCGGGAACCGTCGTGAAGAAGGCCGAATTCACGCCGGTCGCGAGCCTCCAGTCGATCTCGTGCCCGACCGTCTCGCTCTGCTCGCCGGGGGGACTGACCAAGTCGCGTTCAACCCGGTGACGGGGCAGGTCACGCCCGCGGGGGTGACGGAATACAGAACGGACTTCCTCGCCGGCGTCGATTGCGTCTCGGCGACGCAGTGCACGACTGTCGATCAGAAGGGATTCGCGCGAACCTTCAATCCGACCACCGGAGATCTGAACGCTGCCGGGGTCGTGCAGCTCAACGGTGGGACGATGTCGACGGTCACGTGCCCGACCGCGACGGAGTGCGTCGGCGGCGACGGCAGCGGCAACGAGATCCCCTTCAATCCCATCACGGGCGTGCCCATTGGTCCGGGGAACGAGAACTTCGGCATGGGGATTCGCACGCTGTCCATCTCCTGCATGACGGCTTCGAACTGCACCGGGGTGGATTACGACGGCGGCACGAGGACGTTCAACCCGCAGACGGGCACGCTCGCGTCTCCCGGCGAGACCGCCCTGGGTGCCGGGCATCTCTATTCGGTCGCCTGCCTCGCGGCGGGCTGCGTCGCGGTCAGTTCGAGCGGCAAGGAAGTGAACTTCGATCCGGCCGCACCGGCGGGCGCGGTCGTGACCGGGATCGACACAGCCCAGGCGACGTACGCCGTGTCGTGCTCGTCCGCGACGCAATGCACCGCGGTCGGCGGCGACGCGAGCGAGGTGACCTTCAATCCGGCGACGGGCGCCGTCCTTAGCTCGGCGGGCGAAGCGGGTCTCGACACGCGTCCGTTCACCCTCGTGTCGTGTCCCTCCGACACGCAGTGCACGGCCGTCCTCTCACCGACGTACGCGTCCGGCGACACCGTGACCTTCAATCCCCAGACGGGAGTCGCAAACGACGTCGGGCTCTGGACGTCGCTCTCAGGGGCGTACGGGCCGACGGGACTCGACTGCCCGACAGTGACGCAGTGCACGCTCCTCGACTGGTCGAACCACGTGGTGACGTTCGACCCGACCACCGGCGCCCGGTGGGGGAGTGTCCTCTCGCACGCCAACTACGGCAGTCTCGAGGGGCTCTCGTGTCCCATTACGACGCAGTGCACGACGGTGATGCTCGCCAACAAAGAGCTCACGTGGAACCCGCTCGACGGGAGCTTCCCCTTCGCCCCGGCGACGTCGATCACGGGCGGCACCGAAGTTCCGTTCAGAGCCGTTTCCTGCCCGAGCGCAACGCAATGCACGGGTGTCGGCTCCAACGGTTACGAGACCACCTTCGATCCGACGACAAACCTGGCCATCGACGGAGGCCCGTATGCGATCGATCCGGGTCACTACCTGAGCTCGGTCAGTTGTCCGACGGAGACGCGGTGTGTCGCAGTCGACAGCAGCGCTCGTTCCGTTACGTTCGATCCTTCGCAGCCCGGAGCGCGAAACATCACACCGCTTTCGGGATCCGGGGCGCTGAGCGGCGTGTCCTGCGCCACGAGCGATGGGTGCGCAGCCATCAGCGGTATCGGCCAGGCCTTCTTCGGGTCATTCGTGCCGATCCTGACGCCGGACACCGAGATCACCGCCGGGCCGGCCGACCCGACGTACACGACGGGCGCGTCGTTCTCCTTCTCCTCGTACGACGCCAATGCGACGTTCGAGTGCAGCCTCGATGGCGCCGGCTGGCAGGCGTGCACGTCGCCGGCGAGCTACACGGGGCTCAGCACCGGCTCCCACACGTTCTCGGTGCAGGCGTGGAATGGGAGCCTCTCCGACCCGACTCCGCCGTCGCAGACGTGGACGATCGCGCCGTCGGACGTCCACATCGACGGCGGGCCGGCGAACCCGAGCAGCCGTGACCGTCGCCTCGTTCTCGTTCTCTTCGCACGACAGTTGCCGCGACGTTCAAGTGCAGCCTCGACAGCTCTGCGTTCCAGACATGCGCGTCGCCGCGCTGCGTACGCGGGTCTCAGTCCGGGGTCGCACACGTTCGCCGTCGAAGCGATCAACGACGGTGGCGTGCCGAATCCGACCCCGGCGACATCGACATGGCTCATCGCGCCGCCCGAGCAGCTCAAAGTCACGAAGGTCGGCAGCGGCTCCGTCTTGTCGTCTCCGGCCGGGATTCTCTGCGGCTCTGCCTGCACGGGCGTTTTCGACTGGGGGACGACCGTCACGCTGACCGCGAGCCCGGCAAAGAACTTCGCGTTCACCGGCTGGTCGGGCGGCGGCTGCTCGGGCACCGGCAACTGCAGTGTGCTCATGGGCGGCGCGCGGTCGGTGACGGCGACATTCGCGGCGGTGTGCTTCGTGCCCAAGGTGTCGGGTCTGAAGCTCGCCGTCGCCAAGCCGGCGATCATGAAGGCGAACTGCGCCGTCGGCACCATCACGAGGAAGACGTCGAAGACGGTGAAGATGGGCTACGTGATCTCGCAGGCGCCGGCGGCCGGTAGGAAGCTCCCGGTCGGAACAAAGGTCAACCTCGTCGTCAGCCTCGGGAAGGCAACCCACTGACCCAGCGGGGCCGCACCGTGGCGTCGTTCACGACCTGAGTGGCATGCCGGTAGTTGGCCGCTTCGCGGTCATCGGCGCGGTGGTGTTCGGGGTCGTCGGTGGCATCGCCGGTCTCATCAGCGGCTTGTTCGCGTACCCGCCCACCGCGTGGTTTGCGGTCGCAGAGGTCGGCGTGCCGGCGGCGTTACTGGGCGGGACCGTGGGCCTCGTAGCCGGCGCCTTGGTGCGGTTGGTTCGCTGCACCCGAAAGCGTCTGGCGAGCTAATCCGCTCAGCGAAGCGGAACGCGCGTTGACGTCTGGCGATTCCGCAGGGATCATGTGCCGATGTCCGTTGGTCGGTCGTTTCGGAGGCTCTGCCTGGTTGTCGTGGTTGTGGCTGCCGGGCTGGGCGTCTTCGTCGGCGTGTCGGGGGCTACCGGCGTCGGGGTGTCGTGGTCTGCGCCGACCGAGGTCGCGCCGCTCGGCGGGCAGGGGTACATGGACTCCGTCTCGTGCCCGACCGCGTCGCAGTGCACCGCGGTCGACTGGTCGGGCCAGGAGCTGACCTTCGACCCGCAGAATCCAGGCGCCCGCATCCGTCATGTCATCGACGCCGGCACGTACGGCGCTCAATTGACGTCTGTCGACTGCGTCTCGGCGCAGCAGTGCACCGCGGTCGAAAGCGGGTACGAAGTGACCTTCGAGCCGGTTTCGGGGGCCGTCCTCGAGATGGCGTTGGTCGCGCCGATCGAGAACCTCGACTCGGTGTCGTGTCCAACTGCGTCTCTCTGCACTGCCGTGGGGACTGCTGAAGTGGCGTTCGACCCGCTGACGGGAGCAGTCACACCGGCGGGCGTGACCGATGTCAAGCCGGACCACCTCGCGGCCGTGTACTGCGTCTCGGCGACGCAGTGCACGTCGGTCGATACGGGATTCGCGCGAACCTTCGACCCGACCACGGGGCAACTGAACGGCGCCGGAGTCGTGCGGCTCAACGGCGGGACGATGACGACAGTCACGTGCCCGACCTCCACTGAATGCATCGGCGGCGACGGGAGCGGCAACGAGATCCCGTTCAATCCGATCTCGGGCGCACCGATCGGCCCCGGCAAGGAGAACTGGGGCATGGGGATTTACACGCTCTCCATCTCGTGCACGTCGGCGTCGACGTGCACGTCCGTGGACTACGACGGCGGCACGCGGACGTTCAATCCGCAGACCGGCACGCTCGCGTCCCCCGGCGAGACCGCCCTCAACGCGGGGCATCTCCAGTCGGTCGCCTGTCTCGCGGCGGGTTGCGTCACGGTGAGCTCGAGCGGAAACGAAGTGACCTTCGATCCAGCCGCGCCCGGCGCAGCGGTCGTCACCGGGATCGACACGGCCCAGGGGATGCTCGGCGTGTCGTGCTCGTCCGCCACGCAATGCACCGCGGTCGGCGGCGACGCGAGCGAGGTGACCTTCGATCCGGCGACGGGCACCGTGCTCAGCTCGGCGGGCGAAGCCGGTCTCGACACGCGCGCGTTCGCCGTCGTGTCGTGCCCCTCCGACACGCAGTGCACGGCGGTTCTCCATCCGACGTACGCGGTCGGCGACACCGTGACCTTCAATCCTCAGACGGGAGCGGCGAACGACCTCGGGATCTGGACGTCGGTCTCTGGAGCGCACGCGCCATCGGGACTCGTCTGCCCGACGGTCACGCAGTGCACGCTCGTCGACACGGCGGGCGACGAGGTGACGTTCGACCCGACCACCGGCGTCCGGTGGGGAAGTGTCGTCAGGAACCTCAATCTAGGCGGCATGGAAGGGCTCGCGTGCCCGACTACGACGCAGTGCACGACGGTCAACACCGCCAACCAGGAGCTCACCTGGAACCCGCTCGATGGGAGCTTCGCCGTCGCCACGCCCGTGTCGATCACCGGCACGGACGACATTCCCTTCACCGCCGTCTCGTGCCCGAGCACCGCTCAATGCACGGGCGTCGGCACGGACGGAAGCGAGATCACGTTCGACCCGACGCAGGGCGTGGCCATCGACGGTGGCGCGTACGCCATCGATCACGGTCACTACCTGAGTGCGATCAGCTGCCCAACCGAGACGCGGTGTGTCGCGGTCGACAGGAGCGCCCGTTCAATCGCGTTCGACCCGGCGAAGCCCGGAGCGCGGAACATCACACCGTTACCGGGGGCAGCGGCGCTGAGCGGCGTGGCGTGCGCCTCGAGCGACGCGTGTGCGGCGATCAGCGGTATCGGCCAGGCCTTCTCCGGGACATTCGTGCCGGTCCTGACGCCGGACACCGAGCTCAACACCGGGCCCGCCGACCCGACGTACACGACGGACGCGTCGTTCTCCTTTTCCTCGTATGACGCCAATGCGACGTTCGAGTGCAGCCTCGATGGCGCCGGCTGGCAGGCGTGCACGTCGCCGGCGAGCTACACGGGGCTCAGCACCGGCTCCCACACGTTCTCGGTGCAGGCGTGGAACGGGAGCCTCTCCGACCCGAGCCCGCCGTCGCAGACGTGGACGATCGCGCCGTCGGACGTCCACATCGACGGCGGGCCGGCGAACCCGAGCGCCGTGACGGTCGCCTCTTTCTCGTTCTCTTCGCACGACAGTGCCGCGACGTTCAAGTGCAAGCTCGACAGCTCGGCGTTCCAGACGTGCGCGTCGCCGGCTGCGTACTCGGGTCTCAGTCCGGGGTCGCACACGTTCGCCGTCGAGGCCGTGAACGATGGCGGCGTGCCGAATCCCACTCCGGCGACTAGGACATGGCTCATCGCGCCGCCCGAGCAACTCAAGGTGACGAAGGTAGGCAGCGGCACGGTGCGGTCGTCTCCCGCCGAGATTCTGTGCGGCTCGACGTGCTCGGGCGTCTTCGACTGGGGGACGACCGTCACGCTGACCGCGAGCCCGGCAAAGAACTTCGCGTTCACCGGCTGGTCGGGCGCCGGATGCTCGGGCACGGGCGCGTGTCATGTGCTGATGGGCGGCGCTCGGTCGGTGACGGCGACGTTCGCTGCGGTTTGCCTCGTGCCCAAAGTGGCGGGTCAGCAGCTCGCCGTCGCCAAGCAAGCGATCGTGAAGGCCAACTGCGCGGTCGGCACCATCACGAGGAAGAGCTCGAAGACCGTGAAGATGGGCTACGTGATCTCGGAGGCGCCGGCCGCCGGCAGGATCCTCCCGGTCCGAACGAAGGTCAACCTCGTCGTCAGCCTCGGGAAGGCAGCGCGTTGACCCGGAGCGGCCGGGCGATCGCGTCGCTCGGTCTCTGCCTGCTCGTCGTCCTCTCCGGAGCGGCGGGAACCGCGCACGCCGGCACCGGCACGCAGCTTCCGTTCTCGAACGCCTCGCTTGCAGTCGATCCGGCGGGTCAGCACGTGTTCGCGTCCGGCGGGCCGGGCAACTCGTCCATCGTCGTTCTCGACTTCAACGGGAACGTCGTCACCACGATCACCGGTGAGCAGGGGGCCGCCGGGATGGCGATGGATACGGCGACGCACACGCTCTACGTCGCGCTCGCCGACGCGAATGCGATCAGCGAGATCGACACGACGACGCTGACCGAGACGGCGAGGTTCTCGACTGGGGCGTTCACCGCCCCGTACCGGCCGGCGATCGCCGGCGGGAAGCTCTGGATCGGGACCGACGGCGGACTCGCGGTAGCGAACCTCGACGGAGCCGGCCTGACGGGCGCAGGCTTGCCCGGCTTCGGCGCGACCATGCCGACATCGAGCTCCGACGGCAATCTCCTCGCGCTCGTGACGTATGGTCAAACGCCGTCGATCGCCGGCGTGTTCGACGTCGGCATGCAGACGCCGAACCTCGTCCGCTCCGTCGGTGCCCTCGGCGCACAGGGGAACGTCGGCAACGTCGCTTTCGACTCGACCGGCCAGAACCTCCTGGCCGCGGAGGCATCCCCGTATGTCTTCCAGGCGTTCGATACCCGGACGCTGCAGCCGAGCACCACGTACGGGACGTTCATGCCGTACCCGTTCGACGTCGCCGCAAGCCCGGGAGGCAGGTACGTGGCGGGTGGGCAGGATGTCGTCAGCCCGGCGCTAGAGGACGTCTATCTCTTCCGCAGCGGGAACCAGACGGCGATCCAGAGCTGGGCGCTTCCCCATACCGAGCCGTCGCCGTACGGCCCGGCGTCGTCGCGAGTGTTCTCCGGGCTCGCGTTCAGTCCGGACGGGACACGCCTGTTCGCGGCAACGGGAGGAGAGTTCAATGTCCTGACGACCCCCGGCGCGGACACGCCAGTGTCGCTCACGAGTGCGCCCGACAACAAGACGTTCGACACGAGTGCGTCGTTTTCGTTTTCGTCGCCGGACGGATCGGTGACGTTCCAGTGCAGCCTCGACGGCGCCGCCGCGCAGCCGTGTACGTCGCCCGCGAGCTACGGCGGTCTCTCCGCCGGACTGCACACGTTCCAGGTGCAGGCCGTCGACGCCGACGGGGTCGAGGGAAGCGCCGGCCAAACGTGGATGGTCGAAGCGCTCGACACCACGCTCTGGAGCGGCCCGGTCAGCTTCAAGTACGCGACGAACGCGTCGTTCGTGTTCGTCTCGCACGACGACAACGCGACGTTCCAGTGCAGCCTCGACGGCTCCGACTGGACGCCGTGTACGTCCCCCGCGACGTACACGCAGCTCGCGGTCGGCCGGCACCACTTCCTCGTGCGTGCGGTCGACGGCGCCGCGATCGACCCGGTCGGCGCGAGCGAGGGGTGGACGATCGAGCCACCGACAACCGGGTTCACCCACGCCCCGGACAAGACGTCGTACTACTACGACGCATCCTTCACTCTCACTTCGGCCGCCGACAAAGCCACGTTCCAATGCTCTCTCGACGGCTCGGACTGGGCGCCTTGCGCCAATCCGGTCACCTATCCAGGGCTGTCACTGGGGCAGCACACGTTCAAGGCGCGTGCTGTGAACGACGCCGGCGCCGTCGACCCCGCCGGAGCCGTATGGATCTGGACGATTTCGACGCCCGACACGATCGTCACGGCGAGCCCTCCGGATACGAGCGATTCGCCCGCCGCGTCGTTCTCGTTCAACTCGAGTCACAGCATCGCGACGTTCCAGTGCGCGCTCGACGGCGCCGCTTTCGCGTCCTGCACCTCGCCGGTGCATTACACCGGGCTCGCGTTGGGAGAGCACACGTTCCAGGTCCGCTCGATGATCCCCTCCGGGACCGCCGACCCCGTCGGCGTAAGCCGCACATGGACGGTCGTTTCGCCGCCGCGCTTCTCGATCAACAGCGGCGCCTACGCCACGAACTCGCCGTACGTCGAGATCGACGTGCAGCTCGCCGCTCTCCGCGGAAAACGTGCGCATCTCGAACAGCGCGTCGTTCCCGCAGGGATCGAACACAGAAAGCGTTCCGGTGGCGGCGACGATTCCCTGGGCAATTCATGGTCCGCAGGGGAGGCACACCGTCTACGTCTCGTTCCCGGACAGCGTGACGCCGAACGCGATCTCCACGGACGACATCGTCCTCGACCTTGCGAAGCCGGTCATCCAGACGGCGACCCTGGCCAAGCCGATCCCTAACGGCAAGGGTGTCTACGCCGTCCGGCTCCACGCCACCGAGAAACTGTCGGGCATCTCACAAGTCGTGGTCTCGACCACGACGTCGCGAGGCACTGTCATCGTGCTCGAGGACCCGACCAAGCCGGGCATCAAGAACCTCGCTCAGACCGTCAAAGCTCAAATGAGCGGCCGCCCCAAGTGGGTTCGGGTCTGCAGCGCAGCCGGCACCTGGTCCGCGTGGCACGCAATTCACTGACGCGCAGTTGCCCAGCCAAGCCAGCATTGAGCATGGCTCTTCCAGTGGGCGCGGCTGGGATCGAACCAGCGACCCCTCGCGTGTGAAGCGAGTGCTCTCCCGCTGAGCTACGCGCCCGGAGAGGGCGAAAGCTTAGCCCGTTCCACTCGTCGCGTCGCCACGAGCGCGACTCCGCACAGGCAGGCCGAGATGACGAGCGGCACGACGTCTCCCGACGCGGACGCGATCGCGCCTCCCGCCGCCGGGCCGACGAGCGCGCCGAGCGCCCACGCCGCGTTCATCAGCCCGAACGCCATTCCCTGCGCCAGGCCGCTTCGTTCCGCGCCGCTCGCGATGAGCGCGAATGCGGGCACGAACAGCACGCCGTACGCGCCTGCGGCGAGCGACGAGGAGCGGGGCGTAGAGGAGCGGCTGCGGGCCGAGCGCGAGGCCGAACGATAGGACGGTGCCCGCGGCGAGACCGAGCTCGATCGCGAGCATCGCACCGCGCCGGTCGATGCAGCCGCCCGACGAGGGGCGACAGCGTCGTCTCGAACGCCGCGCCGACGAGCCAGACCGCACCGATCGCGGCCGACGACCATCCCGCGGCGGAGAGGTGGAGCGGCGCGAGCGTCGCGACGACGCCGAAGAGCAGCGCCGGGAGCGCCATCAGCGCGAGACCGCCGAGGAAGACCGGAGTGCGCAGCGCGCGCTTCATCGCGCTGAGAGACGGGCGCTCGGGCGGAGCCGGCTCGATCCGGAACGTCCACGCACCGAGCACGACCGCGAGCCCGGCAAGCGCGGTGAAGACGACGTCGCGGCCGGCCGCGACCGCGATCACGCCGACGACCGGCCCGAACAGCGCCCCGAACACGGCGGCGCCCATCGCCGTCCCGATCATCTCCCCGCGCCGCTCGCGCGGGGCGGCCGCGAGCAGCCACGCGAACGCGCCCGCCCATGTGAACGCGCTGCCGCATCCCTGGAGGAACCGCGCCGCGGCGAGCGCACCAGAAGCTGTCCCGCGAACGCGAAACCGAGGCTCGCGAAGCCCATCAGCGTCAGGCCGACGAGGACGGCGCGCCGCGAGCCGAGCCGCGCCGCCGCCGCTCCGCCCGGCAGTCCGCCGACGAGCGCTCCGGCCGCGTACGCGCGCGACGAGCACGCCGGCTCCCGTCTTCGACAGGTGGAGCGACTCCGCGAAGTGGGGGAGAAGCGGCGTGAGCGCCGCGTAGAGCATCGTGTCGACCCAGACGAGGGCGCAGACGAGAAGAAGCAGGCGGCGCATCGCAAATGAGCCTACGGTTCCCGATGTGACACTTCGACGGTTCGGTGCCGTATGAAGCTCGTGAACGCGATGCCGGCGGCTCTAGCCGCTCCCCGTACCGGCCGTGCGCAGCCCTTCGCGGATGTCGTCGCGGAGAATCTCGACCCGGTCTACCGCTACCTCGTCTACCTCACGGGCGACCGTGTGGCCGCCGAGGATCTCGCGTCGGAGACGTTCGAGAAGGCGTACCGCGGCTGGCGGAAGTTCGACCCGCACCGCGGCGCGCCGCGCACCTGGCTCTGCCGGATCGCACATTCCGTCGCCGTCGACTGGTTCCGCGCCGAGGCGCGGCGCACGCGCCGCGAGGACAACTACATGCGCGACGCGGCCATGCGCGACGAGTCGGTGTTCGGTGACGGTCTCGCGCCGGATCTCGACCAGGCGCTGCACCGGCTGACACCGGCAGAGCGCGAGGTCGTGGCGTTGCGAGTGCTGCTCGAGCTCGACGGCCCGAGCGCGGCGCGCGTTCTCGGAATCAGCCAATCGGCGTGCTCGACCCGGCTCAGCCGGGCCCTGAAGAGACTTGAAGAGGAGGTCGGAGATGTCCGCGTTTGAGTTTGAAGGTCACGAGGCTTTGATCGCGGCGCTTCGCGCGGGGACGCTCGACGCTCCCGATCATCTCCATCGGCGCGTGCTCGCGGGGGGTTCCGTGAAGCGGCGCCGCTGGTCGGAGATGTCCGGCCGAAAGCGCGTGCTCGGGGTCGTCGCGCTCGCGGCGGTGCTCGCGACCGGTGCGGCGGTCGTCCATGCCGCGCTCTCCAACCCGAACTCGCGATCGGTGCTTGGCGTTTCGCTCCGTCCCCAGAGCCACGGCCTGGCCCCGCTTCGCCAGGCCCCGACCGGTGCGGTCGGCGCGACCGGTGCGAACGGCGCGACCGGTGCGAGCGGCACGACCGGGGCGCCTGGCCCGGCAGGCGCGCAAGGCCTGGGGGCCGTGGCGCGCGCACAACGTACGTACGGCCTCGAATTTAACGCCGCGCAGACCCCGTCCACCGAAAAGAGAGCGGTCCTCGCGGGCGTTGCCGACTCACACTCTCCCGCCTCTCCCGCCCTCTATATCCCGAAGAACCGGCTCGTCCATGCGACCGCCTACCTCAGCGTCGTCGTCCCGAACCACAACGCGCTCACGAGCGCGACGAACAAGGCGACCGGAATCGTTACGCACCTCGGCGGCTACGCGCAGAGCGTCCGGTACTCGGCCTCGAATCGTGGGTACGGCAGCGCGTATCTCGCCCTCCATGTCCCGCTCGGCAAGACGGAAGCAGCGATCGCGAGTCTCGGCGCGCTCGGCAAGCTCGTCTCCCAAACGATCTCGACCCAGGATCTCGAGCGGCAGTTCACGACGCAGACGAACACGATCTCGAAGCTGAGCCGCGAGATCGCGGTCTACGAGCAGGCGCTCGCGAGCGGCACGCTCTCGGGGCAGCAGCGGCTCAACGTTCAGCTCAAGCTCGCAAACGCGAGGCACGAGCTCGAAGGCACGCGGACGGCGCGCGCCCACACCGTCAAGGCCGGCTCGAACTCCGTCCATCTACCTCAATCTGACGACGAAGCGGCACGCGGCCGCCGCCGTCGGGCCGCACAAGAGGGGCCGCCTCAGTCAGATGCTCCACAACGCGGTGGGCTTCCTCGCGGTCGAGGCGTTCGTCGTCTTCTACGTGATCATCGTCGCTCTCCCGCTCATCCTGCTCGCCGGGCTCATCTGGTGGTACTCGCGCGGCCGGCGGCAGAGGGACGAGAAGCGACTGCTCGCGAGTACGTAGACTCCCGGGATGCTGTTCGAAGCGGGAATGACGACAGGCCACGAGGTCGCGCTCCTCATCGTGGCGGGGCTGTTCATCGCGTTTGCGCTGACAGCCTCGTTTCTCGCCCCGAAGTGGAAGCCGGACTTCCCCGGCCCCCACGGACTGAGCGTGTTCGTGATCGCCTCGATCCTCATGTTCGTGCTGATGGTTCTCGCCATCAACTTCTTCGGCTGAGCCTCGCTAACCTGTCCCGACCCGGAGAAGTGGCCGAGTGGCTGAAGGCGGCGCCCTGCTAAGGCGTTATGGGGCTGAATGGCTCCATCGAGGGTTCGAATCCCTCCTTCTCCGTTAGCGCGACGCCGCGGTCGCGCGCACCCGCGGAGGGGTGGCAGAGCGGTCGAATGCGGCGGTCTCGAAAACCGTTATCCGTGCAAGCGGATCGGAGGTTCAAATCCTCTCCCCTCCGCTCTATCCATCCCGAATCCGATTCGAGCGATCGGATTCGTGGTGCCCGGCGCGCTCCTTCGCGGCGCGGCCGACTACCGATGTCCGCGCTGTCGCGGCCGACGACGATTGAGAGAGTCCGCGTCTACGCGCGCGCGGTCGAGCGATGGAGAGGAGCACGGGAGATGCCGATTGTCGAGTACAGAAAGGGTGAGCCGTTCCCGGGCGTGATCGGGCGGACGGCCGACGAGTCGAGCCCGGCGTGGCCGGCGCAGATGCGGGCCAGGGAGGGCACGCCGAACGTGCTCTTCGTCGTATTGGACGACACCGGTTTCGGCCAGCTCGGGTGTTACGGGAGCCCGATCGAGACACCGAACTTCGACCGTCTCGCGGCACAAGGCCTGCAAGTACACGAACATGCACACGACGGCGCTCTGCTCGCCGAGCCGCTCCTGTGTCGTCACCGGTCGCAACCATCACGCGAACGGGATGGCCTGCATCACCGAGCTCGCATCGGGCTACCCCGGCTACGACGGTGTGATGCCGTTTGAAAACGGGCTGCTGTCGGAGATGCTGGTCGAGCAGGGCTACAACACGTTCATGGTCGGCAAGTGGCACCTGACGCCGTCGCACGAGGAGACGGCGGCGGGGCCGTACACGCGCTGGCCGCTCGGCCGCGGTTTCGAGCGCTTCTACGGCTTCCTCGGTGGCGACACGAGCCAGTGGTATCCCGACCTCGTGTACGACAACCACCAGGTCGAGCCGCCGCGCACACCCGAGGAGGGCTACCACCTGAGCGAGGATCTCGTCGACAAGTCGATCGAGTTCATCGCCGACTCGAAGCAGGTCGATCCGGACAAGCCCTTCTATCTGCACCTCTGCTTCGGCGCGACGCACGCACCACATCACGTGCCGAAGGAGTGGGCCGACAAGTACGCCGGCGCCTTCGACGACGGCTGGGACGCCTATCGCGAGAAGGTGTTCGCGCGTCAAAAGGAGCTCGGGATCGTCCCGGCCGATGCCGAACTGTCTAGGCACGACCCCGACGTCCCCGACTGGGAGACGCTGCCGGCGCCCGCGCGGAAGCTGTACGGCCGGATGATGGAGGTGTTCGCCGGCTTCCTCAGCCACACCGACCACCACCTCGGCCGCCTGCTCGACTACCTCGAGAAGGAGGGCCTACTCGAGAACACGCTGGTGATGGTCATCTCCGACAACGGCGCCAGCGCCGAGGGCGGTCCGACCGGCACAACGAACGAGGCGCAGTTCTTCAACAACGCCCAAGAGCCGGTCGAGGAGAGCCTGAAAGCGATCGACGAGCTCGGCGGCCCCAACCACTTCAACCACTACCCGTGGGGCTGGACGTTCGCCGGCAACACCCCGTTCCGCCGCTGGAAGCGCGAGACGTACCGCGGCGGCGTAAGTGATCCCTTCATCGTCAGCTGGCCGAAAGGCATCGACTCCAACGGCGAGGTCCGCACGCAGTACGCGCACGCGATCGACATGGTGCCGACCGCGCTCGACGCGCTCGGGATCGAGCCGCCAGCACAGATCCGCGGCGTCACCCAAGGGCCGCTGCACGGCGTCAGCTTCGCCCACACCTTCGACGACCCGGAGGCGACGAGCAAGCGCAACACGCAGTACTTCGAGATGCTCGGCTCTCGCGCGATCTACAAGGACGGCTGGCGGGCGGTCTGCCCCTGGCCCGGCCCCTCGTTCACCGAGGCCGGCGTCGGCTTCGGCGAGGCGATTCCGGCCGAGAAGCTCGTCGAGCTGGACGCGACCGGTTGGGAGCTGTACCACGTAGCCGAGGACTTCGCCGAGAACCACAACGTTGCGGGCGAGCACCGCGACAAGCTGATCGAGCTGATCGGCACCTGGTACGCCGAGGCAGGCAAGTACGACGTCATGCCGATCGACGGCAGCGGCCTCGCACGCATGGTGTCCGAGAAGCCGCTGGTCGCGCTGCCACGGGACCGCTACACCTACCGGCCGGGGACGCAGTCGATTCCGTTCTTCGCCGGGCCGCGGATCCTCAACCGGCCGCACAGCATCACCGCCGAGGTCGAGATCCCCGAGGGCGGCGCCGAGGGCGTCCTGCTCTGCCAGGGCACCGCCGCAGGCGGCTACTCGCTCTACATCAAGAACGAGAAGCTGCACTGGGTGCACAACTACGTCGGTCGCGGCCTCTATGGCGTCCACTCCGAGAACGGCATCACACCCGGCAAGCACGAACTGCGCTTCGAGTTCGAGCCCACCGGCGAGCCCGACCTGCAGGCGGGGAAGGGAGCGCCGGGCACAGGGCAGCTCTACGTGGACGGCGAGCTCGTCGGGGTCGCGGAGATCCCGGTCACGACGCCGTTCATGATCAACCCGGGCGCACTGGCCTGCGGCGCCAACCCCGGCTCCCCGGTCAGCTCGGACTACACCTCGCCGTTCGCGTTCACCGGAACGATCGACCACGTCACGGTCGACGTCAGCGGCGAACTGATCAAGGACGACGAAGCAGAGCTCCGCGTCCACCTGGCACGGCAATAGTCGACCGAGCGGGCGGCGGGAGCGATCCCGCCGCCCGTCGGGCAGAGGAGGAGCGGTGACGGAGGCGATTGTCAGGTCGGAGAAGCCACCGCCGATGTCAGACGGTGACCGTGGCTCGGGCGCCGGATCGTCCTCGACTTCTCTGCCGCGCTGGGCGTACTACATGTACGTCGCCCGGGCGACCGTCGCGCTTTCGCTCGGGGTCGCGGTTCTGCTCGCAGGCTCGGGCCTCGCCAGGCTCGGAACGTTCGTGGCGGTCTACTGGATCGCCGCCGCGCTCATCACCCTCCGCTGGGTCGCCGCCAACCGTAAGGCCCGGGGAAGCCGCATCGGCATGCTCGCCGGGGTGACGGCGCTCGCCGCGGGAGCCGCTCTCGCCCTTCACGGACCGCTCTCGGGACAGTTCAGCGAAAGCGCGCTCCTCGACTTCTTCGGTCTGGCGGCGATCGTCACGGGTGCCCTCCGCCTCTCCGGGCTCCTTCACGACGATCAGTTGGCCCGCGACCGACCACGTCGACGGTACCGGCTCGTCGCCGGATCGCTCGACGTCGCGCTCGGAGTCGCGCTCCTGCTGGCCGAGGCGAGAACGGCGACCGAGATCCGGATCGTCGTCGGTGTCTGGGCTCTGTCGACCGGGACGCTCCTCCTACTCGACGGACTCATGCTGCGACGCCTCGGGAGGCGGAGGTAGCGGCGGAGGCGGGCGAGGGTGACGATCCGGTCACGCAGGTCCGGGACCGGCGCGCGGACTGGCGCGCGGACTGCCCACCCCTGACCATTCCGGCTTGAACAAGCCGTTCGAGGGCGGACCGGCGCTAGACTCGAAAACCGTTATCCGTGCAAGCGGATCGGAGGTTCAAATCCTCTCCCCTCCGCTCTACATCGAAGCCGGGGCCGACTCCAGGAATCGGCCCCGGGCTTCAATTGGAACCACCAGCTACGTCACTTATGAAGCCACGTGGTCGTTTCTGATGTCCCGCCGGCGCCGAGCGGCGAACCAACTTCCTTGAGCGTGCTACCCGAGAGCAGGTCAAGCTCACCGCCACCGGGCTCGCTGCCGGGAGAAATCACATTCCCGAACGGGTACGCGAGCGCGTTGTTGCCCACCAGCATGCCCGTGTACGTGACGTCCTTGTATAGCGCGAGCGAGTTACAGACCCAGAAGCACGAGTTCTGTTCGGTGATCCACTCCACCGACGTCTGGGAGGGGTGGGGAATGAATGGCCCGGCGATGACGTACCACGACCAATGCTCCGTTAAGTCGGTGATGCTGAACAGGTAGTACCCGTTCGGTGGAGCCGGCAGGGTGTAGCCAGGACCGCCGCCTCCCTGTCCGGCGATCACGGACGCTGTCATCCGGTCCCCGGGATAGACGTGGTCGTAGCCGGGCAGGTTCACCTGATACCCACCGGCGATGATGGATCCGTACAGCTCCCACCACGCGCCGTACGTGCCTGTCCCGAGTATGCACTGGGTCGATGTCCCGTCCTGCTCGACGGTCGAGTTGCCGTCGCCGTCGAGTCCTACCCACTCGACCGCCGACGATGACTCGAGGAAACCGCAGCTGACCTTGGGGACGGTCCAGTTCCCAACCACTGTCTGGTACAGATGCGGGGACGGTGGGACCGGGTCGGCCCATCCGGCCCAGTTGGTCGAGGTCCCGTTGCTCGGAGTGAGTGAGATGCCTCGGGGGACGAAGCTCGACAGCAGGTTGATGAGCCTGTAACTCGGGTCGTGCAGCGGCGATTGCGCCTTCCCGCTGCCGCTGATCAGCACGGTGCCGCCGCACTCATACCCGGTAGCGTCGAAACTCGACGGCGCGCCGGTGTACTGCAGTTCGTAGATGGGAGCGGTCTGCGCGCAGTCTGTGGCTGGCGCGAGCGGAAGCGAGTCGAGCTTCGAGGTGACCTGCTGCTCCTGTTGTGCGCTCAGCGTCTCGGTGAAGTCGCCCACGGCGGGACTGGCGTTGAACACCGTCAGCTTCAGCGTGGAGCCTTTGGGCGGCACTTCCGATGCGGGCCGCTTCGGCACCCAGGATGTCTGCGCGTCGAAGCGGAGAAGAGTCGTCTTGGCTGCGACGCCCTGCATCCCGATCGTCAGCGTGCCGCTGAACTCATGAATGCCGGAGACGGGGACGGACAACATCTCGAACGACGAGTTCGCGTTTTCGAGACAGTTCGTGCCGGTCCCGATGAGATGCGTGCCGCCTGGAAGGTGGGACTTCTCGAAGGCCACAACCTTCGCCACAGGCAGGTTGACCGAGTAGACGCGGTGGAGGTCGGTGAGGCCTTTGATGCCCAGCTTCATCGCAGCGGACTGCTCCTGCGTCGCACCGCCGAGCTTCGTCGTGACCTTCGCGTGCGGAGGAACAACGCCCTTGGCGAGAACCGACTGAGCAAACTGCGCGCCAGTCGTCGGCATCGTCGCGGGCCTGCTCGAGGCAACACGTACGTCGTGGGCCGGAACGGCACCTGAAGCGTACGGCACGGCGGCTCCCGGCTCGGTGATCGGTGGGGCCGGGCATGGAGGCTGCCCGACCGCAAGTCCGATCGTCTTCGTCCGGCTAGGGGCCTTGGTGGCGCTCCAGCTGCCGCCGCCCTCTGGGCTCGTCCAGGTGCCGGACATCGACGTGCCGCTGACCTTGCCCTTGTACTTGGCGCCGACGCTGACTGCTCCGAAGTTGATCTTCCCGTCCTTCACGCTGCCGCCGATGCTGTAAGTCCCGCTCGGACTTGAGAGCGTGATGTTGCCGTGCAGCCGCGAGCCGGTCTGCTTCCAGTGGATCGTGAAGTGGCCGGAGACGGCGCCCCCGTAGTGGCCCGTCCACTTGCCGGCGAGCGTCGTCGTCGCGGCGGCGTGCGTGCTTGCCGCGGCGAGGGCAGTGCTACAGCAGGCGAGTACGAGAAGGGTAGCGATTCTGCGGCTCGTAGACAGCGACTTCATCCCTGTGTCCTTTCTTCGGTACCGATTGAGACGGTGGTTGCGAGTAGGCGCTCGTAGGGCACGCGTGCCTGCTCGGCGACCCGGCGGATCGCGTCGGCGGTTCCCTCGAAATGGCAGAGGACGACCTCGTCCTCGCGGATCAGCACCGACCCGAGGTAGCGAACGTCGTCGTCGAGTGAGGCAGCGATCCGCCGGTCGAGCGCGCGCACGTCGTCCTCGCGCACGTCCGGCCAGTAGCACTCGGCGACGAAGCTCGTGGCATGTTCCGCCATGACTCCACGATGGCCCGCCGGGCCGCGCGGAGAAAGACCTGAAGACCCTACGAAATCGCTTGCGTGTCCCCGCGATCGAGCGCGCGGGCGAGCTGCGCCCGCGACGAAATGCCGAGCTTGGCGTATGCACGCTTGAGGTTCGACTCGACCGTCTTGACGCTCACGAAGACCTGCTCGGCGATTGCCTTGTTGCTCAGGCCGTCGGCGGCGAGCTGGGCGATGCGGAGCTCGGTCGCACTCAGCTCCTCCGGCGCGCGACGGACCGCTACCCGGCCCAGCTCCTCTTCGACGCGGAGGAGCCACGCCTCGGCGCCTGCGCCGGCGAAGAGCTCGCGCGCCTCCTCGAGCGAGAGCCGCGCTTGGCGCTTCCGTTTCAGCCGCCGCTGTAGCCGGCCGAGCACAAGGAGAGTCCGGGCGCGCTCGAAGGGCATCGGGCAGCGCTCGTGCTCGGCGAGTGCCTGCTCGAGAGCGTCCGCCGCGGCTTCGAGCTCGCCGCGCGCCGCGAGCACCAGGCCCCGGCACCGCAGCGAGACTGCGACGTTCCACGGGATGCGCGAACGGGCGGCGCGCTCCTCGAAGCGGGCGAGCAGTCCTTCGGCGCGCTCGAGGTCGCCGACCGCTAGCGCTGCTTCGATGGCGTCGCCGTCGACCCGCCAGATGGCGGGCTCGCGGAAGGCGATGCGCTCGAATACGTCGAGCGCCTCGGTCAGGTGCCGGTCGGCGGATTCCGTGTCGCCGGCTGCGAGCTCGGCCAGCCCGAGGCAGCGGCTCCAGAGTGCGGCACCGATCGGATCACGCGAGCCTGCGTTCGCCGCTGCTTCACGTACGGACTCGGCTCGCCCGGCATACGCGTCCACGTAGGCGCGCCAGATGTCTCCCGCGCCCGCGCCGACTCCCTGCTGGCCGAAGGCGTCGAGCATGCGCTCCGCGACGTCCGACGCTTCGGCGAGGTCGCCCGCCCAGGTCGCGACGATCACGCGGTTGAGGAGGATGTTGGCGAGCGACGACTCGTCGCCCTCCTCGTGCGCCTGCTGCTCGGCCCGCTCCAGGCTCGCCCGCGCGCCGGCGAAGTCGTCGACGTAGCGAAGCCACTGGCCGAGCTTGAACACGACGCGCGTGTCGACCGTCGCCGGTGGGCGGCTCTCCTCGAGCGCGAGCGCCTGCATCGCGGTCTCCCGGTCGAAGCCGTCGCCGAGGAAGAGGTCGGCGCGTATCCGCGCGCTCAGCGCCTGCGCGACGAGGCCGGGATCGGGGTCGGAGACCGCCTCGAGCAGCGCCAGCGCCTCCCGCGCGGAGGCAGCCGCCTTCGGCAGATCGACGGTGCCGGCGTACAGGGCGACGGCGGTGTGGCAGCGTGCCTTGAGGACGCGGTCACGGGCCTCCGCGAGTGCCTCCTCCGCGAGTGCCGTCGCCGCAGACTCGCCCTCGCGCCAGTAGTCGATCTCGACGAGCGTCAGCAGCGCCCGCGCGCGCAGATCGCCCGGCGGCAGCGTTGCGAGCAATTCCTTGAGCAGCGCCCGTGCGGCGGCGAAGTCGCTGGCGAGATGGAGTTGCTCGGCGAGCTCGAGCCGTAGTTCCAGCCGCGCCGGCGCATCGGCCGGGAGCAACCGCAGCGCGAGCCCGAGCAACTCGGCGGCGGAGTCCGGGGAGCCGCGCATGCGCGCGTGGCGGGCTGCCGCCTGGAGCTCCTGCACGACCTCGCCGTCCGGACCGGGCGCCGCAAGCGCGAGATGGCGAGCTCGCTCTTCCGGGTCGCGCGCGAGATCGGCGACAGCGCGGTGTGCCTCGCGGAGCCGGGCCGCCGGAGCGGCGGAGTACACCGCCGACGCGTAGAGCGGGTGGGCGAATTCGATGCGCCCGTCCGCCTCGACGCGCACGAGGCCGGCCTCCTCTGCAGGAGCGAGATCGACCGGATCGATCGCCTCGGTGTCGGGTCGCGCCAGTGTCGCGGCGCGCAGAAGTGCGTCTCGCGTCTCGGCCGGCAGCGCCTGGACGCGTGCCCGGACGAGCGCGTCGAGGCTCTGCGGGACCGGTACGCGGGCCGAGATGTCGCGTTCGCCGCGGCGGTCGAGCTCGCGCGCGATCTCGACCGCGTAGAGCGGATTGCCGCCGGCCGCCTGGGCGATCCGCACGAGCGTCGGTCGTGGAAATGCGCGCCCGAGCTCCTCCGTGAGCACGCGGTGGAGCGCTGCGGCCGACAGCGGTCCCGGTTCGAGGTGCTCGACCTGGAGGTCGCGTTCGAGCGAGGGGATCGGCGCCGACGCAAGCTCCGCGGCGCGTACCGAGAAGAGGCCGCGCACCGGCAACTCGCCGAGCCGGCGCAGCGCGAACTCGACCGCCGCCGCCGACGAGGCGTCGAGCCACTGCAGGTCGTCGATCGCGCAGACCACGTCGGATTCGCCGGCGAGCTCGCGCAGAAGCGTGAGGAATCCGGCGCCGACGACGCGACGCTCGGGGGGCCGCGCGGAGGCGGCGCGTAGGAGTGCGGCGTCGAGGCCCACCCGCTGCGGCTCGGGCAGTCGCGCGAAGAGCTCTTCGGGCAGGTCGGCGAGCAGATCGGCGAGCCCTGCGAAGGCGAGCCGGGCTTCCGACTCGGTCGGCCGCGCGATCAGCACTTGCGCACCCTGCGCACGGGAGTGCTCGACCGCGGCCTGCCACAGCGTCGTTTTGCCGATTCCCGGCTCGCCGATGATCGCGAGCGCGCGAGGTTGCTTCGAGCGCAGGAAGTCCTCGATAACCCCCAACTCCGATTCGCGACCGACCAGGCTCGCCACGACTAGAGCGTACGCCCGATCGAGGCCGAGTCCAGGACTAGGCCCCTGCGCTTCTTGGAGCCCGCCATTGACTTCTTCGTCTCGTGCGCCGCATAGTGTCTCGTCACTGTGAACGGAGCGAGGGTTCGGCCGGAGAGAGACAGGTCTTGACCCTTCTTCACGACTCGAACGGAGGACCGAATTGAAGCGTCTTACGGCACGAGGGCCGGCATTTGTCATCGCGTTGATCGTGCTTTTCGTTGCGCTCGGTGGTTCGGCGTACGCAATGTCGTCATCGACAGCCAAGGTCAACGCGCCTGCGCACAAGCTGAGGCTGGCGGCGGTAAAGAAAGAGGCGACTCCTCCACAGCCTGACGTCAAGCCGGCGGCCTTCACCGGGTAGCTGGATGGGTCGGCCGCGCAGGATCGGCGGATATGCCGGGGCGGGTGCCGCACTTCTCGCGCTCGCCTCGGCCACGGCCTCCTACGGCGGTGCGGCTCGACAGACGGGCGGGGTTCCCTCGTATCCGGCCATCGTCGCGACGGCCCGCGGCAGCGTCGCCGTCTACCACACCCCCGGCGCGAGCCGGGCGTTCGTCACGTACTCGCGCTCGAACGGCTACCACCAGCCGCGCGTCTTCCTCGTTTCACAACGCAAGCCAGGCTGGGAGAAGGTGTACCTCCCGCAGCGGCCGAACGGCAGCGCCGGCTGGGTTCGCGACAGCTCGGTCACGCTCGCCTACGACCGTTACCGCGTCGTCGTCTCCCTCCGCACGCACAGGATTCGCGTGTACAAGAACGGCACGCTGTTCATTTCGCGGAAGGCCGGCGTGGGGCGTTCGGTCAGCGCGACACCGACGGGCACATACTTCCTCGTCATGCTCCTCAAACAGTCTGATCCGACCGGCTTATACGGCCCGTACGCGTTTGGGACGTCCGCCTTCTCCAACACCTACTACCACTTCGGCGGCGGGCCGGGAGAGATCGGCCTGCATGGGACGAACTATCCGCAGGGGCTCGGTACCAACGTCAGCCACGGCTGCATCCGCGTCTCGAATGCGACGATCCGGCGTCTCGCGAAGCTCCTTCCGCTCGGCACTCCCGTCGTGATCACGCGGTAAACGCTGCGATCTCGTCCGGCGTCATCGCCTCGCCCCGTTGCCAGGCGGCGTCGAACGACTCCTCGCCGAGCGATGCTCTCGCCGCGGCAATGGCTTCCTCGAGGGCTTGCTCGTCGTCCTCGTCCCACAGGCTCTCGATGTCGGTGCGAATGGCGACAGCTGCGCCGAGTAGCTGCGTTCCGCGTTCCATCTGCTGAAGCGCCACGAGCGCGATCCCGAGCCAGAGCACGACGTTGGCTCCGCGGTGTGTCCAAATCGCACCGAGCCGAGCGAGGTTGGCGACGGACTGGCCGAAGTAGTCGGCGGCGCTCGCCGGGTCGGAGGAGCGGAAGCAGCACACGCCGCAGAGCAGCAGCGCCTCCGACATGCCGTATTCGCTTCCCAGTTCGCGATGGAGCTCGACGGCCTCGGCCCCGTGCTCGCGGCCTGACTGATAGTCCCCGGTCTGATAGGCGACGTACGTGAGGTTCGTGACGGCGACGGCCTCGACCGTCCGGTTGCCGACCGCACGCGACAGTTCCTGAATCTCGAGCAGCCTCCGTTGCGCGTCCTCGAGATCGTTCTGCTCCATCGCGAGCATGGCTTCGAGGCCCATCGCCGACAGGAGTTGCTGTTCGTCGCCGTGCTGCTCCGCGAGGCTGCGGTGCTCTTCGATGAGCGCGGCGAAGCGGGGCACGTCGTCCTCCTCGAACGCCTTCCGTGCGGCCTCGAGCAGAGCCGCTATCCGCGCATCGGCCGGTGATGTCGCGCGATCGAGCGCGAGCGGAAGCCACGTATCCCGCTCCTGGTAGAAGCCGCGCGTCCGCCAGAACGCCGCAAGCCCGGCGGCGAGCCGGAGGAGAACCTCGTCCTCACCGGACTCGCTCGCCCATTCGAGCGTCGCACGGAGATTGTCATGCTCACGCCGCAGGGGGGCGAACTCCGCCTCCGGAGCGCGGCCCTCGTCGAGTCGCGGCGTCACGTCCTCAACGAAGGCGAGGAAGTAGAGGCCGTACCGTCGTCGCAGCTCGGCCTCCTCCGCGCTTGCGCGAAGCTGCTCGCGTGCGTACTCGCGGATCGTTTCGAGCATCCAGAATCGCTCGTCTCCGTGCCGCACCAGGCTCTTGTCGACGAGCGACTGGAGGACATCGACCTCGGCGCCGGCCACGTCTTCGGCCGCCTCGAGCGAACAGCCACCCCGGAACACCGACAACCGCCGAAACAGCGTCTGCTCGTCGTCCGTGAGGAGGTCGTGACTCCACTCGATCGTTGCTCGCAGGGTCTGCTGGCGAGCTTCGGCATCGCGACCGCCCTTGAGCAGGTCGAGGCGCTGCCCGAGTCGCTCGAGGATCTGTGCCACGGAGAGGACACTCGTGCGCGTTGCGGCCAGCTCGAGCGCGAGCGGCAGTTCGTCGAGACGGCGGCACAGCTCGCCCACCGTCTCGTCCGGCACGAGCCCGGAGCGCTCGCAGAACAGCGCCACGGCGTCGGACTCGGCCAGAGGCGGCACCGGGTACTCGATCTCGCCGCGGATGCGCAGCAATTCACGGCTCGTGACGAGCAGCGTCAGGTTGGGACAGCGCTCGAGAAGGTCGCCGAGCTCCGGCGCTGCGTCCACTACGTGCTCGAAGTTGTCCAACAGCAAGAGCAACTCGCGGTCGCCGATGTGCCCGGCCAACCCTTCGCTCGCGCCGACTGTCTGCGCGATCGTTTCCATGACGAGCGCCGGATCACGCAGTGACGCCAGCCCAACCCAGAACACGCCGGCGTTGAACGCGGGTACGAGCTCCGACGCCACCTCGAGTGCGAGCCGCGTCTTGCCGGAGCCGCCCGGCCCCGACAGCGTCACGAGCCGCGAGCGCTCTCGAAGGAGTCCGTGCAGCGCCTCCCGCTCTCGCGCACGGCCGACGAACGACGACACGGGACGCGGGAGATTCGTGTTCGAGATCGTCTTCAGTGGCGGGAACGGGCGATCGCCACACTGGAAGAGAGCGACGGGAGCATCGAAATCCTTCAACCGGTGCTCGCCGAGATCCACGACGGGCACGTCGACCAGCTCCCGCGTCGCCCGCGTCAGCAGCACCTGCCCGCCGTGCCCGGCTGCGCCGACCCGCGCCGCCAGGTGGATGTCCAAGCCGACGTATTTCGGCGGATCGAGCGCCGGAGTACCGGTGTGAACACCGACCCGTAGCCGCACCGGCGTCGACTCCAGGCGGGTCATCGCTTCCGACACCGCCGCCACCGCGTCGCCCGCGGACGTGAAGGCGTAGAAGAAGGCGTCTCCCTCGAAGTCGACCTCGTACCCGCCGCGGGCGCCAAATGCGTCTCGCACGATGTCGCGGTGTTCCGCCAGAGTTTCGCCGTACTTCTCGCTCCCAAGCTCACGCAGAAGTCGCGTCGACCCCTCGATGTCCGTGAAGACCAACGTCACCGTGCCGGACGGCTGCTCCACCACTTCCACATCGGGAACTATCCCACCGCGTCGCGCGCTTCGCGCCTTCCGTTAGTCGGGGAGGTACTCGAAGCGGGCCGTGAAGTGGCGGAGCGCGCCCGGCTCGTGGGTCATGCGCATTCCGCGCAGCTGCGCGCGAATGCTCGGCGACGCTCGCACACACTTCGGCGACGTAGTCGATGTGGCTCTGGGTGTACGTGCGACGGGGAATGGCGAGGCGGACGAGATCGAGCGGCGCCGGCTCCTCCGTTCCTTCGGGGCGGCGACCGAACATCACCGTGCCGATCTCGCAGCCGCGGACTCCGCCTGCTTCGTACAGGGCCACGGCGAGCACCTGGCCCGGGTACTGGAGCGGAGGAATGTGCGGCAGGAGCTCGCGGGCGTCGAGGTACACCGCGTGCCCGCCCGTCGGTCGCACGACCGGCACGCCGGCCGCGAGCAGGGCGTCGCCGAGATATTCCGTCGAACGGACCCGGTAGCGAAGGTAGTCGTGGTCGACCACCTCCCTCAGTCCCTGGGCGATCGCCTCGAGGTCGCGGCCGGCGAGCCCGCCGTACGTCGGGAACCCTTCGGTCAGGACAAGCAGGTTGCGGCAGCGTTCGGCGAGCGCGTCGTCGTTGACGGCGAGCCAGCCGCCGATGTTCGCGATCGCGTCCTTCTTCGCGCTCATCGTCATCCCGTCGGCGAGCGACGCCATCTCTCGCACGATGTCTGCGACGGACCGCTCCGATTGGCCCGGCTCGCGCTCGCGGATGAACCAGGCGTTCTCGGCGAACCGGCACGCGTCGAGGAAGAGAGGGACGTCGAACGCGTCACAGACCGCGCGCACCGCGCGGAGATTCTCCAGCGACACCGGCTGGCCGCCGCCGGAGTTGTTCGTCACCGTGACGAACACGGCCGGAACCGCGTCCCGGCCACGCTTCGTGAGCAAACGCTCGAGCGCGTCGACATCCATGTTCCCCTTGAACGGATGCTCGGCCGAAGGAAGCAGCGCCTCGGCAATGGGCAGATCCACGGCCTCCGCACCGGTGAACTCGATGTTCGCGCGCGTCGTGTCGAAGTGGGTGTTGTTCGGAACGACCTTCCCCGGCCCGCCGATCGCGGTGAACAGAATCTTCTCGGCCGCCCGACCCTGATGCGTCGGGATGACGTGCGCGAACGGAAAGAGCTCTTGCACCGCCTCGAGGAACACGAACCAGGAGGGAGAGCCGGCGTAGCTCTCGTCGCCGTGCTGGATCGCGGCCCATTGGTCCCGAGACATCGCCCCCGTACCGGAGTCCGTGAGCAGATCGATCAACACGTCCTCCGCGCGAAGAGCAAAGAGGTTGAACCCGACCGACCGAACTGCATCGCGCCGCTGCTCTTCGGTCGTCAGGCGCAGCGGCTCGACGGAATGAATCCGAAACGGCTCGATGATCGTCCGGCCGGCCACCGTGCAGAACAGTCCACGGTCGGTCGTGCAGCGGCATCAGGGCATTCACTGACACCGCATTCTCGCCGGGCTTTGTACGTCCGCCGAGCATGCGAGACTGCCGGCGTGTGCTGCTTCGTGCTGGTGCTTTTCTTCCTCGGGCCGAGGTTCGCCCTCGCGCTCGAATGGATCTTCGGCCACCGCATCCAGGTCGTCTACTCGCACTGGTGGTGGCCGCTTCTCGGCTTGATCTTCTTCCCCTGGACGACCCTGATGTACACGATCGTCTGGACCACGAGTGGGGTTCACGGCGCGAACTGGATCGCCATTGCCCTCGGCGTGTTTCTCGATCTGCTCTCTTACTCGGGCAGGTTCGCCCAGAAGACGTACCAGCGCCGCGGCGCGGCTTACTAGTCCTACGAAACCGGTGCCGTCGATTCGCGCACGACGAGCCGTGTGCCGAGCTCGATATTCATGGCCTCGAGGCGCCGTCCTTGGAGTAGGCGAACGAGCCTGTCGACGCCCATCCGCCCAAGCTCGGCGAGCGGCTGGCGGATCGTCGTCAGCGTCGGAGCGACCACGGTCGCGAGTTCGACGTCGTCGAACCCGACGACCGAGAGCTCCTCGGGCACGCGGACGCCGCGGGCGCGGGCAACGCGAATGGCGCCGACCGCCATGTTGTCGTTGAATGCGAAGATCGCGGTCGGCGGCTCCGGGAGCGAGAGGAGGTGCTTCGCCGCGGCGACGCCGCCGCCGATCTCCCAGTCGCCGGCGACGATCAGCTCCGGGTCGGGCAGGATGCCTGCTCCCGCGAGCCCGGCGTGGTAGCCCTGCAGCCGCCGCTCGCTCGCCACCCAGTCGGGGATGCCGGTGATCACGCCGATCCTGCGGTGGCCGAGGTCGAGCAGGTGACGCATCGCCTGGTCGGCGCCCGCGGTATGGGCCGTCGAGACAGAGGGAACGCGCTCCGCCAGGCGCGTTCGTGGATCGACGACGACGAAGTGGTATCCCTCATCGAGCAAGTGCTCGAGATCGGGGCTCGACTCTTCCGGGAGCACGATCAGGGCACCGTCGGTCGCCCCGTGCGTGAGCCGCTCGAGGAGCGAGACCTCCCGGTCGTAGAGGTGTTGCGTCGGCGAAAGGACGAGCCGCATGTCCTGTTGGTAGAGCGCCTCGGCGGCGCCGGAGAGGATCATCGAGAAGTACGCCGGATTGACGAAGGGGACGAGCACCCCGATGAACCCGGTGCGGCCGGGGGAGAGGCCCTGGGCGTTGCGGCTCGACCGGTAGCCGCATTCGCGGATCACGCGCTGAACGAGCTCGCGCGTTTCGACCGAGACGTCTGCACGATTGTTGAGGACGCGGGAGACGGTCGCGATAGACACCCCCGCCTCGTCGGCGACCTCGCGGATTGTGATCCGGTCGGGCCGGGTCGCGCGGGCACTCGAGAGCTCCGCCATAACTAGGATTGAAGCACGTTTCCGGAACAAGCGCCCCAGGTTTTGATCCGGCTCAGTCGCCTATTTGGGAAAGTCCGCGACCACATGACGGCATTCCACGCTTGACTTTCGGGTGGCAGCGTTGTAAACCGTTACCGGGAATTTCCGGCCCGCAGGGAGGGCCCAGACATCGTCGCCCGGGGTTCGGGCGAGGAAAGGACACTTCATGCCACGTGTTCACCGTTCGACTCGAAGGCTGACAGCAGTCGTTGCGGTCATCGCGGTCGCCGTGACAGCCGCCGCTCTCGTCTCGGCTGCCGGTCCGGCCGCGGCGCGGTCTACTGCCGCGCACACCTGCCTCGTTATGACCGGCTCGGGTGACGGGACGTTTACGAAGAACTTCAATCCATACACCGCGACCGGACTTCCGAGCGGTCAGTTCGTCCAAGGCGCGATGTACGAACCCCTCATCATCACCGGTGAAGGCGGACTGAAGCCGGTTCCGTGGCTCGCCAAGAGCTGGAACTGGACCAACGGCAGCAAGACGCTGACGCTGCACATCGTCAAGGGCGTCAAGTGGTCCGACGGAACCACGTTGACCGCGGCTGACGTCGTCTACAGCCTCACGGCGGGGAACCAGGATCCGCTCATGGATCGCGTTGGCCTCACCGGCGCAGCGAACGAGATCAAGTCGATCACCGGAAGCAACGCGAAGTCGACCGTCACGATCACGCTCAAGGCTCCGGATTCGCAGTTCATCGCGGCGACCCTCAACCGTCAGTTCGTCGTTCCGCAGCACATCTGGTCGAAGGTCAACGACGTAGCGAACTTCACCGACTCGGATCCGGTCAGCTCGGGCCCGTACAACCGGATCACCCGCTTTACCGGCCAGGACTTCGTCTTCTCGAAGAACCTGCACTACTGGCAGACGAAGGGCACGAACGCGCCGAAGGTGCCGTGCCTCGAGTACGTCCAGGCAGCCTCGAATGACGCAGCTCTCGCCCTGATCCAGAGCGGTGACGTCGACTGGACGCACAACTTCGTGCCGAACGTCGCGCAGGCGTACATCTCTCATGATCCGCAGCACTTCCACTCCTTCTATGCGACGACCGCGTATCCGGTCTCGCTCACCCTCGACACCACGAAGTACCCGTACAGCCTGCCGGCCTTCCGGAAGGCGCTGAGCCTCGCGATCGACCGCAAGTCGGTCTCGAAGCTCGGGGAGTACGGCTATGCCCCGCCGACCGACGCGATCGGGCTCAACGGCCTCTTCCCGAGCTGGGTCAAGGACGCCAAGGTGAAGGCGCTCGCGAAGTCGATGGCCAAGTACAGCCCGGCGGCCGCGAAGACCATGCTCAAGAAGGCCCACTTCACGTACAGCGGCAACACGCTCATCGACCCGCACGGTCACGCCGTTCAGCTCGACATCCACGTGATCTCGGGCTGGTCTGACTGGGTCGCGTCGAACCAGATCATCACGAAGAACCTCCGTGCCATCGGCATCGACTCGCAGGTCGCCCTCGAGCCCGACTGGGGCTCGTGGTGGCCGAACGCGAGCTCGACGAAGTCCCCGACCCTGCTCTGGCAGGGTGGCTCGCAGGGCTCTCCGTACGGCTTCTTCTATGCGAACCTCTCGCAGAACGCCTACATTCCGGCGGGCCAGGACGGCTCGCCGACCGGCAACTGGGAGCACTTCAAGGACGCCAAGGCGACGTCGCTCCTGACTCAGTGGAAGGCCACGCTGAGTGCGACGAAGCAGCAGGCGCTCGCGACGAAGCTCGAGTCGATCTGGCTGAACGACCTGCCGATCGTCCCGCTCTTCATCGGCCCGCGCTGGTCGACGTACAGCACGAAGTTCTTCCACAACTTCGACACGAAGGCGCACTTCTGGGGCGATCCGATCTTCTCGACGTTCCCAGACAACATCCTGTCGTTCGTCCGGATCACTCCGGGCGGTAAGGCCGGAGCGTAAGAACGGCCGGCGGGCGGGCAGAGCACAGCCTCTGCCCGCCCGCCTCCGCCGCGTAGGCTCGCGTCATGCGCTGGTTAGCACGCCGAATTCTCTTCTACGTATTCGCGCTCTGGGTCGCACTGACTCTCACCTTTCTGCTGCCGCGACTGATGCCCGGCAGCCCGATCGCGGGTGTACTCCAGCATCTCGGGCCGGCACAGCTCCAGGCGAACCCCGGCCTTGTCCAGACCTACGAGGCGCTACTGGGCGGAGGTCACAACTCGATCTGGCACGACTACGTCGTCTACCTCCACCGGATCGCCAACTTCGACTTCGGCATCTCGACCTCGAACTACCCGACGCCGGTCTCCGAGGTCATTGGGCGGACGCTCCCGTACTCGATCTTCCTCGTAGGCGTGGCGTTCCTCTTCTCGTTCCTGATCGGGATCTCGATCGGCATGATGGCGGCGTGGCGGCGCGGCGGCGTCGTGGACAACATCGTCGTTCCGGTCGCGATGACGCTCAGCGCGCTCCCTGCGTTCTTCATTGCACTGCTCGGCCTCTACTTCCTCGGGCTGAAAGCCGGCTGGTTCCCGATTCAGCACGCGTACGACAGCAACGTCGTTCCCGGCTGGAACTGGACGTTCATCTCAAGTGCCGGCAAACACGCGGCGCTGCCGATGCTCTGTGTGATCGCCGCCTACACGGGCGGCTGGGTGCTGAACATGCGCACGGTGATGATCAACACGATCGACGAGGACTACGTCGCGATGGCGCATGCGAAGGGGCTCCCTGACCGGCGCGTGATGACGAGCTACGCCGGCCGAAACGCGATCCTGCCGCCGCTCAACGGTTTCGCCGCGCTCTTCGCGAGCGCGGTCGGCGGCCTCGTGTTCATCGAGATCATCTTCAGCTATCCCGGCGTCGGATACACGCTGCAAAGCGCAATGCTCGGCAACGACTACGCGCTCGCGCAGGCGATTCTCGTTGTCCTCTCCGTGTGTGTGATCGCCGCGAATTTCATCATGGATATCCTCAACTTCGTCCTCGACCCACGGCTCAGGACCGGCTGATGAGCGAGGCCGAGGTTCAGATCATCGGGCCGGCGCCGCGCAGGCGTCGCAGTCTCAGCGTTCCCGCGTGGTTCAAGCTCCTCCTGCGCAACCCGAAGTCGCGCATCGGGCTGGGGATGGTCGCGTTCATGGTGATCATCGCCGTGATCGCGCCGTGGATCTCGGTCAACGACCCGAATGCGTTCGACTTCTTCGCGGCGAAGCAGGCGCCGTCGTGGCACCACCTCATGGGCACGACGGACCAGGGCTCGGACATCTTCTCGCAGGTCGTGCTCGGCGCCCGGCGCTCGCTCCTGCTGGGGTTCGTCGCCGCCGCCATCGCAACGGCGCTCGCCGCCGTGCTCGGCATCACGGGCGCCTACCTCGGCGGACTCGTCGACGAGTGGGTCAACCTTCTGACGAACGTCTTCCTCGTCATTCCCGCGATCCCGCTCCTGATCGTCGTCTCGGGATTCCTCAAGTCGCGCGGGCTCATGACGATGTCGTTCGTGATCGCCGCCGTGCTGTGGGCGTTCGAGTGCCGCATCCTCCGTGGCCAGGCGCTCTCGCTCAGGAACCGTGACTTCGTCCTCGCGGCGAAAGCCGCGGGCGAGTCGACATGGCGAGTCGTCTTCGGTGAGCTCATGCCGAACATGATCAGCCGCATCGCCGCCGCCTTCGTGCTCGTCTTCTCCGTCGCACTCCTCGTCGACGCAGGGCTCGAGTTTCTCGGGCTCGCCGACATGAGCGCGACCAGCTGGGGCGTCACCATCTACTGGGCGCAGGTCAACTCGACCGTGCTCCAGGGAGAGTGGTGGCCGTTCTTCTTCCCGTCGATCGCGCTGTCGTTCACGGTGCTCGGGCTCGTGCTCGTGCTCGCGGGGATCGACGAGCTGTCCAACCCGCGGATGCGGACGAAGAAGAAGAAGAAGTCGCTCCTGCGGAGAGCCGGCGCGGCTGTCGGCGGCGACCGCCGGACCGCCGCCGAGGCGGTGGAGGTGTCGTGATCGCCGTTCAGGCAAGTGTGGACGGCGAGGACACCCCTACGAGGCCTGAGACCCTCCTCGAGCTGCGCGGCCTCAAGGTCGAGTACGGCTGGGGCAAGGACGCCGTCCGTGCCGTCGACGGTGTCAACCTCACGATCGGCGCGGGGGAGATCGTCGGGCTCGCCGGCGAGTCCGGCTGCGGAAAGAGCACCGTCGCCAACGCAGCCATGCAGATCCTCCGCGACCCGGCGAGCATCGTCGGCGGAAGCATCCTCTTCCGGGGCGAGGATCTCGCCGGGCGCTCCGACCGAGGAACTCCGGAAGTTCCGCTGGCGGAACGTCTCCATGGTCTTCCAGAGCGCGATGAACTCGCTCAACCCCGTGATGCGGGTCGGAGACCAGTTCGTCGACATGATGCAGGCCCACGAACGGATCTCGAAGAAGAGCGCGCTCGCCGAGGCAGGCGAGCTGCTCGAGCTCGTGGGGATCGACCGCCGGCGCGTCTCCGCGTACCCGCACGAGCTCTCCGGCGGTATGCGCCAGCGCGTGATCATCGCGATGGCGCTCGCGCTCAGGCCCGAGCTCGTGATCCTCGACGAGCCGACGACCGCGCTCGATGTCGTCGTCCAGCGCGAGATTCTCCAGCAGGTGCAGGACCTCCAGGCCGAGCGCGGCTTCGCCGTGCTGTTCATCACCCACGACCTGTCTCTGCTGCTCGAGATCGCCCACCGGGCCGCGATCATGTACGCGGGCGAGATCGTCGAGCTCGCGTCGGCGCCGGAGCTTGCCGCCAACCCGCAGCATCCGTACACGCAAGGCCTGCTCGCCTCGTTCCCGCCGCTGACCGGCGAGCGAAAGCGGCTCACCGGAATCCCCGGCTCGCCGCCGGACCTCGCGAAGATGCCCAGCGGCTGCCGCTTCCATCCGCGCTGCCCGCACTGCGATCCCTCGAACGCCGATCTCTACGCGCGGCAGGTCGGCGAGCGGCCCGTCCTGCGCGAGATCGCCGATGGGCACGAGGTCGCCTGCCACCTCGTCGAGCAGCAGGGCGCATGACCGCCGGCGCCGAGCTTCAGGTCAAGGGCCTGCGCAAGCACTTCGCGATCGGGACTGCCGTCCGCCGCCGGTCACGTGTCGAGGCGGTCGAGGACGTCTCGTTCGAGATCAAGCCGGGCACGATCACGGCGCTCGTCGGCGAGAGCGGCAGCGGCAAGAGCACTGTCGCTCGGCTCGTCGCCCGTCTGTACGAGCCGACGTCCGGGTCGATCGTGCTCGACGGCGCCGACGTCGGGCGCCTGCGGAGGCGCAAGGATCTTCTTCTCTACCGGTCGAAGGTGCAGATGATCTTCCAGGACCCGTTCGGCTCGTTGAACCCGGTCAAGACGATCCGTCACCACATCGAGCGGCCCTTGCGGATTCATAAGGTCGTCCCGTCCGACCAAGTCGAGGCGCGGGTGTATGAGTTGCTCGCAGAGGTCGGGCTTGTCCCGCCGGAGCAGATCGCGGCCAAGTACCCGCACGAGCTCTCCGGCGGGCAGCGGCAGCGCGTGGCGATCGCCCGCGCCCTCGCAGTCGAGCCGAAGGTCGTCCTCGCCGACGAGCCGACGAGCATGCTCGACGTCTCGATCCGCATCGGGATCCTCAATCTCATGCTCGACCTCAAAGAGCGGCAGCGAATCGGGATCCTCTACGTCACACACGACCTTGCCGCGGCTCGCTACATCGCCGACGAGATCCTCGTCATGTACGCAGGCCAGATCGTCGAGCAGGGGCCGGTCGACGACGTCCTCGGCGACCCGCTCCACCCGTACACCCGCCTGCTGCTCTCCGCCGTTCCCGATCCCGACGCCTGGCTGACGGGGACGCGGATCGAGCCGGGTGCCCACGGGGCCGCGGCCGTCGATCCCGGTGAGGGCTGTCGCTTCCTCGCACGCTGCCCGATCGCCGTCGCGGCCTGCTCCAGCGTCACGCCGGCACTCCTTCCCGCGGGCAGTGGCCGCTTTGCCCGCTGTCATGTCAACGCTCCGGGCGATGCGCCCGAGCCCGAACCGAAAGGACTCACATGATCGAGCCAACGCAGATCCCCGCCGACTTCCTCTGGGGCGCCGCCGCGGCCGCCTACCAGATCGAGGGTGCCGCCACCGAGGACGGGCGCGGCGAAAGCATCTGGGATCGGTTCTCGGCCACGCCGGGCAAGGTGCGGAACGGCGAGTCCGGAGCGATCGCCTGCGACTTCTACCACCGCTTTCCCGACGACATCGGCTTGATGGAGGAGCTCGGCCTCGACGCCTTCCGCTTCTCCGTCTCGTGGCCGCGCATCCTCCCGGAGGGCCGAGGCCGTGTGAACGAGGCCGGCCTCGACTTCTACGACCGGCTCGTGGACGCGCTCCTCGAGAGAGAGATTGAGCCCTTCCTCACGCTCTACCACTGGGACCTGCCGCAAGTGCTCGAGGACGAGGGCGGCTGGCGCGAGCGCTCGACCGCCGAGGCATTTGTCGAGTACGCGGCGATCGTCGCGGAGCGACTCGGCGACCGTGTCCGTAACTGGACGACGCACAACGAGCCGTGGGTCGTCGCCTGGATCGGCCACGAGATGGGGCTGCACGCACCGGGCCTGAGGAGCGAAGCTGCGGCCGTTGCGGTATCGCACCATGTGCTGCTGTCGCATGGGCTCGCCGTCCCGGTGATCCGGGCCGCGGCCCCCGACGCGCGGGTCGGGATCGTGCTCGATCTCTGGCAGGCGTACCCGGCGTCCGATTCCCCCGAGGACGCCGCCGCCGCGCTCCGGGTCGACGGCGAGCACAACCGCTGGTTCCTCGATCCGATCTTCCGCGGCGAGTATCCGGCCGACCTGACCGAGCGCAACGAGATCGTCGCGCCGTTGATCCGCGACGGTGACCTCGAGACGATCGCAGCGCCGATCGACTTCCTCGGCGTCAACAACTACTCCCGGGCGCTCGTCGCCGCCGGTCCCGAGGGGCCGCTCCCCGTCCGGAACCCGGATGCGCAGTACACCGAGATGGAGTGGGAGGTCTTCCCCGATGGGCTCCGCGCCGTCCTTGTGCGTGTGGCAAGCGAGTACGGCCCGCCCGAGCTGTACGTGACCGAGAACGGCGCCTCCTTCGGCGATGTGCGTGGACACGACGGCCGAGTACACGACCCCGAGCGCACGGAGTACCTCGCCGGGTACCTCGACGCAGTCGCGCAGGCGATCGCGGAGGGAGCGCCGGTCAAGGGCTACTTCGTCTGGAGCCTCCTCGACAACTTCGAGTGGGGATTCGGCTACTCGAAGCGGTTCGGGATCGTCTACGTCGACTACCCGACCCTCGAGCGGGTGCCAAAGGACAGCTTCTACTGGTATCGCGACCACATCGCCAGCTCCCGCGCGACTCGCAGTCCGTCTCCCGCGACACCGGTCACGGCGGGGTGATGCGATCGGTCGCTGGAGCCGTGCCTGCTCTACGTCGGCGTTGATGCCGTTGGCGGCGGTCCGGCGCGCGCGCGTCGCGACCGCCGTCGTGTTCACCGTTCACGGCTGCGTGACCGGAAGCTTCGCTGCCCGCATTCCATGGATCGCTGCACACGTCGGGGTGGGCTTCGGCGGGCTAGGGGCGGCGTTGCTCATGCCTGCGGCCGGTGCGTTGCTGGCGATGCCTTTCTCGGGGCGTTTGGGCTACCGCTACGGGTTGCGCCCGTTCGCCACGGTGTCGATCGTGGCCTGGTGCGGCGCGCTCGCCTTGCCGGCTCTGCCGACCACGCTGGGGGTCCTATGCGTCGTCTTGTTCGTCGCTGGAGCGGCCGCAGGTCTTGCAGACACGGCGATGAACGCAGAGGGAGTGGTGGTGGAGAAGCTGTACGGCCGCTCTGTGATGTCGAGCCTCCACGGTTTCTGGAGTGTCGGGGTACTTGTGGGCGCGGCCGTTTCCGCCCTCTCGTCGCATTCCGGGATAGATGCACGCCTCCAGTTCGGGGTGGAGGCGGTTGCGCTTGCACTGATCGGCGCGACGGCCTCGCGGCTTCTGCTCAACGACCCGACGTCGAGTGAAGCTCAGGCTCCGCCTCGCTTCGCGCTACCCACACGGCCCGTGCTTCTGATCGGGCTCATAGGGCTCTGTGCTGTCTTCGGCGAGCAGGCCGGAACGGACTGGTCAGCTCTCTACATCCGCAACGACCTCGGAGGCTCGGCAAGCGTTTCGGCGCTCGCGGTTTCCGCGTTCGCAGTGACGATGGCTGCGGCACGGCTGGTCGGAGATCGAGTTATCCGGCGGATCGGACCTGTCGCCAGTGTTCGAACCTCGGGCCTGTGTGCCACCGTTGGGTCGCTCACAGTTGTGCTCGCGCCTGACCTCGCGGCCGGGCTGGCCGGCTTCGCATTGCTGGGCGTGGGAGTCGCTCTGGTCATCCCGATCGTGTTCGCCACTGCTGGGCGTATCGGCCCTCACGCCGGACGGAGCATTGCTGGAGTCGCCGGAGTGGCTTACGCAAGCGGTCTCGCCGCGCCGGGAGTGATCGGAGGCATCGCCGCGATGTTCTCACTGACCGCATCGTTCTGCCTTGTCGCCGTACTGGTGGCGATCATGGCTCTCGGGGCGGGCGTCCTGCGCTGATCCTCGACCGAGCCGATCAGGCGCGTTCTGACGGCCCAGTTGACATTTGGTTTCGACCGGCACATAGTTCGGGCCAAATGGGTACCGGGAGAGGGCCTGGACTTGCGGCTCCAGAAGAACGACGGAGGGAAACGATGAAGAAACGGATTACTTCGCGGCCGCGCATGGTCGCGATCGGCGTCGTGGCGGTCGTAGTGCTCTTGCTTGCGGCGGGCTACGGCTACGGGCGCGCGGCGACTGCCACCACGGCGAAAAAATACACCGGCTGTCTAGCGGCCGGCAAGATCACCAAAGTTGCGATTGGCTCGGCACCGACGTCGGCCTGCGGCACGGCGACATTGATCAGCTGGAACCAGACCGGGCCTGCCGGCACCAACGGCACGAACGGGACGAACGGGACGAACGGGACGAACGGAACGAATGGAGCGAACGGAACGAACGGGACAAGCGTCACGAGCACGACCCTCGGCGCAGGCGATGCGAATTGCCCGAAGGGCGGCTCGTCGTTCACCTCGATCTCCGGCACCACCTACGCCTGCAACGGCGCCAACGGCACAAACGGCACGAACGGCACGAACGGCACGAATGGGACGAATGGCACCAACGGGACGAACGGAACTAGCGTTACGAGCACGGCGCTCGGTGCGGGTGATGCTCATTGTGCGAACGGTGGCTCGTCGTTCACCTCGAGCTCCGGCACCACCTACGCGTGCAACGGCGCCAACGGCACGAACGGCACCGCGGGGTCTGTTGTTTCGGTCGGCACGAAGCGGGACACCTCAAGAAAGCCACTGGACAACAACGTGCTTTCGTACCTGTCGCCGGCCCTGACGGTGACGGTGGCGTCCAATCAGGTCGTGCTCGTCAACGGCCAGGTCACGCTCGGCACCTCCAACGCGGGTGGCGCGAACGACCTCCAGCTATGGGTCTGCTACCAGCAGACGAGCCCATCGAGCGGCACGTTGACGAAGGCCCACTCCGGCGACTATGTCCAAGTGACTGCCGCGCAGAACACCGTGAACATCTACCCGATGACGGACACGATTACCGGTCTCTCTCCGGGGACGTACACCGTGGGAGTGTGCGGGGACATAATCCTGGGGGGAGTGAACAACTGGGACGTCGCCGACTGGTCGTACGTGACCGCGCAGGTGATCCAGGGCGCATCGATCCTCACGGGGACGAACGCCACCCCGACGAGAAACAGATAGATCGGGCACGCACGCGGGGAGCCCGCTTCGGCGGGCTCCTTCGCGTCGCCTGGGCGCGGGCGAACGCGCCCATCTCGTGCACGAACGACTGGTCGCCGCTCCCACATGCCCCACTCGCCAAAGCCGAGCGGCTTCGAGGAGGGACGCGCACTCCTTCCCGCGCAGTGCTGTATAACTCAGACCCATGAGCGCCGCCAGCGACAGTCTGAAGAAGGTTCCGCTCTTCGCGAGCCTCGACGACAAGGAACTCGCAAGCGTCGCGGACCGCATGGTTGAGCGGCGTTTCGCGGCAGGGGCCAAGCTGACCGAGCAAGGCGCCGAGGGAGTCGGGTTCTTCGTGATCGAAGAAGGCACCGCCGACGTCACTGTCGACGGCGAAGCGAGGGGGACGCTCGGGGCCGGCGACTATTTCGGCGAGGTCGCGCTCCTCTCCAACGCTCACTCCACCCGCACGGCGACGATCACCGCCACGACGGACATGGTCGCGTTCGCCATGACGGCCTGGGATTTCAAGCCCCTGGTCGAAAGCAACGGCGAGCTCGCAGCGAAGTTGCTCGCGGCCATGACGAAGTACGTCGACTAGCGCCTAGCTAGCGGTTGACGACGAGGTCGGCGAAGTTCGCCGAGCTCTTGCCGAACTCCCACGAGGCCTAACTGTAGGTTCTGCCGATGGCGGAGCAATCCGAGCGGCGGCTCATTGCGGTGATGTTCACCGACATGGTCGGATACACGGCCCTCATGCAGAGCGACGAGAAGACCGCCGTCGAGCGGCGCGACCGCTACGTGAGGGCCCTCGACCGCGAGCATGACGCCGCCGGCGGGACGGTCGTCCAGCGGCTCGGCGACGGGAGCCTCTCGATGTTCCCGAGCGCGCTCGCGGCGGTGCAGGCGGCGGTTGCGATGCAGAGCGATCTCGCGGCAGCGGGGGTCGCAGTGCGGATCGGAATCCACGTCGGCGACGTCCTCGTGGAGCCGGAGAGGCTGACCGGCGACGCCGTCAACGTCGCTGCGCGGGTCGAGTCGTTCGCGGTTCCCGGCTCGGTCTTCCTCTCGGACACCGCCTACGAGCAGGTCAAGAACCAGGTCGCCCTCGACATCGCTCCGCTCGGCTCGTTCCAGTTCAAGAACGTCGGCCGCCCGTTCGAGCTCTACGCGGTGGCGGGCGACGGCCTCGTCGTCCCCGACCGGTCGGAGCTCGAGGGCAAGGGAGAGGCGATCGTCGCGATCCGCTCGCCTCTGCCGGAACCGAGCACCGAGCTCCTCGGCCGCACGCGCGAGCTCTCCGATCTCGCCGGCCTCGTGCGCGCGCACCGCGTCGTCACGATGACGGGGCCGGGCGGCGTGGGGAAGACGCGCCTCGCGACAGAGGTCGCGCGCACGCTCGCGCCCGAGTTCCCCGACGGCGCGGCGTTCGTCGGTTTCGTCGACGTCACCGACGCGAGCGACATGCTTGCGGCGCTCGCGGCAGCGCTCGACGTGAAGGAGGCGGAGGAGCGCTCGTTCGCCGACGGCATCGTCTCGCTCATCGGCGATCGCAGGGTGCTGCTCGTGCTCGACAACCTCGAGCAGATCGTCGACGCGGCACCGGACATCGCCGAGCTCGTGCGCCGCTGCCCCGAGCTGCGGCTCCTCGTCACGAGCCGGATTCCGCTGCGCATCGCCGCCGAGCATCTCTACGTCGTCGACCCGCTTCCCACCGACGAAGCCGTCGCGCTGTTCACCGCGCGCGCGGAGGCCACGAGTCCCGGCTTCGACGCCGCGGCGAGCGCCGACGCGATCGCGGAGATCTGCCGGCGCCTCGACGGGCTGCCGCTCGCGGTCGAGCTCGCGGCCGCGCCGCGTCCGGCTCCTCGGGCCCGAAGGGCTTCGCGACCGCCTCGACCATGCGCTGGAGCTCCTCACGACCGGTGCGCGCGACAGCCACGAGCGCCAGCAGACCCTCCGCGCAACGATCGACTGGAGTTACTCGCTTCTCGACCCGCCTGCGCAAGACGCGTTCCGGCGGCTCGCCGTCTTCGCCGGCGGATGCACGCTCGCCGACGCCGAGGCGGTCGCGGGGGAGGGGACGCTCGACGAGCTCGAGGCGCTTATCGACGCAGCTCTCGTCGTGCAGGCCGACGGCCGCCTGCGGATGCTGCAGACGATCGTCGACTTCGCGCGCGAGCAGCTTGAGGCGTCGGGCGCGGCCGCCGACGTCGCCGCGCGGCACGCGCGCCGGTACGCGGCCGTCGCGCGCGAGATCCGCGACGACGTCGAAGGTAGCGAGCAGGTCGCGGCAATCGCCCGCGGGTTTCTCGAGGACGACAACCTCCAGGCCGCGCTCGATACGTTTCTCGCCGCGGCGCGCGCCGGCGACGACGCGGCGGTCGAGCTTGGGCTTCAGATGTCGGGTGACCTCTGGATGTACTGGCACATCCGCGGCAAGAACCTCACCGCGCGAGACAGCGCGGCCGCCTTCCTCGAGCTCGGTGCCGGCCGGCCGCCGAGCTCGGGCCGCGCGGCGGCGCTGATCACCGCCGGTCTTGGCTCGTGGATGGCGGGAGACCTCGAGCGCGCGGCGCGCGAATGGGACGACGCGTGCGACACCGCGGCGGCGGCCGGAGCCGAGCGTGAGCATTGTGTCGCCAAGATGGCGCGCAGCCTCGCGTACATGACGAGTGACCCGGCGAAGGGGATCGACTCCGCACGTGAGGCGTTCGAGCTCGCGCGGGCGCTCGGCTACCCGTGGGGCGAAGGCATAGCCGCGACGTTCGAGGGAATGCTCGACGTGATCGTGGGGGAGCCCGACGCCGCTGCGGAGCGCTTCGCGTACGCGCTCGAGATCCAGCGGAGGCTCTCCGACTGGGAAGGCGCCGGCATGTCGCTCGGCGGTCTAGCCGCGCTTGCGGCCGCGCGAGGCGACACCGTGGGCGCGCTCGATCTCTACCGCCAGTCTCTCTTTGCCTTCGAGACGTGCGGGGACAGGGGAGAGGAGGCGCGGATTCTCTCCGAGATGGCGTGGACGCATCTCGCCGCCGGCGAGACCGCACTCGCCCGCCGCTCGTTCCTCGAAGCGGTGCGGGCACACACCGACATCGCGAGCGTGCGCGGAGTCGGGCTCGCGATCGTCGGCCTCGCCGCGGCGGAGGCGGTCGAGGGCCGGCCGGAGCGAGCCGCGACCCTCGCGGCGGCGGCGGAGGTGTTCGCGCAGGAGGAAGGGATCGTCGTCGTCTACTCCGAAGAGACTCCGGGGCGCGAGCTCGTCGACGGGGCGCGGGCCGCGCTCTCCGCCGAGGAGCTCGCGAACGCAACGGAAGCCGGCCGCCGGCTGACGGTCGACGAAGCGCTCGCGCTGGCCCGCGCCTGACTCAGCTCGCCGCGACGCCGACAGCCTGCAGGCAGGTGCCGGGCTCGATCGTCGCGGCGTTGTAGCCGGGCTGGACGGCCGAGCCGGGACTTCCGCCGACGTAGTTGTAGAACGTCAAACCGCCGTCCTCGGTGTCCTGGATGCAGTAGCCGAGGCCCGAGTGCACGGGGACGGCCTTGACCGCGGTGCCGATCCCGGGAACGGCGCTGCGAAGCGTGGCGCCGGAGATCCCGCTGTAGTCCCCGTTCACAATGCTCATCTCCTCCGCCGCCGGAATCGCGGATCGGACGTTCGACTCGGCCGCGGACGTGCGCGCCGATCCGGTGATGCTCACGTAGGCGGGCACGGCGATCCCGACGAGAACGCTGAGGATGACGACCACCACGAGGAGCTCGATCAGTGTGAAGCCCGACTCGTCGCGCATGCGGCGCATCGTCCGATTATCAGCGCGTAGGCGTTCGGCGCGACCCCCGAGAGGGTTACTCTGGCGTCCGCTGGAGAGGTGTCCGAGCGGTCTAAGGAGCGCGACTGGAAATCGCGTAAGTGCTGAAAGGTGCTTCGCGGGTTCAAATCCCGCCCTCTCCGCTGCGAGTCGCTTTGTCGCCCGTGTCCTCAGTCGAGGATGCGGGCGATCAGCTCGTCGCGCTTGATCACGCGCTGCGCGGTGCCGGCGAGCCGGACGTCGTAGCCGGCGTCCTTCGGGAAGAGACCTTGTCGCCGGGCGACGACGCCTTCGGCGTCGGGGCCGGCCGAAGATCACGATGCCGCTGCGGCAGTGCGCCTCGAGGCTTGCCGGCAGGATCAGCCCGGCGCGCGTCTCGGCCTCCTCCTCGGCGTACTCGACGACGACGAAGTCGTCGAGCGGCTCGAGCGCGAGTCTCGTGGGACGCGGATACTCCAGCACGACCGCCAGAATACTCCTGGACATGGCCGACTCCCCGTTCATCGAGCTCGAGGTCGGGAAGCGCACCGTCAAGGTGACGAATCCCGACAAGGTCTTCTTCCGGAAGCGGAAGGAGACGAAGCTCGACCTCGTCCAGTACTACCTCTCGGTCGGCGACGGCATCGTGCGCGCGCTCTACGAGCGGCCGACGCAGCTGAAGCGGCATCCCGGACGGAGCCGAGGGCGAGGCGATCTACCAGAAGCGCGTGCCGCAGCACCGGCCCGACTGGATCGAGACCGCGACGGTCACGTTCCCGTCCGGCCGCACCGCCGACGAGCTCTGCGTGACCGAGCTCGCGCACGGTCGCGTGGGCGGCGAACCTCGGCACGCTCGACTTCCACCCGTGGCCGTCGCGGCGCCGCGACGTCGAGCATCCCGACGAGCTGCGCATCGACATCGACCCGCAGCCGGGCACGACGTTCAAGCACGCGAAGCAGGTCGCGGCGATCGTCCACGAGACGCTCGACGAGCTCGGCTACGTCGGCTGGCCGAAGACGTCGGGGAACCGCGGCATCCACATCGCGTGCCGGATCGAGCCGAAGTGGGGCTTCCAGCGAGGTGCGCCGGTGCGCGCTCGCGTTCGCGCGCGAGGTCGAGCGGCGCGCGCCGAAGCTCGTCACGACGGCGTGGTGGAAGGAGGAGCGCGGCAAGCGCGTCTTCATCGACTACAACCAGAACGCGCGCGACCGCACGATCGCGTCGGCGTACTCGGTGCGCGCGCGGCTCGACGCGACCGTCTCCGCGCCGTTCCGCTGGGACGAGCTCGACGGGATCGTGACGGAGGACTTCACGCTCGCGACGATGCCGGCGCGGTTCGCGGAGCTCGGCGACGTCCAGGCGGGGATCGACGACACGGTCTGCGACCTCCGCAAGCTGTTCGAGTGGGTCGAGCGCGAGGAGGCGGCCGGCGTGGGCGAGGCGCCGTATCCGCCGAACTTCCCGAAGATGCCGGGCGAGCCGAAACGCGTCCAGCCGTCGCCGGCGCGAAGAAGAGCTGAGCTGAGCAGATCCTCGACCGCGAGAGGTCGCTCGCGCGGCGCGGCGGGCCGCACCTCGCGCCACGTGCACTGCGCCGGATCCTTGTCCGGGCGGAAGCGGAGGAGCCGCGTGCCGTGGCGGAAGCGGTGCTTCTCGAGCTTGTCGAACCGCACCTCGACGACGAGCTTCGGCTTCAGCGGCGCCTCCTCGAGGCCGTCCGTGCCCCAGCGGTTCGGCTCGCTGAAGCGGCGGTCGCTCTTCTTGTCGAGGAGCGGGAGGACTTTCGCGGCGATCTCCGCCTGGTTCTTCGCGCCGACCGCGGCCGAGCCGACGTAGTGCAGCTCGCCCTCGTCGCCGTAGAGGCCGAGGAGGAGCGTCGCGATCGTGTCGCGGCCGCCCTTCTTCCAGCGGATCCCGGCGACGACGCAGTCGGCCGTCTTGTGCGGCTTGACCTTCACGACGCCGTCGCGCGAGCCGGGGAGGTACGGCAGGCCGAGCTTCTTCGCGATCACGCCGTCGAAGCCCGCGGCCTGCAGCGTCTGCAGCCAGTCGCGTCCCTGCTCGACGTCGTCGGAGACGGGGGAGAGCTGGATCTTCCCGGCGGCGACCTTCTCGAGCTCGGCGCGGCGCTTCTCGATCGGCTTCTCGTGCACCGGCTTGCCCTTCCAGAGGAGCAGGTCGAACGCGACGAACGTCGCGGGGATCTCGGCGGACGAGCTTGCGCACGCGGCTCTCGGCCGGATGGAGGCGCATCTGCATCGCGTCGAAGTCGAGCGCGCCGCCGCGCGCGATGACGATCTCGCCGTCGAGCGCGGAGTGGGGCGGGAGCGCGCTCGCCGACCTCGCGCAGCTCGGGGAAGTAGCGCAGCAGCGGCCGGCCGTTGCGCGACCAGAGCGCGAGCTCGCCGCCGTCGTTCTCGAGCACGCCGCGGAAGCCGTCCCACTTCGGCTCGTACCGCCAGCCGCCGCCGCTGCTCGGCAGCTCGGCGACGAGCTCCGCCTCCATCGGCGGGAACGGGACGTTGGGGCCGGGCGCGTCGGGCACGCCGAGACTCTAGGCTCTGCGCGAATGAGGAGAGTCGTGGTCACGGGGCTCGGCGCGGTGACGCCGATCGGCGGCAACGCGCCCGAGACCTGGCGCGCCGCGGTCGCCGGCGAGAGCGGCATCGACTGGATCTCGGCGTTCGACGCGAGCGAGTTCCCGGTGCGCGTCGCGGCGGAGGTGAAGGACTTCGACCCGACCGCGGTCGCGTCGGCAAAGGACGCGCGCCGGCTCGACCGCAACGTCCTCCTCGCGCTCGGCGCCGCGCACGAGGCGGTCGCCGACGCGAAGCTCGACGGTGCGTACTCGCCCGACCGCGTCGGGATCCTCTTCGGCACGGCGATCGGCGGGATCGCCGGGATCGTCGAGCAGGTCGACATCCTCCGCGACCGTGGGCCGGATCGCGTCGCGCCGACGTTCATCCAGAACGTCCTCGTCGACGCCGCGAGCGGCCAGCTCGCGATCGCGACCGGTTTTCGCGGCCCGAACTACGCGCCCGTCTCCGCGTGTGCGACCGGCTCGACCGCGGTCGGCGAGGCGGCGGAGCTGATCAAGCGCGGCGACGCCGACGCCGTGCTCGCGGGCGGCTCCGAGGCGTGCCTGACGCCGCTCATCCTCGCCGGCTTCTGCGCGATGCGCGGCCTCGCCGCGGAGGACGAGCACCCGCCGCGCGCCTCCCGCCCGTTCGACGCGACGCGCGCCGGCTTCGTCATGGGCGAGGGCGCGTGCATCCTCGTGCTCGAGGAGCTCGAGGCCGCGCAGAGCGCGAGGCGCGACGATCTACGCCGAGATCCTCGGCTACGCGATGTCGAACGACGCGCACCATCTCGCGCAGCCGGATCCCGAGTCGACCGGCGTCGCCGAGATGATGCGCCGCGCGCTCGAGCGCGCCGGAGTCGAGCCCGAGCGCGTCGGCTACATCAACGCGCACGGCACGTCGACGCCGCTCGGCGACGCGGCCGAGACGAAGGCGATCAAGGACGTCTTCGGCGACCACGCGTACAAGCTCGCGGTCTCGTCGACGAAGTCGATGACGGGCCACTGCTTCGGCGCGGCGGGCGCGATCGAGGCGATGATGTGCGTCCTCGCCGTCCGCGACGGCGTCCTGCCGCCGACGATGAACTACGTCCATCCCGGACCCGGACTGCGATCTCGACTACGTTCCCAACGAGGCTCGCCGCGCGCAGGTGGACGTCGCGCTCTCGAACGCGATGGGCCTCGGCGGGCACAACGGATGCGTTCTCATAGGGAGGGTCTGAGATGGCGTACGACTTCGACGAGGTGCAGGCATACGCGGAGGCGAACACGACGCCGCCGCACGACGCGCTGCGGCGGCTCGGCGAGGAGACCGAGGCGACGCAGAAGGCGGCGCAGATGTCGGTCGGGCTGAACGAGGGCGCGTTCCTCCGCTTCGTCGTCTCGCTCATGAAGCCGATGCGCGTGCTCGAGATCGGCGTGTTCACGGGCTGGTCGGGGATCGAGATGGCGCTCGGGCTGCCGGCGGGCGGGAAGATCCTCGCGCTCGACGTCGAGGAGGAGACGACCGCGATGGCGCGCCGCTACGCCGAGGAGTGCGGAGTCGCCGACCGCATCGAGTACCGCGTCTGCGACGCGAAGGCGGAAGTCGTCGCGCTCGACGGCCCGTGGGATCTCGTCTTCATCGACGCGTGGAAGCCGGACTACATCGAGTACTACGAAGCCGTCCTGCCGAAGCTCGCCGACGGTGGGCTGATCCTCGCCGACAACACGCTCGGCGGGCTCGACGGCAACGAGGGGATCAAGGCGCTTCAACGAGCACGTGATGGCCGACGACCGCGTCGAGTCGGTGCTCGTTCCGATCCGCGACGGCGTGACCTTCATCCGGAAGCGCTGATGGCGTGGGAGGGGCCGCCCGCGCCGTACCGCATCGAGACCGAGCGGCTCGTCATCCGCTGCTACGAGCCGCGCGACGCCGCGCTCGCGAAGGACGCGATCGACTCGAGCCTCGAGCACCTGCGGCCGTGGATGCCCTGGGTCGAGCACGAGCCGCAGACGCTCGAGGAGAAGACGGATCTCCTTCGCCGGTTCCGCTCGCAGCTACGACGCGGGCGAGAACTTCGTCATGGGGATCTTCTCTGCCGGACGAGTCGCGGGTGCTCGGCGGCACCGGGCTCCATCCGCGGATCGGGCCGGGCGGTCTCGAGATCGGCTACTGGATCCGCGCGAGGACGCGACGCGGCAGGGCTTCGTCACGGAGTCGACGGCGGCGCTGACGCGCGTCGGCTTCGAGATCTGCGGCGCAGACCGGATCGAGATCCGCATCGACCCGGGAACGACGCAAGCCTCGGCGTGCCGCGCAAGCTCGGCTTCAGCGGAGGAGGCGACGCTGCGCCGGCGGCTGTCCGGCCCGCGAGGGCGGGCCGCTGCGCGACGTCACGATCTTCACGCTGTTCCGCGAGGACTTCGACCCCGGCGATCGCGCCGGGCCTACGCGCCTTCGACGCGGCCGGGCGTCAGATCCTCTAGCGAGTCGAGCACGACGTCGGCGAGCTCGAGCGCCTCGGCGTCGGGCGGATAGCTCGCGTTCGGGATGGCGATCACGCGCATCCCCGCGGCGTGGGCGGAGCGGATGCCGGAGTGCGAGTCCTCGACCGCGGCGCAGCGCTCGGGCGCGACGCCGAGGCGGCGCGCCGCCTCGAGGTAGACGTCGGGCGCCGGCTTGCCGCGCGCGAACCTCCTCCGACGAGACGGTCGCGGCGAAGCAGTCCGCGATCCCGGCGAGTCGCAGCGCCTCCTCGAAGATCGCGCGGTTGGACGACGACGCGAGCGCGAGCGGGAACTGCGCCGCGAGGCGCCGCACGACGTCGACCGCGCCGGGCAAGAGCGGCAGCTCGTGCGCGTACGCCTCGAGCATGCGCTCGACGACGTCGGCGTTGATCTGCTCCGGCGTGCCGGGGACGCCGGCGTCCTCTGCGAGGAAACGCGACCACTCCGGCGCCGACATGCCCATCATCGCGCGCTGCACGGCGCCGTCGTACCGCCCGCCGCGCTCGCGTGACGTAGCGCTCGCGCACGGCGTCCCAGACCTCCTCCGACTGGAGCAGCACGCCGTCCATGTCGAACACGATCGCCTCGATCATCGCCACGCACTGTAATTTCGGGCGCGTGCCGGCCATCTCTACAGCGATGGCGGATGACAGGGAACGGTTCGAGCGGATCTACCGCGAGAACTTCCACGCCGTGCTGCGGTTCGCCGCACTGCGGATCGATCCGGAGCGGGCGAAGGACGTCGCGGCGGAGACCTTCCTCGTCGCCTGGCGGCGGCTCGACGACGTTCCGGCCGAGCCGCGGGCGTGGCTTCTCGGCGTGGCGCGCAAGGTGATCGCGGGCCAGTTCCGCAGCCAGACGAGACGCGACGCGCTCGCGACTCGTCTCGAGGCTGGAGCGCGACGGCTCGGCCGACCTCGCGGCAGCTGTTGCCGAGCGCGACGAGGTGCTCGCCGCGTTCGCGGCGCTCCGCGAGCGGGACCGCGAAGTGCTCCGGCTCGTCGCGTGGGACGGGCTCGACGCCGCGGAGGCGGCCGAGGTTCTCGGCGTCACGCGGCTCGCGTTCACCGTCCGCCTGCATCGCGCGCGACGGCGGCTGGAGCGCGCTCTCGAGCCCGAGTCGCTTCCTGCCGCGCCGCAAGAAGACAAGGAGGCACGTTGATGCGCACTCGTAACGCACTTGAACGTCTAGCCGCGGTCGCCCCGCCGGAGCCGCTGCTCGATCCGGCGACGCGGAGACGGATCCTGCAGCGGATCCTCGGGTCGGGCAGGCCCGCCGGCGCGGCGCAGCCACCGGCCGATCGCATTCGTGCTGGTCGCGGCCGCGGTGGTCGTCGCGCGGTCGCGGTTGTCGCGATCGCGGCCACTGCGTCTCCCGCGGTCAAGACCGCCGGCAACCACATCGCGTCTGACCGGAGCGAGGATCGAGGTCGCCGGCTACCACTTCCGGACGCCGGCCGGTTTCAAGAAGGCGGCGGCCACCTCGTGTGCCGAGCCGATCGAGCTGCGGACGGACGTCCCCGTCACGGACGGCTTCACGGCGGCGGCGTCGGCGGACGGCGGCTGCGTCGCGGCGGTAGGTGATGATCGCAGCCCGATCGGGCGATCCCGATCCCCACGCCGGCCGGCCAGCCGGTGGATGTCGGCTCGTACCAGGGCTACTACGAACCGCCGGGGGTCGGCGAGGCCCGCCCGGAGGCGTACAAGTCCCGTGCGGCGTTGTACGTGCACGTCGAGCTTCCGGGACAGGACTGTGTCGACCTACCTCGTGCTCTTCGGCGAGGGGCTCACAGAGGATCAGTTGATCGCGGTCGCGGAGTCGGGGCTCAGTCGGAGTTCCCCGCGGGCGCGGTAGCTCAGACCGAGTGGTACGTGCTCTCGCGGTAGACGAGCGCCTTCTGCGCGGGGCCGTGCTCGATCTTGAGGACGTCGGCGATGAAGAACGTGTGGTCGCCGGCGTCCGCCTCGACCTTCGTCTCGGCCTCGATCCAGCCGAGCGCGCCCTCGATGAGCGGCGCCACGATCCCTTCGCGGGTCGGGACGCCCTCCCAGTGGACGATCGGCGGGTAGCCGGCGGCGAAGCGGCGCGCGAGCTCGTCCTGCTCCGAGCCGAGGAGGCTGATCGCGAACGGCCGGCCGCTGCGGAGGAGCTCGTAGCACGATGCCTCCTTCCCGATCGAGACGCCGACGAGCGGCGGCTCGAGCGAGAGCGAGACGAGCGATGAGACGGTCACGCCCATCCGGTCGCCGTCGACGTCGACGCTGAGGATCGAGACGCCGTGCGGCCAGAGCCGCATCAGTCCGCGAAGGTCGTCTCCCGTCGTCATGTGCAACAAACTAGCGGCGGGGCTGGGATTTGAACCCAGGGATCCGTGAAGATCAACGGTTTTCAAGACCGCCCCGTTCGACCGCTCCGGCACCCCGCCGCGTCGTACTAGTGTCGCAGCAGTGGCGACGATGAAGGATCTCGATGCGTTGGCGCTCGCGCTGCCCGAGGTGACGCGCACAGAGGAGGAGGGGCGACCGTCATACAGCGTCGCAGGGAAGACCTTCTGCTGGCATCGCAGCGCCCGCCCTGACGCGCTCGACCCCGACACTGGTGAGCGCCTCACTGACGTCCTCGTGTTCTGGGTCGAGGATCTCGAGATCAAGGACGTGCTCGTCGATTCGGGCGGCGTCTACTTCACGACGCCGCACTGGAACGGCTACTCGGCGGTGCTCGTCCGGATCCCGCATCTGAAGAAGCTCCGGAAGGCAGAACTGCGAGACCGAGTCGAGGACGCGTGGCTGAAACGCGCCCCGAAGAAGCTCGCGAAGGAGTGGCTCGCCGCTACGAAGTGACCCGCGCGGGCGCGCCGAACTGCTGCAGCACGTCGGGCACGTCGCCGCCGAAGTTCTCGAGGATCGCGAGGAGCGTGCGGTCGGTGGTCGCGGTGCCGTTCAGGGTGTTGACCGGCTCGAGATCCTTGCCGCCCGCGCGGAAGCGGATCCCGAGCCGCCGCGCCTGGAAGTCCGTCGTGTTCGACGCCGACGTCAGCTCGCGGTAGCGCTGCTGCGACGGGAACCAGCCCTCGATGTCGTACTTCTTCACCGCCGGCGCGCCGAGGTCGCCCGCCGCGACGTTCACGACGCGGTACGGCAGGCCGAGCCCCTGGAGGATCTCCTCCTCGATCCCGACCAGGCGCTCGTGCTCGTCCGCCAGCGGCCGCCGGCTCGCAGAAGACGAACAGCTCGACCTTGTTGAACTGGTGGACGCGGAACATGCCGCGCGTGTCCTTGCCGGCGGCGCCCGCCTCGCGGCGGAAGTTCGTCGAGAACGCCGTGTAGCGGAGCGGCAGCTCGTCGGCCTCGAGGATCTCGCCCATGTGGAGCCCCGCGAGCGCCACCTCGGACGTTCCGGTCAGATAGAGATCGTCGCTGGAGATCCCGTAGATGTTCGAGCGCTCGGTGGGGAAGAAGCCGGTGCCGTACATCGCCTCCTCGCGCACGAGCACCGGCGGCAGCATCGGCGTGTGGCCGTGCCTCACGGCCGTGTCGAGCGCGTAGCGGTAGAGCGCCATCGCGACGAGCGCGGTGTCGCCGAGGAGGTAGCCGAACCGCGAGCCGGACAGTCGCGCGGCGCGTTCCATGTCGAAGCGCCCGATCTCGGTGTGCTCCTTCGACTCGGGGCCGGGCTCGCCGACGCGGCGGAGCTCTTCCGCGTCGTCCTCGTCGAAGCCGTCGGGAGCGGAGTCGTCGGGAGGATTCGGCACCTGCGCGAGCGCTGTGTCGCGCGCTTCCTCGGCCGCCGCGAGCTCCTGCTCGGCGGCCTGCAGCTCCTCCTTCACGCCGCGCATCTCCTCGAGCTGCTCTGGCGTCGGCTTGCCCTTGAGCTTCGTCTTCGCGCGCAACTCGTCGACGCGCGGCACGAGCTCGCGCCAGCGCTCGTCGGCGGCGAGCCACGCGTCGAACGCCTCGGCGGCGCCTTTGCGCGCGAGCCGGCGCCGGAACTCGTCCGGGGCGTTGCGGGCGGCCCGTGCGTCGATCATGCAATGGAGTCTAGGTAGCTCTCCAGCAGAACGGCGACGCCTTCCTCCTGCACCGGCGGCACGACGAGGTCGGCTCGCGCGAGGACATCGGGATGCGCGTTAGCGACGGCGACGCCGAAGCCGGCCCAGTCGAGGAGCTCGCGGTCGTTCTCGCCGTCGCCTCCTGCGACCGTCTCGTCGCGCGTGAACCCGAGCCGCTCGGCGACGAAGGCGAGCCCGCTTCCCTTGCTCACGTCCGGATGCGCGAACTCGAGGAAGTAGGGCAGCGACTTCGAGATGAAGAGCCGGCCTGCGAACCGCGGCTTCAGCTCCGCCTCGAGCGCGCCGAGCGCGTCCGGATCGCCGACCGCGACGAGCTTCGTCGGAGGTCGGGTGAGCCACCCACGCAGATCGCCGACGGCGTTCACGGGGATGTGCTGGAACTCGGAATACCGCTTCGCCTCGGCGTTGACCTCCGCGACGTACAGGTCGTCGTCGACGTACGCGTTCAGGTGAAAGCCGGCGTCGAGCACGGCGTCCATTGCTTCGCGCGCCGCGTCGAGCGGGATCGGGACGTGCAACAAGAAGTCGCCGCTCCGCGGATCCGCCACGACGGCGCCCTGGTAACAGACGACCGGATCGTCGTTCGTGAGGTACGGCCGTGCCGCGCGGAACATCCGTCCCGTCACGACGATCACGTGCGGACCCGCGTCGCGAACGGCTGCGAGCGCGGCACGCGTGCGCGGCCGCAACACGCCGTCCTCCGCGATCAGCGTCCGGTCGAGGTCGAAGGCGAAGGCGGCGACGTGCCGCGGGAAGTTCGCCGGAAGGTTTACGGCAGCGTGCCGCCGGTGGCCGTCACGACATAGGCGGCGAGGTCGGCGATCTGCTGTGTCGTGAACTGGCCCTTGTACGACTGCATTACGCCGCCGCCGTTCGTGATCTGCGCGGTCGCGGCCTGGTAGTCCGGCTTGAGGTCGTCGAGGTTCGGGCCGACGGTGCCGCTCGTCCCGGCGTCGGCGAGGGTATGGCAGCCGCCGCAGTTCGTGACGAAGAGCGCCTTGCCCTTCGTCGGGTTCGCCCGTCTTGCTGGAAGGCCGGGCACGATCGGGAACGTCGTCGTCGGCGTCGAGACCGTGCCGATCACGGTGTTCGGGGTCGGCGAGACGACACCCCGCGACTGGCAGGCCGCGAGCGCGGTAGCGCCCACGAGAGCTGCGGCGATGAGAGCGATCCGACGCACCGGGCGAGACTCTAATGAAGCCGTAAGACATGCGGCGTCGGTACCGGTAGATCAGGTCGCCGGAGTACCATCCTCGCTGTGAATCGCAAGTCGTTCGGTCGCGACAGAGGACTGTCGTTGCGGATGCTCTTCACGAGCGGTCTGCTCGGACTGCTCTACGTCGCCTTCGCTGCGGTGCTCCTCGTCTACCTCAATCTCGGCGTCGTGCCGATGCTCGTGATCGTCGTCGGCCTCGCCTTCTTCCAGTACTACACCTCCGACAAGATCGCCCTCGCGGCGTCCGGCGCGAAGATCGTCTCGGCCGAGGAGGCGCCCGACCTCCACGCGATGGTCGAACGGCTCTGCGCGATGGCCGATCTGCCGAAGCCGCGCCTCGCGGTTGTTCAGACCGATGTGCCGAATGCGTTCGCCACCGGCCGCAACCCGAAGCACGCCGCCGTCGCGGTCACGAGCGGGCTGTGGCAGAGGCTCGAGAAGGAGGAGCTCGAGGCGGTGCTCGCCCACGAGCTCTCGCACATCGCGAACCGCGACGTCCTCGTGATGACGGTCGCGAGCTTCTTCGCGATGCTCGCGGGATTGGTCACGCGCTTCTGGCTCTACGCGGGGATGTTCGGCGGCGGGAACCGGAGCAGCAACAACAACAACGGTCCCGACCCCTTCATCATCATCCTCATCGTCTCGATGCTCGTCTACGCGATCAGCTGGGTCTTGATCCGCACGATTTCGCGCTACCGCGAGTACGCGGCCGACCGCGGCTCGGCGCTCATGACCGGCGCGCCCGAGAACCTCATGAGCGCGCTGCAGAAGATCTCGAGCGGCATCACGCAGATCCCGCAGCAGGACTTGCGCGCGGTGCAGGGGATGAACGCGTTTTTCATCATCCCGACGAACTGGAAGACCACGATGTCCGAGTGGATGATGGATCACCCGCCGCTCGAGAAGCGCCTCGCCGCCCTCGCGGAGATCGCCCGCGAGATGGGCAAGCCCGTCAGTTAGCTCGCGAGTCCTGCGGACTCGCTCGCTGGAGAGCGGAACTACGCCGCGGGAGAGCGCGGTCTCCCGCGGCTCCGTGCGGAAAGGCTCTCTGGAGACCTGCTTGCGGGACGATTCGTTCGTGGCGCGGCCGGTCATGCGCCTGCGGCGCAGGAGCGGCGGCGCACCTTCGTCGGGCCTCACGCGTAAGCCGGCTGCGCCTGTCTTTCGCTCCGGCCTCTGCGCACCGCAGTGCCGACGGCGCAATGTGGCACGGCCTCGTAGTCTCCCCGGTGTGAAGAGACGCGCGCTCGGGCGGAGCTTCGGGCTCACGGTGCGGATGGCGATCGCGCTCGTTCTCCTCGCGGCGACCTACATCGCAGTCGTCGCCCTGTGCGTGTTCCTCATCTGGCACTCGCCGGCGTACTGGTGGGTCTGGACGCTCGCAGGCTTCGGGATCGCGTACGCACTCGCAACCCGGTATCGCGGCGGCGGGGCCGCGATCCTGCGCTCGCTCGGCGCCGAGACGATGCCCGTGCAACGCGACCACGGCGTGCACGCGATGGTCGAGCGTCTCGCGGGTCTCGCCGGGATCGGTGTGCCCGGCGTTGCGATCGCGGCGACGGCGGCTCCGAACGCGATGGCGGTCGGGCTGAGCGAGCGCGACTCCACGATCGTCGTGACCGAGGGCTTGCTCGGCACGCTCGACGACGGCGAGCTGGAGGCGGTTCTCGCCCACGAGGTCGCGCACCTCGCGAATCGTGACGCGGCCGTGATGACGGCCGTCTCCGCGCCGCGCGTTCTCGGCGAGGTCGTCGTGGGGGAGTCGACCACCAATCTCGGCCTGCTCTGGATCGTCGGCTGGCCGCTCGGATTGATACCGCTCGGGATCGGAACAGGCCTCACGCAGACGGTCTCCCGCTACCGGGAGTTCTCCGCCGACCGTGGGTCAGCGATTCTCACCGGAAAGCCCGAGCAGCTGATGAGCGCCCTCGTGAAGCTGAGCCGAAGCGCCGCGGCGATCCCGCACGGCGACCTCCGTACCGCGAACGCGTTCTGCATCGTCTCGACCCACGCGCATGGTTTCTCGCTGCTCTCGGATCACCCTCCGATCGAGAAGCGCCTCGCCGCCCTAGGGGAGATCGCCCGCGAGATGGGCAAGCCCGTCAGTTAGCCCGCGCGGCAGGAGCGGATTGCTCTGAGTCGTATGCCGAGAGGCGCGCGGCGGCGTCCGAGATAGCTGTCACGCTCACGCGTGGGCCCACGGGGCAATAGAGAGGAGTGCAATGAACGGCATCATCTGGATCATCTACATCGCAGTCATCGTTCTCGTCGTCGCCGGTTTCTGGAAGGTCTTCACGAAGGCAGGCGAGGCCGGCTGGAAGTCGATCATCCCGATCTGGAACATCATCGTGCTGCTGCGGATCATCGGGCGGCCGCTTTGGTGGATCATCCTTCTCATCATCCCGCTCGTCGGTTTCGTCATCTCGGCGATCGTCGCGCAGGACGTTGCCAAGAGCTTCGGGAGAGGAGTTGGGTTTGGCGTGGGGCTCTGGCTCCTAAGCCCGATCTTCTACCCGATCCTCGGCTTTGGGGATTCGACCTACAAGGGGCCGTCGGCCGCTAGTTCGTGAGCCTCGGCCGTGCGAGCGACCGCGCCCTAGGGCCGCGTGATCGCGTAGAGGACGTGCCGCTTCTGCGGCCAGTCGGGCAGGTTCGGATGGTCGAAGTCACGGGACGGATCGTGCGTCATGCCGATCCGTTCCATGACGTTCCGTGACGGTGTGTTCGCAACGGTCGTGAACGAGACGATCTCCTCGAGCTCGAGCTCCTCGAAGCCGAACCGGAGCGACTCGCGTGCGGCCTCGGTCGCGTAGCCGTTTCCCCAGTGGTCGCGGTGGAGGCGCCAGCCGACCTCGACGAGCTCCGGTGCGAAACGCGGTCGGGCGAGGCCGACGAAGCCGACGAACGGCGCGCCGCCGGCGACCTCCACCGCCCACAGGCCCCAGCCGTCCTCATCGAGGCGCGCAACAATTCGGTCGGCGAACGCGTCGCTCTCGTCACGCGTCAGGGTCGCGGGGAAGTAGCGCATCGTCTCGGGGTCGGCGTTGAGCTCGGCGAACGGCTCGCGATCCGAGTCGCGCCACTGCCGGAGGATCAGGCGGTCGGTGTGGAGTTCGCTCAAATGGGCGCGTCGAACAGGCCGAGCCACTTGCTGAGATCGGGCTCGACGGGAAGCTCCTTCTCGAGCTTCGCCTTCAGCTCGAGCTCCTGCGCGTTGTCGCGTTCCTGCTTCTCGCCGGTCGGGACGAACGGCCACCACGTGCCGGTCTTGAAGCCGTAGATCCAGTAGACCGGATGCGCGTTACCGGCGAACTTGAAGGCGGCAGCGAGGAGCTGGCCGCCGAAGCCGTGATCCTCGAGCTCCGATGCGAGCGCGTGGACGCCGGCGACCTGGTCGTCGAGCTGCGGGTCGCGGACGATCACCCACTCGAAGCCGAACGAGTCGGTCTTGCGGTCGATCTCCGAGTCCTGCGCCCTTCGCGATGCCGCGCAGGAGCTCCTCGGCGTCGTTCTCGGTCGAGGTGAACTCGCCCGCCGAGAGCGGCTTGAAGATGAGCGCCGAGTCGCCGGCCGGCTTGAGCGAGCACTCGGTCTGGAGCGTCACCGCCGCGGTCGAGAGCGCGAAGAGCCTCTCCGCTGCCGGCTCCTTGAGCTTCTTGCGGCCGAAGAGGATGTCGCCGAGCGGGCTCAGGGCTGTGGCGCGTCTTGGGCCGGGGCGTCGCCGGCCGGCGCGGCCTCAGCCGGTGCGGTCTCAGCTGGTGCGTCGGCGCTCGCGGCCGGGATCTCTTTCGGCGCGTCGCCTGGAGCCGACCTCGGCCTTGAGCTTCGCGAGCTCGCTCGTCGACCTGGTTGCTCGTGGAGATCTGCGAGAGCTCCCTCGTCGAGCTGATCCTGGTCGCCGGCAGTGAAGTCCTCGAGCGCGCCCGCGGACGTGAGCTCGTCGATCGCGCCTGCGCGTGCCTGCATCTCCTCGGTCTTGTCCTTCGCGCGCTGGATCGCGAGACCGGTGTCGGCCATGCCCTTGCCGATCCCCGTCGCGGCCTCGCCGACCTTGACCTGCGCCTCGGCGGCGGAGTACTGCGCCTTGAGGATCTCCTTCTGCGAGCGGAACGACTCGATCTTCGTCTGGAGCTGCTGCTGGGCGTCGACGAGCTTGTCCTGCTGGTCCTGGAGCTGCTTGACCTGCCCGTCCATGTCCTGCAGCTGCTGCTGCGCGATCGCCTTACGCTGGAGCGCCTGCGTCGCGAGGTCGTCGCGGTTCGCGGCGACAGCCTGGCGCGCCTGGCCCTCGAGCGTGACGACGTTCTGCTCGAGCTTCTGCTGCTGGAGCTCGATCCGCTTCTTCGCGGTGGCGACGTCGGCGACGCCGCGCTTCATGTTCTGGAGCTGCTCGAGCATCTGCTCGTACGAGTAGTCGAGCGTCTCGGTCGGGTTCTCCGCCTTGTTGAGCAGCTTCGAGTACTTCGACTTGATGACGCGTCGCTGTGCGGTCTCATGAGTCCGGCCATGGGCGCTAGCCTAGCTGGCGATGCTCGTAGCGAGAAGCATGCATCCCGACTGGCTCTCGAACGCGTATGTCATCGCGCTCGAGGAGGGCGGGCCGGCCGTGTTCGTCGACTCGGGGGCCGACATCGAGCCGCTTGTGGCGGCGGCGGAGGCGTGGGGCGCGCGGCCGGTCGCGCTGCTCCGGACGCACGCGCATCCACGACCACGTCGTGAACGAGGACGAGCTCGCCGGGCGGTACGAGATCCCGGTCATCGCCGAGCCCGGCGAGTGGGAGTGGGAGGGGCTCGCGGTGCGCGGGCTCGCGACGCCGGGACACGCCGACGAACACGTCTCCTTCGTCATCGGGGACGAGCTGGTCGCGACCGGCGACGTCCTGTTCCGCGACGCGGTCGGCGGCGGCGACGTCGAGCAGGTGCGGCGCTCGGTGATGGAGGTGCTGCTCGCGCTGCCCGACGAGACGCGCGTCCTGCCGGGCCACACTGACGAGACGACGATCGGCCGCGAGCGCGAGGCGAATCCGTTCGTCCGCGTCTGGAGCGGGGCGGAGCCGGAGCTCGGCGAGCCGGTGCGCGTCGGCGGCCGCGACGCGACGCTCGTCGTCTGGTCGCCGGACTACGACGGCAAGGGCAAGGCGCAGGTCCGCTTCGACGACGGAACGGAAGCGATCGTCGGCGGCTCCCGCGTCGAACGCCGCTGAGCCGCGCGAAAAGCGTTACGGTCTCTCGCGGGGTCCAAAGGGGAGGTGGAGATGTCCGGATTGGAGATCAAGAACGTCGGGACGCCCGACGAGACGCGTCCGTTCGCCGACAAGGGCAACGCGGCGGTCATCAACATCGGCGGGCACACCGCGCTCTACGGCACGTGGGAGCCGGGTTGGCGCTGGTCGGATCACATCAAGCCGATCGCCGGCACCGACAGCTGCCAGACCATGCATCTGCTCTATTGCCTGTCTGGCCGGATGAAGATCGTCATGGACGACGGCACCGAGGGCGAGATCGGCCCCGGTGACATGGCTGCGATCGCGCCCGGCCACGATGCCTGGGTCGTTGGCGACGTGCCGTGCGTCGGCGTCGACTTCGGCGGCATCGCGCAGTACGCGAAGCACTAGGGCAATGTCTGCTCCGGACATGTCCGGTGTCAGACACCGGACATGTCCGGAACGGACAGTAGGTTCCGCGGGTGCGCCTCATCGTCGCCCGCTGCGAGGTCGTCTACTCCGGCCGTCTCTCCGCCGTCCTTCCGGAGGCGGTGCGCCTGCTGATGCTCAAGGCCGACGGCTCGGTTCTCGTCCACGACGACGCCGGCGGGTTCAAGCCGCTCAACTGGATGACCGCGCCGACGTTCGTCGCCGACGAGGGCGACAGGCTCGTCGTGACGAAGCCCAAGACGGAAGACCAGCTCGAGATCCGGCTCGTCGAGGTGCTGAGCGACGTCGTGCACGACATGGGCGAGTCGGCCGCGCTGCAGAAGGACGGCGTCGAGCGTGACCTGCAGCTCGCGCTCGCCGATGCTCCCGACGCGCTCGGCGAGCCGCTCACGCTCGTGAAGCGCGAGTGGGCGACCGAGATCGGCCCCGTCGACCTCATGTGCAAGGACGCCGACGGCGAGTGGGTCGCCGTCGAGATCAAGCGCATCGGGACGATCGAGGCGGTCGAGCAGCTCACGCGCTATCTCGCCTTCATCCGCGAGGACCCGGCGAAGGCCGGCTGCCGCGGGATCCTCGCGGCGCAGCAGATCAAGCCGCAGGCGGTCGCGCTCGCCGAGTCGCGCGGCATCCGATGTGCGACAGTCGACCTGCAGGTACTCCGCGGCGAGCGCGAGCCCGATCTGACGCTCTTCGCCGCCTGACAGGAAGGAAGGCGATGGCCGTCAAATTGCACCGCTGCTCGAACCAGTGGGTGAAGATCAAGGGGCATCCCTGCTGGCGCGTCGAGAAGGCGCTCATGGACATGGGCATCGAGTACGAGCGCGTCCCTGGCCCGGTGAGCAAGGGCAAGCGCGACATGATCTTCGAAGGCACGGGCCAGCGCCTCTACCCGGACATCCAGTTCGAAGATGGCTCGTGGTACCGCGCGCCGTCGAAAGACATGGACGCGACGATTCGCGCCGGCAAGTTGATGGAAAAGGCGGGCGGCTCGTAGCAGGTACTCCGCGGCGAACGCGAACCGGACTCACACTTCTTCGCCGCGTGATACACCGAGAGCGATGGCGGTCAAGCTCCATCGCTGCTCGAAAGCCTGGCTGAAGCAAGAGTGGGAGCCGTGCTGGAAGGTCGAGAAGGCTCTCATCGACATGGGCATCGAGTACGAGGCCGTGCACGGGCCGTGGCTCAGGAACAAGCGGAAGGTCGTCTCCGCGAACACCGGCCAGAGCGCGTACCCGGCGATCGAGTTCGAGAACGGCACGTGGTATCGCGAGGAGTCGAGAGACATGGCGCAAACGATTCGAGACGGCCGGCTCGACACAAAACGCGGCTAGACTTCTCTGTCGCGGGGCTATAGCTCAGTTGGGAGAGCGCCTGGTTCGCAATCAGGAGGTCGGCGGTTCGAGCCCGCCTAGCTCCATCGCAGAGAGAAGCCAAAGGAGAGGCTCCGGTGGGAGCCTCCCAGCCTCTTGGCACGTTGTTCGGCAAGGTCAACGGAGCATTGCCTCGAGCACGAGATTGTCGGTCCGTACCATGTCGAAGCGACGAACTTCTCCCAGCCGCAAACGGGGGTCGCTCAGGCCTCGCTGCGGTGACTGAGAAGATCGTTGCAGACACCGTTAACCGCTGCCAAAGGAGTGGTAGACGTGCTGGAGCTACGTAAGAAGCGGCTGACTTTTGTCGGATTCGCGGTTGCGGTTTCCATGGTCGTGGGCGGATATGCGTATGCCGCTGCCACAGGCGCTTCGCATGCCATCTTCACGGGCTGCCTCAAGCGTGGACTCATCACCAGCGTCAGGATTGGTACTTCGCCTCGTAAAGCTTGCTCGACCGGAGCGGTTCAGATCACATGGAGCAAGACCGGGCCGAGTGGCCCCAGTGGGCCGAGCGGCCCCGTCGGCCCGAGCGGCCTGAGCGGCCCTTCTGGGCCGAGCGGCTCCTCTGGCCCGAGCGGCCCCCCTGGCCCGAGCGGCCCCCCTGGCTCGCCGGGTTCGGGCGCTCTGCAGGGGTACCCCTGCACATTCGATGGCGGTCAAGCGGCGGCCCAGATGAGCGTCAACCCTACGACCGGCGTGATCAGCCTCATCTGCACCCCCTCTTACATTCTCGGCGTCTATCGGGACGCGTCCTACGGCTTCAACTCCCCGTTCGGGGTGGCGTCCGAGGGCAGCCACATCTGGGTTACAAACCAAAGCGGAAACTCGGTGACCGAGCTGAACTCGAGCGATGGCTCCTGGGTCAGGACACTCTCCGGCGGCTCCTACGGCTTCAACTCCCCCTTCGACGTGACGTCCGACGGCAGCCACGTCTGGGTCACGAACCGAAACGGAGACTCGGTGACGGAAGTGAATGCGAGCGACGGCTCCTGGGTCAGGACGATCTCCGGCGGCTCCTACAGCTTCAACGGCCCGTATGGGGTGGCGTTTGACGGCAGTCACATCTGGGTCGCAAATGAACCCGGAAACTCGGTGACCGAGCTGAACGCGAGCGATGGCTCCTGGGTCAGGACACTCTCCGGCGGCTCCTACGGCTTCACAAGCCCGTACGGGGTGGCGTTCGACGGGAGCCACATCTGGGTGACGAACTACGGCGGCGCCTCGGTGACGGAGGTGAACCCGAGCAATGGCGCCTGGGTGAGGACACTCTCCGGCGGCTCCTACGGCTTCAACAACCCGCTTGGAGTGGCGTTCGACGGCAGTAGCCATGTCTGGGTCGCAAATCAAAAAGGCGCCTCGGTGACGGAAATGAATGCGAGCGACGGCTCGTGGGTCAGGACGCTCTCCGGCGGCTCCTACGGCTTCAGCTCACCGACCCGGGTGGCGGTCGGGGGCAACCACGTCTGGGTCACGAACCAGAACGGAGACTCGGTGACCGAACTAAACGTGAGCGACGGCAGCTGGGTGCATACGCTCTTGGAGTTCGACTCCCCGTGGGGAGTCGCATTCGACGGTAGCCACATCTGGGTCACGAACCAAAAGGGAGACTCGGTGATCGAGGCGACCTCAGGTTAGGCAGCACCAAGGGTGCTTCCAGGACGGCTGTCGGGGATCGGGATGCGGCCGGCTCGTCACCTTCCGCGAGGCGCGTTCCGGCGCCGCCGCCTGAATTCTCCTGAAGTCGTTGCGCGGGGGATGTGGCTCTCGACCGTTCGTCCCGATACACCGAGCATGCAGCCTCACCGCCCGCTCGCCGGATTCTTCGCGCTTCTGTCGATCGTCCTCGGCCTGGGCGGCTTTGCATGCGTGATGTTGCAGGTCGGAGGTCTCTGGGCGTTTCTCGCTTTCCCGGCGAGCGCGATCGCCGCCGTCGTCGGCTGGTTGTTCCTCGGGGCGCCACACTCGCGGCGTGACATGGAATCGGCTCGCGCCGATCGCGGGGTCACGCCGGCAGCGTGAAGGAGACCGAAGCTCCGCCCTGCGGGCGGTTCTCGGCCCAGATCTGGCCGCCGTGCGCCTCGACGAGGCCGCGCGCGATAGCGAGACCGAGGCCCGCGCCGTTGCTGCTGCGGGCGCGGTCGGCGCGCCAGAAGCGGTCGAACATCCGGGCCGGTGACTCGTCGTCAAGGCCCTCGCCCGTGTCGTCGACGCGCACGAGAAGCTCCGCATCGCGCTGCTCGAGATGAACTGCGACCGAGCCGTCCGGCGGTGTGTGGCGCACGGCATTCGTGAGGAGGTTGAAGAGAACGCGCTCGATCTTGTCCGGCGCGAAGTCCCCTTCGGCCGTCGTGTCGACGTCGGAGCTGAGGGAGACACCGCGGGCGTCGGCCTCGGGGCGAAGGAGGCGCAACGCGGAGTCGACGAGCGGTGCGATCGGCGCGCGGTGAATCTCGAGGCTGAGGGCACCCGCGTCGATTCGGGCGAGCTCGAAGAGGTCGTCGACGAGCATCGAGAGCGTCCGGACCTGCTCGCGCATCGTCGGCAGGTAGTCGTCGGCGGATGCGAGGCCGTCCTCGATCGCCTCGAGCATCGCTTGCATCGACGCGATCGGCGCGCGCAGGTCGTGGCTCGCCCAGGCGACGAGCTCGCGGCGGGCGTCGAAGAGCTGCTCGAGGCTCGTCGCCATCGCGTTGAAGGAGGCGCCGAGCTCTGCGATCTCCCGCGGGCCGGCTCCCGGTGCCCGGGCCGAGAGCTCGCCGGCGGCGATCTCGCGAGAGGCCGCCTCGAGCTGCCGCAGCGAGCCGGTGATGGAGCGCGCGACAACGAGGGCCGCAATGACGGCCGCGGTCGCAGCGCCGGCGGCGACGGCGAGGATCTTGACGTCGGCGCCCATGTGGAACATCACCCAGCCCGAGAGCAGAACGGCTCCGAGCGGCACGCAGACCGCGGTCAGCGCGAGCCCGGCGAGCTGAAGCCCGACCGTGGGAGCCCGTCGCAGGAGGAATGCGAGAAGGAGACCGGCGACGAGGCTTCCGGCGGCGACGATGAGGGCGAGCAGGATCATCGGTCGAGCCGGTAGCCGGCTCCCCAGACCGTCTTGAGATGATGGGGCTGCTGGGGATCGGTCTCGAGCTTCTCGCGCAGCCGCCGAATGTGGACGGTGACGGTGCCGGTGTCCACCGCGGAGGCGTAGCCCCAGACTCTGTCCATCAGCTGGTCGCGGGAGAAGACGTGACCGGGGTTCGTCGCGAGGAACCAGACGAGATCGAACTCGCGCGTCGTCAGCTGAACGATCTCGCCGGCCTTGCGTACCTGCCGGCTCGAGGCGTCGAGCTCGACGTCTCCGAAGGCGAGGGTCTCGCGTTCAGGCTGCGGGGATGTTCCGCGCCGGAGCACCGCGCGCACCCGCGCCGTCAGCTCGCGCGGCGAAAACGGCTTTGTCACGTAGTCGTCGGCGCCGAGATCGAGCCCGACGATGCGGTCCGCCTCTTCGCCGCGGGCCGTGAGCAGGATCACCGGCAGACTCGACCGTTCCCGAATCCAGCGACAGAGGGAGAGACCGTCGATGCCAGGCAGCATCACGTCGAGGACGACGAGGGCCGGCTCGCGTTCCTCGATCAGGGTGCGGGCGGTGTCGCCATCGGCGGCGACGAGGGTTTCGAAGCCCTCGTGCTCGAGGTAGCGGACGACGACGTCGCGTACGACGGGTTCGTCGTCGACGACGAGAACGGTCGACATGCTCTCTATTGTGGCTCCGCGTCCCACTTGCTGTGATGGCGCTGCGCCCAGTCCTCTCGGACGGTTCCGACTGTCATGCCACGCAGAGCGTGCCTAGTGGCGGGGTGGATGAGCGCGAGGTAGAGATGCCCGGCGAGCAAGGCGAGGGAGACGTACATCAGCCCGTCATGGAGGAGCACGGTGCTCGCGAAGCGGTAGGTCGTGTTCCGCTCGCCGAACCAGAGCAAGAGCCCGGAGACTCCGAACAGCACCGTGAACGCCGCGGTGAGCGCGGCGTTGACTTTCTGGCCGGCGTTGAACCTTCCCTGCGGCGCCTTCTTTCCGCGCAGCCAGCGGAGGTCGTCGTCGTCGAACGACTCGAGCTCCCGAGCGGTGCGGGCAAAGCGCCGCGCGCCGAGCACGAGGACGAGTGCGAGTGCGCCGAGCCAGCTCACGCCCGCCCAGAAATGCATGTCCTGGATGAGCTGCCGCCGCGACACGAGGATCGACAGGCTCGGGAGATAGAGAATCAGCCCGGTTGCGAGGAGGAAGAAGAACCCGAGCGCATTCAGCCAATGGAGAAGTCGCTCGGCGCGAGAGAAGCGGCGGACGTAAACGGCTGTCACGTTCCGTACCCGTTCGAGCGGCCGACCCACGCGTCGCGGTCGTAGCCGAGCTGCTCCCAGTAACCGCTTCCTGCCGCCGGGACGAGCTCGATCCGCTCGACCCACTTGACGTTCTTGTAGCCGTACATGTCCGGGATGATCAGCCGCACCGGCGCGCCGTGCTCCTGCGGCAGCGGCTTTCGCTCCATGTCGTAGGCGAGCATCACGTCGTGGAGCTCAGCCTGCTGCAGCGTGAGGTAGTCGACGTACGGCTCCTCCATCGAGACGAAGCGCAGCGCATGGGCGGCGGGATGCGGCCTCGCGGCGGCGAGGATGTCGGCGATGCGGACGCCCGTCCACGTGACGTTCTGCACCGTCCAGCCCGTTACGCAGTGGAAGTCCGAGGTCTGTTCGGCGCGCGGCAGGGCGCGCACCTGGTCGTAGCTCAGCGAGAGCGGCTTGTCGACCATCCCTCCTACGGTCAGACGCCACGTGGCCGGGTCGAAGACGGGCATCGAGTCGGCGACCGTGTAGATGCGCCAGCCGCCGGTGGGGAGGATCGGCGCGATCGCGCCGGCCACCGGTGAGACGACGCCGCTGACCCGGCTCCACGCGGCCCGGCCCCAGTAGAGAGAGGTGACGCCGCCCGCCACGGTGGCGAGGAACAGCCCACGCCCGTACCGGCGCGGCTGCGGCTCGGGTTCGTGCTCGGGTGTGACGGGCGGCGTATCCATTTACATATGCGCCATTCCGGCGAAGAGCTTTCCGCGTAGGTCTCCCGGGTGACCCGGCGTCGCGACCCAGACCGAGTACGAGGACGGGTTCGCCTCGATCTTCGAGAGTGCCGACTTCGGGACCATCGCGCAACCCTTCGCGCTGTACATGTGGCCGAGCTTCGCAACGACCATCCCGCTCTTGTCGCGGATCGTCGCTCCCTGCACGTGCATGACGCTGAGCTGGAACTTCCAGCACAGCTGTCCCTTCGAGGCGTGCGCCTGCAGGTTCACGATGCCGTGCTCGCCCATGCCGGAGAGTTTCGCACCGAGTGTCGGGTGCATCATCCCCGCGAGCGCGATCGATGCGGTTGCATCACGCAGCTGCAAGTGCCGCGGCGGCGGCGATTGCGACGGTCAGGGTCTTCGAGCGCATTCTTCCTCCTTGCCGAGTTGCTGGTCGGCCAAGGATCGATGCTCGAGATTGCGCTGCCGTTAGCGCACCCTTACGGGTTCCTTAAATCGCATCCTCCTGTCGGGATGAGGCAGCCGGCCCGGGGCCAGTGCACCCTCGGAGCATGGCCACCGCTCCCGGCACTCCGTACGCCTTCCACCTGCTCTCGAAGCCGACCGGAGCTGTCTGCAACCTCGACTGCGCCTACTGCTTCTTTCTTTCGAAGGAGATGCTCTATCCGGGCAGTCGCTTCCGGATGGGTGAGGAGATGCTCGAGCTCTACATCCGTCAGCTCGTCGAGTCGCACGCGCGTAGCCCCGAGGTCGTCATCGCCTGGCAGGGAGGTGAGCCGACGCTCATGGGGCTCGACTTCTTCCGGCGCTCCGTCGAGCTCGTGCGCCAGTACCTGCGCCCGTATCAGCGTGCGCTCTACACGATCCAGACGAACGGGACGCTGCTCGACGCGGAGTGGGCGGAGTTCTTCCGCGCGCACGACTTCCTCGTCGGCATCTCGATCGACGGGCCGCGCGAGCTGCACGACGCGTACCGGGTCGACAAGGGCGGGAAGGGATCGTTCGACCAGGTCACGCGCGGCCTCGGCTTCCTGCAAGACGGCGGTGTGGAGTGGAACGCGCTCACGACCGTCCATGCCGCCAACGGCGACCACGGCGCGGACGTCTACCGGTTCCTCCGCGACGACCTCGGCTGCCGCTTCATGCAGTTCATTCCGATCATCGAGCGCTTCGCCGAGGAGTCGCCAGAGGAATCGCAGGCGGAGTGGAAGTCGTGGCGCGACCGGCCGCTCTACTCCCAGCACGGCGAGGGGGTGACGGGCCGCTCGGTCGCGCCGGAGCAGTACGGGCGCTTCCTCATCGACGTGTTCGACGAGTGGGTGAGCCGGGACGTCGGCGAGGTGTTCGTGCAGATGTTCGACGTCGCGCTCGCGAACTGGCACGGCGAGCCGCCGTCGCTCTGCGTGCACTCGGAGACGTGCGGACTTGCGCTCGCGCTCGAGCACAACGGCGACCTCTACTCGTGCGACCACTTCGTCGAGCCGGAGTACCTCCTCGGCAACATCCGCGAGACGCACATGCTCGAGCTCGTCGCGTCGCAGCGCCAGCGCCAGTTCGGCCTTGACAAGGCGGCGACGCTCCCGCAGTACTGCCGCGAGTGCGACGTCCGCTTCGCGTGTCACGGAGGCTGTCCCAAGGACCGCTTCACGTCGACGCCCGACGGCGAGCCCGGCCTCAACTACCTCTGCGCCGGGTACAAGGCGTTCTTCCACCATGTCGACGAGCCGATGCGGCGGATGTCCGAGCTGTTGCGCGCCGGCCGCGCTCCCGCCGAGGTCATGACGCCGGGGAGCGAGGCGTAGCGCCGACCTGGACGAGCTTCTGCTCCGGCGCGTGGTCGACCTGGAGGGTCGTGTGGTCGAGGTGGAACCGCTCGTGAAGCATCTCTTCGAGCTCGCGGCGGATGCCGTGGCAGTCGTCGCCAGGATGAACGAGCACGTGGGCGGAGAGTGACGGGAAGTCGCTGGCGATCTGCCAGACGTGCAGGTCGTGCACGCTCTGCACACGCGGATGGCGCGCGAGTGCCTCGCCGATCTCGGTGACGTTCATCCCCTCCGGGGCTGCCTCGAGCAGCACACGCCCCGAGTCGAGTAGCAACCGCCAGCCGGAGCGGATCATCACCGCCGCGATGACGAGTGCGGCGACGCCGTCGGCGCGTATCCAGCCTGTGACGAGGATGACGGCGCCGGCGATCGCGGTGACGATGAAGGCGAACAGGTCGGTGAGGATGTGCTGGAAGCTGCCTTCGATGTTCAGCGAGCCGCGGTTCGCCTTCGACAGCTGCCAGGTCGCGAGCAGATTGACGGCGATCCCGAGGAGCGCGACGGCGAGGATCGCCGCACCCTCGGCCGGCGGCGGCGTGATGAGACGGCGGACACCCCCGTAGACGATCAGTCCGCCGAGTACGAGCAGCGTCCCGCCGTTCGCCTGCGCCGAGAGGATCTCGGAGCGCTTGAGACCGAAGGTCAGGTTGCCTCCTGCCGGTCGTGTCATCAGCCGGATCACGACGAGGGACATCACGAGCGCTCCCGCGTCGGTCAGCATGTGGGCCGCGTCGGAGATGACTGCGAGCGAGTTGGCCAGGATGCCGACGACGATCTCGGTCGCCATGAGCGCAACGATCAGCGCGAGCGCAATGGCGAGGCGTTTGCTGTCGGCGTCCTTGGCGACGCCGTGGGTGTGTCCGTCGTGGTCGTGAACCCCGCTCACAGCCGTCGAGCGTACTGCCTTCCGGCGACGGCTCTTGCTTCGGATCGACGTCCATCGATATATTGATCAGCATCGATATGTCTACTGCGATGATCGATTGCTGTGCACCGCTCGCGGCGGAGGTTCTCTCGGCCGACGAGGCGGCGGCGACGGCGGAGTTGTTCAAGGCGCTCGCCGATCCGGCCCGCGTGCGGATCGTGAATCTCCTCGCGTCGGCCGGCGAGCCGGTGTGCGCCTGCAATCTGAACGAGCCGGTCGGTCTGTCCCAGCCGACCGTCTCCCATCACCTGAAGAAGCTTGTCGAGGTGGGCCTGCTCGACCGGGAGCAACGCGGGAAGTGGGCCTACTTCTCGTTGCGGCCCGAGGCCGTCGAGAAACTCGCCCTCGTTGCGGATCTGAAAGGAGTGTGTTGCTGATGTCTACTGCCGAGGAACTGCGCGATGAGGTCAGGCGCCGCTATGCCGAGTCGGCGCGTGCCGTGACGGATGGAAGCTGCGGCAGCGGTTCGTGCTGTGCCGACGACTCGAGTGCGAGCGCGATCTCGAGTGAGAAGTTCGGCGAGGTGCTCTACGACGTCGAGCAGCGAGGCGAGCTCCCCGAGGCGGCGACGCTCGCGAGCCTCGGCTGCGGCAATCCGACCGCCGTCGCGGAGTTGCGCGAGGGAGAGGTCGTCCTCGATCTCGGCTCGGGCGGAGGGATCGACGTGATCCTCTCGGCGAAACGGGTCGGCCCGGCCGGCACCGCGTACGGCCTCGACATGACCGACGAGATGCTCGCCCTCGCGCAGCAGAACGCGCGCGAGGCAGGTGTGACGAACGTCCACTTCCTCAAAGGCGTGATCGAAGAGATCCCGCTGCCGGCCTCGAGCGTCGACGTCGTCATCTCGAACTGCGTGATCAACCTCTCCGTCGACAAGCCTGCGGTACTGACCGAGATGGCGCGCGTCCTGCGGCCGGGCGGCCGGATCGGGATCAGCGACGTTGTCGCGGAGGATCACCTCACCGAGGGAGACCGCGCCGAACGCGGCTCCTACGTCGGCTGCATCGCCGGAGCGCTCTCGCAGAGCGAGTACGAGGCCGGGCTCGAGGCGGCGGGATTCGAGGACGTTTCGGTCGAGTTCACGCACGAGGTCGCCGACGGCATGCACGGCGCGATCGTCAAGGCCATCAAGACGACGGACCCCGAGGCGAAGGGCCTGCCGGTGATTCAGCCGGCCGCGCGCGCTGGGTGCTGCTAGTGGAGTTGCCGCTCGTACGTGTGCTCGTCGCCGAACTGATCGGCACCTTCGCGCTCGTCTTCGCCGGCTGCGGGGCGATCATGGTCGACTCCAAGACGGGCCAGCTCGGCCACGTCGGCGTTGCCATCACCTTCGGGCTCGTGATCATGTTCGGGATCTACGCCGTCGGTCACATAAGCGGCGCGCACTTCAACCCGGCCGTCACGTTCGCGTTCGCGCTCACGCGGCACTTCCCGTGGTCGCGGGCGCTCGCCTACTGGGCGACCCAGATCGCTGGTGCGCTTACTCGCCGCGGCTCTGCTCCGGGCGTCGCTCGGCAACATCGCGAACCTCGGCGCGACTCAGCCTTCGGGCTCGCAGGCTCAGTCGTTCCTCTGGGAGCTCATCATGAGCGCCTTCCTCATGTTCGTGATTCTCGCCGTCGCGACCGACACGCGGGCGGTGGGGGAGGCCGCGGCGATCGCGATCGGCGGCACGGTCGCCCTCGACGCGCTGTTCGGAGGGCCGATCTCCGGCGCCTCGATGAACCCCGCCCGGTCGATCGGGCCGGCGGTCGTCTCGGGGGACCTGCACGCGCTCTGGCTCTACATCGTCGCGCCGGTCATCGGCGCTTCCGTCGGCGGGCTCGCGTACCAGTTCGTGCGCGGCGAGCAAACACGCCCGGCCGAGTTCCACGAAGCCCCGGTGCCGGAGGAGTCGTGACGAACGTCTTGTTCGTGTGCGTCGGCAACGCCGGACGCTCGGTGATGTCCGAGTACCTGTTCCGGCGGCTCGCCGGCGATCGGCACGAAGCGCGCAGCGCCGGCAGTAACCCCGGCAACGGCGCTCATCCGCACGTTGTCGAGGCACTCGCCGAGATCGGCATCGACGCGAGCGGTCACGTCCCGCACAAGCTCGACGCCGACGATCTCGCGTGGGCCGACATCGCCGTCTCCACCTGCAGCGAGGAGGTCTGCCCGGTGACGCCGGGCGTCCGCCGGATCAGCTGGGTGTTCACCGACCCGAAGAACCTCCCGCTCGAGCAGGTGCGTCCGATTCGCGATGAGATCGAGCGCTCCGTCGAGCAGCTCGTCCACGACCTCGACGAGGAAGAAACCGCCGCCTGAAAAGGAGTCGCCATGCGCTACGTCCTGTTCGTCTGTACCCACAACGCCGGCCGCTCCCAGATCGCCCAAGCGTTCTTCGAGCGCTTCGCGCCGGAGGATCTTCGTGCCGAGTCGGCCGGGCAGGAGCCGGCGGAGGCGATCTGGCCCAACGTCGTCGAGGCAATGCGCGAGGTCGGCATCGATATCTCCGGTCGTAGGCCGAAGAAGATCGAGCTTGAGATGCAGCTCCACGCCGACAAGGCGATCACCTTGAACTGCCAGGGCAGCTGCCCGTACGTGATCGGCGGCGTGGAGGACTGGAAGGTCGACGATCCCGCCGGTCAGTCGATCGAGGCCGTGCGCGAGATCCGCGACGACATCGAGCGCCGCGTCCGCGACCTGATCGAGAATCGCGCCGACGAGATCCGGAGCGACCGATCCGGCCATGAACGGAGACTCGGGCAGCTCCTCCCGTCGCTCGTGGCCGAGTTCGGCGAGGTCAAGAGCGGTGACGAGATCCGGGCTTGCGCCGACAAGATCCTCAACGAGTACGACGACCTTCCGATCCGGTCGTTCGTTCTCACCCTCGCCGAGCGCCGAATCCGCGAATGCCTCAGCGATGAGGTCTGCGCCGTATTGGCCTAGCGGCCCTTGTGCGGCCGATGCCGCCGGTGGTACGCCGTCACGTGAAAGACGTGATGACGCCCCGTACGGCAAACGACGGCCACGCCGCTCGATGGCAACCGTGGCTGCACCCAGACCCGACAGAGGAAGCGGTGGAGGTAGCGCAGCGCGGGCTTTCCGTGGTAGCGCCTGCAGTGTGCCGTGACGTTTCGCTTCACGAGTCCCGTCGTTCCATCTACGAAGCGGCGCAGCAACTTCTTCCGGGGCGCGAGAAGCAGGAGCTTGCGTTCGGTTGCGCGGGCCGCCGCCGAGTGGCGCCGCACCGGGCGCTTTGCCGTGGTCCGAAGCGCCGCCGCCGGCGCTCGGACGCCGTGAACGGGGGAGGACGCGGTTCGCGCTCCGCCGAGCGCTGGTACCTGAGACGACGCCAGGAGGCCGGGAACGAGCGAGAGGATGAGCGCGGCCTTAGCGAACACGATCACTCAAACGAGGTAGCAGGCGTCGACGGAGTTCCCACAAAATCGGTATCGGCAGGCGCTTTGCCGCGGTGATGCGGTAAGAACCCTCGGACGAGGGAGGTAGGGGAGACCACTCCGAACCGAGAGACCGACTGTGGAAGGGAGCCGCAGGACGGTAGTGGTCATGGTCGTCTTCGCGGCGCTCCTCACTGCCTTCGCAGGTGGAAGCTCGGCGGCGCGGGGACAAACGGCTCCCGTCAACACTGCGCTCCCCACCATCAGTGGAGCCCCGACAGTGGGGGCAACGCTCACCGGCGACGCCGGCGGTTGGGGAAGCTGGGGAATCCGGTACTCGTACGTGTGGCTCCGCTGCGACAACGGCGGAAACAACTGCGCGCCGATCAACGGGGCGACGAGTACGGCGGAGCCTCTCACGTCCGTCGATCTTGGTTCGACCCTGCGATTCAGCGTCGTCGCGGCGAATCGCCGGGGATCGACGAGCTCTACGTCCGACGCGACCAGCGTCGTGGCGGAGGCGACCCCGAGCGCGACGGGCGGTCCGTCAGCGCCGACCGCCCTCACGGCGAGCAGCCCGACGGCGAACAGCGTCGCGCTCACCTGGAGCTCCTCCCCGGACGAGACCGATCCTGCCGCCGGATACAACGTCTACGTCAACTCGGCGCTCGTCTCCACCGCGACCGACACGTCCGCGGTCGCGGACAACCTCGACTGCGGGAAGAGCTACACCTTCGCCGTCGAGGCCTATGACGCGGCCGGCGCCGTTTCCTCGCAGGCCTCGACCACCGCCTCGACCGCCAGTTGCCCGGCGGCCTCTCCGATCTACTGGGGTGCGTGGATCGAGGGAACGGACACGTACTCGTCCTTGTACGGCGGCTCCTGGGGCAATGCCCCGTGGGACTCGCACACGTGGGCGAAGTACGAGCAGAACACGGGCAAAGCGCCGTCAATCGTCCACTGGGGCGTCGGCACTCCGTGGACTCATAGCTTCTCGTACTGGGCCGGAACCTTCAATCTCGTGCAGAACACGAAGGCGCTCAATCTCATCGACATGGACACCGGCTCTGTGTCGCTCCGCTCGATCGCGTCCGGATCTGAGGACGCAGCGATCACGACGTGGGCGCAGCAAGCCGCAGCGTACGGCCATCCCTTCTTCCTCCGGCTCAACTGGGAGATGAACGGCGGCTGGTTCTCGTGGGGGACGACGTCGTCGAACCAGAACACGCCGGCCGACTACGTAGCCGCCTGGCGCCACATCCACGACCTCTTCGTCGCCGCCGGCGCCACGAACACGACCTGGGTCTGGTGCCCGAACGTCCAGTCCAGTAAGAGCGTCCCGTACTCGAAGCTCTATCCCGGGGACGCCTACGTCGACTGGACGTGTCTCGACGGCTACAACCAGGGCTCCAGCTCGACGAGCTTCTCCAGCCTCTTCAGCGACAGCTACAAGGCCCTCACTACGCTCGCTCCGAGCAAGCCGGTCATGATCGGAGAGATTGGCTCCTACGAGTACGGATCCGGAGTGAAAGCAACCTGGATCTCGGACATGCTGAGCGAGCTCCCGACGAGCTTCCCGCAGATCAAGGCATTGGTCTGGTTCAACTGGCGGATCTCTGAGGGCGGTACCTGGAAGAACTGGGAGATCGAGTCGTCCGCAAGCTCGCAGACCGCCTTCTCGACCGGGATAGCCGCTCCGTACTACGCCCCGGCGTCAAGCTTCGCGATGCCCGCGTCGCTCAAGCCGATTCAGCCGCTGTCATAGGCCCGTCCGCCGCGGCCTGCGCCGTCCGCGGTCCCGAAGAGCTCGCGGTAGGGTTCAACGTCTGTACGGCTAAAGACGACGTACTCCCGTGAGCCAGTCTGACGCCGCCGATCTAGCTACTCCGGAGGAGATGTCCCGCGCGGCGGTGCACGGCGCTGCGTGGACGGCGCTCCAGCTGTGGGGCGCCAACGCCGGAGGCTTCGTCGTATTCATCATCCTCGGGCGGCTTCTGACGCCGTCCGACTTCGGCGTCGTTGCGGCCGCTTACACCGTGACGTTGCTCTTTCGCGTGGTTGTCGATGCCGGCTTTACGCGGTACCTCGTTCAGCGCCCGAGTCTTCCGCTCATCTATGCGGACACAGCGTTCTGGATCTCGCTGACCCTGGCGGTGTTCTTCACCGGTCTCGCGTTTATCCTCGCTCCCTATTTCGCGCAGCTGTTCGGCATGCCGGGTCTCACGATCGTGATTCGAGTTCTCTCCTCGCTCTTCATCCTTACGGCGCTCGACGCAACGCAGAGCGGGCTCTTGGATCGCAATATGCAGTTCAAGGTCCAGGCGATCCGCCACCTCACCGCGACCGGCATTGCCGGAGTGATCGCGATCACGCTGGCGTTCGCCGGCGCGGGTGTCTGGGCGCTCGTGTCGCAGCAGCTCGCACTCGAGATGGTGACGGTCGTTCTTCTGTGGCGGCTGTCTCCTTGGCGGCCGCGCTTCCGCGCCTCGACTGTCTGTCTGCGCGACCTCGTCCCCTTTGGCTTGCGGATGTCGACCATCCGCCTGACCCAGTTCGCGATGACCAACGCGGACAACTTCTTCGTCGGCATCGTGTTCGGAAAGGTCGCGCTCGGCTTCTACGTAATCGCCTACCGGATGTTCAGTGTCTTGAACGACCTGTTCATCATGGTCATCAACCGCGTGGCTCTCGCAACCTTCTCGCGGCTCCAACACGATCGCGAGCTCGTGAACACCGCGTTCTACCGGGCGAGCCGGATCGGGAGCCTGCTCACTCTTCCCGCGTATGTGGGACTCGCCCTCCTGTCGCGCCAGGTCATCGTTCTCTTGTTCGGGGTGAAATGGCTACCGAGTGCACCACTTCTGGCGGTCTTGATGATCGCGGCCTTCGCTCAGGGCCAGCTCACGCTGTGTGGCTCGTATGCGACCGGCATCGGCTGGATCCGGAACGAGTTCAGTTGGACGCTTGCCATCGCAACGGTGCAGGTAGCGGCGTTCGCGGTGGCAGCGCACTTCAGCGTGTTCGCCGTCGCGGCGAGCGTTGGCATCGTTCTGCTCGCTGCCTGGCCGGCGCGGCTCGTGCCGCTGCGGAAGCTCGGCGGGATTCGCCTGCGTGAGTACTTCGCGCACTATCCGCAACTTGTGGCTTCAACACTCGTGATGGCCGCCGGCGTGGCTGCCATCAGGTACGCGGTTGCGGGCGCTTCGCCGGCCGCGGCGTTGGCGATCGAGATCCCGGTCGGGGTGGTGTTGATGCTCGGATCACTCCGACTTCTCGATCCAAAACTGCTCGCGGAGGTGCGGCAGATGGTTCGCACCATGCGCCCGCCGCGCGGCGCCTGATCAGCACTCGAGTAGCCGCTCCAGGACGCGCGCTGCGACACGACGAGACTCGCCGGGGTTGGCCGTCAGGTAGTGGTAATGCAACCCCGGAGGCGCGTTGACATCGACGATCGCGCCGCCGGCGTCGGCGAGTCCTTTGCCCAGGTCAGGAGTGACGACATCGACTCCGGCGAGCGTCAAGCCGATCGCCGCAACTGCGCGGGTCGCCTGCTCGACCACGTCCGGAGAGACTGACGAGAGCGGAACCGAGTACGTGTCGAGCCGGCCACCGTCTCCGTTCGAGCGCTTCACTCGTTGACGCGCTCCGGCGGGCGGGATCGAGGCGAGGGTCATCTGTTGCGCGCGCAGAGCGAGAAGGCAATCGTGGTCCGGGTGGACGAGCTGGTTGCCGCGGGATCCTTCGGCGTCGACGCGTGCATGGTTCTCGGCCCGGATGAGATCCCGGACGGTCGATTTGCCATCGCCCTGGACCGCGGACGGGTCGCGCTGGACGACATCGAGCAGTTCACCGTCGAGAATCAGGAGCCGGTAGACGGACCCCGGGACCTGCCGCTCGAGTGCGAGCGCGTTGTCGAGCGTCGCCGCCGTGACGAAGGCCCGCGCAAGGTCGGTCGAGCTCTCGATGTCGCATGTCACGCCCGCTCCCGAGTCGCCCGAGCGCGGCTTCAACACCCAGACGCCGCCGTTTCGGCGGATGTGTTCAGCGGCACGGCCGACTTCCCGGCGAGAGAACGCGATTTGCTCGGGAACGGCGATTCCGATCTCGGCAAGGCGGGCAACGGCAAGTGGCTTGTCGAGTGCTGCCTCGATCGTCTCCGGCGGATCGAGGTGCGTTTCCCACCGGTCGACCCGCGCGTGTTGCTCCCCGCGCCGGAACGTGAAACCGCTGTCCCAGTCGCCGCTCACCGCGGCTCCAACTTCCGCCGCCGCGCTCGCCCAGATGTCGTTCAGAACGGTCTTCGGGCGCTGCTCGAAACGCGCGACGAGCTCTCGGTACTCGCTCAGATACGCGCGGCCGTACGCCCTGACGAGAAGAGCGCGGTTGGTTGCGCGAGTCGCGACCCACAGCGGCGTGCGCCGGCGCTTACGCACTCGGATCCTTCGACGATTCGCCACTGCTCCTCCGGCTCGTCCGGGCTCAGCGTGAACGTGTCGTCGCCCACGAGCGCGGCGCGCAGGAGTCGCGTGGACGCCGACTCCGGGTCGGGCGAGATCGAAGATTCGAGGGGAGCGCCGCCGAGAGAAGGCCCGATCACGAGCCTCCCGGCGAGAACCTCGAGGCGTACGAATCCCGGCGACGGCGGCGCGAACCGAAACTCGATCTGCCGACAGGACTCATCGGCGCCCTTCGCGGCTCGCAGGACGAACCGCACGTGCTTCCAGCGCGGCATCCCGGAACGCAGTGCCAGTGTCGCGGACGTCTCCGAATCCTCCGGCGCAGCGGTACGCGAGAGCCGGCGCAGCGCTTCGAGCCGATTTGGCGCGAGGTCGGCGCGAGCGATCGCGGCCGGCGAATCCATGGTCACGACCGCGGCGAGCTGCAGCAGGTGGCTCTGGATCATGTCCTGCATCACGCCGAGGCCGTTCGGCGGCGTCGTGCGTGTCTCGTCCCAGCGGATCTCCACTTCTGCGCGCGGTAGGACGTCGGCGAGCGCGAGCGAGTCGTTTGACGCGACGCGCCGGCGCACGAGCTCCTGGACGGTGTGGTGGTAGAGGAAGTGGTCGATCCGACACACCTGGCTTTCCGCGACGAGCCCGAGCACCTGCGTGTTCAGCGCCTGCGCCGAGCTACGGCTGAGACCGAAGGGCTTGTCGAGGACGATGCGGGCCGAGCGGTGAAGAGCGGCGTGCCCAACGGCGTCAAGGGCTGCGGGGACCGCACCCGGCGGAGTCGCGATGTAGATGAGCGATGGCTCCGTTGTCGCAAGCGGTGAGAGTGCGTCGGAGTCGCGCACGTCGGCCTGGAGGTAGGAGATCCGCTCGGTGAGAGCTCGCCGCGCATCGCTCGGGAGGTTGGATGCGTGCCTTTCGAGCTCTCCGGCGATGAGCTCACGGCAACTCTCGAGGGACATCGATTCGAGCCCGGTGAGCGTGATGCCGAGCCCTTCTTGGAGCTCGTCGACCTGCCAGCAATCGCGTCAGCGCCGGAAGGAGGTGGCGTCTTGAAAGATCGCCTGTCCCGCCTATGATGAGAAGTTCGCGCGGCGACCCGGATGGGCCGGTGCGCGCGCGATGATGACCTTCGACGTGCATCAGTCAGCGCAATCCGATGTCCCCGCGCTTCCCTACGCGGACGTGGTCGTGCTCGCGGCCGGGACGAGCGAACGGATGGGCGGTATCGACAAGCTCATGGTGAGTATCGCGGGACTGCCTCTCGTTGCGTGGACGCTGCGGTCGGTCGCTGCCGCGACGTGCGTGAGGCGAATCATCATCGTTGCACGACCCGACTGCGTCGACGAGTTCGCTGAGATGCCTTTCGTGCGCGGGTTCGATCCGATCGTCGTGCCCGGCGGAGTGAGGCGCCAGGACTCCGTGGCGAACGGGGTGGAGGAGGCGAGCGCTCCGGTCGTGCTGATCCACGACGGCGCCCGGCCGCTCGTGACACCGGATCTCGTCGATCGGGTAGCCGCCGAGGCGTGGAGGAAGGGTGCGGCCGTACCGGTCGTCGCCGTTCCGGAGAGCATGCGGGAGATCGTCGACGGTCAGATCATCCGCACCGTCGATCGCACGCGCCTGTACCGATCGCAGACTCCACACGGGGCGCGACTCGAGTTGCTGCGGCGCGCGTACTCGATCCAGGACCCCCGTGGTCCGGAGACGTTCATCGACGAGACCACTCTCGTGCAGAGCGCAGGCATCTCTGTTGCGACCGTGCCCGGCGAAGCCCAGAACCTCAAGGTCACGCTCCCGGGAGACGACGAGCTCGCGATAGCGCTCCTTGGGGCACGCGCCCTGTCGTCGGATCTCCTGAGCGCCCGCGTCGACCAGTGAGCCGGCCCAAGTCGGCTGCGGCGTTTACCGCTCTCCTCCGAGTTACGCCGAAACGGCGGGGGAAGATCGTCGTTCACAGCGTGCCGGATTTCGAGGATGGCGCTCTCGCCGTCCTCGACGCGCTACTGGACAGGGGTCATGAGCCGATGGTTCTGCTCGAACAACCCCTCGCTCCCGACACGTATGACTGGGGTCTCGCAGCGCGTGGCGTCGAGTTCGTCGAGAAGCGCAGCACCCGCGGCCGTCTCCATTACCTGACGGCCGAGACCGTCTTCACCACCCATGGGCCTTTCCGAGCGCACTCGCCGGCAGCGAACCAGCGAGTCGTTTACGTCGGCCACGGCGAGCCCCTCGCGAAGAGCGCCGGCTATTGGACGGTGGACGAGAGGATCGGCGCGTCCGTCGCCGTCACCAACTCGGCGATTGGAAGGGCCTTTCGATGTGTGCAACAGGGGCTCAGGCCGTCGCAAGTCCTGCTCCTCGGAGCACCGAGAAACGACCGGCTGCTGCGCTGGGATCGAGGAGAGGTACGGCGCGCGCTCGCTGACTGGCTTCCCGCCGATACCTCGACGGTCTTCCTATGGCTGCCGACCTTCAGACGAGACTTCGCCGGCCAACTCGACGGCGTCGACTCGGGGGAGGCGCTTCCGCTCGACCTCGAGAGCATCGAGAAGGTCGACCGGTGGCTGGCGGCGAACGACGCCGCGATCGTCGTCAAGCCGCATCCGCTCAGCCACCCGTATCCACCGGGAGCGTTCGCCCGCATCCGGACGATCGACGAGGTCGCTTTGAGGAATGCGCGCTTGTCGCTTTCCTCCCTGCTCGCCGCGGCGGACTGCCTGATCACCGACGCGTCGTCGGTGTGGGTCGATTTTCTGCTCGTCGGCCGGCCCATGATCTGCTGCTTCCCCGATCTCGATGAGTACCGCACGACGCGGCACCTCAACCTCGAGCCGTACGAGAGGTGGTTTCCGGGCCCGTTCGTGACCGATGCGGGTGGATTGCTCGAAGAGATGGCGCATGTCGCGGGAGGCGGCGACCCACTCGCAGAACGGCGCGAGTGGCTCACTCAGGTGCTTCACGTCCATCGAGACGGGAACGCTGCTGCCCGGCTTCTCGACGTGTTAGGTTTTTAGGGCGCTCTCGCTAAAGCGCAATTCCCCGATTACAATCAAGCGGTCGACGGCTTGTTGCAATTGGTGGATTGCTGCCGCGAGCGCCGGGTCCCCTGCGCTCGCAGAGAGGGGTCTGGAAGGCGATGAACGCACGGACGATTAGGAACGTTCTGGTCGTCGTATTGGCGTTGGCGTTCGTCGCTCTGTTCGCGGGCGGAGTCTCCGCGGACGCTCGGCCGTCTCTCGCTCCCCAATCCAGGGGTTTCCTCTGGGGTGCGTGGATAGGCGATCAATTCACCGGCCAGCAACCTCCGTGGGACTGGAAAGCCGTGGAGGCTTTCGAGGCGAGGAATACCGGAGGCCGGCACATCAGCGCGCTGCACTGGAGTGTCGGGACACCGTGGGATCACGACTTCAACTACTGGCGTGGCGCGCTCGACATCGCGAGAAACGCCGGCGTGACCTCCGTTGTGGACATGGGCACGGACAAGGTCCCGCTCCGCACGATCGCGAACGGCGCCTACGACAGTGCGCTGAAACTCTGGGCGACCCAGGCGGCGGCGTGGGGTCAACCGGTACTCATTCGCTACGACTTCGAGATGAACGGGCGCTGGTACTCGTGGGGCACGAGGCCGGGGAACCAAAACACGCCCGCCGACTACGTTGCCGCCTGGCGCCACGTCCACCAGATCTTCACGACGGCCGGCGCCACCAATGTTCTCTGGGCTTGGTGCCCCAACATCGATCCCTACCACCAGATGACAGACCTCGCGAAGCTCTACCCGGGGAACAACTACGTCGACTGGACCTGCCTCGACGGTTACAACTTCGGCAAACCGTGGGCACGCTTCACGAAGCTCTACTCGAGTACCTACCGGCGGGTTCTCCGACTCGCGCCCAGCAAGCCCATGCTCATCGGCGAGATCGGCTCAACCCAGCGCGGCGGCAACAAGGCGCACTGGATACGCGACATGTTCGCGGCGTTGGCCAAGCGCTTCCGTCACATCCATGGTCTTCTTTGGTACGACGTGTACAGCGTCAAAGCCTGGCCGATCGAAACCTCGAAGGCGTCCTCGAGCGCGTTCAGCCGAGGTATCGCCAGCACACTCGCGAGGGTCTGCACTGGGTTGAGTGGTGGCGCCAAGGCGCAGTGCTTGGGTCGAGCTACTCCGTAGCCGCGCCGCGGGTTTCATCGCCGTCGAGCGGTCAGCGCAGCCCTGTGACGTCGTACACGACGATGTCGCCGCTGTCGTAGATGCGTGACGCGCCGGCCAGCTGGAACTTCTTGCCGGCGACCGCCAGCGCGCTACCGGACGAGTCGCCGGGGAAGAAGTAGAAGCCGTCGCTGACGTCGGCGCTCGACCGCCGCGAGTCGGTGACGACGTAGCGGATCCCGTAAGACCTCAGATCGGTGATCTGCCATGGATAGAGCGCCTTTGTGCTGAGGATCGTCGCAATCGGTGGGAGGCTGCCGACGAACACGTGCTGACGTCCGCCAACGAGGAGGAAGCGCCCGTCGGCGGCTTCGGCCGCCATCCGGTTTCCGCTCCCCAGTGTCTGACCGGCCCAGTGTGCGACCACCGCCGCCTGCGGCTCCAACGTCGAGCCGTGGACGGCTACGCGGAACGGCTGGGCAAGGCGCGTCGAGCTCGGAGTGGTCGAAATCACACCGCCGATGATCAGGATGAGGGCCGCTCCGACCAGTCCCGCGCGCACCGCCGGGCCTGCGTACCGTTCGAGTACCGAGAGCGTGAACAGTGCGGCTGTGAAGCTCGCTCCGATGAACAGGAACTCGGATGCGCGCACCGCGGGCTCCCACGCCGCCGGCACGAGCCGCAGGCCCAGCGACAGGACGTAGCCGATCGCAGCGATCGCGAGTACGAGTGCGGCCGGCCGGTCGCGGTACCGTCGCCAGGCTACGCGTGATCCGAACGCGACCGCCACGGCGACGACCAGGACGGACAGCATCGCGACGAAGTGCTCCCACTGGGGCCCCGTTGCGACGTGACCCGACGAGCCGAACAGCTGGCGCGTGGCGGTCTCGCCCGTGACCGTCTGGATCGTTTCGCGCACCGCGCCCAGAATGACCGGCGAGAGATATCCGACGGTCGTGCGTGCCACGAGCACGAGCCAGCCTGCGGTCATGGCGATCACCGCGAACGCCACCGTCCATGGCCTTGGCGTCCGCCGGTGCAACCACGGGAGCGGCATGAGGCAGATCGCCAGGAGCGTGACGATGAGCGCATACGACGTCATGTGGTGCGTGACCACGACGCCGGCGGTCAGAACGAGCGCCGCGATCAACCACGCCCGATTGACGGAGCCAGAGGCGGGACGGCTTCGCAGGGCGGCGGCGAGCGCGAGAACGGCGATCGGCAGCGCGAGCGATTCGTACGAGTAGTCCGCGATGAAGAACATGAAGTGCGGGCTGGCCGCGTACAGCGCTGCGGCGAGACCGGCGATTCGTCCCGAGCCCGTCACCGTCTCGTACAGCAGGAACAGCGCGATCATCATGATCACGCGCGCGATGGCGATCACCACGAGCCCGGACGCGAAGGTGGAAAGTCCGGTCAGCGAGGAGAGTGCGGCAGTCGAGGTCTCGAGCCCCGGGTACGCAGCAGTCGCCGGAAGAATCGGGTTCCCGTGGAAGAGGCCGTGCGTCGAGATGATCGACAGCGCGTTGTACTGATGGACGAACTCATCCGCGTACAGAAACCGGAACGGGTCTCGAAATACCTTGACGAGGTAGGACGCGAGCCCGAGCAGAACAAGCAAGCCGACTCGTTCGTTTCGGGACGGCGACGCGGACGTGAGCCGCGCCGTCACGGGAACGAGGATCGCGAGCAGCCCGAGCCAGAACAGCGCGCTTCCGTGCGGGTGACCGCTGCGCGAAAGGGCATCGGCCGCCGACACGAGGAGAAGCCCGGCGGCGGTCGACAGGACGAGCAGTGCATTCACCGTCGCCGTGCCGACTTGCGGCCAGGTCGACCCGAAGTTCCCCTCTCTGGCCGGTTGGCGCATCCGCGAATCTTAGGACTGCAGGCGCAATCCGCTAGGACATCGCCGACAACCGGCGCAGGCGGCTCATCGCGTAGCCCGAGGCCGCAGCCCCGACCCCGATGGCTGCGGCGCCGGCGCCCAAGGCGGTGGCCGGATGCCGCTTCCGTACGCCGTCGGTAACGGCGCGGAGAGCAGCTGCGGGGATTGCGCGTACGTAGCTTCGCTCCGAAGCCAGCCCCGTGCTGCTCCCCACGCGCCGGGCGAGGACGCCCTTCGAGACGCCCTCGATGTAGCAGCGCTGCATGAAGTACGAGAACTGTTCGCGCTCCGGCGGCACGTAGTGGCGGACGCGTGCGCTCGGTTCGTAGACGATCCGGCTGCCGGGGAAGGTCTGCATCACTCGGATGCAGAAGTCGGTCTCTTCGCCTCCGAGCGAGCGGCCGTTCGCGTGGCCTAGGCCGTGAAAGAACTCGAGATGCTCGAAGATCTCGCGCCGAAAGGACATGTTCGCTCCGATGAGGTTTCGCACGGTGGCGCGAGCGTCCGGGAGGCCGCGGTACGTGCAGCCGACCACCCAATCGAACTCGGGCGGAAACCACGCCGGGCGCCCCGTCGACCAGTTGGGGTCGATGCCGCCGCCGACCCCCGCCACGTCCTGGTCGTCGTAGGCGGCTGCCAGGCGCTCGAGCCAATCGGGCTCCGGCACTGCGTCGTCGTCGATGAAGGCGACGATCGAGCCGGTCGCTGCCCGGACTCCGGTGTTGCGAGATCCAGCCAGCCCAGGAGGCCCTGCGCTCGCGAGCGCGACCGTCCCCGGGATCTCGGCGGTGACGCGTTCGAGCAGCCGCGGCTCGTGATCCACGACCACGAGAATCTCGTGGGGCTCGAGCGTCTGGGCCTGGAGCGCCGAGATGCCGGCGACCAGTTCCTCCCAGCGCCGGTCGGTGTACGTGCAGACGACGACGGAGATCTCGAGGCTCAACGAACGATCACCGCCGAGTCGCCGAGCTGCCGAGGTGGACGGAGCGGTAGACACCGGCGTGACCGACGCGGTAGAGCGAAGCGGCCGCCGTGGGAGCGGGCGGAAGCCGTTTCTGCCACGTCTGGCCAGGGGCGAGCGCGAGGCGCCGCGTCGTCGTACGTCCCGAGACCTTCAACCGGAGGACGTACCGCGTCGTGTCGTGCTCCTGGCTGCGGACGCCGAGCACGAGCGCGGACGAGTTCCTATCGCGCGTGAGCCAGAGCGATGTGTATCCAGGCGCAGAAGGAGAGGGAAGCGGAGTCACCGCGAGCGCCACGGCTGCGACGGTGAGGCCGGCGGCGATGAGGCCGATCGCCAGGTGGACGGGTCCGATCGCCGGTCGACCCCCGGAGCGACGCTCGACGCGGGCTGACTCGTGATCAGGCGGCGGGGGGTAGGACGCGACGACGAGGGTGGCGGCGACGGTGACCACGGCGAGCGCCGCCACCCAGGAGCTCAGCGTCAGGCCGGCCGAGATGGCGTACAAGAACAGGCTCGCCAGGGCGGTCGTGACGAGCGACAGGCTGAGCGCGAGGACGACCCGTTCCACGAGCGCGGGCCCTCGGGCCTTAAAGATCGCCCGCGTCAGTGCGTAGCCCGGGAGAAAGAGCGCGAGCGGGGCAACGAGGAGTGTTCGCACGACTGTCCAGGATCCGCTCGGCAAGGCCGCGCCGGCGATACCGAGCGCCGTGAGTGACAGGACTACGAGGAGCTCGCGCCGATGCAATCCGTCCCAAATCCGCCTGGCGACGCCGGTCGTGTGCCCCCCGTCCGTTCCATCGTGCGCGTGTCGCTCGTCGCGGGCCGCGAGAACGTCCTTATACGTCTGCTCGACCTGCGGCACGACGAGATCGGCGCTGAACTCCGCCGCGCGGCGTCTTGCGGCCGCGCCGAGCCGTGAGCGGAGAGCCGAGTCCGTGAGTAGTTGCGCCAGCGCGGCGCGAAGGGCTTCGACATCGCCCGGTTCGACGAGAATCCCATCCCGCTCGTCGTTGATGATGTCGGGCAACCCGCCGATCCTCGACGCGATCACAGGCCGGCCCGCGCTCATCGCTTCGAGGGCGACGAGGCCGAACGCTTCGTGCATCAGCGAGGGAACGACCGCGACGGTGCACCGCCGAAAGGCGTCGAGGACGACCTCGTGCGGCTGCGCCCCCACTGCGCGAACCTTGCCGCCCGGAGCTGCAAGCTCCGGCTCAGGAGCTCAGGGTCAATGACGCGTCCGATGAGGACGAGCGGCGGCGGATCATCGAGCAGTTCGTACGCTTCGAGGAGAACGCCAACGCCTTTGTCTCGTGCAACGTCGCCTGCGAACAGGATGAAATCCCGTGGCAGGTCTGAGAGCGGCTGTTCCGGCGCTGAGCTGTTCGTCTGAGGCAGGAAGTTCGGGATCACCCGGTACGGGTTGCCCCGCTCTCGAAGTCTGGCGGCCTTGGCGACGACCTGGCTCACCGGCAAGAACAGGTCGACGAGCGCGCGTTCCCCTGCCGACATCACACGATTGCCGATCGCGATCATCGGCCCCTTGACAACCCCGTAGTGCGACGCCGAACAGCGCAGGCACTTGATCGGCCCCGGGCCGGTGCAGGCCTTTCCCTGATGGATGAGCCGCTTGTTGGCGCAAACGAGGCTTTGGTCGTGCAGCGTTACGACGAGCGCCGGACCATCGCGGCGTTTCAACGGCAAGAACGAATGGATGAGCCAGTCGTGGCCGTGCACGATGTCGGGCTTCTCGAGGCTCAGCACGCGGCGGAGCTCCCGCGTCGCCTTCGGGTCGACGACAGGTGGCGAGTGCGGCCGCGTCGGGTCGGCGTACCCGCGGAAGAAACGGGCCGCCGTGCTCTGGATCCGGTACACGCGAACGCCGGAGACCTCGCTCGTCTCCGGCAGGCCGCCCTGCTGGAGCGAGGCGACGGCCACGTGATGGCCGCGCGCGATCAGCTCACGGCTCAGATCCTCGACGACGCGTTCCTGCCCTCCGACCGTGGGGGCGTAGAACTGGGTCACCATCAGGATGCGCACGCTGTCTCCCTCAAGACCGCCTCGTAGAGCGCATGGTGTGCCGCCGCGCAATCGTCCCAGCTCGGGAGCACGAGGGCTTCGGACCTCGTCGGGTGCTCCGCTTCGGCCAGGACTGCCTCGGCGAGGACCGCAGGATCGCAGTTCAGCGGAACGGCGCGCGCGTGCCCTTCGGCGGCCAGCTCGCTGAGCCCGGAGGTGTCTGCGACAACGACCGGCCTCCCCAGGGCGAGCGCCTCGAGCATCGCAAGTGGATGCGTCTCGAACTCGCTCATCAGCACGACAACGTCCATCGCGCTGAGCCGTGCAGCCAGTTCTTGCTCGGCGCCGGCAGGGACGGCTTCGATGAGCACGCGGTCGGCGACCCCGAGCCGGTCAGCCAGCTGGCGGAGCTGTCGTTCGTACGGACCGCTGCCGGCGATCCAGAGCGTCGCGTCGGGGCGGCTGCGGAGGATGTGCGGGAGCGCCGCGATCACGCGTTGGTGCCCTTTGTACTTCTCCAGCCGTCCGACGGAAGCGATCTGCATCCCGGCGGCCCGCGGCCGGTCGATTGGCGGGGGCGAGGGGAGCTCCGCCCCGTTCGGTATCAGCGCAAAGCGGGCTTCGGGCACCTTGAGCAGGCGTCCGTAATGCTCGATCTCGAAACGGGCTACGGCGACGAGGCGGCTCGCTCGCGCCAGGAGCGGCCGGAGCGTGAGCAGTTGCGGCGAGCGGACGCGCTGTCGGATCCGCGAGGAGTGTCCTCCACCGTGAAACGTCAGGACGAACGGGATGTTCGCCTTCAGCGCGCCGCCCATCGCGAGTGGCGCGACAAACGTGTGGTACGACTGGACGTGGACGATGTCCCACTCGCCGCGCGTGATCTCGCTGTAGATACCGGGTGCTGCGTAGAAGTCTCGACCGTGGCGGAATGCACTCACTCGCACTACATCGACATCGTCGGTCTGCTCACGAGCCGGGAGTCCGCGCTCGAGCCCGGTGGTGAGGACGGTCACGCTGCAGCCGCGCTGCGCGAGGCGCTTCGCCACCCGCTCCACGTGTCGTTCGACGCCTCCGATATCTGGGAGGAAGCGTGGCGTCGCCATCAGCACGCGCATCGGTGAGCACGGTAGCGGCATGTCGAGCGCAGGTGAAGCCCCGTCAGCCGCTCCCCCTTCTGGTTCACCCGCCCTTCCGCTCAATCCCTCTTTAGCGTGAATTTACATCTCAAGGACTAGCGATTTTGAAAGACTTGCGCTAAGAGGAATGTAGGCTCTGCCGGGCGAGGGATCCGGCGATCGGCGCTCACGAACCTCACGAGAGGTACGCGGGTCGCGAAGGTGGAACTGAGGAGGAGGGGGACGACTGATGGCGACACTGCGGCCGCCCGAACGGGACGAGCTCTTGCGTCCGCTTGTGACTGCTATTCGAGATGCGAAGCCACGCGATGGCCGACTGGCAACGCTCGGGCGCCCCTCCGTTACGGCTGTGATTCCGGCGCTAAATGAGGCGCAGAACCTGCCCTACATCCTGCCGAAGCTCGAAGGACTCGTAGACGAGGTGATCATCGTCGACGGGCTCTCCGAGGACGACACCCTCGAGGTAGCGCGACGGCTCTTGAGTGACGTGAGGATTGTCGAAGAGCTGACGCCGGGTAAGGGTGCGGCACTGCGGCGCGGATTTGCGGAGGCGCGCGGAGACATCATCGTTGCGTTGGACGCCGATGGCTCCACGGATCCGGAGGAGATTCCTGCGTATGTCGGGCTCCTCCTCGCCGGCGCCGATTTCGTGAAGGGATCGCGCTTCGTTCAGGGTGGCGGGACGGCGGACATGCCGTGGATCCGACGCGTGGGTAACAAGGCCTTGACGATGCTCGTTCGCCGGCTGTTCGGTGGCCGCTACACCGACCTTTGCTACGGCTACAACGCGTTCTGGGCGGACGTGGTGCCGCTGTTGAACCTCGCCGCCGACGGGTTCGAGATCGAGACCGAGATGAATATCCGTGCGCTTCGCGCCGATCTCAACGTCGCCGAGGTCGCGAGCTTCGAGAAGCCGCGTCTGCACGGTGAGGCGAAGTTGAGAGCACTGCCCGACGGCTGGCGCGTCTTGAAGACGATTCTTCGGGAGCGGTTCGGTCCGCCATTCCCGGCGGCGTCTGACCGGTCGGCGATCCGCGAACGCTGGGCAATGCCGGGGATGTTCCTCGAAAGCGTCTACACCGAAGAATCCTGAGAGTCCTGCCGGCGGGCTAGCACGCTGATCGGGGCGCCTGCCGGTCGAGCGCCGCACACGCGGTCGGCTTCGACCTACGATCCTGTGCGATGCGGTACGCGCGCGAGATCGAGGTGCCGATGCCCGCGGGCGAGGCGTTCGCCTATCTCGCCGACTTCACGCACGCGGCGGAGTGGGATCCCGGGATCGCCGAGGCTCGGCGGCTCACGCCTGAGCCGACCGCGGTCGGCAGCCGCTTCGACGTGATCGCGCTCTTTCGCGGCAAGCGGCAGCGCTTCGAGTACGTCGTCACGGAGTACGAGGAGGGGAAGCGCGTCGCGTTGCGCGGCGAGGGCGAGAAAGCTCTCTCCGACGACGTGATCACGGTCACAGCGACGGCCGGCGGAACGCGCATCGGTTACGAAGCCGACCTCCGGCTCAAGGGCGTGCTCCGCGTCGCCGAGCCGTTCCTCCGCTCGACCGTTACGCGCATGGGGAACGACGCGCTCGACGGTCTCGCCGCCCGCCTCACGCAGTGACGGTCGTCAAGCTCGAGACGGGCGCGGAGATGCGCCGCACGGGCGCGTGCACGACCGCGGTCGTCTGCGTGAACGGCGGGCAGGGAGGCGAGGTCGAGGGAACGTGGAGCGCCTCGCTCGAGTGGCTCGTCGGGCGTCTTGCGCCGCAGTTCCCCGAGCTCGCGTTCGCCGAGGTGCGCTACCGGATCAAGTCGTGGAAGCGGCTCGATGATTGCGTCGCAGACGCACGCGCCGCGGTGCGTGCGTCTGGCGCTGAGCGGACGCTCCTGCTCGGCTTCTCGATGGGCGGCGCCGTCTCGATCTCGGCCGCCGACGAGCCGACCGTCACCGGCGTGCTCGGGCTCGCGCCGTGGATCCCCGAACGCCTCTCGCTCGAGCCGCTGCGCGGGAAACGCCTCGACGTTCTCCACGGCTCGCTCGACCGCTGGCTCCCGGGGATCCCCGGCGTCTCGGCGTCGTCGTCACGGCGCGGCTTCGAGCGGGCGCGCGCGCTCGGCGTCGACGGCAGCTACGCGCTCATCCCGCGCGCGCTGCACGCGATCGCGCTCCGCGCTCCGTGGGGCACGCCGGTGCCGCTACCGCGCGCCCACGAGTGGGAACGCCAGATCGCGGCTCAGCTCGCCGCACTGTGAATCAGCTCGCGCTCTGGATCCGGCGCCTGTTGCGCTGGGCGGCGTCCGGAACCTTGACGTCCCAGACGAGCCCGAGCCGCTCGGCGCCGCGGATCAGCCACCACGAGACGTCGAACTGGCCCTTGTCCAAGCCGTGTCGCGCCGAGGCCGGGAAGGCGTGATGGTTGTTGTGCCAGCCCTCGCCGAAGACGAGCGCCGCGACGAGCCGGTTGTTCCGCGCCTCGTCGCGTGAGACGTAGTCCTGGCTCCCGAACATGTGGCAGAGCGAGTTCACGGAGAACGTCGCATGCTGGTACGCGAAGATCCGGATCAGCCCGCCCCACACGAGTCCCTCGAACCCGGCCTGGACCGAGCCGCCGATGAAGTAGCCGAGCAGGAACGGGAGGCCGAGCGTGAGGATCACCCAGAGGAGATACATCCGGTCGATGCTGCGGACGAGCTTGTTCTCGTAGAGATCGCGTCCCGTACTCGCGGCCCTGCTCCATGCCGAGGTTTGAGAAGAGCCAGCCGACGTGCGCGTGGACGAAGCCTCGCACGGCGCCGAGCGCTCCCTCCGGATGCCCGGCGTGCGGCGAGTGCGGGTCGCCGGGCTGGTCCGAGAAGGCGTGGTGCTTGCGGTGGTCGGTGACCCATTGCGTGAGCGGGCCCTGCATCGTCATGCAGCCGAGGATCGCGAGCGTCGCCTCGACCGGCTTGCTCGTCTCGAAGCCGCGGTGCGTGAAGTAGCGGTGGAAGCCGATCGTCGTCCCGAACGCGCACACGACGTAGAAGACGGTGAAAAGAACGAGGTCGAACCAGTGGAACGCGACGCCCCAGAGGAGTCCCATCGCGACGAGGATCCCGAGCGGCGGGACGATGACGGCGACGAGCGTGACGATCTGGCTGATCCGGCTCGTGCGGGGGCGAACGGTGGCAAGCCCTGGGTGTGTATAGGTATCGTCCAATGTATGTATAGAATAGCGGTATGCGGATCGCGGTCGTCGGAAGCGGAGTTGCGGGGCTCGGGGCAGCGTACGTTCTCTCGCACGTGCACGACGTCCACGTCTTCGAGCGTGACGGGCGCGCGGGCGGGCACGCGAACACCGTGAAGCACGACGGCTTGGCGCTCGACACCGGTTTCCTCGTCCACAACGAGCGCAACTACCCGCTCGCTCGGGAGGCTGTTCGCGGAGCTCGGCGTGGCGACCCACGAGTCGGACATGTCCTTTTCCGTCAGTTGCCAGGAGTGCGGGCTCGAGTACTCCGGGCGCCGCCCGTTCGCGCAGCCGCGGAACGTCGCGAGCCCGAAGTTCCTCGTCGCTCCTGTGGGAGATCGGCCGCTGGCTGCGGACCGCGCGGCCCGAGGACGAGTCGCAGTCGCTCGCGGAGTACCTCGACGCGCACGGCTACTCGGAGCGTTTCCGCCGCCATTTCCTCGTGCCGCTCACGTCGGCGCTGTGGTCGACCGCGCCCGGCCGCGCGCTCGAGTTCCCGGCGGCGTACGCGATCCGCTTCTTCGACAACCACGGGATGCTCGGCTTCGGCCGCTTCAAGTGGCGCACCGTGACCGGCGGGAGCCGAACGTACGTCGACGCGATCGGCAAGCGGCTCGGCGCGGGCCTGCGGCTCGGCGCGAGCGTTCGCTCGATCCGGCGTGCCGGCGACGGCGTCGAGCTGCGCGTCGGCGACGGCGTCGAGCGGTTCGACCGCGTCGTGATCGCGACGCATGCCGACGAGGCGCTCGCGCTGCTCGAGGATCCGACCGCGGACGAGCAGCGCGTGCTCGGGGCGTTTTGGGTACACGGTGAACGAGGCGACCCTGCATACCGACTCGTCGTTCCTCCGCGAAGGCGCGCGCGGCGCGCGCGTCGTGGAACTACCGTCTCGGCGACGACGGACGGCCGACGATCACGTACTACTTGAACCGACTCCAGGCACTCGACGCCGACAAGGACTACTGCGTGACGCTCAACGAAGCGGTTCCCGAGGAGCACGTCCTCGAGCGGATCACGTACACGCACCCGCTCTTCACGGTCGACACGCTGCGGGCGCAGGCCGAGCTGCCGCGGCTCGGCGGCGAGCGGACGCCAGTACGCGGGCGCGTACTTCGGCAACGGCTTCCACGAGGACGGCCTCGCGAGCGGCGTCGCCGCGGCGCGCGCCTTCGGGGTCAATGGTGAATCCGTGGTGAAGTCGGCGGTCTACACCGGGAAGCTCATCCACGCGCGGCGCTCGCCCGCGCGGCACGTCTTCCGCTACCCGTCTCGTACTGGCTCTTCGACCTCGACGAGCTGCCCGAGCTCGAGAAGCGGCTGCGGCTCTTCTCCGTCAACCGGCGCAACGTCGTGTCCCTCCGCGACCGCGACCACTTCGCCGGGACGCAGCCGCTGAAGGAGGCGGTGATCGAGTACGCGGGCGACCCGACGATCGACGCGCGTGCTCACGCTGACGCAGCCGCGCGTCCTCGGCTACGTCTTCAATCCCGTGACGTTCCACTGGTGTTACCGCGGCGACGGCTCGCTCGCGTGCATCGTCGCGGAGCTCAACAACACGTTCGGCGAGCGGCTGCCGGAGGTGCTGCGTGGGCCGGAGCTGCACTACGAGCACGAGAAGCGGCTCCACGTCTCGCCGTTCTTCGGGCTCGATTTCGCGTACGAGTACGCGTTCTCGCAGCCGGGGGACGAGGTCTGGGCGCGGATGCACGTCCGCGACGGCGCAGGCCGGAAGCCGCTCACCGCGGTGTTGCACGGTGAGCGGCGCGAGCTGACGAACCGCTCGCTCGCGGGGCTCCTCCTCCGCTACCCGCTGCAGCCGGTGCAGGTGATGGCGCTCATCCACTTCGAGGCGCTGCGCCTCTGGCTGAAGCGCGTGCCGTTCCACCACAAGCCGCCGTTCGTGCCCGGCCAGGGGAGTGCCCGGTGAGCGTGCGGGCTGAGCCGACGCCCGCGCGCGGGCGCTTGCTCGAGCGCACGGCGACGGCGGTGCTCGAGCGCGCGCTCGCCGGGCTCGAGGGCGGAACGCTCGAGGTGGAGCTGCCCGGAGCCGCGGTACGGCGCTTCGGCTCGGGCGCGCCGGTGCGGCTCGCGATCCACGACCGCGCGTTCTTCCGGCGGCTCGCGACCCGCGGCAAGCTCGGATTCGGCGAGTCGTACACCGCCGGCGAGTGGGACTCCGACGATCTCGTCGGCCTGTTCGAGCTCCTCCTGCGCAACGCAGACGCGGCCGCCGAGCGTCACGCCACGGTGCGCCGGCTGCTCGAGCTGCGCCCGCGGCTCGCGCGTCGGAACGGCTTCGCGCGCTCGCGGCGCAATATCGCGTACCACTACGACCTCGGCAACGACTTCTTCGCGCTCATGCTCGACGAGACGATGACGTACTCGTGCGCCGTCTTCGACCGGCCTGGCATGTCGCTCGCCGACGCCCAGCGCGCGAAGTACGAGCGACTGTGTAACAGTCTGTTACTTGGCCCGAGCGATCACGTCCTCGAGATCGGCTGCGGCTGGGGAGGTTTCGCGCGGTACGCGTCCGAGCGCTACGGCTGTCGCGTTACCGGGCTCACGATCTCGCGCGAGCAGGCCGTCGTCGCGCGCGAGCGGACCGCGGGGCTGCCGGTCGAGATCGTCGAGCAGGACTACCGCGCGGTCGAGGGCGAGTTCACGAAAGTCGTCTCGATCGAGATGATCGAAGCGATCGGGAAGGATCAGTTCGGGAGCTTCTTCGCAACGATCGACCGCGTGCTCGCACCGGGCGGCCGCGCAGCGATCCAGTCGATCCTCGTGCCCGAGCAGCGGTGGGAACGCTATCGCCGCTCGCCTGACTGGATCGAGCGCTACGTCTTCCCCGGCTGTCTCATCCCGTCACTCGAGGCGCTCGCGCGCGCGGCGGCGAAGGAGTCGCGGCTCGGCATCTACGGCGTCCACGAGATCGGCGAGCATTACGCCGAGACCCTCCGCCGGTGGCGCGAGAGCTTCCACGAGCGCATCGAGGACGTGCGCCGGCTCGGGTACGACCGTCGCTTCGAGCGGACGTGGGACTTCTATCTCGCGTTCTGCGAGGCGGCGTTCCGCACGCGGGCCCTCCGCGATGTGCAACTCCTCGTCGCGCGCGCCGGGAGTATCGGGTGAACGCGTATCGCCTCAGCGACCGGCTCGGTTTCCGCTCGCTCATCCGCGGCGTGTACCGCGATCGAGGTCGCCGGCGCGGAGAGGATCCCGGCGGGCGGGCCGGTGATCCTCGTGGCGAACCACGAGTCGATCTGGGATCCGATCGTCCTTGCCCTCGCCACGCCGCGCGAGATCCACTACATGGCAAAGGCCGAGCTCTTCCAGCCGCGTCTCCTTGCGGCGGCGATGCGCGCGTTCAACGCGTTCCCGGTCGAGCGCGGCGGCGGCGACCGCGACGCGATGTCCGAGGCCGGACGGCTCCTTGCTGGCGGCGCGGTGCTCGGGATGTTCCCGCAGGGGACGTCGAAGCCGGAGCGGCAGATCGGCTGGCATCGCGGCGCCGCCCGGCTCGCGCTCGCCACCGGCGCGCCGATCGTCCCCGTGCGGCTGCGCGGGACGAGACCCATCCCGCGGCGGAGCCGTGTGCAGATCACCGTCGCCGAGCCGATCGTCGTCCCCGTCGCGCGCCCGACCATCGCCGCCGCAAAGGAGCTCACCGAGCGGATCGAGCAGGCAGTGATGAGCGCATCGACGCGCTGGGAGCTCTGGCTTATCGGTTGGGTCGCGTCGGCGCTTCTTCTCTTCGCGCTCTATCTCTGGCAGCGGCGCACGCGTGACGCGACCGCAGTCGACGCGGGCTGGGGCGCGTCGCTCGCGCTCTGCGCGCTCCTCTACCTGTTCCTGGCGCCCGGTTCTCTCACGCAGCGGCTCGCGATCGCACTGCCCGTCGCGATCGAGAACATCCGCATCGCGTCGCTCGTCCGCAACCGGCTCGGCAAGGGGGAGGACGGGCGCTACCAGGAGCTTCGCCGCCGTTGGCGCGAGAAGGGGCGCGAGCAGCGGACGTTCGCGATCTTCTACCAGGCGCAGGCGCTGCTCGCGGCGCTGCTCTCGGTGCCGGCGCTGCTCGCGAGCTTCAACCGGAACGACTCGCTCGCTGTCGTTCAGTGGATCGGGATCGCGCTCTGGATCATCGCTGCGTCGCTCGAAGCCACCGCCGACCGGCAGCTCGCCGCCTTCCGGCGAGACCCCGCGAACAAAGGCGGCGTGATGGATCGCGGCCTCTGGAGCTGGTCACGCCACCCGAACTACTTCTTCCAGACGCTCACCTGGGTCGCGTACGCGCTTATCGCCGTCTCCGCGCCGTACGGCTGGATCGCGTTCTTCGCGCCGGCGCTCATCCTCTATTTCGTTCTCTTCGTCACCGGCGTGCCGCCGGCGGAGGAGTCGTCGCTTCGCTCGCGCGGCGACGCGTACCGCGCGTACCAGGCGCGCACGTCCGTCTTCGTCCCATGGCCGCCGCAGCACTGATCGACCGGCTCATCGCGTCGGGACGCGTGCCCGACCCGCTCGTGCGCACCGGCATCCGCGCCGCGTGCGCGACGCGCCTGCGTCGCGAGCGCCGCCGGTGGCCCGAGGCAAAGGAGGAGTTCGTCGAGCAGCTCCGTTCCTCGCCGATCGCGGAGCAGACGGACAAGCCGAACGAGCAGCACTACGAAGTCCCGCCGGAGTTCTTCCGTCTCGTCCTCGGTCCGCGCCTCAAATACAGCTCGTGCCTGTGGCCGGACGGCGTCGACACGCTCGCCGCGGCGGAAGACGCGATGCTCGCGCTCACGTGCGAGCGCGCCGGCGTCGAGGACGGGATGACGCTGCTCGACCTCGGTTGTGGCTGGGGCTCGCTCACCGGTTGGCTCTCGGAGCGCTATCCCGCTTCGGAGATCCTCTCCGTCTCGAACTCGCGCCCGCAGCGGGAGTTCATCGAGGCGAAGAAGCTTCCGAACGTCCGCGTTCTCACCGCCGACGTCAACCACCTCGAGCTCACGGAGCGGTTCGACCGCATCCTCTCCGTCGAGATGCTCGAGCACATGCGCAACTACGAGGCGCTCTTTGCGCGGATCGCGTCATGGCTCGAGCCCGGCGGTCGCTTCTTTTGCCACGTCTTCTCGCACAACCGGTACGCGTACCCGTACGACGGCGGCTGGATGACGCGGCGGTTCTTCACGGCGGGGACGATGCCGTCGGACGACCTCTTGCCGCGTTTCGACCGCGACCTCCAGCTCGAGGAGCACTGGCGCGTCTCCGGCACGCACTACGCGCGCACGGCGGTGGCGTGGCTCGAGCAGCTCGATGCGAACCGCGCGGCGGTCGACCGCGTCGTCGGCCGGCGCGCTGCCGCCGAGTGGCGCGTCTTCTTCCTCGCGTGCGCGGGACTGTGGGGCTACCGCGGTGGGGAGGAGTGGCTCGTCTCGCACTACCGCTTCGAGCGGGCCGTGGAAGCGAAGCGCTACGGGACGATGTAGACGGGAGAGCCCGCCGGCACGGGGCGAAGCCGGCGTAACGCAGGTAGATGCAGCCGGATGCACCCGTGCGAGACGCGCGCTCCGGTCGTGCCGATCTGCGCATCGGCGCCCAGCGGTCCGTGGATCCCGATCGACGCGTCACCGGAGTGATCCCAGTCCGTGATCGTCTTGGAGTGAGCTGACGTCACAATCACGAACGGGCCGTAGCCGGGGTTGGGCGGCGACGCGAAGAAGGCCACGAAGAACGCGCCCGTCGGCGTTGGGTTCGTCGGCGTGCCGACACCGATCGGCGTGGACAGGATGGGGTGGCCGAGTCGGTACAGCGTCAAATGCGTCGTGCGCAGGTGGATCACGATCTCGTACGGTGTGCGGCTGACCGTCGCGTCCTCCTTCGGGATCCAGGCTTCCTGGCCGTTCGGTCGTTGCGCGACCCGCACGAGCAGCCGCGTCCCGCTCTCCTTGAGCACCGGAAGCACGGAGGCCGCTCCGCGCCACGTGGGAGGGATTGTTCCGTGTGACTGGGTAGCCGTTGACGACCCGTATTTCGGCGCCGGCTTCACGAGCGTGGCGACGATCGTCCACCGCGCGATCGGCGCCTTGGCGGCCGGAGTGCCGGCCGCGCCGACGATCGACGGGACGAGCAGGGCCGCCCCGGCCGCGACGAGCGCTGCGGCCGGGGCGACCCGTGAAAAGAACCCGCGCGACTCGGTCAGCCCGTGACCTGAGCCTTGGTACCGACAATCGGCGACGTCGTGGCGGCCGGCACGGAGTAGCCGACGCCTGGCCCTGAGTGTCCCACGGCGTTGACCGCGACCACTTTGAACGTGTAGATCGTCGTCAGCTTGAAGGGCGACTTCGCCTTGATGTCGCACGTCAGCGTCGGCGCGACAGACGTGCAGCTGCCGACCGCGTTGCCGTTGGTGTCATAGCCGGTGACCCTGTAGCCGGTGATGGGCGAGTGCCCGTCGGACAGTGGCTTCTTCCATGTCACATGACCGTTTACGGACTTCACGTGGCCACCGACATGGATCGGCGGACCGGGCGGGCCTGCGCCGAGCACCTTGGTCGCCCCCTTGACGCACGCCTGGTTGTACTTGCCGGCCCACTCCACCTTCACGGTGATCGACTTCAGTCCGACCGGCGGGCCGGTCATCGTGATGACGAACTGAGGCAGCTTGTTCGCGGCGCTCAGGTGCAGGTCCGCAAGGCTGGTCTTCCCATTCACGAGGTGGTGTGTCGTGATCCCGGCGATCGGGACACCATTGCTGTTCTGGAAGTCCACGGTGGCGCTCGTGTACTTCTTGGCCGACGGCGAGGTGATGCTGAGTGTCGTGTACTTCGCCGGGAGGCACGCATGCGGAGTCGCGACGATCTGCGACGTGAACACGCGATACGGAGCGCCTGCACACGTGCCCGCGGAGAACGCGTCGAAGTTCTGGATCTGATCAGCGCCGTTGTCCGCGTTGACCCAGAGGCAGGACGCTCGGAACGGGTCCTTGTTCACCGTGTACAGCAGGCCCAGGTTGGAGAACGCGTGCGGGAAGTTCGGGCACGACTGGTTCGTCTTGAAGTCGAAGCAGTCCACCGCGTTGGCTGAGTTGTCCGAGACGTACACCCGCGCGCCGAGGACGACGGGCTGGCCGCTGTACTGGTAACCCCCCGGGATGGCGGCCGCCATTCCGGCCGGGGTCGGGCTAACCGCCCCCTTCGGCGTGAAGCATGGCGTACTCGCGAAGTGCGCACAGACTCCGACCGCCGACCCGGATGCGTTGAGCTTCGGGAAGGGCGCCCCACCGTAGCCGGAGACGGTCACCGGCCAGGACCCCGCGCATGCCTTGTGCTTCAGCGTGTCGAAGCAGCCGAGCTTGTATCCCGAACCGACAAGCTGCGTGTAGAGGTTCGTGCCGGCGAAGCCCATAGGGATCGAGTAGCCAAAGCTGCTGAGCGTGAAGCCGCCGATGTTGTAGGCGTACGGCTGGCCGGGGCACGGCTTGAACTTCTTGAGGCTGAAGCAGAGCATCTTGTCCCCCGCTCCGGTCGGAACGCCCGAGACCTCGTTGAAGACGTACCAGTTCGTCCCGATCTGGATCGGGTCCGACAGGCCGTTGTACACCGAGCCGTTGGCCGGGGTCAGAGCGGTGAACCCGCAGAACGGATTCGCGCTCGACGACTTCGTGTCGATGCAGGCGACGCCTCCCGTGTTGTCCGACGACCTAACGACCGGTACGTAGAGCTTGCCGTTCCCCTGGTTCAGGTACATCCCCGGGGCGATCGAGGTATAGAAGCTGTGCGAGGAGGCGTCGGTGACCGTCTTCGGGTAGCCGGAACAGACCGAGGCGTCCGATTGGTTGTGGCAGTTGACGGTAAGCGCGCTGGAGTGGTGGAAGACGTTGTAGAGCCTCGTGGACGAAAGGGCCACGGCCCATCCGTCGCCTCCGCCCGAGGCGCCGGCGAAGTTCGAGCTCGGCTGCGCAGGCAGCGTCACCGAAGCACTGAATGTGACTGTCGCGCCGCCGGCCGCCGCGGGACCGGTGATCCCGACCACGATCGCAATGACGATCACAGCGCTGGCCGCAGCTAGTCCTATCCGAGACGACGACGTACCGATCCTGAATCCGCGCATGGACACCTCCCCTTGCCAGATCGCGGAGGTGCGATCGGGCTTCGACAGGTCGCAAGCTTGTCAGTACGCATCCGGGCCGTCAAGCCGGATACGTCCTGCCCTGCCGGTTCGTGGCGAACCATTCGGCGACCGCACGCGTGCGGTAGTCGAAGATCCCTTCGAGCCAGCGCCCGACGACGAGGCGCCGCACGAGCTCACCGATTGGCCCGAGGAACAGCCGGTAGCGCACCTCGTCGGCGATCTCCGTGCCGTCCGCGGTCGCGCGAAGAAGGTGCCGGTGCTCCCACAGCTGGAACGGGCCGCGGATCTGTTCGTCGATGAAGGCGTCCGGCGGTTCCCAGGCCGTGATCTCCGTGAGCCAGCCGATCGGAACGCCGAAGAGCCGGAGGCGGTAGCGGATCAGCGCACCGCGCTCGACCTGCGCGGGCGCGTCGACGATGCGGAAGCGGAGCCACGGCGGCGTGATCGCCTCGAGGTTGTACGGGTCGGCGAAGAAGGCGAACGCCTCCTCGAGCGGCGCGGGCACGACCTGTGTGCGGCGCAGCGTGTGCTCGCTCACCCGAGGAGCTCGTCGAGCTTCCGTGAGCGGTAGGCGAAGAGCTGCCGCAGGAAGAAACGGTGCGCAGGCGCGAGCAGCGGCGCGAGCGGGCCGCCGCGCAGGCGGTACTCGATCCGGTCGCGCACCTCCGTCCCTCCGTCGACCGCCCGCAGCTCGTGCCTGTGGCGCCACGACCGGTACGGGCCGCGCACCTGGAGGTCGGCGAAGCCGTGCGGCGGATCCCAGTCGGTGATCTCCGCGACCCACGTGACGAGGCCGCTCACGCGATACCGGAAGCGCGCGCCTGCCTTCACCGCGCCGGGCCGCTCGACGATGCGAAACCCCATGACGCGCGGCGTGAGTCGTGGCAGGTTCTCCGGCTCGGAGAAGAACCCGAACGCCTCGTCGAGCTGCGACGAGACGACGTGGGCGTGCTCGAACATCTCGGTCGGCTGCCCGCCTGTCGCCGCGCGCGCGATGCCTGCGAGCATCCCGCGGAAGACGATCTCGTGGAGCGGCTTCAGCGCGTACCAGTAGGCGAGCCCCGCGAGGCCGGATGGGTCGAAGATCGCGGTCTGGTGGATCGTCGAGCCGCGCTCCTCGTCGCCGTCGACCTCGAACTGGAGCCAGGCGCGCCCCGGCACGCGCATCTCGGCCCGAAGGCGCAGGAGCCGGTCGGTCTCGTACGCCTCGACCCGCCAGAAGTCGAGCGCCGAGCCGACGGCGGGGATCTCGGGATCGCGGCGTCCGCGGCGCAGGCCGACTCCACCGGCGAGCAGGTCGAGGAAGCCGCGCAGCCGCCAGAGGGAGTCGCCGTAGTACCAGCCGGTGGCTCCTCCGATGCGCCGGACCGGCGCGAACGCGGCCGCCGGCGCGACCGGCACGTCGCGGGTGCGCGAGTCGACGAGCCGCCGTCCGGTCGCGGCCTCGGCGCTCGCGGGCAGGCGCGCGGCCGAGCTGAGCGCGTCCGACCAGCGCGTCTCGGCGAACGCGCGATCCTCGTTCGCGGAGCGCCCGCGCGATCGCCTCGCGGTAGCCGAGCGGCCGGATCGCGAAGCGCTCGAGTGCGCGCGTGTCGTGCGCGACGGTCTCGTGCGGAAGGCTGTCGATCAGTTTCCTGCCGACGCGCGCGTAGACGGGCGTGACGAGGCCGAGCCAGAGACTCGAAAGCCGCGGCGTCAGTGCCGGCACCCGGACAAACAGACGCTGCAGGCCGCGCTGTCGCGCGTACTCGTGCATCAGTTCGCCGTACGTGGCGACGTCGGCGCCGCCGATCTCGAAGATCTCACTACCGCGCGAGTCGAGGTCGCGGGCTGCGAGGAGGTAGGAGATCACGTCCTCGATCGCGATCGGCTGTGCCCGGGTCTCCACCCAGCGCGGCGTGATCATGACCGGCAGCCGCTCGGTCAGAGCCCGGACCATCTCGAAGGAGAGGCTTCCGGAGCCGATGACGATCGACGCGCGGAACTCGATCGTCTCGACGCCGGCTTCGCTCAGGAGACGGCCGACTTCCTGCCGGCTTTTGAGATGGCTGGAGAGGTCGCGCCCGGAGCCGAGCCCGCCGAGGTAGACGATCCGTTGCACTCCGGCTTCGCGCGCCGCTTTTCCGAAGATCGTCGCCGCCCGGCGGTCGAGCTCGGCGAAGTCGGCGTCGGAGCCCATCGAGTGGACGAGGTAGTACGCGATGTCGATGCCCTTGAGCGCCCGCGCGACCGACTCGGGGTCGAGCACATCACCTCCGACGACTTCGAGCCTCGGTTGCGGCGCGATCGCGTCGGGCCTGCGCGCGAGGCAGCGCACGCTCTGTCCTTCCTCGAGGAAGGCGCGAAGGAGACGGCCTCCGACGTAGCCGGTCGCGCCGGTGAGAAGGATCCTAGGAGCCATTGGCGACCGCGGCCGCGGCGGCCACGAGGTCGCCGTTGAGGCGTTCGAGGCCGAGCGCCGGCGCTCAGCTCGTCCGACGCACCCGTGCCCGCAAGGACGAGGCGCGAGCCACGCGCGAGCTTTCGCAGGCCGTCGCGCTGCGCCTCGAGGAGGGAGGCGTCCATGCTTGCGACCACGACGAGCCGAGGTGTCATGGCGTCCACCGCTTGGCCGATCGTGTCGAGTGGCGTGTCGGCGCCGAGGAACAGGACGCGCCATCCGTGCGAGCGGAGCACGAGACCAAAGGAGATCAGACCGAGGTCGTGACGCTCGCCGGGCGGGCAGGCGAGAAGAGCGAGGGGCCCGCCGCCGCGACCCCAGTGGCGTCCGAGTGCGAGCAACCGCTCCCGGACGACGTTCGTTGCGAAATGCTCCTGCCCGACCTCGATCTCGCCACGTTTCCATTCGTCGCCGATCTCGCGCAGAGCGGGAAGGACGAGTTGTTGTAGCACGGTCTCGAGCGCGAAGCGGGCGAACGCGTCGTCGAGCACCGCATGGACGGCGGGCTCGTCGTACGCGTGGGTCGCCGCAACCAGTCGCTGGCGCGCGTCGTCGAGGACACCTTCCGGCGACGGCGTCTGCGTGAGCGTGCGGCGCGCGGCTTCCGCGGCGGAGAGCCCCTCGTCGAGCGCGCGCTTCATCCGCGCGATGCGCTCTGCGTCCTCGTTCGTGTAGAGGCGGAAGCCGCCGTCCGACCGAATCGGTTGCAGCAGGTTGTAACGCCGCTCCCACGCGCGGAGCAGCTCCGGGTTGACCCCGACCCGCCGGGCGAACTCCCCGATCCGCAGCGCTCCCATTTCCGTGGCCATGCCACCACTGTACACATTTTGTACGAACACTGGACAGGACGGAACAAAGATTGTACAATTATGTCCAATGATTGTCCAACGTCTGAAAGGAACAACGATGAAACGCGCCAAGATCGCTCTCGCTCTACTTGCCCTCGCTGCCGTTGCCGCGACGGTGCTCGGCTCATCTGCCTCCGCCTCGACCTCGTCGCGGGCGACCGGCAGCCAGAACATCGTCCAGACCGCAATCGCGGCAGGGCAGTTCAACACGCTCGTCTCGCTCGTGAACGCGGCGGGCCTTACCGACACGCTCTCGAACAGCGGCCCGTTCACAGTCTTCGCTCCGACCGACGCTGCGTTCGCGAAGGTGCCCAAGGCGACCCTCGCGTATCTCGCGGCGAACCCGGACGTGCTGAAGCAGGTTCTCCTCTACCACGTCGTCTCGGGCACCGTGACGGCGGCGGACGTCGTCAACCTGACTTCCGCGCAGACGCTCCAGGGCAGCAACGTCAAGATCAAGGTCGACGGCGCCTCGGTGTACATCAACCAGGCCAAGGTCACCACGGCCGACGTGGCCGCCTCGAACGGCGTCATCCACGTGATCAACTCCGTCCTCATCCCGAAGGGCGTGCTGAAGAATGTCGTCCAGACCGCGGGTGCAGGAAGCAAGTTCTCGACCCTCGTCTCGCTCGTGAAGAAGGCCGGGCTCGTGGGCGCGCTCTCGGGTAAGGGCCCGTTCACCGTGTTCGCACCGACGAACGCGGCGTTCGCGAAGGTTCCGAAGGCGACCCTCGCTGCGCTCGCCAAGAACAAGGCTCTGCTCCGCAAGGTGCTCCTCTACCACGTCGTCAAGGGTGAGGTGACCGCGGCGCAGGCGATGAAGCTGCACAAGGCGAAGACGCTCGAGGGCGGATCGCTCTCGATCAAGGTCAAGGGCGGCAAGGTGATCGTCGGCGGCGCCACGGTCACGAAGGCCGACGTCTACGGCTCGAACGGCGTCATTCACGTCATCAACAAGGTGCTGATTCCGTAACGCGGGACCCGCGGCAATGCCGCCCGGCGTGTGCGTCGCGCCGGGCGGCGGCCCTCGTGCACCGTCCACAAGGAGGAGATTTCAGATGGAAGCATCACGCACCACGGTCGCAACGGCGAGGCTCGACATCGCCGGCCGCGGCATGATCCTGCTCGCCGCGTTCGTCTCGTTCGTCCTTTCGGTGAGCCTCTGGTTCACCGGTAGCCACGACCAGGGCATCTTCGTCGGGCTCTGGGTTCCCTCGATTCTCGCCCTCGGCGGCCTGACGGTGGGGAGGTCACGGTGAGCACCGGGGCGTTGTTCGCGATGGGCGTGCTCGTGACGCTGCTCGTCGCGGTCGGTATCGCCCTTCCGATGTATGGCGCGATTCTCGACGGGCGGTACGCAGCCGAACGGCGCCTCGCCGAGGTCGAGGAGCTCGAGAGAGACGCAGCTCGCGTCCCGAGGCGGCATGAAGACGGCGACCGTCAAGTTGAGCAGCCTGCGCCGCTGGAACATCTCGATGGGGGCGCTCCACTTCGCGCAGGCTGCGCTGATTCTGGCGCTCGCCAGCTCGTTCTCGCTCCCGGTGACGACCCACTTCCTGGAGATGAGTCCCGTCACGAACAAGCTCGTCGCCGTGCCCGGCGAGCTCACCCGGCTGCAGATCGGCCCGATGGTCGCGCTCTTCCTGCTCCTCTCCGCGACCGCGCACGGGATCCTCTCCCTGCCGCGCGTGCGCGGCTGGTACGAGGCCAACCTCCAGCGGGGGATCGCGCCGGCGCGGTGGATCGAGTACTCGATCTCGTCATCGCTGATGATGGTCGTGATCGCGATGCTCGTCGGCATCTACGACGTCGTCAGTCTCATCGCGATCTTCGCCGTGAACGCGTCGATGATCTTCTTCGGCTGGATGATGGAGCTCCACAACCAGACGACGCAGCGAACGAACTGGACGGCGTACTGGTTCGGCTGCTTCGCGGGGATCGTGCCGTGGATCGGCGTCGCCATCTACCTCATCGGCGACGCGGACCCGCCGGGGTTCGTCTACGCGATCTTCGTCTCGCTGTTCATCTTCTTCAACATCTTCGCCGTGAACATGGTTCTGCAGTACAAGCGCGTCGGCCGCTGGAGCGACTACCTCTACGGCGAGCGCGTCTACATGCTGCTCAGCCTGATCGCGAAGTCGCTCCTCGCGTGGCAGGTCTTCGCCGGGACGCTTCAGCCGTCATGACGGCGATGATGCCGCTGTGAACGGAGGCGCTCGTCGCTGGCTTGGGCTCGTCGCGCTGACGACCGGCGTCGCGATGATCATCGTCGACGCGACGATCGTGAACGTCGCGATCCCGTCGATCATCCGCGACCTGCACATCGGGATCACGCAGGCGGAGTGGGCGAACTCGATCTACTCGCTCATCTTCGCGGCGCTCCTCATCAGCGTCGGACGCGTCGGTGACGTCAGCGGCCGGCGCCGCATCTTCATCATCGGACTCGTCGTCTTCCTTGCGGCGAGCGTGCTCACGGCGCTCGCGCCGAACGGGGCAGTGCTGCTCCTCGGCCGCGCTCTCCAGGGTGTCGGCGGCGCGCTGATCCTGCCCTCGACCCTCTCGATCGTCAACGCGACGTTCCGCGGCCAGGAGCGGGCGATCGCGTTCGGGATCTGGGGCTCGACGATCGGCGGGATGGCTGCTCTCGGGCCGCTCGTCGGCGGCTGGTTCGTCACGCACCTGAGCTGGCGCTGGGCGTTCTACGTCAACCTGCCCATCGCGCTTCTCGCGCTCGCGGGCGCGATCTTCTTCGTCGACGAGAGCCGCGATCCCGACGCCCGCCCAGGCTACGACCCGCCTGGCGTCGTTCTCTCGACGCTCGGCTTCCTCTGCATCGTCTTCGGCCTGATCGAAGGCCAGACGTACGGGTGGTGGACGGGCGAAGCGGGACTTTCTCGGCCTTGCCCCGCTCGGCCACTCCGTCATCCCGTTCGCGTTTGCGCTGGGAGTGTCCGCGCTCGCCGGCTTCTTCTTCGTCGAGCGCGCGCGGGCGCGGGCCGGCCGACCAGTGCTTGTCGACTTCACGCTGTTCCGCATCCCGAGCTTCGGCTACGGCAACATCGCGGTGCTGATTGTCGGGCTCGGCGAGCTCGGCCTCGTGTTCGTCATCCCGCTCTTCCTCCAGTCCGTACTCGGCCTGTCGGCGTTCGACACGGGACTCGTGCTCACCGCGCTCGCGGGCGGCGCGTTCGTCGCCGGCGGCCTCGCTGCTGTGCTGACCCGCCGCATCGGTGCGACCCGCGTCGTGCAGCTCGGTCTCCTGCTCGAGATCGTCGGAATCGTCGCGGTCGGGTTGTCGTTCTCGGTCGCCCGGCCGGGGTGGCAGTACACGCCGCAGCTCTTCATCTACGGGCTCGGGGTCGGCTTCGCCACCGCCCAGCTGACAAGCGTCATCCTCGCCGACGTCCCGGCGTCGCAGTCCGGCGAGGGCTCGGGGATTCAGAGCACGTCGCGCCAGGTCGGCTCCGCGCTCGGGATCGCGATTCTCGGCACCGCGCTGACGACGGGGCTCGCAGCCGGAACTTCGAGCCGGCTCGCGGAGGCGGGCGTTCCGGCGCCGCAGCGCGCTGCGATCGTCGCGGCCGTCGAGCAGAGCGGGGGCGCCGTTCTCCAGGTCTTCCGCGAGACGCCGCGGCTTCAGGCGGCCGTCGCGCCTGTCGAGGAGGCGTTCGTCTGGAGCGCGCGGCGCGCGGCTCTGATCGCGGCCGCGTTCGTCGTCCTCGGTTTCCTCGCGTCGCTTCGGCTGCGGAACTCCGGGCCGCCGCCCGACGTGTAGGATCGCGCCCATGCAATGCATGGGCAAGGAAGAAGCGCGTGGACTGACTCGCGGTGGACTATTCCGGCGCGGCGCCGTCGGCGGCGGAGTTCTGCTCGCTTCGGCGTCCGGTCTCGGCGTGCTCGCCCCCGCAGCCCTTGCGGATGCGCCGCCGGCGGGCGACCTCGCATATCTCCGGCTGCTGATCGCGGGCGAACTGCTCGCCGTCGACTTCTACAGCGAGGCGATCGCGCACGGCGATCTGAAGCAGCAGTACGCGGCGCGGGCGAGCCGGATCAGCGCCGACGAGGCCGAGCACTACACGCTTCTTGCCTCGCTGATGACGGCTGCGGGGCAGACACCCGCGACGTCCGACGACATCGATTTCTCGTACCCAGGGAGGACGTTCTCGGGCACGGGCAGCGTCCTGCGCTTCGCGCAAAAGCTCGAGCAGGTACTCGTCGGCGCGTACATCGACGCCATCACGAACGTGCAGACGCCGGATTACCGTCAGACGCTGGCGCAAATTCTCGCCAACGAAGCGCGGCACCAGAGCGCGATCTCGGGGCTCCAGGGGAGGCCGCTCGTCGGAGGCTTGCCGGCGGCGCCTCTCGCGATGGACGCCGTTTCGAACTTCCTGGACAAGTACGAGAGCTGAGATGGCGAAGCAGCAATACATGGCGAGCGAGGCGGCAGCGGCACTCGGGATCAGCCTCGACACGCTGCGTCGCTGGGACAGCGCGGGCCGGATCAAGGTCACCCGCGACAAGAGCAACCGGCGCGTCGTCGCTGCGAAGGAGATCGACCGCCTGCGGGGTGACGGCGGACGCGAGCACCTCACGGCGCGCAACCGCTTCCCGGGCACAGTGACGGACGTCAAGGTCGACGGGCTGATGGCCCAGGTCGAGCTCGTCGTCAGCGAGCCCGTCCGCCTCGTCGCTCTTGTCACGCGCGATGCCGTCGAGGAGCTCGGCCTGAAGAAGGGCATGGCGGCGACGGCAATCGTCAAATCAACGAACGTGATGGTGCAGAGCTGATGAAGAGCGTGCTGATGAGGGGTTTGCTTCTCGGTCTCGGACTGCTCGCCGTGCTCGCAGGCCCGGCGGCTTCGGCGACCAAGACCACCCCGAAGATCACCGTCTACGCGGCGGCGTCCCTGACCGACGTCTTCCCCGTGATCAACCCGAATGAGACGTACTCGTTCGCCGGCTCGAACACGCTCGCGACGCAGATCAAGAACGGCGCGCCCGCTGACGTCTTCGCCTCGGCGAACATGACGCTCCCGACGCAGCTCCACCAGCAGGGCTTCTGCTCGAAGCCCCGGTCGTCTTCACGCGCAACACGCTCGTGATCGTCGTCCCGAAGGCGAACCCGGCGCACGTCAAGAACATCTACGGCCTCACGAAGCCCGGCGTGAAGGTCGACGTCGCCGCGCCTGCGCGTACCCGTCGGGTCGTACACGCAGCAGATCCTCAAGAACATGAACATCGCCGCCGCGGTGAACGCGAACGTCGTCAGCCAGGATCCAGACGTCGGGACGGTGCTGGCCCATGTCGCGCTCGGTGAGGTGGATGCGGGCTTCGTCTACGCAACCGACGCGAAGACCGTGCCCGGCAAGGTGAAGGTGATCAAGATCCCGGCGTGGGCGCAGCCGAAGGTGCAGTACGGGATCTGCGTCGTCTCCGCCAGCCCGAACAAGACCGCGGCGCAGGCGTTCATCAAGCTCGTGCTGAGCAAGGCGGGCCAGGCGAAGCTGCTCGAGTACGGCTTCCTGCCGCGCGTCAAGCCGAAGAAGTAGGAGATGAGCGAGCCGGCTGGGTGACAGGCTGGGCGGCGGCCTGTTCGTCGGCGCTGGCCGCGGTCACGCTCGTCTTCCTCGCCCTGCCGATCGTCGGGATCTTCGTCCACACGACGCCGGGGAGCCTGATCCGGCCAGCTCTCGAACCCCGTCGTCCGCGACGCGTTCGTCGTGACGCTGAAGACGAGCGTCACTGCGCAGGCGCTGATCCTGCTCTTCGGGACGCCGACGGCGTATCTCCTCGCGACGAGGCGGTTCCGAGGACACTCGCTCGCGGTCACGCTCGTCGAGCTGCCGCTCGTCCTGCCGCCGGCCGTGGCGGGGATCGGGCTGCTCGTCGCGCTCGGCCGCTCGGGCTGCTCGGCTCGAGCCTCGATTCTTCGGCATCTCGATCCCGTTCACGCAGACCGCGGTCACCGTCGCGGTCGCGTACGTCGCGAGCCCGCTCTACATCCGGCAGGCGATCGCCGCGTTCGAGGCGGTCGATCCGCGACTGCCGGCGGCGTCGCGCACGCTCGGCGCCGGGCACGACGCGGACGTTCTTCCGCGTCATGCTCCCGCTCGCGCGCGGCGGGCTCATCGCCGGTACTCGCGCTGTCGTTCGCGCGCGGCCTCGGCGAGTTCGGCGCGACGATCATGTTCGCCGGAAGCCTCCAAGCGCGTCACGCAGACGCTGTCGCTCGCGATCTACACCGAGTTCGAAGGCGGAAGCTTCGACGCGGCCCTCGCGATGGGCGGCGTGCTCGTCCTCGTCAGCGCCGTCCTGCTCCTGACACTCAGAATTGCTCTCTCATGGCAACGGTCATCCTCGAACGCGTCACCGTCCCTCTTCGGTCTTTCGAGCTCGAGGTAAGCCTCGAGGTCGGCTCGACGGTTGCCCTCGTCGGGCCGTCGGGCGCCGGGAAGAGCACCGTCCTCAACGCGATCGCCGGGCTCGTGCGGCCGAGCGGTGGCTCGATCCGGTGTCGGAAGGAGACGTGGTTCGACGGCGCCGCCGGCGTTTTCGTGCCGCCCGAGCGCCGGAGCGTCGGGCTCGTCTTCCAGGACTACGCCCTGTTCCCGCACCTCACCGTGCGGCAGAACGTCGAGTACGCGCGGCGGCACGCGGCGGACGAGTACCTCGAGCGGCTCGGGATCCAGCACCTCGCGGACGCGCGGCCGGACAGTCTCTCGGGCGGCGAGCGCCAGCGCGTTGCGCTCGCCCGTGCGCTCGCCCGCGACCCTGCGATCCTCCTCCTCGACGAGCCGCTCGCCGCGCTCGACGCGCACACGCGCATCGAGGTGCGCACCGAGCTCCAGCAGCTCCTCGCCGGGCTCGAGATCCCGGCGCTACTCGTCACGCACGACTTCGAGGACGCCGCGGCGCTCGCGACGGAGGTCGGTGTCATCGTCGACGGCCGCCTCCGCCAGCAAGGCAGCCCGGCGGATCTCGTCGCGCGTCCGGCCGATCCGTTTGTTGCTTCGTTCACGGGCGCGAACGTCCTGCCGGTCAGGCTCGAGGACGGCACCGTGCTCAAGACGGCGGACGAGGTCGAGGGCGCGACGACGCTCGCCGTCTACCCGTGGGACATCACGGTCGCGACCCATCCGCCCGACGACTCCGCGCTCAACGTCGTCGCGGGGACGATCACCACGATCACCGAGCTCGGGAACCGCGCGCGCGTCACGATCGGCCCGGTGAGCGCCGAGATCACCGCCGAGTCGCTCCGCAGGCTCGGCCTCGAGACGGGCGGCCGCGCCTACGCGACGTTCAAGGCGACCGGAACGCGCGTCGTCGCTTAGGCGTTCAGCTCGTCGAGCTCGGCGGCGCGCTGCTTCATCGTCTCCTCGAGGTGCGCCGCGATGTCCGGCTGCACGTCCTGGAGCATGCGGAACTCGGTGCCGAACATCGAGAGGAGGCGGGACGGAGACGTGACCGTGACGGTGGCGTTCCGGCGACCGCCGCCGAGGATCGCCATCTCACCGAAGAAGTCGCCGGGGCCGTACGTCGCGACGGTCTCGCCCTCGACCGTCACCTCCGCCGCACCGTCGACGAGGACGTAGAACGAGTACCCGGCCGCGCCCTCGGTGACGAGCACCATGCCGGCGCTCGCGTTGGAGACCTCGAACCATTCCGCGAGGCTTGCGCGCTCCTCGTCGCTCAGGCTCGCGAAGAGCGGGATGCCGGCCAGGTCGTCAACGTGTGCCACAGGTTGGAATCTACGTGCCGCGGCCGCCGCAGACAACAGCTCGTCACCGGACTGTTACACGGCCCGGGTGCATACTCGGCAGGGTGGCCGGTGCGCTAGACGACCAGAACGACGTCCTGAAGCCGTACGTTCCGCGGCTCCAGATCGAGTGGCTGCGCGACATGCCGGAGACGCGATACCGGGCAGTCGACGGCTCGCTCGCATTCGTCGACATCTCGGGCTTCACGGCGCTGACGGAGAGTCTCAACCGGCGCGGCAAGATCGGTGCCGAGCTGCTCCGCGACACGCTCGACCCGATCTTCTGCGCGCTGCTCGACGAGGCGTACCGCTGGGGCGCCGGCCTGCTCAAGTGGGGCGGCGACGCGATGCTGCTCCTCTTCGAGGGCGACGGCCACGAGCAGCGCGCCGCGCGTGCGGCGTGGGAGATGCAGGGAACGATCGACACGGTCGGGCGCGTGCGCGTGGGCAGCACGCGGACGACGCTGCGCATGTCGATCGGAATCGCGACCGGAGAGATCGACTTCTTCCTCGCGGGCGCGATCCACCGCGAGCTGCTCGTGGCAGGGCCTGTCGCCACCGAGACCGCGGTGATCGAGGGCGCCGCCGACGCGGGCGAGATCGGGCTCAGTCCCACGCTCGCCGGGCATCTCCCGCCCGCCTGCGTTGGCGCGCCCGCGGGCGAGGCGCTTCTGCTCGTCGCGCCGCCGGATGCGGAGCCGGCTCCGGCTCCCGATGTCGGCCGGGTGAGCGGAGTGGACGTGGCGTCGTGCATTCCGGTCGCAGCGCGGGAGCACGTCCTCCTCGAGCGCAGCGAGCCCGAGCATCGCGCGGTTACGGCGGTGTTCTTCGATCTGATGAACACCGACGCGCTACTCGCCGACGTCGGTCCAGCCGTGCTCGCCGAGGCGCTCGACGAGCGGATCAGCTCGATCCAGGAGGCGGCCGAGCGGTTCGGAGTCCCGTTCAACGTCACCGACGTCTCGAAGGGCAGCATCAAGGTTCTCCTGACGGCGGGCGCTCCTTCGACAACGGGACATGACGAGGAAGGAGCGCTGCGCCTGGCGCGGGAGGTGATGGACCGACCCGGGCTGATTCCGGTGCGCGCGGGTCTCGACGCGGGGCACGTGTTCACCGGTGACTTCGGCCCGCCGTACCGCCGGACGTACGCGGTGCTCGGCGACGCGATCAACACCGCGGCACGCGTCATGGCGCGCGCCGAGCCCGGGCAGATCCTCGCAACCGACGTCGTGCTCGAGCGGTCGCGGACGACGTTCGAGACGACGCCGCTCGAGCCGTTCGCGGCGAAGGGGAAGGCCGAGCCGGTCACGGCGTCGCTCGTCGGCCCGATCGCCGGCCGCCGCGAGCATCGGATTGCGGAGACGCCGTTCGTCGGTCGTGCGCGCGAGCTCGAAGCGTTCCGGAACGTCCTCGACGAAGTCGGCAGCGGGACGGCCTGGATCGTCGAGATCGCGGGGCCGTCCGGCATCGGCAAGACGCGCCTCATCGGCGAGGCGCTTGCCGCGGCGCCGTGGCTCCGCGTGTTCCGCGCGACGTGCGAGGAGTACGAGGCCTCGACCCCGTACCACGCGCTGCGGAACCTCCTGCGCGAGCTCTTCGGCCTCGCGCCCGACAGCGCTCCGGCGGACGCAGAGCGCGCCCTGCGCGCCGCCGTTGCGGATGCCAACCCAGAGCTTGTCCCGTGGGTGCCGCTGTTCGGGATCCTGCTTGGCCTCGACCTGCCGGCGACTCCCGAGACGAAGGCAATCGACGAGCGCTTCCTCCGTGAAACGCTCGCCGACGTCACGTGCCGGTTCCTCGCCGCACGGCTCGACGCAGAGCCGTTCGCGTTTGTCGTGGAGGACGCGCAGTTCATGGACGACTCGAGCACCGACCTGCTGCGGCGCATCGCGAAGGCGGGCGAGTCGCTGCCGCACGCGCTCGTCGTGGCCCGGACGCAGCCGGACGAGCTCTGGACGGACGTCGAGGACGAGGACGTGCGCTTCCTCGCGTTCGACCTGCTGCCGCTCTCCGAGCGCGAAGCCGCGGAGATCGTCGAGATCGCGACCGACGAGCAGCCGTTCAGGCCGCACGAGGTCGAGGAGCTCGCGCGGCGTTCCGGCGGAAGCCCGCTGTTCCTCGTCGAGTTGCTCAACGTCGCGCGCGCCGCCGGGACGACCGACGAGCTGCCCGACTCGGTCGAGGCGGTCGTGACCGCCGACATCGACCGGCTCAGTCCTGCTGACCGGATTGTGCTCCGGTACGCATCTGTGCTCGGCGTTGCGTTCGACGAGGACCTCATCGTCGCGACTCTCGGTGACGACGTGACGCCCGACGAGGCTCTGTGGGAGCGGCTGCGCGGCCTCGTCGACCGGGACGCCGACGGCCGTCTCCGGTTCCGCAACACGCTCGTCCACGATGCCGCGTACGAGGGTCTGCCGTTCAGCCGCCGCCGCGAGCTGCACGCCCGCGCCGGTCTCGCGCTCGAGAGCCGGCTCGGCGGCGATCCGGTCGACGAAGCGGGCGTGCTCGCCGCGCACTTCTTCCACGCCGGCGATCGCGAGCGCGCCTGGCGCTACTCGCGGCTCGCCGGCGATCACGCGAAGGGGATCTACGCCAACGTCGACGCCGCGAGCTTCTACACGCGGGCGCTCGACACCGCGAGGCGGTTCCGCGGCGCGGCCGGCGCCGATGTCGGCGTCGTGGCGGAGTCGCTCGGGGACGTTCGCTATCGCCTCGGCGAGTTCGAAGCCGCCGGGGACGCGTACAAGCTCTCGCTGCGGCACGTCGCGGGTGACCGCGTCGAACAGGCGCGTCTCCTGCTCAAGGAGGCTCTGATTCCCTGGCGTCTCGGCCGCTACTCCCAGGCGCTACGCCGTGTCACGCGCGGCCTCCGCGCGATCGAGGGGCTCGACGACGCGGCGGCGGTCAGGGAGCGCGCGAACCTCTTCGCTCGCAAGGCCGTCATCAAGCAACGGCAAGGGAAGCCGGTCGAGGCGATCGAGTGGTGCAAGCGCACGATTGAGGTCGCCGAAGGGACGGCCGCGAAGGAGGCGCTCGCGCAGGCGCAGTACGTCCTCGACTGGGCGTACGCGACCCTCGGGCGGTTCGACGAAGCCGTCTACTCCGCGCGGGCTCTCGCGATCTACGAGGAGCTCGGCAACCTCGAGCGGCAAGGGGCGATCCTCAACAACCTCGGCGCCATCGCCTACTACCAGGCCAAGTGGACCGAGGCGGTCGGGTTCTACGAGCGGGCGGAAAACGTCTGGGAGCGGTCGGGGGACCGCTGGTCGGCGTCGTTCGCCACCGTCAACCGGGCCGAAGTCCTGCTCGACCAGGGCCGGCTGGCCGACGCGGAGCCGCTGATGCGGGAGTCGCTGCGCATCGCGAGAGCGTCGGGGTCAGGCCCTCGCATCGGGGAGACGGCGCGGTACCTCGGCCTCCTCCTCGCGCGGGTCGGGCGGTTCGACGAGGCGCGCCGCCTGCTCGCCGAGGCGCGCGACGAGTACGACCGCGCCGGCGAGTCGAACGAGGTGTTCGTCACGGAGGCGCGGCTCGCCGAGTTGCTCGTGCTCGAGGGCTCGGCCGAGGATGCCGTGGCCTACGTCGAGCGAACGATCGAGCGTTCTCCGGCCTTCGACGGGATCTTTCCGCTCGGGCCGACGCTCCACCGCATGCGCGGTATCGCCCTCCTTCAGCTCGGTCGGTTCGACGAGGCGCGCGCCGCACTCGACGAGAGCCTCGAAAGCGCGCGGAAGGCCGGAGCGGAGTACGAGGTCGCGCTCGCTCTTGACGCGCTTGCGACGCTCGCGCGGCTCGACGGCGCGAGCGAAGAGAAAGTCGAGCGGGAGCGGGACGCGATTTTCACGCGGCTCGGGGTGGTCGCCACTCCCGAGATCCCGCTCCCGCCCGACAGGCGAGAGTTCTAGGCCGGTCTGCTTCTACTCAGCCTCCGTGGAAGCCCGCGTCCCACGGATTCGGCAGGAAGGCGTCGATGATCACGTCGCCCCGCAGGTTTTTACGCTTGTCGATCCAGCACGGGCTCGTCGGCTGTCCGTGAGACCACGGCACGAGGAGGCACTCCCGGAGCAGGCCCCAGAACTGCGTGACGCCGAGGTTCGGATCGGCCACCGGTACGGCGCGCGACCCGTTCTTCGTTATCCAGCCCTTCGTCGTCGGCAACGTGTCCTGCGGGTCGAGCAGGTTTGCGGCGCCGACACAGAGGTTGAAGCTCAACGCCGTGCGGTTACCGACGAGCGACCGGTCGAGCTTCCATGTGACGAAGAGGTTGCCCTGGCCGCCTCCGACGAGGCTCACGTCTGCCCCCGCACCAAGCTGGGTGAAGCCGGCGCCGCAGACACCCGCCGGGGCGCCGGCACCGGGGATCGTCGAGACGGCGAGCGCGCCACCGTTGCTCGACGCCGACGCCTGGACCGAGGTGTCCGACGTCGATCCCGCCGCGCTGCAGTTCCCCGAGCACGGCGTGATCTGATCCGCGATCACGAACGCGTTGCCCGTGACGGTCGCGCCGCCGCTCGTGGCGACGAGCCGGTACTGGCCCGGCGCCGACACCGCGAGAGCCGGGAACGTCGCAACGCCGCCGGAGGTGAAGGCCGTGCCGCCCGAGAGCGTCCCGGTGCCCGAGATCGTCTGGAGCGTGAGATCGACCTCGGTGCCGTCCGAAACGGGCGCGCCGCCGGCCGGGGGTGCGATCGTCACGTAGATCGGCCCGGAGCCGTCGGTGAGCGGCGTGTTCTTCTGCGTCTCGACCGGCTGGTTCCCGAACGCGATCGCTCCGTACGTCGCCTGAAGCGCGAAGTACGTCGCCGTACTCCCGTCGTCCGACGCGTTGACTGCGACGAGGTTCGAGGTCGCTCCGCGCTGGAGGCTCGCGTTCGGAACGTCGACGTTGATATCGCCCGTCGAACAGTTGCCGCCATTCGCGCTGCCGTAGGAGCTGCCGTTGACCCACATCGCCGCGTAGTTGTCGATCGTTCCGCTGAGATGGAGGCCCCAGGCATCCGCCGGGAGGACGAAAGAGTTGCGGAGGTAGAGCGAACCGCCGATCGGGAAATCGGTGTTCCCGGTGGTCGGCAGACCGGCGTCGCCGTACGAGCCGGCGCAATACACCGGCGCCGCGTTGCTGAACGGGCCGGAGTCTGTTGCCCACCCGCTCGCATCGAAGCCCGGATTCATCCAGCCCTCGGGCACCTCTGAGCTCGCGTACGCCCACGTCGACCCGTACTGGATCGCTGTGCCGGGGCCGCCGCTGTTCGCCGAGGCGCTCCCGACGGATCCCGCGATTGCGAGGACGCCGACGACGACCGCCACAACGGACGCGACCCGGCCTGTCCATCCGAATTTACGCATGAAAGAACCCACCCTCAGTCTCCTCTCGCTCGAAAGCTCCGCGCAAAGGCGCGGATCCTGAGCATAGGGGACCATCGGGCACCTCACAAGCCTGCGCGGAGACTCCTACTGGCTCGCAGCGTGCACGATCACGCCGGCGGCTCGTTCGAGCGAGAGCGCGTCGGTGTTGACGACGAGGTCATAGCTCGTCGGAAGTTCTTTCATGTCGTAGAAGCGCTTGAGGTAGTCGGCTCGTGCCTGGTCGGAGCTCTTGATCGCCTTCTCCGCGGCCGAGCTGGTCGAGGCCGTCCGCCTCCGCGAGTCGCGCCGCGCGCGTCCCGGGCGACGCGGTGATCAAGACCCGCAGCGCACCCATGGTGCTCGGGAGCGCCTGGGACGCGGCGTGCGCGACGATGACCGCGTCGCCCTTCGCTGCGAACTCCTCGATCGCGTCGCGGATGAACGACCGCACGTCGTCGCTCGACGGGTCGTTCCAGGTTCTCTCGACCGGCGGCGCCCCGAACGTCGCGCCGCCGTCGGCCATCGCCGCGATGAGACTGGCCATGAGGGACTTGCGACGCTCCTCGTCGGCGATCGTCTCGTGATCGATACCGCTGCGTTCCGCGGCGCGCGAGATGATCTCCTCGTCGACGTAGGTGAAGCCGAGCCGCTCGCTCACGAGGCGGGCGACATCCTCGCCTCCCGCGCCGACCGCTCTCGAGATACAGATGACTGACGTGGCCATGTGCGTCGAGGCTACGAGCACACGCGGCGCGCGTCAAGCGCCGTCGTCACCGCATCGATGCGATCCGTCGCGGCGACGACGGTAGGGTGCGCGCCATGAAGGCGGAGATCTGGGGGTGCCGTGGCACGCTCCCCGCGCCGGGACCGGCGACGGTCCGGTACGGGGGCAACACAGCGTGCGTTGCGATCGAGACAGCGGAAGGCCGGCTCGTGATCCTCGATTGCGGCAGCGGGATCCGGTTGCTCGGGAACGCGCTCATGCCCGACCCGCCGGCCGAGATCGACATCCTTCTCACGCACATGCACCTCGATCACGTCGCGGGGCTCGGCTTCTTCCCGCCGCTCTTCACGGACACCGAAGTCCGCGTCTGGGGGCCGCACCTCGGCGACAGGACGCTCGACGAATGCATCGACGCGTACCTCTCGCCGCCGCTCTTCCCACTTAGGTACGCCGACATCCCGGCTCGCTTCGAGGTGACGGAGGTGCGTGACGAGACGTGGGAGATCGGTGGGCTCACGGTCACAGCGGCGCCCGTGCAGCACCCCGGCGGGGCGCTCGGCTACCGCCTCGAGGAAGCGGGGCGGACGCTCACGTTCATCCCCGACAACGAGCTCGGCCTCGACCCTGACGCCGGAGTCGACCTCGCAACCGGCGCCGACGTCCTCTTTCACGACGCGCAGTACACCGCCGCCGAGTACGGGGACAAGGTTGGGTGGGGCCACTCGTCGCTGCCCGACTTCGCGGCGTTCGTGCGCCGCACCGAGCCGGGGCGCGCGCTCATGTTCCACCACGACCCGATTCACGACGACGAGACCCTCGAGGAAATGCGGGACGAGGCGGCGCGGCTCGCGGGCCGCGAGATCGAGCTGGCCGCGGAAGGGCTCGTTCTCGAGCTCCACGGAAGGTAAAACGCTCTCCAGGCGTTTCTTGCGTACATGGTTCTGTGAGGGGGACAAACGAGGAGGAATGGGATGGCACTGACGATCGGAGACGAGGCGCCGAACTTCACGGCGCAGACGACGGAAGGCGAGATCGACTTCCACGAGTGGATCGGCGACTCGTGGGCGGTTCTCTTCTCCCACCCGAAGGACTTCACGCCGGTCTGCACGACCGAGCTCGGATACATGGCCTCGATCAAGCCGGCGTTCGACCAGCGCGACGTCAAGATCATCGGCCTCTCGGTCGACCCGGTCGACCAGCACTCGGCGTGGGCCGACGACATCGAAGAGACGCAGGGGACGCGCCCGAACTATCCGATCATCGGTGACTACGACTTCGCCGTCTCGAAGGCGTACGGGATGCTTCCCGCCGACGTCTCGGGCGACCCGGCCGAGCGGACGCCCGCGCTGAACCAGACCGTGCGGAACGTCTTCGTCATCGGGCCGGACAAGAAGATCAAGCTCCTGCTCGTCTATCCGATGACGACCGGCCGCAACTTCGACGAGGTGCTGCGTGTCATCGACTCGCTCCAGCTCACCGCGACCCACAAGGTCGCGACCCCGGCGCAGTGGCAGCCGGGCGACGACGTGATCATCGCGGGCTCCGTCTCGAACGACGAGGCGAAAGAGCTGTTCGGGGAGTGGGAGGAGCCGAAGCCGTACATCCGGGTGGTTCCCCAACCGAGCTAGCTCGGGCCGTAATCTGGGCTGCGTGAAAGCGACCGCGGAGTACGAGCGGAAGCTCGACGCGCCGACCGGGTTCGAGCTGCCGCCGCTCGGCGGGCGGCCGCTCGAACCGCGCTCGTTCACCTCGGTCTACTACGACGTGCCGGGCGTCTCGCTCGCGGCGTCGGGCGTCACGTTGCGCCGGCGGACGGAACATGGGCGCAGCGTCTGGCAGCTCAAGCTCCCGTCCGAAGGCTTCCGGCTCGAGCTCGCGGAGCCGGGCGGCCCCGTGCATGTGCCCGAGTCGATGACGCGGCTCTTGCGCGCGCACCTGCGCCGAGGCCCGCTCGCGAAGGTCGCCGAGCTGCGGACCCGGCGTACCGGCGAGCTCGTGGCGCGCGAGGATTCGCGGGCAGAGGTCACGCTCGACCAGGTGTCGATCATGGACGCGAGCCGGGTGCGCGAGCGCTTCGTCGAGGTCGAGATCGAGCTGCGAAGCGGCGATCCGCGGCATCTCGATCTCATCGCGCGCGACCTTCGCAAGGCCGGCGCCAAGCGCGGCGCCGAGACCCCGAAGCTCTTCCGCGCGCTCGCTCTCAAGGAGGAGCTGCCGCGTTCCGGCCCGGCTGCGGTCGAGGCGCTTCGCGCCGGGCTGCTGCGGCAGCTGCGCGCGATCGAAGCGCACGATCCGGGCACGCGGCTCGGCCGTGACCCCGAGAGCCTCCACGCCATGCGCGTCGCCGTCCGCCGCGCCCGCGCTCTCTTCCGCACCGCGCGCCCGGTGATCGGCGACGACACCGAAGCGGTCGAGGCCGAGCTCCAGGAGCTTGGCCGCGTTCTCGGCGACGTGCGCGATCTCGACGTCCTCATCGAACGGTTCCGCGCCGACGCGGAGGAGCTCGATGACGACGTCCGGAAGGACTTTCGCGCTGCGATCGCCTCCCTCGCGCGTGAACGGGCCGCGGCGCGCCGGCGGCTGCTGCGGGCGCTCGATTCCGACCGCTATTTCCGCCTGCTCGACGACCTCGAACGGACGGCGCGGGAGCTCACGCCGAGCGGCGATGGCTCAACGGTGGCGGATCTCGTCGACCGCCAGGCCGAGAAGCTCCGTAAGATCGCGAAGTCGCTCCCGAGTGAGCCGGCCGACGACGAGCTCCATGCGCTTCGGAAGGCGGGTAAGCGGACGCGGTACGCGGCCGAGCTCGCCGGGAACGCGAAGCTCGTGAGGCGTGCGAAGGAGCTGCAGGACGTGCTCGGCGAGCATCAGGACGCCGTGGTCGCGGGCGAGCGCCTGCGCGCGCTCGCCGCCGCGGGCGACCCGGCGCTCGCCTTCGCGGCAGGGCGCATCGCCGAGCGCGAGGAGGCGCGGCGGCGCGACGCCCGCACGCGATGGCCAGGCGTATGGCAGCGGCTGAGGAAGGCGCTGTGAGCGTTCTTCTCCGGCACGCCTCGGCCGGTGATCGCTACATGTGGGCGGCCGACGACCAGCACCGGCCGCTCGACAAGAAGGGGCGCCGGCAGGCGGAGAAGCTCGCCGACGAGCTCGGCACGGAGGACGTCCGCCGGGTCGTCTCCAGCCCTTACGCCCGCTGTGTGCAGACCGTCGAGCCGCTCGCGGCCGCGCTCGGCCTGGAGGTCGAGCTCGACGACCGGCTCGCCGAAGGCGGCGGCAGCTCCGCACGGGCGCTTCTTGAGGAGCCGGGCGTTGTCGCGTGCACGCACGGCGATGTGATCTTCGAGCTCCTCGGCCACGGCCTGAAGAAGGCCCAGTACGTCGTGTTCTAGGCGGCGAGCGTCTCGAGCGAGGCGAGTGCCGCTCCCTCGCGGATCCCGCCGCTGCAGACGTGGAGCGGGACACCGAGCCGCGACTGGACTTCGGCGAGGAGCGCGAGGCCGGCGGGAACGATCTGGGCGCGGGCGCGATCGATGTCGTAGCGCCGGCCGAGCTCTCGCACCGAGCTCTTCGCTGCGATGGCGATCGCCTCGGAGAGCTCGTCCGGGCCGAGCTCGGCGCCGACGAGTCGCCGCGCCGCACGCGCGCTGCCGCCGACGGCGAGCGCAGCCTCTACCTCGGGCGGAGCAACCGCCGCGAACGCTGCTGCGGCCTCGGCGCGCAGGTCGCCGCCGCGCGTCGTCAGCCGCACCGAGCCGAGGTCGACCGACTCGATCCAGTCGGGATCCGAGCCGGGTGAGCCGACGGCGATCTCGCTCGAGGCGCCGCCGATGTCGCAGACCGCGATCCGCTCGCGCAGCGGGATGTCGGCGGTGAGGACGGCGCCGCGGTAGGCGAGCGTGCCTTCCTCCTCCTTCGACAGCACGCGCGCGCGCACGCCGGAGGCGCGCGAGAGCGCCGCGACGAGCTCGGCGGAGTTCGCCGCCTGCCGGCCGGGTGCGGTGAGAAAGACGTCGAGCGTCTCGACGCGCTCGCGGCGCGCGGTCTCGGCCATCTTGCGCACGGCCTTCGCCGCCGCGGCGACATGAACGTCCGAGACGCGGCCGAACCGTTCGATCTCCTCACCGAGCGAAAGGCGTACCTTCGCCTTGTCGAGGGGAACGAGTCCATCGTCCACGACGCCGGCGACGAGCAGGCGGGTCGTGTTCGAACCGACGTCAATGACACCGACGCGCATCTCCGGCCATCCTAGGTCCGGGATCGGCCGACGCCGGAGAGCTTTGGTGAAGAAACGGAGGCGGTCCGGTGACAACGACGGGGCTATCTGGCGCGGGCGAGCGAGAGACGCCGCCGCGCCCGTCGCATGAGCGTCGTCTGCCCAGACCGTGGGCGCTCGTCCTTCTTCGGCCGCACGCGCGTCCAGTTGCCCTTCGCATCGAGCTCGAACGAGCCTGCCGTGTCGCGCCACATTGCCTCGATCGTTGCGTCGATCTCGGTCTGGAACTCGGCGTCGTCGACGGGGGTGAGGATCTCGACGCGGTGGTCGAGGTTGCGCGGCATGAGATCGGCGCTCCCCATGAAGTAGACACTCCGGCCGTCCGCCTCGAACACGAAGAGCCGGCTGTGCTCGAGGTAACGGCCGAGGACGCTGCGGACGCGGATGTGCTCGCTCAGCTTCGCAACCCCGGGCCGCAGCGAGCAGACGCCGCGCACGAGGAGGTCGATCTTCGCGCCCGCCTCGGAGGCGGCGTAGAGCTCGTCGATGATCTCCGGATGCGTGAGGCCGTTGACCTTGATCCGGATGTGCGCCTTCTTCCCGTTGCGGGCTGCGTCGGCGACGCCGCGGATCTCCTCGACGAGGCGCTGCCGTAGCGTGAACGGCGCGACGAGGAGCTTGCGGAAGTGGGCGGGCCGGCCGAAGCCGGTGAGGTGGTTGAAGAGGTCGGCGACGTCGTCGGCGATCGCCTCGTCGGCGGTGAACAGCCCGAAATCTTCGTAGACGCGCGCCGTCAACGCGTTGTAGTTACCGGTGCCGACATGGACGTAGCGGCGCAGGCGGCCCGACTCGCGGCGCACGACGAGCGTCGTCTTCGCGTGGATCTTGAGGCCGGGGAAGCCGTAGACGACGTGGACTCCCGCCTGCTCGAGTGCGCGTGACTGCTCGATGTTGCGGCGCTCGTCGCCGCGCGCCTTGATCTCGACGAGACAGACGCTCTGCTTCCCGCGCTCCGAGTTCTCGATGAGCGCCGGCACGAGCGGCGTGTCGTCGCTCGTCCGGTACACGGTCGACTTGATCGCGATGACGTTCGGGTCGGACGCGGCCCGGTCGATGTACGACTCGAAGCTCGCGGCGAACGAGTCGTACGGGTGATGGACGACGAGGTCACCGTTCCGGATCGCCGCGAACTGCTCGGCCGCCGTATCGATCGCGTGCCACGGCGGGCGCCGGACGGCCCGCCACTGGTCGTTCTTGAGGTCCGGCCGGTCGAGCGAGAACAGCTGGCCGAGATCCGCGAGATCGAGCATCCCCTCGATCGGGTAGATGAGGTCGTCGGAGACGCGGAGCCCCTGCTGCAGCTGGTCGCGCATCGGCCGGGACATCGTCCCGGCCAGCTCGAGGCGCGTCACCTCGCCGAAGCGCGCGCGGCGCAGCTCGAGCTCGACGGCCTCGAGGAGGTCGTCCGCCTCGTCGGACACGTCGAGGTCGGCGTCGCGCGTGACGCGGAAGAGCGACCACTCGCGCACACGCATGCCCGGGAAGAGGCGCGGCAGATAGTGGGCGAGCACGTGCTCGAGCGCGACGAACCGCCCGCGCCGGCCGAGCGGCAGGAACCGCGGCAGGCCTTCGGGCACCTTGACCCGCGCGAACCGTTCCTCCCCGGTGTCGGGATCGTCGACGAACACTCCGAGGCTCACCGAGAGCGGTGAGATGAACGGGAACGGCTGGCCCGGGCCGACCGCGAGCGGCGTGAGCACGGGATAGATCTCGCGATCGAAGCGCTCGTCGAGCTCTTTGCGCTCGTCGTCGTTCAGGTCGTCGACGCCCGTGACGACGATCCCTTCGGCCGCGAGCGCGGGGCGGAGCTCGTCGGCCCAGAGGCGCGCCTGCCGGCCGTAGAGATCGAGCACGCGGCTGCGAGCATCGGCGAGCGTCTGCCGCGGGGTGAGTCCGTCGGGCGATCGAGCGGTGAGGCCCGCTGCCGCCTGCCCCATCAGGCCGGCGACCCGCACCATGAAGAACTCGTCGAGCATCTCCGAAAAGACCTTGAGGAAGAACACGCGCTCGAGGAGCGGCATGCTCGCGTCGGAGGTGAGATCGAGCAGGCGCGCGTCGTAGTCGAGGAACGAGAGCTCGCGGTTGATGAGCCGCTCGACGGCGGCGCCTGACCGTTTGCGGGATCGCACTGGGGTAGCCACCAGCCGAGATTACCGGCACCAGGGAGCGACTCCGGCTACTACGATGCACCCCCGTGACGATCGCCGACCTGCCAGCGGACGCTCTCGCCGTGCACGGCCTGCGGGCGGGCGGTCGCGTCCGCCGCAACCCGAGCACGTCGCAGCTCTACGCGGCCGCGCTCGACAGCGGGGAAGGCGTCCTCTCCGACTCCGGCGGCCTCGTCGTCGACACAGGCCGCTTCACCGGCCGCTCGCCGAAGGACAAGTTCATCGTCCGCGAGCCGGGTTCCGAGGAGCGGATCTGGTGGGGCGACGTGAACTCCGAGATCTCCGAGGCGCACTTCGACGGGCTGCGCGGGAAGATCACCGCGAGCCTCGAGCGGTCGGACATCTTCGTCATCGACGCCTTCTGCGGCGCCGACCCGGCGCACCGGCTCGCCGTCCGCGTTCTCACGGCGCACCCGTACCACGCGCTGTTCGCGAAGACGATGTTCATCGAGCCGACCGATGCCGAGCTCGAGGGCTTCACGCCCGACGTCCTGATCCTCCACGAGCCCGAGGTCGAGGCCGACCCCGCAACCGACGGCACGCGCACGGAGGTGTTCGTCTGCCTCCACCCGAGCCGCGGCGAGGTGATCATCGGCGGCACGTTCTACGGCGGCGAGATCAAGAAGTCGGTCTTCACGGTGATGAACGACCTCCTGCCGCTCGAGGGAATCGCGCCGATGCATTGCTCCGCGAACGTCTCGGAGGACGGGGAGGACGTCGCGGTCTTCTTCGGTCTCTCGGGCACCGGCAAGACGACACTTTCCGCCGATCCGGCGCGCAAGCTCATCGGCGACGACGAGCACGGCTGGGGCGACGAAGGCGTCTTCAACTTCGAGGGCGGCTGCTACGCGAAGACGATCCGCCTCTCGGCCGACGCCGAGCCGGAGATCTGGAACGCGGTGCACAGCTTCGGCACGGTGCTCGAGAACGTCGTCGTCGACGCGCGTGGAAACCTCGATCTCGACGATGACTCGAAGACCGAGAACACGCGTGCCGCGTACAAGCTCGAGAAGATCGCGAACATGCTCCCGGCGAAGCGCGCCGGTCACCCGAGCAACGTCATCTTCCTCACGGCCGACGCGTTCGGGATCCTTCCGCCGATCGCGCGCCTCAGCCGCGAGCAGGCGCTCTTCTTCTTCCTCTCCGGCTTCACGGCGAAGCTCGCCGGCACCGAGATCGGCGTGACCGAGCCGCAGCCGACGTTCTCGACGTGCTTCGGCGCGCCGTTCCTGCCGCAGCCGCCGACGGTCTACGCGGAGCTGCTCGGCAAGAAGCTCGACGAGCACGGCTCGACGGTCTGGCTCATCAACACGGGCTGGACGGGCGGACCGTTCGGCGAGGGGCACCGGATGCCGATCAAGGCGACGCGCTCGCTCCTCTCCGCTGTGTTGTCGGGGCACCTGCACGAGGTCGAGTTCCGCGCGGATCCGGTCTTCGGCTTCGAGGTTCCGGTCACGGCGCCCGACGTCGACGAGTCGCTCCTCGATCCGCGCTCGACGTGGGCCGACCCGGGGCGTTACGACGCGAAGGCGCGCGAACTCGCGCAGATGTTCGTCGAGAACTTCACGGCGAAGCACGCCGACGCGCCCGAGGCCGTGCGCGCCGCAGCGCCCACGCTGTAAGTGACCGCGCCGCAAGGGCGAAGAGGAGCGTGAACACGAGCGCGACAGCGAGGAACGACGCTTCCTTCCCGGCGTTCGTGTGGCCGAGTACGGCCGCGCGCACGACGACGCCCGCCGTCACGCCGACGAGCCACGTCGCCGCGAGTCGCCACAGCTCCGGCCGGCGGTAGAGCCCGAACACGAGCCCTGCGCCGAGCCATCCGCCGAGCAGCGGCAGGACGTCGCGTGCGAGGCCGCGGACGCTCACGTCGCCGTGATGCGAGAGGTTCCCGATCACGGCGAAGACGACGATCGCGGCCGTGTCGCATCGGCGATCGCGAACCGTGGCGGAGGGAACAAGAGCCGCATCCGTCGTGTTGTAGCTACCGCCGCTTCGCGTCCGCTCTCGCCTTCCCTTCGCGCGTCGCGAGATGCCACTTCCGGTTCTCTTGCTTGCGCAGGAGGATGTCGTGGCGCATCGCGATCGCGCAGCAGCTCGCGCTGGAGCTTCCGCCAGCTGTGCAGGCGCTCCGGCGCGAGCGCGCCCGACTCGACCGCGGCGAGCACCGCGCAGCCCGGCTCGTGCTGATGCGAGCAGTCGCCGAAGCGGCACTCCGCGGCGAGCTCTTCGACGTCCGAGAACGTCGCGTCGAGGGCGGACGTTCCGACGTCCCAGAGCTGTAGCTCGCGGATCCCGGGCGAGTCGATCACGAGGCCGCCGCCGGGTAGCACGAGCATCTGCCTGTGCGTCGTCGTGTGGCGGCCTTCGTCGTCGTCCTCCCGCGTCTCCGTCGTCGCCATCACGTCGTCGCCGAGCCAGCGGTTGACGAGTGTCGACTTGCCGACTCCGGAGGAGCCGAGGAGGACGGCGGTCGTGCCGGGCTGGATGCGCGCGCGGAGGGCGTCGACTCCCTGGCCGGTGACCGACGAGACGACGTGGACGGGCACGCCGGGCGCGACGGCCTCGACTTCCGCGACGAGTTGCCATGGGTCTTCGAGGCGGTCCGCCTTTGTCAGGACGATCTCGGGGGACGCGCCTGTCTCCCAGATCGAGACGAGGTAGCGCTCGATGCGCCGCGGCTCGATGTCGGGGCCGAGTGACGAGACGACGAACGCGACGTCGACGTTCGCGGCGAGCGTCTGGGCCGTGGTCGTCAGGCCGGCGGCGTTGCGGACAATCGCGCTGCGGCGTGGGAGAACGGCCCGGATCATCGCGTCCGCGACTCCGACCCAGTCGCCGACGGCGACATCGATTCCGTCGTTGCGGAAGCGACCGGGCAGGCCACAACGGACGGCGCCGTCGGCCGTCCAGACGTCGAACGCGCCGCGGTGTGCGGCGGCGACGCGTCCCGGCGCGTGGCCAGGATCAAGGTTGTCGGCGAGGTCGGGAGTCCATCCCAACTCGCTCAAGTCGTACTGAGGCAAGCGAAGCTCCTTCGTCAAGAGATGGGACGCCTTGCGTCCCCACAAGTCAGGAGCGCCGGCGTTAGGTCAGGAAGCAGGAGGCCGTGAGCACAGTCATTTGTACGAGCCTCCTTTCGCCGGAATGGACGGAGTTCACCTTAGGTGCCCGAGCGGACAGCGTCAACAGACCGCGCTTCGCGGCGACGAAACGCCGCGGTATTGACGACATGCGTAACGAGAGTGTAAGAATCCGGCGGGATGCGCAGTGAGGAACGGGGAGCCGTCGCGCCGCTCCGTCGAGTCGACGATGTCGACCGCCGGATCATCGAGGCGTTGCAGCAGAACGGCCGCGAGTCCTTCCGCGGCATCGCGGCGCAGGTCGGCGTCTCGGAGGCGACCGTTCGCGCGCGCTACGGCAGGCTGACGAGCGAGGGGATTCTCCAGGTCGTCGGCGTCACGAACCCGCTCGGGCTCGGCTTCGAGCAAGCGCTTGTCGGCATCAAGACGTCAGGCCCGCCGAGCGCGGTCGCCGACGAGATCTCGCAGTGGCCCGAGGCGGACTACGTCGTCGTCACCGCGGGCCAGTTCGACGTCGTCGTCGAGGTCGTCGCGTCCGGCCGCGTCGAGCTGCTCGACCTGACGAACCGGATCCGCGCGCTCGACGGCGTCGTCTCGACCGAGACGTTTCTCTACCTCGAGATGTGGAAACAGCTCTACGACTGGGGGACACGTGGCGGACACTGATCTTCGGCAACTTGCGAACGACCATCTCTGGCTCCACTTCACGCGGATGGGCGGGCACAAGCCGCCGATCATCGTCAGCGGCGATGGCTGCTACCTCACCGACGACGCCGGCAACCGCTACCTCGACGCGCTCGCGGGGCTCTTCTCGGTCAACATCGGCTACGGCTTCGGCGACGAGATCGGGCAGGCGGCGCACGAGCAGATGAAGGAGCTTCCCTTCTACACGAACTGGACGTACGCGCATCCGCGCGCGATCGAGCTCGCCGCCGAGATCGCGTCGCTCGCACCGGGCGATCTCAACCGCGTCTTCTTCGTCTCGGGCGGCTCCGAAGCGGTCGAGGCGGCGTGGAAGCTTGCACGGCAGTTTTTCGCCGCGCGCGACGGGCTGCCGCCGGGCAAGAAGTACAAGGCGATCGCGCGGAACATCGCGTACCACGGCACGACGTTCGGGGCGCTCTCGATCAACGGGATTGAAGCTCTGCGCGCGCCGTTCCAACCGCTCGTTCCCGAGGTGCGGCACGTGAGCAACACGAACCGCTATCACCGGCCCGCCGGCGAGACAGAGGAGGAGTTCACCGCCGTCCTCCTCGACGAGCTGGAGCGGACGATCCTCGAGATGGATCCCGAGACGGTCTGCCTCGTGCATATGGAGCCGGTGCAGAACTCCGGAGGTGCGTTCGTCGCGCCGGCGGGGTACTGGGCCGGCGTGCGGGCGCTCTGCGACAAGTACGACATCCTCCTCTCGGCCGACGAGGTGATCACCGCCTTCGGGAGGCTCGGTCACTGGTTCGCGTCGGAGCGGTACGACATCCGTCCCGATCTCGTCACGAGTGCGAAGGGTCTGTCGTCCTCCTATGCAGCGATCGGAGCCGTCGTCGCGACGGATCGCGTGATGGAGCCGTTCCTCGCCGATACGTCGATGTACTCGCACGGGATCACGTTCGGCGGCCATCCCGTCATGAGCGCGATCGCGCTGAAGAACATCGAGATCATGAAGCGCGAGCGGATCATGGAGCACGTCCGGCGAGACGGAAGGCGCGTTCCGCGGGACGCTCGCCCAGCTCCTCGACCTGCCGATCGTCGGCGACCTGCGCGGCGAGGGCTTCTTCTACGCGCTCGAGCTCGTGAAGGACAAGGAGACGCGCGAGACGTTCACGCACGAGGAGTGCGAGCACCTGTTGCGCGGTTTCCTCTCGCACAGCCTGTTCGAGAAGGGACTCATCTGCCGGGCCGACGATCGTGGCGATCCGGTGATTCAGATCTCGCCGCCGCTCGTCGCGACGCAGAAGGAGTTCGACGAGATGACGGGAATCCTCGGCGACGTCCTCGCTGAAGCGTGGAAGGAGATGCAATGAACGCAGAAGCAAGCACCGAGCTCGTCGACGGCCACATCGCAACGGGCGACAAAGGGCTGAAGGCCGACGCGCTCGGCTTCATGTCGAACCTCGTCATCGGCGTCGCGTCGACGGCACCGGCCTACTCGCTCGCTGCGACGCTCGGCTTCATCGTCGCCACTCAGGGCATCGGCGTTCACGCGCCGGCGGTGCTGCTCGTCGCCTTCATCCCGATGCTGTTCGTGGCGTTCGGGTATCGCTACATGAACAAGGCGGACCCGGATGCCGGCACGACGTTCGCGTGGGGGACGCGTGCGTTTGGCCCGTGGGTCGGCTGGATCAACGGCTGGGCCATCTTTGTCGCCGACGTGATCGTGATGGCGTCGCTCGCGGTCATCGCCGCGCAATACACGTACCTCCTCTTCAACTGGAACTACGCGTACCACTCGACGGCGTTGATCATCGTCGGTGCGGTGGTCTGGATCGCGGTCATGACTTGGATCTGTTACCGCGGCATCGAGTTATCGGCCGAGACGCAGGTCTTCCTGCTCAGCGCCGAGATCCTGATCCTCACGGCCTTCTCGATCGTGGCTCTCTACAAGACGTATCACGGGACGGCGTTGCCGGGGTCAATGCACGTGAGCTGGTCGTGGTTCAACCCCTTCGACCTGTCCTTCAATGCGCTGATTGCGGGCGTGCTGCTCGGGATCTTCATCTACTGGGGCTGGGACTCGGGAGTGTCGGTCAACGAGGAGACGATCGATTCGGCGGAAGCCCCAGGGAAAGCCGCCGTCCTCTCGACGGTTCTCCTCGTCCTGATCTACGTCGTCGTCGCCACCTCCGCCCAGGCGTTCGCAGGCACGAAGTTCCTCGGCGCCGACGCGAACGTGAACGACGTGCTCAACCCGCTCGGGAGGGCGGTCTTCGGCTCGCCTTGGTACAAGCTCCTGATCATCGCCGTCCTCACGTCGGCCTCCGCGTCGACCCAGACGACGATCCTGCCCACCGCGCGGACGACGCTGTCGATGGCGAAGTGGCAGTCCATCCCCGACGCGTTCGGGAAGATCCATCCGCGCTACCTGACGCCGACCGTCTCGACCATCGGCATGGGAGTGCTCTCGGCCGTATGGACCGCGTTCCTGATCCTCGTCGACACGAGCGGGAACGTGCTCAACGACTCGATCACAGCGCTGGGCTTCGCGGTGTGCTTCTACTACGGGTTCACCGGCCTCATCTGCTGCTGGTACTTCCGGCGTCAGATCTTCAAGAGCGTGCCGGCGTTCCTCCTCGCTGGATTGGCGCCGGCCATCGGCGGCGTGATGATGGGCTTCATCTTCGTCAAGGCGTGGATCGTGGAGAGCGATCCGAACTACAACTACTCGGCGGGGGTCTTCGGCGTCCAGATACCGATCCTGATCGGGATCGGGGGGTTGCTTCTCGGGATCCCGCTCATGGCGCTCTGCGCCGTGAAGTACCGGGAGTTCTTCAGTCGCAAGACCGAAGTCGCACCCCCTGGCCTACTCGACGAACTGCCCTAGGCGGAAGGAAACGTCTCGCCCGGGTCGTGGCCTGCAGCCACGGCCTGGGCGATGTCGAGCGTCGAGATGACGCCGATCGGACGCCGGCTCTGCGGGTCGGTGACGGCGAGGTGCGCGATGCCGTGCTGCGCCATCAGGCCCGCGGCCTCGGCCATCGGCCGGTTCGCCGCGACGGTCACGAGCGGCGTCACCGCGGTCGCGCCGGCGGTCTGCCGGTCGAGGTCGGTCTGCGTCGCGGCGACGAGGTCGAGGTCGGAGACGACCGCCCACAGGCGCGGCGCCTCGTCGTCCTCGTCCGTGTGCTCGAAGACGAAGATCGCGTGGACGTGGAAGGTCGCCATCATCCGCGCGACGACCCGGAGCGGCGTCTCGGGCGGGACGCTGATCACGCCGCGGCTCATCGCGTCGGCGACGGTCGCGGCCTCGAACGGCGACGGGCAGTTCGTTGGAAGTGTTCGGCGCATGTCGACCATGCGGGAATGCTGCCGTCGCCCCGGGCGAGCGGCATCCGCGAGAACTACGGAAGCGGCTGCAGGCGTCTGCGCGGACTTGCGCGCGACGCCGCTCTGTTGCGCCGCATCGGCGACGGCTGCGGCGACCGCCGGCGCGACGGCGCGGTTGAAGACGCTCGGGATCACGTAGTCGGCCGCGAGCTCGTCGTCGGCGATCGCGTCGGCGATCGCGCGGGCCGCGGCGACCTCCATCTCCGCGTTGATCTCGCGTCGCGCGGACGTCGAGCGCGCCGCGGAAGACGCCGGGGAAGGCGAGGACGTTGTTGATCTGGTTCGGGTAGTCGCTGCGGCCGGTGGCGATCACCTCGGCGAGGCCCTTCGATCGCCTCGGGGTCGACCTCGGGCGTCGGGTTCGCCATCGCGAAGACGATCGCGCGCGGCGCCATCCGCGCGGACTCCCTCGACGCTGATCGCGCCCGGGACGGAGACGCCGATGAACACGTCGGCGCCGGCGAGCAGCTCGTCGGCGGTGCCCTGGAGATTGTCGGGATTCGTCGTCTCGGCGTACTCCTGCTTCGCCGGATTGAGCCCCTCGCGGCCGCGGTAGAGCGCGCCGCCCTCGTCGCAGCCGACGATCCAGCTCGACGCCGGCGTGCTGGAGCGTGCGCGTCACGGCCATCCCCGCGGCGCCGCAGCCGGTCGTGACGACGCGGATGTCCTCGATCCGCTTGTCGACGACGCGCAGCGCGTTGAGCAGCGCGGCGAGCACGACGATCGCCGTGCCGTGCTGGTCGTCGTGGAAGACGGGGATGTCGAGCGACTCGCGCAGCCGCGCGCTCGATCTCGAAGCAGCGCGGCGCCGAGATGTCCTCGAGGTTGATGCCGCCGAAGACGGGCGCGATCGCCTCGACCGTACGCGCACGATCTCGTCCGCGATCCTTCGTGGCGAGGCAGATCGGGAAGGCGTCGACGTCGGCGAACTCCTTGAAGAGCACCGCCTTGCCCTCCATCACGGGCAGCGCGGCCTCCGGGCCGATGTCGCCGAGCCCGAGCACCGCGGTCCCGTCGCTGACGACGGCGACGGTGTTGCGCTTGATCGTGAGGTTCCAGACCTTCTCCGGATCGTCGGCGATCGCGCGCGAGACGCGCGCGACGCCCGGCGTGTAGACCATCGAGAGGTCTTCGCGCGTCTTGAGCGGCGTGCGCGGCTTGCACCTCGAGCTTGCCGCCGAGGTGGGCGAGGAAGACGCGGTCGGAGACGTGGACGACCTCGACGCCCTCGACGCGACTGGACGGCGGCGACGATCGCATCGAGGTGCTGCTCGTCGTCGGCGAGGACGTTGACGTCGCGGATCTTCGTCGTGCCCTCGACGCGGACGAGGTCGATCGCGCCGAGCAGGCCGCCGGCGTCGCCGATCGCGGCGGCGAGCCGGGCGAACGCGCCGGGCTCGTTCGCGATCCGGACGCGGATCGCCGCGCTGAAGGACGCTGACGGATGCACGAACCGAGGATTACAGCCGGAAGACGTCGGGTCCGTATCCGTATCCACTACGCTCGACGCGGTGGGCATTCTCGTATGCGACGTCGGGCCGCGGGACGGCCTGCAGAACGAGCCGGACGCGCTCGCGCCCGCGACTGCGCGCCGAGCTCGTCGACCGGCTCGGCGCGGCGGGGCTGCCGCGGATCGAGGCGGTGAGCTTCGTGCGCGGCGACCGCGTGCCGCAGATGGACGGCGCGGAGGAGGTCGTGGCGCGCGTCGAGCGGCGCGCCGGCGTCGAGCTCTCCGGGCTCGTGCTCAACGAGCGCGGCTGGGAGCGGTTCGCCGCCGCCGGGCTCGACCGCGTCAACGTCACGTTCGCGGCGACGGAGACCTTCAACGAGCGGAACGGCAACGCGACGCTCGCCGAGGCGGTCGCGCGGACCGAGGCGATCCTCGCGGCGGCGGGCGAGACGCCCGCGACCGTGACGGTCTCGTGCGCGTTCGGCTGTCCGTTCGAGGGCGAGGTCGATCCGGGCGTCGTCGCGGAGCTCGTCGCGCCGTTCGCGGGCCGCGCCGAAGTCGTCCTCGCGGACACGATCGGCGTCGCGACTCCGTCGGCGGTGCGCGCGCTCGTCGAGCGGCGACAGGCGCGGCCGGCTTCCACGGCCACAACACGCGCAACACCGGCTACGCGAACTGCCTCGCCGCGCTCGAGGCGGGCGCGACCGTCCTCGACGCGTCGATCGGCGGCCTCGGCGGCTGCCCGTTCTCGCCGCGCGCGACGGGCAACGTCGCGACGGAGGATCTCGTCTGGCTCCTCGAACGCGAAGGCGTGGCGACGGGCATCGACGTCGACGCGCTCGTCGGCGTGTCTCGCTGGCTCGAGGAGCTGCTCGGCCGGACGCTGGAGGGCTACCTCTACCGCGCGTCGCCGTGGCCTTCCTGAGACGCGTCCCCTGGGAGATTCGTGCGCTGCTCGCGCTGATCGTGCTGGACGGGATCGCCGTCATCGCGACGTACTCCCGCTTCCCGCCGAGCCTGCTCTACAACGTCGACCACACCGGCCTTGGCGCCGGTCTCGGACGAGAGCTCGTCGCGCTCAACTTCCCGTTCGCGCTCGTCGGCATCGCCCTTGTCGGGATGGCCTGGCCGCATCTGCGCGGGGCACAGCGCGTCGCGGGCATCGTCGCGATCGCGATGTGCGCAACCGTCTATTTCGCGGTCGACCAGGCGAACCTCGACGCGAAGCCCCTCAACACGATCCCGGCGCTCGGCTTGCTTCTCGCCGTCGCCCTCGTCCTTGCCGCAGGAGTTGGGGAGGAGCGGCAGCGCCGCGGTGACTGGCTCCGGCTCGGAATCGCGGGAGTGATGATCTTCTTCGCCGCGCCGCTCATCGCCGCCGAGCTCGGCTTCTTTCTCGACGGCGTTCCGTTCCTCGGCTGGGTGTTCGAGACGGCGCGCCTCACGCACCAGCCCGGAGTGGTCGGCCTCCATTACGCCGTCCACCACGGCCAGCACCACGGCTGGCAGGGGACGATGCTAGCGCTGACGGCGCTCGGTCTTTCGCGTCTCCCGCGGCCGCGCGCGATGGACGCGTATCTCGCGCTCATGCTCGCCTACGGAATCGGCAACCTCGTGAACGACGACTGGCTCGAGCAGGTCGTGAAGCGCGCCTGGACGAGTCACGAGATGCCAAGCGTTCTCACGCCTTCAGCGAACTGGGGGTGGGCGGCGGTCCTCGTCGGGGCTGCGGTGATCTGGCGCTTCTGGTTCCGTCAGCCGAGCCGCACGACGCCGGCGCCCGCGAGCGCGGTGATCTCGTCCGCCGAGTAGCCGAGCTCGCGGAGGATCTCCGCGCTGTGCGCGCCGAGCGCGGGCGGCGGGGAGTGGTGGTGGACGCGCTCGCCGTCGGCCGACAGCGGCGCGGCGACGGTGATGAGCTCGTCGACGACTCCGCCGGGCAGCGACTGGAGGATCCCGAGCGCCTCGGTCTGCGGGTGGCGCGCCGCCTCGCCGACGTCGTGCACCGGCGAGGCCGGAACGCCCGCGGCGACGAGCGCGTCGAGCAGCTCGGCCGTGTCGCGCGCGCGCGTCTTCTCCTCGAGCAGCGCGAGCAGCGCGGGCCGGTTCGCGACGCGCAGCGGGTTCGTGACGAAGCGCTCGTCGGCGATGAGCTCCGGTGCGCCGAGCTCCTCGCACAACGCCGCGTAGAGCTTGTCGTTCCCCGCGACGATCATCAGCTCGCCGTCGCGCGTCGGGAAGACCTGGTACGGCGCGATCTGCGAGAACGCGCTGCCCTCGCGGCCGGGCACCGTCGCCGGTGCCGAGGAAGCCGACGAGCTGGTACGAGAGGAGCGAGAGCGCCGTCTCGTAGAGCGAGACGTCGAGCGTGCGGCCGACTCCGGTCTGCTCGCGCTCGTACAGGGCCGCGACGACGCCGAGCGCCGCCCAAACGCCGGTGCCGATGTCGATGAGCGAGACGCCCGCGCGCACCGGCGGGCGGCCGTCCTCGCCGGTGACGCTCATGATCCCCGACGCGGCCTGCAGCAGCGGGTCGTAGCCGGGCTGGTTCGCGAGCGGGCCGCGCGCGCCGAACGCGCCGATCGTGCAGTAGATGAGCCGCGGATTGCGCGGGCGCACGTCCTCCGGCCCGAGGCCGTGCCGGTGCGCAGCGCCCGGGCGGAGGCTCTGGACGAAGACGTCGGCGCGGTCGGCGAGCCGCAGCACCGCCTCCTGCCCGCGCGGGTCGCCGAGGTCGACCGCGAACGAGCGCTTGCCCGCGTTCGAGGCGAGGAACATCGCGCCCTGTCCGTCCCAAAACGGCGGCCCCCACTCACGCGCGTGGTCGCCGCCGGGCGGCTCGACCTTCACGACCTCGGCGCCGAGCGCCGCGAGCAGCTGCGTCGACGACGGGCCGGCGAGCGACGACGTCACGTCGACGACGCGAATGCCTTTGAGGGGGAGAAGCTCGCTCATCCGTAGCGAAGGCTCGCGGGGCGGATGATCGAGATCAACCGTGGAAGTCCGCGCTCGGTCACGGGTGCAACCACACCACATGGTCGCGGCCGCTCGGCATCGTCACCGTCCGCTCGGGCCGCGCACCGAGGCGAGCCGCGACCGCTTGCGAGCGGAGATTGGCCGGGGCGATGAGCGAGATGACCCGTGGGGCGGCGAGCCAGTCGCGGTACGCACGCGCCGCTTCGGAGGCGTAGCCGTGACCCCAGTGCTCGCGTTCGAGCGCCCACCCGAGCTCGGGGACGCCGTCCGGCGACCGCATCCACGTCTCGGGGTCGTAGTAGTTCATGCTCACCACGCCGACGAGTACGCCGTCGTGGCGCCGGTGAATGAGGAGGTTGCCGGCCGGGAACATGTCCCACTGGTGGAGCCAGATCTGGACGACTTCCGCCGGCGGCTCGTCGAAACCGCCGAGCCAGTCCATCACCGCCGCGTCGGAGAGCCACGGAGGCGGGGCGTCGACGTCGGCCGCAGTCGGCCGTCGCAGCTGGAGGCGCTCCGTCTCGATCACCGGCTCGATCAGTGGCTCATTCACAGCGGCAGCAGGATCGAGCGCTCGAAGTCGATGACGACCTCGTCGCGCCAACCGAGATTGACGCCGCGCTCCGAGACGGCCTCCACCGAGAGACCCGTCACGAGCGCGAGAGTGAAGGCCTGCATGACGAGCGACTCATCGAGGTAGATCCTGCCTAAACCGTCGGCAGACCGGCTCGTGCAGATAGGCGCATCACATAGACCCTCGGCACGTTGGGTTATCGTCGCTCGTCCAGCTCTCGCGCGAGTGTGGAGGGCGCCGCCCTATGACTCAGGAGGATCGTCATGAGCATTCTGGTCCGATTCCATCCCAAGAACCTGACCGCCGAGCAGTACGACCAAGTGGTCCGGCGAGAAGAAGGCACTGACACGTTTCCACCGGACGGCAGGGAGTTCCACGTCTGCTTCGGAACTGACGGAGACCGACGAGTCAGTGAAATTTGGGACTCCACGGAGCAGCTCCAGGCGTACGGCGAAATCCTGATGCCGATGCTGGCGGACGCAGGCGTCGAGTTGGCAGCTGAGCCAGAGGTCATCGAGGTGCACAAGATCATCAAGCGCTAGACGCGAAGAGCACCGCTCCGGGCGCTGCCCACCTCCGGGACAGCGCCCGGAATGTCGGTGTCCGTGCGCGTTCCGTCTGGGGGTCGGACCGGTCAGCTCTGCAGCGGCAGCATGATCGAGCGCTCGAAGTCGATCACGACCTCGTCGCGCTGGTTGAGGCCGCGCGTGCGGACGGTGACGATGCCGAAGCCGGGCCGCGACTTCGACTCGCGCTTCGCGAGCACCTCGGTCTCGGCGCGGATCGTGTCACCGGCGAAGACCGGCGCGGGGAGGCGCACCTCGCTCCAGCCGAGGTTGACGCCGCGCTCCGACACCGCCTCGACCGAGAGGCCGGTCACGAGCGCGAGCGTGAACGTCGAGTCGACGAGCGGCCGCTCCCACTCCGTCGTCGCCGCGTACTCGGCGTCGAAGTGGATCGGGTTCGTGTTCAGCGTCAGGAGCGTGAACCACACATTGTCGGCCTCGAGTACCGTCCGCCCGAAGCGGCTCCGGTAGACGGCTCCGACCTCCAACTCCGCGTACGTGCGACTCACGCCCGAGATCATCGCAGCGATGCACGAACTCGCTCTCCGGCAACGGAGAGAGCTCGGCGACCGTGCGAGCTGGCACGTGGGCGACGTGACGTGGGGGCTGCGCCAGCACGAGGGGCGCGAGGACGAGTGGACGATTCGGGTCTGGCGCGACGACGACGGCGCGGTCGTCGCGTGGTCGTGGCTGAAGGGGGACAAGGGCTGGCTCGAGTTCGATCTGCGGCGCGACCGGCTAGACCTGCTCCCCGAGATCCTCGACGAGCCGCGGGCGACGTCTATCGCCGCGGCCGAGGACGACGAGCCGGTGCGCGCAGCGCTCGCCGAACGCGGCTTCACGCGGCCCGACTGGCGGCTCCACCTCAACGCACGCACGATCGACGAGGCACCGGAGCTTCTTCCGCTCCCCGAGGGCTTCCGTTACCGCACCGTGACAGCGGCCGATCTGGCCGAGCGCGTCGCCATCCACCGCGAGGTCTGGGCTCCGTCGCGGGTGACGGAGTCGAGCTACGCGAACGTCATGGCGGCGTGGCCGTACCGGGAGTCCCTCGACTGCGTCGTCGAGGCGCCCGACGGCCGCTTCGCGGCGTACACGCTCGCGTGGACCGACGACGAGAACGGCGTCGGTCTCTTCGAACCGGTCGGCGTGCGCGAGGAGTTCCGTCGCCGCGGCCTTGGCGCCGCCGTGACCACGTACGCGCTGCGGCGGCTGCACGAGGAGGGCATCCGCCGGGCGGTAGTCGGCTGCATGACCGAGCCCGCGTGTGCGCTCTACAAGTCCGTCGGCTTCCGCCGCGCGATGACGATCGTGGGCTACGCGCGGTGAACCGCCTCGCGCAGGAGACGAGCCCGTACCTCCTCCAGCACGCGGAGAACCCGGTCGACTGGCATGCCGTGGGGCGAGGAGGCGTTCGCGCGCGCACGCGCGGACGGGCAGGCCGCTGCTCGTCTCGATCGGCTACTCGTCCTGCCACTGGTGCCACGTGATGGAGCGCGAGTCGTTCGACGACGAGGCGACGGCGGCGCTCATGAACGAGCTCTTCGTCTGCGTCAAGGTCGACCGCGAGGAGCGGCCGGACGTCGACTCGGTCTACATGGACGCGGTCGTCTCGCTCACCGGGCAGGGCGGCTGGCCGCTCACCGTCTTCCTCACGCCCGCCGGCGAGCCGTTCTTCGGCGGCACGTACTTCCCGCCCGAGCCGCGGCACGGGCTGCCCGCGTTCCGCCAGGTGCTGCGCGCGGTCGCCGACGCGTACCGCGACCGGCCCGAGGACGTCGCGGCGCAGGCCGAGACGCTCGTCGGCGCGCTGCGGCGGTCGGCCGAGCGCGAGCCGTCGCGCGAGCCGCTGCACGAGGGGCTGCTCGCCGAGGCCGAGGAGACACTCCTGCAGCAGCTCGATCCGCGCAACGGCGGCTTCGGCTACGCGCCGAAGTTCCCGCCCGCGTCGGCGCTCGAGTTCCTGCTGCGGCGCGGCTCGCTCGACGCGGTCCGCGCTGACGCTCGACGGGATGGCGGCGGGCGGGATGTACGACCTCGTCGGCGGCGGCTTCCACCGCTACTCCGTCGACGCGGAGTGGCTCGTGCCGCACTTCGAGAAGATGCTCTACGACAACGCGCTGCTCGTGCCGCCGTACCTCCACGCGTGGCTCGCTGACCGGCGAGGAGCGGTACCGCGACGTCGCCGAGCGGACGCTCGACTACATGGTGCGCGAGCTGCGCCTGCCGAGCGGCGGCTTCGCCTCGGCGCAGGACGCCGACACCGACGGCGTCGAGGGGCTGACGTACACGTGGACGGAGGAGGAAGGCGCGCCGGCAGAGCTGCTGCAGCCGTTCGAGCACGGCCGCTCGATCCTCCGCGGCGAGCTCGACGACGAGACGCGCGCGCGGCTCCTCGAGATCCGCGACCGCCGGTCGCAGCCGTTCCGCGACGACAAGGTGATCGCCTCGTGGAACGGCCTCGCTCTCGCCGCGCTCGCGGAGGGCGCGCGCTTTCTCGCCAAGTGACACTGTCGTCACAAGCGGCAGTTGCGCTCGGCGAGCTCCTCGACTGCCGACGCCGCTGTGGCGGACGACTGCGCGACGGCCGCGCGAAGTTCCCCGCGTACCTCGACGACTACGCGAACGTCGCGCACGGGCTTCTACGAGCTGCACGTCGCCACGGGCGATCTCCGCTGGCTGCACGCGAGCCGACGCGCTCGCGGACCGTGCGGTCGAGCTCTTCGGTGACGAGGAGCGGGGCGGCTTCTTCCTCTCGCCGGCCGACGGAGAGCGAGCTCGTCGCGCGGCAGAAGTCGCTCGAGGACAATCCGATCCCGTCGGGCAACTCGATGCTCGCGTTCGTCCTCCTGCGGCTCGCGCGGATCTGGGGAGACGACGAGCTCGAGCGGCAGGCGGTCGGGGCGCTGCGCCTCGTCGGCGACTATCTGACGCGCGCGCCGTCGGCGTTCGGCTGGGCGCTCTGCGCGCTCGACCTCCACCTCTCGCCGCCGCGCGAGCTCGCGATCGCCGGCGGCGCCGGACACGCCGCTCGCGCGCGCGGCGCTCGCGCGGCTTCGACCCGAACGCCGTCGTCGCGTTCGGCCCGGCGGACGACGTCCCGCTCCTCGAGGGCAAGGATCTCGTCGACGGCAAGCCCGCGGTCTACGCCTGCGAGCGCTTCGCGTGCCGCGCGCCGGTCACGGATCCGGCCGAGCTCTAAAGACGACGAGGGGGAGCCGAAGCTCCCCCTCGAAGAGCAACAGAGAGCGGCGGTCTCAGAAGCCGCTGTTGACGACTCCTGCCGAACGTCTTCCAGTCGTGGGTCGTCCGCCGCTCCACTTCTCGAGGATCAGCTGCTCCATCGGGAACGTGCGCGTCTTCGAGGTCTTGACCGCCATCCCCGGGTAGACGAACGGGTTCTTGTTCTTGCCCGACTCGTTGAGCTTCCGCATCGCCTTCATGAAGCTCGCGCGCGTCGGGTTCTTGCCCGCGTGCTTCAGCGCGTCGACGAACGTCCACGCCACGGCGAGGCCGTAGACGAGGTTGTTGTCGCCGACTGTCGAACTGGTGCTTGAGGCCGGCGTTCCGGTCGCGTAGATGATGTCTTCGCGAGCTGCATGCCCGGCATCGCTCGGCGTGACGCGTCTGGCTCTTGATGTAGCGTCGACGAGATCACGCCGTTGAGGCGTCGCGCCGTTGGCCTCGGCGATGAGCATGAAGATCCGGTTCGCCGAGACGTTGTTGAGGAGCGTCAACGGCGTCCAGTGGAGCACGCCGCCCATGCGTGGCGAGCGCCGCGATCGAGGCAGCCGGCGTCGAGAAGAGCACGACGTGTCCGCTCCGTGCTGCCTTCGAGCGCGCCGACGTGTGCGCCCACGACAGCTGCTGCTGTCGCGTGACGTTGTACGACTCCGTGTCGACGATCTGGCTCGTATGCGTGCCGAGCGCCTTCGTGAAGCGCGTGCGAGGTAGTTCTGGCCGTAGGCGTCGTTCTGGTACAGGACGCCGATCTTCGCCGCCGGCTTGTGCGCGATGATGTACTTCGCGTAGAGCTTGGCCTCGCCCGGGTAGTCCGGCTGCCAGCCCATCGTCCATGGCTTCGGCTTCGAGCAGTACGGCTTGGCCCTGAACGCGGAGCCGGTCGCCGCGCAGGTTGCCCCAGTAGGCGTCGCCGGTGGCGAGCAGCACCTGCGGCACCTTCTTGCTGGTTGAGGTAGCCCCAGGTGGAGAGCCCGGGCGCAGTTCCGAGGCTGCCGACGATCGCGAAGACGTGATCCTCTCGACGAGCTTCTTCACGGCCGGATACGGTCTTGGCCGGGTTGTACTGGTCGTCGCGGATGATGTCGTTGATCGTGCGGCCGTTCACGCCGCCGTGGGCGTTGACCTAGCCGTAGTACGCCTGCTCCGCACCGGCGATCGTCGCGTAGAGCGACGCCGGGCCGGTGCAGCGGGAACGTGCCGCCGATCGTGACGGTGGTCGTTCGTCACCCCCGGTGTCGCTTGGCGCGCCGCTCCAGCGGTGCTCGCCACGGCAATGCCGATGGCGACAGCAACGCAGACCAGCGCTCCGAGCTTCTTACGATTGATACTCACGCGCCCTCCTCCGATCTGATGTGTGTAACGAAAAGATCCCGTGCGTAACTAAGACGAACGTTTGGGCAGTTTGACTGCGTTTGACTGCGGATTCAAGCCTTCGACGCGCAAACGGAGCTTTGCGAAGAGGCCGGCGAAGCCGCCGGGGAGCACGAGCATCACGAGGATGACGACGAATCCGTAGACGACGTCCTGGCCGTGGCTCTTCGCCGAGAACGGGGACGCTCGTCGAGAAGTTCGGCAAGAGCCCGACGAACGCAGCGCCGATGAGGATCCCCCAGAGCGAGCCGAGACCGGCAACGGCGACGCCGATCGAGGAGCTGCGAGCGAGAGGACGACGCTGAACTCGTCGGGTTGCGCGAAGCCGTTCGAGGCCATGACGAAGAGCGCGCCTGCGACTCCGCAGAACGCCGCCGAGATCCCGAAGGCGAGGGTCTTGTACAGCCCGATCTCGACTCCTGACGCAGCCGCCGCGATCTCGCTGTCGCGCACCGCGCGGAAGGCGCGGCCGACGCGGCCGCGCAGGATGAGCCAGGCGAGGAACGAAGAGGATCGCGGCAGCACGTCCAGGCGAAGCCGTAGATCCAGCGGTTGCTCAGCACGCGGCTCCGGGTAATGACTGGCCGAGGAAATGAGTCGTTTTCGACGAGGCCTGCACTCCAAGACTGCCTCCGAGGAAGGTCGACCACTGCAGCGGCAGCTGGGGAATAGAGATCGCGAGGGCGAAGGTCGCGAGCGCGAGGTAGACCCCGGAGAGCCGCAGCGCCGGCAGTCCGAAGAGCAGGCCGACGACGAAGCAGATCGCGAACGCGAGTAGCATCGCGTAGACGAGATTCGTCTGATGGTCGCGCGACATGATCGCGGCCGTGTAGCCGCCGATCGCCATGAACGCGCCGTGACCGATCGAGATCTGGCCGGTGTAGCCGGTGAGGATGTTGAGACCGAGCACAGCGATGAAGAAGATTCCGACCTGCGCCGCGAGGTAGATGTTGTAGTCGCTGAGAACGAACGGCAGCACCGCGAGGACGCCGGCGACGACGGCGAGCGAGCCGAGGGCTGGAGACGTGCCTCTTCATACCCGCGCGCACCTCCCGGCGGCCGAACAGCCCGTTCGGCTTGACGAGGAGGATCGCGAGGATGACCGCGAACGCGAACGGGAGCTGCAGCTCCGAGCTGATCTGCGGGGTGTAGCCGATCATCAGCGTCTTGGAACGACGCCGATCGCCACGCCTCCGACGACGGCGCCCGCCGGGCTCTCGAGCCCGCCGAGTGCGGCGGCGGCAAAGGCGTAGACGAGGATCGGCTGCATGAACGTCGGGAGAAGGAACCAACTGGGCGGACGGCAGCACCATCAGGCCGGCCACCGCGCCGAGAACCGCCGCGAGCCCCCAGCCGATCGCAAGCATCGCGTCGACGCGAACGCCGGCGAGCGACTGCCGCCGCCGGTCGCAGCGCTGCGGCCCGCATCGCGAGGCCGAGCTTCGTGAAGCGGAACAGCGCCCAGACCGCAGCAGGCGCAGGCGAGGACGACGCCGACCATCCCGACATAGAGATGCTGGATCGACGACGCCGCCGACTTCGGTACGAGCCGTATCCGAACGGCGCCGGAAGCGACTTGAACTCGCCGCCCCAGATCCAGTTGACGACGCCGTCGATGAGGATGAACAGGCCGACCGTGACGATGACCGTCGCGATGACCGAGCGGTGCTGCACGGGCCGGATGACGGTCACCTGCACCGCGATACCCAGCACGAACGCGATGGCAAGCGTCGCGAAGAACGCCTCCCAGTAGGTCAGCCCCCATTGGATGAGCTGGTACGCGATGTACGTCGTCAGCATCGCAAGCTCTCCCTGCGCGAAGTTGATGACGTGCGTCGCCTGGTAGATGAGGACGAGCGCGAGCGCGAGGCACCGTAGGCCATCCCGTTCGCGACTCCTTGGACGGTGTACGTTGGCGAACTGCGTACTCGCGAGGCAGCCGACGAGGAGGAAGACCGCGCCGCGAGCAGGATCGCGAGGGTCACGATCCGCGCCGGTGTCGAGCTGTCTGTCGAGTCTCTCCACGTCAGTAGCCGAGGTAGCTCGCGCGGATCGGTGTCGTCCGCCTGCAGTTCCTCGCTCGTCCCCGGCGAGCACGATCTTCCCCGCCTCGAGGACGTAGCCCGACCGCGCCGCCTGGAGCGCGAGGTGCGCGTTCTGCTCGACGACGAGGACGCTGAGGCCCTCCTTCTCGTTCAGCTCGCGCACGATGCGGAAGATCTCCGTGACGAGGACGGGGGCGAGACCGAGCGACGGCTCGTCGAGGAGCAGGAGCTTCGGGCGCATGCACGAAGGCGCGCGCGAGGGCGAGCATCTGCTGCTCGCCGCCGCTCAGCGTCCCTGCCTGCTGGCGGCGGCGGTCCGAGAGCCACGGGAAGTACGCGAGGACGCGCTCGACGTCCGCCTTGATCGAGCCGCGGCGCGATGTACGCGCCGAGTCGGAGGTTCTCCCAGACCGTGAGCTCCGAGAACGTGCCGCGGCCTTCGGGGACGTGGGCGATGCCGAGCCGCGCCGCTCCGTCCGGGCCGGTCCGGCCGAGCGCCTTTCCGGCGAAGACGATGCGACCGGAGCGGCGGACGCTTCCCGAGACGGCGCGGAGGGTCGTCGTCTTGCCGGCGCCGTTCGGGCCGAGGACGGCGACGACCGCCCCCTCCTCGACCGCGAGCGAGACGCCGTGCAGCACGTGGACGGGGCCGTAGCGCGCCTCGACGTCCTCGAGCTCGAGCAGAGCGCTCATGCTGCTAATTCTCCCCCGAGGTACGCCTCGATCACTGCGGGGTCGCGCTGCACGTCGGCGGGCGCGCCGGAGGCGATCGTCTTCCCGAAGTTGAGGACGTGGACGTGGTCGCAGAGTCCCATGACGAGCCGCATGTGGTGCTCGACGAGGAGGATGGTCAGGCCTCGCTCGTCCCGGACTCGCCGGATCAGGCCGCCGAGGTCCTCGACTTCCTCGTGGTTGAGTCCGCCGGCGGGCTCGTCGAGGAGCAGCAGTCGTGGCTTGGCCGCGAGCGCGCGTGCGAGTTCGACGCGCTTCAACGTCCCGAACGGCAGCCCGGCGGCGGGGCGGTTCGCGTGGTCGGCGATGCCGACGTAGTCGAGCGTGTCGAGCGCCGCGCGCCGCAGCGCGCTCTCGCGCGCAAAGCGCGATGAGGCGTGCGCCCCGACGAGGACGTTCTCGAGGACGGTCATATGCGGGAAGAGCGCGAGGTTCTGGAACGTCCGAGCGATGCCGAGGTGGACGACGCGGCTCGGTCGCGTGTGCAGCAGCGACTTCCCTTCGAAGACGACGTCGCCCGGAGTCGAGCCGATACAGCCGCGTGATCACGTTGAACGCCGTCGTCTTGCCGGCGCCGTTCGGGCCGATGAGGCCGACGATGGCGCCGTCGGGGACGTCGAAGGACACGTCGTCGAGCGCCGCGATGCCGCCGAACCGAAGGCGCGCGTTCTCGAGCGTGAGCATCAGTCGGCGGCCTGCAGCGAGCGGCCTCCGGCGGACTGCATGCCCGCGATCATCCCGGGCGGCGACGCGCCGTTCGGGAAGCGCGACGAGCATCTCGCCGAGCAGCGCGTCCGACTCCCAGCCCTCGGCCGCGTCGAACAGCTCGCCCGCGCTCCAGCCCTTGAGCGCGTTGACGGCGCCGCCCCAGACGTGGAACACCTGGCCGGTGATCGCCTGCGCCTCGTCCGCGCAGAGCGCGACGACGACGGTGGAGATGTTCGACGGGTCGAGCGGGTCGAAGCCCTCCTCCGGCGCGCTCATCTGGAACGTCTCCTCGGTCATGCGCGTGCGCGCGTTCGGCGCGAGGCAGTTGACGGTGACGCCGTAGCGCTGGAGCTCCTGCGCGACGATGATCGTGAAGCCGGCGATGCCCGCCTTCGCGGCGCCGTAGTTCGCCTGGCCGACGTTGCCGAAGACGCCCGACGGGCTCGCGGTGCAGATGACGCGCCCGCGCACGTCCTCGCCCGCCTTCGACTGCTCGCGCCAGTACGCGGCGGCGTGCTGCGTCGGCGCGAAGTGGCCCTTGAGGTGGACGGCGATGACGGAGTCCCACTCCTCCTCGGTCATGTTCACGAGCATCCGGTCGCGGAGGATCCCGGCGTTGTTGACGAGGATGTCGAGGCGGCCGAACTCGTCGATCGCCTGCTGGATCATGCGACCGGCGCCCGCGAAGTCGGCGACGTTCTCGCCGTTCGCGACCGCCTCGCCGCCGGCGGCGCGGATCTCCTCGACGACTTGCTGGGCCGGCGTCGAGGTCGGCGCCTTCGCCCGCGAGCCCGCCGCCGAGGTCGTTGACGACGACCTTCGCGCCGGCCGCCGCGAGGGCGAGCGCGTGGGAGCGGCCGATGCCGCGCCCGGCGCCGGTGACGATTGCGACTTTCCCGTGAAGATTTGGCATGCGCGAGAGCTTATTGCTCTGCCGAGGCCCGCGGGCGCAGAAGCTCCGCCCGCGGGCCTCGCCGCGCTACGGGGTGGTCGACGCGGTGGCGGAGGTCGAGTCGACGACTCCGGAGCTCACGTAGGCGGTCGACTCGAGCACGGTCCCGACCGGAGCCCATGACCCGTCGCCGGTGACCACCTGACGCTCGGCCAGCAGGGCCGAGGTCTGCGGGTCGAGGATCAGCTCGTCGCTGACCCCGTGTGAGACGTAGGCGACTGCGGTGCCACTCCGGCCGAGCTCGTCCTTGACGGTTCCGACGAGCTGGACGCCGGGCAATTGCGACGCGATCGTGTAGAGCGCCGAGCGGACACCGGGCGGGGCGTACGTCTCACGCAGGAGGTCGCCGATGATCGTGAACGTCTCTGCATCTCCCGGAGGTCCACCTTCGATCGTGCGGCTCTCGATCAGCTGTTTGAGCTGAGCCGCGTCGCTGGGCACGTTGCTCAGGTCGAGATACGAGAGTCCGCCGCTCTGGAAGCTCTGGTCGGAGTTCCGGTCGCCGGTCAGATCCGGCTTGCCGGCCGCCAGCCACGCGTCCTTGTCGGCGCTTGTCACGAAGGTTGGGGAACCCTCGGCTTCGCGGAGCCGGCCGCTTCCATCCGGGCCGATCCATACCTCGCGAGTTACGTGCTGGAAGAAGTTGATCGTCTGGTGGTGGGTTACGGCTGTGTTCGCGAAGAGGCTCTCGCTCTTCGTGTAGACGAACTGCCCGGCGGCCGGAGGCGCGATTGCCGGCTGCGTCGCCGCCGTGCGGGCAGCGTGGCGCAATACGGCGGCCGCTGCGGGGCTCGGCCCTGCGCCGCCGGCTCCGAAGAGCACGACGGTCGCCGCGACGGACGCAGTTGCCACGAGGGCTGTCGCTCCGAACGCGAACCGACGGCGCCTGGGCGGCGCGACCGGGGCTTCCTGCTCTGCGTGAATAAGGGACACGAGCTGCTCCTTCCGTAGCTGGAGCCGTCCCGCTGGGAATGCGCGCTCAGGGGGTGGAGTGAGATTGCCACTCATTGCTTGTTCACCTCGATGGGTAGCGGGACGACCTTGACGTCCCGTTCGGGTCCGTTCGCGCTGGCGAGTTCCCGCAACCTGTGGCGACCGCGTGCCAGGCGCGACCGGACCGTGCCGATGGGAATGGCGAGGGCCGCAGCGGCCTCGTCATAGGAGAGATCGCTCCAGTCACAGAGCGCGACGACGTCCTGCTCGCGGCGGGGCAACTGTGCGAAGACGGCGAGGAGGGCGTGGATCTCGCGTTTGTCGTCGAGACGCTGCGTTGTGTCCTCGGCAAAGTCCGGCTCTTCGAGTCGGGGTACGGGCAGGCGTGCGAAAGCTTCTCGGCCGCGCTTCAGCGAGCGGCGCTGGTTCCGGAGGACGTTCGTCGCTATCCCGTATAGCAACGGCAATGCGCTCTCCTCTCGCAGCGGGCCGCGTCGGCAGCTCTTCCACGCGACGAGGAAGGTCGCGGAGGTCAGGTCCTCGGCGCGCGCCCAGTCGCCGGTGCGGCGGAAGCAGTAGTTGTAGATCCGCGCGGCGTGGCGCTCGAAGAGGGAGCCGAACGCGTCGCCGTCTCCGGCGGCCGCGCGACGCCAGAGTGTGTGATCGGGAACTTCTCCCACGTGGTCCATGGGTCCGCTCAGCCGGGTCGAGTTCCCGAGTCGTAGCGCTCGAGGTAGCGTGGCGAGTCGATCGCGAGGCTCGCGGCCACGAGCGCCTTCACGCGCGCGAGCGTGCCGGGCGGGACATCGCCCTGGCGGATGGCTGCTGCAAGCGCGTGCGTCTCCGAGTCGTCGTGTGGCGGCAGCGCGCCGAGCTCGCGCCGCAGGATTCCGAGCGCGTTGAGCGCGACGAGCATCCGGAAGCGCTGGCGGTGATCGTCGAGCGCGGGGAGGATCTCGCCCGAGAGGAACTCCTCGATCGCCTCCGCGAGCTCGTCTGGAGTCGGCCTGCTCACGCGACTCCTTTCGCTTCGAGGAGGTGGCAGATCTCGTACTCGACCTCGGCGCCGAGGCGGCCGAGGATCGCGAGCTCGACGCTCCGCTCCTGGCCCGTGAGGTGGCGGCGCGCCTGCGTGACGCAGCCGATTGCCCACGCGACGTTGCCGGCGACCTCCCAGTAGTCGAGCTCCGCCGGGCGGATCTCCCGGCCGGTCAGCTCGTTGTAGCGCTCGAGGTACGGCTCGACCTCACCGATGCCGCCGAGGCGGAGGTCGTCGCGGCCGAAGCGCCAGGCGCGGACGAGGCCGAACGCGAGGTCGCGCGCCGGGTCGTCGAGGTGGGCGAACTCCCAGTCGAGAACGCCTACGAGGCCGTCCGCGTCGACCGCGACGTTGCCGATGCGGTAGTCGCCGTGCACGACGACCGGCTCCCGGGGCGCCGGTTTGTTCTCACGCAGCCACCAGAGGCCGAGCTCGATCGCGGGATGCGCCTCGCCGGTCTCGTCGAGCTCCTCCACGAGTTGATCCATCGCGGTTCCATGGAGGAACGGCAGGCGCTCGGGCGGGATCGCGTGGATCTTCGCGAGCTCCTCCGCGAGTTCGAGCGCGAGACCCGCAGGCACAGGATCCATTCGCACGATCCGGCGCCCGATCGTCTCGCCGTGGATCCGCTCCATCACGAACGCCTCGCGGCCGTCGAGGTCGGCGATGTAGCGGATCGGCCGCGGCACCTTCACGCCTGCCTCGTACGCGGCCTCGATCACCGCGAACTCGTCGGCGAGCGAGAGCGTGTGCCGGTGGATGACGCCGCCGCCCGCGCGGCGCACGAGGAGCTTCTCGCCGCCCGCGTCGACGGCCCACGCCTCCTTCGACGCGCCGCCCGCAAGCAGCACCGGCTCGGAGACCGGACCGAGTTCAGCTTCGAGTGCGTCGCGCATCCGTGCGATCATCGCGGCTATGGCTACGAAACGCGAACGCGTGCGCGCGTTCATGGAGGAGCACGTCTACCCGAACGAGCCTCGCCTCTTCACCGAGGACGAGGCCGCCGACGCGCTCATCGCCGAGCTCCAGCAGAAGGTGAAGGACGCCGGTCTCTGGGCGCCGCACCTTCCGCCGGAGGCCGGCGGGACGGGCGCGGCTTCCTCGAGTACGCCGACCTCAACGAGGAGATCGGCCGCAGCTTCATCGCGCAGCTCATCTTCGGCTGCCAGGCGCCGGACGCCGGCAACGGCGAGATCCTCCACCTGTACGGCACGCCCGAGCAGCGCGAGCGCTTCCTCGAGCCGCTCGTGCGCGGCGACGTCCGCTCGTTCTTCGGGATGACGGAGCCGGAGGTCGCGGGATCCGACCCGACGCTTCTGCGCGGCCGCGCGGTGCGCGACGGCGACGAGTGGGTGATCGACGCGCACAAGTGGTTCTCCTCGGGCGCCGACGGCGCGGCGTTCGGCGTCGTCATGCTCGTGACCGATCCCGACGCCGAGCCGCACCGGCGCGCGTCGATGATCCTCGTCCCGACCGACACGCCCGGCTACGAGATGGTGCGGCGCGTGCCGGTGATGGGACACGAAGGCCGCGGCTGGGGGACGCATTGCGAGACGCGCTTCACCGGCGTCCGCGTGCCGGTCGCGAACACGCTCGGCGAGCCGGGCGACGGCTTCCGGATCGCGCAGAAGCGGCTCGGGCCGGGCCGCATCCACCACGTGATGCGCTGGCTCGGGCAGATGCAGCGCGCGTTCGAGCTCATGTGCACGTACGCCCTCGAGCGCGAGGCGCACGGCGGGCCGCTCGCCGACAAGCAGACCGTCCAGAACTGGATCGCGGAGTCGGCCGCCGAGATCCAGGCGTGCCGGCTGATGACGATGCAGGCCGCGCAACGCATCGACGAGGGCGACGAGGCGCGCGTCGAGGTCTCGCTCATCAAGTTCTATGCGGCGCGCGTCCTCCAGGACGTCGTCGACCGCGCGCTCCAGGTGCACGGCGGCCTCGGCATGACCGACGACACGCCGCTCGCGCTCATGTGGCGGATGGCGCGCGGCGGGCGGGTCTACGACGGGCCGGACGAGGTGCACAAGGCCGTCGTCGCGCGGCGCATCCTGCGGACGTTCTCCGAAGGCGACGGGTGGCGCTTCACGTAGCGCTCGAGGGCGAGCACGTCCGGCTCGAGCCGCTCGAGCCGCGCCACGAAGAGGAGCTCTGGGCGGTCGCGCAGGATCCGCGCACGTGGCGCTGGATGAAAGTGCGCGGCGACGAGAGCCGCGAGGCGTTCCACGCGTGGTTCGAGTCGGTCGACATGGGCTTCGCGCACTACTTCGACGGCGCGCCCGTCGGGCACACGAGCTTCCTCAACCACCGTCCCGCCGACCGCTCGGTCGAGATCGGCCACACGTGGCTCAATCCGTCGGCGTGGGGGACGGGCGCGAACACCGAGGCGAAGTACCTCCTCATGCGGCACGCGTTCGAGAGCGAGGGCCTGCTGCGCGTCGAGTTCAAGACCGACGCGGCGAACGAGCGCTCGCGCCCCGCGCTCGAGAAGGTCGGCGCGACGTTCGAGGGCGTCCATCGCAAGCACATGCTCGTGCGCGGCGGCGAGCGGCGCGACTCGGCGTGGTACTCCGTGATCGACGACGACTGGCCGGCCGTGAAGCTGATGCTCGAGGAGCGGCTTCGCTAGCTAGCGCCGCGCGCGGAAGCCTGAGAGCGGGCTTGCGACGTCCCGGCCGAGCGGCGGCGGTCCGGGCCCGACTTTGGGCCTCCGGCGCCAGTCGGTCCGAGCCGAGCCGGCGATGAGCCCGCCGGCAACGACGACGGCGGCGCTCAGCAGGGCGAGCCAGATGCCCCAGGTCAGTGAAAGCGCGACGAGACCCACTGCCGGGTCCGGCGGCAGGACCATCCGGTAGAGCACGACCCCAGCGGCCAGCGCACCGAGAAGCGCGACCTGGTTGCCGCTCGCCCTCAGCGCTCCGCGCATGTCGGCGAGGCGAAGGACCGACGCCAGGAGCGCGACGCCCGCGAGGGCGAGGAGGATCGTGCTCAGGTGCCTCATGCTCTGGCGCGCGCTCACGGTGGCGAGCTGAACTCCGGCAAGTGAGTCTGAACCGATGGCCGACCCCGTTCGCTTTCGACTGAAAGTTCGCGTTGCCGTACTGCTTCGCGATGATGGCGAGCTGCTGCTTGGCGGTGGCGGCGCCCGACGCGGTGATGCTCACCCCGTACCAGGGCTGGAAGACCGAGAGCGCAAGCACGGCGGCGCCGAGTGCTGCGATCAGGAGGCCGACTGGCGCACGATCGCTGGCGGTCCCCTTGAGGTAATCGGCCGGCGGGGCGTTTTGCATCTTCCCGAGGTAATCGGCCTGGAAGGGACGAGGCTTGAGTCTGGGCTACCTCAATCGGCGCACGATCTGCGTGCAGCGGGAGCTCGCGATCAGCTCGCCGTCCTGGTAAAGCTCCGCGGCGCAGAAGACGACGCGGCGGTTTCTCTGGACGACGTGGCCTTCCGCGCGCAGCACGCCCGGCCGCGCCGAGCGGTGGAACTCCGTGCGGAGGTCGGCGGTGAGGAAGTCCTCCTCGTCGGTCACAAGCGTCCAGCACGCGCCGCCCATCGCGGTGTCGAGCAGCGCGGCGACCATGCCGCCGTGGACGATCGGGCCGCTCGGCGCGTGGAAGCAGTACTCGGGCGGCGCGTCCCACTCGATGACGCAGCGGCCGTCGGCCTGCTCGACGCCGCGGTAGCCGAGCGTGTTCCAGACGTGCGGATCGGGCGGCGGCGATTCGCCCCACGGCTTGCGCATGCGCTCGCTCAACCGTGCCCTCTCATCGGGGCCCCGGAACGCCGCGGAACTCGAACGGCACGACGCGGTTCGGCTGGATCACCCAGGCGCGGCCGCTCTCGGAGTCGTTGAGTACCTGCAACGCGGCGTCGGCGACGAACGCGGGATCCATGAGCGGGACGTCGAGGATGTCGCGCAGCTCGTCGGTGACGATGTTCGTGTCGGCGAAGCCGGGGCAGATCGCGTTGATCCTGATCCCGTGCGCCGCGAGGCCTGGCGCGGAGGCGCGGACCCAGCCGATGACCGCGGCCTTCGTCGCGCTGTAGCTCGGATCGTGTGGCATGTCGGTGAGCCCGGCGAGCGACGCGGTCGCGACGATCGAGCCGCCGTTCGGCATGAGCCGCGCCGCGAGCTCGCGCGTCCCGTAGACGACTCCGTCGAGGTTCGCGCGGAGGATGCGCTGCCACTCCGCGTCGGGCAGCTCCGCGACGTCGGCGTAGCCGATCCCGATGCCGGCGTTGAGGAACGCCGCGTCGAACTCGCCGTCGAGCGCGCGCCACGCGTCGGGATCGCCGACGTCGAACTCCGGCAGGTCGAGCACGAGCGGATCGTCGAAGTGCGCCGCGATCGCCGCGCCGATCCCGCCGCGGCCGCCCGTTACGAGCGCCCTCACGGCAGCAGGACGATCTTGCCGACGCTGCTGCGCGACTCGAGGAGCTCGTGCGCCTTCTCGACGTCCGCGAGCGGGAACTCCGCGCCGACGAGCGGCTTGATCTTCCCGGCGCTCCACAGCTCGAGCAGCTCGCGCGTGCACGCGGCCACGACGTCGGGTGCGTGGCGCATGAGCCGGCCGAGGTAGACGCCCTGGAGTCCGACGTTCCGGCCGACGAGGTTCGCCGGCTGCATCTCGGGCCACATCCCGGCCGCGAACCCGATCGCTACGAGCTGGCCGAGCGGCTTCAGGCGCGCGATCGCCGGCTTCGAACAGGTCGCCGCCGATCGGATCGACGACGACGTCGACGCGCAAGTCGTCGGGAATCTCGTCGTAGAGGTACGCCTCGGTCGCGCCGAGCTCGCGGCAGAGCTCGAGCTTCTCGGGCGAACCGGCGGCGGCGATCACCGTCGCGCCGAGCGCGCGCGCGACCTGGATCGTCGCGGTGCCGACGCCGCCCGCGGCCGCGTACACGAGCACGGTCGAGTCGTCGCGCAGGACGACCTGCCGCGTAAGCGGGACGTACGCGGTGAGGAACGTGAGCAGGAACGCCGCGCCCTCGGCGAACGACGCGTGCTCGGGCAGCGGCACGAGCGCCTTCTCGTGCACCGCCGCGAGCTCGGCGTAGCCGCCGTGGCCGGCGAGCGCCATCACGCGCGTCCCGTCCTCGAGCTCGCCGGCGAGCTCGGCGCCGATGATCGCCGGGAACTCCGGCATCTGCGGGTACTGGCCGCGGCGGATGAGGACGTCGGCGAAGTTCAGCGCCGCGGCCCGCACGCGGACGAGCGCGTACCCGTCGCGCGGCTCCGGGTCGGGAACGTCCGCGTACGTCGAACGTGCCGCCGACACCGGCAGAGCACCGCAGCCTTCATGCGGTGAACATCTCGCGCAGCTCGGTCTTGCGGAACTTGCCGACGCTCGTCTTCGGGATCTCCTCGATGAACTCGAACCGCTCGGGCAGCCACCACTTCGCGAACTGCGGCGCGAGGAACTCGCGCAACTCGTCGGCCGTCGCCGTCTGCGCCCTCCTTCAGCACGACCGCGGCGAGCGGCCGCTCGGCCCACTTGTCGTCGGGGATCGCGATCACGGCCGCTTCGGCCACCGCCGGATGGCCCATGAGCGCGTTCTCGAGATCGACGGACGAGATCCACTCGCCGCCCGACTTGATCACGTCCTTCGAGCGGTCCTTGATCTGGATGTAGCCGCGCGGGTGGATCGAGACGATGTCGCCGGTGCGGAACCAGCCGTCGTCGCTCCAGCGGTCGGCCGTCTCGGGCGCATCGAGATACGACGACGCCACCCACGGGCCGCGCACCTCGAGCTCGCCCATCGCCTCGCCGTCCCACGGCACGTCCTCGTCGCCGGCCTTCGCGCGGATCTCGACGAGCACGAGCGGGATGCCGGCCATCGCCTGGAAGTCCCAGCGCGTGTCGTCGTCCGCCGTCATGAGGTCGGGCGGGAGCGAGGCCGTCGACGCCACCGGCGACGTCTCGGTCATACCCCAGCCCTGCACGATCTTCAGCCCGTGCCGCGACTCGAACGCCGCGATCATCGCGCGCGGAACGGCGGAGCCGCCGACGAGCATCGCCTTCATCGCCGAGAGATCCCACTTCGTAGGCTCCTCGTCGAGCCGCGCGAGGATCCCCATCCAGATCGTCGGCACGCCCGCGGCCCACGTGACCTTCTCCTGCTCCATGTCCTCGAGCAGCGAGTCGGGATCGAGGTGGGGGCCGGGGTAGACGAGCTTCGCGCCCTGCATCGTCGCGAGATACGGGTAGCCCCACGCGTTCGCGTGGAACATCGGCACGACCGGCAGCACCGCGTCGTCGACGCCGAAGCCGAGCCCGAGCGGGTTGTTCGCGCCGACGCCGAGCGCGTGGAGGAAGGACGAGCGGTGCGAGTAGACGACGCCGCGCGGGCGGCCGGTCGTTCCGCTCGTGAAGCACATCGCCGCCGCCTCGTTCTCGTCGAGCTGCGGATCCTCCCAGTCGTCGGGATCGGCGGTCGCGAGCAGCTCCTCGTACGAGTCCTCGACGACGAAGACGTGCTCGATCGGCGTCTCGGCCGTGAAGCGTCTCGAGCAGCGGCAGGAGCGCGCGGTCGACGATCACGGCCTTGTCGTTCGCGTGCGTCGCGATGTACGCGAGGTCGATCGGGTGGAGGCGGAGGTTGAGCGTGTGGAGGACGAAGCCGCCGCACGGGACGCCGAAGTACGCCTCGTGGTGCTGGTAGTGGTTCCAGCAGAGCGTCGCGACGCGGTCGCCGCGCTCGAGCCCGGCCTTCTTCAGCGCGGCGGCGAGCTGCCGCGAGCGCCGCATCGTCTCGCCGTACGTCGTGCGGTGGAAGCTCTTGTCGGGCATCCGCGTGACGATCTCGCGGTCGGGAAAGAACTGCTCCGCGCGCTTCAGCAGGTGCGTCAGCGTGAGCGGGAAGTCCATCATCAGTCCATCCATGCGGCGCATTCTCCTATGTCGGAGGGGTCGGTGGGTCGGAATCGTCGCACGGCGTGGCGGCGAGCCTTGCCCCAGGTGCGAGTGCGAGCGATACTGGCCCCATGGTCGCGGCGGGGCAGTCACTCGAGTTTCTGAGTGGAGAGGCGAACCGTCGGAGTGCCAAGACGGCGGCTGCTCCGTGTTCGCGATGGCGATTGCCATTGCGAGCGGAGTCGCAGGTATCGCCTTAGCGTTGATATCCGTCGGGACGCCATCCGGTGTCGGCAGCAGGCGTGCTGGGAATGCGTACGCCTACCAGCTGCCGAGTCGAGGAATGATCTACCTCTGGCACCCGCTCGCACGTCGGTTCCAGCTGGAGCTCGGTCCGACCGGCTGGCGGGTTCGAGCGATCAGGGCGGTCGAGAACATGAATGGCTGCGCCTCCAATCGGTGTGACTTGGAGATCCCGGCGGAGGGGCGTTCTCGGGACGGCTACGTCCTGCAAGCGATCTCGGCTGAGTGAGTTCTCAGCCGAGCAGGGCGTCTGCGATCTTCGAGCCGCAGCGCGGACGGCCGCGTGCCGAAGCCCTCGAGCCAGATGGCGCGCTTGTAGAAGCGGTGGAGCGGGTGCTCCCACGTGAAGCCCGTGCCGCCGTGCACCTGGATCGAGCGCTCGCACGCGGCGACGGCCGCTTCGGTCGCGAACGCCTTCGCGGCGGCTGCGGCGAGCGGCGGCGCGCTCGTCGTCCTCCGCGACGCACCACGCGGCCCAGTACGCGAGCGAGCGCGCGAGCTCGACGTCGGTGTACGTCTGCGCGAGCGGGTGGGAGACGGCCTGGTACGTGCCGATCGGCTTGCCGAACTGCTCGCGCGTCTTCGCGTGCTCGACGCCGAGGTCGAGCGCGCGCTGCGCGATGCCGACCGCTTCCGCCGCCATCGCGGCGCGGAGCTCGGGGCATCTCCTGCGGCGGCGTTGCGAGCGGCCGCGTCGCATCGACGGTGCGTGACGTCCTCGTTGCGCCGGCAGCCGCGCGACGTGCTGGAGGAACGGGCCGGGATAGAGCGCGTAGCCGAGCTCCTCGAGCAGGAGCGCCTCCTCGACGAAGCCGAGATCCGCCTCCGCGACGTCCGTCCAGCCCATCTCCTCGAGCTCGGCTCCAGCGGTCGTCCTGCGCGTCCCAGTCGCGGTCGAGCGGGAACTTCTCCGCGAGCCACGCGCGCGCCGCGGCCTTCAGCTCCTGTTGCTCGTCGGTGAGCGTGAAATCCATCAGCGGCCCTTCGGGAGGCCGAGCACGCGCTCGGCGATGATGTTGCGGAGGACTTCTGACGTGCCGGCCTCGATCGTGTTGCCGCGCGAGCGCAGCTGCTGGTGGTTCCACCAGCCGTCGTCGAGGATCCCGTCCGGCCCGCGCAGCTCGCGCGCGAGCTTCGTCAGGCGCTGGTTCGCCTCCGACCAGCGGAGCTTCACGCCGGAGCCTTCCGGCCCGGGGATGCCGGTGCGCTCGAGCGTGCCGAGCGCGCGGTAGTTCGTGTAGCGGAGCGCCTGCAGCTCGATCCACTCGCGCGCGATCGCCTCGCGCACGAGCTCGCCCGGGCCGCGCTCGCGCGCCTCCTCGAGCAGCCGCCCGACGACGTCCGTCGAGCGTCGCCGTGAGCGCGAAGCCGAGCGTGCCGCGCTCGTGGAGGAGCGTCGTCATCGCGACCGCCCAGCCGTTGCCCTCCTCGTCGAGCCGGTTCGCGACCGGCACCTCGACGTCGGTGAAGAAGATCTCGTTGAACTCCGCCTCGCCGGTGATCTGGCGCAGCGGCCGCACCTCGACGCCGGGCGCGTGCATGTCGACGATGAGGTACGTGAGGTTCCGGTAGCGCGGCCCCTCGGGGTCGCTCTGCGTGACGAGGATGCAGAAGTCGGCGATGTGCGCGAACGACGACCAGACCTTCTGGCCGTTGACGACGTAGACGTCGCCGCGGCGCTCGGCGCGCGTGCGGCAGGCGGCGAGGTCGGAGCCCGCGTCCGGCTCCGAGAAGCCCTGGCACCAGATCTCGTCGGCGGCGAGGAGCGGCTGGAGGTAGCGCGCCTTCTGCTCGTCGGTGCCGTGCGCGATGATCGTCGGCCCCGCCATCCCGAGGCCGATCACGCCGATGTGCGGCGGCGCCTGCGCGGCGGCGAGCTCTTCGTAGAGGAGCGCCTGGAAGCTGTACGGCGCGCCCGCGCCGCCGTACTCCTTCGGCCACGTCAGCCCGGCGTAGCCGGCGGCGTAGAGCGCCTTGCTCCACTCGCGCATGAACGGGTCGTCGAACCGCTGCGCGCCGCCGCGGCTGCCGCGCTTGTCCTCGGGCAGGTTCGCGTCGATCCACGCGCGCACCTCGGCGCGGAACTCGGCTTGCTCGGGCGTGTCGCGAAGGTCCACGGCGCGAGCCTAAAGGAACGGGCCCGCCGGCGTCCTCGCTGACGGGAAGTTGTTAGGGTCGAGCGCGGTTTCGTTGTCGTCGGAAGGAAACGATGAACATCGTTGTTGGCTTCATCCGAAGCCCGGAAGGGCGGGCCGCGCTCGACAGGGCCATCGTGGAGGCTCGCCTCCGGAACGCTCGCCTGGTGGTCGTGCATTCGAGCAAGGGCGGGTCGCACACGGACACCGATGAGATCCTCGCCTATCGGGCCGAGTTGGAAGAGATCGGCGAACGGCTGACGCAAGAGGGTCTCGATCACGAGATGCGCGAGCTGATCCAAGGCAACACGCCGACGGAGGATCTCGTCGAGGTGGCGAGACAGTCTGGCGCGGAGATGATCGTCATCGGCATCCGTCGGCGGTCACCGGTCGGCAAGCTGATCCTCGGCAGCAACGCCCAGGAGATCCTCCTCGACGCCGACTGCCCGGTCTTGGCCGTGAAGGCGGAGTAGTAAGCCGGCGCGAGCAACGCGGCTCAGAGGAGAGGTAGCTCGGCTGGGCCAGTGCTCGGGAATGTCACCTGAGCACAACTACCTAAGGAGTGGGTGGCATCCGCGCAGTACCACCAGTTCTTCTCGCGCGATCCAGCCGAGGTGCGCGAGCGCCCAGGTGACGCGCAGCCTCATAGTCGTCTGTTGGAATGTCGAAAGCCGCGAACTGCTCGTACCGCCCGTATCTCGGGCGAACAGGTGGCCTCGGTTCCGGGGCACGTAGTCAAGAAGGTCTTGGACGATCTCCCGCGTGGCGAGAGCTTTACTCACTGCGGAATTCTGACGTTGTGCTCCGGCTCTGCGCCGCGAGTCAACCTCTGACGCGGTGCTCGTTTCACCGTCGGCAACGCTATGGCGCGCGGCGTTGGCCTTCCGCCGCCGCAACCCGTGACTGCGCGAACGCAAAGGCGCCGCGAGGGGAGAGCGGCGAGCTTCATCGGAGGGACGAAGAATGCGAAGCAACGATCGGCGCTCGGCTGCCCCAGTGCTCGGGAATGTCACTTGATGCCGCTGGCTCGAATCGCGCTGAAGCGCGCCTAGACTCAAGTGGTGCGCATCCGTTACGCGCGTTGGCAAGGACTCGTCGCCGCGGCCGCCGTGATCGTGTTCATCGCTGTGACCGGGTGGCGCTACCCAGGTATGGCAGCCGGGATCGGGATCGGCGTACTCCTGCTCCTCAAGGCGGCGACAGCCTTAGTCGGGGCGATTCGACGCCGGTCCGCCGGTATCGCTTAGGCGCGCTCTGGGCTGGGCCAGTGCTCGGGAATGTCACCCGCCGCTCGGGGCGTGCCAGTTGTAATGCCGCCGCGCGGGCCGCAGAATAAGCGCGTGAGACTTTGCGCTCCCACGCTGTGTAGGGCAGCCGGAATGCTCGCGTACGTCGCGAGTGCGGTGGCCGTCGTTGGCGTGCTCGCGGGGTGTGGTGGCGGCGGACCGGGACCGCTCCAAAATCGGAACGACGACGGCAAGGGGGTTAGCGGGATTATGGGGGGCTCTACGAAGCCGGGCCAGGTCATGGCGAACGACTTCATGTTGCTAGGTCCGATCTCGTCTAAGGCAGTGCTCCTCGATGTTCGCCTGGAGCGTCCGCGGGACGCATCGGGACTGACGATCCGGTATGCAGCGACGCACGTCCATGGGGGGATCAGTGCCGGCGGCTGGCACCCTGCACGATGGAACGCCCACCCGGTCGACGGGTTCGTAATCAAGCCTCACACCCCAGCCTGGATCTGGGTTGGAGTGGCCGCAGCCAAACCCGGCAGGTACCACGTTTATGGCTTCTTCGTCGACTACCGGATCGGAAACACCCGCTACAGCGCGCATCAAGGGTACGGCCTCGACCTGTGCGTGCGCGTACGCCAGCGCTCATGTCGCTTTAGCTAGCTGCCCTTGCCTGGGCAAGTACTCGGGAACGTCCCCCGACTCCGGGTGCTGCGGCGGGGCTTCCTGTGTCGCTCTCCTCGTCGGGAGCCATCCCCGATTGGAGGAACTCTTCACCCGCTCGGTTGCGGTTAAGGCCCCTGCCGATAGTCACCGGGAGCAACGTGCCGCAGCGTGCGCACTCTTGGTAGGGCTTGTCGCCTCTCCGCACTTGTGTCCATCGGTGGACGCCTACGCTGCACATCAGCCTGCCGAGCATGGACAGAGCTCACCAGACTGTCTCGGCTGCCCCAGTGCTCGGAGATTCCCCTGAGCCGAGTGGTTGAATAGAAGATGTAGTACGCGCCATAATCGCTGATGGTCGGCGGGCATCGATCTTCCCGGTCGCGCGGCATTCCGCTGCCGATAGCGTTGGTCGGCGGCATCGTTGCTGTCGCGCTGGTCTTGGCTGTGGCAGCAGTCCGCCATGCCGATTCGGCTCCTTGTGGTGGTGCATTCGCCTATCGGCTGCCGAGCGGGGGAACGATCTATCGTTGGCACCGTCTACGGGTTGGCGCTCAACTGCAACTGGGGACATCGCGCTGGCGGGTTCGAGCGATATCGACGACCGACTACATGGGCACCTGCGGGGCAAATGGTGGAGGGTTCTCATATCCGAGCGCGGGGCATTCTCCGGCCAACTCGTCCTGCAGCGAACTGGATAGCAGTCGCTCCAGAGCGAAAGGAATGCTCGATGGGGCCAGTACTCACGAATGTCACCCGACGACCACACTCGCGTAGGGCACAATCCTGGCGATGCGCCGCAAGAACAAAGACCACTTCTGGGATGCGACGGTAGTTCGCGACCAAGAACGACTCGATGAGCGGGTCTCCGAAGTCGAGGAACTCGATGTGCCGATGCTTCGGCATCCTCGGGCCCTCCGCCAAGCCGAAAAGCTGAACCAAACGAAGCCGCGTAAGGGGCGCTCGCGCTAGGCAACCTCGGCTGGGCGAGTGCTCCTTGTCACTCGAGCCCTGAAACGCCGAAGCCCGCGAACCGCTTGCGCAGTTCCCGGGCTTCGACAAGGCGAATCTTTCAAAGACGCCGCCGGCTGTCAAGCGGCAAGCGCTAGTCGAATCTCCGCCAGGTGCCCTCGGAGACCACATCGATCGCGCCGTCGACCCACACGATCGCCGTGTCGTCGTCGATCGCGTAGCACGGCACGTCCATCCCGGCCGCCCACCGCTCGGCGTGCGCCATCGTGTTCTCGGGCAGTTCGGGATGGTCGACGTGCGGGAAGATCGCGAAGTCGACGATGCCGAGAGCCGCGTCTCCGCCGCCCGGCGGCTCCCACGTCTTGAAGTCCTCGCCGATGCGCGGCGACATCGCCATACTCCCGCCGCTCAGCCCGACCCAGACGGCGTCAAGGGAGGGGAGAAGCTCGTCGAGCCCGCACGCGCGCATGTGGTGCGCGAGGTAGAGCGCGTCACCGCCGTTCACGAGCAGGACATCGGTCTCCTCGACCCACGAGACCCAGCGCTCGCGGGGGATGGTAGGCAGCGCGGTGAGTTCGAGCACGCCGAGCGAGCGCCAGCCGAGCTCGGCCATCGGGCACTCCTGTTCAGTCCCCGCGACGAAGTCGAACGCCCGCGGCGGGCCGGCGTACGGATGCCCGTAGCCCGCGGTCGGTGACGAGGAGCGCATCGCACTCCGCCACCGGCTTCGGCAGGAGATCGTCGAGCGCTGCGCGGATGCTCGGGTTCTTGATCCCGGCCGATGTGAGGAGGAGTTTCACCTGGGCGAGGAGCCTATCGTCGAGCTCTCGCACCGAGGTACCGCCACAGAGCGCGAGCGTTCAGGTCGACCGGGCGGGTGCGGCCCGTTCCTACCACGGATTGCCTAAGGCGTTAGTGTCACGCCCTATGACCAGCGGTACGAGGCTGCGCTCGCGTACCGCCACGGTGGCGGTGGCCGTCGCGCTCGTGGCCGGGACGGCTGTCCTCGTCCCTGCCGCCACGGCCCACGCCACCAACGGCGCCCGGTCGACTGCGGCGGCGAGCCACGGCGCATCGGGCGCGGCGGGCGCCGCGCCTGCCTACACGTTCCATGACCTGGGGACCACCGACGCGGTCGGCTACCCGCTCGCGATCTCCGACACCGGGGCGGTGGCTCTCTCCTACGGAGTCTGGAGCAAGGGCGTCTTCACGAAGCCGCCCGTCCCCGGGCCGAACAGCGCGAACACGCAGCTCTCGGACATCTCACCCGACGGTGTCGCCGTCGGGACCGCGGGTGACCCTGGGTCCTGCGCGATCTGCTTCGCGTTCAGCTGGGATCAGCGCCACGGGTCGGCCCCCCAGTACTACGGGCCCTACCCCGACCTGTACAACTCGAACAGCCAGCTCTGCGGCGCCGTCGGTGCCATCACGATCGACGCGACCGACGAGGTCGGCGGAACGATCTCATACGTCAACCACCTGCAGAATCCACCGCACGCGGTCTGCACGGCCGGCGACACGACCCAGGCCGGCTTCATCGCGGCGTCGCCGGGGTCAGCGGACACGCACCTTGACGACTTCTCGTTCATCCGCGATCTCAAGCCGCTGTGGGCACTTGGCGCAGGCCCGACCGGGCTCACGGTGCTCTACGACCGCACACACGGGACGGCGACCCAGCTCACAACACTCGACATGAACTCCTTCTATAAGACGCACGAGCTGGCCTTCGACGGCGGGCTCATCGCGGGGCTGAATCCGAGCGAGGCGCCGCAGTACCGCGCGCCGGACGGCACGCTCACCGCGCTGAAGGCGCCTGCGGGTGACTCCACGCCGCTGGAGGCGAACGCGATCAACGACGGGCATGAGATCGTCGGGGCGTCCAGCCAGTACGTCCTGCTGTGGCCAACCCCAAGCTCGGTGCCCGTGACGCTGGATTCGAACCCCGCCGTGCCCGCGGCGGACACACTCCTCGAAGCCGACGCGATCAGCAACGAGGGCGACATCGCGGGGACGTTCGTCGGCGCCGACGACGTGACGCACGCCTACGTCCTGAGCGTCGCGACCAACCTCGAGGCCTCGATCGCGCTCACGAACCCCGACGCGAGCCCCTTCACGGGCGCGGGCTCGAAGGTCGGCGACACGCTCATCGCGACGGTCACGCTCACGAACTCCTCGCCCACGTTTGCGGTCACCGGCCTCACGGCCAATCCCGCACTAACCGTTGCTCCCTCCGCTGACCTCCAGCTCCAGAGCGGGCCAGTGCCCGCGGTTCCGACGAGCCTGGCCGCCACGGCGCACGCGACCTACGTCATGACGTACAAGATCGCTGCGCTCGGCGCCGCGACTCTTTCCGTCGCTGCCAGTGGCACCCAGAACACGCTGCCGGCGTCGGCGTCAGCGTCGGTGGTCGCCCACCTCGGCCAGGTCTCTGTCGGTCAAGGTGACGTTTCAGAACGCCGAGGGCGTACCGATACCCGACGCGACAATCAAGATGGCCGACACGGACTCGGGCGAGGTACCCCAGGACCTGATCGCGGTCGTGACCGTGAAGAACGTGGGCACGGTCCAGCAGGACAACGTCGCGTTCAACGGCCCGCTGGTCGCCTCGTTCCACTCGTCGGCCGAGGCCCTGCCGACGGTGCCGGTGACGGTGACGTCGGGGCCGACGCCACCCACGCGCTGGGCAACCTCGCCGTAGGTGCGACCGTGGTTCGCAAGTACGGGCTGCACGTGACGAACAACGGCGTGTTCGACCTGGACTCCCAGGTGACGTCGGGCGACCACGGCGGGGCCGGCACGAACGTGAGCTTCGGCGTGGGGACGCTGACCGCGAACCCGACCGCGATCCTGTTCCTCTCGCTCCATCCGGTTACCGACGTTTCGAAGCTCCTGAAGCCCGGGCTCGCCGGTGCTCGTCGCCGGACAACTCGTGAACCGCAGCCAGACCCAGTCGATCGACCTCACCCCGGTCGAGCCCACAGTCCTGGGCGGGGACAACGCCGGCGGCGGCGGGATCACCGACGCGTCGGTGTCCGCACTCCCCGACGGGGTACGGGTGCCGCTCTCGGGGGAGATCCCCCCGGCGACCACTGTCGAAGTCGACGGCGAGATCGACACCGCGCCGGTGGCGGGAACGCGCGCAACGGTGACCTACGCCCCCACGGGCTACCTCATCGCGAATGACGGCACGGAGGCAGTACTGGACCCGTCGCAGATCCGCGTCGCCGCCGGCAGCTCGCCGATCGAGATACACCTCGACACGCGGGACCCCGTCGACACGGCGGACGGCGCGGCGCTGGCCGGCGAGTTCGCCAAGTCGGCGTTCATCGGCGTCTCCCAGTGGTATCTGAGCGGCTTCAAGGCGGGCCTCGAGATACTCCTGCACCCCGTGGACACCTCGGTGAAGTTCGCCGTCGGCGCGGCGGGCTTCGTGGTGCACACCGCGACCGCGGCCAAGGAGGCGAACCGCATGCTTGGCGCCATGTTTGCGCTCAGCGTCTACTACGAAGCACTCACCCCCGAAGAGCGCGGGAACTTTGCCAACGAGATCGTCGCGGACTACGAGACGAGCAGCCTCAAGACCGCTCACGCGGCCCTGGAGGCGGCGGCGGACCCGGTGCTCGTGAACTTCTTCAACGCGCTGGAGACCGGCAACTTCACGAAGGTCGCCCAGATGTCCGGTTCGGGGCTCGCGACGGGGACGACGGCAGTCGCCGACATCCTCCTCGCGGACATCGCGTTCCAGAAGATCGGGCTCCTCGCGAAGACTCGCGCCGGGGAGGTCGCCGGCGCCGAGATGGAGAAGACGATCTCGCTGGCGGACTCCCTCGCGCAGGCGGGGGTCAAGGACGGCAAGGCCGGCGCGGCGCTGAAGAACATCTTCGCCGGCCAGAACCTGCTCGCGAAGGCGGCCTACACCCTGCGCGAGACGTACGGGCTCACCGACCGCCAGGTGAGGCTCCTGGTCCAGTTCTGCAAGTCAAACGGGATTACCGTGGCGCTGCGGAGCCGAAGCGCGCGCGCCGCGGAGCTGATCAGGCGCGGCATCGCGGTCGGCAAGAACCTTGTGATCAAGCTGAAGAACGTCGACGAGATCGACACGGCCTTTCTCGGCTACGCCAAGGGCGACCTGAACACGGTCGTGTGGGCGAAGCCGATCACCGAGAACGAGCTGCTCTGGAACATGCGCCACCTCGCTGCCGACGACCCGGTGCGCCAGCTCGCGATGAAGCGATGGCAGCAGCGCGTCGCGGAGTGGGCGAATAAGGACTACCAGGAGAAGATCGCAAAATGGACCCTGACCAAGCGGATTCAGCTCGCCTTTGACGGCGCCGGCAGTCTCGTCGGTGAGCTCGACCACGAGCGCACGGTCTACCGCCGCTTCGCGATGGATGACCGCTCCAAGATCCAGGGCCGCTACTACCAGAAGCTCCAGGTGGGGATCCGCGCCGGCGAGAATGCGCCGCTCGCCTTCGTCACCCAGGACGTCGACCTCGTCGCGGTGCTCGGCGGCGACAACTCGATCCTGCTGCCGAAGCTCCGCGCGAAGGCCTACGAGTACCTCGAGAACATCCTCGGCATCCAGCACCCCGACACGGTCCCGTGGATCAAGGATGGCGAGGTCGCCTTCGAGGCCAAGTCCAAGCTGCTGGTCGACCACATCAAGGGGGGAGAAGCGCTCGCGGTCTTCGGCGCGGACGGCAGCGCGCGCGCAGGCTTCTTCGACCCGTACATGACTGTCTTCAACAAGGTCACCAAGGGCGGCTACGTGTTCTTCAAGGGCGCCTACAACAACCCGTACGGGCCGATCGCGATCGGATCTCTGGGCAAGCTGCTTGGCCCCTGACACTCCCACGGGGTCAGCGAGAACGCCGACTCGAAGCCAGGAGGAGCTTTACGCGAGCATTGTGCCGTCGAGCTCGCTGATCGACGTGCCGCCGCAGAGCGCAAGCGTGAGGTCGACCTCCGCGAGGAGTTGGCGGCACACGCGCCTCGACGCCCGCTGCGCCACCGACCGCGAGGCCGTACGCGTACAGCCGGCCGAGGAGAACCGCGTCGGCGCCGAGCGCCATCGCCTTCACGACGTCGGCGCCGCGGCGGATCCCGCCGTCCACGAGCAGCGGGAACTCCGGCCCGACCGCCTCGCGCACCTCGACGAGCGCGTCGAGCGCCGCGATCGCGCCGTCGACCTGGCGGCCGCCGTGGTTCGAGACGATGATCCCGTCGACGCCGTGCTCGCGCGCGAGCAGCGCGTCGTCTCCGCGCAGGACGCCCTTCACGAGCAGCGGCAGCGACGTCTGCTCGCGCATCCAGTCGAGGTCGTCCCACGTCAGGCCGAGGTTCGGGAACGTCGCGAGCATCATCGCCGCGGCCGTGAGCATGTCCTCCTCCGGCGGCGTCGCGAGCTTCGCGCGGAAGACGGGGTCGGTGAAGAACTGCGCGCAGCCCTCGCCGCGGAGGAACGGCAGGTACGCCTGGCGCAGGTCGCGCGGCCGCCACGCGAGCATCGGCGTGTCGAGCGTGACGACGATCGCGCCGTAGCCCGCGGCCTCGGCGCGGCGGACGAAGCTCGCGGCGACCTCGCGGTCGTTGATCCAGTAGAGCTGGAACCAGCGCGGCGCGTCGCCCATCGCCTCCGCGACCTCCTCGATCGAGGACGAGGCCGCGCTCGAGAGGACGAACGGTGCGCCGGCCGTCGCTGCGCCGCGAGCCGCGCCGACCTCCTTCTCGGAGTGCGCGATCGACAGCACGCCGACCGGGCCGAGGAAGAACGGCGACGGCGAGTGCAGGCCGAGCACGTCGACCGAAAGGTCGCGCAAGACGTTCCCGGCAAGCATCCGCGGCCGCAGCTTCCGCCGCTCGAACGCGTCGAGGTTCGAGCGCACCGTTGCCTCGCCGCCGGCGCCGCCCGCGATGTAGCCGAACGCGCCGGGATCGAGCTTCTGCTCTGCGGCCGCCTCCCAGTCCTCGGGCGCGATCGGCCACTCGGCCTCGCCGGCGATGTAGATCGCGTTCTGGACGAGCGAGCCCTCGAAAGCGTTCATGCGGGCGCGGGCTCGGGCACGAAGTCGCCGTGCGCGTCGGCCACGACGTCACGCCGCCGCTGGATCGGAAGGAGCGTGACGGTTCCGAGAATCGTCGCGATGCCGAGCCACTGGCTCCACGTGAGGTGCTGGTTGTACGCGTAGATGCCCGCGATGACGGCGACGGCCGGGTACGTCAGCTCGGCGATCGAGGCCATCATCGCCGGCGTGTGCTGCAGCCCGAAGTAGTAGAGCCCGAGCGCGAGCAGGCCGGTGACGAGCGCGAGGTAGAGGATGAGCACCGTGTCGTGACGGTTCGAGTACGCGGGCTGGTTCATGACGAGCAGCGCGACCGCGCTCGCGAGGAAGCCGAAGAAGAAACGCAGCGAGAGGACGTGCTGGAACGCGATCTCGCGCGCGAGGTAGCGGCCGAGCACCGTCCCGAGCGCCCACAGGACCGCCGCGCCGGAGGCCTCGGCGATCACGATGGCGCCGTTCGCGGACACCTGCGACGGACTGCGGAAAGCTCACGAGCCAGAAGCCGATGAGCGCCGGGATGAGGAACCACGCGAACCGCGGCCGCGGCCGCTCGCCGAGGATGACCGCCGCCGCGCCGATCGCGATGAGCGGCTGAATCTTCTGGATCACGACTGGGGTGATGAAGTCGGAGTGGCCGATGAGCGCGTCCGTGAAGAGGATCGTCGCGACCGCCGAGGCGCCCGCTCCGATCACGACGGCCGCGGCGACGAAGCGCGGGCCTGCGCGGAAGACGGCGCGCAGCGCGGGGAGGAGGAACGGCAGCGTGCAGAGGACGAGAATCACGTGCTCCCCGAACACGATCGTCGTCGCCGACGTCGAGAACGACATCGTCTTCCGGATGATCGGGTCGGTTCCCCACATCGCCGCGGCGACAGCGACGAACGCGACTCCGGGAATTGCCGCGAGCTTCAGGCGCATCTGGCTGAGCCTACCGAGGCGCTCAGGGTGCAACTTCGAAGCAGCCGTTGAACCGGAACAGCGGGTTGAGGATCGGTGACCCGTCAGGCCGGTGAATCGTGAGTGGCCCGATGAAGCTCTCCGGCCCCTCGGCGGTGTAACAGCCGTTCGGCTTCACGGTCACGCCGTAGTTCACTTCGGTCGGTTCACGGGGCGGCTTCGGGATGTAGATCGTGCAAAGCCAGTCGCCGCCGGGGCCGCGGTAGACGCGCCGGACGCCCTGGCGCGAGCAGATCGAGCCGACGTGGAGGTGTGCGCCGGCGGGCACGTGACGGCCGAGATCCATCTGCTGGAGCGTGGTCAGGTTCGAAAACGTCAGGGCGATGGAGCGATTGAGCTTGCCCGCGGTGACCGACGTCGGCCCGACGCTGCTGACGGCTCCGAGCAGAGCGACGACGGCGACCGCGACGGCGAGTACCCGGAGCTGCCGCCCCCAACTGCGCTCTTCCGACCCGAGCCCGGCGATGTCACGTCGTCGCAGGCTCAGCCACGAGCCGACGAGACACGCGATCACCCACGAGAGGCTGATCAGCGCCGCCCACTCGATCGGCCGCGTATACGACGGAGCGACGAACATCCCGTTCCAGGCGTCGAGGGTGGTGGAGAGGAGAACCGCGCGAACGACGTCGCCCGACCCGAGCAGGCCGAGTAGCTGCATCGCGACCGCGGCGACGAGCGGGCCGATCATCCCGGCGGCGCTCGATCGCGTGACGGCCGAGATGAGGAGCGCCAGCGCGGTGAAGCCGAGGGCGGGGAGGAGCGCGACTCCCCAGCTCGCGACGGTCAGCGCGGCGGCGTTGCCGCTGCCGATCGTCTGGCCGGTGAGGCCGACGAGCGGTTGCGTGCCGGTGGCGACGACGCCCGCGAGGATGCTCGACGCGCCGAGCACGACCACGACCACGACGGTGTACGCAAACGCCGTCACGACCTTGCCGAGGAAGATCTCCTCGCGCGTGCAGGAGCGCGTGAGGAGCGTCTTCCACGTGCCGAGCCGGTCCTCGCTCGCGAACATGTCGCCGCCGACGATCCCGGCGATGATCGGGAACCCCCAGGTTCCGGCGAAGCTGAGGATCACGAGTGGAACGGCAAAGCCCGACGTGTGCACCCAGACGCCGAAGAGCGTGTCGGCCGGGACTCCGGACTGAACCCGGAGGAGAACGCCGAACGCAAGCGGTGCGAGGACGCACACGAGCGGCAGGATCCGGGCCGGCCACTGCGCGCGCAGCTTCGCCCACTCGAACCGGCTCACCGCCCAGACCGCGGCCCAGCGCGCGTCCTCCTTTGCCGTCTTTTCGCTCACTGCGCCGAGCCTCCGGTCAGCGTGAGGAACATCGCTTCGACGGAGCTCGTCACCTCGGTCAGCCTGCGCACCGCGATCCCGTCGGCGGCGAGCGCGAGCACGAGGCTGTCGAGCGCGTCGCGGTCGGCGGAGACGAGGAGGCCGCTCGGCTCATCCGCGTGCGCGCGCACGTCGGGAAGCGACTCGCTCAGGCGCAGCGCCCTCTCGTTGTCGCTCGTCTCTAGGCGGAACTCCGCCGCGGGCGCTTCGGATTGCAAGCGCTCCATCGAGCCGTCCCAGACCACCCGTCCCGACGAGAGGAACGTGACCGTGTCGCAGACGTCCGCCACCGCAGCCATGTCGTGGCTGCTGAGGAGCACGGTCACGCCGTCGCCCGCGAGGCGGCGGAGGACGTCGCGCATCTCGCTCGCCCCCGTCGGATCGAGACCCGTCGTCGGCTCGTCGAGCAGCAGCAGTTGCGGGCTTGCGAGCAGCGCAGCGGCCAGTCCCAGGCGCTGGCGCATCCCCGTCGAGAACCCACCGACGCGCCGATCGGCTGCCTTCCCGTCGAGCCCGACGAGATCGAGCAGCTCATCGACCCGCCGCTCAGCACCCTCCCGATCGAGCGTTGCGAGGAGCTCGAGCGTCCGCCGGGCGGACAGGTACGGATAGAACCGCGGCTCCTCGACATACCCCGCGACGCCATCCAAGCCGGCCGCGAGAGCCGGTTGCCTGCCGAGGAACTCCACCCGTCCCGCGTCTGGGCTCACCAAGCCGAGCAGGAGCCGCAGCAGCGTCGTCTTGCCTGCGCCATTCGGGCCGATGAGGCCGCGAACACTGCCCGGCTCGACCCGAAGATCGACCGCCTCGAGGGCGACCACCGAGCCGAAGCGCTTCGACAGCCCGAAGGCTTCGACGGCTGCCGCGTCAGCCGGACGGGCGGTCACCGCGGGTCGACGTGGAACGCGCCGGGGAAAAGCACGCCGCAACGGTAGCGGCGCCTTCGAGACGGCCTGAGCCGCGCGACAGTCGCGCAATGCTGGCAGGATGGCGCGATGCGCCGGAGCCTTGCCTGGCTCGTTTCCGTCCCGTTGATGCTCGCGGGATCTCAAGTCGCGCACGTCCTCGCGTATCGGATCGTCTACCCGGAGGCGAGCGTTCGGCTCCGTGACCTCCTCCAGACCGGGCACGGCTACATGAGCACCCTGCCGCTCGCACTCGGTGTCGCGGGCGCGATCGTCGTCCTCTCGCTCGCCGCAACTGCCGCCGACGCGGCGCGCGGGCGCGGCGTGCGCCCGCTGCCCGTGTGGGCGTTCGCGCTCTTGCCGGTCGTCGGATTCGCGATCCAGGAGTACCTCGAGCGCTGGCTCACGTGGGGCTTCTTCCCGTGGTCGGCCGGGTTGGAGCCGACGTTCGTGATCGGAATCGCGCTGCAGGTGCCGTTCGGCGTGCTCGCGTTTGTGGCGGCGCGCTTCCTGCTGCGCTCGGCAAAGCGGCTCGGGCGTCGGCTCTCCCGCGTCTCGCCTCCACGGGTGCGCCTCGCTCCTCCCGTTGCGCTCGTGCCGGTGGCGCAGCCGCTGCCGCCGCTCTCGTCGCTTCTCTCCGCCGCCTCGGGCGGCGCGGGCCTCCGCTTCTCGCCGGTTGAGACGAGCCGCCGCTTCGGCGGTGGCCGATTCCACTGTCGAGAAAGGAGAGAGGATGCACCGGACTATCCGGCTGTTCGTGCTCGTTTGCGCGACGGCGGCCGCCCTGGTTGTCGTGGCGAGCGCGTCGGCGCACGCCCGTGTGAGCCCCGCGGTGTCGCTCGCGAACGAGGGGCAGGTCTACAGCCTCGCGATCCCGACCGAGAAGGAGGGCGCGTTCACGACGAAGGTCGTCCTGACGCTGCCGAAAGGGTTCTCGATCGACTCGTTCGTGCCGAGTCCCGGCTGGACGCGGGACGTGAAGTCGACCGGGTCGGGCGAGGCGACGCTGATCACGCAGGTCACGTGGACCGGCGGCCACGTCCCGACTGACGAAGACGCGTTCTTCCAGTTCCTCGCCACGGCTGACGCACCGGGCACGTACACGTTCCACGTGCAGCAGACGTACTCGGACGGGTCGATCGTCGACTGGTCCGGCCCGGAGTCGTCGGAGGCGCCCGCCCCGACGATCGACGTCGTCGACTCGGTAAGCGGGAGCGGTGGCGGTACGCCGGCCCTGACGTGGGTCGCGCTCGCACTCGGAGCGCTCGGCCTCATCGCCGGCGGGATCGCGCTGTTCTCGCGTGGAGGTCGTTCGCTGACGTGACCGGACGCGGGCGTGGAGTGGTTGCGGTCGCCGCGGTGGCACTGGCTCTGCTCGTGCCTGCCGCGGCGTCCGCCCACGCCTACCTCGTCAAGACCGTTCCGGAGCCCAGCGTGATCCTGACCACCGCGCCGAACGATGTGCAGCTCACGTTTGACGAGCCCGTCGAGCCGCGCTTCGCGATCATCTCGGTCACCGACGTCGACGGCCGGCAGGAGACGACCGGCCCCGTCGCGCGCTCGCCCCTCGATCCCAACACGCTCGTCGTCCCGGTCAGGCACGTCGGCGAAGGCTGGTACCTCGTCTACTGGCGCGCCATCTCCGTTGACGGGCATCCGGTGCAGGGCGCGTACACGTTCGCCGTCGGCCCGAACGCCGGGCCGGCGCCGGAGTTCGCGATCCCGAGCATCGCAGCGACGGCGACGTCCACGCCGCTCGTGATCACGAAGTGGCTCGCGTTCCTCACGTTGATGACGGCGTTTGGGCTGTTCGTGCTGCGGATCGCGATCGCGCGGCCGGTCGTGCGCCGCGTCACGGGGACGAGCCTGCGCGCGCTCACGATTGCGTTCGGGATCTCTGCCGGGCTCGCGCTGATCGCGATTCCGGCCTATGTCGAAGAGTCGACCGCGATCGACTCGCTGCGCTCGTTCTGGGACATTGGGGGCGTCGTCCCCTCGTGGCGGTTGACCGCGTACGGCCGCGGCTACGTCGACATCTGGCTCTGCTTCGCGCTCTTCGTCGCAGCGGCGGCGATTGCGATCTGGGTCGACCGGCCGGAACGCGAGCGGCGCTCGGTCGCCGAGATCCTCGCGCTGACCGGCGCGTTCGCTGCCGCCGCCGCCGTGTTCGTTCTGCCCGGCGCCGTCGGCCACGCCGGCCAAACGTCGCCGCGCGGCGTCGCGGTGCTGCTCGACTGGCTCCACCTCGTCTCGGGCTCGATCTGGGTCGGCGGACTGATCGGATTGCTCGTTCTCGGGCTGAGCCTCCCGGCGGCGAAGCGCGTCGCCGGTCTCGCCGTCTGCGTGCCGCGTTTCTCGACCGTCGCCCTCGTCTCGGTGCTCGTGTTGCTCGGGACGGGCGTCGGCGCCGCCGTCGTGCACCTGCCCGTGCTCGACGCGCTCTGGCTCACGTCGTACGGGAAGGTGATCCTGATCAAGGCCGGGATCCTGCTCGTCGCGATGCTGCTCGCCTCGGTCAACCTGCTGCGGACGAAGCCCGGCCTCGCGCGGCCCGAGCAGGCGGGAGCCTCGGCCCGGCCGCTGCGCATGCTCGTCTCGCTCGAAGCCGTTCTCGTCGCCGGAGCGATCCTTGCGTCCGCGATCCTCTCGAGCCTCGCACCGCCGCCGCCCGCGTTTGCGGAGACGGGAGCGGGGCTTGCGCGCGTCGGGCCGGGCACGGTCGCCGCCACCGTCACCCGCGGCCCGTACACGTTCGACGTGCATGTCACGCCCAACCAGGCCGCGGCGCCGAACACGTTCGGCCTGCGCGTGACCCGCGGCGGCAAGCCGGTCACCGGAGCGGCGGTCACGCTGTCGTTTGCGATGCTCGACATGCAGATGCCAACTCAGGAGTTCGAGCTCACCGAGACGAAGCCGGGCCTCTACGTGCAGAAGGCGCCGGCTCTCGTGATGGTCGGGCACTGGGGCTTGAACTTCACCGTCACCCCGAAACACGGCATCCCGGTCAGCTTCCTCGTCGTCGACCGGGCAGGAGGCTGAATGTCCCACTACCGTCCGCTCTGCGCGCTCCTTGCGCTCACCGCTCTCGCGATTCTCGCCGGCTGCGGCTCGGGAGGCGGGGTCACGACTCCGACCGTTCAACCGGCCCGCACGTTCGGGCTCGCAGGGCTTCAAGCCGAGCGGGCCGGTGCTGCCCGGCCGCCGCACGGTCGTGTCGTTCAAGATCCGCACTCCGGCGGGTACGCCGCTCACGGCGTACAAGGAGTGCTGCGACCCGCACGCCGGCGTTGACCTGATCGTCGTCCGCAGCGACGACAGTCACGTCCAGTACATCGACGCCGAGGCCGAACCCGACGGCGAGGTGCACGTGCCCGTCGTCTTCCCGACGCCCGGCCGCTACCGAATCGTCGTCGACGCGTACCCGAAGGCGACCGGCCCCAACATGCCGCTCAACTTCCAGCTCTTCCGGTGGGTGACGGTGCGCGGGAAGTACCGCCCGCAGACGCCTCCTCCGTACCGCGCGACTGCGGTCGTGGACGGCTACCGGTTCGAGATTCAGGGCCATCCGCACGTCCAGGCGATCAAGCCGAGCTTCCTCTCGATTCGGGTCACCGACCCCAGCGGGAAGAAGGCGGCCTTCACCACCTGGCGCGGCGCGCTCGCGCACGTGATCTTCTTCCGTCGCGGTGACCTCGCGTACTCGCACACGCACGTCTGCAAGACGGGCGCGACGTACTGCTACTCGCTGCTCGGGAACGTCCGCGTGACCGGCCGCTCGACCACGCCGGGACTCCTCAAAGTCGGCCTGCTGCTTTCCGAGCCGGGGACGTGGCGCGCCTTTCTCCTGACGCGCCTCGGCGGCCGCGTGCTCACCGTTCCCTTCACACTGCACGTGAAATGAACCGCGCGACCGTCATCCTGCTCGCCGCGCTCGCGGCCCTCGCGTGCGGCGTCGCGGCAGCGGTCGTCGCCGTCGACGTCCTCCGAACCGTCCTCGCCGGATGAGATCAGCGCGGCGGGAAGAGGAAGCGACGGTGCGGCGGAACGTAGCCGCCGACCTCGAGCACGATCTCGGCACCGGGGCGGAGGCGCACGGCCTGCGGATCGACGCGCCGACGCGCGCCGCCGACGTACACCGCAACCGGGCCGCGGAAGGTCAGGAGCCGGTTGCGGCCGAGCCGCCGGCCCCAGACGCGGAAGAGGCTGCCGAGCGTTGCCCGGCCCTCGTAGTCGACGATGCCGCTCGGGTCGAGCGTCCACACCTCGGCGCGGCAGCGCGCGGAGACCACCCGGCCGAGCCGGCCGTGCGCCCCCTCGAGCCCGATCGCGGCGGGAACGATGACGACGCGGCGCCGCGCGAACAGCTCGAGATGAATCCGCGAGCCTTTCGCGAGCGGCGCTTGGCGGCACGCAAAGTGCGCGGCCGCAGACCGCGCCGGCGGGTGGTAGCGCGGGCCTGTTCCGACCGGCGTCGGAACGGCCGCGAACGCGAGTGCGGCAACGCCGGCCCAGAGCCCTCTCGCAAGCATCGGCGTCAGGCTATGCGCGGCGTCCTCTTCCTGCTCGCCTGCGTCGTCGCCGCCGGAGCTGTGACGTCGCCGGCTCTCGCCGACGGCGACCCGGCAAGCGACTACCTGATCGGCCAGAACGTCTTCCTCGGCTACGACGCGAAGATCCCGGCGCCACTCGAGCGCAAGCTCGTCGCCGCCGTCGCCTCGGCGAACAAGCACGGCTTCCCGGTGAAGGTCGCCCTGATTTGGAGCCGCTACGACATGGGCTCGGTCCCGGAGTTGTTCAACAAGCCGCAGGCGTACGCGCGCTTCCTCGACGCCGAGGACTCGAAGTGCTGGTGGGGCGGCCAGTGCGGATCCGGGCGGTTCAAGACGACGACGCGCCTCGTCGTCGTGATGCCGAGCGGGCTCGGCTTCGCCCAGTGGAAGCACAGCCCGAAGGCCGGCTACCGCACGCTTGCGGGGATCAAGGTCTCCGCCGACCGCTGCCGGGCTCGCGACCGCCGCGACTGCAGCTGTCGTGAAGCTCGCGGCGGCGGACGGAGTGAAGGTCTCCACGCACGGCGGCGGGGCCGTCCCGGCGAGCTCGGGCGGCGGCAGCAACAGCGTCGAGATCATCGGCGCGGTCGTCGTCGCGCTCGTGATCGGCGTCGCGGCGCGCTTCGCGATCCGGCGTCGCGCGTCGCGCTCAGCCGGCAGCTAGCTCGGGATCGACGTCCCCCGCCCGTTCCGGGAGCCCGAGGCTCAGCGAGACGACGATGAGCGCCGCGCCGGAGGCGAGCGAGAGTCCGGTCGCCGTCCGCGCGAGCCAGGCCGGAATGGCCGTGAGAACCCAGCCGTCGTGGAGGATCGAGACCACCTCGAGCCCCTGGGCGACCGCGGCGATCCCGATCAGGATCCCGGCCACGGGGCGCCACGCGCGACGGCTGTAAAGCGCGGCCAGGGCGAGCGCAACGAGGCATGTCACGCCCACGAGCACGAGCTGCCCGGACGAGACCGTGGGCCGCCCGTAGAGCTCCCGGCCGAGCCGCACGAGCGTCGAGGACACGAGGGCGACCGCTGCGAGAGCGAAGCCAACTTGCGTCTCGAGTCTCGCCTCGCGCAGCTTCAGAAGCGCCGGGATACACACGACGACCAGGAGGAGCGGCCAGAACCACAGGAGCGAAGCGGGAGCCGACTTGCCAGAGGCCGCCCCGGATCGCTGTGCCCCGGCCGTCGACAACGAGCGGGATGACCCACCGGCCGAGGTACGCGTTACCCGCCGGATGGGCCGACAGCGCGGGCGTGTGGAGGCGCCCGTCGCTCCATGTCCACGAGTGCTGTGCCGTCAGCTGCCGCCACTGCGGCGGCGTCGACGAGGTGATCCCTCGCGGGACGGCTTCCGGGTCGCACGCGGTCGAGGAACCACGTTGCGGAGCGCGTGTTGACCGCAACTCCCGCCGGAGAGAAACGGAGGTACGGCTCGCCGCGCAGGCCGGTGACGATTACGGCCATGGACGGCTTCGCGTGCATCCAGATCGCGTGGTCGCCGTCCACGATCTGCGCGCTCAGGCCCGGCGGCAGATACGAGATCCGCGCGAGATAGTTGGTGGAGGCGGGCGGAGTTCGGCCGACATGCGCCGAGGCCGTCGCGGGCAGGACGGCCGCGGCGAGAACCGCTGTCGCCAGCGCGAGGAGGGCGCTACGCACCGGCGAGGGAGCGAAGCGAGCGCTCGACGTCAGCTGCTCGGTACGGATAGACGAAGAGGGTCCGCTTGTAGCCGTGCGCGTCGAGGATGTACGCCGCTTCGGTGTGCGTGATCCGATGCACCGTGATCACCGGCGATCGTCTTCGTCGCGGTGCTCACTCCGATCGCGTACGCCTCCCAGACGCGCGCGAGCGCCTGCGGGCTGCCGACCGCCCAGTGCCAGTTGCCCGGGAGGTTCCACTTGCTCTTGTCGACCTGCAGGTTGCTTCGCGCGATCCGCCCACTGGTTGACGCTCACCGCGACGATCGCGGGCCGCTGCGGCGGCCGGTATCTGCTGCGCCGCGCGAGCGAGCACTTTTGCCTCGAGCGGACAGAGGTTGCGGCAGACCGGGTCGATGAACGTGACGATCACCGGCCGTCCACGGAACTGCTTCAGGGAGATTGGCCGGCCGTTCTCGCCGCGCAGGGTGAAGCCGGGTGCGAGCGCCGTACCGGCCGGCCATGTGTAGCCGGGGTCGTACGCGGTCGTGTTGGGAACGGCCGGCGCCTGCGAACGGAACGCGGCCATCGCGGCGCCCACTCCGATCCCGACCACGAGCGCGCCGCCGAAGACGAGCCAGCGCACGTGGCGAAACGGCCGGCGGGCGGGCACTCCTGGCGACTGCTGCACGGACACGCCGCGAGAAGTATCGCAGGCGTTCGCTTGTCTTCTAGGCGAGTGCGCGCAACTGCTCGACGCAGGGGTGCCAGGGCTTCCACGGACCGGGCGAGTTGTCGTGATTCAGGACGCAGCGGAAGAAGGCAACGCGCCAGCGGCGCGTGTCCGTGACCAAGATCGTCACATGGCGGAGGGAGCGATACGCGTCGTCGTCCTCGAGCGTGGACACCTCCGCAAGCAGGCCAAGCCAGTTCGGCCGGACGCCGTCGACGCGATCGTTCTCGGTGATTGCGCATGCGTGCCCGGTACAGCGGACGCTCGTCACTTGCCCGTCCCACATCGAGTTCGTGCGAATCTGCGCCGCGAGCGTCGGCTTCTTCACTGCCTGGCTCGCGCCGCAGCCTGCTACGAGCACGGCGAAGAGGACGAGGAGGAGCGCGCGCTTCACGCGTTCATCCTCTACGCCCGCTCGAACCGAAGCAAGTCCTCGACGCGCGGCGCCAGCTCTAGTCGGCGAGTAGATCCGGATTCGCGCGGAACTCGGCGACCCTGCGATTGAACTCGTCGACGTGCTTCTGGATCCGCTTCGCATCTCGGACGGAGCTGATAAGCGGCTTCCGCTTGCCGTTGAGCTGTACGTCGCGTGTGATGCTGTCCTCCGGGTCTCCCATGTAGCCGCTGTGCTGGAACGGGGCGAGCGACTCAGAAAGAACCGACGGCAGGCGCGCCCGCAACCACGCCAGTTGGGTCGTGGTGAACTGGTTCGATCTGATGTAGAGGGACAAGAGTCCCGTCATCGCGCCGAGCGGCTCAATCCTGCGGTCGGCGAGGCGGCTGACAAACAGGGCAAGACTTCGCAGTCCCCGAAGCTCGGCGAGCGGGCCGAGAGTCTCGACCCGGTACTCGGCGAAGATGTCGAGCTCGACAAGGGAACCGCCCGTGGCGAGATCGCTCAGGTCATGCAAGCGCGTGAAGCCGTTGAGCGCCAGGCCGGTGAGCGCCGGGGTCTTGGTCATGTCCCACAACCGGGTCGCGCGCTGGTTCCACCAGATCGAGACGAGCCGCAGGTTTGGCAGCGACTCCAACGGCGTGAGGTCTGTGATCCGTGGGCATTTCCAGAACTCGATCGCGTCGAACTGCGTTCCGTGCCAGGAGATCAGCTCTTCGAACATCGCCTGGTCGAGACCGCTGACGCGGAGCGCTGTCGCGTCAGGGCGCTCCACAAGCCCCAGGAAGTCGGCGGGAGTGAAGCGTCCCCCGCCGAGCTCCTCCAAGACAACGTCGACGAGCCACGGAACCTCGTTCGTGTTCGCCCTTCGCAGCTCGTGGAGCGACGCGGGAGAGTCCGACACCGGCTAGTCGGCCTCGAACCGAAGCAAGTCCTCGATCGTCTCGCGCTCGCGGATTACACGCGCCTCGCCATCCCGCACGAGCACGACCGCCGGACGCGGCACGCCGTTGTAGCCCGACGCCGAGCGCGATCGTGTACGCGCCCGTCGCGGGCACGGCGAGGATGTCGCCCGCATGCGGCTCCGGCAACTCCACCGCGTCGATGAGGACGTCGCCCGACTCGCAGTGCTTGCCTGCGATCCGGTACTCGCCCGCGGGCGGCTCCTCCGCGCGGTTCGCGAGCAGCGCCTCGTAGCGCGCGCCGTAGAGCTGCGGGCGCGGATTGTCCGACATGCCGCCGTCGATCGCGGCGTACGTGATCGCGCCCGAGCGCTTCACCGAGCCGACGCTGTAGAGCGTCACGCCCGCGCGGCCGACGAGCGAACGGCCCGGCTCGAGGATCGGCGTCACGCTCTCGGGGATCCGCTCGACGAGCGGCCCGACGAACTCCGCGACGCTCGGAAGCTGCTCGTCGCGGTTGTGCCGCACGCCGAGCCCGCCGCCGAGGTCGATGTACCGCGGCGTCCAGTCCGTTCCGCGGCAAAAAGTGAGGACGCGCTCGAGCGCGAGCAGGCTCTCGTCGACACGCCCGAGCTGCGAGCCGATGTGAATGTGGAGGCCTTCCACCGCGACTCCGAGGGCGAGCGCGGCACCGACCTCGCGCGGTGCGGCGTCCGGGGAAAGGCCGAACTTCGACTCCGCATGCGCCGTCTGGATCGAGCGGTGCGTGACCGCCTCGACGCCCGGGGTCATGCGCACCATCACGCGCTTCACGCCCGCTGCGGCGGCCCGCTGCGCCTCGCCGGGGGAGTCGAGCACGACGAGCGCCCCCGCCTCGGCCGCCGCGCGCAGCTCCTCGTCCGACTTGTTGTTGCCGTGGAAGACGAGCCGCTCGCCGGGAATCCCCGCCGCCTGCGCGAACGCGAGCTCGCCGAGCGTCGAGACGTCGGCGCCAACGCCCTCCTCCGCGAGCAGCCGCAGCAGCGCGACGTTCGCGAACGCCTTCGTCCCGTAGACGATGAGCGCGCCGGGGGCCGCGTCGTGGTAGGCGCGCACCTGCGCGCGGATCGTTTCCTCGCAGTAGACGACGAGCGGCGTCCCGAACTCCTCCGCGAGCGCGCTCGCGCGAACGCCGCCGAGCGACAGCTCGCCGCCGGCGATGTCAGCGGTGACCGGGAAGAGATCGAGCACGTACGGAGTTTGCCCAGTTGACGCCACCCGCGCGTGGCAGGGATGCTGCCCGCATGGCGGACGCGACACCCGAGATTCGCTACGCCCGCAGCGGCGAGGTGAATGTCGCGTACCAGGTCGTCGGCGACGGCCCCGTCGATATCGTCTTCGTCGAGGGCGCGTTCACGAACCGCCACGTGATGTGGGAGGCGCCGCTCTACCGCCGTTTCGTCGAGCGGCTCGGCTCGTTCGCGCGCGTGATCCTGTTCGACAAGCGCGGCATGGGCTTGTCCGACCGCGTCCAGGCCGGCACGCTCGAGGAGCGGATGGACGACGTCCGGGCGGTGATGGACGCGGTCGGCTCCGAGCGCGCGGCGCTTATCGGCGAGTCGGAGGGCGGCCCGCTTTCGATGCTTTTCGCGGCGACGTTCCCCGAGCGGACGGTTGCGCTGCTCCTCTGCGGCGCCGAGGTGAAGGAGAAGAGGACGGACGACTGGCCGTGGGGCGAGTCCACGGCCGAGGAGTTCGAGGGCTCGATGTCGACGCTGTGGGAGCGGTGGAACCGCCGGCCGGAGTCGCTCTCGAACTATTTGCCGAGCCGCGGCGACGATCCTGCGATTCTCGACTGGTACACGAAGCTCAAGATGCAGGCGGCGTCGCCGGCCTCCGCGGAGGTGTTCATGCGGATGGCGCACGAGATCGATGTCCGCAACGTCGCGCCGGCGATCCGCGTGCCGACGCTGATCCTCCACTCCGCCGACGACCGGATCTGCCACGTCGAGAACGGCCGCTTCCTCGCGCGCACGATCCCCGGCGCCCGCTACGTCGAGTTCGCGAGCGGCGACCACGTGATGTTCGCGGAGCTGGCGGACACGGCGCTCGCGCGAGATCCGCGAGTTCCTCACCGGCGTGCGTGAGGGGCCCGACCCCGATCGCGTGCTCGCGACCGTCCTCTTCACGGATCTCGTCGGCTCGACCGAGCAGGCGACCGAGCTCGGCGACCGGCGCTGGCGCGAGCTTCTCGAGAGCCACCACGCGGCCGTGCGCCGCGAGCTCACCCGCTTCGGAGGCCGAGAGATCGACACCGCGGGCGACGGCTTCCTCGCCGCGTTCGACGGCCCGGCGCGCGCGATTCGCTGCGCGTGCGCGGTCGTCGACTCGGTGTCCGCGCTCGGACTGCGGATCCGGGCGGGCGTCCACACGGGCGAGTGCGAGGTACACGGAGACAAGCTCGCCGGCCTCGCCGTCCACGTCGGCGCGCGCGTCGCCGCGCAGGCGGCCCCCGGCGAGGTGCTCGTGTCGAACACCGTCCAGGACCTCATCGCCGGCTCGGGGATCGAGCTCGTGGACAGCGGGCTCTTCACGCTCAAAGGCGTAGAGGGCGAACGCCGCCTCTTCGCAGTGGCCTGAGGCTCAGTCCGCGAGACGCTCGCTTCCGCGCATTGCTACATTCCCGCGAGATGAAGGGACTGCTTCTTACCTAGCCCAGGGAGACAAGCGCGGCACCGCCGCGTCGGCCTCCCGTGAACCTCTCCTTGGAGAGGTTTTTTGTTTCTAGGAGACGTTTTGGACAAGACACCGAGATACGAGCCGCACGAGATCGAGCAGAAGTGGCAGCGCGTCTGGGAGGACGAGCGCGCCTTCAGCACGCCGAATCCGGTGCCGGGGGAGCCGGCGGCCGAGAACCACTGGTACCAGCTCGAGATGCTCCCGTACCCGTCCGGCCCGAGCCTCCACATGGGCCACGTCCTCAACTACACGATGGGCGACGTCCAGACGCACGTGCGCCGCCGCAGCGGCTGGCACGTCGTGCGGCCGATGGGCTGGGACGCGTTCGGCCTGCCGGCCGAGAACGCCGCGATCAAGGAAGGCCGCCATCCGCGCGTCACGATCGAGGCGAACATCGAGACGATGCGCGCCCAGATGAAGCGCCTCGGCTGGGCGATCGACTGGGAGCGCGAGGTCGCCGCGCACCAGCCGACGTTCTACCGCTGGACGCAGTGGCTCTTCCAGCAGTTCGTCGCGCACGACCTCTGCTACCGCCGCGAGGGGCCGGTCAACTGGTGCCCGAACGACCAGACCGTCATCGCGAACGAGTACGTCGTCGACGGCCACTGCGAGCGCTGCGGCGCCGAGGTCGAGCTGCGGAACATGACGCAGTGGTTCATGCGCACGACCGCGTACGCCGACGAGCTGCTCGAGTATCCGGGCGCCGACTGGCCGGAGAAGACGAAGGCGATCCAGCGCAACTGGATCGGCCGCTCCGAGGGCGCGCGAGATCATCTTCACGATCGCCGAGACGAAGCAGACGCTTCCCGTCTTCACAACGCGACCGGACACGCTGTTCGGTGCGACGTTCGTCGTCGTCGCGCCCGAGCATCCACTCGTCGCGGAGCAGACGAACCAGGTCGCGCAGGAGTACGCGCGGCACGCCGGCGCGCGGCCTGTCGAAGAGCGCATGGCTGCGACAGAGAAGACCGGCGTGTTCACCGGCCTCCACGCGATCAATCCCATCAACGGCGAGGAGCTGCCGATCTGGGTCGCCGACTACGTCCTCATGGACTACGGAACGGGCGCGATCATGGCGGTCCCCGCGCACGACGAGCGCGACGGTGAGTTCGCCGAGAAGTTCGAGCTGTCCGTCGTGCCGGTGATCGACGACGACGGCAGGCTCATCAACTCGCCCGGGTTCAACGCATTGCCTGCGGCAGAAGGCGGCAAGGAAATCGTCGCCGCGCTCGACGAGAAGCAGCTCGGCGAGGAGACCGTCTCCTACCGGCTGCGCGACTGGAGCGTCTCCCGGCAGCGCTACTGGGGCTGCCCGATCCCGTTCATCCACTGCGAGACGTGCGGCGTCGTGCCGGTGCCCGAGAGCGACCTGCCGGTGATCCTCCCCGACATCGAGGACTACGCGCCGAAGGGCATGTCGCCGCTCGCGCAGAACGAGGAGTTCATGAACGTCACGTGCCCGTCGTGCGGCGGCGCGGCGCAGCGCGACGCCGACACGATGGACACGTTCGTCGACTCGTCGTGGTACTTCCTCCGCTACATCGACTCGCACAACGACGAGGCGCCGTTCGACCCGTTCGTCGTGAACTACTGGCTGCCGGTCTCGCAGTACATCGGCGGGATCGACCACTCGACCGGCCACCTCCTGTACTCACGCTTCTTCGTGAAGGCGATGAACGACTGGGGGATGGTCGGCTTCCGCGAGCCGTTCGCGCGGCTGTTCCACCAGGGCTGGGTCACGCTCGGCGGGACGAAGATGTCGAAGACGAAGGGGAACGTCGAGGGGCCGGATCAGGTTGTCGACCGGTACGGCGCCGACACGGTGCGCCTGACGATTCTCTTCATGGGCCCCGCCGACCAGGACATGGAATGGACGCCGGCCGGGGCGGAGGGGATCGGCCGTTTCCTGCGGCGGCTGTGGCGGCTCGTGCACGAGGTCGCAGCGGCGGCGCCGTCTCCCGGCGATCGTGAGGGCGCGCTCGCGCGCAAGGCGAACGAGACGATCGCGAAGGTGACCGACGACGTCCTGCGTCGCTTCCAGTTCCACACGCCGATCTCGGCGATCATGGAGCTGCTGCAACGAGATCTCGGCGGCGCCCGACGCGCCCGACGCCCGCTTCGCGATGGAGACGGCGGTGTCGCTCATCCAGCCGTACGCGCCGCACATCGCGGAGGAGCTGTGGGGCATCCTCGGCCACGAACGACTCTGGGAGACGCCGTGGCCGGAAGCGGACGAGGCGCAGCTCGTGCGCGAGACGTTCGAGCTCGTCGTGCAGATCAACGGCAAGGTGCGCGACCGCGTCGAGGCCGACACGTCGCTGAGCGAGGACGAGCTCGTCACGCTCGCGCACGGGTCGGAGCGCGTGCAGTCGTTCCTCGACGGCGCAGAGCCGCGGAAGACGATCGTCGTTCCCGGCAAGCTCGTGAACTTCGTGATCTGAGCGGAGGGAGCCCTTCGCGAGCGATTGCCGTTAGGCGTCGTGGGGCTCCGCGTCGCCCTCGGACGAGCCGGTGTCGCCGCTGGCCGAGCCGGTGTCGCCGCCCGACGAGCTGGACTCGCCGCTGGCCGAGCCGGTGTCGCCGCCGGCCGAGCTGGACTCGCCCTCGGCCGAGCCGGTGCTGGCGCCGGGCGGGTTGCTCGCCCGCTCGGGCATCTGCACGCCGTCTTCCTTTGCGCGCACGAACGCGGCAATCGCGACCACGATGGCGAGGAGCAGACCGAGCCACGCGGGCCAGGCGCGCGCGGTGCCGTGCGTGAGGAAGTAGATCACCGTGAACAGGGCTACGAGGAGCGCGAGCCCGGCGGAGACGTGGTCGTCGCTCAATGATCCGCTCGCAACCTTCGTACCGAGGAGGCGTACGACCTCCCAGATGATCAGCGCGAGCACGAGCAGGACGGCGAGGACGCCGACCCCGTGCCATTCGTTTGCACCGACACTCCCATATGGCCCGAGGTCGACCGACTGCCAGTCGAGGAACGAAACGATCAGGAGAAGCACTGCGCAGACGAGAACGGTCTTCGCCGCGAGCGAGAGCTTCATGAAGGCGTCCATTGGGTCGAGCTCCTTTCGCCATTGGGAGAGAACGCCGCGATCGTCTCACGCGCATCGGACGCAGGCCTGCGATGAGCGGTGGAGAGTTGCGACAGAACCGCAACATTCCGTGGACGTTTGAGCCGCCACGCTGGGGAGATGAATGTCCGGGTGGCCTCTCTCTCACGCAGGCAGGTCTTCGGCGGCGCCATAGCCGTCGCCGTCGTCATCGTGCTCGCAGTGCGGCACTTCGGCGGCGGCAGCGGTGCGGCCGTCCCGGTCGTGGCGCCGATTCGAGTCGCGAGGACACACGCGTCGGCGAAGCTCCTCGTCGTCGATGTCGCCGGAGACGTGCGGCGTCCCGGCCTTTACCGCCTGCGCGCAGGGTCGCGCGTCCAAGACGCCGTCATCGCGGCCGGCGGCGCCGACTCGCAAGGCACAGCTCGACGCGGTCAACCTCGCGGCGCCCGTCGCCGACGGGGAGCAGATCGTCGTCCCCGGAAGCGGCGCGGGCGGCGTCGCGGCGGCTTCCTCCCCTGCCGGTTCGTCGCCGTCCGCACCGCTCGACCTCAACTCCGCGACGCTCGAGCAGCTCGAGGCGCTGCCCGGGATCGGGCCGGTGACCGCGCAGAAGATTCTCGACTACCGGCAGCAGCACGGTGCGTTCCACTCGGTCTCCGAGCTCGAGGGCGTGCCCGGGATCGGGCCGGCGCACATGGCTCAGCTGAAGGGGCTGGTGATCCCGTGACGTGAGCGGTCGGGCTGCCGCACGTCGTCATCGGGGCCCTCTGCGTCGGGTGCGCGCTAGCGAACGCGGCGCGCGTGCCGGCGCTTCCGCTCGCGCTCGTCGGTGGGCGCGGTCATGGCGTTTGCGCTCCTCGCCAACGAGCCGCGCTACCGCGTCGGCGCCGCGGCGGTGGCGGTCGCGCTCGGCGGCTGGGCGTGGGGGAGTCTCCGGCTCGCCGAACTCGATCGCAGCGTGCTCGTCTCGCGCATCGGGACGGTGGAGAGGGCGGTTGTCGAGGTCGACGAGTCGCCGAAGGCCGGAAGCTTCGACCAGCGCGGGCGAGCCGTTCTTCTCCAGCTGGGGGACGCTCCGGCCGCGCGAGCCGGTGTACCTCGAGCTGCCGCTCGGACGCTCGCCGCCGCAGGGAGCCGACATCGCGCTGCTCGCCCAGCTTCGCGCTCCGACGGGGCCGTCGAACGGCTTCGACCAGGCGACCTGGCTGCGGCGGCAGGGCATCCACGCCGTGCTGCGCGCAAAAGGGGCGTGGCGGATCGTGGGCCGGCGCGGCGGGATCTACGGGCGTCGGCGACCGCGTCGAGCGGTGGCTCGCGGCCGACAGCGCGTACGGCCTGAGCGGCGAGCGCCGCGACGTCATCGAGGCGATCGTCCTCGGCCGGGCGAACCTCGTCGGGCAAGCCGCTGCTCGCCGACTTCCGCGCGTCGGGCCTCTACCACTGCCTCGCGGTCGACGGCCTGAAGGTCGTCGACGATCGCGCTGCGCGGTCGTCGGGGATAGCACTGCTCGCGGGCTTGGGCCGGATCGCGGCCGAAGTTGCCGCGCTCGCCGCCGTCGCGGCCTACGCGCTCGCGGTCGGTCTCCACCCGTCCGTCGTGCGTGCCGGAGTCGTTGCGGCGCTCGGCTCGCTCGCGTGGCTCGCGGCGCGGGAGCGCGACCGCTGGCAGGCGCTGCTCGTCGGCGCGGCCGTCCTCCTCGCGTGGAACCCGTACGCGCTGCTCGACGCCGGGCTTCCAGCTCTCCTTCGCCGCGGTCGCCGCGATCTTCGTCGTCACGCCGCGCGTCGTCCGTGCGCTCGAGGGATACCCGGTCTCGCACGGGCTCGCGCAGCTGATCGGCGTCTCGACGGCGTGCGGCCTCGCCACCGCGCCGGTGACGTGGCTCCAGTTCCACCAGATCTCGCTCGTCACCGTGCCCGCGAACGTCGTCGCGGTTCCCGTCGTCGTGGAGGTGCTCGGCCTCGCGCTCGTGACGGCGGCGATCGCGCCCGTTCGCGCCTCCGGTCGCATCCGCGCTTGCGTGGCTCAACGGCTGGGGCGCGTGGTTCGTCGCCGGCGTGCGCGCGCGCGTTCGGGAGCCTGCCGGGCGCGCAGATCACGTCCGGCCGCTGGGCCGCCGTGCTCGGCCTGGGCGCGGTCGGGGCAGCCGCCTATGCTTGGCGGCGTGGCGAGCGAGCGCGCGCTGAAGCCGGTCTACCTCTTCACGGGGAGCGACCGGCCGAAGATCGCGTTCGCCCTGCAGCGGCTCCGGGCGCGCGATCGGTGAGGACGCGACCGAGCAGTCTCCACGCGTCCGAAGCGTCCGGCGCCGACGCGGTCTCCGCCTGCAACTCTCTCGGCCTCTTCGGTGGCGAGTCCCGTGCGGTCGTCGTCGATGGAGTCGAGGCGTGGAAGGCCGCCGACGTCAAGGAGATCGAGGCGTACCTCGCGCTCCCCGGCTCCCGACACCGTCCTCGTGCTCGTCGGCGACGGGCTCAAGAAGGACGCCGCGCTCGCAAAGGCGGTGGCGAAGGCCGGCGAGGCGCACACGTACGAGGTGGGGAAGAAGGAGCTGCCGCAGTGGGTGGGCGAGCAGTTCGCGCGGCTCGGGGCGACCGCCGACCGCGATGCCTGCCGGGCACTCGTCGAGGCCGTCGGAGAGGACGTCGGCGACCTCTCGTCCGAGATGCAGAAGCTCGCGACGTGGGCAAACGGCGAGCACGATCACGCGCGCCGCCGTCGAGGAGCTCGCCGTCGGCCGCGCCGAGACGCCGATCTTCGCCGTCACGGACTCGTGGGGAAGTCGCGACGTCGCGGGCGACGCTCCGGGCGACGGAATCGCTGCTCGAGCGCTCGCACCGCCCACGCTCGGGCGAGCTGATCCGAGTCGTCGCCTCGCTCGTCGGTCACGTCGGCCGCGTCCGGAAGGTCGCGCGTTCTCTCCGACGAGGGCGTCCGTCCGAGCCGAGATCGCGTCGCGCCTGAAGATGCACCCGTTCGTCGCGGAGAAGTCAGCGCGCCAGGCACGCAACTTCTCGGCCGAGGAGCTCGCGCAGGCGATGGTGCGGCTTGCGGAGCTCGACGCGGGCGCGAAAGGCGGCTCGCGTCTCCCCGCAGATCTTCAGCTCGAGCGGACGCTCGTCGAGATCACGCGTCCGAACGACACGCACAGAGCGAAATAGCGGGAGCTACGACGCGTCGGCGGTCTCGCCGGCGGCGAGCTTCGCGGCCTGCGACTTGCGGCGCGCGACGGTGTTCTTGTGGAGAGCGCCGCTCGAGACGGCGCGGTCGAGCCAGCGAACGAGCTCGCGGTGTGCGCGTCTGCGTCGCCTCGGCGTCGCCGGCGTCGGCCGCTTCGCTTGAGCCGCCGCATGAGCGTCTTCGCGGTCGAGCGCCAGCGCAGGTTCTCCTGCCGCTGCCGCGCGGCCTGGCGAACGCGCTTCTCCTGTTGCTTGATGTTCGGCATCTCGTGAAAGCGCCCGCGGCTCGCGGGCCGGGCGATGGTAGCAACCCCTCTCCCTATGCTGCCTTCCGTGGACGAGGCCGAGCGGGAGCGGCACGAGCGCCGGCTGGCGCGCGACCGGCGCCGCCGCGAGCAGGGCAAGCCGGCGTATTTCGATCCGAGCGCCGGCGAAGCGCGAGGAGCCGGAGGAGCGCTCGACGGTGATCCTGCCGACCGTCGCACGGACGCCGGTCTTCTCGCGGCGCTCGAAGCGGAGGCTCTCGATTCGGAGGGCCTCGCGACGCAGCAGGCGCGGAGTCGCGCCGCCCGCCCTCGCGCAGGAAACCGCGGAGTCGGCAGCGTGGCCTCGCGCGCTCGGGCGTGATCTTCGCGATCGCGACGGCCCTGTCACGCGATCGATCGGGCTCGTTCGCGAGATCGCGCAGGCAGGCCGTGTTCGGCATCTCAGGGCCCGGTCAACGCGTTCACGATCGCGTTCCTGATCCCGAACACCGTGCGGTCGCTCGTCGCTGACTCCGCTCTCTCGGCGGCGTTCGTCCCCGTCTTCAGCGACCTGCTCGTGAAGGGAGAGCGCAAGCGCGCATGGCGGGTTGCCTCGTCGGTGTTCTGGCTGATGCTCCTCGGTCTCGGCGGGCTGACGGCGTTGTTCATCGTCATCGCGCCGTGGGTGATGGGCCTCTTCTTCCATGGCCCACGAAACCAAGAGCTACGCGACGCTCGCGACCGGACTGTCGCGGGTCCTGTTCCCGATCGTGATCGTGCTCGGGCTGACCGGGATCGTCGTCGGGATCCTCAACAGCTACGACCACTTCACTGTCCCGGCCCTCGCGCCGGTCGCATGGAACCTCGTGATCCTCCTCGGGCTCGGGCCTCGGAGTCGAGAACTCGGATGTCACGTCGACGCGGCTCTACTACTACGCGGTCGCGATCCTCGTCGCGACCATCGTCCAGTTCCTGCTGCCGTTCGCCGTGGCTGCGTGGCCTGGACGACCGGCTGCACATGGTGATCGATATCCACGACCCGGCCGTGAAGCGGGTGTTCGTGCTGATGCTGCCGGTGACGATCGGGCTCGGGCTGATCAACATCAATGCGTTGATCGACCAGCTGTTCGCGACGCACTTCCTCGACCCGAACCTCGCGCCGACGGCGATCGTGCGGCGCGTTCCGGCTCTACATGCTTCCGCAGGGGATCTTCTCGGTCGCCGTCGCGACCGTGCTCTTCCCGCTGATGTCGCGGCACGCGGCGCGCGAGGACTGGGACGTCGTTCAAGTCGACGATGGCGACGGGTCTGCGGCTGATCTCGTTCTTGCTTCTGCCGGCGAGCGCGGCGGCGGCCGTCCTCGCGACGCCGATCGTCCGACTCCTGTACCAGCACGGCAAGTTCACGGCGAGCCAGACGCACATCGTCGCGCCGTGCCTCGCCGCGTTCGCCCTCGGCCTGACGTTCAACGGGACGATGCTGATGCTCAACCGCGGCTTCTTCTCGCTGCAGTCGCCGTGGATTCCGAGCCGTCGTTGCGCTCAGGAACCTCGGCGTCAACGCGGTGCTCGACGCGGTGTTCTATCGCTTCGGGATCTGGGGGATCCCGCTCTCGACCTCGCTCGTGAACATCGCGGGGACGGGGGCGCTGCTCGTGCTCTTCCGGCGGCGGATGGGCGGCTTCGAGCTTCGGGCGACGGTGCAGAGCTTCCTGCTCGTCGGCGTCGCGTCGGCGGTGCTCGCCGCGGTCGCCTGGTGGATCTGGCATCTCCTCGACTCGGCGCTCGGGCAGTCGCTGCCGGCGCAGATCGTCTCCCTCGGCCTCGGCCTCGTCGTCGGCTACGCGGCGTTCTTCGGCGTCGTGCCGGTTGCTGGGCGTGCGCGAGATGGAGACGATCTCGCGCCTGCGCCGCCGGGCGCGCTTGACCCGCGCGGCCTGCGCGGTGAGACTCCGCGGACAACGACTCAGGAGGTTGAAGTGTCCGTGATCATGACCATGGTGATGGACGGCGACGGCAAGAAGCTCGAGCAGTACGCCGCCGAGCATGCAGACGAGATGCGCGCGATTCGTGGATCACGCGGTCGAGCACGGCCTGATCGCGCACCGCTTCTATGCGTCTGACGGCCAGATCATGGTCGATCGACGAGTGGCCGGACGCGGAGAGTTGCCTTTCGTTCCTTGCGACACACCGAAGCGGCAGATCGGAGAGATGATGGTCGCCGCCGGTGTCACAGGTCAGCCCGAGCCGAATTTCTGGCGCGAGCTCGAGACCCACGACGAGTACGGCTGGAACGCGTAGCCGCCACCGCGGCATGAACCCGCCGGCCCGGCGCTCGACGTCGGGCCGGCCACTGCCACGACGGAAGGTTGCGACGAAACCGCGACGCTTCTGACTCGGTTCGACCGATAGCGTCTACCGCGAGGGCGGAGGGGAAGCGACCCCACCCTGGGCGGGGGTGCGGTGTAAGCCCCGCACGACCCGCCACGGCCGCGAACGACCGCCCTCAGTACCATCGCCGACGGGATGGACCAAGGCCGCATCCGCAACTTCTCGATCATCGCGCACATCGACCACGGCAAGTCGACGCTCGCGGACCGCATCCTCGAGGTGACCGAGGCGGTCTCCGCGCGCGATATGCGCGCGCAGCTCCTCGACTCGATGGACCTCGAGCGCGAGCGCGGCATCACGATCAAGGCGCAGGCCGTGCGCGTCTCGTGGAAGGGGCACGAGCTCAACCTCATCGACACGCCGGGCCACGTCGACTTCACGTACGAGGTGTCCCGCTCACTCCAGGCATGCGAGGGCGCGCTCCTCGTCGTCGACGCCGCCCAGGGGATCGAGGCGCAGACGCTCGCCAACGCGTACCTCGCGATCGAGAACGGCCTCGAGATCGTCCCGGTCGTGAACAAGATCGACCTCCCCGCCGCCGACCCGGACGGGGCGTCCATCGAAGTCGCGGACCTCCTCGGCGACGACCCGGCCCGGGTGCTACGCATCTCGGCGAAGACCGGAGTCGGCGTTGGGGACGTGCTCGACGCGATCATCGAGCGTGTACCACCGCCCGCCGGCGACCGCGAGGCCCCGGCGCGCGCGCTCGTGTTCGACTCCTCGTACGACCAGTACCGCGGCGTCGTCGCCTTCGTGCGCGTCGTGGACGGCTCGTTCGCGACGCGCGACGGCCTGCGGATGATGGCGACCGGAACCCGCTTCGACGCGGAGGAGCTCGGCTACTTCTCACCGACGATGACACCCGTCGCGACGCTCTCCGCCGGCGAGGTCGGTTACGTCATCACCGGGCTCAAGGACGTCTCGCTCCTCCGCGTCGGCGACACGCTCACCTCTGTCGGGCGGCCTGCGAGCCGAGCCGCTTCCGGGCTACAAGGACGTCAAGCCGATGGTCTTCGCCGGGCTGTTCCCGACGGACTCCGACGACGTACCCCGAGCTCCGCGACGCGCTCGAGCGGCTCAAACTCAACGACGCCGCGCTCGTCTGGGAGCCCGAGACCTCGAACGCGCTCGGCTTCGGTTTCCGTTGCGGATTCCTCGGCCTCCTCCACATGGAGATCGTTCGCGAGCGCCTCGAGCGCGAGTTCGACCTCGACCTCATCGTCACCGCGCCGAACGTCGCGTACCGCATCCGGGAGAAGAACGACTCCGAATGGCTCGAGGTGCACAACCCGGCGGAGTTCCCGCGCGAGGTCGAAGAGGTCGAGGAGCCGTACGTCGCCGCCTCGATCATCGTCCCGAAGGAGCACGTCGGCGCCGTCATGGAGCTCAACAACGAGCGCCGCGGAACGTTCGAGCGCCTCGAGTATCTCTCGCCGGAGCGCGTCCACCTCACGTACGAGTTACCGCTCGCAGAGATCGTCCTCGACTACTACGACCAGCTGAAGTCCCGCACGCGCGGCTACGCGTCGTTCGACTACGACGTCTCCGGCTTCAAGGTGGGGAACCTCGTCCGCGTCGACGTGCTCGTCGGCGGCGACACCGTCGATGCGCTGTCGCTCATCATCCACCGCGACTTCGCGTACGACCGCGGCCGTCTCCTCGTCGAGAAGCTCCGCGAGGAGATCCCGCGCCAGATGTTCGACGTCGCGATCCAGGCGGCGATCGGCGCCCGCGTCATCGCGCGCGAGACGGTGAAGGCAAAGCGGAAGGACGTCATCGCGAAGTGTTACGGCGGCGACATCTCGCGCAAGCGCAAGCTCCTCGAGAACCAGAAGAAGGGCAAGAAGCGGATGAAGCAGGTCGGCTCGGTCGAGGTTCCGCAGGAGGCGTTCCTCGCGGTGCTCAACATCGGTCAGGGGAACAAGGGCCCGTGAGCCTCGAGATGCGTAACGCGTGCGAGCGGTGCGAGAAGGCGCTCGCGCCGGACAGCGCCGCGGTCATCTGCTCGTTCGAGTGCACGTTCTGCGTCGATTGTGCTGAGGGGATGGGCCACGTGTGCCCGAATTGCGGGGGTGAGCTCGTTCCGCGCCCGCGGAGGGTCGCCTCGTGAGCGCGAGGCACCTCTACGTCCACCTGCCGTTCTGCGCGCACCGGTGCGGTTACTGCGACTTCGTCACCGTCGTCGGGCGCGGGGGACAGCACGCCGCATACGTCGACGCGCTGCTGCGGGAGCTCGAGCTCGAGCGCGCGAGTCTCGCCGTCGATGTCGAGACGATCTTCCTCGGCGGCGGCACGCCGACGTTCACCGCTCTGTCCGAGCTGCTCCGGCTCCTCGAAGGCGCTGCCGCCTGCGGAGGAGGTGACGGTCGAGGCGAATCCCGAGACCGTGACGCCCGAGCTCGCCGCTTCGCTGCACTCGGCGGGAGTGACGCGCGTCTCTCTCGGCGCGCAGACCTTCCGGCCGGAGCTCCTTCGTGTGCTCGAGCGTGGTGCGGGTCCCGACGACGTCCGCAACGCCGTGCGGTACCTGCGCGCGGCCGGATTCGACAACATCTCGCTCGACCTCATCTACGGGATCCCGGGCCAGACCGCCACCGATCTCGCCGCGGACCTCGACGACGCGCTCGCGCTCGAGCCGGAGCACCTCTCCTGCTACGAGCTCGAGGCGAAGCCGGGGACGCGCTTCACCCATGCCTGGGGAACGGAGCTCGAACGGCAGGCCGAGGCGCTCGAGGACTACATGGAGCGCGTCGTCGCCCGCCTGACCGGCGCCGGCTACCGCTGGTACGAGACTGCGAACTTCTGCCGCACCGACGCGGAGGGACGGGACCTCCGCGCGCGGCACAACCTCGCGTACTGGCTCGGCCGCGACTACCTCGGTCTCGGAATCGGCGCGGTCAGCACGATCGACGGGCGGCGCCGGCGCAACACGCCGAAGCTCGCCTCGTATCTCGGCGGCGCGTACGACCGGGAGATCGAACTGATCGACGACGAGACGAAGGCTCGCGAACGCGTGATGCTCGGGCTGCGGCTCGACGAGCCGCTGCGTCTCGATGGGTTGCGGCCCGCGCTCGACCCCGTGGGCCTCGCGCGCGCGGAGAAACTCGGGCTCGCGGTCGAGTCAGAAGGAACGCTGGCGCTCACCCCGCGCGGTCGCTTCCTCGGCGGCGGCGTTACAGCCGACATCCTCGCGTAAAATCACCTGCAAATGCCAGAAACACAGATGCACGGGACGATGCGGCTGAGCGAGAGGCAGAGCGCCATCTTGCGCCGCGTCGTCGAGGAGTTCGTCAACACGAAGCAGCCGGTCGGGTCGAAGACGCTCGTCGAGCGATCCGACCTCGGCGTCTCTCCGTCGACTGTGCGCGCCGAGCTCGCGGAGCTCGAGACGCTCGGCCTGCTCATGCATCCGCACACCTCCTCCGGGCGCGTCCCGACCGAGGCCGGCTACCGCTACTACGCCGACGAGCTGCTCGGGCATCTCGAGCCGCACCCGCCCGCGTTCCCACTCGACCTCTCGACGACGAGCACCGAGGTCGAGTCGGCGCTGCAGGCGACGACGGAGATGCTCTCGCAGGTGACGCGGCTCCTCGCGCTCGTCTCGGCGCCGCCGCTCGAGGTGACGCACATCCGCCACGTCGAGGTGCTGCTCCTACAGCCGCAACTCGTGATGGTCGTCGTCATCACGTCGGCCGGCGGCGTGTCGAAGCGGCTCTTCCACTTCGAGGAGCCGGTCGACTCGGGACTCGCCGTGTGGGCCGGCGACTATCTCAACGAGGCCGTCTCGGGCCTCCAGCTCGGCACCGGGCTGTTGGCGCGCCGCTTCGATGATCCGGGCCTCTCGACGCGCGAGCACGCCTTCCTCGCCGCGCTCCGCCCGGCGTTCACTGAGCTCGTCTCCGCCGAGCAGCGCCTCTACGTCGGCGGCGCGGCCGACCTGCTCGGCGAGGTGCGCGCCGAGGAGCTCGACGCGTACCGCAGCCTGTTCGAGCTCGTCGAGCGCCGCAACGACATGCTCGACGTCATCGGCCGGCCGAGCACGTCTCGCCGCCCGTTCGTTCGGCTCGGCCACGAGCTCGCGCATCCAGGCCTCGCCGAGGTCGCGCTCGTCGGCGCGTGTTACGGCCTCGTCCACCGCGCGCTCGGCGCCGTCAGTCTCGTCGGTCCGGTGCGGATGGACTACGAGAAGGCCGTCGGAGCCGTTCGCTCCGCCGCGCTCGAGCTGTCCCGCTTCGTCGAGTCGATCTATGACGAAGCCTGATGGCGGCGACCGACCGCGACTACTACGAACTGCTCGGCGTCTCGCGCACGGCCGACGAGAACGAGATCAAGCAGGCGTTCCGCCGCCTCGCGCGCGAGCTTCATCCCGACGTCTCCGATGCTCCTGACGCCGAGGAGCGCTTCAAGGAGGTCGTCGAGGCGTACGAAGTGTTGTCGAACAGCGAGACGCGGGCGCTCTACGACCGCTACGGCCACGCCGGCCTGCGCAGCGGAGGCTTCGAGCCGGGGCACGCCGACTTCGGGAATATCGCCGACCTCTTCTCCGCGTTCTTCGGCGATGACGTCATGTTCGGCGGCCGGCAGCGGCGCGGTCGCGGCGCCGATCTCGCCGCGGTCGTGGAGATCGACCTCGTGGACGCCGCGCGCGGCGTCTCCCGCGAGGTTCCCTTCGCGGTCGCAGTTACGTGCGCGCACTGCAGCGGGAGCGGCGCGGAGCCGGGCAGCGAGATCTCGACGTGCCCGACGTGCGGCGGTGCCGGGCGGCTGCAGCAGGTGACGCGGAGCGTCTTCGGCGAGTTCGTCCGCACGCAGGCGTGCCCCGACTGCGCGGGCTCCGGCCGGAGGATCGAGCACGCCGTGCAGCGAGTGCAGCGGCGCCGGGCGCGTCGTCGAGCAGCGAACGCTGACCGTCGAGATCCCGGCCGGGATCCACGACGGCCAGCGGATCCGCCTCGGCGGCGAAGGCCACGCCGGCGCGCACGGCGAGGCGACCGGCGACGCGTACGTCGAGGTGCGCATCCGGCCCGACGAGCGGTTCGTCCGCGAGGGCAACGACGTCTACACGACGGTCGGCGTCACGATCACCCAGGCGGCTCTCGGCGCGACGATCACGATCCCGACGCTCGACGGCGAGGAGGAGCTCGAGTTGAAGCCCGGCACGCAGCCCAGCGAGATCGTCGTCCTCCGCGGGCGCGGCATGCCCGTACTCCACGGTTTCGGCCGCGGCGACGAGCGGATCCTCGTCAGCGTCCTCGTGCCGCGCCAGCTCACCGACGAGCAGCGCCGGCTTCTTCGCGAGTTCGACGAGCACTCCCACGAGCACACGTACGACAAGCCGGACGGCTTCTTCGACAAGCTCAAGAGCGCGTTTCGGTGAGCCTCCGGCGTTACGTCGTCGTCGGGGGCGAGCCCGAGCTTGCGCTGCTGCTCCACATCTTTCCGGAGGGGGTCGAGGAGCTCGACGGCGCGTTCGCGGTGTACGCCGACGAGCCGCCGATCGGCTTCGACGTCGTCGAGGTCGAGGACGTCCGCGAAGGCTGGGAGGACGAGTGGCGCGCGTTCCATCACGGCATCACGGTCGGCCGGCTCTGGGTCGGGCCTCCGTGGGAGGAAGCGCCCGATGGGCTCGACTCCCATCGTCGTCGACCCGGGCCGCGCGTTCGGGACGGGCGCGCATCCGACGACGCGGCTCTGCCTCGAGCTCCTGCAGGAAGTCGAGCCGTCGAGCCTCGTCGACGTCGGCTGCGGTTCGGGCGTTCTCTCGATTGCGGCGGCGAAGCTCGGCTTCACGCCGGCCTACGCGCTCGACGTCGACGACGTCGCGCTCGAGGTGACGGCCGAGAACGCCGCTGCGAACGGTGTGGAGCTCGAGCTCGTGGATGCGCCGCCTGCCGCCGAGCTCGCTGTCATGAACATCGCGCTTGACGTCGTCGAGGGAATCCTCCCGACGCTCGACGTGCCGCGCGCGATTACGTCCGGCTATCTCGAGCGCGACGCGCCGAACGCGTCCGGCTGGGTCTCGGTTGCGCGACGCGTCCGCGACGGCTGGGCCGCGGACCTGCTCGAGCGCGAAGCTGCGACGTGAGCTTCGACGTTCTCAGGCCTGAGGACTGGAACTGGATTACGCGTCCGCATGAGTCCGGAGAGCCTGCGCGCCACGTCGCCGAGTTGAGCGACGCGGCGGGATTCGCGCACGTCCGTGGCAACATCTGGCGGTACGAGCCCGGCGCGACCGGGCGGCGCCATCGCCACCGGACGCAGGAGGAAACGTTCGTTGTTCTCGCCGGCGAGCTGACGATGTACCTCGGCGAGCCGCCGGAGCGGGTCGACGTCGCAGCCGGCGGCGTCGTACGCGTCGACCCCGGCACCGAGCTCCAGACGGCGAACCATGGCTCCGGCGATCTCGTCGTGTACGCGTACGGCTACCCGCCCGAGGACGAGAACGCCGAATTGTTGGAACCCGTCGTCTAGCTCTACGATCCGCGGCATGACGACGTTTTCCGTCCGCTTTCTCGGCTGCAAGGTCTCGCACGTCGACGCGCACGCGGTGCGCGAGCGGCTGCTCGCGGACGGGCACACCGAGCGCGATCTCGGCGCCGACGTCGCCGTCGTCAACACGTGCTGCGTGACGAACGAGGCTGTCGCGAAGTCGCGCAAGGAAGCCGCCCGCGCCGCGCGTACGCACGAGCGCGTGTACGTCACCGGCTGCGGCGCGAACCTCGCGGGCGACGCGTTCGCGGGTCTCCCTGAGAACGTCGTGGTCGTCGCCAAACGGAGCGAGGAGACAGCTGAGGTCGTTGCGGGAGACGTCGGCGCGATCGGCTGCGTGCAGGCCGACGCGCGCCTCGACCGCGTGCGCGCGTTTGTGAAGGTGCAGGACGGCTGCTCGTTCTCGTGCAAGTTCTGCGTCATCCCGCTCGTGCGCGGCTCGTCGCGCAGCCGCGCCGCCGACGCGGTGCTCGGCGAGATCCGCCGCCGCGTCGCGCAGGGGCATCGGGAGATCGTTCTCACCGGAATCAACCTCGGCTGCTACCGCGACCGCGCCGCCGGTTACGACCTGCCTCGGCTCGTGCGCGAGGCGGGAGAGACGCCCGGACTGCAGCGCCTGCGGCTCTCGTCGATCGAGATCAATCACGTGAACGACGAGCTCATCGCGGCGCTGCGCGAGACGCCGACCGCGACGCGCCATCTCCATGTGCCGCTCCAATCGGGCGACGACGGCGTCTTGAGCGACATGGGCCGGCGCTACTCCGTCGCGACGTATCTCCGCCGCCTCGAGCCGCTGCGCGGCGAGTTCAACCTCACGAGCGACGTCATCGTCGGCTTCCCAACCGAGGACGAGCGCGCGTTCGCGCAGACGTTGCGCACCATCGCCGATGCGGGCCTCACGAAGGTGCACGTCTTCCCGTACTCGCCGCGGCCCGGCACCGTCACGGCCGCCGACGATCCCGTGCCGCCGCACGTGAAGAAGGAGCGCGGCGCTCGCCTTCGCGCGGCGTCGCACGACGCGTGCCTCGCGCACTGGCGCTCGAAGCTCGGTTCGGAGGACGCCGTCCTCGTCGACCGCCTCGGCCGCGGCTACGGCGACGACTACTCGCCGTGGCTCGTGCCCGAAGCCGCGCCCGTCGGCGAGCTCGTACGCGTCCGCGCCGCCGGCGTCTCCGACGAGGGAGTGCTCGCCGCGTGACGGACGACTGCCTCTTCTGCACGCTCTACCGCGACGGCGACCACGTCGCGGCGACCGACGGCTTCGTCGCGATCCGCGACATCAACCCGCAGGCGCCGGTCCACCTGCTCGTCATCCCGGAGCGGCACATCGACACGTTCCGCGACATCCGCGACTTCCCCGACGCTGAGGCAAAGCAAATGCTCGAGTTTGTGGCAGAGGTGGCAGCGGGCGCCGGGCTGAAGGATTACCGTGTAGTCGTCAACGTCGGGCCGAGCGCCGGCCAGACGGTCTTCCATCTCCACTGGCACGTCATGGGCGGTTGGGCATGAGCTTGATCGAAGAAATCGACGACGAGATCAAGGACGCCATGAAGGCGCGCGACGCCGAGCGCCGCGACGCGCTGCGCCTCATCCTCGACGCGCTCAAGAAGTCCGAGAAGGAGCTGCAGCGGCCGCTCTCCGAGGAGGAGGAGCTGCAGGTCATGCAGCGCGAGCGGAAGCGGCGGCTCGAGGCGGCCGAGGCGTTCCGCGCCGGCGGCCGTGAGGAGCAGGCGGAGGCCGAGGAGCGCGAGCTCGACATCCTCGAGGAGTTCATGCCGGAGCCGCTCTCCGAGGACGAGATCGACGAGATCGTCGACGACGTCATCGCCGAAGTCGGCGCGACGAGCGATGGCCGACCTCGGCCGCGTGATGGCCGACGTCATGCCGCAGATCGCCGGCCGCGCGGACGGCTCGCAAGTGAGCCAGATCGTCCGCGAGAAGCTCGCCTAGCTTGTAGCTCGCAAGTCCTGCGAACTTGCGAGCTGTTCGCGGAACTCCGCCGCGGGAGAGCGCGGTCTCCCGCGGCTCTGTGCCGGAAAGCTCTCTGGAGATCTTCGTGCGGGACGGTTCGTTCGTGGCGCGGCCGGTCGCGCGCCTGAGCCGCAGGAGCGCCAGCGCGCCGGGTTACCGAACGCGGCGGAAGCCGTCGATTGAGCCGAAGCCGTGGACGCTCTCGACGCGGACGACAGCGCCGGTGTGCGGTGCGTCGACCATCTGGCCGCCGCCGAGGTAGATGCCGACGTGGCGGTGTCCGAAGAAGAAGACGAGATCGCCGGGCTGCGCCTTCGCGCGCGAGATCGGCTTCGTCAGGCCCCACTGCGAGACCGTGTAGTGCGGGAGCGAGATGCCGAGCTGCCTGTAGACGTACATCACGAGGCCGGCGTCGTCGAAGCCGCTCGGGCTTGCGCCGCCCCAGACATACGGGACGCCGAGGTACCGGACCGCGATCTGTGCGGCCGCCGGGTGGGGGCGGCCCGTCCTGTGGCTCGTCGGGGCCTGCGAATGCGAGCGCTCGGCGGCCGGGATCACCTGGTGCGCGCCGGCACCGCCGGCCAGCGCCGCCGCGAGCACCACGACGAATGCGGCGACTCCGAGCGCGCGGCGCGCCTGCATCGCTACGGAACCCTCCGGAAGCCGTCGATCGACCCGAAGCCGTAGATGGTCTCGACGCGGACGACCGCTCCAGTGTGCGGCGCGTCGACCATCTGGCCGCCGCCGAGGTAGATCCCGACGTGGCCGAGGCCGTCGAAGAAGACGAGGTCGCCCGGCTGCGCCTGCGACTGCGAGATCGGCTGCGTCTCGTCCCACTGCGAGACCGTGTAATGCGGGAGCGAGATGCCGAGCTGCGCGTACACGTACATCACGAGGCCGGAGCAGTCGAAGCCGCTCGGGCTCGCGCCGCCCCAGACGTACGGGACGCCGAGGTAGTGGAGCGCGATACTCGCCGCGCCCGCGGTGGCCGGCACCCGTGCCGAGAACCGGCGAGGGCGACGGAAAGGTGTACGTCGGCGTTGGGGTTGCAGCCTTTTCGCGCGCGCGTTCTGCCGCGAGCGCGCGGAGATCGGGCCTCGTACTGCGCCCGCATCGCCGCCTCATGCTGCGCCTCCTCCACCTGGAGCTGGTGGATCGACGAGTGGATCGACGCAAGCAGCCGCCTCTGATGCGCGAGCGCGGCGTCGATCTGCCGCCTCTGCGAGGCGAGACGGCGCACGGCGGCGGCGCGCTTAGCCCGAAGCTGCGTCAGTTCGTGCTGCCGCTTCTGGACGACGTGCTCGTAGTGGAGCGCCTCCCGGCCGAGCGGTCGTGTCCTGCTGCGACATCGTCTGCGCCGCTTCGGCGCGGTCGATCACCTGCGAGAGGCTCTTCGCGCCGGCGAGGACGTCGAGTGTTGTCGGCTCGCCGCTGACGTAGAGCGAGTAGAGCCGCTGCATGAGCCGCTGCTGCGCGGCGTGGAAGTTCGCCCGGGCGCGGCGGAGCTTTTGCGTGTTGCTCGCGAGGCTTGCTTTGGCCTGCTGGAGTTGGTACTGCGCGTTCTGGGCCCGGCCTTCGATCGCTGTCAGCTGGATGCCGATCCGGTTGACCTCGGCCTTCACGGCGCGGGCATGTGCCTCCTGCGCGCGGATCTGAGGCGTGGTGTGAGCTCTCGCGCTCGTCGCAACGAGCGGCGGCGAGGGCGAGGGCACCAACGATGACGAGACCGTGGCGACGCATGAGAAAAGTGGTCCGAAGTACGACCCGAAGTCCGAAACGCTAGCTGAGCTTCCGGCTGAAGCCAACTTCGCGACTCCTGTGACGAGTCCTCCGGTGGCGTCTCTCAGACCTACACTGGGCTTGTGCAAACGGTTCTCGACGTTTCGAACGATGTCGCCGCCGAGCTCGCAGGCATCGGCGACGGGATACTCGACGCCCTGCGAGAACGGCTCGGCTGCACCGTCAATCTGCGCGGAAACCGGCTCACGCTGAGCGGCGACGACGCGAAGGTCGCGGAGGCGCAGGCGGTCGTCGAGGAGCTCGTCGAGCTCGTCGAGGGGGGGCAGGACGTCGGCGCCGGCACCGTCGACGCGATCCTCGGCGCGATCGACCAGGCGGCGGACGTCCGCGAGATCTTCGAGGACCTCGTCTGGTCGCACCGCGGCAAGAAGATCACGCCGAAGACCGTGACGCAGAAGACGCTACGTCGACGCGATCCGCAACTGCACCGTCACGTTCGGGATCGGCCCGGCCGGAACCGGCAAGACGTACCTCGCCATCGCCCTCGCCGTCGCGGCGCTGATCGAGCGGCAGGTCGGGCGGATCATCCTCACGCGCCCCGCGGTCGAGGCGGGCGAGCGGCTCGGCTTCCTGCCGGGCGACGTCCTCGCGAAGGTCGACCCGTACATGCGGCCGCTCTTCGACGCGCTCTACGACACGATGGATCCGGAGAAGCTCAACACGTTCATGGAGCGCGGCACGATCGAAGTCGCGCCGCTCGCATTCATGCGTGGCCGCGCGCAGCCGGTCGATACGCCGGTGCTTACGCCGACCGGATTCCGTCCGATCGGCGAGCTCGGCGTCGGCGATCTCGTCACCGGCTCCGGCGGCTTGCCGACGGTTGTCCTCGGCGTCTACCCGCAGGGAATGAAGGACGTGTTCCGCGTTCGGACGCAGGACGGCGCATCGACCCTCTGCTGTGGGGAGCACCTTTGGCACGTCTTCACGGCTCCGATCGCCGGCGCGCGAAGCCCGGCCGCGTGCTCGAGACGCAGGAGATGGCCGGCAATCTGCCGCTCGTTCCATCAGCACCGGTACGAGCTGCCGCTGCTCTCGGCGCCCGCGGCAGTTCGAGCCGCAGGACGTGCCGCTCGACCCCTACGCGCTCGGGCTACTGCTCGGCGATGGCTGTCTTACGACCTCGACGACACCGTCCTTCACCACGGCCGACCTCGAGCTGGCCGAGGCGCTCGACGACGGCGCTCGACGGGATCGAGCTGCTCCCGAAGGGCGGGTACGACTACGTGCTGCGGCGAGAAGGAGGCGGCGGGCGCGGGCGGCGTCATCACCGCGAACCCGGTCACGGAGAAGCTGCGAGATCTGGGGCTCGCCGGAACCCGGTCGCACGACGAAGTTCATTCCGACTGCCTATCTCAACAACACACCCGGAGTTCGGACATCGCTCCTGCAAGGACTACTGGACTCGCGACGGCGGGCCAGTCCGCCAGGCGCGGGCCGGTCGTGTCGCATCCAGTACACGACATGCTCGGAGCGGCTTCGCGACGACGTGGCATTCCTCGTTCGCTCGCTCGGCGGTGTCGCGTACTGGCGGCGCCGTGCCGCCGCCGGCAGGACGCCGGGCTTCGCGAACGGGCGGCCGGTCGCATACCGGCACGACTCGTTCGTCCTGGACATCCGTCTCCCGGCCGGGATCGAGCCGTTTCGGCTCCGGCGAAAGCAGGATGCGTACGAGGAGGCGGGCGGCGGACGGCCGATGCGCTTCATCGACTCGATCGAGCCGGCCGGCCAGGCGGAGACGGTCTGCATTCAGGTAGCAGCAGCCGACTCGCTCTATGTCACGGAAGATTTCCTCCTCACGCACAACACGCTCAACGACAGCTTCGTCATCCTCGACGAGGCGCAGAACACGTCGCCCGAGCAGATGCAGATGTTCCTCACGCGGCTCGGGTTCGGCTCGAAGATGGTCGTGACCGGCGACGTGACGCAGATCGACCTGCCGCGCGAGCAGGCGTCCGGGCTGATCCAGGTGCGCGACATTCTCTCGTCGGTCGACGGGATCGGGTTCGTCGAGTTCTGGCACCAGGACGTCGTGCGGCACAAGCTCGTGCAGCGGATCGTCGAGGCGTACAAGCAGCACGCCGAGTCGACCGGGACGCAGCGATCCCGATGACGGACAACTCGTGATCGACGTCGACGTCGAGAACCGCTCGGGCGTTGAGGTTGACGAGGCGGGGGCGGTCGCGCTCGCGCAGCGCGTTCTCGCGGGCGAGGGCGTCGAATCGGGCGAGCTCGGTCTTGCGTTCGTCGGGCCGGAGGAGAGCCGCGCGCTGAAGAGCGAGCACCTCGGCATCGACGAGGCGACCGACGCGCTCGCCTTCCCGATCGACGGGCTCGATGACGTGCCGGACGGCCTGCCGCGCCAGCTCGGCGACGTCGTCATGTGCCCGGCCGTGGTCGGCGAGGAGTGGCGGAAGCCGCTCGTTCACGCGCTGCTCCACCTCCTCGGGCACGACCACGGCGCCGCGATGGAGGCCCGCGAGGAGCTCTACGCGTGAGAAGCCGCCGCGCTCCGAGCCGGCCCGCTCCAGGGCGCGCGCCGACGCTGCTCGACAGCTTCAACTACGCGTTCGAGGGGATCATCCACGTCCTCCGGACGCAGCGGAACCTCCGCCTCCACTTCCTCGCCGCGATCCTCGTCTTCGCCGCCGCGATCGCGCTCGGCGTCACGCGGCTCCAGCTCGTCGCGCTCGTGCTCGCCATCGCGTTCGTCCTCGTCGCCGAGATGCTCAACACCGCGATCGAGGGCGTGATCGACGTCTCGACGACGAGCTTCGACCCGAACGCGAAGCTCGCGAAGGACATCGCCGCAGGCGCCGTCCTCATCGCGTCGATCACTGCGCTCGGCGTCGGCTACCTCGTCTTCGAGGACGCGGCGGGGACGCGCACGACCCGCATTCTCGACCGCCTCCGCAACGCGCCGGCCTCGCTGACGCTCGCGGCTCTCGTCCTCGTCGTCCTCCTCGTGATCGCGACGAAGGCGTGGACGGGTCGCGGGACGCCGCTTGCGCGGCGGGCTGCCGTCGGGACACGCGGCGGTCGCCTTCGCGGCGTGGATCGCCGTGACGTACCTCGTCGGCGACCAGCACCGCTTCATCGTCTCGTCGCTCGCGTTCATCATGGCGCTGCTCGTCGCGCAGACCCGCGTCGAGTCGGGGATCCACACTCCGCTCGAGGTCGCGTACGGCGGCGCGCTCGGGGCCCTTGTCACGCTCGCGATCTTCCAAGCCGTCTCGTGAGCCGTATCCTCGACGAGCAGAAGCGGTACTACGCGGCGCGCGCGCCGGAGTACGACGACTGGTGGTACCGCCGCGGCCGCTACGAGCTCGAGCCGGACGCGCTCGCGCGCTGGTGGGATGACGTCGCAGAGGTGGACGCCGCGCTCGAGGCGTTCGCGCCGTGCGGGCGTGTTCTCGAGCTCGCGGCCGGGACCGGGATCTGGACGCGCAAGCTCGTCAGCGACTGGCCGATCGCGTCGTCGCCGTCGACGCGAACGCCGAGACGCTCGCCCTCAACACCGACGAGGCGGAGCATCGTGTCGCCGACGTCTTCGCGTTTCGTGCCGGCCGAGACGTTCGACGTCGTCTTCTTCTCCTTCTGGCTCTCGCACGTTCCCGAGGAGCGGTTCGACGAGTTCTGGCTGACGCGTGCGGGCCGCCCTTGCGCCGGGCGGCCGCGTCTTCCTCGTCGACAGCGGCGCGGGCGACACGGCCCACACCGCGACCGCGCAGGAGGGCGGGGAGGAGACCCGGTCGCTCGCCGGACGGCCGCAGCTTCCGCATCGTGAAGCGGCGCCGGCCGCCGCTTGAGCTTGCGGAGCGCGTGCGGCCGCTCGGCTTCGAGCTCGAGCTTCGTGACACGGCGAACGGCCACTTCTTTTACGGGGCAGGATCTGCGGCATGACGTCGAGGAGCTCCTCGCGCACGCGGACGCGGTGGCGCAGAACGCCTACGCGCCGTACTCGAACTACCTCGTCGGCGCCGCGGCGCTCGCGCGCGACGGCCGCGTCTTCGCCGGCGCGAACGTCGAGAACGCGGCGTATCCGCTCGGCATCTGCGCCGAGCGCGCCGCGATCGGGAAGGCCGCGAGCGAAGGCTTGCAGCCGGGCGATCTCGAGGCGATCGCGATCACCGCCTCGCCGTGCGGCGGCTGCCGCCAGTGGCTGCACGAGTGGCGGTTCGAGCGCGTCTACTTCCGCCGCGCCGACGGCTCGATCGCGGAGTACGCCGCCGACGACCTTCTCCCGGACACGTGGGATCTTCCCGAGTGAGATCTGGATTCGTCGCCGTCGCGGGACGGCCGAACGTCGGCAAATCGACGCTCGTCAACGCGCTCTGCGGCGGGAAGGTCGCGATCGTCTCCGACAAGCCGCAGACGACGCGGCAGCGGATCTTCGGAATCGCGAACGGAGACGACTGGCAGCTCGTCCTCGCCGACCTGCCCGGTTTCCAGCGGCCGCTCGACGAGCTGACCGAGCGGATGCAGAAGACCGTCGGACTCGTCGTTCGAGGAGATCGACGCGGTTCTTTTCGTCCTGTCGGCGCGGGAGCGGATCGGCGCCGGCGACCGCTTCATCGCGTCGAAGGTGTTCGCGCTCGGCGTCCCGGTGATCATCGTGCTCAACAAGGTCGACGCCTCAAGCCGGCGCACATTGCAGAGCAGATGTCCAGCGCGGCCAAGCTCGCTGCCGGGCCGAAGGCTCTCGCCGCCGGCGAGCGGTTCCGGGCCGACCATCCCGCGGCCGACTGGGTCGACAACTTCCACGCGCTTCATCCGGTCAGCGCGAAGACCGGCGACGGCGTTGGGGAGCTGCGCGACGAGCTCGTCGGCCTGCTCCCCGAGGGGCCGCTCTACTTCCCGCAGGAGCAGCGGAGCGACCTTTCGGTCGAGATGCAGATCGCCGAGCTGGTCCGTGAGAAGGCGCTCGTGGCTGACGCGCGACGAGGTGCCGCACGCGATCTCCGTCGAGGTCGAGTCGATCGAGGAGAAGACGGTGACGCGCGTCGATCCTCGTCGAGACCGAGTCGCAGAAGCAGATCATGGTCGGCAAGGGCGGCGCGATGGTGAAGGACATCGGTGTGCGCGCCCGGCCCGAGATCGAGGAGCTGCTCGGCCACTCCGTCTTCCTCGAGCTGCGGGTCAAGGTGCGGCCGAAGTGGCGCCGCGACGCCGCGACGCTCGAGCGCCTGGGCCTCTAGCCGCAGCTCGGGCCGCCGTGCGCGGTGAGCCACGTCTTGAGCGCGCGGATCCGGCCGGCTGCCTCCGCGAGCCTCGCCTGGAGCGCGTACGGAGCCCGGCGCGTCGGCGACGAGCGTCGCGTAGCCCTGCTCGCCGCCGATCTCGCTGCCCCAGATGAGGAGGTCGGAGCCGGCGAGCATCGCCTTCGTCGCCGCGTGCGGGATCGCGGCCGGAGCGGGCGCCGTGAGCGAGTCGGTGACCGTCACGCCCGTGAAGCCGAGCTGCTGACGGAGGATCCCGTTGATGATCGTCGCCGAGAACGCCGCCGGTTCGCGCGACGGATCGAGGTGCGGGTAGATCGCGGTGTTGACCATCACGAGCTTGACGCCGGCCTTGATCGCCGCTCTGGAACGGGAGAAGGCCCTGCTCGATCTTCCACTTCGCGGCGTTGATCAGTGATCTGGCCGTTGTCGGTGTTTCCGCGCGGCGAGGCCGAGGCCCGGGAAGTGCTTCGCTGTCGCCGCGACGCCGTTCTGCTGGAGGCCGCGGACGAACGCCTTCGCCATCGCCGCGTTCCACGTTCGGCGAGCGCGAGAAGGCGCGTGAGCCGAGGAAGTTGCGCGGCGAGCTCGGCGTGTCGACGACGGGCGCGAAGTCGATGTCGACGCCGGACTCGCGGAGCGCTTGCGCGGCGCCCGCCGCCTGCGCGTGCGCGTCTGTCGGGTTCTGCATGTCGGCGGGCGCTTCGGTCGGCGGCGCCCACGCGAGGCGCTTGACGATCCCGCCTTCCTGGTCGAGCGCGATGAGGAGCGGCTCGCCGCGCGTGCACGCGGCCTGTTGGAGCTCGTGCCGTGATGTGCCTGACCTTCGAGCGCGTGAGCCAGTCGTTGCCGAGGAAGATGACGCCGGCCATCTTCCCGCTGCGGATCCGCGTGAGGAACCGTGCGCGTCGGCGGCGCGGTGAGCGTTCCCATCACGACCTCGGCCTCGTCGCTGAAGCCGCGTTGTCGCGCGAGGCTGTCGCGAGGCGGTGGTTGCCGGCGCAGATCCCGCGCCGAGGCAGGCGGTCAGCGTCGCGAGTGCATGCGATCGCGGCAGCGGCGGAGACCCCCCTCCTTTGCATGCGGAGAGCGTACCCGGCGACAAGGCCGGACTAGACTCAGCGGCATGGCGCAGGCTCCCGCATTCCTGCCGGCTTCGAGCTGCCGCTCGAGGCGCGGCTGCCGCGGATCGGGGCAGTCGACGCCGTCGCGCTCGAGGAGCGCGCCGCATCGCTCGCGAAGCGCTCGATCAAGAAGGACGCGAAGGTGTGGGCGCTCCGGCTCGCGATCCGCACGACCGACCTGACGACGCTCGAAGGAGCGGACACGCCGGGCAAGGCGGCGGCGGTCGCCTCGAAGGCGCGGCGGCCGGATCCGTCGGACCCGACGGTTCCGCCGTGCGCGGCCGTGTGCGTCTACCCGAACCTCATCCCGGCCGTGCGCGAGCGGCTCGGCGACAGCGGCGTGAAGGTCGCGGCGGTCGCGACCGGCTTCCCGTCGGGCCAGTACCCGACGGCGGTGAAGGTCGCGGACGTGCGCGCGGCGGTCGAGCTGGGCGCCGACGAGATCGACATGGTCATCGACCGCGGCGCGTTCCTCTCCGGCCGGTACGCGAAGGTCTACGACGAGATCGTGCAGGTGAAGGAGGCATGCGGCGACGCGCACCTGAAGGTGATCCTCGAGACCGGCGAGCTCGGGACGTACGACAACGTGCGGCGCGCGACGCTGCTCGCGATCGCCGCCGGCGCCGACTTCGTGAAGACCTCGACGGGGAAGATCTCGCCGGCGGCGACGCTGCCGGTCGCGCTCTGCATGCTCGAGGCGATGCGCGACGTGTACGAGGAGACCGGCCGGCGCGTCGGGTTCAAGGCGGCGGGCGGGATCCGGCAGGCGAAGCAGGCGATTCAGCACCTCGTGCTCGTGCACGAGACGCTCGGGCCCGACTGGCTGACGCCCGAGCTGTACCGGCTCGGCGCGTCGTCGCTGCTCAACGACATCCTCATGCAGCTCCGCAAGCCAGCGCACCGGCGCGTACCAGAGCGGCGACTACTTCACTCTGGACTGAAGACACGCTTCGTGCACAGAACTTGGCACACACTGCGCGAGGATTCCGGCCCGTACGCTCGCCCCCTCCCATAGAGGGTGGGGGGCGGGTTTGAGGAGCACGCGCTGGCCTGAGCTCGAACACGACGCAGCGGCGGCGTAGCGGTGCCCGCGGCGACTGGACGTACGCGAGCGCCCCCGAGTCGACCGACATCGTCCGGATCGCGGAGCGCTACGGCCACTACGTCGGCGGCGAGTGGCTCGAGGCGAGCGAGACGTACGAGACGATCTCGCCCCGCGACGAGGCGCCGCTCGCGGCCATCGGCCAGGCCACGGCGGCCGAGGTCGAGAGCGCCGTCGCCGCGGCGCGCAACCGCCTACGCCGACGGCTGGTCGTCGCTCCCCGGCTCCGAGCGCGCGAAGTACCTCTTCCGCATCGCGCGCATCCTCCAGGAGCGCGCGCGCGAGTTCGCCGTCCTCGAGTCGCTCAACGGCGGCAAGCCGATCAAGGAGTCCCGCGACGTCGACCTCCCGCTCGCCGCGGCGCACTTCTTCTACTACGCCGGCTGGGCCGACAAGCTCGAGTACGCGTTCCCGAACCGCAAGCCGCGCCCCGTCGGCGTCGCGGGGCAGATCATCCCGTGGAACTTCCCGCTCCTCATGCTCGCGTGGAAGGTCGCGCCCGCGCTCGCGTGCGGCAACACGGTCGTGCTCAAGCCGGCGGAGACGACTCCGCTCACGGCGCTCCTCTTCTGCGACGTGCTCCGCCAGGCCGAGCTTCCGCCGGGCGTCGTCAACATCGTCACCGGCGACGGCCGCACCGGCGCCGCGCTCGTCGAGAGCGACGGCGTCGACAAGATCGCGTTCACCGGCTCCACCGAGGTCGGGAAGGCGATCCAGCGGCAGCTCGCCGGCAGCGGCAAGAAGCTCACGCTCGAGCTCGGCGGCAAGGCCGCGAACATCGTCTTCGACGACTGCGCGCTCGACCAGGCCGTCGAGGGGATCGTCAACGGCATCTACTTCAACCAGGGCCACGTCTGCTGCGCCGGCTCGCGGCTCTTCGTGCAGGAGTCGATCTACGAGCCGCTCGTCGAGAAGCTCAAGCGGCGCCTCACGACGCTCCGCGTCGGCGACCCGCTCGACAAGAACACCGACGTCGGCGCGATCAACTCCGCCGATGCAGCTCGAGAAGATCCGCGAGCTCGTCGCGTCGGGCGAGGAGGAAGGCGCCGAGATCTACCAGCCGCCGTGCGTCCTCCCGGAGAAGGGCTACTGGTTCGCGCCGACCGTGTTCACGAACGTCGCGCAGAGCTACCGCATCGCGCAGGAGGAGATCTTCGGCCCGGTGCTCTCCGTCCTCACGTTCCGCACGCCCGACGAGGCGCGTCGAGAAGGCGAACAACACGCCGTACGGACTCAGCGCCGGCGTCTGGACGGAGAAGGGCTCGCGCATCCTCTGGATGGCGCAGCGCCTCCGCGCCGGCGTCGTGTGGGCGAACACGTTCAACCGCTTCGACCCGGCCTCGCCGTTCGGCGGCTACAAGGAGTCCGGCTTCGGCCGCGAGGGCGGACGGCACGGCCTCGAGCCGTACCTGAGGTTCGACGACTGATGGCCGAGCGGCTCCCGGTCAAGAAGACGTACAAGCTGTTCATCGGCGGCGCGTTCCCGCGCAGCGAGTCCGGCCGCACGTACGAAGCGGAGGGCCAGAACGTCGCGCGCGCCTCGCGCAAGGACGCCCGCGACGCCGTCAAGGCCGCCCGCGCCGCGCAGCCCGGCTGGGCAAAGGCGACCGCGTACAACCGCGGCCAGGTCATCTATCGGCTCGCGGAGATGATCGAGTCGCGCGCCGACGAGCTCGCTGCGAGCTGCACCGGCCGAGCGAGGTGGACGCCGCCGATCGATCGCATCGTCTGGTACGCGGGCTGGGCCGACAAGCTCCCGCAGGTGCTCGGCGGCGCGAATCCCGTCGCCGGCCCGTACTTCAACTTCACCGTGCCGGAGCCGACCGGCGTCGTCGCGGTGCTCGCGCCGGAGGAGCCGCCGCTGCTCGGCCTCGTCTCGCGGATCCTGCCGCCGCTCATCGGCGGGCAACGCCGTCGTCGCCGTCGCGTCCGAGGACGCGCCCGCTCGCGGCGGTCGAGCTCGCCGAGGCGATCGCGACGAGCGACGTGCCCGGCGGCGTCGTCAACCTCCTCACGGGCTCCGCCGCCGAGCTCGGGCCGTGGCTCGCCTCGCACATGGACGTCAACGCGATCGACCTCTGCGGCGCGAACGGCGACATCGCCGAGCTCGAACGCGCTGCCGCCGACAACGTCAAGCGCGTCGTCCACGGCCGCGCCGACGTGCAGAGCCCGTGGGAGATCGCGGCGTTCCTCGAGCAGAAGACCGTCTGGCACCCGATGGGCCAGTAGACGCGCCTTGGTTATCGGCGCGACCGCGATCCCCGAGGTGCGAGCTCTTCTCCGCGTCCTCGCGACCGGACGGGACGTGGCCGAGATGGGCGCCGCCGGGCGAGACGGCGGCGTCATCGCCGGGACCGCCCGCTCCGTCGTCACGATCGAGCGCGATCCGGAGCGCGTCGCCGATCGCCCGCGAGCGGCTCGCAGGACTCGACAACGTCGAGCTCGTCGAGGGCGACGTCTACGACGTGCTGCGCGAGCGCGGGCCGTTCGAGCTCGTGTTCGTCGACGGCGGGCGCAGCCGTTCGACTGGGAGGCGATCGTCGCCGCCGTCGCGCCCGGCGGGCTGCTCGTCAAGGACGACCTCACGCCGGGACGCCCGGTCGAAGGCGACGCGATCCGGGAGTTCCTCCTCCGCGACCCGCGGCTCGTCGCGACCGAGATCCTCGTCACGCCCGACGAGGCCGTGATCGTCGCGGCGAAGCTCTAGCCGAAGAAGGCGCTCGCGACCTCGTACCACTCGCGCGGCACGAGCTTCAGCTCGGCGGTCGCTTCCGCGAGCGGGACGGCGACGATCGCGTCGCCGCGCAGCGCCGCCATCTGGCCGAACTCGCCCGCGAGCGCGAGATCCGCCGCCTTCAGGCCGAAGCGCGTCGCGAGGACGCGGTCGCGCGCCGTCGGCGTGCCGCCGCGCTGGACGTGGCCGAGCACCGTGACGCGCGTCTCGAACCCCGTCCGCTCCTCGATCTCGTGGCCGAGCGTCTCGCCGACGCCGCGCTTCGAGAGCGTCACGTGCCCGAACTGGTCGGTCTCGCCCTGGTCGGCGAGGCCCGGCAGCTCCGCGCCCTCGCTCACGACGACGATGGAGAAGTTCTTCCCGCGCGCGTGGCGCTTCCGGATCGTCTCCGCCACCTCTTCGAAGTCGACGGGGATCTCGGGAATGAGGATCACGTCGGCGCCGCCGGCGATGCCGCTCATGACGGCGATCCAGCCGGCGTGCCGTCCCATCACCTCGACGACCATGACGCGGTTGTGCGACTCGGCCGTCGTGTGGAGCCGGTCGATCGCCTCGGTCGCGATCGAGACGGCGGTGTCGAAGCCGAACGTGTAGTCGGTGCCGGAGAGGTCGTTGTCGATCGTCTTCGGCACGCCGACGACGGGCAGGCCGTGCTCGGCGTGGAGCCGCGCCGCGACGCCGAGCGTGTCCTCGCCGCCGATCGCCACGAGCGCGTCGAGCTCGCGGTCGGCGAAGTTCTGCAGCACGCGCTCGACGCCGTTCTCGACCTTGAACGGATTCGTGCGGCTCGTGCCGATGATCGTCCCGCCGCGGGGCAGGATCCCGGAGACCTGCTGCGGCCCGAGCTCCTCGAACAGCGGCTCGACGAGCCCGCGCCAGCCCTCGCGCACCGCGACGACGTCCCAGCCGGCCGCGTCGGCGCGCCGCACGACGGCGCGAATGACCGCGTTCAGCCCGGGGCAGTCGCCGCCGCCGGTGAGGATGCCGATGTTCTTCGCCACGGGTGAAGTCTTAGCTGCTACCGAGCGTGGACGGAGTCGTGAATTAATCGGAGGCGCATCGACCAGAGCTTCGGGCGGGGGTCGGCGAGTGCGTGCCGGGCGGAGAGAAAGCCGGTCAGAGTCAGAGGAACCGTGGCGAGCCAGACGATCATGCCGCCTGCCAGGATCCACGGTGTAGCGCCGAATGCGACTGCGATCAGCCCGGCTCCGGCAACGACGAGTCCGACGTATCCGACTCGGAGCGACCAGACGGCCGTCCGCCACAGCTTGTCGTCCTCGAGCTCCCGTCTCGCGTCCACGGGAGAAACTCTAGGGACGCCCGCCGGCGTCGGGCTCAGTAGTTCGGTGCACTCGATGCCGAAGGTGGGAATCGAACCCACACTCCCCGAAGGGAACCGGATTTTGAGTCCGGCGCGTCTGCCAGTTCCGCCACTTCGGCGCGCGTCCATCGTACGTCGCGGCTCACGCTCCGACTTTCAGAGGGAAGGACGGCGGCGCGAGGAGGAAGCCGACGCGCGCGGCCGGGCCTTGCTGGCCTTGCGCCATCTGTAGTGCCGCGCCGACGCTTCCGATCGGGATGAAGCCGAGCTGGCGGACCGCTCCCGCGTCGCGCGCGCCCGCGACGTAGACGGAGCCGATCCGCTCGAGCGCCGGACGGCACGCGTCCCAGTCGCGGAACGGCAGCAGCGGATGGACGGTGCGACCCGCGCGGTACGCCTCCAGCGCGCGCGTGTCGGCGGCAACGCCTGCCTCGGCTTCCGCGAGCAGCTCCGCGTCGCGCGCGATCGGGGTCTGGCCGAAGAACGCGAGGTACGGCAGCTGCGTCGGCCGCGTGAAGACGCGACGGAAGTCGTGGACGAGGATCACGACGCCGCCGTCCGCTACCGGAAACGCGTCCCGCCACAACGCGAGGCTGTGCGCGAGGGCAGCGTGCGTCACTGTCAGCGGGTTCGGCCGCTCCTGCGGCAGTAGCGGCGCGGATCCTGGGACGGCAAGCACGATCGCGTCGAGCGGCGCCGGGAGTGTGGCGTGCTTCAGCTCGATCCCGCGCAGGAGCGCCTCCGCATGCGCGACCGACGGCGGCCCGGCGAGCGCTGCGGCCGTCGTCCGCTCGGCGCGCAGCGACCGCAGGTAGCTGCGCCGCACAGGCTCCGGCGTCGCTGAGACCGCGACGCGGAACGATCGCGAGGCGATCCGCTGCACCGTCTCGGCGTCGTACGGGTAGCCGCGAAGCGCCCCCGTCGTGCGCGGGTGGTTGAGGAGGAGCGAGACGCCAAAGACCGGGACGCGGCTCGTGAGGGCGCGCTCGAGGCGCACGGCGAGGCGCCAAGCCTCCGAGCCGCTCGTCTCGAGGAGCGAGTCCGTCGTCGCGCGCCGCTGCGTCTCCGCGTTCGCGGCCGCGAGGAGCGTCGCGGGGCCGCCGTGCAGCACCGTCTCGGCCGCGCTGAGGACGACGACGAGGTCGGTCTCCACGAGACTCGGAGCGACGCGGATCGCCGGTTCCTCCGTATCGTCGATCGGGACGAGCGCCGGATCGGCTGCGTCGTGGACGACGACACGGCCGTGGAACCGCCTCGTGAACTCGGGCGTGACGAGCGCGGTGACATCCCGCTGACTCGCCCGCCGCGCGAGGCCGCACGCGACGAGCAGCGTCTGGCCGCGGGTCGGGATCCCGAGCGTCTCGAGGTCCTGCGACACGGCCGCGATCACGCGCGGGCGCGGGTCGCCCGTCGGGCTTTGGAGTGGCAAGGCCGGCGACTGGACGACGATCGTCGCTCGCGTGGCGCCGCGCGCGAGCGACTCGAGCGACTCGCCGGCGAGCGGGAAGCGGAGCGCCTCGAGCGTCGCGGCCTCCGCGTCCGTCCCGCGCCCGGGCGGGGGAGGCCGCAGCACGAGCGCGTCGTCGTCGGCGCCTGCGACGACGAGCCGGGAGCCGGAGAGGAGCGGGACGCGTTGCACGTCCGGGGATTCTGCGGGCTAGTACCCATTGCCTGCGTCCGACCGAGCACGCAAAATACGCCGATGGTGGATGAGGAGCGCCCGCAAAGGCGGACCAGCCTGTGGCCTGCCGTCGCCGTTGCGGCCATCGCGCTCGCAATCGCAGTCGGTGCGATCGCGTACGCGGCCGGCCACTACGGCGAGCAGACGACGACGGTCACGACGGCCGGGAACGGCTCGAACACGGGGACGACGTATCCCTCGGTCTCGCCCGCCGTCGCCGCCGGCGCGCACACGTTCGTCCAGTTCGCGTGCGTTCAGTGCCACGGGATGGGCGGCGCAGGAGGCGTCGACCCAGCGGTCCCGCCGCTCGACACGATCAAGCAGAGCCTCACGGTCGCGCAGCTGGCGCACATCATCAATCACGGCGCCGGCGTTACGGCGGACCCGACGCAGCCGTACATGCCGGTCTGGGGTCAGGTGATGTCGAAGACCCAGGTCTCGAACCTCGTCTCGTACATCCGCGCCGGCCTGCCACCTGTCGCCGACACCGACCCCGTGCCCGTTCCGGAGGGGCAGGGAGCCGCCGTCGCCGGCGCCGCGCTCTACATCCGTTACGGCTGCATCAACTGCCACGGTCCAAGTGGCCTCGGCGGAGTCGCGAATCCGCTATCGCCGGACACCGTCATCCCGCCGCTCTCGGGCCAGGGCTTCCGCACCGACTTCCCGACCGACAAGGCGATCGCGGACATCATCCGCAGCGGCAGTGTGATCGGCAAGGCGCCGATCGTGAGCATGCCGCACTGGGGCGGGATCCTCTCCGACCAGCAGATCGCGCAGCTCGTCGCGTACCTCAAGACACTGAAGTAAGAGCCGCCCCGGGCTCCCCGGTGCTCCGTATGCTCGGGGGATGTCCGACCTCGAGCGATTGGCGCGGCCTACTGCACGCATGCGTCGTCGAGCCGTGCTACCGACGTTCCCGAAGGCCATCCTCACGCTCGCTGCCGTTGGCCTCCTCGCCGGATGTGGGGGCTCGTCGCAGCACGCGGCGCATGTCGTCACCTTCAAAACAGCGGGCGCGTTCCCGACTGCGACGATCAAGGGCGTGTACAGCGTGCACAACTGCAAGCGGGACACGGGTGTCGTGGTCGAGAACGCGCGCCTTTTCTACGACCACATGACCGGCGGGATCGCGCCGGCCGACCTCTACTTCTACGAACTCCGCTTTGCCTACGCGCACTTCCAGGCCGACGGCTGCTCCCCCGGGGAGCTCGGCGATGCTCTCGCAAGCAGACTCACGCAGCAGCAAAGGAACTTCTTGATCCGCAACCTTTCGAGCAACCTCGCCACGGCGTTCAGCGCGGCGCTGAAGGCGCGCTAGATGCGTTCGTTGACGCCGCGCTTTCCTCGTGGGTCACGAACGGGCTTGGCTGGGCCAGTGCTCGGGAATGTCACCTGAGCGACCGGAGCTGGCCGGAAGGCTTATAGGTGACGAATCGCTACCCGGAGACGGGACCCTTGCTGCTCCGCGAGGATGACCACGTTCTGCACGCGCGTCACCTCGAAGGACGGATTGGTGGGAAGTCGCGCGGCTCGAACCGCATCGGGAATGGTCGGGAAGACGAGGACCATCGTCAGTCCTGGTCCGTAGAGCCGCCGGACCAGCGTCGCAACGGGCGGTCGGCCGTCAATTTCCTTCGCTCCTCCGGTCGGCACAATGACGCGCGGCGATGTGAGCGAGCGCAGAGGGAGACCCGCTGCCGCAAAGGCGTTCTCCGTCTTCGCCACGCTGAGAGGAGCTGCTTGCTGCGAACCGCATCCGGCGACCAAGAAACAAGCAGATGTCGCGCCCGCAAGAGCCAGCAGACCGGAGGATCTCGTCACAGGAACGACCCTAGGCCGACCCTGGTGAGGCGTCAACAGCATCATGGGAAGTACCGCTCGGCTGCCCCAGTGCTCGCGAATATCGCCTGAGCTGCTTTCGATCGGCTACAGGTTCGGTTGAGTTGACGAGTCATACGCGACAAGGCGACAAACCGGCCTGGGATGACCTCAGGCAGACCACTGTCGCGGGCTCACGGTCACATGAAGGTCATGATCGCGGCGGTTCGGGATCGGTACCGAGGACGTGCCAGGCGGCGACGGCGACGGCCGTGAGGAGCACGCCGGCGATTCCGTATCCGGCGCGCGGGCCGATGAACTGCGTGATCGCGCCGACGATGACGGCGGTGATGGGCGTGAGCCCTGGGAGCACCATCGTCCACAGGCCCATGACCGGTCCTCGCAGGTTCGCTGCTCGTCTGCACCTGTACGAGCGTGTTCGCGAGGGCGATCATCCAGATCGAGAGGAACCCGACGCCCGCCATGAGCGGGAACGCGGCCGCAGCAGTAGGCGCGGCGGCGAGGGCGATGATCGCGAGGCCGGCGCAGAGAGTCAGCGCGCGCGTGGTGTTTCCGAGGCGGCGTGCTTTTGCGTAGGCCGCTGCGAAGCCGCCGGGGATCGCGCCGGCGCCGAAGCATGCGATGAGCGCACCGAGTCCGAGCTTCCCGAGCCCGAACGTCTGCGTGGCGAGCACGGGAAGGGCGACGCCGATGTTGAAGATCATTCCCGCCGGCGCGGCGATGAGCATGCAAGCCGCGACCGGCGGTGTTCGCCTGACGTAGACGAGGCCGTCGCGAAGCGCCTCGCGCGTCCGTGTGCGGCGTGGCGCCGTACCGCTCTCGCGGCGCGTGCGGAAGTGCAGCAGCACGAGCAGCGGGGGGAGGAAGGAGGCGGCGTTGAAGGCGAAGCACGCTGCAACGCCGAAGACGGCGAGCACGACACCGCCTAACGCCGGGCCGAGCAGCCGCGAGGCGTTGATGATCACCTCGTAGAGCCCTACGGCGCTTGCAAGCCGATCCCGGCCGACCAGGTTCACGACATACAACTGGCGCGCAGGTGAGTCCACCGCGAGGACACAGCCGCCGGCAAGCGCCAGCACGAACACCATCCAAAGCTGCACCGCACCGGTGGCAACGAGGGCACCGGTCGCCACGGAGGTCGTAGCCGCAGCGATCTGCGTGCCGATCAGAACGCGGCGGATGTCGCGGCTCTGGAGCCACGCCCCCGCCCAGGCGCCACCTACCAAGACCGGGGCGAACATCGCCGCCGAGAGGGCGCCTAGCGCGAGACCGCCTCCGTGGAGCACGTGCAGCACAAGCCAGGCCTGCCCAACGATCTGTGCCATCCCGCCCGACCCCGACAGGATCTGGGCAAGGAACCACCACCGAAACGGCCGGTTCCGAAGGGATGCAAAGGCACGCCCAGGCCCCGAGGATTCCGACGCGACCGGAGCCGCAGGGTCAGATTCAAGGACGCTCAACAGGGCACGATCAGGACGAACTTGGCGCGTGTGCGACCTGTCACGTCACGCGCACCCGGGCCGCCGACAGGTCGATCCTTGGCACGTGCCTCATCTTCAGCGCGACCACCGGTGACCTTGGTCGTGGGCGAACTGCCACCCGAGGGCAGAGAGGCTGAGCGCCATTCCGCGGGCGAAACACAGGCGTGTAAGCCATGCCACGATTCTCACGTTACGCCTCTACGCATCGAGAGTGATCCGGTATTCCCCGGAGGACGCTCGCCTGCGCCAGCACAGCCTCTCGCCTGGTGCCGCCCGGTGGTCGTGTCGGTGAAGGGGCTGATCTCCATCGGGCCGTAGACTCGCGGGGATGTCACCGAAGACGCTGACGGGCGCCGAGCTCGACCTCAACGACGCGCCCGCGCGCGATGCCGAGCTCTTCCTCGTCGACGGCAACAACCTCGCGTACCGCGCTTTCTTTGCGCTGCCGGAGGAGCTCGCGACGAGCGAGGGCTTCCCGACCGGCGCGCTGCTCGGCTTCGCGAACATGCTCTTCAAGCTCCTCTCCGACTACCGGCCGAAAGGCGTCGCGGTCGCCTGGGATACGCGTCCCGTGCACCGCGCGCGCGAGGCCGCCGAGGTCGACGTCGTCTACAAGGAAGGCCGCCGGCCGATGCCGGATCTGCTCCGCGAGCAGTTCCCGCACTTCCGGCCGATCGTCGAGGCGTTCGGCTACTCGAACCTCGAGTTCGAGGGCTGGGAGGCGGACGACGTCATCGCGACGCTCGCGACCCGAGCCGACGCGGCCGGCGTGAAGACGTGCGTCGTCTCGACCGACCGCGACGCGTTCCAGCTCGTCTCGCCGAACGTCACGCTGATGATGACGCCGCGCGGCGTGAGCGACGTCCAGGTCTACACGCCCGAGCGCGTCGAGGCGCGCTACGGCATCACGCCGGCGCAGATCCCCGACTTCATCGGGCTGAAGGGCGACACGTCGGACAACATCCCCGGCGTCCCGGGCATCGGCGACAAGACCGCCGGCCAGCTCATCGCGCAGTACGGCTCGCTCGAGGAGGTGCTCGCGCACGCGGGCGAGATGTCGCCGGCGCGGAAGAAGAACCTCACCGAGTTCGCCGACCAGGCGCGCGCGTCGAAGGGGCTCGCGACGATGCGGCGCGACCTCGACCTCGACTGCGACCCCGCCGAGCTCGTCCTCGCGCCGCCCGACCGCGCCGAGCTGCGCGAGACGTTCCGCCGCTTCGAGTTCCGCGCGCTCCTCGGGCGCGTCGACGAACTCGACGAGGCGGTTCCTGCGCGAGAGCGGATCTCTCCGGAACGACAGTCACGTGGCGCGAAGAACTCGCAAGTAACACTGTGTTACAAAGTCCGGGACCGGTCGGAATCGCGGCGGACGAGGGGCGGATCGCGGTTGCTTCGGGAGACGAAGTCGTCGTCTCGCCGCGCCCGGTGTTCCTCGAGGGCGACTTCGTCGCGCACGACTCGAAGGCGCTCCAAGTCGACGCGACGCGACGACACGATGATCCTCGCGTACCTCATCGAGCCGGCGCGCAGCGAGTACCTCCTCGACGACCTCGCCGCCGAGTACGCCGTCGAAGCCGTCCCCGAGCCCGAGGCGGAGGAGGAGACGGCGCAGCTCGTCCGCCACGCCGCCGTCACCGCGCGCCTCCGCGACCCGCTCCTCGAGCGCGTGCGCGAGCGCGGCGAGGAGCCGCTCTACCGCGACATCGAGATGCCGCTCGTACGCGTCCTCGCCGACATGGAGAAGACCGGCGTCAAGATCGACACGTACCGCATGGGTGAGATCACCGCGCGCCTCGCCGACCGCGTCGAGGAGCTCGAGTCGCGCACGTACGAGCTCGCCGGCGAGGAGTTCGTGATCGGCTCGCCGCAGCAGCTCGCGCGGATCCTGTTCGAGAAGCTCCAGCTCACGCCGGGCCGCAAGGGCAAGACCGGCTACTCGACCGACACGAAAGTCTTGCGGTCGATCCGCGCCGACCACGAGATCGTCCCGATCATCGAGGAATGGCGCGAGCTGTCGAAGCTCCTCAACACCTACCTGCAGCCGCTGCCGGGGATGATCGGCGAGGACGGCCGTCTCCACACGACGTTCAACCAGACGGTTGCCGCTACCGGGCGCCTCTCGACCTCGAACCCGAACTTACAGTCGATCCCTATCCGTACCGAGATCGGTCGGGAGATTCGCTCCGCCTTCGTCGCCGAGCCGGGCGCGCGGCTCATCTCCGCCGACTACTCGCAGATCGAGCTGCGGATTCTCGCGCACGTCAGCGGCGAGCCGAAGCTGCGCGAGGCGTTCGAGCGCGGGGAGGACATCCACACCGCGACCGCCGCCGAGGTGCTCGGCGTCGACCCCGCGAAGCTCACGTCGGGCGAGCGCTCGATCGCGAAGATGATCAACTTCGGGATCGTCTACGGCATCTCGGCGTTCGGTCTCTCCGAGAACCTCGAGATCCCGCGCGAGCAGGCGCAGCAGTACATCGACGCGTACCTCGCGCGCTTCCCGCTCGTGCAGGACTTCATCCAGCGCACGATCGAGCGCGCGGAGGAGGATGGCTACGCGACGAGCCTGCTCGGCCGCCGGCGCCCCGTGCCCGAGCTGCGCGTGCGCAACCGCCAGACACGCGGCTTCGGCGAGCGCGTCGCAGTCAACTTCGTCATGCAGGGCTCGAACGCCGACATCATCAAGGTCGCGATGGTCGCGATCGAGAAGCGGCTGCGCGAGGAGGGAAGAAGCGCGCGCATCGTCCTCCAGGTGCACGACGAGCTCCTCCTCGAGACGCCCGACGCGGAGACGTCGGCGGTGAAGGAGATCGTCCGCGAGGAGATGTGCAAGGCGTATCCGCTCGACCCGCCGCTCGCGGTCGACATCGGCGCCGGCGACAGCTGGGCAGACGCTAAGAGCTGACGCGCGAGCAGCTCAGGGCGTGCTCGGCATTGTGGCGCGAACCGGCGACGCCCTGCCTTGACCCGCAGACTGCGCCTACGAGCCGCGCTTAGCGGACATACGTGCCGTTCCGCCGGTGCGCTCACGTACCGGGTTCCGGCGAACGGCCGCACGGCTGCGCCGTTGTCGTTCGGTTCCGACGCGGACAGAGGGTGCGGGGTTTTCCCGCAGCGAGTTCAGCGGTTGCCCTGAAGTGACCGGGGCCGCGTGCCGCGAGCATCCGCGCCTAAAGGAGAAAACCGGCGGTCGGGTTCGAACGGGGCGCCGGGCAAGCGAGAGGAGTCGCACATGAAGCGGTTCGTTGGACCACTAAGCCTGTTGGCGGTTATCGCCGTCGCCGTTGCGTACGTCGGCACAGCCGCCGGCAGCAGCACGAACTTCACGGCCAAGTACAGCGGCAAGGTGACCGAAGTCGTCAACGGCAACAACGTCACCGGCACCCCGAAGGGCACGGGCAAGGCCACCCTGATCGGCAAGGGCTCGATCACCGGCAAGGTCTTGGGCAACACGAGCGCCCAGTGCTCGCCGCTCACCGGCACCGGAACAATCAAGGGAGCGAAGAGCTCGCTGACGTTCAAGCTGACGAACTCCCCGGCGCCCTCTCGTGCATGTGCGGCGAGCCAGGACGACCAGAACAACATCTCTTTCTCCGGCACGGCCAAGGTCACGGGCGGTACCGGAACCCTCAAGCACGCGAAGGGCACGTTGCACTTCAGCGGCCATTACGACCGTGGAACGGGCGCCTTCAACGTGAAGCTCACCGGAACCCTGAAGCACTAACGAAGGAGCAACGAGACCAATGAAGCGGATCATTCTCGCGCTGGCAGTCCTCGCGGCGTTCGCGTTCGCCGCCGCCGCGAAGGCAGACGCCCCATTCCCGACGAACAAGGTCGACGGCGTCTTCGTCGGAGCGACCACAGTCACGTCGCTCGGGGCGGTCAGCGACCAGTTCGCGCCCGGCGACACCGTCGTCTTCAGGGCGTTCGCGATCGACACGAAGGCGCACAAGCTCATCACGAAGAAGCTCGCGAAGCTCGTCAAGAAGCATGGGAAGGTCACGAAGGCAAGCCTGAAGGCCTCGAAGACGGCTCTCCAGTCCTTCTTCGTTCGGATCCCGCTCGTGCCGGATCAGAACCTCAAGTACACGAAGCTCCCCGTCGGCCTCGATGGCCGCTACCGCTGGGCCGTCAGCTGGAAGGTGCCGGCGCTCTATCCGGTCGGAAACGTCCAGTTCCAGGTCTTCGCGAAGATGTGGAACAAGCAGAGCGGAACGTTCGCGCAGCTGCCGGTCTCGCTCTCGCAGCTGACGATCACGACCACCCCGCAGGAGCCGTTCGACGGCGGTCCGACGACGGCCGCGGGTGCGGTGCAGTCGTCGAACCTCGATGTCGCGCTCTACGGCGATGCCGTGGCCGGGCACACACGGCCGGTTGCGTGCTCGCAGACGAACGTGTTCAAGCAGGGCGAGCAGGTCATCGGACGCGCGTTCGGCTATCAGCTGAGCGACGGAACCGTCCTCACGCTGGACAACGTCGCCACCGCGACGTTCTCGGTCCCGAATCCGGCTGACGCCGCCAATCCGATCGTCACGACGATGAACTTCGGCTCGCACGGGCCGACTGGGCAGAAGGTCGAGTACTGGACGGGCGCCTGGACGATCCCGGCCGACTACCCGATCGGCGACATCAACGTCCACATGGTCTTCAAGACGGTCGCCGGCAAGACCGGAACCCTCGACTACCCCATCCAGATCATCACCGGACCCTAAGGCGAAGAACGCCGGAACAGGAGTCGCAATCATGTCCGCAAAGAAAATCCTCTCCGTCGCCGCGCTGGCAGTAGGTCTCCTGCTGCCGGCGCAGGCCTCGGCCACCACGACGGCGCTCACGCCGCCGGCAATCCCCGGCGTCGCCGCGCTGCCGGGGCCGCTCGCGCCCGCGGCGACACCGGCCGCGAGCATGGGAATCCTCACCTCGAGCCCTGACATCGGAGTTCCTGGTACGGGTTTCACCCTCTCGGGAGCAGGCCTCCAGCCGAACAAGAGCGTGTCGATCGTCTGGAACACGGCGAACGTCACGTGGGCGGTTGACGCCCGCCCCGACAGTGTCGACTATCTCGGACGCAGCACCACGAAGTTCGGCGTCGTGATCGCCAGCACGTCGACCGACGCGAGCGGTGCGTTCTCGGTCAATATCGTCGCCCCGAAGGACTTCGGGGGCATCCATGACATCTATGCCGTCATCGACGGCGTCCAGGTCGCGAAGGGCGGTTTCCTCATCGCTCGCTCGGCGACGATGTCGCCGAAGAAGGGCCCGGTCGGGACGATGATCACGCTCACGTACTCAGGACTCGGCGCCTCGCTCTACGAGGGTGGCGCGTCGCTGCAGTACGACAACCACTACGTCGGCGCTCTCACGGCCAACTGGACGCGGGGCGTGGCGAAGGTCAAGATCCGCGCGACCGGCGACGTCGGGAAGCACATCATCACCGTCACCGACGCCATCAGCTTCGACTACCTCAACGTCCAGCAGTCCCCGATCCCGTGGGCGACCGGGAACAAGTTCACGTTCAGGGTCACGAAGGACGCGAAGGTTGCTCCGAAGCCCCAGCTCGACTGGCCGGCGAACGTCGCGCCGACGCTGGACGCCAGAACGACGATGTTCTCCGACGGCGTCGACCCCTCGAGCACCGCGACGGCGCAGTTGAGCAAGACCACCGGGCCGGTGCTCACAGGCACCACCGTCACCGCGTCCGGACTCGAGCCGAGCACGCAGGTCAATCTCGTCTGGTCGACGGTCGTCGGCAGCCGGGTCAACTGCGCGAGCACGTGCTGGAACTTCGTCTCCGTTCCGCTCGCGACGGTGTCGTCGGGCCCGGACGGATCGCTCAACACGCCGGTCGTCGTCCCCGACGGGCTCGGCGGCTGGCACGCGATTCAGCTCATCCAGGACGGCAAGGTGATGGCCCAGATGCCGTACTTCGTCAAGCGCAGCGTCGTCGGGAACGGCGTCTCGTCGCTCAAGCTGCACGCCGGCCAGGACTTCACGATCCACCTCAAGGGTCTCGGCTGGACGCAGCTCGACAACACGATCGCCGTCGACTACGACAACAGCTACATCGGCTACGGATGCGGCTTCAACTCGAACGGCGACACGGTGATGAACTTCGTCGCGACGGGTAAGCCCGGCGTCCATCTGATCGACATGTACCCGCTGCTCTACACGCAGCAGCCGTCGTACACGAACACGCCGTACGGGATGGTTCCGATGCTCACGTACGCGCGTGACGTGCCCGGCCTCGCCCTCGGCTATCAGCTGCCGGCGATTCGCCTGGCGATCACGATCGTCAAATAAGGTTCGGCATGGTCTCCGAACAGCGTCCATCGCTCCTCGAGCGGTGGACGCTGTTCGTTCTCCGCCACCGGTCACTCGTCCTCGCGCTTTGGCTCGCTGTCCTCGCTGTCGGGGTTGCGGCGGCCGTCGCGCTTCCTGGGCGGCTCGCGAGTTCGTACGAGATCCCCGGGACCGGCTCTGCGCGGGCGGACGCGGCTCTCGCGCGCGGCTTCGGAGAGCGGCCCGACGGGACGTTCACCGTCGTCTTCCGCGTTCGGCACTCCTCCGACCGGCGGCTCCAGCGTGAGCTGCGCGCGCGCCTCGAGCGCGCCGCGCACGTCCTGCCCGGCGGGCGGTTGGCGACGTTCCGGGTCGGAGCGGGAGCGATCTACGGCGACGTCGCGTCGTCGCTCGGGTTGCAGCAGGCGAAGCCGCTGACCGGACGGCTTCGTGCCGCGCTCGCCGGTGACGCGGGACCTGCCGCGGTCGTCACGGGGCCACCGGCGATCCAGCACGACCTCGACCCGGTGCTGTCCTCCGACCTGCGGCGCGGTGAGGCGTTCGCAATCCCGCTCGCGGTGCTCGTGCTCGCGCTTCTGCTCGGGATCTCGGCCGCTCTCGCTCTGCCGTTCGTGTTCGCTGCGTGCACCGTCTCGGCGACGCTCGCCCTTCTCTATGTGTGCGCCCGGTTCGTTCCGGTCACGCCGTACGCGATGAACGTCATCGAGTTGATCGGGCTGGGGCTAGCCGTCGACTACTCGCTGCTCATCGTGATCCGGTACCGCGAGGAGCTCGCGCGCGCCGCGAGCAGGGAGGAGGCGGTCGTCCGGACGATGGCGACGGCAGGACGCGCGGTCGTCTTCTCCGGCTTCGCCGTCGCAATCGGCCTTGCGCTTCTCCTCTTCATGCCGGTGCCGTTCATCCGGACGCTCGGGCTCGCGGGCCTGCTGCTCCCGCTCGTATCGATCGGCGCTGCGCTGACGCTGCAGCCCGTGCTTCTCTCGTTCTGCGGGCCGCGCGCGGTCGCGTCGCGCGGGCTTGTCCGCCTGCAGGCGCCGTGGGCCGCGCTCGCGCGCTGGGTGATGCGCCACCGCTGGCCCGTGCTGCTTGCGACGACGGCGGTGCTCGTCGCGGCGGCCGTTCCGCTCCGTTCTCTCGTACTGACGCCGGGATCGCTCGCGGGGCTGCCGCGCGCCGCCGAAGCGACCCGCGGTCTTGCGGAGCTCGGGCGCGCCTTCGCTCCGGGCGCCGTCACGCCGACCGAGATAGTCGTGGACGCAGGCAAGGCCGGCGCCGCGCGCGCGACCGCCGTCCACGCTGCCGTCGAGCGCCTCGCGACGCGGTTGTCGCACTATCCGGAGGTCTACATCGTCGCGCTCGGCCCATCGGCGCCGTACGTCTCAGCCGACGGACGCTATGCGCGTGTCTTCGTCGTCGGGCGCCACGAGTTCGGCGCCGCGGCGTCGCGCCGGCTCGTCGCGCGCATCCGCGACGCCGCGGTGCCGGCAGCGCGCTTCCCGGCGTGGACGGCCGTCGACGTCGGAGGAGGCGCGCCGCAGGGCGTCGACTTCCTCGCCCGCATCTACGCGTTCTTCCCGTGGCTCGTCCTGCTGTCGCTCGCACTGACGTACGCCGTCCTCGTCACCGCGTTCCGGTCACTCCTGCTCCCGCTCAAGGCGATCGTCGTCAACGCCCTTACGGTCGCGGCGACGTACGGCCTGCTCACGACGATCTTCGCCCCGGCGCCGATCGAGGCGTGGGTCCCGGTCGTCCTCTTCGCCACGCTCTTCGGCCTCTCGATGGACTACGAAGTCTTCCTCGTCTCACGGATGCGGGAGGCGTGGGACGGCGGTGCCGGTAACGCCGACGCGGTCGCACACGGACTCGAGCGCACCGGCGGGCTCATCACCGCGAGCGCCCTCGTGATGGCGGTGTCGTTCGCCGGCCTCGCCGTCGGGAGCATCCCGGCGCTGCGCCAGCTCGGCACAGGCCTCGTCATCGCCGTTCTCCTCGACGCGACGCTCGTCCGGGCACTGCTCGTGCCCGCCTTCATGGCGATCCTCGGCCGGTGGAACTGGTGGCTTCCGCGGATGCGCGGCCGGCGCCGCGCTGAGACGATGTGCCCACAAGCGACTACGCCACCAATTACGGAGGGGGTGCAGTGATGACGGCAAAGCAAAGGACGACGCTCGAGGAGGCGCGGCGCGTCGGCGACGAGATCGGCGTCGACTGGGAGAAGTTCGACCTCGAGCTCTTCCGCGCCGGCATGGACGTCGAGTTCGAGCACGGCAGCCACGACCCGCAGACCGACGTCACGCACGACGACCCGATCGTCACGGGGAAGATCGCGCTCGCGCACATGAAGGAGTTCCCCGACTACTACGTCCGGCTCGAGCGGATGGAGGCGGAAGCCGAGCGCGAGCGCGACGGCGGCTAGAGGTAGCCGAGCTCCGCGAGGAGCGGGCCTGCTTCAGCCTCGACGTCGGCGACCTGCTGCGGCGTGAGCTCGCGTCCGCCAGCGGCCGATCGACGTGTCGCGGAAGCTGTCGAGCGCCCGGTGCGCCGCCGCGACGTCGGCGCCGAGGAACGCCGCGAGCTCTTCCGCGCTCGTCGCGAAGTTCTCGTAGCGGATCTCGAGGAGCCGCTCGCCGGCGTCCGCCGAGCGAACCGCCTCGACGTAGCGCCGCCACGCCCACGCGCAGCGCCGCGTGTCGGAGACCTGCGAGAACTCCTCGCGCCGCTCGGGCTCGACCCAGAAGCGCGGCTCCGCGCCGTAGGCGTGCCCCGCGTCGTCGCCGCCGTCCTTCCCGGCGTTGAGCCAGCCGCGTTCGAGGAGCGAGCAGACGACGTCGCGTCCGTCCCGGAGCGCATGCACCGCCTGGGCCTGCGGGTACGCCTCGAGCGCCTCGCTCAGAACGTGTGAGGTCTCGGGCGTCTGCTCGACGCAGCGCAGCCCGCGCGCGAGGCCGATCAGACGCACGCGCTCGAGGATCGTGCGCAGCTGCTCGGCCGACGGTGTGTTAGGCAGCGCCGCCTTCCACGGTGTCACCTCGGTGAGGTCGACGAAGCCGGGGAGGCCACCGATCGCGCGGCCGATGAACGTCGTCCCCGAGCGCGGGCAGCCGACGACGAAGACGAGCCGCTCCTCATGCCCGAGCCGCGGCCGCTGGGAGATCGCGCGCTCGGCGACGCGCGCGCCGGCGGCGACGTAGTCGCGCACCGTCACAGCGCTTCGGGAAGGGAGTCCGGCACGAGCCCGAGCCCCTGCCGCAGCGTCTCGATCAGCTCCTGCGCCTGCGCGAGCAGCGTCGCGAGATCGTCGAGCTCGTCGCGCGGCACCTCGACCGTCACGCGCACCGGCGAGCGGGCGGTGGAGGAGAGCGCGACCGTCTCGAGGCCGTGCGCGATGAGGCCCGTCACGTCGAGGTACTCGTCGCGCGCGAGCCGCGCGCCGGGCGCGAACCGCTCGTCGGCGCTGCGCAGCACGTCGGCGAGAAGCCCCGCGTAGTGGCCGGGCACGCGAATCGTCGCCTCGCCGCTGAGCAGGCCGACGGCAGCGGACCAGCCGCCGTAGCCGCCTTCCGCGCCGTCCTGCCGCAGAACGGCCACTGCGCACGAGCTCGTGACGCCGATCGGGTAGCGCTCATCCATGCGCTGCAGCCTAGCCCCGAAGTTCGGACGTCCATCGCTACACTGCGGCGCGCTTATGGCCAGTGACACGATCAACGACCCGCGGCTCGAGGAAGGCGTCTGGATCACCGATCCGGAGAGCGGCGAGCTCGTCCCCAACTACGAGTCGACCTTCCCGACCATCGAGGAGGGCCAGGTCGTCGAGGGCACGGTCGTCCGTGTGGACAAGGACGAGGTCCTCGTCGACATCGGCTACAAGTCGGAGGGCGTCATCCCGGTCTCCGAGCTGTCGATTCGGCGCTCGATCAATCCGGCCGACGAGGTCTCGGTCGGCGACGCCATCGCCGCGCTCGTGCTCACGAAAGAGGACACCGAAGGCCGGCTGATCCTCTCGAAGAAGCGCGCGCGGTTCGAGCTCGCCTGGAAGGCGATCGAGACGGCCCACGAGAACGGCGACCCGGTCACCGGGCGCGTCATCGAGGTCGTCAAGGGCGGTCTCATCCTCGACCTCGGCGTGCGCGGCTTCCTGCCTGCGTCGCTCGTCGACATCCGCCGCGTCCAGGATCTCGACGAGTTCATGAGCCAGGAGCTCGAGTGCAAGGTCATCGAGCTCAACCGCCAGCGCAACAACGTCGTCCTCTCGCGCCGCGCCGTGCTCGAGGAGGAGCGCAAGGATCAGCGGCAGCGGATCCTCGACCACCTCAACCCGGGCGACAAGGTCGAGGGGACGATCTCGAACATCGTCGACTTCGGCGCGTTCGTCGACCTCGACGGGATGGACGGCCTCATCCACATCTCCGAGCTTTCGTGGAGCCACGTCAACCATCCGTCCGAGGTGCTCGAGATCGGCCAGACGGTCAACGTGCAGGTGCTCGACATCGACCGCGAGCGCCAGCGGATCTCGCTCGGTCTCAAGCAGACGCAGAGCGACCCGTGGCAGCAGGTGCTCGACAGCCATCAGGAGGGCGACGTCGTCGAGGGCACCGTGACGAAGGTCGTCACGTTCGGCGCGTTCGTCGAGATCCTCCCGGGCGTCGAGGGTCTCGTCCACATCTCCGAGCTCGCCCAGCACCACGTCGAGAACCCGCGCGAGATCGTCTCGCAGGGCGACAAGGTCAAGGTGCGCATCGTCGAGGTCGACGCCGACCGGCGCCGGCTCTCGCTCTCGCTCAAGGATGCCGAGCGGCGAGCCGCTCAACGACATCGCGCCCCGCGTGGTGCCGGTGGAAGAGTCCGTGTCCGATGACGAGGCGCCTCGACGCGGCAGCGCTCGAGGAGTCGTGGCCGAGGAGATCGTCAGGTCGTCGACGAAGAGGCCGTGGCCGAGGAGCCGTGGCCGAGGAGCGTCGCAGGCCGAAGAGAGTCGCGGCCGAAGAGTCGCCGAAGAGATCGTGGCTGAAGAGGCCGTAGCCGAGGAGGCTTGCTGGCTGAAGAGGTCGTGGCCGAAGCCGAGGCTGTCGCCGAAGAGGTCGTCGCCGAAGAAGCTGCGGCCGAGTCCGAGCGCCGAGTCCTCCGAGGAGTAAGCATGCGGCCGCTCGCGGTCGCGCTAACGGGAGGCATCGCCGCCGGCAAGAGCGAGGCGCTCCAGGCGTTCGCGCGGCACGGCGCCGCGGTCATCTCCACCGACGAGGTCGTCCACGAGCTCTACCGCGAGCGACGACGGAGCTGCAGCGGCGCTGCGCGACCGCTGGGGAGACAGCGTCTTCGCCGACGGCGAGGTCGATCGCGCGGCGATCGGCCGGATCGTCTTCGCCGACCGCGACGAGCTCGCGTGGCTCGAGGCCGAGCTCCATCCGCGCGTGCGCGCCGCGACTGCCGACTGGTTCGCGCGGCAGACTGCCGAGGTGGCCGTCGCCGAGATCCCGCTCCTGTTCGAGACCGGCGGCGAGTCGCGCTTCGACAAGGTCGTCGTCATCACCGCTCCCGCCGAGGTGCGCGCCGAACGCCGCGGCGAGCCAGACCGACCGCGAGGTGCGGCTCGTGCCGGAGGAGGAGAAGGTGCGCCGAGCCGACTTCGCGTACGTCAACGACGGCACGCTCGAGGAGCTCGACGCGTTCGTCGCGGGCGTCCTCGAGGAGCTGACGGCGCCCTGAGGACGCTGGCTCGTCGCGGTGGCCGTCGTCGGCGCGGCGCTCGGGGCCTTCGTCTATCTCCAGAGGACGGAGCCGTCGTGGTACGCGCGGCTCTGGTACCCGCTGCAGGTACCCGACGATCGTCCGCGCACGTACGCGCAACAGCAGCAGCTCGACCCGGCGCTGCTCGCCGCCGTGATCGAGACGGAGAGCAAGTTCAACCCCGAGCGCGCTCTCGAGCGCCGGCGCTGTCGGCCTCATGCAGCTGACACCCGGCGACCGCGAAGGGGATCGCGCTAGTACACGCACGGCACGAAGTTCCGTCTCTCCGACCTCACGAACCCCGACATCAACGTCCGCTACGGCGCGTGGTACCTCCGGCAACTGCTCGACCAGTACCACGGCAACGAGCGGCTCGCGCTCGCCGCGTACAACGCGGGGAAGGGGAACGTCGACGGCTGGCTAGCGCAGCACGAGGGGATCCAGTTCGCCGACACGCGCGCGTACGTCGACAAGGTCGAGAGCCTGAAGAAGCTCTACCGCCGCGTCTACGCGAGCGAACTCGGCTACTAGCGTCCGCGGCCTTCGGAACCTGGTAGGACCACCGACGGCATGAAGATCAGAGCCGCGGTACTCGAAGAGTTTGGTCAGCCGCTCGTGGTGCAGGAGATCGATCTGGCCGAGCCCAAGGCCGGCGAGGTTCTCGTCCGCCTCGTCGCCTGCGGCGTCTGTCATACCGACCTGTACACGGCGTCCGGCGCCGACCCGTCCGGCTATGCGCCGACCGTGCTCGGACACGAAGGCGCGGGCGTCGTCGAGAGCGTCGGCGACGGCGTCTCGTCCGTCGCGCCCGGCGACCACGTCGTGACGCTCTTCTCCCCGCAATGCCGGGAGTGCGCGCACTGCCGCGACCCGCGCACCAACCTTTGCCTCGCGATCCGTGAGCAGCAAAACCAGGGCTACCTCCCCGATGGGACGACGCGCCTGTCCCGCGACGGCGAGCCGATCCGGCACTTCATGGGGACGTCGACGTTCGCGGAGTACACGGTCGATGCCCGAGATCGCGCTCGCGAAGATCACTCCCGACGCCCCGCTCGATCGCGCGTGCGTCTTCGCGTGCGGGCTCTCGACCGGACTGGGCGCCGCGCTGAACACCGCAAAGGTCGAGCCCGGTTCGACGTGCGTCGTCTTCGGTGCGGGCCTCGTGGGCCTCGGCGCCGTCGCCGGCTGCAGGCTCGCAGGCGCGGAACGGATCGTCTGCGTCGATCCGGCCGAATCGCGGCTCGAACTCGCACGCGGCCAGGGAGCCACGGACACGCTCCCGGGCGGGCCTCAGATCGTCGAATTGATCCTCGAGCAGACTGGCGGCTTCGGCGCCGACTACACGTTCGAGGCGACGGGCCGCGTCGACGTGATGCGCCAGGCGGTCGAGTCCGCGCGCATGGGCTGGGGCCTCGCGACGGTGTGCGGCGTCGCCGGCAAGGGGGAGACGCTCGACATCGTCCCGCGTTTCCTGATCACCGGCCGCCGCGTCGCCGGTTCGTCCTTCGGAGGCGTGAAAGGACGCGACCAGGTCCCGCAGTACATCGACCGCTACCTCGCCGGGGACATCGACGTCGACCCGCTCATCTCCCACTCGATCTCGCTCGACGAGGTCAACCGCGGCTTTGACCTCATGCACGCGCAGGACGGCATTCGCAGCGTGATCGCGTTCGGCTGATCACGGCATTTGTGCCACCATCGAGGCATGCGGGAGATCTCGATGGCGCTCGCGTTCGTTCTCGTGGCCGGTGCGGCACTGAGCCTCGGCGGTGTGGCGGCGGGGAGTCGCAGTGCGAGCAAAGGCCCCTATGCCGTCATGAGCGTGACCGGAAGCGCTCCGAAGGGAGCGAAGGTCACCTACGGGACGTTTCTGCGGACGTTTCCCCCCGCCAAGTTCCCGTTCCACCTGAAGATCCCGGCGTTCGATGCGCAGGGTTCGTACTTCGTTTCGGGGACGCTCAAGCACGGCGGCTCGATCACGTGCAAGCTGACGATCGGGAAGGCCACGAAGGTCGGGCACGCCAAGGGCGGCCACAAGACCTGCACCGCGCGGCTCACGAGCGACGGCGCGGGCGGCTGGAAGTAGCGGTCGCGCTCGGCGAGCGCGGCGTCAGGAGGCAGGCGTGAGCCCGTGCTTGCGCATCACGGCGCCGAGCGCGGCGAGATCGGGCGGGCGATCGGTCGCGGCGGCGAGAATCTCACCGGCCTCCCGGAAGTACTCGGGGCCGATGACACCCGGCGTCGTGATCGCGAGCGCCTTCGCATCGACGTCGCCGAGGTTCTCGAACTTGTGGACGGCGTTGCGGGGGATGCAAACAGCCTCGCCGGGGCCGACCTCGGTAGGGGTGCCGTCGATCGTCCACGTCAGGACGCCCTCGAGCCCGTAGATCGTCTCCTCGTAGCCGTCGTGGCTGTGCGCGGCGGGGACGCGCGCGCCGGCGGGGACGTCGAACTCGAACATCGCGACCGCTTCGGCCGTCTCAGGCCCTTCGAGCAGGAACCGGATCGTCAGGTCGCCGACCGTGATCTCGTCGCGGGTGTCTACTGCCATCGGTGTTCCTCCCTCGTCACAGGTTGGTAAAGTTGCTTGACCTTAGACATGCGAAGGCGTATTGTCAAGTCGCTTTATGAAAACTCCCGAGACCGCATTCGCACCGCTTGGCCCGCCACTGATCGGCGCACTCCTACGTTTCCCCTGGGAAGCCGTGCAGGAGCACATGCTCGAACGACTCCATGCGAACGGGTTCACGGACTTCGATTCCTCCTACCTGATCGTCGTGCAGTACCCCGGGCCGCAAGGCGAGCGGCCTTCCGACCTCGCCGCCCGGCTTCGCATGAGCAAGCAGGCTTTGAACCACCTCTTGGGACAGCTCGAGCGCCGCGGTTACATCGAGCGCCGGCCGGACCCCGACGACCGGCGCGCCAGGCGAATCGCCCTTACGGCGCGCGGAGTCGAGGCCGCCCAGACCATTCGCGATGCCGTCGCCGAGATGGAAGCGACCTGGACACGACAGCTCGGCGCCGCGCGCTTCGACGAGCTCCGCGGCATTCTCCGCGACCTCGGCGAGCTCAACGAGACGGCCTGACGATCGCCGCGCACGCGTGGTGGAGGGCCGATCGGGCACGGGTACGCTTGTTCGATGCCGCCGCTTCGCACAACCTCCGACTACCGCCCGATGGGCGACCAGCCGCAGGCGATCGAGACGCTCGCGGCGAGCATCGAGGCGGGGGAGAAGTTCCAGACACTCGTCGGCGCGACCGGCACCGGCAAGACGGCGACGATGGCGTGGACGATCGAGAAGACCGGCCGTCCGGCGCTCGTCATCGCCCACAACAAGACGCTCGCGGCGCAGCTCTGCAACGAGTTCCGGGAGTTCTTCCCGCACAACGCCGTCGAGTACTTCGTCTCGTACTACGACTACTACCAGCCCGAGGCGTACGTCCCGCAGGCCGACCTCTACATCGAGAAGGACAGCTCGCGGAACGACGACATCGCGCGGCTGCGGCTCTCGACGACGTCGTCGCTCTTCACGCGCAAGGACGTGATCGTCGTCGCGTCGGTCTCGTGCATCTACGGCCTCGGCTCGCCGGAGGAGTGGCGCGAGCGGATGATCTACCTCGAGACCGGTGCCGAGCAGGACCGCGACCTGCTTCTGCGCAAGCTCATCGACTCGCAGTACGTCCGCAACGACACGGTGCTCGGGCGCGGCCGCTTCCGCGTGAAGGGCGACGTCGTCGAGGTGCAGCCGGCGAACCAGGAGACGGCGTACCGCATCTCGTTCTTCGGCGACGAGGTCGAGCAGATGACGCACTTCGATCCGCTCACGGGCGAGGTGCTCGCGAAGCTCGACAACCTCTCGATCTGGCCGGCGACGGAGTACGTCACGTCCGCAGCCGAGCGATCGAGCGCGCCGTCGACGACATCCGCAACGAGCTCAACGCGCAGGTGCGCCAGTTCGAGGACGAGGGGAAGCTCCTCGAGGCGCACCGGATCAAGCAGCGCACGGAGTACGACCTCGAGATGCTCCGTGAGCTGGGCTTCTGCAACGGGATCGAGAACTACTCGCGCATCCTCGAAGGCCGCGCCGCCGGAACGCACCCGTTCACGCTGCTCGACTACTTCCCGTCCGACTTCGTCGTCTTCATCGACGAGTCGCACCAGACCGTGCCGCAGATCGGCGGGATGTACGAGGGCGACCGCTCGCGCAAGCAGACGCTCGTCGACTTCGGCTTCCGCCTGCCGTCGGCGCTCGACAACCGGCCGCTGCGCTTCGACGAGTTCCTCCGCAAGGTGCCGCAGATGGTCTTCGTCTCGGCGACGCCGGGCGCGTTCGAGCTGCGCGAGTCGAAGGTCGTCGCCGAGCAGCTGATCCGCCCGACCGGCATCGTCGATCCCGAGGTCGACATCCGCGAGACGAAGAACCAGATCGACGACCTCCTCGGCGAGATCCGCACGCGCGAGCAGGCCGGCGAGCGCGTACTCATCACGACGCTGACGAAGAAGATGGCGGAGGACCTGACCGACTACCTGCTCGAGTCGGGCGTGAAGGCGCGCTACCTCCACTCGGAGATCGACACGCTCGAGCGGATCCAGATCGTCCGCGACCTGCGGCTCGGCGAGTACGACGTCCTCGTCGGCGTCAACCTCCTGCGCGAGGGGCTCGACCTGCCGGAGGTGTCGCTCGTCGCGATCCTCGACGCCGACAAGGAGGGCTTCCTCCGCGGTCGCACGAGCCTCATCCAGACGATCGGCCGCGCGGCGCGGAACATCAACGGCAAGGTGCTGATGTACGCCGACAAGCAGACCGAGGCGATCAAGGAAGCGCTCGACGAGACGAACCGCCGCCGCGCCGTCCAGCTCGCGTACAACGAGGAGCACGGGATCGTGCCGACGACGATCCTGAAGGGCGTCTCCGACATCGGCGCGCTGCTCCAGCTCGACTCGCCGACCGTTCCGTCGCGCCGCCGGCGCGGCGCGTCGAAGGTCGAGGGGATGTCGCGCGAGGAGCTCGAGAAGCTCGTCGTCACGCTCGAGGAGGAGATGTACGTCGCCGCCGACGAGCTGCGCTTCGAGTACGCGGCGAAGCTCCGAGACGAGATCAAGGAGCTACGCCGCGAGCTGCAGGCGCTCGCCGCCGCCTAGGCGGGTTGCGGTACCGGTCTCGTCGAGCCAGGCGGAGAGGCGATTTCCGCGCCGAGCCTGTGATCGAGCGCTCGCCGCGTCTCAGTGCACACTCATCCGCGTTCGTTACCCTCCGCGCATGCTCGGGGTGATTCTCGTCTCGATGGTCTACGCGTTCATCACCGGCGCTCTCGCGCGTTTCGCCCTGCCAGGGCCCGACCCGATGCCGGCGTGGCTGACGATCGTGATCGGCTTCGGCGGCACGCTGATCGGCACAACGATCGTGTTCGCGATCGAGGGGCGGAACACGAAGGACTCGTCGTGGGCCGGGATTGCGAGCTTCCTCGCGGCCGTCGGTTCTCGTTCTTCTCTACCGCCGTTTCGTGCAGAAGCGGCCGCTGTGGGGGAAGGGCGTGTACCGCTTCCCCGAGCGCGGCATCGGCGTCGAGCAGTACCGCGAGCGGCTGCGGAAGGTCGGCATCGATCCCGATCAGATCGGGGTCAGCGATCCCTTCAGTCCGCCGCAAACCGGCATGCCCGGGAACGTGCCGCGGCCGGCGGCTGCGGCGCACGACCACCCCGGCGAGCCGACCGAGAATCCCGCGCACTACCTCGGCCTGCTCGAGGAGCTGCACGACTCCGGCGTCCTCAGCGACGCTGAGTACGACGACGCTCGCCTGCGCTTGCTCGAGAAGCTCCGCTAGTGGTTCTCTGGTATGTCATCGTGCTGTTCCTCGAAGGCCTGGCCGTCGGCGCGCTCGCGCGGCTCGTCGTGCCCGGCCCCGACCCGATGAGTGTCTTCGGGACGTTCGTGCTCGGGCTCCTCGGCTCGTTCCTCGGCGGCTTGATGGCGTGGCTTTTCATCGGCCACGCGGCCGGTCTCGTCTTCGCGCTGATCGGCGCGACGGCGCTGCTCTTCGTGCGCCGCCGCTTCGTGGACCACCGCTAGAGGAGGGATTGGCGGAACAGCAGCTGTGCCGCGCTGGCGCGCTGCGCGTGGCGAGGCGGCGTTCTCAGTCGGCCCGATAGTCGCTGACTATCGGGCCTCCCTGCGTCCTTGCCTCGCGGCGCCCAGCGCGCCATCGCGGCGAGCACCGCCCCACCAATCCCTCCTAGCGTAGGAAGCGGCGCTCGGCCGCGAGCGTGAAGTCCCGCGCGTCCAGAGGTACGTCCGCACGACGATCGCGTCGTCGTCGATCTCGTGGACATGGAGGCCGCGCGCCTCGCCGAGCCTGTGCGGGCGCGGCCGGCCGAACCCCGGCGCGCCCGCAAGAACCGTCCTCGCGCCGTCGTCGTCGTCGAGCACCTCGAACTCGTGGCGCTCGTAGACCGCGGCCTGGTGGATGTGGCCGCTGAGGATGAGCTCGGCTCCGGCGCCGGCGAGCGCGTGCAGGACGTCGCTGCGACGCGCGACCGGCCGCTTGCGCAACGCCCGCCACGGCGAGCTCGCGAGGTGATGGTGGAGGACGGCGACGCGCACTGCGCCCGGTTCTCCTGCTCGAGACGGGCGACGGCACGCTCGAGCCGTCCGCCGCCGAGGCCGCCGCTCTGATGGTGAAACGGACGCGCCGAGTTGATCCCGACGACGTGTAAGCCCGGCAGCGACGCGGTGGGCTCGGTCGTCTCCCAGACCTGCTCGAACTTCTCCCACGGGCGCACGAAGCGCGCAAGCGTGTGCGGGATGTCGTGGTTCCCCGGCACCGCGAGCACCGGCGGCCCGAGCGAGCGAAGGAGCTTGGCGGCGCGCTCGAGCTGTTCGCGGCGGCCGCGATGCGCGAGATCACCCGACGCGACGACGAGCTGCGGCTCGATCCGCTCGACGAGCCGCGCGAGACTCGCCTCGACTTCCGGCTCCTCGTGCGAGCCGACGTGGAGATCGGAAACGTGGAGGAGGCTTGTGGCCACAGTCGAACGAGGCTATAGATTGGACGCTATGGCCGAAGAATCTGCGGAGATCTTCGACGACCTCTACCTCGGGCTCCGGGCGGGAGGCGCGCTGCGCAAGAAACGGCGCGGCGAAGAGCTCACGCACGAGGAGCAAGAGGCGCTCAGCCGCTGGCAGCGGCTCTCGACCGCGCGCAAGGCGGCGGCGATCGGCGCCTTCAGCGTCGGCACGTTCGGTGCGGGATTCACGCTCGGTGGCCTCGTGTTCGGAAGGTGGCGCAAGCGCTAACGAGAACGTAGAACCGTGCACCGGCACGGGATCGTTCTTGTCAAGCCGTTCGTCCGTTCGTTGCTCATCGCCGCCGCCGGCGTGGGCTGCTTCTTCACGCCGTGGCGTGTCGTCGACATCGCGGGGGCAGCGTTGCTGGCTCTGGCCGCGTTCCTCGTCGTCGTCGCGGTCGCGCGCTGGGACCGCACGCATCTCGAGGTGACGGGAAACGCGCTTGTCGTCGAGCACGGTTTTCTCCGGCGCAGATCAGCCTCGGTCTCGCTCAACGCGACGGTGTTCGAAATCGAGCGGCCGCTCCTCGGCCGGCTCCTGGGCTACGCAACGGTGGTGGCCGGCGACCTTGAGATCGACGCGGTTCCTCGTCGCATCACCCAGCGCTTGCGCGTCACGCAGTAGGGCGGGAGCGAACGTCTGTTCGGTGCGGTAGAATGCCCTCCACATGGCAGCCGAAGAACTCGTTGTCCACGGCGCCCGCGAGCACAACCTCAAGGACATCACCGTCCGCCTGCCGCGGAACCGTCTGATCTGCATCACCGGCCTCTCGGGCTCCGGCAAGTCGTCGCTCGCCTTCGACACGATCTACGCGGAGGGGCAGCGCCGCTACGTCGAGTCGCTCTCCGCCTACGCGCGGCAGTTCCTCCAGATGATGGAGAAGCCCGACGTCGACCACATCGACGGCCTGAGTCCCGGCGATCTCGATCGACCAGAAGACGACGTCGCGCAACCCGCGCTCGACCGTCGGCACCGTCACCGAGATCTACGACTACCTCCGCCTGCTGTACGCGCGCGTCGGCCGGCCGCACTGCCCGGTCTGCGGCAAGCCGATCGCCGGACAGAGCCTCGACGCGATCGTCGACCAGGTCTTGCAGCTCGAGGAGGGGACCCGCTTCACGGTCAACGCGCCGGTCGTGCGCGACCGGAAGGGCGAGTACAAGGACGTCTTCGAGGATCTGATCCGCGAGGGCTTCACGCGCGTCAAGGTCGACGGCGAGCAGTACGTCCTCGAAGAGGGCGTTCCCGCTCTCGACAAGAAGTTCAAGCACACGATCGAGGTCGTCGTCGACCGGCTCGTCATGCGCGCCGACCTGCGGCTGCGGCTCGCGCAGTCGATCGAGACGGCGGCAGCGCTCGCCGACGGGCTTGTCGCCGTGGATCTCGTCGACACCGGAGAGCAGTTGCTCTTCTCCGAGAACTTCGCGTGCCCCGAGCACGGCGTCTCGCTGCCCGAGCTTCAGCCGCGGATCTTCTCCTTCAACGCGCCGCACGGCGCGTGCCCGCGCTGCACCGGCCTCGGCACGCAGCAGGAGATCGATCCGGAGCTCGTCGTGCCCGATCCGTCGCTCTCGATCGACGACGGCGCGCTCGTGCCGTGGTCGGTCGGCGGTATGTCGAGCTGGTACGAGGCGGTCATCCAGGCCGTCGCCGATCGCTACGAGGTCGACACGTCGAAGCCGTGGGCCGAGCTCACCTACGAGCAGCAGAACCTCTTCCTCTTCGGCACCGGCGACGAGCGGATCTACGTCAAGTACACGAACCGCATGGGGCGCAGCCGCGGCCACGAGCTCGCGAGCTTCAAGGGCATCGTCGCGAACCTCGAGCGGCGCTACAAGGAGACCGACTCGTCGAGCCAGCGTGAGCGCATCGAGGAGTACATGAGCTTCCGCCCGTGCCCGGTCTGCAACGGCGCGCGACTCAAGCCCGAGGTGCTCGCGGTCACGGTCAACGGCCTGTCGATCCACGAGTTCACGCAGCTCTCGGTGTCGCGGGCTTTGCGGTTCGTCGACTCGCTCGACCTCACGCCGACCGAGCAGCTGATCGGACATCGCATCGTCAAGGAGATCCGCGAGCGCCTGACGTTCCTCGACGACGTCGGCGTCGGGTACCTGACGCTCGATCGCGCGGCGGCGACGCTCTCGGGCGGCGAGGCGCAGCGGCTCCGGCTCGCGACGCAGATCGGCTCGCAGCTCGTCGGCGTCCTCTACATCCTCGACGAGCCGTCGATCGGTCTCCACCAGCGCGACAACGCGCGGCTCATCGAGACGCTCGAGCGGCTGCGCGACATCGGCAACACCGTCGTCGTCGTCGAGCACGACGAGGAGATGATGCGCCGCTCCGACTGGCTCGTCGACATGGGGCCGGGCGCCGGCCTGCACGGCGGCGAGGTCGTCGCGGAAGGCCCGGCCGAGAAGGTCGAGCGCAACAAGAAGTCCGTCACGGGCCAGTTCCTCTCCGGCACGCGCGAGATCGCGGTGCCCGAGCGGCGCGACGACGACCGCGGCGCGTTCACGGTGCGCGGCGCGGCGCGAGCACAACCTCAAGGAGATCGACGTCGAGTTCCCCGTCGGGAAGTTCATCTGCGTGACGGGCGTCTCGGGCTCCGGCAAGTCGACGCTCGTGAACGAGATCGTCTTCAAGGCGCTCGCGAACCGGCTCAACCGCGCGCGGCTCAAGCCCGGCGCGCACGCGGCGGTTGAGGGGATCGAGGTCTTCGACAAGGTCATCGAGATCGACCAGCGGCCGATCGGGCGCACGCCGCGCTCGAACCCGGCGACGTACACCGACCTCTTCACGCACATCCGCGAGCTCTACTCGCTCACGCCCGAGGCGAAGGTGCGCGGCTACAAGCCGGGGCGCTTCTCCTTCAACGTGCGCGGCGGCCGCTGCGAGACGTGCAAGGGAGACGGGCAGATCAAGATCGAGATGCACTTCCTGCCCGACGTCTACGTGCCGTGCGAGACGTGCAAGGGCGCGCGCTACAACCGCGAGACGCTCGAGGTGCGCTTCAAGGGACGCTCGATCGCGGACATCCTCGAGATGTCGGTCGAGGAGGCGCTCGAGTTCTTCGCGAAGATCCCGAAGCTCCGGCGCCGCCTGCAGACGCTCCACGACGTCGGCCTCGACTACATCAAGCTCGGCCAGCCGGCGACGACGCTCTCGGGCGGCGAGGCGCAGCGCGTCAAGCTCGCGTCCGAGCTGTCGAAGGTCGCGACGGGCAAGACGCTCTACATCCTCGACGAGCCGACGACCGGCCTCCACTTCGCCGACATCGAGAAGCTGCTGGAGACGCTCCAGCGGCTCGTCGACGGCGGCAACACGATGGTCGTGATCGAGCACAACCTCGACGTCATCAAGCAGGCCGACTGGGTGATCGACCTCGGCCCCGAGGGCGGCGAAGCGGGCGGCGAGCTCGTCGCGGTCGGGACGCCCGAGGACGTCGCCGCGGTCGAGGAGAGCTTCACGGGCCGGTTCCTGCGCCACGTGCTGCCCGAGCGCGCGGTCGTCGCCGCGTAGGGCACCTGGCCGCTAGGGCTACGCTCACCCCATCGAGGCTTCGGTCGAAACCACGCGCGGATCGGCGCTCGAGCGGAACTGGTGGCTCCGTGCGCCGGCCGTGCTCATCGCGCCCCGGCCTGTCTTCGCTCGCTCCGCGACGACTCGCAGGAGGCGTGCGAGGCGCGGCAGGACGCGCTCGTCACGCTCATCGCCCTCGCCGGGATCGCGGCCGTGCTCGGGACGCCGGTCGCGCGGAGCATGCTCAACGACGGCAGCAGTTGGCTCATCGTTCCCGTCTGGGCGTTCCTCGGCGGGAGCTTCTACGCCCTCGCGGTGTACTGGCTCGGCGGAGGCCTGCTCTTCGGCGCCGCCCGCCGCTTCGGCTCGCTCGGGAACTACCGCCGCGCGCGGCACGTGCTCGCGCTCTCGACGGCGCCGCTCGCGCTGTCCCTCTTCACGCTGTGGCCGATCAGGATCGCCATCTACGGCGAGTGGTTCTTCCGCACCGGCGGCAACGACTACGGGACGGCAGACCGGGTGTTCAACCTCCTCGTCTACGCGACGTACGTGTGGTTCCTCGTGCTGCTCGTCATCGGCGTCCGCGCGGTGCACGGCTGGACGTGGGGCAGAAGCCTCGCCACGGTCGGGCTCGCCGCCGCGCTCCCGGTGTTACTCGTGCTCGCAACGCACGCCCACCTGAACGGCGGACTCAACTAAAGCTCCGCGCGTTGTATCTCGGCGAGAGTCGTGAGATAGTTGCGCGATGGCAGGCGCTGCCACCGGCGAGACGATTGGTGTACACACCCCGCTCGGGAACGCGCTCAAGATCACCACGTTCAGCGGTCACGAAGGGATCTCGCAGCTCTTCGAGTTCGAGCTCGGCCTCGTCGCGCCTAACGCCGCGCATGTCCCGTTCGAGACCCTCATCGGCCAGCCGGTCACCGTCAAGATCGGCAGCCGGTACTTCAGCGGCATCGTGCAGCGATTCGGCGAAGGCGCCCGCGGCAAGCAGCTGACGACGTACGCCGCAACCCTCGTGCCGTCGCTCTGGCTGTTGACCCGGAGACAGACGAGTCGCATCTTTCAGAACGTCTCGGTGCCGGACATCCTGACGCAGGTCATCTCCGGGTTTCCGGTCGACTTCCGCGTGGTGGGCACGTACAAGCCGCGCAACTACTGCGTGCAGTACCGCGAGACGGACTTCGACTTCGCGAGCCGCTTGATGGAGGAGGAGGGGATCTTCTATTTCTTCGAGCACACCCCGAACGGTCACACCCTCGTCGTGACGGACTCGTCCAACGGATTCGCGCCGCTCGCTGCTCCGGTCTCCTACGACCCCACAGGCGCGGCCCGGAAGGACGCGGGAGTCATCTACGCGTGGGAGAAGGATCAGGAGCTCCGCTCGGGCCTCGTCACCCTGCGCGACCATGCGTTCCAGCTCCCGGGCGACACGCTCGAGGTTCAGGCGCAGATCCAGGCGACCGTCCTCGCCGGCACCGTGACCCACCAGCTTCACGTCGCGGGCAACGGCGGCTACGAGATTTACGACTATCCCGGCGACTACGCGAAGCGCATCGACGACGGAGCCCTAGCGGATTACGTCGCAGAGGGCGCGCGGACAGCCGGCATCCGCATGCAAGAGGAAGCGCTCCCGAGCCTGCAGGTGAACGGCAGCTCGAACGCGGAGCGGCTCATCCCCGGCTACCGGTTCACGCTGCACGGTCACTTCGACGCGAACGGCGGCTGGATCCTCACGAGCGTCGATCACGCGGCGCGGGCCAAGATCCCCAACGGGCCTGTGACCTACACGAACACCTTCTCGTGTATCCCGGCGGGACTCCCGTTCCGGCCTCCGCGAGCAACGCCGAAGCCGACGATCCAGGGTACGCAGACGGCGGTCGTGACCGGGCCGCCGGGCCAGCAGACTTACACCGACAAGTACGGGCGCGTGAAGGTCCATTTCTACTGGGACCGCCAGGGGAAGAAGGACGAGACCTCCTCCTGCTGGATCCGCGTCGGGCACCCGGCCTTGGGTCCGGGCGTTCAGGCGTCCATTCCGGAGATCAACGACGAGGTGATCGTCGCCTTCGAGGAAGGCGATCCCGACAGGCCGATCATCATCGGCGCCGTCTACTACACGCAGGGGCCGCCGCCTTGAGCAAGATGACGCGGAACGGGATCCTTGGCCGCGCCCTACTCCTCCTCGGCGGCCTCTCCGCAGCGGGCGGCGGCAAGCTCGCGCCCGGTCGCGGCCACTCGCTCGTCCTCTACGGGAGCAACTGGCGCGGCTATGCGGGGCAGCTCCCGCGGGAAGGCGAACACCACTCTGTTCTCGGTGATCTGCATGCCGTGCCGGACGGCGCACCCGTCGGCGAGTTCTTCGCGACCGCGATTGCCTTCGGCGGCGCGTCACATCCAGCCATGGCGTTGCGACAGGAGACGCACACGTTCAAACTCCACGACGGGTCGATCTTCGGGACCGGAACGGCGGACGGCCTCGACGGCTCTTTCGTCGTCCTCGGGGGCACGGGACGGTATGCCCGCGCGCAGGGAACATACGTCGCCCGGCAGGGTCACGCGGAGCTCGGAGGCGACGGCACCGCCGAGTTCGTCTTCGACCTGCGGGCCTGACCTACCTCGGATCGGACGCCGCTTCGAACGCGGCCTTCTCCTCCTCCGGCATCGCGTACGTGTGCTGCTCCTCGGGGAACGTGCCGCTGCGCACCTCGTTCGCGTACGCGCTGAGCGCGTCGCGGATCTCGCCGGAGAGGTTCGCGTACCGCTTGACGAAGCGGGGGAGATGACCCTCCGACAGGCCGAGGAGGTCGTGGTAGACGAGCACCTGGCCGTCGCAATCCGAGCCGGCGCCGATGCCGATCGTCGGGATCGACAGCTCGCGCGTGATGCGCGCCGCGACCGGCGACGGCACCGCTTCGAGGACGATCGAGCAGCAGCCGGCCGCCTCGAGCTCCTTCGCGCCATCGACGATCTGCTGCGCCGCCTCCGCCGTGCGGCCCTGCGTCTTGAAGCCGCCGAGCATCGTCGCCGACTGCGGCGTCAGGCCGACATGTCCCATCACGGGGATGCCGGCGTTGACGATCGCGCGCACGCGGGAGACCCTCGGCCCGGCGCCTTCGAGCTTGACGACGTCGGCGCCTCCCTCCTTCACGAAGCGCACCGCGGTGCGCACCGCGTCCTCGTCGGACGTCTCGTACGAGCCGAACGGCAGGTCGCCGACGACGATCGGACGGCGGACGTTGCGCGAAACGGTGCGCGTGAGGAAGAGCATCTCGTCGACCGTGACGGACGTCGTACCGGAGTGGCCGAGGACGACCATCGCCGCCGTGTCGCCGACGAGGACCATGTCGATCCCGGCGTCCTCCGCGAAGCGCGCGCCGGGCGCGTCGTACGCGGTGACCATGACGATCTTGTCGCCGCGCTCCTTCATCGCGGCGAGCTCGGGCAGCTGCAGTTTTCCGGCGGGGATGCTCATGCTTCCCGCTCCCGGCACCGGCAAAGCCGGTGCCTCCGCTCTTCGATGAACTCCGTCGAGCCTACGTTCATGCAAGGTCTCCTTCCAGGAGGACGTTGTCGATCAACCGGGTGGAGCCGACGCGGACGGCGGCGGCGAGGACTCTTGAGCCGTCGAGGTCGACCACCTCGACGTAGTCGGGGGCGAGGCCGTTGAGCGAGGCGCGGGCGGCGGCGACGGGATCGGCGCAGCCGACTGCGGCCCGGAGCGCGCGCGACAGGCCGAGCGCGCGCTCGCGCTCCTCGGCCGAGAGGAGGACGTTGCGCGACGAGAGCGCGAGGCCGTCGTCGTCGCGCACGATCGGCACGACGCGGATCTCGAGCGGGAGATTGAGGTCGCGGACGAGCCGGCGGATCACGGCGGCCTGCTGCGCGTCCTTCTGGCCGAAGTACGCGCGCTCCGGGCGGACGATGTTGAAGAGCTTCAGGCAAACCGTCGCGACGCCGCGGAAGTGGCCGGGTCGCGCCGCGCCCTCGGCGCCCGTGTGCTCCGGCTCGACCCACGTCGCGAAGCCGTCGGGGTAAAGCTCGGCGGCGTCGGGCGCGAAGACGACGTCGACGCCCTCTTCCTCTGCGATCGCGAGGTCGCGCGCCTCGTCGCGCGGGTACGCCGCGAGGTCGGACGCCTCGTCGAACTGCGCCGGATTGACGAAGAGCGACATCACGACGCGCTCGTTCTCGCGGCGCGCCGCGGTGAGCAGCGCGCGGTGGCCGGCGTGGAGTGCGCCCATCGTCGGGACGAGGCCGGTGCCCGGCGCCGTCTCGAGCTCGGCGATCGTGCGCACGACTTTCATGCGAGCGCCACCGTCGCGTCGGCGAGCGCGTCGTAGACGGGCTCGAGCTCGGGATGCGCGGCGCGGATCGCCGCCCGGTGCGCCTCGACCGTCGCCCAGTCGCCTCGCGCGATCGGCCCCGTCAGCTCGAAGCCGTTTTCGATCGTCCGCGTCATGAGCGGGACGAGACCCTCGGCCGGCACGCCGAGCCGCACCGCCGCGCGCTGCAGCGTCACGAGGTAGTTCGACGCGAACACCGCGCCGGCGTGGTACAGCGTCCGGTCTTCCTCGGCGAGCTCGAACGGCCGCAGGCCGAGGAGCTCCGCAAGTTCCCGCGCGACGGCGAGCGCCTCGTCCGTCTCGCCGGTGATCGCGCCCCACGCGCCGTCGATCTGCGCCGGGTCGCCGCTGCGGTCGAACGTCTGGAGCGGGTGAAGCGAGAAACGCCGCTCGTGCGGAGCAAGCGCGGCAAGCGGAGTCGCCCCCGAGACATGTCCAATCCAGCCACGTCCAGTCGTCAGACGACTGGACGTGTCCGCAATGGCCGCGTCGGGGACGCAAAGGAGCGTGACATCGGCGTCGCAGTCGCCGCTCCCCATAACGCCGCGTTCGCGCAAGCGGGAGCCGACGGCGGAGCCGACGCGGCCGGAGCCGATGACATGGACACTTTCGATCACGTTCTGAAGCTCCAGCTCCGATGCGGATGCCGGGCAGTGCGAGTGTACCCGCGCTCTCACGACCCGCTCATGCTGCGGGCGCAATGTTTGCCGGAGAAAGTTCACGTGCGCCTTCTTCCTGTCATCGCCGCCGCTGCGGTCCTCGCGGGCTGCGGAGCCGCGTCTCACGCCCCGCCGCGCGCCCACCCGCACGCGCCCGGGCCGTTCGCGCACCCGCTCAGCGCACCGCATCTCGCCCGCGGCTCCAACCCGGCGGCTCTCCCCGGCAACCTCCTCATCGCAGACCGTTCGAACAACCGGCTCCTCGTGGTCGACCCGCAGGGAAGGATCCGCTGGCAGTTCGGCACGGCCCGCACGCTGCCGCTGCCCGACGACTCGTTCTTCTCCCCGGACGGTACAAAGATCGTCGCGACGGAGGAAGACGTGAATGCGATCTCCGTCGTCGACATCGCGAAGCGGCGGATCGTCTGGCATGACGCGGTCGGCCTGGCGCATCCCGACGACGCGATGATGGTGCCGAACGGTGGGATCGTCGCCGCCGACATCGAGAACTGCCGGCTCATCGAGCTGCGGCCGCCGTCCCGCACACCCGCGGTCGCGCTTGGCAGCCTTGCGCGCGGCTGCGTCCACAATCCGCCGTACGCCTGGGACAGCCCGAACGGCGCGTTCCCGCTTCCGGGCGGTTCGTGGCTCGTGACAGAGATCAACGGCGACTGGGTCGACAAGCTCTCGCCGTCCGGACGCGTGCTCTGGGAGACGCATCCGCCGGGGATCTACTACCCGTCCGACACGAACGAGGTGCGTCCCGGTCTCTTCCTGACGGTCGGCTACGAGAGCCCGGGCGTGCTCGAGGAGTTCACGCGCAGCGGCCACCTCGTGTGGCGGTACACGCCGCGTCCGGGCGATCCGCAGCTCGACCATCCGTCGCTCGCGCGCCCGCTCCCGAACGGCGACGTGCTCGTCAACGACGACTACAACGACCGCGTGATCGTCATCGATCCGCACACGAACAAGATCGTGTGGCAGTACGGCCACACGGGCGTTCCGGGGAGGGCGCCTGGCTACCTCAGTCGGCCCGACGGCGTCGATCTCGCGCCGCCGTTGTCGCTGCTGGCTGGCGCGCATGCGAAAATACGGCTGCGATGAGCGCAGCTGCCGCTACCGCCGTCGACTTCCCGCGCTTCATGCGCCGTCGGGAGGTCCTTATCGCGGCGGCCGTCACGGCGATCGTCGCCGGATTCGTCATCCTCGTCGGCCCCGCGCCCGGCGACGCGGCCGTCCACCTCTACCGGACGTACCTCGTCCGGCACGGGATCTTCCTCTGGGACAACTACTCGTACGCGGGCTGGTACCCGCTCACGTCGTACAGCCTCCTCTACTACCTGCCGACGGTCGTGGTCGGGAACTTGCCGCTCGTCTTCGTCAGCGCTGTCGTGTCGACGGTCCTCTTCGCGTCGATCGCGATGGAGGAGTGGGGACGCGCCGCTCTCTGGCCGTCACGGGTCTTCGGCGTGCTCGCGGCGGCGCCGATGTTCACCGGGCTCTACGCGTACTCGCTCGGGTTCACGGCGATGCTCGCGACGCTGAAGCTCCTCCAGATGCACCGGCACCGTCTGGCGATCATCCCGGCGATTCTCACAGTCGGGTTCAGCCCGCTCGCGTTCGCGTTCCTCTGCCTCATCGTCGTCTCGTACGCCGTCGCGCGCCGCGGAATGTCGCGCCGCCGCATGTGGTTCGCGGCGGGACTCGTCGTCGCGGCCGCCGTCGAGGGCGCCGCGCTTCTCCTCTTCAAGACGAATCAGGGCGTCTACCCGTTCCACTGGGAGGACTTCGTCAGCGTGATGATCGTCAGCGTCCTCGGCTTTCTCCTCGCGCGCCGGGCGAGAGCCGCCGCGCCGCTCATGGTGCTGTTCGCGCTGTGGGGGATCGGGAGCGTTTTCTTCTACTTCGTCGCGTCGCCACTCGGTGACAACTGGACGCGGCTCGACGCCTTCGTCTTCCCCCTGATGCTCCTCACGGCCGCTCTCGCCGACTTCCAGCCGCGCGGGCTCGTCGTGGCCGCATGCACGCTCGCGCTCGCGTACAACCTCGTGCCGTACTTCCTGCTCATCCCGTCGCGGCTGAACAACAACACGCAGCAGGTGAGCTACTGGGCGCCGGCGATCCACTACCTGCACGACCATCTCGAGCCGGCGTACCGCGTCGAGGTCGTGCCGACCGCCGAGCACTGGGAGGCCGACTGGATCCCGAAGGCGGGCATCCCGCTCGCGCGCGGCTGGTACCAGCAGATCGACGAGGTCAACAACGCGCTCTTCTACTCGAACTCCCTCGACGCTCACTCGTACGTCGCCTGGCTCCGTCAGAACGCGGTGCGGTACGTCCTGCTCGCCCGCAGCGCGCCGCTCGACTGGCACGGCGGCCCGCTCGAGGCGCAGGTCGTCCGCTCGCGCGCTGCGGGGCTTACGCCCGTCTTCCGCAGCGAGAACTGGCTCGTCTACGAGCTGCCGAACGCGACTCCGCTCCTCACGGGCCCCGGCCATCCGGTCGTCACGAAGTTCGGTCACACCATGACGAGCGGCCACGTCTTCGGCGCCGGGCGCTACCTGCTCCGCGAGCACTACAACCCGTACTGGCACCTCAAGGGAGCGGGCTGCGTCGCGCCAGGGCCTGATCAGATGACGGTTCTCGACCTCTCCCGGGCCGGGACGTTCTCCCTCACCGTGCCCAAGACACCGCAGAGCCTCGTCGGGCAGATCGTCCACGGCAAGCAGACGAACTGCGGCTCCGGCGGGTGAAGTTTCGCGGCTCGAGGATCGTCCACTACGGCATCATCGCCCTCGCCGCGGTCGGTGTCGTCGTCCTTCTCGTGTTCCACGGCCCGAACTGGGGACAGGTCTGGCACGCGTTCTTGCAGATGAGCCCGTGGTGGGCGCTGGCCGCGATCTTCCTCAACTTCGTCTCCTGCCTCGCGCGGGCGATGTCGTGGGACAACGTCATCAACGAGGCGGTTGCCGAGCCGCACCCGCGTCTGATCGACGTCTTCTCCGCGTTCTTCGTCGGGATCTTCGCGAACGGCATCCTGCCCGGCCGCGTGGGAGAGGTCGCCCGTGTCGCGGTGCTCATGCGGCGGATGCCCGATCGCGATCGTCCCGGCCTGTTCGCAACGTTGCTCGGGACCGTGCTCGCGCACCGGATCCTCGAGGTGTTCCCGTCGATCGCGCTCGTCCTCTGGGTGCTCTCGAGCGCGGAGATCCCGCCCGCGGCGCGAACGGCGCTGTGGGGCGTGCTCGTCGCGGGCATCGCGTTCGTCCTCGTTGGCGTCGCGCTCGCGCGGCGGCACGAGCAGGGCGGGGAGGAGGCGAAAGGCCGCTTCGGAGAGATCCTCGCGCGCGCCCGCGAAGGCCTCGGGATCCTGCGCCGTCCCGTCCCGGCGCTCATCTCAACCGGCTGGCAGACGCTCGGGTGGGTGCTCCAGCTCTTCGCGGTGTACGTCACGCTTCTCGCGTTCGACATCCATCTCCCGCTCGTCGCCGCGGCGGCCGTCCTCGCCGTGATGAACGTCGCTCTCGTCCTGCCGCTCTGGCCGGGGAACCTCGGAGTCCTCCAGGCGGCGATCGCGGTGCCGCTCACCGCGTACGGCATACCGCTCGGGCAAGCTGTCGCGTATGGGCTCGCCCTCCAGGCGATCGAGTCCTCGGTCGGCTACACGGTCGGCATCGCGGCCCTGTTCCGGGAAGGACTCTCGTTCGGGGGTCTGCGGGCCATGGGCGCCAGCGACCCCGGTAGAGTCTGAGCAATGCCGATCTACGAATACGTCTGCATGGAGTGCGAGTCGCATTTCGAGGAGCTCGTCCGCGGGACGGAGGACGTGCACTGCCCCGACTGCGCGACGACGAACGTCTCGAAGCAGTTCTCCTCCTTCGCCGTTCATGGCACGACCAAGGTCACAAGCGGCGGGGGCGGCGGCGGTTGCTGCGGCGGCTCCTGCGGCTGCGGTCATTAGGCCTGTGGAGGGCGACGGCGAGGTTCTGACTCCGGCGGCGCACGCGCAGCTCGTCGCCGAGCTCGAGGAGCTCGAGGGGCCGAAGCGGAAGGCGGTCATCGAGGCGATCGCGACCGCGCGGGCGCATGGCGATCTCTCTGAGAACTTCGAGTACCACGCGGCGAAGAACGAGCAGGGCTTGATGGAGGCGCGCATCCGCGTCCTCCGCCACCGCCTCCAGCACGCGACGATCCTCGACGAGGCGGAGGCCGCGAAGAGCGGCGTCGTCACCGTCGGCTCGAAGGTCGAGCTCGAAGCGCGACGACGGCACCACAATGGAGGTCGAGATCACGAGCGTCGGAGGCGTCTCGCCCGACTCGCCGGTCGGCCAGGCGCTGCTCGGCAAGAAGCCGGGCGACACGATCGAGGTCGAGGCGCCGCGCGGCCGCTGGAGCGCGACGATCGTGTCCGTCGGCCGCGCCTCGTAGAGTCCCGGGCATGAGTGCCGTCCCTGTCGAGTCGCTTGACGAGCTCCAGGCATACGCGGCGGCGAACGCGGCGTGCACGCGCTGTCGGCTCGCGGAGGGGCGCACGCAGACCGTGTTCGGCGCCGGCAACCCGCACGCTGACCTGATGTTCGTCGGCGAGGCGCCGGGCTTCCACGAAGACAAGAACGGCATCCCGTTCGTCGGCCAGGCGGGGAAGCTGCTCGACGGGCTGCTCGCCGGTGTCGGCCTCGCGCGCGAGGACATCTACATCGCGAACGTCCTCAAGTGCCGCCCGCCGGGCAATCGCGATCCGCAGGCCGACGAGATCGAGGCGTGCGAGCCGCACCTCTTCCGCCAGATCGAGCTGATCGAGCCGAAGGTCATCGCAACGCTCGGCAACTTCGCGACGAAACTCCTCTCGGGCCGCCCGCTCGGCATCACGCGCGTCCACGGCTCCGAGCAGGAGCTCACGATCGCCGGGCGCAGCGTCGTTCTCTATCCGCTCTACCACCCGGCCGCCGCGCTCTACACGCCTGCGATGCTCAAGGTGCTCGAGGCGGACTTCGCGCGCCTCCCGGCGATCATCGGCGCGGAGACGACGACGTCGGCGCCGGTCGTCGAGCTCGTCCCGGAACGGGCCGTCGCTCCTCCGGCCGAGCAGCTCGGCCTCTTCTAGGCCACGCCGCCGCTCAGGCGAGAGGGTGGACTCGCTCATGCGAGTGTGCGCTAATGTAGCCCTGATGGTTGTTGCTGCTCGTTCGGCGGTGCCGCGCGTGGGGGTGTATGCGCGGATTTCGTCTGATCGGGAGGGCGATCAGCTGGGGGTGCGGCGGCAGATGGAGGACTGCGAGCGGCTCGCAGAGGAGCGCGGCTGGGTCGTTGTCGATCTGTACGTCGACGACGACATCAGCGCGTGGAGTGGAAAGCGGCGGCCCGAGTACGAGCGGCTGCTTGGCTGATCTCCGCTCGGGCCGGATTGACGGGCGTGGTGGTGTGGCATCTCGACCGGCTGCATCGGCAGCCGCGGGAGTTGGAGGCGTTTCTCGATCTGTGTGATGCGGCGAAGATCGAGACGCTTGCCTGCGTTACGGGCCACATCGATCTTGGCTCGCACGTCGGCCGCTTGATGGCTCGTATGCTCGGAAGCGTGGCCAAGTACGAGAGCGACCACAAGAGCGAGCGCATCTTGCGCAAGCATGAGGAGCTGGCCGACGGCCGGGAAGCCGTCCGGGGGCGGCTCGCGCCCGTTCGGCTACGAGGCGGACAAGGTGACGATCCGCGCCTCGGAGGCTGTGGTCGTGCGCGAGATGCGCGCGGCGCTTCCTCGCGGGGGAGTCGATCAAGTCGATCTCGGTCGACCTGAACGAGCGCGGCGATTACCGGCGCGAACGGGGGCCGCATGGGAGCCGAACGCGGTGCGCCGGTTGCTCAACTCGCCGCGGATCGGGGGAATGCGCGAGCACAAGGGCGAGATCGTCGGCCGAGGCGGTTTGGCCGGGGATCATCAGCAAGGCCGACAGCGCCAAGATCCGGGCGATCCTGGCCGACCCCGAGCCGCAACACCCACCGGCACGGCCGCCGCTACCTCTTGCGCCGCCTGCTGCGTTGCGGCCAGTGCGGGGAGTACCTCCACTCGCGGCCCCGCGAAGAGGCAAGCGCCGCTACGTGTGCGCGAAAGGACCCGGCTTCGCCGGTGCGGCCACTGCTACATCAACGCCGACGAGGTCGAGACGTGGACGGTCGAGGCGTGCTTCCGACGGCTCGACACGCCCGAGCTCGCCGCCGCGCTGGCGGAGGTGAACGCCGACGATCCCGAGGCGGAGCGCTGGCAGGAGGAGGTCGACCAGGCGCAGGCGCAGCTGGAAGAACTCGCCGCCGCCTACGCCGCCGCGGGAGATCACGATGGGCGAGTACCGCGTCGCTCGCGGGCCGATCGAGGAGCGCCGCACCGCCGCCCGCAAGCAGCTCGCGAAGGCGTCCCGGGTCGACCGTGCTCGACGGCTGGGTCGGTAACAGCGCCGAGCTGCGCGAGGCGCTGGGACGACCTCGACATGACCCGCCAGCACGCGATCATCTCCGCCGTCTTGGATCACGTCGAGGTCGGCCCTGCCCGTCGCGGTTACAACCGCTTCGACTGGTCGCGCTTGGAACCGCGCTGGCGGCTCTGAGCCGACGCCTCGCGCAGCAGCTCCGCCACCTGCGCAACGACGCGCCGGTCGGTCACCTTGACCGGCACGCCCTGCTCCGCGCACGTCCGCTCGACCCACGCCTGGCACGTGCTCCTGCCAGCTCCTCAGGAAGGCCACTGCGCCCAGCAGGCCGGGCGGGCCATGCCAACCCTCCTTCGGCGACAAGCCACACGTAGCGACGGCGCGGCAGCCCATGCAGCCGCGAGGCGCGAGCGATCACGTCCTCAGCGGAGCAGCCGTAAACCAGGACCTTCTCCGGCTGGAAGCCCTGCGCGACCTCGTAGCGGTGCCGCCCGAGTGGCCGCCGCTCGTCATCGAGCGACTTGCTCACGTACTTGGCAGGTAGCCGGCCACGACGCGGGCCTCACCGACGCGCGCCGGAGCCGGCCGGCAGGTTGCCGATCAGCTTGATCCAGAAGTGGCCGTGCGGCCACGCCCGCTCGATCACGCCCGCGCGGCACGTACCGGCCGAGCGCGACGTGGACGTGGTAGCCGTGCCCGCCCGGATGCCACTCCGGCACCCACACATACGGCAGCGGCCCGCCCGAGCTGGTCGCGCAGACCACGAAAGAACACGGCCACGTCCGCCCGCAGCTCGGCCGGGTCAAAGCAGCCGGGCGGCCCATAGGTCAGCGTCGCGTGCCGGTTAAGCACGTTCGCCGCGCAGTAGCGGCGCAGCTTCCCCGTGCCCGCCGGCCCGCCTCCTGCCGCACTCCGCACCGGATCGGGCCGCCGACCCGCTCGGCACATTCGACCGCCGCACCGACAAACAGCCGCGTGTTCTCGATTCGCGCGCTATCGGTCGGAGATCGCGGATCAGGTCATGCCAGACAGCAGACCGGAGACGACGGCGACAACGAGGAAGACGATGCCGATAGTCAGAGCGAGGGCGTAGGAGATCGAGGCGCCGAGCCGCCCTCCAAGCCATCCTCGTCGCCCCGTCGAGACAACGCGGAGATACCAGAGTGCATGGATAGACGCGGCAGCGGCGCAGACGCCTAAGGCAATGATGGAGCCTCGAAGTACAGAGTGGGTTCGCAGGTAGCCATCCATCGCCCATCCGTCTAAGACGACCAGCGCGATAAGCACAGCTGCCAGCCAACCAGCCGTTTGCTTGGTCATGGACCGTGTATAGCAGAATTGCTATATATCCGGCACGGAACCTTCGCAGCTCTCAGGGGACTGTGAGACTCGGGGTGAGTGTCTGTCTGGGACGCTTGCCAGCCTGGTTGTCGCCGTGCCGGGTGTGACTCGTCAGGTGACTGGCCGCTTCGTGCGTGCCTTGGGAATGAACTGTCCACGCGTGCGCGGCGGCGCCGGTCTGGCGTCCGCTGCTGGCTTGATCAGGAGCTCGTCCGCCGTCTTGGCGTGACTCATCACAGTCCTGCCGCCGCGGTTTGCCTCGCTTCAGACCGGCACCACCGGACCCACCAATTCGGACTCGGGAGGTCGATCTGATGCTTGCAGACGAACTGGACTACGTGCTTGGTGTCGACACTCATCGCGACGAGCACGTCCTCGCGGTGGTGACGGCGTCAGCGGGTGCTGTCACTGCCGGAGAAACGGTGGCCGCGAACGCCCGCGGCTACCGGGAGTTGCTCCGCCTTGCGGAGCGGCACGCGCCCGGCCGGCGCGCCTGGGCGATTGAAGGTACGGGCAGCTACGGCGCTGGGCTGGCCCGCTTCCTTGCCGGCCGGGGCGAGCTGGTGCTCGAGCTGAGCCGGACCCCGCGAGGCGAGCGAGGTTGCGCGGCAAAGACGACAGCCTCGACGCGGTCCGTACGGCACGGGCAGCACTGGCGAGCGAGACGCTCGCCCTGCCGCGGGCCGGGGAGCGACGCGAAGCACTGCGGCTGCTCCTCGTGGCGCGTCGCAGCGCCGTCGACGTCCGCCGCGAGGCTTTGTCCCAGCTCCGTGCCGTGATCGTCACGGCGCCCGAGCCGCTGCGCGAGCAGCTACGCCGGCTGCCTGTCGGACAGCTGCTCGATCGCTGCAGCCGCCTCCGCCGAGCAGGAGCAGCCGACGAGCTCGCGACCCGGCTCGTGCTCCGCAGCCTCGCCCGCCGCATCCAGGCCGCAACAGCGAAGCCGACGAGCTCGAACGCGAGATCCTGAGCCACGTCCGCGCGATCGCGCCGGTCCTGCTCGACGAGCCCGGCGTCGGCCCGATCGTGGCTGCCCAGCTGATCGCCTCCTGGTCGCATCCCGGCCGGCTGCGCTCCGAGGCCTGCTTCGCCCGCCTCGCCGGCGCCGCACCCGTCCCCGCCTCAAGCGGCCAAACCCAGCGCCACCGCCTCAGCCGCGGCGGCGACCGCCAACTCAACCGAGCCCTGCACACCATCGTCCTCCACCGCCGCCAACACGACCCCACAACCCGCGACTACATCACCCGACGCGTCGCCGAAGGCAAAACCCGCCGCGACGCCACCCGCCTCCTCAAGCGCTACCTCGCCCGCCACCTCTACCGCGTACTCGAACAACAGGAACCGCTCATGACTTGACAGTCATAGGAGCTTCATTCCCGAGCACTGGGTCAGCCGACACTGCTTCCCGCTCGGGCATCAAGTGCCGCGCTGCTCGGTGCCCCCTCGGCGTATCGCGAGGACGAGAACCACGCCCCAAAAACAGATCCAAAGCGCGCCGACGGCAGCGAGCCACCACCTCTGGGTAACGACCGAGAAGATCAGATAAAACAGGCCGATTAAGACCCAGAGGGCGCCGGTGAACTTCGCGCCATCGAAAAAGCCGAAAGGCTCCCGTTCGAGGGCCTGTCGTTCCTGTTCGGTCAGGTCGGCTACGTTGGCCCGCCTGACCAGCGCCCAGTGCTTCCCGACGGGGCAGCGCATGTACCAGCCGAAGCCAAGCCGGGCCCTTGGCCTCGGAGTACCCCACCAGTACGAGTAACGGAGCCTGAAGAGGTGGCCGCCGCTGCACCGATAGCAGCGCGCGCTGGAACTCGCGGATCCGGACGCCTCGTTTGATGCATTCCGTTCCGAGACGTTCCGGTCGGAGAGTTGCTCCCCAGGTCTCGGAAACGGTTGGCGGCTCACACCCGAAGTATGACCGCCTCGCTCAGGCGACATTCACGCGCACTGGCCCAGCCGAAGCTCCTCTGACTCGGTGACGCGTGCTCATTACCTCACCGACTGTGGCGGGAAGTCGCCGCGGTTCGCCATTTGCACGACGTACCCCTTCGGCAGGACTCCGAAACGCCACGAATGGTGGAGACGATGCTGGGGAGTGCCCGAGTAGTGGAAGCGCTTCCACGGCCACGACTCTTTGAATGTGACGACGGCGCGACCATGACTGACGCTAACCGCGCTCTCGCAGGTGCCTTTGATGCTTATCCCCGGCGGAGGCCCGCCACCGTGTATCACGAAGGGCCTACTTCCGACCTTCCTGGGACAGCCTGCGAACCCAAACCCCACACTCGACGCCTGGACGCGGGCAATCGCACTGCCCGCTGCCCTTCCAGTAGCTGGACTACCAGCTGAATGCGCCCCGGCACACCCCGCGAGCGCCACAACGAAAGGAAGGATTCCGACCGGCACCGCAAAGCGCTTCATCTCGTCCTAAGATACGGCGCCGCGGCCGCCGCCGTCACGCTCGCTCAGAGGCATTCCCGAGCACTGAGGCCCGCCAGCACCGCTGTTCCCTGGCCGTTCGATCGCCGGCGCTGAGGAGGTCACGCCTGCTCAGCGTGGCGACTAGAGACCTTCGACCGCGACCATGTTGAGCTTCGCGGCGCCTTCGCGGAGCTTCCGCGCTTCTCCATACTCCTCTGACGCGTACCAGCGCTTCGCCGTCTCGAGGTCGGGGAACTCGAGGATCACGACGCGGGTCGGATCCCAGTCGCCCTCGAGCCTCGCGAGCTCGCCGCCGCGGGCGAGATAGCGCCCGCCGTACGCCGCGATCGCGGACGGGGCTGCTTCCTTGTAGCGGTCGTATTGCGTTTGGTCGGTGACGTTCGTCTCGACGATCACGTATGCAGGCATGGTTCGATCGTACGCATGGAGACGCCGACGCACACTCCCGAGGAGACCGAGGCGCTCGCGGCCGCGCTCGCCGCACGGCTTGCCGTGGGCGATGTCGTGACCGTGTCGGGCGAGCTCGGTTCCGGAAAGACGACGTTCGTGCGCGGCGCGTGCGTGGCGCTCGGCGTGCGCGAGAACGTCACGAGCCCGACCTACACGATCGGGCACCGCTACCACGGGTCCGGCGTCGAGGTCTCGCACCTCGACCTCTACCGCTTCGACGGGTTCTCGGCGTCGGAGTGGGGGGATCTCGAGCCGTACTTCGACGACGCGATCGTCTTCGTCGAGTGGCCCGAAGCCGGCGCGGGCGTGCTGCCGTCTGCCTCGGTTCGCGGTGCGTTTACGGCATGCTGACGGCGGGAGAGCGGTGGAGATTTCGGAGTGCTGACCCTGGCTTTCGACACCGCGACCAGCGCGGCGACGAGCGCGCTTGTCGATGGCGCGGAGGTACTCGGCGAGCGCATTTCGCGCGCGCAGACGCTGCTCGAGGACGTCGACGCGCTGCTCCGGCAGGCGGGAGCGCACCCGCGCGACCTGCAGCGCCTCGCGGTCGGGATCGGGCCGGGCAGTTTCACGGGCGTGCGGATCGGGCTTGCCGCGGCGCGCGGGCTGGCGTTGTCGCTCGGCGTCGAAGGCGCCGGTGTCTCGACGCTCGCTGCGCTTGCGGCCGGCGCTCCCGGCGCGGTGCCGGTAATCGACGCCAAACGGAGCGAGGTCTTCACGCTCGTCGGCGGCGAGCCTGCGGTCCTACGGCCGGAGGAGTTGCTGGTCGGCGGCGCCGTGTGCGTCGGCGATGGCGCTGTCCGCTACCGCTCCCTCATCGAGGAACGTGGCGGCACCGTTCCGCCCGACGACGACGAACGCCACCTGCCGCGCGCGCGGTTCCACGCGGCGCTTGCGGGCGAGGCCGGAAACGTCGACGAGATCGAGCCTCTCTATCTCCGAGTCCCGGACGTCGACGCATGACCACGGTCGAGCTTCGCCTGCTCGTCCTCGGCGATCTCGACGCAATCGACGAGATCGAGCGCCGCTCGTACCCGACGCCGTGGTCGCGCTCGATGTTCGCCGGCGAGCTCTCGAAGCCGACCTCGATCTGCCTCGGCGCGTTCGAGGCGGAAGGCGAGGACGGCCCGCTCGTCGGCTACCTCATCGTCTCGCGCTACGTCGACGCGTGGCACGTGATGAACATCGCCGTCGATCCGCCGCACCGAACTCGCGGCATCGCGACGATGCTTCTCGAGCGGCTCTTCGAGCTGACCGCCGACGACGCGAGGCGCGGCTACACGCTCGAGGTGCGCGTCTCGAACGCGACCGCGATCGGCGTCTACGAGCGGCTCGGCTTCGCCGCGCGCGGCCTGCGGCGCGGCTACTACACGGACAACCGCGAGGACGCGCTCATCATGTGGAAGGACGCGTGATCCTCGGGGTCGAGACTTCGTGCGACGAGACCGCCGCAGCGCTCGTCACGGCGGACGGAGAGGTCCGCGCAAGCGTCGTCTCCTCGCAGGCGGACCTCCACGCGCGCTACGGCGGCGTCGTTCCGGAGGTCGCGTCGCGGCGCCATCTCGAGCTCGTCACGCCTGTCATTCGCGAGGCGCTTGCCGACGCAGGCGCGACGCTCGACGACGTCGACCGCGTCGCCGTGACGCAGGGACCCGGGCTTGATCGGCGCGCTGCTCGTCGGCGTTGCCGCCGCGAAAGCGATCGCGTGGTCGCGGCGCCTGCCGCTCGTCGGCGTCGACCACCTCGACGGCCACGTCGCCTCGCTCTACCTCGAGCCTGAGCCGCTCGAGCCGCCGTTCCTCTGCCTCCTCGCGAGCGGCGGGCACACGCTGCTCCTCGACGTGCGCTCTCACACCGAGCGTGAAGTGCTCGGCACGACGCGCGATGACGCCGCCGGCGAGGCGTTCGACAAGGGCGCGCGCCTCCTCGGTCTCGGCTATCCCGGTGGGCGGGAGATCGACCGCCTCGCGCGCGACGGCAATCCCGAGGCGTACGACTTCCCCGTCGCGCGCCTCGACGGCCTCGACTTCTCCTTCTCCGGCCTCAAGACGGCTCTCCTCTACGCGGTGCGCGACCTCGACCCCGCAGAGCTCGAAGCCCGCCGCGCCGATCTCGCCGCCTCGTACCAGCGCGCGATCGTCCGCGCGCTCGTCGCGCGCGTGCGCGAGGCCGCGAAGCAGGCAGGGCGGCAGAAGGTCGCGATCGTCGGCGGAGTCGCGGCGAACTCCGAGCTCCGCGCGGCGCTCCCGGAAGCAGCCGCAGCGCCGCTCGCGCTCTGCACCGACAACGCCGCGATGATCGCCTCGGCCGCGCGCTGGGCCGAGCCGATCCCGTACCCCCGCTACCTCTCACTTGATGCGTATTCGTCCCGCTGACCTCCGGACGAACTACGGGTGATGTGTCTGGGAGGCCCGCATATACTCGGGCCGCACGAAGGTTTTTCCTGCAAATCGCAATAGAAGGAGCTACAGGTGACAACAGTCGACACTACGACTACCCACCTGCGCGAGAACCCCTTCGAGCTGGCCCGCGAGCAACTCGCCCGGGTCGCCAGCACCTTCAATATCGACCCGAACCTCGTTTCGGTCCTGGGCCGCTGCAAGAAGGCGATCGAGGTCTCGATCCCCGTCCAGATGGATGACGGGACGACGCAGGTCTTCATCGGTTATCGCGTCACCCACAACATCGCCCGCGGCCCGTCGAAGGGCGGCATCCGCTACCACCCGGACGTCACCGTCGACGAGGTGCGGGCGCTCGCAATGTGGATGACGTGGAAGTGCGCGCTTACGGGCATCCCGTTCGGCGGCGCGAAAGGCGGCATCGCCTGCGACCCCAAGAAGATGTCGAGGGGCGAGCTCGAGCGGATGACTCGCCGCTTCACGAGCGAGATCATCAACGAGATCGGGCCGGAGAAGGACATCCCGGCGCCGGACGTCGGAACCGACGGCACGACGATGGCGTGGATCTTCGACACGTTCTCGATGAACAAGGGCCATTCGGTCCTCGGCGTCGTGACCGGCAAGCCGCTCGTCATCGGCGGATCGCTCGGACGTGAGGAAGCGACCTCGCGCGGCTGCCTGTTCTGCCTCCGGGACGCGGTTGCGAAGCTCGACAAGTCGATCGCCGGCATGACAGCCGTCGTGCAGGGCTTCGGCAACGTCGGCAGCTACCTCGCGCGAGTTCCTCCACCAGGACGGCGCGAAAGTCATCGCTATCTCTGACTCGACGGTCGCGCTCTACAACCCGAAGGGGATCGACATCCCCGCCGCGTTCGCGCACAAGCGCGAGACCGGCTCGCTCAAGGGCCTCAAGGACGCCGAGGTGATCACCGACGCCGAGCTCCTCGAGCTCGAGTGCGACATCCTCTGCCCCTGCGCTCTCGAGCAGGTCATCACCGAGGAGAACGCCGACCGGATCAAGGCGTCCATCATCTGCGAGGGAGCGAACGGCCCGGTCACCGGGAAGGCCGACGCGATCCTCGAGGCGAAGGGCGTTCTCGTCCTGCCGGACATCCTCGCGAATGCGGGCGGCGTCGTCGTCTCGTACTTCGAGTGGGTCCAGGGCCTCCAGGAGTACTTCTGGAAGGAGGCCGAGGTCAACGCGAAGCTCAACGACATCATGAGCAAGGCGTTCGACGAGACCTGGGAGGTCTCCCAGAAGCAGAACCTGCCGATGCGCGTCGCCGCGTACGGGCTCGCCGTGCAGCGGGTCGCCGAGGCGACGGTCACACGCGGGATCTACCCGTAAACGACGTCATCCTCTCGACAGCGGCGGGCCGTCTCTCCGAGGCGGCCCGCCACGTTTTGCGAGACTCACGCCGATGGAACCGTCCGAGGAGATTCGGCGCGTTGTGCACCGATGGCTCGAAGCGAATCGCGACGGCGACGCTGACGCGGTGATGGCACGTATCTCGGAGCAAACCGGCCTGCTCGCGATCGGCACCGACCCCGGGGAGTATTGGCACGCTGAGGAGCGGCCCGTGTGGAGGCGCCAGATCGAGGAATCTGGCGGCTTCCCGCTCTCCTGGGGCGAGATCGACGCGTGGGAAGAAGGCACTGTCGGCTGGGCCGGGATGACGATGAAGCTCGGCGCCCTCGACGGCGACGGGCCGAGCTCGCAGGCGCGCGCGACGTATGTCCTCCACCTCGAGAACGGCGAGTGGAAGATGGTTCAGGTGCACTGGTCGGTGCCCGGGATGGCGAACATCGAGCTCCTCGGCATGGAGCTCACCGTCAGCCTCGACCAGTTGCAGCAGACGGTGCAGCACGATCGGCCAGACCTCTCCGGCTCCATGGCCGAGGACGGAACGGTGACGCTCGTGTTCACGGACGTCGTCGACTCGACGGTGATCGCGGCGCGCGTCGGTGATTACGCGTGGCTCGAGACGGTGCGCCGCCACCACGACGTCATCGCCGAGACCGTCGCCGAGCACGGCGGGAGGGTCGTCGAGACGCAGGGCGACGGGGCGATGCTCGCGTTCGGGAGCGCGCGCCGGGCGGTCGCGTGCGCGCAGGAGATCCAGGTCGCGATCGGCCGTGCGTTCAAGGACGCCTCGCCGCCGATCCGCGTCCGCGTCGGCATCCACACGGGTGACGTCCTGCAGGAGGAAGACCGCTTCTTCGGCACGACGGTCAACTACGCGGCGCGCGTGGCCAGTCACGCGCTCGGCGGTGAGATCCTCGTCTCGCAGCTCGTGCACGACCTCGCCGAAGGAACCGGGATCGAGTTCCTCGGGAGCCGCGACGTGGAACTGAAGGGACTCGACGGCACCCACCGGCTGTACGCGGTCACGGTTCCCTGAACGTCGTCCTCTACACCGCTACGGGTTGCCACCTGTGCGAGGCGGCCCGCCGCGTCGTGGAGAAGGCGCGCGAGGAGCTCGGCTTCGAGCTGACCGAGGTCGCGATCGACGGCGTGCCCGAGCTCGAGGCGGAGTACCGCGAGTGGATTCCCGTCGTCGAGATCGACGGAAAGCGGCGGTTCGTCTACCACGTACATCCCGACGCGCTGCGGCGGGCGGTTACCGACGCGACTTCGTAGAGCCTGCTGCTAGAACGGGTGCGATGTCGGATCGTCTTAATGTCGGGGTCGCGGCGCGCCTTTCGCGGTACCTCCAGGTGCTCACGCAGGCGCGGAAGATGGGGAAGACCCGTATCTCGTCGCAGGAGATCGCGGAGTACACGAACATCAACGCGACGCAGATCCGGCGCGACCTTTCCGCGTTCGGGAAGTTCGGAAAGCGCGGCGTCGGCTACTCGATCGACTCGCTGCTCGACATCATCCGCAAGATCCTGCGCACGCAGGGCCAGCACAACGTTGCGCTCGTCGGCGCCGGCCGGCTCGGCCAGGCGATCGCGTCGTCGTCGATCTTCGCGGAGCACGGGATCAACATCGCCGCCGTCGTGGACACCGACCCAGGCGAAGGTCGGGCAGCCGATCGGCCACGTCGCGGTCGAGCCGTACGAGCGACTCGGGGAACTCGTGCGCGAGCACAACGTCGTCGTCGGTGTCCTCGCGGTGCCGGCCGAGTCGGCGCAGCGGGCGGCCGACGATCTCGTCGCCGCCGGCGTGAAGATCGTCTTCAACTACTCCGAGGCGCTGCTCGAGACGCCGGCCGACGTGACGGTGTACACGTCGAACCCCGCGGTCGAGCTGCTGTACGCGCTGTACTTCCACCTGACGTAGCGCTTGACGACATGTCGTCGGACGACATATAGTCCGAGGCATGGAGATCCGGCGATCGACCTACTTCGTTCTCGCGGCGCTGCTCGACGGGCCGCTCCACGGCTACGCGATCATCGGCGCGCCGCCGAGCTCTCCGGCGGAGAGGTGCGGCTCAGCACCGGCACGCTCTTCGGCGCGCTCGACCGTCTCGTCGAGTCCGGCCTAGTCGAGGCCGGGGAGGAGGAGAAGGTCGAGGGGCGCGTCCGCCGCTCGTACACGCTGACGCAGGAAGGGCACGCGGCGCTCGCCGCAGAGGCGGGTCGGATGCGGCGCGCCGCGCGAGTGGTCGAGACGAGAGTCGCGAGGGCGGCTGACGTGATGCGCGGGCTGCTCGCCCTCGCGTGTCGCGCGTTCCCGCGGACGCATCGCGCCCGCACGAGCGACGAGATCGTCGACACGGCTCTGCTCGCCGCGGACGGCTCGGCGTGGCGCGCCGGCCGTGAGGCGCATCTCGCTCGTCGTCGGCGGAGCCTGCGGCAGCGGCTGCGGGCCGAGCGGGGCATGTCCGTCCGGAGACGGCGTCGCGCTCGCTTGCCGGTTGCTCGCGCTCGTCAACCTCGCGGTCGCGCTGTGCGGTATCACGCTCGGGGTTGAACGCGCCGCCGTACCGGACTGCCGCCGCGCAGCGTCCGGGGTCGGGTGCCACACGACGCCTACACCCTCGACCGGTGGTGGATCGCGTTCACGGTTGCGGCTGCTCGGAGTGGTCGTCGGGTTGGCGCTCGGCCGTCGCGCGGCTCGGCGCTCGGCGCGGCACTCGCGAACCTCGGCGATCGTCGGCGTACGACGCCCTCGTCCTCCCCGGTGCACGGCGGCCATTTCTGGGCGTTCAGATACCGCAAAGTTGGGCGAATTCCCTATCCGGTGTTCGGGACGTGGCTTGCTCGCGGCCGTCGTGCTCGTCGCTTGCCACTGATCGCGGCGCCATCGCATCGGCTCTCGCTCGCGCGTCTACCGCTCGTCATTGCCGGTGCGGTACTGCTCGACGTGCTCGCACGGGAGCATGCGGACGGCTTCTTCTTCCTCCAGCTGGCCCGTTGGCGCGTGGTCGTCGCGCTCGGTGTCGGTCTTCGGACTCTGCGCACCGCGGCTCGCCGTGCTCGCGATCGGGGTCGGCGCTTGCGCTCGGCCCAATGGTCCGTCTTGTTCACAGGGCGCCTCGCGTGCCAGCTCGGAGCGCCGCATGCGACCTGGCCATCACTCGGCTCGCGCTGTGCCGTCGTGCTCGACCTCTTGCTGCCGCTCGCGTACCTGGCTCGCCGCCGCTTGGCGTAGCGTCCGCCGCGTGCGGATCCTTCTCTGGCACGGGTACCTGCTCAACGGCACCGGGTCGAACGTCTACACCCGGTCGATCGCGCGCGCGTGGATGCGGGCCGGGCACGACGTCACGGTCGTCTGCCAGGAGCGGCATCCCGAGCGGTTCGACCTCGGCGGCGCGCGCGTCGTCCGTGCCGGAGCTGCCGGAGCGGCTGCTGCCCGTCTTCGTCCTCGACGAGTACGAGGGGCTCGACGCGCGGCTGCTCGGTGACTTCACGCCCGAGCAGCGGGACGCGTACGTCGCGGCGAACGCGGCCGCGCTGCGCGAGCTCGGGCCGGCGGATCTCGTCTTCGCGAACCACGTCGTGCTCGGCGCGCCGGTCGGCGCTGCGAGCGGGATGCCGTACCGCGTCAAGGCGCACGGCTCCGAGCTCGAGTACGCGATGCGCGGGCGGCCCGACCTCGCGGCGTGGGGGGCGGAGACGCTCGCGGGCGCCGACGTCGTCTACGCCGGCTCCGAGCACATCCGCGAGGTGCTCGACGACGTGTGCGGGCACACCGAGCGCGTCGAGATCGTGCCGCCGGGCGTCGACGTCGACGAGTTCCGTCCCGCGCCGCGTGACGAAGCGCTCGCCGCGCTCGTGCGGGAGGCGCACGACGTGCCAGTGAGCTTCGAGGACTTCTTCGCGGAGGACGTGCCGACCGTCCTCTACTTCGGGAAGCTCATCGAGAACAAGGGCGTCCAGGTGCTGCTCGAGGCTCTCGACGGACTCGACGCGCGCGCCGTCGTCGTCGGCTTCGGCGACTACCGCGAGCAGCTCGAGGCGATGGCGCCCGCCGGCACGCTCTTCACCGGCCAGCTCGAGCACCGCCACCTGCGCCATCTGCTGCCGCTGTGCGACGTCGCGGTCGTGCCGTCGATCTTCCCCGAGGCGTTCGGGATGGTCGCCGCCGAAGCCGCGGCGGCGGGCGTGCTGCCGGTCGTCTCCGCGCACTCGGGTCTCGCCGAGGTCGCGGCCGGCCTCGCGGAGGAGACCGGGCTGGAGCTGACGTTCCCGACGGGCGACGCCGATGCGCTGCGCGAACGGCTCGCGCACGTCCTCGCGCTGCCCCGCGAGCGCCGCGCCGAACTCGGCCTCGCCGCCCGCCGCGCCGTGGAGAAGCGCTGGAGCTGGAGCGTTGTCGCGTCGCGGTTGCTCGAACCCGCATAAGTAGCCTTTTTGTGTGGGCGACGAGCAGAAGATCGGCTACGAGGAGCTGCTCGCGCGGTCGCGCGCGGGCTTCGAGGCCGTGCCCGATTTCACGCTCGCGGTCGAGGAGGAGTTCGCACTCGTCGATCCCGAGACGCTCGACCTCACGAACCGCTTCGAGGAGCTACAGGCCGCCGCGCCGGGCACCGAGCTCGACGGGCACCTCGTCGGCGAGCTCATCGCCTCCGAGGTCGAGATCCGCACCGGCCGCTGCGAGACGTTCGCCGACGCCGCGAGGCTGCTCGGCGAGCGCCGCGAGCAGCTACAAGCGCTCGCGGACCCGCTCGGGATCTGGCTCTCGGCCGCCGCCACGCACCCGTGGAGCCCGTGGCAGGAGCAGCGGATCATCGACACGCCGCACTACCGCCGCAACGACGAGCTGCTCCGCTACGTCGTGTGGCGCAACAACACGTTCGGCCTCCACGTCCACGTCGGGATCAACGGCGCCGACCGCGCGATCAGGGTCTGCTCGGCGCTCCGCAACTACCTGCCCGAGCTGCTCGCGCTCTCCGCGAGCTCGCCGTTCGTCGAGAGCGTCGACAGCGGCCTCCACTCGGCGCGCACGCAGATCTTCACGCGGATGTTCCCGCGCTGCGGCGTCCCCGACGCGTTCGGCGGCTGGGACGAGTGGGAGACGCTACGTCCGCTTCCTCTACGAGACCGGCTCGATCGCCGAGCACACGCAGATCTGGTGGAGCGTGCGGCCGCACCTCATGTTCCCGACCGTCGAGATCCGGATCTGCGACGCGCAGCCCGACATCGCGGAGGCGCGCTCGCTCGCGGCGCTCTGCGTACTCGCTCACCGCGCGCATCGCGCGCGCGCTCGACGAGGGCGAGCCGCTGCCCGAGCTGCCGCACCGGCTCATCGAGGAGAACCTCTGGCGCGCGATCCGGTACGGCCTTTCCGGGCGAGCTGCTCGACTTCGAGCGCGGTGTCGCCGTGCCGGCGCGCGCGCGCCTCGAGCAGCTCGTCGAGTGGGTGCGGCCGGTCGCGGAGGAGCTCGGCGCCGCCGACTTCCTCGCAATCCCCGAGCAGAACTCCGCCGAGCGGCAGATCGCACGCCACAAGGAAGGCGCTTCGATGCGGGGAATCTTCGAGGATCTGATACAAACAGGCCGCGCCGAGGCAGTCTCGGCGCTGACTTTGTAACGACGTTCGTCGCCTCGGAGGGAGTCTTACCGATGAGTTGGTTCATGCAACACGCCGTGCTGTTCGCGCTGCTGTGCGCGGGCGCGGCCGTCGCCTACGGCGTCTACCTGACCATCTGGCTGCTGCAAGCAGCCCGCCGGCAACGAGCGGATGCAGGAGATCGCGCGCGCCATCCAGGAGGGCGCCGCCGCGTACCTGCCCCGCCAGTACCAGACGATCGCGGTCGTCGCGATCGTCCCGTTCCTGCTGCTCGGGTTCTACCACCCGTTTTCTCCGGCTCGCCGCTGGGCTGGGGAGCGGCGATCGGGTTCCTGATCGGCGCCGTCCTCTCGGCGGCCGCCGGCTTCGTCGGCATGAACGTCGCCGTGCGCTCGAACGTGCGGACGGCGGAGGCGGCGCGCAAGGGCCTGCCGCCGGCGCTCAACGTCGCGTTCCGCGCCGGCTCGGTGACGGGCCTCCTCGTCGTCGGCCTCGGCCTCTTCGGCGTCGCGGGCTACTACTGGGTGCTCACCGGCTGGCTCGGCCACACGCCGCACTCGGCGGTCAACGACCTCGTCGGGCTCGCGTTCGGCGGTTCGCTCATCTCCGTCTTTGCCCGGCTCGGCGGCGGCATCTACACGAAGGCCGCCGACGTCGGAGCCGACCTCGTCGGGAAGATCGAGGCGGGCATCCCCGAGGACGACCCGCGCAACCCGGCCGTGATCGCGGACAACGTCGGCGACAACGTCGGCGACTGCGCCGGCATGGCGGCCGACCTCTTCGAGACGTATGCGGTCACCGCCGTCGCCGTGATGCTGCTCGGCGTCACAACGCCGGCGCGCTCGCAGCGGAAAGAGCCTCTGGCTCTACCCGCTCTGCATCGGCGGCGTCTCGATCATCGCCTCGATCATCGGCGTCCAGTTCGCGCGCGTGAAGGCCGGCGGCAACATCATGAACGCGCTCTACCGCGCCGTTCTCGTCGCGACGCTCATCTCGGCCGTCATCTTCATCCCGGTGACGAAGGCGTTCTCGGGGACGACGACGCTCGGCGACTGCGGCGCGGTCTCCGGCACGTTCGGCTACTCGTTCGGAGATCTCTACGGCTCGGCGCTCATCGGCCTTGCGATCACCGCGCTGCTCGTCGGGATCACGGAGTACTACACCGGCACGCGCTGGAACCCGGTCAAGGCGATCGCGAAGGCGTCGCAAACCGGCCACGCGACGAACATCATCGAGGGCCTCGCCGTCGGGCATGCAGGCGACCGCGCTGCCGGTCGTCGTGATCGCGGTCGGGATCCTCGTCGCGAACCACTTCGCCGGCCTGTTCGGGATCGGCGTCGCCGTCATGGCGCAGCTCTCCATGACCGGCCTCATCGTCGCGCTCGACGCGTACGGCCCGGTCACCGACAACGCGGGCGGCATCGCCGAGATGGCCGACCTCCCGCCCGAGGTGCGCGCGATCACCGATCCGCTCGACGCGGTCGGCAACACGACGAAGGCCGTGACGAAGGGTTACGCGATCGGCTCCGCCGCGCTCGCCGCCCTCGTCCTCTTCGGCTCGTACGCGAACGGGCTCCACGCCCAGGCGTGCGTCGCGACTCGCCGCTCTCGATCCTGACGTTCGATCTCTCGAGCGCGTGGGTCATCGCCGGCCTCTTGATCGGCGGTCTCATGCCGTTCCTGTTCGCCTCGCTCGCGATGCAGGCCGTCGGCCGCGTCGGCGGCGAGGTCGTCGAGGAGGTGCGCCGCCAGTTCCGCGAGCACCCGGGGATCATGGAGGGCACCGAGCGGCCGGAGTACGGCCCGGCGATCGACATCGTCACGAAGTCGGCGATCCGCAGCATGATGCTGCCGGCGCTCGTGCCGATCGCGATCCCGATCATCGTCGGTCTCATCAACGCGCAGATGCTCGGCGGCCTCCTGATCGGGACGATCGTCACGGGCCTGTTCCTCGCGATCGCCATGACGGCCGGCGGCGGCGCCTGGGACAACGCGAAGAAGCTCATCGAGGACGGGGCGTACGGCGGGAAGGGCTCGGAGGCCCACGCCGCCGCGGTCACGGGTGACACGGTCGGCGATCCGTACAAGGACACGGCCGGCCCGGCGATCAACCCCATGATCAAGATCGCGAACATCGTCGCGATCCTCATCATCCCGATCCTCATCTCGATTCACGGCTAAGACCTGCAGGAGTACCGTTGCCCGGGTGAGGACGCTCGCCCGGGCAACGGCCTGCATTGCGGCTCTCGCGCTCGTCACGGGCGCGATCGAGCTGCTGAAGGGACACGTCCCGGTCCTCAGCCTCGCGGTGCTCTACCTGCTCGCGATCATCCCGGTTGCCGTTGCGTGGGGGAGCGTGTACGCGGTCGGAGTCGCGATCGGGAGCATGCTCTGCTTCAACTTCTTCTTCCTGCCGCCGCTCTACACGCTGACGCTGCAGGACGAACGCAACTGGTTCGCGCTGCTCGTCTTCGTCGTCACGGCCGTCGTCGTTAGCGAGCTCGCGGCGCGCTCGCGGCGGCGCGCGGACGAGGCCGAGGCGGCGTTGCGGACGCTCGCGAGCTGACCGAGGAGCGCGAGCGACTCGCAGCAGGAGGCGCTCGAGGCCGAGGCGCTGCGCCGTAGCGACGCGCTGAAGACGGCGCTGCTCCGGACGGTCAGCCACGACCTTCGTTCGCCGCTGATGGCGATCCTCACGTCCGCCGGGCGCGCTCGCCCACGGCGAGCTCTCGCTCGATCCCGACGATCGACGCGAGCTCGCGGAGACGATCCTCGGCGAGGCCGGGCGTCTCGATCGGCTCGTCGAGCAACCTGCTCGACCTCTCGCGGCTACAGGCGGGTGCCGCGGCGCCGGAGCCGGGCGACTGGCCGGTCGACGACGTCGTCCTCCAGGCGCTCGACGGTGTCGAGGCGGGCGACCGCGTCGAGGTCGTGCTGCCCACGACGAATCGCTGCTCGTCCACGCAGACCTCCACCAGGCCGAGCGCGTCGTCGCCAACCTCGTCGAGAACGCCCTTCGCTACTCGCCGCCGAACGAGCCCGTGCGCGTGCAGGTGCGGGAGACCGGCTCAGAGGTTCTCGTTCGCGTCGTCGATCACGGGCCGGGAGTCGAGCGCGGCGAAGGGGAGAGGATCTTCGAGCCGTTCCAGCGCGGCTCCGGCGCCGTGCCGGGCCGTGGCGCAGGGCTCGGCCTCGCCATCGCCCGCGGCTTCGCGGAGGCGAATGGCGGACGGGTGTGGGTCGAGTCCCATGCCGGCCAGGGGGCGACGTTCGTCCTCGCGCTGCCGCGGCGCGGAGGCCAGTTACATGACCGGCGCGCGCGTCCTCGTCGTCGACGACGAGCAGCAGATCCTTCGCGCTCTGCGGACGAGCCTTCGCGGTGCGGGCTACGAGGTCGAGACGGCCGACACCGCCGAGACGGCGCTCGCCGCTGCGGCGATGCGCCCGCCCGAAGCCGTGATTCTCGACCTCGTGCTGCCGGACGGGACCGGAACCGACGTCGCGCGCGAGCTCCGCAGGTGGAGTACCGCGCCGATCATCGTCCTCTCGGCCGTCGGCGACGAGCGGGAGAAGGTGGCCGCGCTCGACGCCGGAGCCGACGACTACGTGACGAAGCCGGTCGGGATCGACGAGCTTCTCGCCCGGCTGCGGGCGGTTCTCCGCCGAACCGCTCCCGAGCGGCGAGCCCGTGATCGAAGTCGGCGATCTCATCGTCGACCTCGTCAACCGCACCGTGACCATGGCCGGGCGAGCCGGTACACCTCACGCCGCACCAGTTCGACCTGCTGCGGGTCTTCGCGCTCAACGTCGGGAAGCTCCTGACGCACCGGCAGCTGCTGCAGGAGGTCTGGGGGCCGGGCTACGGCGACGCGGCGAACCTCCTCCAGGTGAACGTCTCGCAGCTCCGCCGCAAGATCGAGCCCGACCGCGCACAGCCGCGCTATCTCCTCACCGAGACCGGCGCCGGCTACCGCCTCGTCGAGCCGGCGTAGGCCTTCAGGAAATCGTCAGGCCGCCGCCGGAAACCGTCAGGCGGCGTTCAGAGCGGCCGCCGTAGCTTCGGATGCGGTCATGGGTGACTTCTATGCGTTGCTGATCGCGGCCGGCTGCTTCGCGGTGGTCTTCGCGTTGCTCTGGTCGCTGGAGAAGGTATGAGCGCGGGCGACGCCTTCGGGCTTGCGATCTCGATCGCAGTGTTCATCTACCTCGTCTACGCGCTCGTCCGGGGCGAAAAGCTCTGATGGGTCAGGGCACCGCCCAGATCCTCGTCTACGCGGTCGTCCTCATCGCGCTGAGCTACCCGCTCGGCATCTGGATGGCGCGCGTGTACACGCGCGAGAAGAGCGACATCGTCGAGCGCGGTTTCCTCCGCCTGCTCGGCAAAGACGCAACGAGCGACCAGAACTGGAAGCAGTACGGCCGCTCGGTGATCGTGTTCACGGTCGCCTTCAGCGTCTTCCTGTACGGACTGCTGCGCCTGCAGGGTCACCTCTTCCTCAACCCGGATCACCTGCCCGGCGTGCCGTGGGCCGTCGCGCTGAACACGACAGCGAGCTTCGTCACGAACACGAACTGGCAGTACTACGCGGGCGAGGCGACGATGTCGTACCTCAGCCAGATGGCCGGGCTCGCCGTGCAGCAGTTCGTCTCGGCCGGCGTCGGGCTCGCGGTCGTCGCGGCCGTTATTCGCGGCATCGCGCGCCGTGGTGGCGGGGTCGGGCTCGGGAACTTCTGGCGCGACCTCTACCGCTCGATCGTCTACATCCTCCTGCCGCTCTCGATCGTCCTCGCGGTGATCCTCATCTCGCAGGGAGTGCCGCAGACGTTCCACGGCCATGCGACGGCGACGACGCTCCAGGGCGCGCACCAGACGATCGCGCGCGGCCCGGTCGCCTCGATGATCGCCGATCAAGCAGCTCGGCACGAACGGCGGCGGCTACTACGACTCGAACTCGGCCGTCCCGTTCGAGAACCCGAACCCGCTCACGAACTTTCTCGAAGTTCTCGCGATCCTCCTCATCCCGTTCGCCCAGGTCGTGATGTTCGGACGGATGGTGCTCGCGCGACGGCACGCGTGGGTTCTCTACGCGGTCTGTTTCACGATCTTCGCCGTCGGTGTCGCGGTCGCCTACCCGGCGGAGCAACACGGTTCGCAGGTGCTCCGCAGTTCCGGCGTGAACATCACGCAAAGCCCGAACCAGTCGGGCGGCAACATGACCGACAAGGAGATTCGCTTCGGCATCGCCAACACCGCGCTCTGGGCCACGGCGACGACTGACGTGTCGAACGGCTCGGTCAACGGCGGCCACGACGCCTTCACGCCTGCCGGCGGAGCGGTGCCCTTGGTCAACATGTTCCTCGGCGAGGTCGAGCCGGGAGGTGTCGGATCCGGTCTCTACGGCCTGTTCTTCTACGTCCTCATCGCCGTCTTCGTCGCCGGGCTGATGGTGGGCCGGACACCCGAGTGGCTCGGGAAGAAGATCGAGGCGCGTGAGATGAAGCTTGCGGCGGTCGGCGCGCTTGCGGTGCCGACGATGGTGCTCGTGCTGGCGGCCATCGCCATCGCCACGAAGGCGGGCGTCGCCTCCATCTTCAACCCGGGCGCTCACGGCTTCTCCGAGACGCTCTACGCCTACACGTCCCAGTCGAACAACAACGGCAGTGCCTTCGCCGGGTACGCCGCGACGAACTTCTCCGCGTCGCTCGGGACGATCGCCCTCTACTTCGGGCGCTTCTTCCCGATGCTCGCCGGCCTCGCGATCGGTGGGTCGCTGGCGTCGAAGAAGGTCGTTCCGTCCTCGGCGGGGACGTTCCGGACCGACGGCGCGACCTTCGGGATCATGCTGCTCGGCGTCATCGCCCTCACGGCCGGACTGATGATCCTGCCGGCCCTCACGCTCGGGCCGATCGTCGAAGGACTGATGCACTGATGCTGCGGGCCTTCCTAGCCTCCGTCGTCGCGCTTGTCGTTTGCACCGTCGTGCTCGGCTTCGGCTATCCGGCGCTCATGACCGGGTTCGCCCAGGTCGGCATGTCACACCAGGCGAACGGCAGCCTGATCGAGCGGAACGGGAAGGTCGTCGGCTCGTCGCTCGCCGCGCAGGAGTTCACGTGGCCGCGGCTACTTCCACGAGCGGCCGTCGGCGACCTCGCCGGCGTACAACCCGGCGTTCACGACCTTCTCCAACCTCGGGCCGACGAACCCGGCGTTGCAAAAGCTCGTCCACACGAATGCCCAGGCGATCCTGAAGCTCGAAGGCCCGTACAACCCCGGCCTCACGATTCACGACATCCCCGTCGATGCGGTCGTGCCGTCGGGCTCGGGCATCGACCCGGAGATCTCGCTCGCCTACGCACAGCTCCAGTCGAACCGCGTCGCAGCCGTCCGTGGACTGCCGCTCGCGACCGTCCAGCAGCTGATCAAGCAGAACACGTGGGGGAGGACGTTCGGTTTCCTCGGCGAGCCCGGCGTGAACGTCCTCGAGCTCAACCTCGCCCTCGACAAGCTGGGAGGCAAGTAGATGTCGGCCGTCGCCATGCCTGAGCCGCCCCGTCGGCGCGCGAGCATCTTCTCCCGCGACCTCGTCGTCCAGGCGATCGCGGACTCGTTCCCGAAGCTCGACCCGCGGCTGCAGATGCGCAACCCCGTGATGTTCATCGTCGAGCTCGGCAGCGTCATCACGACGGTGATCTTCTTCAAGGATCTCATCCAGGGGAACACGAGCCAGCTCTGGTTCGTCGGCACGATCGCGCTCTGGCTGTGGCTGACCGTCCTGTTCGCGAACTTCGCCGAGGCGATCGCCGAGGGGCGCGGTAAGGCACAGGCGAATGCTCTGCGCGCAACGCGCACGACGACGACCGCGCGGCTCCGCGACGGACGCGAGGTGCCGGCGCCCGAGCTGCAGAGGGGGGACATCGTCGTCGTGGAGGCAGGGATGGTCATTCCTGCCGACGGCGACGTGATCGAGGGCGCCGGTTCCGTCGACGAGTCGGCGATCACCGGTGAGTCCGCGCCGGTCATCCGTGAGGCGGGCGGCGACCGCTCGGCGGTCACCGGCGGCACGAAGCTCCTCTCCGACCGGCTCGTGATCGAAGTGACGCAGGAGCCGGGCAAGTCGTTCCTCGACCGGATGATCGCGCTCGTCGAGGGCGCCGAGCGCCGGAAGACGCCGAACGAGATCGCGCTCAACATCCTCCTCGCCGGACTGACGATCACGTTCGTCGCTGCGGTCGTGACGCTGAAGCCGTACGCGCTCTACGCCGGCACGCAGCTGTCCGAGACCGTGCTCATCGCGCTCCTTGTCGCGCTCATCCCGACCACGATCGGCGCGCTCTTGTCGGCGATCGGGATCGCCGGGATGGACCGGCTCGTGCAGCGGAACGTCCTCGCCATGTCGGGTCGCGCGGTCGAGGCGTCCGGCGACGTCGACGTCCTGCTCCTCGACAAGACGGGCACGATCACCCTCGGCAATCGGCAGGCAGCCGAGTTCATCCCGGCTCCCGGCGTCGACGAGCGGGAGCTCGCCGAAGTCGCGCAGCTCGCGTCGCTTGCCGACGAGACGCCCGAAGGCCGTTCGATCGTCGTCCTCGCAAAGGAGAAGTTCAACCTCCGCGAGCGCGAGCTCGGCGAGCACGAGTTCGTTCCCTTCAGCGCGACGACGCGGATGAGCGGCGTGAACACGAACGGGACGATGATCCGCAAGGGCGCCGCCGACGCCGTGAAGGCCTTCGTCGAGGAGAACGGCGGCCGCACGCCGGCCGAGGTCGACGCCGCAGTCCAGCACGTGGCAGAGCAGGGCGGCACGCCGCTCGTCGTTGCGCGCGACAACTTCGCGCTCGGCGTCATCCACCTGAAGGACATCGTCAAGGGAGGCATGCGCGAGCGCTTCGACGAGTTGCGCCGCATGGGCATCCGTACCGTGATGATCACCGGCGACAACCGCGTGACCGCTGCGGTGATCGCGCAGGAGTCCGGCGTCGACGACTTTCTCGCCGAGGCGACTCCCGAGGCGAAGCTCGCGCTCATCAAGGAGGAGCAGGCGAAGGGCCGGATGGTCGCCATGACGGGCGACGGGACGAACGACGCGCCCGCGCTCGCGCAGTCGGACGTCGGCGTCGCGATGAACACGGGGACGTCGGCCGCGAAAGAAGCAGGCAACATGGTCGACCTCGACTCGAACCCGACGAAGCTCATCGAGATCGTCGAGGTCGGCAAGCAGCTCCTGATCACACGCGGCGCGCTGACGACGTTCTCGATCGCGAACGACGTGGCGAAGTACTTCGCGATCCTGCCGGCGATGTTCGCCACGACCTACGCGGCGGCTCCGGGCCAGACTGGTCCGCTCGAGTCGCTCAACATCATGCATCTCGGCTCCCCGGAGAGCGCGATCGTCTCGGCGATCATCTTCAATGCGCTCATCATCCCGGCCCTCGTCCCGCTCGCCCTGCGCGGCGTCAAGTACCGCGCGATCGGCGCGACCGCGCTTCTCCGCCGCAACCTTTTGATCTACGGTCTCGGCGGCATGATCCTTCCGTTCATCGGCATCAAGCTCATCGATCTGATCGTCCACAACGTCTTCGGGGCGTGAGCGGAAGTGGCTAGAGGCCACTACCGGATTCTCCTCGGAATGGCCGCGGGCGTCGGGAAGACGTACCGGATGCTCCTCGAGGGACGGCAGGCGCAGGAGGGTGGAAGCGATGTCGTGATCGGCTACCTCGAGCCGCACGAGCGCCCTGAGACGTCGGCGCTCGCGGACGGGCTCGAAGTCGTGCCGCGGCTCCGTGCGCAGCACGGAACGCTCGATCTCAACGAGATGGACGTCGACGCAGTGATCGCTCGCGCGCCGCAGCTCGCGCTGATCGACGAGCTCGCCCACACGAACGCGGCGGAGATGCGCAACGAGAAGCGCTGGCAGGACATCGACGACGTGCTCGCGGCCGGGATCGACGTCATCTCGACCGTCAACGTCCAGCATCTCGAGAGCCTGAACGACGCGATCTTCGAGCTGACCGAGATTCGCGTGCGCGAGACGTTCCCCGACCGGATCCTCGACGAGGCAGACGAGGTCGTCCTCGTCGACCTCTCGCCGGAGGAGCTGCAGGCCCGGCTGCGCGCGGGAAAGGTCTATCCCCCCGAACAGGCGGCGGTCGCGCTCGAGAACTTCTTCCGCGCCGACAAGCTCGCGGCTCTCCGCGAGATCGCGCTCCGCGAAGTCGCCGACGACGTCGAGGCGCGCCGCGTGGCGCGCGAGCTCGAGCCGCTCTCGAAGCACGCGGTCGGTGAGCGCGTGCTCGCGCTCGTCGAGCCACAGCCGAAGTCGCAGCGGATCATGCGGCGCGCGTGGCGCTCGGCGCAGCGGCTCGGGGCGACGATGGACGCCGTCTGGGTCCGGCGGCCTGGGCAAGTGCCGAGCGCGGAGGAGGCGACGCAACTCGCCGCGCTACGCCGGGTCGCGGCGATCCTCGGCGCGCACTTCATCGAGACCGAGGGCGACAACTTCGTCGCCACAGTGAGGCGCGTCGCGGTCGAGCGCGGCTCGACGTACATCTTCATCGGGACGCCCGACGAGTCCCGCCGCCGCGAGATCTTCGGCGGCTCGCTGCTCTCCCGGATGGTGCGAGAGCTGCCGGGGATCGACATCCGCGTCGTCGCGAACCGCGCCGACCGGGACAACCTCGCAGAATGATCGCGGCGGTCATCTTCCTTGCAGCGCTCTGCGCCGTCCTCGCGGCGGCGCTCGCGTGGCGCAGCGGCATCCGCCTGCGCCGCCCACGCGCCGGCGGCGACCGAAGGATTCTCGTCCCGTTCGCGGGCGGCACGCTCGACGAGACGGTGCTCGGAGCGGCGATTCGGCTCGCTCAGGCGCAGGAGGCGACCCTTGTGCCCGCGTACCTGCTCCGCGTGCCCCTTCAGTTTCCGGAGGATTCGCCGCTCGTGGACGACATCGAGGTCGCATTGCCGCTGCTCGAGGCCGTCGAGCATGCCGCCCTGCGCGAGGGCGTTCCCGTCGACGCGCGAATCGAGAAGGGGCGGACGCCGACGCACGCTCTGCAGAGGCTGTGGGCGGTGGAGCACTTCGACTGGATCGTCGCGCCGGCTGAGAGCCGCGGCGTCGGAGGTTTCACGACGAAGGACGTCACGTGGATCCTCGACCACGCGCCGAGCCAAACGGTTCTCCTGAAACCGGCACCGGCCACTCCCTAGTCCGCGACTCACTCCGGGCGCGTGAGTAACGTCCCCGCGTGGGCGTAACCGGGCGACACGAGAAAGCTCTCGAGCCGGAGCGGGGCGTTCGGCGGGTCCTCCTCGGCCGCCCGATGTCGACGCACCAGCTCGAAGACGAGCTGCTGCCGATTCCGCTCGCGCTTCCGATCTTCGCCGCGGACGCGATCTCCTCCGTCGCGTACGCGACCGAGGCGGCGATGGTCGTGCTGCTCACCGTGTCGCTCCACGCGATGCAGCTCGCGCTGCCGATCTCCATCGCGGTGGCGGTGCTCATGGCGATCGTGATCGCCTCGTACCGTCAGACCGTTCGCGCGTACGAGGTGTCGGGCGGGGCGTACGTCGTCGCGCGGGAGAATCTCGGGACGCTGCCCAGCCTCGTCGCCGGCGCCGCGCTCCTCGTCGACTACGTCCTGACCGTTGCCGTGTCGGTTGCCTCCGGTGTCCTCGCGATCACGTCAGCAGTCCCGTCGCTCAACCACTACAACACCGCGTTGTCAGTCGCGGCCGTCGGCGTGATCATGGTCATCAACCTCCGTGGCGTCCGGGAGTCGGGCTTCGCCTTCGCCCTGCCGACCTACATATTCATCGTCTCGATGCTCATCGCGATCGGGGTCGGCGTGGGGAAGTGCGCGACGACCGGCTGCCCGCACGCCGTCAGCCCGAACGCGATTCCGCCGGGTACCGCCGCGATCAGTCTCTTCCTCATCCTCAAGGCGTTCTCGTCGGGCGCGAGCGCGCTGACCGGCGTCGAGGCGATCGCGAACGGCGTCAACGCGTTCAAACGCCCGCAGGCGAAGAACGCGGCGCGCACGCTCGGAGCGCTCGGCGTCGTGGCGATCACGATGTTCATCGGCGTCTCGTACCTCGCCGTCGCCACCCACGCCCGTCCCAGCACGACCGACTCCGTCGTCTCGCAGGTCGTCCGCGCCGTCTTCCCGCCCGGCGGTGCGACGTCGTTCCTCTTCTGGGTCGTCCAGATCTTCACGTTCGCCGTGCTCATCCTCGCGGCGAACACGTCGTTTCAGGGGTTCCCGCGGCTCGCCGCGCTCCTTGCGCAGGATCGCTTCATCGCCCGGCAGTTCACGAACCTCGGCGACCGGCTCGTCTACTCGAACGGCGTCCTCGTGCTCTCTGGCGCGGCGGCGCTGCTGATCTGGATCTATCACGCGAACGTCAACGACCTCATCCATCTCTACGTCGTCGGCGTGTTCACGGCGTTCACGCTCTCGCAGGCGGGGATGGTGCGCTACTGGCTCCGCACGCACGGAGACGGCTGGCGCTGGCGCGCGCCGATCAACGGCGTCGGCGCCGTCGCCACCGGGATCGTCGCGATCGTCGTGATCCTCACGAAGTTCACGGAGGGAGCGTGGCTCGTGATCGTCGCGATCCCGCTGATGGTGCTCGCCTTCTACGGCGTCCGGCGCCACTACGACGGCATCCACCGGAGGCTCTCCGCCGGAGCGGCAGCGGTCGCGGCGGCGCCGCCGGCGCGTAACACGTCGATCGTCGTCGTCGAGACGCTCGACGAGGCGACGGAGGCCGCCGTCTGGCTCGCCGACAAGATCTCGCCCGCGGGGCTACCGCGCGATCCACGTCCCGGTTCGCGGGGCCGACCCGGGCATCCGTGCGCGGTGGTTCCATCTCCGCGACGGCGAGCCGCTGCTCGAGGTCGTCGACGAGCCGGGCCTGACGACGGCCGTGCTCGACCAGGTGTGGCGGCAGCCGCGCAGCGAGTCGGACTTCGTGACGCTGATTCTCCCCGAGATGTTCGAGCGCGCATCCCTCGTCCAGCAGTTCAAGCCACCCACACGAGCTTGCGCTGAAGCTGCGGCTTCTATCCGAGCCGAGCGTCGTCGTCGCCGACGTCCCGGTGCTGCGAGGCCCGAAGCGGACGTTCCCGAGCAAGCTCGTCGCGCGCGTGCTCGTCTCGAACGTGAGCGCGGCGTCGATGCGCGCCGTCAACTACGCGAGCACGCTCAACATCGCTGACACGCTTGCGGTGAACTTCGCCTTCAGCGCGGCCGATGCGCGCGAGGCACGCGCGGAGTGGGCGCGACACGGCCCGCGCCTTCCGCTCCACGTGGAGGAGGCGCCGTACCGCGACATCGGCGCTCCACTCCTCCACTATCTCCGCGGCATCACCGCCGACCCGGACGTCGCGGTGCTCGTCCTCATGCCCGAGCTGATCATGCGCGGCTGGCGTCGCGCGCTCCACAACCAGCGCGCCCTGTACATCAAGCGGCTCCTGCTGTTCGAGAGGCATGTCATCCTCGCTTCGGTGCCATACCAGTTGCTTCGGTGAAGATCCGGCTCCCCGACCCGAGAGCCGTGCCGCGTCGTGCGCGTACGGTCGCGCGCTGGACCGGCTCGATCGCCTACCGCAGCATCGTCGTGCCGCTGCTCGAGCTCGAGGAGACGGAGCATGCCCTCGCGCTCGCTACGCGGCTTGCGGCCGATCGCGGTGCCCGGATCGTCGTCGTCGCGCCGCTCGTCGTCCCGCGCGAGCTTCCGCTCGACGCGCACTTCGACGTGGAGCGCGCGGAGCTCGAGCGCCGGCTCGACGAAGCGGCCTCGGTCGTCGGCTCGAGCGGCGTAACCCTGCGCCGCGAGATCGTGCGGACGCGGATCGGGATGATCGGCGACGACCTTGCGCGCGTCGCGGCCGAGCATCGCGCGGAGCTTCTCGTCGTCGGCGCCCCGGTGCGGTCACGACGCGGCTTCCGCCGCCCGTTCCCGGAGGAGCTGCTGCCCCTCCTGCGCGCCGCTCCGTGCCGCGTGCTCATCGCTACCGGGCCGCTCGCGGGCACCGGCGAGCTCGCTCCGGACGCGGAGTTCACGAAGATCCTCGTCCCGATGAAGCTCGGTCCGATCGGCGACGAGATGGTCATGACGGCGGCAAAACTCGCGGAGGTGCGCGGCGTCGTGCTCGAGACATTGCACGTGATCCGCGTTCCCCTCGACCTGCCGCTCGACGCCGAGTTACGGGAGCAAGAGGAGCAGGCCGCCGCGTCTCTCGCCGAGGCCGCGAAGCTTGGCTCGGCACGCGGCGTCACGGTCGAGGGACGGTCGATGCGCGCCCGCTCGATCGGAGAGGCGATCGTCCGGGCTGCGGAGGAAGGCGGGGCGGACCTCATCGTGCTCGGCTCGGCGCCGCGCTGGCGCCGGCAGTCGCGCTTCGTCTCGCCGACCGTCGACTACGTCATCCGCAAGTCGTCGGCCGAGGTGCTCGTGGTCGCCTTCCCGCAGGGCGTACTCGACGACGGCTAGAACGCTACGCTCCATCCGATGCTGAACGCGCTCATCATCGGCTGCGGCCGCGTCGGCTCCGCGGTCGCGCTCCAGCTCCACGAGGAGGGCTGGGGCGTGACAGTGGTGGACGAGAACGAGGACGCCCTCTCGCGGCTCGGGGAGAGCTGGCCCGGCTCGTTCGTCGTCGGCCACGGAATGGACGCCGATCTGCTCCGCGACGCGGGCATCGAAGATGCGGACGCCGTCATCGCCGCGACCAACGGGGACAACACGAACATCATCATCGGCCAGGTGGCGCAGAAGCGCTTCGGCGTCCCCTGCGTTGTCGTCGCGCATCCTCGACCCGAACCGGGCGCGCTTCTACGCCGAGCGCGGGCTCAACACGGTCTGCCCGACGAGCGTCGCGATCGACCGGTTATGGACGCCGCCCGGTCGTGCGCGATGCCCACGGCCTGCCGAGGAGGCTCGACTGATGTACCTCATCGTCGCGGGTGGCGGCAAGGTCGGTGCGAACGTCGCGCGCTCGCTCCTCCGCCTCGGGAACGAGGTGACGCTGATCGAACAGCGGCGCGACCGCTACGACGCGCTCGAGAAGGAGTTCGAGCACCAGGTGCAGCGCGGCGACGCGACCGAGCTCTTCGTGCTCGAGCGGGCCGGCATCGCACGTCCGCCCGACATCGTCCTCGCGCTCACCGGCGACGACGAGGACAACATGATCATCGGCCAGATCGCCCGCGAGAAGTACGGCGTGCCCGAAGGTGATCGCGCGCGTCAACGATCCGCGCAACCAGGCGCATTTCGACCTGCTCGGCATCTCGCCGACCATCTGCGCGACATCGAGCATCATGGCCCTCGTCGAGCACGAGGTGCCGGAGCACGGCCTGATCCACCTGCTCGAGCTGCGCGGGGAGAACCTCGAGATCGTCGAGGTGCCTGATCGACAACGACTCGCCGTCGGCGGGGAAGACGATCGAGACGCTCGCGCTGCCGGAGGGCTCGCGCCTGATCTCCGTCGTGCGCGACGGGCGAGCGGAGATCGCGGATCGGCGCGACGATGCTCGAGGCGGGCGACCAGGTTCTCGCGATCCTCGAGCCGGGGAAGGAAGACGAGCTTCGCCGCATCCTGCTTCGTCGGTAGCGCTCTCGGTCTTCGTTGCGTTGCTCATCGCCGCCGGTTCCGCGGCGAGCGTCGCGGCGGGCGTGCCGTCGACGGCCGGCGCCGACTGGACGCGCTTCGGCTACGACGCGCGCCGCAGCGAGCGACGACCCGAACGCGACCGGGATCACCGCCGCGAACGTCGGCTCGCTCGTGCGGCAGCAGGTGCAGCTGCCGGGAACGGTCGACGGGTCGGCGATCTACCTCAAGGGCGTGACGGTGGAGGGCAGCACGCACGACGCGCTCTTCGTCACGACGACGTACGGGATCACGCTCGCGATCGACGCGCAGACGGGATCGATCCTCTGGCAGTACACGCCGCCGAGCTACGCGCACCTCGCCGGGCACCGGCGCGGATCACGACGGCGACGCCGGTCGCCGATCCGAGCCGCAAGTGGATCTACGCCGCGTCGCCCGACGGGCAGGATCCAGAAGCTCTCTGTCGCCAACGGGAGCGTCGCCTGGCGCGTCAAGATCACGAAGCTCCCGTCGCGTGAGAAGATCGCGTCGTCGCTCAATTACGCGGACGGGCACGTGATCGCGACGACGAGCGGCTACTTCGACGATGGCGCCGTACCAGGGGCACGTCGCGATCATCTCGCCGGACGGCAAGCTCCTCGACGTCTGGAACGCGCTCTGCTCGAACCGCACCAGGCTTCTCGTCCCGTCGTCGTGCCCGCCGAGCGACGCGGCGATCTGGGGACGAGCCGGCGCTGTAGTCGTCCCCGGCAGCGGCAACCTGCTCGTCGCGACCGGCAACGCGCCGTGGGATGGTCAGACCGACTTGGGGAGACGCAGTGGTCGAGCTCTCTCCAACGGCGAAGCTCGTCGGCAACTACACGCCGACGAACACGGCGCGGCTGTACGACCTCGACCTCGATCTCGGCTCGACGTCGCCCGTGTATCTCACACCGAAGGCTCATCGCCCAGGGAGGCAAGGACCGGAAGATCCGGCTCCTCTCGCTGCGCAGAACATGGAGGGAACTGCTCCGCACAAGGGGCACGAGCTGCAGAGCGTCTCGACGCCGCACCGGTCGCAGCTCTTCACGGCGCCGGCGGTGTGGCGTGAGCACGGCCGAACGTGGCTCATCGTCGCCGACAACGGCGGGACGAAGGCCTGGGTGCTGCGCGACAACCGCCTTCACCCCGTCTGGGAGAACACGAATTCGGGAACGAGCCCGGTCATCGCCGGCGGGCTTCTCTACGTCTACGACCTCTACGGCGGCGGGCTGCGCGTCTACACGCCGACGGACGGGAACCTCGTCGCAACGCTCGCTGCGGGTGCAGGGCACTGGAACAGCCCGATCGTGACCGACGGCCTCGTCGTCGAGCCCGAAGGCAACGCGAACGACCACGCGACGACCGGCGTGCTCGACATCTGGCGCCTGCCGTAGAGCGCTTTTCAGGGCGCTCGTTCCCGGCTAGGGTGGGGCGGAAGGTGCCGCGTCTCGTTTCGTCCCTCGTTCTCCTGCTCGTCGTCGCCGGACTGATCGGAGCGGCGAGTGCGAGCGCCGGCGCCGGCGGCTCGTCCGTGAACGCCGACTGGACGCGCTTCGGCTACGACGCGAGCCGCTCGAGCGACGACCCGCACTCGACCGGGATCACCGCCGCGAACGTCGGCTCGCTGGTCCGGCACCAGGTGCAGTTGCCGGGAACCGTCGACTCCTCGGCGATCTACCTCAAGGGCGTCAAGGTGAAGGGCGCGAAACACGACACGCTCTTCGTCACGACGACGTACGGGATCACGCTCGCGATCGACGCGCACAGCGGCTCGATCCTCTGGCGGTTCAAGCCGCCGGATTTCGGCTCGTACGCGTACGACGGCAGCCCGCTGATCACGACGGCGACGCCGGTCGCCGACCCCAGCCGCAAGTGGATCTACGCTTCCGCGCCGGACGGGGAGATCCAGAAGCTCTCCGTCGCAAGCGGCCACGCCGCCTGGCGCCTCTCGATCACGAAGCTTCCATCGCGGGAGAAGATCGCCGCCTCGCTCAACTACGCGAACGGCCATGTCATCGCGACGACCGGCGGGTACATCGGCGACACGCCGCCGTACCAGGGCCATGTCGCGATCATCTCGCCTGCCGGGAAGCTGCTCGACATCTGGAACTCGCTCTGTTCGAACCGTCGCGGGCTGATCGACCCGTCGACGTGCGGGGCGAGCGACTCCGCGATCTGGGGGCGCGCGGGCGCGGTCGTCATGCCACACAGCGGCAACCTCCTTGTCGCCACCGGGAATGCGCCGTGGAACGGCAAGACGAACTGGGGTGATGCGGTGGTCGAGCTCTCACGGAAAGCGGCGATGGTCGGCAACTACACGCCGACGGACACGCAGAAGCTCAACGAGCAAGACCTCGACCTCGGCTCGACCTCTCCCGTCTACCTGACGTCGAAGCTCATCGCGCAGGGTGGGAAAGACGGGAAGATCCGACTCCTCTCGCTCAAGCGCATGCACGGCACGAAGGGGCACAAGGGGCACGAGCTCCAGATCGTCTCGACGCCGTCCGGATCGGAGCTCTTCACGGCGCCGGCCGTGTGGCGTGAGAACGGCCAGACGTGGCTCTTCGCGGCCGACAACGGCGCGACCGAGGCGTGGGTCCTGCGAAACGGCCGCCTCCACTCCGCCTGGCAGAGCGACAACCCCGGCACGAGCCCCCTCGTCGCGGGCGGCCTGCTCTACGTCTACAACCCGAACGGCGGCCTGAACGTGTACAGGCCGGCGACGGGGAAGCTCGTGACGACGCTCGATGCCGGCACGGGCCACTGGAACAGCCCGATCGCGACCGACGGCTTCATTGCGCTGCCGGAGGGCAACGCGAACGACCACGCCATGTCGGGCGTCCTCGACATCTGGCGTCTACCGTAAGGAGACGATGCTCAAGCTTCTCGCCTTCATCGTCGCGGTGGTCATAGCTGCCGGTTGCGTGGGAAGCGGCACCGCGGGCGTCCGGTCCTCGGCGAGCCCCGACTGGACGCGCTTCGGCTACGACGCGAGCCGCTCGAGTGACGACCCGCACGCGACCGGCATCACGGCCGCGAACGTCGGCTCGCTCGTCCGGCGCCAGGTGCAGTTGCCGGGAACCGTCGACTCCTCGGCGATCTACCTCCACGGCGTCAAGGTGAAGGGCGCAACGCACGACACGCTCTTCGTCACGACGACGTACGGGATCACCCTCGCGATCGATGCGCACAGCGGCGCGATCCTCTGGCAGTGGAAGCCGTCGGGCTACTCGTCCTTTGCGGGCAGTCCCCAGATCACGACTGCGACGCCGGTCGCCGACCCGAGCCGCAAGTGGATTTACGCTGAGTCGCCGGACGGGATGATTCAGAAGCTCTCGGTCGCGAACGGCCAAGCCGCGTGGCGCCTTTCGATCACGAAGGATCCGACGCACGAGAAGCTTGGAACGTCGCTCAACTATGCGAACGGCGACGTCATTGCGACCACGGGCGGTTACGTCGGGGACGTGCCGCCGTACCAGGGGCATGTCGTGATCATCTCGCCCGCCGGCAAGCTCCTCCACGTCTGGAACTCGCTTTGCTCCAACCGGACCGGATTGATGGTCCCGTCCTCGTGCGGCGCGAGCGACTCGGCGATCTGGGGACGCGCCGGCGCGGTCGTCATGCCGGGCAGCGGGAACCTCCTTGTCGCCACCGGGAACGCGCCGTGGAACGGCAAGACGAACTGGGGCGACGCGGTCATCGAGCTGTCGCCGAAGGCGAAGATGCTGGGCAACTACACGCCGACGGACACGCAAAAGCTCAACGAGCAAGACCTCGATCTCGGCTCGACCTCGCCCGTCTACCTCACGAATACGCTCATCGCGCAGGGCGGCAAGGACGGGCTGATCCGCCTCCTCTCGCTCAAGCGCATGCAGGGCACCGCTCCGCACAAGGGCCACGAGCTCCAGATCGTCTCGACGCCGACCGGCAATAAGCTCTTCACGGCGCCGGCCGTATGGCGCGAGCAGGGCCACGTGTGGCTGATCGCGGCCGACAACGGCGCGACCCAGGCATGGGAGCTGCAGAGCGGCCGGCTCCAGTCGGTGTGGAAGACGGCAACGCGCCGGCACGAGTCCCGTGATCGCGGGTGGGCTCCTCTATGTCTACAACCCGGACGGGCGCCTCAATGTCTATGACGCCGGCGACCGGGGATCTCGTGAAGATGCTCAACGCAGGCCCCGGGCACTGGAACACCGCGATCGCGACGGACGGCTTCGTCGCTCTCCCGGAAGGGAACGCGAACGACCAGGCGACGTCAGGCGTCCTCAATATCTGGCGCTTGCCGTAACGAGGGCGACGATGCCCAGGCCTCTTTCCGTCCTCCTTGCCGCGGCGATCGCGGCCGGCTGCGCCGGCGGCGGCGCAGCGACCGGCGCGCTCGGTCCGGCCACGAGCTTCTCGTTCACGCAGGTCGCGTCCGGCTTTAACTCCCCGGTCTTCGTCACGTCGGCGCCTGGCGATCCCGACACGCTCTACGTCGTCGAGCAGCCAGGGACGATCAAGATCGTGAGCGGCGGACACATCACCGGGACGTTTCTCGACATCCACGGCATCGTTCTGAGCGGCGGTGAGCAGGGGCTCCTCTCGATGGCGTTCAGCCCGAACTACGCCACGAACCATCTCTTCTACGTCTCGTACACCAACCTTCAGGGCAACTCGCGCGTCGCGGTCTATCGCTCGGCGGGCGGCGTCGGCGTCGCCTCGAGCGGACGGGTTCTCCTCGCCGTCCACCAGCCGTACTCGAACCACAACGGCGGGCAGCTGCAGTTCGACAAGCGCGGCTACCTCTACGCCGGTTACGGCGATGGCGGCTCGGGCGGCGACCCGGAGCAGCACGCTCAGAACATGCACTCAGACCTCGGCAAGCTCCTGCGTTCGCGCACGAAGACACCCGACGGCCACTGGAAGATCGTCGGACTAGGGCTGCGCAATCCCTGGCGCTTCTCGTTCGACGCGAAGAACGACAACCTCTGGATCGGAGACGTCGGGCAGAACACCTGGGAGGAGGTCGACTTCCGCGCCGCGTCGAAGCTCGACCAATTGGCCAACTACGGCTGGAGCCGCTACGAGGGCTACTCCGTGTACGACGCGAGTCACACGTACTCGGCGAGCGGCCAGAAGAAATCGCCCGTGCTCGTCTACAAGCATGTGAACGGACAGTGCTCGATCACCGGCGGCTACGTCTACCGGGGCTCTGCCGTTCCGGCGGCGCGGGGGCGCTACTTCTACGGCGACTACTGCACCGGCGCGGTCTGGAGCTTCACCACCGGCGCGGGCGGGCGCAGCTCGTCGCCGGCGGTTTCCGGCAGCGTTCCCTCCCTGTCGTCCTTCGGGACGAACGGGCACGGCGAGCTCTTCGCCACGTCGCTCGACGGCACGCTGTATCGGCTCGGGTAGGAGCTAGGCGCTAGGCGGAGCGGCGGCGCACCGACGGCGCTTGCTGGCCGAGCGCGGCGTACGCGAGCGCCTGGAGCGACTCGTTGAGGATCGCGAGCTCCTTGCTGATGCGGAGGAAGTTCTCGTCGTTGTCGAGCCGCTGGTTCGTCTTCGCGAGCTCGTCCGCGATGCGGTCGAGGCGTTCGAGTATGAGATCGAACCGGCGGTCGGAGAGGTCGTGTTCCACGCGCGTCATGGTAATTCCCCGAGCGCCTCGCGGGAAGTGACGACGACGGCGTCGCCGCCGAGCTCCGCTCGGACGTCAGCGAGCGTCCCGATCGTCTCGACGTAGCGTGCTGCGCCCGTGTGCGAGAGCGCAAGCTCGGCGAGCTCGCTCGGCGCGTCGGTGAACGCGCCGATCCGCGCACCGGCGGCGGTGAGTCTCCGCAGCACGGCGTTCGTCTCCGCCTTCGGACGGAACCAGAGCGGCGCACGGTCGGCGGCGAAGCGGTCGAGGAGCGGCCGCCAGTCGCCGAGCTCCGCGTCGAGGACACCGCGCGGCCTCCGTTCGGTCGGCGGGAAGGGCGAGCTCGACGCGCGCCCGGCGCGACGCATCCTCGAGCCACGCGTCCCAAACCGGCCGCGTGTCCGCGAGCACGGCGTCGAGGTCGACGGCGATTGCAAGGTCGCTCACAGGACACGATGCTAGGCTCCCGCCACATACCGGCGAGCGGTAAGGGAACTCCGGTGCAAATCCGGGACGGTCCCGCCGCTGTAAGGGGAGACGCTCTTCCGCCACGACGCCACTGGGCTCGGCCATCTGAGATGGGGCCCGGGAAGGCGGCGGAGGAGGGAGCCCCAAGTCAGAAGACCTGTCGCTCGCCGCTCATCTCGAACCCCTCGCGGAAGGAGGATTCGTGCACCGCAATGCTCTTGCGTTCCCCGTGGCTCTTGTGGCCGCGCTCGTCGCGGTCTCGCTCTCGGCGTCGGCCCCGGCGGCGACAGTCGCACGTCTATCACCGTGATCATCTCGCTCTCGCCGACGATCACCGAAGATCTGTTCGAGATCGGCGCCGGCAAGCAGGTCGTCGCGGTCGACCAGGACTCGGACTATCCGGCGAGCGCGCCGCGGACGAGTCTCTCCGGCTACACGCCGAACGTCGAGGCGATCGCCGGCTACCACCCCGACCTCGTCCTCATCTCGTACAACCCGGCGGGCTTCGCGGGCCAGCTCCGCAAGCTCGGGATCAAGGTCGTGATGGAGCCGGCGGCGGTCAATCTCGTCGGCAGCGTACAAGGAGATCAACGGCCTCGGCCGGCTCACCGGCCGCGAGATCGAGCGCTGCTTCGGTCGTCAGCCGGATGAAGCAGCGAATGGCGCAGATCGTCGCGAGCGTTCCGGCGGCGAACCGTCACCTGCGCGTCTACCACGAGCTCGACCAGACGTACTACTCGGCGACGTCGAGCACGTTCATCGGCTCGATCTACAAGCTGTTCGGCTTCAAGAACATCGCCGACGCGGCCGGTGCGAGCGCGCACACGCAGTACCCGCAGCTGTCGTCCGAGTACATCGTCTCGGCGAACCCGCAGATCATCGTTCTCGCCGACACGAAGTGCTGCGGCCAGACCGCCGCCACCGTCGCCGGGCGGCCGGCGTGGAGCGGGATCAGCGCCGTCGTCCACCACCGCGTCGTTGGCGTCGATGACGGCATCGCGTCGCGCTGGGGGCCGCGGATCGTCGAGTTCGCCGCGGCGGTGGCGAAGATCGCCAGGCAGAAGTAGTGGCCGTCGCGGCCGAGAGACTGGACGTTGCGCCGCGGGTCGAGGCCCGTGGCGTGAGTCTCCGTGCCGGCCTCGTCGCCGGCGGCTTCCTCGTCGCTCGTCTCGGCTCGTCATCGGGCTGGCGGTCGGGCCGACGCATTTCCGGCGCTCTCGGCGTCGACCGCGAGATCCTCTGGCAGCTCCGCGCGCCGGAGGTGGCGCTCGCGGCGCTCGTCGGCGGAATGCTTGCGATCGCCGGCGCGTCGTACCAGGGCGTCTTCCGGAACCCGCTCGTGCGATCCGTATCTCCTCGGCGTCGCGGGCGGAGCGGGGCTCGGCGCGACGCTCGCGATCGTCTACGCCTCGACGGCGCGGCACGAGCTGGGCGGTGCCGCTCGCCTCGTTCGTCGGCGCCATTTGCGCCGTGGTGGTCACGTACGGCCTGGGGCGCTCGGTCGGCGCCAAGTACATGACAGGAGCGCTCGTGCTGGCGGGCGTGACGATGGCGACGTTCACCGCGGCCCTCCAGAACTTCATCCAGCAGCGGCATCCCGATCAGTTGCAGAACATCTACTCGTGGCTGCTCGGCGGGTTCTCGACCGCCACGTGGCATGACGTCTGCGATCTGCCTGCCGTACATCGCCGTGAGCTCGACCGTCATCTTCCTCCACCGCCGCGTGCTCGACGTGCTGAGCCTCGGCGACGACGAAGCGGCGAGCCTCGGCATCAACGTCGCCCGCGCGCGGTTGACGATCGTCGTGGCGGCGACGCTCGGGACCGCGGCGGCGGTGTCGGTCAGCGGTCTCATCGCCTTCGTCGGGATCATCGTCCCGCACATGATCCGGCTCCTCGTCTCGACGAGCTACCGCGCGCTGATCCCGCTCTCGCTGCTCGGCGGCGCCGGCTTCCTCGTCCTCGCCGACGTCCTCGCGCGGACAGTGGTCGCTCCGGCGAGTGGAACCGATCGGCGTGATCACGGCGTTCCTCGGCGCGCCGTTCTTCGCGCTCGTCCTGCGCATGTCGAGGTCGATGCGGTGATCGCGGTCGACGATCTCTGGGTGCGGTTCGGGCCGGTCGCCGCCGTACGCGGCGTGTCGTTCGCAACGGAGTCGGGCGGCTGGACGGCGCTCATCGGGCCGAACGGCGCGGGGAAGACGTCGGCGCTCCGAGCTCTCGCGGGTCTTGTCCGGTTCGACGGCGACGTTCGCGTCGAGGAGCAGGACGTCCGCCGCCTCGGACGGCGCGCTCTCGCGCGCCTCGTGGCGTTCGTGCCGCAGAAACCCGAGACTCCGCCCGAGCTCACGGTCGCGGAGTACGTCCTCCTCGGCCGCACGCCGCACATCTCGTACCTCGGCGGGGAAGGAAAGCGTGACCGCGACGCCGCCGCGCGCGCGTTGCGGCGTCTCGACCTCGCTGAGTTCGCGCAGCGGTCGCTCGGCTCGCTCAGTGGCGGCGAGTTGCAGCGCACGGTGCTCGCGCGGGCGCTCGCGCAGGAGGCGCGCGTCCTGCTCCTCGACGAGCCGACGACGTCGCTCGACCTCGGCCGCCAGCAGCTCGTGCTCGAGCTCGTCGACGAGCTGCGCCAGGACGGGCTCACCGTCGTGACGACGCTGCACGACCTCACGCTCGCCGGCCAGTACGCCGAGCACGTAGTGCTTCTCGACGGCGGCGCGGTCGTTGCGGAGGGTGCCGCCGCGGATGTCCTCTCCGCACCGAACGTCGCGGCGCACTACGGCGCCAACGTCCGCGTGATCGAGGACGAGAGCGGCGTGTTCGTCGTGCCCGTCCGCCGCTAGGCCGGCCGCGAGAGTGTTGGCACAAAGTTGCGCGTCTCGGCGCAACTTTGAACGCGCATCCTTTGTTCCCCGTGGGCGGGTGGGGGTTTGGGACGGTTGGCGCTGTGACCCGCGTTAGCTAGTGTGGCCATCGGCGCTCAGCGCCCATCTATGCGCAACTGACCGCTCCATACCGGCCCGTTCTTGTCCCACGTCGTTGGAGGTCGTTGCGCATGTCTCGCCTTGCCGGCTCGCTCGTCGCGTCCGGAATCTCGAAGTCGTACGGATCGGAAATCGTCCTCGCGGGCGTTGACCTCGTCGTGCCGCCGCGCGCCCGCATCGGACTCGTCGGGCCGAACGGCACTGGCAAGTCGACCCTGCTGCGCCTGCTCGCCGCGCTCGAGGAACCGGACGAGGGCCGCGTGCGCCGCTCTCCGCCGTCGCTTTCGGTCGGCTACCTCGCGCAGGAGCGTGACTCCGGGCGTGGCTCGGGAGGGGAGGAGACACGCCGGGCGCTCGCCGCGGTGCTGCGCGAGGAGCATCGACGTCCTGCTCCTCGACGAGCCGACGAACGACCTCGACTTCGCGGGGCTCGAGTGGCTCGAGCGGCAACTCACGGCGCAGCCGGGCTCGCTCGTCGTCGTCTCGCACGACCGAGCCTTCCTCGACCGCACCGTCACCCGCATCGTCGAGCTCGACGAGTGGACGCGCGGCGCGACCGAGTACGCCGGTGGCTGGAGCGAGTACGAGGCCGAGCGCGCACGGCGGCGCGATCGCCACTTCCAGCGCTGGGAGGCGTCGACCGCCGAGCGCAAGCGCATCTCCGAGCAGCAGCGCCAGATGGCCGAGTGGGAGCGCCGCGGCTACGGCCAGGGCCGCAAGAAGAAGAAGTCGAAGGACGTGAAGCGGACGTACGCCGCGAAGCTCAAGAAGGTCGAGACGGTCGAGAAGCCGTACGAGCCGTGGGAGCTGCGTCTCGGTCTCGCTCCCGCCGCGCGCAGCGGAGACGTCGTCGTGCGGCTCGAGGGCGCCGTCGTCGAGCGCGGCGCGTTCCGGCTCGGCCCGCTCGACCTCGAGGTGAGCTGGGGCGACCGGCTCGCTATCGCCGGCAAGAACGGGAGCGGCAAGACGACGCTGCTCGATGCTCTCCTCGGCCGCCGGTCGCTCGCCGCCGGCACGAGGTGGCAAGGTCCCGGCGTCGTTCTCGGCGAGCTCGAGCAGGACCGTGCGGCGCTCTCGGGCGACAAGCCGCTGCTCGACGTCTTCCGCGACTTCGAGACGGAGACGGCGAGGACGCTGCTCGCGAAGTTCGGCCTCGGCGCCGCGGACGTGTTCCGCGCTGCGTCGTCGCTCTCACCGGGCGAACGCACCCGCGCCGGACTTGCCCTCCTCGCGGCGCGCGGCGTCAACTGCCTCGTCCTCGACGAGCCGACGAACCATCTCGACGTCGAAGCGATCGAGGAACTCGAGCGCGCGCTCTCCGGCTACGACGGCACCGTGCTCCTCGTCACGCACGACCGCCGCTTCCTCGAGGCGTTCCAGGCGACGCGGACGATCGACCTATGACCGGTCGAAGACGAGCGCTGCGCCCGGCAGGTAGAACGCCGAGATCGCGAGGGCGAAGACGATGGCTCCGACCGGCGACCAAATCGCGATCACGAGGATGAGCGCTGTCAGCGGGACGCCGACGGCCGCGGCCCGTGTGACGGCGCGCACCTTCGCCTCGGGCATGTCCTCACGGATCAGCCGCCTGCCACGCGACGCGTACGCCCACAGCACGTTGAAGACGACGGCCATCAGGAAGAGCGTCGCGCCGTAGGCGTACACCGCGTCGCGCTCGCCGTCCTTGCCGAGGTAGTGCGCTACGAGCCGCGTCGGGAACGGGATGAACGCCACGACGAGCAGCAGCAGCGTGTTGAGGAACAGGAATGTGCGGTCGACGCGCGCGATCGTCTCCATCACGTGGTGGTGGTTGATCCAGATGATCCCGATCGTGAGGAAGCTCGTCGCGTACGCGAGATACGACGGCCAGAGCTGGTGCAGGAGCTGGTACCCGAGCGAGTGCGCGCTGCTCGGTTTGACCGCGAGCTCGAGCACGAGCAGCGTTGCGGCGATCGCGAAAACGCCGTCGCTGAACATCTCGAGGCGCGCGGTGCCGGTCTCTTCCGTCACGCGACCGCCGGCGCGAGCTCGCGTCCGATGACCCGCACCGACTCGAGGTCGCGATGGTTCAGGTGCTGGAGCATGACGCGGTCGCAACCGGCGCGCTCGTACGCGCGGAGCCGCTCGGAGACCTCATCGACGGAGCCGATGACGGCCCGTTCCTCGAAGCGTGCGAGCCAGTCGTCGAACGAGAGCTCGCGCGGGCGCAGCGAGTAGAGCGCATGCGCGCGCTCGACCGCGTCGTCGTGCGTCTCGCCGACGAGGCAGCTTGTCATGACGGAGAAGCGCAGCGGTCGCGTCTTCTCCCTGATCGCGGCAGCCTCCTCGACCGAGACGAACGGCGTGTTGTACTCGTCGGCGAAGCGGAGCGCCGGCTCGACCGTGCCGCGCTTGCCGCCGCCGCCGACGATGATCGGAGGGCGCGGCTGCTGCACGGGCTTCGGCAGGCCCGGCGCGTCCTCGAGCGTGTAGTGCCGGCCGCGGAAGTCGACGCGTTCCTCCGTCCAGAGCCGATGGACGATCTCAAGCTGCTCGGCGAAGCGCTCGACGCGGACGCTCGTGTCGGGGAAGTCGAAGCCGAACGCGCGATGCTCGCGTTCCATCCAGCCCGCGCCGATCCCGAGCTCGACGCGCCCGCCCGAGACGTGATCCGCGGTCGCGACGGCGTTCGCGAGCAGGCCGGGCGCGCGGAACGTGGTGGGGGAGACGAGCGTGCCGAACCGCAGCGTCGTCGTACGCGCCGCGAGCGCGGCAATCGTCGTCCACGCGTCGTGTGCGACGCCGTGGAACTCGTCGCCCTGCGAGATGTAGTGGTCGGAGCGGAACAGCGTTCCGATCCCGTGCTCTTCGCACGCGGCCGCGAGGGCGCACCAGTCGTCCCACGTGACGTTCTCCTGCCCCTCGACCATGAGCGCGAGCTGCACGCTGCGAGCCTATCGCCGCACCCTCCTCTATCGTGGCCGGGTGGCTGCGACGACGCCGGAGACGTACCTCGCCGACCTGAATCCGGCCCAGCGCGAGGCCGTCCTCCACACCGAGGGTCCCGTCCTCGTCATCGCGGGAGCGGGCTCCGGCAAGACGCGCGTGCTCACGCGCCGCATCGCGCACCTGCTCGGCGCGGTCGGCGTGAAGCCGCCCGAGATCCTCGCGATCACGTTCACGAACAAGGCGGCGGCGGAGATGCGCGAGCGCGTCACCGACCTCGTCGGGCCGCCCGCACGCGCCGCGTGGGTGATGACGTTCCACTCCGCGTGCGGCCGGATCCTGCGCCGCGAGGCCGAGCAGCTCGGCTACCGCTCGAACTTCACGATCTACGACTCCGGGGATCAGCTTCGCCTGGTCAAGCAATGTCTCGCAGGAGCTCGAGCGCGACCCGAAGCGCTTCACGCCACGCGGCATCCACTCGCAGATCTCGAACGCGAAGAACACGCCTCGTCGGCCCGGCGGAGTACGGCGAGCGCGTCGCGAGCTTCTACGACCAGACCGTTGCGGAGGTGTACGACCTCTACCAGAAGCGCCTCTTCGCCTCGAACGCCGTCGACTTCGACGACATGCTCTTCCTCACGGTTGACGTGCTCGAGCGCTTCCCCGAGTCGCGAAAGAAGTGGCAGGACGCGTTCCGCTACATCCTCGTCGACGAGTACCAGGACACGAACCACGCGCAGTACCGGCTCCTGCAACTGCTCGCCGAGAAGCACACGAACCTGTTCGCGGTCGGAGACCCGGACCAGTCGATCTACGCGTTCCGCGGCGCCGACATCCGCAACGTCCTCGAGTTCGAGCGCGATTTCCCGGGCGCGGCGACGATTGCGCTCGAGCAGAACTACCGCTCGACGCAGAACATCCTCGACGCGGCGAACGGCGTCATCACGCACAACCGCGAGCGCAAGGAGAAGAACCTCTGGTCGGAGCTCGGCGACGGCGAGCAGGTGCGCGTCGTCGAGGTCGAGGACGAGCACGCCGAGGCGCGCTACGTCGCCGCCGAGATCGCGCGCCTCGTCGAGGAGGGCTACTCCGGCAGCGAGATCGCGGTCTTCTACCGGATGAACGCGCAGAGCCGCGTGCTCGAAGACATCCTCGTGCGCCAGGGCGTCGCGTACCAGGTCATCGGCGGCCCGCGGTTCTACGAGCGCGCCGAGGTGAAGGATCTCGTCGCGTATCTCCAGGTGCTCGACAACCCGTTCGACGCCGTCTCGCTCCTGCGCATCGCGAACCGGCCGCGCCGCGGCATCGGCGACACGACGCTCGCCAGGCTCATGACGTGGGCCGACCAGCGGGAGATCTCGCTCTGGGAGGCGACCGCTGAGGCGCAGATGGCCGGCGTCGGCGCCGCGCCGCAGAAGGCGCTCAAGGCGTTCCGCGCGACGATCGAGTCGCTCATGTCGGCCGCGATGGAGTACGACGTTCCCGAGCTGATCGAGGAGGTGCTCGCGCGCAGCGGCTACACGGAGTCGCTCGAGGCCGAGCGCACGATCGAGGCGCAGGGCCGCATGGAGAACCTCCAGGAGCTCGTGTCCGTCGCGCGCGAGTGGAAGGAGCAGACCGAAGGAGACACGACTCTGTCGGGCTTCCTCCAGGAGATCTCGCTCTACTCCGACCAGGACGCGATCCGCGGCGACGGCTCGCTCGTCACGCTCATGACCCTCCACAACGCGAAGGGCCTCGAGTTCCGCGCGGTCTACATGATCGGCATGGAGGAGGGGATCTTCCCGCACTCGCGCTCGATCGAGGAGCAGGGGATCGAGGAGGAGCGGCGGCTCGCGTACGTCGGTATGACGCGCGCGCCGCGAGCGCCTGACGCTGCTGCACGCGTCGTCGCGGATGCTGTTCGGCGGTCGCAACCACAACCTCCCGTCGCGGTTCCTCGACGAGGTGCCCGAGCGCCACGTCGAGCGCGAGCGGCTGCGGCCCGCGTCGTGGTCGGGCTACGCCCCGTCCACGCTCGAGCCACGAGTTCGTGCCGAAAGAGACCGTCCCGACTCTCTCCACCGGCGACTCGGTGCGCCACTCGACGCTCGGCGAGGGCGTCGTCGTGCAGGTCGAGGCGGGGGGCCTCGTCACGGTCCGCTTCGCCGACGACGGCAGCGAGCGGAAGCTCGATGCTCGACTACGCGCCCCTCGAAAAGCTGTAGCGTCGCGTCGGCATGTTCGACGTCCGCGCCTGCCGAGACCGCGACGAGCTTGCGCGCGCCTATCTACGGGATCGGCCAGTACTTCAGCGCGTCCCGAAGGAGGACATGCTCGACCGCTGGACGCGCATCCGCGAGCATCGAGCGGATGCACGCGGCCTTCGACGGCGACACGATCGTCGGCGGTGCGGGCGCGTACACGTTCGACATGTCGGTCCCCGGCGGGTCGCTCCCCTGTGCGGGGGTGACCGTCGTCGGCGTCTATCCGACGCATCGCCGCCGCGGCGTGCTGCGCTCGATGATGCACGCGCAGCTCGACGACGTCCACGAGCGCGGGGAGCCGATCGCGGCGCTGTGGGCGAGCGAGGAGACGATCTACGGGCGCTTCGGCTACGGCCTCGCGGCGTGGGCGGGCGAGGTCAAGCTCCCGCGCGAGTGGTCAGCGTTCGCGCAGCCGCTCGAGCGCCGCGGGCAGATGCGGCTTCGTGACGCAGGACGAGGCGATGGAGCTTTTCCCGCCGGTCTGGGAGGAGCTGCACCGCCAGCGTCCGGGCGTCCCTCGCGCGCCCGCCGGCGTGGTGGGAAGTGCGCACGCTCCGCACTCCGGCGGAGCAGGAGGCGAACCCGAAGCGCTTCGTCGTACTCGAGCTCGACGGCGCCGTCGCCGGCTACGCGATCTATCGCGCGCACCTCGATTTCGAGGGCGCGGTCTCGTCCGGCCGCGACCGAGGTGATCGAGGCGGTGGCGACGACGCCGCAGGCGACGGCCGAGGTCTGGCGCTACCTCCTCGACATCGACTGGGCAGCGACGATCACGGCGCAGCTGCTCCCGCCCGACCATCCGCTCTTCCTCCTGCTCGCGAACCCGCGCCGGCTCTTCTACACCGCCGCCGACTCCCTCTGGGTGCGCCTCGTCGACGTCGGCGCCGCACTTTCCGGGCGCACGTACGTGGGCGAGGGGAGGATCGTCGTCGAGGTGCGCGACGCCGTCTGCCCGTGGAACGAGGGGCGCTGGCTCGTCGAGAACGGCCGCGCCGCGCGAACGGAGGAAGCCGCCGATCTCGCGCTCGACGTCAACGTGCTCGGCTCGGCGTATCTCGGGGCGGTCTCCTTCGCCGAGCTCCGCAACGCGCTGCGCGTAGAGGAGCTCCAGCCTGGCGCGATCGAGCGCGCGGATGCGCTGTTCACGTGGCGCCCGCTCCCGTGGTGCCCGGAGATCTTCTGATCCTCGGCTAAAGTGGCCGCCGACCCGGGCGCTTAGCTCAGTTGGGAGAGCACCAGCTCGACAAGCTGGGGGTCACTGGTTCGAGCCCAGTAGCGCCCATTCGCTCGTCGTCAAAGTAACAACGAGGTGCCTGCAAACAAGGCACCTCGGGTTATTCCGCATCGCTCGTGCTGCACAACTGGGCATCGAACCCATCGCGCCGCTTGATCTTCTCCTCTCACCGTCGGTCTCCCTCGCTCGGGTAGGGAGGAGGCGGGTGGGAGGTTCTGCGGGTGTTTTGAGTAACGGCCCAGTTAGGACCGATGGGGGTCCACTTCTTCGAGGCCCTGCCCGTTCTCGTGATGCCCTTCCCTCTAGCGGGGGCAACCTGCATCGACGACCTCGGAGCCGTTTTCCGCTTGTCCATGCCCCGCAGGCCGGTGCCGAGACCACGACAGGGCAAGCCGTGGCGTCCAAAATATGACTTCAAAGCTGTTAAGCCAAAGGTCCAGTTCCGTTAAGGAAGTATTGCGCTCTTCCCAGGGATTAGGTAAGTATTGCCTCCCCCACATAGAGGGGACACGCTCGACGACCTATGCGGAAAGGCGGCATTGCAAATGAGTCAGATGGCTTCGAAGACTGCGGTGATCGTGGATGGCCATCCCTTGTGGCTCGACGCGCTTCAGATCCTGCTCGAAAAACTTGAACTCTCCGTCGTAGGGCGGACGACGGAGATCAGCGACGCACACGACCTGGTGGGCGAGCAGGCTCCGGACATGGTGCTCGTGGACTACCACTCGGCCGGATTCGACTCGGAGAAGTCGGTCATCGATCGCGCCCGGGAGGCGAACCCGGCGGTGACGTGCATCGTGCTCTCCGACAGCGACGGTCCGCGCGAGCGCAACGTTGCGTTTGCCGCGGGCGCTTCCGTCTTCTGCGCGAAGCGTGCCGAGCCCATTGATCTCGCCGCTGCGGTCAGGCTCGCTTTCGAGCGATCGATCTACTTCGCAGCTTCCGCCCAGGCAGAAGAGGCCGCCCCCGCACCGAACGGAAAGCCGGGCGAGGCGGTTCGGCTCACGAAGCGCGAGCTCGAGATCCTGCGGCTGGCGGCCGAGGGCTACTCCAACTCGCAACTGTCCAAGCGGTTGTGGGTCACCGAGCAGACGGTGAAGTTCCACCTCTCCAACGTGTATCGGAAGCTGAACGTCGCGAATCGCACCGAGGCGAGCCGCTGGGCTCAGCGGAACGGCCTCTTGAATCACTCCGAGCTCGCACCCGCGACTACCGCGAAGGTGTAAGCGACCCTCCGGACGTACTGGAACCGAGGAGGGCCGACCGATGAGCGGCCGGCCCTCCTCGCTTCGTTGCCCGTCAGGCGGAGGTCAGAATGTCCAGTTCGGCGACCGGGACGCGGGCGCCCTTGTCGGCCAGGGACCGGTCGACGGCTTCGATCATCCGAACGACGTCGAGTCCCAGGGACGCGGACGACCGCGGCTCAGACCCTGTGCGGATCGAGTCGCAGAAGTCGCGGAGCTCGAGGGAGAGCGGTTCGGCCGCGGCGACCCGCGGTGAGACGATGTCGCCCGTGCGATAGCTGAGCTTGTACTCGCCGAACGTGCCCGGATCCGGCAGGTCGACGCCCGAGTCGAAGACGCGCACGGGCTCGTTGCTCGTGTCGTCGTAGATGACCATCTTGCGGGAGCCGACCACGGTGGTTCTCCGGAGCTTGCTCGGCGCGAGCCAGGAGAGCTCGACGTTCGCCAGCGTCTGTGACTCGAACTCGAGGGTGATGAACGCAACGTCGGGCGTATCCGGGATGATGCAGCCGCGGCCAATCGCGCTGAGCCGGATCGGCGCCTCGTCGAGCCAGTAGCGGATGATCGAGAAATCGTGCGGAGCGAGGTCCCAGGCCACGCTGACATCCGACTGGTGCAGTCCAAGGTTGACCCGGCTGGTCGACACGAAGTAGATCTCGCCCAGCTCGCCGGACACGATCATGTCGCGGACGAGGTTCACCGGAGGGCTGTACAGGAACGTGTGCCCGGGCATGAGGATGGCGTCGTTCTGCTCTGCAGCCTCGATGAGTTCCAGCGCCTCGCTCGTGCTCGCCGCGAGCGGCTTCTCCACGAACGCGTGCTTGCCGGCCTGCAGGGCCTGCAACGCGAGCGGGTGATGGGTCGTCACCGGTGTCGCAATCACAACCGCGTCGATGGAGGGATCCGACAGGACCTCGTCGTAGGACGTCGTCGTGCGCAGCCCCGGGTAGCGACGGACGAGCTTCTCGAGCGCCTCGGGACGCTGGTCGCAGACAATTGCAACGTCGGCCCCCGGGATCTCGAAGAGGTTACGGACGAGGTTCGGGCCCCAGTAGCCGAGGCCTACAACAGCGATCGAGATGGGAGAGTCGGGCATCAGGCGGTACTCCTCTTCAGCACTTGCAGGGGGGTCAGGAAGAGCAGGCGGAGATCGAGGCCGAGCGACCAGCCATGGGCGTACGCGACGTCCATGTCGAGCGCTTCCCCGAAGGTCGAGTTCGCGCGTGCAGTGACCTGCCAGAGACCGGTTAGTCCCGGCGGGACCTGGAACCGGTCGAAGTGGTAATGCTCGAAATGCTCCGTCTCGTAGCGGAGGCACGGCCTCGGCCCGACGAGCGACATGTCGCCGCGGAGGACGTTGATCAGCTGTGGAACCTCGTCGAGGCTCGTGCGCCGCAGGAAGCGCCCGAACGGCGTGATCGCGTCGTCGCGGTTGAGCTTGAAGAGCCCGTTCTCGTTGGGCGCAACGTCGCTGTTCATCGTGCGCCGGACGTACTCCCGGTGCACGGTCTGGTCGATGTCCGACCGCATCGTCCTGAACTTGAGGCAGGAGAACTCCTGTTCATGCAAGCCGACGCGGTCCTGGCGGAAGAGCACCGGCCCCGGCGACTCGCGCGGGATCCTCCACGCCGCATACGCGAAGAGCGGCGCCGCCACCACGAGTCCGATGCTCGCTCCGATGAGGTCGATCGTCCGCTTGATGAGGCGGGACGAGCGGTTCGGGCGGGCCGGAGGCAGGCCGACCAGCGGGAGGCCCTCGATCGTGTGCATGTCCACCGTCGTTCCGACGAGCTCGAACAGACGCGGCACGATGTCGATCTGGATGTCCCGCTCGTTGAGCCGGCGAATGACCTCGACGGTTGCCTCGCTCGTCTCGCGCGAGAAGGCGACGATCACACGCTCGACGTCGTACGCCTCGACGAGCGTCGCGAGATCCTCGGGTACTCCCATCATCGGTACCTGGTCGACTCCCGGCCGGCGCGTCTTGGGAGTCGCGTCGACGAAGCCGATCAGGTTGATCCCGTACTCCGGGTGTTGCTGGATCTTTCGCGCGACGAGTTGGCCGACGTCGCCTGCGCCGACGATGACCGTGTTCTGGAGATAGCGCAAGCTGCTTCGACTCACGCGCCGGGCCGCCATACGGGCACAAGGGACAAGCACGAGCGCGGCCGCCCAGAACGCGAGCGTCGGTCCGGTCTGCGGCGCGACATGCGTGGTCACCCACCCGACGGCGACGAGGAAGCAGGTCCCGATCGTCACGAGGTGGAAGATGCCGCCGAACTCGTCGATGGTCGTGTGATACGTCCGCTCGTCGTCGTGGTCGTAGAGTCCATACAGCTTCGCCAGCAGCACCCAGCCGGGAAGGCAGAGCACGAACGTGAGCGTTGCCACGCCGCTGAAGGGTTGCCCTCCCACGAACTGAACGGCCGCGAATGCGATGAGGATCGCGAGTACGTCCGCGGAAGCGAGGAGGCGGCGCACGAACCATCCGCGGGTCGCCTTCCGACCCACGGCACGGCGGCGGCGGAGAATCTCCAGCGTGCGGACGTCGGCGCGCACCGGCACGACCGGCAGTGACGCCACGGCTTCCGATCTCGCTACGCTCCCCATCCCCTCGCCCCAGTCTCCCCGTATTCGCTAGACCCGCGATTCACCAGGCCAATCGGAGCCTACGAACAGCCGTCCGGCACGGGTAGACCAGGATTTGAAAGTCCGACTGAACGGCGGATTGGTCGACCCGATCGCTAGTCGATCGGGGAGGATGAGTGCCGCTCGCCCACCAGCGCGCGGGCAGGGACTCCTGCAACGGTCTCATTCGGGTTAACGTCTCGTGTCACGACGGCCCCGGCACCCACGGTCGCGCCCTCGCCGACGATGATGCCGCCGAGTACGACGGCGCCCGATCCGATCGACGCGCGATCGCCGATGCGCGTCCGCAGCAGCGTCCAGTCGTCAGGACCCAGCAGAGTCCCGTCGGGAGCGCTCGAACGGGGGTACTTGTCATTGATGAACATCACGCCATGACCGACGAAGACGTCGTCTCCGATCTCCACCCCGTCGCAGATGAACGTGTGGCTCTGGATCTTGCAGCGCGCACCGATCGTCACCCCGCGCTGGATCTCGACGAACGTGCCGATCCGAGTCTCGTCGCCGATCGAGCAGCCATAGAGGTTGGCGAAGGAGTAGACGACGACGCCGTCGCCGAACGTGACCTCGTTCAGTAGCCGGAACGGCGCATCGTTCGCCGGGTGGTCAGCCACGCTCGGCGAACGCGGTGGCGAGCGCCGCCGCGACAGTGTCCACCTGATTGGGCGTCATGCCGGGGAAGATCGGCAGCGAGAGGCACTCGCGTGCGAGCGCCTCCGCGACCGGGAACGTGCCGGGCCCTCGGCCTAGGTGGGAGAACGGCGGCGCGAAATGCAGGGGCTCGGGATAGTGACGCCCCGTCCCGATCCCGCGCTCGCGCAGCGACGCGGCGAGCCGGTCAGGATCTGCGGTCCTCACGACGTAGAGGTGCCAGACAGGGTCGCTCTCCATCGCCGTCGCCGGCAGTTTCAGGTCGCCGACGCCCTCGAGCGCGCGCGAGTACGCCTCGGCGACGGCCCGACGCTCGTCGTTGCCCTCGTCGAGCAGGGGCAGCTTCGCCAGCAAGGCGATCGCTTGAATCGTGTCCAGGCGCGAGGTGTAGCCGACGTAGTCGTGGTGATACTTGCGGGTCTGGCCGTGCTCCCGGAGCGCGCGCATCTCCGCCGCGAGATCCTCGTCGTCGGTCACAAGTGCACCGGCATCGCCCATCGCGCCGAGGTTCTTGCCCGGATAGAAGCTGAACGCGCCGGCTCCTCCGGCCGCGCCGGCCCGAATCCCGTCCCTCGTCGCGCCGTGCGCCTGGCAGGCGTCTTCGAGGATCTCGAAGCTGTGACTCTCGGCAAGCTCGCAGAGGCGCCGCATGTCGGCGAGCTGGCCGTAGAGGTGCACCGGCAGCACGAACCGTGTGCGCTCTGTCAGGGCCGCCTCGACCGCATCGACGTCCATGCAGTAGTCGTCATCCGTGATGTCGACCAGCACCGGCGTGCCGCCCGCCTGCGCTACTGCCTCGAGCGTCGCGACGAACGTCATCGCCGGGACGATCACCTCGTCGCCCTCCTCGAGCCTCGCGGCGCACAGCCGAAGGCGGAGCGCGTCGAGCCCGCTGGCGACCCCGACGCAGTACTGGCGGTCACAGTATTCCGCGAAGGCCTGCTCGAATTGCGCGACCTGAGGGCCGTTCGTGAATGCGCCCGTCTCGACCAGGTCGCCGATCTCCTCGAGCAGACGCTCCTTGAGCGCCGTATTGACCGGGCTGAGATCGAGGAACGGGACATGTGTCGTCGTCTGCATCGGTCTCACAGTAAGCCCGCTCTCTCGAACTGGCGAGCTAGGTCTTGCCCGCCGCTCGTCCAGTACCAGCCCTCCCCCTTTCGCGGGGATCCGGGCGGGAGCCCCGCCGAGGCCTGTGCGCGCGCCTTTCTGGGGTAATACTCAGATTGACGTGCAGATCAAGCCATTCTTGAATGCCTACGCGAACGGCGTGCTCAAGCGCGCGGGCTACAGCGACGCGCGCGCCTCCGAGGCGAAGCGCGACGTGTGGTGGTCGGTCACTGCCGTAGGCGAGGCTCTTCGCCGCCGATCCCGCCTGCTTCCCACTCGTCAGGTGGTCTGGACCGGGCGTGGGAGGGCCGAGCTTCTCGACGGAGTCGTCCCTCGCGCCGGCCGCGGTGAGGTGACCGTTCGGGCGTCGTCGACGATCATCAGCGCAGGGACCGAGCGGGCGCAGTTCCTGAAGCTTCCGCACACAGGCGCCTCGACTCCTTTCAAGCCCGGATACTCGGGATCGGGGATCGTCGAGGCCGTCGGGGCGGGCGTGACCGGCGTCGCCGAGGGCGATAGGGTCGCGGTACGCGGGCTGCCGCACGCCTCGCGCGCGACCGTTCCGGCCGGGAGCGTTCACGTCGTCCCCGAGTCGGTCTCGCTCGCGGACGCCGCGTTTATCCAGCTCGGCGTGATCTGCTCGCAGGGGGTGCGACTTGCCGACATCGCCGGAGGCGAGCGGATCTGTGTCGTCGGTACGGGGCTGATCGGCGCGTTGACGCTTCGTCTGGCGCGGGCCGCTGGGGCGGCCGAAGCAACCGTCGTTGCGCGCACGCGCGGGAAGGAGGCGCTCGCGCGGCGCGGGGGCGCGTCGTCGTTCGTCGCGACCGGCGAGGGCGACGATGCAGCCGGCATCGACGCGGACATCGTCTTCGAGGCAACTGGCGATGGAAACGGTGTTCGGACTGCTGTCGCGGCCGCCCGTGACGGTGGGCTCGTCGTTCTGCTCGGGTCACCTCGTGGTGTGACGGTCGACTTTCCGGCGGCCGAGATCGTCCGCCGCCGCATCCGGCTCATCGGCGCTCATGTTGAGACGCTCACGTGGGAAGGCCGGCTCACAGGAACGGATCTGCAGAGCGAGACCGGAGCCCGGTTCCTCGCGCAGCTCGCGGCGGGCGACGTTCAGGTTGACGACCTCGTTACGCACGCGATCGATCCGCGCGAGCCCGAGCTCGCCTATCGCGAGCTCGTGCGCTCGAGCGGCGCGGTCGCCATACGGCTCGACTGGTCGCGACTCGACTCGGTGCCCTCACCGCCGCTGCGGCCTTCCGTTCGCGCGTTGGGGGTCGACGCGTCCAGGTCGCTCCCGCCGGTGTCGCGCACCACGGACCCGTTCGCCGGCGCCGAAGGCCGGCTGCGGATCGGGCTGCTCGGATGCGGCGACATCGCCTTCCAGAACGCCACGGGTGCGATGGCGGCGCCGAACGTCGAGCTTGTCGCGGCTTTCGATCCTGTACCGGCGCTCGCGCAGGAGATCGAGCAGCACTTCGGGGCCCGGGCCGAGCCGAGCGTCGAGGCGCTCTTGGGACGGGAGGACGTCGACGCAGTGTTCGTCTGCGTTCCGCATCACCTCCACCTGCCGCTCGCGGTCGAGGCCGCCGAAGCCGGCAAGCACGTCATCGTCGAGAAACCGCTCGCCCAGGACCTCGCGTCCGCGGTCGAGCTCTCGGAGGCCGTGGCGCGCGCTGGAGTCGTCTTGTCCGTCTGCTTCCCGCAGCGCTACCTTCCGCAGGTCATCTCCGCTCGACGCCTCGTGCAGGAGGGTGCGGTCGGACGCGTTGGCGGCACCTTCGTGAAGCTCCTGATGGAGAAGGAGCCGTCGTACTGGTACGGGGGCTTCTCGGGCCGCGCGATCACGACATGGCGCATGAGCCGCGCGCAGGCGGGCGGAGGGATCCTGATCATGAACCTCTGCCACTACCTCGACGTGATCCGCCATGTCACAGGCCTGGAGATCGAGCATGTGGCGGCCTCCACGGCGGCGGTAGACGGTGCGGGCGAGGTCGAGGACACGGTCAGCGTCACGCTTCGCTACGCCGGCGGCGCAGTCGGTGCCATGCTCGGCTGCGCGTCGCTTCGCGGGCAGGGCGAGCCCGAGTCAGACGTCCAGATCTGGGGCTCCGAGGGACGTATCGTCCTCGAGCCGCAGGCCGCGGCGATGTCGCTCCGCTCCGCGGAGGGTCGGCGCACACGCCGCTGGTACGAGCTTCCGACCGATGCAGTCGACGTCCGAGCCGTCTACCTTTCTCGCCTGGCGACCGCGATCACTCGCGGCGAAGCGCCGGACGTGACGGCCGCGGACGGTCTCGCGGTTCAGTCCGCCATCGAGGCGGCCTACCGCTCTGCGGAGCTCGACGAGCCGGTTCGGCCGGTCGAGGCGTACGCGTCGTGATCGAGCTGGAGCGTGATGGCGACGCCCTTTGCGTTCGCGGCGCGATGCACGGAACCGCATTTGTCGATCGCGCGTGGCTCGCCGAAGGCCCACTGCGTGCGATCGTCGTCGGAGACGGCGGCGAGGTCATCGGCGCCGACGGAGTGACCGTACTGGGCGGGACGACCGAGCCTGCGGCGGAGCTCGGTGCTGCTGCGATGTTCGCGCTTGCCGAGGCCGCGGTCCGCGCCGCAGACGCGGCGCCGGCGGGAGATCTCGAGATCACGGGCTCGGGCCTGCTCGCGGACACCGTGCGACAGCTCGCGGCGGAACGCCGTGGCGAAGGCGGCGGAAGCCGCCCCTCCGCGATCGTCGAGACGACGGGCGGGCAGCAAGAGATCTCCGCCGCGCTTCAGCGGCTTTCCGACCTGGGGATCCTCGTTCTCGCCGTTCCGCCCGCCGAGCCCATCGCTCTCGATCTCTACTCCGACGTCCATGTGCGCGGGCTCCAGGTCGTGGGCGTCGGAATCGACCCGGAGGTAATGCGCGAGGTGCTCGATAGACGGCGCCACGAGAGTCTCCTCGACCGGTCGCCGGCGCGCGCACGTGCCGGCGCACCCGTCGATCTGGCCGCCGCATGGGTGGAAGTCGTTTCGTAGCCTCGCACACCGATCAACTTTCTGGTCGCATGGCCAGTTGCCGTCCCGCCGACCGCGGAGGACAATTCACGTCATGTGAACCTGGGGAAGGGGTAGCTTTGCGGCGCAACAATTGGAGTTGGAGGGTCCCTCGGGCGATGAGGCGCATCGCGATCGTCACGGTGGTCGCCGCCTGCGCTCTCGGGGCTGCTGGATCTAGCTGGGAAGCGGGCCAGTCGGCGGCTTCGGTCGGGCACTTGTCCGCGGCTTCGGATCCGTGTGGACCCAACTCGAACCCGATCGTCTGCGAGAACTCGAAGCCGGGCAGTCCACCGAGCGCCTGGCAGACCGGCAGCGCCGGCGACCCCACCATCCAGGGGTTCGCGACCGACATCAGCGTGACGCCCGGGAACGCCGTCTCCTTCAAGGTGAACACGGATGCCTCGGCGTACGTGATCAACATCTTCCGTCTCGGCTGGTATCAGGGCAACGGCGCCCGCTTCATCGCAAGCGTGCAGCCCTCTGCGTCGCTGCCGCAGACCCAGCCCGCGTGCGCCACGGATGCGAGCGTCGGCCTCGTCGACTGCGGCAACTGGGCCGTCTCGGCAAGCTGGACGGTCCCGTCAGACGCCGTCTCCGGCGTCTACATCGCGGATCTGGAGCGCACCGACACCGGCGGCGTGAGCCAGGTGCCGTTCGTCGTTCGCGTCCCCTCGAATCACTCCGACGTCCTCTTCCAGACAAACGACGCGGACTGGGAGGCCTACAACACCTACGGCGGCTCCAGCTTCTACCGTCCGACCACGGCAACCCGGGCGACGAAGGTGAGCTACAACCGCCCGTACAACACGCGGATCAACGATCCGCTGTCGTACCTGTTCGGCGGCGAGTACCCGATGATCCGGTTCCTCGAGGAGAACGGATACGACGTGTCGTACGGGACCGACGTGGACGCTTCCCGCTACCCGACCGACCTCCTGAACCACAAGGTGCTCCTCACGAGCGGGCACTCCGAGTACTGGTCGGGCGAGGAGCGCGCCGCATGGACGGCTGCGCGCAACGCGGGAGTCAACCTCGCGTTCTTCACCGGCAACGAGATGTTCTGGAAGACGCGGTGGGAGAACTCGACCGACGGCTCGAACACGCCGTACAGAACGCTCGTCACGTACAAGTCGTCGCTCGACAACGCGAACACGGACCCGTCCGGGATATGGACGGGCGAGTGGCGCGACCAGCGGTTTACGAGCCCGACCGCGAACACGCCGGAGAATGCGCTGACGGGGACGTTGTTCACCGCGAACGGCTACGTCGAAAGCGCGGTCCAAGTTCCGGTGGCGATGGGGCTGGCGCGCTTCTGGCGCGACACGGGCGTCTCGAGCGCTCCGAGGACGGTGAGCTTGCCGACGGGCACGCTCGGCTATGAATGGGACGCGGACGTCGACAACGGCTATCGCCCCGCCGGCCTCTTCGATCTTTCGTCGGTGACCGAGGCGGTCAGCGATGTCTACAGCACGGCGGGCTTCGACATCGGGCCGCAGACGAGGACGCACAGCATGACGATGTACAAGGCGCCGAGCGGAGCGCTCGTGTTCAGCTCAGGCACGGTGCAGTTGTCGTGGGGGCTCGACGCGATGCACGACACTCACTCGTCGATCCCGCCGCAACCGCCGTCCCCGATCGTCCAGCAGGCGACCGTCAACGTGCTGGCGGACATGCACGCGCAGCCGGCGACGCTGATGAGCGGGCTCACACCCGAGTCTGCGAGCACCGACACGACTCCGCCTACCACGACGATCTCCGCACCGGCTGCCAATGCGACCATTCCGCAAGGAAGCCCATACACGATCTCCGGCACGAGCACCGACGCGGGCGGCGGCGTGGTCACGGGCGTCGAAGTCTCCACGGACGGCGGAACGACCTGGCATCCTGCCTCCGTTACGACCGCGGCGAGCGCCACGTGGTCGTACACCTGGACACCGCCTGTCGGCCCGCTCGGGCCGGCGACGATCCAGGCGCGGGCGGTCGACGACAGCGGCAACCTCGAAAGCAGCCCGGCGTCCGTCACGGTCAACCTCACGACCCGGATTTGCCCCTGCTCGGCATTCGACCCGACCGCCGTCCCGGCCATTCCGGCCCAAGGTGACTCGAACGGTATCGAGGTCGGTGTGAAGTTCCGGTCGGACGTCTCCGGCTACATAACCGGTGTCCGCTTCTACAAGGGCGTCGGAAACAGCGGCCAGCACATCGCAAGCCTGTGGAGCTCATCCGGAACGCTGCTCGCACGTGCCGGGTTCGCGGGTGAGAGCGCGACCGGATGGCAGCAGACGACGTTCGACGCGCCCGTCGCGATTCAGGCGAACACGACCTACGTTGTCTCGTACTACGCGCCGTCCGGCCACTATGCGCTGACGAGACCGTTCTTCACGAGCAGCGTGTACAACGCGCCGATCCGTCTCCTCCAGGACGGTGCTGACGGCCCGAACGGCCTGTACTCGTACGGCGCGCAGCCCACGTTCCCGACAGCGTCGACCCAGTCGGCGAACTACTGGGTCGATCCTGTCTTCGACACCATCGTGCGCCCCGATACGACGCCGCCCGTGGTCGTAAGCTCGAGCCCAGCGTCTGGCGCCGCCGGTGTCGACGCGCGGGTTGCCCCGAGCGTTCAGTTCAGCGAGGGTCTCGCGGCGGCCACGGTGACGTCGGGGAACGTCTTCCTGACGGATGCGAGCGGAAACCCGGTGCCCGGCTCGGTGGCCTACAACGACACCACCCGGTCGATCACGTTCACGCCGACGAACGCGCTCCCGTACAACTCGACCTACACGCTGCGCGTCGTGGGCGGCAGCGGGGGCATTGCCGACAAGGCAGGCAACGTGCTCGCACGCGACCTCGTCGCTTCGTTCGCCACCGGTGGGGCGCCCAACTGTCCCTGCACGATCTGGAACAGCGCGTCGCACCCCGTCACCGCGGCGAGCGCCGACGGCTCGAGCGTCGAGGTCGGTGTCAAGTTCCGCACCGACCTCCCCGGCTACGTAACCGGCATCCGCTTCTACAAGGGCGCGGGGAACGGCGGCACGCACGTCGGCGACCTCTGGACGTCATCCGGGTTCCTGCTCGAGCGCGGGACGTTCACGAGTGAGACCGCCACCGGTTGGCAGGAGCTCGACTTCCCGAATCCGGTCCCGATCACTCCCGGCACGACGTACGTCGCGTCGTACCTCGCGCCGCAGGGGCACTATGCGGCGGACAAGTCCGTCTTCACGTCAGCGGTCTTCTCCTCACCGCTGCAGGCTCTCGCCGACGGATTCGACGGCGCGAACGGCGTCTACACGTACGGAAGCTCGCCCGTGTTCCCGACGAACGGCTCGTCGGCCACGAACTACTGGGTCGGCCCCGTCTTCTCGATGGCTGCTGTTCCAGACACGACACCACCCAACGTGAGCAGCGTCACGCCCGCGCGGGGGGCGGCGACCGGCATCGACCCGAACTCCGCGACGGTGACGGCGAGCTTTGACGAGGCGATCGACCCCTCGACGGTCACGCCGGCGAGCTTCACCCTGTCGAGCCAAGCGGGAACGGTTTCGGCGACCGTCGCGTACAACGCGTCGACCCGCGTTGCCACGCTGACGCCGATTGCGCCGCTCGCGTGGGGCACGACCTACACGGCCACGATCAAGAGCGGGTCGGGAGGCGTCAAGGACCTCGCCGGCAATTCGGTCGCCTCCGACTACACGTGGACATTTACGACCCGTACCTGCCCGTGCTCCATCTTCACCACCCAAGCACCGGCTCAGTCCTCGGCGAGCGACTCGAACGGCATTGAGGTCGGCGTTCGTTTCCAGTCGAACGTCGCAGGCTACGTCACCGGCATCCGCTTCTACAAGGGCGCCGGTAACGGCGGCACCCATTACGGCGACCTCTGGTCGAACACCGGCTCGCTGCTCGCGCGCGCGGCGTTCACCGGCGAGGGCGCGAGCGGGTGGCAGCAGGTCACGTTCGACTCTCCCGTTCCGATCTCTTCGAATACGACCTATGTCGCCGCCTACTACGCGCCGCAGGGTCATTACGCCCTCACGAAGCCGGGCCTCGCAACGGCGATCGTGAACTCGCCGCTGACCGCCTTGGCGGACGGCGCCGGGGGCTCGAACGGCGTCTACACCTACTCCGCGTCGCCCAGCTTCCCGACCTCGACGTCAGGCTCCGCGAACTACTGGGTCGATGTGCTCTTCAACCCGACCCCCGCCCCCGACACGACGCCGCCGACCGTCGTCGCGACGACGCCCGCGTCCGGTGCGACCGGGGTCGACACGGCGGCGCCGGTGACGGTGGCCTTCAGCGAAGGCATGAACGCCTCGACCATCAACGCTTCGGACGTGACGTTGACAGGCCCGGGCGGCGCGGTCGCGGCCGCGGTGAACTACAACTCTGCGACCCGCACGGCGACGCTGACCCCCTCGTCGCCACTCTCCTACAGCACGAGCTACACCGTCAGTGTGCTTGGCGGCGTCGGCGGTCCGGCCGACCTCGCGGGGAACCGGATGGCTTCGACGTACACCGCGACCTTCACGACCGTCGTGCCCAACTGCCCGTGCTCGCTGTTTGCTCCTTGGTCGGCCCCGGCAACGCTCTCGTCCACCGATCACTCGAGCGTCGAGCTCGGCATGCGCTTCCGATCCGACCTCGCCGGGTCGATCACGGCGATCCGCTTCTACAAGGGAGCCGGGAACACCGGCGTCCACGTCGGCAGCCTCTGGACGTCGAGTGGGACGCTGCTCGCATCGCGTCACGTTCACGGGCGAGTCGGCCTCGGGCTGGCAGCAGGCAAATCTCTCGTCCCCGGTTGCAATCGCCGCCAACACGACGTATGTCGTGGGCTACTTCGCGCCGGCAGGCGGGTACTCGCGTCACGAAGCCGTTCTTCTCGTCGCTCTTTGCGACTCCGCCCCTGCGCGCACTCGCCGACGGGGTCGATGGGCCGAACGGTTCGTACATCTACGCTTCCACGCCCACCTTCCCGAACAAGTCGGCGGGTGCCTCGAACTACTGGGTCGACGTCGTCTTCACCTCGCCCTGAGCCGGGTCTGGCCGGCGATGAAGGGGGCGCGCGGGAACACCTCCCACGATGGCATGCGCCGGCACGTCTCGGGTGACGACGGCGCCGGCTGCGACGATCGCTTCCGTCCCTACGGTCACGCCGTGCAGGACCGTGACGCCTGCGCCGAGGTACGCGCCGGCCTCGATCCGCACCGGCCCGGACTCGGGCGGCAACTCGGCAGCGAGTGGGCCGTGGCCGACGTCAAGGTGTGTGATAAGCAGGCAGCGCATGGATATCGTCGCGCCCTCCTCGATCGTGATTCGGTCGCTCAGGTCGAGGAAGACTTCGCTCCCGACGTGAACGGCTTCGCCGATGCTCAGACTGCCCAACGGCCCGTTGACGACGGTCAGCGGCCCGCGGACCGACGCAGTTTCCGCAACGTGCGCCCCGTAGCGGCGGAGCACGCGTCCCGGCTCGTCGGCGGTCCGGAGGTAGCGCCTGATGCCCTCCTCGCCGCTCGTGAAGAAGACGAACTGAAGCCGCACCTCGCCTGCGCGCCGCAGGGCGAGCTTCACGGGACGCGCGACGGGGCGGAGGAACTGCTTGAAGCGCGACATCACCATGGAATCTACGCGTCCGCCCCGTCGGAGGCACGATGAGTGGAGTGGCGGTAGCCGTCGAGCCCCGGCGCATCCGGAACGCCCTCGAGATGCTCTCGTTCCGGGCAGTCGCGCTGCCGATGGCGTTTCTCACGACGGTCGTCACGAGCCGCTTCCTCCAACCCGAGGGCCGCGGGGCCTACGTGATCGGATTGCTCACCGTGACGGTTGTCGCGACGTTCATCGGGAACGCCACGGCCGTCACGTACGAGGTCGGGCGGCGTCCAGAGATGGCGCGTCAGATCGTAGGGCGCGCGATCGTCCTCAGCGCGACGCTTGGGATCCTCGGTTGCGCCGTGTTGCTGCCGGTGATAGGCACGTTCTCGAGCGGCGCCCCGCGCGCGCTGATGCTCTTCCCGCTCGGCCTTCCGCTGCTCCTCGTCTCGCAGTCGATCAGCGGCGCGCTGATGCCGCTCAACAGGCTCCGCCTGCTCAATATCGTCCAGTTCGTGCCGCCACTCGTCCTCCTCGCCGGGGTGGCCACCGCGGTCGGGTTCCTCGGTCTCGGAGTCGCAGGCGCGGTCGGCGCCTGGCTGGCCGCCCAGGCGCTGGCGGCCGCGGTTGCTCTCGTCGGTGCGCGGGACATCTGGACGCTGCGCGGAGTGTTCTCGCTCGGCCACACGAACTCGTTCGTCATGCTCGGTGTCCGGGCAGGCATCGTGAACCTCGTGGCCCTCGTGAACTACCGGATCGAACTGATGTTGCTCGAGGCGTTCCGTGGTCTCAGCGCCGTCGGCGTGTACTCGGTGGCGGTCTCACTCGCCGAGCTGTTGTGGCTCGTCTCCGGGACGCTGAGCGCGGTGACGGTCGCGCCCGCCCTGGCCGCCGCGGACGACGAGACGTCGGCGTCCGTGATTGCGCAGGCGCTGCGGCACACGCTGATCCTCACGGCCGGGATGGGGATCGCGCTGGCCGTTCTCGGAGCGGTGCTGATCCCGGTCGTCTTCGGTGAATCGTTCTCCGGCGCGATCGTGCCGCTCGTCATACTGATACCGGGCGCCGTCTTCTACTCTCCGGCGAGTGTGTTGTCGAGCTTCTTCTCCATGCGACTCGGACGCCTCCGCTACCCGGTGATCGCCGCGGGTGCCTCGGCGGTTGCGACGACGCTCGCGTGTGTCGCTCTTATCCCCGCGTTCGGGACGGTGGGCGCTGCAGCCGCCAGCACGATCGGTTACGCCTGCGGAAGCGTTCTCCTCGCCGTCGTCTTCGCTCGCCGCGGCCGGATGGCGCTGCGCGCGCTCGTGCCGATCTCGTCCGACTTCGCGGTTTACCGCGAGGTGCCGGCAATGCTGCGAAGAAGGCTCGCGTGACCGAGCCGGACGCGCGGACAGTCGCTCACGTCATGCCGGAGTATCTCTCGCGGACAGCGACGTACATCTACAACGTCGTCCGGCTCCAGACGGAGTTTGCGCCTGTCGTCCTCGCGGAGCGAACCGTTCACCGTGACGAGTTTCCGCTCGAGCATCCGGTGGTCGCGCTCGGAGACCGCATGACGGGGTGGCGCCCAAGGCTCCGGGCCGGCGCCGGCGGAGTGCTCCGCGGGCGGCGGGGGCTCTATGAGCTGGCAATCTCGGACGAGGTCCGGCGTCGTGGCTGCGCGCTCATCCACGCGCACCACGGGTGGTCCGGGAGGGACGCTGTCCGCGCGGCCGTCCGCAACGACGTTCCCCTGGTGACGACGTTCTACGGGCGTGATCTCGCGTTGCGCCGCGGCCGTCGCGATCTCCGGCCGCCGTATGCGCTGCTGTTCTCCCGAGGCAGCCGCTTTGTCTGCGAAGGGCCTGCCATGGCCGATCACCTCGTCGCTCTCGGCGCGCCACGCGAGCGGATCAGCCTCGTGAAGATCGGGATCGAGATCGAGAAGTTCCCCTTCCGACCGCGAGAGCGCGTCCGCCCGCTCATCGTCGTTCAGGCCGCGCGCTTCATGGAGAAAAAGGGCTTCGACCTGACGATCCGCGCCTACGCCGCCGCCGTGACCCGCCTCGGGCCGAGCGAGCTCTGGCTTGTGGGAGACGGAGAGTTGCGTCCGGAGCTCGAGGCGCTCGTCTCGCGGCTCGGGATCACGGATCGGGTGCGCTTCCTCGGATCCCTCTCGTACGATGAGTACCAGGAGGTCATTGCGAAGGCGCACCTGTGCGTGCAACCGAGCCGGACGGCGCGGGACGGGGATACCGAGGGCGGCGCGCCTACGGTCCTGCTCGAGATGCAGGCGGTAGGAGTTCCGGTCGTGGCCAGTCGCCACGCCGACATCCCCTTTGTCGTCCACGACGACGAATGGCTGGTGCCCGAAGAGGACGTCGACGCGCTCGCCGACGCGCTCGAGCGCGCGGCAGGGATCACGGACGCGGAATATCGCGCGCGGCTCGAGGCGGCTCGGGCCTACGTCGAGCGAGATCACGGCGCGGCCGGCATGGCCACCGCGATCGAAAATGTGTACGCCGAGGCGCTCAGCGCGCCGTCATCCTCGTACCTGCGAACGCTGGAGGAAGCCAATGCGTGACTCGTTCCTCGTCTTCGGTCGTCCCGTGATCGGGCAGGCGGAGATCGACGAGGTCGTCGATTCCCTCAACTCCGGCTGGATCGGCACGGGGCCGAAAGTGCGGCGGTTCGAGTCGATGCTCGAGGAATACGTGGGTGTCGAGCACGTCCGCTGCGTCTCCTCGGCTACGGCCGCGCTGCTGCTCGCGCTGCGGACGGCGCGACTACAACCCGGCGACGAGGTGATCGTTCCGACGATGACTTTCGTCGCGACCGCGAACGCAGTCGTTCACAGCGGCGCGACTCCGGTTCTCGTCGACTGCGACCCGCACACGTGGCAGGTCGATCTCGACGCGGTCGAGGCGGCGATCACGCCCCGGACACGCGCCTTCCTGCCGGTTCACTTCGCCGGCCGTCCGCTCGACATGGACCGGGTGAACGCGATCCGAGACCAGCATGGGATCTTGGTGATCGAGGACGCGGCGCACGCGATCGGGACGGAGTGGCACGGCCGACGCATCGGGACGCACGGGAACCTGACTGCGTTCTCCTTCTATGTCACGAAGAACATCACCACCGCGGAGGGCGGCGCGCTCGCCACGGGGGACGCCGCGGTCGGGGCGGAGGTCGAGCGCCTCGCCTTGCACGGGCTCAGCCTCGGCGCCTGGCAGCGGTTCTCCGACGCGGGCTTCAAGCACTACGAGGTCGAGGAGCCGGGCTTCAAGTTCAACATGACCGACCTGCAGGCGGCGATCGGAATTCACCAGCTCCCGCAGCTCGACCGCTGGATCGCCCGCCGTGAGGAGCTCTGGGCCATCTACGACTCGAAGCTCCGCGCCCTGCCGCTGACCCTGCCGGCCCTGCCGGAGCCCGAGACCCGCCACGCGCGGCATCTCTATCAGGTGCTCGTCGACCCGGAAGCGCGTCTCTCGCGTGACGAATTGCTCAACCAGCTGACGAAGAGCAACATCGGAACGGGCGTGCACTACCGCGCCGTGCACCTGCAGCCGTACTACCGCGACACGTTCCGGATCCGTGCGGAAGACCTTCCTGTCGCCGCCGATATTTCGGAGCGCACGCTGAGCCTCCCGCTGAGCGTCGACATGACCGAGGCTGACGTCGACGACGTCGCCGCCGCGCTTACGGACGCTCTCGGCTAGGCGGGCGGCTTCCGCGCCACGACGACGTTAACCGTGGTGAAGCGCGACTGGAACGAGACGAGTTCCGTCGTCAGCGCGAGCCGCTGCAGCGCGCGTTGGGCGAGCGTGATGAGCGGTCGCAGTAGCCCGCGCTTGTAGTCCTCGAGCGCATACGATGCGAGCAGCGAGAGAGTCACCCACGCGCCCGTGAGCGGAATCAGTTCGACGACTTCGAACCCCGCGGACTCCAGGAGGTAGCGGAGACCGAACGGCGTGAACCGGAAGAAATCGCGGGGAGCCTCGTGGATCGGCCAGATGAAAGGCGTGTCGAGGATGAGATACCCGCCCGGCTTGAGCAGCCGGTATGCCTCGCGGATCGAATCGGCGGGGCGCTCGAGGTGCTCGAGCACCTCGTTCATGAGAACGGTGTCGGCGTACTCGTCGTCGAGGGGAACGTCGTGTGCGTCTGCGAGGACGTCCGCCAGGTCGTGACGGTCCACTCCGATGTGGGCATGGGCGTGGCTCGAGAAAGAGGAGCCCACGGCTTCGCCCCGGATCCGATGTCGATGACCGCTCCGTGGACGTAGCGCGATGCGACGTACTCCATCGCCTGCTCCAGCCGCCTGTATATGGCTCTGTTGGCGGCGCACTCTCCAGGGTGCTTCCATTTCGTCGCGCGCATGCCGGAGAAGGGCGGACGCTGGCGGGTTCGCAGGCTCACAGAGTCGAACGATGGCAGAAGCCGACGTGCTTTCGTACTAGCCGTTCGGTCAGGTGCGGCCGCCCAAAACTGACCTGTCGTGGCGTGGCCGTCGAGCCGGTTCCTGCCTAGCATCGAGTGATAATCGTGGCAACAACACCGAAGCCGCAGGATCCATGTGCGCTCCTGTCCCGGCGCGAGTTGCAGGTACTCGAGCTGGCTGCCAGGGGTCTGACCAACTCCCAGGTTGCGGCTGACCTGGGCGTGACCATCCACTCAGTGAAATTCCATCTCGCATCGATCTACCGGAAGCTCGGCGTGACGAACCGGACCGGCGCGGTCGTGCAGTTCATGAGCCGCGGCGAAGTGCCGGCCAACGGAGGTGCCTGAGCAAGTGGACCTTTCGCTTTTCGGACGCGTTCTCTGGCGGTTCAAGTGGATCGCCGCTATCGGTTTCACTCTCGCCGTCGTGCTTGCCGTGCTCGCGGCCGCCAAAGTCACTTTTCACGGCTACGTCCCGAGCTTGAAGTACCGGCACCCGGTGCAGTACAAGGCGATGGCTCTGCTCCTCGTCACTCAGACAGGGTTCCCGGATGGGCGTTCGACCCTCGGCGACCTGGTGCCGGCGCCGGGCTCCAACTCCGGAGGGGCGACGAAGCAGGGGCAGACAGGCACCACATCCAGAGGCGGTTCGTCGTCGACGACCACGTCCCTCGTCCCCCGCTTCGCGGACCCGAGCCGCTTCTCTGCGCTTGCGGTTGCGTACTCGGCCTGGGCGACCGGCGATCCGATCAGGAAGGTGATGCGCACGCAGGGCGGCCCGATAAGGGGGCTGATCCTCGCCAACGCCCTCGTCGATCCGGTGTCGGGGGGTACCGAGCCGCTCATCCAACTCGCCGGCGTCGCACCGTCGAAGGAAGGGGCAGTGATCCTGACGAACCGGGTCATCCGGGCGCTGCAGACATATCTCACGGAACAGCAGAATGCGAACCACGTCCCCAGAGAGAGCAGGACGCTCATCTCGACGATCAACCGCCCGCGGGACGTAACCGTCTTCCAGGGGCGCAGCACGACGAAGCCGATATTCATCTTGCTGACCGTGATGCTCGCGACGATCGGCGTCTGCTTTATTCTCGAGAACGTCAAGCCCCGCGTACGAGTCGTGCCTGAGGCGGAAGCGCCGGCGGCGTCGCCCACGAGCGGCCGCGCAGCGGAGTCCGACGGAGCGAAGACGGTGGAAATGCCGCGCGCGGCGGCGTCGGTCGGGGACGGCCGCTCCTCGTCAGCGTGATGCGCGTAGTCGTCGGCGAGGGCCGCCGCGGCCCGGTCGCCGCCTCGGTCGTCGTCTGTATCTCGGTTCTCGTCATGGCTTGGACGCTGTCCACGGGCGAGCCGTCGAAGGCGCTCGTCATGGGCTCGGCCGTCGCAATTGGTCTCGTCCTGCTCGCCCGTCCGCTGACGCGCTGGCAGACGATGCTCTCGATCTTCGTCCTCTGCATCATCTTCATCCCGATCCGCCGCTATACGATGGGCGGCGTCGGCGTCCAGCTCGAGCCCTACCGGATCGTCGCCGCACTCCTGATTTTCGCCTGGGTCACCTCTCTGCTGATCGACCCGCGCGTGCGGACGAGGAAGAGCGGATTGGGAGGGCCACTACTGCTCTTGCTCCTCGCGGTCGTCGCGTCCGACGTCGTGAACCTCCAGACGGCTCGCACTCATCTGGTGGAGTCGAATATGGTCAAGACGGACACGTTCTTCCTGAGTTGGATCTTCGTGTTCTTGATCGTCGTGAGTCTTGTGAGGACAGAGGAGACCCGAGAACGGATGCTCCGTCTCCTCGTCGGGTCGACCGCGGTGCTCGCCTGCTTCGCCGTGTACGAGGCGCGGACGCAGTACAACGTCTTCGACCACTTGAACTCATTCATTCCGCTGCTGAAGCCGTATTTCCTGGGCGACAATCCGCTTCGGCAGGGCCGGTGGCGCTCGTATGGTTCGGCCGAGGTCCCGATCGCCCTCGGCGCGCTGTTCGCGCTGCTTCTTCCGTTCGCCTTCTACCTGCTGAAGAAGACGAAGGAACGGCGTTGGATGTTCGCGGTCGCCGCCTTGCTCGCCGGCACGGTATCGACCGTCTCGAGGACGGCGGCGATCATGGTCGCCGTCATCGCGATCGTCTACCTCGTCCTCCGCTTCCGCGACGTGAAGCGCTTCTGGCCGGCGATTATCCCGCTCGTGATCGTCATCCACTTCGCGATGCCTGGGGCGATCGGCACCCTCGTCTCGACCTTCCACCCCCAGGGCGGCTTGGTCGCGGAGCAGTCCGCGACGGCGACCGATCAGGCGCGCCGTCTCGCCCGGGCGACGATCGCGCTGAGGCAGATCGAGGCGCACCCCTTCCTCGGCTTGGGTTTCGGGACGAACATCTCGACCGGCACGAACTCGAATGCGCCCATCCTCGACGACCAATGGCTCGGTAACCTGCTCGACGCCGGGATTCTCGGCACGCTGGCGTGGATCTGGCTGTTCGCCCGCTTCATTCGCCGCACGGGCCGTGAGGCACGACGGGACGATTCCGATCGAAGCTGGCTGATGGCGGCGTACTGCGCCTCCATCACCGCCTTCGCGGTAGGGATGTTCACGTACGACGCCTTCTCCTTCATCCAGGAGGCGATCGTGATGTTCATTCTGCTCGGTCTCGGCTGCTCGGCGCTCTTGGAACAGCCGCAGCCGCAGCCGGAGACGAGTCCTGCAGTGGAACGACCGGTTCGCGGCGCGCTTCCGGCGACGCCTGCGGCCTAGGGTTCAGGCACCCGGGGCCGGCGCGGCCGGCGCACCGACTCCCTTGGCTTCACGAGCGCGCCGCGCGAGATGGCGCAGTCGCTGCTGGTCGCGGAGATAAGCGGTCACCTCGGCGTCGTCGTACCGCGGACGGCGCGCCAGGCGATCGGCCGCGTAGCCCCAGACCATCCCGAGGGCGGCCGGGCGCCTCGTCGCCTGGAACAGCGCGCGGGTGGCGAGATACGACGGCCGGTAGGAGAGATAGTGGGCGAGGCTCCCTTCGGCGACGAATGCCTTGAGCGTGCCGTCGCGCTCGCCCTCGCGCCGGTGGTGGTAGAAGGGGAGGTCGAGGAAGGTCGCAGTTCGCCAGCCGCGGAGATTCGCCTTCACGACGTCGATGCCGTCCCAGCCGACACGCTCGTCGAGCGGGAGCAGCTGCTCGAGGCACGCGGAGCGCCATGCCCGCGCGGCTCCCCAGACCGTCGTGCCGGTTGAGAATCGCTGCTGCCAATGCCCGTCCTCGAGCTCGAAGGCGCTCCCGCTCGCGATTGCAAGTGCGGGGTCCCGCTCGAACCGGTCGAGGAGGATCTCGAAGTAGTCCGGCTCGAACGAGACGTCGGCATCCACCTTCACGAGGACGTCGGGCCGTACGTCGAGTGCCCCGATCCCCGCGACGAGCGCGCGGGCGATGACCGCCTCCCGCCCCGGCGCCGCATTGCCGGGCGTCTCGTGGAGGCGCATCCAGGCGTGCGTGCGCGCGGCCTCGTCGACCACTCGCCGGGTCCCGTCCACCGACCCGTTGTCGACGACGACCCACCGCAGCGGCCCGCGAGTCTGCGCTGCGAGTGCGGACGCGAGACGCGGGAGATTCGTCTCCTCGTCCCGAGCAGGTGTGAGGACGGCGTACGTCAGCACGATCTCTACGCCGCGGCGCGAGCCGTTGCGACGTCCGCGGCAGCGCGAGGCAAGAACGATGTCAGCCACACCTCGAGCATCAGCACGGCGAGCAGGAGCTGTGTGTGGCGCGGCCGCCTGGCGCCGGCATCCTCCGCCACCATCGCCCGCAACTCGGCGACGTCCAGGAACTCTCCGACGCGTGGATCCCCCTCGAGGAGGTACCGCCGGGCCGAGCCGTCGATCTGGGCGCCGAGCCATGGCGCCGCCGAGCCTCGGAAGAAGCCGACCTTCGGGCGGCGGACAACCCAGTCGGGGACGAGCCCCTTCGCCGCCAGCTTGAGCACGTACTTGGTCTCGCCCCGGCGCACCTTGAGAGCCGCCGGGATCGTCGCGGCGTATTCGACGACCTCGTGGTCGAGGAACGGCACGCGCGCCTCGAGGGAATGAGCCATCGAGCAGCGGTCGAAGTAGTGGAGCATCAGGTCGGGCAATGCGAGCTGTGCGTCCATGTGCAGCGTGCTCGCGAGCGCGTTCGCACCGACCTCGTCGACCGTGGCGGCAAGCGCCCGCTCGACCGCGGACCCATCGAGGTCGGCGAGCCCGCCACGGTAGAGCCGTTCGCGGAGGCCGCCGTCCATATGGCCGCTCATCGCGAGCTGCCTCGCCACCGGGCCGTCCGTCCGGAGCGTCGCGGCGAGCCGGCGCATCGCAGGCGTCCCCCGCGAGCCGAGCGCGGCGATCGACCGTCCGCCCACGCTCGGGAGGCGGTCGCACGCCTCGATCAGCGCTGCGACGCGGTGCTTCCGGTATCCGCCGAACAGCTCGTCGGCACCTTGGCCGGATAGCGCGACGGTCACGTGCCGCCGCGCGAGCTCGGAGATGGCGAGGAAGCCGAGGGAAGAGAGCTCCGCTACCGGCTCGTCGAGGTGCCACACGAGGCGGTCGATATCGACGGTGTCGGACATCGAGAGCGCGAGCTCGTGGTGGGTGCAGCCGTAGTGCTCTGCGACGCGGCGGGCCGGCTCGAGCTCGTTCTGGCCGAGTGCGTCCGTGAACCCGACCGAGAACGTCTCGACCGGCTGGGACGAATGCCGCGCCATGAGCGCAACGATGAGCGAGGAGTCGAGACCGCCGCTCAGCATCGCGCCGACGGGTACGTCGCTCATGAGCCGACGGCGCACCGCCTCGTCCAGAAGATCGAGAAGCTCGGATGCGTGCCGGTCGGCTCCGAGGGAGGTCGGCGCTTCCACCGGCTGCGGGTACTCCCAGTAGCGCTCGATCCGGATCCCTCCCGGATCGGCGACCAGCAGGCTTCCCGGCGGCAGCTTCGCGACCCCGACGAGCGGTGTGAGCGGCGCCGGGAAGTAGCCGAGCGTGAGATAGACGTCGAGCGCCTCGAGGTCGGGTTGGGGATCGACGAGCCCGCTGGCGAGCAGCGACTTCAGCTCGGAGGCGAATACGAGCCGCTCGCCCGCAACCGCGTAATAGAGCGGCTTGACCCCCATCCGGTCGCGAGCGAGCACGAGCCGGCGTTGTCGCCGGTCGAGCACGGCGATAGCGAACTTCCCCGAGAGGTGCTTCGCGAACCCCGTCCCGTGCTCCTCGTAGAGGTGGGGGATGATCTCCGTGTCGCAGCGGCTCTGGAAGACGTGGCCGCGAGCTTCGAGGTCGCGGCGGATGGCGGCATGGTTGTAGAGCTCGCCGTTCTGCGCGCCCCAGATCTCGCCGGTCTCATTCGCGAACGGCTGGTGGCCGCCGGCGAGGTCGACGATGCTCAGCCGCCGTGCGCCGAGCGCCCCTTCGGCTTCGACGACGAGGCCACGGTCGTCTGGTCCGCGGTGCTCCATCGCGTCCGTCATCAGCTCGAGGACGCCCTCGCGCAGAGTGGGGCCCGGCTGATGGCCAAGCGGAAAGACGCCGCAAATGCCGCACATCGAGCCGAACCGTAACGGTCGCGCCCGGCGGCGACCGCGCACCGAACGACCGGACCGGGCCTAGCCGGTCGGATAGGGGTTCCGCAGGCCCGCGACGGTGCGCAGGGTCTCGATGTGGCCGCGGCGAGCCGCAGCGCCGCCCCTCGTCACCACCACGCGAAGAAGGGCTTCGATCGCGAGTCCGAGCCGCTCGGCAGCCTCCGCGAGCCTGCCGCGGTGCTTGCGCATGTAGCGGATCCGGCTTTCCGCGAGTGTCGGCAGCATCGCCGTCCTCGGAGCGGAGGCGCCGCCGACGTGCCGCACGAGCGCCGTCGGCTCGAACCGGATGTGCCAACCCATCCGGACGACCGTGCGGCAGAGATCGGCATCCTCGGAGAACATGAAGTAGCGCTCGTCGAGACCTCCGACAGCCTCCAGGACGGAGCGCCGCACGAGTAGGCAGGCGCCGGAGGCCCATTCGGGCTCGTTTGGGCGGGCGTATATCTCCGGCTCACGGACGACTTCGTCCACCCACGTCGCCTCGGGAGTGACGTGATGGAGGAAGAACGCGCGCGCAAACGTAGAGCGTAAGCGGGGGTTACGGCGTTGAGACCACTCGAGGCTACCGTCGGACTCGAGGATCCGCGGCCCGACTATCGCGACGCTGCGGTCTTGCTCGAGCACGGAGGCGAGCGCGGCGAGTGCGCCTGGGTCGAGGACTGCATCCGGGTTGAGGAAGAGCACGTACGGGCTGCTGCCGGCCTCCCAGCCTCGGTTGCAGCCATAGGCGAAGCCGTAGTTCGCCTCGAGCTGGATGCTGGTCACCGGCAGGTCGGCGACCGCCTCGAGGCTGTTGTCGGGCGATGCGTTGTCGACGACGATGACGTTCGCGCCGGCTTCGAGAGCCGATCTGGCGCAAGCGCGAATCTTGTCGCGACTCTTGTATGTCACGACGACGACGTCTGCGGAGGCCATCGGGGTGAAGGTAGCGCAGGGCGCGCTGGCCCATCGAGTAGGTCTTCCCACGGGGAATCTCACCTGGCCAAGTGGCCAATTGTGCGGCATGGATGCCCCTGTTAGCGTCCGGATCTTCATCTTCACGGGACCGATACGCGATCCCCCGCGTGAGGGAGCCAGAAGCTCCCCCGTTCAGCCGATCAGGCAAACGGAAGGGGAAGAGGAGGTACCGTCGCAATGCGGAGAGCCGCACTCCGCACCGCAATCCACATCGCGTTGCTCGGCATAGGGGTCGGACTCATGCTCACCACCGAGTCGATCGCGGCCTCCCTGCAGGTACACGCCGCGTCGCCGCCGAAGGTCTGGGGCTACGAGGTCCGCCGAGCCGCGGACGCGAAGGCTCCGCATCTGCGGAACCTGAAGGCGAGTCACGTAAACACGGTCTTCGGCGACGCAGCGGTGCTCGGCGCGAAGGGCGTCGTCATGGCGAGGAAGGCGGCAGCACCCGCCGGCCTTCCCTTCTTCCAGCTCGTCGACCCGGCTGGACGCGGGAAGGCGGCCGTGACCTGCGCGTCGCACTGCCTGCCGCTAGCGGCGAACGTGCAGAGCGCGCTCGTCTCTGCGCACGCCCATCCGACACGGCCGGTTGCCGTGCGGCTCGCGGCTCCCGGACAGGTCGCACGGCTGGCAAGGTTCAGGCGCGGCCGGCTGATCCTGTTCGTGCGATTGAGCACGATCACGCCGGCGAACGAGGGCGCGTGGTGGAGCGCGCTCGAAACCGTGAAGAAGAACCCCGCGCTCGGCATCGCCTTCTCGCCGGTCGGCAGGACTTCGCAGGCAAGGCTCTCGGCCGAGCAATCGGTCCTGAAGATCCTCAATGAGGTCATCACCGGAGTCGGCCGCACCCCCGGGTTCTCGGCCAATCATGTGGCGGCGACCAGCGCCGGCTCGATGAGCCATCTGACGTCGGGGACGAAGCTTGCGATCAACCGCCGTACCGACTACCCGAAGCACTCGAAGCTCACTATTGCCTCGGCTTTGCTGGAGAACAGTCTGTGTGGCGCGTTTGGGAGCGCGACCGTGATTGCGGGGACTGCGCCGCGGACAGTTGTTTCCGGCAGGTGTTACCGGCTTGTCCTTACCGGCAGACGCAAGAGCGGCTTGATCTCGTCGGTCATGACGACGGTCGAGGTGGACACTGATGCTCCGTCGGGTGGTGCGTTCGCGGCTAATGGGGTGGCGGCGACCAGGACCGGTTCGGTGAGCTATGTGGCGGCGGGGACGACGCTGGCGATCAACAGTCGTACGGATTACACCGACTCGGGTGGGTCGGGCTTGGCGGGCTCTACCTTGACGGTAGCGTCGGCGGCGCTGGTGAGTGGTGTGTGTGGCCCGTTTGGGAATGCGACCGTGATTGCGGGGACTGCGTCGCAGACGGTTGCGTCTGGTAACTGTTACCGGCTCGTTCTTACCGGCACGGACAACGGTGGTTTGACCGCGTCGGTGTTGACGACGGTCGAGGCGGATACTGATGCTCCGTCGGGTGGTGCGTTTACGGCGAATGGGGTGGCGGCTACCAGCGGCGGTTCGGTGAGCTATGTGGCGGCGGGGACGTCGCTGGCGATCAATAGCCGCACCGACTACACCGACTCAGGGTCGGGGTTGGCGGGTTCGACCTTGACGGTTGCGTCGGCGGCGCTGACGAGCGGTGTGTGTGGGACGTTTGGGAGTGCGACCGCGATTGCGGGGACTGCTTCGCAGACGGTTGTGTCCGGCACGTGTTACCGGCTTGTTCTCACCGGCACCGACAACGGTGGTTTGGCCGCGTCGGTCATGACCACGGTCGAGGTGGACACCAGCGCCCCGGCCGGCGGTGCGTTCACGGCTAACGGGGTGGCGGCTACCAGCGGCGGTTCGGTGAGCTATGTGGCGGCGGGGACGACGCTGGCGATCAACAGCCGCACCGACTACGCCGACTCAGCGTTGGGCTTGGCGGGTTCGACCTTGACGGTTGCGTCGGCGGCGCTGGTGAGTGGTGTGTGTGGCGCGTTCGGGAGTGCGACCGTGGTCGCGGGGACGGCGTCGCAGACGGTTGTGTCCGGTAACTGTTACCGGCTCGTTCTCACCGGCACGGACAACGGTGGTTTGACCGCGTCGGTGTCGACCACGGTCGAGGTGGACACCGATGCTCCGACGGGTGGTGCGTTCTCCGCTAATGGGGTGGCGGCGACCGCGGCCGGTTCGGTGAGTCACGTGGCGGCGGGGACGTCGTTGGCGATCAATAGCCGTACTGACTACAGCGACTCGGGGTCGGGCTTGGCGGGTTCCACGTTGACGGTTGCGTCGGCGGCGCTGACGAGCGGTGTGTGTGGAACGTTTGGGAGTGCGGCCGTGGTTGCGGGGACTGCGTCGCAGGCGGTTGTGTCCGGCACGTGTTACCGGCTTGTTCTTACCGGCACCGACAACGGTGGTTTGGCCGCGTCGGTCATGACCACGGTCGAGGTCGACACCAGCGCCCCGGCCGGCGGTGGGTTCACGGCTAACGGGGTGGCGGCTACCAGCGGCGGTTCGGTGAGCTATGTGGCGGCGGGGACGACGCTGGCGATCAACAGCCGCACCGACTACACCGACTCAGGGTCGGGGTTGGCGGGCTCAACGTTGACGGTTGCCTCGGCGGCGCTGACGAGCGGTGTGTGTGGCGCGTTCGGGAGTGCGACCGTGGTCGCGGGGACTGCGTCGCAGACGGTTGTGTCCGGTAACTGTTACCGGCTCGTTCTTACCGGCACCGACAACGGTGGTTTGGCCGCGTCGGTCATGACCACGGTCGAGGTCGACACCAGCGCCCCGTCGGGCGGTGCGTTCACGGCTAACGGGGTGGCGGCTACCAGCGGCGGTTCGGTGAGCTATGTGGCGGCGGGGACGACGCTGGCGATCAACAGCCGTACCGACTTCACCGATTCGGGCGGCTCAGGGTTGGCGGCTTCCACCTTGACGGTTGCCTCGGCGACGCTGACGAGCGGTGCGTGTGGCGCGTTCGGGAGTGCGACCGCGATTGCGGGGACTGCGTCGCAGACGGTTGTGTCTGGCAAGTGTTACCGGCTCGTCCTCACCGGCACCGACAACGGCGGCTTGACCGCGTCGGTCATGACGACGGTCGAGGTCGACACCAGTGCCCCGTCGGGCGGTGCGTTCACGGCTAACGGCGTGGCGGCGACCGGCGGCGGGTCGGTCAGCTATCTCGCGGCGGGGACGACGCTGGCGATCAACAGCCGCACTGACTACAGCGATTCGGGTGGCTCGGGCTTGGCGGCTTCCACCTTGACGGTTGCCTCGGCGACGCTCACGAGCGGTGCGTGTGGCGCGTTCGGGAGTGCGACCGCGATTGCGGGGACTGCGTCGCAGACGGTTGTGTCTGGCAAGTGTTACCGGCTCGTCCTCACCGGCACCGACAACGGCGGCTTGACCGCGTCGGTCATGACCACCGTCAGGGTGGACACCGATGCTCCGACCGGCTCGATCACCGCCCCGGGGAACGGCAACACCGTCTCAGGGGCGGTCAGCGTCACCGGAACCGCATCGGACGCGGGCAGCTCCGGCATCGCGAGCGTCCAGTTCCGGGTCGACGGCTCCAACCTTGGGAGCGCCGACACGACGAGTCCGTACAGCGTGAGCTGGGACACGACGACCGTCACGAACGCGTCGCACACGCTCGACGCGATCGTCACCGACAACGCCGGGAACAAGACGACGATCTCGAGCGTCACGGTGACCGCCGAAAACAGCGGCCCCGTCACCTACCAGCGGTTCATGTCCCCGACGGGGACGGACAGCGGTACTTGCAGCACATCGGGGACCGCGTGCGCGTCGTTCTGGTACACGTATCAGCAGGCAGGCCCGGGCGATAACGTCAAGGTCGCCGCCGGCACCTACACGCTCGCCAAGGTTGTTACGTCGACCCCGTACGACTCGCAGGTTCTGCTCAAGTACGACGCGACGAAGGTCGGCGGCTCTCCGGTGCATTTCTACGGCCAGGGCGGCCCGCATGGAACGCAGGTGAATCTTGGCGGCACGGCGACCGTGAACAACGCGCCGGATATCACGGGCGCGCAGAACGTCATCCTCGACAACATCGACTTCCTCAACGGCTCGATCGGAGTGATCCCGGAGAAGGCCTCGAGCTGCGGCGCGAATGCCGACGGCGTCACCCTGGAGAACCTCTACCTCAACGGCGCGCTCTCGGTCAGAAACGCCCAGAACCTGACGGTGAAGAACGTCGACATCGGCAACTTCTCGTACCCGGACGGCGGCACTCAGGACGCCTGGGGAGACTCCTCGCGCATAGGCGACTACACCTGCCCGGTTAATGCGTCAAACGTCGTCATCGACCACGTGCACTGGCACAACATCTACCGCGGCGACTCGTCCTCCCACGCCGAGTGCATCTTCATCGAGGCCTCCGCCGCGGTGACGGTCGAGAACAGCCGCTTCGACGGCTGCCCCGTCATGGGCATCTTCTTCAAGAACGACGGTGGTGTCGCTGGCACCTCGAACTACCAGAGCGGCGTCCTTGTCGAGAACAACTTCATCACCGAGCCGTGCCCGGACTACACGGGAGCGGCCGCCGCCGGCGTTCCCATCGGAGGCGGGGTCAACAACGGGAACGCTCACGACTGCGGAAGTCACGCGATCCAGGAGTCGGACTGCGACAACAACAGCACGAACGGAGATCCGGCGACGCCGCTGAGCTGGGTGATCCGGTTCAACTCAATCAGTCCGAACGCCTCGATCTGGATCTGCGAGCCGCAGGCCGACTGGGCGGCGACGTCCAAGCTCTACGGGAACGTCGCCGGCAAGCTGACCGGCGGCACCGGCGGCTCCTCGACCTGCAGCGCCGGCACGCCTCCGTCCAGTCTCGGGAACTGGCACGTCGCGTACAACGTGTGGACGGATCCGGCCGCTGCGCTCTGCTCGGCCACCGATCGGCTCTCATCCGGCTCGGCCGAGTTCCTGAACGTCGGCGGGACCCTGACGTACGACTACCACCTGATCCCCGGGGCTGGCCCGAAAGCAAACCATCTCGTTCCGACGTCCGAAGGCTGCCCGTCGTCCGACATCGACGGTGACCCTCGTCCGGCCGCGCCGGGATTCTGCGACGCCGGCGCCGACGAGGGTTAGCGGGCGACCGCGCGCTCGTAGGCGGCGAGTAGCTGCGTTACCTGCGTCGGCCACGACAGCTCTCGTTCGACCCGTGCCCGACCGAACCGACCCATTGCGAGGCGACGTTCCTCGTCGGCGAGGAGCGCGTCGAGGTGGGCCGCGAACGTCTCGGTGTCGGCCGTCGCGGCGTACACCGCCGCCTCGCCGGCCGTGAAGTGCGTCTCCGGCAGGTCAAAAGCGACGACAGGCAGCTCCATGGCCATGTACTCGGCGACCTTCATCATCGTCGAGACATCGTTCAGCGGACTGCTCATCTCCGGCGCGAGCGCCACCGACGCCGTCGAGAGGAGTTCCACGATCGCGCGGTCGTCGCACCAACCGAGAAATTCGACGTCTTCGTCGAGGCCCCGTGCGTGGACGAGTTCGCGGACGTGCGGGAGCGAGGATCCTTCGCCGGCGAACACCGCCCTCCAGTCGGACCGGCGCCGCTTCAGCGACGCCAGGGCCTCGATCGCGGCCTCGACGTCGTCCTGCGGTCCCATGACCCCGACGTACGCGAGCAGGTGCTCGCGCCCGTGCCGGAGCGCCGGGTTCGGCGTGCGCCGAGTGAACACGTCGAGCTTCGGCGCGTTCCGCACGACGAACGTGTTGTCCGGATGCATGCGGCCGCGCCCCGTGGCGACCCGCCGATACGACTCGTTCGTCGCGATCGAGACGTCGGCGAGCGCGAACGTAAGGCGCTCGAGGGCAAGTGCGGCGCGATAGCGGCTCCCCCGGCTGCCGAACCGCGTCTCGAACAGCTCGGGAACGAGGTCGTGGTGGTCGAACACGAACCTCGTCCCGCGGGCTCGGAGCAATTGGAGGGCAGGGAGGAGCAGGTCGGGCGGATTGCACACCTGGACGACGTCGAATGGCCGCCGAAGGCCGAGACGCGTCCCGAGGAAGCCGATCCGGAGCGTCGCCTGCCCGAACTCGCGGACGTACGAGAGCGCGCTGCCGCTCGCGGGCTCGAGGGGAAAGCGGCGGATCTCGATTCCGTCGAGCACGGTGTGAGGCTCGAGATCACGGTCGATTCCCTGGGGACAGATCACAACGACCGTCCAGCCCGCGTCCCGGAGTGCCTGCGCCTCCATCCAGACTCGCCGGTCGGCGGGGACGGAGAGGTTCTCGACGGCGACCAGCGCGCGCCGGCTCATCGGCAGGGAGTCTTCCGACGCCGTGCTTCCCACGCGCCTGCGTCCGGTGCACGGCCGATCGGCCGCTTGTGGCCCGCGATGTCGCGCGGCGGGTAGCTGACGGGGTTGCCGGCGTTGATCGCGGCCGCGCACGGGCGAAGGCGGAAGTCGAGCGCGCTGGCCTTGACGTACCTTTCCGCCCCGATTCGGTCCGTCGCGCCGCAGGTGACCTTCGACCAGACGTTGTGCCTGTAGGTCACACGGGCGCCGCAGTAGCCGGAGGCGTTCTCACCGACGTTCGAGTCGACGACGATCCCTGGGAACGATGACCCGGCGGCGAAGCGGAGGCCGCCTCCGAACGAGTTGAACCGGATCAGCCAGTTCGTCGGAGGCTTCCCCCCGCGGTAGTCGACGTAGATCGACGCCGCGCCCCCTTCGCCGGGATGGCCGAGAAAATTGTTCTCGATCGTGACGTGCTGAGGGTTGAGCGCCGGAGTTCCGACGGCTTGCGAGAAGATCGCCATGATCGGGCACCCCGCGAAGCGCGAGTTACGGATGACGATCCCGTCGACGGCCTGGAGGAACAGGCATTCCGCGTGGCTCGGCGAGCTGTCGCGGCGGATGCCCGCGAACGACAAGTGGTCGAGCACGATCCCCGTCGACGGAGGCATGCCGTCGTACGCTCCGATCGTGCTCGATCCGAGGCCCTCGAGGTACGAGTAATGCCCTATGTCGGAGTCCTGGAGCGTGACGCCGGAGGCGCTGCGGAGGTAGAAGTTCTTGAGCCGCACGTGGTCGACCTCGATGTTGGACGAGTAGCTCGTCGAACTCGAGAGGCTCGACCTCGTGCTCGGCAGGATCGCGAGTTGTCCGAGCTGGATGTGCTGGACGACGACGTTGTGGACGCCGAGGAGTGTCAGCGAGCCGGGGATCGAGGTCGAGCCGCCGACCGCGCCGCGAATGGCGACGGGAGCCGAGCCACCCGTCCTTGCCGCGCTGGTCGTGAGCTGCTCGTCCGGATATGTGCCCGGGGCGAGCTCGACGGTGCCCCCGGGTGGGGCGAGGTGGTAGGCGTAGTCGATCGTCGCGCACGGGTTGGACGCCGGGCACGACCCCGAGTCCGATCCTTCCGCCGCGACGTAGCGAGTGGTAGTCGAGGCTCGTGCAGGTGATCTCGTGAGGAAGACCGCAGCCGCAACGGCGACGGCAACAGCGCCGAGGATCAGTGCCGCACCGAGGAGAACCCGGGTCATCGCGTGACGCGGTCGAAGATCTCTGCGAGACGCTCTGTCTGTGCGCGCCGCTCGTAGGCGGCCATATCCGCATGGTCTGCGTCGGGCGCACGAGGAGCGTCGACATGGTCGAGGATCGCTTTCGCCATTCCGTCGATGTCGTCCGGTCGCACTACGGTCGCACGAGGCATCCGCTCCAGCAGGTCGCGGGCGTCGCCGTCGGGCACCGCGGCGAGGATCGGACGTCCGGAAGCCAGATACTCGTACGTCTTGCCGGGCACGATGGTTGCCCGCGTCCCCACCGGCAGGTTCTGCATCGGCAGGAAGAGCAGGTCGGCCGTGCGGAGCGCCGCCACACTCTCCGCGTGCGAGACGTATCCATATGTGTGGACGGCCCTGCTCCCGATCGCGGCCCGATCCGCATCCGTCAACCCTCCGACCAGGTGGAGCTGCACCCGCTGCTCGAGCTCCGGTCGCTCCGCGACCACGCGATCGATCGCGGTCAGAAGGTGAACGTGCGAGCGGGTGAGGAAGTCGACGCCCGGGACACGCCCGCCGATCAGGCGCCGCAGTCGTGCCTCGAAGGTGGCGGCCGGACGGAGTTGCGTATGCAGGTGCCCCGCGTGGACGATCTTGAAGGTGTCCGGCTCCGAAGGCGGCGGGGGACCGGCGAAGTCCGCCTCGTCGTAGCCGTTCGGGATGACCTCGACGAGGTGGCTCCGCATCTGCGGGAAGCGCTGGAGCAGTCGGAGCCTCGCCTCCTCGGTGTTCATGACGACACCGTCGGCCTCGCTGAGCAGCTTCCCCATCGCCCGCGTCTCGAGCCTGCGGTGGAGACCGGTGGGGTAGTACATCATCTCGTCGAGCGCCCATGGGTCGCGGAGATCGGCGACCCATGGGCGATTCAGGCGCCGGGCAGTCTCCAGAGCGGCGTATCCGGATTCCCAGGGCGACATGGTCGCGTAGACCACGTCGGCGTCGGGCGCTCCCGCGACGGAAGCCTCCACCGCGCTGGTGCGCCACCAGCGCTGGCGTGCCGGCTCGAGACGAAACCACCGTTCCGAGCGGCCACGCCACCGGCCGGGGAGCGGCGGCGGGGAGCCCTCGATCTTCAAGACCTCGACGCTCTCTGCCACCTCATCGCCGAGCGAGCTGTCGTCGGGAGACCACTCATCGCCGCCGGCGAACGCGGCGGTGACGACGACGCTTCGGTAGCCGAAGTCGGGGAGGTATCGGACGAACTTGACGGTTCTCTGAACTCCGGCGCCGCCTGCGGGCGGAAAGTAGTAGGCCAGGAGGAGGGCCGTCTTCACTCAGCACCCGCGCCGTCGGGCTCGCCGAACCGCCGGACGATGCGAGCGGGGACCCCCACTGCGACGCTGTACGAGGGCACGTCCGAGTGGACGACCGAGTTCGCGCCGATGACAGCCCCGCGCCCGATCCGGACGCCGGGGAGGACGAGGACGTTCTGACCCAGCCAGACATCGTCCTCGATGACGACCGGCAGGACGTCGGTGAGCCCTTGCTCGACTACCGCCACGCCCACGGCCATGTAGGCATGCGAGTGGTCGGCGATATAGCAGTTTCGGGCACAGACGACGTTCCGCCCGAGCGTCAGCGACTTCACCGCGGAGAGGACAGACCCGCCTGCGAACGCACAGTCGTCGCCGATCCGAAGCGCCACCTCGTCGCTCGGCTCGCCGTCGTCGATCACCTGCAGCCAGGCTCCGGCGGCGATGAAGACGTTGTTCCCGATCGCGATGCGGCGCTCGCCGACAAGCCGGACCGGCATCTGGATCACGGTGTGCTTCCCGAACTCGGCGAAGGCGCCGCCTACCGACAGCGAGAAGAGCTTCGCGGACCCCCGGACGAAGAAGCGGTAGGTCCCGAGCGCCGCGCGCGAAAGCATTCTTCTCATCGGCGACGCGCCGCGGCCACGACGGCGGGTGAGGTGGCGTGGGCAAGGAACGGAGAGGGCCTCGAGCCGGTGGGTGAGACGGTCCAGAGCGAGTCATGCGCGCCGTCCTGGGCTGCGTAGATGAGATGGCGTCCGTTGAGCCAGGCCGGCTGTCCCTCGACCTCCCGCCGCTGGGCGACGTGCTTCGAACGGCCGGTGCGCAGGTTGAGCACCGCCAGACGGCTCGTCCCCGAGGGAACGTAGGCGAGGTGGGTCCCGTTCGGCGAGAGGGCCGGGCTCTCGACGCCGGGCCGGACAACCGTGAGCGTCCGGCCCGTAAAGGCGCCTCGGACGAGGAAGGCGTTGTTCGCTTGAGTCATGAGCTCGGCGTAGAAGCGATCGGGGCTGCGCTCGTCGAAGGTCACGTTCGAGTACCAGCCGGTGACGTTCCACCTCCGGCCGTGACGCCGGAGCGTGAACGACGAGAGCGCCGCGATGGGCCTGCCGGTCTGGAGGTCGATGAACGTCGTCGCGGTCGGGGACGGTTGGCCGACGGTGTCGTTGTCAGGCTTGCCGGATGTCGTGAACGCGGCGACGAGCCCGTCCCCGCGAACGGCGACCGAGGCCGGCGCACCCGCGAACCGGAAGACCCGGACGACGTGGAGTTGCTGAATTGAGGACGAGTCCGGTCGACTCGGCCGTCGCCGTATGGGCTCCGGTGAGGCAGACGCCGCGGGCGCCGGAAAATGCAACGCGCTGGCAGTCGAGTCCCGTGACGACGTGATTGTGCCCCTTGGCGAGCGACGCAACGCCAAGCCGGCCGCCGCGCGTGTCGCGCGTGGTGAACAGCAGATGCGGTCCCGCGAGGAGTTGTGCAACCGCCGGCGAGCGCGCAGTGTCCACACCGAGTGCCGGAGACGCGGCGTACGCTGCCACGAGAACGAGCGCACCGACGACTCCGATGGAGTAGGCGCGCAACCGTCCACGGACGTTGCTTGCGACGCTCCGCATCGCGATGAATCTAGGTCAGCCTCGGCGGAACCGCCGCTGGCCGTTCGGCTAGTTTCGTTCGCCGGGCTCCCGCGTCTCGGAGCCCTCGGAGGCGTCGGGGGTCGTGAGCGACTTCCGGCGGATCTTGCCACTGCTCGTGTGCTCGAGTTCGGGTACGAAGACGACCTCGCGCGGGACCATGTACGGCTCGAGGCGCTCTCCCGCCGCGCGGATGACGTCGCGCTCGGTCAGCTCGGCCCACGATTCGAGGACCACGTACGCGCGGATCGCCTCGCCGAGCACATCGTCGGACACGCCGATCACCGCGGCCTCGCGGATGCCTTCGATCGCGAATAGGGCGTTCTCGACCTCGATCGGGCTCACCTTCTCGCCGCGCGTCTTGATGATGTCGTCCGTGCGCCCGACGAAGTAGAGGAACCCGTCCTCGTCGACGGTGAACCGGTCGTGGGTGCAGAGCATCCTGTCGCCCGGGAAGCGTCCCTCCTTGAGCATGTGCGCCGTGAGCTCCGGCTCGTTCCAGTAGCCGGCCATCACATGCGGCCCGCGCACATGGAGAATGCCCGTCTCTCCCGGCTTCACCGGCCTGCCTGCCTCGTCGAGCACGAACGCCTCCGTCCCCGGGATCGCCTTGCCAACCGACGTCGGCTTCTCGTCGACGAGCTCGGGCTCGAGGTAGCTCACACGCTTGCATTCGGTCAGGCCGTACATCCGGAAAATGAGCGCGTTCGGGAAGAGGCCACGCAGATCGTCGTGGAAGCTCGGCGGAAGCGACGCGGCCGTGTTCGTCAGCCTCCGCACCGAGGGGTAGGAGCCGACGTCGCCGCGCAGCCCAAGCAGCGTCGCGTAGACCGTCGGGACACCGGGGAAGACCGTGACCTGCTCCTCGGCGATCCGTTCGAGCAGCGGCATCGGGAAGGCGAAGGAGCTCTCGAGCACGAGGGTCGCGCCGAGCGACACCGACATCAGCAGTTGGTAGAGGCCATAGTCGAACGCAAGGGGCAGGACGTTCAAAATCCGCTCGTCCTCGCCCAGCCGGAGGTACTGCGTCAGGCTCCCCGTCGTGAAGACGACGTTTTGGTGGGTCATCATCACCCCCTTCGGGTCGCCGGTGCTTCCTGACGTGTAGATGAGGGCGGCAAGGTCGACCGGCACCGCCGCCGCCGGCGCCCGCGGTGCCGTCTCGGCGAACTCTTCCCAGGCAACGGCCCCTGGTTCGGTAGTGCCCACGGCGACGACTGCCTTGACCGAGGGCGCCTCGGCGGCGGCTCGAACTGCGGTCGCGATGTGCGGCCGGTCCGCGACGATCGCCGTCGCTCCGGAATCGTTGAGGATGTACGCGAGCTTGTCCTGCTTCATCTGCGGGTTGACGACGACGAAGACGCCTCCCGCCGCCGACGTCGCGTACATCGCCGCTGCGGACTCGAGTGAGTTCCGCATCGAGATCACGACGCGGTCGCCGCGGCCGACGCCGGCGTCCCGCAGGCCGGCTGAGACCGAGAGAACGAGGTCGGCCAGCTCTCCGTATGTCAGCTCGCCTTCTGGTGTGACGATCGCCCGCTTTTCGGGGACGCGCTCGGCCGCCTCCAGGAGGGCTTCGTGGACAAGCCTGACCGGCCGCATGCTCACAGTGTGCCGCCGACCGAGACCGTTGCGCAGTCGACGATCCGCGACGCAGTCGCCGCCGGCGCGAGCACCGGATGACGCACAAACTGCTCGTCCAGGAGCATGAGCGACAGGGAGCCGACGAGCGCCATCTCGTCGCTCTCGCTGGGAACCCCGGCGCGAGAGTCGAGCTTCGCCCGCAAAGCCGCGATTGTCGCCGGCGAGAGCAGTCCGGCCTCGGCCATCCGGCGCTCGTCGAGCAGCGAGTCCACATACTCCGGCCTGCCGGCTCCGGTGAAAGCAGCCGCGATGGGCGCGCGGTACGGCCGTTTCTTGCGCACAAGCGTCGATTGGGGCGCGACTCCCGCGAATGCCGCGCGCAGCGCGTACTTCTCGTGCAGGCCGCGCAGGCGCAGGCGGTCGGGCAGGCGCGCGGCCAGCTCCGCCACGCGATAGTCGAGAAACGGGAAGCGTCCCTCGACGCCGTTCCCCATCAGCATCCGGTCTCCCTGGGAATGGAGCAGGAACCCCTCGAGGAACGTCGCGATCTCGAGGGTCTGAGCCCTCGCGAGCGGGCTGTCCTGCGAGAACGACGCCGGCAGGAGCGCGCTCAACCCATCGAGAGGAGACCGGTCCGACTCGGCCCGGTGGACGAGGTCCGGGTCGAGCACCCGTAGCAGGCGCGCTCCCGTCGCCAGCCGGATCCGGTGACTGTAGAAGCGGTCGTCCGTGTCTACCAGACCACGGCCGTAGACCTGGGCGAGCAACGGGCCGGAGCGCCCGAGGTCGGCCCCGACGAACGCGTTGAGTCGGCCGAGGAGAGCCGGGCGCAGCGCCGAGTTTGGGTCGCGGGCCCAGAAGCGCCGCACGGCGTCTTCCCGGAAGAGGTCGTAGCCCGCGAAGAGCTCGTCGGCTCCCTCGCCCGTGATCACGACCTTCAGTCCGCTCGTGCGCACGAGCGCCGACAACAGCAGCAAAGGAGCCGGTGCCGTCCGTAGCGTCGGCCGCTCGCTCAGACGGATCGTCTCGGGAAACAGCGACGAGATCGCCGCGCCGTCGACGACCGTACGTTCCAAGGAGAGGCCCAGAGCTGCCGCGGCCGTGTCCTGCTCGCGGCTCTCATCGAAGGCGGGATCGTCGAAGCCGAGCCCGAAGCATGAAAGCCGCTCGACGTGCCTCTTTCCGAGGGCCGCGGTCAGCGTCGAGTCGAGCCCACCGCTGAGATACGAACCCACCTCGACGTCGGCCCGCAGCCGGATGCGGGTCGCGTCGTCGAGCGTCGCTCGAAGCTCGTCGAGCAGTTCGTCGGCGGGAGCGTCGCTCGGCGTGAAGTCGAGCTGCCACCAGCGGCGTTCGGTCTCCGAGCCGTCCGCGCGCACGATGAGAAAATGCGCCGCCGCGAGCTCGCGGATGCCGCGGAACGGCGCGCGGTCCGGGAGCGTCCCCCAGAGTGAGAAGTAGTCGACGATCGCAGCCGGGTCGAGCTCGCGAGGAGCCTCCGGATGCCGGAGCAGCGCCTTCATCTCCGATGCGAAGACGAGATCGCTTCCGTAACGTGCGAGGAACAGCGGGCGGACGCCGAAGCGGTCACGGGCGAGGAAGAGCTCCCGGCGCGCGCGGTCCCAGACAGCGAAGGCGAAGTCTCCGTTCAGCCGCGGGAGGCAGTCGCTTCCCCACTGCCGGTATGCGTGGAGGAGTACCTCGGTGTCGCTCGTCGTCACGAAGCGGTGACCGAGGCCCTCGAGCTCCTGTCGCAACTCGACGTGGTTGTACACCTCGCCGTTCTGCATCGCCCAGAAACGGCCGCTTCCGTCGCCGATCGGCTGATCGCCCCCGGCGAGATCGACCACGGCCAGGCGCGTGTTGACCATTCCGAAGCTTCCGTCGAGGTAGAGACCGACGCCGTCGGGGCCTCGGTGCGCGAGCTCGCCGCCCATGGCGAGGAGCAACTCGCGCGAAACCGGTCCGCGCCCGGCGACGATTCCGGCCAAGCCGCACATCTACACGGCTTCGAACAGCAACGGCGGTTCGCGAAGGTAGGACGCAGCGCGGTGCTTCGCGGCGATGTCGCGGTAGATGCGCTCGACGACTGGGCTCTCGAGCCCGACGCCCTCCGCGGCTTCTTCGGCTGTCAGGCCTTCGTTCCACGCGTAGAGGCAGCGGTCGAGCGCGTCGTACGGAACCGCGAAGTAGAACTCCTCTTGAGTCTGCTCGAGCGCGTACGTGTCGGTCGTCGGCGGCCGCGACACGATCTCGTCCGGCACGCCGAGAGTCTCCGCGAGCGCATACACCTGGCTCTTGTAGAGGTGGGCGATCGGCTTCAAGTCGGCGAGGCCATCGCCACCCTTGACGAAGAAGCCGAGGTCGTACTCGAGGCGGTTGGGCGTGCCGACGACCGCGTAGTCGAGACGGTCGGCGTGGTGGTACTCGACCATCTTCCGTACCCGCTGCTTGAAGTTCGTCGCAGCGACGATCTCCCGCTGCGCCGACGAGCTGAGGCGTGCGCTCGCCTGCTGTCCGTCGGGGCCCTCGGCGACGACTCTGAAGAGACGCATGCGGTCGTCGTCGAGCAGGCTCGGCAGCACTATCTTCGCCTTCCAGCCGGGGCCGTACTCCGGCAGCACCCGCGCGAATGCGGCGTCGCGTCGCTCGTAGCAGCCGGCGGACTCCAATGTTCCGGAGATGTCCTCGAGCTCCGTCTCGATTCCGGCGAAGTCGGCCGCGAGGCGGCTCAGCTCGAGCGTCTCGGTCGCCGACTCACGCTCGGGCATCATGACGCCGAGGACGTTCTCGGCCCCCAACGCTCGCGCGCACAGAGCGGCCACGACCGTGCTGTCGACGCCGCCGGACAGGCCGACGACGGCCCCCTTTCGGCGGAGCACGGTGGCGGTGCACTCGCGGATCCACTCCGCCAGTTCCCGGGCCGTGCTCTCACCGTCGATCCGAAGCGCGTCCGGAATCGAGACGGGGCCGCTCATACCGGAGCGACGCGCTGCGTCACGTACTGCGCGATGCCCGAGATGGAGTCGAAATGCTCGGGTCGAATGTCGGCGTCCGGGACGCTCAGTCCATACGTGCCCTCGACGTACTCGAGCAACTCAAGGATCCCCATCGAGTCGATATAGCCCGAGTCGATGAGCGACGCGTCCGCAGTCGGCTGCTCTCCGCCGAGCGGAAAGTTCGCCGCCAAGAAAGCGCGGACCTGTTCCTCGACTGTATCGACTTCGACGCTCACGCGGCTCCTCGGCCCAAGCGTACGAGCGTCCCTGCCTGGGCGGAAGGGCGCGGCGACCGAATCTGAACGTGTACTAACCGAGTGGCTAGGTCTCTCATCGCAATTCTCGACTTGACGGTACACGGCATCCCCTCAACGCTATTGGTCGTGCACGGAAGGGTTGGAATTGATCTCGTAGCGACTGCAGACGTCGGCACCGCGCTCGCCGCGCACGGCGAGCGGTACCTCTCGCGCGCGTACACCGAGACCGAGGTCGCGGACTGCACCCGGCGTGGGGCAGTCGATGAGAAGGGCCTCGCGGGTCGCTTCGCGGCAAAGGAGGCAGTGAAGAAAGTGCTTCGCCGCGACGGCATCCCGTGGCGCTCGATCGAGGTCGTCCGAATGCCCGGCGGCTGGACGAGCGTCGCGCTTTCCGGCGCGGCTGCCGAGCGGGCCCACGCTGACGGGATCGGCGACATCTCCCTCAGCATCACTCATGAAGAGACTTTCGCCGCCGCTGTAGCCTTCGCCGAGGTGGCGGCATGAGGGACAAGCTGCGCGCGATCGTGGAGGAATACGCGGGCCTCCCGATGAACACGGGGGAGATATCCGATGACGACGACCTGTTTCAGGCCGGGATGACTTCGCACGCAAGCCTCAGCGTGATGCTCGCCATCGAGGACAACTTCGGCGTCGAGTTCCCGGACGAGATGCTCTCGCGCAATGTCTTCGCGAGCATCTCCTCGATCGCAGCGGGCCTCGAGACGCTCGGCGTTCCCGTCGCGTGATCGTCACGCCTGCGGAAGAGGTTGGCTTCCTCGAGACCGTCCGGACCATCGCCGAGGACATCGCGGCGGTGCACGCCGCCGAGGTAGACGTCGACGCTCGCTTCCCGGAAGAGGCGATCACCGCCCTCCGGGACGCCGGCGCGCTCTCCGCCCTCGTCCCGACGGAATACGGCGGACAGGGCTTGTCGCTGAAGGTCGTCGCGGAGAGTTGCCTGGAGCTCGGCAAGTGCTGCGCCGCGACCGCGATGGTCTATGCGATGCACCAGATCCAGGTTGGTTCCATCGTCCGTCACTCGAGCGGCTCTCCCTGGTTCGAGAGCTATCTGCGCGACCTCGTCGCCGAACAGCCTCTGATCGCCTCCGCGACGTCGGAAGTTGGGACGGGGGGCGATCTCAGCCGGTCGGTCGCCGCCGTCACGCCGCTCGAGAACGGACTCCTTGGTTTCGAGAAGCAGGCGTCGACTCTCAGCTACGGCGCCTACGCCGACGACGTCCTGACGACGGTGCGTCAAAGCCCGGAGGCGGATGGCGGCAATCAGGTAGCCGTGTTGACGCGGCGGGAGCAGACGAAGCTCGAGCAGTCCGGCAGCTGGGACCCGCTCGGGATGCGCGGAACGTGCTCTCCCGGCTTCACGATCACGGCGGAGTTTGCGGCCGAGCAGATCCTTCCGGAGCCGTTCGTGCGGATCTCTTCGCAGTCGATGGTTCCGCTCTCCCACATTCTCTGGGCGTACGTCTGGCTCGGCATCGCCACAGACGCCTTCGATCGCGCACACGCTTTCGTCCGCGCCGCCGCGCGGAAGTCACCGGGCACGGTGACCCCGGGGGCCGCAAAGCTCGCAAGCCTCATGAGCACGCTTTCGTTGCTGCGTGCCGAGGTGCGGCAGGGCCTCACCGACTACGTCGCCGCCTCCGAGGAGGAGCTCGAGACGGTGCAGTGGGCGCTGCGGATCAACACGCTGAAGATCTCCGCATCGGAGCAGGCGCCTCAGATCTGCCAGGGGGCGCTCGCGATCTGCGGAATCGCGGGGTACCTCAATACGACGCCGTTCAGCGTCGGCCGACATCTAAGGGACGCGATGTCGGGCTGCTTGATGATTGCGAACGAGCGGATTCTCGGCACGAATGCAGCCCTGCTCGCCGTCGTAAAGGAGACCTAGCCGTGGCTGCCACGGGTACGGCGGAGCAGACCGAATACCTCGAGAGGTTGACGGACGCCGGGCTACTCATCCCGAGCGGAGTTCCGGGCGTGTACGGACGCGGTCGCGACTTCGAGGAGGTGCGTCGGGCGTTCGACGCCTACATCACCAGACAGCGCGAGCCCGGCGTGGAGCCGATGTCCTTTCCGCCGGTGCTCCCGCGCGAGAACCTGGAGGCGACCGGCTACCTGAAGTCGTTCCCACACCTCGCCGGCACGATCTTCGCTTTCGAAGGTGACGAGCGGTCGGCACTGGCGCTTCAGGAACGCGTTGCAGAGGGCGCCGACTGGAGCGAGTTCCAGCAGATGTCCGATGTCGCGCTCACGCCGGCCGCCTGCTACCCCGTCTATCCGGCCATCGCGTCGCGCGGTCCTCTTCCTGCGGGTGGCGTCGTCGTCGATCCGGGCGACGCCTGGGTCTTCCGCCACGAGCCGTCCGCTGACCCGTCGCGACTGATGTCGTTCCACATGCGCGAGTTCGTCCGCCTCGGGGAGGCAGAGGCTGTGGAGGCCTGGCGCGACGCTTGGCGCGATCGGGGGCTCGAGCTCCTCCGCGACCTCGGGCTCGATGCTCGCTACGACCTTGGTGCGGACCCGTTCTTCGGTCGTGGCGGGAAAATGCTCGTGTCGAGCCAGCGGGAACAGCAGCTCAAGTTCGAGATTCTCGTCGAGATCGCAGGCCCCGAACCGGTCGCCATCGCGTCGTTCAACTACCACCAGACCCATTTCGCGGAGACCTTCGGAATCCTGACCGCGGCGGGCGAAACAGCCCACACCGCGTGTCTCGGCTTTGGTCACGAGCGCGTGGCGCTGGCACTCTTCAAGAGGCACGGGCTCGATGTTGGCGATTGGCCGGGCGAGGTGAGGCAGCTGTTATGGCAGTGACCGCGCCCACGGCCCTCGAGCTCGTCGACGCCGACCCGGCCGCATATGTCCCGCACCGCCTCCACGCGCCCGACCGGACGTACGTCGAGACGGACTGCTACACGGACATCCTCATCGAGCTCCTGCACGCGTGCGGATACGAGCCGCTCGCGGTTCTCGGCTGCACTCTCAGGCTCGATTTCGAGGGCGACCAGTGGACATTCTTCAAGCCCGATCCGACGGATCTCCTCGATTTCTACGGGATCGACGTCCACGAGATGCAGCCGTACCGGCCGCTGCCGCAGCAGATAGCGGAACAGCTGGCTCGCGGCCGGACCATGACCGTCGAGGTCGACTCGTGGTACCTGCCGGATACCCCGGGCATCGCGTACCGGCAGGACCACGTCAAGACGAGCATCATCCCCGCGGCGATCGATCCCGAACGTGAGTGGCTGCGCTACTTCCACAACGCGGGGCTTTTCGAGCTGAGCGGCGAGGATTTTCGCGGTGCGTTACTGACGTGCGAGCGGCCGGATGGGTTCCTGCCGCCGTACGCGGAGCTCGTGCGATTCGACGCAGGGGAGAAGCTCCCGCAGCCGGCGCTGCGTCTGGCCGCGCAAGAGCGGCTCGTCCGCCACCTCGCCGCAGCACCGGCGACGAATCCCTTCGTTCGCTTCGGTGAAAGCCTCGTCGAGGAGCTGCCTCGTCTCGTGGCCGGTTCGACCGACGACTTCCACGCCTACGCGTTTGCGACCGTTCGTATCGCGGGGGCCGGCTTCGGCCTGGCCGCCGAACATGTCCGCTGGGTGCTCGGCGAGGAGGGAGAGGCCGCCGCCGTCGAGTTGGACCGCATCGTCGCGGGATGCAAGCTGTTGTCGTTCAAGCTCGCGCGCCAGCGGCCGTTCGAGTGCGAGCCGTATGTGCTCGAGCTTGTTGAAGCGTGGGAGGCAGCGCGCTCGGCGGCCGGCAGTGTCGTCTGAGACGCTCGGCCGGTGGGAACTCGAGGACGCGAGGGGGACGCGTCCCGCGGTCGTTCCCGGCTCCGTCGCGGATGCGCTGCGCGCGGCGGGCGAGGGAGTCCCAGCCGATCTCGACGGCGAGACGTGGACGTTCCGCACGCGTTTTGCCGGTCGTGAGGGGGAGCAGGTCACCCTCCGGTTCGGAGGGATCGCCACCCGCGCTGAGGTGGTGCTGAACGGCGAGCGGATCCTCGAGAGCGAGTCGATGTTCGCTCGCCACGATGTTGCGGCGACTCTTCGCTCCGAGAACGAGCTCGAGGTCCGCTGTCTTCCGCTCACGCTCGTCGCGCGTCAGCCGCGGGCGCGCTGGCGGACGAAGGTCGCCGACAACGCCCTCCGCTTCCACCGGACGTCCCTGCTCGGCCGGGCGCCGGGGTTCGCTCCCGGGCCGCCCGTCGTCGGACTCTGGCGTCCGGTCTCGCTTCTTCGTGGCGAAGAGCCGACGCTGTCGGTCCGGACTCGCCTCGAGGGGAACCTCGGCGTCGTCACCGCTCGGACCGTTGTCCCCACGAGCGTGGAAAAGGCCGAGCTGGAACTTGACGGCGTCCGGGTCGAGCTCGACCGGGTCGGCCCCGGCTCCTTCCACGGTCGCATGACGGTCGCCAACCCCCGCCTGTGGTGGCCCCACACGCACGGTGAGCCCGTCTTGCACGACGTGAACCTGCTTCTCGACGGTCTTCCGGCGGCTTCGCGCCGCGTCGGCTTCCGCACGCTCGGGGACGGATTCCCCGTGTGCGTGAACGGCGTGGACGTGTTTGCGCGGGGAGCCGTCTGGGTTCCGGGGCCGGGCGATCTCCGGGCGACGCTCTCGGAGGTCGCGGCCGCCGGAATGAACATGCTGCGGGTCGTCGGCCTCGCCGCGTACGAGGACGAGCCTTTCCACGATCTGTGCGACGAGCTCGGGATTCTCGTCTGGCAGGACTTCATGTTCGCGAACTTCGACTATCCGATCGCCGATGACGCCTTCCGCGCGCTCGTGGAAGCAGAGATACGTCAAGAGCTCGAGATCCTCGGCGGCCGCCCGAGTCTCGCCGTGGTTTGCGGGAACAGCGAGATCGAGCAGCAGGTGGCGATGCTCGGCCTCGACCCGGACCTCGGCCGGGGCGAGCTCTTCGGCGAGCTCTTGCCGTCGCTCATCGCGGAAGCGGAGGTCGAGGCGATCTACGTCCCGTCATCGCCTAGCGGCGGCGAGCTTCCGTTCTACCCACGGGACGGTGTCGCGAACTACTACGGCGTCGGCGGATACCGCCGGCCGCTCGAGGACGCCCGCCGGGCGGACGTCAAGTTCGCCGGGGAGTGCCTCGCGTTCTCGAACGTCCCGGGCGATGAGGAGGTCTCCGAGCTCGGGCCCGTGCAGAGTCCGAGCGTGGAAAGCGGGCGTGCCGCGGGACCGAGGAGTTGCCTGGGACTTCGAGGACGTCCGCGACTTCTACCTCGAGCTCTTGTTCGGGATCGATCCCGCCGAGCTGCGTCGCCACGATGAAGAGCGCTACCTCGAGCTCTCGCGCGCGACGACGGGCGAGGTGATGGCCGAGACCCTCGGTGAATGGCGGCGCCCCGCATCGGAGTGCGGCGGTGCGCTCGTGCTGTGGTTGCGCGACCTCCAGCCGGGGGCCGGCTGGGGTGTCCTCGCGTCCGACGGCATGCCCAAGGTCTGTTGGCATCACCTACGGCGCATCTGCGCTCCGATCGCCGTGTGGACGACTGACGAGGGCATGAACGGGATCGACGTCCACGTCGCGAACGATGGAGGGGAGGGTGTTGACGCCGAACTCGCGGTTACGTTCTATTCGCGGACGGGCCGGGTGGTCGCCTCCGGTTCGCGTGCGCTTGCGCTGGAGCCGCATTCCGCTCGCACGCTCGGCGCGGAAGGGCTGGTCGGGCGATTCGTCGACGCCGCCTGGGCGTACCGGTTCGGTCCGCCCGCCCACGAGGCCGTGGTCACGACGCTGTTCGTCGGAGGCGAGGCTGTCTCCCAGGCTTTCCGCTTCCCCGCCGGCCGTCCGGCGCCGATGGCGCTCGACGACATGGGCCTCCGCGCGACCCACAGCCCCGACAACGGCGAGATGGTGGTACGCCTCGAAACCGACCGGCTTGCATACGGAGTGCGCGTGCGTGCACGCGGTTGGAGTCCGGACGACGACGGCTTCTCGATAGAACCGGGCGGTGTACGGACGATCCGCTTCCGACGGACGGTCGCACTCCCGTTCGAATGCACGATTTCGGCGTTGAACCTCGACGGCGCGGTGTACCTTCGGGGAGCGTGACGGCGGTTCGCCTGCGGCGTCCTACAACTCGTCGTCGAACTCTCTGGCGGCGCACTCCGGACAGTAGAGGAGTGTCTCGGGCGGATCATCGCAGCTCAGGTAGAGACGCCAGCGCTCGCGCGGCCTGAGCCAGAGGCTCTTGCACTCGAGACAAAGTACGGCGCTCATAGACGCGGCTTCTGTTGCGGGGTTCGGCATCGATTCCCGGGGTCGAATTGGTTAACGGCGAGTATCACCCGTGTGGTGCCCCGTGTCGAATGCCTGTGGATTCCGTGGAAATTGTGGAAAACCGGGGGCGTCCGCTCCCTGTCGCAGGGGCCGCACCGCAGTCCGCGTCTAGGTTTTCGGGACGGAGGCGCGCAACGCGGTCGCGATGACGCGTGCGTAGACCGGGCAGTACTGCGGCCACGGATGCGTGCCGTCCGAGAGCATCGAGTTCGTCGAGTGGGCGTACCAGTCGGCGAGGTGCGCGTGGCGCCAGTCCTGCATCCAGAGCCGCGATCGCGTTGTTCGACTCCTGCTCCCAGCTCGTCGCGTTGCGGACGTTGACGACGACGACGTCCGGGACGCCGCGCAGCGCGTGCCGCAGGGTACGAGGTCGTCGTAGAGGAGCGGCCCGTTGTTGCCGACCTGAACGACCACGACCTTCGGAAGATGGCCGTACCTGTGCCGCAGCCGGTTGAACTCCGCGGTCACGTCTTTGATCTGCCGCGAGACCGACGCGTCGACGCGCACGCGGTAGTCGAGCGCCCGGTCGTAGCGCTGACGAGCAGCCGAGCATGACGGAGTCGCCCATCGCGAGGTAGTGGCCCGGCGGAAGGCGGTCGCTTCGGATGCGTTGGATGTCCGGGGCTGGGTGGCGTGGTGGTGGTCGTGTGGTGGTGGTGGTGCGTCGGTCGTGACGGGACCTCGGGCGCTCGTCGTGCTTGGCGCGATGGAAAGAATGGCGAACGCGAGCGAAGAGCGCCGCGGCGCCCGCAGTGACGACCTCGGCGCGGCGGCGCGAGCCGTACTTCGCAAGCGAGCCGCTTCTGGAGCCGCTGCGTACGGATCGGCTGCTCGACGAAGCGATACGAGAGCGCGGCGACGCCGACCGTGAGCAGCGCCTGCACGAGGATGATCTTCCAGCCCGTCCACCAGCCGCTCGGGCGTCAGTGAGCACGATGATCGGCCAGTGCCAGAGGTACATGCCGTAGCTCCGCTCGCCGATCCAGCGGAGCGGTGTGACGCCGAACGCCTTTCCGATCAGCGTCCGTGGGTGCGCGACCGCGGCGATGAGCACCGCGAAGCAGAACGACGCCAGCGAGGTCGCCGCCGTGGTAGAGCGACCGCGTCGGTAGTCGCTGAAGTCCGGAAGCGTGGAAGAGCCAGATCGTTATGCCGAGCGCGGCGAGTCCCGAGCAGCTCGAGGAGCGGCAGCGCGCGGCGGATCCGCTCGACGTACGGCCAGAGGAGCGCGAGCTGGATTCCCATCAGGAGCAGGAAGGCGCGCGTGTCCGTGCCGTAGTAGACGCGCGACGGATCGCCGACTCGCGGTCGTAGAGGAGCCACATCTCGCGTCGCGGAGGCCGGCGATCGCCGACCGACGACGGCGATGGGCATCCAGCGGCGGCCGAGGAAGATGAGGCCGGGCACGAGCAGCAGCGGCCAGACGATGTAGAACTGCTCCTCCACCGCGAGCGACCAGTAGTGCTTGAGCAGCGACGGATTGCCCATCCGGACGAAGTAGGAGTGGTTCGCGACGATCTGGTGCCAGTTGTTGAAGTAGAAGAGCGAGCTGAAGGTGTCGCTGCGCGTCACGGCGAGGTGGTCGCGCGCGAAGATCGCCGCGAGCAAGAGCGACTGCGAGCACGACGACGACGAGCGCGGGGATGAGCCTGCCGCGCGCGGCGCGCCCAGAAGCGGAGCAGGTCGATCCGGCGGTGGTGCTCCCACTCGACGAGCAGGATCGACGTGATCAGGTAGCCGCTGAGGACGAAGAACAGATCGACGCCGAGGAAGCCGCCCGGCAGCCACGGATCGCCGTCCCCGTACGGCCGTGCGTGGTAGAGGAAGACGCCGATGACCGCAAGGGCTCGGAGCCCGTCGAGGCCGGGGCGGTAGGTGATATGCGGTCCTTGGAGCGGGCTTTGGCACGTTGTGTGAATCTAGGCGGTTCTCTGCTCGGCGCTGTGAGCTCCTTCTCGACGGCCTCCGCGAGGCAGGCCGCGGTGTCGGCGAGCGCTCGCTCTCGGCCACAGAGTGCCACGAGAGATACGGCGCCGACGGGGGAGTTCGTCACGAAGTCGCCGGCGACGACGAGGGCTTCGACACCGGCCGCGGCGGCGCGTGCGAGGACGCCTCCGACGACCTTTCCGGTGAGCGATGTCGCGTCGACGAGCCCTTCGCCGGTGATCGACGAGATCGGCTTCGGCGAGGTGCCGTTCGAGGTCGAGCCGGCGCGCGACGAGGTCGAAGCCGGGGACGAGCGTCGCGCCGAGCGCGGCGAGGCCACCGGCGAGCCCGCCCGCGGCGCCGGCGCCGGGCTCGTCGGGCACGTCGAGCTGCGCGAGCCGCTCGCGGAGAACGGCGACCTGCTCCGGCGTCGCTCCCTTCTGCGGCGCGAAGACATCGGCCGCGTCGAGGAAGCGCGCCGACGACGTCGCACGCGACCTCGATCGGGACGACGAGGCGTCCGCCGAGCACAGCGGCCGCGCCGGCGCCTCCGTCGGTCGAGGCGACGCCGCCGACCGCGACGACGACGCGCTCCGCCCCTCCGCGACCGCGGCCGCGATCAGCTCGCCGACGCCGCGGCTCGTCGCGCGCGAGCGGATCGTTCCCTGCGGCGCCGCCGGCGAGCGTGAGCCCGCACGCCTGGGCCGCCTCGATCAGCGCGACGCCGTCGTCGAGGCGCCACGCGGCTTCGACCGGCTCACCGAGCGGCCCCGTCACGACGGTCGTCCGGTTCGCCGCCGCCGAGCACGTCGAGCGTTCCCTCGCCGCCGTCCGCAAGCGGCAACTCGACCGCCGCCCAACCCGCGCGGCGCGCTCCGGCAGCGATCGCCGCAGCCGCCTCGCGGGCGCTCAGCGTGCCGCGGAACTTGTCCGGAGCAGCCAAAACGTGCATAACGCGACGATTCTCGCTACCGTTCGCCTGTTACTGCACTAGAGCGTGTACCGGGTTCGCACTTCTGCGCCTCCCAGTCCGTTCCAGAGATTTCCAAGGGAGGTGTACAGATATGGCAACCGGAACCGTTAAGTGGTTCAACGATGCGAAGGGGTATGGCTTCATCACCCCCGACGAGGGCGGCAAGGACGTCTTCGTCCACTTCAGCGCGATCACGGCCGAGGGCTTCAAGACTCTCGCCGAGGGTGCGCGCGTCGAGTTCGAGCCGGCCGAGGGCGAGAAGGGCCCCGAGGCTCGCAACGTCGTCCCCGTCGGCTAGTCCGGCATTGGTGCCTGGTACTGCGTACGCGCGGTGCCAGGCACCGATCTTTTCAGGAGTTGCAATCCTCCCGTCGTGTTCATTCACGGCGAGTTGACGAGGTTGCGGCCCGCGGACGAGAACGACGTCGACCGGCTGGTTGCGTGGCACGCCGACCCCGAGGTCTCGCGGTACTGGGACGACGAGACGTTCACGCCCGCGGAGATGGCGGATCGTCTCGCGCGGCCCGACGTCGAAGGATGGATCGTCGAGGAGAACGGCGAGCCGATCGGCTATCTCCAGACCCATCCCGAAGGTCTCGACATGTTCCTCGTCCCGTCGGCGCGCGGTCGCGGGCTCGGCCCGGACGCCGCTCGCGCGATGGCCGGCACTTGATCGACGAGTGCGGCCGGATCGTGTCACGGTCGATCCGTACGAATGGAACGAGAGCGCGATTCGTGCGTGGCAGCGCGCCGGCTTCGTCGAGGTCTCGCGCGGCCATGCGCCCGATACCGATCACCTCGACAGTGGGTTCTCATGGAGTTCCGCGGCTGACGCGCGCATACTCTTCGGGGCGATGAAGGTTGTGCTTCCCAACGACTCCGAGCTCGAACTCCCCGACGGCGCGTCCGGCCTCGACGCCGCGCTCGCGATCGGGCCGAAGCTCGCCGAGCAGGCGGTGCTCATCAAGGCGAACGGCGACGTCCAGGATCTGCGCGCGCCGCTCTCCGACGGCGACCGGATCCAGCTCCTCACGACGCGCGACACCGACGGATCCCGACGCGCTCTACGTCCTCCGCCACTCGTCCGCGCACCTGCTCGCGGAGGCCGTGCGGCGCCTCTATCCCGGCGTGAAGGTCGCGATCGGCCCGCCGATCGAGAACGGCTTCTACTACGACTTCGACTTCCCCGAGCCGATCACCGAGGCGGATCTCGAGACGATCGAGGCCGAGGTCGCGAAGGAGCTGAAGGAAGGGCGTGAGTGGTCGCGCGAGGAGATCTCCCGCGACGACGCGAAGAGGCGCTTCGCCGCGGAGGACGAGCCGTACAAGGTCGAGCTCGTCGACACCGCCGAGGGCGACATCACGCTGTACACGCAAGGCGACTTCACGGATCTCTGCCGCGGCCCGCACCTCCAGAACTCGAAGCCGATCAAGGCGCTCAAGCTCACCGGCCTCGCGGGCGCGTACTGGCGCGGCGACTCGACGAAGCCGCAGCTGACGCGCATCTACGGCACGGCGTTCTACTCCCAGGCCGACCTCGACGCGTACCTCGAGCGGCTGGAGCAGGCCCGCGCGCGCGACCACCGTCGGCTCGGCACCGAGCTCGACCTCTTCCATCTCGCCGACAACTCGCCGGGCTCGCCGTTCTGGCACCCGAAGGGGATGGTGATCTGGAACGAGCTCGAGGATCTGCGCCGCCGCGAGAACGTCAAGCGCGGCTACGTCGAGGTGAAGACGCCGCTCCTCTACGACATCGGCACGTACGTGACGTCGGGGCATTACGACAACTACCGCGAGGACATGTTCTTCACCCACTCGCACGGGCAGGAGGGCGAGTTCGCGCTCAAGCCGATGAACTGCCCCGGCCACATGCTCCTGTTCGGCTCGCGCTCTGCGCTCGTACCGCGACCTGCCGTACCGCTTCGCGGAGTCGTCGACCCTGCACCGCGACGAGCTCGGCGGCACGCTCCACGGCCTGCTCCGCGTGAAGCACATCACCCAGGACGACGCGCACATCTTCTGCGCGCCCGAGCAGATCGAGGACGAGATCTTCGGCTGCCTCGACTACGCGTCCTACCTCTACGACCTGTTCGAGATGGAGGCGCGCTTCGAGCTGTCGACGCGCCCCGAGAAGAAGCTCGGCACGGACGAGGAGTGGGACTTCACCGAGGGCGCGCTCAGGGCGGCGCTCGAGAAGCGCGGCATCGAGTACGTCGTGAACGAGGGCGACGGCGCGTTCTACGGGCCGAAGATCGACCTCCACATGACCGACGCGCTCGGCCGCTCGTGGCAGATGGGGACGATCCAGCTCGACGCGCAGATGCCGCAGAACTTCGGCCTCACGTACATGGGCGCCGACAACACCGAGCACACGCCGTACGTCGTCCACCGCGCGCTTCTCGGCTCGCTCGAGCGGTTCATGGGGATCCTCATCGAGCACTACGCGGGCGCGTTCCCGTTCTGGCTCGCGCCCGTGCAGGTGCGCGTCCTGCCCGTCGGCGACGCGCACGTCGAAGCCGCGTCGGCGCTCGTCTCGCGGCTGCGCGACGCCGGCTACCGCGCCGAGGTCGGCGCCCCGAGCGAGACGATCGGCAAGCGCATCCGCGCCACCGAGATGGAGAAGAGTCCCGGTCGCGATCGTCTACGGCGACAAGGAGAGCGACGAGAGCCTCGCCGTGCGCGAGCGCGGTGGAGAACAATCGACGCTTTCGTATCCCGCGCTGCTCGAGCGGCTTGCTACCCTCTAGCCTCTGAAAAGCAGGGGCGGACCCGTTCCTCACCTTCCGGCCCGCGTGCATTCGAGCACGGCGGCGCTGGCAGGTTCAACCGAGTCAGAACTGACGAGGATACGGGCCGCTGCATGACAGCGGCTTTTCATTGTCCGTAAACGAATCGAGGAGGAGCAAGCCCGACTTGGTGACTACCACTTGAGGCCCAGACGCCGGCCGTTCGATCAGGTCCGCCCGTCGCCGCGCGACACGACCCGCATCAACGATGCGATCAGAGTCCCGCGCGTCCGGCTGATCGACGACGACGGTGCCCAGCTCGGTATCAAGACCTCCGACGAGGCGCGCGACTACGCCTACGGCAAGAACCTCGACCTCGTCGAGGTCGCTGCCCAGGCCGACCCGCCCGTCGCGAAGGTCATGGACTACGGGAAGTACAAGTACGAGCAGGAGCAGAAGGCGAAGCAGGCCCGCAAGCACCAGAGCCAGATCCACGTCAAGGAGATCAAGCTCCGGCCGAAGATCGGCGTACACGATTACAACACCAAGAAGGGACACGTCGAGCGATTTCTCAACCAGCGCGCGAAGGTGAAGGTCACGATCATGTTCCGGGGGCGCGAGACGACCCATCCGGAACGGGGCCGCGACCTACTCCTCCGGCTCGCCGAGGACGTCAAGGAGATCGGGGCGATCGAGTCCCAGCCGCTTCTCGACGGACGCAACATGGTGATGCTGCTCGGCCCGACGAAGAACGCAGGAGTGAAACACGATGCCGAAGACGAAGACACACAGCGGAGCGAAGAAGCGCTTCAAGCTGACGGGGACGGGGAAGATCAAGCGCCGTCCGGCGATGCGGAGCCACAACCTGGAGAGTGAAGTCGGCGAAGAAGAAGCGCGGCTTTCGTAAGGAACGCATGCCTCTCGGCCGCCGACACGACCAAGGTCAAGAAGATGCTGGGGATGCGCTAATGCCTCGCGTCAAGCGTTCAGTCCACGCGCAGAAGAAGCGCCGCAAGGTACTCGAGCAGGCCAAGGGCTACTGGGGCCGCAAATCGACGCACTACCGCTACGCGAAGGAGCAGGTCGAGCACTCGCTCACCTACGCGTACCGCGACCGGAAGGTGCGCAAGCGCGAGTTCCGCAAGCTCTGGATCACGCGCATCAACGCCGCGGCGCGCGCGAACGGCCTCTCGTACAACCAGTTCGTGCACGGGTGCCACGAAGGCCGGGATCGAGCTCGACCGGAAGGTGCTCGCCGACCTCGCGGTCAGCGACCCCGCCGCGTTCGGCGCGATCGCCGACAAGGCCAAAGCGGCTCTCGCTTCCTGATCACGTCGCGCGACAACGAGCGGCTCAAGCTCCTCCGCAAGCTGCACGAACGGAGTTGGCGCGACAAGCTCGGGCTGTTCGCGGTCGAGGGTGAGGATCTTGTCGAGGCCGGCCTCAGCGCCGGCCTCGAGCCTGCCGACGTGCTCGTCGCCGGTGAGGACGTCGAGCCGGCGTTGCTCGCCGAGGTGTCGACGCTCGCCCATCCGCCGCGCGTCGTCGGCTGTGTTCAAGCGCGACGACCTGCCGCGCGGCTCGCGTCCGGTGACGCTCGCGCTGTGGCGCGTCGCCGATCCGGGAAATGTCGGGACGCTGCTCCGCGCCGCGGATGCGTTCGGCGCCGGCATCGCGCTCTCGGAGGGCTGCGCGGATCCGACGGGGCCGAAGGCGGTGCGCGCGTCGATGGGCGCGATCTTCCGCGTCCCGTTCTCCGGTTTCGACGAGGCGTCCGGGAAGCGAGTCGCGCTCGTCGCGCATGGCGGCACGCCGCTGCCGGAGCTGAGCGCGGACGGCGACGTCGTGCTCGTGCTGGGCGCAGAGCGTGATGGCCTGCCGCCGCAGGTGCTCGACCGCTGCGACGAGCGGGTCTCGATCCCGCAGCCGGGCGGGGGAGAGTCGCTCAACGTCGCGATGGCCGGCGCAATCGCGCTCTACGAGCTCGCGCGACGCTTCTAGTAAAGGAACGGCCCCCGCAGTTCCGTTGAACAGAGCGGGGGCCGGACCAAAAAAATTCACCGAGCCGGCTTCGCTTTCGTCCCCCTCATCCAACCGGCCTTTCGACTTGGGATTGCTCCCTTACCGTTGTGACCGCTCGGGCGAGGCTTCGACCTACTCGCGTGCCCTGCTCGGTGCAAGAGGAACCTATCGTCTTCGCGGTTGCCAGGTCAACACCTCTCGGAAACGATTTGTCGCAATTTGCGCGGATCATTTGCGAGAGGCGATCCAGACGCTGTCCTCGTCACCGTCGAACGGCCGCCGGTCGAACCAGCCGTAGCACGCGAGCACCTCGAAGCCGGCCTCCGCGAGGAGCGTGTGCCAGCGCGCAGGCTCGAGCCACCACAGCTTCATCGTCGACTCGCCGCTCGACCCCCGCACCGACAGCGTGAGCGTCTGTGCGTCGAGATCCCAGTCCGCGCGCTCGTCGATGCCAGGCTCGCGCTCGATCCAGCGACCGTGCGTCGCCTCGATGTCCTCGCGGGATGGAGTGAAGACGTCGAAAGTCGAGCCTGCCGCCCGGGAGGAGCAACTCGCGCGCTGCGAGGAGCGCCTCGAGCCGCTCGGCGTCGTTGCGCAGATGGAGGAACGCGCGGAACGGACAAGTCACGAGCGCGACCCGCTCGTCGACCGGGGGGCGGCGCAGGTCGCCGAGCCGAAGGTCGACGCGCGCTCCGACGCCGGCCTCGTCGGCGCGCTGTCTGCACACGGCGAGCATTCCCGCGGAAGAGTCGATCGCCGATCACGTCGACGCCCGCCATCGCGACAGGGATCGCGATGCGTCCAGTCCCGACGCCGAGCTCGACGACCGGGCTCCCGGCGGCCAGTGCTTCGTCGACGTAGAACGAGATGTCCTCGACGACGCTCGCGCTCCACGGGTCGTAGAGACGCGCGATCGCGTCGTACTCACTCACGCCGGCTTCCGCGTGACCCAGACCGTCTCGAGCGACTCGTCGGTGAACGGCTCTTGCGCGAAGCCGCCGTAGAGCGCCTCGATCTCGAGCCCCGCGACCTCAATCAGGCCTTCCCACTCGGACTTCGTCGCCCACCAGAGGCGAATTGTCGGCGCCGTCGTCACGGACGAGGTTGATGCGGTTGTCGGCCGGCGCGTACGTGATCGTGTGGATGACGCCGTTCTGGTCGAGCGTCTGTCCGTCGATGCGCGCCGCGATCGTGTGGCTGAAGACGAAGGAGTTGAACGCGAAGCGTCCTCCCGGCCGCAACGACCGGGCGACCCGTTCGAAGACCGCTCGCTTCTCCTGCCAGCCGTGCAGATGGAGCAGCGAGCGGAACGGGACGTAGATCAGTGCCGCCGGCTCGTCGAGCTCGAGCTCGCGGACATCGCCGAGCCGCAGCTCGAGCGGCGAGTCCCGGCTGACCGCTCGCGTGCGATCTCGAGCATCGCGGGAGACGAGTCGATCCCGAGCACGGACTTGCCCGTCTCGCGCACGACCTCGATCGCCACGCGGCCACTGCCGACCATCAGCTCGACGATCGGGCCGTCGGCTTCACGCGCGAGGCGGACGTAGTGAGCGACGTCCTCCGTCATGTCAGCCGCCCACGCGTCGTAGACGGGTGCCCAGGCGTCGTAATCGGACATGGCGGAGATCGTATGGATACAGTCGCCGGATGGAGTCCGAAGCTCTCCAGAAGGAGGCACTGGCGGCTGTCGAGGCCGCCGGCGACGCTCGATGCAGCTCGACGCCGCGCGGGTCAAGTACCTCGGCCGCAGCAGCGAGCTGAAGCTCGCGCTGCGCGAAGTGCGCGACCGCGAGACGGGGATGGCGCTCAACGCGGTGCGCGTCGCGCTCGAGACCGCGGTCGACGAGCGCCAGCAGGAAATCGAGCGAGCCGAGCTCGACCGGACGATCCGCGAGGACCGCGTCGACGTGACGATGCCCGGCCGTCGCCGCGAGCGCGGCCACCTCCACCTCGTCACGCAGGTGCGCCGCGAGGTCGAGGACATCTTCCTCCGCATGGGCTTCGAGGTCGTCGATGGGCGCGAGGTCGAGACGAGCCACTACCTCTTCGACGCGCTCAACATGGCGCCGAACCACGTCACGCGGTCGCCCGTCCACTCCTTCTACGTCGGCCCCGAGACGCTGCTGCGGACGGAGACGTCGCCGTCGCAGATCCACACGATGGAGGCGCAGCCGCCGCCCGTCTACGTCGTCTCGCTCGGCCGCTGCTACCGGCGCGACACGCCCGACGCGACGCACTACCCGATCTTCCACCAGGTCGAAGGGCTCGCTGTCGCTCCCGGGATCACGCTCGCCGACCTCAAGGGGACGCTGCGGACGCTGCTGCGGCAGCTTTTCGGCGCCTGACCGCGAAGCGAAGTTCGTCACGCACTTCTTCCCGTTCACCGAGCCGTCGGTCGAGGTCCTCGTTTCGTGCTTTCAGTGCGACGGCGCCGGCTGCTCGATGTGCCGGCATTCCGGCTGGATCGAGATCGGCGGCTCCGGGATGGTCGACCCGAACGTCCTGCGGTTCGTCGGCTACGACCCGGAGGAAGTCTCGGGCTTCGCGTTCGGGTGGGGGCTCGAGCGGATGGCGATCCTCCGGCACGGGCTGCCCGACATCCGCGACTTGTGGGCCGATGACATGCGTTTCCTGGAGCAGTTCTAGTGAAGGTGCCGCTCAGCTGGCTGCGTGAGTACGCCAACCCCGGCGTGTCGGCCGAGGAGATCGCCGCGCGGCTCTCGACGTCGACGTGCGAGGTCGAGCGCGTCGTGCGGCGCGGCGTCCCCGACGAGGGCGGCAATCTCGGCCGCTTCCGCGTCGGCAAGGTGCTCACCGCCGAGAAGCACCCGAACGCCGACCGGCTGCAGCTCACGACCGTCGACATCGGCGAGAGCGAGCCGAGTCAGATCGTCTGCGGCGCATGGAACTTCGGCGCCGGCGCGACGGTTGCCGTCGCGATGCCGGGTGCGACGCTGCCGAACGGGCTGACGCTCGAGCGGCGCGAGCTGCGCGGGAAGGTCTCCGAGGGGATGATCCTCGCCGAGGACGAGGTCGAGCTCGGCACCGACCACGACGGGATCATGCTCCTCGACGACGCGCTCGCCGCCGGCACGCCGCTCACGGATGTTCTCCCGCTCGTCGAGGAGATCCTCGAGGTCGAGGTCACCGGCAACCGGCCCGATCTGCTCTCGATCTACGGGCTTGCCCGCGAGGTCGCCGCGCTGTTCGACGTCTCGCTCTCGCCTTGGCCCGGCGTCGATCCGGCGCCCGCCGGCGACGAACAGGTCGTCGTCGACATCGAGGATCCCGAGCGCTGCCCGCGCTATCTCGCGCGCCTCTTCCGCGATGTCGCCATCGGGCCGTCGCCGCTCTGGCTGCGCGCACGCGTCACCGCCGCCGGGATGCGCCCGATCTCGAACGTCGTCGACGTCACGAACTACGTCATGCTCGCGCTCGGCAGCCCGCTTCACGCCTTCGATGCCGACACGCTCGCGGGAGGCCAGGTCGGCGTGCGCCGCGCGCGCGACGGGGAGGAGATCCGCACACTCGACGGCGAGCTGCGCAAGCTCGATGCGCGCGACATCGTCATCAAGGACGGCGAGCGCGCCATCGCTCTCGGCGCGATCATGGGCGGCGAGGAGACCGAGGTGAAGGAGACGACGACGTCGGTGCTTCTCGAGGCGGCGAACTTCGAGCCGTACGGCATCCTCCACACGTCCGAGCGGCTCGGGCTGCGCACCGAGGGCTCGAATCGCTGGGAGAAGGGCGTCGATCCGCACGTCGCCGAGCACGCGGCGCGGCTCGCGACGCAGCTCATCGTCGAGACGTCGGGCGCGCGCTGGGTCGGTGAGAACGACGTGCGCGGCGCGCTGCCCGAGCGGCCAGTCGTCACACTCCGCCCCGACAGGACGAGCGCGCTGCTCGGATACGACGTCTCCGAGGAGCGCCAGCACGCGATCCTCCGCTCGCTCGAGTTCGAGGTCGACGGCAACGCGGTGACCGTGCCGACGTGGCGGTCGCGCGACGTGACGCGCGAGGCGGACCTCATCGAGGAGGTCGCGCGGTTCGTGCTCGAGGAGGTGCCGTTCACGCTGCCGCCGCGCCGCGACGCGATCGGGCGCCTGCCGCGGCTGCTGCAGCTGCGCCGCGAGGTCGAGGACGTGCTCGTCGGCTGCGGCCTTTCGGAGGCGTACACGCCGAGCCTCGTCGCTGACGATCCGGATGCCGCTGCGATTCGGCTCGAGAACCCGCTTTCCGGCGACCAGGCGGTGCTGCGGACGACGCTTCTGCCGAGCCTTCTCGCCGCCGTCGAGCGGAACCGCGAGGTCGGCAACGCCGGGGTCGCGCTCTTCGAGATCGCGCGTGTTTACCAGCCGACAGGCGAGCAGTTGCCGAACGAGGGCTGGCGCGTTACGGCCGTGCTCGAAGGCGAGTACGCCGACGCGAAGGGGGTCGTCGACGCGCTGTTCGAGGCGTTCCACCTCGAGCTCGCGGTCGAGCGCGGCGAGCATCCGCTGCTCCATCCCGGGAAGACCGGCCGGCTCGCGGAGGGCTGGCTCGGAGAAGTGCACCCGGCGCGTCGGTCACGGCTGGGCGGCGTTCGAGCTCGATCTCGCTGCGCTCGAGGCGTCCGTTCCGGAGCGCGTCCTCTACCGCGACGTCCTCAGCTTCCCGTCAGTCCTCCAGGATCTCGCCTTCGTCGTGGACGAGGACATGCCCGCGGCCGCGCTCATCGCGGCGATCCGCGCGGCGGGAGGCGAGCTTCTGCGCGGCGTGTCCGTGTTCGACGAGTACCGCGGCCCGCAGATCGGCGAGGGGAAGCGCTCGCTCGCGTTCCGGCTCGCGTTCGGCTCGCCCGAGCGGACGTTGACCGACGAGGACGTCGCGCCGGTGCGCGCGGCGATCGCCGACGCGGTCGGCACCGAGTTCGGCGCAGTTCTGCGCGCTTAGAGCTCTTCGCGCGCTGCGGCGCTTCAACGCGGCGTAGAAGAGCCTCGCGGCGACGGCTGTGCCCGTGGCGACGACGAGTGCCCTCTTGCCGCGCTCCTTCGTCTCGTCGATCTCCCCGCGAAGCTCGGCGACGGCGTCTTTCAGCTCGCGCCGCTCCTTGTCGACTTCCTGCCGGAGCTCAGGTGGTTCCGGCATCCTCGAAATCCTCCAGCGTCAGTTGGGCTTCCGCGATTGCCTCCTCGGGCAGCACGTTCGACGCCGCGGCGCATGAGCACGACGCCCATCATCCCGAGCCCGAGCGCGATGAGGAGCAGGAGGCCGCACATCACGAGGCAGGCCGCCCAGACCGGCATGACGTACGTGAGACCCACCGTCGCCGCCGCGAGGGCGAAGAGGATCGCGAGAGCGACGAAATAGACGGCGCCGGCGCGCAAGCCCGATGCCGATGCCGAGCATCGCGAGCTTCCGCTTGATCTCCTCGATCGCGAGCTGCAGCTCGAGCTGGACGAGCGTGCGCGCTGACTCGGTGACGCGCTGGACGGCGTCGGCGAGATCGTTCATGCCGGGCGGCGACCGGCGGAGAAGACCGCGCCCTGCGTACCGACGGGGTGAACGTCGCTGAGGACGCGCGTGATGCGGACGCGCCCCGAGATCCCGTCGTCGTCGAGCCGACTGAGACAGCGGGCGACCATCCCCGCCGACGCGCCGTAGCCGCGCTGGCTCGCGCAGCGGAACCGGAAGCCGGTGCCTTCTGTCGCCTGGATCGGGTTGAGCGGCGCGCAGAGGACGGCGCCGCGGTCGATGTCGGCGCTCGACTCGAGCTCGAGCTCGACGACAGCGTCGCTCCAGTCGGCGGGAAGCACCTCGAGGGCCGCGTCCCACGACTCCGAGAGCGTGCGGCGCGCGAGCTCGGGTTCCGGCTCAGGGGTCTTGGTCACCGCCGTTGCGACAAGCTCGAGCCTGCCGGGAATGCCTTCCCCGTCGACGCGCTGCAACAACCGGCGCGCGCCGTCGGCCCCGATGCCGTGCCCGCGAGTCGAAACGGTGAACCGGATCGTGCTGCCGGAGAAGCCCGGACTGGCCGGTCCGAGCAGCGCGGCCGCCCGCGAGCGCGCCTGTGCGTCGTGGATTTCGAGACTGAGGGTCGCCTCGGTCCAGCCCGGTTCCAGGCTGTCCTCCACGTGTTTCCACCTGTCGACGAGGCTCACGGCGCGAACCGTACACTCAGGCCGTGGCGAAGGTGGAGGCGAGGCAGAGCCTGGCGAAGGCGGATTTGCACGACGTCCTGCGGGAAATGCTCCTGATCCGGCGGTTCGAGGAGAAGGTCGAGGAGCGGTTTCGCGCCGGCGAGCTGCCCGGCTTTCTCCATGTCGCGATCGGCCAGGAGGCGTGCGCGGTCGGCGTCTGTCGCGCGCTCGGCGACGGCGACGTGATCGCCTCGACGCACCGCGCGCACGGGCACACGCTCGCGAAGGGCACACATCCGAATCAGCTCATGGCGGAGCTGTACGGCAAGGAGGAGGGTTGCTCGCACGGCTACGGCGGCTCGATGCACCTCTACGACGTCGAGCGCGGGAACCTCGGCGCGAACGCCGTCATCGGCGGCGGCCTCCCGCAGATCACCGGCGCCGCGCTCGCGTTCAAGATGCGCGGCGAGCCGCGCGTCGCGGTTGCGTTCTTCGGCGACGGCGCGACGAACATCGGCACGTTCCACGAGGCGCTCAACCTCGCGCAGCTGTGGAAGGTTCCGGCCGTCTTCGTGCTCGAGGACAACAAATGGGCCGAGTCGACGCCCGAGTCGCAGCATTCGCCGATCCGCGACCTCTCCGAGCGGGCGAAGGCGTTCGGGATGAAGGCGCTGAAGGCCGACGGGCAGGACGTCGAGGCCGTCTACAAGGCCGCGCACAAGGCGCTCGAGCACGCGCGTGGGGGACAGGGGCCGGTGTTCCTCCACCTCGACACCATCCGCTTCAGCGGCCACTACATCGGCGACCCGCAGGTCTATCGCGACCGCGACGAGGCGCGCGACCTCCGCGCGACGCGCGACCCGATCGAGCTCCTGCGCGCGAAGCTCGGCGGGTCCGACGAGGACTTCGCCGAGCTCGACGCCGAGGTCACGGAGATGGTCGAGGCGTCGGTCGAGTTCGCGAAGAACGGCACCGATCCCGCTCCCGAAGACGCGCTCAAGAACGTGTATGCCTGAGCTGACCTATCGCGAAGCCGTGCGCGACGCGCTGATCCAGGCGATGCGCGCCGACGAGGACGTCTTCGTCATGGGCGAGGACATCGCCGAGATGGGCGGCTCCATGGGCGTCACGCAGGGCCTGCTCGACGAGTTCGGGCCGGAGCGCGTGCGCAACACGCCGATCTCCGAGATGGCGCTCGCCGGCGCGGCGATCGGCGCCGCGATCCAGGGGATGCGACCCGTCGCGGAGATCATGTACGAGGACTTCATGACGCTCGCTGCCGAGCAGGTCGTGAACCAGGCGGCGAAGCACCGCTACATGTCCGGCGGGCAGATGACCGTCCCCGTCGTCTTCCGCACGCAGGGCGGCGCCGGCTGGTCGCCGGGCGCGCAGCACGCCCAGCAGCTCGAGTCGTGGTTCGTCCACGTTCCCGGCTTGAAAGTCGTGTTCGCCTCGACGCCCGAGGACGTACGCGGGCTCCTCTGGTCGGCGATCTACGACGACAACCCCGTCGTCTTCTTCGAGCACCGGACGCTGTACCCGATCAAGGGCGACGTGCCGGCGGAGATCGAGCCGATCCCGATCGGGAAGGCGCGCGTGCACCGCGAGGGCGAGGACGTCACGGTGATCGCGACCGGCCGGCTCGTGCACGACGCGCTGCGCGCGGCGGAGGAGGCCGAGCGCGACGGCATTTCCGTCGAGGTCGTCGACCCGCGGACGCTGCAGCCGCTCGACGAGGAGACGCTCGTCGCGTCGGTAAAGAAGACGAACCGCGCCGTCGTCGCGCACGAGGCCGTGACGCGGATGGGCTTCGGCGCCGAGGTCGCGGCGGTTCTCCAGTACCAGGCGTTCGACTGGCTCGACGCGCCGATCGAGCGCGTCGGCGCGAAGTTCACGCCGCTCCCGTTCGCGCCGGTGATGGAGGGCTTCGTCGTCCCGCACATGGAGGACGTGCTCGCGGCGATCAAGCGGACGGTCGGGAAGGGCTGAGGCGTGGCGACGGAAGTCATCCTCCCGCGGCTCGGGCAGGGCATGGAGACGGGCACGATCGTCCGCTGGCTCAAGTCGGAGGGCGACGCGGTCGCGAAGGGCGACCCGCTCTTCGAGCTCGACACCGACAAAGTCACGCAAGAAGTCGAGGCGGAGGCGAGCGGCGTCCTCCTCAAGATCGCGGTCGCCGAGGGCGAGGTTCCGGTCGGCCGCACTGTCGCGTTCATCGGCACCGAAGGCGAGGACGTCCCGGACGTCGCCGCTCCTCCCGTCGCTGCGACTGTCGCTGCTGCGGAAACGACGCCAGAACCGGCAAGTAACACTGTGTTACAAGCGAATGACGAGGCGCCGGACAAGCCGCAGGCGACCAATGGCCGCGTCAAGGCATCGCCGCTCGCGCGGCGTCTCGCGCGCGAGCGCGGGCTCGATCTTGGCTCCATCAGCGGCACCGGACCGGACGGTCGCATCGTCGCCGAGGACGTCGAACGCGCCGAGATTGAGGCGCCAACGATCACAAGTAACACTTTGTTACAAGCGAGGTTCGTGCCCGGCGAGGTGGAGCGCGTGCCGCTCACGAACATCCGCAAGACGATTGCGCGGCGCTTGACCGAGGCATGGCAGATCCCGGTCTTCCAGCTTCAGGCGTCCGCCGACATGACGCGCGCGAACGCGCTCGTCGCGAAGCTCCGCGAGCGCGACGCCGACGTGCGCGTCACCGTCACCGACGTCCTCACGAAGGTCGCGGCGCAGGCGCTCATGCGGCATCGCGAGGTGAACGCCGAGTTCACCGAGGACGCGATCCTCCTCCATCCGAGCGCGAACGTCGGGATCGCTGTCGCCGCGCCGCAAGGCCTCGTCGTGCCGGTCATCCGCGGCGCCGAGCGGCTCTCGCTCGCCGAGATCGCCGCCGCGCGCGCCGACGTCGTCGGCCGCGCACGCGAGAACAAGCTCCGCGCCGACGATCTCGAGGGTGGCACGTTCACGATCTCGAACCTCGGCATGTACGCCGTTGAGAGCTTCACCGCTGTCATCAACCCGCCGCAGGCGGCGATCGTCGCCGTCGGCGCGACCGAGGACCGCGTCGTCCCCGTCGATGGCGAGCTCGTCATCCGCCCGATGCTCACGCTCACCGCGACCTTCGACCACCGCGCCGTCGATGGCGCGCCCGCAGCTGCGTTTCTCCAGACCCTCAAGGAAAGCCTCGAAGATCCGGGGCTCGCCCTCTAGTTCGATGCTCCGCCCCGTCGACCGCCAGGACACGCGCTTCCTCCGCGACATGCTGCGGCACGCGTACCACTGGCGCATCGCCGAGGACCCCGACCGGCCGCTCTACCGGTACGTCCAGAACTGGGGACGCCTCGGCGACGCCGGCGTCATTGCTTTCTCCGGGCCACACCCGTACGGAGCGGCGTGGTACCGGCTATTCCCCGCGAGCGCGGCCGGCTTCGGCTTTGTCGACGAGCAGACGCCGGAGCTGACGATCGCCGTCGTTCCGAGCCATCGCGGGCACGGCGGTGGCGCCGAGCTGCTCGAGGCGCTCCTCGAGCGCGCGCGCAACGAAGGCTTCTCGCGCATCAGCCTCAGCGCCGAGCCGGGCCAGACCGGCTTCTACGAGGGGCACGGCTTCCGCGAGCACGGGCGCGACGCGAGAACCGTGACGATGGTCGCGGAGCTGTAGGCCGCGCGGTCGACGCCCACGACTTCTCGCTGCCCGCTACTTGCCAGAGTGGAAAGTAACTGTCATACTTTCCGTTATGGAAACCACGCCGGAGCCTCGCGTTCCAAACGCGGACGAGGCTGTAGCTGCGCTGACCGACGCTGAGCAGGCGCGGTCAAATCTGGCGCGGAGCGCCGAGATGCCATCCTGGTTCTTCACGTCGCTTGGCGTTGCGATCGCCGTACAGATCGCTTCGACGGCCGTCGGGCTTGCAGACCCGTCCACGTCGAAGCTCGTAGTCCTCGCAGCGGGGATCGCCATGTTGGTGGGCGTGGCCGCAGTGCAGCTGGCGCGCTTTCGGCGCCTGAACGGTGTTCGGCTCGGAGGCCTTGTCAGCCACGTTGTGTTGGGCACGGGATCGCTGGCGTCGGCCTCGTACGCCATCGCGGCTGTGGCGGCGATCCTCGGTGCTTTCGACGAGCGCTGGTGGCTTGTCGCGATCGCGTCGATGTTCGGCGGCGCGTTGTATGCGGTAAACGGTCGCCGATGGTTTCGCGCGTACCGCAGCGAGCCCGCGATGCACGCGCGCGGCGAATCACCCATGTGGCTCGCGCTGCTAACCGTCGTGGCGCTCGGCGGCCTGGCTCTGCTGCTGCTCTACCGGTGATGGCCGAGTTCGACGCGAACGTTCTCGCCCCCGCGCGGCTCAAGCTCATGGTCACGCTCACGGCCGCTTCCGAGGCTGAGTTCTCTACCGTTCGCGATGCCCTCGCAGTCAGCGACTCCGTGCTCTCCAAGCATCTCGCTGCGCTGGAGGCCGTGAACTACGTCAACCGGCGCAAGGGAGTCCATCGCGGGCGTCGGACGACGTGGATCGCCCTCACACCCCGAGGACGCAAGGCGCTTCACGCCCACGTGGCCGCATTGCAGGAGTTGATCGGCGGCATGGGCTAGGAGTTGTCTCGCGCGATGCGACGACGAGAACCGTGACGATGGTCGCGGAGCTCTGACTACGCTCATCGCAAATGACTGAGGGAGAAGCCAATGGACTTTGACGTCGCCGTCCTCGGGGGCGGCCCGGGCGGGTACACCGCCGCCATCCGCGCCGCACAGCTCGGCGCGAAGGTCGCCTGCATCGAGATGGAGCCGGAGCTCGGCGGCACATGTCTCCGCGTCGGCTGCATCCCGACGAAGGCGTGGGTGCAGACCGCGTTCGCGCTGAAGGAGGCCGAGGAGAGCTTCGCGAAGTTCGGCGTCCAGGTCGGCGAGGCGAAGCTTGATTTCGCCGCGTCGAACGCGTGGAAGGCCGGCGTCGTCAAGCAGATGACGACCGGCGTTGCGGGGCTTCTCAAGGCGAACGGCGTCGAGTGGGTCAAGGGCAAGGGCACCTTCAAGGACGCGAACACGATCGCGGTCGACGGTGGGGAGGACGTGAAGTTCACGTCCGCAATCGTCGCGACGGGCTCGTTCCCGATCGCGCCCGCCGATCCCGGGTCTCGACTCGCCGCGCTGCGTCGACTCGACCGGCCTGCTTGCGCAGGAGTCCGTCCCGAAGCGGCTCGTCATTCTCGGCGGCGGCATCATCGGCTCGGAGTTCGCCTCGATCTTCAGCCGCTTCGGCAGCGAAGTGACGATCGTCGAGATGCTCGACACGCTCATTCCGCAGGAGGACGCCGACGCCGCGAAGGAGCTTGCGAAGCAGTTCGGCAAGCGCGGCATCGCGCTCCAGCTCGGCAAGCAGTGCACGAAGGTCGACGACGACGGTTCGCAGCTCACCGTCCACTTCGGCGACGGCGAGTCGGTGCAGGCCGACCTCATGCTCGTCTCCGTCGGTCGCGCGCCGCGCGTCGAGGGACTCGGGCTCGAAGCCGCCGGCGTCGCGTTCGACCGCAAGGGCATTTCAACGGACGACCACCGCCGCACGAGCGTCCCGCACATCTATGCGGTCGGCGACTGCGCCGGCTACTGGCAGCTCGCGCACACGGCGTTCCGCGAGGGCGAGGTCGCGGCCGAGAACGCATGCGGCCACGAGTCGACGGTCAACGCGCGTGCCGTGCCGCGTCCGATCTACACCGACCCCGAGATCGCCGGCGTCGGCCTCACCGAGGCGCAGGCGCGCGAGCAGTACGGCGACGACGTCGCGGTCGGCCAGTTCCCGTGGGTCGCGAACGCGCGTGCCGTCATGCAGGACGAGACCGTGGGCTGGGTCAAGTCGATCCACGAGACGCGCTACGGCGAGCTGCTCGGCCTCATCATGGTCGGGCCGCACGTGACGGACATGATCGAGGCCGGAGTCGTCGCGATCGACGCGGAATCCACGGTGGAGACGGTCGCCGACGGCATCGCGCCGCACCCGACGCTCTCCGAGGCGATCAAGGAGGCGGGCCTCGTCGCGCTCGGCCGCGCGATTCATGTCCCGAACCGCAAGCCGCGGGCGAAGTCTCCGGCGTAATGCCTGCGTAAAGCGTGCCGTCACGGCGTTGGCGCGGCGGCCGCGTTCGGACAGACTCCCCCGCGGACAACTGTCCATCGGCCCCGGATCGACCTGCCGCCCGCGGACGGTCCGGGACTGACTTCTCCAGGGTTAGAGCCGCCGGCCGCACGGCGGCTCTCTCCTTGCCTGCACGACGGTTGTCGCTTGACGACCGTGGCCAGATGTGGGAGAGTCGTTGTGTCGAAGCCCGTGGACTGCGCAAGCGGTTTGCGGGCTTCGGCATTTCTGCGGGTCGAGTGAGAGGTTGTACTGGCCCAGCCGAGTTGTGGGAGACTCAGCGCGTGCACGGAACGGCCGTCTACCGGTATGGCACGTGGGCCTACCGAGGCGCAGTACTAGGCCTGTTGATGGGGATCGCGTATGACACGAGCGCCCAGGCCGCAGTTCGGAATCCAGTGGGGTTCGGGGCGGTCCTCCTGAGCGGGCTCGGTGGTGCGGTTTTCGGCGTCTTCGTCGCGGGAGCCATCGGCATCGCGCGGGCAGGCGACGACCCACCCGATTCGTAACACGCACGGCGGCTTCACAGGGGACATTCCCGAGCGCTGGCCCACGCGTCGCGTGTCTATCGCCTGGGCCGAAAGATCCGCCCGGCTACCCCGGCATCTTGACTTCGACGCCGATGACACGGATGAGCTCGTCGCCGACGTTCTCGAGCGTGTGCGGCGGGAGCGCTTCGAGCCACACGGCAGCGCCGGACTGCGGAAGCGCGGAGCCTCGTGAGTCCGCCACCACGTTGCCGGAATCGTCGCGGCGGACGAAGTCCGAGAACGACTCGACGATCATGACCTGCGGCCAGCAGTGCGTGTGCAGCGCGGTCGTCTCGCCGGGCGCGATCTGCGTTGCGATCACGCGGACGTTGTCGTTCTCGAACACCAGGCTGTGTGTCTCGGGGGCCGCCGTCAACGCGTCGAGGTGATCCGGCCGCGTTTCCATGCGCCGAGTCTATGTCGGCGTGCGTAGGGGAGCGCACGGGTTGAGATTCCCGAGTGTTGGCACATATGACGCCGCGTCGGGTCGACGCGTTAAGGTCTTGCTCCCATCCCAGAAATGTCTACGAAGGAGAACAGCCGTGTTGTTGGGTGCTTATACGTTCGGGCAGGTCATGTGGACCATGTTCGTGTTCTTTTGTTGGATCATCTGGTTCTGGCTCCTGATCACCGTCTTCGCTGATCTGTTCAGCCGGCACGACACCAGCGGCTGGGCCAAGGTCGGCTGGTGTGTCTTCGTGATCATCCTCCCGTTCCTCGGAGTCTTCGTCTACTTCATCTCGCAGGGGAAGAGCATGGGCGAGCGCGCCCAGGCGAAAGCGCAGGCCAACCAGAAGCAGGCGGACGATTACATCCGCTCGGTCTCGGCCTCCGGGTCGGCCGACGAGATCGCCCGGGGCAAGGAGCTCCTCGACTCCGGCGCTATCACCCAGGCCGAGTTCGACCAGCTCAAGTCCAAGGCGCTCGCAGGGGCGTAGCTCTTCCTGCTCTAGCTTCATCCCCAGCACTGGCTGATCGAGAACGTCAGTCGCCCGTCGGCGGCCCCATCAGGTCGCCGACGGGCTAGGTCGATTTCGTCCAGTGCGGGGTTTTCATCGATTCCCAGGTCCTCGAGATCGGTTAGCCTCAGGCACATGGCAATCGTCACCAAACGCAACGCGGTCATCGGCTGGGTCACCGTCAAGTTCGGGAAGAAGTACGGGACGCGCGTCGGCAGGATCCTCGTTCACGACCAGACGGACAAGCTCAAGCGGAAGCTGCCTTCCAGGCGCAAGCGTTGAGCCTTTTCCGCGCGTCGATCGCTGATCTCGTCCCGTACGAGCCCGGCAAGCCGGTCGAAGCCGTGCAGCGCGAGCTCGGGCTCGAGCGCGTCGTCAAGCTCGCGTCGAACGAGGGGCCGTTCCCGCCGTTCCCCGCCGCGATCACGGCGATGGAGCGTGGCGAACGGGAGCTGAACCGCTACCCGGACGGAGGCGTCTGGGAGCTGCGTTCGGCTCTCGCAGCGCACGCGGGTGTCAAGTTCGAGGAGGTGATCGTCGGCTCGGGCGCCGACGGGATCATCGACCTCCTCTCGCAGGCGACGCTCGACCCGGGCGACGACATCGTTTGCGGCTGGCCGTCGTTCCCGAGCTACGTCCTCGACGCCGCAAAGCTCGGCGCCGCGGCGACGCGCGTGCCGCTGCGCGACCACACGTACGACCTCGACGCGATCCTCGAGGCGATCGGGCCGCGGACGAAGCTCGTCTACGTCTGCCATCCGAACAACCCGACAGGAACCGCGAACCCGCGCGGTGAGCTCGTCTCGTTCCTCGACCGGCTTCCCGAGCACGTCCTCTGCGTCCTCGACCAGGCGTACTTCGAGTACATCGACGACCCCGACTACGCCGACGGCATCGAGCTGTTCCGCGAAGGCCGGCGCGTCGTCGTGCTGCGGACGTTCTCGAAGATCTACGGCCTCGCGGGAGTGCGCGTCGGCTGGGCGGTCGCGCCGCCCGACGTCGTCACCGCGACCTCGAAGGTGCGGCGCGCGTTCGACGTCACTGCGACCGCGCAGGCCGCGGCGCTCGCGAGCCTCGACGAGCCCGCGGAGCTCGCGCGCAGGCGGGAGCTCAACGCGACCGGCCGCGCACATCTCGCCGAGATTCTCCGTGAGCACGGCCTCGAGCCGGTCGCCGGGCTCGGCAACTTCCTCTTCGTCGACGTCGGCGGTGGGCGCTCATTCTTCGAGCAGTTGCAGCGTGAAGGCGTGATCGTGCGACCGCTCGACGGCTTCGGCGCGCCCGAGGCGATCCGCGTCAGCGTGGGCACGCCGGAGGAGAACGAGTTCTTCTCTGTCGCTTTGGGACACGTCCTTTCAGGCGTCTCGTAATCGTCGAACATCCCTGTTAGCGTCAAGCGGCCGGTGAGCACCTTCACGTCCCAGCTAGAACCGCTCCGCCTGCCCGCGTTCCGGAAGCTTTTCCTCGCCACGCTCGGCTCGAGCGTCGGCACGCTCATGGCCGCCGTCGCGCTGACGATCGATATTGCGCAGCGGACAGCGAACTCGCCGCACACGGGCCTCTGGGTCAGTCTCGTCCTTGTCGTCGAGTTCCTGCCGACCGTCATCGTCGGCTTGTTCCTCGGGCCGCTCCTCGACCGGCTGCCGCGACGTTCGCTCATGATCGCCGCCGACGCGGTCCGTGTCTGCGTGTTCGCGGCGCTGCCGTTCGCGCCGGGCGCCGGAGCCGTCGTCGCGCTCGCGTTCGTCGCGGGGCTCGCGACCGGCTTCTTCCGGCCCGCGGTCTACGCGGGCGTGCCGAACCTCGTCGAGGGTGAGCTGCTCCCGAAGGCGAACGCACTGCTCCAGAGCGTCGAGAACCTCAGCTGGATGATCGGCCCGATTCTCGGCGCCGCTCTCGGCCCGAACATCTCGTATGCCGTCAACGCCGTGTCGTTCCTCGTCTCGATCGTCCTCATCTCCGGCATCCCGGCGAAGCTCCTGCAGAGCGAGCGCGCGCTCACGCGCGGCTACTGGCGCGACCTCGCGGACGGCTTCGGCGCGACGCTCCGTTCGCGGTCGATGGTCGCTGTGCTCGTCGCGTGGGGCATTGCGTCAATCGGCCTCGGCGCTGGCGAACGTCTCGCAGATCTTCCTCGCGAAGCACACGTTCTCGGCGGGGGGTTTCGGTTACGGGTTGCTGTACGGAGCGATCGGCGCGGGGCTCGTGATCGGCGCGTTCTTCAGCGCGCGCGTTCTCGAGTCGTGGGGAGTCGCGGTGACGTACGGCGGTGGCCTCGCGGTGATGGCCAGTCGGTCTCGTCGGCGGCGGCGCTGAGCCCGAACATCTGGGTCGCCGCCGTGTGCTGCGTCGTGGTCGGCCTCGGGAACGGCACGGCGGTCGCGTGCAACGCGCTCCTCGTCCAGCGCGGCACGTTCGACGCCATGCGCGGCCGCGCGCTCACGTTCGTCATGAGTGCGACGTATCTCGCCGTCGCGATCGGCGAGTTCGCGGGCGGGTCGTTCGTCCACGAGAGCAGCCCGCCCGATGTCCCGCGCTGGCTGTGGGGGATCGCAGGCGTTGCGCTCGGCATCGCTGCCGTCGCAGGCTGGGCGATCGCGCGCAAACTCGGTGGCGAAACGGCCGCCGAGGGCGAGCACGTCGAAGCTGCTGTCTCGGTGGCCAACTAAATTGGCGCGGGTGCGGAGCCGCCGCGATTGGACACGCGAGACTCTCGCCGCAGGCGTCCGCTCTGGCGACCGGCGCGCTCTCGCGCGCGCGATCTCGCTCGTCGAGGATGGCGACCCGCTCGCGTACGGCGTCGTCGCGGATCTCTATCCCGAGACGGGCTCCGCGTACTCCGTCGGCATCACCGGCCCGCCCGGCGTGGGGAAGTCGAGCCTCGCGTCGGCGCTCATCCGCCACGTGCGCGCGCAGGAGCGCACGGTCGGCGTCATCTCGGTCGACCCGTCGAGCCCGTTCACGCACGGCGCGCTGCTCGGCGACCGGATCCGGCTGACCGACCACTTCCTCGACCCCGACGTCTTCATCCGCTCGATGGGCACGCGCGGCCACCTCGGCGGCTTGGCCGAGGCGACGCTGCAGGCGCTTCTCGTGCTCGACGCAGCCGGCAAGGACATCGTCCTGCTCGAGACCGTCGGCGCGGGGCAGAGCGAGGTCGAGGTGATCGGCATCGCCGACACCGTCCTCCTCGTGCTCATGCCCGGCTCGGGCGACGCGGTGCAGGCGCTGAAGGCCGGGATCATGGAGATCCCCGACGTCATCGCGATCAACAAGATGGACAGCCCCGCGGCGAAGACGATGCTCAACGAGGTGCGTTCCATCCTCCAGCTCGGCCACGGCGCCGCCTGGGATCCGCCGATCGTCCTCACCGAGGCCGTGCGCGGCGAAAACATCGCCGAGCTGTGGGAGAAGATCGAGGGCGCATCGCGCGTTCCTCACGCAGAGCGGGCAGCTCGAGGAGCGGCGCCGCGCGAATCTCGCGCGCGAGGTGTTCGCCGTCGCGGCGAGCCACGCGGCGCGGCATCTCGAGCAGGCGGTCACCGACGATCCCGAGCTGCGGCGGCTGCTCGACGAGGTCCAGGCGCGCGAGCTCGACCCGCTCACCGCGGTGCGAGAGATACTCGAGAAGGTGTTCCGAATCCATGACAGCGGCAACGGCACCGGGACTTCCTGACATCGAGCGCGCCCGCGAGGTGATCGCGGGAGTCGCGCGCGTCACGCCGGTCTACCGGACAGAGACGTTTTCGCGGCTCGTCGGGCGGCCGCGTCCTCTTGAAGGTCGAGGCGCTGCAGCGGACCGGGCTCGTTCAAGGTGCGCGGCGCGTTCACGAAGCTCTCGTCCCTCGATCCGGACGTGCGCGCGGCGGGCGTCGTCGCCGCGAGCGCCGGCAACCACGGCCAGGCCGTCGCGTGGGCGGCGCGCGAGCTCGGCGCGCCCGCGCGCGTATTCATGCCGCAGGACTCGCCGATGGCGAAGGTCGACGCGACGCGCAGCTACGGCGCCGAGGTCGAGCTCGGCGGGCACGCGATCGAGGACTCGATCGAGGCTGCGATGGCGTACGTCGAGGAGACGGGCGGGACGTTCATCCACCCGTTCGAAGATCCGGTGATCATCTCCGGGCAGGGCACGATCGGGCTCGAGATCGCCGAGCAGGTCGACGAGCTCGAGACGGTGCTCATCCCGATCGGCGGCGGCGGGCTCGCGTCGGGCATCTCGCTCGCGCTGCGCGCCGTGCGGCCGGGCCTGCGGATCATCGGCGTGCAGGCGGCCGGCACGCGACCGGGCGGCAGCGGCTTCACGATCGCCGACGGCATCGCGGTGAAGAAGCCCGGCGAGCTGACGATGGGGATCCTCTCCGAGACGCTCGACGAGATCGTCGTACGTCGAGGACGAGCAGATCGCGCAGGCGATGGTGCTCCTCGCCGAGCGCACGAAGTTCGTCGTCGAAGGCGCGGGCGCGGTCGGCGTCGCCGCGCTCCTCAGCGGCGCGGTCGGCGGGAGACGGGCCGGCGCTCGCGCTCCTCTCCGGCGGCAACATCGACGCGTCACTCATGGTGCAGGTGATGCGGCGCGGGCTCGCGCTCAGCGGCCGCTACCTCGTCCTCCGCACGCAGTTCCCCGACCAGCCCGGCGAGCTCGCGAAGCTCCTCGACCTTCTCGCCGCCGAGCGCGTGAACGTCGTCGAGGTCGAGCACAAGCGCGAGGCTCTCGGTGTGCCGGTCGGCTACACGGGCATCGAGCTGACGCTCCTCACGCGCGACGCGAGCCACTGCGACCAGCTCGATCGCGACAGCTCGGCGAGTGGGGCTACGCGGTCGAGCGGCTGGACTGAGGGCGGGCGTGCGCCGCTTCGACGAGTTACCCGGCGCTGATCGAGACGGAAGCTGCGCGAGCACGCGCGCGTCGTCTTCATCTACTTCGACGCATTCGGCTGGCGCTTTCTCGAGCGGCACGCCGACCATCCGCTGTTCGCCGGCGCCGATGTCGAGCGCTGGTCGTCGATGTTCCCGTCCACGACGACGGTGCACTCGACGACGATCCATTCGGGCCTGCCGCTCGGCGAGCACGGGCTGTACGAGTGGAACATCTACGAGCCGCAGCTCAACCGGCTCGTGACGCCGCTCTGGTTCGCATTCGCCGGCGACGAGCCGGGAAGCCTGATCGGGACCGGCCTCACGCTGCACGACCTCTTCCCGCGCGAGACGATCTACCGGCGGCTCCTGCCGATACCGAGCCACATCGCGCTGCCGTCCGGCATCGCACACTCGGAGGCGAGCGGGGTGCTTCTCGGCCGACGCCAACGTCCACGGGTTCGACGACAACCGCGCGGGCTCGACGGCCCTTGCCGCCGCGATCGCCGCCGAGGAGCGCGCGTACGGGACGATCTACTTCCCCGACGCCGACGCGCTCATGCACATGGTCGGCCCGGACGACGCCGACGTGGCCGCGCTGATGGAGGAGACGCTCGACGCGATCGCTGCGACTCGCTGGCCGGAGGGGACGCTCGTCCTCCTCTCGGCCGACCATGGGATGGAGGCGATCACGCCCGAGCGCACCGCGTACGTCAATGTCGTCTGGCCCGAGCTCGCGCAGCATCTCGAGACCGGCGCCGACGGGAAGCCGCTCGCGCCCGCCGGGTCGTGCCGCGACCTCTTCCTCCACGTGCTGCCGGAGCGTCTCGACGAGGTCGTCGGCGAGCTCGGCCGAGCGCCTCGACGGGGTGGCCGAGGTGCGCCCGGTCGAGGAGTTGCTCGCGGAGGGGCTGTTCGGGGAGAACCCGGGCGAGGCGCTGACGCGGCGGCTCGCGAATCTCGTCGTCCTGCCGGCGCCCGGCGAAGCGGCCTACTGGCTCGAGCCGGGCCGCTTCGAGCAGCGGTTCCTCGGCCAGCACGGCGGCCTGTCGGCGAACGAGATGGAGATCCCGCTCGTCAGCTGGGTCGCGGGCTGAGAAGTGCCACACAGCCTCTAGGGCCGTCCATAGCCTTGGCTGAGTGAGCCCGCCCGACATCCTTGGCGCTCCACGTGAACGCCTACGGGCGGGCGTGCGGCGCGGTCTTCCGTTCGGCGTCGCCGTGTTTGCGATCTCGTTCTCGTTCGGCGTGGTCGCGCGGCCGGTGATGGGATCCGTCGCGGCCGTCGTCATGTCGGTCGTCGTCTTCTCCGGCGCGGCACAGTTCGGTGCGCTCGCCGTGCTCACGGCCGGCGGGACGACCGCGGCGGCGATCGCGGCGGGAATCCTCCTCAACGCCCGCTACGCCGCGATGGGGATCGCGCTCGCGCCGTCGCTGCGCGGGCGAGCGATCTCGCGCGCGGCGTTTGCGCTGACGATGGTGGACTCGTCCTGGGCGGCGGCGAGCCGGCGCGACGGCACGTTCGACCCGTGGTACATGGTCGGCGTCAGCATCCCGCAGTACGTCGGCTGGGTCACGGGGACGATTGTCGGAGTACTCGTCGGGCCGCGCCTCGGAAGCCCGAGCGGGCTCGGCCTCGACGCGCTGTTCCCCGCGTTCTTCCTTGCGCTCCTGTTCGAGGAGGCGCGCGGCTACAAGCGCATGGCCGCGGGGGCCGGGCGGAGCCGGGATCGCGCTGTTGCTGACGCCGGTCGTGCCCGCGGGCTTGCCGATCCTCGCCGCCTCGGCGGCGGCGGCTGTCGCCTCGAGGTTCAAGAAGCGATGACCGCGATCTGGATCACGATCGGGGCGCTTGCGGTCGCGACCGCGGTCATGAAGATCGCCGGGCCGGTGGCGCTCGGTGGAAAGCCGCTGCACGCGGACGTCTTCGCGATCGTCGAGCTGCTCGCATCGGCGCTCCTCGCCGCGCTCGTCGTCGTGGAGACGTTCGGTCACGGCCGCTCCCTCGTCGTCGATGCGCGCCTCGCGGGCGTGACGTTCGCTGCGTTCGCGCTGTGGCGACGCGCGCCGATGACCGTCGTCGTGCTCGGAGCAGCCGCCGTGACCGCGCTCGTGCGCTTGCTCTAGCTCCTAGCTGCCGCAGCGGCGGAAGCACGACGTCTCGCCGCGCCACGTTGCGGTGCCGCCGTCGAGCACAGGACGCGCGTCGATGCCCGCCGACTGCAGGACGCTCGCGGCGATCACCGCGCGGGGGCCGGACTCGCAGATCGTCACGACGGGCTTTCCGTCGAGGAGGCCCGCTTCAGCGGCGGCGCGCGCCGTGCGATACGGCAGATGCCGCGAGCCGGGGATGTGGCCGGCGTCGCGCTCGTCGGCCTCGCGCACGTCGAGCAGTTCGACGGCGTCGTCCGCAAGCAGCTGCTCGAGCTCCTCGATCGAGACAGGACGGAGGCTCTCCTCGCCGCCGCCTTCCTCCCAGCCCGCGAGATCGAAGATCGCCACCGCCGCGAGCGAACGCGCCGCGTGCAGCGCCTCGGCCTCGTCGGTCGCGTGGATGACGAGCGGCCGCTCCGGCAGGACGAACGCAGCCCTCGTTGCGAAGTTCGAGCCGCCGATGGGGATGCCCACGGCGCCGGGACGGTGTCCGGCCGTGAACGCCGCAGTCGGCCTGACGTCCAGCACGATCGGGTCGCGGGGCGCTGTGCCGATGTGCGGCGAGCGGCGGCTGCGCGCCGAGGAACGGGCCGCGGTTGAGCTCGACGATCCGCTCCATGTTCGGCGGGCGGGGCGGCTGGTGCGCCGAGCGCGCCGGCGAGGAAGTCGGCGAGCTCGCCCTGGAGCGGCGTGGTTGAAGCGCCGCTCGAAGCCGATCGTCGTCGACGCCTTCGAGCTCATCGCCGCGCCGCACAGCGAGCCCGCGACATGGCCGGGGAAGACCTCGACACCGTCACCGAGCTCGGCGATGCGGCGCAGGCTGTGGAACTGCCCTTCGGCTCCTTCGCGCGCCTCGACGGCGAGGTCGGGCCGGCCGGCGTCGCCGACGAAGAGGCAGTCGCCGGTCAGCACGAGCCACGGCTCGTCGCCGCGCGAGCGGTCGATCACCGCGAAGCAGCAGTGCTCGGGACGATGGCCCGGCGTGTGGATCGCGCGTATGACGACGTCGCCGAGCTCGATCTCCGTCCCGTCCTCGAGGGGCTCGTGCTCGAACGTCGCGGCCGCGATCGAGTGGACGCGGACGGGAATGCCGTGCTCGAGCGCGAGGCGGCCGTGGCCGGAGACGTGATCGGCGTGCGTGTGCGTCTCGAGGACACCGACGATGCGCACGTCGCGGCGGGCTGCGTCATCCAGCAGCGCCTCGATCGCGTAAGGAGGATCGACCGCGACCGCACAGCCGGCCTGCTCGTCGCCGACGATGTACGAGGCGCAGCCGAGGTCGTCGTCGAGGAACTGCTTGAAAAGCACGGCGCGACGCTACCCGCTGCTTGCCGACGTCCACCGTCGCGTTGCGTGCTCCTCCTCGAGCAGGCGCCACACGAAGTAGCCGATCGCGAGGAGGAAGACGAGCGTCTGCTCGCCGTTCATGAGGATCCCGCCGAGGCTCTGGTCGCGCGTCGCCGACAGTCCCCAGATCCGCGGAACGTTCTCGTAGTACGCGTAGTACGGATGGCTCGAGAAGATGTAGGCGAGGCCGAGGAACGACGAGCCGACGAACGCCGCCGCGAGGTACGCGAGCGCCGGTCGCGGGGTCGAGGCGGCCGCTCACGATCGGCCACCAGAAGAGCAGGCCGACCGTGATGAGGATCGGCGTGCTCGATGTTGAGCCCCCAGCCGGTGCGCAGCGCCCAGTTGTAGAACACCGCGAGGTGCGTGAGGTACCACGCGAGGAGCCAGACGGGGAGGATCCAGCGCGAGCGCAGGCGGTCGGCTCCGTGGCGGTTCAGGAAGTCCCGCATCCCCGGCGTGAGGCCGAGCAGCACGAGGAGCGGCGCCACGTCGGCGATGAGCGCGTTCTGGAGCAGGTGCACGAGCAGGAGGTAGTGCGCCGCGAGGTTCTCGAGCGGGGAGTTGAGCGCGGCGGCGATGAGGAAGATGCCCGCCGCGAACGAGGCGAGACGCCAGCCGGAGGGCGGATCGCGGCGCGCTGCACGCCAGTAGAGCGACGGCTGCGGCAACGGCGAGGACGAGGAAGAGCGGCTCGAAGCCGAACGCGTACGGGCTCATGCGGTCGCGACCTGCGACCGCCGCGGCGCCCATCGCGGGCGCAGCAGCAGCGCGACGCACACGCCGAGCGTGAGCAGCTGCTCGACCATCATCACGAGCCCCGAGACCTGCTGGTCGGCGAGCGCCGAGATCCCGTACGCGCCGTGGTACCACGGGTAGAGCGGCGTGAACGAGAAGACGAGGACGTCGGTGAGGATCTGCCCGGCTGCGAACATCGCCGCCGCGAGGGCGACACGACCGCCGACCGTGAGCCGCTTGTGCGAGCCGGGATCGATGAGGAGCGTCCAGACGAGCATTCCGCACACGACCCAGCAAAGGTGCTCGAAGTCGTGGAGATTCTGGATGCGCGAGCGCGAGGTCGTACATGTACGGGATGTGCCAGAAGGCGAGGTTCGCGGCCCAGAGCGAGAAGGCGACGCGCGGCCGGAGGAGCGTGCCGAGCACGCCGCGCACGCGCGCGTCGCGTGCGAGCGGGGCGAGCACCGCGGCGGGGAGGAGGAAGACGAGGAGCGGCCCGCGCACCGCGAGGATCATGAGCGCCGGGCCGACGTCGCCGATGAGGACGTGCTGGGCCATGTGCGCCGAGAGGAGCTTCTCGTCGGCGAGCCGGTCAAGCGGCCCGACGAGCGCGAACAGCGTCACGCCGATCCCGAGCGCGAACAGCGCGACGCGATCCCAGCCGGCGAGATCGGCGCGCCCGCGGCGGCGAAGCCGCACAACGCCCTGCGCGAAGAGAAGCGCCGCGACAGCGGCGGCGACGGCATCACGGCGATTGTGCCGCGACCGAGGCCGGAGGCTAGCCCGCAGCGGACTGCCCAGGCTCTCCGCTCCCCGGGCGCGCCGAAGGCGCCGCCGCGGCGGGTACTCCGCACGAGGCGCGGGAGACCGCGCTCTCCCGCGCCGGAGTTCCTTGCAGCGAGCGAGTCGCAGCTCGCGAGCTAGAGGCCGAGGTACTTCGCGATGACCATGCGCTGCACCTCGTTCGTGCCTTCGCCGATCTCGAGGATCTTCTGGTCGCGGTAGAGGCGCGAGATCGCGAACTCGTCCATGAAGCCGTAGCCGCCGTGGATCTGGAGCGCGGCAGTTCACGACTTTGTTCGAGAGGATTCCCGTGTAGAGCTTCGCCTGCGCCGCCGCGAGCGCGAAGTCGCGGCCCTGATCCTTTAGCCACGCTGCCTTGTAGACGAGCTGCCGGCCCGCATCGATCTCCGTAGCCATGTCGGCGAGCTGGAACTGGATCGCCTGGAAGTGCGAGATCGGCTTGCCGAACTGCTGCCTCTCCTTCGCGTACTGCAGGGCGAGGTCGTATGCGCCCTGCGCGAGGCCGACGCCCATCGACGCGACCGAGATCCGCCCGCCGTCGAGGATCTTCATGAACTGCCCGAAGCCCTTGCCGCGCGTCGCCGAGGAGGTTGCCCTCGGGCACCTTCGCGCCACTGAACGAGAGCTCGCGCGTGTCGGACGCGTGCCAGCCGAGCTTCTTCATCGGCGCCGAGATCTCGTACCCCGGCGTCCCGTTCGGGACGATGATGTTCGAGATCTCACCGTCTCCCGTGACGGCAGTGATCGTGACGCAGACGCTGATGTCGGTGCCGGCGTTCGTGATGAAGATCTTCGAGCCGTCGATCACCCACTCGCCGTCGACGCAGCTCGGCCTTCGTGCGCGTCGCACCGGCGTCGGAGCCTGCGTTCGGCTCGGTCAGCCCGAACGCCGCCAGCCCTTCTCCCGACGCGAGCTTTGGCAACCATTCGCGCTTCTGCTCCTCGTTCCCGAAGAGGTAGATCGGCATCGTCCCGAGCGACGTATGGGCGGCGACCGTGATCGCAACGGACGAGTCGATGCGCGTCAGCTCCTCGATCGCGATCGCGTACGAGACCGTGTCGCCGCCTGCGCCGCCGTACTCCTCCGGGATCGGCAGGCCCATCAGGCCGAGCTCCGCGAGCTCCGCGACGAGCTCGTACGGGAAGCGCGCCTCGCGGTCGAGCTCCTCCGCGACCGGCGCGACGCGCGAGACCGCGAAGTCGCGAACCGTCTGCCGGATGAGCTCCTGCTCGTCGGTCAGACCGAAGTTCACGAAAGCAGTCTGCCTAGCTCGGCGATCAGCCGCACGCCGTAGCCGGAGCCGCCGGGCTGGTGGAGATAGTCGCCGCGGCTCCGCTCGAGGAATCCCGGGCCTGCCATGTCGACGTGCGCCCACGCGCCGTCGCCGGCGAACTCCGCGAGGAACTCCGCCGCGAGCACCGGCGAGCCCTGACGCAGCGTCGAGCCGTTCTTCATGTCCGCGAACGCGGAGTCGATGTAGCGGCGGTAGCGCGGGTGGAGCGGGAACGGCCAGACGTAGTCGCCGCTCGCGTCGCCCGCTTGGAGGATGCTCGACATCCAGTCCTCGTCGTTCGCGAACACACCGGCGTAGAAGTCGCCGAGCGCAAGCTCCATCGCGCCCGTGAGCGTCGCAAGGTCGAGCACGTGCGTCGCGCCCTCGCGCCGCGCGTACCAGAGCGCGTCGGCGAGAACGAGGCGCCCTTCCGCGTCGGTGTTGATGACCTCGATCGTCTTGCCGTTCGCGGCGCGCAAGATGTCGCCGGGGCGGAACGCGCCGCCGCCGGGCATGTTTTCCGCGGCGGCGAGGACCGCGATCGCGCGCACCGGAGTGCCGAGCGCGGCGAGCGCGCCCATCCCGTGCAGCGTCCCGGCGCCGCCGGCCATGTCGCCCTTCATGTCTTGCATCCCGCCGGCCGGCTTGATCGAGATTCCGCCCGTGTCGAACGTGATCGCCTTGCCGACGAGGCCGAGGAGGAGATCCTTGTTCGCGGCGTTCGGCGGCTCGTAGCGGAGGACGATGAGGCGCGGCTCGTTGATCGAGCCCTGGCCGACAGCCAGGAGTGAGCCCATGCCAAGTGCAGTCATCTCCTCGGGGCCGAGGGCCTCGCACGTCAGGTGGTCGTGCTCGGCCGCGAGCTCGGCGGCGCGGTCGGCGAGCGTGGCAGGTGTCAGCTCGTTCGGCGGCGTGTTCGCGAGGTCGCGCGCGCGGTTCGCGCGGTCGGCGACAAGCGCGGCGCGCTCGACGGCCGCGCGTAACTCGGGCGTCTCGTCGGCGGCGATGACGATGCGCTCGACGGGGCGCGTGTCGTCGGATGACTTCCAGCGCCCGGGCGAGTACGACCCAAGGATCGTGCCCTCGACGAGCGCGGCGGCCTGTTCGGGCGAGCGGCACCGGCAGCGTCTCGTCGAGCCGCCACGCGAGCGTTCCGCCGACCCGCGACGAGCGCCCGCGCCGCGGCGGAGCCGGCCGTGCGGAGCGCGTCGGCGTCGACCTCGTCGCGCTGCGCCTACACCGGCCGCCACGAGCCGCGGCTCGTGGAGAAGCACGGCCTCGCCGCGCTTGCCGCGCAGATCGCCGCTCTCGGCCAGAGAAGCGAGCCGCGGATCGAGGTTGCCGAACGGCTGCGCGACCGCAACTGCGACAGCGTCTGCCTCGACTTGTCCAAAATCAACGAGCGTCATTGCTGCGAATCTAGCTAGACGCGGCATAAACTCGCCCCCGAACCCGACAAGGAGCAAAGTGCAGTGACAACGCAAGAGTTCTTCGACGGTCTCGCCGACAAGGCCGACACGAGCCAGACGGCGGGCATGAACAAGTCGTACGCCTTCGACATCGAGGGCGCCGGGCAGTGGACGGTGAACGTCACCGACGGCGCGGTCACGGTCGACAGCGGCATGTCCGATAGCGCCGACTGCACGATCAGCACCTCCCAGGAAGTCTTCGAGAAGGTCATCGCGGGCGAGCAGAACCCGACGAGCGCCTACATGACGGGCAAGCTGAAGCTCAAGGGCGACATGGGCGCCGCGATGCAGCTTCAGAAGCTCTTCCCGAGCTGAGGGACTCCGCACGGCCGAGAGCGCAGTCTCGTCGTGCGCCGTGCAGGCTAGGTTGCTAGCATGCTTGCATGAGCGATGAGAAGCAGCAGTTCAACGTCTACCTGCCGCCCGGGCTGATCCGGGCGATCAAGCACCGGGCGGTGGACGAAGGAAAAACGCTGTCGGCGCTGGTCGAAGAGATTCTCGCCGGCTACATCAAGGAAGGAGCGGCGCCATGATCTTGATGCCGATCGTCTACGTGAGCGACATGGACGAGTCTGTCGCCTTCTACGCGCGGCTCGGGTTCGAGGTCGACCTCCGGAGCCGCAGCCAGCACTGGACTGAGCTCAAGGCGGGCGACGGCGCGGTGCTCGCGCTGCACGCGGCTGCGGAGGGAGAGGCGGGCCGGGTGGAGCTGTCGATGGTCGCGACGGAGCCACTCGAGCGTCTGGTCGAGGCGTCGGCGCTCGCGCGCGGGATCTCCGACGAGGCGTTCGGCCGGTCGATCGTTCTCCGCGACCCGAACGGCCTCGAGATCCAGGTCAACGAGCACGACCGCGAGCTGTACGCCTAGCCGAGGTAGGGACGACCGGCGCTCACTCGTCCAGCTCGACGAGCACGGTGCCGCCCGCGACGCGGTCGCCCTCCGCGACGTGGACGGCGCGTACCGTCGCGTCGTACGGGGAGACGAGCGGCGTCTCCATCTTCATCGCCTCGATGACGACGAGCGGCTGGCGTGCCGCGACCTCCGCGCCAGGCTCGACGAGGACGCGGATCACGGTGCCCGGCATCGGGGCGACGATCGCGGAATGCTCCTCGCCGCCGGTGCCGTGCGCGCCCGCGAGCGCGTCGACGTCGGGCGGCGGCTGCGACGCGGCGGGCGGGAGGTTGAGGCGCCACGGCGCGTTCCAGGCGGCGGCGCGGCGCGGCGCGCGGCGGCTCCGACAGCGGCGGGTTCTCGGTGAGGAACGCGGTCGTCACGCGGCCGGCGCGCACGAGGGGATGCGCGACGAGCCAGCGGAGGAACGGGAGGTTCGTCGTCACGCCGCCGACCTCCGTCTCGCGGAGCGCCGCGGCGAGCCGGTCGAACGCCTCCTCTCGCGTGTCGCCCGACGCGATGAGCTTCGCGATCATCGGGTCGTACGACGTGCCGATCTCGTCGCCCTCGCGCACGCCGGAGTCGACGCGCACGCCCTCCGGCAGCCGCAACCGCTCGAGCGTGCCCGCCTGCGGCAGGAACGTGCGCGGATCCTCCGCGTAGAGCCGCACCTCAACCGCCGCACCTCGCAAGTAACACTGTGTTACTAAGTCCGAAAGCGCTTCGCCCCGCGCGACGCGGAGTTGCTCGCGCACGAGGTCGACGCCGGTCACGAGCTCCGTCACCGGATGCTCGACCTGGATGCGCGCGTTGAGCTCGAGGAAGAAGAAGTCGCGGCCTTCGAGCACGAACTCCGCGGTGCCGGCGCTCTCGTAGCCGATCGCGCGCGCGAACGCGACGGCGGCGGCGCTCATCCGCTCGCGCAGCTCGGGGTCGAGCGCGGGGGAGGGCGACTCCTCGAGCACCTTCTGGTGTCGGCGCTGGATCGAGCAGTCGCGCTCGCCGAGCGCGACGACGTTGCCGTGCGCGTCGGCGAGGATCTGGATCTCGACGTGGCGCGGGCGCTCGAGGTAGCGCTCGCAGAAGACCGTGTCGTCGCCGAACGCCGCGCCGGCCTCTCGGCGCGCCGCTTCGAGCGCGTCGGCGAGCTCGGCCTCGCTGCGCACGACGCGCATGCCGCGCCCGCCTCCGCCCGCGGCCGCCTTCACGAGCAGCGGGAAGCCGATCTCCTCGGGCGTGCCGCTCACGAGGACAGGCACGCCGGCCGCGCGCGCAGTCTCCTTCGCGGCGAGCTTGTCGCCGCCGGCGCGGAGCGCAGCGGGCGGCGGACCGATCCACGTGAGCCCTGCTTCGAGCACCGCCTCGGCGAACTCGGCGCTCTCGGAGAGGAAGCCGTACCCCGGGTGCACCGCGTCGGCACCCGACTCGCGCGCGGCGCGCACGTGCTCAGCCGGATCGAGATACGACGCGATCTCGACACACGCGTCCGCGGACGATGCGTGGAGCGCGCCACGGTCGTCGGGCGCGGCGACCGCGGCCGTCTCAAGCCCTTCCGCGCGGCACGCCCGGAAGACGCGCAACGCGATCTCACCCCGGTTGGCGACAAGCACTCGGCGCATGGCGACGGAGTCTATTCGGGCGTGGTCCCGACGGACTTTCCGCCGGGGCTTTACCTTTCCCTGGATGAGGTTGAAGGTCGCCGTCGCGATTGCGGCGCTCGCTGTCGTGTGCGTGGGCAGTGCGCGCGCTGCGTCGACGACGCTGATCGTCACCGGCCACGGCTGGGGACACGGCGTCGGGATGAGCCAGTGGGGCGCGTACGGCTACGCGCGTCACGGCTGGAACTACAAGCGGATCCTCTTCCACTACTACCCCGGCACGAATCTCTCGCACGAAGGCGAGGCGCACGTTCGCGTCCTCCTCGTACCGCGAGCGAGCGGAGTGAGGATCGGCTGCGCGCGGCGGATCAAAGTGGGAGACGGGCGCCGTTTCTGGACGCACATGCCGGCGAAGACGTACAACGTCGGGCCGCGGTTCCGGCTGCCGGTGCACCATCCGGCGGGCGTTCATCCGTTCGCGCGCGGCCTCGCCGAGTTCAGCTGTGCGAACGCGCCGATCACGCTCGACGGCCGCCCGTACCGCGGCACGCTCGTCGTACGCCGCAGCGGGGCAACGATCTCCGTCATCAACTCGCTCGAGCTCGACGACTACGTGCGCGGGGTCGTGCCGTCCGAGTCTCCGGCGCGCTGGCCGATCGCCGAGCTCGAAGCACAGGCTGTCGCCGCGCGCTCGTACGCCCTCTTCGAGCGCAAGCCGAGCGCGCATTACGACCTCGTCCCCGACGCGCGCAACCAGGTCTACGGGGGAATGGCGGCCGAACACCCGCGCAGCAACAAGGCCGTGAGAAAGACGGAGGGCCAGATCCTCACGTATCGCGGCGAGGTCGCGCGGACGTACTACTCGTCGAGCTCCGGCGGCCGCACGGAGTCGGTGCAGGACGCGTTCCCGGGCTCGGCTCCGATCCCGTATCTCCGCTCGGTCCCCGACCCGTGGGACAAGTACTCGCCGAACCACGACTGGGGGCCGTACGTGTACTCGACCGACCAGCTCGCGGCGCGGCTCGGGTTGCCCGGCGCCATCGAGTCGGCGCATGTCCGGCTGAACTCGAGCGACCGCGCCTCGTCGGTCTGGCTGCGGCTTTCCTCGGGGAGAGCGGTGAACCTTGGCGGCGCGGGCATCGCCCGCAGCCTCGGCCTGCGGTCGACGTGGTTCTCGATCGGCGCGCTCTCGCTCTCGGCGAGCACGCCGCACGTGGTGTACGGAAGGCCTGTCCGCATCGTCGCGCGGGCGGTCGAGACGCCGCACGCCGTCCTGCAGGAGCTACGTCCGGACGGGTTTTGGCAGACGGTGCAGCATGTCCACGGCAAGTCCGTTTACTCCGTCACGCCCCACGCGAGCACGTCGTTCCGCCTGCGCATCGCGGGCGCGACCGGTGCGGCCGTCGACGTCGCGGTTCGGCCGCAGCTGCATGTCGCACCGCTTGCGCCGAACGTGCTCGCAGGCGAGGTCTTTCCGAGCACCGCCCGGCATGTGGAGGTGTGGCGGCGTGACCGCGGTGTCTGGCGTGTCGTCGCGCGCCCGCATGTCCTCAGCAGCGGGAAGTTCCTGTCGCGGTTGCGGCTGCACGCGGCCGTCTACCGAGTCACGGCGGGAGACCGCCAGTTCGCCCCGGCGCTGCGGCGCCTCGTCATCACGCGCGTCATGCTCTCGAACCTCATCCAGTAGCGCTGCCTTAGGCGGCGAAGTGGATCGCGAGCCAGATCACGGCCGCTCCGGCGATGTTCATGAGCCCGGTGAGCGCCTTCGGGTGCCGGTGATGGCTTTCGGGGAGTAGGTCGCTCGCCCCGATGTAGAGGAAGAAGCCGCAGAAGAGCGCGAGGAGCAACCCGAGCGTCACGTCGGAGAGCGTGAAGAAGAACGTCGACGCGACGCCCAGGAGAGGCGCGACAGCGTCGACCGCGAGCCACCGCAGCGCGCTGAGGTCGCGGCCGCGGTTCTTGAGTACGACTGTCACGGTGTTGATGCCGTCCGAGAAGTCGTGAGCGAGGACGGCCGCGGCGACGACGGCGCCGACGGCGGTGGAAACCTTGAACGCAAGCCCGATGCCGACGCCGTCGAGGAAGCTGTGCACCGAGAGGCTCGCGGCGCCGAGCGCTCCGCTTCGCCTCGGCGCGTCGGCGGCGTGGTGATCCTCCGGATGCAGCAGCAGGACCCGGTTGAGGAACATGAAGCTGAAGAAGCCGACGGCAACGAAGAGCGTGACGGTCGCCGGGGAGTACGACGGCGTCGCGAGGTCGAACGCCTCCGGCAGCAGGTCGAAGAGCGCCACTCCGAGAACCGCGCCGGCGCTGAAGCCGAGGATGAGGTGGAGGCGATCGCGCCGGTAAAGCGCGAACAAGCCGCCGAGCATCGTCGCGACGAGCGCCGCCGCACCGAGGACGAAAGCCACGGGTCAGGCGCTCCGCAACCGTGTGATAACGAGAACGGTTCTCATACTCATAAGTCGCTACTGTAGTCGGCATGTCAGAGTCCCCGCAGGATTTCGGCGAGTTGCTGCAACGTCATGGCGTCCGGGCAACGCCGAATCGGCTCCTCGTTCTGCAGGAGCTGGCGCTCGAGCCCGATGACGTGACCGCGCAGAAGCTCTGGGGACGGCTGCGCGAGGGGAACCACACGACAGGCCTCGCGACCGTCTACCGCACGCTCGCTCTCTTGAACGACGCCGGCGTCGTCGACACGCTTTCGCATAACGCCGGCGGCGAGCAGTGCTACCGGCTGTGCAGCGAGACGCACCATCACCACCTCGTCTGCGAGCGCTGCCATCGCGTCGTCGAAGTGGAGAAGTGCGACCTCGACGGCTGGGTGGACAAGGCAGCGAAGAGCCACGGATTCGTCGCCACCGACCACCGTGTCGAGATCAGTGGGATCTGCGCCGACTGCCGCCACGACTAAGGTCTCGGAAGTGCGTGTCGCCGCCCTCCTCGCCGCCGCCCTCACACTCGCGTTCCTCTTTTCCGGCTGTGCGATCGGCGGGACGAAGACGACAACAGTCACGACCAAGCGGACGGTGCATGTGACCATCACGACCACCCGTACGGTCACGACCACCCAGACGGTCACCGCGCCCGCCGGCCCGAAGAAACCGCCGGTCGCGCAGGCCGAGACGGCGAGCGTGAAGTACTTCGGGACTCCCGTCTCGGCCACGAAGCTCGACGCGAAGCGTTACGCGATCGCGATCAAGCCGCAGTTCTTCCTCGTCGGAGTGACCGCGAACGTCGCCTTCGCCGCGAGCCAGCAGAACGCGTGCCAGCCGCTCGAGTGCCCTGCCGTGGAGGACGACCGCTGGGTGATTCCGGCGGGGAAGCAGAACTTGGTGTTCATCCTGCCGGCTGAAGCGACCGGAACAGTGCTCACGGCTGGCAGCACGGGCACGACGCCGATCACCGGAGCGCAGCTCGCGGCGCTCGTCGGCGGGGCGAAGACGCCGAAGTTGTTCGAGTCGCTCGAGTCAGGGCTATGGCTCACCGTCAACGTCGACACGGTGACGTCGTTCTCGCAGCAGTACGAGCCCTAGCCGCTAGTGGTGTACCGACACGCGCTGGCTCGAATTGCCGGATGAGACCGACGTGTTGTTCGCGTCGCCGTTGTACGTGACGACCCAGAAGTACGCGCCGGCCTTCTTCGGCTTGTAGGCGCCAGACGTTGCGCCGCCGTGCGAGAGCGGCTTCGTGCTCGTGAACACGGGCTTGCCCCTCGCGTTCCGGTTCATATACAGCCGGAACGTGACCGTTCCCGTCGGCTGATATCCGCCTGTGATCTTCGCCTTCTCCTTCATCGGCATGTGGACCTTGGTCGACGATGGGACCCGCGTCGGCTTGAGCGTCGGCGTGGCCTGGGTCACCGTCACCGGCTCGTCGGCGTTCCCGGAGGAGGCCGCGCCGTTGCTCGAGTTGCCGTTGTAGGTGGCGACCCAGTAGTACGTTCCCGCGAGGGTCGTGACGAACGAGGCGGACGTTGCGGTGCCGCTCGAAAGCGGCTGGGTGTTGGTGAACACCGCCGGGCCGGTTCCGTTCGGGTTGTTGTACAGGTTGAACGTGACCGTCCCGGTCGGGCTGAGGCCTCCGGAGACGGTTGCCTTGTCGGCGATTGACGAGCCCACGATGGCGCTCGCGGGTTGCTGCGTCGTCGCGACGGTCGGGATCGCGAGGGAGACGGTCACCGGCTCGTCGGACGGGCCGGAGGAGGCCGTGTTGTTGTTCGTGTCGCCGTTGTAGGTGGCGACCCAGTAGTACGTGCCGACCGTGGAGGCCGTGTAACCGGCAGAGGTCGCGGTGCCGGCCGAGAGCGTCTTGGTGCTGGTGAACAGCGGCGAGCCGGTCGCGGTCGAGTTGCTGTACAGCTTGAACGTGACCGTTCCGGTCGCGTTGAACCCGGACACCGTCGCCTGATCCGCGATCGATGATCCGATCACGGCGGAGGCGGGTTGCTGCGTCGTCGAGACGGACGGCGTGGCCTTGGTCACCGATACCGGCTCGGCGGCGTTGGCGGAGGAAACAGTGTTGTTGTTTCCGTCTCCGTTGTAGGTGGCCACCCAGTAGAGCGTGCCGAGCGCGGTCGGCACGTACGTGCTCGACGTCGCGCTGCCGCTCGCAAGTGACTCCGTGTCGGTGAACAGCGGCGAACCGGTCGCGGTCGAGTTGTGGTACAGCTTGAACGTGACCGTCCCCGTCGGGCTGTAGCCACCGGTCACGTTCGCCTTGTCGGCGATCGAGGATCCAATTGCGGCGGACGCCGGCTGTTGCGTCGTCGCGATCGAGGGAGTGAGCTTGGTCACGGTTACCGGCTCGGCCGCGGGGCCAGAGGTCGTGGCGAAGTTGTTGGCATCGCCGTTGTAGGTGGCAACCCAGTAGAACGTGCCGGCCGCGGTCGTCGCGTATCCGCTGGACGTCGCGATCCCGCTCGAGAGGGTCTTCGTATCTGTGAACAGCGGCGTGCCGGTCGCGGTCGCGTTCGGATAGAGCCGGAAGGTGACCGTCCCGCTCGGGCTGTACGTGCCGGTGACGGTCGCCTTGTCGGCGATCGAGGATCCGACCGCGGCGGATGCTGGCTGTTGCGTGGTCGAAAGGAGCGGTGCCGCTTTCACGATCACCGGCTCGTCTGCGGGGTCGGACGCCAGCGAGGGGTTGTTGGCGTCGCCGCTGTAGGTGGCGACCCAGTAGTACGTGCCGGGCGCGAGTGGCTTGTAACCGGCCGAGGTAGCGGTGCCGGCCGTGAGGGCCTCGGTGTCGGTGAACAGCGGCGAGCCGGTCGCGGTCGCGTTCGCGTAGAGCCGGAAGGTCACTGTCCCGGTCGGGCTGTGGCCGTTGGTCAAGGTCGCCTGGTCGGCGATGTTCGTACCGAGAGTGGCGGATGCCGGCTGCTGCGTGGTCGTGATGATCAGGCCTGAAAGGAAGGTGTACAGCGCCCCCTGGCCATCGGCGCCGCCGGTCGCGCGGATAGGAGCGCCGGCGGCGAGTGTGGCCCCGCTCATCGCTACGCTCGCGCCGAGCTCGTCGCCTGTAACGCCGTCGGACGCAGTCAGCTCGTCCGTTTCCGTAGCGTCCGTCCAGCCGAGGCCGGGCTTCGTGTACACGTACACGGCGCCCTGGAAGTCATTGCCGCCGACGGAGTGTTGAGGGACGCCCGCCGCGATGGTGCTACCACTCACTGCGACGCTTGAGCCGAGCTGGTCGGCGGCGGCGCCGTCGGAAGCGGTGAGCTCGGCGACCTGCGTGGCGTTTGTCCAGCCGCCGCCAGGCTTCGTGTACACGTACACCGTTCCCTGCGCGTCATTCGCGCCCACCTTGCGGAGAGGTGCGCCGACTGCGATCGTGCCGCCGCTCAGCCCGACGGCCCAGCCGAGAGCGTCGGATGCGGCGCCGTCGGAGGCGGTGAGCTCGGCGGTCTGCGTGGCGTTTGTCCAGCCGCCGCCGGGCTCCGTGTACACGTACGCGGCTCCCTGGTTGGAGTTGGTGCCGACGGTGTGGAACGGCGCGCCCGCGGCGATTGTGTCAATGCTTGCCGTGACGCTCCACCCGAAGTTGTCGCCTGCGGCGCCGTCGGAGGCGGTGAGCTCCGCGGTCTGGGTGGCGTCCGCCCAGCCCGCCCCCGGCTTCGTGTACTCGTACACCACTCCTTGGTTGGAGTTGGCGCCGATGGTGTGGAACGGCGCGCCCGCGGCGATCGTGTCACCGCTTACCGCGACGCCCCAGCCGAGCTCGTCGCCTGCGGCGCCGTCCGAGGCGGTCAGCTCAGCCGTTTGCGTCGCGTCGGTCCAGCCGGAGCCTGACTGGGTGAAGACGTACACCGCCCCTTGATTCTGAACGCCACCGACCTTGCGGTTGGGAGCGGCGGCGGCGATCGTTGTGCCGCTGATCGCGACGTTCCAGCCGAGCGCGTCGCCTGCGGCGCCGTCCGAGGCGGTCAGCTCGGCGGTTTGCGTGGTGTTGCTCCAGCCGCCGGCCGGTTGCGTGAATACGTAGACCGCTCCCTGGTTGTCGTTCGCCCCAAGCGCGTGGAACGGGGTGCCGGCGACGATCGTGCCGCCGCTGATCGCGACGCTCGCGCCAAGGTCGTCGTTTGCCGCGCCGTCGGAAGCGGTGAGCTCGCCTGTCTGGAGGAACGGGTCGACGCGTACGGGATAGCGGGCCGCGTGGTCGACGACGCTGATCACGAGCTCGCCGTGCGCCAGCTGCACGTGAGCGGGCAGCTTGCGCCCGCGCGCGTCGGTCACGACGAGGCCGCGGTACGCGAGCGAGCCGAACGACACTGTCTGGCCGTGCTGCCTCGCTCCGGAGGCGAGCGAGCCTCCCAGCTCGACCGTGAACGTCAGCGCGCCGCGCCCGGCCGGACGGTGCTGGAGCGTGAAGCCTTGCTCGAGACCGAGCGGGCCGTTCGCGTACCACTCCGACAAGCCGGCGCGCCGGTACACGGTCCGGTTCGCGGCTGAGACGCGGGGCGCGACTTCGGCGAGCGGCTGCGCGACCGCGCCGCGTCCGACGGTGCGCAGGGCGAGGTGCAGCTCCTTGCCGTCCGCTGCGACGCCGACGCCTGCCGGCGAGAACCGGAACCGCATTCCCTGAGCGGGATTCCGCGCGGTCAGGCCGGTCGCGGAAGGAGTGAGGCGGTAGCGCGGGTCGTGGCTCGCGACCGTCGCGGAGACCGGCCCGCGCGCCGCGAGCGGCAGCTGCGACCAGCCGGACCGGTGCGCGGCAGGTGCCACCCGCTGGGCGAGCCCGCCACCCGAGGCGGCAAGCACGCCGACGAGGCAGGCAGGGAGCACGAGCCCCACGAGCCAACCTGGCCGAACTCGATGGAAGCCTGGGGCCGGGACCGCGACGGAAGCGCCACTAGACATCATGTGGCTTTCTGTATCGGCGGCTGGTCGGCCCGACTACAGCCCTCTAATCGCGCCAGTTCGGCTTGCGCTTCTCGAGGAACGCGCGCAGACCCTCCTGGCCCTCGTCGCTCGTGCGGCGTTCGGCGATCCACCGTGCGGTTTCGGGGCCATCGGGGCGTTCGCGCACGAGGCGCTTCGCCCAGCGCGCCGCGAGGGGGCCGGCGCTCAGCAGCTCGGCTACGACACGGTCGATCGCCGCGTCGAGATCGTCCGCGACTTCGTGGATGAGCCCGATCCGCAGCGCCGTCTCGGCGTCGAACCGCTCGCCCGTGAGGAAGTAGCGCCGCGCCGCGCTCGGGCCGATCTTGCCGAGCGCGAAGGGGGAGATGACCGCCGGGATGATCCCGAGCTTCACCTCCGAGAACGAGAACACGGTGTCGGGCGCGGCGATCGCGATGTCGACCGCGGCGACGAGGCCTGCGCCGCCGCCGAGGGCGTGGCCCTGCACGCGCGCGACGACGGGCGCCGGGCACGAGTCGATCGCCTCGAGCATCGCCCGCAGCGCGTTCGCGTCGGTGACGTTCTCGTCGTACGAGAGCTCGGCGGACGAGCGCATCCACTCGACGTCGGCGCCGGCGGAGAAGCTCGGCCCTTCTCCCGCGAGGATGACGGCGCGGGCGCGGCCGACGTCGACGAACGCCTGCGCGAGCTCGGAGATGACCGCCGCGTCGAACGCGTTGCGGCGGTCGGGCCGCGTCAGCGTGATGCGAAGGACGTCGCCGTCGCGCTCGGTCTGGAGGTTCTTTGTCACGGCGGGAGCTTAGACTCGGACCGTGCTGAAGGGAGCCGTCGCCGCTGCTGTCACGCCGCTTCGCGACGGAGCGTTCGACGCCGCCGCTGTCGAGCCGTACGTCGACTTCCTCACCCGGCACGGGATCGACGGCGTGCTCGTCCTCGGCACGACCGGCGAGAGCGTGCTCTTCTCCGCCGCTGAACGGCGCGAGATCGCTGCCGCGTTCGTCGAGGCCGGCAGCGGGAGGCTCCAGGTCGCCGTCCACGCCGGCGCGCAGACGACCGCCGACACCGTCGCACTCGCCGAGCACGCAGCCGCGATCGGCGCCGACGCCGTCGCGGTGATCGCGCCGCCGTACTTCCCGCTCGACGAGGAGGAGCTCCTCGCGCACTTCGCCGCCGCCGCCGCGGCGTGCGCGCCGACGCCGTTCTACGCCTACGAGTTCGCCGCGCGCAGCGGATACGCGATCCCGGTCGCCGTGATCGAGCGGCTGCGCGAGCGCGCGCCGAACCTCGCCGGGATGAAGGTCTCGCGAAGCCCGTGGGAGAAGCTCGAGCCGTACCTCCTCGACGGCCTCGACGTCTTCATCGGCGCCGAGGCGCTCCTCGAGCAAGGCCTTGCGGCGGGCGCGGCAGGCGCTGTCTCCGGGCTCGCATCGTGCTTTCCCGACGCGGTCGTCCCGCTCGTGCGCGACCGCACCTCCGAGGCGCAGGAGAAGGCGACCGCCCTGCGCGCCGTCGCTGCAGCGGCTGCCGTTCCACGCCGCGGCGAAGACGGTGCTCGGGCTGCGCGGCGTGCCGGTCGCGCCAGACGTGCGCGCGCCGCTCCGCGGCCTGACGGACGCCGAACGCGCCGACGTGGAGCGGATCGTCGAGGAGTGGGGCTGAGCGCCGGGCGCCAGATCCTGCTCGCAGCGGCCAACAGCCGGTGGCTCGGTCGCTTCGTCCAGCGCCACGGCTTCCGGCTCGGCGCGGCGCGCTTCGTCGCGGGCGAGAGCCTCGACGACGCGGTGCCCGTCCTCCGCGGTCTGAACGACAAGGGCCTGCTCACGAACACGACGCTCCTCGGCGAGGGCGTCACGACCGAGGCCGAGACCGCCGCGGTCGTCACCGCGTACCGCGAGCTGCTCGACCGGATCGCCGCGGAGAAGCTCCAGACGAACGTCGCGCTCAAGCTCACGCACCTCGGTCTCGCCATCGACGAGGAGCTCGCGCGCCGGAACGTCGCCGAGCTCGTCTGGCACGCCGCGCGGCACGGCAACTTCATCCGCATCGACATGGAGGAGTCGGCGCGCGTCGACGCGACGCTCCGCATCTACCGCCTGCTCCGCGAGGCCGGCCACGAGAACGTCGGCGCCGCCCTCCAGAGCTACCTCTTCCGCAGCGAGGCCGACCTCGCCGCGCTCGCGCCGCTCAGCCCGAACCTCCGCCTCGTCAAAGGCGCGTACCTCGAGCCGGCCGACGTCGCGTACCCGGAGAAGGCCGACGTCGACGCCGCGTACGTCCGGCTCCTCGAGAGCGCGCTCGCCGGCACCGGCTTCACAGCGATCGCGACGCACGACGAGGCGCTCATCGAGCACGCGATCGCGTTCGCGAAGGAGCACGGGATCCCGCCGCAGCGGTTCCAGTTCCAGATGCTGTACGGCGTGCGGCCGCAGCTGCAGCTCGACCTCGTCCGCCGCGGCTACGCCGTGCTCGTCGCGACGCCGTACGGGCCCGACTGGTACCGCTACCTCATGCGGAGGCTTGCGGAGCGTCCGGCGAACGTGCTGTTCCTCGCCCGAAACCTGCTTCGCGGCTGAAGCCGATCGCGAGCGCCGCGAAGACCGCGACGAGCGCGAGGTCGCGCGCGAGGAGGTACGACGACCACGGCGTCTCGTGGTACTGGGCAAGAGCCCAGTAGTTCCACGGGAACCACGTCTGCGTCAGGCCGAGCGCGAGCAGGAGGAACGCCCCCGCGGCGACGCCGGCGCGGCCCGACGCGAGCGCGACGAACGGGACGATCCAGATGAGGTACTGCGGCGAGAGCACCTTGTCGAACGCGACGAGTGCCGCGACCGTCGCCGCGGCGGCCATGAAGAGCGCCTCGGTCGAATCGGCCCGCCGGCGCGCGTACGCGATCAGGATCCCGATGACGGCGAACATCTCGGCCGAGGTGGACATCCCGGCGGCGGCCCTCGCGCCGGAACCGGTGAGCGCCTGCGCGCCGTGCGACGTGATCGTCGGATGCCTGGCCATCCCGAGGTGCTCGAGCGCCATGAGCACCGCCGCGCCGAGGCTTTCCACCTGAAGCGGCCGGTTGAACTGGCCGGCGATGCTCGTCCACAGCCCGTGCGGCTCGAGGATCGCGAACGGGGCGAAGCACAGCGCCGCAACGACGACGAACGACGCGCCGGCCTCGCCCGCCGAGCGTCCGCCGCGACGCCGCCAGAGGTAGATGATCGCGAGCGGGAGCAGGACTGCCGGCCAGAGCTTCGCCGCGAAGCCGAGCCCGAGCAGCGCGCCGCTGAGGACCGGCCGCTCGTAGACGAGCGCGACGACGCCGCCGAGCGCGAGCAGCGCGGGCCATAGGTCGTACCGCGTGCCGAACAGCGACCCGAGCACGAGCGGCGAGATGCCGAAGAGGAGGAGCGCCGCCCACGTCCGTTCGGCGCTCGCCTCGACCTTCCGCAGCGCCGTCGCGATGAGAACGAGGCAGCCGGCGCCGCAGAGCCCCATGAGGATGTTGAACGACGTCGCGTAGCGCCAGCGCATATACGACGCGACGAGCCACGGCACGAGCGCGAGCGGCGGGTACGCGAGCGGCATGTGCACCGGGTGGCTGTACGGGACATTGCCGGCCCGAATGAAGTCCGCGTAGTCCCGGTAGCCACCGACATCCATGAGCGCGCCCCGCTCGAGCCACCGCTGCACGGCGTAGAGCGAGAAGGCGAACAGGAGCGCCGCCGTCAGCACCGCCGGCCAACTGGAACGCCGGCTCACTCGACGACGTCGAACTCTTCCGCGACCACGGGCTCGCTGCCGATCAGCTCGGGCAGGAAGCCGAGGTCGGGGAACTCGTCCTCGCCGACGTAGACGAGGCCGAAGCGGTCGGACACGGTGTTCGAGATCCAGTACGCACCGTCCGGCAGCAGCGGGAGATGCGCCTGCAGCTCGTCGAGCGTCGTCTTCGAGTCGAAGAGGCTCCAGATGAGGACGCGCGCGATCAGAACGGCCCCCGCGCCGCGTAGCTCCCCCGGCGCGTGCCGATGGAGAAGAACGCGAGCCCGTCGTCGCCCGCGACCGGGCAGCGTGTCGCCTCGGGGTCGAAGCGAACGACCGAGCCCTGGCGCACGGGTACGTCCTCTCCGTCGATGCGCCAATGGCCGCCCCCGCGAACGACGATGCTCACCTCTTCCTGGCCAGAGCCGGTCTCGTCGTGCTCGTGCCCTTCGGCGCCCGGCTGCAGCTCGAAGAAGTTGATCCCGAACGCTTCGACGCCGAGCGCGCGCCGCACGAAGCGCACGGCGCCGGCGGGCCCCGCGGCCTCGAGCTCGTCGACGTTGACGACGGAGTAGCCCATCTACATCCGGAAGACGCCGAACGTCGTGTCGGGGACCGGGGCGTTGCGCGCGGCGGCAAGGCCGAGCGCGAGGACGCGGCGCGTGTCGAGCGGGTCGATGATCCCGTCGTCCCAGAGTCGCGCGGTCGAGTAGTACGGGTTGCCCTCCGCCTCGTACTTCGCGCGGATCTCGTCCTGGTCGACGTCGCCGACCATCGAGAGGACGGTCGCTGCCTGCTCGCCGCCCATGACGGAGATGCGAGCGTTCGGCCACATCCACAGCTGCCGCGGCTCGTACGCGCGCCCGCACATCGCGTAGTTGCCGGCGCCGAACGAGCCGCCCGTCACGACGGTGAACTTCGGTACCGCGGCGTTCGCGACGGCCATGACGAGCTTCGCGCCGTCGCGCGCGATCCCGCCGGCCTCGTACTCGGTGCCGACCATGAAGCCCGTGATGTTCTGGAGGAAGACGAGCGGGATGCGGCGCTTACAGCAGAGCTCGATGAAGTGGGCTCCCTTCTGCGCCGACTCGGCGAAGAGGACGCCGTTGTTCGCGAGGATCCCGACGTGAAAGCCCTCGATGCGGGCGAAGCCGGTGACGAGCGTCTCGCCGTAGAGCTGCTTGAACTCCTGGAACCGCGAGCCGTCGACGATGCGCGCGATGAGCTCGCGCGGGTCGACCTGATGGCGGAAGTCCTCGGGGATGAGGCCGTAGAGATCGGCGGAGTCGAGCGCGGGTGGTTCCGGTTCGCGCACATCCCAGCCTTCGGCTCGCGGCGCGTCGAGGTTGCGGACGATGCCCCGCGCGATGGCGAGCGCGTGCTCGTCGGACGTGGCGTAGTGGTCGGCGACGCCGGAGCGGCGCGCGTGGACGTCGGCGCCTCCGAGCTCCTCCGCCGTCACGTCCTGGCCGGTCGCGGCCTTCACGAGCGGCGGGCCGCCGATGAAGATCGTCCCCGTCCCGCGCACGATCACCGTCTCGTCGCTCATCGCGGGGACGTACGCGCCGCCGGCGGTGCACGAGCCCATCACGACGGCGATCTGCGGGATCCCCTTCGCGGACATCTGCGCCTGGTTGAAGAAGATCCGTCCGAAATGGTCACGGTCGGGAAAGACATCGGCCTGAAGAGGTAGGAACGCGCCGCCCGAGTCGACGAGGTAGAGACACGGGAGGTGGTTCTGCAGCGCGACTTCCTGCGCGCGCAGGTGCTTCTTCACCGTGAGCGGGAAGTACGAGCCGCCCTTCACGGTCGCGTCGTTCGCGACGATCACGCACTCGCGGCCCTCGACGACGCCGATGCCGGTGACGACGCCGGCGCTCGGCGCGCCACCGTCGTACATCTCCCACGCCGCGAGCGCATTGAGCTCGAGGAACGCGCTGCCGGGATCGACGAGCCGGTCGATGCGCTCGCGCACCGGGAGCTTGCCGCGCGACGTGTGGCGTTCCATCGCCTTCTCGCCGCCGCCGCGCGCGACGAGCGCGGTGCGCTCGCGCAGCTCGGCGACGAGCTCGTCCATCCGTGCGCGCCGGCGCGTGAACTCATCGGCGGCGCGGTCGGCCTGCGAGGTGAGAACAGCCACGCGCGGAGCCTAACGCCGCGGGAGGACTGTCATGCCCGAGACGTACGCTTGTTCGTATGGCCGTGCCAGGGATCGTCGCGCACCTCGATCTCGATGCGTTCTTCGCCGCCGTCGAGGAGCTGGAGCATCCCGAGCTCCGCGCGCAGGCGCTCGTCGTCGGCGGCGACCCGCGCGGGCGTGGGGTGGTGGCGACCGCGAACTACAACGCGCGCAAGTTCGGGATCCATTCGGCGATGAGCTGCGCGGAGGCGGCGCGCCGCTGCCCGCAGGCCGTCTTCGTCCGGCCGCGCCACTCGCTCTACCGTGACTACTCGCGCAGCGTGTGGGAAACCGTGCGCGGCATCGTCCCGACCGTCGAGCAGACGGGGATCGACGAGGGCTATCTCGACATCGGGGAGATTGCCTCGGACTTTCTCGCCGCACGCGGCATCGCCGAGGCGGTGCGCACGGCGGTGCGCGCGGCGACGAGCCTCACGTGCTCGCTCGGCGTTGCGCCGTGCAAGGTCGTCGCGAAGATCGCAAGCGACGCGCGCAAGCCGGGCGGTCTCGTCGTCGTCCCGGCGGGAAAGGAGCGTGCGTTCCTCGCCCCGCTCGCGGTGCGCCGGCTCCCCGGCGTCGGCCCAAAAGCCGAGCAGCGGCTCCTCGCCGCGGGCATCGAGACGATCGGCGAGCTCGCGGCCCTCTCCGACGACGAGCTCCGCAGCGTCCTCGGCGGCAGCGTGGGGAGGATGCTCCGCGACCGCGCCCGAGGCATCGACCCGCGTGGCCTCGAGCACGGCACCGAGCGGATCTCGATCAGCGTCGAGAACACCTTCGAGCGAGACATCGCCGATCGCGAACGCCTCCACGACGAACTGCGCGGCATGGCCGTCGAAGTGGCCGAGGCGCTCCAACGACGCGGCCAGGTCGCGCGGACGGTGACGACGAAGCTCCGCTACGCCGACTTCTCCATCCGCAGCCGCTCGACGTCGCTCGACAACGGAATCGACGACCCGGCAACGATCGGCGACCTCGCCTGCCGCCAACTCGACCGGGGCCTGAACGACCGTCCGGGCGCCCTGCGCCTCGTCGGAGTCGGAGTCTCGGGCCTAGGCGACTTCCGCCAACTGGCGCTCGAAGCGGTCTAGAAGCCGCCGATTCCCCGAAGCTTCACGATGCGGTGGTTCGCCCGCCCGTTACTGCGAACGACATAGATCCCGTCGTGCGCACCGCCGTCGACCGCCGAGTACGCAATCGACTTCCCGTCGGGAGACCACGTTGCCGAGTCCGGCCAGCCGTCCGAACTCAGGGAGGCCACTTTGTGCACGCCGTGCCCGTCCGCCGAAACGACCTTGAGTGCGCCGCCAAAGTCGTCGACGAACGCAAGCGAGCGTCCATCCGGAGACCATGAGGGCCGGGGCGGCTCAATACCCAAGTAGTCCCAGCGGAGGATGCGGTGGGCTGTGCCGGTTCGCGCATCGACGAGATAGAGGCCCTCGCCGCAGCCGACCGCGATCATGCCCCCCTCGGGCGACCAGGACGGCGTGCCCGGGTCGCACGCGTTGCCGAGCAGCGGTCGCGCGTTGGCTCCCGATCGCTCCGCGACGAACAGCGTTGAGCGGTAATCGTGGATCAGCGGGATCTTCCCGCTCGTGTAGGCAATCCGCTGCCCGTCGGGTGAGAAGCTCGCACCCTCGTCGGAGACCACGCGGATCAGGATGCGCGGCGACCCGCCGCTTCTAGCGACAACGCCGTAGCCCGAAGGCGTATTGACGAGGACCCAGCGGCCGTCCGGCGACCACGCCGGTGACGTCGCGTCCGACGTCGTTAGATAGTGGCGCGCCGACCCGTCGGGACGGACCTCCTCGATCGCCGTGGCGCAGCCGTTCGTGCCCCGCTCCGCGACGAACACGATCCAGCGGCCGTTCTGCGACCAAGAGGGTGCCCCGGACGGATCTCTCAGGCACGACACGCTGGGCAAGCTGGGCAAGCTGGGCAAGTGCCTACGCACGTAGGCGGCGACACCAGCGATGCCTCCGCCGAACATCACGAGACCGGCGGCCACGGCACAGGTGCCCTTGACGATTTCCCTGCCGGACATGGCCATGAGCCGTGAGAGCGTATCGCGGCAGGTTTTCGATCGTGAACCGCCGCCGCGACCGACATGCGCGGGCGCGGCGAAAGCGGCAGAAGCAGGGGCGACAGGATTCGAACCTGCGACCTACGGTTTTGGAGACCGCCGCTCTACCAACTGAGCTACGCCCCTGTGCCGGGCGCAGTGTACCGAGACGCTTTCGCGGCTAAGGTCGCGCGCATGGCGATGACGGCACTCTTCGCGACGCTGACGGCCGCGCTCGCGGCCGTCTCCGTATACGCCTTCACAAGCGGAACCGGCGCGCCCCACATCCTCGTCGGAGCGGCTGCCGGAGCCGTCGCGTTCTGGCTCGCTTCGCTCTCCTATGCAGCTTTTCGTCGCTGGAAGTGAGGAGACCGCCACTCGACGCCGTATTCTTCTTGCGGTGGCGCAGGTCGACGAGACTCAAAGTCTGTGGCTCGAGTACCGCCGCACCGGTGACCAGAAGCTTCGCGATCGGCTGATCCTCACGTACGCGCCGCTCGTCAAGTACGTCGCCGGTCGGCTCGGCTCCGGCCTGCCCGCGCACGTGGACGAAGGCGATCTCGTCTCGTACGGGCTTCTCGGCCTGATGGGTGCGATCGAGCGGTTCGACCCGACGCGCGAGATCAAGTTCGAGACGTACGCGATGGCGCGCATCAAGGGGCAGATCATCGACGAGCTGCGCGCGATGGACTGGGTGCCCCGCTCCGTTCGCGCCCGCGCGCGCGACATCGAGCGCGCGATCGCCGAGCTCGAGAAGAAGCTCGAGCGTGCGCCGACCGACGAGGAGATCGCCGCGAAGCTCGGCATCAGCACCGACGAGCTCGAGGAGAGCCTCACCGACATCGGGCGCTCCTCGATCGCGGCGCTCGACGAGCTGTGGACGGTGTCCGGCGGAGACGGTGACCAGGTCGCGCTCATAGACACGATCGAGGACGACAGCGCCCCCGACCCGCAGAACTCGCTCTCGGTCACCGAGCAGAAGGAGGCGCTCGCCGAGGCGATCGCTCTCCTTCCGGAGCGGGAGAAGCTCGTCGTGACGCTCTACTACTACGAAGAGCTGACACTGCGCGAGATCGGCGAGGTGCTCAGCGTCACCGAGTCTCGCGTCTCGCAGCTCCACACGAAAGCGATCCTCCGCCTCAAGGCGCACCTCGCCGCCGCGGGCGCGCTGACCTAACCCTGAGGCGGATTTTCGCTAACGGACCTGGACGGCGCCGGTGACGCCGAGATCGGTGTGCCCACACTTCACGGAGACCGGGTAGCTGCCCTTCGTGGCGTTGCCGCGCACGTAACCCTTGACCAAGTACGTGTGGTTCTTCTTCACGTGACCTTTCAGTCCGCCGACGCCGAAGGTGAGCTCGGGGAGCGCGTTCGAGAGCACGGTGAGCTTGCTTCCTTTGGCGCACGAGCCTGCGTTGCCGGAGAAGTGAATCTTGCCGTTGGCCTTAACCGCATACGGATTGACCTTGAGGCTCGCCACCGACGACGCCGACGCGAACGCCGAAGCCGCAACGGCGAGTGAGGCGACTGCTGTAACAACGAGCATGAGCGAGCGGGACATGAGTCCTCCTGGGGGGATTGGACTTGCGATGCCTGACCTCTATCGGCTGATTCCTACTGAGTTCCAATCACTCTTTTCCGGGATACGATGCGAGCCGGAATCAACCAGGAGGAAGCGCCCGTATGGCTGCAACCGAGCCCGCCAAGATCCGGAACATCGCCGTCGCAGGACATCGCGGCGTTGGGAAGACCTCGCTTGTCGAGGCGCTGCTCTTCCAGGCGGGAAAGACGAACCGGCTCGGAACGATCGAGCAGGGCACGACCGTCTCCGACTGGGACGAGCACGAGCAGAAGCGCGTCATGTCGCTCTCCGGCTCGCTCTGCCACCTCGAGTGGCACGACCGCAAGATCAACATCGTCGACACGCCCGGCGACGCCGGCTTCCAGGCCGACACGTACGCGGCGCTGCGCGTCGTCGAGGGCGTCGTTGTCGTCGTGAGCGGCGTCATGGGCGTCGAGGTCAACACGAGCCGCGTGTGGAACCGCGCCGAGGAGTACGAGCTGTCGCGCGTCGTCTTCGTCAACATGCTCGACCGCGAGCGCGCCGACTTCTATCGCGTCCTCGAGGCCGTTCGCGCGCAGCTCTCCGACCGCTGCGTCGCGATCCAGCTCCCGATCGGCGCCGAGCACGAGCTCACCGGCGTCGTCGACCTCCTCCACATGTGCGCGTACATGGATCCATCGGGAGGGCGCGAAGGCGGCCCGCAGCCGATTCCCGAGGACATGGCCGGCGTCGTGCAGGAGCACCGCGAGAAGCTCCTCGACGCGGTCGTCGAGACCGACGAGGAGCTCATGGCGCGTTACCTCGAAGGGGAGGAGCTCGATGCCGAGGCCGTCGCGCACGCGCTGAAGGCCGCGGTCACGCGTGACGAGCTCTACCCCGTCGCGTGCGGCGTCGCGTCGAAGAATCTCGGTTCGACCGCGCTCCTCGACCTGCTCGTCGAGGGCGTCCCGTCACCGGCGAAGAAGGGCACAACGATCGAGTTCGGCGATGCGAAGGAGGCGGTCTTCATCTTCAAGACGATCGCCGACCCGTTCACCGGGCGCATCAGTCTCTTCCGCGTTCTCGCGGGGCCGCTGCACGGCGACTCGACTCTCGTTGACCCGCGCACGCACGCGAAGGAGCGTCTCGGCCAGGTGCTGCTCCTGCAGGGCAAGGACTCCGAGCAGGTGCCGGAGCTCGCGATCGGCGATCTCGGCGCCGTCGCGAAGCTCAAGGACGTCGTCACCGGTGACGTGCTCGTCGACCACGAGGTCGCGGTCGAACCACCGCACATCGACTTCCCCGAGCCGGTCATGAGCTTCGCGATCACGCCGAAGGCAAAGGGCGACGAGGAGAAGATGGCGACTGGCCTGCGGCGCCTCGAGGAGGAAGACCCGACGCTCCACCTGCGGCGCGATCCGCAGACGGGCGAGCAGCTCATCTCCGGCCTGTCGCAGATGCAGGTCGAGGTCGCCGTCGACCGTCTCAAGACGCGGTTCCACGTCGACGTCGAGCTCCACCCGCCGCGTGTGCCGTACAAGGAGACGATCCGTAAGGAGGCGCGCGCGCGGCACCGCTACAAGAAGCAGACCGGCGGCCGCGGCCAGTTCGGCGACTGCGAGATCCTCATCGAGCCGTTCGGTGACGGCAGCGACGACAGCGCGACGTACGAGTTCGTCGACAAGATCGTCGGCGGCGTCATTTCCCAGGGATACCGTCCCGCGGTCGACAAGGGCGTGCGCGAGGCGATGGAGCACGGCGACCTCGCCGGCGCGCCGATCTACGGGATCCGGGTGACGCTCATCGACGGGATGGAGCACGCGGTCGACTCCTCCGAGATGGCGTTCAAGATCGCCGGTTCTCTCGCGTTCAAGGAGGCGTACCAGAAGGCGGATCCGATCCTCCTCGAGCCGATCATGCAGCTCGACGTGACGGTGCCCGACGACGCGGTCGGCGCGGTGAACGGTGACCTCAACTCCCGGCGCGGCCGGCTGCAGGGGATGGAGCCGACGGGCGGCATGACGACCGATCAAGGCCGAGGTGCCGATGGCCGAGATCCTCACGTACTCCCAGGCCCTGACCTCGATGACGGGGGGCCGCGGCGACTACGGGATGCACTTCCTTCGCTACGAGGAAGTCCCGACCCACGTCGCGCAGAAGATCATCGAGCAAACGAAGCGCGAGCGTGAGGAGGCGAAGGACTGATGGCGGACGAGAGCACTCCGAAGGAGTACGAGGCGCCGAAGGGTGCCGAGACGACCGGCACCTGGAAGGGTCGGAAGAAGCCGCTCGACTACACCGCGACGGCGAAGTTCTACGTCCTCCGCAAGAAGGAGAAGCCCTCCGCCGAGCTCTTCTCCGTCTCGTACGTCGCCGGTGGCGGCGATACGACGCGTCCCGTCTCGTTCGTCTTCAACGGCGGCCCCGGCGCGTCGTCGGCGTTTCTCCACATGGGCGCACTCGGCCCGCAGCGCGTCGAGTTCCCCGCCGACGGGACGCTGCCGCCGCTGCCGCCGAAGCTCGTCGAGAACGAGTCGTCGTGGCTCGCATTCACCGACCTCGTGTTCGTCGATCCGGTCGGCACCGGTTTCAGCCGCATCGTCGAAGAACCGAAGAAGGACGACGACAAGGGTGGCGGCGAGAAGAAAGCGGAAGACGAGTACTTCGGTCCGAAGCGTGATCTCGAGTCGCTCTGCGAGTTCATGGCGCGCTGGCTCTCCGAGAACGGCCGCTGGGGCTCGCCGATCTTCATCGCGGGCGAGAGTTACGGCGGCTACCGCGTCGGCCGGCTCGTGCGGATGCTGCAGGAGGAGGCCGGGATCGGGCTCAACGGTGCGGTTCTCATCTCGCCGGCGCTCGAGCTCGGTGGACTCGACATGAACGACTACGGCGTCGTGCAGTGGGTCGACGTCCTCCCGACGATGGCGGGCGCCGCGGCGCATCACGGCCGCGGACGCGCTCTTCCCGCGGGCGCCTCGCTCGACAGAGTGCGTAAGGCTGCCGAGCAGTTCGCTGCGGGTGACTACTCGAAATTCCTCGTCCTCGGCGCGTCGCTCGACGCGGACGAGCGCGAGCGGATTCTCTCGCGGCTCGCCGACTTCCTCGGCTTGCCGGTCGACTTCGTGACGCGCGCCGAGGGCAGAGTCCGCCAGGACGTGTTCGCACGCGAGCTGCTGCGCGACGAGCGCAAGGTCGTCGGCCTCTACGACGCGACGATCACGACGACCGATCCGTTCCCTGACCGGACGGGCCACGAGGCGCCCGACGCCACGCTCGCGGGCATCGGCGCGGCGTACACGGCCGCGGTGAACAAGCAGCTCCGCTCGGATATCGGCGTTGAGACCGACCGCGACTACCGGCTTCTCAGCATGGAGGTCAACCAGGCGTGGAAGGAAGACTCGAAGAAGCACTTCTTCCAGCCGCCGGACGGGGCGACCGACAGCTTCCGCTACGGCATGGCTCTCAATCCGCACATGCGCGCGTTCATCTGCCACGGCCGCTTCGACATGGTCACGCCGTACTACGCGACCGATCGGCTCCGGAATCTCATGCGTCTCGACCCCGAGACGGCCGGCCGGCTCACAGTGCAGCACTTTGGCGGTGGGCACATGTTCTACGCCTGGGAAGACAGCCGCCACGCGTTCACAACGGCGATCGTGAAGTTCTACAAGAAAGCCCTTGCTGGAAACGCCGCCGGCTGAGCCGGCGGCGTCGCGTGGCACGGGCTGACGCGTCCGCCAGCCCGATCGACGCTCCAAGCTACGCGTTCTGAGACTGCGACTCGTCGCCGCGGTCGCGCAGGTGCGCGAGCACGTCGGCGATGTCGGCGAGCTGCTGCTCGAGGTCGCGCTGGTGGTTCTCCAGCCGCTCGATGAGCTCGTGCCTGTTGGGGAAGCCGCCGCGGAAGAGTCCGCGCGGGCCGAATCCCCGGTGGTGATGGTGATGTCTGTGCATGTTCACCTCCTTTCTTCGTATCGCTTGAGAAACTCGGACGTGCGCTCCTGCGAGCGGCGCAGCGCCTCGACCCAGTGCTCGAGCAGCTGTGCGCCGGCGGGAGTGATCGCGTAGCGGCGCTTCGCGGGACCGGCGGAGGCCGCGTCCCACGTGGACGAGACGAGACCCTCTTCCTCGAGCGCGCGCAGCAGGCGGTAGAGGTTGCCCATCTCGACGCGCTGCTCACCAGTCAGTTCGGGCAAGCGCTCGAGGAGGTCGTAGCCGTGCGCCGGCCGTTCGCGGAGGAGCAGGAGCAGCGCCGGCTCAGCGAACCGCTCGACGCGGGCGTGAACGCTCCAATGCCCGTGATGGTGCCGACGGCTGCGAGGACCGCGCCCCCTCACTTTTCCGCCCCGAGTGTGGCTACATGTGAAATACACATGTAAGAGACATTAGCCGAAGTCCGGACGTCTGCGCAAGCGGGGCTACAGTTGCGGCATGCGCGTCACGAAGGTGTCGATGACACGCACGTGCGCGGTGTGTGAGCGGACGCTGCTGCTCGGCGAGCGCGCCGTGCGGTTCGCGCCGAGCCCAGGCGCCGAGCTCGTGGATGTCTGCCCGCTCTGCCAGGAAGTGGCTCTCGACGCCGGCTGGATAAAGGAAGGCTCCCCGACGACGCCGACCATCAACGTCGAGCGCCGGCGCAGGCGCGTGTTCGGAGGGCGCCTTGGCAGCACGCGCACCGCCGAGGAGGAGCCGCTCGCGCAGCAGGAGCCGATCCTGCGTCGTCTTTCGGACGAGGAGCTCGCGCTTGTCGAGGCCGCGGACATCTTCAACGCGAGCGCCTACCGGCGCACGGTCGGGGGCATCGTCAAGAGTCTCGGCGAGCCGAAGGCGAGCATCGTCCCGCTTTCCGGGACGACGGGCGAGCTCGCCGTCACGGTCGCGTGGGATCTGTCGTGGTACCAGTACCGCGTGAGCCCCGACTTGGGACAGCCGATCCGGCTCGAGGGGCGCGGCTACGAGCTCGACGAGCTCGAACCGGCTTTCAGAGAGTGGAACGCGAACGTCGAGGAGGAAGGCCGCCTGGTGCCCGCGATCGCGCGACTCTAGGCGTTACGTCTTAGACTTCCATCACATGATCTATTGCGTAATCCCCCGCGAGCTCGTCGACGACCTCTACGACAAGATGGTCGATTACTACGACGACAACCCGAACGTCACGGTGATCGTCGATCGCCGCGAAGGTCCGGACCGCCGCGAGGGCGAGGACATCACGGCGGAGGAGAAGAACCGCCGTCTCACTCGCGACCGTCGTCGCGCGCATCCGGGGCGCTTCCCCAACACCGATGTGCCCGACGACACCGGCGCGACCGAGTAGGCGACCCCGCTAGTCTCGCCGCATGGCGACGACAACACAGACTTTCGAGAGTACGAGCCCGGCGAACGGCGAGACGATCGGCGTCTTCCCCGTCCAGGGCGTAGACGAGGTGGACAGCGCGGTTGCGAAGGCGAAGGAGGCGTTCGCCGAGTGGCGGCTCGTCCCGGCGCCGAAGCGTGGCGAGATCCTCTTCCGGCTCGCGCGGCTGCTCGAGGACGCGAAGCCCGAGCTCACCGACCTCATGACGCACGAGATGGGAAAGGTGAAGGCCGAGGCGGGCGGCGACGTTCAGGAGGCGATCGACATCACGTACTACATGGCCGGCGAGGGCAGGCGCCTCTTCGGGCAGACGACGCCGTCGGAGCTCCAGAACAAGTGGAACATGAGCATCCGCCAGCCGATCGGTGTCGTCGGCGCGATCACGCCGTGGAACTTCCCGATTGCGATTCCGTCGTGGAAGATGATCCCGGCGCTCGTCTCCGGCAACACGATCGTCCTCAAGCCGTCGTCCGACACGCCGGCGCTTGCGAATCGCTTCGTCGAGCTGCTGACAGAGGCGGGCATCCCCGACGGTGTCGTCAACATCGTCTTCGGCGGTGGTGGCACGGTCGGCGACCGGCTCGTCCGCCATCCCGACGTACGCGTCCTCACGCTCACGGGCTCGCGGGAGACGGGCGTCGACGTGCTCAAGGCCGCGGCCGACACGCTCACGCATGTCCATCTCGAGCTCGGCGGCAAGAACGCGATCATCGTCCTCGACGACGCCGATCTCGACCTCGCGGTCGACGGGATCGTGTGGTCGGCGTTCGGCACGTCCGGCCAGCGGTGCACCGCCGCGTCGCGCGTCATCGCGCAACGCGGCATCTACGACGAGCTGCAGAAGCGCCTCGTCGCGCGCGTCGAGAAGCTCCGCCTCGGCCCGGGCTGGGAGGACGACAGCGACATCGGCCCCGTGATCAACGCGCGCTCGGTCGAGAAGATCCACTCGTACACCGAGATCGGCACCGGCGAGGGCGCGAAGCTCCTCACCGGCGGCGAGCCGGCGACCGAGGGCGACCTCGGCAAGGGCTTCTTCTACCGGCCGACGCTGTTCGCCGACGTCGACCCGCAGATGCGGATCGCGCAGGAGGAGATCTTCGGGCCGACGACTGCGATCATCCCGGTCGCCGACTTCGACGAGGCGATCCGTGTCTCGAACGGGATCAAGTACGGCCTCTCGTCGTCGATCTTCACGCGCGACGTCAACAAGGCGTTCCGCGCGATGCGCGACCTCGAGGCCGGCATCACGTACGTCAACGCCGGCACGATCGGCGCCGAGGTGCACCTCCCGTTCGGCGGCACGAAGGACACCGGCAACGGCCACCGCGAGGCGGGCCAGGCGGCGCTCGACGTGTTCACCGAGTGGAAGTCGATCTACGTCGACTACTCCGGCAAGCTCCAGCGCGCCCAGATCGACACGGAGGAGTAGGTGGAGTTCAGGCAGCTCGGGGACAGCGATCTGCGGGTCTCCGAGATCTGCCTCGGGACGTGGACGACGTTCGGCGGCAGCCTCGCCGACGACGTCGCGCACGAGCTCGTCGATGTCTCGTTCGAGCTCGGCATCAACTTCTTCGACACCGCGAACGTCTACAGCGAGGGCCGCTCCGAGCAGGTCCTCGGCCGGGCACTCGCGAGCCGCCCGCGCGAGGAGTACATCGTCGCGACGAAGGTGTTCGGTACCGCGCCCGACGGCGGCCGCGGCCTGTCGCGCGATCAGATCCTCACGCAGATCGACGCGTCGCTCGAGCGGCTCGGGATGGACTTCGTCGACCTCTACCAGTGCCACTCGTACGACTACGACGTTGCGCTCGATGAGCAGCTCGGCGCGCTCACCGAGGTCGTCGACGCCGGGAAGGCGCGGTACATCGGCGTCTCGAACTGGAGCGGTGCGCAGATCCGGAACGCGGTCGATCTCGCGCGCGAGCACGGCTTCACAAAGATCGTCTCGTCGCAGCCGGAGTACTCGCTCCTCGCGCGTGAGCCGGAGGCGGATGTGATCCCGGCGTCGATCGAGAACCGCGTCTCGCAGATCGTCTGGTCTCCGCTCGCGCAAGGCGTTCTGACGGGGAAGTACCGGCCGGGCGCCGAGTTCGAGGCGGGAAGCCGGGGCGCCGATCGCGGCGACGGGATGATGGCGCCCTACCTCGAGAACGACGTCCTCGAGCGCGTCCAGCGGCTGCGGCCGATTGCCGGCGAGCTCGGCTGCTCGATGGCGCAGCTCGCGCTCGCGTGGATCCTTCGCGAGGAGAACGTCGCGAGCGCGATCATCGGCGCTTCGCGGCCGGATCAGCTACGTGACAACGCCGCGGCGTCCGGCGTTAAACTTGACGACGAGACGCTCCGGGCGATCGCGGCCGCAGAGCCGTAGAGAGGCGTGGGGCCGCTCGCGCGGCCCCACGTCGATCTCATGTGTCGATTCCGTCTACTTCGCCGGGACCGGCACCTTTGCCATGAACGTGTTCTCGTCGTTTGCCTGCAAGCCCGTGCCCTCGATTCCCGTGCAGAGGGTCGGCGGAACGCCTGGCGCGGCGGTCCCGGGGCAGACGAACAACTCGGGGGCACGCGTGTCGGACCAGATCGGCAGCGCGTAATTCCCTGCCGTAGCCAGGCCGATGTAGTCCCCGTAGAACGTGGCCGCCGAACGGGCCGCCGAACTGCGTCGGGGCCGGCATCGGCGACGAGGTGACGCGCTTGACGCCGAACTTCGTGAGATTCGAGCTGCCGGACAGCGAGAAGTCCGACGACCCTGTCGTCTCGTCCTTGCCGTACTGCCGGTCGTAGTAGTCGACGGCGAGCGTGCCGCTCTTCGTGAACGCCGCCCACTGGAAGAACTGGTCGGTCTTCGCCTGACCGGATGCCTGGTTCACGACCGTCTCGGCGCGCGGGTCGGTCGTCGCTCCGCTGAACGACGCGCCGGCGTTGTTCGAGACGCTGAGGAGGATCTTGTTGTTGCACGCCCCCGCCGTCTTGACGCCGGTGTAGAGGTTGATGCCCGTGGTGGGACTGAAGCTATCCGGGCTGCACCCGTTCGACTCCTTCGAGTCCTTGTTGATGTACGAGCCCGACCGTCACCACGACCTGCGTTCGGGTTCTTCGGGTTGACTGCGCCCGACGCATAGTTCGTCGCCCGGAAGACCGAAACGTGCGACGCGCCCTTCTCCGGCACGCAGGCCCGGTACGGAGTCTGCGCCGGCGCCCTGGTACGTATCGCAGTCGGGCAGGTCGTAGTAGTCGCTGACCTTGACCGGTGTGCTCGAACGTCACGCCACCGTCGGTCGACCTGGCGAGCATGACCTGGTTGCGGTTGTCGCTCCCCGAAACCGCGTTGTTGAAGTTGCTGTAGACGACGTAGAGAGAGCCGTCAGGGCCAACGAACGGGTCGGAGAACTGGTTCTCGTTGCAGTTCCCGTTCGGAGTCCCCGCGCCGTAGGTGTCACGGGGCACATCCCGTTGTCCGCGCTCACGAGCACCGGCGCGGAGAACGTCTCGCCGTAGTCGTTGGAGTGCGTCTCGTAGATGTACGCGGACCCGTCCGGCCGCGAACTCCGTCCACGTGACGTAGATCCGGTCGCGGTACGGGCTGCTCGCGTTGGAGTCCACGGCCATGCAACTCCTTGTCCTCGAGCGACGCCGCCCGTCCCGCTCGGGTCGAAGGTTCACGGACGAGTACCGGCCCGGGAAGTTCCACGAGGCGCCGTTGTTCCCGGTCGAGCGCAAGACGACGAACGCGCTCGACTGGTCGGGGTTCTGCGAGACCACCGGCGCCGCGGTTGAACAGCTGGCAGCTGATGTACGCGTTGCCTCCTCGAGTCCCAGGCGACCGACGTATCCCCGCCCGCCTGCCAGTATTGGCGCGCGTACGACGTCGCCGTACGTGAACGACGTCGGGGATGGTCGAGTCGTTCCAGTTCTTGCCGCCGTTCGAGTGAGTAGGCGGCGTAGCAGCCGCCGTCTCCGCGGCGGTAGTCGTTCTGGCTCGCGACGACGTGATTCGGCGTTCTTCGGGTCGACCGCGATCGACGTCTCGTTCTGTGCCTGGCCGCGGCCCTGGAGATTTGGGTCGGAGACGGTGAGGCATTCCTGGTTGACCTTGACGTTGTTGCCGTGGTTCTCGGAGCAGCGACCGCTGCCCGAGGGCGTGTAGTTCCCGCCTCCTGTCGAGCCACCGCCGGCGCCGGCAGCGGGTGAGTAGCTGTCGGGCGGACACGACGGCGCCTCGTCGGGCTCGTCACCGCCGCTGTTCCCGTTTCCGCACTCGGCGGCGTTCGCCAGCGCCGCGAGGGATGTCGGCGCTCCGACGAGCGACATCGCGAGGCTCCCGGAGATCAGCCTCTTCTGAATCTGGTTCAAGCTGCTGTACGAGATGCCCTTCGCCTGACCCGCCGGCGATGCCGCTCCGGCGATCGCGGCGATCACGGCGATCACGAGCACCGCGCGTACAGTCTGGAATGTGCGTTTGCTCATGGCTCCTCCCTCTCAGTTTTCGTAACCGTGGGATCCTGTCACACGGCTAGGCTCGGTGACGCTGTGGCTCGCAAACTCGTCGTCTTCGTTCCGCGCGAGGCGCTCGACCCGCTGCGCGAGGCGTTGTTCGCGGCCGGTGCGGGGCATACCGGGAACTACGAGCGTTGCTCGTGGTACACGGAAGGCACGGGGACGTTCCTCGGCGGCGAGGGCACGTCGCCGAACGTCGGGCAAGCCGGGCGGGAGGAGCGCGTCGCCGAGCTTCGGCTCGAGACGGTCTTTCCGGCCGAGCTCCAGGATGCCGTCGTCGCAGCGCTCCGCGATGCGCACCCGTACGAAGAGCCGGCCTTCGAGATCTACGACGTCGTCGCCACCGGATGAAGGCGCGCCTCTTCACCGACGGTGGCGCGCGCGGCAATCCCGGCCCGGCGGCGTTCGGGTACGTCCTCGAGGCGGAGGACGGGACGGTGCTCGCCGCGCACGGCGAGGCGATCGGCGTCGCCACGAACAACGTCGCGGAGTACAGCGCCCTTGTCGCCGGCCTCGCGAAGGCGGTCGAGCTGCAGGTGCCGGAGGTCGAAGTCGTCTCCGACTCCGAGCTCATGGTCAAGCAGATGACCGGCGTCTACAAGGTGAAGAACGAGGCGCTGCGCGCGCTGTCGCTCGAAGCGGCGCGCAACGCGCGCGCCGTCGGCACGGTCACGTACACGGCGGTGCGCCGCGAGCACAACAAGCTCGCCGACCAGCTCGTCAACGACGCGCTGGACTCCGCCGAGGGGCGGGCCGACCTCGGCTAGACTTCGGCCTCCACGCGGATGTAGCTCAGTTGGCTAGAGCGTCTGCTTGCCATGCAGAAGGTCGTGGGTTCGAGTCCCATCATCCGCTCTCGAAACCCGCTGGAAACGGCGGGTTTTTTCGTGCCTGAGCCCCACGGCCAGGCGCTCTAGGGCGCCAGCGCGGCGCGGAAAGCGGCTCTGAACGGCGGGCTGAGAGCCGTTGCGTACGTCTTCGAGACGTGCTGGAAGTCCTTGTATGCGATCGTGTGTCCGATCGCTTGCGGACAGAGGTTCTGGTCACAGAACCAGCCGAGCGGGTCCATGACCCCGACCTGGTTGATCTTTGCGGCCGCCTCGAGCGCACCCGTCACATCCAATGCGCTTTGGCTCGTTGTTCCGGTGCACGTTCGGAGTGTTGCGCCTTTTTGTTGGAGGCAATCGACGGGCATGGGGAGGGCGTCGAGATCGGGTATGTCGGCCATCAGTACGACGTGTTTCGCCAGCTTCTTGGCCGACACCGTCAACGCGGAAAGTCCGTTCTCAATCTTCAGCACTCGATCGCTGTCCGTATCGGCGCTGTAGTGAAAGCTGATGAAGACCGTGTTCGGCTTGAGCTTCGCGATCGTCGCCAATGCCCAGACGTACCAGGCATGACATGCGGGCGACCCACCGAATTTGCCATAGATGCCTGACGCAATGCAGCCCCCTTTCGCCACGGAAACCACGTCCCAGCTGTCCTTCTTTGCCATCGCGAGCAGAGCCGGATACCACATCTTTGCGTGCGAGTCACCCAAGACGACGACCGCTTTGTGGCCCGGGTGCGGCTTCGACGACGGCGCCGCACCCGGCCCGGAGAGGTAGCAGATCGCTGAGCGCGTCTGTACGTCGTTCACCTCGCAACTCTTCGGGTACTTGAACCAGTCACTCTGGAGGTTGACGAACGACGGTGTGAGCGGCGACGGGATCGGGTCGCCGTCAAGCGCCGCCTTTACGCTCGCGATCACTGCGGGCAAGGCCGGCGGAGTGGCTGAGCTCTCCGACCCGACGAGGATCGCCGGCTGGACGGCGGCTCGCGGGGTCTGCGTGCCGGCGGCGCTGTTCTCGATCGACCCGATGCCGAGAAAAGCAACTCCGAGGACGACGGCCGCCGACACTGGCCAGAGTAGGACGCCGGCAGGTCGCTTCCACCGCATTCGGCGGATTGGATTCTCGTAGAAGCGGTACGTGACGATCGAGAGGGTAAACGCGAGCGCGAGGCAGTAGCAAGTTGGCGGCCAGCTTGCGCAGGCCACGTGGCCACGCGCTCTAGGGCGTGAGTGCGGCGCGGAAAGCGGCTCTGAACGGCGGACTGAGAGCGGTTGCGTACGTCTTCGAGACGTGCTGGAAGTCCTTGTACGCGATCGTGTGCCCGATCGCTTGCGGACAGAGGCCCTGGTAACAGAACCAGCCGAGCGGGTCCATGACCCCGACCTGATTGATCTTTGCGACCGCCTCAAGCGCATTCGTCAAATCCAAGTCGGATCCGCTCCACGTTCCGGTGCACGTCTTGAGTGTCGCGCCCTTCTGTTGGAGGCAATCGACGGGCATGGGGAGGGAGTCGAGATCGGGTACGTCGGCCATCAGGACGACGTGTTTCGCCATCGTCTTGGCCCACACAGTCAACGAGGAAAGTCCGTTCTCAGTGTTCGCCACCGTATTGCTGTCCGTATAGCCGCTGTAGTGAAAGCTAATGAAGACCGTGTTCGGCCGGATCTTTGCGATCGTCTGCCGCACCCAGCCCAACCAGGCATGACATTCGGTCGAACCACCGAAGTTGGAATAGAGGCCTGACGCCACGCAGCCCGACTTCGCCAGGGAGACCACGTCCCAGCTGTCCTTCTTTGCCATCGCGAGCAGAGCCGGATACCACATCTGTGCGTGCGAGTCACCCAAGACGACAACCGTTTTGTGGCCCGGGTGCGGCTTCGACGATGGCGCCGCAGTCGGCCCGGATAGGTAGCAGATCGCTGACTTCGTCTGTCCGTCGTGCGACTCGCAACGCTTCGGGTACTTGAACCAGTCACTCTGGAGGTTGACGAACGACGGCGTGAGCGGCTTCGGGATCGGGGCGCCGTGCTGCGCCGCCTTTACGCTCGCGATCACTGCGGGCAGGGCGGGCGGAGTGGCTGAGCTCTCCGACCCGACGAGGATCGCCGGCTGGACGGCGGCTCGCGGGGTCTGCGCGCTGGCGGCGCTGTTCTCGATCGACCCGATGCCGAGAAAAGCGACTCCGAGGACGACGGCGGCCGAGACCGGCCAGAGTAGGACGCCGGCAGGTCGCTTCCACCGCATTCGGCGGATCGGATTCTCGTAGAAGCGGTACGTGACGATCGAGAGGGTAAACGCGATCGCGAGCAACAGCAAGTTGGCGGCGAGCGGCAGTTTGTGTCCTTCGTACTCGGCGGCGATGACGAGGAACGGCCAGTGCCAGAGATAGAACGTGTACGAGCGGTCACCGACGTAGCGCAGTGGCAGCAGTCCGAGCACCCGGCCGGCGTGGCGACGCTCCTCGCCCTCGCGCAAGCCCGCTGCGATCACCAGGGCCGCTCCAACGGTCGGCAGCAATGCCGCTGTGCCCGGGAATGGCGTGCTGCTCGTATAGACCACGGCCGCGACAGCGATGCAGCCAAGTCCGACCCAGCCTCCGGCGAGCCGGACAGCGGCTGGTACTTGGGACACCCAGCGGATACCGATGGCGAGACTCGCGCCCAGCGCAAGTTCCCAGGCTCGCGCGATCGAGGAGAAGTAGGCACCGGCGGGGTCCATGTGCACGAGGCGATGCGCGTACGCGAAGGACGCCGCGGCCGCGAGCAAGGAGACGACCAGCAGGCCGGTGACGGCAGCGCCGGTGAAGCGACCTCCCCCGCGACGAATCCGCACTCCGGCGAGCGTCCCGAGGAGAACGAGCGCCAACACGGTCGGCCAGACGAAATAAAACTGCTCCTCGATCGACAGCGACCAGAAATGCAGCAGCGGAGACGGCGGCTGGTCCTGCGCGAAGTAGTCGGTCGCCTGGCGCGCATAGTTGATGTTCGCTCCGAAGAGGGCCGCCCAGACACTGTCTTTCATGGTCTGGAGAGCCCGAACCTGGTTGAGGAGGTAGTAGGCGGCGACGTCGGTCGCGACGAGCGTCAGCGCTGCCGCGGGCAGGATCCGCCTGGCACGCCGGATGTAGAAGTTCACGAGCGACACCCGCCCCGACCGCGCCGCCTCCGCCAGCAAGAGCTGCGTGATCAGATAGCCCGACAGGACGAAGAAGACGTCGACCCCTACGTACCCGCCCGCCAGGAAGCCCACCCCGGCGTGGTCGAGGGCGACGAGCAAGACGGCAATCGCCCGAAGTCCCTGAAGGTCGTCGCGATGCCTCGGATTGTCGTACAGACCGATCACCTGGAACCTACTGTCTCACGTGCCGCGGTGGATTCCTGCTCGACCGGCCGCCTCCGCGGCTCAGGGATCGATGCTGTTGAAGTACACGTCGGTGCGGTTGCTCGGGTCGCTGCCGGTCGTCTCCGTCCCCGTCGCCGCCGCGTAGAACGAGACGAACGACGTCCCGTTCGCGGCCAGGCCTTGATAGTCGCCGAGGAAGTAGCCCTCCGAGAACGGGGCGCTCAGCAGGTCGAACGGCGTGTCGATGATCGGCTGCTCCGAATTGAACGACTTGCCTCCGCGCGGCGATGTCGCGAGCCAGTAGTTCGTCGCCAGCGTCGACGGGTCGCTCACCGGCGACGCGCGGAAGTCGAAGTACGACACTCCCACGACGCCGTTGCTGTTGACGGCCACCATCGGGGACACCGCCGGGAGGAGGCCCGTCTTCTTGTTGATCCGGATCGGAGCGCTCCACGTGCGGCCACCGTTCTTCGATCGCGACAGCGCCACTTCGTCGTACCGGCCGTGGCTGAACCTCGAGTCCTCCCAGACGACGTACAGCTCACCCGTCTTCGGGTCGATGGCGGCGTCGGGCAGTCCCGAGCCGGTGCGCAGATCGGCTCCCGTGACAGGAGCTTTCACCACGCCGAGGTCCAGGTCGGGGGAGATGATCACCGGCCGCGACCACGTCTTGCCCTGGTTGTGCGAGACCATGACGTTCTCCGTTGCGAACGTTAACCTGCCGCGAAACCGCAGTGCGTCGTACACGTCGTACAGCGTGTCGTTGCGCGGGTCGACGACGATGATCTCGCCGATGCTCCCCTGGTTGCGTGCGTTGCTCGTGATGCGCTTGGGTTTGCTCCAGGTCTTGCCGTAGTCGGTCGTACGCGAGAAGTACGACGGCTGGTTGTTGAGCCGCCCGCCGTTGAGGCGATCCCAGACCACGTACGCCACGCCGGCATGCACGGGGTCGGCGGTGACGGAGTCCTTGTCGTCGAAGAGCTTGTTCTTGTCGGCGATGAGCGTGTGAACGTCTCCCCACGTGCTGCCGCCGTCGTGGGAGACGGCTGCGGCGATGCCGTTGCGGGTCGTCGTCTCGTCGAAGGAGATGCCCGCGGCGTACGCGGTGCCGTCCGGGCCGAACGAGATCCAGGGGTCGGACGCCCGCTGATACGCGACGCCGCCGGCGCACGACGAGAACGGCAGCGTGACCGTCGACCAGTTCTGTCCGCCGTCGAGGGTGACGGAGGCAGCCAGTCCGCGGGCGCCGCCGTCGGCCCAGCGGTCCTGCTGGTAGACACCGACGATGTTGCTGCTGTTCGCCGGGTTCACCGCGACGAACGGCTCCACCTCGGTGCTCGGGTAGCTGAATCCCGGGGCGCCGGCCGTGCATGACGCGTACGGGTCCGCCCCCGAGACGGGCGGAGGCCCGGAGTTCGCGCCGGCCACGCCGGTCGCCAGTAGCGCCGCCGCGCCGATGCCCAGCACCGTCGCGAGAACCAAACCGCCCCGCCGGTGCTGCCTTTTCACGCGATTACCGCCGATGAGCTTCATCCTTCACTGCCTCCCGAGCCGCCGGAAACTTGACGCCGCACAGTTGCACCGCCAGGTGGGAGTGTCAAATCACTTCGGCGCCGCGACCCGCTTGAAGATCAGCGATTCGTTGCCGTTCGCGTCGAAGAGCGTCAGCGTCTCGCCCGCTACGGCGTAGGAGCGCGCCCCCTCGAGCAGCGTGAAGTACGCAGTCTCGGCCCGCATCGCGGGCTCCGGCCCGGCCATCTTGGTCGACGCGATCTGGCCGACGGCGAACGCGCCATCCGAGCCGGCCGTGAACGAGCCGCTGTAGTTGTTCACGGCACTTTTGCCCGAGATCCTCCCGCCGCTGAATGTCGCCGTGATCGTGAAGGCGGCCGGGTCGAGTGAATCGAGTGTCCAGCCGCTGAGCTTCCACGTCGTGCCGTCCAACTCGCCTCTCCCCGACCCGCACGCCGTCAACGCGACGCAGGACAACGCGACACGAGGACCGTGATGAAGGCCTTCGCTGGAAGCCTCCGCATCGTGGCCACTGTGCCACGGACTTGGGCCGCCTGCGCGGCCTTACGCACCCGCGCTTGTTTCGTGGCGCGCAACATGTTTCACTCCGTGGCACCCAACGAGGAGGCACAGCCAGTGAAGCGTTTGAGACATGCGGCGACGGTTATCGCAGCCATCGCACTGTTCGTGGCACTGGGTGGCAGCGCGGCCGCCTACGCAACCGGGCTGATCTCGGGCTCGAAGATCAAGAACCACTCGATTCCGGTGTCGAAGCTTACGAAGTCGGCTATCCAGCAGCTGAAGGGCGCAAGTGGCCCGCCCGGCACCGCTCGCGCCTACGCGTATGTTCATCCGGGCTCCAGCCCGACGTTCGATGCGACTCGAACGAAGAACACGCGATCGCTCGCCCGTAGCCCGCGGCGTGTCTCACGCCGGTGCGTATCCGAAGAGGCGGCGGTAGAGCGCTTCCCAGTTCCGCCCGAAGCCTCGCCGCGCCGCGCCGAGGGAGAGCTGCCCGGCGCACACCATCGCCTTTGCGCGGTTCTCGAGGGCGTCCTTCACGTGGTAGTTCGCGGTGCCGCTGCCCGGCTCGGGGAAGAGGTTCGCAATCGCGTTCGAGCCGCCGAGCTCGAGCGGGACGATGTGGTCGATCTCGATCGTGCGCCCGTAGTACGCGGCCGCCATTCCGTACTCGCGCTCGACCTCGAACTTCTCGCTCTGCGGGACGTTTCGGATCGCGCCGGTGCGGAAGCGCGACGAGCAGATCACGCGCTTCGTGAGGCGCGAGTAGTACGCGCCCGGCGAGCAGGCGCGGTCAGGGCGGGCCGAGCGGACGCACGCGCTCGTCTGCGTACGGCGCCCGAGGAGGATGGTGCGGCCGGTCGGCGCGCTGCCCGAACCGCCGCCTTGGCCGCCGCCCTGGCCGCCACCGGAGCCGCTCCCGTCGAGCCAGCGCTTGACGCCGCCGTGATGCGAGCACGTGCCGGAGTGGTGCTTCGAGTAGCTGTATGTCCCATCGCGGCAGAGCGCCGTTGCGCCGGGCGGTGGGGTGGCCGCGGCAGCGCCGGCGACGAGCAATGCCAGAGCCGCGGCGAAAAGAAGACCTAGCCGCATGAGACAGGTCTAGCGCAGACATGTCCCGAATGGCAACTCAATCAGTGGCTTCCCCGATGCCGTGCGGCGGCGGCGCGGCGACCTTTTCGGCGAGATGAACGCGGCGGGGAGACTCTGCCGGCTCGAACAGATGGAGGGACGCGAAGTCGCCTGCCCCGAGGAGAAGTGCGCGTTCTGGGAGCCGGGCGGCGAGGCCGTCGCGGGCCGTTGCGTCCTCCACGGGGTCGACTTCGAGAACGAGCCCGGCCTCGCAAAGTGGCTCCGCGACTTCCGCGACGGGCTCGCACGCGAAGCCAAGCAGTAGCCGCCTCAGTGGTGCGTGCGGAAGTACGCCTCGTAGATCTGTTTCGCGGCAGGCGCGGCGGCGTCGACGCCGAAGCCGCCGTGCTCGATCATCACGACGACGACGAGCTTCGGATGGTCGGACGGCGCCCATGACGCGTACCACGAGTGGTCGTCATACGGCGGCGCCTGCGCGGTTCCCGTCTTTCCCGCCACCGCCGGCGTGAAGCCGCCGAACACCGCGCTCGACGTTCCCGACGCGCTGTTCGCGGCTTCGTAGAGCCCCTGCCTGATCGCCCACGTCGACGGCGACAGCTTCAGCCTCCGCACGGGCTTGAACCGGAGCCGGTGTCGCACGCCGTTCCGGATCACGGCCTCGGCGACGTGCGGGCGGACGACCGTGCCGCCGTTGACGAGCGCCGAGTACGCGACGGCGAGCTGGAGCGGGCTGACCTGCAGCGCGCCCTGCCCGATCGCGAGGTTGATCGCCTGGCCCTCGTAGTACGGCGTCCCGGTGAGCCGCTCGAAGTACGCGTTCGGCATCGGGAGATAACCCGGCCGTCGCGCCGGTGAGGTCGATCGGCGGCGTCGTCCCGAGCCCGAGCAGGCGCGCCCAGTGCTGGATGAGCGTCGCCTTCTTCGCTGGGTCGGCCGCCCAGATCCGGTCGCCGAGCCGGTAGAACCACGTGTCGCACGACTGCTCGAGCGCCGTCGGGAGGGTCATCGTCTCGTACGCGCCGCGCTCGACGTTGAAGAACGTGTGATTCCCGAGCGCGAACGAGCCGGAGCAGAGCTGCGGCGTGTACGGCGTGATGATCCCGCCGCTGAGGGCGGCCTCCGCGATGATCGGCTTGAACGTCGAGCCGGTCGGATACGCGCCCGAGATCGCGCGGTTGAGCGTCGGCGTGCCGGTCGTGTCCTGGTAGAGGTGCGAGAGGTAGCGCGAGCTCGTCGCGGCGAGTTTCTGGTTGAACGTCGGATAGCTCGCGATCGCCTTGATCGCGCCCGTCCACGGGTCGATCGCGACGGCGGAGCCGCCGGTCGGGTTGTAGCCGGCGAGTGCGCGCGCTCGGCCATCCCGTTGTAGATCGCGTTCTCCGTCGCGCGCTGGAGGCGCGCGTCGATCGACAGCTGCAGCGTCGGCAGCTCGCCTTCTCCCTCGGCGCGACGAGCTGCCCGACGATTCGCCCGAGCGAGTCGACGGGGATCCGCGCCTTGAGGAAGCCGCGCGTCGAGGATCGAGTCGTACGCCGCCTCGACGCCGCTCTGGCCGACGATCTGCCTTGCCTGCGCGTTCCCGTACGCGTGCGACTTGAGCTCCTTCGTGCTGATCTGGCCGAGGAGGCCGAGGAACGAGCCGCCGAACGCGCCGAGCGGATAGCTCCGTGGTCTCGGCCACGGCGACTTTGAAGCCGGGGAACTGCGCGCCGCGCTCCTGGAGGTAGTTCGTGAGCGCCGGCTTCGGGTTCGCGATCACGACAGCCGGCGCGAAGGGCGCCTGGAGGACGTCGTGCTTGATCCGCGCGAGGAGCGGCCGCGCGCGAATTCCGGCGAACCGCGCGAGGCGGCGCGATCTCGCTTCCGGCCTGCCGCGCTCGGGTGGAAGCGGCCATGCGCGTCGCGGGTGCCGAGTGACCCGGCGTCGGCGTCGATCACGACGTGGCCGGTCGTGCCGGCAAGGAGCCTGCCGCGAGAGTCGACGATCGCGCCGCGCGCTCCGATCAGGTCGACGGTGCGATACGCCTGCTGCTGCGCCTGGGCGGCGTACTCCTTCCCGTGCAGCACCTGGAGCGACCAGGCACGGAGTGCGAGGAGGCTCACCCCGAGCGCCACGGCCAGTGCGAGTCCGCCGACACGGACGTAGAACCCCGGGCTACGGAAGTACGGCGCGTCTGCGCGAGAGTACGGCTGCAGGCGGGAGCGAGAGGCCACCGAGCCGCAGGGTAGCGCCCGATCTTAAGGGCTACTCGTCCGCGATTTCGTCGGCGAGGAGCGCGAGCGCGAACGAGCGCCACGCAATGTCCGGCTCGGCGCGAAGCGCCTCGATGGCGGCGGTGACGGCGGGCAGGCCTGAGGTGGGGAGGCTGTCGAGCGCGGAGGCGAGCGCGGCGCGCCGCTCTGGCGTGTCGAGCTCGTCGGCGAGGCGTTGCACTGCGACCGAATCGAGGTCGAGCTCGCGGGTCGGATCGCCGCCCGCGGCGAGGACGAGCATCGCGCGGCGCCGGGCTGCGTTCAGCTCCGCTTCGGGAATCTCGACGTCGTCCTGCACGAGCCAGCAGACGAGCATGCGGAACTCGCTCGAGTACGGATCGAGCCCCGACTCCTCGAGCTGTGCCGGGCTAATCGACGTAGTACTCGTCTGCGATCGCGAGGACGTCGTCGAGGATCGCGATGCCTTCGGCCAGCTCTTCGGGCGTGACGACGAGCGGCGGACAGACCATGACGACGTTCCAGTGCGTCATGAGATAGAGGCCGCGCTCGAGCGCCGCCTTCGCGAGGCGCGCGACCGGCGCGGCTGCCTCGCCGCCCGCGTTGAACGGGACGAGCGGCTCGCGCGTCTCGCGGCTCTTCGACGAGCTCGAGCCCCCAGAAACAGCCGAGGCCGCGCACCTCGCCGATCGACGGGTGCTTCTCCGCGAGCCCGCGCAGCGCCGCTTCGAACTACGGTGCCCATCTCGGCGGCGTGCTCGACGATGCCTTCCTCGCGGAAGATCTCGATCGACGCGACGCCGGCCGCGCACGCGAGCGGATGCCCGCTGTACGTCAGCCCGCCGGCGAAGAACTTGTCGCGCAGCCAGGCGGCGATCGGCTCGCGCACCGACATCGCGCCGAGCGGGACGTAGCCGGAGTTGATGCCCTTCGCCATCGTGATGATGTCGGGGACGACGTCCCAGTGGTCGACGGCGAACCACTTGCCGGTGCGGCCGAAGCCGGCCATGACCTCGTCGGCGATGAGCAGGATCCCGTGCCGGTCGCAGACCTCGCGGATCGACCTGGAGGTAGCCGTCGGGCGGGACGATGATCCCGTTCGTCCCGGTCACGGTCTCGAGGATCACGGCGGCGACCGTGTGCGGGCCTTCGTACTGGAGGATCTCCTCGAGGTGCGGCGCGCCCGAGCAGACGGGGCACGGATCGGGGTGGCCGGCGGGGCAGCGGTACGTGTACGGGTCGAGCATCCGCACGACGCCGGGGATGCCGGGCTCGGCGGGCCAGCGCCGCGGGTCGCCGGTGAGCGTGATCGCGCCCGCGGTCGCGCCGTGGTAGCTGCGGTAGCGGGCGATGATCTTCTGGCGGCCGGTGTACCAGCGCGCGAGCTTGATCGCGTTCTCGTTCGCCTCGGCGCCGCCGTTCGTGAAGAACGTCATCGAGATGTCGCCGGGTGTGACCTCGGCGACGAGGCGCGCGAGCGTCGAGCGGGGCTCGTTCGCCATCGGCGGGCCGATCGTGCAGAGCTTGTCGGCCTGCTCCTTGATCGCGGCGACGAGCTTCGGGTGCTGGTGGCCGATCGAGACGTTGACGAGCTGGGACGCGAAGTCGAGGTAGCGCTTGCCGTCGTAGTCCCAGAACCAGCAGCCCTCGCCGCCGGCGACCGCGATCGGGTCGAGCGCGTTCTGCACCGACCACGAGTGGAGGACGTACTCCTTCGCGTCGGCCTTGACCTGCGCGCCCAGCTGCGAGTTCTGCTCCGTCGTCGCCACGGACCGAGCCTACCGGGCCGATGCGGTGACGCGGACTCGTTGCACCGCGTTGTTGCAGAAGCCGCCGTAGTTCCACTCCGGTTCGAGCGGCTGGGTAGTCCCGGCGGCGTCGGTCGCGCGCGAGCAGAGCTCGTGCTCGCCTGCGGCCGCTTCCCACGCGAAACTGAAGCCACGCCACGCGTACGGCCCGAGCGCGGATGGCTCGAGCTCGGCGTCGGCCCACGTCACGCCGCCGTTGCTGCTGACTTCGACGCGCTCGACGGGAGCCTGGCCCGACCACGCCCGTCCGCGGAGTACGACCCGTCCGGCTCGGAGGTGCCGCTCGCGCGAAAGGAAGTCGGGGATCCCCGGCGGGATGAGGAGCGAGCGCGGCAACATCCGCTCGACGAGTGGGCCTTCCCTGTCGTCCTCGAATCGCATGATCCGATACGTGCCGACCTGCTGGTAGCCCTGGAACTCGCCGTCGATGGCGGTGATCGACTTCAGCCACTTCACGTGCGCCATGCCGTACCAGCCGGGCACGATCAACCGCACCGGGAACCCGTGCTGCGGCAGCAGCGGCGCGCCGTTCATCTCGTACGCAAGCAGGACGTCGTCGCCGAGCGCCTCGTCGAGCGTGAGGCTCCGCTCGTAGTCGTGCGGGATCCCGCCCTGGATGCCGCGGTCCTGGCCGGTGAAGACGAGCTCGCGGGCGGCCTCCGTGACACCGGCTTCCTCGAGGAGCGGAGCAAGCGGAGTTCCCGTCCACTCGGCCGTCCCGACGGCTTCACGGAGCCAGGGCTGGCTCGGCGTGTGGTCGGGGATGAGCGCGCGGCCGTTCCCCGCGCACTCGAGCGTGACAGCGATCGTTCGCGCGGGGCGAGCGCGGAGGCCGGCGAGCGAGAGCTCGAGCGGCTGCCGGACGAGGCCGCCGATCTCGAGCCGCCACGTCTCCGCGTCGACGTGCGGGATGTCGAAGTGGATGAGGAGGTAGTGGAGACCGGCCGGCGTGATCGGCTCGCGCAGCAGCTCGAGCGGCATGCCGTGGTTTCGCGCCGCCAGCTGTAGCTCGTCGAGATCGATCATCGCCTCTAGGATCATCTCATGACCGAAACCGTCGAGGCTCCTGCTGTGACACGTATCCCCCACTGGATCGGCGGGCGCCGCGTCGACGGCGCGTCGGGGCGCAGCGGTTCGGTGTACAACCCCGCGACCGGCAACCAGACGGGCACGGTCGACTTCGCCTCGGTCGAAGAAGTCGACGCCGCCGTGCAGGCCGCGAAGGCCGCATTCCCCGCGTGGCGCGCGACGTCGCTCGCGCGGAAGGCCGAGCTCTTCTTCCGCATCCGCGAGCTCATCCACGAGCGCCGCGACGCGCTCGCCGAGATCCTCGTCCGCGAGCACGGCAAGGTCTTCTCCGACGCGCTCGGCGAGGTGACGCGCGGGCTCGAGGTCGTCGAGTTCTGCTGCGGGCTGCCGAGCCTGCTGAAGAGCGAGTACTCCGAGCAGGCGTCGACGGGGATCGACGTCTACTCGATCCGCCAGCCGCTCGGCGTCGTCGCCGGCATCACGCCGTTCAACTTCCCGGCGATGGTGCCCATGTGGATGTGGGCGCCGGCGCTCGCGTGCGGCAACACGTTCGTGCTCAAGCCGTCCGAGAAGGATCCGTCGGCGTCGCTCTGGACGGCCGAGCTGCTGCAGGAAGCCGGTGTCCCCGACGGCGTGTTCAACGTCGTGATGGGGGACAAGGTCGCGGTCGACGCGGTGCTCGAGCATCCCGACATCGCGGCCGTCTCCTTCGTCGGCTCGACGCCGATCGCGCGCTACGTCTACGAGACCGCGACGGCGCGCGGCAAGCGCTGTCAGGCGCTTGGCGGCGCGAAGAACCACATGATCGTGCTGCCCGACGCCGACATCGACATGGCCGCCGACGCGGCCGTCTCGGCGGCGTACGGCTCGGCCGGCGAGCGCTGCATGGCGGTCTCGATGGTCGTCGCGGTCGGTGACGTCGCCGAGCCGCTGCTCGCCGCGATCAAGGAGCGCATTCCCAAGGTGAAGGTCGGCGACGGGATGGATCCGGCATCGGAGATGGGTCCGCTCGTCACCGCCGAGCACCGCGACAAGGTCGCGTCCTACCTCGACGAAGGCGACGTCCTCGTCGACGGCCGCGAGGGCGTTCCGGCGGAAGGCTTCTTCCTCAACCCGTCCCTCATCGACAACTTGAAGCCGGGCATGCGCGCGTACGACGACGAGATCTTCGGCCCGGTGATGGGCGTGACGCGCGTTGCGACGTACGACGAGGCCGTGCGGCTCGTGAACGACAGCCCGTACGGGAACGGCACCGCGATCTTCACGCGCGACGGCGGCGTCGCCCGGCAGTTCCAGTTCGACGTGAACGCCGGCATGGTCGGGATCAACGTCCCGATCCCCGTACCGGTTGCGTACTACTCCTTCGGCGGCTGGAAGGCGTCGCTCTTCGGCGACCGCCACATCTACGGGCCGGAGGGGATCGACTTCTACACGCGCGGCAAGGTCGTCACGTCGCGCTGGCCCGACCCCGCCACGTCGCGCGTCGACCTCGGCTTCCCACAGACGCGGTAACACGGCCCGGAGCCGGAGCCCCGGGCCGTGTCCCGCTGCGACGGCTTACCCCACCGGCGCTTCCCAGTCGTCCGAGGCGGTGATGCCTCCGGCCAACCACGTCCACGTGATCTTCTGGTACGTCATGCTGACCTGGACGTTTTGGTCGGTCTGAACGTAGTCCGACACGCTCGCGTTGGTCAGCTTGATGGTCGCCACTTGCTTGCCGCTGCGCAGCAGGCCGATGAGGACTGACGTGAGGTTCTCGTTGGTCACGAGCGCCTGGATGAACTTCGGCGTCGTCGGTCCCCACTGCATCGTCAGGGAGATCGGCTTGTGTTGTCGCTTCCCCGTCGGCAGCCCGCTCTGCGGGTCGCGCGGCGAGACGATCTCGTGCGAGACAGCCAGGACCGGGATGGTTGCCCCCTTGCTGAAGACACCCTGCTTCTGGCCCGTCACCGAGACGATCATGCTTTGGGCAGGAGCCGCGGCCGCACTCGCTGTTCTCGCCGCCCCTGCGCGTGGCGCTGCGAATGCGTACAGGGCCGCGCCAACCACGACGACGGCAACGAGCATGGCTCCGAACGCGATCCTCCGTTTCATTGCGAACCCCTTTCGTGACCCCTGATTAGCCGCGATCGTATGCAGGAAGGCGTCCCCGCGTAGACTTTTTTTACGGATGAAGGTCGTCGTCGTAGGAGCGGGAGGCGTCGGTGCGGCAGCGGCTGCAATCGCGGCGCGCCGCAGTTTCGTCGAGCGTCTCGTTCTCGCCGACGTCGATCTCTCGCGCGCCCAGCGGGCGGCGGCGGTCGACGACCGCTTCGCGGCGGCGCAGGTAGACGCCTCGGACGCCGCCGCCGTCGCCGAGCTCCTGCGCGCCGAGAAGGCCGACGCAGTGCTCAACGCGTGCGACCCGCGCTTCAACCCGCCGCTCCTCGCAGCGGCGCTCGACGCGGGCGTCACGTATCTCGACATGGCGATGACGCTCTCGACGCCCGAGACGCTGCTCGGCCAGGACCAGCTCGACCAAGACGAGCAGTGGCGCGACGCGGGAGTCCTCTGCCTCGCGGGCATCGGCGTCGAGCCGGGCCTGTCGGACATCTTCGCCCGCCACGCCGCCGACGAGCTCTTCTCCGAGATCGACGAGGTCGGAGTGCGCGACGGGGCCGACCTCGTCGTCGACGGCTACGACTTCGCGCCGACGTTCTCGATCTGGACGACGATCGAGGAATGCCTCAACCCGCCGCTCGTGTGGGAGCGCGACCGCGGCTGGTTCACGCTCGAGCCGTTCTCCGAGCCCGAGGTCTTCGACTTCCCCGAGGGGATCGGCCCGCTCGAATGCGTCAACGTCGAGCACGAGGAGGTCGTCCTCATTCCGCGCTGGGTCGACTGCAACCGCGTGACGTTCAAGTACGGGCTCGGGGAGGAGTTCATCGACGTCTTGAAGACGCTCCACAAGCTCGGCCTCGACAGCACGAAGCCGGTCTCGGTGCGCGGCGTCGACGTCGCGCCGCGCGATGTCGTCGCGGCCGCGCTGCCGAACCCCGCCGAGCTCGGCGACCGGATGCGCGGCAAGACCTGTGCCGGCACGTACGTCACCGGCACGGGCAAGGACGGTCAGCCGCGGCGCACGTACCTCTACCACGTCGTCGACAACGAGCAGGCGATGCGCGACTACGGGCACCAGGCCGTCGTGCTGCAGACGGCGTTCAATCCCGTCGTCGCACTCGAGCTCCTCGACGCGGGCGCGTGGAAGGGCGTCGGCGTGCTCGGTCCGGAGGCGTTTCCCGCGTCGCCGTTCCTCGAGCTGCTCGCCGACTACGGCACGCCGACCGGCATCAGCGAGCGCTAGCTCCGGTAGATCTCTGCCGCGGCGTCGTGGAAGCCGCGCGGTAGGCCCTCGGCTTCGAGCGCCGCGGCGATCTCGTCCATCTCGCCGACCCAGCGCCAGCCCTTTGCCGCCGCCGAGCGCTCGGCCGCGGCGAGACGCTCGTGCAGTTCGGGCGGCCACTCCGCCGCGAGGTCGTCCCACACGCCTGTGCGCTCGGCGTAGGCATGCATCGCGAGGAGTAGCGCGGCCGAGCCCTTCGACCAGCCCGCGAACGCGCACTTGAGCGCCGAGGCGTTCGCGGTGACACGCGCCGCGATGGGGGAGCCCGCGAACAGCCCGGCGACCGTCTCGGCTTCGTCGCCGGAGAGATAGAGGCGCGGTTCTGGTGGGCCGCCGATGATCCCGCCGTCGACAAAGCGCGCGAACCCGGAGCCGACCTCGCGCGCGGTCGCAGGCGCGATCGCGTTCGCGTCGACGTAGATCCCTGCGTATCCCGCGAGCGCACGCGCCGTCTCGATCGCGGCGTGGGGAGGGACGACGGAGAAGACGACCTCGGCGCGCGCGGCGACGTCGGGGCCGTGCCCGCGTCGGTGAAGCCTGCGCGCGAGAGCGCGACGCATCGCTCCGTCCCTCCGACGCCCAGAGCACTTCGTGACCGGCCGCGGCGAGGGCGTTCCCGACCGTCGCGCCCATCTCGCCCGGATGGAGGAGACCGACGACCACGGGGGCGATCTAAAGCGCGAAGCGGAACCGCAGGACGCTCTTGCGGCCCCACGGGTCGACGGCGACGACGCGCAGCGTGTACGTGCCCGCGGCGAGGCGGCGGGCGTTGAGGCGGAGGCGGACCCGGATCGTGCCGGGCCGGTCGCGCTCGGTCTCCACGACTTTGAGCGCGGGCCGGCCGCGAAGCGGGCTGCCGAACACGCTTCCCTTCGGCAGGATCGCGACCGTCTTGCCCGTCGGCGAGGTGATCGTCGCGGTGAGCCGCGTCTGCTCCGCGGCCGCGATCTTCGTAAGCACGGAAATGGTGCGGTCGGAGGAGTGCACGAGCGTGTGGAGCGGCGGCTCCTGCGTGAGGCCCGGTCCCGCGGGCGACGTGTACGTCGGGTCGCCCCAGGCGCCGGCGGTGAAGAACGAGAGATCGAGCGGGCATGCGCGTCAGGACGATGGGTCGTCCCGGCGTCTGCGACATACGCGCCGACCTTCTGTCCGCGCGCGCAGCGACGCGGCGGCTGAGTTGCGGCACGCGTGGTCGAAGACCGTGCCGTCGGTCGAGTAGCCGAGAACGGTCTGTGCCGGGCGCGGCGTCCGTGTAGTCGATCTCGACGGGCCACTTGAAGCCGGTGCGCGGGCAGGCCGGGGACGCTGAGCGCGACGCCGCTGCCGGCGAGGCCGAGGCTCTTGTCGAGGCGTCGAGGCTGACGGTGAGCCCGACCGGCACGGCGCCCGGCTGCCACGTCGCGGTCGCGCGGCCGTCGATCGTCCCGACGTTGCCGGCGACGCCCTGGACGACGGTCTGGGAGCCCGTCGAGATCGGCGGCAGCGGCGCAGCGGCGACGACGGCCGACTTCGACGGCGTGCGCGGAGGCCGCGAACCGCCGGCGCCCGTCGCCGTGACGACGACGGCGAGCGTCGAGCCGAGATCGTCCGGCGTCGTCGTGTACGCTCGAGTGCGTCGCCTTCGCGATCGCGACGCAGTTGAGCCCGTTCGCGTCGCAGCGCTGCCAGCGGTAGCGCGAACTTCGTCGGCGAACCCGTCCAGGCTCCGGCCGTAGCTCGTGAGCTTCTGGCCGACCTGCGAGCGTTCCGGGCACGACCGGCAGTCCGACGTTCGCCGGCCGCGCGGTCGGCGGGTCGCCGGCGGGAGAGACGGCGGCCGTTGCGGGCGCGGCCGCCTTCGTCGTGTCCGTGCGCGGTTGCGCGCCGTGACGACGCACGCGAAAGCGAGTGGCCGACGTCGTCGGTCGTCGGCCGGTACGTCTCTCGCGTCGCGCCCGGGATGTCGACGCAGTTCGCGCCGGCGGCGTCGCACTGGCGCCACTGGTACGTGAACGCGAGCGGCTTGCCGCCGTTCCAGACACCCGGCACGGCGGCGAGGAGCTTGCCGGCTTCGGGCAGGCCCGAGCGATGCTCGGCGGGGTCGAGAGCGCGGGCGCGTCGGTCGAGTACGGCGCGATCGCGAGCGAGGCGGGAGTCGCTCCGTTCATCCGGTCGCCGTCGGTGCAGTGGGCGATGCCGGGCACGGAGACGCAGTCGCGTCCACTGCCAGAACGTCCAGCCGAGGCCGTTCCAGTTCTGGGCGGGAACCCACGGCTTGCTCGCGCTCGTCCAGTGCGCGATCCAGAGCGGCGTGCCGGCCGCGGCGACGACGGTCGAGTCGGCGAGATGCTCCTGCCAGAAGGCGGGTGACGAGTAGACGAAGGGCTGGACGCCGAGGCGCGCGTAGACCTCCTGCGCCCACGCCTTCGTCCACGCCTGCGAGAGATGGGCGGAGAGATTGCCCGTCGCCTCGAGATCGAGCACGGGCGGCAGCTCGCCGGGCTGGGGAGTCGCGAAACGCGAGGAAGTAGTCGGCCTGCGCGACCGCGCTCGCGGTGACTCGCGGCGAGGCTCGTGCCGGACGGGCGGGCGAAGTGGTACGCGCCGAAGGCGATGCCGGCGGCCTCGCTGCCGCTCCGGTTCGCTGCGTACGTCGTGTCGTCGATAGTTCGTCGCCTCGGTCGCCTTGGCGATCGCGAAGCGGTAGCCGGCGTGCGCGACCTTCGTCCAGTTGATCGATCCGTTCCAGTTCGAGACGTCGATGCCTTTCGCGTGGGTCGCGGACGTCGCGGCGCCCGAAGCGCCGGCGAAGACGCACGGCCGCGAGGACGACACGGCGGCAAGACACGCGAGACGCGCGTAGCGAACTAGCTCCGGAGAACCCCACGATCGGCATGACGGTATCTCATCGGCAGCGAGGTCGCGGGGCAAAAGTCCTGCTATTGCGCGTAGAGTCGCGCCATGCCGCTCACTCCATCCCGTGTCGTCGCCGAGCTGCGGGAGTTGCAGGAGCTGACCGGCGACGAGAACGGCGCGCAGCGCGTCGCGTGGACAGAGACGTGGGAGACCGGCGCGCGCGCTGGCTGCGCGACAAGGTCGCAGCGACGGGCGCCGTCGAGGAGATCGACGAGGCCGGCAACCAGTGGTTCACGCTCGCCGGCGAGTCCGATCGCGCGCTCCTCCTCGGTGGGCACATCGACTCCGTCCCGAACGGCGGCTGGCTCGACGGGTGCCTCAACGTCGTCGCCGCGGTCGAGGTGCTGCGGCGCGTCGCGGAGGAGGGCACGCCGCCGCTCACGGTGCGCGTCGTCAACTGGGCCGACGAGGAGGGCGCGCGCTTCGGCCGGTCGCTCTTCGGCTCGTCCGCGGCGGGCGGCTCGATGGCGGATCAGGACGAGCTGCGGCAGCGCCGCGACGCCGACGGCGTCGCGCTGCCGGACGCGCTCGCCGAGCACGGCGTCGACCTCGACCGCGCGCTCGAGGCGCGCTCACAGCTCGCGAACGCCGCCGCGTACCTCGAGCTCCACATCGAGCAGGGGCCGGTGCTCGAGTCGCTCGACCTGCCGCTCGGCGTCGTCCTCGGCACGTTCGGAGTCGAGCGCCACCTCATCACATGGCGCGGCCAGGCGGCGCACGCCGGCTCGACGCCGATGGACCAGCGCCGCGACGCGCTCGCGGGCGCGGCGCGCCTCGAGCTCGAGCTGCGGCCGATCGCGGCGGAAGTGGGGGACGGCGCGGTGTGCACGTCCGGCGGCGTCGTGTGCAAGCCGGGCATCGTCACGTCCGTCGTCGAGACCGCGGAGCAGCTCCTCGACCAGCGGCACCTCGACCCCGCGAAGCTCGCGCGTCTCCTCGAGCTCGCGCCGCGACGCGAGCGAGCGCTTCGCGCGCGAGGAGAACATCGACGTCGAGTGGCAGCGGCTGTGGGGCATCGAGCCGATCCCGTTCGACCCGCGGCTCCTCGACCTCGCGGAGGAGTCGATCCGCGAGGTCTGCGGCACGTGCCACCGGCTCCCGTCGGGGCCGCTTCACGACGCCGCCGAGGTCGCCCGCGCGGGAATTCCGACGGTGATGGTCTTCGTCCAGTCGCTGCGCGGGCTCTCGCACACGAAGCTCGAGGACACGAAGGACGAGCACCTCGAGCTCGCGGTGCGCGCGCTCGACACGCTGACGACGAAGACATCTGGCGGCATTCGCATGAGCGAGCGGCGAGCCGTGTATCGACGCGTGCGGAACTTCCGCGCGCTTTCCGGATGATCACCTGGCCGAGACGTTCAGTCTCCCGTCGAGGCGACATCGAGGTCGGGCTCGCCTTGTTCTCCGTGATGTCTCTGCTCGTCTTGTATCTCGCTCTGGACGAGCGTAGTCGGAGCGATTACCTGTGGCTCTGCCTCTGCGCCGTTGGGGTTGCGTGGAACGGGAGTGTCCTCGTACTAGGATCCGAAGTCGCACCCGTCGCGAGTTGTAGGGTCTCGCGCATGGATTTCGGCGTCACCGTCCTGCCCGACCCGCCGTTCTCGCGCTGGCTCGAGCTGATCCAGCTCGCCGAGAAGCACGGCTTCGGCTACGCGTGGACGTACGACTCGCACGTTCTCTGGCAGGAGTCGATCCCGATGCTCGCCGTCGCCGCGCGGGAGACCTCGACGATCAAGCTCGGCCACTTCGTCACGAACCCGGCGACGCGCGACCCGACCGTCCTCGCGAGCTCGTACGCGACGCTCCACGACCTCTCCGACGGCCGCATGGTGATGGGCGTCGGCCGCGGCGACTCGGCGGTGCGCTACATCGGCCGCCAGCCGATGAAGGTCGCTGAGTTCGAGGCGGCGCTCGCGATGGTGCGCGAGTTCATGAACGGCCGCGAGGTCAACTGGAACGACAAGGACCTCCAGCTCAAGTGGGTGCGTGAGGAGCTGCCCGAGATTCCCGTCCACGTCGCGGGCTACGGCCCGAAGGCGCTGGCGGTCGCGGGCCGCGTAGGCGACGGCGTGATCATCCAGCTCGCCGACCCCGAGATCATCACCTGGATCATGGACACCGCCCGGCGCGCCGCGGAGGAGGCAGGCCGCGACCCGGCCGCGCTGAAGTGCATCGTCGGCGCGCCCGCGCACATCTCCGACGACCTCGCCGACGCCCGCGACCAGGTGCGGTGGTTCCCGGCCATGGTCTCGAACCACGTCATGGATCTGATCGAGCGCTACGGCACTGACGGCAGCGCGGTCCCGAAGGCGCTCACCGACTACGTCCAGGCGCGGAAGTTCTACGACTACAACGACCACTCGCGCGTCGGCGCGGCGCACGGCGAGTTCGTGACCGACGAGATCTGCGACCGCTTCTGCGCGCTCGGCACCGTCGAGCAGGTCAAGGCGAAGATGCGCGAGCTCGAGGCGGTCGGCGTCGACCAGTTCAACATCTACCTCATGACCCACGGGCAGGAGGAGACGTTGCAGGCGTTCGGCGACGAGATCATCCCCGAGCTCGCTTCCTCCGCTGCGTAGCCTCCGCGAACTGCTCGAGCTGCGGCAGGCGTACCCGCTGTCGTGGTCGCCCGACGGCTCGACGCTGCTCGTCGCGTCCGATCTGCCCGGGACGACGCAGCTCTTCGCGCTGCCCGCCGGCGGCGGAGAGCTCGAGCAGCTGACCGACTACGCGGATCCCGTCTCCGGCTTCTATCTGCCCGACGGACGGATCTTCATGGAGATCGACGAGTCCGGGAACGAGCGGACGCAGCTCCATATCCTCGGCGACGGCCGCATTGGTCAGCGATCCGCGCTTCAACCACTGGACGCCGCAGGTCTCGGAAGACGGTCGCCGCCTCGCGTACACGACGAACCGGCGCAACGGCCGCGACTTCGACGTGATCGTCCGTGAGATGGAGAGCGGGGAGGAGCAGAGCTTCGAGTTCGGCGGCTACGTCGGGGTCGACTCGATCTCGCCTGACGGCCGCTGGGTCGTCGCCGTGCGCGGGAACGAGCGCGCCGGCGACTACGACCTGTTCCTTCTCGACGTCGACTCGGGGGATGTCGTCCACGCGACGCCGCACGAGGACGCCGCCGAGTACGGCTTGACCGTCTGGGACGGTGACGGCTTCTACGCCGGCGACGAACGACGGCCGCGACACGCTCGCGATCGCGCGCTTCGACCTCGACGACGCGCGCGTGGACGCTGGTGCGGGAGTCCCGACTGGGATCTCGCGTGCCACGGCAAAGCCGGCCGTCTCGTCGTCGTCGCGAACGAGGACGGCTATTCGCGGAGCGACGACCTCCCGTTCCCCGGCGACGGCGTCGCGGACCACTTCGTCTTCTCCCCGGACGGCTCGCAGGTCGCGTTCGGCTTCTCGACCACGACCGAGCCGCAGCAGGTCTGGGTGCACGACTTCGCGACGAAGGAGTCGCGGAAACTCACCGACCTCGGTCGCGTCGAGGGCGGCGTCGAGCCGACGCTCCACCGCTTCGAGAGCTTCGACGGCGAGTCGATCCCGGTCTTCCTCTTCACGCCGCCCGGGCGACGGCCCGTTCCCGGTCGTCGTCGATGATCCACGGCGGCCCGGAGGCGCAGTGGCTGCCGTGGTACTCGTCCGGCTTCGGCGCGTTCACGCAGCACCTCGTCTCGCGCGGGTACGCCGTCGCGGCGCCGAACGTCCGCGGCTCGAGCGGCTACGGCAAGCGTTTCCAAGCGCCTCGACGACGTGGAGAAGCGCCTCGACTCCGTCGCCGATCTCGCCTCACTCCACGCGTGGCTCGCCGCGCGGCCGGAGATCGACGGCGATCGCCAAGTCGTTTACGGCCGCTCGTACGGCGGCTACATGGTCCTCGCCGCCCTGGCTTTCCAACCCTGAGCTATGGGCGGCGGGGCTCGAATGCGTCGGCATTTCGAGCCTCCGCACGTTCCTCGAGAACACGTCGGACTACCGGCGCGCAGTGCGCGAGCGCGAGTACGGCTCGCTCTCGGACCCCGAGCTGCTCGACAGGCTCTCGCCGTGGAGCCGCCTCGACGAGATCCGCGCGCCGCTCTTCATCGAGCACGGCCGCAACGACCCGCGCGTCCCGGTCAGCGAGTCGGAGGCGATTCACGGCGCGCTCGTCGAGCGCGGCGTCCGCTGCGAGCTCGTGATCTACGAGGACGAAGGGCACACGATCGACAAGCTCCCGAACCGCATCGACTGCTTCGAGCGGATGGTCGCGTTCCTCGACGAGACTCTCTGCAGCTCCTAGACGTTCCGGCGCCAGAAGAGGAAGCCGAGCGGGACGACGCCGGCGAGCAAGAACCACGGAGCGAGCGCGACGCGAGTGAAGCCGAGGATCGTCTCCTTGCGGCGCGCCGGCCCCGCCTCGGTGCGGATCGCGCGAACGAGGCCGTCGAGGTCGTTCTCGGCGAAGACCTTGCCGTGCGTGGCGGCCGCGAACTGCGCGAGCACGGCGGTGCTCTGCGGGTACGGGTGGTACTTCAGGGTCGAGGCGCCCGTGCACGTAGACGCGCTCGCCGGGCGCGGAGATGTGCACAAAGAGAGGCGGGATCGTCAGCTGACGCGCGAGAAGCGCGCCATATTGGGTCGCCAGCGGATCGGATTCTCCGTCGGTGAAGATGACGAGGATCGGGTGCTTGATCCCAACCGGGAACAGGTGGTACGTCGTGAGCGGGAAGAGCGCGCTCCGCAGCGAGGTCGCCCGGCCCGGGAAGGGCCTGCTCGGCGGTGGCTCGTTGATCCCGACCGACTGCGCGATCGTCCGCCGGATGAGAGCGTCGTTCGTCGTCGGCATGAGGTTCGGCAGCACGCGGTCGGTCATCGTCGCGAGCCCGACGGGAATGTCGCCGAGTTGAGGGAGCAGTTCCTCGACGTCCTGCTCGGCTCGATCGAGTCGCGTCGGCGCGTCCGGCCCGGTCTGCGCGCTCATCGACAGCGACGTGTCGAGGACGAAGAAGGCCTGCGCGTCGGCACGCTGGCTGACCGCTTCGCGACGCACGATGACGGGCTGGGCGGCTGCGACCGCGACGAGGACGGGGATGACGGCGAGAGCGATTGCGACGGCGACGAGGCTCCGGCGCCTCGGCGCGGTGAGGGAGAAGTGCCGGCGCAGCGTGCGGGCACGCCGCTCCATGAGGACGAACGCAGCGAGCGGGACGACGGCCGCAAGCGCGAAGAGGGACGCCGGCGGAGTGAGGAACGTGATGCCCGTCAGAAGCCTCCACCGACGGGAGCTGCGCCTTCCGCGCCGCCGAACCCGAACCCGCCGCGTGCGTCAGAGCCGAAGTGGGACTTGCCCGGGCGCTTCAGTCTGAGTACGAGCTCGAGGTTGACCCTGGCCGTCCAGCTCGCGGGATTCTCCGCGATTGCGCGCTGGAAGTCGGCCATCGCGCTGTTGACGACCTGACGGAGCGTCGCCTTGTCGTGGGCGCTCGTGGTGACCGTCATCACTCCGAGGAGGTTGGCGGCGACCGACCGCTCGGCGGCCGTCGCGGCGCCTGTGGACAGCCGCTCGAGCCGCGTCTGGGCGTCGACCCGCGCGGCGGAGAGATCTTCCTGTCCCTTCGCGTGGACGACGCCGACCTCGTTGAGCCAGAAGCTCTGCAGCGCCTGGCGGTTCGAGAGCGCGTCGCCGAGACCGAGGATCGCGCCTGCCGGATCGCCGGGTAGTGTCGCGGGCGACCGCCACAGCGCCCGGCTGTCCGGTCGAGCTCGAAACTGAAGGTCGTCGCGGGCCAGCGTGTGCTGCCAGGCGTGGACGTCCACCGCCACGAGCGCGAATACGGTGGCGAGTCCGAGCAGAACGACCGCCGTGATGAGCGGCGCGAAACGCTTCACGTGTTCATCTCCTGGACCACCTTCGGATGGAGCCGCGTGTTGAAGAGCTCGTTGACCGCGAGGAGCGCGACGAGCGCGACGCCGATCGCGATGAGCGCCCACGGCCATGAGACGGCGAGCGGCTGGAACTGGCGGGTCGCGGTGCTGCTGAACGCCGACGGCGAGACGAAGGAGTCGGCCCCGAAGAGCGAGGTGAAGAGCCGCAGGTTGTCGGGGGCGGCGCCGACGGGAATGATGAGCACGGGGACATGAGCCCTCTTGAGCGCGAACGTCGCGGCGACGAGCGGCGCGGCGTCTTTCTGTGAGTCGTTGAGGTCGCTGATGAGGAGCAGCGACCCTTGCGTGACGTTCCCGCGGCGGAGAGCTTCGAGGCCTGTCACGAGGCCGGTGGAGATCCGCGTCCCGCCTTCGAACGGGCTCCACGGGCCTCCGGAGTAGATCGCCTGGCCGTGGAAGATCTGCTCGGGGACGAAGAAGCGCTCGAACTGGAGGAGCGCGCTCGTCGGCGAGTTCGGCGGCAGGAGCTCGTAGCCGGTGTCGGCGAACATCACGAGCCCGACGCCCTGGTTCGCGGCGACGAGCCCACGGATGACGTTCGCGATGCGCTCGAACTTCGGCCCGGCGACGCTTGCGGACATGTCGATGACGATCACGCCCGTCTTGGCCCCCGCCGGCAGGACCGCCGCTCTCCCGCTGCCGGCGGTGCGGGCCACGAGGATCGCGCCGGCGAGTGCCGCGGCGAGCCCGAGAGCGACCGCCCAGCGCACGAGGGTCGTCCGTCCGGCAAAGCGCGACAGGCCGCGCAGGTCGCCGAGCTGCGTCGCTCCGTCCCGTCTCAGCGTCGTTCCTCTCACTCGCCGGCTCCGTTCTCGTGGTGCGCGGGCACGCCCGCCTGCTCGGAGATCGCCTCGACCTCGTCCTCCTCGGGCAGCTCGGGCGACCAGGCGAGCTCGCGCGTCGCGCTAGAGAGGTTGGACACATCGGTCGGGAGCTCGGCGGCGACCCGTTCGAGCGCCTTCCGCTGCAGCGTCTCGTCGCCGCGCCGGCCGGCCCAGAAGAAGAGCGCGAGCGCTCGCTCGAGTGGCGGCAACGACATGTCCGGGCCGGCCGCGGCGACCGGCGAACGGAGCCGCATGACCCACCGCGTCGCGATAGCGAGAGCCCCGGCGACGCAGATGCCCGAGAGCAGGACGGCGATCCAAAACAGGAGGGAGGGCGAGACGCGGTACGAGATTGCGGCGGGCGTGACCTCGTACTGCCACTGCACGGCCCTGTTCTCGTTCAGGTACGCGATGATCCCCGGGCTGATGGCGGAGAGCACCGCGATCGCCGGAAAGCGCACCGTGGACGTCCAGGCGACCTTTCCGTCGGGGCCGAGGTATTGGACGCGCGCCGCCGCGAAGTGGAAGACATGCTTCACGTCGCTTGGCGGCACGACCGGCACGCACGTCGCCGTGAGGCAGCGAAGTGTCCACGTCCACTCGATCTCGGCGAGTCGGCCGTTCTCGCTCTCGTGGCTCGTCGGCGCCGCGACCTGTTCGTACGGGGCGAACGCGACGAGCGGCCGGACTCGCGATGGGTCGACCCACTTCTTGTCCGCGAACACGGTCACGGTCGCGGTGACCGACTCGCCGAACGACGCGACCGGCGGCGTCACCGACGTGAGCACGCGGATCGGTGAGTGCCCGCCGACCACCGTGTGGAGGACGAAGGGGGGAGGCAACGGCGGGTCGGCCGCAGCAGAGCCGGCGAGCACGAGGGCGCCGAGCAGCGCTGCGGGAAGGATCCACCTCACAGCAGGGCTCCCCGTGCCATGACGCGGAGATCCGCCCACCGCAGGAACGACGCGAGCACCTCGTCCGCCCGCTCCGACCCGACGATGACCGGCTCGATGCCGAGCGTGCGGAACGACTCCGTGAGCCCGGCCGCCCGCGCCTCGTGCTCGTCTCTGCGCGCCGCCGCCTCCCGGCGCGTGAGATACACCGGAACGACGCCGCCGGTTGCGGCATCGGCGTACGGGATGGTGATCCCGCCGACGCTAGGGAACGTCCGCTCCCACACCGGATCCTGGACGACCACCGGTACGAGTTCCCAGCGCTGCTCGGTCGCCCCCTGCCACACGTCCATGTCCGGCGGAACGAGGAAGTCGGAGACGACGAAGACGAACGCCTGAGTGGGAAGCTCGCGCCGGTGGCGGCGAAGGTGCTGGAGCCCGAGCGTCACGGCGTCGGCGGGCGCGCGGAACGGGCGGTCGTACGTCCCCGGTGCGATGAACTGCTTGCTCCGCGGAGGGTGCCAGAACACCTCGCCTTCCGCATGGTCGACATATCCCGTGAGGCTCCGCGCCGCGCGGGCGCTGATGCCGATCAGGTCGATGACCTCGAGCAGCGCCTGCGGCTTGTCGAGGGGGCGCAGGGCCGACGCGCGGATCCCCATCGACGGCCGCCGGTCGGCGACCACGACGACGCGCGGCGACTCGTCCGCGAAGTGCTCGTTGACGATGAACTCGTCGCCGTCCCGCGCGGCAGAGAGGCGCGCCGAGGAGGCCCAGTCGATTCGGGCCATGTGGTCTCCGGCCCGGTACTCGCGTGAGCCTGCGACATCCGAGCCGACGCCGCGCCGCGCACTGCGCACGCCGCCGAACGCGAGGCCGATCACACGCCGTCGCGGGACGAGCGGGAAGACACCGACCGCCACGGCCTACCCGTTCTGTCCCTTCGCCGGACGGGTCACACCGACGCCGACGCCGGGACGTCGAGGTCGATGTCGAACCCAGGCTTCGGGGCGAGCTGGAGGCAGCGGTCCCGGACATCGAGCGAAGCTGCAATCCAGCCGCGATCGCGGATCTCTGCGAGGAAGCTCGGCCGGAAGAGCAACCGGTGCATGAGGACGGGGATCATCACCTGCTCGACGTCCTCCGGCGTCACGTAGCGGCGGCCGTTCAGGACGGCCCAGGCACGCGCCGCGCGGTTGAGAGCGATCGAGCCGCGGACAGAGCTGCCGATCGCGACGATGTCGAGGCTCCGCGTCGCGCGGGCGAGGTCGACGGCCCAGCGCGAGACCGCGTCGTGAACGAACACCTCACGCAGCGCGTCACGCATCGTCGCGATGTCGTCAACACCGACCGCGGCGCCCAAGGTCAGGAGCGGATGACCGCCGAGCTGCTCGTCGACGATTCGCAACTCGTCTCCGGCGTCCGGATACCCGAGAGCCGTGCGCACGAAGAAGCGGTCGAGCTGCGCCTCGGGCAGCGGGAACGTGCCCTCGTACTCAATCGGGTTCTGGGTCGCGAGCACGAGGAACGGGTCGGGCAGCCGGCGCGTCGTGCCGTCCACGGTCACCTGCTGCTCCGCCATCGCCTCGAGCAGTGCCGACTGCGTCTTCGGCATCGCGCGGTTGATCTCGTCGACGAGGACGACGTTCGCGAACACGGGACCAGGGCGGAACTCGAAGTCCCGCTCCTTCTGGTTGAAGATGGAGAGACCCGTGACGTCGGTCGGTTGCAGGTCGGGCGTGCACTGGATGCGGGAGGCGACGGAGCCTTCGATCGACTGTGCGATCGCGCGCGCGAGGACCGTCTTCGCGGTGCCCGGCACGTCCTCGAGCAGTGCGTGGCCCGCCACAGAGGAGGGCTGCGATGACGAGCGTGATCTCCTCACGCTTGCCGTGGACGACCGTCTCGATGTTGTCGAGCAGGCGTTCGCCTATCTCGTGCGCCGCAGAATGGAGCTCGATTGCCAACCCGCCTCCCAGGCTGAGGATCCGTCTCCTGACGAGCCTTTTAGGGCTGGGACGACGAAACGTCATTTTTGTTTGCCGTTTGTTTGGGCACCTGCATCGCCGGCGCGGGGCGCGCAGCTCCGCCGCGGTTACGATGGCGCTCCTGGCGCCTTGGCCGAGTGGTTAGGCAGCGGCCTGCAAAGCCGTCCACAGCGGTTCGACTCCGCTAGGCGCCTTCGTACGTCCCAACCAACAGGAGACCGGCATGCAGCACGAAGTGAAGGGCGGGACCACGCCGATTCTCGAGATCACGCTCTCTCCGGGCGACGAGCTTCTCGCCGAGTCGGGCGAGCTTGCGTGGATGCGTGGCCCGGTGCAGCTCGAGACGAGCATGGGCGCCGGCCATCAGAAAAGCGGCTTCCTCGGCGCTGCGAAGCGCGCGATCAGTGGTGGCACGTTCTTCATGACGAAGTACACGGTCGATTCAGGATCGGGTTCCGTCGTCTTCGCGGCGAAGGCGCCGGGCGAGATCAAGCCGATCGAGATCAGCGCCGGCCAGGAGTACGTCGTGCAACGCCACGGCTTCCTCTGCTGCGAACCGGGTGTCGAGCTCAATCTCCACCTGCAGCAGAAGTTCGGCGCCGGCATCTTCGGCGGCGTGGGCTTCATCTTGCAGCGTCTCTCCGGCCATGGGCTCGCTTTCGTCGAGATGTCGGGCGACGTCATCGAGATCGACCTTCAGGCGGGTGACGAGCTTCGCGTCCATCCCGGCCATCTCGCGCTTTTCGACGCTTCGATCAGCGTCGAGCTCACGACGGTGCCCGGCATCAAGAACAAGATGTTCGGCGGTGAAGGCCTGTTCCTCGCTCGACTGACCGGCCAGGGCAAGGTCTGGCTGCAGTCGATCTCGATGGCGGCGCTCGCGGCGGCGATCCAGCCGTATCTCGAGACGGACGACGGGAACGACTCCGACTCGACCGGCGGCACTGCCGGAATGCTCGGCTCGCTGCTCAAGAGCTAGCAACGGGGCGCCTCCATCTGCGGGTCGTCCGTAGGGCCAATCGGCCCTTCCGCTGATTCGCGCTCCGCGGGCAGCGCCGAAGCTCGATGGAAGGCCAGCTTTCTGGAAGGAGAAACGATGACGTCTTCGCTGAAGGAAGCCGATCTCGCAGGCCCGGGGATCGGCAACTACGCCGATGTGGAGAAGATCCTCCCCGGCGACTACGTGCCGCTCCTCGATCCGAAGGAGACGATGAAAGCGCTGTACGCCGCAAAACGCGTGATCGAGGACGGGCTCTGCCGTGAGCTCAACCTCACGCTCGTGCAGGTGCCGCTCATCGTCGACCGCGAGAGCGGCGTCAACGACTACCTCGACCGCGACGGCTCACGAACGCCGGTCACGTTCCATGTCACGAACGACCACGAGAGGAACCCGATCGACGGCGAGGTCGTTCAGGCGGCGACGAAGTGGAAGAGGATGGCGCTCCGCCAGTTCGGCATGGAGCCGGGCGAAGGGCTCCTCACCGACATGCGGGCCGTGCGCAAGGACTACTTCCTCGACCACGACCACAGCGCGTACGTCGACCAGTGGGACTGGGAGAAGGCGATCCGCCCAGAGGACCGCACGCTCACGTACCTCACCGACACGGTGAAGCACATCTGGAAGGTCATCAAGGAAGCGGAGGACGTTCTCCACGGGCGCTACCCGGCGCTTGCCGAGGCGTACCCGCCGCTGCCCGAGGCGCTCGAGTTCTTCCATGCCGAGGACGTGCTCGACATGTATCCCGACCTGCCGCGGAAGCAGCGCGAGACGGCGCTGCTGCAGGATCACCCGGCGGTGTTCATCTACGGGATCGGCTGGCCGCTCGCCGACGGTCTCCCGCACGAGCTGCGGGCGGCCGACTACGACGACTGGTCGACCGAGACGGTGTCGGCCGACGGGCGCCCGATGCACGGCCTGAACGGCGACATCCTCGTCTGGAACCCGGTCACGCGCCGGCGGCACGAGCTCATGTCGGGCGGGATCCGGGTGACGAAGGAGTCGCTCCGCCGCCAGCTCGAGCTCTCGGGGCAGCTCGACTTCCTCGACCTGCCGTACCACCAGGCGATCATGCGGGACGAGATCCCGCTCTCGATCGGCTCGGGGATCGGCCAGTCGCGGACGATGATGCTGCTCCTCCGCAAGGCGCATCTCGGCGAGGTCAGCGTCAGCGTCTGGCCCGACGTGCTCAAGCAGATGTGCGCCGACCGGAACATCAACGTCCTCGAGTAACGACCGAGCCGGCGCGCTACCCTCGGGCGGTGCGCCGGCTCATCCTTCTCGCCGTTCTCGTGCTCGGGCTCGCCGCTTGCGGTGGCTCCGGTGCGTCGAAGGAGACCGTGAAGATCACATTCGGGCGGAGCGGCGGCACGATGGTGCCGAATCGATCACGATCGCTCGCGGCGGCGCGGCAACGGCCAGGGCTTCCTGGCCCGGCGCCGAAGTCGCTGACGAGCGCGAAGGACGCGGAGCTCTCCAACCTCGTGCGAAACAGCTTCCCAAGGCTCAAGAGCGAGCGTGCCCCGGGACGCTTCCCCGACGAGTCGGCGAGGTTCATCACCGCCCTCGGCAAGACCGTCACCGTGCGCGGCACGATGCGAGCCCGGCTTCACGAAGCTCTGGAACGAGCTCGCGAGCGCCCTCGGCATCGGCTAGTCGATCTTCACCGCGACGTGCTTGAGCTGCGTGTACTCCTCCATGGAGTAGATCGACATGTCCTTGCCGTAGCCGGACTGCTTGTAGCCGCCGTGCGGTAGCTCCGACGAGAGCGGCAGGAGATGGTCGTTCACCCAGACGCAGCCGAACTGGAGCTTGCGCGCCGCGTTCATCGCGCGGCCGACATCGCGCGTCCAGACCGACGCGGCGAGGCCGTAGCGGACGTCGTTCGCCCAGCGGATCGCCTCGTCGTCGTCGGCGAAGCGCTGCACCGTCACGACCGGCCCGAACACCTCGTTCTGGACGATCTCGTCGGTCTGCTTCACGTCGGTGACGATCGTCGGCTGGACGAAGTAGCCGCGGTCCGAGCCCGTGTCGCCGCCGGTGAGGATCGTCGCCTTCGAGGCGCGCTCGAGGAAGCCGAGGATCGCGCGCCTGCTGGTCGGCCGAGATGACCGAGCCCATCTCCGTCGCGTCGTCGAGCGGGTCGCCGACCTTCAGCGACTCGACCTGCGGCACGAGCTCCTCGAGGAGCTTGTCGTAGATCTTCGGCCCGGCGATGACGCGCGAGCCGGCGGTGCAGTCCTGGCCGGAGTTCCAGTAGCCCGCGAGACGGATCCCCTCGGCGACGGCCTTCGGGTCGGCGTCGTCGAAGACGACCATCGGCGCCTTGCCGCCGAGCTCGAGATGGACGCGCTTCACGGTGTCGGCCGCGTTGCGGGCGATCGTCTTCCCCGTCTCGACGTCGCCGGTGACCGAGACCATGCCGATGGCCGGGTGCTCGACGAGCCGCTGCCCGACAGGGACGCCGTCGCCGGTCACGACCTGGAGCACGCCCGCCGGGATCACGTCCTGAGCAAGCTGCACGAATCGCAACAACGATAGAGGAGTTTGCTCGGACGGCTTGAGGATCTGGCAGTTGCCTGCGGCGAGCGCGGGGCCCATCTTCCAGACCGCCATCATGAGCGGGTAGTTCCACGGGCAGATGCCGGCGACGATGCCGATCGGCTCGCGGCGGATCATCGACGTGTAGCCCTCGATGTACTCGCCGGCCGACTTGCCCTCGAGATTGCGGGCGGCGCCCGCGAAGAAGCGGAGGTTGTCGGCCGAGAACGGCATCTCGTCGCGCGAGGCCATGAGCGGCTTGCCGACGTTGACGGACTCGAGCTGCGCAAGCTCCTCGGCGTTGTCCTCGATCACGCCCGCGAGCGCGTGGAGCAGCTCGGAGCGCTCCTTCGGCGTCTTCTCGAGCCACTCGCTCGCGGCGGCCTGCGCGGCCTCGACGGCGCGGTCGACGTCCTCGGCGCCGCACTGTGGGACTTTCGCAATCGTTTCTCCAGTGGCAGGAGCGATTACGTCCATCGTCTCGCCCGACGCCGCCTCGGTGAGCTCGCCGCCGATGAGGATCCGGTAGTCGGTCTGCGTGCTGCTCATTGCAATGCCTCCTTGTTCATACAGCCGGGATCTCCGCCGCCTCGACCGCGTCGGTGACCTGGCCGGCGCCGCGCCGGATCAGGCCCGAGTCGCGCATGGCGCGTTGCGCGAGCGCGACAGGGATCACGGTAACGACGATGACGACGAACGCGACGACGTTGATCACGGGCAGCTGCTGGCCCTGGCGGATGTTGTCGAGGATCCAGATCGGGAGCGTCTGCTGGGCCCCGGAGGTGAATGTCGTGACGATCACCTCGTCGAACGAGAGCGCGAACGCGAGCAACCCGCCCGCGACGAGCGCCGTCGAGAGCGCAGGCCAGAGGACGAACCGGAACGTCTGCCAGCCGTCGGCGCCGAGATCCTGCGACGCCTCGATGAGTGAGCCCGAGGTGCGCCGCAGTCGGGCGACGACGTTGTTGTAGACGACGACGACGCAGAACGTCGCGTGCCCGACGACGATCGTCCAGATCGAGAGCTGGATTCCGGCAAAGTCGAAGAACGAGACGAGCGCCATTGCGGTGATGATCCCCGGCAGCGCGAGCGGCAGCACGAGCAGGAACGACACGGCCTCTCGCCCGAAGAAGCGGTAGCGGGCGACGGCGGCAGCGGTCATCGTCCCGAGCACGAGCGCGATGCCCGCGGAGATCGCGCCGACCTTCACCGAGAGCTCGAAGGCGCTGCGCACGCTCGGGTCGTTCCACGCGACGCTGAACCAGTTCGTCGTCCAGCTCGTGATCGGCCAGCCCTGAATCTTCGAGCCGTTGAACGCGTAGAGCGCGATGATCACGATCGGGATCCACAGGAAGGCGATGACGAGCGCCGACCAGACCGCCAGCGCGATGCGGGTACCGCGGCCGGTCACAGCGCCTCGAACGCTCCCAGCTTGCGGGCGACGAGCAGGTACGCGCCCATGATCGCGAGCGGGATCGCGGCGAAGGCCGCGGCGAGCGGAAGATTCGTCGAGAAGTTCTGGTAGACGATCGTCCCGATCATGTCCGAGCCGGTACCGCCGATGAGCTCGGGCGTGATGTAGTCGCCGAGCGTCAGCGCGAACGTGAAGATCGACCCCGCGACGATTCCCGGGAGCGCCAGCGGCAGGATCACCGACCGGAACGTTCGCCAGCCGCGCGCACCGAGATCGGCGGAGGCTTCGAGGTACGAGTCGGGGATCCGCTCGAGCGCCGCGTAGATCGGCAGCACCATGAACGGCAGCCAGACGTACGTGTAGACGATCCACATCGCCGTGTTCGTGTACGCGAGGTTCTGGTCGGGCAGGCCGAGGCCGTTCAGCACCCAGTTGATGACGCCGTTGTGGGCGAGGATCGTCTGCCACGCGTACAGGCGCACGAGGTAGCTCGACCAGAGCGGGAGCAGGACCAGCACGAAGAGCGCGGCTCGCGTGCGTCTCCCCGCGAGCCGTGCCATGAAGAAGGCGAGCGGGAACGCGAGCACGGCGCACGTGAGCGTCACGCCGGCGGCCATCTCGAACGTGAAGAGAGCGATATGCAGATACGGCCCGGCCGTCGAGAAAATCGTGCGGTAGTTGGCGAGCGTCCACGTGTGCTCGACCGTGGACGTGAAGGAGTTCGATGTCCAGAGCGACGAGATGAGGAGCACGCCGAGCGATCCGACGTAGACGACGAGGAACGCTGCGAGAGGAACGGCGAGCAGCACGAGGGCTCGCAGCCACGGCCTCCGCCAGAAGAAGCCGGAGAGGCGCAGACGGGCCCGCCGCAGCGGCGGACCCGTCGACAGTACGCCGGCGTCAGCCGCCAAGCGTCACCCTGTTACTCGCGCCCACGCCTGGGTCCAGGCGTTGTAGTCCATGCATTTCTGCGCCGTCGTCCAGCCGCACGTCGCGACCGGGGTCTTCCAGAACTTGATCTTCGTGTAGTAGGACGCCGGCTCGTTCAGGTGGTACGCCGCGCACGAGCCCGCCTGGAGTTTGTTCATGAACGGGCACGCCTTCGGGTTGACCGGCGTCTCGCCGAAGACGAGCGCCTGCTGCGCTTGCACCTTCGGCGTCGTCACGTACTGCATCCACTTGTACGCGCAGTTCGGATGCGGCGCCTTGGCGGCGAGCATCCACGTGTCGGCCCAACCCGTCGTCGGCAGCGGCACGACCTCCTTGATCGGCTGCTTGTCGGCCTGCAGCTGGAGCGTCTGGTAGGGCCAGCCGGCACCCATCCAGACGTCGCCGTTCTTGAACGAGGTGATCTCGTCGGCGGCGTAGTTCCAGTAGCGCTTCAGCAGCGGCTTCTGATTGATGAGGAGCTGGGTCGCCGCGTTGAGCTGGGCCTGCGTCAGCTCGTACGGATCCTTGATGCCGAGGCTCGGCTTCGTCTGCATCAGATACAGCGCCGCGTCCGCGATCTGGATCGGGTTGTTCGGGACCGTGAGCTTTCCCTTGTATTTCGAGCTGTAGATCGCGCCCCAGTCGGCCGGAGCCGGGCTGACCTTCTGCGTGTTGTAGATGAGCGTGTTCGGTCCCCACTGCACGGAGACGCCGTAATGCACGCCCTTGACCGTGTTGTGCGACGGTGACTTGAACGCCGGGAGGAAGCTGCTCCAGCTCGGGATCTTGCTGACGTCGACCGCCTTGACGTCGTGCGCGTAGATCAGGCGAAGACTTGCGTCACCCGACGCCGAGACGAGGTCGTACTGGCCTCCTCCGCCACCCCCGTTTCCGTGCATGAGCGAGAACATCTCCTGGGACGTACCGGCGTCCTTGCGATGGATGATGCAGCCCGTCTGCTGCTCGAACGCTTTCGCGAAGCTCGGATCTGTGTACGCGCTCCACTCGATGACGTTGAGCGAGCCTTCTCCCTTGCCGATGGCCGCCGTTGTCGTCGTCGTGCTGCTGCTGCCGCTACCACCGCATCCGCTCGCGACAAACGCGAGCGTCGCTGTGAATGCCGCCAGGAGCACGGCCGACGCGACTGATCTCTTGCGACTGCCCCTCACGTGCCCTCCCTGTCGAGCTCATAGGTGTGTTCCGCCCGCCACGAGAGGCGGACCCGTTTGCCTTGCTCCTGGAGCGCCTCTTGCGAGGACGTCTCGAGGTTCTGCCGCACGACGACGAGTTGGCCGCCGGCGTCGAGATCGACGACGTACCGCGTGACCATCCCGACGTAGACGACTTCCCGAATCGTCCCCGGTTCGCCGTCCCCGGTAGCGCTCATCGAGATCTTCTCCGGACGAATCGTGATGCGCGTGCCGTTGCGGTCGACGATGTTCGAGACGCCGACGAATCCGGCGACGAACTCTGTCCGCGGATGCTCGTAGACGTCGGCCGGCGTGCCGATCTGCTCGATCCCGCCGTTGTTGAAGACCGCGAGACGATCGCTCATCGTGAGCGCTTCCTCCTGGTCGTGCGTGACATAGATGAACGTGATCGGCGAGCTCGCGCTGCAGCTCCTTGAGGAAGATCTGCATCTCCTGGCGCAGCTTCAGGTCGAGCGCGCCGAGCGGCTCGTCGAGCAGGAGGACGCGCGGCTCGTTGACGATTGCGCGCGCGAGCGCGACGCGCTGGCGCTGGCCGCCCGAGAGCTGAACGGGCTTGCGGCCGCCAAGCCCCGCCAGCTGAACGCGCGCGAGGACTTCCGTGGCGCGTTCGCGGCGCTCCGCTCGCGGCACGCCCTTCACGCGCAGGCCGTACTCGACGTTCTCCGCGACCGTCATGTGTGGGAAGAGGGCGTAGTCCTGGAAGACGGTGTTGACGACACGCTGCGCCGGTGCGACGTTCGTGACGTCGACGCCCTGCAACTCGACGGTGCCGGCGTCGGGGCGCTCGAACCCGGCGATGACCCGCAACGTCGTCGTCTTCCCCGAGCCCGAAGGCCCGAGAAGCGTGAAGAATTCTCCGGCCGCGACGTCGAGATCGACGCCGCCGACCGCGACGACGTCGCCGTACGCGCGCCGGATTCCGCGCAACCGGACGGCCGGCGCGTTGGCGCTCGGCTCGGTCGTAGCAGCTTCGGGGGCGGTGCTCGCCATCCGGTTGCCCGATTATCGCCGCTTACGTGCTCTCGAACGTGCCGAAGCGGAGCTCGCTGTCGTAGAGGAAGCGTGTCTCGTCGACACGCCGCATGTATTCCTCGCGGTTCGCCGCGACGAAATCGTTGTACGCATCCGCCGACTCCCAGCGGTCGATCACGAGATAGCGGCCCGGCGCCTCGACATCGTGCAGCAGCTCGCTGCCGATGTAGCCGCGGCCGGCCTGGAAGAACTCCGCCCACTCGCCGTCCATCCCGTAGGCGCGCTCGAACTCCTCGGCGTCGTGAACCTCGTAGCTGAAGACAAGCGCGATCACGGGTTGAGGATAAGGTCCGAAGCATGAGCGCCGAGCCCGTGTCGTCCGAGCCCGAAGGTCGCCCCGAGTACGCGAGCGTCCTCCGCTTCTACCACCTCGCCAAGCACCAGGAGTGGCAGGTGGACGACGTGCCGTGGGGCGAGATCCCGTTCGTGCCCGAGGGCAGGGGGAGCGCCGAGCGGCAGGCGCGGCGTCGCGACATCTGGCGCTCGGTGATCATGCAGCAGCTCCAGGCCGACGTCTTTGCGTGCGAGATGGCGGCGCAGCTCCTCTCCGCCGCGCCCGACTTCGAGGCGAAGCTCTACTACTCGACGATGGTGCAGGACGAGTCGCGCCACACCGAGGCGTGGCTGCGGCTGATCGGCAACGTCGGCGGGGAAGGGGAGCGCGACCCGTATCTCGACCAGCTCGCACACATGTTCCTCGAGGCCGACATCCTCGAGGAGAAGGTCTTCCTCATGCAGGTCTTCTTCGAGCGGCTCATCATCCCGCGGTTCAAGCTCATCGCGAAGTCGTCGCGCGGCACGGTGCTCGAGAACATCTGCAACCGCCTCGCGATCGACGACGGCATCCATCACGGCGCGGGGATGGCGTACGAGCGCGTCCTGCTCCAGTCGGCGGGGAAGAAGGTGCGCTCGCGGCTCGTCGAAGCGGCGAACACGATGCTCCCGGTCTTCGCGCAGCACGTCCTCTGGCGCCCGAAGGCGCGGGAGATGATCGGGACGTTGATGGAGGCGCGCGACCGCGAGCGCCTGCGCGAGGAGCTGAACCACGGCGTGCGCCTCGCAAACTCGCTCGGTCTCGACGTCAGCGACGTACGGATGCCTGCCGGCTAGCTCGTGTCGTTACGCAAGGAGCTCTTGATCGTGTCGGCGATCCTCGTGCCGATATTCGTCGTTGTCCTCCTCCTTCAGCCGGAAACCAAGATCAGCTTTTTCGACCTGAAGGTCGTGAATGACACGCACCGGTCGGTGACGATCCAGCCGTGCTGGGATCTCGTCTGCCTCGACACCAAGGGCCTGCCGGCCTCGGTCATTGCGCCAGGGAGCTCGGTGCACTCAGCAGGTCACTTTCCGACCGACCGCGGCGGCGAAGTCGTGGTGGCCATTCGCAAGCCGGGCGGCAAGCCATGGGAATTCTCTTCGTGCCTGATCACGGCGTTCGCGCCGCAACAGGACACGGGCGTCGTGCGCGTCTCGCATGCGCGGAAATGCTTCCGCAGGCCGGGAGCCTAGGTTCTGGCGCAGAGCTACACCGAGGCGTGGTGCAGCCGCGACGTCGCAAGGAAGTGGGTTCGCATCGAGGGCTGCGAGGAGTGGACGATCGGCTCCGACGGGTGCATCGCGACCTTGAAAGGCAGTTTCGACGAGGCCGAGTACGCGCGCCGGCTGCGCCAGGGCGCCCCGGCTTAGCGCATTCCGCCGCGCTCGAAATGCGCGCGGAAGAAATTCTCGCTGCCGGCGGTCGCCATCGCCGCCGAGGCGCTGATCTCGAGCGCGAGCGCCGTCGCGGCGACGAGCTGCGCGAGGCGGTACACACGGCCAGGCCCGGCGCAATCCATAAGCCCGAGCCAGCGTGCGGGATCGGGGAGTGTCGTCCCGCCGCCGACGGTCCCGACCTCGATCCCCGGGAAGCGGACGGCGACTTGGAGGCCGCCGTCGACGCGGTGGCCGGTGCCGTGGCACATCGAGCTCGTGCCGACGAGACCGAGATCCTGTCCTGTCGCGGCGAAGACCGCGGCAATCGCCGACGCCGGCGTGAACGCAACCGACTGCATTCCCGACGCGACCGCGCCGTGCGTGCCCGCCCAGGCGAGGTCCTCGAGGTCGGCGACCGTCGTGCGGAGGACCCGCGCGATCGCCGCCTCGGTCAGCGTCACCTCCGCGATGACTGTCTTGCCGTGACCCTCCTGGAAGTACTCGAACGACGGTTTCTTGTCGCCGCCCATGTTCGCCTCGAGGATCACGCGCTCGATCGCGACGGGCGCCTGCGGCTTCACGAACGCCATGTTCAGCGCATACGCGTTGCGGGTCATCATGTTCGCGCCGAAGGCGTCGCCGGTCGTGAACCGCCACAGGACGTGGCACATCGGCCCGACGACGTGCGTCTTTACCTCGCGGAGGACGGCGAAGCGCGAGAGCTCCGGGATGTCGGAGCTCGCGAGAAAGTCGCGCATCGCCGGCAGCTGCTCCTCCACCCACGCGGCGAGCGCGAGAGCGTTCCCGCTCGACTTGCAGACAAAGCAGGATGCTCGGGTCATTCTGTCGGAGACGACATACGTTCTGGCGCCGCCTGACTCGGCGATCGCCTTAGCGCCGCGCTGCACCGACGCGGTGAGCCCGCCTTCGGTGTGTGCGAGTGGGACGGTCACTTCTTCGTCGGCGCGTCCCGTCTCGACGACGTCGCCGTCCTCCGACAACGCGTACTCGCCGAGCGAGACCTGCAACTGGGCGACGGAGACGGGTATCTGGACGAGCCCGGTGACCGACTCCGCGGCCTTCGTCCACGGTTCCACGTCCGCCTCGGGCAGGCCGAGAGCCGTTTGGCGCGCACGGATCGAATCCGGATCGTTCTTACGGGGCAGACGTGCCATGCTGGGGAGCCTAGTGGAGTCGCAATTCCCGGATGATCTGGCCCGCCGCATCCCCGAGGCGCGCGCCCGGCACCAGGCTCTCGGCCTCACCGAAGACGAGTCTTGGGCGACGCTGCGCGACGTCTTTCGCGCGCACGAGGTCCGCGGGGAGGAACCCTTCGCCGACGAGGAGTGGATCGATGTCGTCTTCAGCGGGCGCCTCGCGGAGCTCGGGCGTCTGCAGTTCGAGGACGAGGGCGACGGTCTGCTCGACGTGCACATCCCCGAGACCGGGCAACCGCTCGACCCGGCGGCGTGCGACGCCTCGTTCGCGCGGGCGCGCGAGGTCTTTCCGCAGCACCGCACCGCGCGATGCCGGTCGTGGCTACTCGACCCCCAGCTCGCCGACGTCCTGCCGGCAACGTCGAACATCGTCCGCTTCCAGGGCCGCTTCGAGCTGCAGATGGAAGGGGAGGACGGGAACGAGGATGTTCTTCGCTTCGTATTCCACACCGCCGATACGAACCTCGACGGCCTGACGCCGCGGACGACGCTCGAGCGCGCACTCGTCGCGCACATGCGCGCCGGGCGGAGCTGGCGGGTGCCGATCGGGGTAATCTCGTTGCGATGACCGCGACGCTTCTCGACGGCAAGGCTCTCGGCGCGAAGGTGCGCGAGGAAGTCGCCGCGTCCGTCGCCGACTTCGGCCATGTCGGCCTCGCGACGATCCTCGTCGGCGACGACCCCGCCTCGCACGTCTACATCGACCTGAAGCAGAAGAACGCAACCGCCGCCGGCATGGAGGCGCGCGACATCAAGCTGCCGGCCGATACGTCCGAGGAGGAAGTCCTCGCGACCATCGCCTCGATCAACGCCGACGACGCGATCGACGGTCTCCTCGTCCAGCTCCCGCTGCCGGGCCATCTCGACGAGAACCGGATCATCGAGGCAATCGCGCCGGAGAAGGACATCGACGGGATCCACCCGATGAACGCGGGCCGCCTCTATCTCGGCCGGCCGACGCTCGTGCCGGGCACGCCGCTCGGCGTGATGCGGATGCTCGACGAGTACGAGATCCCGCTCCAGGGCGCTCGCGCCGTCGTGATCGGGCGCTCGGCGATCGTCGGCAAGCCGATGGCGCATCTCCTCCTTCAGCGCCACGCGACCGTGAGCATCTGCCACTCGCGCACGCAGGATCTCGCGGACTACACGCTCGCCGCCGACATCCTCGTCGCCGCGGTCGGGCGCACGCATCTCGTCACGCCCGACATGGTCAAGCCGGGAGCCGTGGTCGTCGACGTCGGCATGAACCGCGTGCCGGACAGCAAGAAGCTCCTCGGCGACGTCGATCCCGCTGCGATGGAGCGGGCGGCGTACATGACGCCGGTGCCGGGCGGCGTCGGCCCCATGACGATCGCGATGGTGCTGCAGAACACGGTGACCGCGGCGAAGCTCCGGCGCTCCGGGGCTGTTATTTCGGCCACAAACTGAGTAGACTCGGGCCGTTAATTCACGGTCGGCGGCTCGGTGTTCGAGCCGTTGGTTTGTCTGCAAGGAGGAAGGGTTTGGCTGAGGGCACCGTCAAGTGGTTCTCGAACGAGAAGGGTTTCGGTTTCATCGAACGCGAGGGCGGCGATGACGTCTTCGTGCACTTCTCCGCGATCACGATGGACGGCTACAAGTCGCTGACCGAGGGTCAGCGCGTGTCGTTCGATGTCGTTCAGGGCGACAAGGGCGCGCAGGCCGCGAACGTCCAGGCGATCTAGAGAACACCTCGGAATACTCGTTGTGAGAAGGCCCCAGTCGGGGCCTTCTCCATTTCTGGAAGGATCGAAGGCATGGCAGAGATCGATAGGGAGCAGCTACTGAAGGTCGCGCATCTTGCGCGCCTTGAGTTGCGCGATGACGAGGTCGAGCGCCTTGGGCATCAGCTCAACGACATCCTCGCCGCGGTCTCGAAAGTGTCCGAGCTCGACCTCGCCGACGTGCCCGCGACGTCGCATCCGCTCGAGGTCGTCAATGTCTGGGACGAGGACGAGCCGCGGCCGTCGCTCCCCGTCGACGAGGGGCTCGCGAACGCGCCCGAGCGCGAAGGCGGCTTCTTCAAGGTGCCTCCGGGAGGCGCGACGTGACTATCGACACACTTCGGCTGACCGCCGAGGGCGCCAAGGACATGCTCGACCGGAAGGAGGTTTCCGGCGCTGAGCTCTTCTCCGCGTACCTCGCCGCGATCGGCGAGCACGACGAGGAGCTCCACTGCTTCCTCCACGTGTGCGACGACCCGGGCGGCGACGGTATCCCGATCGCCGTCAAGGACGTGATCGGGACGAAGGGGATCCCCACCACCGCCGGCTCCAAGATCCTCGAGGGCTACGTCCCGGTCTACGACGCCACCGTCGTCGAGCGGCTGAAGTCGCACGGCCTGCGGATCCTCGGCAAGACGAACACCGACGAGTTCGCGATGGGATCGTCGACCGAGAACTCCGCGTACGGCCCGTCGCACAACCCTTGGGATCCGTCGCGGGTGCCCGGCGGGTCGGGCGGCGGCTCGGCGGCCGCTGTGAGTGCCGGCCTCGCGCCGTGGGCGCTCGGCTCCGACACCGGCGGCTCGATCAAGCAGCCGTCGGCGCTGTGCGGCAACGTCGGCCTGCGCCCGACCTATGGAACGGTTTCGCGTTACGGCGTCGTCGCCTTCGCGTCGAGCCTCGACCAGGTCGGTCCGGTCGCGAAGAACGTCCGCGACTGCGCGTACCTCTACTCGATCCTCGCCGGGCGCGACCCGCGCGACTCGACCACGGTCGAGCTGCCGCAGCCGGTCGAGCTCCCGACCGCGCAGGACGTGAAGGGCCTCCGCATCGGCGTCCCGAAGGAGCTCAACGAGGCCGAGGGCATCGAGCCGGGCGTCGCGGCCTCGGTGCAAGCGGCGATCGCGAAGCTCGAGGAGCTCGGCGCGGAGGTCGCGGAGTGCTCGCTGCCGCTCTCCGTCGAGTACGGAATGGCCTGTTACTACCTCATTGCGCCGGCCGAGGCGTCCTCGAACCTCGCGCGGTACGACGGCGTGCGGTACGGGTTCCGCGCCGACGCCGAGGAACGGCTCGAGATGTATGAGCGTACGCGCGACGAAGGCTTCGGAGACGAGCCGAAGCGGCGGATCATGGTCGGCACGTACGCGCTGTCGGCCGGCTACTACGACGCGTACTACGGGCAGGCGCAGAAGGTGCGGACCGTGATCAAGCGCGAGCACGACGCGCTGTTCGAGACCTTCGACGCGCTCGTCTCGCCGACGTCGCCGACGGTCGCGTTCCCGCTCGGCGCGCGCACTGCCGACCCGATCGCGATGTATCTATCCGACCTGCTGACGATCCCGTCGTGCATGGCCGGGTTGCCGGGCCTCAACATCCCGTGCGGCCTGTCGGAAGGGCTACCCGTCGGGCTTCAGCTGATCGGGCCGCAGTTCGGCGAGAACACGCTCTTCCGCATCGGCCACGCACTCGAGCAGGCGATCGGCTTCGACATCGTTCCGGAGCGCCTGCGATGAGCGATTGGGAGCTGGTCTGCGGCCTCGAGGTGCACTGCCATCTCAAGACGCGCACGAAGATGTTCTGCCGGTGCGCGCTCGAGTACGGCGCCGGCGAGAACACGCACACCTGCCCGGTCTGCCTCGCGCACCCGGCGCGCTGCCGGTGCCGAACGGCCGCGCGATCGAGATGACGATCCTCCTCGGCCTCGCGCTCGACTGCGAGATCGCCGAGCGCGCCGAATTCGCGCGGAAGAACTACTTCTATCCCGACCTGCCGAAGGGCTACCAGATCAGCCAGTTCGAGGCTCCTCTGTGCGGGCCGGGGCGGTTCCCGGTTTTCACGCCGACGGCGTTCGGGAGATTGGCATCACTCGCGCGCACCTCGAGGAGGACGCTGCGAAGACCGTCCACGCCGGCGGCGCGACCGGCCGCTCGGTCGGCGCCGACTACTCGCTCGTCGATTTCAACCGCGGCGGTACGCCGCTACTCGAGATCGTCTCCGAGCCGGACCTCCGATCGGCCGACGAGGCGATGCGGTATCTCCGGCAGCTCCGCGAGACGATCGTCGCGCTCGGCATCTCGGATGCGGAGATGGAGAAGGGCACGCTCCGCGCCGACGTCAACGTCTCGGTGCGCAAGCGCGGGGAGGAGGGCTACCGGCCGCGCTGGGAGATCAAGAACATGAACTCGTTCACGTTCATCGGGCGCGCGATCGAGGCGGCGTTCCGCCAGCAGGTCGCCGCGCACGAGGCGGGGGAGACGCTCGTCCAGTCGACGTACGACTACGACCCCGACACCGACCGCCTCACCGTGCACCGCTCGAAGGAAGAGGCCGACGATTACCGCTACTTCCCCGAGCCGGACCTCGTTCCGGTCGAGCCGCCGGCGGAGCTCGTCGAGCGGCTACGCGGCTAGCTGTTCGGAGCCCCGGCTCGCCAGATTCAGGAACTCGCGCAGACGCTTCCGGCAGATACGGCCCTAGCGCTGGCCGAAGAGCTCGTCATGACCGGGCAATGCTTGGAAGGCCGAGGCGCTCGCAGCGGAAGGTGTGGAGCCTATGGCGGCGGCTGCGATCGCGATGAACCGCGGCGACTTCCTGCCTCGAGAACGCGCCCGCGCTCGCGAAGATCGTGCAGGCGAACGTCACGCGGGAGGCGCTCGACGAGGCGTTTGCCGCGGCGGCCGCCGGCCCGATCGAGGCGGAGACGTACCTCGCTCAGACGGCACTGGGCGACGAGTCCGAACTCGTGCCGATAATCGATGGCGTCCTCGCGGCCAACGCGGAGCAGGTCGCTAGCTACCGCGGCGGCAAGGAGGGAGTGCTCGGGTTCCTCGTCGGCCAGGTGATGAAGGAGACGCGCGGGAAGGCCGACCCGAAGGTCGTCAACCGGCTGCTGCGGGAGCGGCTTCAGAGTCCAGACTAGGCAGGTCGCGGAGCGCAGAACTCGCCGTCCCGAGGAAGGCGGCGACGACGACCGGAGCGGCGAGGACGAAGATGCACACCCGCGGCGTCGTGTGTGCGAGGAGCAGACCTGCGAGGAGCGGCCCGAGCGGGGCAGACGCGGCGCGGAGAGTGTTTGACGCCGCCATCGCGCGTCCGAGCAGCCGGTCGGGGATGAGCGCGTACGAGTACGCGCCGATCGCCGAGTCCGTGTTCGGGAACCAGAACGCGTGGAGAGAGACGCACACCATGAGCACGTACACGCTCGGGTATACGAGGAACGCGGCGTAGACGAGCCCCATCCAGAACTCCGAGAGCAGGATTACGCGCATCGGTAGTACCCGTCGCAGCAGAGGCGAGAGGGCCGATCCGGCGAGGAGCGCGGCTCCCTGCACCGCGACGAAGAGGCCGATCGTGAAGCCGCCGAGGCCGTCGTCGTGGGCGAGGATGATCAAGGCGATCGGAGCGCCGACGGCGACGAGGTTGCTCGCGGCGATCATCCCGATCGTCGTGCGGAGGAACGGGATGCTCCAGAAGTACGCGACGCCTTCCCGGAGCGGCGTGCGCGCGCCCGGCTCCCGCTCCTCCTGGAACGGCGTGCGCATGAGGAGGAGGGACGCCGTCGAGAAGACGTACGAGACCGAGTCGACGACGAACGGCACGGCGCGGGAAAGCTGGAACAGCGCCCCGCCGATCGGCGACGCAACGAGCCGGATCACGGACATCCGCGCCATCGTCACGCTCACCGCATCCGCGAGTTGCGGCTGCGGGACGACCGCCTTCATCGCCCCGCTCGAGCCGGCGCGGTAGAGGACGCCGGCGCTCATGTCGACGAACGCGACGACGACGATCATCCAGTACTCGAGGCTGCCGGTCAGCACAGCCGCGGCGAGGAGGCCGAGCGCCGTCGCCCCGACCGCGTCGGAGACGATCATCAGGACACGCCGGTCGAAGCGGTCGGCCAACACGCCCGCGGGAGCGGCGAGCAGGACGAGCGGCAAGAACTCGGCGGCGCCGACGTACCCCGTCTTCGCCGCGGACTGCGTCAGCGCCAGCGTCAGCAGCGGATAGGCGATCTGAGAGATGCCGGACCCGAAGGTCGAGAGGAAGGCGCCGGACTGGTAGAGGACGAAGTCGCGGTTGCGCCGCAGCGGGACGAGCTCGGTCACGCACTCCATCGTTGCAGCAGGCACGGCGGCTTTCTCGTCGTGGCGTGTCAGCATCCACACCGCGCTCGAGAGGACGACCGCAGCCATCACGACGAAGAGCAGCCGCCAGTCGACGACGGTGGAGAGGAACGCGCCGGTCGCGATCGACAGGGTCTGGGCCGTCGAGATCGTGAGGTCGGCAGCCGACGCGACGCGTCCCTGCACGGCGAACGGCGTCCTCGTCTGCAGCACGGTGCTGTAGCCGACGATCGCCCACGCGACGCCGACTCCGGCGACCGGCCCGGCGACGATCACGACCGGAAGAGAGGGGACGACGAGCGCGAGGTCGGCGAGCGAGAACGCCACCATCCCGAGCGCGACGACGGGGACCTCGCCAAAGCGGTGGATGAGCCTCGCCGCGGTCACCCCGCCGATGACCGAGCCGATGCCCTGGATCACCGAGAAGACGCCGAAGAACGAGTTCGGTGCGCCGATCGCGTGGAGGACGTACCAGAGAAGCGTCTCGCTGAAGCCGATCACGAGAAGGGCGGCGGTCAGCCCCACGAGCACATGCCTCAGCGCGGCGGTCCGGCGGATGTGGTGAAAGCCCGCCATGACGTCGCGCTTGAAGTGGTGCTCGCCCTCGGGCTTGGGCTTCTCCTCCCGCATGGTCATGCGCCAGATGAAGAACGCCGATCCGACGAAGGTCGCGGCATCGAGGATCGCCACCGCGCCTCCGCCGAGCGCCGCGTAGAGCCCGACGCCTGCGAGCGGAGCGATGATCCGCAGCCCTTCGCGGGTCGCGGTGAGGGCGCCGTTCGCCTCTGCGAGCAGTTCCTCCGGGAGCATGAGGCGAAGGAGCGCCGTGCGCGCGGGGAAGTAGACCGACCCGCCGATGCCGTAGAGGAGCGCGACGAGGTAGATGATCCACGCGTCGTTCTTGCCGTGGACGAAGAGGAGCAGCAGAACCGAGCCCGCGAGCACGAAGTTGACGAGGATCATGAGTGGTCTCTTGCGGACGCGGTCGGCGAGCAGGCCGGCCAGGGGGCCGAAGAACGCACCGATCCCGAGGACCATGAAGACGAGCCCGGCGGCGGCCGCCGAGCCCGTCAGCGTCTTCATCCACACCGCGAGGACGATGAACATCGCCCAGTCGCCGAACGCGGAGAGCGTCTGCCCGGCGAGGAGCAGACGCGCGTCGCGGTGGGCGAGGAGCTGCTTCATCAGGCGGCGCGAAAGATGCGGAAGTCTCCGCTGATCGTCCGTCCGCGGACGACGACGGTCGGTCCTTCGCTCTCGCCTGCGATCGGATCGCTCGCGAGCGGTACTTCGGAGGAGAGGTCGCCCGAGGTCGAGCCGGCGTCGACGTCGAGGAGCGAGCCCTCGGCGATCCCGATCTCGATGTCGCCGGAGACGCTCGTGAACCGAACGTCGCCCGAGCGAACGGCGTCGAACCGGATGTCGCCGGACACCGTCTTCGTTTCCACCGAGCCGCCGACGGGGCCGACCCGCAGGTCGCCGGAGACGCTCTGGATCTTGAGGTTGCCGCCGACGGCGTCGAGCTCGGCGTCACCGCTTACCGTCTTCAATGTCGCATCGCCGGTCACCTCGCCGCGGACCCGGATATTCCCGGAGACGGCGTTGAGCTCGAGCGACCCGAGAGTGCCTTCGGTGCGGACGTCCGCCGAGACGGTCTTGGTCTTCAGGCCGGCGCCGTGCGGGATGGTCGCGCGCACCTTCAGCTTGCTGTCCCAGACGAGCGAGAAGGGCGAGAGCGAGAAGCCGAACTTGGCCTTGCCGCGGTATCCAACCGTGACGCGGTTGCCGTCCTGGCGGATCTCGACGTCGGCGAGGATGCGGTCGTCACCCTCCACGACGATGCGGGTCTCCTCGCCCTCTGCCGTCTCGAGCTCGATCTCGCCGGAGGGAATCGCGACCTCGAGCTCGAGCGGCAGTGGCGTGTGGAAGGTCTGGTCGAGCATGTCAGGCACCGTGGCGGGTCAGGCGCCGGACGCGAAGCCGGATCTCCGAAGAGCGCGGGCTTCGGCGCGAGTCGGGCCGGGGGAGCCGGTTGTCGAGCATGTTCACGGTGATGGGATCGGGATACATGGGTCTCCTTTAGTTGCGGCCGTAACCGCTCAGCCGGTTCCGGCTGGTTGTGGAGGGGCGGCGAGGCTCGACTGCGCGTTGGAGCGCCTGGACGAGCCACGTGTTGACCGAAGCGCCTTCGCGGGCGGCGGAGGACTCGATCCGCTGCTTCAGGCTCTCCGGAAGGCGGAGGGTGATCCTCGCCGAGGACGCCTCGTCGACGGGCTCCGGTGTGCCACCGTCCTCGTGGACGACGACGAACTCGAGGTCGTGGCCGGCGATGCGTAGCTCGACGTGACCGTCGTCGAGCTGGGAATTCAGCTCGAGCGCGGCCTCGGCGAGAATGTCCTGGAGGCGCCGGGCGAGGGACGATTCGAGCGCGATCGAGAGGAGCTCGGCTGCGTGCGCCGTCTTCTCGTCCCCGAGCGACGCCACCCGCTGGAGCTCTTCACGAAGCGCGTTGATGTGACCATCGATCTGCATGGCTGCAGTATGACATCACATTGATGTCATTGTCAAGTCGAAATGACAGCACAACGCAAACGGCCCGCTCCCAGGCCGCCGAAGGCGGCGGTGTTCTGGCCGGACGCCACCGGCTTTGCCGGTGGCGTTTCCAGCCCTGAGCGGGCCGCTTTGGCGCGATATGACAGGTGTTTCTAGTACACGCCGCAGGCGCGAGCCGTGTTCGGCCAGGGCGAGAAACCGCGGACCCGCCACGCCCTCACGCCGGCCCAGATCTGCTGGAGCCGCGTCCAGTGGTCGGCGGTTCCCCTGTGCTGCAGGAGCCAGTGGCCGTAGGCGTTCTGGAAGGAGTAGTCCATCTGGAGACCGCCCCAATACGGTGCGTTCGGATCCGTCCAGCTGCCCTCGTAATGGTGGATGCAGTTCCAGGCCTGGAGCCTCGGCGGGTGGTGCGCGACCCGCCACGCGGCGACCGCGCGCCGGTGCCACACGCGGGCGACGCGCTGCGCGGCCTGCGCTGAAAGAGTCCGGTGCCGGGCGACCGACTGCCGCGGTGGAGTGCCGCGCACGATCGTAAGCCAGTGCTTCGTCGCAGCTTGCGCGTGGCTCGCCACGCCGCTCCAGTACCTGATCGCCGCGCGCTTGAGATTGCGCGCGTACTTCGGGCTGGGCCACCGTGGGGTCGAGTTGCCCCGTGCCTCCGGCAGCGGTGGCCACAGCAGATGGAATTCCCGCGAGCGCCAATAGGAGCCCGCAGGCAATGACAGAGCGCCGCATTCGTACACCTCCGGTGTTCGCTTGCAAGTCGTTGACCAAGCGGGCGGGAAGTGCCCTCGGCAACGCCGCCAAGGACAAGCACCGCTCGGTGCGGCTTATCGCGTTCGGCGGGGAGGATAGGCGACCGAACCCGCGATATCCGCCGATTCACGAACCTTTCACGAAGTCTTTACGACGACTTGACGGAGATTCGCGACCGAAAAATGCCTGCAAACCGCATGGGATAGACGAATCCCGCGTAGAGGAGCGCCGCACCTACGGCGATCCCGATCGCGCTGCCCGCGGCACCCAAACTTGACAATCCGCTCCCGATCGCCGCCGCCGCGATGCCCGCGATGATGAGTGCGTTGCCGACCGGGCGCTTCCTGATCGAGCGAAGTGCGACGCCGACGACCGCGATCGTTCCGAGCGAGTTCGCGAGAATCGCGAGCAGCCGTGCGGGAAGGAAGGCGAGGTGATCCTGCGCGTGCGGGATGCCGTTCGCCGCGAACGCACCGTGCAGCGGCATCGCGAGTGCGACCCCGACGGCGAGGCCCGTATAGACGAGCGCGAGCGGCGCGGCCTTCCGCCAGCCGGCGAGGAGGAGTGAGCCGAAGCCAAGCAGCGGCGCGGTGAGGAGCGCGCCCGCCGCGTAGTAGACGCGGAACGCGCGCCCGTCCCAGCCGTGGGCCTCGCCCCACGCGATCGCGGCCGCGGCGACCGCGTACGCTCCGAGGCCGGCCGCCCAGGCGAGGAGCTCCGGCCGCCGTGACACGCGCCAGCGAGCCGCGAGAAGTCCCGCAAGGCGGAACGAGAGAAGCGCGGCGGCGAAGGCGACGAGTGCGTCCACTGCGCAGAGGTTAGAGCGCTAGGCTCGGAGCATGGCGAAGCGCTACCTGTTTACGCCAGGCCCGACCCCGGTTCCGCCGGAGGTGCTTGCCGCCGTCGGCGCGCCGGTGATCCATCACCGCAGCCCCGACTTCCTCCCGGTCTATGAGCGTGTCCTTACACGATTGCGCGACGTCTGCCGGACGGAGAGTGACGTTCTCCTGTTCGGCGCTTCCGGGACGGGCGCGTTCGAGTCGGCGGTCGCGAACCTCGTTTCGCCGGGCGAACCGCACCTTGTCGTCTCGGCCGGAAGCTTCGGCGATCGCTGGGTCGCGATGACGACGGCGTTCGGCGCCGACGTCGACGTCCTCCGATACGAGTGGGGAGAGACGCCGAGCGCCGACGACGTGCGCTCGCGGCTGGCGGAGCGGCCGGCGAAGGCGGTGTGGTTCGTCCAGTCCGAGACGTCGACCGGCGTCGTCTCCGACGTGCAAGCGCTCGCGGCCGCCGCGAAGGAGTCGGGCGCGCTCGTCGTCGTCGACGCGGTCTCGAGCCTTGCCGCGGTTCCGTGCGAGATGGACGCGTGGGGGCTCGACGTCGTCGTCGCCGGCTCACAGAAAGCGCTCATGTGCCCGCCGGGGCTCGGAGTCGCCGCGGTCTCGCCGGCCGCGCTCGCAGCGACGGGATCCACGCCGCGCTTCTATTTCGACTGGGAGCGGACGCGCGCCGGCCAGGCAAAGCTCGACGCGCCCGTGACGCTGCCGGTCTCGCTCGTGTGCGGGCTCGACGTCGCGCTCGGGCTCATCGCCGAGGAGGGTCTCGACGCCGTCTTCGAACGCCACGTCCGGCTCGGCCGCGCCGCGCGCGCCGGAGTGAAGGCGCTCGGTCTCGAGCTCTTCTCCCCCGACGAGGACCGGAGCGCCGTCGTCACCGCCGTCCGCACGCCGGAGGGAGTCGACGCGACCGAGGTCGTCCGCGGCCTCCGCGACCGGTTCGGCATCACGATCGCGAACGGCCAGGGCGCGCTCAAGGGAAAGATCTTCCGGCTCGGCCACATCGGCTGGTTCGACGTCTTCGACATCACGACGCAGCTCGCCGCGGTCGAGCTCGTCCTCGCCGATCTCGGCGCGGACGTCGAGCGCGGCGCCGCCGTCACGGCGGCCCTCGAATCCTTCAGCACGTGAAAATCCTCGTCCGGGAGAAGATCTCCGAAGCGGGCGTCGAGCTTCTCCGCTCGCGCTTCGACGTCGACGTCGACTCGGAGAGCCCGCTCGAGGAGATCATCGGCGGCTACGACGCGATCGTCGTTCGCTCCGCCACGAAGCTCACCGCCGATCTGATCGGCCGCGGCGAGCGCCTCAAGGTGATCGGCCGAGCGGGCGTCGGTGTCGACAACGTCGACGTCGAGGCTGCGACGCGGCGCGGGATCATCGTCGCGAACGCCCCGGAGTCGACGGTCATCTCCGCCGCGGAGCACACGATCGGCCTCCTCGTGGCGCTCGCGCGCAACATCCCGCAGGCGCATGCCGCGCTCAAGCAGGGCCGCTGGGAACGGAGCAAGTACGGCGGTGTCGAGCTCGGCGGCAAGACGCTCGGCGTGCTCGGCTTCGGCCGCATCGGCCAGCAGGTCGCGCGCCGCGCGCTCGGCCTTGGCATGCGCGTCGTCGCCTTCGATCCGTACGTCGCAGCCGACCGCTTCCGCGAGCTCGGCGCCGAGCGCGCCGAGACGCCCGAGGAGATCTACGCCGTCGCAGACTTCCTGACGCTCCACTCGCCGCTCAACGCCGAGACGCGCGGCTCGATCGACGCCGCCGCGTTCGCCGCGATGCGCGACGGCGTGCGCCTCGTGAACGCCGCCCGCGGCGAGCTCATCGATGAGGAAGCGCTCCTCGCGGCGCTCCAGTCGGGGAAAGTCGCCGGCGCGGCGCTCGACGTCTTCTCGAGCGAGCCGTACTCCGGCCCTCTGCTCGAGCTCGACAGCGTCGTCGTCACGCCACACCTTGCGGCGTCGACGGGCGAGGCGCAGGACCGCGCGGGCGTCATCGTCGCCGAGCAGGTCGTCGCGGCGCTCGAGGGCGGGCTCGTCACGAACGCGGTGAACACGCCGGTGATCGGCTCGGAGGACGCGGAAGCGCTCGGCCCGTACGTCCCGCTCGCGTCGCAGCTGGGTCGCATCGCCATGGAGCTCTCGGGCGGCGCCGCTGAAGAGATCGTCGTCACCGCGCACGGAGAGCTCGCCGACCACGACACGCGCGTTCTCGGCGTCGCGGCGCTCGGCGGCGCGTTCCAGGGGCGCGCCGACCGTCAAGTGAACTTCGTCAATGCGCCGTCGATCGCCGCTGAGCATGGGGTCGAAGTGCGCGAGGAACGGTCACGCACGGCGCGGGACTACACGAGCCTTCTCAGCGTCGAAGTCCGCGCCGCGGGCGAGAGCTACCGCGTAGCGGGCACGACGTTCGGGAGTGATGACCGCCCGTGGCTCGTGAACATCCTCGGCTTCGAGATCGACCTCGAGCTCGCGCCGCTCTTCGTCCTGTTCGTCTACGACGACGTCCCCGGCGTGATCGGCCGCATCGGGACGCTCTTCGGCGAGGCGGGAATCAACATCGCGGGCATGACCGTCTCCCGAGGCACGAGCGGCGGCAAGGCTCTCATGGCGTTGACCGTCGACTCGCCGCCGCCCCCCGAGCTCGTGGACAGGCTCGACAGCGCGGGATACGACCACGCGCGCGTCATCGAGCTCTGATGGCGGACCGCTGGCCGGAACCGGTCGAGCGCGTCGCCGCCGTGCTCCGCGACGCCGGCATCGACGCGCGGGTCGAGGAGTTCCCCGAGGGGACGCCCACCGCGCGCGACGCGGCGAAGGCGGTCGGCGCGTCGCTCGGTCAGATCGTGAAGTCTCTCCTGTTCATCTGCGACGGCCGTCCGACACTCGCGCTCGTGCCCGGCGACCGGCGCGCCGACGAGACGAAGGTCGCAGCCGTCGCGGGGGCGAAGGCGGCGCGCGTCGCGAAGCGCGAAGAGGTGCTCGCCGCGACAGGCTTCGAGCCGGGCGGCGTCGCTCCGTTCCCGGCTTCGGCCGTTGCGCTGGTGCTCATCCAGCCCGAGCTCCTCGGCCACGAGCAGGTTTGGATCGGCGCAGGCTCCGAACGGCACATGGCGGGAATCTCACCGGTCGACCTCGTACGTCTGACGGATGCGCGCGCGGGTGATCTGGCCGAGGCTTAGGGCTACGATGCGGTTTCCAGCGCACTCCGAGTGAAGGGACTGAGCGCGATGCGCGAGACAAAAAAGATTTGGATGAACGGCGAGCTCGTCGACTGGGCCGACGCGACCGTTCATGTTGGGACGCACGGACTCCACTACGGCTCGGGCGTGTTCGAAGGGATCCGCGCATACGAGACGGATCGCGGCACGTCCGTCTTTCGGCTCGGTGACCACCTCGACAGGCTGCAGCGCTCGGCACAGCTGCTCTACATGGACTTGCCGTACTCGGTCGAGGATCTGCGCGCCGCGACCTGGGACGTCATCGGCGCCAACGAGCTGCCTTCGTGTTACGTCCGGCCGATTGCGTTCTACGGCTATGGCGAGCTCGGTGTCTCGTCGAAGGGCAACCCCGTCGAGGTCGTGATCATGTCGTGGCCGTGGGGCGCGTATCTCGGCGAGGACGGGATGAAGAACGGCATCCGCGCCAAGGTCTCGAGCTGGCAGCGAGTCGGGCCGAACGTCATTCCGCACGCTGCGAAGGCGACCGGCGTCTACATCAACTCGATGCTCGCCGTCGGTGAGGCCAACCGCGCCGGCTATGACGAGGCGATCATGCTCACCGCCGAGGGGACACTCGCGGACGGCTCGGGCGAAAGCCTCTTCCTTGTGCGCGACGGTGTCATCTACACGCCCGATCTCTCCGCCTCGATCCTCGCCGGCATCACCCGCGACACGGTGATCCAGATCGCGCAGGATCTCGGCCACCGCGTCGTCGAGAAGCCGCTCATCCGCACCGATCTCTATCTCGCGGACGAGGTCTTCATGGTCGGCACCGCCGCCGAGGTGACGCCGATCCGCGAGGTTGACGACCAGGTCGTCGGACCGCCCGGCCCGGTGACGCTCGAGATCCAGAAGGCGTATCTCGACACGGTCCATGGGCGCAGCGACCGCTGGAGCCAGTGGCTCGAGTACGCGCCCGCGGCGAAACCAGCGCAGGCGTGAAGCAGGAGGTCCAGCCGGTCCCGCTGTCGGGGCCGGATCTCGGCACGCGCGAGGAAGAGCTCGTCCTCGAAGTGATGCGCTCGGGCCGGCTCTCGCTCGGCCCGACGATCGACCAGTTCGAAGAGCTCCTCGCCGAGCGGGTCGGCGCGCCGTTCGCGGCCGCGGTCTCGTCGGGAACCGCCGGCCTTCACCTGCTGTCGATCACTGCCGGCATCGGTCCCGGCGACGAGGTCATCACGTCGCCGTACTCCTTCGCCGCGTCGGCGAACTGCTTCATCTACGAAGGGGCCACGCCCGTCTTCGCCGACATCGACCCGCGCACGCTCAACCTCGACCCGGCGGCGGTCGAGGCGGCGGTAACGGAGAAGACGAAGGCGATCGTCGGCGTCGACATCTACGGCCGCTCATGCGAGCTCGACGAGCTGCGCGCGATCGCCGACCGGCACGGCCTCGCGTTCATCAGCGACGCCTGTGAGGCGCTCGGCGCCGAGTACAAGGGCGCGCCGCTCGGCTCGCACGGCGTTCCGTGCGTCTTCGCCTTCTATCCGAACAAGCAGATGACGACTGGCGAGGGCGGGATCGTCACGACGCACTCCGAGGAGGAGTGGCGAGTCATCCGCTCGCTCCGCAACCAGGGCCGCGGCGATTCGGGCGGCTGGCTCGAGCACGTTCGGCTCGGCTTCAACTACCGCATGAGCGACGTCGCGGCCGCGATGGGCGTCGGCCAGATCGAGCGCATCGACGAGATCCTCGCAGCGCGCTCGCGCGTGGCCGACACCTACACCGAGCTCCTCTGTGGCATCGACGGCGTCGAGCTGCCGTGCCGCGACGACGCCGACCACGTCCGCTCGTGGTTTGTGTACGTCGTCCTCCTGCCCGACAACGAGACGCGCGAACGCGTGATAGCGACGTTCGAGCGCGAGGGCATCGGCTACAACCGCTATCTGCCGTCGATCCATCTCCAGCCGTACATGCGCGAGCGCTACGGCTTCCGCGAGGGGATGTGCCCGGTGTCGGAGGACGTGAGCTCGCGGTCGCTCGCGCTGCCGTTCTTCAACGGCCTTCAGCCGTCCGCCCAGCAGCGTGTCGCGGATGTGCTCGCGTCTGCGCTTGCGTGAGATGATCCGGATATGAGCGAGAGCGCCCGGATGGTTTTTCTCGGCTTCGGGAAGTGGGCGCGCGCGGACAAGATCTACGCGCTCGAGCCGATCACCGGCGACGATCGCGGCGGCGGACGGCGCACGCGTGTCTGGGTCGACGGCATCGCCGAGCCGATCCTCGCGGGCCGCACTGAGCGAACGATCCTCGCCGACATGGGGCAGGACTCGGCCATGACGAGCGCCGTCCTCGACGACGCGCTCGACCTCGCCGAACGCGTTGCGAAGGCCGTCGACGAGGGATCGTTCGACGTCCGCGATCTCGGCAAGCGCGCCCGGCGTGTGCTCGAGAAGACGGCAAAGCCCGGCGAGCCCGAGCAGCTCTTCTAGTTGGCGCCGCAGTTGACGCGCGCATTCTTCGCGCGCTCGGTGCACGAGGTAGCGCCGGAGCTGATCGGCGCGACGCTGCTCTTCGATGGCGTCGGCGGCGTGATCGTCGAGGTCGAGGCGTACGACCAGGACGATCCTGCGAGCCACTCCTACGGCGGCAACACGCCGACGCGGGCGTCGATGTTCGGCCCGCCCGGCCAAGCGTACGTCTACCGCTCGTACGGCATTCACTGGTGCCTGTGCCTCGTGTGCGCGCCCGCCGGGAGGGCGGAGGCGGCGCTCGTCCGCGCCATCGCACCGACGCGCGGGCTCGACGTGATGCGCGAGCGGCGCGGCGTGGAGAAGGAACGTGCACTGTGCTCGGGCCCGGGGAAGCTCTCCCAGGCGCTCGGGATTACACGGGCTGCCGACGGGCTCGCGCTCGACGAGCCGCCGTTCGAGCTTCTCGCCCGCGAGGAGGAGCCGCCAGTCGCCGTCGGGACGCGCATCGGGATCACCCGCGCGGTCGAGCAGCCGTGGCGGTACGGATGGGCCGGCTCCCCGTTCCTCTCCCGCCGCTTCTAGGATCAGGGCATGGGAATCGCAGAGCTCACGCAGAACGCCGTCGACGTTCTGCCGAAAGGCGAGCTCGAGAAGAAGCTCGCGCTTGGCCGCCCACTGCGCGTGAAGTTCGGCATCGACGTCACGTCGCCCGACATCCACATCGGCCGCGGCATCCCGCTTCAGCGGATGCGCGCCTTCCAGGAAGAGGGCCACAAAGCCGTCCTCATCATCGGCGACTACACGACGCGGATCGGCGACCCGTCGGGCCGCTCGGCCGAGCGCCCGATCCTCTCTGACGAGGAGATCGACCGCAACGCACAGCTCTACCTCGAGCAGGCGAAGGTCATCCTCCGCGACGATCCCGAGCTGCTCGAGGTGCGGTACAACGGCGAGTGGCTGTCGAAGCTGACGTTCGCGGACGTCGTTCGCCTCACGCGCACGCTCACCGTTGCGCGCCTGCTCGAGCGCGACGACTTTGCTAAGCGGTTCTCGTCGCAGCAGCCGATCTCCGTCTCCGAGCTCCTGTACCCGCTCATGCAGGCGTACGACTCGGTCGCGATCGAGGCTGACGTCGAGCTCGGCGGCACCGACCAGCTCTACAACCTCCTCGCCGGCCGCGAGGTGCAGGCCGCGTACGGCCTCGCTCCGCAGGTCGTTCTCACGACGCCGCTGCTGCTCTCGTGGGACGGAGAGAAGATGAGCTCGTCGGTCGGCAACAACGTCCCGCTCACCGCGGCGCCCGAGGAGATGTTTGGCAGGACGATGCGGATCCCCGACTCGCAGCTCGACGAGTGGTGGAGACTCGTCGCCGAGCAGCCGGTGCCTGCCGGCGAGCCGCTCGAGGCAAAGCTCGCGCTTGCGCGGTTCATCGTCGCGCGCTCGCATGGGGACGACGCCGCGCGCGCGGGCGAGGAGCACTTCACGCGAGTCGTCCGCGAAGGGCAGGCTCCTGAGGACGTTCCGGAGATCCCAGCAGTCGAGTGGATGACCGGCAGCGATCCCATGTATCTACCGGCCGTGCTCAAGACCCACTTCGGCGAATCAACGAGCCACTGGCGTCGCGTGATTGACCAGGGCGGCGTGACGCTCGACGGCCGTCCCGTCACTTCTTACGACGTTCCCTGGTCTGAGGTCGGCGGAGCGATTCTCCAGGCAGGCAAGAGGCGCTTCGTTCGGCTCAACAGAGCCGTTTGACAGGCAAGGAAGCCCTGCTACACTTCTCCGGCTGCCCGAGAGGGCGGCGTAGGAAAGTCCCTGCAAAACGACCAAAACGGAGCGCCTCAGGAGGATTCCCGCAAGTCGGAAGTCCAGTAAGACCGGAGGCCTTCGGCGTGAGTCGGGGCCTTTTTTGCGCTGTCACGACGGCTCGGTCCTTGAAAACTCAACAGCGTGCGTTTACGTCGAGACGTCGGTCCGGCCTTGGTCGGAGCGACGAATCAACTAAACCTGTCTCCACCCTGTTCTTCGGAACAGACGGTGGGACTTTGAGCACAAGCTCAAGGTGACAAATGATCCGTCCCTTGCTGTGTAAGCAGCTCTGGGGACGAACCATTCTTCACGGAGAGTTTGATCCTGGCTCAGGACGAACGCTGGCGGCGCGCTTAACACATGCAAGTCGAGCGAGAACCAGGGCTTCGGCCCTGGGGACAGCGGCGAACGGGTGAGTAACACGTGGGTAATCAACCCTTGACACTGGGATAGCCCGGGGAAACCCGGATTAATACCGGATACCCCATCTGGCTTTAGGGCCGGCTGGAAAAGGTAGCTTCGGCCTCCGGTCAGGGACGAGCCCGCGGCGGATTAGCTTGTTGGCGGGGTAAAAGCCCACCAAGGCGACGATCCGTAGCTGGTCTGAGAGGACGATCAGCCACACTGGGACTGAGACACGGCCCAGACTCCTACGGGAGGCAGCAGTGGGGAATCTTGCGCAATGGGCGAAAGCCTGACGCAGCGACGCCGCGTGAGGGAAGAAGGCCTTCGGGTTGTAAACCTCTTTCAGGAGGGACGAAGCCACTCGGGTTAATAGCCCAGAGGGTGACGGTACCTCCAGAAGAAGCCCCGGCTAACTACGTGCCAGCAGCCGCGGTAATACGTAGGGGGCAAGCGTTGTCCGGATTTATTGGGCGTAAAGAGCGTGTAGGCGGCCATACAGGTCAGCTGTGAAAACTCGAGGCTCAACCTCGAGACGTCGGTTGAAACCGTATGGCTAGAGTCCGGAAGAGGAGAGTGGAATTCCCGGTGTAGCGGTGAAATGCGCAGATATCGGGAAGAACACCCATGGCGAAGGCAGCTCTCTGGGACGGTACTGACGCTGAGACGCGAAAGCGTGGGGAGCAAACAGGATTAGATACCCTGGTAGTCCACGCCGTAAACGATGGGTACTAGGTGTGGCGGGTGTCGACTCCCGCTGTGCCGAAGCTAACGCATTAAGTACCCCGCCTGGGGAGTACGGCCGCAAGGCTAAAACTCAAAGGAATTGACGGGGACCCGCACAAGCAGCGGAGCATGTGGTTTAATTCGACGCAACGCGAAGAACCTTACCAAGGCTTGACATGCACTTGAAAACCGTGGAAACACGGTCCCCCTTCGGGGCAAGTGCACAGGTGGTGCATGGCTGTCGTCAGCTCGTGTCGTGAGATGTTGGGTTAAGTCCCGCAACGAGCGCAACCCCTGTTCCATGTTGCCAGCGCGTAATGGCGGGGACTCATGGAAGACTGCCGGTGACAAATCGGAGGAAGGTGGGGTCGAAGTCAAGTCATCATGCCCCTTATGTCTTGGGCTACACACGTGCTACATTGGCCGATACAGAGGGCTGCGATGCCGCGAGGCGGAGCGAATCCCAAAAAGTCGGTCTCGGTTCGGATTGGAGGCTGAAACTCGCCTCCATGAAGGCGGAGTTGCTAGTAATCGCGGATCAGCAATGCCGCGGTGAATATGTTCCCGGGTCTTGTACACACCGCCCGTCACACCACGAAAGTCGGCAATACCCGAAGCCGGTGGCCTAACCCGCAAGGGAGGGAGCCGTCGAAGGTAGGGTCGATGATTGGGGTGAAGTCGTAACAAGGTAGCCGTAGCGGAAGCTGCGGCTGGATCACCTCCTTTCTAGGGAAGCCGGAGCAATTACTCCGGTAGGCGCCAGTTCCTGTTGATGGCATTGCTGCCTTAGGGCAGTGGCCGTCCAGCCGGCTGGCTCGCCTGGAAGAACGTCGACCTCGACGTCTGTACTACGTACGCTGTTGAGTTTTGAAGGACTGGGCGCGTGCTCGAACAGAGCACCGGTTCCGGCCCGCGCGGACCTTGAAAACTCCATAGCGACATCTATATCCGGTGTTCTTCTGATCAAGAGAACAAGGGCACACGGTGGATGCCTTGGCACTGAGAGCCGATGAAGGACGTGGGCGGCTGCGATAAGCCCGGGGGAGAAGCTGACCATTCTGCGATCCCGGGATTTCCGAATGAGGAAACTCACCGCTGGTAATGCGGCGGTATCCGTATCTGAATACATAGGGTACGGAAGGTAAGCCGGTGAACTGAAACATCTAAGTAGCCGGAGGAAAGGAAAGAAACCTCGATTCCCCGAGTAGTGGCGAGCGAAAAGGGATGAGCCCAAACCTGTGTGACGTGATAGGCGGCAGCCGTTGTCACGCAGGGGTTGTAGGGCTCGTCATGATCTGCCTGCCGGCAGGTCGGGAAGTTACAAAGTCGTGCGTTAGTCGAAGTGGATGGAAAGCCACACCACAGCAGGTAATAGTCCTGTAGACGAAAGCGCACGGCCTTCCTCGACGAGTACCTGAGTACGGCCGGGCACGTGAAACCCGGTCGGAACCCGCGGGGACCACCCCGTAAGGCTAAATACTCCTCAGTGACCGATAGTGAACTAGTACCGTGAGGGAAAGGTGAAAAGTACCCCGGAAGGGGAGTGAAATAGTACCTGAAACCGTGTGCTTACAAGCGGTCGGAGCCGGCTAGTCCGGTGACGGCGTGCCTTTTGCATAATGAGCCAGCGAGTTAGTCTTCCACGGCAAGGTTAAGGAAACGGAGCCGTAGCGAAAGCGAGTCTGAATAGGGCGCTTTAGTCGTGGGAGCTAGACCCGAAACTGAGTGATCTACCCATGGCCAGGTTGAAGCGGGGGTAAGACCCCGTGGAGGACCGAACCCACGTCGGTTGAAAACGGCGGGGATGAGCTGTGGGTCGGAGTGAAAGGCTAATCAAACTCAGAGATATCTGGTTCTCCCCGAAATATATTTAGGTATAGCGTCGCGTGTTCAATTACGGCTGTAGAGCACTGTTTGGCCTAGGGGGCCTACCAGCTTACCGAAGTCAGGCAAACTCCGAATACCGTAATTCCATAGCGCGGCAGTCAGAGTGCGGGGGATAAGCTTCGTGCTCAAAAGGGAAACAGCCCGGACCGTCGGCTAAGGCCCCTAATTCCATGCTAAGTGGGAAACGATGTCCGATTGCACAGACAACCAGGATGTTGGCTTAGAAGCAGCCACCATTCAAAGAGTGCGTAACAGCTCACTGGTCAAGTGGTCGGGCGCGGACAATGTAACGGGGCTCAAGCATGGAGCCGAAGCCACGGACTTCTAGCTTTGCTAGGAGTGGTAGGGGAGCGTTCCCAGTGCGGAGAAGCGGCGGCGGCAAGCCAGCCGTGGAGCGCTGGGAAGTGAGAATGCTGGCATGAGTAACGAAAGGCGAGTGAGAAACTCGCCCGCCGAATGTCCAAGGGTTCCTGAGTAAAGCTAATCTGCTCAGGGTTAGTCGGGACCTAAGCCGAGGCCGACAGGCGTAGGCGATGGCCAACAGGTTGATATTCCTGTACCACGTACCAACCGTTATCACCGATGGGGGGACGGGGTAGGTTAGGGCAACCCAGGCGTTGGTAGACCTGGGGTAACCGCGTAGGGTGGCTGGTAGGTAAATCCGCCGGCCGTTAAGCCTGAGACGGGACGCCGAGGCCCCTAGGGGCCGAAGTGCCTGAAACCATGCCTCCAAGAAAAGCCTCTAGGGAGGTTGGACGTGCCCGTACCAAAACCGACACAGGTGGACAGGTAGAGAATACTAAGGCG
>CAVYEH010000002.1:0-892256 GCA_963767525.1 uncultured Actinomycetes bacterium
GGTCGGCAACAACGTCCCGCTGACCGCGGCGCCCGAGGAGATGTTTGGCAGGACGATGCGGATCCCCGACTCGCAGCTCGAGGAGTGGTGGAGACTCGTCGCAGAGCAGCCGGTGCCCGCGGGCGAGCCGCTCGAGGCGAAGCTCGCGCTCGCGCGGCTTCATCGTCGCGCGCTCGCACGGGGAGGACGCCGCGCGCGCGGGCGAGGAGCACTTCACGCGCGTCGTCCGCGAAGGGCAGGCTCCTGAGGACGTGCCGGAGATCCCGCGTCGGTGGATGACCGGCAGCGATCCCATGCTATCTACCGGCCGTGCTCGCAGGCCCACTTCGGCCTCTCGACGAGCGAGTGGCGTCGCGTGATCGCCCAGGGCGGCGTCAAGCTCGACGGCGACGCCGTGACCGAGCTTCGACCTTCCGCGGGTCTGAGGTCGGCGGAGCGGTTCTCCAGGCCGGGAAGAGGCGCTTCGTTCGGCTCAACGAAGCCGTTTGACAGGCACGGAAGCCCTGCTACACTTCCCCGGCTGCCCGAGAGGGCGGCGTAGGAAAGTCCCTGCAAAACGACCAAAACGGAGCGCCTCAGGAGGATTCCCGCAAGTCGGAAGTCCAGTAAGTCCGGAGGCCTCTGGCGTGAGTCGGGGCCTTTTTTGCGCTGTCACGACGGCTCGGTCCTTGAAAACTCAACAGCGTGCGTTTACGTCGAGAGGCTGGTCCGGCTTCGGTCGGAGCAGTCAATCAACTAAACCTGTCTCCACCCTGTGCTTCGTAACAGACGGTGGGACTTTGAGCACAAGCTCAAGGTGACAAATGATCCGTCCCTTCGGGGGGCGAACCATTCTTCACGGAGAGTTTGATCCTGGCTCAGGACGAACGCTGGCGGCGCGCTTAACACATGCAAGTCGAGCGAGAACCAGGGCTTCGGCCCTGGGGACAGCGGCGAACGGGTGAGTAACACGTGGGTAATCAACCCTCGACACTGGGATAGCCCGGGGAAACCCGGATTAATACCGGATACCCCATCTGGCTTTCGGGCCGGCTGGAAAAGGTAGCTTCGGCCTCCGGTCAGGGACGAGCCCGCGGCGGATTAGCTTGTTGGCGGGGTAAAGGCCCACCAAGGCGACGATCCGTAGCTGGTCTGAGAGGACGATCAGCCACACTGGGACTGAGACACGGCCCAGACTCCTACGGGAGGCAGCAGTGGGGAATCTTGCGCAATGGGCGAAAGCCTGACGCAGCGACGCCGCGTGAGGGAAGAAGGCCTTCGGGTTGTAAACCTCTTTCAGGAGGGACGAAGCCACTCGGGTTAATAGCCCAGAGGGTGACGGTACCTCCAGAAGAAGCCCCGGCTAACTACGTGCCAGCAGCCGCGGTAATACGTAGGGGGCAAGCGTTGTCCGGATTTATTGGGCGTAAAGAGCGTGTAGGCGGCCATACAGGTCAGCTGTGAAAACTCGAGGCTCAACCTCGAGACGTCGGTTGAAACCGTATGGCTAGAGTCCGGAAGAGGAGAGTGGAATTCCCGGTGTAGCGGTGAAATGCGCAGATATCGGGAAGAACACCCATGGCGAAGGCAGCTCTCTGGGACGGTACTGACGCTGAGACGCGAAAGCGTGGGGAGCAAACAGGATTAGATACCCTGGTAGTCCACGCCGTAAACGATGGGTACTAGGTGTGGCGGGTGTCGACTCCCGCTGTGCCGAAGCTAACGCATTAAGTACCCCGCCTGGGGAGTACGGCCGCAAGGCTAAAACTCAAAGGAATTGACGGGGACCCGCACAAGCAGCGGAGCATGTGGTTTAATTCGACGCAACGCGAAGAACCTTACCAAGGCTTGACATGCATTGGAAAACCGTGGAAACACGGTCCCCCTTCGGGGCTAGTGCACAGGTGGTGCATGGCTGTCGTCAGCTCGTGTCGTGAGATGTTGGGTTAAGTCCCGCAACGAGCGCAACCCCTGTTCCATGTTGCCAGCGCGTAATGGCGGGGACTCATGGAAGACTGCCGGTGACAAATCGGAGGAAGGTGGGGTCGAAGTCAAGTCATCATGCCCCTTATGTCTTGGGCTACACACGTGCTACATTGGCCGATACAGAGGGCTGCGATGCCGCGAGGCGGAGCGAATCCCAAAAAGTCGGTCTCGGTTCGGATTGGAGGCTGAAACTCGCCTCCATGAAGGCGGAGTTGCTAGTAATCGCGGATCAGCAATGCCGCGGTGAATATGTTCCCGGGTCTTGTACACACCGCCCGTCACACCACGAAAGTCGGCAATACCCGAAGCCGGTGGCCTAACCCGCAAGGGAGGGAGCCGTCGAAGGTAGGGTCGATGATTGGGGTGAAGTCGTAACAAGGTAGCCGTAGCGGAAGCTGCGGCTGGATCACCTCCTTTCTAGGGAATGCCGGAGCTCTTACTCCGGCAGGCGCCGGTTCCTGTTGATGGCATTGCTGCCTTAGGTCAGTGCCGGTCCAGCCGGCTCGCCTGGAAATCACGTCGACCTCGACGTCTGTACTACGTACGCTGTTGAGTTTTGAAGGACTGGGCGCGTGCTCGAACGAGCACTGGTTCGGCCCGCGCGGACCTTGAAAACTCCATAGCGACATCTATATCCGGTGTTCTTCTGATCAAGAGAACAAGGGCACACGGTGGATGCCTTGGCACTGAGAGCCGATGAAGGACGTGGGCGGCTGCGATAAGCCCGGGGGAGAAGCTGACCATTCTGCGATCCCGGGATTTCCGAATGAGGAAACTCACCGCTGGTAATGCGGCGGTATCCGTATCTGAATACATAGGGTGCGGAGGGTAAGCCGGTGAACTGAAACATCTAAGTAGCCGGAGGAAAGGAAAGAAACCTCGATTCCCTGAGTAGTGGCGAGCGAAAAGGGATGAGCCCAAACCTGTGTGACGTGATAGGCGGCAGCCGTTGTCACGCAGGGGTTGTAGGGCTCGTCATGATCTGCCTGCCGGCAGGTCGGGAAGTTACAAAGTCGTGCGTTAGTCGAAGTGGATGGAAAGCCACACCACAGCAGGTAATAGTCCTGTAGGCGAAAGCGCACGGCCTTCCTCGACGAGTACCTGAGTACGGCCGGGCACGTGAAACCCGGTCGGAACCCGCGGGGACCACCCCGTAAGGCTAAATACTCCTCAGTGACCGATAGTGAACTAGTACCGTGAGGGAAAGGTGAAAAGTACCCCGGAAGGGGAGTGAAATAGTACCTGAAACCGTGTGCTTACAAGCGGTCGGAGCCGGCTAGTCCGGTGACGGCGTGCCTTTTGCATAATGAGCCAGCGAGTTAGTCTTCCACGGCAAGGTTAAGGAAACGGAGCCGTAGCGAAAGCGAGTCTGAATAGGGCGCTTTAGTCGTGGGAGCTAGACCCGAAACTGAGTGATCTACCCATGGCCAGGTTGAAGCGGGGGTAAGACCCCGTGGAGGACCGAACCCACGTCGGTTGAAAACGGCGGGGATGAGCTGTGGGTCGGAGTGAAAGGCTAATCAAACTCAGAGATATCTGGTTCTCCCCGAAATATATTTAGGTATAGCGTCGCGCGTTCAATTACGGCTGTAGAGCACTGTTTGGCCTAGGGGGCCTACCAGCTTACCGAAGTCAGGCAAACTCCGAATACCGTAATTCCATAGCGCGGCAGTCAGAGTGCGGGGGATAAGCTTCGTGCTCAAAAGGGAAACAGCCCGGACCGTCGGCTAAGGCCCCTAATTCCATGCTAAGTGGGAAACGATGTCCGATTGCACAGACAACCAGGATGTTGGCTTAGAAGCAGCCACCATTCAAAGAGTGCGTAACAGCTCACTGGTCAAGTGGTCGGGCGCGGACAATGTAACGGGGCTCAAGCATGGAGCCGAAGCCACGGACTTCAAGCTTTGCTGGAGTGGTAGGGGAGCGTTCCCAGTGCGGAGAAGCGGCGGCGGCAAGCCAGCCGTGGAGCGCTGGGAAGTGAGAATGCTGGCATGAGTAACGAAAGGCGAGTGAGAAACTCGCCCGCCGAATGTCCAAGGGTTCCTGAGTAAAGCTAATCTGCTCAGGGTTAGTCGGGACCTAAGCCGAGGCCGACAGGCGTAGGCGATGGCCAACAGGTTGATATTCCTGTACCACGTACCAACCGTTATCACCGATGGGGGGACGGGGTAGGTTAGGGCAACCCAGGCGTTGGTAGACCTGGGGTAACCGCGTAGGGTGGCTGGTAGGTAAATCCGCCGGCCGTTAAGCCTGAGACGGGACGCCGAGGCCCCTAGGGGCCGAAGTGCCTGAAACCATGCCTCCAAGAAAAGCCTCTAGGGAGGTTGGACGTGCCCGTACCAAAACCGACACAGGTGGACAGGTAGAGAATACTAAGGCGATCGGAAGAACTCTCGTTAAGGAACTCGGCAAAATGGTCCCGTAACTTCGGGAGAAGGGACGCCCCGGTAGAGTGAAGCGATTTACTCGCCTAGCTCGAGGGGGCCGCAGTGAAACGACCCAAGCGACTGTTTACCAAAAACACAGGTCTCTGCGAAGTCGCAAGACGACGTATAGGGGCTGACTCCTGCCCGGTGCTGGAAGGTCACGAGGAGAGGTTAGCCTTCGGGCGAAGCTTTGAATCCAAGCCCCAGTAAACGGCGGCGGTAACTATAACCGTCCTAAGGTAGCGAAATTCCTTGTCGGGTAAGTTCCGACCTGCACGAATGGAGTAACGACTTGGGTGCTGTCTCAACGAGAGATCCGGTGAAATTGTAGTTTCGGTGAAGATGCCGAATACCCGTGGTTGGACGGAAAGACCCCGTGAACCTTTACTACAGCTTGACGTTGAAGTTCGGTGCTCGTTGTCCAGGATAGGTGGGAGACTTTGAAGCGGAGACGCCAGTCTTCGTGGAGTCAATCTTGGGATACCACCCTTCGTGTTCTGGGCTTCTAACCCGCTGCCGTGATCCGGGGCGGGAACAGCGTCAGGTGGGTAGTTTGACTGGGGCGGTCGCCTCCCAAAATGTAACGGAGGCGCACAAAGGTTCCCTCAGCACGGTTGGAAATCGTGCGCAGAGTGCAAACGCATAAGGGAGCTTGACTGCGAGACAGACATGTCGAGCAGGCGCGAAAGCGGGTGTTAGTGATCCGGCGGTAACTGGTGGACGTGCCGTCGGTCAACGGATAAAAGGTACTCCGGGGATAACAGGCTTATCCTTCCCAAGAGTCCACATCGACGGAAGGGTTTGGCACCTCGATGTCGGCTCGTCGCATCCTGGGGCTGTAGCAGGTCCCAAGGGTTGGGCTGTTCGCCCATTAAAGCGGTACGCGAGCTGGGTTCAGAACGTCGTGAGACAGTTCGGTCCCTATCCACCATGGGCGCTGGAGCTTTGAGAGGAGTCGTCTCTAGTACGAGAGGACCGAGACGAACAGACCTCTGGTGTATCAGTTGTCGTGCCAACGGCACTGCTGATTAGCTACGTCTGGATGGGATAACCGCTGAAAGCATCTAAGCGGGAAGCCCACCTCGAGATGAGAGCTCCCATCCCCTCGAGGGAGTAAGGGCGGTCGGAGACTACGACCTTGATAGGCGGGACGTGTAAAGGCGGCAACGCCCTCAGCGCACCCGTACTAATTGCCCGAGGTCTTGATTTGAACACTGGGTTCGAGTCGCTATGGAGTTTTGAAGGCCTGCGTGTCGATTGGCCCGCTCCCGCAAGCGTACGCGGGCGGGAGCGCCTCTCGAGAGTGCGCCTTTGACAGTTCGGCGGTCATACCGGTAGGGAGACACCTCTTCCCATTCCGAACAGAGAAGTTAAGCCTGCCAGGGCCGATGGTACTCGGGGAGCAATCCCCCGGGAGAGTAGGTCGCCGCCGATTATTTCTCCGAAAAGGAGCCGCGAAAGCGGCTCTTTTTCATGGTCCGAGGCGCTTCTCCAGGTGGATGTCCTCGGGTTCGAGTTCGAACAGTTCCGGAAGCGCCTCTGCCGGCGTGAAGCCCCGGCCGCGGTAGAACGCGACAGTGTTCGCCGACGGCGTCGCCGACACGACCATGACTCGGTCGCCTGCACCGCGTGCGATCTGCTCGAGCGCCTCCGCGAGATGGACGCCGATCCCCTCGCCCCGGAAACCGTTGCTCACATGGAGGTAGGCGAGCTGCGCGACTCCCGGGCGGAGGTGCGGCAGGACGATGCCGATTCCGACGAGCCGCTCACCGGCGAACGCGCCGATCGCCGTCCCGCCGGCGGCGAGGTAGTGCTCGCATCCCTCGATCTGATCTCGCACCGAGTGTGGCCCCTCTCCGTCGCGCCACGGGGACGCGCTGAAGTCGCCCGTCACCGCTTCCAACTCGGTTCCGTGCTGGACGTAGAGGGTGTCGATTCGCTCGGTCCGGTCGATCTCGCCGAGACGGAGGAGCTCCGACGCCTCGAGCTGCCGGTAGGAGATCAAAGCGCCTGTTCCGGCGGGGCAAGCGCACGCAACTGCCGCACCCGGTCGGCAAGAGGAGGGTGCGTCCCGAACAGCCCGCCGAGCCCGCGCTCCGCGAACGGGTTGATCGGGAACAGCGGCTCCGTCGCCGGGCTTCCTTCGAACGGCACGAGCTCCGCCGCCTGTTCGAGTCGCAGCAGCGCGTCGGCGAGCCCGTGCGGCGATCCGCACAACTCCGCCGCCAGGCGGTCGGCGGCGATCTCCCTCTTCGGCGACACGAGTACGTGGACAAACGCCGCGGCGACCGGGCCGAGGACGAACAGGAGCGCGCGCTGCAGGAACCCGCCGATGCGACTCGTCTCGAGGAGGAGAGCCGCAACAACGGCGGCCACCGTCTGCACCGGCATGTCACGAAGCCGGACGTGCGCGATCTCGTGCGCCAGGAGGCCCTCGAGCTCGGCGCGCGGGCACGCGCTGACGCACGTCGCGCTGAGAACAACGGCGGAGCTACGCGTCCCGCGGCCGGTCACTGCCGAGAGCGGGATGCCGTCGCGGATGATGTACAGCCGAGGCTTTCCGACCCCCGCGCGCGCGGCGAGGCGCTCGAGCGTCGAGTGGAGGAGCGGCGACTCCCCGACCGGAACCTCACGTGCGCCGAGCATCCCGAGCGCGACGCGGTCGAACGTCAGCCACGCTCCGAGCTCGACGAGGAGCGCCACGAAGACGAAGATCGACAGCAGGCGCACGCCTCCGAGCGCCCAGCCGAGGAGCGCCATCACGCCGGCGAGCGCCGCGATGAGCAGCCAGATCTTGAGGATGTTGCGGAGCGCGACGCGCACGCGGCCGGCGTTACTCGGGGCTGTCCGCGCTGTCGTCCGGACCTTCGTCGAGCAGGCCACGCGGCGGCCAGTCCTCGTTCTGCGGCGCATCGCACCGACTCGAGCAATGGAGCGACGCGATGTTCTGGAGCGGGACGAGGATGTGCCCGTTCAGCTCGATGTGCGCGACCTCGTCCACGTAGCAGTACGCGGTGAGGACGCCTTCCTGGTACTCGCCGCCGAAGAGCGCGACCTCGACCTGCTCGCCCTTGTACTTGCTCGTGTAGTCCTCCACGGCGGCGAGCGTAGCCGATCCTCCGGGTTCTCCCCGATGCGCGCGTAGGGGGCCCCTGCTACTTTCGGGCGTTAAGCCGAGGAGTTGCCACACGCGCACCCTGGCTGGAAGTGACAGCGCCTCCGCGACCTGTACCACCCCGCTAGCGACACGTCGAAAGGGAAGGTGCTGAAATGAAATGGATCCCGCGGACGACGCCCTCGGCTGCGATGGTCGTCTCTCTGATCGCGTTGTTCGTCGCGCTCGGCGGCACGAGCTACGCCGCGATCACGACCCTGCCGGTGAACAGCGTCGGCACGCCGCAGTTGAAGAACAACGCTGTCACGTCGGTAAAGGTGAGGGATGGCTCGCTGCTGAGCACCGACTTCAAGGCCGGGCAGATCCCGGGTGACGCTTACGCCGCCTACAAGAACGGGCCTGTCGCGGCTCCGGCGTCGATGTCCACGATCGCGACGCTCAACGTCCCGCAGATCGGCAACTACGTGATCTTCGCCAAGCTGTGGATGTTCGACAACGTCAACACCTCGGTGCTCACCGACTGCACGCTGGTGGCGGGCTCGGACACCGATGAGTCGCGAACGATGCTGGAGGGCAACAGCGGCGTGGTCGTCGCGGGAGCGACCGTGGCGCTCAACGTCGTCCACGACTTCACCACAGCCGGCTCGGTCGCGCTCAGGTGCAACGGCTTTGGCATCAATGTCAGCATCAACAACATCAAGATCACCGCGATCCGGGTGGGGACACTGACGAATACCGCCGGCTAGACAGCTAGGAAGGCGCCTTCTTCCCACCTGCAGGCCCAGCGGCCGCAGTTCTCGATGACCGGCAGCGCGAAGCCGAGCGCTTCGGTCTGGACGCGGCGCATCGAGCCACCGTGGGTGACGACGAGCACCCGTCCGGACGGATGGCTCGCGGCGATCCGGCCGAGCGCTGCGAGCATCCTCTGCTGATGCTCCTTCGTCGACTCGCCGACGAGCTCGACGTCGAGCCGCTCGGTCGAGGTCAGCCCTTCCCACGTGCCCCAGTTCTTCTCGCGTAGGTCCGGATCGAGGAGAACCTCGTGGTGGAGCTGCTCGGCGACGATCTCGGCCGTCTCGCGCGCCCGCGCGAGGTCGCTCGCGTAGATCGCGTCGAACTCCTCGCCCACGAGCTCCTCGGCGAGCCGCCGAGCCTGCGCGCGGCCGTAGTCGGAGAGCGGCCGGTCGGTGTGCCCTTGCAGGCGGCCGGCGGCGTTCCAGTCCGTCTCGCCGTGTCGTACGAGGATGAGCTCCGCCACCTCGACTACGCTAGCCAGCCGTGGATCTCGGCCTCAAAGACAGCATCTGCCTCGTCACCGGCTCCACCGGCGGCATCGGGCTTGCGACCGCTGAGCTTTTGCGCGCCGAGGGCGCGACCGTCGTCACGACCGGGCGGAGCGGCGGCGACATCCGCGCAGACTTTTCGCAGCCCGGCGAGCCGGAGCGCGTCGTTGCCGAGGCGCTAGCTGCCCATGGACGGCTCGACGTCCTCGTCAACAACGTCGGTGGGACGGGCATCCGCAAGCTCGAGGACGTCACCGACGACGACTGGCAGGCGTCGTTCGAGATCAACCTCATGAGCGCGGTCCGTGCGACGCGCGCCGCGCTGCCGGGGATGCGCGAGCGCGGCGGCGGGACGATCGTCAACGTCTCCTCGACTGCCGCGAAGCGTCCTTCGACCGGGATGCCCGACTACTCCGTCATGAAGGCCGCGCTGCTCTCCTTCTCGCGGCTCGTCGCCGACCTTTACGCGAAGGACGGCATTCGCTGCAACGCCGTCACGCCCGGCCCGACCGCGACGCAGGCGTGGCTCGGCGACGGTGGCCTCGCCGACCAGCAGGGGGACCGGGAGGAAGTGCTCGCGAAGGTCGGAGCCGGCCGCCCGCTCGGACGCCTCGCCGAGCCCGAGGAGATCGCCGCGGTCATCGCCTTCCTCTGCTCGCCGCAGACGAGCTACGTCACCGGCGCCGCGTGGAGCGCCGACGGCGGCACCGTCCCGATCATCCTCTAGCGGCCGACTTTGCGCGTCCGATCGGCTTCGACCCGCAGCCGGGTGTTGTAGGCGCTGTCCGTGGGCGGGAGCTCCGTTCGCCCGCACCGTGAACAGACGAGATGCGCCTCGGGATCGGTTGACGCCTCGTCCACGCGCCATTTGTGGCCCATGACCATGCACGCGAGAACGCCGAGCTTCATTGGCGGATCCTAGGCGCCCTTCGCTCGCGTGGCTAGGGCTACTACGGCGGCACTGTTCCGGTCATCCTCTGACGCGACAGCGCATCCAGCCGTGGATCAGACCCGCCCTGACCCGGCCGAAGACCTCGTGCGGAGTGGCCTTCGTGACGGTCAGGATCGCAGGGGAAGCATAAGCCGTCTGGGCGTCGGAGACGATCTTCGCGGTCGCGGTCGCGCCACGGTAGTTGCCCTCTCCGGCGAAGTTCGCCACGCGGATCTCGATCCGTTCGGGGGCGTTGAGGCCGCCTCCCATTGCTCGGCTGAGGAACGTGAGCGTGTGGCCGGCCCGCATGCATACGTCTCCTCTAGACCCCGGGATCGTGTAGATGTAGTTCGTCGCGGTCGGTCCTCTGCCGTTCACGAACAGTTCGCTTCGGGGGAACGTGCAATCCGCCGGCTTCGGCATGCGGAGACGAAGCTCGTCGATGAGCGAAACAACGGTGTTTCGCACCGGGCCGCCGCGCTTGTGGAACGTGACCCGGAAACGCGTGATGGGCGTGTCTCGTGCGGTGGGGACATCTGCGCACGACCCTTCGCGGAGGTCGAACTCGACGCCCATCTCCCGCCCGGCTGCGACCCAGATCGGGTACTGATGGTGCAGGACGCCCGAGCCGAGATCGAAAGGCGAGACTTGCGGACAACTAAAGACGTCGGGAGAGCACTGAACCGGGGGCCTGACGGGGTAGAACTGCCCAAAGGTCTGGTGGATGAGGGCTTTCGGAGGCGTGATCAGTCTCGCTCGGGTCACGATCAGCGTGTCTCCCGAGTTGTTGTGGAGCGTCACCCCGACCGCGAACCTCGCGTGCGGGGAGAAGCGCACGATCTGACCCTGGGCGCCATCGAGGGCAGCGACCGACCCGGTTATCGTCCTAAAGGTCCCGAGAGAGAGCGGCGAGATGGCCGCGCCGCCCGCCGACGCGGCGGGGACCACCCCTCCAATGCAGATCGCGAGCGCAATCCACGCGAGTCGTCTCATCGCGACGAGCATACGCCGCTGCGGGCGAAAAGTCACTGTGCGCTGGCTTACGAAGGGGCTAGATTGGCTCGAGGATGCCGGAGATCGCCGGAAAGGTCGCTGACGGGTTCGCCGCGGCAGTGCGCGAGAACGAGGAGCGGTGGCTCTCGCCGCTTGCGGTGCGCTCGTACGAGACGCGCGGGCGGGAGAATCCCGAGGAGGAGTGCGGCCTGCGGACGCCGTTCCAGCGCGACCGCGATCGCATCGTCCACTCGAAGGCGTTCCGGCGGCTTCGCTTCAAGACGCAGGTCTTCGTCGATCCCGAGGGCGACCACTTCCGCACGCGGCTCACGCACACGCTCGAGGCCGCGGGCATCGCGCGCGGCGTCGCGCGCGCGTTGCGGCTCAACGAGGACTTGACCGAGGCGATCGCGGTCGGCCACGATCTCGGCCATCCGCCGTTCGGCCACGCCGGCGAGGAGGCGCTCGACGAGGTTCTCCGCGAGCGTGGCGCGGCAGGGTTCCGGCACAACGAGCACTCGCTGCGCGTCGTCGAGGTGCTCGAGCGCGACGGGCGCGGGCTCAACCTCACGTGGGAGGTGCGGGACGGGATCCTCAAGCACACCGGGCCGGTCGCGCCCGAGACGCAGGAAGGGCGCATCGTCCGCCTCGTCGACCGCTTTGCGTACATCAACCACGACATCGACGACGCCATCCGCGCCGGCCTGCTCGCACCGGCCGACCTTCCCGCCGGGCCGATCGCGCTCCTCGGCGACAGCGGCTCGCGCCGCATTGACACGCTCGTCCACGATCTCGTCGAGACGTCTGCCGTCGCCGGCGACATCGTCCAGAGCGAGGCGGTCGGCGGCGCGATGCTCGACCTGCGTTCCTTCATGTTCGAGCGCGTCTACCACCAGCAGGAAAACGAGTCGCCGCGCGCGACCGTCCGGCGGATCTTCGAGGAGCTCGTCGACGAGCGCGGCATGTCGCTCGAGGACGCGACCGACTACCTTGCCGGGATGACCGACCGCTTCGCACTCACCTACGTCGCGGAGCTGGAGTAGCGCGTGCCGCGGATCAAGGACGAGTCGGTCGAGCGCGTCAAGGGCGTGATGGAGATCGTTCCGCTCGTAGAAGACACGGTTCGGCTGCGGAAGTCGGGCGCCGGTTACACGGGTCTATGTCCCTTCCACCAGGAGCGCACCCCGAGTTTCACGGTCTCGCCGGCCCGCGGGACGTTCAAGTGCTTCGGCTGCGGCGAAGGTGGCGACGCGATCACGTTCGTCATGAAGCGCGACAACATCGACTTCGTCGAGGCGATCGAGCTGCTCGCGCGGCGGTTCGCGGTTGAGCTCGAGTACGAGGAGAGCTCGCCCGAGCACGACCGCAAGCGTGCGCGTGACGAGCGGCTGCGCGCGCTGCTCGAGCGCGCCGCCGAGTTCTACGGGCGTGTCCTCTGGGAGTCCGAGATCGGCGCGCCGGCGCGCGAGTACCTCGCCTCGCGTGGACTCGGTGAGGAGGTCTGCCGCGAGTTCCGGATCGGCTACGCGCCGGGCGGCGGCCAGCTGACCGGCCGAGCGCGGCAGGAGGGCTACGCGCAGGAAGAGCTCCTCGCGGTCGGCCTCGCAAACCGCCGCGGCAACGACTACTTCCAGCGGCGCATCGTCTTCCCGCTCGCCGATCGGAACGGCCGGGTCCGCGGCTTCCAGGCACGCAAGCTCCACGACGACGACCCGATGCAGGCGAAGTACATCAACTCGCCCGAGGGCGAGCTCTTTCGCAAAGGCGACCTCCTCTACGGGCTCGACACCGCGCGCACGCCGATCGCGAAGGAGAACCGCGCCGTCATCGTCGAGGGAAACACCGACGTCCTCGCGCTGCGGCAGGCCGGGTTCGCTCCCGTCGTCGCGTCGATGGGGACGGCGCTCACGGAGGCGCAACTGGGCGAGCTCGGGCGACTGACGAAGCGGCTGTTCCTCTGCTTCGACTCCGACGCCGCGGGCCAGGACGCGACGCTGCGGGGGATGGAGCTCGCCGTGCGCGATGGCTTCACGGTGCGCGTCGTGCCGCTCCCGCAGGGGACTGATCCGGCCGACGATCCGAAGGCGTTCGAGGAGCGGCTCGGCTCTCCGGTCAGTTATGCCGTACACCGCGTGCGGCTCGAGCATGCGCGAGCGACCGACCCGCAAGCGGCGTTCGCCGCGATCCGCGCGTTCCTCACGTCGCTGCCCGACTCGCCGGAACAGCACGACGCTGTCCGCCTCGCGGCCGATTTGCTCGATCTACCGCCCGAGACGCAGGCAGGCCTCGCGCCGGCGCGCGGCAGCGCGCGCACCGCCGGTGTCGTCTCGCCGCGGCTCCTCGACGCAGGGCAGCGGCTCGAGCGCGCGGCGCTCGCCGGTGTCGCTGCGCACGAACCGCTTCGCTCCGAGCTCGAGGCTCTGCCGCCGGAGCTCTTCGACGACGAGCTGCACCGCCGCGCGCGCGCGTACCTGCTCGGGCAGGAGGCCGCTGACGGCGAGTTGACCTCGCTCCTCGCGGAGCTCTACGCGATCGCCGAGAGGGACAGCATCACCGAGGAGACGGGCCGGCAGCTCCTCATGCGCTTGCGCGAGCGGAACCTGAACAAGCAGCTCCGAGCCGCAGAGGGAGAACGCCTTGTCGAGCTCCAGAAGGAGCTCGCGACAGTGCGCGACGAGATCAGGGCCTTCGCGTAGGAGGCTACAATGGCCGCCGCCGATCCCCGGTAGCTCAATTGGCAGAGCATTCGGCTGTTAACCGAAGGGTTGTTGGTTCGAGTCCAACCCGGGGAGCTTCTTGACCGAGTCGATCGTCATCCCGCGGCGCTTTCGCGGACCTGAGGCGTCGGCGAACGGCGGGTACACGTGCGGGACGATCGCCGAGCTCGTCGATGCGTCCATCGTCGAGGTCACGCTGCGGAAGCCGCCACCGCTCGACGTCGAGATGACGGTCGAGCGCGAACGCGACGTCGTTCGTGTCCTCGATGGGGAAGACCTCGTCGCCGAGGCGCGTCCCGGGCTTCTCGACCTCGAGCCTCCGCCGGCGCCGGCGTACGCAGAGGCGAAGGCACTCTCCGACGCGCGCGGCGACGATCCCGACCATCCGTTCCCCGGCTGCTTCGTCTGCGGGCCGGCCGGAGACGGCTTGCGTTTCCGTCCGGCTCCGCTTGGCGATGGTCGCGTCGTCGCTCCGTGGCACGTGGCAGCCGAGTTCGCGGCCGAGCGGTTCGCGTGGGCCGCTCTCGACTGCCCCGGCGGCTGGGCAGTCCAGCCGGACGGAAGTCGCGGTATCAGCTTCCTTGGGCGTCTCACCGCCAGGATCCACTCGGCGCCCCAAGCGGGCGACGAGTGCGTCGTCGTCGGCTGGCCGCTCGGCGATCCCGAGGGCCGGAAGCTCCACGCGGGCACGGCCGTGTACCGCGACGGCACGCTTCTGGCACTCGGTCGCGCAGTGTGGTTCACGATGGACGACACCGTGCGTGACGCGGCGAGGTAGCCTCGCGGTTGTGAGTTCTGCGGCGAGCCAGTTCGACGAGCTTTTGCGGCGCCTCGGCGCCGCGTTCGACGTCTATCGCGCGCAGTCGCTGCTTAGCTGGGACGAGGAGACGAAGATGCCACCCGACGGCGCGGCGGCGCGCGCCGAGGCGCAGGGAACACTCGCGCGCATCGCGCACGAGCTCGCGACCGCGCCCGAGATCGGGGAGCTGCTCGAGGGTCTGCGCGGGTTCGAGGCAGAGCATCCTCGCGAGTCGTTCGAGGCGAGCGTCATCCGCGTCTCTCGTCGCGGATACGAGAAGAACCGCCGTGTCCCGGCCGATCTGCGCGCCGAGATGACGCGGGCTGGCTCGATCGGCTACCAGTCGTGGCTCAAGGCGCGCGAGGCGGGCGACTACGCGATCTTCCGGCCTCAGCTCGATCGGCTGATAGAGCTGACGCGCGAGTACGCCGCCTGCCACGAGCCGTACGACGATCCGTACGACCCGCTCCTCGACGATCACGAGCCCGGCATGAAGACGGCCGAGGTCGAGGTCGTCTTCGATCGGCTCCGCGACGGGCTCGTCGAGATGGTCGCCGGGCTCGGAGAGCCCGTTGACGACTCGTGCCTCTTCGGCGCCTACCCGGTCGACCGGCAGCGGGCGTTCTCGCTCCAGATGCTCGAGGCGTGGGGGATGGACGAGCGGTCGTGGCGGCTCGACGACACCGTGCACCCGTTTGCCACGGCGATCGCGCACAACGACATTCGCCTCACGACACGGCTCTTCGCCGACAACCTCAGCGGCGTGTTCTCGTGTCTCCACGAGTTCGGGCACGGCGTGTACGAGCGCCAGGTCGACCCGCGCTACTTCCGTACGCCGCTCGCGACCGGCGCGTCGTCGGCGTTCCACGAGTCGCAGAGCCGGCTCTGGGAGAACGTCGTCGGGCGCAGCCTCTCGACCTGGAAGTTCTTCTATCCGCGCCTGCAGGAGACGTTCCCCGAACGGCTCGCCGGCGTTTCGCTCGAGGAGTTCCATCGCGCGCTCAACAAAGTCGCGCCGAGCACCGTCCGCGTCGAAGCGGACGAGGTCACGTACTCGCTCCACATCATCCTCCGCTTCGAGCTCGAGCGCGAACTGCTCGCGGGCACCGTCACGACCGCCGACCTGCCGGAGGCGTTCGACGCAAAGCTGCACGACTACCTCGGTGTCGAGCCGAAGGACGACGTCGACGGCGTGCTCCAGGACGTCCACTGGTCGGGTACGAGCTTTGGCTACTTCCCGACGTACGCGCTCGGGAACGTCATCTCGATCCAGTTGTGGGAGCGGGCCGTGTCGGAACTCGGCGACCTCGACGCACAGTTCGAGGTGGGCGAGTTCGGGCCGCTGCGCGAGTGGCTCGGTGAGAACGTCCACCGCTGGGGCACGTCGTTCGAGCCACCAGAGTTGCTCGAGCGGTCCGCCGGCGGGCCGCTCGACGCCGAGCCGTACCTCGCATACCTGCGGGGAAAGCTCGAGGCGCTCGGCGCCGGAGAAGTCGCACGGCGTTAGACTCCGGGGCGTGAGCTGGCTCTATCTTGCCTTGCTCGCGGCAGCGGTCGTCCTCGTCGCCGGCGCGGAATGGCCGAGGCTCGATGAGCGGTTCGGCGGAGGGCGTCGCCGCCGTCGTGATCGTGCGAAGCGGAAAGCGAAGCTCCACGTCGTCGGTGACGACGAGGCGAACGAGTTCGCCGCAAGCGTCGAGCGCGACCTCGCGAACCTTCCGACCATCGACGACCGCTAGGAGCTCCTAGCGGCGGATCGTCACGAACGCGTGGAAGACGCGCGTGTTCGGCAGCACCGGCCCGACGTCCTCCATGTTCTTCAGCTCCTGCCAGTCGGCCGCGTGGACGACGAGGCGGAGGCGGCGCTGGGCGGACTTCGAGGTCGGGATCGACAGCGTCCCGTGCGCGTACGAGAACTGTGCCTGGTTCCCGTTGAGATAGACGGAGAGCGAGTGCGGATCGACGCCGGCCCCGGCGTCGCGTACGGCGAGCCTGATCGGCGTCCCCGCGGTGACGGTGCGCGCGAGTAGCGTGACCTTGGGCGGCGTCTTGTCGTTGATCCAGAAGCGGAACCGGAACGCGCCGGGGCGCTTGCCCGTCGGCGTGTCGAAGACGAAGTCGTAGATGCCGGGTGTGGGGAGGACGGCGCCGACGACGGGTGCCGAGTCGCCGTAGTCACCGTACGGGTTCAGCGTCGCGGGTAGCCCCGTGAAGCCGACGAGCTGGTTCTCGTCGTTGTTGCGGACGAGGCGCGGCGAGACCGGCGCATGGCCGAGGATGGCGATGCCAAAGTTCGCGACCGGCCTGCGCAGCCGGAACCGGAAGACTTCCTCCGGTCCCCCGAGCTGCGTGGGGACGTCGTAGCCGACGCCCCGCTGCGGGTAGCGGTAGCGTGCGACGCGGGACGGCCCGCCGGTCGTATCGCCTTCGTAGATGCCGGCCCGAGTCAGCGTCCGGTGCGCGTCGAGCTGGAGCTGCGGGATCTCGACGTGGAACCAGAACGGCACGCGACGCACGTCGCTGCCGCGCGTGAGCACGACGAAGCCGGCCCCGTCGCCTCGGCTCGCGCGCTTCGAGACCGTGAGCCGGAGCCGAACGCTCTCGCCCGCGACGAGTGTCGGCGCGAGCGCCTTGAGCTCTGCGCCCGCGGGCAGGGAGTGCGATACGACTGTCACCGTCCACGGAGCCGCGCCGCCGCCCGCGTCCGCGGTTTCGAGGTTCTTGGTGCCGGCGAACCCGCGCTGCACGAGCCCCCAGCCAAGCGCAGTCGGCCGCGTGAAGAGGAGCGGCGTGTTTGCGGCAGGTATGTCGATCCGGCCGCCGCCCTCGCGCAACGGCGATGCTCGGTGCCCGTAGACCTTCAGAGGAGCCGCGGTCGAGACGAGCGCCGACTTGACCTGCGCCACCGTCCACGAGGGATGGCTCTGCAGGAGGAGCGCCGCCGCGCCCGCAACTTCCGGCGCGGCCATGCTCGTCCCGTCCAACGCCGTCCACTGGTTTCCCGGAATCGACGAGACGACGTCGATGCCCGGCGCGGTGACGTCGGGCTTGGGGAGAAGCGAGATCGGCGCGGGACCGGCCGAGGAGAAGTCGGCGATGACGTTGGGCGGTGCGAACCACGATCCGCCGGTCGACGCCGCGACGGTGATCGCCGCGGGCGCGTTTCCGGGAGAGTCGATTGAACCGAAGCCGGCCTCCGCGAAGTCGTTTCCGGCCGCTACGACGGGGACGACGCCGGCGGCCGCGGCGTTGTCGAGCGCCTGGACGACGATGTCGCGCTTCGGCGCCACCGCCGGCTCGCCGATCGAGAGGTTGATGACGTTCATCCCGTCGGCCACCGCCTGGTCGATGGCTTTCGCGATCTCCGGCGAGTTCCCGTCGAGCCCGAAGCTCTGGGTCGGGACGGTGAGTGCCTTGTAGTTGCCGAGATACGCCTTTGGCGCGATGCCGGAGACCGTGGCGTTGTCGGTGACGTCGGTCGGCGTGTCGTAGTTCCCCGCCGCGATGCCGGCGACATGGGTCGCGTGATCCGAGTTTGCGGGGTCGAATGGCTTGCCGGCGTTCTTCCAGTGCGTCGACGGCGACGGGAACGCGCGCGCGACGATCACCTTCGGCGTCGTGTAGCTCTTGTTCCCCATCGGGTAGTGATGCGAGGGATCCGAGGGGTACGAGAAGCCCGTCGGGCCGAAGTAGGAATGGCTCGCGTCGATCCCGTCGTCGATGATCCCGATCTTCATCCCCTGCCCGGCGTTCGCGAGGGCGCCGCCCTGGTTCCAGATATCCGGCGCGCCCACGAGCTGCGGCGGGCGGTTGTCCGGGCCGGCTGGCGCCGTCGTGGCCGAGGGACGGCTGAGGGAGTGGTACGTCACCGTCGGCCACACGGTCACTCCGGGAAACGCGCTCAGGCGGTGCAGTTGCGAAGCGGGTACGACGACCGACACGCCGTCGAGCGCCACGCGGTAACGCCAGTTCACGCGCGCGTCCGGGATCACGGCGCCGAGCGTCGCCGTGAACTCGTCCTGAGCGGCGGCGAGCGTGCGGAGGTACGACACTGACCGCGCCGCGCGGAGGTTGAGCGCGCGCCGCTCCATCACCGCGAGCGGCGGCTGGGGGAGAGTGACGACGACTTCCACGAGCGGCCCGCCTGGCTGCGCGGGCGCAGCCGATCCTATGGCCGCGGCGATTGCCAGACCGGCTCCGAGGAGTGCGACGATGAGAAGAGCCGGGCGTTTCAGGCTTGCATCGTAGTGCGAGGTCGCCGGTTATGGCCGACGCGAGGTGGCTAGACTGGCCGTCCCGCGCGGATGTGGCGGAATTGGTAGACGCGCACGGTTCAGGTCCGTGTGGGCTTCGGCTCGTGGAGGTTCAAGTCCTCTCATCCGCATTTGCTCAGGCACGGCCGTTCGCGTCTACCCTGGTCGCGATGAAGTTCGTTCGCGTTGCGGTGATCGGCTGCTGTGCTCTTCTCGCGACCTGCGTGGGTGTCGCGCGGGCGACGACAGGCGGCGGTGGCACCATCGCGACGGCGCCGTCAGTTACCCCCGGCGTCCCAGTGGACGGCGACACGTCGTCCAACACGGATAGCTGTACCAACGGGTTCGAGTTCTGGAAGCTGCAGCTCAGGCAAGGCGACCTCGTGAAGATCATGTGGGGCGACACCGCAGCGGTCGACAAGCTCGCGCTGTGGCCCGCGGATACGACCGACACGGCGTACGGCGCGTCATGCGTCTACGACCCCACCTGGTCAGGGTGGAACGTGAGTCCGGTGCTGGCAGACAGCAACGGCACGCCGGGAACGCCCCTCACTTCGCACACGGTCGTGAACGCGGACGGGACCTATCCGCTCCTGTTTGTCAACACGACCGGAGTGAACGCCGGCGCGTACTCCTTCACCGCGGTCGTGCGGCACGCGGCGTCCGTTTCCTTTTCGCGGCAGTCGGCGATCCGTGGGACAGGGACGTTCACGGCGTCGGTGCTCGCGCCCGACGCCAGCTCGATCAGCGACGCCGGATTGAAGCTGACGCTGAACGGCTTTTGGAGCAGCCACGCCGGCGCTGCGCCGCACAGGCACATACTCGCGACCGCAACGCCGACGAACGGCATCGTGGCGTTCGACTACAGCCTTCCGCCCAGCTTGTGGGGCACGAAGATCCGGCTGGACATCTCAGGCGGCGGCGCGAGCTATCAGCCTGTGATGAGCCAGCGGGAATCGGTCAAGGTGCTCATTCCGCTCGGCGTACCCGTCGTTGCGTCGGCGAAAGACCTCAAGGCCACGTCCAAGCTCCTCCGGCAACCGATCTACTGGGCCGGCCCGCGGAAGGGGTTTCACTACGAGCTCACGCGCTCTGCGAACGGCTGGACATTCGTTCGCTATCTCCCGCACGGAGTCAAAGCAGGAGGCGCTCCCGGAAAGCACCTGATCGTCGCGACATACCCGTACCGCGGGGCGTACGCCGGACTCAAGAAGTACGCCAACGGCAAGGCCGTTGCCGGGCCGAACGGGAGCATCTACTTCGTACTCCCCGGGAAGCCGACAAGCGTGTACGTCGCGTTCCCCAAGGTCAACTACGAGATTGAGGTGTACGACCCGAGTCCGGCCGTAGCGCGATCGATCGCGGCCACCGGCCAAGTCGTTCCCGTCGGCTGACCGCTCCTCAGCTCGTGAGCTTCTTGCGCGCCTCGAGCTTTTCCTCGAACGCGCGTCGCAGCACCTCGCCGGTCAGGTCGGTTCGCATGCCCGAGCTCGGCTCGGGCTCCGGTTCCGGCAGCGGCTCGACGCTGATGACCTCACCGGTGCGGTCGCCGTAGCTGTGCGCGTACGCCGTGTCCTCGTCGATCGGTCCGTCCTCGTGGCGACGCGAGCGCAGGCCTAATAGCGAGAGGAGCCAGGCGAACATCGCCCTCTAGCGTCTCAGAAAGACCCGACGGTGGCTAGGTCGTTTCCGGGCTCAAGTCGAACTCAGCGCGGTGAGCACGTCGTCGGCGTGCGTCGCCGGCTTGACGTTCTCCATGACCTTGACGACAGCGCCGTCGGGTCCGATGACGAACGTCGTACGGTTGACGCCCATGTACGAGCGGCCCATGTACTTCTTCTCGCCCCAGACGCCGTAACGCTCGGCGAGCTCGTGCTCGGGATCGGCGAGGAGCGTGAACGGGAGGTCGTACTTGTCCTTGAACTTCACGTGCTTGGAGACGCTGTCGGGTGAGACGCCGAGCACGACCGCGCCCGCCTGCTCGAACTCGCCGTACGCGTCGCGGATCCCGCACGCCTGCGCCGTACAGCCCGGCGTGTCGTCCTTGGGATAGAAGTAGAGGACGACCGGCTTGCCGCGGAGGCCGGACAGGCTGATGTGTTCGCCCGCGTCGCTCTCGAGCGTGAAGTCGGGTGCCTGCTCGCCTTCCTGGATCACGCGTCCAGCCTAGTCGTTGCGGGAAACCACGTACACCGCTGAAGCGCCCGCGCGGAGGTCGGGAAGGCCCGGTGACGGCAGGGTGGAGGCATGAGCCCCACGAAAACTGCAGCCGTCGCAACAAAGCAAACCCACGTCCTCATCGTCGACGATCACACGCTCGTTCGGTCAGGACTGCGCCTCCTGCTCGAGGCCGAGCCCGACATCGAAGTCGACGACGAAGCCGGCGATGCCGAGCAGGCGATCCGCCTCGCGCGGCTGCACAAGCCCGACATCATCCTCCTTGACGTCGTCATGCCTGGCCGGAGCGGCCTCGAGGCGGCGCCCGACCTCCTCGCGGCGGCGCCCAAGGCGAAGATTCTCGTCCTCTCGATGCAGGACGACCCGAGCTACGTGCGCCAGGCGTTCTCCGCCGGCGCGACCGGCTACCTCCTCAAGGAAGCGGCCGACGACGAGCTCGTCCAGGCGGTGCGCGAGGTTGCGAGCGGTGGGCGCTACGTCCATCCGGCGCTCGGCGCGCGGCTCGCCGCCGCGGAGGCTGAGGCGAAGGCGCGCGCGGACGCCGACCCGCTCTCCGAGCGCGAGCGCGAGGTTCTGAGGCTGCTCGCGCTTGGGCACACGAACCAGGAGATCGCGAAGCTCCTCTTCATCTCCGTCCGGACGGCCGAGACCCATCGCGCGCACGTGATGCAGAAGCTCCGGCTCTCGACCCGCGCCGAGCTCGTGCGGCACGCCCTCCAGCAGGGCCTGCTCGAGTCGGACAGCGACCCTGCCGCCTAGGTCGCGGCTTTCCCGCACGCCGATGCGCGTGCCGTTACCGATGTGATCGCCGGGCTTGAAGCCGATCATCCGGATATGTCGAGTTACGCCGTCGTCTGGAGCGAACCGCGCTGCGATCTCGAGACCGGGAAGCTCGAGCTCGGCCCCGAGAGCATCCGCTTCGAGGGCTCGCACGGCGGCCGGCATGGCTGCGTCCACCGGGTCTACTACGACGACATCGAGGGCGTGCGGATCGGCCACGACGCAGGAGAGCGGCTGTGCGGCAAGCCCACCATCGTCGTCGATCTCGAGGACGGCGGCCCGCTGCGGATCGGCAGCGTCGACGGCGTCGGCACCGTCTCCGAGCTCGCCGACCAGCTCACCCGCCTCAGCGGGCACTGACGAGCTACCACGTCGCGGCGGCGACGTAAGCGGCGACCGCTGCCGCCTTTCGTCCTCTGACGAGATTCGCCGTCATCGCGCCCGGGCCCAATTCGATCGCCAGGCGCACGCGCGAGGCCGACCACGACGGCATGAGCGCAGGCCCTGCGGTTCCGGTCGTGCCTGCGTCTGCGAGCTTGTGGCAGGCCCCGCACGTGGAGATGAAGATCGCCTTGCCGCGCTTCTCGAACGCCGTCAGGTGGATCTGATGGTGCGTTGTGGTCGAACGGTGCGGCGACTTCGCGCCGCCACAACCCGTGAGGGCAAGGATCGTGACCGCCGCGGCGAGACTAACTGCGCGCACGTTCGAAGATGACGAGCACGGCGAGCTGCTCGTACGCCGTGAAGCGATGCTCGACACCCGCTTCGACGAAGATCGCCTGTCCGACCTCGATGGGGACGCGCTCGTCGCCCACCTCGAGCACGCCCGTGCCTTCGAGCCCGATGTAGATCTCGTCGTCGGCGTGCGGCTGCTGGCGGTCCGGCTCCGGGGCGACGAGGACGTAGACGCCGACCTCCATCCCGGCGGACTCGTGGACGATCTCGTAGCCGCCGCCCGCGCTCCGCAGGCGCTCGACGGCGTCACTGACCCCGAAGGCGTGCACTGGGTCGGAAGGTACCTACCGGCGCCTCTTTCGGCCATACGAGGAATCCCCGATGCGTGGCCGCCGGGGCTGAGCGAATCTCTGGGCATACGGGCTGCGAAGTCCGGCGCATCCACCGCGAACGGCGCCCCCACGGGCGCCGTTTCGCATCTCGGCTCGCTACCAGGACTTTGCGCGATGCGCGGCCGCGGGGTGCGCCGCGCGGATGCGCGCGTCGACAGCGACGCAACGGTCCGGGAGTGCGATGACCGGATTGAGGTCGAGCTCTGCGACCTCGGGCAGCTCCTCCGCCAGGAGGGAGAGGCGAAGGAGCAGATCGACAAGTGCGGCTTCGTCGGCGGGAGGGGCGCCGCGGAAGCCGGCGACGAGGCGGCCTGCCTTGCCGGACCGGACGAGCTCTTGCGCATCGACGTCGGTGAGCGGGGCGAGCCGGAACTGCGCCTCGCCGATGAGCTCGGCGAGCACGCCGCCGGGGCCGAACGCGACGAGCGGGCCGAACACCGGATCCTGGACGGCGCCGGCGAGAAGCTCGGCTCCGCCCTTGATGAACGGCTGCACGAGTACCGGGCCGCCGAGCTGCTCGGCGGCGGCGCGCACCGCGTCCTCGTCCGCGAGGTCGAGAATCACGCCGCCCTGCTCGGTCTTGTGCGCGCCGGCGATTGCCGTCTTGAGGACGACCGGGAAGCCGACCTCGCGGGCTGCCTCGACCGCCGCGTCGGGCGTCGGGACGACTCTCTCCGCAACGAGCGGGACGCCGTACGCCTCGAGCAGGCGGCGCGTCTGCGTCGCGTCGAGCCAGGCATCGTCCGTGTCCGTGAGCGCCTCGCGCAGCACCGCTTCCGCCGCTTCGCGGTCGCGGTCGAGCTCCGGCAGCGTCCCGGCTGGACGCCGCAGCCATTCGCCGCGCTCGACGGCGCGGCCGAGCGCTCTCACGGCTGCTTCGGGATAGGCGAACCACGGCACCGGCGCGGCACTTTGCAGCGCCACCGGCGCTCCCTTGCCGCTGAGGAATGAGCAGAGCACCGGCTTGCCTTGCGCCGTTGCTGCGGCGCGGCTGATCGCGGCTCCGAGCTCCTCCTCGTTCGCTCCGACGGTGGGGACGTAGAGGATGATCACCGCGTCGAAGGCGGGATCGGCGATGACGTGCGGCAGGACTGTCTCGAAGCTCTCCGCGTTCGCGCCGCCGAGCATGTCGATCGGGTTCGCAAGGCTGCCCTCGCTCGGCATGAGGTCTACGAGCGCGTCCTTCGTCTCCTCGCTCGGAGGCGGAAGCTCGAGCCCGGCCGCCTCGCACGCGTCGGCGGCAAGGATTCCGAGCCCGCCGGCGTTCGTGACGATCGCGACGCGCCGCCCGCGCGGCACCGGCTGCGCGGAGAGGAGCGAGGCGACGTCGATGAGCTCGTCGAGCGTCCGCGCGCGGGTCACTCCCGCGTGGCGGAAGAGCGCATCGGCCGCTGCGTCGGAGCCGGCGAGGGCCGCGGTGTGCGAGCTCGCTGCGCGGCTGCCGGTGCGGGTCGTTCCGCCCTTGAGCGCGAGGATCGGCTTGCGGCGCGCGAGCCGCTGCGCGATGCGGTTGAACGCGCGCGGGTTCCCGAACGACTCGAGGTAGAGGATGACCATCTCGGTCTCCTCGTCGTCCTCCCACCACTCGAGCAGGTCGTTCGACGAGACGTCGGCCTTGTTCCCGATCGAGACGAACGACGTGACGCCGAGCCCCGCCGACTCCGATGCTTCGAGCAGCGCAAGGCCAAGCGCGCCGCTCTGTGACGAGAACGCGATCTTGCCGACGGGGAACTTCCGCGGCGCGAACGTCGCGTTGAGGTTGACGGGGGAGGAGGCGATGCCGAGGCAGTTCGGCCCGATGAGGCGGGCGCCGTGCTCGCGGACGAGCGCGAGGAGCTTCTCCTGTCGCTCGACTCCCTCGCGTGCCGATCTCCGCAAAGCCGGCGGAGATCACGACGAGCGCCTTGACGCCGGCGTCGAGCGCTTCCTCCGCCGCTTCGAGCACCTTGTCGCCGGGGAGGCAGATGACTGCGAGGTCGACGCCGCCGGGGATCTCGCCGACCGCGGTGTAGCCCTTCACGCCGGCGACCGAGTCGCCCTTGCGGTTGACGGGATACGCGGCGCCGGAGAAGTCCGCGGCGAGGACGTTGCGGAAGAGCTCGCCGCCGATGTTGCCGCGGCGGCTCGAGGCGCCGATGACGGCGACCGACTCCGGCCGGAAGAACGGCTCGAGCGAGGCGCGCACGGCGACGTGGTCGCGTTCCGCGACGCGTTCCTGGTACTCGGTCGTCGGCGTGATCGGGAAGCGGATCTCGACTTCGCCGCCGTCGGCGACGCGCAGGACGTCGAAGCCGGCGTCGCGGAAGACCTTCATCATCGCCTCGTTGTCGTGCAGCACCTCGGCAACGAACTGCTCGATCCCGGCCTCGGCGGCGCGCGCGGCGAGCTGCTCGAGGAGGCGCGTGCCGATCCCGCGCTGCTGGAAGCGGTCGTCGACGGTGAATGCGACCTCGGCGAGGTGGGGGTCGCGCAGGCGCACCCAGTTCGCGAGCGCCACGGTGCGGCCGTCGAGCGAGCCGACGAGTGCGCCGCGTTCGTCCCAGTCGGGTTCGAGCACCGGCTCGACGAGCTTCGGCCCGAGCGCGGGGAAGCCGTGGAAACGGAGGTAGCGGCTGCGGTCGGAGAGGTCCGAGAAGAACGCGAGCAGAGCGTCGGCGTCCTCGGCCCGCGGTGCGCGCAGCCGCAGCGTCGAGCCGTCGCGGAGGATGACGTCGGTAGCGTCTGCAGGCGGGACCGCGACGCTGCTCATGCCGCAGCCTCCTGCTGAGCGCCGCCGCTGCCGCGGACGACGAGAACGGGGCAGGGAGCGGAGTGGACGAGGCCCGGTCGAGACACTGCCCGAGAGCATCCGCCGCGCCGCGCCCCAGCCGTGCGAGCCGACGACGACGAGCTGTGCGTGATGCTCGGCCGCGATCCGGGAAATCTCCTCGACGATCGCTCCGTCGGCTTCGACCGTCGTGCAGTCGATGCCTTCCTTCGCAGCGGCCTCGGTCACGCTTTCGAGCAGAGCGTCGAGGCGCTTGTGCTCGGCGTGGGTGAGCTCTGTGACGACGTCCGAGTAGCCGTACGCGCTGTACCCGACCGCGGGCAGCGTCGTGTGCGAGACGGAGACGACGACGAGCGGGGCGCCGCTCAGCTTGGCGAGGTCGAATGCCTGTCGCTGCGCTTCCTCCGCAGAGGGTGAACCATCGGTGGCGAGCATGATCGGGTGGTGGGGGTTCATCGCATCCTCCTTCCAGAATTCATGGCCACAGTGTCCGCAATCATTGCTGTGAGGGCATCGGGGCGGCCGCCGCGGAAAGCTGCGGAAATACCCCGACACGGCGGAGGGGGGACGCCGATGCAGGCCGCGGCTTCCGCACCGAGACTTGGTGTGCCATGTTCGAGACGATCGTGTGGGCGACCGACGGCTCCGAACTCGCCGACGGCGCGCTCGAGCACGTCGTCGAGCTGGCGCGGGCGCACAGGTCGAAGATCGTCGCCGTGCACGCGAACGAGCTCTTCGTCGGCCGGTACGGCGGCGCGCCGGTCAGCGCCGACGAGCCGGAGATGCGGGAGAAGATCGCGCAGCAGGTCGAGGAGCTTCAGGCTGCCGGCTTCGACGCCGAGCTCGAGATTCGCTCCGGCAGTCCCGACGTCGCGACGCTCATCGCGCGCGCGGCCGACGACGTCACGCCGACCTCATCGTCGTCGGGACGCACGGCCACGGCGGTCTCGCCGCCGCACTCATGGGAAGCGTGGCGCGTGCCCTGTGCCACACCGCGCACCAGCCGGTGCTCGTCGTTCCGCCGCACCGGAGGGTCGCAGCGGGATAAAGGCAGCCGCGCCGCTACCGTGCGCCCGCGATGGTGAGCCTCCATCACGCGGTCGCGTTCTTCGTGATCCTGACGTGCCTCGCGGCCGCGGCGGCCGGCGGCTGGGCGTACTACCGCCAGACGGAGCCGCGCGCGTACCTCACGCATCTGCTCGCACTCGCGCAGACGCTCGTGATCGCGCAGGCCGCGATCGGACTGCTCCTCCTGTCGAGCCATCACCGCGCGATGGACAAGCTCCACTACCTCTACGGCGGCGTCGCGCTCATCGCGGTGCTCTCGCCGTGGCTCTACGCGCCCGCCAACCAGCGCGGCCGGCTCGCCTGGTTCACCGGCGCGACCCTTGTCGCAGGAGCGCTCGGTGTGCGGGCGTATATGACCGGATGAGGAGATTGAACGGAACGGCCCGCGGGCTGCTGATCATCGCGGCCGTCGCCGCCGTGATCGTCGTCCTGCAGCTGTGGGTCGCGCTGGCGGTGCTCGTGCTCATTGCCCGCATCGCGTTCTTCTGTGCGATGGCGTACTTCGTCTTTCTCGTGTGGCGCGCGAATCGGGAGGGGATCTCGATGTGGTCGCGGCGCGCGCAGTGGGTGTTCTACGGTGCCGCGGCCGTTGCGGCCGCGGACGTCGCCGTCTACTGGTATGGCGGCGCGCACGGGATGCAGATCATCGCGTTCCTCGCGACCCTCGCACTCTGTGCGCTCGCGATGTTCAGGACCTGGCGCGAGCAGCACACGTACGCGTGAGCTCGCGGCTGCTCGGTCGCCACGCCGAGGTGGCGGTCTTCGCCGGGGCGCTCGCGCTCTCGTTCTCGGGGATCCTCTTCCGCCTCTCGCACACGTCTCCGTCGACGGGGGCGTTCTTTCGCTGCTTCTTTGCGCTGCTGCCTTTGTTGGCCGTCAGCAAATGGGAGGAGCGGAGGTGGGGACGGCGGACGCGCCGCCAGCGCTCGGTACGCCTATGTCGCCGGGCTGTTCTTTGCCGCCGACCTCATCCTGTGGCATTACGCGATCGACTACGTCGGCGCCGGGCTCGCGACCGTTCTCAGCAACACGCAGGTCGTGCTCGTCGGGCTGTTCGCATGGCTCATCTGGCACGAGCGGCCGCCGCGCGCGACGCTCGTCGTCATCCCGGTGATCATGGTCGGGATCGTCCTCGTCTCCGGCGTGCTCGAGAGTGGCGCATACGGAGTCGACCCGGTGCGCGGCACGGTCTACGCGATCCTCACCGGGCTCGCGTACACCGGCTTCCTCCTCATCCTGCGGGAGGGACAGCGCGGCGTCGTCGGGCCGGGCGGGCCGCTGTTCGACGCGACTCTTTCGAGCGCCGCCGCGTGTCTCGTCGCCGGGTTGGCGATCGGCAACCTCGACCTCACGCCGGGGTGGGCGGCGGCCGGATGGCTCGTCCTCCTCGCGCTCCTGTGCCAGTGCCTCGGCTGGCTCCTCGTCGCGGTCTCGCTCGCCCGGCTGCCCGCGATCGTGACCTCGGTGTCGCTCATGCTCCAGCCGCTTTGCGCCGTCCTTTTCGCCGGCGCGATCCTCGGCGAGTCGCCGTCGAGCCTGCAGTTGCTCGGCGCGGCGGCGATCCTCGGCGGGATCGTCGTCTCGGCGCTCAGCCGTCGCGGAACCGCAGCAGCGGAACCGGTCGCACCCGCTTCAGGAGTGTGACCCAAATTGAGGCCGCCGTACTCAGGCTTGGGGTGTAGCTTCTAGGCATGAAGAGATCCGTGTTACTCGTAGCTCTTGGTATCGCGGGGCTCGTCGCCGCGTCCGCTTCGGCCTCGGCTTCCGGCTGGTACAAATCGAAGTCGATGCACCTCGACAGTGGGCAAACGGCCAGCTTCGAGATGCAAGTCTCGCAACCGAAGAAGATCATCCTCTTCGGCGCGGGGCCGAACGTCAAGACGACGGCCACGACGAAGTGCGTCAAGGGAACGAAAGTCTCGACCGTCACCCGCAGCTTCGACACCGCCGGCACGCGCAATCTGCTCTACCGCATTCCCGCCCGGCAAAGCTCGTGTCACATCACTGTGACCGGCAAGGCAGGAAGCAACCCCGGCCTGCTCACCGTGGACGCCGCCCGGCGCTGAGAGCCCGACCGGCGCCTGGGCCAGTGTTCCGGAATGACCCCTGACCTAAATCACGCTCGTGTATCGGTGGTCGCGCTAGTCGGCGCTTCGCTCCTTGCGAGTGGCTGTGGCAGCAGCCGTCAGGCGAGCTCGTTGCCGGGGCTCACGGCTGCGAAGCTCGCGAAGCTCAAGGCCATGGTGATGAGCGCGGCCAGAGCAAACGGCGACGCGCACCCGTCGGGCGCGACGATCTACGCGAGTCGCCGCCACGAGGCGAACATCGCGGCGGGGTCGGGCAGCGGCGTCCCCGGGGCGCAACCCGTCTATCTCGTCGTCATCCGGGGTCATTTCGTCTGCGGGGGCTGTAGCAGCCCTGGAGGCACCGCGAACCCGCCAAGCGGGGACGTCATCACATCGGTGGTCGACCGCAAGACACTCCAAGACCTCGATTTCGGCATCGGTTCGCAGGTAGACACGAGCAAGCTCGCTCCCGGCCTGCCGCTCTCCCTCAGCCGAGGCTGACCGCTACCACGCTGTTGCGTAGTGGTGCCTTGCCTGGGCGAGTGCTCAGGAATGTCCCTTGACGGGCGCGGCTACGGATCGTCCGTCTTCGGGGTCTCGTGCTCTCGTTCGATGCGGCGTTCTTCGTCGCGCTGGGCGTGGCGGAGTTCTCGTTCGAACGACTTCGCTACGAGATACGCGCCGCTGCTTTGTTGAGGCTATCGACTTCGAGTGCGATCTCCCGCACGGCATTCTCGAGCGCCGCCACTGTTGCGGCGAGTTCGCGAACCGTGAGCGAGATCGGTGTCGCCGACAGGTGCGGACTTCCCCACTCGGCCGGCATCGTGTGAGTGTGGGCTTGCATCAGAGTGTCCACGCGCTCTGTCAAAGTGTCTGGCGCTGTCAAAGTGTCTACCGACATGTTTGCGAGCCTCCCCGTCGAACCGGAGAGGAAAGGCTAACCCCGCTCTGGCCGCGACACATCGGGGATTTCACCCACCTCTCAACGGCCCAGGGTCTCTCGAAGAACCTCCGGCGTTTCTATACCTGGCCGTAGGGGCTATGGGTGGGCCAGTACTCGGAATGTCACCTGAGCGCGATCCGCAAGCTCGCGGATGCAAGCTGGCAGACTGACGTGCCAGTCTTGTGGCGGAAGACCTCGGAAGGGGTGTGACATGGCAGCGAGACTCCGGTGCCGCGTTGGCTGGCACCGCTGGAAGGAGCAAGGCCGGGCTCCGATCGGCATGCCTGGTTCCGAGCAACTTGTCTGCCACGACTGCGGCGTCGCGGGGACTAGACGAAAGGCTCTCCGCTGCTACTTCGGAGTGCACCGTTGGGTGGTCGTCGTCACCGAGGGAGAGCGGTATGAGGCATGCCTCTATTGCGGCAAGACCGGCAAGGGTGGAGATGGCCCGGTGGCTCCCTTCGTTTATCGGGGCTAGGCGTGCGCGAAAGCGAAGTGGAAGCACGGTCGCCTGGGCCACTACGGACTCTCGCCTGCGCCGACGATGTGGGTGGCTACGCCTCGACGCGAGCTGCAGCGCCGTCGAGCGCGGCGAGCGCTTCGCGCACCGGCATGAACTTGCCGACGAAGATCGGCGTGTCGCGCTCGGTGTACCGCGACGCCTCGCTCTCGCGGAGGCGGAGCATGAGATGCATGAAGTCGGCCGGCTCGTCGCACTCGAACGCCGGCATGAACTCCTGGTCGTCGAGGCCGAACGAGTACGTCGTGTGGTTCTTGATCCCGGGGAACTCTTCGCGGCCGATGACCATGTGCTCGTTCATCGCGCGCTGCTGATCCTCCGCGGGCAGCACGTACCACGGCCGCACCTTCACGAACGGGTAGACGACGAGGTACGGGAGGCCGTGCGGTGTGATCTTCCGCGCGCGGCGCGCGCTCGTGTACTGCGACGCCTTCGTCGTCGCGAGGTACGAGTACGGCGTCTCGAGCCAGCCGGCGAGCTCCGTTCCGTTCAGCGCGGCGCCGAGCTCGCCGAGGTCGTCGTAGCGCTCGGTGATCTTCCAGAGGAAGAAGTCGGTCTCGGGCCGGACGCCGGTCGTCGAGTACGCGCGGAGATTGTCGAAGCGCGGCGCAAAGTCGTCGAGGACCTGCGCGAACTCCTCCTTCTGCGCGGCGCGGTCGCCGGCCGCGACGAGGCGGCGCCATTCCGCGGCGACCCGGTAGAAGGTGTACGCGACGTATTGGCCCTCCACGTGGAGGATTCTACCCGGGTTCCCCCTGCTCTTCGTCGCGCTTGCGGAGACCCTCGACCGTTTCGCTGACCTTGTCGCGGAATCCCTGCGTCGCGTCGCCCGCGTCGCGGTAGAGGTCCCACATCTTGTTGACGTAGTACTCGGACGCCTTGTCGGCGTCGCCGCGCAGGTCGCTGTCGCCGCGGCGCGGGTAGTGGCCGCCGAGGATGCGGTCGTAGTCGCCGCCGCGCACCCACTCCATGAGCTGCTGCACGCGGCGCACGGCGAACGGATGCGTCCCGCGCCGCTCGGAGAAGACGCGCATGACGCGATCCCAGCGCGAGTCCCACTCCTCGTACTCCGACGCCTGCACGAGGAACGCGTCGAGGTCGAGGCGGTGCGACGGCACGCCGCCGGCCATGACCATGAGCATGCGGGAGGTGACGAGCGGGTCGCGGCATGCGAGCGCGCTGGCGCGATCGGCGGTGAGCTCGGCCGAGCGCGACCACTCGAGGAGCACCGCCAGCACGGCGCGGTACGGCAGTCGGACGAACGCCGGGAGCATGCCCTGCAGATTGAGAAGGATCGCGAGCGTCGTCGTGTACAGGACGTGATCCGCGAGCACGTGTCCGAGCTCGTGGCCGAACAGCGCCCAGAGCTCGTCGGGGTCGAGCATCTCGACGAACTGCGCCGAGACGACGATCATCGGCTTGCCCGCGCCGATAGCCATCGCATTCGGGCCGAGCGGGAAGTACGTCGTGTAGAGGTCGGGCAGCTCCGGTATGTCGAGCGTCTCGCCGGCGCGCTCGTACACCGTCCACAGTTCCGGCAGCTGCCGCGGCCCGATCTTCACCGAGTTCGCGAGGAAGAGCTGCCGCAGCGAGCGCTCGTACTTGAGCTCCGTGACCTTCCGCACGACCTGGTCCACGCCGGGGATCTGGGCGAGCGCCTGTGTCGCGGCGCGGTCGGCCGGATGCTGGAAGGCGCGCGGCGAGATGCCCTCGAGCTTGTGCAGAGTCGGATACTCCACGCAGTGAGGCTATCGCGCTTTCTGCGCGCTGCATAGTGTTCGCGCTCCGAGGTCAACAAGAGGAGGAGTCGAGGTGCGCACGGTTTTCACGGGTGGACGGGTCTTCGACGGCACGGGTGCGCCCATCGCCGAGGCTGATGTCGCAGTCGAGGACGGGCTGATTGCCGACGTCGGCGTAGGACTCGACGGCGACGAGCAGGTCGACGTCTCCGGCTCCACGTTGCTGCCGGGCCTCTTCGACACGCACGTCCACGTGATGTTCGGCCACATCGACGTGTGGCGGCACCTGCAGACGCCGTTCTCGTACCGCTTCTACGACGCGATCAAGAACCTCGACGCGACGATCCGCCTTGGGATCACGTCGGTGCGCGACGCCGGCGGCGCCGACCTCGGCGTGAAGCGTGCCGTCGAGGAGGGAATCGTCCGCGGGCCGCGCCTCCAGATCTCGCTCACGATGCTGAGCCAGACCGGCGGTCACGGCGACGGCTGGATGCCGTCGGGCGGGACGAGCGACCTCTTCCCGGAGTATCCGGGCATGCCGTCGCAGATCGTCGACGGCGTGGAGGAGGCGCGCCGCAAGATCCGCGAGCTCGTGCGGAACGGAGCGGACGTGATCAAGATCGCGACGTCTGGCGGTGTCCTCTCGCCGACCGATGCGCCTGACCAGCCGCGGGTTTGCGCTCGACGAGATCGAGATGATGTGCGAGGAGGCGCGCGCCGCGGGGCTCTTCGTCATGTCGCACGCCCAGGCGGCCATCGGGATCAAGAACGCGGTGCGCGCGGGCGTGCGCTCGATCGAGCACGGCATCTACATCGACGACGAGGCGCTCGAGATGATGCTCGAGCACGGGACGTATCTCGTCCCGACGCTCGTCGCGCCGCTCGGCGTCATTCGCGCCGCCGAGGCCGGAGTACCGATCCCGCCCGACATCCTTCGCAAAGCGACCGACGTCGTCGAGACGCACCGCGAGTCGATCGGTCGCGCGGCCGCAGCGGGCGTGAAGATCGCGATGGGAACCGACGCCGGCGTCGTCCCGCACGGCACGAACCTCGAGGAGCTGCAGCTCATGCAGGACGTCGGCATGAGCCCGACGGACGTGCTCGTAGCGACGACGAAGACCGCGGCCGAGCTCATGGGCGTCGAGCGCGAGCTCGGCACGCTCGAGCCGGGCAAGCGCGCCGACGTCGTCGTCGTCTCCGGCGATCCGCTCGACTTCACCGATCTCCCGAGCCGCATCGAGCGCGTCTACAAGGACGGCCAGGCAGCCGTCTAAGCGGCTCGGGTAGCGTGGCCGAAATGGCCACCGCACGCGTCGAGAACCAGCTGAAGCAGCTGCCCGCGAAGCCGGGCGTCTACCTCTTCCGCGACGACGACGGCGCGGTGCTCTACGTCGGGAAGGCGAAATCGCTGCGGCCGCGCGTGCGCTCGTACTTCCAGAAGACGGGCGACGGTCGCGTCCAGATCCCCGCGCTGCGCGAGCGCGTCACCGACATCGAGGTGATCGTCACGGGGAGCGAGGTCGAGGCGCTCCACCTCGAGCAGAACCTCGTCAAGCGCCACCGGCCGCCGTTCAACGTCCGGCTGCGCGACGACAAGTCGTTCCCGTACATCGCCGTCACGGTCGAGGACGAGTTCCCGCGCGTCATGTTCACGCGCGAGCGGCACCGGCCGGGCGTCTGGTACTTCGGCCCGTACGCGAACGCGAAGAAGGTGCGCGAGACGCTCGACGTGCTCAACCGCGTCTTCCGCTATCGGCCGTGCGAGGGGCCGAAGCCGGGCCGGCACAGCGGCATCCCCTGCCTCGACTTCCACATCGACCGCTGCCTTGCGCCGTGCGTCGGGTACGTGTCGCGCGGATGACTACCGCGGGATCGTCGACGCGGTGATCGAGTTCCTCTCGGGCGACGTGAAGCCGATCCAGCGCGAGCTCGAGCGGCAGATGCGCGAGGCGGCGGCCGAGGAGCGGTACGAGGACGCGGCGCGCTACCGCAACCGGCTCCACGCGGTGCAGCACCTCGTCGAGCGGCAGTCGGTCGAGCGGCAGGACGGCGGCACCGTCGACGTGATCGGCTTCGCGGCGGAGGGCGACCGCGCCGTCGTGCAGATCTTCCCGCTCCGCGGCGGCAAGATGGTCGACCGCCACTCGTTCCACCTGGAGAACGTCGGCGGACAGGATGTGACGACGATCCTCGAGTCGTTCGGCCTCGAGTACTACGGGAGCGCGCCGAGCGTGCCGCCGCAGATCGTCGTGCCGCGCGACGCCGGCGACCTGTCGGCGCTCGCGGAGCTGCTCGGCGAGCGGCGCGGCGCGCGGGTCGAGATCCGCACCGCCGAGCGCGGCGAGAAGCGGCGCCTGCAGCAGCTCGCCGACGAGAACGCGCTGCACGTCCTCTCCAGCGACGTCGCGCAGAGCGAGGCGCGGCGCGCGCGCCGGGTCGAGGCGCTCGAGCAGCTGCGCGAGACGCTCAACCTCGAGGCGCTGCCGCTCCGGATCGAGTGCTTCGACATCTCGACCGCGATGGGGCAGGACAACGTCGGCTCGATGGTCGTGTTCCAGGACGGCCTCCCGAAGAAGGCGCACTACCGGAAGTTCGGGATCAGAGACCAGGCCGGGATGGACGACTTCGCCGCGATGGGGGAGATGGTCTCGCGGCGCTTCGCGCGGCTCGCTGCGGGACGCACCGCCGCCGAGTACGACGAGTCGTTCGCGGCGGCGCCGAACCTCGTCGTCGTCGACGGCGGCAAGGGCCAGCTCGCAGCCGCGCTCGCCGCGATGCAGGCGTTCGACCTGCCGCGCGTCGCGGTCATCTCGCTCGCGAAGCGGGAGGAGGAGGTGTTCGTGCCGGGCCAGGCGCGCCCGGTCGTGTTGTCGCGCCACGATCCTGGTTTGCAACTTCTGCAGCGTGTTAGGGACGAGGCGCACCGCTTCGCCGTCGGATTCCATCGCCAGCGCCGCGAGTCGCGCGGGTTCTCGTCGTTGTTCGACGAGCTCGACGGAGTCGGCCCGGCACGGCGGCGTGCGCTCCTCAACCACTTCGGCTCGGTCGACGCGATGATCGCCGCGTCACCGGAGGAGCTCGAGGGCGTACCCGGCGTGCCCGCGAAAGTCGCGCGGAGCGTCTACGCCCAGCTGCACAAGGCCGGGCGCGGCTAGCTACTCGTCGTTCTCGAGGAACGGGTAGCGGTAGTCGCGCGGCGGGACGAACGTCTCCTTGATCGTGCGCGGGCTGACCCAGCGGATGAGGTTCCACATCGAGCCGGCCTTGTCGTTCGTGCCGGACGCGCGCGCGCCGCCGAACGGCTGCTGGCCGACGACGGCGCCGGTCGGCTTGTCGTTGACGTAGAAGTTGCCGGCCGCGTAGCGGAGCCGGTCGCGCGTCTTGCTCGACCGCCGCGATGTCGCGGGCGAAGACGGCGCCGGTGAGGCCGTACGCTCGTGCCGGTGTCGACGAGGTCGAGCGTCTCGTCGTAGCGCGAGTCGTCGTAGACGAAGGCGGTGACGACGGGGCCGAAGAGCTCCTCCTGCATCGTCCGGAAGCCCGGGTCGGTCGTCTCGATCACGGTCGGCTGGACGAACCAGCCCTCGCTGTCGTCGTACGCGCCGCCGGCGACGATCGAGGCGGAGCCGGAAGCCTTCGCCTCCTCGATCGCGTCCTTCTGCGTCGCGAACGAGCTCGCGTCGATGACGGCGCCGACGAAGTTCGTGAAGTCGGCGACGTCGCCCATCTTCATCGTCTCGACCTCGGACGCGACCTGGTCGCGGATCTGCGGCCAGAGGCTCGCGGGCGCGAAGACGCGCGACGCGGCCGAGCACTTCTGGCCCTGGTACTCGAAGGAGCCGCGGAGGATCGCGGTCGCGACGGCCTCGGCGTCGGCGCTCGGGTGCGCGACGATGAAGTCCTTGCCGCCGGTCTCGCCGACGATGCGCGGGTAGTTGCGGTAGCGGGCGATGTTCTCGCCGACGGTCTTCCACATCCCCTGGAAGACGGGCGTCGAGCCGGTGAAGTGGATGCCGGCGAGGTGGTCGTTCGCGAGCGCGGGATCGCCGACCGCGCGCCCGAGCCGTAGACGAGGTTGATCACGCCCGGCGGCAGCCCGGCTTCCTCGAACAGCTTCATGAGGAAATGCGCGCTGACCGCAGCGGTCGACGCCGGCTTCCAGACGACGGTGTTGCCCATGAGCGCGGCCGAGGTGGGGAGGTTGCCCGCGATCGACGTGAAGTTGAACGGCGTGACGGCGAAGACGTAGCCCTCGAGCGGGCGGTACTCGAGCCGGTTCCATACGCCCGGCGAGGAGATCGGCTGCTCCTCGTAGATGCGCGTCATGTACTGCGACGTTGAAGCGCCAGAAGTCGATGAGCTCGCACGCGGCGTCGATCTCGGCCTGGTGCGACGTCTTCGACTGGCCGAGCATCGTCGCGGCGTTGAGCGTCTGCCGCCACGGGCCGGCGAGGAGCTCGGAGGCGCGGAGGAAGACGGCGGCGCGATCCTCCCACGGCGTGCGTGACCAGTCCTCCCACGCGTGCGGCGGCGGCTTTGATCGCGCGCTCGACCTCGGGTGCGGCGCCCTTGTGGACGTCTGCGAGCACGTGGCTCGCGGCGGTGCGGCATCACGGCTTCGAACGTGTCGCCGGTGCGCACCTCCTCGCCGCCGATGACGAGCGGGAGGTCGAGGCGCTCGCCGCTCAGCTCGGCGAGGCGGCGGCGAAGCTCGTCGCGTTCGGGGCTGCCCGGCTCGTAACCCTTGACCGGTTCGTTGACGGGCTCGGGGACGCGGAAGATGCCGTGGGTGCTCACGAAGTCGATTCTAGGATTCACAGCGTGGCGGTGACGCAGGTGGCGTACGAGATCGACGGCTGGGGGACGGGCGAGCTCGTCGTTTCCGACGGCCGCGTCGTCTGGCACGAGCTCGCCTTGGCCGCGGGCGGGCACTCCTCTGGTCCCGTCCCAAACCCCCGCCCACCCGGGGCTAGGGCATGGCATACCACGAGATGTGTCTCCGGAGAGGAACAGTTTTGTCGCGGAAGTGATCGCTCGGCTGCGCCGCTATTTCGACGGCGATTGCGCCGGCCTCGAGGAAGTTCCCGGTCGACCTCGAACATGAGACGCCGTTCCTCGCGCGCTGCGCGAAGAGCTGCGCGCGATCCCGCCGGGAGAGGTCGTCACGTACGGCGAGCTCGCCGTGCTCGCGGGTGCGCCTGGCGCCGCGCGCGCGGCGGGGAGCTTCTGCGCGCGCAACCGCCTGGGCCTCTTCGTTCCGTGCCACCGCGTCGTCTCCGCCACCGGCCTCGGCTCGTACGGGAGCGCCGGAGTCGAGTACAAGCGGCGCCTGCTCGCGCTCGAGGGATACGCCGGTGCTCTCTGACGACCTCCGCGAGGAGCTCGCCGCGATCGCGCCCGAGCGCGAGTGCGACCGGCTCGCCGAGCTCTCCGGCCTCTTCCACGTCGCCGGCCGCGCCCACCTCCGCGGGCGCGGCAGCGTCGACGTTCACCTCGATGTCGCGAGCTCGACCGTCGCGCGCCGCGCGTTCGCGCTTCTCCGCGCGCTCGACGTGACATCGGAGATCCGCACGTACAACCGCGCCGCCTTCGACCACGCGACGCGGTACCAACTCCACGTCGAGGGATCGGACACCGCGTACGCGGTGCTCCACCGCGCAGGCGTACTCGGCCACACGCATCGACCCCTCGACCGGCCGCCCGCACGCGTCGTCAAGCGGCGCTGCTGCGCCGCCGCCTACCTCCGCGGCGCGCTGCTCGGGGCGGGAAGTCTCAGCGGGCCGCGCGACCCGCATCTCGAGATCCGCACCGGTGAAGCCGAAGGCGCCCGCTACCTCGCGGGCCTCGCCGCGCGTCTCGGCGCCGAGCTCCATGTACAGGAGCGCGAGACGCACGCGACCGCGTACGCGAAGGGAACGGAGACGATCGCCGACGCGCTTGTCGCCGCCGGTGCGGTCGACGTCGTGCTCGCGCTCTCCGAACAGGCGGTGCTCGCCGCAACGCGCGCCGACGCGAACCGGCTCGCGAACGCCGACCACGCGAACCTCGTCCGCACGAGCCGCGCCGCGTACGCCCAGCTCGAGGCGCTCCGCCACCTCGACGTCGACGCGCTCCCCGACGACCTGCGCGAGATCGCCCTGCTCCGGCTGCGCCACCCGACCGCGTCGACGGCCGAGCTCGCGCGCCGCTGCAAGCCCGGCCTTACGAAAGCGGCCGCGTACCGTCGACTCCGCCGGATCCAGGAGCTTGCCGAGCACTGAAGGTACTTCGGGGTCCGTTGCACGACTACTGATCCGGCAACTTCGGGGTCATATACTCGCCGCGGCGGGTCCATGCTCGTCCGGCGGCAGATTCAGACCCCGTCTACCGTCGGGTTCCGAGCTGGGGTGACGGGCCGGGAGGGTCGTCCTCGGAGCTTCCCGGCCCGCCCGCCTATGAACTCCACCGCACCATTCATGCGGGAAGGTGCCGAGTTTCGCGCGCGGCGGCCTCGTTAGACTCGCTTCGAGAATTCGGACACGAACAAAAGGGGATCGAGACGATGGCGAAGATCAAAGTCGGGATCAACGGCTTCGGCCGGATCGGCCGCAACTTCACACGCGCGCACCTCGATCGCGGCGGCGACTTCGAGATCGTCGCGGCGAACGACCTCGGCGACGCGAAGACGATGGCGCACCTCCTGAAGCACGACTCCGTGCACGGAAACCTCGACGTGCCCGTCGAGTTGGGCGACGGCTCCATCTCGGTCGCCGGACATGAGATCAAGCTTCTCTCCGAGCGCGATCCCGCCGACCTGCCGTGGGGCGACCTCGGCGTCGACATCGTCATCGAGTCGACCGGCATCTTCACGAAGCGCGAAGGGGCCGAGAAGCACCTCCAGGCCGGCGCGCGCAAGGTCGTCATCTCCGCGCCCGCCACCGACCCCGATCTCACCGTCGTGCTCGGCGTCAACGACCGCGACTACGACCCCGAGAAGCACAACATCATCTCGAACGCGTCGTGCACGACGAACTGCATCGCGCCGGTCGCGAAGCTCCTCCACGAGGCGTACGGGATCGAGCGCGGCTTCATGACGACGATCCACGCGTACACGCAGGATCAGATGCTCCAGGACGGGCCGCACAAGGATCTGCGCCGCGCCCGCGCCGCCGCGCTCAACCTCGTCCCGACCTCGACCGGCGCCGCCCGCGCGATCGGCGTCGTCATCCCCGAGCTCAAGGGCAAGGTCGACGGGATGTCGATGCGCGCGCCCGTCCCGACCGGCTCGATCGTCGACCTCGCCGTTCTCGTCGGCCAGGAGACGACCGCGGAGGAGGTCAACGAACTCTTCCGCTCGAAGGCCGACACCGGCGATCTCGAGGGGATCCTCCAGTACACCGACGAGCCGATCGTCTCGAGCGACATCGTCCACTCGTCGTACTCGTCGATCCTCGACAGCGACCTCACGATGGTCAACGGCAACCTCGTCAAGGTCTTCTCGTGGTACGACAACGAATGGGGCTACAGCTGTCGCCTCGTCGATCTCGTCGCGAAGATCGGCCAGACGCTCCCGGCGGCCGTCGCCGCGTAGGGAGGAGAGGTGCGGCTGCCGAGAAGCGTCCGCGATGCCGACGTCGCGGGGAAGGTCGTTCTGGTCCGGTCGGACCTCAACGTCCCGCTCGAGTTTCATGGCGATGGGGACGGCCGCGTCGCCGACGACACACGCATCCGCGCCTCGCTGCCGACGCTCCGGCTGCTCCTCGACGCGGGTGCCGCCGAGGTGCGGGTCTGCTCTCATCTCGGTCGGCCGAAGACGGAGGAAGACCGGGCGAAGTACGCGATGGCGCCCGTCGCGGCGCGCGTCCGCGAGCTGCTCCCCGACGACCGTCTGATCGTGCTCGAGAACACCCGTTTCAACGCCGGCGAAACGAAGAACGACGAGGCCTACGCACGCGAGCTCGCCGACGGCTGCGACCTCTATGTCAACGACGCGTTCGGGTCCGCGCACCGTGCGCACTCGTCGACGGAGGCCGTCGCGCGGTTGCTGCCCGCGTACGCCGGGTTGCTCCTTCTCGACGAGCTCGAGCACCTCGGTCGCCTGCTCGGTGACGTCGAGCGGCCGTTCGTGTTGATCTCGGGCGGCGCGAAGGTGGAGGACAAGCTCGGCGTGCTGCGTAACCTCGGCGGTCGCGCAGACACTGTGCTCATCGGCGGGAAGATGGCCGAGGAGCTGCGCGACGGGAGCCCGCTCGGCTTTGCGGTCGAGCTGCCGAGCGATGTCGTCGGCGCGTCCGAGTTCGCGGCTGATGCCGAGTCGCGGGTGTGCGGCTACGACGAGCTGCCCGACGGGTGGCTCGGTCTCGACATCGGGCCTGAGACGCGCACGCGTTTTGCCGAGAAGCTCGCGGGCGCCCGCACGATCTTCTGGAACGGCCCGATGGGCGTCTTCGAGTGGCCGGCGCTTCGCGGAGGGGACGAAAGCCGTCGCCGAGGCGGTCGCGGGTAACGTCGGCGCGTTCAGCGTCGTCGGCGGCGCCGACTCCGTTCGCGCGCTGAACGAGCTCGGCTTGTCGGACCAGGTGTCGTGGGTCTCGACGGGCGGCGGCGCGAGCCTCGAGCTGCTCGAGGGAAAGGAGCTGCCCGGCGTGGCAGCGATCCCGTCATGACCATTGTCGCGGGCAACTGGAAGATGTTCCGCGGGCCTGACCCGCAGGCGCTCGCCGGGCCTCGATGCGATCGTCTGCCCGCCGTACACGCGGCTCGCCGACTGCGTCGCGGCCGGCCTGACGACGTACGCGCAGAACGTCCACTGGGAGGCCGAGGGCGCGTTCACGGGCGAGATCTCCGCGCCGATGCTGCTCGAGCTCGGCGTCGCCGGCTCGCTCGTCGGCCACTCCGAGCGGCGGCAGCTCTTCGGCGAGACCGACGAGGGCGTCGCGCGCCGCGCCGAAGCGGCGCTCGCGGCCGGGCTCGGCGTGATCGCGTGCGTCGGCGAGACGCTCGAGCAGCGCGAGGCGGACGAGACGGAGGACGTCCTCCGCCGGCAGGTCGCGGCCCTCCCGCAGGACGATCGTCTCGTCATCGCGTACGAGCCCGTCTGGGCGATCGGCACCGGCCTCAGCGCGACGCCGGAGATGGCGCAGGCCGCACACGCCTTCATCAAGACCCTTCTGAACGTGCCCGTGCTGTACGGCGGCTCCGTCAAGCCCGACAACGCCGCCGGGCTCTTCGAGCAGCCCGACGTCGACGGTGCGCTCGTCGGCGGCGCCTCGCTCGATGTCGACTCCTTCCGCGCGATATGCCAGGCCGCACGTTCCCTCTAGTCGCGCTCGTCATCCTCGACGGCTGGGGGATCGCGCCGCCCGGCCCCGGTAACGCTGTCGAGCTCGCCGACACGCCTGTCTTCGACCGGCTCTGGCGCGACTTCCCGCACGCGCAGCTCGAGGCGTCGGGCGCGGCCGTCGGGCTTCCCGACGGCCAGATGGGGAACTCCGAGGTCGGCCATTTGACGATCGGCTCCGGCCGCATCCTGTTCCAGGATCTCGTGCGCGTGAACAAGGCGATCGAGGACGGCTCGTTCTTCGAGAACCCCGTCCTGCGTGGCGCGTTCGAGCGCGGTAAGAACGTCCACCTGCTCGGCCTCGTGTCGCACGGCGGCGTCCACTCGCACATCGACCATGTGAAAGCGCTGCTCGAGTTCGCACCGGAGAAGACGTGGATCCACGCGTTCACCGACGGCCGCGACGTCGCGCCGCACTCCGCCATTGACGACCTCGCCGAGCTGCCGACCGACCGGATCGCCACGGTCGCAGGCCGCTACTACGCGATGGATCGCGACAACCGTTGGGATCGGACACAGAAAGCGCTCGATGCCGTGACTAATCCCGTGCTAGAAACCCCCAAGGGGGGCGACCCGCTCGCGGTAGTGCAACGGAGTTACGACGCGGGTGTGACGGACGAGTTCATCGAGCCGACCGCGATCGAGGGCCGGCCGCGGCTCGACCCCGCTACCGACACGGCGATCTTCTTCAACTTCCGGCCCGACCGCGGCCGCCAGCTCTCGCAGAAGCTCGGCGAGCTCGGCGTCGACCTCACGACGATGACGCGCTACCGCGACGCGTTCCCGTTCCCCGTCGCGTTCCCCGAGCACGTCGTCGAGGGGACGCTCGCCGAGGTGCTGAGCGAGCACGGCATCCGCCAGCTGCACGCCGCCGAGACGGAGAAGTACGCCCACGTGACGTACTTCCTCGACGGCGGCCGTGAGCAGCCGTTCGACAAGGAGGAGCGGATCCTCGTCGACTCGCCGCGCGACGTCGCGAGCTACGACCTCAAGCCCCAGATGTCCGCCGTCGAGGTGGCGGACAAGGTCGTCGCCGCAATCGATGAGGGAGGCCTCGGCTTCGTCGTCGTCAACTTCGCGAATCCCGACATGGTCGGCCACACCGGCGTCATTCCCGCCGTCGTGGAGGCGGTCGAGACGACCGACGCGTGCCTCGGGCGTGTCGTCGAAACAGTCGAGCGCGCGGGCGGCGTGTGCCTCATCATCGCCGACCATGGGAACGCCGAGAAGCTCCTCCAAGACGACGGCGTCAGCCCGCACACGGCGCACACGACGAACCCCGTGCCGGTGATTCTCACGGCCCCGGGCTTCGCGCTTCGCGACGGCGAACTCTCCCAGGTTGCGGGCACGATCCTTGTCCTTCTCGGTGTGCCGCAGTCTTCACAAATTAACCCAAATTGTTTACTGGAAGAGTCGTGAGATAGCCGTATACTCGCGCCACATTGTCGCTGCCACAGCCTGATGACGGCGTTCTGCGGAAGGCACAGAGAGGCGATGATCGCGCCTTCGCAATCATCGTTCGCTCGTACCAAACGCCCGTTTTCAACTACGTGTTGCGGATGGTGGGCGATCGATCCCTCGCCGAGGATTTGACGCAGGAAGTCTTCCTGCGCGTCTACCAGGGACTGGCGCGTTTCTCGTCGCGCTCGAAGTTCACGACCTGGCTGTTCCAGGTGACGAAGAACCGCGTGCTCGACGAGTTGCGCGCAAACGAGCGGCGGCCGCGCACGGTCGTCGACGTCGACGAGATGACGGCCTTCGAGGTCGTCGATGCTCCCTTCGAGCGGATCGAGACGATCGACGCGGTCTGGCGCGCGGTCGAGCATCTCACCGTCGATCTCAAGATGGCGCTTCTCCTGCGCGACATCGTCGGGCTCTCGTACACCGAGATTGCGGACTCGCTCGAGGTCACACTCGCCACGGTCAAGTGGCGGATCTGGAAGGCGCGCGAGGAAGTCCAGCTTGCGCTCGCCCGCGAGGGTATCGAGGTCTTTGCGCCGTCCGTCCCCGCCGTCGTGGTCGAGTCGCAGGTCGCCGCCGCCGACGTTGCCGCCGCCGCCTCGGCCGGCCCGCCGCCCGTCCTGCCCGTCAGCATCTAGCGCTACTGCCCGACGGTCAAGCGAGCCGCGAGGGCGCCCGGGAGCCCGGCCTCGGCCATTTCGCGCTGCGTGCGCGCGACGTCGTAGGAGACACGACGGAACTCGGCGCGCTCCGCGTCGAGGTCGAGAAGGAGGTACGCCGCACGCGGATCGCCGTCCCGCGGCTGACCGACCGAGCCCGGATTGAGGAGCGTCGGCGTGCCTTCGAGTTCGAAGACGGAGCCGGCGGGTGCGAGGCCGCCCTCCATCTCGCCTGCGGTCGCGGCGAACCGGAGCGCGACGTGGCTGTGCCCGACGAGCACGAGCGGCGAGCCGGCGAGCGCGAGCGTCGCGCGGGCGGCCTCGTCGGACAGGACGTACTCCCAGACGGGGTCGCGCGCGCTGCCGTGGTAGAGCGCGACGCCATGCGCCGTCCCCTGCGGCTCGAGGCGGTTCAGAAACGCGAGCGACTCCGGCGTCAGCGCTGCTCGGTTCAGCCGGGCGGCGAGGGCGGCGTCGCCGTGGAACTCTTCGAGGTCGATCGCTCCGCAGATCGCGAGATCGTGGTTACCGGCGAGGCAGACGTGCGCCCGCGCTTCGATCAGCTCGCAGCACTCGTTTGGGCGCGGGCCGTACCCGACGACGTCCCCGAGGCACCAGAGCTCGTCTGTCTCCTCGGCCTCGATCGCCTCGAGGATCGCGTCGAGCGCGTGGAGGTTCGAGTGGATGTCAGAGACGACGGCGACGCGCATCGGCGGTCGCGAACGCTAGCCCCGCGAGGACGGGGACGGTCGCGGCGACCTCCGCCGTCGTGAAGAAGAGCAGCCCCCAGAGGCCGGCGGCGACACCCGTCGCCACCGCGGCGCCGTACTTCGTGCGGCCGGCGACGACGACGCCGAGCAGCGCCGGCGCGAGCAGGTCGAGCCAGCCCATGAGCGCGCCGCCGAACACCGGCTGCTGCAGACTTGGGAGCGGCACGCCGGCGGCGTGGGGGAGCGTGACGCCCTCGAGCACGGTCGTGGACTTCTCGACCGACGTCGTTCCCCAGACGAGGACGCAGTCGAGCGCGGCGAGCGCAACGAGCCCGGCGCGAATCGACCACGCCGGCGCGACGATGGCCGCGGCCGAGGCGGCCGCGAGACAAGCGACCGCGATCAGGACGAGACCCGCGGCGTCCTGGACGAGCCCGTGCGCCTGCCACGCAACGACCCACAGCCCCACGGCGACCGGCGGCCAGAGCCACCAGCGCGGGCTGCCGCGGAGCAGCCCTCCCGCAGCTGCGAGCACCGGCGTCCCGAACGTCGCGAGGAGCGCCAGGGCACGTGGACCGCCGGAGACGAGATCGAGGATGAGCACGCCGGCTGCGAGGAGCGCCGCCGGCACGGCGAGCCAGATCCAGCTCCGTCCCTGTTCACGCGCCTGTCGCGCGGGCGCCGCCACGATTGCCGCCTGCGCGGCGCAGAGGACGGCGTACGACGGCGCGAATGCGAGCGTCGTCAGGCGCCTTCGGACGGCTCGTCGGAGTGGCCGGGCGCTTCGGGCAGGTTGCGGATCCCCTCGCGCGTGACGTACTTCGACCACGAGTCCTGCAGCGCTGCGATGAGCTCGGGCACGAAGAGCGGCGACGCGTTCACGCGCGCGACGACCGCGCCGGGCACGTCACCCTCCTCGATCTCGTGCTCGATGCGCATGAACGTGAGCGTGAACTCGTACTGGGAGAAGCTCACGTTCGCGAAGTTCGAGTACGTGCCGCCGATGAGCTCGGTCGGCATCTGGATGTTGAGGCGCCGCTCGCCGGGTTCCGGCGCGGGTTGGCCGATCTCTTCGTCGTCCATGCCCACATACTAGGGCCGTGCCCGTAAACGTTCGCCTCCGTCAGATCGGGCTTCTCCTCGGCGCCTTTGTTGCGGCCGTCGCGGTGGGGACCATCGGTTTCCATCACCTGCTGGACGACGGCTGGACTCGCGCCCTCTATCGGGCGGTCGTAACGACGACGCTCACGGGTCTCGATACGGCACCGAATGGCAACGCGGCGCTCTTTCTGTCGATCGTGCTCATTCTCGCGGGGTTGGCGATCATCGCGTACGCCGGCGCGGTTATCGTCGAGGAGATCGCCGGTGGAGTCCTCTCCGGCGCACTCGCCGAGCGACGGAGGGAACGGGCAATCGACCACCTATCCGACCACTACATCATCTGCGGCTACGGGCGCGTTGGTCGTCGCGTGGCTGAGGACTTCCGAGCATCCGGTGTGCCCTTCGTCGTGCTCGATCACAGCGACGACGCGATCGCGGTGGCCGAAGAGCGCGGAGACCTGCTCGTTCCGGGCGACGCGACCGGCGACGGAGATCTGACGCGGGCAGGCATCGGGCGCGCGCGCGGGCTTGTCGCCGCGTCCGACTCCGATGTCGCCAACCTCTACATCGTGCTGTCGGCGCGAGCCTCGCGGCCGGATCTCACGATTGTCGCGCGCGCCTCGAATTCCGACGCAGAGCGGAAGCTCGTGCTCGCGGGCGCCGATCGCGTGGTCCTTCCCTACACGACCGCCGGGCAGGTGATGGCGAACCTCGTCTTGCGGCCCCAGGTGACGGCCTTCCTCGACACCGTGACGACCGCGACCGGCCCTGACCTTCAGCTCGCGGAGATCGAGGTGCGCGACACGTGCCCGGCGGCGGGGCGAACCATCGGCGAGCTTCGCATCCGGCACGAGACGGGCGCGCTCGTCATCGCCCTGCGCAAGCAGGACGGCAGCTTCGACACGACGCCCGAGCCTGACGCGACGATCGACGCCGGGGACGTCCTCATCGGTGTCGGCTCCCCGAGCGAGATTCGCGCGCTCGAAGATCTCTTCGCCCCGCGGGAGCCTGTTGCCGGCTGATCCGGTCAGAGCGCTCGCGGATGCGCTGGCGAGCCGCGTCGGTATGGAGCTCGAGCTCGAGCGGCCCGCGGAGGCGGCGCACGGCGACTACGCAACGAACGTCGCGCTGCGGCTCGCCCCCGCGCGGCGCCGCCCGCCGCGCGAGCTCGCGGCCGAGATCGCGGAGGCGGCGATGGAGCTCGAGGTCGTCGAGCGCGCCGAGATCGCGGGGCCTGGCTTCGTCAACATCTTCCTTCGCGACAAGTGGTTTGCCTCGGCGCTCGAGGCGATGCTCTCGGGAACGCCGGCCGAGAAGACCGGGAAGCGCGTCCAGGTGGAGATGGTCTCCGCGAACCCGACCGGTCCCGTCACGGTCGCGGCCGCCCGAAACGGCGCGTACGGCGACGCGGTCGCGCGGCTCCTCACAGCGGCCGGAAACGACGTCGAGCGCGAGTACTACTACAACGACGCCGGCGCGCAGATGGACAAGTTCCGAGCCTCGGTCGAAGCCGTGCGGCGCGGGGAGGAGCCGCCCGAGGACGGCTATCACGGCGACTATCTCGGCGACCTCGAGGGCGACGACCCTGTCGTCGCTATGCGGGAGTCGATCGAGGCGTCGCTCGAGCGGTTCCGGATCCATTTCGACACGTGGCGCCGCCAGAGCGTGATCGAGGAGCACGTCCCCGACGTGCTCGCGGCGATCGAGACGTACGAGCAGGACGGCGCTGTCTGGGCGCCGACGACGCGGTTCGGCGACGACAAGGATCGTGTCGTCGTCCGCTCCGACGGGACGTACACGTACTACGCCGCCGACATCGCGTATGTGCGCGACAAGCTCGAGCGCGGCTTCGACACGGCGATCTACGTCCTCGGCGCCGACCATCACGGCTATGTCGCGCGGCTGCGCGCGGCGGCAGGGCTGCTCGGCTACGACCCCGACCGCGTCGAGGCGCTCATCTACCAGCTCGTCAGCCTCACGAAGGGCGGCGCGGCGACGAAGATGTCGAAGCGGCGTGGCGACATCGTCACGATCGACGAGCTCATCGACGAGGTCGGCGTCGACGCGGCGCGCTGGTACCTCGTCAACCGCGGCCCCGACCAGGCGATCGAGATCGACGTCGACCTCGCCGCGGAACGCTCCCAGAAGAACCCCGTCTACTACGTCCAGTACGCGCACGCGCGCATCGCCGGGATCCTTCGCAACGCCCCTGACAACGCTAGTAACACAGTGTTACTTGGCGAGTTTTCGTTGGCGCCGGAGGAGAAGGAGCTGATCAAGCGCCTCGCCGAGCTGCCGGGCGTGATCGCCGATGCCGCGGCGAAACGCGGGCCGCAGGGCATTCCCGCGTACGCGATCCGCGTCGCCGACGACTTCCACCGCTTCTACCACGAGCATCGTGTCCTCGAGAGCGAGCAGGAAAGCTTCCGCCTCGCCCTCTGTCGCGCGACGCAGACCGTTATCGCCGTGAGCCTCGACCTCGTCGGCGTCGCCGCACCTGAAAGGATGTGAGCCATGAGCGCTCGCACGACACCCGATCGCAACATCGCGATGGAACTCGTCCGCGTCACCGAGGCGGGGGCGATGGCCGCGGCGCGCTGGATCGGGCGCGGCGAGAAGGAGAAGGCCGACGGGGCCGCCGTCGACGCGATGCGGTACGTCCTCGACTCCGTCGACATGCGCGGCGTCGTCGTGATCGGCGAGGGCGAGAAGGACGAGGCGCCGATGCTCTACAACGGCGAGGAGGTCGGGAACGGCAACGGCCCCGACGTCGACGTCGCCGTCGACCCGCTCGAAGGGACGCGCCTTACGGCGCTCGGGCAGCCGGGCGCGATCTCGGTCATCGCGGTCGCCGAGCGCGGCACGATGCTTTTCCCCGGAGCAGCGCTCTACATGGAGAAGATCGCCGTCGGCCCCGGCGCGATCGATGCGATCGACATCACGAAGAGCCCCGCGGAAAACGTCGGCGCGGTCGCGGAGGCACTCGGCAAGACGCCGCGGGAGGTCGACGTCGTCGTCCTCGAGCGCGACCGCCATGAGGAGCTCATCGTCGAGCTCCGCGCGGCCGGCGCGCGCGTCCGCCTCATCCGCGACGGGGACGTCGCGCCGGCGATCGCCGCGGCGCAGCCCGGCACGAGCGTCGACATGCTCTACGGGATCGGCGGCACGCCGGAAGGCGTGATCTCAGCTGCTGCCCTCAAGTGCGTCGGCGGCGGCATCCAGGGACGGCTGTGGCCGCGGAACGACGACGAGCGCCAGGCGCTGCTCGCCGCGGGCCTCGACCCGGCGACCGTCCTCCACACGAACGACCTCGTCTCGGGCGATGACGTGTTCGTCGCGGCGACCGGCGTCACGACGGGCGCGCTCCTCCAGGGCGTGAAGTACACGCCGGGAGGCGCGATGACGGATTCGATCGTCATGCGCTCGCGCTCGGGAACGGTGCGGCGTGTCGAGGCGCAGCAGTCGCTCGCAAAGCTCTCCGAGCTCACCGGCTTCGAGTACACGTAGCCGGAACGGACATGTCCGGGATCAGACCCCGCCATGTCCGTTCCGGCCATCTCTCTAGACCGTTGCGAGCTCCTGCTCCATCGCAGGCGCGTATGCGCCCGTGCGCGCGGCGGAGTTCAGCTTCGCGCGGTGGTAGTACGCCCGCTGCCCGGCCTCGACGTTTTCCGTCTTGCCGCCCCAGGCCTTGAGCGCCGGCGCCTGCAGCGCGCGGCCGTAGGAGAACGACAGCTCCCACGGATGCGGGCCGCTTGCGTTCATCGCGTTGAGGTGCGCGGTCGCGTCCTCGTCCGACTGGCCGCCGGAGAGGAAGACGATGCCCGGCACCGCGGCGGGCACGTGCTTGTAGAACGTGTGCAGCGTCGCCTGCGCGACCTCCTCGACCCCGGCCCGGCTCGACCCCGAGTACCCGCTCAGCACCATGTTCGGCTTGAGGAGCGTGCCGGCGAGGTCGACGCGCTGGTCGAACAGCTCGGTGTAGAGCGCCGCAAGGACACGCGACGTGACGACGCCGCTGCGCTCGATCGTGTGCGTGCCGTCCTGCAAGACCTCCGGCTCGACGATCGGGACGATGCCGGCCTCCTGGCAGAGTGCCGCGTACCGGGCGAGCGCGTGGGCGTTCGTCCAGATGCAGTAGTCGCTCGGCATCGAGTCCGTGATCGAGTACGTCGCGCGCCACTTCGCGAAGCGCGCCCCGAGCGAGTAGTACTCCGCGAGCCGCTCGCGCAGCCCGTCCAAGCCTTCGGTGACGGTCTCGCCCTCGGCGCCTGCGAGCGGCTTCGCGCCCGCGTCGACCTTGATGCCGGGGATGACGCCCTTCGAGGCGAGCAGCTCCGGGAACGGCGTCCCGTCGAGGGAGCTCTGGCGGATCGTCTCGTCGTAGAGGATGACGCCGCTGATGAACTCCTCCACGCCCGGTGTCGTGAAGAGGAAGTCGCGGTACGCGCGCCGGTTCTCCTCGGTCGACTCGACACCGATCGTGTCGAAACGCTTCTTGATCGTGCCGCTCGACTCGTCGGCGGCGAGGATCCCTTTGCCCTCGGCGACGAGCGCGCGGGCGGTCTCGTGCAGTTCGCTGGTCATTCGGTTCTCCTGTTGTCGCGGTCTCGGCTCCATTATGGCCGGGCTACAATCGCCGCACCGCGGGAGTAGCTCAGTTGGTAGAGCATCAGCTTCCCAAGCTGAGGGTCGCGAGTTCGAGCCTCGTCTCCCGCTTTCGAGAATTGCCGTCGATCATCGCGTCGCTCGCTCCCGGGAACAGGGTCAACTCGGAGATCGTCCCGGCAGGAGTGTCCGACTGAACGCTCAAGATCGCTTCATGCGGCAAATCGCTGCGGTTGGCGTCCTCCTTGTTCTTCTCTCCCTCGCGGGCTGCGGCGGCGCGTCGAAACTTCCCCCCGGCGGGTGGGTCGCTTGGCAATCAGGGATCCTCGATCTTCAGTGGTGCGCCCAGCATGGCTTCCAGGGCACGTACTCGATAACCGGGTACACGTGCCGAGGCAGCGCAGATTCGGACACGAACAATCTCTTGATCTCGACCTTGAACACGTGGCACCCCGATGGCCGACTGCGGGCATCTCTTCTCAACGAGGCGGCGAACAAGCTCCAAAGCTATTGCGCCGCGTGTGTCGCGGTCATCGAGGCTGAGCGAGGACGAGATCAGTTGTCGGGGTCGTCTTCGACGGCGAGTCTCATCGCCTGGATCTACGTGTTGTGGTGCCTGGTCGGCGGCATCCTCGGCGCGGTGATCGCTCGGTCGAAGAATCGCAAGACGTGGCACGGAGCTCTCCTCGGTGTTCTGCTCGGTCTGATCGGCGTGCTCATAGTTGCTCTCCTTCCAACGCTTCCCGAAGCGGAGCTGCCACAGCCGTCTGAGGACTCGACCGGAGACGAAGCCGTTGAAACCCCGAGCGAGCATCCGGATCCTCCCGCGCCCTCACCGCCCCCGGAGAACCGCGACTCGATCGACTCGAGCCAAGACAGTCGGGAGACCGAACCGAGTGCGACGGAGCGCGATCGAGAGGCGCGACACAAGGAACTTACTCTCGGCTACCTCGACGAGCTTCTGATCGAAGAGGAGAACGATCGAGACTCAGACGCCGGCGGTAGACGCGGCTAGCGCCAGGTCGCGCGGAGAACGCGCTGCCAGTTCCGGTGCGTGAGCTTCGCGATCGCGTCGTCGTCCCAGCCGGCCGCACGGAACTCCGCCACGAGCTTCGGGAACGCCGCGATGCCGTCGAGCTCGTTCGGCATGAGAGCGCCGTCGAAGTCGGAGCCGAACGCGACGTGGTCGACGCCGATCCGCTCGGCGATGTAGTTCGCGTGCCGCACGATCTCGGTGAGCGGCGTGCGCGCGTCGTTGTGGCCGTCCTCGCGGAGAAACGCGACGGCGAAGTTGATCCCGACGACGCCGCCCGAGGCGCCGACCGCGTCGAGCTGCGCATCCGTCAGGTTTCGCGATGACGCGCAGAGCGCGTTGGCGTTCGAGTGTGTCGCAACGAGCGGGGCCGAGGAGAGCCGTGCGACCTCCCAGAAGCCGGCCTCGTTCAGGTGGGAGAGGTCGACGAGGATGCCGAGCTCGTTGCAGCGCCGCACGAGCTCCTTGCCCGCCTCGGTCAGCCCGGGGCCGGTGTCGCCGGTCGACGGGAAGCGGAACGGGACGCCTTCGGCGAACGCGTTCGCGCGCGACCACACGAGCCCGATCGAGCGAAGACCGCGCTCGTACCACGCCTCGAGGCCGGACAGGTCGGGCGCGAGCGGCTCGGCGCCCTCGAGGTGGAGGATCGCGGCGACGCGGCCCGGCCGGAAGTCGTCGGCCGACGTCGCGAGCTCGACCGGCAGCGAGCGGAACACCTCGTACATCTCGCCGGCGATGCGCGCGGCCTCCTCCCGCGGGATCGGATCGGGCAGCGGTATCGCGTAGTGCTCCGTCGTCGGCGGCGCGGGATCCGGCGACGGGATGTACAGCGCGAAGAAGCCGCCGGCGAACCCCGCCTCCGCGGCTGCGTCGAGGTGCATGTGCTGGATCTCCTCACCGCCCCAGATGCGCGAGACGAGATCGTTGTGGCCGTCGATGATCACGCTACGCCCTCCCCGAAAGCGTCAGTCCGACAAGGATGATCGACAACGTGCCTGTCACGAGCACGGTTGCGCCCGCCACGAGGTCGAAGACGGGACCGTTCTTGTACTCGCCCATCAGCTCGGCGTTGCGCGACAGCCGCCAGACGAAGAACAGCGTGACGGGAAGGAGCGCGCCGTTGATCACCTGCACGAAGATCAGCAGGCTGAACACGGGAATCCCCGGGATCATCGCGACGATCGCGCCGACGAGCACGAGCACGGTGAGCGTCGTCACGAACACCGGAGCCTCGCGCGGCCGCCGTGCGATGCCCTTCTCCAGGCCGAACGTCTCCGCGATGACGTACGCCGCGGTGACCGGGATGATCGCCGCCGCGAGCAGGCTCGCCCCGAGCAGGCCGACGGCGAAGAGCGCCTCGGCGTAGCGGCCGGCGAACGGCTCGAGCGCCTTCGCCGCGTCGGCGGCGCTGTGCACGGGGATTCCGTGGAGGTAAAGCGTCGCGCCGGTCGCGATGATGATGAAGACGGCGACGAGGTTCGCGAAGATCGATGCCACCGTCACCTCGGCGCGCTCGTGCGGGATGTCCTCCGGGCCGAGGCCCCGCTCGACGACCGCCGACTGGAGGTAGAGCTGCATGAACGGCGTGATCGTCGTGCCGACCGTCGCGATGAAGAGGACGATGTACGGCCCTGTGAGATGGACGTGCGGGACGGCGATCGCGCGGCCGACCGAGAGCCAATGTGGGTGGGCGAGGATCGCGGCGATTGGATAGGCGAAGAACGGGATCGTCATCGCGACGAAGATCCGCTCCGCGAGCTTGTACGAGCCGCGCACGAGGAGGAGCCAGATCAGGATTGCCGCGATCGGCACCGAGACCTGAACGGGCACGCCGGCGAGGCCGAGGGCGGCGCCGATGCCGACAAACTCGGAGATGACGATTCCGAGATTCGCGAAGAGCACGGCGCACGTCGAGATGAGCGACCAGCGCGGCCCGTACTGCTCGCGGATCAGCTCGGCGAGCCCTTTTCCGGTCACGGCGCCCATCCGCGCGGCCATCTCCTGCACGACGATGAGGCTGATCGTGATCAGCACCATCATCCAGAGGAGGTCGTAGCCGTACCTCGCGCCGACAGACGCGTACGTCGCGATGCCGCCGGCGTCGTTGCCAGCGTTTGCGGCGACGATCCCCGGCCCGATGAACGCGAGCAGCGCGAGGATCTTCAGCGTGAAGCGGTTGCGCGGCCGCAGCCGGGGACGGCCGCGGGGCAGGCGCGGCATTCTCACGGTGAGGTTCATTCAGTCTCCTCCGAGAACGCCGAACTTGCGGCGCCAGCCCTCGGGCAGGACGAGCTCGAGCACGTCGTCGACGGTGACGATCCCGAGGATCCGCTCCTCCTCATCGACGACGGGGATGACGGTCAGGTCGAAGTCGGTCATGAGGCGCGCGACCTCCTCGAGGTCGGAGTCGGCGCGTACCGACTGCGCCTCGCCGAGAAGGTTCGCGAGCCGCTCGCCCGCGGCCGCGCGAACGAGGTCCGCGAGCGCGATCGTGCCGCGCAGCCGGCGGTGCGTGTCCATCCCGAAGATCTGCGAGAGCGACTCGGCCGGGAGCTTCGACCGCTCGATGCGCTCGAGGGTCTCCTCGCGCGTCGCGTCGGCGTAGAGGCACACGTACTCCGGGCTCATGATTCCCCCTGCCGTCGCCGGGTCGTAGCCGAGCAGCGTCCGCAGCCGGCGTGCTTGGAAGGCGGAGAGGAGCGCGATCACCTGCTCACGCCGCTCCTCCGGGAGCTGGAGCACGAGGTCGGCGGCGTCGTCCGTCTCCATGCGACCGATCAGCGCTGCGATCTCGCCATCGCCACGGTCCTCGACGAACTCGAGCTGGTGGCTGTCCTCGAGCTCCTCGAAGACGTCGGCCTCGCGCTCGGGGTCGGCGGCGACGGCGGCCATGATCTCCTCGCCCTCGCTGTGCGACGCGGCCTCGACGAGGTCGGCGAGCTGGGCGGGGTGGAGCTTCGCGAGCTTTGGATGCGGGACGCGCAGGCGGACGGTTGGGACGTGGCCGGTGAACGGCTCGACGGAGGCCCAGTCGAGGAACGAGCCCGGCGTGACGCGATCGGCGAACGTCCGCGGGATGACGCGCCGCAGCAGTCCGCGCAGACTCACGTCTACGCCGACCACGCGGTACCAGCCTTCGAGCCGCGCGAGCTCGATCTCGTTCGCGCGCACGAGGCGCGCGCCGTCGACGTTGATCAGCTGCCGGTCGAGGACATCCTTCTTGAGGAGCACCTCCTGCGGCCGGCGGCGGAAGTGCTGGAGGTCGAGCTGGTCGGCCTCGAGCGTGACGACGCCGGGCGCAATCTCGACGACCTGCTCGGCGGCGACGAAGACGGGACGGCCGGCGATCGTCGCGACGATGCCCGTGACGGGCGGGTAGTCCTCGTCACCGAGCCGGACGATGAGGTCGTCGACCCGGCCGAGGCGCTCGCCGACGGGATCGCGAAGCGCTCCCCGGACTACGAGGGAGAGGTGAAGAACGGCCGGAGCAAGCGACGCCATCGACGCTCGCCCTCCGACATCACAACCACCTCTTCCGGCGGAAGAAAGCGAGCATCGCACCGACGGTCACGGCCATGATCCCGAGCGACACCCAGAACGAGGTGCGGCCGTTGAAGTCGAAGAACGCCACGTTCATCCCGAAGAAGCCGGTGATGAACGTGAGCGGCGTCAGGACGACGATGAAGATCGTGAGGACGTAAAGGATGTCGTTCTGCTGGTGGGCGATGAGCGACTCGTTCGTGCTGTCGAGTGCCTCGACGACCTCCTTGTAGTTGTCGAGGATGTCCCAGATCCGCTCGCCCGCATCGATGATGTCCTCGAAGTAGAGCTCGAGATCGTCGGGCAGGAACCGCTCGATCGACCGCTCGAGCTGGCGGAGCGCGGGCCGCTGCGGTTTGATGATCTTGCGGTAGGAGATGATCTCCTGCTTGACGCGATGGATGTCGTGGACGAGTTCCTTGGCGCCCTCGCTGCCTGCCGCGCTGAGCTCCTCGTCGATCCGTTCGAGCTTCAAGCCGATCTTGTCGAGAATCGGGAAGCAGTAGTCGTAGAGGTCGTCGAGGATCTCGTAGAGCAGCCGCCCCGAGCCGCGGGCGAGGAGCTCGCTCCGGACACCCGCGTTCTCCTCCGCGCTCCGGAGAAGGCGGCGGACCGGGCGGAGGTCGATTGTCGGGAGCGTGACGATGTAGTCCGGCCCGACGAAGACGTCGAGCTCGGCGGCGCTGAGGCGGCGGGTCTCGGGGTCGTAGAACGGGAAGTGGAAGACCGCGAAGAGGTAGCCAGCCGCGCCGTTCTCGCCCTCCGGGTACAGGTCGATCTTCGGGCGCTGACGCCGTGAGAGGACGTCCTCGACGTCGAGCGCGTGCCAGCCGAAGCGCGTTGCGAGCGCCTGTGCCTCCTCCGCCGTCGGCGCGAGCAGGTGAACCCAGGTGATCCCGTCGCTTTCGAGCTCAGTGATGCGCGGGCGCGTGTCCTCGAGCGTCGACCCAGGCGTCGCTCGCCGGCGTGTGCGGATGCGAGGCAGGCTCGGCATCGGTACTGAGAGGGTCGACGGTCGGGACCATGACCCCGAAATGCTAGCCGGTGCTCGCCGAAGCCACCACTGCGGTATCTACGCGCGGCGTTCGGCGGACGCCTTCCGGCAGGTCGCGCTCGAGTCGCAGCGCCATGCCCGCGAAGACGAGGTTCGCGCCGGCCGCGAGCGGCCAGAGGAGCAGCGGCCGGTGCTGGAGGAACAACCCTCCGGCCGCGGGGCCGATGATCCAGCCGATCTGCCACGAGATGCTCGACGCGGCGAGATAACGCCCGACGAGGCGCGGCGGAGCGAGATCGACGCTGAGCGGCGCCTGGATCGCGCCGTGGAGGCACTCGCCGACCGCGAAGACGAGCATCGCCGCGGCGAGGATCACGAAGGCCGCGGTCGCCTGCGTCCACGCTCCCGCCGCGCCGATTGCGAGCAGCGAACCGGTCCAGAGCAGTCCCATGAGCGCGAAGCCGCGCATCCGGCTCCGTCCCTCCGCGAGCTTCACGACAGGGAGCTGGAAGAGGACGATCCCGATCGCGTTGAGCGCGAAGACGATCCCGACCTGGCGCTCGTCCGTGTGCGCGACGTTCTTCCCGAAGGCGGGGAGGATCTCGACGGCGAGCGAGATCCCCACGGTCATGAACGCCGCGTTGAGCAGCGTGAATCGCGTGAAGACGCGATCGTGGAGCACGGCGCGCCAGCTGCCGCCCTCGCGCTCGGAGTGCAATTGCGGCGCGCGCACGCGGGTGAGCACGGCGATGTAGACGAGGAACGTCGCGCCGTTGATCGCGAAGAGGACCGTGAAGCTGCTGGGATCACCGACGGACGCGATCGATCCCGCGGTGACGCCGCCGAGCGCGACGCCGACGTTCATCGCGAGTCGCTGCAGTGCGTACGCGGGCGCGCGCTTCCGGGCCGGTGTCAGGCCCGCGAGCATCGCAGACTGCGACGGCCAGAACGAGCCGCTCCCGATCCCCCAGAGCGTGTAGATGAGGAACGCGTCGAGGGCGGAACGGATGAGCGGCATGAGCGCGAACGCGACCGTCATCACGACGAGCGCCCCAAGCAGGACACGCTTCGGCCCGAGCCGGTCCGAGAGCGTCCCGGCGGCGAAGCCGCTCGCGAGCGCCGCCGCCGACTGCACCGCCGCCGCGGCGCCCGCGAGGCCGAACGGGATGCCGCGCACGTCGTGGAGGTAGATGAGGAGGAACGGCAGCACGACGCCGTTCCCGAACGCGTTGACGAGCGCTCCGGTCTGGAGCACGTAGACATTGCGCGGCAGTCGCGGCGCGAGCGAGCCGAAGTACGTCTTGAGTCCGCGCATCGCTTGCAGGAGAATGCCCGCGATGCCGCGGCGCACGTCCGTTCTTCTCATCTGCAGTTGCGTTCTCGCCCTCGCGGCATGCGGAGGCTCGAGCGGCTTGTCAAAGGCGCAGTACGACGCGAAGGTCAGCCGGCTCTGCCTCATCGCGGCCGACCAGTTCCGCGAGCTCCACATGGACTACACGGTCGGTTCGTGGCGGCATTCCGGGACGGACGCCGTTCGGATCGCGCAGCATTTCGACCGCGCGATCGCCGCGCTGAAGGCCCCGAGCACGATCGCCTCCGATGCTGAAGTCTTTCTCAAGGCGAACCAGATGTTCGCCGCTGACTACCAGGACGGCGTCACCGCGGCGAAGGCCGGCAACCCTGCGACGCTCATGTTGATCGATCGCCGCGTCAGCATGGACGGCGCTGCAACGTCCCGGGCCGCGAAAAAGATCGGCGCGACGGGCTGTTACATCGGTTAGCGAACTGGCAACATTGAGCGATGGCGGCGTTCCTCGTGCGGCGGGTGCTCCTCGGGCTGCTTGCCCTGTTTCTCGCGCTGACCGGGAGCTACCTCTTCTGGAACCAGAAGAATCACACCTGCAACGCCGCCCTCCCAGGGTGCCAGCAGAGTGGGGGGATGTTCCACGGCTACTGGAGTTGGCTCAGCGGTGTGTTCACCGGGCACAGCCTCTCGACGGGGCTGTTCCCCGACCCGACGAGCGTGAATACGTCCCCGAACCCCGCGCCGGTGCATCTCATGTCGTACGTCGGTGCAGCGTTCGGCCGGACGCTTCTGCTGCTCGCCGTGACGTTCGCCATCGTTGTGCTTGTCGCGATTCCGATCGGTGTGATCGGGGCCTCGATGCAAGGCTCCTTCGTCGACGTGATGCTTCGCATCCTCGCGTACTCGGCGTGGGCGGTCCCGGCGTTCCTACTCGCCACGATCCTGCAGGAGGGGCTTGGTCGCATCCCCGGCGGCTGGGGAGCGGGGTGGTTCCCGGAGGTCGGTTGGGCGGGGGAGTGTCCGAACGGCCGTGGAATCGATCTGCACAACTTCCAATGTCCCTCAGGCGGGCATGGCGTCTACCACGTCGGGCTCGTCCTCTACCACCTCATCCTTCCGGCGACGGCGCTCGCGCTCGGCTTCATCGGCCTTAACTCCCGGTACCTGCGCAATGGTCTTCTCGAGGCTCTCGACCAGCCGTACATCGCGGTCGCGCGCGGGAAGGGTCTACCCGAGCGGCGCGTCCTCCTCCATCACGGAGTGCGGAACGCAATGGTCACCGTCGTGCCGGCTCTCGTGTCCGATTTCGGACTGATCCTCGGCGGCGCGCTTGCCGTCGACTACATCTTTCAGCTGGGCGGGCTCGGGTCGATGTTCATCGGTGGACTCAGGCTGAATGTCGACGCGTTCGTGCCCATAGACACGTACGCCTTCCAGTTCGCTCTTCTGCTCGCCGGTGGGCTCATGATCACGATCGCGATCGCCGGCGAGGTCTCGTTGTGGCTCCTCGATCCGCGTGTCAGGCCGGACTGATGACGACCGTCGACACCGAGCACATCGAGCCGGCGGCGGACATGGGCCGCCCGAAAGGCCGGGCGGAGCGCTTCATACGAAGCGCAAGACGTCAGCCGGCAGCGCTCATTGCCGGGTTGATCCTCGCCGCGATCTTCCTCGCCGGCGCGATCATTCCGAGTTTCGCGCGATCCGGCAACTACATCGACCTCACCGCCGAGTGGCGCAACCATCCCCCGACCTGGGACAACTGGCACCTCCTCGGGACGAACGGGATCGGTCAAGACGTCCTGCTCCGAACGGTTTACGGAGTCCACCAGAGCGAGCAGTCCGCGGTCTACGCAAGCTTGCTGGCGACGGCGCTAGGAGTCACGATCGGCGGTGTCGCCGCGTACCGCGGGGGCGCCGTCGACGCGCTGCTCATGCGCCTTGCGGACGTGCTGAGCGTTTATCCGGCTCTGATGTTGCTGCTCGCCGCATACATCTTCTTCGAGCCGGTCACCGTCGGGAAAGCGACGACCATCCTCGCGCTCTACCTCTGGATTCCGATCGCACGGGTCGTGCGAGGTGAGATCTTCTCGCTCCGTGGGCGGGAGTTCGTGCAGGCGGCGATCGCGAGCGGGGCGTCGGATACCCGGATTTTCTTCCGGCATCTCCTGCCAAACGCGGGGAGCACGATCGTCATCGCGGCCACCGCGGTATTTGGCCAGGTGATCATGCTCGAGGCGACCGTCGAGTTCTTCGGGCTCGGGATCGGCGATCAGCAGACGCAGACGATCGGGAACCTCATCGGCGACGGTCAGCGCGCCGTCCTGGGGCAGGGCTGGGGCTGGTGGGGCTGGGCCGGTCCTGCGGCCGTTCTCGTCGTGATCATCGTCTGCGCCAACCTCCTCGGCGACGGCATCGCGGACGCGCTCAGGCCGACCCGCCGGCGGTAGCGCGCCAGCTGCTCATGCGCCCGGCAGGAATCGAACCTGCGACCTCGCGCTCCGGAGGCGCGCGCTCTATCCCCTGAGCTACGGGCGCGGGGAAGAAGAGGGAGTGTAGCCTCGCCCTCGTGGAGGTCTCCGCGCGCATCGTGACCCTGCAGCTCGCGGAGACGTTCGTCATCTCGCGCGAGTCGAACGACACGGCGACGTCGCTCGTCGTCGAGTTGCGGCACTCCGGCGTCTCGGGCTTCGGCGAGGCGGCGGCCATCGCGCGTTACGGCGAGTCGGCGGAGTCGGCGCTCGCGTACGTCGAGGAGCACGCCGGCGCGCTGGGCGACGATCCGTTCGCGCTCGAGGATGTCTTCGCGCGGCTCCCCGCGCGTGAGTTCGCGGCGCGCGCCGCGCTCGACGCGGCGTTCCACGACCTCCAGGGAAAGCTCCTCGGGCAGCCGGTGTGGCGGCTTCTCGGCCTGCGGCGCGCCGGGCCGCCGACGAGCTGGACGATCTGGCTCGGCGATCCCGACGACATGGCCCGCCGCGCCGAGACGCGCGCTCGGCCGCTTCCGGCGCCTCAAGCTCAAGCTCGGCGGGCGCGACGGGCTCGACGTCGAGCGCGTGCGCGCGGTGCGCAGCGTTGCGAGCGACCTCCCGCTGCAAGTGGACGTCAACGAGGCATGGAGCGCGGACGAGGCGCTCGAGTATCTCCCGCAACTCGGCGAGCTCGGCGTCGCGTACTGCGAGCAGCCGCTGCCCGCCCGCGACCCGGCCGGGCCGCGCGTGAAGGAGCACTCGCCGGTACCGATCTACGTCGACGAGGACTGCCACACGCTCGCCGACATCGCCGCGTGCGCCGACCGTGGGCATGGCATCAACGTCAAGCTCGCGAAGTCGGGCGGGATCCGCGAGGCGATGCGCATGGTGCACGCGGCGCGCGCGCTTGGGCTCGGCTGCATGCTCGGCTGCATGGTCGAGGCCGGCCTCGGGATCTCCGCCGCGGCGCAGGTTGCGTCCCTCTTCGACCACTGCGACCTCGACGGCAACCTCCTCCTCGCCCACGATCCGTGGCCGGGCGTGCCGTTCGTCGACGGCGTTCAGCTTCCGCCCGACCAGCCCGGACTCGGAGTGCATGAAGTACCTGCTGCTCGCTGAAGGCTTCTCGGCCGACCCGCACTACGGCAAGACGGCGCACGGCGTGCTGCGGTTCCGGCGCGAGGACGTCGTCGCGATCCTCGACTCGACGCGCGGCGCCGGCGAGACGGAGGACGGAGTGCCGGTCGTCGCGACGGTCGAGGCTGCGCTGCCGTTCGGCCCGACCGCTGCGGTCGTCGGTGTCGCGACGCAGGGCGGCCGCTTCCCGCCGGAGTGGATCGCGATTCTCCGCAGCTGCATCGAGCACGGCATCGACATCGAGAACGGGCTGCACGTGTTCCTCTCCGACGACCCGGAGCTGAGCGCGCTCGCGGCCGCGCGCGGCGTCGAGCTGCGCGACCTCCGCCGCCCGCCGGCCGACCTCTCGACGGCGACGGGCGCAAACCTCGAAGTTCCCGCGACGATCGTCCTCACGGTCGGCTCCGACTGCGCGATCGGGAAGATGACCATGGGGCTCGAGCTCGACCGCGAGGCGCGCCGGCGCGGGATCCGCTCCGTATTCGTCCCGACCGGCCAGACGGGGATGCTGATCGCGGGGTGGGGGATGGCGGTCGACGCGGTCGTCGCGGACTTCATCGCCGGCGCTGCCGAGCGGCTCGTCGTCGAGGGGCACGAGCGCGGCGGCGATCTCCTCTGGGTCGAGGGGCAGGGCTCGCTCATCCATCCGGTCTACTCGGGCGTCACGCTCGGCCTGTACCACGGCAGCACGCCGCACCTGCTCGTGCTGTGCCACGAGGTGGGGAGGACGGAGATCGAGACCGCCACCGGGGGGACGCATCCGATCCCGCCGCTCGCGGAGCTCGTCGAGCTGCACGAACGGATGGCGCTACCGGCGCGCCCGGCGCGCGTCGTCGCCGTCGCGCTCAACACGCGGCGCGTCGGCGAGGACGAAGCGCGCGCGGCGATCGCCGCGGCCGAGGCGGAGACGGGCCTCCCGGCCGACGATCCGGTGCGTTTTGGCTCAGCCAAGCTGGTTGACGCGGTCATCGCAAATCACCCTTGACGGTAACTATCCCTTGACAGGGAGTACTCTGCATGAGACAAGCCTCCTATGTCGCACGGTAGACCGCAATAACCCGAAGCGCGGAACCGCATCCGGAGTCGACGTACTCGCTGATGGAGTTCATGCGCGAGTTCCCCGACGACGCGGCTTGCCTGGAATGCCTGTGGCGGACAGCGCTTCTCGGCGGATGGCGAGCACATGCCCACTGCCCGAAGTGCGAGCGTCGAGCGGAAGTTCCACACGCGTGAACGGACCGCCCGGTCCTATAGACTGCGACACCTGCCGGCCACCACATCCATCCGACCGCGTCGGGACGATCTTCCACAAGTCGTCCACGTCGCTGCATCTGTGGTTCTACGCGATGTACCTCATCACGAGCACTCGATGCGGGATCTCGGCCAAGCAGTTGGAGCGCGAGCTTGGCGTGACGTACAAGACCGCATGGCGGATGTTCAACATGATCCGCAACGAGCTCATGGACGCAGGACGACGACAAGCCTCTGTCCGGTGAGGTCGAGGCGGACGAGACGTGCATCGGCGGCAAGACGCGCGAGTCGTACCGGCGCGAAGTAGCGCGCGAAGAGATGGAACATGCAGATCGGCCCTACTGGGATCGAAGGCGATCGTGTTCGGCACTGTCGAGCGCGGCGGACGATCCGCGCGTCGAGGTTGTGCCGAGTAGTCGGGCCACGACCGCTCCGCCGAAGGCGTCGGGAGTACGTCCTGCCGGGCTCGATGGTCTACACCGACGACTACCACGGCTACAACGGCAGCTCGGCGCGAAGGGGTACCAGCACCAGGCGGATCAACCACTCCGAGCGGGTCTACGTCGAAGGGCGACGTTCACACGCAGACCATCGAGGGGTTCTTCTCGCCTGTTCAAGAACGGCATCCGTGGCGTCGTACCACTCCGTCTCGCAGAAGTGGCTGCAGGGCTACGTCAACGAGTATGTGTGGCGTTACAACCACCGCGACTCTGGAGCGCGCCATGTTCTCGATCTGATCGAAACCGCGCAAACCAGTTAGCTAGCGGATTGGCCGCGTGGTCGTAGCCTGGTTTGACCCCCGCGCGGCCTCTTTTTACGTGGGTGGGATCCCGTTCGTCCCCGTGATCGTCTTCGGCGTCGTGATGTATCTGAGAGGGCGGCGGAGGCGGCGTAGCCTTCCTGGGCTTGGCGACCTTCTTGAAGAAGTCCATGACGTCCTTCTTCAACGGGACGGGGATCTCGTAGCCTTGAGCGTCTTCTGCGTGGGCTGATCTTCCGAGGCCGGCGGTTGTTCTTGCACGTCCTTCTCCATTCATGGTGAGGTTACCGCGTGGCTGCGAAAACGAGCGCCCAGCGGAAGCTCGCTTGGGGCATAAAACAGGCTGATCTGCTCTGCGGGGAAACCCGCGCCTTCGCTGATGCGAAGGCCTACGCGCTCCGAAAAGAGCGTGAAGACCGTTCGCCCGAGGAGGTTCACTATGAGTGTTTTGCAGTCATCCGAAAGCCGATCCCCGACCATTGGCCGCTTCTCTTCGGGGACGCGATCCAGAATCTGCGGAACGCACTTGAACACGCTGTCTACAGCGCCGCTCGGGAGAAAGGGCGACCCCAGTTCCCGATCTTCACCGACGCCTGCGAGTTCCAGGTGAGGGGGATTCCGATGATCGAGCGGGTACCCGCTCCGATAAGGACACAGATCGAGAGGGCGCAACCGTTCCAGTCTCTGAGCCCCGCCGAGTTCGACCCTCTCGCCATTCTCGCCGACCTCTCGAACTTCGACAAGCACAGAAGCCTCCCGCTCGCTGCGGGAAAGGTCGCCGTTACATGGGTTCCCGCGAGCGACGACTTCCCCGAACTCACCTTCGATTACGTCCATCCCAACTGGGAGCCTCTTCACGAAGGCACACGCGTCCTGGCGTTCACGCTCCGAGGCCCTAAAGCCGCGAAAGTGAAGGTGGATCCCGACTTCGCCTATGGCGTAGGCGTAGAGAGGTGACAAACGGGGGGCCCGAAAGCCCGAACTCGTCGGGATCGAAGACACACTTCGCCAGATCCAGCTCCGGGTCACTGAAGTCGTAGCGGCGATTGAGGGCCGCGACGAAATCGTCGTCTGGAATCGCCCCAGCGACCCTGCCGTTTCCTACGTGGCTCACTGAGAGAGGTCACGGCCATAGGCCGTAGACCCTGCGCCTGCTTGCCATGCAGGTTCAGAGTCTACCCCCTGTGAAGGGTATAGTTACCCCCTTGACACGCGAACAGATGTTCGTCTACTATGCGAACAGATGTTCGGAAAGCTTCTCATTCTCGTGTGCCTCGCGGCTCTGGCCGTCGGGTACGCGGCTCACGGTTCCTCGGGTGCTGGGCCGCGGCAGACGTACGTCGTTCGTCCCGGTGACACGCTCTGGTCGATCGCGGCGCACTCGTACGCCGGCGACCCGCGTGAGGGCGTCTGGGAGATCCAGCACCGGAACCACCTCGCCACGGCGACGATCTCGCCCGGCGAGAAGCTCTTCCTTCCGTAGCGGTAGCGCCGTACTAGGCGCGCGGCGGCAGGTCGATGCCGAACGTGTAGACCTTCTCGCCGCGGAAGAGCTTCCGCTCCGGATCCCACGGGAACCAGATCAGCACCTTCCACTCGAGCCGCCCTTCGAGCGGCCCCTGCCCGAGCCAGGGCGCCGACTGCGTCGCCGTCACGTTCGCCTCCTCGCACACGCCCTGAGGGCCGATCACGATGTCGGTCAGGTTGAAGACGATGTCCGGGAACGCGGTCAGCAGCTCCGTGTAGAACCGCGCCGCACCCTCGTGCCCCTCCCAGCGGTGCCCCGTCTGAACGAGCTCGTACACGCAGTCCGGCGTGAGCGTCGCAAGCAGGCCCTCGATGCTGCGCGCGTCCTCCGCGATCGAATGCGCCTTGTACAGCTCGCGGACTTCGGTGTACGTCTCCGGCGAGAACTCGCGCCTGTACAGCTCGAGGAGGCTCGGATCGGGCACGGCCGGAGCCTACGCGAGAACGAGCTCCGGAATCCGCGTCTCCGTCTCGAGCCGCTCCGGCTTCCGCTCCGCAACCCGGAGGAACGCATCGACCACGGCGGGCGCGAACTGCGTGCCGCGATTCCGGACGATCTCCTCTACCGCGTCCACATAGGCCGGGAGTCGCTGTACGGGCGATCCGTCGTCATCGCATCGAACGCGTCGGCGAGCCCCACGATGCCGGCCTCGACCGGGATCGCTTCGGCGCGTCAGCGCATGCGGGTAGCCGCAGCCGTCCCAGCGCTCGTGGTGATGAAGGATCGCAGGCACGATCGCCTGGAGACTCCTGAGGCGTCCGACGATCCGCGCGCCGTCCTCCGGATGCCGCTTGACGACCTCGTACTCGTCGTCCGTCAGGCGCTCCGGCTTCGTCAGGATCGCGTCGGGCACGCCGATCTTCCCGATGTCGTGGAAGAGGCCCGCGTAGTGGAGCGTCTCGAGGCGGTCCTCGCTGAGGCCCATCTCCCGGCCGATCTCGACGGCGATGCGCTGCACCCGGAGCGAGTGGCCGGCCGTGTACGGGTCCTTCGCATCGACCGTCTCGTTCAGGCTCGCGACTGCGTCGAGCGCGCTCTGCTCGAGCAGGCGGTTCGACTCCACGAGCCGCCGCGAGCCGCTGCGGACGAGCAGGGCGAGCGCCGCCCAGAGAGTGAGGAAGACCGCGGCGACGATGATCCAGATCATCCGCCGGCGCGGCGCCGATGAGCCTGTCGACCGAGGCCGGGTTCGCGTAGATCTCGTACGCGCCGATCACCTGCCCCGACCGCGAGCCGACGATCGGGGCGTAGACCTGGAGGAGGCTCGGGTACCCGAGATTCGCCTCGAAGTCGTCCTCCGCACTCGCGTTCGATGTCGACACGAAGCTCGCCTGCGCGAGGTTGTCGTTGACCGCGACCTCGAGCGGCCCTTCGAGCGGGAAGCGGTGTCCGATCCGCTCGCGGTCGAGATTCGTCCAGGCCAGGCGCCCGTTCGGCTCCCAGACCTTCACGGCGACGACGTCCTGCCGCTGCGCGTTGAACGAGTCGCGCATCGCCTTGTCGCCCGACCGGTTCACGACAACGCGGTTTCCGTGCACGAGCGTGGGGCGCACGACTCCGTCGACGTAGCGGGCCAGAGACGAGCGCTCGGAGGCGACCGCCTGCTGCCACAGCGTCCGCGAAAGCGCCCAGCCGAGAACGGCGCCGCCGGCCACGAGAATGAGTGCAGAGGCGAGGAGGAAGGCGCGCAGCAGCGTGATCGACCGGGTCAGGCCGTCGGAGCGCAGCAGTCCCCGCGTAGGCGCATCCATAAGGCCGTATATCGCCCGAAAGCCCGCCGTGGTTTAGCCCCCTCCTAGAATCGCCGCGTGGATCTCGACGTCGTCTTCCTCGGCACCTCCGCCTCGGCGCCGACCGCGCAGCGCAGTCCCGCGGCCGTCGTCGTGCGTCGCGGCGGCGAACGCCTCCTCTTCGACTGCGGCGAGGGGACACAGCGACAGCTCCAGCGCTCGGCGCTCGGGCTCCCCGATCTCGAGGAGATCTTCCTCACGCACTTCCACGCCGACCACTTTCTCGGCCTGCCGGGGATGCTCAAGACGTTCGCGCTGCGCGGCCGCGACGAGACGCCTCTCACCGTCTACGGCCCGCGCGGCCTCCGCGATCTCTTCAAGCAGCTCCAGCCGTTCGTCGGGCGGCTGCCGTATCCCACGAGCCTCGTTGAGCTCGAGCCGGGCGAGGCGGTGCCACATGGCGAGTACGCGGTCGAGGCGTTCGCCGCCGACCACGGCGTCGCTGCGCTCGGGTACGCGCTCGTCGAGCCCGAGCGGCCCGGCCGTTTCGATGTCGCCGTCGCAGACGGGCTCGGCGTTCCGGCCGGTCCGGCGCGCGGGCGTCTCCAGGCGGGGGAGGCGGTCGAGCTGCCCGACGGACGCACCGTCACGCCCGACGAGGTGCTCGGCGAGCCGCGCCCCGGCCGGAAGGTCGTCATCTCCGGCGACACCGCGCCGTCACCGACCGTCGTCCAGGCGGCGTACGGAGCCGACCTGCTCGTCCACGAGGCGAGCTTCCTCGCGGAGGAGGCCGACCGCGCCCGCGAGACGAACCACTCCACCGCGGCCGAGGCCGCCGAGGTCGCGCGGCTTGCGCAGGTTCGCCTCCTCGCGCTGACGCACGTCTCGCCGCGGTACTTCGGGCCTGAGCTCGCGGAAGAAGCGCGGGCCGTCTTCCCCGACACCGTCGTCCCGCGCGACTTCGACGTCATCGAGGTGCCGTTCGTGGAAAGGGGCGCGCCGGCGCTGGTCGAACGCGGCGCCCGCCCGCCACGTCCTATGATCACGACGGAATGAGCGGGATGGTCACAGCCGCGATCGCTGGCGACATCGCCGAGGCGGAGGAGATCCAGGAGATCCTCCGCAACGCGGGCATCGACTCGTCGATCGAGCAGGCGCCTGACGCCGACGCGGTCAGCGTCCTCGTCCCCGAAGGCGCCCTCGACGACGCGCAGGAAGCGATCGAGGCGCTCACCGAGCCGGACGACCCGATCTCCGAGGCGTAGTTCTCCCGGCGTGGACGACGCCGACCTTCAGCTCCGCCGTCGCACGTACGCCTTCTTCGTCGAGCACGGCCGAGCGCCGGAGCCGGCCGAGCTCGGAGAGCCGGAGGATGTCGTCGCCGCATGGCGCCGCCTCCACGACGCCCACGCAATCGTCCTCGATCGGGACACCGACGAGCTGCGGATGCTCAACCCGTTCTCAGCCGTGCCGACCGCCTACCGCGTCGAGGCGCAGGGCCGCTCGTGGTACGGCAACTGTGCATGGGACGCGATCGGGATCTGCGCGGCGCTCCACGCCGATGGGCTGATCGAGACATCGTGTCCGGACTGTGGCGAGCCGATCACGCTCGAGATCCGCGACGGCCGGCCGGGCGACGAGTCGCTCCTGTTCCACGTCCTCGTCCCGGCGCGGCACTGGTGGGACGACATCGTCTTCACCTGAGGGACGATGAACCTCTTCCGGTCGGAAGAGCACATCGCCCGCTGGCTTGGGACGCGCCGACCGGGCGCCACGATTCCGGTCGCGAAGCTCGCCGAGCTCGCGTTCGCCTGGTGGGACGACCGGATCGCGCCGGACTGGACGCCGCACACGCGCGAGCAGAACGCCGCGATCCTCAAGCGCCTCGGGCTGGTCGGCGAGTTCTGGGAGCTCGCATGACGCAGCCCCGGGACCCACGCATCGACGCGTACATCGGCGGCCTGCCCGACTGGCAGCAAGCGATCTGCTATGAGCTTCGTGAGGTGATCCACGCGGCCGACCCGGAGATGGGCGAGACGATCAAGCGGCGCGACAGGCCTTACTTCGTGCTCGACGGCAATGTCTGCGCGTTGCTCGCCGCCAGGGATCACGTCAACCTCTTCCTGTACGACGGCGCGATTGTCCCCGACCCGGACGGGATCATCACCGGCGGTCACGATAACCAGACGGCGCGGACGATCGCATACCACGAGGGCGAAGCCATCAGGGAGCGGCCGCTCCTCGCGATGCTCGCCCAGATTGTCGCGAACAACCGCGCCGGCGGCTGGCGGAAACTGAAGAAGTCGTAGCCGGCCGCGTCCTCGTGCCGGCCCGGCGCATGTGGGACGATCGCCTCGCGCCCGACTGGACACCACACAGGCGCCAGGAAAACATGGCGATTCTCGAGCGCCTCGGCCTCGTCGGGGAGTTCTGGGAGCTCGCGTCTGCGGGCTGAACGTGGTTAGGTTGACGAACCGATGCGAGTTCCTTTCGTCGCGCAATTAGGCATGGCGTCGATGTGCTGCTGTGTGGTCATCGCGGTGTCGGGCTGCGGTTCATCGTCCCGCGCCTCATCGTCGTTCGTGCCTTGTTCAGTCGCGCACCGGACGTACGACCTCAAGCGGAAGCAACAGGGGCAACCGCACCTGCTCGCGGTGGCAGAGCGGGCCGGCGGAAGCGTGATCTACGCGGTGTCTCCATCGGGATTCGTGTTCGCGAGCCGGAACGAGGGCTGCGCGTGGACGCGCTTCGGTCGCCGCGTGCCGGGACTGCCGGACGGCGTCGTGGCCATCGATCCGGCGAAGCCGTCGGTGATGTTCGCTGAGAACGGCGACGCGATCGCTCGTACAGCCGATGCAGGTGCGCACTGGGCGAAGGTCGACCTTCCGGGCGGCGCTCGTGCAAAGTCGGTGCTATTCGCAGGCGAGGGCGGCCGGACTGTGTACGCGTGGGGCGGCGTGCCCGGCGGGAACGGCGGCTTTAAGCTCGAGGGCCCACCGGGCGAAATGTTCCGCAGCGATGACGGTGGCGTGACGTGGCGCAAGGTCGCCAATCCCGACCCGTATGGCACCGGCTACGTCGGGGTCGCAGCGTCGAGACCAAGGACGGTGTATGTCGGAACGGACAGCGGCCTCTTCCTGACGACTGACGGCGGCGGAAGCTGGACGGGGCGCACTAACGGACTGCCTTCCCTTTACGGGCAACCGCCCACCATCGACGCCGTGGCTGTTTCACCGACCGACTCATCGCTCGCGTTCGCCGATGCGATGCAGAAAACCGGAATGAGCGGCCACGCCGTTGGCTGGATGAACTCGGACCCGCTGGAAACGATCTTCCGCACGACTGACGGCGGCAAGTCCTGGCAGCCGGCGCTCACCGGCGAATTCGGGGCGGACAACGGCATCGTGTTCGCGCCGCACAGCGCGCGCACGGCCTACGCCTTGGTCCTCCGGGCGAACCGGGCACGCACGAACTCGACGCCGGGAGAGCTGTACGTAACCCACGACGGCGGAACGTCATGGCACGCGCTCCCCGGACGGGTTCCCGGGCCATGCAGGTATCCGGGCGCGGATCCGTGCGGCGACTCGCACGCCATTACGACGCTGATGGTTGACCCGCTCCACGAGAATGTCCTCTACGGAGAGACCGGCGGTGGCCGGTTCGCGCGGAGCGTTAACGGCGGCCGGAGCTGGACGTTCATGCCGATGCCGCCGAGCAAGTGACGCACGCCTGGTGGGTGCGCGTCCGGTTGAGCCGCTAAGCTCCCCTGCGGTCGTACCCCTTTAACCCGGTCCAGCGAGGCCGGAAAGGAGACGGATGAATACGCACGCGCCCATTCAGGGCAAGTCGGTCCTCGACGCGGAAGCGTTGGGCCGCACCCTTTCGAGAATCGCCCACGAGATCATCGAGGGCAATCCGGAACTCGACGACCTGGCACTCGTCGGGATCCAGACCCGCGGTGTGCCGCTCGCGCAGCGGCTCGCCCGGCTCATCTCCGAACGCGCCGGCGCGGCGCCCGCCCTCGGCGCCGTCGACATCACCTTCCACCGCGACGACGTCATGGTGCGCGCGGGAGAAGCGCCGCTCGCGGCGCAGCCGCTCGTCCGCGCGACGTCGCTCGATTTCCCGCTCGACGGCCGCACCGTCGTGCTCGTCGACGACGTCCTCTACACCGGCCGCACGATCCGGGCCGCGATCGAGGCGCTCTTCGACTACGGCCGGCCCGAGCGCGTCCAGCTCGCCGTGCTCGTCGACCGCGGCCACCGCGAGCTGCCGATCCGCCCCGACTACGTCGGGAAGAACCTGCCCACCGCCCGCGACGAGCGCATCCAGGTGCAGCTCGTCGAGGTGGACGAAGTAGACGCGGTGCTGCTCGTCGCCGCCGCAGAAGAGGAGAGAACATGATCCGTCTCGTCAAGGACGACCTGCGCCCACCCGGCCCGCCGCCGAAGCGCCACCTCATCTCGGTCGCCGATCTCACGCGCGACGACGTCGAGCGCCTGCTCGGCACCGCGCGCACGTTCGCGGCGTCGCTCGACCGCCACGTGAAGAAGCTCCCGACGCTCAAGGGCCACCTCGTCGTCAACCTCTTCTACGAGTCCTCGACACGCACGTCGTCGTCCTTCGAGCTCGCCGCGAAGCGCCTCTCCGCCGACACGCTCAACATCAAGGCCGCCGGCTCCTCGGTGGACAAGGGCGAGTCGCTCAAGGACACGGCGCTCACGCTCGGCGCGTACGACCCCGACGTCATCGTCATCCGCCATCCCCAAATTGGCGCGCCGCAGCTCGTCGCGCGGACGATCGACGCGCACGTCGTCAACGCAGGGGACGGCAAGAACCAGCACCCGACGCAGGCGCTCCTCGACCTCTACACGATCCAAGAGGAGCTCGGGCGCCTCGAAGGGCTGCACGTCGCGATCGTCGGCGACGTCCTCCACTCGCGCGTCGCGCGCTCGCTCATCCAGGCGTTCGCGCTCGTCGGGATCCGCGCGACGCTCGTTGGCCCGCCGGCGCTCCTGCCGCGCGAGCTGCCCGCGGAGATGACGACCGACATCGACGCGATCCGCGACGCTGACGTCGTCTACGTCCTCCGCATGCAGAACGAGCGGATGGAGCCCGGCGCGAACTACGTCCCGAGCCTCCGCGAGTACACGGCGCGCTGGGGCATCACGCCCGAGCGGCTGCGCCCCGGCCAGAAGGTGATGCACCCGGGGCCGATGAACCGCGGCGTCGAGATCGATCCGCGCGTCGCCGACTCGCCCGAGTCGCTCGTCGTCACCGAGGTGCGCTCCGGTCTCGTGACGCGGATGGCGGTGCTCTACGACGTCCTGACCGGCGGTCCGGTCGGAGTTCAGGCGCTCGCCGCGGCGGAGGTGGCGTGATGGCAGCGGAGATGCTCTGGCAGAGAGAGGCTCCCGGCGCGAACGTCGTCATCCGCGGCGCGCGCGTCCTCGATCCGGCGGAGGGAATCGACGCGACGCTCGAGGTGCGGATCGACAACGGCCGCATCGCCGACATCGCGGAGAAGGTCGACGCGAACGAGCACCGCGTGATCGACGCGGCGGGGCTCGTGCTCGCGCCGGCGTTCGTCGATCCGCACGTCCATCTGCGCACACCCGGTCGCGAGGACGAGGAGACGGTCGAGACCGGCACCGCCTCGGCGGCGGCCGGCGGCTTCTGCGCGATCCTCGCGATGCCGAACACCGACCCGGTCGTCGACTCGGCCGCGACACTCGGCGCGCTCGTCGAGACCGCGCGGCGCGAGGCGATCGTTCCCGTCGGCTTCCTCGCGGCGATCACGCGCGGCCAGCGCGGGGAGGAGCTGACCGAGATGGGCGAGCTCGCCGACACGGGCGCGGTCGCTTTCTCCGACGACGGCATGCCCGTCGCGTCGGCAGGCCTCATGCGGCGCGCGCTCCAGTACGCGTCGATCACCGACCGGCCGCTCGCGCTCCATTGCGAAGAGCCGACGCTCTCGCACGGCGCGCATGTCCACGAAGGACGTGTCGCGGCCGAGCTCGGCTTCGCCGGCTATCCGTCGGTGGCGGAGTCGGTCGCGGTCGAGCGCGATCTCTCGCTCGCCGCGTACGAGAGCGGGCGCATCCACGTGCTCCATCTCTCGGCCGCCGAGTCGGTCGACGCGCTGCGGCGCGCCCGCGAAGCGGGCATCGCGGCGAGCGGCGAAGCGACGCCGCACCACCTCATCCTCACCGACGAAGCCGTCCGGTCGCTCGATCCGAACGTGAAGATGAACCCGCCGCTGCGCGCCGAGAAGGACAGGCTCGCGCTGCTCGAGGCGGTCAAGGACGGCACGATCGAGGCGATCGCGACCGACCACGCACCGCACGCCGCGCACGAGAAGGACGTCCCGTTCGAGGCCGCGCCGTTCGGCGTCACCGGCCTCGAGACGGCGTTTGCATCGCTCTACACGCACCTCGTCCAGCCCGGGCTGCTGCCGCTCGAGACGCTGCTCGAGCGGATGTCGGCCGGCCCGGCGCGGCTCTTCGGGCTCGACCGGCCGCGCGTCGAGAAGGGAGCGACCGCGAATCTCGTCCTGCTCGACCTCGGCCGCGAGTGGACGGTCGGCGAGCAGCCGTTCCGCTCGCGCTCTGGCAACTCGTGGCTGCTCGGCTCGACGCTGACGGGCGCGGTGCGCATGACGCTCGCCGGCGGACAGATCGCGTACGAATGAGTTACCTCGCGCTCGAGGACGGCACGGTCTGGCCCGGCGAGTCGGTCGGCGCGGACGGCCACGCGCCCACCTATGCACTCGGCGAGGCCGTCTTCACGACCGGCATGTCGGGCTACCAGGAGGCGGTCACCGACCCGAGCTTCGAGGACCAGCTCATCTGCTTCACGGCGCCGATGGTCGGCAACTACGGCGTCGCGGACGAGCGCGACGAGTCGGCGACGACGCACGCACGCGCGGTGCTCATGCGCGAGGCGCGCGGCCCCGAATGGACCGACTGGCTCCGCGAGCACGGCATCGTTGCGCTGACCGGGATCGACACGCGGAGCCTCGTCCTCCACCTCCGCGAGGCGGGCTCTGCGCTCGCGATCGCGGTTGCCGGAGACATGCCCGTCGACGAGGCGATCGAGCTAGCGCGTCGACAGCCGCCGATGCTCGGCCGCGCGCTCATCGCCGGCGTCTCGACGCCCCAGTCGTACGTCTTCGCGCCGGAGGGACGCGTCTCGGTCGGCGTCGTCGACTACGGCGTGAAGAACTCCGTCTTGCGCCGCCTCGCGAAGGCGGGCGCGAAGGTCACCGTTCACCCGCACGACGTCGACGCAGACACGCTCGCGGCGCACGACGGTGTCCTCCTCTCGCCGGGGCCAGGCGACCCTGAGCCGTTGACCGGCGAAGCCAAGACGGTCGAAGAGCTGCTCGGCCGCACGCCGGTGCTCGGCATCTGCCTCGGCCACCAGCTCATCGCTCGCGCGACCGGACACGAGACCTACAAGCTCCCGTTCGGCCATCGCGGCGCGAACCACCCGGTGCTCGAGCGGCAGACAGGTCGCGTCCTCGTCACGAGCCAGAACCACGGCTTCGCGGTGCGCGCGACAGAAGCCGCCGAGGCGTCGCACGTCTCGCTTTATGACGGCACCGTCGAAGGTCTCGACTTCCCGGAGTTGCGCGCGCGGTCGCTCCAGTTCCATCCCGAAGCCGGCCCCGGCCCGCACGACGCGTGGTCGCTCATCGAGACGTGGGTGGCTGACCTTGCCGCGTAGAACCGACATCGAATCGATCTGCATCCTCGGCTCCGGCCCGATCGTGATCGGGCAGGCGGCGGAGTTCGACTACTCCGGCTGCCAGGCGCTGAAGGTGCTGCGGGCCGACGGCTTCCGCACGATCGTCATCAACTCGAACCCGGCGACGATCATGACCGATCCCGGCTTCGCCGACCGGACGTATCTCGAGCCGCTCGACGTCGAGTCGGTTGCCGACGTGCTGCGGCTCGAGCGGCCCGACGCGCTGCTTCCGACGATGGGCGGCGGCACCGCGCTCAACCTCGCGCGCGAGCTCGCGGAGTCGGGCGTCCTCGACGAGCTCGGGATCGAGCTCATCGGCGCGCGCCTCGACGTGATCCAGCGCGCCGAGGACAGGCAGCTGTTCAAAGAGGCCGTGGAGTCGTGTGGGCTCAAGGTTCCGCGCTCGATCGCCATCACCGACATCTCCCAGCTCGAGGGGATTCCGGCGCCGGCGGTCGTCCGCCCGGCGTTCACGATGGGCGGCCACGGCGGCGGCTTCGCGTTCACCGAGGACGAGCTGCGCCGCCAGGTCGAGCGCGGCTTGGCCGAGTCGCCCATCGGCCAGGTGCTCGTCGAGGAGTCGATCAAGGGCTGGGACGAGTTCGAGCTAGAGGTCGTCCGCGACCGGCTCGACAACGTCGTCATCGTCTGCTCGATCGAGAACCTCGACCCGATGGGCGTCCACACCGGCGACTCCGTCACCGTCGCGCCGCAGATGACGCTTTCCGACGAGGCGTACCAGGAGCTCCGCGACGCGGCGATCGCGATCATCCGCGCGGTCGGAGTCGACACCGGCGGCTCGAACATCCAGTTCGCGCGCTCGCGCGAGACCGGCGAAGTGCGCGTGATCGAGATGAATCCGCGCGTCTCCCGCTCGTCGGCGCTCGCCTCGAAGGCGACGGGCTACCCGATCGCGAAGGTCGCCGCGCGGCTCGCCGTCGGCTACACGCTCGACGAGATCCCGAACGACCTGACGGGGACGACGCCCGCGAGCTTCGAGCCGACGCTCGACTACGTCGTCGTGAAGTTCCCGCGCTTCGCGTTCGAGAAGTTCCCCGGCGCGGATCGGACGCTTGGGAACGCAGATGAAGTCGGTGGGCGAGACGATGGGGATCGGCCGAACGTTCGCGGAGGCGTTCCTCAAGGCGTTCCGTTCGCGCGAGCTCGACGCCGGCGCCGCGACACCGTGGCAGACGCTCGCCGACGTGCCCGCCGACGTCCATCCGTTCTTCCAGCGCGAGCTCGACCGGATCTTCGCCGGGCTCGAGTCGGTCGGCGACATCGAGACGCTCGTCGCGGGCGACTGGCTCCGCCTCAAGCGGCTGGGTCTCTCCGACGCGCAGATCGCCGCAGCAGCGGGGACGACGGAGCAGGCCGTCCGCCACCGTCGCCGCGACTGCGAGGTCAAGCCGGCGTACCGGCGCGTCGACTCGTGCGCGGGCGAGGTCGAGGCGGCGTCGAACTACTACTACTCGACGTGGGGCGAGGTCGACGAGGCTCCTCCCGGAGGCGCGAAGCCGCGCGTCGTCATCCTCGGCTCCGGCCCGAACCGGATCGGCCAGGGCATCGAGTTCGACTACTGCTGCGTCCACGCGGTGACGACGTACCGCGAGCTCGGTTACGAGGCGGTGATGGTCAACTGCAACCCCGAGACGGTCTCGACCGACTACGACACGTCCGACCGCCTCTACTTCGAGCCGCTCGACGCCGAGTCGGTGCTCGCGATCTGCGAGCGGGAGAAGCCCGTCGGCGTCGTCATCCAGTTCGGCGGCCAGACACCGCTCAAGCTCGCGCGCATCATCGAGGACGCCGGCTACAAGATCCTCGGCACGCCGTTCGACGCTGTCGACCTCGCCGAGGATCGCGAACGGTTCGCCGGCCTCCTCAAGGCGCACGGCCTGCGTTCGCCGGAGTGGGGGATCGCCGCGACGCCCGACGAGGCCGTCGAGATCGCCGAGCGCATCGGATATCCGGTGCTCGTCCGCCCGTCGTACGTCCTCGGCGGCCGTGCGATGCGCGTCTGTTACGACGCCGACGACGTGCGCAACATGCCGCCGTTCGAGCGCATTCTCGTGGACCGCTTCGTCGAGCACGCGGTCGAGATCGACGTCGACGCGCTGTGCGACGGCGTCGACACGTACGTCGCCGCGGTCATGCAGCACATCGAGGAGGCCGGCGTTCACTCCGGCGATTCGTCGTGCATCCTCCCGGCGCCGAGCCTGAGCTTCACGCAGGCGCAGGAGGTGTCGCGCATCGTGAAGATCCTCGGGCGCGCGCTCGGCGTCGTCGGTCTGCTCAACGTCCAGCTCGCGGTGACGGGCGACGGCGAGGTGTACGTCCTCGAGGCGAACCCGCGCGCGTCGCGGACGGTGCCGTTCGTGAGCAAGGCGACCGGCGTCGAGCTCGTCAAGGCGGCGTGCCGGCTCGCGCTCGGGTCGAGCATCGCCGATCTCGCCCTGCCGCAGGAGCGGCCGCCGCGGCAGTGGAGCGTCAAGGCCGCTGTCCTCCCGTTCGCGCGCTTCCCCGGCAGCGATCCGGTGCTCGGGCCGGAGATGCGCTCGACCGGCGAGGTGATGGCGAGCGCCGCCGACCTCTCGACCGCGCTCGACAAGGCCGAGCGCGCTGCGGGGCGCCGCCTGCCGCGTTCCGGCTCCGTCTTCATCTCCGTGCGCGAGCTCGACAAGACGTCTGCCGTTCCGATCGCCGCGACGCTCGCCGGGCTCGGCTTCGAGCTCTACGCGACGGAGGGAACTGCCGCGACGCTCGCCGCCGCCGGCATCGAGGTCGAGGCGCTCCGCAAGCTGAGCGAGGCCGCGGAAGGCGAGCCGACCGTCGTCGATCTCATCCGCCGCGGCCGCTGCGACCTCGTCATCAACACGCCCGAGGGCCGCGACGCCCGCTCCGACGGCTACGCGATCCGCGAGGCGGCGATGGTGCAGCGTGTGCCGTGCATCACCACTCTCTCGGGCGCGGCCGCTGCGGTGCACGCGATTGCGACCGCGCGCGCCGAGCAAGCCGTCTCGCTTCAGGAGCGAATCGACGTTGAACGCCAGTCGGCGTAGCTGCCGGGTCACCGGCGCCGAGCGCGTCGGCCTGTACACACTCGTTCGCGTCGAGCGCGGCGGACTCGAGCCGGGGGTGCCGGGGCAGTTCTTCATGCTCGAGGCGCCGGGACGCCTCCTACCGCGGCCGTTCTCCGTCTGCCTCGCGCCGCCGGGCGAGCTCGCGTTCCTCGTCGACGTCGTCGGCCCCGGAACCGAAGCGATCGCCGCGCTCGAGCCGGGCGACGAGATCCACGTCTTCGGCCCGCTGGGAAACGGCTATCGCCTCGACATCGCGCGCCCGCTCCTCGTCGGCGGCGGGATCGGCATCGCGCCGCTCCCGTACCTCGCCCACTGTCTCTCTGGGCACCTCGGCGGCGCGCCGCGCATCGTCGCCGGGTTCCGCACCGCGGAGCATGCCGAAGCCGCCGCGATCCTCCCCGCGCACGCCGAGGTCGTCGTCGAACCAACGCTTGTAACACAGTGTTACTTGGAAGGTTGGGACGTTCTGGCCTGTGGTCCGGAGCCGATGCTGCACGCGGTCGCTCAGCTCTGCCCTACGTCGCAGCTGGCGTGGGAAGCGCCGATGGCGTGCGGCTACGGGGCATGTTATGGCTGTGTCGTCGAGATCGACGGGCGGTTGAAACGCCTCTGCATCGATGGCCCAGTCGTCGACGCCGCGCGAATTCTCGAACCCACGAACTCGCCAAGTAACACTGTGTTACAAGGGACGGAGACGCCGGCGTGAGGTTGCTGAACGCCTCCGGCTGTCTCGACGCGCTCACCGCGCCCGCGGTCGCGCGCGCTCTCGACGCCTTCGTGACGAAGACCGTCACGCCGCTGCCGCGCGAGGGCAACGCGCCGCCGCGTATCGCCGAGACCGCGCACGGGATGCTCAACGCGATCGGTCTGGCGAATCCCGGCCGCGAGCGTTTCCTCGCCGAGAACCTCCCGCAACTGCGCGAGCTCGGCGTCCCGCTCTGGGTCAGCGTGGGCGGCTTCTGCGCGGCGGACTACGCGGAGACGTGCGCGCGACTCAGGGATATCGAGGCGATCGAGCTCAACCTCTCATGCCCGAACGTCGACGAGGCCGCCGACTCCGCTGCCGAGATCGTCGCCGCCTGCCGCGCCGCGACCGCGCTGCCGCTCTACGCGAAGCTCTCCGCCGCACATCCCGACATCGCCGAGGTCGCGCGCGCCGTCGCCGCAGCCGGCGCGAACGGGCTCTCGCTCATCAACACGCTGCGCGGCGTCGCACTCGACAAGAACCTCCGCCCGGCGCTCGCGCGCGGCAGCGGCGGGTACTCCGGCCCGGCCCTCAAACCGGTTGCGCTCCACGCTGTGCGAGCTTGCGCCGAGGCGACCGCGCTCCCGATCGTCGGCATGGGAGGGGTCACCACCGGGCGCGACGCGCTCGAGTTCCTCGCCTGCGGAGCGACCCGCGTCGCGCTCGGCACCGTGCTCTTCTCAGACCCCGACGCGCCGGCCCGTGTCCGCGCCGAGCTCGCCGCCGCGTGCACCGAAGCAGGCGTTGCCTCACCCGACGACGCGGTCGGCCTGGCAAAAAGCCCGGAAATCGAGGCAAACGTCACTGCTTGATACGAGCCGGGAGGTTGGTATGCTCGCCCGGCCCATGAGTCCGACTAAGACGCAGGCGCACGCCCCCGCCCGGTCACTCGACCAGCGGATGGACGCCCTCAAGAGAGCGAACGACGTCCGCGTCAAGCGCGCGAAGCTCAAGAAGGACCTCAAGGAGGGGAAGACCAAGATCCAAACGATCCTCGGCAACCCTCCGGAGTACGTCGAGACCGCGAAGGTGATCGACATTCTCATGGCGGTGCCGAAGTTCGGGCGCGTCAAGGCCGGCCGCTTTCTCAACGTCTGCAAGATCAGCCCCTCGAAGACCGTCGGCGGCTTGTCTGAACGACAGCGCACAGAGCTGATCGGGCTCTTCAATCGCTAAGACCGTGCCTCCGGTGCTCGTAGTCACGGGCCCGTCGGGCGCCGGCAAGGGGACGCTGATCAAGGAGCTCATTGCGCGCGTCCCGGCGATCGAGCCGACCGTCTCCGCGACGACGCGCTCGCGCCGGCCGGCGGAGGAGGACGGGCGCGAGTACTGGTTCCTCACGAACGACGACTTCTCGCAGCGCGTCGCGGCCGGCGAGTTCCTCGAGTGGGTCAAGTACGTCTCCGGTCACCGGTACGGCACGCTCCGCTCCGAGCTCGACCGGATCGCGGAGAAGGGACGGGTTCCGCTCCTCGAGCTCGAGACCGAGGGCGCTCTCCGCGTCAAGGACAAAGTCCCGGGCGCCGTGACGATCTTCATCTCCGCCAGCGTCGACGAGCTCGAGCGGCGCTTGCGCGAGCGCGCGACCGAGAGCACGGGCGAAATCGGCGAGCGGATCGACCTCGCGCGGCGCCAGCTCGAGCAGGCCGACGAGTTCGACCATGTGATCGAGAACGACATCCTCGAGCGCGCCGCCGGCGAGCTCACCCAACTCGTGTCCGGTCTCGTGGCCCCGGCAGCTACCATGCCCGGACGATGATCGAAGCCCGCCTCGACGACCTGCTGGAGAACGTTGACTCGCGCTACGCCCTCGTGATCGTGGCGGCGAAGCGCGCGCGGCAGATCAACAACTACCACCATCAGCTTGGTGAGGGTTCGTTCGGCGACAATCTGCCGCCGCTCGTCGAGAGCCGCTCGAAGAACTATCTGACCATGTCCTTCGAGGAGATCTCGCAGGGCATGCTGAAGTTCACGTATCCGAAATAGTTCGGCCCGGCGTAGGCATCCTTTCCGGATGACGCGCGTCCTCCTGGGAGTGACGGGTGGGATCGCCGCCTACAAGGCGTGCGAGCTCTGCCGGCTGTTCGTGAAGGATGGTCACGACGTCGTGCCGCTCGTCACGCCCGGCGCCGAGCGCTTCGTCACGGCGGAGACGTTCACGGCGCTCGCGCGGCGCCCTGTCGGTGACGACGTCTATCTCCACCTGACGCGCGCCGACATTCTCGTCGTCGCGCCGTGCACTGCGAACACGCTCGCGAAGCTCGCGCATGGGCTCGCCGACAACGTCCTCACCGAGGCGGCGCTCGCGCATCGCGGGCCTGTGCTCGTTGCGCCGGCGATGAACCCGCGCATGTGGGCGCACGCCGCCACGCGGGAGAACGTCGAGATCCTGCGAGCGCGCGGCGTCGCGTTCGTCGGTCCGGACGAGGGTGAGACGGCCGAGGGCGAGCTCGGCGTGGGGAGGATGGCCGAGCCGGAGGACATCTTCCGCGCTGCACTGGAGCTGCTCCACGGGATGAGCGCGCTGCGCGGAAAGCGGGTCCTCGTGTCGGCCGGAGGCACGCGCGAACCCGTCGACGCAGTGCGCTTCGTCGGAAATCGCTCGTCCGGCCGCATGGGAGTCGCGCTCGCCGCCGAGGCACGCCGGCGCGGCGCCGACGTCACACTCCTCGCGGCGAACCTCGCGGTGCCTGCGCCGGAAGGAGTCGAGGTCGTCGACACGCCGACGGCGGCAGATCTCGAGCGGGAGGCGCTCGCTCGCGCCGCCGAGGCCGACGTCATCGTGATGGCCGCCGCAGTCGCCGACTACCGGCCCGCCGCTGCGCTCGCTGCGAAACGTCCCAAGGACGCCGAAACATGGACGCTCGAGCTCGAGCCGACCGCCGACGTTCTCGCCGCGCTCTGCAGCGAGACGGGCGCGAACCGGCGCGCCGGACAGGTCATCGTCGGATTCGCCGCCGAGACGGGCGACGGCGGCATCGATCGCGCGCGCACGAAGCTCGAGCGCAAGGGCGCCGACCTCTTCGTCTTCAACGACGTCTCGCAACCCGGCATCGGCTTCGACGCGCCCGACAACGCCGTGACCCTCGTCTCCGCCGCGGGCGAGCGAGTTCTCCCGAAGGCGCCGAAGAGCGAGATCGCGGTCGCGATCCTCGACGAGGTGGAACGCCAAGTCGGGTGAGTGAGTCGACGTACAGCCTCTACGAGCGCGGCCGGAAGCATCTCCGGTCGGGGATGGCTGCCCAGGCGACCGTCGCCCTCGAGAAGGCGAAGCGGCGGGAGCCTGACAAGGCGTCGATCCGCGAGGCGCTCGGCATCGCGTACTTCCGGATTCGCCGTTACAACGAGGCGGCGACCGAGTTCCGCGCCGCACTCGAGCTCTCTCCCGTCAACGACTACGCGCACTACGCGCTCGGCCGCTGCCTCGAGATGCTCGGGAAGCCGGCCGAGGCGAACGGTCACTACAAGCTTGCGAGCTCTCTCAGGCCGGGGTCAAAGCAGTACCGGTCGCGGATCCTCGAGCTCGAGTAGGCCGGTCGCTCACTCGAGCCAGTCGCCGCTGACGCGCCGGACCTCTTCGAGCGAGGAGATGCCGGCGACCACGAGACGCATGCCGTCGCGGCGGAGCGTCGTCATCCCCTCTTCGACCGCTGCAGCGTGGATCTCGTCGGCCGATGCCGAGCGAATGAGCCGTCGCAAGCGTCCTGTCACGGGCAGCACCTCGTACAGAGCCACACGGCCCGAGTAGCCGGTGTCCCAGCACTGGGAGCAGCCCCGCGCGCGGTATATCTCGAGGTCGGCGGTCGCTCCGTCGAGCCCGAGCTCGGCAAGATCGGCCCCGCTCGCCTGATACGGCTCGCGGCAGGAAACGCAGAGCCGGCGCGCGAGTCGCTGCGCCACGATGCAGTTGATCGACGTGGCGAGGACACTCGGGTCGACGCCCATGTCCTGGAGGCGCGCGATCGACGACGCGGCCGTCTGCGCGTGGAGCGTCGACAGGACGAGGTGCCCGGTCAACGCAGCCTGGATTGCGATCTGCGCCGTCTCCTCGTCACGGATCTCACCGATGAGGAGAACGTCGGGGTCCGAGCGCAGGATCGTTCGCAGTCCGGCCGCGAACGTGAGTCCGCTACGCGGGTTCGTCTCGATCTGACTGATCCCTTCCATCTGGTACTCGACGGGGTCCTCGATCGTCATCAGCACGCGCCCTTCCTCGTTGAGCATCCCGAGAGCCGCGTACAGCGTCGTCGTCTTGCCGGCCCCCGAGGGGCCTACCGTCAGCACGGCGCCGTAGGGCTGGCGGATTGCATGGCCGAACGCCGCCTGCGCAGCCGGCGTCATGCCAAGGTCGTCCAGCTCGATCCGGCCCTCGGCGCGGCTCATGATTCGCAGCACGACCTGCTCACCGTGCGTCGTCGGGAGGACGGCGATACGAATGTCCACCGGCCGCCCGCGATGACGGATCGAGACGCGGCCGTCCTGTGGTGCACGGCGCTCGGCGATGTCGAGCTCACCCATGATCTTGAGCCGGGCCGTCACGGCCTGCTGGAGGTTCGGAGGGATCGTCGTCACGCGGCGCGTCACACCGTCGATTCGGGCCCGGACGACGACCTCGTGCGCCTGCGGCTCGATGTGCAGGTCGGAGGCGCCGTCGTCGATGGCCTGAGAGACGAGCTTGTTGACGAGCTCGATCGCCGGTGCGCTCGTGCCTGCGTCGGAGATGTCTTCTTCGACAGGGCCCGTGTCCGCGGCGCTCTCATCGGCGTACATCTTGATGTCGATCTCGCTGCGGTAGCAGCTTCCGATCGCGGTGGCGATCGCGGGCGCCGACCCAACAGCGAGGCGTACGTTCAGCCCGAGCGCGAGCCGGAGGTCGTCGGAAGCGAGGACGTTCGTCGGATCTGCGACCGCGACGAGCACAAGCCCATCCGAGACGAAGCGCACGGGGATCGCCTCGTAGCGCCGAGCGTACTGCTCGGGCAGGAGGGCTGCGACCTTCCGGTCGACCGCTTCCTCGTTCAAGTCGACGAACTGAAGACCATGCTGCTCGGCGAGCACGCGGGCGAGTGTCGTCGGATCGATCCAGCCGTGCGAGACCAGGATCTCGCCCACGCGGGAACCCGTCTGGTCCTTCTCGACGAGCGCCTCCTCGAGCTGCCCGGCGTTGATCAGGCCGTCGCGGAGCAAGAGCGCCCCGAGGGGGCGGCGCGGGTGTGATCCTGGCTCTCTGTCGGCAGGTCGCAGCGCGTGAAGGTGGGCGGCGGATTCCACCATTCCCGTATCGGACTATTCTGGCCAAAGCATGAGGGCCGTGTGCCAACGCCTCCGGGAGGGCCGCGTGCGCGTCGCCGGAGAAGTCGTGGGCGAGGTCGGGGAGGGGCTCTGCGTTCTGCTCGGCGTCGCGCGTGGCGACGGGGAGGACGAGGCGGCCAAGCTCGCGGGGAAGGTGGCCCGGCTGCGGATCTTCGCCGACGAGGAGGGCAGGTTCGACCGTTCGGTCCTCGATGTCGGCGGCGGCGTGCTCGTCGTCTCGCAGTTCACGCTCATCGCCGACACGGCGAAAGGCAACCGGCCGAGCTTTGGAGAAGCCGCGCCGCCCGAGGCTGCGGAGCCGGTCTACGAACGCTTCTGCGGGGAGCTGCGTGCGCTGGGCCTGCCGGTCGAGACCGGCGTCTTCGGGGCGGAGATGGTGCTTGAGCTCGTCAACGACGGTCCCGTCACGATCGTCCTCTAAAGGGCCGCTGCTACACTCGACAGACCATTTTCGGCGTTACTGAAATGGGCCTGCGGGCCCATTTTTTGTGAGGAGAGTCCCCATGGCCACGACGTTTCAGAAGGAGCGCGAGCTGACAACCGAGATCGTTCCGCGTGTCGAGCATGAGGTGCCGGGCGTCGACGTTCTCGCCGTCGAGCTCCTCTCGCCGTCGCGCTTCTGCGTCTACGTCGACCACCCTGCGGGTGTCGACCATGAGCTCTGCGTGCGCGTCACCGACGCTCTCCGCGACTACCTCCGCGAGTACTCGGTCGAGGTCTCTTCGCCGGGGCTCGACCGCCCGCTGCGCACGCGCGAGCACTTCGCCGGCGCGGTCGGCAGTCGCGTCAAGGTGCGAATGCTTGGCAGCAAGAAGCTCAAGGGCGAGGTCGTCTCCGCCGGAGAGGACAGCGTCACCGTCGCCGCCGCAGACGGCGCCGAGACTCATATCCCGTACAGCGAGATCGTGCGGGCCAATCTGATCGAGCCGGGAAATTAGGCAGAGGGAGCGTGTCATGAGCCAGGAAATCATCGACGCTGTTCGCGAGATCGAGCGCGACAAAGGGATCGAGGAGGGTGCGCTCGTCTCGGCCCTCGAAGACGCGCTGCTCGCCGCGTACAAGAAGACTCCGGGCGCGTCGCGGCACGCGACGGTCGAGATGCACGACGACGGCGAGTTCCGCGTCTACTCCGTCGAGCTACCGCCCGACGTCGAGGAGCGGCTCATCGACGAGGCGCGCGAGCGGAAGCTCGAGGAGCTCGAGCGGCTCGAGGAGGAGACGGGCGAGCGCCAGCACACGCTCATCTCCGACGACGACCTCGACATCGACTGGTCCGAGGTTCCCGAGAGCGACGTCAAGCGCGAGGACGTGACGCCGGAGGGCTTCGGCCGCATCGCCGCACAGACCGCGAAGCAGGTCATCCTCCAGCGGATCCGCGAGGAGGAGCGCCGGATGATGTACGACGAGTACATCGACCGCGTCACCGAGGTCGTCACCGGCATCGTCCAGCAGGCCGGTGACCGCAACAACGTTCTCGTCGATCTCGGCAAGGTCGAAGCGCTGCTGCCGCGCTCGGAGCAGGTCGACGGCGAGCGCTACGAGCAGGGCTCGCGCATCAAGGCCGTCATCACCGAGGTGCGGAGCGGGACGAAGGGGCCGCAGGTCATCCTCTCGCGCCGCGATCCCGAGCTCATCAAGACGCTGTTCGAGCTCGAGGTGCCGGAGATCGCCGACGGGCTTGTCGAGATCCGTGGCGTCGCCCGCGAACCGGGCTATCGCTCGAAGATCGCCGTCGAGTCGCACGCGCAGGGCGTCGACCCCGTCGGCGCGTGCGTCGGCCCTCGCGGCTCCCGCGTGCGCATGGTCGTCTCCGAGCTCCGCGGCGAGAAGATCGACATCATCCCGTGGAACCAGGAGCCGGCGCGGTTCGTCGCCAAGGCGCTCTCCCCGGCGCGCGTCCGCGAGGTTTACCTCGACGACGACGCGCGTGAAGCGACGGTCGTCGTCCCCGACGACCAGCTCGCGCTTGCGATCGGCAAGGAGGGCATGAACGCCCGCCTCGCCGCGCGTCTGACGGGGTGGAAGGTCGACATCCAGAGTGACTCCGAGTTCGCGAAGGCCGAGGCCGAGGCGGCGTTCGGCGGCGCCGACGGCGAGAGCGGGGAGGACTACTCCGGCCGCTGCGCTGCGATTCTCACGAACGGCAAGCGCTGCCCGAACGCAGCGCTCCCTGGCTCCCGCTGGTGCGGCGTCCCCGCTCACCAGGAGCTCGAAGGCTCCGGCAGCGATTACGTCGGCGGTCCCCCGCCGGAAGAGCCCGAGGTCGAGGAAGTCGAGGTCGAGGAAGTCGAGCTCGCGGCCGACGCGGAAGGCGCCGAGGTGATCGAGGCCGAGGTCGACGGTCGCTGAGGTCGCCGCGGAGGAGGAGTCGTAGGATCCGAACCGTTGCGGACGTGCGCCGGCTGCGGCAGGCGCACTCCGCAGCGTGACTTGCTTCGGTTCGCTGCCCGCGACGGCGTGCTCGTAGCAGGGCGCTGCGAGCCGGGACGCGGCGCGTACACGTGCCGCGACGTCGCGTGTTTCGAGCGTGCAGTCGAGCGGCGCCAGTTCGTAAGGGTTCTCAAGCAAAACGTCCACATCGACCCCGCGTTAAGACGTCTCTACACTGAGGAGCTAGATGGCTAACGGAGGCAAACCGAATCGTCCGCTCCGCCCGCGTGGCGGCGGCGGCCCCGCGGGGCGGCGCAGGCGCGTCGTCATCGATCAGGGCGCGCAGCGGCCGAACGCGCGCGAGCAGCGCCAGGCGCGTCAGGATGCCGCGCAGGCGCGCGGGCCGAAGACGCCGGCCGCGCCGCCGACCGGTCCCGTCTCCGTCGAGTCCGGAATCAGCGTCCAGAACCTCTCGCAGGCGCTCGGCGTCTCGATGCCGCAACTCATCAAGATCCTCATGGGGCTCGGCCAGATGCGCACCGCGACCCAGTCGCTGAGCGACGAAGAAGTCGAGCTCATCGCGGCGGAAGTCGACCGCGAGATCACGATCAAGCACGCGGCCGACGAGGAGGAGGAGCCCGAGGCGTTCGAAGACACCGACGAGCAGCTCCAGGCGCGCCCGCCGGTCGTGACGATCATGGGCCACGTCGACCACGGCAAGACGACGCTTCTCGACGCGATCCGCGACGCGCGCGTCGTCGCCACCGAGGCGGGCGGCATCACGCAGCACATCGGCGCGTACCAGGTCGACGTCGACGGCCGGAAGATCACGTTCCTCGACACGCCGGGCCACGAGGCGTTCACCGCGATGCGCGCCCGCGGCGCGAAGGTCACGGACATCGCCGTCCTCGTCGTCGCGGCCGACGACGGCGTCATGCCGCAGACGAAGGAGTCGATCTCCCACGCGCGCGCCGCCGGGGTGCCGATCGTCGTCGCCGTCAACAAGATCGACCTCGCCGACGCGAACATCGACCGCGTCAAGGGCGAGCTCGCGCAGGAAGGCCTCAAGCCCGAGGACTGGGGCGGAGACACGCAGTTCGCAGAGGTCTCCGCCAAGGCGCAGACAGAACCTCGACGCGCTCCTCGAGAAGGTGCTCCTCGTCGCCGACCTCGAGCTCGAAGGCCTGCGCGCGAATCCCAACGCCGAGGCGTCGGGGCCCATCATCGAGTCTCGGCTCGACATCGGCCGCGGGCCGGTCGCGACGATGCTCGTGCAGCGCGGCACGCTCAGAGTCGGAGACGCGATCGTCGCCGGCGACGCGTACGGCCGCGTCAAGGCGCTGTTCGACTACAAGGGCGAGCGCCGCGAGAGCGCCGCTCCCGGCGACCCGATCGAGATTCTCGGCTTCGACAAGCCGCCGGCGGCGGGAGAGCTCGCGCGCGTGGTGTCAAACGACCGCGAGGCGCGCGACATCGCGAACCGCCGCGGCGAGCGCCTCCGCCGCGAGCAGCTTGCTGCGGTTCGGCCGGCCGGCGGCGTTTCCCTCGAAGGTCTCTACGACGCGCTCCAGGCGGGCGAGGTTTCCGACCTCAACCTCGTCGTGCGTGGCGATGTCGTCGGCTCCGTCGAAGCGGTCGTCTCGGAGCTCTCGAAGTTCGATCACCCCGAGGTGCGCCTCAACGTCATCCAGTCGGGTGTCGGCGCAATCACCCAGAACGACATCATGCTCGCGTCCGCGAGCGATGCGCTCATCGTCGGGTTCAACGTCCGGCCGAACGCCGAGGCGCGCGAGTTGGCGTCGCGTGAGGGCGTCGAGATCCGGACGTACGACGTCATTTACAAGCTGACCGAGGAGATCGAGCAGGCGCTCGTCGGCAAGCTTTCCGCCGTCAAGACGGAGGAGACGATCGGCGAAGTCGAGGTGCGTGCGATCTTCAAGGTCTCGCGTCTCGGCACGATCGCCGGCTGCATGGTCACGAACGGCGTCGTCCGCCGGAACGCGAACGTCCGCGTCCTCCGCGAGAGCGCAGTGATCTACACGACGACGATTGCGGATCTCAAGCGGTTCAAGGACGACGTCCGCGAGGTCGCCGAAGGCTTCGAGTGCGGCATCCGCCTCGACGGCTTCAACGACGTGAAGGAAGGCGACGTTCTCGAGATCTTCGAGACGCGCGAGATCGAGCGGACGTCGCTCGACGAAGCGCCGTCCGCGTCGTAGTTTCGCGGCGCGATGCCCAGCGGCTGGGTCGGGATCCTCACATGCGAGCTCCACTTCCCGGAGGCGCACTCGCTGAAGGAGAAGCGCATGCTTCTGCGCTCGGCGAAGGCGCAGCTCCAACACCGCGTGGGCGCATCCGTCGCGGAGGTGGATCACCACGACGTCTGGCAGCGCGCCCGGATCACGGCCGCGTGCGTCACGCGTGAGCATCACGAGGCGGAGCGGCTGCTCGACGAGGCGGAGCGCTGGCTGCGCGGCCAGGAGTGGGAGGTCGCGCTCGTCGAGCGCTTCCTCGTCGATCCCGAGGATTAAGGTCACGACGTGAACGTCGTCGATCTCATCGAGCGGAAGAAGGCGGGCGGAGAGCTTTCGGGCGCCGAGCTCGAAGTCGTTCCTCGCCGGGTATCTCAGCGGCGAGATCCCCGACTACCAGGCGTCGGCGCTCCTCATGGCGATCTGCTGGCGCGGGATGAGCCCTGCCGAGACGTTTGCGCTTACCGACGCGATGGTCCGGAGCGGCGACACGGTCGATCTCGCAGCGCGCCTCGGGCGCACCGTTGTTGACAAGCACTCGACCGGAGGGGTCGGCGACAAGATCACGATCGCGGTCGGGCCGGTCGTCGCTGCCTGTGGGGTGCCGTTCGGGAAGATGAGCGGCCGCGGTCTCGGCCACACCGGCGGAACGCTCGACAAGCTCGAATCGATCCCGGGCTTCCGCGTCGAGCTGACGACCGACGAGCTCGTCGAGCAGACGCGCGCGATCGGGATCGCGGTGGCAGGGCAGAGTGCGAACCTCGTCCCGGCCGACAAGAAGCTCTACGGGCTGCGCGACGTCACCGCGACCGTCGACGAGGTCTCGCTCATCGCGGCGAGCATCATGTCGAAGAAGATCGCCACCGGCGCGAGCGCGCTCGTCCTCGACGTCAAGGTGGGGGAGGGCGCGTTCAAGCGGACGGTCGAGGAGGCGCGCGAGCTGGCCGAGGTCATGCGCGAGCTCGGCGTCCGCGCGGGGATGGACGTCGTATGCGTCCTCTCTGACATGGATCAGCCACTCGGTCGCGCCGTCGGCAACGCTGTCGAGATGCGTGAGGCGGTCGAGACGATCAGCGGCGGAGGCCCCGCGGACTTTCGCGAGCTCGTCGTCGACGCGTGCGGGCAGCTTATCGCGCTCTCCGATCTCGGCGTGGACGAGGCCGAGGGGCGGCGCCGCGCCGAGGCCGCGATGGCGGATGGCTCCGCCCTCACGAAGTACGGGGAGTGGATCCGCGCGCAGGGCGGCGATCCGGATCTCGGTGCGCTCCCGGTCGCCCCGGTCGTCGTGCCGGTGACTGCGACCGAGCCCGGGTTCGTCCGCGAGCTGAGGGCGCGGGAGGTTGCGCTGACCGCGCTCGAGCTCGGTGCGGGGCGGCACCGCGCTAGCGATCCCGTCGATCACGCGGTCGGCGTCATGTGTCTCAAGAAGCGCGGCGATGCGGTCGAAGCGGGCGAGCCGCTCGCCGAAGTGCACGCGCGGAACGAGGCGGCCGTCGACGCGGCGCGGGTCGCGCTCCTCGCCGCGTACTCGCTCGGCGACACGGCGCCGGAGCCGCGCCCGCTCGTCCTCGACGTGATCCGCTGACTAGCGTTCACAGCCGATGGCGAAGAAGAAGGCCGCTGAGATCGCCGAGCTCCAGAACCGGCTTCGTGCACAGGCCGATCTGTACAAGGAGGCCGAGCCGTTGCTGCCGATCGCGGAGGCGTTGCGGGACGCGGTCAACGCCCGGCTCATGGGTGAGAGCACCGGCGAGCTCTTCGACATCGACGGTGCGTTCGATGCCGCGCTCACCGAAGTCGCCGAGACGCTTATCGCATCGAAGCTCCAGACGCTCGACCCCGAGACAGTCCTGCGCGTGTACGCCGAACATGTCGGAGACGATGTCCTTCGCGAGAAGCTCGGGCGTTGGGCGCGTGCGAAGGCGGAGGACATCGACCTCGAGCGGAGGCGCGATGCTCTGCGGAAAGCCTCCGCGCGAAGCGGACGGGTCGCACTGAAGGACCTCGACGAAGGAGTTCGCGTCGAGGTCGGGATGTTCGAGCCGCTGCACGTCAGCCGGGCGCGGCGAGAGAGCAGCATCCCGCCGTCGAGAACGATCGGCTTCCGGCTGCTCGAGCCGTCGCGCGGCCGCGCGGAGGTCATCAGCGACGTCGCGCTGGCCGGACGACCGCACGAAAGACTGACCGCGCACGCCCGAGGGATATTCGGCTCCCTGATCGTGGACGGCGACGAGCGATGGCTCGAACCGAGTCTCCAGCTGCATGCCCCGCTCGGCTACGACCTCGGACACGGGCCCGTCAACTCGCGCGAGGTCATCGGCTTCGTCGAGGTCGAGAACGGCCTCGTCATCCTCGGTTGACCCTCCGACAGGAGTAGGCTTCATTTGAAGTGACCGGCATCATCATCGGAGCCGTCGTCCTTGGCGTTTTCGCCGCTCTCGGCCTTGTCATCTACAAGTCGCTGACCTACATCGGGCCGACCGAGGTCGGGTTGCCGACAAAGAGGTTCGGCGGGAAGCTCAACCCCGGCAACGTGATTGCGTTTGCGGGCGAGGCGGGCTATCAAGCAGACCTGCTGATGCCGGGTTGGCGGTTCAGGCTGTGGCCGGTCAACCGGGTCGACAAGTATCCGTGGGTGCAGGTGCCGGCGGGCGAGATCGGCGTCGTGATCGCGCAGGTCGGCGAGCCGCTCCCGATCGGCGCCAAGAGCGCCGAGTATCGCGAGGGCTACGGGGACTTCCGCGATGTGCGCGCATTTCTCGCGAGCGGTGGACAGAAGGGCGTGCAGCGCCCGGTGCTGCCGCCGGGGACGCTCGCGCCGATCCACCCGGTCGCGTTCCTCGTCATCACGGCCCAGACGGTCTACGGCGAGCCGGTGGGACCCGATGTCCCGGCCATCGACAATCGCGGCAACTTCGGGCCGGCGAGTTTCGGGCTGCGGCCGGAGGACCTGTCTGTCGTCACCATCACCCCGAGCGCTCAAGCCGGCGATGTCGTCGGCGTAGTCACCGTGCTCGAGGGACAGCCGCTCGCCAAGGGCGACATCGCGAGCCGGCTCGGCGGCTTCGAAGACGTCAAGGAGCTCGAGCGCGAGCACAAGTTCGTCGAGATCATCGCCGCGCTGATCGGGACGAAGAACGACCTGCACAACAACTACCAGGACTTCCAGGCGTTCCTCGACAACGGCGGGCGCATCGGTCTCCAGCACGATCCGCTCCTGTACGGCGCCTACTTGCTGAACCCGTTCCTGGTGCAGGTCGAGCTCGTGCCGATGACCGTCGTGCAGCAAGGCGAAGTCGCGGTAATCAAGTCCTACGTCGGTCTGCCGACGGAGGACACGTCGGGCGAGCACTTCAAGTTCGGCGCGATGGTCAACCCGGGGCATCAGGGCATCTGGTACGAGCCACTCCGCACCGGCAAGTACCCGCTCAATCCCCGCATCTACGCGGCCGAGATCGTTCCGACGAGCATCCTCACGCTCAACTGGGCGACCGAGACGAGCGAAGCGCACAACCTCGACGAGTCGCTCAGCCCGATCACTGCGAAGAGCCGCGAGGGCTTCGAATTCATCATCGACCTGCAGGTGCTCATTCACGTGCCGGACACGCAGGCGGCGAAGGTGATCAGCATGGTCGGGACGATGAAGAACCTCGTCAACGAGGTCCTCGAGAGCGCCGTCGGCAACCACTTCCGCAACAACCTGCAGGGAGAGCCGGCCGTGACATTCATCGAGACGCGCGATGAGGTGCAGAAGAAGGCGGAGGAGTACATCCGCACCTACCTCTCGCGCTACGAGGTCGAGACCCGCGGCGTGTACATCCAGGGCGTGGTCTTGCCCGAGCAGCTCGTGCAGGTGCTGACCGAGCGTGAGATCGCCCGGCAGCAGCACACGACGTTCGAGCAGGAACGCGTTGCGGAGGAGAAGCGGGTCGAGCTCGAACAGGTGCGCGGGACGGCGGCGATGCAGGCTGATCTCGCGAAGTCGAGCGTCTCGATCAAGATCAAGGAGAACGACGCCGAAGGCCGGAAAGCCGAGGCTGCCGGCACGGCCGCGTATACGAAGATGACCGGTGAGGCAGATGCGCACGTCGTCCAGGTGAAGGGCGACGCGCAGGCACACGTCGTCAAGGCGACCGGTGAGGCCGAAGCGGCGGCGATCGAGGCCCAAGGTGTCGCACGCGCGATCGGATATGAGAAACAACGGGAAGCCCTCGGTTCTGACGCCACTGCTCTCGTCGCGGTCTTCAGCGAGATCGGCGACGGCAACGTGAAGATCGTTCCTGACGTCCTTGTGGGGAGCGGAGGGCCGATCGACGGGCTCGCGGCCGCGCTTACGCAGACCCTGCGCACCAACGGGAAGATCCCCGAGCAAGTGATCCCGGAGCAGGCGAAGAGCAAGTCGAAGCCGTCGGCGCAGCCCGAGGAGCCGGCCCCGACCGAGACGTAAGGCCGGGTGACGCGGCGGTTGCGCCGACCGCGCCGACAGACCGAGCCGCTTGAATAGAACGCATGAGTGAGCGCATGCGGCGCGTGAACGAATCTGTCCGGCAAGTCCTCGCTGAGGCGGTCCCCGAGCTCAAGGATCCGCGCATCGGGCTCGTTACCGTGACGGGGGTCGACACGGCATCCGACTTGCGTCACGCAACGGTCTATATCAGCGTCCTCGGCTCGGGCCGCAAGCGCACCGCGACCCTCGCCGGCCTCGATGCGGCGCACGGCCTGCTCCAGTCCCGCCTCGCGCGCGAGTTGAGATTGAAGCGAACCCCACAACTGGCCTTCGAGTACGATCCGTCGGTCGAGCGCGGCGTGCGTATGAGCCAGCTCATCGACGAGCTCGCGCCGGACGACACGGATGACCCAGGGGACAACCATGGCAGAGTCGAGTGACCTCCAGGCGATAGCGGACGCGCTGCGGGAGCACGATCGCTTCCTCGTCGTCACCCACGAGAACCCGGATGGGGACGCGCTCGGCTCACTTCTCGCCATGACCCTCGCTCTCCGTGGGCTCGGCAAGGACGTCGTGATGTATCTCGCACCCGGAGCCCCTCTGCCGCACGAGTACGGCTTCATGCCGCTGGGAGAGCTCGTCCGCGAACGCCCGGCCGACGCGGCCGAGCGGGTCGTCATTGCCGTGGACTGTGCGAGCGAGCACAGAATCGGCGATCCCGAGGCGCTCGCGAGCGCCTCGCTCTCGCTCGACATCGACCACCACCACGACAACACCCGCTTCGGAGACGTCAACCTCGTCGTCCCCGACGCCTCGTCCACCGGCGAAGTCCTGCGGGACGTCTTCGCGGCGCTCGACATCGACCTGACACCGGCGCTCGCCGAGCCGCTCTACATCGCCCTCGTGACCGACACGGGCCGCTTCCAGTACTCGAACACGACGCCGAAGTCGCTTCGCCTCGCGGCCGAGCTCGTCGAGGCCGGCGCCGACATCCACGCCGTCTTCAAGCAGGTCTACGAGTCCGTCGAGTTCGCGAAGCTCAAGCTTCTCGCCCGTGTGCTCGAGCGCGCCGAAGTGCTCGAAGGCGGGCGGATCGTCGTGTCCCACCTCCTGCGTGCTGACTTCGCGGACGTCGGCGCATCCGAGCCGTACTCCGAAGGGCTCATCGACTACCTCCGGGAAGTCGAGGGCGCCGAGCTGGCGGTGTTCGTCCGCGAGCAGATGGGTCGCGGTGCGCACGGCCACAAGGGGTCGCTCCGCTCGAGCATCGACGAGCTCGATGTCTCGGCGATTGCCCGGCGGTTCGGGGGAGGCGGGCACCGTCAGGCTGCCGGCTTCTCGAGCGACGCCACGCTCGCGGAGATCGTCGAAACCGTCCGCCTCGGCTTCCTCGAGCAACGTGCCGCCACGCGCACTTGACCCGGCCGGCGTCGCGCTCGTCGACAAGCCGCGCGGCCCGTCCTCCTTCGCCGTCGTAGCCGAGATCCGCCGCAGGACCCGCGCGCGGACCGGGCACGCCGGAACGCTCGACCCATTTGCGACCGGGCTCCTGGTGCTGTTGTCCGGTAGGGCAACTAAGCTCGCCCCATGCCTCGTGGGGTTGGACAAGCGCTACGTCACCGAGATCGATCTCTCCGCCCGGACGTCGACCGGCGACCCGGAGGGCGAGGTCGTTGCGCGTCAGGAGCCGCCGGCGGAAAGCGAGCTCGCAGCGCGGCTCGAGCCCCTCCGCGGTGAGATCGAACTGCCGATCCCCGCCGCCTCGGCGGTGAAGATCGGCGGCGAGCGCGCGTACAAGCTCGCGCGGCGAGGGGTGGAGGTCGAGATGCCGCTCCGCCGTTCGATGGTGCGTGGGCTCGACGTCATCGCGTATAGAGACGGAGTCGTCGCGCTCGACCTCACTGTGAGCTCGGGGACGTACATCCGCGCGATCGCCGACGCCCTAGGCGGCCACTGCGTGTCGCTGCGCCGGCTGGAAGTCGGGCCATTCTCGGTCGCCGACGCCGTCACGCCCGACGCGTTCGTCCCGGAGTGTCTGCTCAGCGAGGCGAGCGTTCTCGCGTCGCTCGAGGCGGCGGGCGTCGCGTGAACGTCGCCCGGGCTGTCGATCAGCTGCCGGAAGCGCGGCGGGGCGTCGCCGTGGGGACGTTCGACGGCGTGCACCTCGGTCACCTGAGGGTGATCGACGCCGCTCGGGCCTCGGGGCTGCGGACGGCTGTCGTCACCTTCGACCCCCATCCGCGGGCTGCGCTGGGACGCCGGGTCGAGCTGCTGGCGACGCTCGAGCGGCGGCTCGAGCTCTTCGAGGCGGCGCAAGTCGACGACGTTGTCGTACTCCCGTTCGACGACTTGCTGGCGCGGCTCGAGCCGGCGGAGTTCGCAGAGCGCATCCTCCGCGGCATGGGCGCCGAGATCGTCGCGGCCGGGGAGACGTTCCGCTTCGGGCGGGACAGGCAGGGCGATCTCGCGCTCCTCGAGGATCTCGGCTTCGACGTCCGGCGCGTTCCCGTGCTCGAGAACGTCTCGTCGAGCCGAATCCGGGAGCTCGTCCACGGTGGAGAGCCGGCGCGCGCAGCGCGGCTCCTCGGACGGCCGCCCGAGGTCGAGGGCATCGTCGTTCACGGCGACCACCGCGGGCGGGAGCTCGGCTTCCCGACCGCGAACCTCGACGTGCCCGCGGAAGTGCTGGTTCCGCCCGACGGCGTCTACGCCGGCTTCGCTCGCGACCGGCTCGCGGCGATCTCGATCGGGACGAATCCTCAGTTCGACGGCGTCGAACGGCGCGTCGAGGCGCACCTCCTCGACTTCGACGGCGACTTGTACGACCAGCGGCTCGTCGTGGAGGTCTGGGATTGGATTCGCGGCCAGATGCTCTTCGAGTCGGTCGAAGCGCTCGTCGAGCAGATCCGCGCGGACACCGTGAACGTGCGCGGCGCCCGGCGGCCGGTCTAGACAGCGTCGACGCGCGGGAGCGCGACCCAGCCGATACGCGCGACGCCCGGCCGCGGGAAGTCGACGCGGTGGCTCATGAGCGCCGCGTCGAACGAGATGCGGTACTTGCGTCGCACCGCGGCGCCGGAGATCGGGTCGGTCTCCTGCTCGATGATCCAGCCGTCGCGGACCTCGGCTGAGACGCTGCCGAGCGCGTACCGACCTGGCTCGATCGAACTGTCGAGTTGGACACAGTGTTACTTGGGGGGTTTAGGCCGAGATCGCGGACTACGCGACGGATCGCACCGCTGCCGCGCCAGCTGTTCGTCAGCACCGCGAGCGCGACGCGCTCCTCCGGAACGAGAAGCAGGAGGGACTGAAAACCCGCGACCGAGCCCTCGTGGTCGAACGCGACCCGGCCGCCGTCGAGCTCGCGGCGCCAGCAGCCGAGGCAATACTCGGCGCAGAGCGCTTCCGCCTGCGGCTCCTGCAGCCCATGCGGGTCGTCGAACTGGTATTCGGCGAAACGGAGCAGGTCGCCGACCGTCGACCAGAGGCCGCCCGATGCATAGCGCGACGTGGGATAGGGCGGCGACTCGACGGGACGTTGTCCGGTCGCACCCGCTTGCACATGCCCGCGCGCCGCACCGTCGGGCTCATCGAACGATGTCGCATTGAGGCCGGACGGCTCGAGGATCCGGTCGCGCATCGCCTCGGCGAACGAGGTTCCGGTTGCCTCGGCCACGCGTTCACCGGCGGCCCAGTACCCCGAGTTCGCGTACGACCACAGTCCCTGACATGACTCCGGTAGCGGCTCCGAGACCTCGGGCTGGAGACCGGCGGTATGCGAGAGCAGCCGGCGCATCTCGTCGTCGAGCGTTCCGCATGCCGACGCGAGCGACGCGGTGAACCACTTCGTGATCGATGCGATGCGAAACGGCGTGTCGACACCCACTGGTCCGTCCGCGACGAGCTCGGCCGAACCGTCCACAAGCAGCCCCGCGGCGACTGCGGGCACGCCCGTCCGCGACCGCGCGTTGCGCACGATCTCCCCGAGCCGACCCTGCGGAATCGCGCTAGCCATGCGGTTCCGCTACCCTACCCGGCGACCCAGGCTCGGCTCGCTGACGCCTTCGCGCGGTGGGCGGGACCTCGGGAGACGAACGAAAGGAGAGGGCAAGTGGCCCTTACAAAGGAAGCAGAAGCAGGAACTCATCACGAAGCACGGGCGCGGTGCAGCTGACACCGGAAGCACAGAGGTCCAAATTGCGATGCTCACGGAGCGCATCAACACGCTGACCGAGCATCTCCGCACGCACAAGCACGATCACAACACCCGCGTGGGGCTTCTCAAGCTCGTAGGAAAGCGCCGCCGCTTCCTGAACTACCTGCAACGGAAGGATCTCGAGGGCTATCGCGCCCTCATCAAGGAGCTCGGCCTGCGCCGTTAGCTCCAGAAATCAGGAGGGTGGAAGTTCGAGCGAGTGCGCGCGATCGCATTGGCTCGAGCTCCCGCTCTCCACAAGCACAGTGGAGGACAACTTATGAGTATCGCGACCGATCGCCGGGCGCAGGTCTCCGTCCAGATTGGACAGCAGGAGATCAGCTTCGAAACCGGCAAGCTCGCGAAGCAGGCGGACGGCGCAGTCGTCGTTCGCTCGGGCGAGACGATGGTTCTCGCCACCGCGGTGGGACGCTCGGAGGCCCGCGAGGGCGCCGACTTCTTCCCGCTGACGATCGACGTCGAGGAGCGGATGTACGCCGCGGGCAAGATCCCCGGCGGCTTCTTCAAGCGCGAGGGACGCGCGAGTGAGCGCGCCACCCTGACTGCGCGGATGATCGACCGCCCGATCCGGCCGCTTTGGCCGAAGGGTTTCCGCAACGAGGTGCAGGTCATCTGCACCGTGCTCTCGGCCGACCTCGTCACCCCGCACGACATTCTCTGCATCAACGGTGCGTCGGCTGCGCTCATGCTGTCGCCGCTGCCGTTCTTCGGGCCGGTCGGCGCGGTGCGCATCGGGCTGATCGACGGCGAGCTCGTCGTCAACCCGACGTTGCAGCAGAACTGGGAGGAGACCTCCCTCGACCTCATCGTCGTCGGCACGAAGGACGGCTTGACCATGGTCGAGGCCGGCGCCGACGAGGTGCCGGAGGATCTGCTTCTCCAGGCGCTCGAGCTCGCGCACAGCGAGATCCGCCGCCTCTGCGAGGCGCAGGAGGATCTCCGCGCGCAGGCCGGCAAGGCGAAGTGGCTCGACGCCGACCTCAACGCCGAGATCGAGTCGTCCCAGGGGCACGCCATCTGGGAGCGGATCCAGCGCGACGGTCTCGCCGCGGCGGGAGCGATCGTCGAGGAGCTCGGTTCCGACCTCGCTCCGGCGATCTCGATGGACTCGACCGACGACGACATCCAGCGCCAGATCCAGGTGCGGACGAGCCTCAACATGCTGCTCGAGAAGCAGCGGCTTGCGGCAGTCGAGGGTCCGGTGCGGGAACAGTTCGGCGATCAGCTGAAGGCGCTCACCGACGCCGAGCAGGACTCGAAGGAGCTCAAGTCCGCGAAGCGGCATCTCCTCTTCGATCGCATCCTCGCCGAGGTGACTCTCCCGTTCCCGTCCGGCGGCGACGAGGGAGCGATGGACTCGCTCACGAAGTCGTACGTCAAGAAGGCGGGCGACGCGATCTACAAGGACATCGTCCGGAAGAAGATCGCCATAGACAAGCGGCGGCCCGACGGCCGCGGCACCGAGGAGATCAGGCCGATCGACGTCGAGGTCGGGATGAACCCGCGCTCGCACGGCTCCGGCCTGTTCCAGCGCGGCCAGACGCAGGTGCTCTCGTCGCTCACGCTCGGCACAGCCAAGGAGGGTCAGCGCATCGACGACCTCTCCCTCGAGCGTGATCGCCGCTACATGCACCACTACAACTTCCCGCCCTTCTCGGTCGGGGAGACCGGCTTCATGCGCGGCCCGAAGCGGCGTGACATCGGCCACGGTGCGCTCGCACAGCGCGCACTCGAAGCGATGATCCCGACCGCCGAGGACTTCCCGTACACGATCCGGATCGTCTCGGAGACGCTCGAGTCGAACGGCTCGTCGTCGATGGGCTCGGTCTGCGGATCGACGCTCTCGCTCATGGACGCGGGCGTTCCGATCAAGGCGCCGGTCTCCGGCATCGCGATGGGCCTCGTGAAGGAGGGCGACGACTACGTCATCCTCACCGACATCCAGGGAGCCGAGGATCACCTCGGCGACATGGACTTCAAGGTTGCCGGCACGCGCGACGGGAATCACGGCGTTGCAGATGGACATCAAGATCACCGGCGTCACGCAGGAGATCATGAGCAACGCCCTCGCCCAGGCGAAGCAGGCCCGCAACGAGATCCTCGACACGATGCTCGCGGTCATCCCCGAGTCGCGTGCCGAGCTCGCGTCGAACGCGCCGCGCATCTCGACGATCAAGATCGATCAGGAGAAGATCGGCATGGTCATCGGCAAGGGCGGCGAGACGATCCGCGGCCTCGAGGCCGACTACGAGGTGCAGATCGACATCGAGGAGGACGGCACGATCCTCATCTACGCGACCGACGGCGAGAAGGCCGCTGCGGCGATCGCCGCGGTCGAGTCGCTCACGAAGGAGCCCGAGGTTGGCGACGCGTTCACCGGCAAGGTCGTGAAGACGACCCAGTTCGGGGCGTTCGTCGAGCTCAAGAAGGGCACCGACGGCCTGCTCCACGTGTCGAACGTCGGCCCCGGCCGCGTCGCGCACATCGAGGACGTCATGAGCCGCGGTGACGTCGTCGACGTCGTCGTGCAGGAGGTCGACAAGGCCCGCGGCCGCATCGGCCTCAAGCTCGTCGCGAAGCACGAGGACGGCGCGATGGTCACTCCCGAGGAGCTCGTCGAGCGGGCGAAGGATGCCCCGCCGAGGCCCCCGGAGGAGGATCGGCCCCGTGGCGGCGACCGCGGCGCGGCGGTCGCGGAGGCGGTGGGCGCGACCGGCGTCCGCGTCGCGACGACGAGTAGGGCAGCGCCAAACGGTAGGACTGGGTCAAGCGGCCGGAGGTAAATCCGGCCGCTTACGCTTTCCGCAAAGGCTCATACGCGCGCGGCTCGCTGCCGATGATGCAAATCGGACGGCGAACACTTGACAAGCACGAACATCTCACCGTTGCGGGGCCTCCTCGAGGTGACCCGCCTCCTGCGGGCGCGTGAAGATCTCCCGGCGCTGCTCGATGCGGTCGCCCGGACGATCGGCGAGACGCTCGGCTTCCGCACGGTCGCGGTGAACCTTTACCGGCCGGCGTGGGACGACTTCGAGGTCGTCGTCGTGCACGGCAACGAGCACGCGCGCGCGGCGCTCGTCGGCAACACGCGCGAGGGTGCGCATCTCGTCGTGCTCCTCAACGAGCGCTTCGAGCGCCGCGGCGCGTACTACGTCCCAAAGGGGTCCGTCGACTGGGACTCGCTCGGCCCGAGCTACACGCCCGACGGCAAGCGGCAGGCGCATCCCGACGCGTGGGATCCCGAGGACGCGCTGCTCGTGCCGATGCGCGACGCCACCGGGAACCTCCTCGGCACGATTTCCGTCGACGAGCCCGTCAGCGGCCGCGTGCCGGCGACAAGGAACTCGACCTGCTCGTCGCGCTCGTCGATCACGCGGCGCTCGCCGTCGAGGAGGCGAACGAGACGCGGAACGCGCGCCGGCACCAGCGTGCGCTCGAGGAGCTGCTCGACGTCTCATCGCGGATCACCGGCGAGACCTCGACCGACGAGATCCTGCGCCGGGTCTGCGGCGGCATCCACACCGCGCTGGAGTTCGACAACGTCTGTGCCGCGCTCGTCGATCCCGACACCGGGGCGCTCGTGCCGCGGGCAGTGGCCGGTTGGAGCCTCAAGGAGATGCTCGCCCGTCCCCGCGCGACCGTCGCGCTCATCGAACCGCTTCTCGACGCCGAGTTCGAGCGCGAGGGCTGCTTCCTCCTCACACACGCGCAGGCCCACTCGCGCCTCGCGCGTGGTGTCGACGTCTACCCGTCCAGCTGAACGGCCGCGGGCCGTGGGCGTGGAACCGGCACTGGCTCCTCGTGCCGCTGCGCGACGGCGACGGCGCGATTCTCGGCGTCATCTGGGTGGACAACCCGCGCGACCGGCTCATCCCGTCTGCCGACCGCCTCCAGGCTCTGCGAATCTTCGCGAACGACGCGGCGGCCGCGCTCGTGTCGGGAAAGCACCTCGGCGAGCTCCGTTTCCTCGCCGACCACGACCCGCTCACTCGTCTCCTGAACCGGCGCGCGTTCGTGTCGCGGCTCGACGGGGAGGTCGCGCGCGCGACGCGGTACGGGCGGTCGGTGGGTCTCGTCATCGCCGATCTCGACCGGTTCAAGGATCGCAACGACCAGTTTCGGTCACGCGGCGGGAGACGAGGCGCTCGTTGCTTTCGCCGCCATCCTCACGCGCGCGCTGCGCCGCCCTGACGCAGCCTTTCGCATCGGCGGGGACGAGTTTGCGCTGCTTCTCGCCGAGACGACGGACGGCGGCGCCGCCGTTGTCGTTGAGCGCATCCACGCGATGCTCGCCGAGCAGGGCGGCGAACGGAACCCCGGCGCTCGCGGGCTTGACGGCGAGCTTCGGCTTCGCCGTCGTGCCCGGCCGACGCGGTGGATGCGCAAACATTGTTCCGCGCTCGCCGACGAGGCGCTGTACGAGGCGAAACGAGCCGGCGAGGGCTCTCCTCGTCGTGGCCGGCGCGTAGCCTGCCCGTCACCATCCGCTCGTGCAGAAGGTGACACTCAGCGAGCTCGACAGCGGCGAGCGCGTCGTCTCCGAGCGCCTGAACGGCGTGCGGTCCGTCTCGCTCGGCTTCTGGATCGACGTCGGCTCCCGCGACGAGCGCGACGACCGCGCCGGCGTCTCGCACTTCATCGAGCACCTGCTCTTCAAGGGCTCGCGCCGCTTCGACGCGCAGACGATCGCGGAGACGTTCGACGCGATGGGCGCCGAGCTCAACGCCGCGACGTCGCGCGAGAACACCGTCGTCTTCGCGCGCGTCCCCGACCACCACGTCGAGACGGCGCTCGACGTCATGGCCGACATGGTCTTCGCGCCGGCGTTCGCCGAGGTCGACCAGGAGCGGGAAGTCGTCCTCGAGGAGATCGCGATGTACGAGGACTCGCCGCAGGAGCTCGTCCACGACCTCTTCTCACAGGCGGTGTTCGGAGACCATCCGCTCGGCCGGCCCGTGATCGGCACGGCCGACGTCATCTCGACCGTCAGCCGTCGCGCGCTCTCGGCGTACCACCGCACCGCGTACGCGCCGGGGAACGTCGTCGTCGCTGCCGCAGGGAACCTCGAGCACGACCGCCTCGTCGCGCTGCTCCAGAAGAGCGAGCGCCGCGCGGGCGCCCCCGCGCGCGCCGGCACACGCGTCCGCCGTCCATTCACGCGCCCGCCGGCGCCCGCGCTCCGCTTCCAGCGGAAGGACACCGAGCAGTACCACGTCTGTCTCGGCGCGACCGGCATCTCGCGCTCCGACCGCCGCCGCTTCGCCGCGTCGCTCCTCGACTCGGTCCTCGGCGGCTCGGCGTCGTCGAGGCTCTTCCAGGAGATCCGCGAGAAGCGAGGCATGGCGTACGCCGTCTACAGCTTTGCGTCGCAGTACAGCGACACCGGCGTCGATCGGCGTTTACGTCGGCACGCGCGAGGAGAACCTCGGCTCGTGCGTCGAGATCTGCATCGAGCAGATCGGCGAGATCGCGGCGGGGCGCCTCAAGAAGGGCGAGCTCGAGCGTGCGAAGGAGAATCTCAAGGGCCGGATCGTCCTCTCGCTCGAGTCGACATCGAACCGGATGAGCCGGCTCGGGAAGTCGCTCGTCACCGACACCGAGCTCATGACCCTCGAGCGCGTCATGGCGGAGATCGACGCCGTCGATCCGGACGAGCTCGCCGACGCTTGCGGCGGATCTTCTTCCGCCGGAGCGGCTCGCCGCCTCGGGTGTCGGGCCGGACGAGGGCAAGTTCCGCGCCGCTGTCGCGCGCGCGAGCTCGACGCTCACGATGACGAAGGCGGCCGCGTGAAGATCGCGTTCTTCGGCGCCGCGGGGAAGACCGGCGCGGCGGTCGCGGCGCGGCTCCTTGCGGCTGGCCACGAGGTGCGCGCGATCGAGGTCGGTGACGCACCCGACGCGAGCGGCTGCGACGCCGCGGTCGACTTCACGACTCCCGACGCGGCGCCGGGCAACATCCGCGCCGCGCTCGAGCAGGGCGTCTCGTGCGTCGTTGGCACGACGGGCTGGGATCCGGCCGAGCTCGGCGCGCTCGCAGAGGAGAAGGGCCTGCGCCTCTTCGTCGCGCCGAACTTCTCGATAGGCGCGGTGCTCATGATGCGCTTCGCGCGCGAGGCCGCCGAGCACTTCCCGCGAGCGGAGATCATCGAGCTCCACAACGAGGCGAAGAAGGACGCGCCGTCGGGCACGGCCAAGGCAACGGCCGAGCTCATCGGTGGCGAGCCGGTCGATTCATTCGGTTCGCTTGCCGGGCCTCGTCGCACATCAGGAGGTGATCTTCGGCGGCGAAGGCCAGCTGCTCACGATCCGTCACGACACGACCGGCCGGGAGTCGTTCGCCGACGGCGTTCTCCTCGCGCTCTCGAAGCTCGGAGAGCTGCCGCCAGGTCTGACGCTCGGCCTCGAGTCCCTCCTCTCGTAGAAGATTGGCCCGATGCCGGGTCAAGCCGCAGAGCTCGTCTTCGATCAAGCAACGAAGATCTACCCGGGGCGGGAGGGAGCAGCTGTCCACGAGCTGTCGCTCACCGTGCCCGCGGGCGAGATCTGCGTGCTCGTCGGTCCGTCGGGCGGCGGCAAGACGACGGCCCTCAAGCTCGTCAACCGCCTCATCCCGCTCACGAGCGGCGACATCCGCATCGACGGCACGTCGATCCTCGCCCACGACGTCGTCGAATTGCGCCGCTCTATCGGCTACGTGATCCAGCAGGTCGGGCTGTTCCCGCACTACACGGTTGAAGCGAACATCGGCGTCGTGCCGCGCCTATACGGCGAGTCGCGGGAGTGGACGAAGGCGCGCTCCGCAGAGTTGCTCGAGCTCGTCGGCCTCGACCAGTCGTACGCCAAGCGTTACCCGTCCCAGCTCTCCGGCGGCGAGCGCCAGCGGGTCGGTCTCGCGCGCGCACTCGCCGCAAATCCGCCGCTCATGCTGATGGACGAGCCGTTTGGTGCGATCGACCCCATCGTCCGCACCCGCCTGCAGGACGAGTTCCTCCGGCTGCAGGACGAGCTACGGAAGACGGTCGTTTTCGTCACGCACGACATCGACGAGGCGATCAAGCTCGGCGATCGGATAGCGATCCTTCGCGAGGGGGGAGTGCTTGCGCAGTACGACACGCCCGCCGCGGTCCTCGCCAACCCCGTCGACAAGTTCGTCGCCGACTTCGTCGGCCTCGACGACGGTGCGATGGCTCGTCTGCGGGCGAGAGCGGACGTGCCCCAATGAACCTTCTCCTGGCGGGAGGGCCGGTCATCCCGAGCTTCGGGAAGGCGGACAAGTGCATCACGCACCACCACTGGTTCTGCACGAGCTGGGTGCAGAAGTACTGGGGCAACACCCTCCAGCCGGCGTTGATTCAGCACATCGAGTTGACGTTGCTCGCCGTCGGAATCGGCTTCGTGATCGCATTCCTCATGGCGCTGATTGCCTTTCGCTTCCGGATCCTCGATGGGCCGCTCGGCGCCCTCGGCGACTTTTTCTACGCGCTCCCGAGCATCTCGCTCTTCGTCATCCTCGTGCCGATCACCGGCCTGACGTGGACGACGATCCTCATTCCGCTCGTCGCCTACACGCTGTTCGTCCTCTATCGAAACACGCTGGCCGGTCTCAGGGGCGTGCCCGCGGAGGTGCTCGAGTCGGCGCGCGGGATGGGGCTGACACCAACCCAGACGTTCTTCCGCGTCGAGCTCCGCCTCGCCGCGCCCACGATCATCGCGGGGCTTCGTATTGCGACGGTCTCAACGATCTCGATCGCCACCATCGCTGCCTTCGTCCTCGCGGACGGTTTGGGCAAGCCGATCTTCGACGCCCTCAAGACCCCTGACATCTTGAAGACGGAGCTCGTCGCAGCGAGCGCGCTCGTCGTCGGACTCGCCCTCGTCGCCGACGGGTTGCTCTGGCTGCTCCAGCGCGCGCTGACGCCATGGGGGCGCGTGCGGTGATCGCGAACGTCTTCATCAACGCGTTCCAGTTCATCCCGGAGCACGCGTCGCTCCTCTTCCACAAGGGAGTCGGAACGGTCGAGCTGGCTTTTGCGGCCCTCGGGATTGCTATCGGCCTGGCGCTGCCCCTCGGTCTTTGGCTTGGCCACAAGCACCGTGGCCTCTTCCTCGCGCTCGCGTTGTCGAACGTCGGGCGTGCCCTGCCGAGCATCGTCCTCATCGGCTTCGCCATCCTCATATTCCACTTCAGCCTCTTCGGGGACTGCGTGCTGGCGCTCGTCGTGATCGCGATTCCGCCGATCCTCACGAATTCGTTCTTCGCGATCGAAGGCGTCGATCCAGACGTGGTCGAAGCCGCCCGGGGGATGGGACTGACGGAGACGCAGATCCTCGTCCGCGTCGAGTTGCCGCTCGGCCTGCCGCTCATCATCGCCGGCCTCCGCATCGCGTCGGTCTTCGTCATCGCCACGGCGACGATCGCCGGGATCGTCGGCGGCGGTGGCCTCGGCGACATCATCGCGAACCAGCCGGCATACGGCGACGCGGGCGTCCTCGGCGCGTCGTATTGCGTCGCGGCCATCGCTCTTGTCACGGCGGGCGCGCTCGCGCTTCTCCAACGCGCGGCCTTTCGCAGAATGTCCCCGACCACGTAGGGTCCGGGGGCAGGGAAAACACGAGAGGAGGAATCGGATGTTCCGCAAGCACACGCGCCGCGCTGCCAGGGCAGCGTTCGCGATCTCGTTCGGAGTAGCGCTTCTGATCGGAATCATCGCCACCGGCAGCGCCGGTGCGGCGAAGGCCACGACGAAGCCAACGATCGTGCTCGGTACGAAGAACTTCACCGAGGAGTACATCCTCGGTTATCTCTACGGCGAAGCTCTCCACGCGAAGGGCTTCAAGGTCGTCTACAAGGGGAGCTTCGGCTCGTCGGAGCTCGCCGACACGGCCATTCGCACCGGGAAGATGAACTTCTACCCGGAGTACACAGGGATCATCGCGCTCGACCTCGCACAAACGGCGTCGGTAAACGAGACGTTCCCGAAGACGGCCACCGCGACGTACAACTACGCGAAGAAGTACGAGGAGAAGCACGGTCTCACGCTGCTTGCTCGGACGCCGTTCGTCGATGCCGACACCGTGACGATGCTCACGGCGACCGCGAAGGCGGACGGCGTGAAGACGATCTCCGACCTGAAGAAGCTCTCGTCGTTCAATTACGCCGGCTACCCGGAGTGCCAGACGCGAATCACATGCTTTGCGGGCCTGCAGCAGATCTACGGGCTGGACAAGGCAACCTTCACGTCGCTCAGCTCGATCAGCGTCTACACGTTGCTCGACCAAGCGTCGATCGACGGCGGTGACGGATTCACGACCGATCCGCAGCAGAACAGCAAGAAGTACACGACGCTCGTCGACAACAAGCACATCTTCGGCTTCGAGAACGTCGCTCCCGTCGTCTCGAAGAAGCTCCTCAAGGGCTCGAACGGGATGCTCTTCGAGGCAACCTGCAACAAGGTGTCGAAGCTGCTGACCATCAAGGCGATGCGGGCGATGGACGCGGCTGCATACGCCCAGAAGGGCACGCCGAAGCAGATCGCGAACGCGTTCCTGAAGGCCAACCATCTCGTCAAGTAGGTGAAACGTCGTTCCAGGCGGAGGGTCGACCGGCGAGCACTTCGTCGGCGCCCTCCGCCGGTACGGCTCACTCGAGGGCGAGGCCAAGGGTGCGCGGGAAGGAGCTCGAGCGGGCTTCTCGGTAGGTCTTTCGAGCCGCGCTCGAACATCTCAGCCGGTCGCGAGCACGAGCGCGAACCGTGAAGCCTCGTCGGTCCACCACGCCGTCGCTTGGAGACCGGCTGCCGCGAGCTCGGCCTCGATCCCGTCGCGCCGGAACTTGCTGCTCACTTCGACACGAAGGCGTTCACCCTCGGCGAGCTCGAACGCGACCTCGAGCTCCGCGATGTGGACGGTATGCGCCTCGACGGCGTTGAACCCGATGTCCATCCACTCGCGCTCTGCATCCCAGTGGGCGTCGAAGGCGAACCGCTCTTGGACGAAGTCGGCTCCGAGGTCACGGTTCGCGGCCGTCAGGCCGTTCCGGACGAACTGCTCCGTCACCCCGGCAGAGTCGTTGTACGCGCGCGCGATGACGGCCGGATCCTTCACCAGGTCGATACCGAGCAGGAAGGAGTCTCCGGGCGCGAGCGCGGCCGCGATCGCCTTGAGCAGCGTTGCGCGGCGCTCCGGGTAGAGGTTGCCGATCGTGCTTCCGAGAAATGCGATGACGCGACTCTCACCGGGCGGAATCGCTGCAAGGTCGCGTTCGAAGTCGCCCACGATGCCATGCACCGAGATCGTCGGATAGCGCTCGGCGATCGCCTCGGCGCTGATCCGGAGGATGTCATCGCTCACGTCGAGCGGTACGAACCGCTCGAGCGTGCCCGCCGCCGTCAGCGCGTCGAGCAGCAGCAGCGTCTTCTCGGATGTGCCCGCACCAAGTTCGACGAGCGTGCGGCCCTTGGTGAGGTCGGCAATCTCAGACGCCCGCGCCGTGAGGATCTCGCGTTCGGCGTTGGTCGGGTAGTACTCGGGCAGGCGCGTGATCTCGTCGAACAAGATCGAGCCGCGCTCGTCGTAGAGCCAGGACGCGGGTAGCTCGCGCGGGGTCGCACGGAGGCTCCAGAACGTCGCGTCGTGGAACTCCGCGCGCCGGTGCGCGTCGTCGACGAGGACGTCGATCCGGATCCGGGGCTGGGTGGTGCTACCCGTCACACGCGCACCGAATCCCGGCGAAGATCTGCCGCCGCTGCGGGTAGTCCCAGTTGCGGAAGCTCAGCCGCGCGACGAGCGGGTCGGTCATGAACGATCCGCCGCGCAGAATCCGGAACTCGTCGCCGAAGAACACTTCCGAATACTCGCGGTACGGGAACGCCTCGAAGCCGGGGTAGCCCGCGAACGGCGACGACGTCCACTGCCACACGGCGCCCGTCGCGTGCTCGAGGTCGCAGGTGCGCGCAGCGTGCTCCCACTCCGCCTCCGTCGGCAGGCGCTTGCCCGCCCAGCGCGCGAACGCCTCGGCTTCCCAGAAGCAGACGTGCATGACCGGCTCGTCTCCGGGCACCGGCTCGACCGCGCCGAACCGCGTCCGCGCCCAGTCGTCGCCGTCGCGCTCCCAGTAGAGCGGGGCAGAGGCGGCCTCGGCCTCACGCCACGCCCAGCCGTCGTCGCTCCACAACGAGCGACTCTCGTACCCGCCGTCGCGCATGAAGCTCACGTACTCGGCGTTCGTCGTGAGCGCGCGGTCGATCCGGAACGGAGCGAGCTCGACCTCGTGCGCGGGCCGCTCGTTGTCGTACGCCCACGGCTCGTCGGCGCCGAGAACGGCACGACCTCCGGCGACGCTGATCTCCCCGCTCGCCCGCACCGCCGGCGGAGCGTCGATCTGCGCGGGCAGCCCGCCGAGCTGCATCGTCTGCGCCATCGTCTCGTTGTGCTGGAGCTCGTGCTGCACGACGAGGCCGAAGACGAAGCCCCCCTTCAGCAGTGGGTCGAGCAGGCGGTCGCCGTCGAGCGCCACGCGATCGAGTAGCTCGAGCGAGCGGCCGCGAACGTCGTCGACGAACGCGCGAGCCGCGGCGGGTGGCAGGTACGGCAACTCGCCGCGCTCGCTCCGCTCATGCGCGAACGCGTCGTAGACGTCGTCGTGCGTCTCGTGCAGAGGCTCGTTGCCGCCGACGGTGCGCAGGAGCCACAGCTCTTCGAAGTGGCCGATATGCGCGAAGTCCCACACGAGCGGCGATTGCAACGGCGATACCTGCAGGCACAGCTGGTCGTCGGAGAACGGCGCAAGCAGCTGCAGCGTGCGGCTGCGCGCCTGTTCCATCGTCCCGGCGATCGCCGTCCGGTCGAATCCCTCCACCCGGGCGAGCATAATCAGCGGGGTGAAGGTTGTGGTCCTCGGTGGCGGGTCGACGGGCGAGCATTTCGTCGGCGCACTGCGGCGGCACGACACCGACGCCGAGGTGACGCTCGTCGAGGGCCGGCTCGTCGGCGGCGAGTGCTCGTACTTCGCGTGCATGCCGACGAAGACGATGCTGCGCGCGACCGAGCTCGCCGCGTCGCTCGACCGCGCGCCCGGCCTCGTCCCGCAGATGCCCGATCCGGCCGGCGTGTGGTCGTGGCGCGACTGGATGACGAGTGACTGGGACGACTCCGGCCAGCTCCGCTACCTCGCCGACTGGAACTGCCGGCTCGTGCGCGGCGACGGGAAAGTGGCCGGGCCGGGCATCGTCGAGGTCGACGGCGAGGAGATCCCGTACGACAAGCTCATCGTTGCGACCGGATCGCGGCCGGCGATCCCGCCGGTCGACGGCATCGACGAGGTGGAGTACTGGACGAACCGCGAGGCAACGCGCGCGCACCAGGTTCCCGAGAGCCTCGTCGTGCTCGGCGGCGGTCCGGTCGGCTGCGAGCTCGCGCAGTTCTACGCGCGGATGGGCGCGAAGGTGACGATCGTCGAACGCGGCGCAACGTTGCTCGGGCGCATCCACTCCGACGCGGGGGCGCTTCTCGCCGACGTATTCAGCGAGGACGGGATCGACGTGCGCGTCGGCGTCGGCGTCGACAAGGTCGAGCCGGGAATTCGTGTCCATCTCTCCGACGGAACCGCGATCGAGAGCCGGCGGCTGCTCGTCGCGACCGGGCGGCGGCCGAACGTCGAAGGGCTCGGCCTCGAGCAGCTCGGCGTCGAGATCACGCCCCGCGGGATCGTCGTCGACGACCGGCTGCGCGCCGCCGACAACGTGTGGGCGATCGGCGACGTCAACGGCATCGCGCTCTTCACGCACGTCGGGAAATACCAGGCGCGCGTCGCGGCGGCGGACGTCTGCCGGCAGCGCACGCGGGCCGACTACCGCGCGATCCCTGCCGGCGTCTTCACCGACCCCGAGGTCGCGACCGTAGGGAGGACGAGTGGCGACGGGCTCGTCACGGCACGCATCGAGCTCGACTCCGTGCCGCGGCTCTCGACATACGAGAAGCCGGCGCGGCCCGGCTTCCTGCGCCTCTTTGCCGACCCGCGCGCCGAGATTCTCGTCGGTGCCGTCTGCGTCGGCCCGCAGGCGGCGGAATGGCTCGGCCAGCTGACGCTCGCGATTCGCGCCGCAGTCCCGCTCGAGACGCTCCTCGACACGATCCAGCCGTACCCGACCTTCTCCGAGGGCGTCTTCTTCGCGCTCCAGGCCGTCGACGCTGCGCTCGATGCTTAGCCCAACCCGCAACGTGCCTCCGTGTTCGCACGGATGCGACCAGGCGCCGTAACGAGGAGTCTGAAGGCGTGGAGTCCAGGGACGCAGCGGTCATCACGCCAGACGCGCTCGACGACCTGATCGCGGATCCTCAGCGCACGCGGGTTCCGCGTCCTCGGCCCGACAGGTGCGCGACGGCGCGATCGTCTACGACGAGCTCGACTCGCTGCGGAGCTTCCGATCGGCGTCGCCGACGATCAGGAGCCGGGCAGCTACCGGCTCGAGCAGCGCGACGACGAAGCGCGGTTCGGGTACGCGGTCGGCCCGCAGTCGTGGAAGCGCCACCTCTTCCCGCCGCGCGTCACGCTCTGGCGCGCGCGGAAGGAGAACGGTGGCCGCGCGATCGAGGAGGAGCCGCTCCGACGGAAACGCCGCTCGCGTTCATCGGCGTGCGCTCGTGCGAGCTCGAGGCGATCGCGATCCAGGATCGCGGTCTTCCTCGGCGGGAAGTTCGTCGACCGCGACTACGCCGGCGCGCCGCGACGGCGCGTTCTTCGTCGCCGTCAACTGCGGCTCGCCGGGCGCGAAGCTGCTTCTGCGCCTCGATGGACACCGGCCCGCGTGCGCGCAGCGGCTACGACCTCGCGCTGACGGAGATCCTCGACGGCGAGCACCGCTTCGTCGTCGAGGCCGGCAGCAGACCGTGGGGCGGAGGTGCTCGCCGAGCTCCCCTCGCGGCCGGCTGCTGACGACGACATTGCGGCGTCCGTCGCCGTCACGACCGAGGCGATCGCCCGCATGACGAAGGCGATGCCCGAGGTCGACCTCCACGCGCTCATCGCCGGCAGCCTCGACGCAACCGCGCTGGGACGATGTCGCCGAGCGCTGCCTCACGCTGCACGAACTGCACGCTCGTCTGCCCGACGTGCTTCTGCTCGTCGGTCGAGGACACGAGCGACCTCACCGGCGCCGAGACGGCCCGCGCGCGGGTCTGGGACTCGTGCTTCTCGCTCGACTACTCGTACATCCACGGCGGCAGCATCCGCTCGTCGTCCCGCTCCCGCTACCGGCAGTGGCTCACGCACAAGCTCGGCACGTGGCACGACCAGTTCGACACGTCCGGCTGCGTCGGCTGCGGCCGTTGCATCACGTGGTGCCCGGTCGGGATCGACATCACCGAAGAGGTCGCCGCCCTGAAGACTGAACAGGAGGAGAACAGTGCCGCAACAGCAGCTTGACGAGCTCCTCGGCCGCTTGCCGTTCTTCGCCGGCATGACGGAGGAGGACCTCGACGCTCATCGCCGGCTGCGGGCGCAACGTCCACTTCGAGGAGGGCGAGACGATCCTCCGCCAGGGCGACCCCGCCGACAGCTTCTACGTCATCCGCCACGGCTCGGTCGCCGTCGGGAACTTCGTCCCGCCGCGCGGCGAGATCGTGATCGAGGCGATTCACGACGGCGAGATCCTCGGCTGGTCGTGGCTCTTCCCGCCGTACCGCGCGCATTTCGACGCCAGGGCGATGACGGACGTGCGCGCGACGCAGTTCGACGGCACGTGCCTGCGCGGGAAGTGCGCCGAGGACCCCGCGTTCGGCTTCCGCGTCGTCAGCCGGTTCGCGCAGGTGCTGATGGAGCGCCTGCAGTGGACGCATCTCCGACTCCTCGACCTCTATGGCAACGGCCACTCAGGCTGAGCTCCTTCCCGGAGCGTTCGTCCCGCTCCCGTTCCGCGTCGCCGAGCAAGCGGCAGGACACGGTCGACACGTGGACGCTGACGTTCGAGCCCGAGGCGGAGGGCTTCGCCGTCGAGCCGGGGCAGTTCGTGATGGTGCACGTCTGGGGGATCGGCGAGGTGCCGATCTCGGTGTCGGGCTGTCCGGAGCACGCGGGCGATCCCATCGTCCTCACGGTCCGCGCGGTGGGCGCGGTCTCGGGCGCGATCTGCGCCTCCGGCCCCGGGTCGCTGCTCGGCCTGCGCGGACCGTGCGGCAACACATGGCCGATCGCAGAAGCCGCCGGGGGTGACGTCCTCGTCGTCGCCGGCGGGATCGGCCTCGCGCCGCTGCGCCCGGTCGATCGTCCACGCGCTGGCGCACCGGGCGGACTACGGCTCGGCGGCGGTGCTCTACGGCGCGCGCACGCCCGGCGATCTCCTCTACACCGACCAGCTCGAGGCCTGGCGCGAGACCCTCGCGGTCGACGTCACGGTCGACGCCGCCGACACGAGCTGGAAGGGCAAGGTCGGCGTCGTTCCGAAGCTTGTCTCGACGGCCGAGTTTCGGGCCGACGCCGTCACCGCTTTCGTCTGCGGCCCGGAGGTGATGATCCACTACACGGTCGAGGCGCTGCGCGAACGGGGCGTGCCAGACGAGCGGATCTTCCAGTCCCTCGAGCGCGACATGCGCTGCGGTATCGGCCTGTGCGGCCACTGCCAGCTCGGCCCGACGCTCATCTGCCGCGACGGGCCCGTCTACTCGCAGGCCGAGATCGGCGCGCTGATGGAGGTGCGTGAGCTGTGAGTGACAAGAACGGCAAGCCGACCCTCGCGGTGTGGAAGTTCGCGTCGTGCGACGGCTGCCAGCTGACGCTGCTCGACCTCGAGGACGAGCTGCTCGCGATCACGGGCGAGATCGACATCTCCGACTTCCGCGAGGCGACGAGCGCCGTCGTCGACGGGCCGTACGACGTCTCGCTCGTCGAGGGCTCGATCACGACCCCGCACGACGCCGAGCGGATCCAGGAGATCCGCCGCCAGTCGGGCGCGCTCATCACGATCGGCGCGTGCGCGACGTCGGGCGGCATCCAGGCGCTCCGCAACTTCGCCGACGTGGAGGAGTTCACGCGCATCGTCTACGCGTCGCCCGAGTACATCTCGACGCTCGAGACGTCGACGCCGATCTCCGACCACGTCACGGTCGACTTCGAGCTGCGCGGCTGCCCGATCGACAAGCACCAGCTCGTCGAGCTCGTCACCGCGACGCTCGTCGGGCGGAAGCCGCGGATCCCGACGACGAGCGTCTGCGTCGAGTGCAAGCTCCGCGGCGTGAACTGCGTCATGGTCGCGCACGGCACGCCGTGCCTCGGGCCGGTCACGCAGGCGGGCTGCGGCGCGCTCTGCCCGGCGTACAACCGCGGCTGCTTCGGCTGCTTCGGGCCGATGGAGTCCCCGAACACCGCGTCGCTCGTGCCGCTCCTCAAGCGGCTCGGCCGCGAGCGACGGCGACGTCGAGCGGCTCTTCTCCACCTTCAACACGAACGCCGAGGAGTTCAAGGAGGCGGCAGGACGTGGCTAAGCGGCGGACGATCGTGACCGAGTACCTCGCGCGCGTCGAGGGCGAGGGCTCGATGACCGTGAAGCTCAACGGCGACACGGTCGAGCACGTCGAGCTCGGGATCTTCGAGCCGCCGCGTTTCTTCGAGGCGTTCCTCCGCGGCCGCCAGTACACCGAGGCGCCGGACATCACGGCGCGCATCTGCGGGATCTGCCCCGTCGCGTACCAGACGAGCGCGGTCAACGCGATCGAGAGCCTGTGCGGCGTCGAGATCCCCGAGCAGATCCGCATGCTTCGGCGGCTTCTCTACTGCGGCGAGTGGATCGAGAGCCACGCGCTGCACGTCTACATGCTCCACGCGCCCGACTTCCTCGGTTACGAGAGCGCGATCGAGCTCGCGCAGGTCGCTCCCGACGCGGTCGAGCGCGGGCTGAAGCTCAAGCGCATCGGCAACGACGTCATGACGCTCGTCGGCGGACGCGAGATCCATCCGATCAACGTCCGCGTCGGCGGCTTCTACCGCGTGCCGACGAAGCGCGAGCTGCGGACGCTCGTCGAGCCGCTCGAGCGCGCCCGCGAGGCGGCGCTCGAGACGGTGCGCTGGACGGCGACTCTCGACTTCCCGGAGCGCGAGGTCGAGTGCGATCTCGTCGCGCTCCAGTGGCCGGGCGAGTACGCGATCGAGCGCGGGCGCGTCGTCTCGAGCGCGGGCCTCGACCTCGACCCGGCGGAGTACGAGGAGCATTTCGAGGAGCTCCACGTCGAGCGCTCGAACGCGCTCCAGTCGCAGCTCAAGGGCGGCGGCACGTACCTCACCGGCCCGCTCGCGCGGTACACCCTCGGCCACGACTCGCTCTCGCCGACTGCGCGCGAGGCCGCGAAGGAGGCCGGCCTCGGGACGGAGTGCCGCGACCCGTTCCGCAGCATCGTCGTCCGCAGCGTCGAGCTCGTGCACGCGTGCGACGAGTCGTTGCGCATCATCGAGAAGTACGAGGAGCCCGACGCGCCGGCGGTGCCGGTCGAGCCGGTCGCGGGGACGGGCTACGGCGTGAGCGAGGCGCCGCGCGGCCTCCTCTACCACCGCTACCGCCTCGACGCCGACGGCACGATCCTCGACGCGAAGATCGTCCCGCCGACGTCGCAGAACCAGCTCGCGATCGAGGACGACCTCCGCGACGTCGTCGCGCGCAACACGCGCCTCGACGACGACGCGCTGCGGCGGCTGTGCGAGCAGACGATCCGCAACTACGACCCGTGCATCTCGTGCGCGACGCACTTCCTCGACCTCAAGGTCGAGAGATGAGCGTAGGCTCGACGTGAGCTCACGGAGGAGCGGAGGCGCCGACCTGGGTGGCGACGGAGCGGGAAATGACCCAGACAGTCGTAATCGGCGTCGGGAACGCTCTGCGCGGCGATGACGCCGCCGGAGTCGAGGTTGCGTCGCGGCTCGGCGGCCTGGCATGTGACGAGGAGCCGAGCCGCCTCATCGAGGCGTGGGAGGGAGCCGACGCCGCCGTGCTCGTCGACACCGTCGTCTCGGACGCGGCGCCCGGGACGATCCACCGCTTCGACGCGAGCGACGAGCCGATCCCCGCGCGAGCGCTGCGCTCGTCCACACACGCGATCGGCCTTGCGGAGACGATCGAGCTCGCGCGGGCGCTCGGCCGGCTCCCGAAGAGCGTCGTCGTCTACGGGATCGAAGGCGCGAGCTTCGAAGCCGGCGCGCCGCTCAGTCCCGCCGTCGAAGATGCTGTGAGCCGGCTCGTGGCGACTATCGAGGAGGAGATATGCACGAACGCGCCCTGATGAACGACCTCATGCGCGAGATCGAGAACGTCGCGCGCGTCGACGGCGCGACGCGCGTCACGAAGATCGAGGTGCGCCTCGGCGCGCTGTCGCATTTCACGCCGGAGCACTTCCGCGAGCACTTCGTCGACGCGTCGCGCGGCACACTCGCCGAAGGCGCGGTCGTCGCCGCGACCCTCGCGACGAGCATCGACGACCCGCAGGCGGCTGGCGTCGTCCTCGAGAGCGTCGAGGTCGAAGTCCCCGACGCCTGACGTCAGCAGATCCGCGGCAGCGGATCGCCGACGAGCATGTCGACGATCCGGCTCCCGCCGAACGGCGTCTCGGCGAGCACGAGCGGCATGTCGTCCTCACGCACTTCTCCGATGATCGCTGCGCCCGCGCCGAGCGGATGGCTCTTCAGCGTGGCGAGTGCTTCGTCCGCTGCGTCGGCCGCGACGACGGCGACGAGCTTCCCCTCGTTCGCGACGTAGAGCGGATCGATCCCGAGCACCTCACACGCGGCGCGAACGTCGTCGCGCACGGGGATCGCCGCCTCCTCGAGCGCAACGGTCATCGCTGCGCCCGACGACAGCTCGTTGAGGGTTGTCGCAACGCCACCGCGCGTCGGGTCGCGCATCCAGCGGACGTCGCCGCCGAGCGCATAGAGGAGCGCCGCGAGCTCGTGAAGCGGCGCCGTGTCGCTCTCGACATCGAGCTCGAGCGCGAGATTGCCGCGCGCCATCATCACCGCGATCCCGTGCTCGGCGATGCCGCCGGAGACCAGCACCTTGTCCCCCGGCTCGACGCGCTCGGGACCGAGCTCGACGCGCGGATCGACGAGCCCGACACCGGCGGTCGTGACGTACAAGCCGTCCGCCGCGCCGCGCTCGACGACCTTCGTGTCGCCGGCCGCGATCGAGACGTTGGCGCCCGCGGCCGCGCGCGCGACCGACCGCGCAATCCCGCGCAGGTCGTCGAGCGGGAGCCCCTCCTCGATGACGAATCCCGCCGTGAGCGCGATGGGCACGGCTCCGGAGACGGCGAGGTCGTTGACGGTGCCGTTCACCGCGAGCTCGCCGATGTCCCCGCCGGGAAAGACGAGCGGGCGCACGACGTACGAGTCGGTCGTCACGGCGAGCCGGGCGCCACCGGCTGTGAGATACGCGGCGTCCGCGAGCGGCTCGAGCAGCGGGTTCCGCAGCTCCGGGAGGAAGAGCTCTTCGACGAGTCGCCGCGACGCCTTCCCGCCGGCGCCGTGGGCGAGCGTGACGACGTCGTCGCTCATGCGGGCGTCTTCGCGCGGTGCCGGCCGTACGCGTAGTACGCAGCGCACGCGCCTTCGGCCGAGACCATGCACGTGCCGAGCGGCTTCTCCGGCGTGCACGCGGTGCCGAACACGCCGCACTCGTACGGCTTCGCCATGCCGCGCAGGACGTCTCCGCACCGGCACGCCTTCGGATCCTCGATCCGCGCGCCCGGCACCTCGAAGCGGTTCTCTGCGTCCCAGTCCGCGAACTCGTCACCGATGCGGAACCCGCTGTGCGGGATGACGCCCAGGCCGCGCCACTCGAAGTCCTCGCGCACCGTGAAAACCCGCTCGAGCGCGGCGAGCGCCGCGGGATTGCCGTCGTCACGCACGACGCGGCCGTACTGGTTCTCGACCGCGGCGCGACCTTCCCGGAGCTGGTGGAGGAGCCGCGCGACGGCCTGGAGCATGTCGGTCGGCTCGAAGCCGGAGACGACGACGGGACGGTGGTACTCCTCGGCGATGAAGTCATACGGCCGCGTCCCGATCACGGTCGAGACATGGCCCGGCCCGATGAAGCCGTCGATCTCCGTGTCGGGGGAGTCGAGGATCGCACGGAGCGCCGGCGCGACGAGCACGTGGTTCGCGAACACCGAGAAGTTGCGGACATCGAGCTCCTTCGCGCGGATGAGCGTCAGCGCGATCGCCGGTGCGGTCGTCTCGAAGCCGACGCCGAAGAAGACGACCTCGCGCTCCGGCTCTGCCTGAGCGAGAGCGAGCGCGTCGAGCGGCGAGTAGACGATGCGCACGTCGGCGCCGCGCGCCTTCGCCTCGAGGAGCGAACGGCGCCGCCCGCCAGGCACGCGCAGCATGTCGCCGAAGCTCGTGAACGTCACCTCGGGACGCTCGGCGATCGTGATCGCGTCGTCCACGCGTCCCATCGGGATCACGCAGACCGGGCAGCCGGGGCCGTGCACGAGCTCGACCTCGGGCGGGAGGAGTGTGTCGATGCCGTGCCGGTAGATCGCGTGCGTGTGGCCGCCGCAGACCTCCATGAGCTTCACGTGCGAGCCGGGCTCGACGAGCGTCGTGAGCTCGGCTGCGATCGCTGCCGCGGCCTCCGGGTTGCGGTACTCGTCGACGTATCTCACGTTGTCGCCTCCTGGGCCGCCAGCTCCGCCTCGATCGCTTCGCCGAGCAGGTCGATCGTCGCCTTCGCCTGCTCCTCGTCGACCTGCGCGAGCGCGAAGCCGACGTGGACGAGCACCCAGTCGCCGACTCCGGCTTCGGGCGTGAACATGACGTTGACCGAGCGCTTGACGCCGCCGAAGTCGACCTTTCCAAGGCCGTCTTCCTGCAGCTCGACGAGCTGGCCGGGGATCGCTAGGCACATGAGAGCCTCCTCGCGGCAATCGCCGCCTGTCCGAAGCTGATGCCCCCGTCGTTCGCGGGGACGAGCCGGTGCTCGAGCACACGAAAGCCTGCCTCCTCGAGGCGCGCGCGTGTCGAGCGCGCGAGCCTACGGTTCTGGAACGAGCCGCCCGAGAGGACGACCGTGCCGCCGCCGTGCGCGCGGCACGCGTCGGCTGCTGCCGCGGCCACGGTCTCGTGGAACGCCGCCGCAATCTCCTCTCGCGCACGCCCTTCGCAAACCAGCAAGTAACACTGTGTTACAAGGTCGGTTGTCGCTCCGAACTGCCACGGAAGCGGCTCTGCGGGCGTGTCGCCGGCGAGGAGCTCGAGCTCGATAGCCGCTTGGCCCTCGTACGAGATGCGTTCGCGCACACCGAGGAGCGCGGCGACCGCGTCGAAGAGGCGGCCCATGCCCGAGGCGAGCGGCGCATTCACGGCGAGACTCTCCCGCACCTGCGCCCACGCTGTCCAGGGAACGGGCAGACCGGCGCGGTCGAGATGCGCAGCCGCGATGCGCCACGGCTCGCGCACGGCGGCCTCGCCGCCGGGCAGCGGTATCGGATCGAGCCACGCGAGCCGCTCGTAGCTTTCGAGGTCGGCGCGCAGGAGCTCTCCGCCCCAGAGCGTCCCGTCGGGCCCGTAGCCGGTGCCGTCGAAGACGAGCGCGAGCGCCGGTCCGGTCTCGCCGTGCTCGGCGAGGCATGCGGCGGCGTGGGCGTGATGGTGCTGCACCTCGACGAGCGGCAGGCCGAGCTCGCGCGCCCACTTCGTCGACAGGTACTCCGGATGGAGATCGCACGCGACGGCCTCGGGCTCGACGCGAAGCATCTCGAGGTAGAGGCGCAAGTCCTCGCGGAACGCGCGGTACGCCGGCTCGGAGTCGAGGTCGCCGAGGTGCGCGGAGAGGAACGCTTCGCGCCCGCGCACGACGCAGAACGTGCTCTTGAGCTCGCCGCCGGCCGCGACGAGCGGCACCGGCGCTGCGACCGGCAGCGCGAGCGGCTGCGGCGCGTAGCCGCGAGAGCGCCGGAGAACAGCCCCCGCGCGCACGACCGAGTCCTCGGCGCGGCGATGGATCGGGCGGTCGTGACCGAGGAACGCGTCGGCAATGTCGCCGAGCCTCCGCCGCGCCTCGGCGTCGTCGAACGCGATCGGCTCGTCGCTGCGGTTCCCGCTCGTGAGGACGATCGGCTCGCGGAGGTCGTGCCAGAGCAGGTGATGGAGCGGGGTGTAGGGGAGCATCACACCGAGCCACGGAGAGCCGGGAGCGACCGACTCGGCGACGTTGGCGTCCGTGCGGCGCACCGCGAGAACGATCGGCCGCGCCGGCGACTCGAGCAGCGCCCGCTCGTCGGCGTCGAGAACGCAGAGCGCGTCCGGGTCGCCGGTCATGACGGCGAGCGGCTTCTCCTCGCGCTCCTTCCGCGTGCGCAGCCGCGCGACCGCCGCCTCGTCGCCCGCGAGACAGGCGAGGTGGTAGCCGCCGAGACCCTTCACCGCAACGATCCCGCCGTCGCGCAACACGGCAACTGCATCCTCGAGCGGCATCGACAATCGCGGCCCGCACACGGGACATGCGATCGGCTCGGCGTGGAACCGGCGATCCGACGGATCCTCGTACTCGCGCCGGCAGTCGGTGCAGAGCTCGAAGCCGGCCATCGTCGTGCGCGCGCGGTCGTACGGGACGGAGCGCACGATCGTGAAGCGCGGCCCGCACTGCGTGCAGTTGAGGAACGGGTAGCGGTAGCGCCGGTCACGCGGATCGAACAGCTCGCGCAAACAGTCTTCGCACGTCGCGACGTCTGGCGGGATCGCGGCCGCGGCCCCGCCGTTGTCGGCGCTGAGCCGGATCGCGAACGCGTCATCGTGGACAACCGCGACGGGAACGGCGGCGAGCGACTCGACCCGCGCGAGAGGCGGCGCCTCGCTCACGAGCTCCGCGGCGAAGGCATCGAGCGCGGTCGCAGCGCCTTCCGCCTCGATCACGACCCCGCCACCGTCGTTGAGGACGAAGCCCGCGAGCCCGTGCGCGGACGCCAGCCGGTGGACGAACGGCCGGAAGCCCACGCCCTGCACGACTCCCTGCGCCCGAAAGCGGCGACGTTCGACAACCGGTGTCATCGATGAGAGCGTGCCGTCTGGGGCGCTCGGCCGCAACCGGGGAAGGCACTACAGCGGGGGACGTAGAATCCCTGCACATGCTTGGTGCAGTCCTCACAGCGATGGTCACGCCGTTCAAGCCGGACGGCTCGGTCGACGTCGACAGCTTCCGCGAGCTCGCGACGTACCTCGTCGACAACGGCTCCGACGGCGTCGTCGTGTGCGGCACCACGGGCGAGTCGCCGACGCTGAGCGACAAGGAGAAGCTCCTCCTCTTTGCGGCGGCGCGGGACACGGTTGGCGACCGCGCGACCGTCATCGCCGGCACGGGGACGTACGACACGGCGCACTCCGTCCATCTCACGCAGCAGGCGGAGCACCTCGGCGTCGACGGCGTTCTCGTCGTGACGCCGTACTACAACAAGCCGCCGCAGCGGGCGATCGTCAAGCACTTCGAGGCGATCGCGGCGGCGTCCGACCTTCCGATCATCGCGTACAACATCCCCGGCCGCGTCATCGTGAACATCGAGCCGATCACGATCTCGCGCCTCGCGGAGATCGACACCGTCGTCGCCGTGAAGCAGGCGCACGACAACCTCGACGAGGCGCGCTTCATCGCCGACCAGACGCGCCTCGACCTCTACTCCGGGGACGATCCGAACACGCTCGCGTTCCTCGATGTCGGCGCGAAGGGCGTCGTCTCGGTCACGGCGCACCTGTGGGGGAACGCAGATCGCCGAGATGATCCGCCTCCACGGTGCCGGCGACTACGCGGGCGCGCGCGCTCTCGACGCCGAGATGGAGCCGTCCTACGAGCTGCTGCGGGTGCAGGTGAACCCGATCCCGATCAAGGCGGCGCTCAACCTCATGGGCCATGCGGTCGGCGGCCACCGCCTGCCGATGGTCGAGCCGACGAAGGACGAGCTAGGCGAGATCCGCACGTGCCTCGAGCGCGCCGGCCTCGTCGCCGCAACGTCCGCCTGATGGGCGTTTGCCGGATCATCCCGCTCGGCGGCCTCGGCGAGGTCGGCAAGAACATGACCGTGTACGAGGCCGACGGCGCGATCGTCGTCGTCGACGCCGGTCTGGCGTTCCCGCGCGACGAGCACCTCGGCGTCGACCTCGTCCTGCCCGACTTCTCGTACCTGCGCGAGCGCGAGGAGATGGTGCGCGCCGTCATCCTCACGCATGGCCACGAAGACCACGTCGGCTCGCTTCCGTACCTCATGCGCGAGGTGCAGGTGCCGCTCGTCATCGCGACGCGCCTCACGCTCGCGCTCGTCAAGTCGAAGCTCGACGAGCACGGCCTCGCCCAAGCCGCCGAGCTGCGCGAGCTCATGCCGGGAGACGATCCGCAGCAGGTCGGCCCGTTCCGCATCGAGATGGTGCGGATGGCGCACTCGATCCCCGACTCGGCCGCCGTCGTCCTCGAGACGCCCGGCGGGCGCTGCGTCCACACGGGCGACTACAAGCTCGACCACACGCCGGTCGACGGCCAGCGCACCGACGTCGGCCGCCTCGCCGAGATCGGCAGCCAGGGAGTCGACCTGCTCCTCGGCGACTCGACGAACGCCGAGCGCGCGGGCGTGACGCAGTCGGAGCGCGTCGTCGGCGAGGCATTCCGCCAGATCTTCCCGCAGCGCACCGGCCGGATCATCGTCTCGTCGTTCGCGTCGAACGTCCACCGCATGCAGCAGGCCGCCGATGTCGGCGTGAGCTGCGGCCGCAAGGTCGCGTTCGTCGGCCGCTCGATGCGGAAGAACGGGAACATCGCGCGCAGCCTCGGCTACATGGACATTCCCGACCACGCGATCCTCAACCCGAAGAATCTCGCCGACCTGCCGCGCGACCAGCAGCTCATCCTCTGCACCGGCAGCCAGGGCGAGCCGATGTCGGCCATGACCCGCATCGCGTACAACGACCACGGCCAGGTCAAGGTCGAGGCCGGCGACACGGTGATCATCTCCGCGAAGCCGATCCCGGGGAACGAGCTGCGCGTCCACGACGCGATCAACCGCCTCGCGAAGATGGGCGCCGAGGTGCTGCACGAGGACAACGCGCCCGTGCACGTCTCCGGCCACGGCAAGGCGGAGGAGCTGCGCACGATCATCGGCCTCACGCGCCCGAAGGCGGTGATGCCGATGCACGGCGAGTTCCGGATGCTCGCCGCGCACGCGCAGATCGCGCGCGAGGGCGGCGTTCCCGACGACCGCATCATCATGGCCGAGAACGGCACGGTCGTCGAGCTACGCGATGGTGTTCCGAACGATCGTCGACGAGGTTCCGGCCGGGATGACGTTCGTCGACGGCCTGGGAGTGGGGGACGTCCACGACGTCGCGCTCCGCGACCGGCGGCGGCTCGCCGAGGACGGCGTCCTCATCGTCGTCGCGACGGTGGCGATCGACGACGACGAGGGCCTGACCGCGCCGCCGGAGCTCATTGCGCGCGGCTTCGGCGAGGGGGCCGAGCCACTCCTCGAGGAGCTGCGCGAAGAAGCGAACCGCGTCCTCCGCGACCTGCTCGAAGGCGACGTGACCGAGATCAAGCTCCTCCAAGAGCACCTGCATGAAGCGCTCGGGAAGATCGTCTACAACCGCACGCGCCGACGCCCGATGATCCTGCCGGTCATTGTCGAGGTCTGAGCGTCAGCAAGAGCCAGTCGTCCTCGGAAAAGCGCCGGCCGGCGGCGGGGCGTTGGGTTTTGACGACGTATGCGGCGAAGAGGCTTGGCGCGGTCGATCCGTTGAGCGGCGCGAAGCGCATACTCGAATAGCCGAGATGGTGCCGGTCGAGCCAGCGCCTCGCGACGGCGAGCGAGCGGCCGGTGAAATCCGGGAGGCGGTAGTGCTTCGGAGGCTGATTCCCGTAAACCGGAGAGCCGCTGGGGCCGCCCATGGGGACGAGCGTGACGGTGCTACCCGGCGCTACGCGAGTCCCTGCAGACGGGATCGCTTTCGAGATCCCGTCAGGGAGGTAGCTCGCCAAGACGAACGGGTCGCTGACCGAGACTCGGAACCCCTTCGACCGGAGAAGCGCGTAAGCCTGCTCGATCGTGCGGTTTCCCATATCCGGGACTGCGACGCCGCTCGACCCGCCGCACCCCGCGAGGGCGAGCGTCACAACCGCGAGGAGGAGCAGCTTCGCCTTCACCGTCATCGTCGCCGTCTAGCGTGCGTTCCAGCTGGCGCGGCAGGGGCCGTGCACGATCACGTGCGGCTTCCCGCCCGCGAAGGGAATCGTCTCGACGACGCCGTACGGTAGGCCCAGCCCGCCGCAGCCGATCGCCGCGAGCACTGTGCGGCCGTCTGTGCTGAGCCCTTGCGCGAACAGGTCGCCGACCCACGGAGTCAGGGGACGTGCGTCGCCGGTGGCCACGTCGACCGCCCAGAGGCGCCCGTTGTGTGTCGCCGGATTCGCTGCGAGGAGCTTCTTGCCGTCCGCGGAGAAGACGATCGGCCAAGCGCCCGAGCGTGTGTGGGTCAGCTGCCGGATGTGGTGCGGCGTCCCATCGCTGAGCCATATGTCCGAGAACGCGCCGTGCGTGAAGTGAATGAACGCGATGCCGCGCTTACCCCACACGGGTGCGCCGCTCTTGTGGTCGTACGTGAGCCGTACGGGCGTCCCTCCGCGCGTCGGAACGACGTACAAGTCGTCGCCTCTGTGGTCGCCCGCGGTGTAGACGATCTTGCGGGAATCCGGCGAGAAGAAGTGCCACGAGCTGGCGTTCGCGGCCAAGACCTTGGCGTGGAGCGAGCGGATGTCCAGTACCACGAGGCCATCGTTCGTCTCGAAGGCGAGATGTCGCGAGTCGGGGGCCCACGTCGGGGCCTCCCACAGGCCCGCGCCTCTCCCGGTGAAGGTGTAGACCTTCTCGGAGGGGCCACCGGCCGTCGGCATCACGAGCAGATCGACGCCACGGCCGAACGCGATCCACCGTCCGTCCGGAGAGACGGCCGGCAAGTTCCCCGAAGCGAGTCGCTTCGCATGACTCCCGTCGGCGCGGGCGCGCCAGATGGTCTCCGGCGCGTTGCTCATGGCAATGCGAGGAGACGGATTCGGCTTTGCGTAAACGAGAACGTTCTTAAGCGGTACTGCCGATGGCAGCGACTTCGCAGCCCCGCAGCCGGTTGCGGCCAGCAGGACGAGCGCCGTCGTGAGCGTGAGACGTCCCATCTTGTGAATCTACGGCACCAGGGCTCGATTCGTCACTTCCCGTAGGGCGGTCTTACTTCGGCGGGAGCGACGACGCATACGCCGCGCCGCGCTCGACCCACGGCGCGAGCGCCTCGTCGTCCGCTACGTCTTCGTGCGCGAGCCGGAGCCAGCCGTGCATCGTCTTGCCGCGCATCTCCATCAGCTGCGCCGGCGTTGTTGCGACGAGCTCCGCCGACTCCGCAGGATCGACGCGGACGATGATCCCGCCGTTCGAGCTCGCGGAGATCGCCATGTTCCCGCCGATCATGAACGCGATTCCGCCGAAGACCTTCTTCTCTTCGTCGACGCGGTCGCCGAGGAGCGTCCGGATCCGGCTGGCGAGCTCCTCGTCGAAGGCCATCACGCGTCCTCTTCGACCGGCTCGAGACTGTGCGGGACGAGCGGGTCGATCTTGGCGCTCACTCCGAGGCCACGGAAGAAGATCGTTTGCGAGCGTGGGTTCCACGCCATGTCGTTCGGCTCCCGCGTGCCATAGATAAGCATCGTCACGCCGTCCGGACCCGGACGAAAGGAGTGCGAGACGCCGGTGCCCGGCGGCCGTGCGACGACGTGGCCCGCGCGAAGCGGCGTCTCCCCGGCCGGGCCACCGCCGCGCGGCCAGAGCTCGAGCGTCGCCGTACCGTCGAGGATGACGAAGATCTCCTCCTCCGCGGAATGGCAGTGCGGGATGCGTGCCGCGGTTGACGCCGGTCGAGCCGCTCCCAATGGAGGCCGGCGAGCTTCGAGCGGTCGTGGGTCGCGAGCGGTGCCGTGACGATCCCTGCACGCCACGACTCGTGCTCGACCTCGTCGACGTTGACGATGTTCGCGGGGCGCGGCGACAGCTGCCCGTACTCGAGGAGCGGCGCGTTCGCCTCGACTTCCCACGGATGGTCGTCGCGCCCCTCGACCCACGGATAACCCATCCGGATCGCCCGCGAGCGCGGCAGCCACGCGACCTCGGTCGGGTGGCGCGTGCCGAAGACGATGTACTCGAGCCCTTCCGGGCCTGCGATGAACGCGTGCTGGAACCGGTCGGCGACGTAGATCACGCAGTCGCCCGCGCGTACCTCGTGCACGTCGCCGTCCTGCCACGCGAGGCCCGAGCCCGCGAGGATGAAGAACGACTCCTCGGACGCGCTGTGCGAGTGGGGAGGCGTCGAGAGCTTCCCCGGCTCGACGCGCACGCGGTTGACGCCGACGCCCTTCGTGCCCGCCGCTTCTCCCAGTCGCTGCCATACGGCGTCCATCTCGCCTTTCGCGGCGCGGTACCCCTCGACTTCGTCCCAGTGCGCCAGGCCCACGCAGGGGAGTCTAGGCTCGACGCATGGCGGCGCCCAAGCTCACCGTGGTCGGCTCGATCAACCTCGATCTCGTCGTGCGGAGCGAGCGGCTTCCGCGCGCGGGCGAGACCGTCACCGGCGCGTCGTTTTCCCGCGGGCCGGGCGGGAAGGGAGCGAACCAGGCGGTCGCCGCGGCCCGGCTCGGCGCCGAGGTGCGCATGGTCGGCGCTGTCGGGAACGACGTGTTCGCCGGCGAGGCGCTCGCCGGGCTCCGCGAGGCAGGCGTGCGCGACCGCTGGCTGCCGAAAGACGCGCCGACCGGCGTCGCGCTCATCACCGTCGACGCGGAGGGGGAGACGACGATCGTCGTCGCGCCCGGCGCGAACGCCGAGCTCGGGCCGGAGGAGCTCTCGCTCGTCCCCGGCGAACCCGTGCTGTGCCAGCAGGAGATTCCCGCGGAGACGGTCGCGCGCGTGGCCGAGGTCACGCCGCGCTTCTTCCTCAACGCCGCGCCCGCGCGCGCCGACGCGCCCGACGCCGAGCTGACGATCGTCAACCGGCTCGAGCTCGAAGCGCTCGGCAACCGGGGCGGGCTCGTCTGCGTGACGCACGGAGCCGAAGGCGCGGTACTGCGCGAGGACGGCGTCGAGGTCGCGCGCGCCACGCCGCCGCGCGTGCAGGCGGTCGACGGAACCGGCGCCGGCGACGCGTTCACGGCGTGCCTCGTCGTCTCGCTCCTCGAGGGCCGCGACCGCGAGGAGTCGCTTCGCCGCGCGTGCATGCGCTGGTGCGCTGGCAGCATCCCGTCCGGGCGCGCAAAGCTCCATGCCGACCGCCGAGGAGGTGGACGCTCTCCTGTGAGCACGAAGATCGTCATCGACTGCGACCCCGGCCACGACGACGCGATGGCGATTCTCCTCGCGCTCGCGTCCCCGGAGGTCGAGCTCGTCGGCATCACCACCGTCGCCGGCAACCAGACGCTCGACAAGACGACGCGCAACGCGCTCGTCACGCTCGAGATCGCGGGACGCACCGACATTCCGGTGTGGGCCGGCGCCGACGCGCCGCTCACGCGCACGCTGCGCACCGCCGCGCACGTGCACGGCGAGAGCGGCCTCGACGGCCCCGTGCTGCCGGAGCCGAGCGCCGCTCCGTTCACCGGCGATCCCGCGGAGTGGTTCGAGCCGGGAGTCGTGCTCGTCCCCACCGGGCCGTTGACGAACGTCGCGCGGTGGATCGAGCGAGGCGTCCGCCATCGAGCGGATCGTCTGGATGGGCGGCGCGATCGCCGAGGGGAACGTCACGCCTGCCGCCGAGTTCAACGCGTTCGTCGACCCGGAAGCGGCCGCGATCGTGTTCGGCAGCGGGATCCCGGTCACGATGATCGGCCTCGACGTCACGCACAAGGCGCTCTTCGGGCCGGCGCACGCGGAACGGCTGCGCGACGCAGGCCGCGCCGGACGCTTCGTCGCCGAGCTCGCGGACTTCTTCCTCGAGTTCCACCGGCAGCGCTACCGCTTCGACGGCGCGCCGATCCACGACGCGATGGCGGTCGCGCACGTCATCGACCCGACACTCGTCGAGACGCTCAACTGCAACGTCGAGATCGAGACGCACTCGGAGTTCTGCGACGGCCGCACCGTCGTCGACCGCTGGCTCGTGCGCGACGCACCGCAGAACGCCGACGTCGGGATCGACGTCGACGCGGAGCGCTTCCTCGAGCTGCTCGTCTCGCGGATCGCATCTCTCCCGTGAGCCTCGTCTTCGCGTGCATCGCGCCGCACGGCGACGTCGACCTCGACGCCCGAGCTGCGCGCGGCGATGGAGGAGCTCGGCCGGCGCGCCGCGGCCGCGCAACCCGACGTCGCCGTCGTCGTCACGCCGCACTCCGTCCACGTCGAGCGCCACTTCGCCGTCGTGACGAGCGCGAGAGTGGGGGAGCACGAGACCGACACCGCAATCGCAGCGGCGCTGCTCGCCGGCGACCTGCCGATCCTCGGCGTCTCGTACGGCGGCAACGACGCGGCGACGGCGGAGTTCCCGCTCGACTGGGGAGCCGAGATCCCGCTCGCGTTCGTCCGCGGCGCCGAAGGTCGTCGTCGTCTCGCCCGCGCGCGACCGGCCGCTCGAGGAGCACATCCAGCTCGGCGAGGCGATCGCGGCGCTTCCCGGCCGTGTCGCGCTCATCGCGAGCGCCGACCATGGCCACGCGCACGACGCCGACGGCCCGTACGGCTTCGACCCCGCCGCGGCGGAGTACGACGCGCTGCTCCAGGCAGATCCTCGCGTCCGACCGGCTCGACTTCCTCCCGCTCGCCGAGCTCGTCGAGCACGGTAAGGCCGACTCGCTCTGGCAGCTCCTCGTTCTCCAGGGCGCCGTCGGCGAGGCGGCGCAGCGCCGATGTCCTCGCGTACGCGGCGCCGACGTACTACGGCATGCTCGTCGCCGACATTCCGCTCTCCTAAAGGAACGGCGCGCAGCGCGGCGAAACGGCTCCGTATGCCGCGGAAGCGGAAAACGAAGCTGCGTCCGCGGATGCCGAGTCGCGTCAAGAAGACGCAGACGAAGCGTTCGCGCCCACGCAACGAGAAGCAGAGAAACGCACATCCCGAGCTCTGGGGGCTCGGCCTGGTCGCGCTCGGGCTTTTCCTCGGCGCCGTCCTCTACTTCGGGTGGAACGGCGGCTACGTCGGCGGCTGGCTCGGCGACGGCCTGCAGCGGCTGATCGGTGTGGCGGCCTACGCGCTGCCGGTCGCGCTCGTCGTGCTCGGCGGGCTGATGGTCATGCGCAGCGATCTCGTCGACGTGCGCCCGTTCCGCGTCGGGCTCGTCGTTCTCGCGGCGGGTCTGATGATCGCGCTCGGGAAGGACAGGGCGGTTACGTCGGCCAGGCGATCGGCGGCGCGGTCGGCGTCGCGATCGGCGCGACGGGATCGCTTCTCCTCGGCTCCGTCCTCATCCTCGGCGGCTCGCTCCTGCTTTCCGGAGCGTCGCTCGGCGCGATCCTCCGGCGCTCCGGTCACCGCATTCACAAAGCTGCGACGAAGGCGCGAACTTCGCATGCCGGTAGCAGCTACCCCGACGAAAGCGCAACGACTTCGAAACCGCTGCGTGTCGCGCCGCCGGTCGACGGCGTCGCCTCGTTCCCGGACGTCGTCGACGACGCGCCGACGACCGTGCTCGCGCCGACGCCGTTCCTCCAGACGAGCCGGCGCCGCTCGTCGTCGAGGAACCGGTCGCTCTTCGACGAGGTCACGTCGGAGAACGCCGTCTACACGCTCCCCGACGCGGGTGTCCTCCACACCTCGCCGCCCGGCGGCGACGAAGTCGAGGCGAAGCAACCGCGCACGTCGCGGAGCTCCTCGTCCAGACGCTCGCGCACTTCGGGATCGAGGCGAGAGTCGTCGGCCAGATCTCCGGCCCGCGCGTCACCCGCTACGAGCTGCAGCTCGCGCCGGGGACGAAGGTCGCGAAGGTCGCCGCGCTCAAGGACGACCTCTCGTACGCGCTTGCGACGACCGAGATCCGCATCCTTGCGCCGATCCCCGGCAAACAGGCCGTCGGTGTCGAGCTCCCGAACCTCTCGCCGAACCTCGTCACGCTCGGCGACATCTTCGAGCCGCTTCCGCCGACCGCGAGCCCCGTCTCGGTCTGGCTCGGGAAGGACATCTCGGGCGCCGCCGTCTGGACGGATCTCGCCCGCATGCCGCACCTCCTCATCGCCGGCACGACCGGCTCCGGCAAGTCCGGCTGCCTCAACGCGCTCCTCACGTCGGTTCTGCTCCGCGCGACGCCCGACGAAGTGCGGATGATCCTCATCGACCCGAAGAAGATCGAGCTCAACCACTACGAGTCGGTCCCGCATCTCCTCACGCCCGTCGTGTCGAGCCCGAAGGAGGCGAGCGCCGTCCTCGCCAACTGCCTCACGGAGATGGAGCGCCGCTACGAGCGCCTCGCCTCCGTGCGCGCGCGCAACCTCACCGAGGCGAACAGAGCTTTCCGCCAGCGCAACGAGCCGACGCTGCCGTACATCCTCGTCGTCATCGACGAGCTCGCCGACCTCATGATGGTCGCGCCGCAGGCCGTCGAGGACGCGGTCATCCGCCTCGCGCAGAAGTCACGTGCCGTAGGCATCCACCTCGTCCTCGCGACACAGCGTCCGTCTGTGGACGTCATCACGGGGATGATCAAGGCGAACGTTCCCTCCCGTATTGCGTTTGCCGTCAGCTCCCAGACCGACTCGCGCGTCATCCTCGACACGGGTGGCGCCGAGTCGCTTCTGGGACAAGGAGACATGCTCTTCAAGCCGCTCGGCACCTCGCGCCTCCAGCGCGTTCAGGGCGCGTACGTCTCGGAGGAGGAGGTCGCGCTCGTCGTCGAGCAGACGCGCCAGCGCGAGCAGGAGCTCGACGAGAGCTATCTCGAGCTACCGGAAGTCTTCGCCGACCCCGACGACTCCGCCGATCACGGCGATTTCGACCCCGACGACGACCCGCTCCTCGACAAGGCGATCGAGATCGTCGTCCAGACGCAGACCGCGTCTGTGTCGCTCCTCCAGCGCCGCCTGCGGGTCGGCTATACGCGCGCGGGACGCCTCATCGACATGCTCGAGCGGCGCGGAATCATCTCCGGCTACGAAGGCTCGAAACCGCGTCGCGTGCTCATCGACGAGAGCCAGTACCACTCGTACGCGGCCGCCGCAGAAAACTAACCAGCACCTCTTCCAGTTCGTCCTAGATATGCGTAGGATCGGTTCGCAACCGGGTTTCATTTCGAATGGAGGAGGGTACGTGAAGATTTCACGTTGGATGCTCGTGGCGAGCAACAGCTGCGATCGTTGCCGCTGTCGCGCTCGCGGGGTCGATCGGCGTCTCGAAGGCGCCTGCGGCAGCAAAGGCGAAGTACGGCGTAGCGCTCGTGAGCGACGTCGCCGGCTTCAACGACAACGGTTTCAACAAGAACCAGCTGGTGGGGCTCAACCGGGCGAAGTCGCAGCTCGGCATTGCGGCCTTCCCGATCGTCTCGCACTCGCAGAGCGATTACCAGCCGAACTACAACACGGCGGTTCACGACAAGGCAAAGCTCATCATCGCCGCCGGGTTCCTGCTTGGCGAGCACGGTGAAGCAGTACGCAACGGCGAACCCGAAGATCAAGTTCGCGATCACCGACGACTCCGTCAGCGATATCGGTGGTCGGGGCAACGAAGCGGGCATCACGTACGCCACGCAGGAGGGCGGCTGCCTCGTCGGAGTCCTCGCCGCTGAGATGGCCAAGCACATGGGCACGAACAAGATCGGCGTCGCGGGTGGCATTGCGATCCCGCCGGTCGACTCGTACATCGCCGGCTACAAGTACTGCGCGGCGAAGGCGGTGCCGGGGACGCAGACCATCGTTCAATACTCGAACGACTTCGAGACCCAGTCGAAGTGCGCCACGATCGCGCAGAACGAGATCAACCAGGGCGCCGAGGTTGTCTTCCAGGTCGCCGGCCTTTGCGGTGACGGCGCTCTCACGGAGGCCGCGAGCCTCGGCAAGTGGGGCATCGGCGTGGACGCCGATGAGTACAAGGTCGCTCCGGGGCACATCCTCACGAGCGCTCTGAAGAAGACCGACGTGGGTGTCTACAACACGATCAAGTCAGCGGCCACCGGCCACTGGAAGGGCGGCAAGGACCTGCTCTTCAACCTCAAGAACAACGGCGTCGGCGTCGGGAAGATCTCCCCGGCCGTGCAGGCGTCGTGGAAGACGCTCATGAACTCGTACAAGGCGAAGATCATCGCCGGGAAGCTCAAGCCGCCGGCGGCCTGCAAGGGCGGTTGCTGAGTTAGGTACCGCACGAGCGAACTACGGAGAGGGCGGGCCACAGTCCGCCCTCTCCTTATTCCCTCCCGATGAGCAAAGACCAGGCCGACGACCTCGTTCTCGAGATGCGGGACATCCGCAAGGAGTTCCCGGGCGTCGTAGCCAACGACCAGGTCTCCTTCGACGTTCGTCGCGGCGAGGTCCACGCACTTCTCGGCGAGAACGGCGCCGGCAAGTCGACGCTCATGAACATCCTCTACGGGCTCTACCGGCCCGATGGAGGAGAGATCCGCGTGAACGGAAAGGCGGTCTCGTTCTCGTCGGCGCGCGAGGCGATTCGGCGCCGGGATCGGGATGGTGCACCAGCATTTCATGCTCATCCCGGTGATGACCGTCGCCGAGAACATCGTCCTCGGCGTCGAGCCGCAGCACCGGCCCGCTCCTCGACGAGAAAGGGGCCGAAGAGCGGGTGCGAGAGCTCTCGGGCCAGTTCGGCCTCGCAGTGGATCCGGGCGCGCTCGTCAGCGACATCACCGTCGGCCAGCAGCAGCGGGTCGAGATCCTCAAAGCGCTCTACCGCGATGCCGACCTGCTCATTCTCGACGAGCCGACTGCGGTGCTCACTCCCCAGGAGGCGCAGGAGCTGTTCGGGATCATCCGGAGCCTTCAGGCCGACGGGATGTCGATCATCTTCATCACGCCACAAGCTCAACGAGGTGCTCGAGATCGCCGACCGGATCACGGTCCTGCGGCGCGGGAAGACGATCGAGACGGTGCCGCGCGAGGGCGCTACCGAGCAGTCGCTCGCGCAGGCGATGGTCGGTCGCGAGGTGCTCCTCCGCGTCGAGAAGGAGCCGCACGCGACCGGCGACGTGCTTCTCGAGGTTCGGGATCTGCACGTCCGCGACGACCGGGGAATCGAGAAGGTTCGCGGCATCTCGCTCGACGTTCGCGCCGGGGAGATCGTCGGGATCGCAGGCGTCGACGGAAACGGCCAGACGGAACTGATCGACGCGCTGACCGGCCTGCAGAAGATCGAGAGTGGCAACGTGATCATCGGCGGACACCGCCTCGAGCACTCGACGCCCGCGGGAGGCGCTCGACGCCGGCATCGGGCACATCCCCGAGGACCGGCAGCGGCGCGGCCTCGTCCTCGAGTTCTCGATCGCCGAGAACATCGCCCTCCACGACTACGCGAAGCCGCCGGACGCGAAGCGCGGTTGGATCTTCCCGTCCCGCATGGTCGCGCGCGCGCAAGCGGCTGATCGAGGACTTCGACGTCCGCGGCGGCGGGCCGCAGACACCGGCCGGCGGGCTCTCGGGCGGCAACCAGCAGAAACTCGTCGCCGCGCGAGAGATCGACCGCGACCCGAAGGTGCTCATCGCCGCGCAGCCGACGCGCGGGCTCGACGTCGGCGCGATCGAGTATCTCCACCGCCGGCTCGTCACCGAGCGCGACAAGGGGAGAGCGATCCTGCTCGTCTCGCTCGAGCTCGACGAGATCTTCTCGCTCTCCGATCGGATCCTCGTCATCTACGAGGGCGCAGATCGTCGGCGAGCACACCGGCGACGTCTCGGAGGAGCAGATCGGCCTCGAGATGCTCGGCGGCAAGGAGGAGACGGCGGCGTGAGCCGAGCCGACACAACCGCCGGAGAAGGCGCCAGCCGGCCTCGCGGCGCGCCTCGCGCTGAAGCAGCGCGCCGGTGGGGTCATCGTGCCGGTCGATCACGGTGCTCTTCGCCTTGGTCGTGAGCGGATCGTCGTCGCCGCGACACAACACAGCGGTCCGCACAAGACGCTCGTCGTCTTCAAGCAGATCTTCTACGGCACGGGACTGAACTGGTTCCTCCATCCGACGCACCGACGTCTCGGTCGACGGGCAGTCGTCTCCGCGTACAACATCTCGCAGACGCTGCTGCAGACGACGCCGCTCATCCTGACCGGCCTCGCCGTGGCCTTCGCGTTCCGCTGCGGGATGTTCAACATCGGCGGCAACGGCCAGTACCTCGTCGGCCTGCTCGTCGCCAACTGGCTCGGCGTCAACTTCGCCGGGCTGAATCCTTTTCTCCACATCCTCCTCTGCATGGTGGCCGGTACGCTCGCCGGGGCGGCGTATGCGGCGATCGCCGGCATCCTCAAGGCCACGCGTGGCGCGCACGAGGTGATCTCGACGATCATGCTCAACTGGATCGCCTTCTACGTGGGATCGTGGTTGATCGGGGTCGGCGGTCCGCTCCAGACTTCAGACCCGACGCACGCAACGTATCCGCAGTCGGACCCGGTGGCGCCGAGCGCGCAGCTTCCGGACTTCTGGGGCAAACAGGGCTTCCAACGGGGTCCACATCGGCCTCTTCATCGCTCTCGCAGCTGTTGCCGTCTTCTGGGTGCTGCTCAGCCGGACAACACTCGGGTACGAGGTACGCGCCGTGGGCTTCAACCCCGACGCGGCGGCGTACGGCGGAATCAGCGTGAAGAAGAACTACATCCGCGCGATGGCGATCTCGGGCGCCTTCGCCGGCCTCGCCGGGACGCTCGACATGCTCGGAGGAGCCGGGAACTACCAGATCAGCCAGCTCGACATTCCGTTCATCAGTGTCGGATTCATCGGCATCGCCGCCGCCCTCCTCGGCCGTAACACTGCGGTCGGCACGCTCGTGGCCGCGCTCTTCTTCGGCGCGCTCTCGTACGGGAGCTTCCACGGGCTCGGCAGCTCGAGCGTCATCGACCCGACCCTCTCTGGCACCCTCCCATACATCATCCAGGGGCTGATCGTGCTCTTCATCGGCGCCGACATCCTCATCCTCGCCGTGTGGAACTCCCGCAAGAAGCTTCGGCCGGCGCGCCGAGCGCCGAGCACGCCTGCGGCGGAGGTCGCGTCATGACCGCCTGGGGTGGCGCGCGCCTCGACAATCCCGTAAGCGCACGGCTGCGGGACGCCCGGCTCCCCGGAATCATCGGCATAGGCCTCGGTGCCTTCGCGGCGCTCCTCGCGATCCCGCCGATCGAGGTCCGGACGATCACGTGGTCGCTCGTCGTCGGCATCGTCGGGGCGTGCCTCGGGGTGTGGACGGTGACGCGTGGGCGCCGCAGGCTGGGCTGGGGCGCCGTCGCGGCCAGCATTCTCGGAATCGGCCTTGCCCTCCTCGCGCTCCAATCGAGCACCGCGAACCTCGGCTACACGTTCGACGCGACACTCGTTCAGCAGACGCTCACGTTCGCGACGCCGCTCGTCTTCGCCGCGATCGGCGGAATGTTCTCGGAGCGAAGCGGAGTGGTGAACATCGGCCTCGAAGGGATGATGCTCATGGGCGCCTTCTGGGGCGTGTACGGAGCGGACAGGGGCGGCAGCTGGGTCGTCGGTCTACTGATCGCGATGGCGGTCGGCGGGCTCCTCGCGCTCCTCTACGCCTTCTTCGCGATCCATCTGCGCGCCGACCAGATCGTCGGCGGTACGGGAGTCAACTTCCTCGCCCTCGGGATCACCGGCTACTTCTTCGTCCAGCTCTACCACAACGCCCAGATCCCGTTCGGTGTCTCGCAGCTCCCGACCGTCCACCTCCTCTCGGGCACCGGCTTCTTCGCGGTGGCGTTCGGCAACCTCAGCATCCTGACGTGGGCGTGTTTCGCGCTTGTAATTCTCTCCTACATCGTCGTCTTCAAGACGCCGATCGGACTGCGCATTCGCGCCTGTGGCGAGCATCCGCGCGCCGCTGACACGGTCGGGATCAACGTCTATGCCATCCGCTACGGGTGCGTGATGCTCTCAGGGATCCTCGCGGCGGTCGGTGGGCTTTTCCTGTCCGACGGGCCGCTGGGGCACGGGTCGTTCATCGCCAACATGACGAACGGCGCGGGCTTCATCGCGCTCGCGGCGATGATCTTCGGCAACTGGCGGCCGTTCGGGGCGTTCGCGGCTGCGCTCCTCTTCGGCTTCTCGAGCGCCCTCGCGCTAAAGCTGGAGGTCTACTCGTACCAGGCGGGAACCCTGTTCCAGACCCTGCCGTACGTCCTGACGCTCGTCGCGATCGCCGGCGTGATCGGCCGACCGACGCCACCGGCGGCCGACGGCAAGCCGTACGTAAGGCAATAGCTAGCTGATCGCGACCATGCGGTCGATCGCGAGGCGCGCCTTGCCGGCGAGCTCGGGATCGACGGTCACGACGTGCTTGTCGGTCGCGGAGCGAGTCGCGCACCTTCTCGAGCGTCGTGACCTTCATGTAGCGGCACTCGGCGTCGGCGCGCACCGGCTCGAACGTCTTGCCGGGCGCCTCCTTCTCGAGCCGGTGGATGATCCCCGTCTCGGTCGCGATGATGAACCGCTGCTTCGGCGAGCGCTTCGCGTAGTCGATCATCTTCTCGGTCGAGAGGATGTGCGTCCGGTCGTTCGCGAACGCCATCGCCTGGCTCGCGCAGCCGCACTCCGGGTGGACGAGCAGCTCCGCATCCGGTGCCTCCTCCGTCCAGCGGTCGATGTCGGCGGGACGGATGCCGGCATGGACGTGGCATTCGCCCATCCAGATCTCGAGCTTGCGGCCGGTCACCTTCTCGAGCCAGAGCCCGAGGTACATGTCGGGGAGGAAGAGGATCTCGGTGTCCTCGGGAATCGCCTCGATCACCGACTTCGCGTTGCCCGACGTGCAGCAGTAGTCGCTCTCCGCCTTCACCTCGGCGGTCGTGTTGACGTACGACACGACGACCGCGCCCGGATGCTCGGCCTTCCACTGGCGCAGCTGGTCGGCGTCGATCGACGCGGCGAGCGAGCAGCCGGCGCCGAGGTCGGGGAGGAGGATCGTCTTCTCGGGAGAGAGGATCGCCGCCGTCTCCGCCATGAAGTGGACGCCGCAGAAGACGACGGTTGACGCGTCGGTCGCGGCCGCCTGGCGCGAGAGGCCGAGCGAGTCGCCGACGTAGTCCGCGACGTCCTGCACCTCGGGGCGCTGGTAGTTGTGGGCGAGGATGACCGCGTCCTTCTCGCGGGCGAGCGTGCGGACTTCCTCCTGCAGCTCGGACTGAATGCGGCGACGGTCATGTGACCTCCAGTGAGACGTGAAGCGAGCGGGCGGAGTGGGTGAGGGCGCCGACGGAGATGAAGTCGACGCCGGTCTCGGCGAACGTGCGGACGGTGGCGAGCGACATCCCGCCGGACGCTTCGAGCTCGGCGCGTCCTGCGACCTCGTTGACGGCTTCGCGCACCTGCTCCGGGCTCATGTTGTCGAGGAGGATGCGCGGCGCGCCGGCCGCGACGGCCTCGCGCACCTGCTCGATCGTCTCGGCCTCGATCTCGACCGGCATGCCCGCGGCGCCGCCGTTGAGCGCGCCGAGCGCCTCGCTGATGCCGCCGGCGACACGGATGTGGTTCTCCTTGATGAGGATCCCGTCGTAGAGCCCGGCGCGGTGGTTCGTGCCGCCGCCGCAGCGGACCGCGTACTTCTCGAGCGCGCGCAGGCCCGGCGTCGTCTTGCGCGTGTCGAGGATCCGCGTCGGCGTTCCTTCGGTCAGGTCGACGAAGCGGCGCGTCAGGGACGCGATCCCGCAGAGGCGGCCGACGAGGTTGAGCGCGACGCGTTCGCCGGTCAGGACGGCCCGCGCGGGGCCGTCGACGACGGCGACGACGGCCGGGACGTCAGAGACCGCCGCGCCTTCCTCGAGCCGCGCCTCGACCATGACCGACGAGTCGAGCGCCTGGAAGACCGCCGCCGCGACCTGCACGCCGCAGACGACGCCCGGCTCCTCGAGGAGGAGCTCCGCGCGGCAGCGCGCGTCGGCGGGGACGAGCGCGAGCGTCGTCGCATCACCGTTGCCCACGTCCTCGGCGAGGGCCGCTTCGACGACGCGCTCGATGTCGGACTGGCTCAGCTCCATGTCTCGAGCTCCGGCTCGCCGCCGGGGTGGACCACGAAGTGCCCGGCCAGCGCGTCGCTCTCGACGGGGAAGTCGTCGCGGAAGTGGACGCCGCGGCTCTCCTCGCGCGCGAGTCCCGACGCAGCGATCAATCGCACGAGCGGGTGCGGGAAGTCGAGCAAGCTGCCGCAGGCTGTCCGCGTTACGGATCAGCCCCGCGTCCCGCCAGAGCGCATCCCCGGGCGCAGACGTGCCAAGTGACAAGTTCGTCACAAGCGTTGTCAAAGCTCGGCCCGTCGATCGCGGCGAGCCCGGCGCGGCGGCCGAAGACGAGGCACTCGAGCAAGGAGTTCGACGCGAGCCGGTTCGCGCCGTGGACACCGGTCGCGGCGCACTCTCCGGCCGCGTAGAGCCCCGGCACGGTCGTCTGCCCGTCAAGATCGGTGACGATGCCGCCGATCGCGTAGTGGGCGGCGGGGGAGACGGGAATCGGCTCCTCCGCGGGCGCGTAGCCGGCGCCCTCGAGTGTCGCCATCAAGGTCGGGTAGCGGTCGCGCTCGATCCTCCGCAGGTCGAGCTGTGCGCCGGAACGGGCGTCGATGGCCCGCGCCACAACGTCGCGCGGTGCGAGCTCGTCGACAAAGCGCTCGCCGTCACCATCGAGCAGCGTCGCGCCGGCGCCGCGCAATGCCTCGGAGAGAAGAAAGCCGTCATGGCCGTTGCCGTCGCGCAGGGCGGTGGGGTGGAACTGGACGAGCTCGAGATCGGCGAGAGCCGCGCCGGCCGCGTGCGCGAGGAGCAGTCCCTCGCCGGTCGCGCCGGCAGGGTTCGTCGTCCGCGACCACAGCGCGGCGTAACCGCCTGTCGCAAGAACGACCGCCGAGCCGCGCAGCCCGGTGAGCGACATGACGCGCTCGCCTTCGACGACACGGATGCGCGGATGCTCGATCGCACGGCGAGTGAGGACGTCGGCGATGTGGCGGCCGGTGTCCGCGCCACCCGCGTGAACGACGCGCGCACGGGAGTGCCCACCTTCGAGCGAGAGCCCCTCGTCGAAGCGCGCGCCGACGTCGCGCAGCCACGCGATGCGGCCGGGCGCCTCGTTGCAGAGAAGCTCGACCGCGCTCAGCCGGCAGATGCCGCGACCGGCCGCGAGAGTGTCGGCGACGTGGAGGGCGGGGTCGTCGCCTTCACCAACTGCAGCGGCGACGCCGCCTTGCGCCGCGTAACTGTTCGACGCGGTGTGGGACGCCTTCGCGAGGACTGTGACCGAGGCGCCGTCGTCGGCGGCTGCGAGAGCGGCGGAGAGGCCTGCGATCCCGGCTCCGACGACAGTGACGTCGATCTTGTGGCGTTTTTGCCTCACGAGCGATAACCTCTACAGCGAGTGTACACGGTTGCCGACTCCCAGGCGAAAACTAGGCCGCAAGCTGCGGCGCATGCGGTCCTTGCAGCAGTGCTCGAGGTGCGAGGAGAGCAGCTCCAGGCATTGCTCTGGCAGCGCGCGAAGGAGCCGTACGCGGGTGCGTGGGCGCTTCCGGGAGGCGCGCTGCTCCCGGCCGAGACGCTCGAGGAGTCGGTGCGCCGGCACCTCGCGGAGAAGGTCGACGTGCGCGAGCTCTCGCACCTCGAGCAGCTCGAGACTTTGAGCGCACCGGACCGAAATCCCGCGGGGAGGGAGCTCGCGACGGCGTACCTCGGCCTCGTCCCGGCCGGCATCGACCCGCACATCCCGACCGACACGCGCTGGCATCCGCTCGACGACCTCCCGGAGCTCGCCTACGACCACGAGGCGATCCTCCTCAGCGCGCGCGAGCGGCTCCGCGCGAAGCTCTCGTACACGAACCTCGGCTTCGCGCTCGCACCGCCGAGCTTCACGCTCGCCGAGCTCCGTGACATCTACGCCGCGGCGCTCGGCCATCACGTCACCGCGACGAACCTTCAGCGCGTGCTCCTGCGGCGGCAGCTCATCGAGAGCACCGGCGAGCGGCGCCACTACGGAGGCGGGGGAGGCCGGCCGGCGGCGATCTACCGCTTCCGCAATCCCGAGCTCGAGATCACCGATCAGTTCGCCGTCCTTCGGCCGCCTACAATGAGCGGCTAGTTGGCCGCCAGGACTCGCAGCTACACGGCTCCCACGCGGGACGCCGCATCGAACGAGCGGCGGTCGAACGTCCGGGCGACGCTCGCTGTTCTCTGCGGCGTCGTCGCCGTGATCGCCATCCCGGTGGCGATCGAGGTGACACGGAAGAAGACGGGAGCGGTTCTGCTCGACGCCGCGTGGGCGATTCCGGTCGCCGCCGTAGCTGCCGTGGCGGCTCTCGTGCTCGAGCGGGGAGCACGCCGCGTCGTCAACCGGTCGCTCGGGCAGGCGAGCGGCTCGCGGCGCGTCAAGGCGGCACGCGTCCTCGCGGTCACAGGCATCTGCCTCGTCCTCTCGTCGTCGATCGCAGTCGGCCTCTACGAGTTCCTTGTCTGGAAAGAAACGCACTAGACAGCACAACTAGACTGGGCTCGTGTTCGAGATCGGGTACAGCCTCAGAGCCGCGCGAGAGCGGCAGGGGATCGGCCTTCCCGAGGCCGAGCTCGCGACGAAGATCCGCGTGAAGTACATCCGCGCGCTCGAGGATGAGGACTTCGACGCGCTACCGGCCGACACGTACGCGCGCGGTTTCCTTCGCACGTATGCCGACTATCTCGGGCTCGACGGCGAGATCTACGTCGACGAGTACGCGTCTCGCTTCCACAACGCCGAGTGGGAGGACGAGCCGCGGCTCGCGCGACGCACGCCACGGCGGCCTCGCCGCGAGCGGACGATCGGCAGAGCAGTCCTCCTCGTACTGGCCGGAATCGCCGTCGTGACGATGCTCGTATTCGGAGCATGGAAGTTCGGGAACGTCGGGTCGAGCCCCCCGGCGCTCGACTCACACCACCCGCATGCTCACGTTCTGGCCCTTCGCGCGAGAGGCAGCGGCACATTCGTCGTCGTACATCGCGGCTCACAGACGGGTCCTGTCGTCTTCAGCGGGAAGCTCACGCACGGCAGCGTTGGGCCGTACACCGGGACGCGCTTCTACGTTGCCGCTCGCAGACCGGCGGGCGTCCGCATCACATACTCGCCCGGCGTGACCGTCCTCGGCGGGTGACCGCTCGCCCTCGGGCAGCGATCGTCGCCACCGGCAGCGAGCTCGTCCGCGGCGAGCGGACTGACCGGAACGGCCCGTTCCTCGCCGCCGAGGCGCTGCGCCACGGCCTCGAGCCGGCGCGGATCACGATCGTCGGCGACAACCCCGCCGAGCTCGAAGCGGCGCTGCGCGACGCGCTCGAAGCCGACGCGTGCTTCGTCTCCGGCGGGCTCGGCCCGACGCATGACGACCGCACCGTCGAGATGATCGCGCGGGCGGCCGGACTCGATCTTGTCGTCGACGAGGAGCTCGAGGAGCAGATCGGCGCTGTGTCGCGCGTCGTCGCCGAGCGGCTCCGCCGGCCCTGGGCGGACTTCGCGCCCGGAGTAAGGAAGCAGGCGACACGTCCTGTCCCGGCCGTCTCGATCGGCCTCGCCGGAACCGCGCCGGGCCTCGTCTTTCGCGCTCCGAGCGGCTGCGTCGTCGTTGTTCTGCCCGGACCGCCGCCGGAGTTGCAGCGGCTGTGGCCGAACGCGCTCGCCAGCGAGCCGGTACGGGAGCTGCTCGCGCGCACGACGCCGCCGGATCGTCGCGTCCTCCGGCTGTTCGGTCTCAGCGAGTCTGCCGTCGCGCGGGCGCTCGACGAGGCGGGGGGTGACGGCGACGGCGTCGAGGTCACGATTTGCGCGCGCGAGTTCGAGATCTACGTCGACTTCGTCGTCGAGCAGGGCGCGCAGGAGCGCGCGACGGCGCTCGAGAGAGCGATGGCCACGCCGCTCGAGAAGTGGATCTTCTCCCGGGACGAGCGCTCGGTCGAAGAGCACGTCCTCGCGCTTGCGCGGGCGCGCGGCCTCACGATCGCGACGGCGGAGTCGTGCACCGGCGGCCTCGTCGCCGGTCGGCTGACGCGCATGCCGGGCTCGAGCGAGAGCTTCCTCGGCGGCGTAATCGCGTATGCGGATGCGGTGAAGACGGCGGAACTCGACGTGCCTGAGGCGCTACTCGCCGAGCACGGCGCGGTCTCGGCCGAAGCCGCCGAGGCGATGGCGGAGGGAGCACGCCGCAGGCTCGACGCGGATGTTGCGGTCGCCGTGACAGGGATTGCGGGGCCGGGCGGCGGAACGGAGGAGAAGCCCGTCGGCCTCGTTCATCTCCACGTGAGCGGCCCCGACGGCTCGCGGGCGCGGACGCTCGACGTTCCCGGCGACCGGGAACAGGTACGAGCCCGCGCGACCGTCACCGCGCTCCACCTGCTGCGGCAGTTTTTGGAAGCTGGCACGAAGCCCTGACGGAGTCTTCAAACGCGACGGTCTAGCGTGCAGGGGAGAGCCCGGCTGGGACGAACATGTGTTCCGTCCGACGCGGTTGCTTATCTATGACGGCTGTACGTCGGCCCCGAAGAGAAAAGAGGCGAATAGGTGGATAGGCAGGAAGCACTCGATGTCGCGCTCGGCCAGATCGAGCGTCAGTTCGGCAAGGGCTCGGTCATGAAGATGAACGACCGCGCCGCCGTGTCGGTCGGCGCCGTCTCGACCGGCTCTCTCGCGCTCGACCTCGCGCTCGGGATCGGGGGATTGCCGCGTGGCCGCGTCGTCGAGGTCTTCGGCCCGGAGTCGAGTGGTAAGACCACGCTGGTCTACCACGTGATCGCCGAAGCGCAGCGCCGCGGCGGTATCTGCGCCTTCATCGACGCCGAGCACGCGATGGATCCCGCGTATGCAAAGAGGATCGGGGTTGACATCGACAATCTCCTCGTCTCGCAGCCCGACACGGGCGAGCAGGCGCTCGAGATCTGCGAGCTCTTGATTCGCTCCGGCGCGCTCGACGTCGTCGCGGTCGACTCGGTCGCGGCGCTGACACCAAAGGCCGAGATCGAGGGCGAGATGGGCGACAGCCACGTCGGCCTCCAGGCACGGCTCATGAGCCAGGCGCTCCGCAAGCTCGCCGGCACACTCAACCGCACCGACACGATTTGCCTCTTCACGAACCAGCTCCGCGAGAAGATCGGCGTGATGTTCGGTAGCCCCGAGACGACTCCGGGTGGCCGGGCGCTGAAGTTCTACTCGTCGGTTCGCCTCGATATCCGCCGCATCGAGACGTTGAAGGACGGCGCCGAGGCGTACGGCAACCGCGTCCGCGTCAAGGTCGTGAAGAACAAGGTCGCCCCGCCGTTCAAGCAGGCGGAGTTCGACATCATCTACGGCTCCGGGATTTCCTGGGAGGGGACGGTCCTCGACACGGGTATCGAGCGCAAGGTCGTCGCGAAGTCGGGCTCGTACTTCAGCTTCGGCGACGAGCGTCTCGGCCAGGGTCGCGTTAACGCGACGGCGTTCCTGCGCGAGCACCCGGACGTGACGCAGCAGATCCTCCAGCAGATCCAGGCCGAGCTCGGGCCGGAGCAGATCGTCTCGGCGCGTCTGCTTCCCATCTCCGACGAGGTCGCGGCCGAGAGCACGAACGGCAAGGCGGAGGTCGCCGCGGAAGTTCTTGCGGCTGCGACGGCCGAAGCGGAGGAGTGAGCCGCACCGTCACCGCGTTGCGCGAGCGCAAGCGTGGCAAGGTCGAGGTCGAGCTCGACGGCGAGCCGTGGCGGGTGCTTCCGGCCACGGTCGTCGTCCGAGCAGAACTTCGCGTAGGGCGCCGACTCGACCGAGAGTCGGCGCGCCTCCTTGCACGAGAGTTGCGTCGCGAGCACGCACTTGCCCGGGCGACGCGCGCGCTCGCGGCCCGCGACCGCTCGCGCGGCGAGCTCGAAGCGCGGCTCGACGAGGCCGGCGTCTCCGAGGCAGCACGCGACGACGCTCTCAGTTCACTCGAATCGGCAGGGCTGTTGGATGACACGCGTGTCGCGGAGTCCCGCGCGCGCGAGCTGGCGCGGCGCGGATACGGCAACGCAGCGATCCGCTCCGACCTTCGCCTCAGGCGGATCTCTTCCGAGCTAGCGGCCGCCGCGATCGAAGAGCTCGAGCCCGAGGCGGAACGTGTCGGCCGAGCGCTCGGAGGCAAGGACCCGACGCCCGCGCTCCTGCGACGGCTTGCGTCCCGCGGCTTCTCGCGTGACACCCTCGACGACCTCGCTGCGTCGTTGGCGCGCGAAGCCTGAGCGTTCCCCGCCGCGCGTCTAATCTGAACCCGTGCGCCGCTATTTCGTCACGACGTTTGGCTGCCAGATGAATGCCCACGACTCGGAGCGCATCAAGGGCGCGCTCGAGGAGCTCGGGCTCGGCGAGGCGACCGATCCCGACGAGGCAGACGTCCTCGTCTTCAACACGTGCACGATCCGCGAGAAGCCCGACCAGCGCTTCGCCGCGTACATGGGCAACGCTGCGAAGCGCAAGCGCGAGCGACCCGACACGGTTGTCGCAGTCGGGGGCTGTTACGCCGAAGCGCAGCGGGAGCGCATCTTCGATCTCTACCCGCACGTCGACGTCGCGTTCGGGCCCGGAACGATCTCCCACCTCGGCGACTGGCTCGGCGCCGGTGGCGAAGGCGTCGCGCGAGGCAGCTTCGGCACCGCCGACGAGCGCGCGTTCGCCGCGAAGCTTCCCGACGCACCGGGAGCGGCGCTTCCAGGCATGGGTGCAGGTCTCGATGGGCTGCAACTCCGTCTGCTCGTACTGCATCGTCCCCGCCGTCCGCGGCAAGGAGATCTCCCGGCGGCCGGGCGAGATCCTCGCCGAGATCGAGCAGCTCGCGCGCGAGGGCGTCCGCGAGGTCACGCTCCTCGGCCAGAACGTCAACTCGTACGGCCGGGACGTCGGCTCGGGCTTCGCCGAGCTGCTGCGTGCGGTCGACGGCGTCGAGGGGATCGACCGGATCCGGTTCACGAGCCCGCACCCGAAGGACTTCCGCCGCGACGTGATCGACTGCGATGTGCGAGTGCGCCGCCGTCTGCGAGCACGCGCATCTGCCGCTCCAGTCCGGCTCGACGCGAATCCTCAAGGCGATGCGGCGCACGTACTCGCGCGACCGCTATCTCACGCTCGTCGCCGAACTGCGTGACGCGATCCCCGACCTCGCGCTGACGACCGACATCATCGTCGGCTTCCCGGGCGAGACGGAGGCCGACTTCGCCGAGACGCTCGAGGTCGTCGAGGAGGTCGGCTTCGACGGCGCGTTCACGTTCGTCTATTCGCCGCGCGCGGGCACCGAGGCGGCCGCGATGGCCGACCAGGTGCCAGACGACGTGAAGCGCGAGCGGATCGAGCGCCTCGTCGAGGTCGGTGCAGCGCATCGCCGCCGACGCGGAACGGCGCGCGCGTCGGCTCCGTCGAGGAGGTGCTCGTCGAGGGCCACAGCCGCACCGAGCCGAACCTCCTCCGCGGCACGGACGCGCCGAAACACAACGGTCAACTTCGCCGGCGACGCCGAGCCGGGCCAGCTCGTCGACGTGCGTGTCGACAGTGCGACGTCGACGACGCTCGCGGGCGCGCAGCTCGCCCTCGCCGTCGCCTGAACGATGCCGGTCGTCGGGCTCTTCGGCCCTACCGCGAGCGGCAAGTCCGACGTCGCAGCGGCCGTCGCCGCGCTCACTCCCGGCCGAAGTCGTCTCGGCCGACGCAATGCAGGTCTACGACGGCCTTCCGATCCTCACGAACCGCTCGCCGCACCCCGAGCGGCTCGTCGGGATCTGGCACTCTGAGCCACGAGGCGTCGGTCGGCGAGTACGCGCCGCTCGCGCACGCCGCGATCGACGAGATCCTCGCCGCCGGAAAGACGCCGGTCGTCGCCGGAGGGACGGGCCTCTACTTCCGGGCTGCGCTCGCCGAGCTCGAGCTTCCACCCGCGCCGCTCGATGGTGCGCGAGAGAAGTGGTCGCGTGTCTACGACGAGGACGGCGGCGAGGCGGCGCACACGCGGCTCGCTGAGCTCGATCCCGCTGCCGCGGAACGCGTCCACCCGAACGACCGCCGCCGCGTCGTACGGGCGCTCGAGCTCGCGGAGGTGGGCGCGTCCCTCGTGCCGCGCGAACGATCGGCTTTTTGGCGGCGGCTGGCGGCATCCAACGCTTGTCGTCGGCCTCGACGTCCCGAAAGACGTACTCGACAGGCGAATCGAAGAGCGGACGCGCCGGATGTTCGAGCTCGGCGTCGAGGACGAGGTCCGGAGCGCGCTCGCCGCCTCGCTGTCCACCACTGCGCGCAAGGTGATCGGCCTCGACGAGATCGCCACGCTCCCGCCGGGCGATGCGGTCGAGGCGCTCAGCGTGCGCACGCGTCGTTACGCCGCGTACCAGCGCAAGTGGATGCGAAGTCTCGAAGGCGTCGTTATCGTCGATGCCGACCGTCCTCCAACGGAGACCGCTGCTGAAATCGTCGAGCTGGCACGCGCACGGGAACATCTATCTCGTCCATGACGGGCCGGCGACGCCCGCCGACGCCGAGGGGACGGACGGCGTGGTCGAGGTGCTCGCCGTCGACGGGGACGAGGTGACGATCGGGATCCTCAACCCCGACGGCTCGCACGCGGAGATGTCGGGCAATGGCACGCGTATCGCTGCGGCCTGGCTGATGTCGCAGACGGGATCGGACGTCGCTCTCGTGCGCGTCGGCGAGCGCGAGATCGAAGTCCGCCGCGTCGGCGAGGTGGACTACGAATCAGCGATGGGTGAGGTTGAAGTCTTCCCGCCCGAGGTCGTCGCCGGCGTCGAGCTGACCCCAGTCTCGGTCGGAAACCCGCACGCCGTCGTCCTCGATGACCCCGACCGGATCCGCGAGCTCGGCCCGCTTCTCGAGACGACACGAACGTTTCCCGGAGCGGACGAACGTCCAGGTCGTGCGCATCGACGGCCCCGGCGAGGTCACAGCTCGGGTGTGGGAGCGAGGCGTGGGGGAGACGACGGCGTCGGGTACGAGCGCAGTGGCAGTAGCCGCGGCGACGCATGCCTCGGGAGAGGTGCTCGTGCACTTCCCCGGAGGCGACCTCGCCGTGCGTCTGGAAGACGGCCACGCGTGGCTAACGGGTCCGGCAGAGCTGCTCGACGAGGCTAGCGAACGGTGACGCTCTTCGACGTCGCTGCGCGGCATTTATTGCCGTCGAGCTTCGAGGTCGTCTTGCCGGCGCTTGCGTAGAACTTGCCCTTCTCGCTCTTCTTCAGCTTGAACGTGAACGTGGCCGGCCCGGACTGCACCTGTTGGTTCGCGGCGCTCGTCGTCGCGGTGCCGACCTTCACGGGCTTCTTCGCCTTCTCGAAGATCGTCACCTTCGTCTTCGCGGCGCAGCTGAAGTCGTCGGCGGCAGTGAGCGCGCCGCTGAGCTTGTGCGCCTTGTAGGTGAGCGTGAGGGCGCGGGAGACGGTGCCGGTCGGAGGCGTCTGCCCCGCTTGCGGCCCCGCGAGCGTGGCATTGTCGACGTCGACGACCTCGCCCACATTGTCGAGGTTGCCGGCGCCGACGACTATGCCCTCGAAGCCTGCGAGGTCGGCGCTTGCCTGCGGACCGGTGAGTGGCTTGCCGGTGCTGCAGCTGATGAGGTGACTCACGTCGAGCGTCACGGTGTATGTGGCCCAGGACGACGTCGGTGCGCCGAGGTCTTCACATGCCAAGGCGCTGGCGTTACTCGAAAAGAAGCCGATGACCAGATCCTCGGTACTCGTCGCGCCGTTCAGATGCACTCGGACGTCGGCGGCGAGCGTGCCGCCATAGTCGCCGAGTGCGTTTCCAGCCGGCCATGTGCTGCCGGCGTCATTGGGGACCGACTGGATATCTCCCCCGCCGGAGGCGAATGTGATGTTGATGTAGCCATTCGGATTTCCGCCCGACCCCTGCCAGGTCATGTTGTGGAAGCCGGTGTTGTCCTGGCCGACCCAGCCCTCATTGGTGCTGTCGAAGGTCGAGGAGCGCGTGAGGATCGGATGCGATGCGAATGCGCTGGCCGCTGCAGCGAGCGCGCAGATCCCGACGACCGCAGGGGCGAGCCAGCGACGAGGCCGTTGTATTCCTAGGCGCTCCATCAGTGTGAGGCGTAGTCCCCTGGCGACCCATGATCAAGAGGCGATCTCGAACTCGCGGAGAACGTCATTTAGGCTCGTCTTCAGGTCGGTCTGCTCGCTGCGCCACCCGACGATCAACGCGCACGCCATCTGGAACGTGCCAGCGGGGAACTCCTTCGGCCGCGTTCCCGGCACGACGACCGCCCGCGGCGGCACGTAGCCCCGGTGCTCGACAGGCTCGCTCCCAGTCACGTCGATGACCGGAACCGAACCGGTCAAGCGAGACGTTCGGCGCGAGCACGGCCTGTTCGCCGACGACAACTCCTTCTGTGAGGATGCACCGTGAGCCGATGAACGCACCGTCCTCGACGATCACCGGCCGCGCCTGCAGCGGCTCGAGGACGCCGCCGATCCCGACGCCGCCGGCGAGATGGACGTCGGCGCCGATCTGCGCGCACGAGCCGACCGTCGCCCACGTGTCGACCATCGTGTTCGGCCCGACCCACGCGCCGATGTTCACGTAGCTCGGCATCAGCACGACGCCGGGGGAGAGGAACGAGCCGTACCGCGCGGTCGCCGGCGGCACGACGCGGACGCCGCGCTCCGCGTAATCGCGCTTGAGCGGGATCTTGTCGAGGTACTCGAACGGCCCGACCTCGATCGGCTCGAGCTTCCGCACCCTGAAGTACTCGAGGATCGCAGCCTTCGCCTCCTCGTTGACGTGCCACTCGCCGTCGCGCTTCTCCGCGACGCGGATCTCGCCGCGGTCGAGCGCGGCGATCGTCTCCTCGACGTTCATGGCAGCTCCCGGATGATCGCGGCGGCGCGCTCGCACTCCTCGAGCGTCGGCACGAGCGCGAAGCGGACGTAACCCGCGCCGCTCGGCCCGAACATCTCGCCGGGAGAGACGATGACGCCGCGCTCGAGCAGCGCGTCCGCGTCCGGCCCGACGATCCAGAGGTACATCGTCGCCTCACTCGCGACGATCTCCCAGCCGCGCTCTTCCATGCACCGGGATGAGGACGTCGCGCTTGGCGCGGTAGCGCGCGCGGGTCTCCTCGACATGCCGCTCGTCGTCCCACGCGACGACCGAGGCGCGCTGGACGAACTCCTGCGGCGCCGTCCCGACCGTCGGGCGGTACGACTTGAGCGCCGCGACGATCTCGGGCGGCGCGACGACGAAGCCGGAGCGGTAGCCGGTCATCGACGAGCGCTTGCTCAGCGTGTGGAACGCGACGACGCGCGAGCGGTCGCTGACCTGCAGCGCCGACGGCGGCGCCTCGTCGAACCAGAGCTCCGAGTACGCCTCGTCGGACGCAATGACGAAGTCGTGCCGCTCCGCCGCCTCCGCGAGCTCCTCGTAGAACGCGAGCGGGGCGACCGCGCCGGTCGGGTTGTGCGGGTAGTTGACCCACACGAGCGCGACGTCGTCGTCGAGCGCGCCGAGGTCGGGGAGAAAGCCGTTCTCGCGCCGCAGCGGCAGCGTCCGCACCGACGCGCCCGCGAACAGCGCGCCGCGCTCGTAGACCGGATACGCCGGCTCGCCGAACGCGACGACCTTGCCCGGCCGTGTCGAGCACCTGCGCGAGGGAGAAGATCGCCTCCTTCGAGCCGTACGTCGGCACGATCTCGGTGTCCGGATCGACCGCAACGCCGAAGCGGCGCTCGACCCAGCCCGCGACCGACGCGCGCAACTCCGGCAGGCCCTGCGCGAGCGGATACGGCGAGCGCTCGGGCAGCGCGTCGACGAGCGCCTGCCGGATCATCGGATCGGTCGGCTCGTTCGGATCGCCCTTCCCGAAGTCGATCACCTCGACGCCGGCCGCGAGCAAGCGTCGCTTCTCCTCCTCGAGCCGCACGAACGGGTACGTCGCCATCTCGCTCAGCACAGGATTGATCACGAGAGGAAGTAGCCAGTCGCGCGGGCGCGCTGCTCAGCCGATCGCGAGCCCCCATGCGCACTCGATGCTCGTGAGAACGAGGCGTCGCGATGGGTGACGGACGGTGAGAGTTTCGAGCTGAACGGCTTCGTCGCGAGCGGGTACACGCGGACGTTCGCGGCGCTACCGCAGTCGGCGACGTAGAGGTTGCCGCTCGCATCCCACGCGAAGTTCGCCTCGTACGGAGCGCCCTTCAAGCCGGCCGTGTCCACCACGCTCGGCGTCGCACCGGGCTTGAGGTGACCGGCGTCGTAGCGCACGATCGCGGCGCCGGCGCCATAGGGCGTATTGCGTCGACGCGTACAGGTCGCCGCGCTTGTCAAACGTGAGACCACCGGGAGCGACGAGTCCCTTGAGGAACGTCGGGCACGCTCGCATCCATGATCGGCGCGCGGTACATCGCGATCGAGCGGTTCGCCGTGCCCGCGAGCGTTGGAGACGAACAGGTCGCCTTTCGAATCGAAGGCCAGTCCCGACGGCCTGATGTCCGGGAGCGACAGCGTGAGGCTGGGAACGAGCGTCGTGTTGTCGGTGAACGGCGCAGGGAACTCATAGACCTTCTTGTTGTAGGCGTCCTCGACCCACACGTTGCCCTTGTGGTCGAACGTGAGGCCATCGTCGTCACCCGAGCCGGGAAGCGTCAGCGTGAACAGGGGCGTGAAGCGACGGAGTGAACGGGAGCCTGAAGACCTGGATCTCCGCAGGGAACGGGGCCTGAACACCCCGACGGGTAGCTGAGGACCCAGAGGCGGTGCTGGGGGCCGACGCTCATGCCGGACGTGCAGCGCAGACCGTTGTCCGCGGTGCCCGAGATCGACGGTGTCGGTCGACTTCCCGGTGAGCGGCAACCTCGTGTACTCGAGCTGGTAGAACATCGATCGAGCCGCAGAACAGAGTCCCAGTACACGGTCCTGGGTGACAACCGTCACGCGCGCGCGAGGAGACCGCCGACAGCCCCGTGCTATCCGTGACCTGCACTCGAGCGGTGAACTGACCGGCGTACGCGTAGCGGTGCTTGGGCGAGGCGGTCAGTTTGCGCAGGACGACCGCGTGCGTGCCGTCGCTCCAGTTGATCGTGACCTTCCGCAGCGTCGTACCGCGCGGCAACGACGCTGCCCTTGAGACTGGCGGAGACGACATCGCCTGTCAGTGACGGTGCATGGCGCTAGCGCCAGGACGGCTTTGAGGCGGGCGCCACCCGCTCGCGTCGTCGCGTCCGAGGCGTGTCGCCGCCGCGAGCGAAACGGCCGCGAGAAGAACCGCGATAAGTCCGGCTATACGACCTCTCCCGATCAAGTCGCTGAGTCTATCCTCGATCAGAGAGGAACCTGCTCCAGCGTGTCGTACGCCGTATGGAGGCTCTCAATCGGGATCTGCTCGTCGACCTTGTGCGCGTACGCCGTCGCGCCAGGGCCGTAGTTGATCGCGTCGATGCCCTGCTCCGCGAATTGGGCGACCGGCGTCCACGCCTGCTTCGGCGCGACGTCGGGGACGAGTTCCCGCAGACGCGCGACATGCGGATTCGTGAGCGCAGGCAGCGCGGCCGGCGAGTTGTGGAGGACGTGCACGTCTCCCGCGGGGACGAGCTCGCGCAGCCGTGCTTCCGCCTCGTCGCGCGACCGGCCGGGCGCGTAGCGGAAGTTGAGCTCCGCGGAAGCGAGCGCGGGCACGACATTCTGCGCGATGCCGCCCTCGACGCGGACGACGCTCAGCACCTCGCGGTAGACGAGGCCGTCGAGCTCGACATCGCGCGGCTCCAGCGCAGCGACCGGGAAAAGCCCTTCGACGAGCGCGTCGATCGCGTTGCGTCCCGTCCAGGGCCGCGCGGAGTGCGCGCTCTCACCGTGGAAGTCGACGCGAGCCTGGAGGTTCCCGAGGCAGCCGGCATGGAGGATGCAGTCGGTCGGCTCCAAGACAACCGCAAGCTCGACACCGCCGAGCACGCCACTCTCGAACACGCCCGGCAGCGGGCTCTCCCCGACCGGCACCTCCTCGCGCGTGAAGAAGACGCACCGCGCCGCGAGCCCCGCGCGCGCGAGCTCGAGCATCACCGCGACGCCGCCTTTCATGTCGCTCGCGCCGAGGCCGTGCACGACGCCGCCGTCGATCCGGCCAGGAATGTTTCCCTGCGCCGGAACGGTGTCGACGTGCCCCGCCAGCGCGATCGGCGCGCCCGGATCGCCCCAGACGATCGCCTCGCCGTCGTCGTACAGCGCCGGGCCGGGGAGGAGGGACCGGACGAGCTCCATCGCCTCGCCCTCGTGACGGCTCTCGGAGGGGGTATCGACGAGCTGGAGCGTCCGGGCGGCGAGATCAGGAGTGGGCATGCCAAGCGTCATAATGACGCCCGAATGACGGTGAAACAGCCTGACCGCACCTCGGGTGCCCAGCCCGAGCGCGGCCTCATCCTCGCCGTACTCCCGCCCGGCGCCGACGCGGCAGACGAGATCGCCGAGCTCGAAGAGCTCGCGCGCACCGCGGGCGTCGATCCAATCGCGCAGATCGTCCAGCACCGGTCGCGTCCCGACGCGCGCACGTTCGTCGGGAAAGGCAAGCTCGAAGAGCTCAAGGAGACGTACAAGGGAGTGGAGGCGGAGGTGCTCGTCGTCGACGACGAGCTCAGCCCCTCACAGCAGCGGACGCTCGAGAACGCGCTCGAATCACGCGTCGTCGACCGCACGCAGCTCATCCTCGACATCTTCGCCCAGCACGCCGTGAGCGCCGAGGGCAAGCTCCAGGTCGAGCTCGCGCAGCTCGAGTACAACCTCCCGCGGATGCGCGGCATGTGGCAGCACCTCGAGCGTCTCGGCGGTGGCGTCGGCACGCGCGGCCCCGGCGAGTCGCAGCTCGAGACCGACCGCCGTCTCGCGCGCCGCCGCATCACGCTCCTCAAGGATCGCCTCAAAGGACTCAGCCGCCAGCGCGACGTGCGCCGCAAGGAACGCCGCCGCAGCGAAACGCCGACCGTCGCGCTCGCCGGCTACACGAACGCCGGCAAGTCGACGCTCCTCAATGCGCTCACCGACGCGGGCGTCTCCGTCCGCAACCGGCTCTTCGAGACGCTCGACCCGACGACCCGCGGCTTCGAGCACGACGGCCGCCGCTACCTCGTAACCGACACCGTCGGTTTCGTCCGCCGGCTGCCGACACAGCTCGTCGAGGGCTTCGCTGCGACGCTCGAGGAGACGCTCGTCGCCGATCTCATCCTTCACGTCGTCGACGCATCCGCATCCGACGAACGGCTCGTCGAACAGATCGCGGCCGTCGACACCGTCCTCCACGAGATTGGAGCCGACGAGCTCCCACGCCAGGTGGTACTCAACAAGATCGACGCCGTTGACGAAGCCGGGCGCCGCCGACTCGACAATCGCTTCCCCGACGCGCTGCAGGTCTCGGCTCTGACCGGAGAAGGGCTCGAAGAGCTGCGCGCGCTCGTAGCGGAGCTATTCGCCGAGCGGTTCGAGCTCGTCCGGCTCCTCGTTCCGTACGCCGACGGTGCGCGGCTCAACGAGCTCTACGCGCTCGGCACGCCGATCGAGGAGCGCGAGGACACCGCGGACGGCGTCATGGTCGTCGCGCGCCTGCCCCGACGCGACCTGACCCGGTTCACTCCCTACGTGGTCGGATGAGCGAGCTCCCGTTCAAGCGGCTCGACGAGAACGCGACGCTGCCGGTGCGCGCGTACTCCGGCGACGCCGGCGTCGACCTCGCCTCCGCCGAGCGGGTGGAGCTCGCGCCGGGTGCCCGCGCGCTCGTGGGCACGGGACTCGCCGTCGCGATCCCGGAAGGTCACGCCGGCTTCGTCCAACCGCGCTCCGGCCTTGCCGCGAACCACGGGATCACGATCGTCAACTCGCCCGGCCTCGTCGACAGCGGCTACCGCGGCGAGCTCAAGGTCATCCTCCTCAACACCGACCCCGAGCAAACGTTCGTCGTCGAGCCGGGGATGCGGATCGCGCAGCTCGTCGTCGTCCCGGTCACGACACCGCTGCCGATCGAGGTTGCAGAGCTGCCCGACACCGAGCGCGGCGAGAAAGGCTTCGGGAGCTCCTCGGCCTGATGGCGCTCGAGCCACGCATCCGCGTCTCCGCGCTCCTCCGCTGGGAGGGACGCATCCTCCTCTGCCGGCACGAGAAGCCTGGCCGCGGGGAGTACTGGCTGCTGCCCGGAGGCGGCGTCAACGGCGGCGAGAGTCTCGTCGAGGCGCTGCGGCGCGAGCTTCAGGAGGAGGTTGGCGTGGGGGAGGACCTGACGTTCGAAGGGCCGATCGCGGTCGTCGACTCGATCGCGCCGAAGCGCCTGTTCGTCGGCAAGCACGTCGTCCACATCATCTTCGCGGCCGACCTCTCGGGACGCTCGCTCGAGACGGTCAAGTCGACGGATCTCGCGGTCCGCGGGCACCGGATCTTCGAGACGACCGAGCTCGACGAGGTCGTGCTCCATCCGCCGCTTCAGCGCTTCCTGCGGCGCTGGGAGCCGGGCGACCCCGCCGTCTATCTCGGCGCGCTCTGGGCGCCCTAGAACTTCCCGCCGCGGCTGCGCGCTCTCGCGGCTGAGACGTCGTGCGCCTCCGCCTCGAGCCGGTCGGGAAGCTCCGCGAGCGGCGCGGCGTCGCCTCCCGTGCGGTGCGCGAGCGCCTGGGAGAGGAGCCAGTCGGCGAGCCACGGGTTGCGCGGCAGCAGCGGCCCGTGGAGGTAAGTGCCGATCACGCGCCCGGCGCGGCAGCCCTCGTAGCCGCTCTCGCCGTCGTTCCCGAAGCCGGAGACGACGCGCCCGAGCGGCTCGGCGCCCGACGTCGAGGCGCGTGCGGCCGGCGTGGTTCTCGAAGCCGGCGATCGTCCGCCGCTCGCCCGGCTCAAGCTCGCACTCGAGGAGCACGTCGCCGATCATCCGCTTGTCTCCGGCGACGGTCTCGAGCGGGAGAAGGCCGATGCCCGGCATGTCCTGGCCGTGAAAGCCCTTGTAGCCGCGGCCGAGCAGCTGGTAGCCGCCGCACACGGCGAGCATCGCGGCGCCGCCGTCGATCGCTTTCCGCAGTGCGTCAGCCTTGAGGAGAAGATCCTCCGCGACGAGCAGCTGCTCGCGATCCTGGCCGCCGCCGACGTAGTAGAGGTCGTGCGCGCCGGGAACGACGTCGTCTCCGATGCCGATCGCGGTGACCTCGAGCTCGTGCCCGCGCCACGTCGCCCGCCGCGAGAGCACCGCGATGTTGCCGCGGTCCGCGTAGATATTGAGGTAATCGGGGTAGAGGTGGCCGACGCGGATGTTCACGACCAGTACGCCTTCGTCAGGCCGCGCGCGGTGAGGATGCGCTGCAGGCCGAGCATCGCGGTGTACGTGGGGAGAACGACGAGCTCGCCGCCCGGAGGCGTCAGCTCGAGCCCGCGGTCGAGCGCGGCGGCGAGATCGGGCTGTACGTCGATCGCCTCCTCGTCGAGCCCGCCGTAGCGGAAGCGCAACGCGAGCTCCGCGGCGCGCCCTCCGCTCGCGACGAGCGTCTCGAGGCCCGGCAGGAGCGGCTCGAAGTCGACGTCCCAGATCCACGACACGTCACGACCATCGGCGATCTCGTCGTTCAGCGCCGCGACGAGCACGCGATGCGAGCCGCCGTCGACGAGCGTCCGAACGGCCTCGTTCGCGCCGGCCGGGTTCTTGATCAGGAGGAGCAGGATCCGCTTGTCGCCAACTTCGATCCGCTCGAACCGCCCGAACGCGGCGGAGAAGCGCGCGAGTCCCGCGGCGATCTCGTCGAGCGACGCGCCGACGGCGCGCGTGAGCGCCGCCGCCGCGAGGGCGTTGTAAACGTTGTAGAGGCCGGGGAGCGCGAGCTCGACGCGCCGCTCGCCGTCCGGCGTGACGAGGAGGAACGCCGCGCGCTCCAGCCCTTCGAGCTCGATCTCTCTCGCGGCCACCTCGAGCGGCGGCCGGCGCTGGTGGCCGTTCGGGCAGCTGAAGTCGCCGAGATGGCCGACGTACGCCGCCGCGTACTCGAGCGGCGCGCCGCACGTGAGGCAGTACTTCGAGTCGGCAGCGTGCTGGAGCGACTCGCGCGCCACCCGCGGATCGTCGAGCCCGAACGCGACGCTCCCCGCGCGTGCCGTTCCAATCGCCGCGAGCTGCGGGTCGTCGGCGTTGAACACGACTTGCGAGCCATCGGGCAGCGCGTCAACGGCGTCGCGCCAGCGCTCGGCGATGTGCTCGAGCTCGCCGTACCGGTCGAGCTGGTCACGGAAGAGATTCCCGAGCGAAACCACCCGCGGCCGCAAGCGGCGCAGCAGCTCCGGCAGCGCAAACTCGTCGACCTCGAACAGCCCGAGCTCGGCGGAGTCGGCCGAGAGGAGGGAGGAGGCGACGCCCGAGACGAGGTTCGCGCCGGCGGCGTTGTGCGCGAGCCGTGCCGCGGGCGGAGGATCTCCGCCGCCATCGCCGTCGACGTCGTCTTCCCGTTCGTCGCCGACACGACGACGCACCCGTCAGGGAGCCGAGCCGCAAGCCGGTCGATCGCGCCGGGGTCGAGCGTCGCGATGAGCTTGCCCGGAATCGTCGTCCCGCCGCCCTTCCCGAGCCGCCGCGAAAGCTCGCCGACACCGCGCGCGACCGCGACCTCGAGCCCGAGAGGGGAGAGGGACCGCATCACGCGAGGGTACGCGATGCCCTCGGCGGCGTCCCCCGCTGGCCGACGTGCGGTGCACCACCTCTGCCGGCAGTACTGGTAAGCCCGGGAACGCTCCGCGGACGGCGCGCATCAGACGCGGAACAGCCGCCGCAAGAGCGTGACTGGCCGAGAGCGCGGTACAGATCCAGCGCGACACCGAGTACCAGAAGCCGTCGAAGTGGTGATTCGCTGAGCGATGCACTCCCCAGAGATCACAGCGAGGCCGAGCAGCGAGCGTCAGGATGTCCCACGGGCCGAAGACGCTCTACCGGTCCCGCGCCGAATTCGCACGGCCGCGAGTATCGCATCGGCGCGCGCCGTTAGGGCCTACTTGCGGATTCTGCAATCTGTTCTACCATTCTTGGTGTGGCCGAAAAGCCCCGCTACCGGGCACTAGCTGCGATCGATCCGAAGGAGCTCGCGGAGTTTCAGAGCCGCATCCGCAAGCGCTACACGGACGAGCAGATCGTGGCCGAGATCACCGCCTGCGCCGCACGGCTCGGACGCTCGCCGACGATGCGGGAGTTCGCCGCCGACCCCGAGACCGAGGTCCATCCGCAGACCGTCATCGAGCATTTCGGCTCATGGAATGCGGCGAAGCGCGCCGCAGGCCTCGTGCCGCGGCGGTTCGCAACGCGCGAGGAGCTCCTTGGGCTGCTCCGCACGCTCGGAGACGAGCTCGGCCGGCCGCCGACGGCGCGTGACATCGACGAGCACAAGGGCCGTCTCCCGTCGAAGTCGCTCTACTGGCACACGTTCGGCTCGCTGACGAACGCGCTCCGCGAGGCGGGATTCGACGTGCCGGTGGGCGAGGAGCGGCTCGAACGGGCGATCGAGCAGGGCGCGGCGCTCGCGCAAAAGCTCAACCGCCTGCCGAAGTTCGCCGACTGGTCGGAAGCGCGCAAGCAGGATCCGCTCGCTCCTGACCGAGTGGCAGGTCTACCGGATGTTCGACGCACGGCGCGGGGCGTGGTCGACGTTCCAGTTCCTCGTCCAGCAGCACCTCACCGCAGAGGGCGTCGCGGTCGGGAGCGACGGGACGCTCGAGCGCTAGCCGTTTAGCGGCTGATCTTGGCCTTGACCGAGATAAAGCCGAAGCCGGCGGAGAGTGCATCCGGCTTGTGGTGACGCTTCGTCGCGATGTCGGAGGCGAGTACCGCCTTCAGCAGCGAGTTCTGCTGCAGCTCGACGGTGGTGATCTGCAGGTCGTCGTTCGTGTCGAACAGTGACTCGAGCGTCGCTCCTTCCGAGCTGCTGACGCAACTCACCGCGCCCGGCCCCGGGCAGTCCCGCGCGACAATCGCCGTGAACTGAGCCGCCAGTTGCGGCAGGAGGACATTCTCGAGGTCAGCGTGCGTGATGACGCCAGTGATGCGCCCGTTCGAGCAACGGGAGCGCGTGCACGTCGCGGAGACTTCGGCCTCACGCAGCCAGAACGTCGCGATGCCGGCGCCGAAATCGAGCTCGACCGGGATCGATCCGGCGGCGGTCGTGACGTGATGCTTCTTGATCCGCGCGCGAAGGATCGAAGAGCGGGGGGCGACCGGGTCGACGGTGAACGATCCCGCGCCGGAGAAGTCTGGCGGGTGGGCGGGCTTCGCGTAGAGAGCCTGCCACGTCGCCTTCTTGTCCTTCACGAGCGACCGCGCGCGAAGCGAGCCGAGCATCAACAAGTCGCCGTTCGTCACCGCGTCCTGCGTTGCGCTGCGAAAGTCGAGGCCGCTGACTGCGAGCGCCGCGAAGAACTGGCCGAGCGCGTTGTCGGGATGCCCGTCCCCGTTGATGTCCCGGCCGAGCGACATCGCCTCGCTGCTGTTCGCCGGTATCGCGATCGCGGAGGCGACGTATCCGTGCGCGGTCCGCGTCGCCGAGAACGTGATCGCCGGGATCGCGACCGCGACGACCGCGACTGCGGCGACCGCGAAGCCTTTGCGCCGACTCGACATGCCGAGCACAGTGCCAAATCCGCGCGTCGCCCGCAAGTACGTCTTACGCCGCGGCGGCGGTGATCGCCGCGAGGCGAGCAAGGCAGTGGTCGCTCTCGCCAGGCGCACGAACCGTCGGAAGGGGGGAGTCCTCGACGTAGTCGTGGTCGGGGCGGAAGCGCGACCTGCGGGCGACACGCCCGGCCTGAAGCGCGAAGAACGTGCCGTCGCGCACCTCGCTCGCGCGCAAACGCACAGCGGCGTACTCCGAGACGATGTCGAGCGCGCCGCGGGTCGAGGCGAAGAAGATCTCCTCGCGACCGCGGCCGAGCCAGAGCGGCCGGCCGACACCGCGCGCGGCGAAGACGAAACCAGGCTCCCGCTCGTCGAGCCACGCCGTCGCCATCGCACCGGCCAGAGCCTCGAGCGCGCGCGGATCGTTCTCCGAGTGCGCCGCGACCGCGAAAATCGCCTCAGAGTCGACCGTCATGCGCGGCTCGGCGCGAGCGCACGAGAAGTCCGCGAGCAGCTCGTCGTCGTTGAGGATGATCCCGTTGTGGATCCCGACGACCGGGCCGTGCCGGACCGGATGGTTGTTCGCGGGGATCGACGGATGGCCCTTCGTGTAGTCGCGCACGTGGACGAGCAGCTCCGTCGCGTGCGCAGGCACCTGCACGCGCTCGATGAGCTCGCGCGCGGCGGTCCGCTGCTTCGTCACGACGGGACGGGCGTCGCCCGGGCCGCGGTACGCGTACCCGACCGCATCCGCGCCTCTCTCGGCGATGCCTGCGAGCAGCGCCTGCGCCGCCAGCGTCCTATCGACGCGGCTGCTCGAGGAGAGGCTGTACCCAGCTATTCCACACATAAGCCATGGCCCATGTCCGCATACGTGTTTCGGCGTGTTTCGGGCCGTCCCTTCGAGCGTAGCGCCGGATTCGGCGCGCAACCGATTCAAGACGAAAGATTCACAAGCCGATAACACACGCGTGGAAGCCCACGTCGCCAGTGAACCGCGCCCGGATCCGGTTCCCGCAGCCGATCCGCTGAAGCTCTACGTCCGGCAGATCGGCTCCGGTCCGCTCCTGACGCGCGAGGAGGAACGCGAGCTCGCGCGCCGCAAGGACGCGGGCGACGAGGCCGCCCGGCAGCGCCTCATCGAGTCGAACCTCCGACTCGTCATGTCGGTGGCCCGGAACTACGCGCGCGCCGACGTGCCGCTCCTCGATCTCATCCAGGAAGGCAACCTCGGCCTGATGCGGGCCGTCGAGAAGTTCGACTACAAGCTCGGCTACAAGCTTTCGACGTATGCGACGTGGTGGATCCGCCAGGCGATCGCGCGGGCGCTCGTCGACCAGGGCCGCACGATCCGCTTGCCGCTCCATGTCGCCGACGAGGTGCGCCGGCTTCTCCGCAGCCGCCGCCAGCTCGCCCAGAAGCTCAACCGCGAGCCGACGCTGGCCGAGCTCGCCGACGAGACCAAGCTTCCGGAGGCGCGCGTCCAGGAACTGCTCGAGCTGATCGAAACACCTGTCAGCCTCGAGACGCCCGTCGGCGACGGCGAGAGCCTCTTCGGCGACCTGATCGAGGACGCTCGCGCCTCCGCGCCGCTCGAGCTGACCGCCGACAGGGCAAGGGCAAAGGAGCTCGTCGAGGCGCTCGGAACGCTCGAACCGCGTCTTCGGCGGGTCGTCACTCTGCGCTTTGGGCTGGAGGGCGGCAAGCCATACACGCTCGACGAGATCGGCGCCGACGTTGGGGTGACCCGCGAACGCGTCCGCCAGCTCGAGACGCGCGCGCTCCGCGAGCTTCGCCTCGCCGCGCCGGGTCTCGCGCACTACCTTCGCTCGGAATAGCCGCGGCCTAACGCGACTCCCGGGCGTCACAGCACGCCTCGCGCGGCCGATTCATGCTCGCGTGCACGAGAAGCTACGTTATGTCAAGTTAGAGATCGTCGGCCAGCGGATCGACACGCCTCCCCGCTTTTCCACAGGTTGCACAGACTGCTGTGGAAATGTTGATTATTCAACGTCCGCAAATTGCGACGTTTTCGCGTTTGAGACCCCTTGCATCGGCTCTGGACAACCCGTAGGTTTCTTCTTGCGCCGAGCACGGCGCGGGAGTAGGACGAAGCACTACCGGGTGGTCGTACGTGGCGCCTCGCAAGGGGCGAAGCGGAAAGTCAGCCGGCGGTGTGGACGAAACCGCGACCGGCTCGGCGACTTTTTTTGGTCCGACGCGTCTTTCCTCGTGGACCACCTCCCTCCCGTGCGCGACCGGCCTCTCAACTAGGATCGCCGGAATGCCGCACCCTCCGCGTCCGCCGAGCATCGACCACGGAGTAGCCGCCTTCTTCTGGGCAGCCGGTCTCGCGGTGTTCGTCTTCTTCGGGCTTGCCGCGATCGGCACGAGCGGCGCGGCCTCGATCGTCCTCGCTCTCGTCGCGTTTGCCGTGATCTGGCTTATCGTCCGCCTGCGCGGCGAAGAGACGCCTCCGCGGCGTTAGTGGCTCGGGCGTAGCGCCGACAGGAGTCTTTGCGTGAGCGGCTCGCCGAGCACCTCTGCGACGCGTTCCTGCGCGGTCGCCTCGGCCGGGTCGAGGCTCCGAATGTGTGCCTCGAGCAGTTGCGAGCCTTTGTCTTTCATTGAGTTCAGTGTCGGCCGCGCAGACGCCTTCCGATGATCCCCCGTTCCAGCGCTCATCTGTCTGAGGCCACGGGTTAGCCGCTCCCGAGCCGCGTCAGTACGTGATGAGAGCGAGCCGGTCGTACTGCGCGAGCTTCTCCGCGCCGCCGAGGAACGACAGCTCGATCACGAAGTTGACGCCGACAACGGTGCCGCCGAGCTCCTCGACGAGCCGGGCGATCGCTTGCACCGTCCCTCCCGTCGCGAGGACGTCGTCGTGGATCACGACACGCGCGCCGTGGGCGATCGCGTCGGATGCGACCTCGAGCGTGTTCTCGCCATACTCGAGCGCGTACGTCGCGGACACGGTGTCGGGCGGCAGCTTGCCGGGCCGACGAGCTGCGACGAAGCCACAGCCGGCCGCGACGGCGATTGCGCCACCGAGCCAGAAGCCACGCGCCTCCGCGCCGAGAACGAGGTCCGCCCCACGCTCGCGCGTCCAGGCCGCGAGATCCTCGACCGCCTGCGTCAGCGCCTCCCGGTCGAGGAGAAGCGGCGAGATGTCCTTGAAGCCGACTCCCGGCTCGGGGAAGTCCGGAACTTCGCGGACCCGACTTTTGAGATCGACACGGCTCACGCTCACTGCGCCAGTCTGCGCACGTTCCGCCAGAGAAGCAAGTCGGAGAGCTCCTGCGCGCTCTGCGCGAGATGTTGAAGGTCGGCGAGAGCCTCGCGGCGGCGCTCCGGGTTGCGCGAGCGCAGCGCCGGGCCGATCACGGCCTCAAGTAACCCCGACTCGCGGTCAGCGGCCGTGCGGAAGGCGCGCAGGTTTCGGGCGCCGATCCCGAACCGCGAGAGCGCCTCGCAGGCAGAGGCGACGTCGACGTCGCTCTCGGCATAGCTGCGGCTGCCGCCGGCGATCGTTGGCTCGATGAGCCCGAATTCCTCGAGCTCCTTCACGCGCTCGCGAGTGATGCCCGCGCGCGCGCAGAGCTCTTCGATGTCGAGAGCCTCCTCCCCGGTCCCGACCGTCCGCCGCCGCTTGCGCTGCTGGCCCGCGCCGGCGGCGAGCTCCTCCTTGATCACACGCAGCGGCAGGAACTCGTCGCGCTGGAGGCGGAGGATCGTCTCGAGCCGCTCGACGTCGTCTTCCGAGAAGAGCCGGTAGCCGCCCTGCGTACGCGTCGGGTTGAGGAGGCCTTGATCCTCGAGGTAGCGGATCTTCGAGATCGAGACGTCCGGGAACTCGTCGTGGAGCCGGCTGCAGACGGTCCCGATTGTGAGAAGCCGCCTGCGGGGTGACGCCGGCGGTACGTGGGCTTCGGCGGTGGACATCGGCGGCTTAGCGGTGGAGGTAGGTGAGCCGGTACTTGCCGATCTGGATCTCGTCGCCGTCGCTGAGGGCGGCCGAGTCGACGCGCTCGCGGTTGACGAATGTGCCGTTGAGGCTGCCCTGGTCGTCGATCTTCCAGTGGCCGTCGTCCTGCGTAAACACCGCGTGCTTGCGTGAGACGGTGACGTCGTCGAGGAAGATCCCGCACTCGGGCGACCGTCCGATCACCGTCGGGCTGTCAATGAGCGCGAACGTCTCGCCCGACCGACCGCCCCCCGAGCGGACGACGAGGACGCCGCCCTGCAGCCCCAGATCGTCCAGGGTGTCGAAGGAGTCGCCCGGGTCGTGGATCGCGAACGTCTCGGTCTGCTCTCCCTCCTCCGCCACCACGAGCGAAGCACCGCACTTCGCACAGAAGCGCGCAGATTCCGGGTTGTTGTACCCGCACTCGGGGCAGTAGATGTGCGACATGCCTACGGGCGAGGAGTCGCCTTGCCGCTGAGGATGTCGGTGAGGGCGTTCACGTCGACCGCTTCGAGGACGCTCTTCCCCTCCGTCTTCTGGAGACGGCCGACGAGCTCGGCGCGGAGGATGTCGATCTTCCCGTGCAGCAGCCGGCGCCGATACGACACCTCCTGCTCCTCAACGGTCAATTCGTCGATGAGCTTCTTGAGATCCTCGTCGGACAGGGTCGCGAGGTCGGGCAACGCTTCCATAAACACCTTTCGCCGTGGACGCCAGAGTTGAATCGCAGAGTGTAAAGCTGAACTTTAGCCTTTGTCTTTGTCGCCCGCTAGGGCGATTCGACAGCGGCTTCGCCGTGCTCGATCTCTTCGACGAGAGTTCGCAACTCGCGGGCAAGCTCCTCTGACGCCTCTGCCGTCTCCCCTTCGGCGTAGAGATGGATGAGCGGCTCGTCGGGATCGGGCAGCGCCTGGCTCCAGCCGCGCTCGTCGAACACCTTTATCCCGTCGGTGAGGTCGAGATTCCGCCCTGCGAGGCGCTCGTTGAGGACGCGCATGACGAGCCCTTTCAGCGCCCATGGGCACGGGATCTGGTGATGGACGAGCGTCGGCCGCGGCAAGTCGGCGACGAGCGCCGAGAGAGGCAGGTCGACGGGAGCGAGCAGCTCGAGGAGCTTCGCGAGGCTCGCAACCGCGTCGTAGCCGGGCAGGAAGTCGGGAAACACGTAGCCGCCTCCGACGGCACCGGCAAAGACGACGCCGCTTTGCGCGGCTGCGTGCGTGAGATCGGGGAGCGACGCGGCCGTGCGCACGATCTCGAGCTGCGTGCCTTCGACGAGCCGGTCGACCTGGCTCGTCACGGTGACGGGGAACGCGAGCTTCCCGCGCCGTCCCTCCGAGCCGATCAGCCGCAGAAAGAGCAGGAGCGCCTGCTCGACCGCCACCTCGTTCGCCTGCTCGTCGATGAGGTAGAGACGTTCGGCCGCGCGGTCGAAGACGGCGCCGAGATCCGCGCCGACCGCCGGCACGAGCCGTTTCGTCTGGCCGATCGCAGCGGCAAGCCCAGGCGACGCGTCCGCGCTCTCACTGCCTTCACCGGTGAACGCGTGAGCCGCGACAACCTCTACGCCGAGCGGCCCGAGCACGAGCGGCAGGACGTAAGACGCACCCGAGTGGCCGTAGTCGACGACGATGCGGAAGCCGCGCTCGCGCACCCGCTCGACTTCGATCGTCGACAGGAGCTCAGCCGCGTACGTCTCGTGTACGCGCGCGGGATACGAGATACCGCCGACCTCGGCCGCGGCGACGCGCCGCAGCTCGCCGCGGGTGAAGTGCTTCTCGACCTCCTTCTGCATCGCGGGGCTCATCTCGACACCGGGCGGCTCGAAGAACTGGATGCGGACGATCTCCGGGTCGCTCGGGCTCACGCCCACGTGGAAGCCTGCGTCGTGTCCCTGCGACTTCACGAGGTGGCGCGCCACCGCGGCCGGGCTCACGCGGAGGTCGGCGACGTGAACGCCGGTCGACGATAGCCCGGAGATCATTGCGCGCTTGATCATCCGGCACGCTGGCGGCCCTTCTCTGCTCGCCACGACGCGCGCGCCGCGCTCGAGCGCCGTGCCGAGCGCGGCGGCAAGACGCACCGCGACGTCAGGCGTGAGGTCGACGTTGACCATCCCCGCCACGCCCTGCTTCCCGAAGACCCGTGTCGTGCCGCGCGACTCCCAGATGAGGCTCTCGTGCAGCTGCGAGCCGGTCTCGACTTCCTTGAACGGGTAGATCCGGACACCGGGAAGGATCACGCTCTCGGCGCCGATCTTCACCTCGTCTCCGATCGCGACGCCCTCGTGGACGCGGACGTGCGCGCGTAGGTCGCAGCCGCGCCCGATGATCGCACCCTCGACGTCGGAACTTCGGCCGATGTACGTCGAGCTGTCGATCATCGACCGCACAACACGCCCGCGCTCGCGGACGGTCACGCTCGACGCGAGCACGACGTGCGGGCCGACGCGGGCGCCGTGGCTGATGCGGCAATAGCTGCCGATGTACGCCGGCCCTTCGATCGCGTCAAGATTGTCGAGGTCCACCCCATCCCCGAGCCATACGTTGCCGCGGATGCGGATTCCACCGATGTTCAGGCGTACGCGTTCCTCGAGCGCGTCGATGTTTGCCTGGCGAAACTGGTCGAGGTTCCCGATGTCCTGCCAGTAGCCGTCGAAGACGTGCCCGTAGATGGGCCGGCCCATCTCGAGCAGGTGCGGGAAGAGCTCCTTCGCGAAGTCGTACGGCCGGTCCGTCGGGACGTGCTGCATGACCTCGGGCTCGAGAACGTAGATGCCCGTGTTGATCGTGTCGGAGAAGACCTGGCCCCACGACGGTTTCTCGAGGAACCGCTCGACGCGGCCGTCGTCGTCGGTGACGACAATTCCGAACTCGAGCGGGTTCTCGACCGCCTTCAGGCCGATCGTCACCGACGCCTTCTTCTCGCGGTGGAACTCGACGAGGCTCGTCAGGTCGACGTCGCAGAGCGCGTCGCCGGAGATGACGAGGAACGTGTCGTCGAGGCGGCCCGCGGCGAGCCGGACCGAGCCGGCGGTGCCGAGCGGCGACTCCTCCACCGAGTAGCCGATGTCGACGCCGAGGCTCTCGCCGTCGCCGAAGTAGCTGCGGATCGCCTGTGGCAGGAACGCCGTGGTCACGATGATGTCCTCGAGGCCGTGCAGCTTCAACAGCTCGACGATGTGCTCCATGCATGGCTTGCCGACGATCGGGACCATCGGCTTCGGCTGGTTCGACGTGAGCGGGCGCAGGCGCGTCCCCTCTCCCCCTGCCATGACGACCGCTTTCATCGCCGCAGTTGCCTCCGCGCGTCGCGGACGTACAGCGCGGCGGCCACGAGCGCGAGCGCGATGCCGGCCCAGAAGAGGTAGAGCGGCCACTGCGTGGACGGCTGCGTGACGATGCGGAAGCCGATCGCCGCGTAGAGGATCCACGTCGCGGTCTTGCCGACGACGTTGACGTCGAGCTCGATGCCGCGCGGCTGCAGGATGCGCGCGCCGACGAGAAGGAGCACGTCCCGGCCGACGATCACGGCGAGTCCGATCCACGGCAGCCGGTCGTAGTACGCGAGGAGGATCACGGCGGCGTCGATCATGAGCCGGTCGGCGAGCGGGTCGGCGATCTTCCCGAAATGCGACTCGACGTGCCAGCGCCGGGCGAGGTAGCCGTCCACCTGGTCGGTGATGCCGGCGATCCCGAACACGATCCCCGCCGGCCAGCTCGGATTGTGCCCGGCCTCGACCATGAGGACGACGAAGACGGGAATGAGCACGAGCCGCGCGACGGTGAGCGCGTTCGGCAGCTGCGCGAGCGGTGGGGACACGGCGCGGCGAGCTGGAAGCGTCGCCGGCGAAGCCGCCGACGCCCGGCTGGAAACCCTTGGTTCGGCCATAGCAGCAAGGATACGGGCGTGCCCGAGGCGGTTTTCGCGAATGCCCACTGCCATGCGTTCCAGCGCGCGCTCGGTGAGCGGACCGGGGGCGCTGACTTCTGGGCCTGGCGCGAGACGATGCTCGACCTGGCGGCGCAGCAGACGCCCGCGAGTGTGCGCACGACGTACACGGGCGTGTATCGCGAGCTCCGCGAAGCGGGCTGGGCCGCGGTCGGCGAGTTCCACTACCTCGGGCTCGCGCAGGCCCACGCCGCGGTCGAAGCCGCCGGCGAGGCGGGGATCGAGGTCGTCCTCCTCCACGTCGCGTACGCGCGCGGCGGGATCGACCGCATCCGGCAGGACTCGGTGGCGGCGTACCTCTCGGAGCTCGAGGACCTGCGCGCTGCGGGAATCCGCGTCGGCGTCGCCCCCCACTCCGTGCGCGCGTGCCCGCGCGACTGGCTCGAGGAGCTCGGTCGGTACGCCGCCGAGCACGAGCTGCCGCTTCACATTCACGCCGACGAGCAGCCGCGCGAGATCGAGGAGTGCCTCGCCGAGCACGGGATGCGCCCGATCGAGCTACTCGACGCGTGCGGCTGTCTCGGGCCGCGGACGACGGTCGTCCACGCGACGCACGCCGACGGCCGGGAGCTCGACCTGCTCGCGGCAGCGGGCTCCCGCGTGTGCGCGTGCCCGACGACGGAGGCGGATCTCGCGGACGGCTTCCTCCCCGTGGAGCGCCTCCTCCACCGCGGCATAGAGATCTGCGTCGGCTCGGACTCGAACGTCCGCATCGACCCGCGCGAGGAGCTGCGCGAACTCGACTGGATCGCACGCCGCCAGTCGGGCCGCCGCGACGTCTTCACCCCGGAGGCGTTGCGCGCGATCGGCACGGAGCACGGCGCCCGCGCGCTCGGACTGGTCGCCTGATTCGTTTCGAGGAGTCGAGCGGGACGGGGAGCTGATCCCCGCCCCGCTCGTGCTCGGCTGGCCCTATGGAACTATCTGCTTCGTCGAGGGGAGGCAGAGCCACTTCGCCGCCCTGATGACGACCGCGGACGTGCCGAACTGGTTCTCGTCCCACACCTTCGGCTTGATGGGAGTCTTGATCCCGCCAAAGCACAGCAGGTGCGTTTTCGGGTCGACCATCGGATACGTCTTCACGCCCGCCGCGGTTGAGACGATCTTCTTCGCGGGCAGGCAGAGCTCCTGCGGCAGCGGGTTGATCTGCACCTGAACCGGCGCAGCCGCGAACTGGTCCTTCAGCGCCACGAACGGCGGGATCTTGTAGCCCCCATTCCAATCCGCGACCGGGTAGCAGCTGAAATGGTTGAGACCGGGCGGCGCGGTTGGCTTCAGCTTGGGCGGACCCGTCATGCTCTTCCATGAAGGCAGGCAGAGCAAGTTCGGCTGCTTGAGATACAGCGTGGCGCTGCCGAACTGGTTCGTGACGAGGACCTTCGGGGTCGGGACCGTCGTGCCGGGGGGCAGGGTAAACGGCAAGCACGCGAGGTGTGCGCGCGGATTCGTGGGCCTGAACACCTGCTGCCCCCCGGTCGCCGAGTTCTTGACAATCTTGATGACCGGGTTGCAGTGCAACACCAGCGCATGCCGAATGATTGGCAGGTAGCCGTTGGGGCTGAACTGGTCGATCAGCCTCACCTTGGCTCCTGCCGGGGGCGCGAACTTGCCCGTGGCGGTGTAACAGAGCTGATGATCGACCTTGAACGCCGTCTGCGCGCCTGACGATGCTGCTGCGCTGACTCCTACAGCGACACACAGCGCGGCGACAACGGCGAGTGCACCTTTCAACTTCTGATCGCGAAGCAAAAAGGACATGTGGACTCCTCTCCGGTTCGTCTAGGCGGGTCGCCCTGACCCCCGAAGGGACCCGCGTGGCGCGACGCTACTCCTCTCGCACGCCTGACGCAATAGCGGGCGCCAAAGTGGAACAAACCTCCGACCGAATCGGGGCGGCGAGATTCGAACTCGCGACTCTTTAGGCCCCAAGCCGAGAGCCACTCCCGACATACGGCGACAGAAGCCGCCTACCCGCTTGGCTCCGTGGTCGGCGTCTCTGGCGACCGTCGCGGAACGTCAGCAGGCGTCAGCCAAACCTGACGGGATCCTAACTACGCGCCCGGAGCTTGCCCCGCAAGCAGCGCGGACATTCGAGGCCACCATGCGTAAGCGCGGACGCATTCGCGGAGTGCGGGCGACGATCCAAGCATGTCGATCGCCGAAACCTCCCAGTCCGCGTGGTCGCCAGCACCTTCCGGAATGCGGCTTAGCGATTCCAGCCCCATCTCGAGCGCGTCTGCAAGCAACTCGGCGATAGTCTCTATCCGCGCTCGATCAGCGGGCCGAACCGTGTCTCCAAGCTCCGCGCCCTTGTAGAAGTATGGACGCAGTTCGGGGTAGGTGAGGAACTCCGCAATGACCCTGTCGATCTGGTCCATCGCATTGGCCAAGACGGCCGTTCCGGTCAGTTCGGCAGAGATCTTCGTTTGTTGGCCCAGGTAGACGAGTGAGGCCACGACGGCAGCTGCGCTTAGTGCAGCAAGAATTATCCCTGCAAGCGCCATCGACCACGATCCTAAGGGCCAGTGGGTGTCACGATGGCCCTTCGGGAGCGAAGCGAAGACGATCCTCTAAGGGACTCACGCGCCGACCCCAGCGCCGGCTCGCACGCCAAGCACTGGATTGATGAGCGAAAAGTCGCGCTGAGACGCTGGGACTCCGGCGAACGTGCCGTTCTCTCGTTCCACCGCGTCGATCGCATCGTCCAGGAGCGGCTTGAGGTTTTCCAGCCGCCAGACGAGGTCCGCTCGGCGGCGCTCGCGGTGCGTCTCGTATAGCTGCACGAGCTCAGCAATCATCGGGGTGTTCGGTACGCCGTGATGGTCAGAGCCTGTCGCGCGGGCAATAGCAAAGCTCAGGGCCGATTGGCCGTATGTCAGGTCGGCGAGGAAGGCAAGTTGATCGTTCGCAGTTCGCATGCGGTTATAGACGCCCATGAGCAGGTCGGATGTCTGCGGCCTCAGTGCCGCGAGGACGGGACCTTGCGTGACGAGATACCAACCGTTGATCTCGAAACCGGGGTGCGGAAGATCGTCGGCAGACCCGGTAAGCACCGTGCGCCACGTCTGAAGCAGAGACGCACCGTACGTCAATTCGGCTTCCACTATCGCGAGCGCGCTACTTCGAAGTTCTGCACGGCGGCCCGCGGCGTCCTGCTCCTCGTCGGCGCGCTGCTTCAGCCTGAGCCGCTCATCGACGACCAAGTAGCCGAGACCGAGCACGATGGCGCCGCTGAGCAGACCAGCAAAGAACTCTGGCTCGAATACATGACGAAAGCTCTCGGCTACCACCGAGCTCACGATACGACGACGAGCGGACACTGGCCTCCGCGGGCCTGGCGGTACCCGGCGAGACAAAGGACCCTGACTAGACCTGACTACCGACCGGCACGGCGGCCGGAATCTCAAGTCGGGGCGGCGAGATTCGAACTCGCGACCTTTGGTCCCCCAGACCAACGCGCTAACCAGGCTGCGCCACGCCCCGCGACCGGCAAACCGTAGCTCAGTCTGGCACGCTCCCGGAATGGACGGTTGGGAGGAGATCGACGGCGCGCTCGAGCGCACCTTCGAGTTCGACTCGTTTCCCGCGGCGATCGCGTTCGTAGACCGTCTCGCCGAGGCTGCGGAAGTCGCGAACCACCATCCCGACATCGACATCCGCTACCGCCGCGTCACGGTGCGGTGGACGACTCATTCCGCGGGTGGCATCACGGACCGCGACCGGGAGATGGCCGCGCAGACGGCGAAACTTGGACAGCCGTAGCCTCGCTGTGCGCAGGTACAAGTTGAAGCGCCTGTGAACGACACGCGCTATCTCATCGTCGGAGCCGGGATGACCGGCGACATGGCCGCCAAGGGCATCCGTGAGCACGATGCCGACGGCCGCATCGTCATCGTCGGCGCCGAGCCGCATCCGCCGTACAAGCGGCCGCTCCTGACAAAGGGCCTCTGGAGCGGCGCGCCCGAGGAGAAGCTCTGGAAGGCGCCCGCCGACGGCGTCGATCTCGTCACCGGCCGCCGCATCGTGTCGGTCGACCTCGACGCGCACACCGCGACCGACGACGCCGGCGACGAATACGCGTGGGCGAAGCTCCTGCTCGCCACCGGCGCGAAGGCGCGCGAGATTCCCGGCGCCGACGGCGTCGTCTGGCTCCGCACCCTCGACGACTACCGCCGCCTGCGGGCAACGGCGCACGCCGGCTCGCATGTCGTCGTGATCGGTGGCGGGTTCATCGGCTCCGAGATCGCTGCCGCGCTGACGGGCGCGGGCGTCCGCGTGACGATGGTCTTCCCCGAGACAGGCATCGGCTCTCGCCTCTTCCCCGCGCGCCTGGCGGAGTTCCTCGTCGGGTACTACCGCGAGAAGGGCGTCGAGGTGCTCGCCGGGCAGAGCGTGGCAGCGGCCTCGGGGACGAGCGTGACGCTCGGCGACGGTCGCGTTGTCGAGGCAGACGCTGTCGTCGGCGGACTCGGCGTCGTCCCGGAAACAGATCTCGCGGAGGCCGCCGGCCTCGAGGTGAATGACGGGATCGTCGTGGACGAGTACGGCCGCGCGGGCGGACGCGAGGACGTCTTTGCGGCCGGCGACGTCGCGCGCTTCCCCGTCACCGCGCTCGGGCTCTCGATGCGGATCGAGCACGAGGATCACGCGAACACACACGGCAAGGTCGTCGGCGCGAACATGGCCGGCGCCGCGCAGCCGTACGACCATCTCCCGTTCTTCTACTCCGACCTCTTCGATCTCGGCTACGAGGCGGTCGGCATCGTCGACTCCCGGCTCGAGACCGTCGAGATCTGGCAGGAACCGAACCGCAAGGGCGTCGTCACGTACGTCGAGGACGGCATGCCGCGCGGCGTGCTGCTCTGGAACGTCTGGGACAGGGTCGACGATGCGCGCGAGCTCATCCGCTCCGGCGAGGGCACCTTTGCGGTCTGAGGCGCTCGCCCGCTCGCGGAAGCGGCGGAACGGCTACGAGTTCCTCTGCGAGGCGGTGTTCCGGCCGCTCGCGCATCCGCTCGTCGTCGTCCTCGCGCGGCTGCGCGTGCCGCCTCCCGCGGTCGTTCTCGCGGCCGGAGCCGCAGGCGTCGCGGGCGCAGTGGAGATCGGCCGCGGCTCGCTCGTCGCGGCAGCGATTCTCGTCCAGCTCAAGACGCTCCTCGACAACGCCGACGGCCAGCTCGCGCGCCTCACCGGCCGCACGAGCGCGTTCGGGCGGTACCTCGACTCGGAGGTCGACCTGCTCGTCAACGCCGCGCTCTTCGCCGCGATCGGCTGGCGGTACGGCGCGCCGCTGCTCGCCGCTCGCAGGGTTCGTCGCGCTCACGTCCGTCCTCAGCCTCAACTTCAACGCGGCGCGGCTCTCGCGCGGCGTGACCGCATCGGCGGAAGAGAATGCCGGTACAGCGACGGCGTTCCTTCGCGGCGTGTACAGCGTCGTCTACGCGCCGCAGGACCGTCTCGCAGAGTGGATCGTGGCCCGCCGGCCCTCCCTCGTTTCACCGACGACGGTGACGGTCCTCGCTAACCTCGGGCATGTCGTCGCAACTCGCCGTGCTCGGCGTATTCCTCGTCGTCGGACACCCGCTCGGCTTCGCCTGGCTCGCGATCGGCGAGCTCGCCGTCATCGCCCTCGCCCTCATCCCGCAACGCGCGCCGCGTACGAGGAGACCACCGCATGAGCAACATCTTCGAGCTGCCGCATCCCGACGAGCCTGGCCGCGAGTGGACAGCTGCAGAGCGCAAGCGGCTCGAAGAGCATGCCGCCGAGATCCTCACCGCGCTTGGCCTCGACCTCGACACGCCGGGCACGCGCGACACACCGCAGCGCTTCCTTCAGGCGCTCTACGACGCGACCGCGGGCTACGACGGCGACCCGAAACTCCGCACACTCTTCCCGAGCGAGCGGCCACGGGGCGTCGAAGGATCGCACGCGCAGATCATCGAAGGCCCGATCGGCTTCCATGCGCTCTGCGAGCATCACGCGCTTCCGTTCCACGGCCACGCGCATGTCGGGTACGTCGCCGGCGACGAGATTCTCGGCATCTCGAAGCTCACGCGGCTCGTGCGGCTCTACGCGAAGCGGTTCACGGTGCAGGAGCGGCTCGCCGAGGAGATCGCCGGCGGGCTGAAGGAGCTCACGGGCGCGCGCGGCGTCGCGGTGAAACTCGAGGCGTCACACCTCTGCACGGCGATGCGCGGCGTCGAGGAGCACGGCTCGGTCACCGTCACGACGGTCTGGCGCGGCCTGTTCGACGAGGACGAGTCGCTCCGCAGCGAGTTCCTCGCGCTCACCCAGTGATTGCAAACGCGTGATTGCGCCGTTCGCGGTTCTACGGGAGGACGACGACGCTGCCGCGCTGGGACGTGCCCGCCGGAGATCGAGCGCCTCTACGGCTCGATCGGTCTCGCGGACGAGTGCCTCGTCGCGAACTTCGTCGAGTCACTCGACGGCGTCGTCGCGATTCCGGGTCTCCCCCGCTCGCACGCCGTCGTCTCGGACGACAGCGATGCCGACCGCTTCGTGCTTGCTCTGCTGCGCGCGTGCGCGGACGTCGTGCTCGTCGGCGCCGGCACGCTCGCCGCGTCGCCGACGGGGACGTGGCGCGTCGACAAGGCGTACCCGGACGCCGCCGACGCGTTCGCCGAGCTTCGCGCTTCCCGCGGCATGCCGGAGCAGCCTCGCTCCGCGGTCGTCACGTCCGGAGCGTCGCTCACGCCGTCGCATCCCGTGCTCGAGGCCGGCGCGATCGTTCTCACGACCGAGACGGCAGCGTCGGGCATCGCGCAAGCCGTGCCGGAAGCGACCGAGGTCGTCGCCGTCAACGACGGCGCGCGCGTCGATCTCGCGCGCCGCCGTCGCCGCTCTGCGCAAGCGCGGCTACGGCGTGATCGTCTCCGAGGCCGGCCCGTCGCTCTTCGGGCAGCTCCTCGCCGCCGGACTCGTCGACGAGCTCTTCCTCACCGTCTCGCCGCTCCTCGCGGGCCATGCGGCCGCGCCACGCTTCAACCTTGTCGAGGACGTCGAGCTCCTGCCCGGACAAGCGCATCGCCGGCCGCCTCCGATCGGTGCGGACAAACGACTCGCACCTGTTCCTGAGATACGCACTTTCCCCGATGTAGCCGGGCGGCCGGAGGCGCAACGTCGGTGGCATGACTGTCATCGACATCACACGCAGACTCGAGCTCACCGACCTCGTCAGCGACCTCCGCATCGCAGCGCGCACGATCCGCGCCGAGACGATGCTCGAGCGCCGCGAGACGTGCATCGCGCTCGTCGGCGACCTGCGCGAGACGGCTGGAACCCATCGCCGAGCTAGACCCGCAAGGGCTCGAAGCGCTCGACGCGTGGGCCGAGGGCCTCCTCGCGGCGGATCCGAGCGACTCCGACCTCCTCCAGGAGCTCCTCTACGGGATCGACGCGCTCGTACGCGTCCACCTCTGGCGGGAGACCGGCATGCCGCTCGAGCCGCCCGAGCCGCGCAGCAAAGCCGACGTCTAGCTCGCGAGAGCTTCGCTCTCGCTCGCTGGATTGCGGAACTCCGCCGCGGGAGAGCGCGGTCTCCCGCGGCTCCGTGCCGACACCTGGTTAGCCCTTAGGGCGCGGTAAAAGCTACGCGAGGCGCTTGTAGAGGCGGTCGATCAGTCTCCGGCATCGCCTCGAGCCGCTCGGTGATGCTTCGCAGCCGATACTCGCGGAAGTGCTCCGGCTCGACCTCGAGCGCGGTCGCGAGCGTCTTCACGACCTCGTTCGACGGCACCGGACGGTTGCCGTGCACGAGGTGGTTGAGATAGCCGGCCGACAGGCCAGTGCGCGCCGCGAGCTGGCGGTACGTGACGCCCTGCTCGTCCATCAGGCGCTCGCACGGTCGGGCCGAACGCGTCCTTGCTGAATTGTTGCCGCTTTGCCACTACGAGATCTCCTTGCCGAGGTCCGCAACCTCTACTCGTTTCTCCTCGCCGCTCGCGCGGTCACGGACGTCAACCTTGCCGTCCTCGAGGCTCTTCTTTCCCGCCGTCACCCGGATCGGGCAGCCGATGAGATCGGCGTCGGCGAACTTCTCCCCCGCACGCTGGTCGCGGTCGTCGAGGAGAACGTCGAGACCGGCGGCGGAGAGCGCCTCGGCCGCCTGTTCCGCGATCTCCTCGGCGCCCGGCAACACGACGACATGCACGTCGTACGGCGCGATAGAGCGCGGCCAGACGATGCCGTTCTCGTCGTGGCTCTGCTCGACCGCGGTCGCCATCAGCCGCGCCGGGCCGATGCCGTAGCTGCCCATGATGATCGGCTTCTCGACGCCGTCCTCATCGAGGAATCGTGCGTCGAGTGCCTCGGAGTACTTCGTCCCGAGCTTGAAGATGTGGCCGATCTCGATCGCAGTCTCGAAGCGCAGGGCGCCGCCGCAGTTCGGGCATGTGTCGGTCTCGGCAGACTCGCGCAAGTCGGCGAAGCGCGGCGTGTAATCGCGGCCGGCCTCGACGCCGCGCAGGTGGAAGCCGTCGCGGTTCGCGCCGGCGACGAACTGGCCCTCCTGCAGCGTGAAGTCGGCAACGATCTCGCCCTCGAAGCCGACCGGGCCGAGCGACCCTCCCGACGCACCGAACGCGTCGCGGAGTCTGCTCGTCTGTCGCAGGCCACAGCGGCTCGCCGAACGCGGCGGCCAGCTTCGCCTCCTCGAGCCGGTCGTCGCCGCGGATGAGGGCGAGGACGACAGTGCCGTCCTGCTTGTAGTGCGGCATCGCCTTCGACGTCGCCGCAAGGTCGATGCCGAGGAACTCGGCGACCTGCTCGCACGTGGTCGATGCCGGGCGTCTCGACCTCAGCGGGCGCGTCGAGCCGTTCGGGGAACGCACGGCGCGCGCGGGGTCGTTCGCGCGACCTCGAGGTCGGCGTCGAAGTCGCCGTTCGTCGCACGTCACGAGCGTGTTCTCGCCGACTCCGGCGGGCGCGAGGAAGTCCCGCGACTCGCTGCCGCCCATCATCCCCGGCTCGGCCTCGACGTCGCTGTAGACGATCGCGCAGCGGTCGAAGATCCGGTGGTACGCCTCCTGCTGCTTGCGGAAGCTCTCGTCGAGCCCGGCCTCGTCGCGGTCGAACGAGTACGCGTCCTTCATGATGAACTCGCGCAGCCGGATGAGGCCCTTGCCGGGCCGCGGCTCGTCGCGCTCCTTGATCGAGAAGTGGTAGAGCATCTGCGGAAGCTGGCGGTAGCTCTGGAGCTCGCGCGCGTGGAACGTGACCGTCTCCTCGTGCGTCATCGGCAGGACGTACTTCGCGCCTTTGCGGTCCTCGAGGCGGAAGAGCTCCTCGATGAAGTCGCGCTTCGACTGCTGCCACAGCTCGAACGGCGTGAGGACGGGCATGAGCATCTCCTGCGCGCCGATCGCGTCCTGCTCCTCGCGAATGATCTGCGCGATCTTCTGGTGGACGCGCCAGCCGAGCGGGAGGAACGTCCAGACGCCGGCCGCGACCTGCCGGATGAAGCCGCCGCGGACGAGCAGCTTGTGCGACACCGCGTCCGCGTCGGCGGGCGCTTCGCGCAGGGTCGGAAGGAACAGCTGTGAGGCTCTGGCGATCATCGGTCTCTGTCGCCTGAGGTTATTCGAGCGGGATCATCGACGCTTCGGCCATCGCGAGCGCGGCCGGCTTCGCCATCTTCAACCGCTTCGGGCGGTGCATCCCGTCGGCGATCCACTTGTCGATCTCGGCGAATAGCTCGTCGATGAGAACTTCGGACTCGACCTTCTTGAGGACGCGGCCGTGCGCGTAGATGAAGCCGACGTCGCGCCCGCCGGCGATGCCGAAGTCGGCGTCGCCCGACTCGCCGGGGCCGTTCACCGCGCAACCGAGCACCGCGACCTCGAACGCCTGCGGATACTCGGCGAGGCGCCGCTCGACTTCCTCCGCAAGCGTGTGGACGCCGACGTTGTCGCGGCCGCACGACGGGCACGCGATCATCACCGGCCCGCGCTCGCGCAGGTTGAGCGCCTTGAGGATCTCGTACGCCGTCTTCGGCTCCTCGACCGGGTCGGACGAGAGCGAGACGCGGATCGTGTCGCCGATGCCCTCCGCGAGCAGCGTGCCGATGCCGACGGCGCTCTTGATCGAGCCGGCGAAGACAGTGCCCGCCTCGGTGACGCCGAGGTGGAGCGGGTAGTCGACCTTCTCCGAGAGCATCCGGTACGCGCGGATCATCGTCGGCACGTGACTCGACTTGACCGAGATCTTGAAGTCATAGAAGTCGAGGCTCTCGAGCAGGCGCACCTCCTCGAGCGCAGCCTCGACGAGTGCCTCGGCCTGGTCCTTCTGCGCGAGCTCCTCGAGGTGCTTCGGCAGCGAGCCGGAGTTCGCGCCGATGCGCATCGGTGTGCCCTTCGCCTGCGCGGCGCGCACGACCTCGGCGACCTTGTCGGGACCGCCGATGTTGCCGGGGTTGATGCGCACCGCCGCGACGCCCTGCTCGATCGCCTTCAGCGCGAGGCTCGCGTTGAAGTGGATGTCGGCGATGATCGGCACCGGCGAGAAGCGGACGATCTTCGCCGAGCGCCTCGGCGTCCTCCGTTTTCGGGACGGCGACGCGCACGATCTCGCACCCGGCGGAGACGAGCTCGGCGATCTGCGCGGTCGTCGCGGGGACGTCATGCGTCTTCGTCGTCGTCATCGACTGGACGACGACAGGCGCGCCGCCGCCGATTTTGACGCCACCGACCGAGATCTGTCGCTTACTGGCCACTGCGATTCAGTCTAGAGGTGCGTTAGTGCGGGACGGAACCGGTGGGGTTGCTCGCGAACGCGATGACGAACACCGCGAGGAGGAACGCCATCCCGATGAGTGACGCACGCTCGTAGACCTCCCGTGCGAGAGCGCGCCGGCGAACGCTCTCGATGATCGTGAAGAGGATGTGGCCACCGTCGAGCGGCAGGATCGGGATGAGATTCAGCAGCGCGAGCGACATGCTCACGAACGCGAGGATGCGGAGGTACCACGCGACGCTGACCCGCAGGGCGCTTTCCGAGACTCTGCTGATCTGAACGACCGTCCCGAACTGTGGGTGTGAGTGCGGCTGGAAAATGGCCGCGATCCCGCTGGCAGTTCCGGACGTGATCCCCCAGAGATCCGATGCCGCGGAGCTCGCCGACTTCCCGACCGGATAGCGGACGAGCTGCTGAGCGACGGAGAAACCGAGAATCCAGCGGCCGCCACTCCGGATCGTCCGCTCGGGCGTGAGAACGACCCGCCGCCCGTCCCGGACGACCGTGAGCGTGACCGGACGGCCGTCGCTCGCCGCGATGAGATGCGAGAACGCAACGTACGTCGCGGTCGGCGTTCCGTTGACGGCGACGACTCTGTCACCCGCGCGGAGCCCGGCGCTCGCGGCCGGAGATCCAGCCTCGACCCCCGCGATCGTCGACGAGCCCCGATTGGTCGGAGCTCCGCCGGACATGGAGACGACGAAGAGGATAAGGAACGCCGCGAGCACGTTCGCCGCCGGTCCGGCCGCAATGACGGCGATGCGCTTCCACGCCGGCGCGCGCCAGTACGCCTCGCGATCGGTGCCCTCCTCGACGTCGCGGAGCCCACGCGTTGCCGCGCGGCGGGCGCTGGCGGAGAGCGTCACCGCGGCGACCTCCTGCTCGAGCTCCGCGTAGGCGGCGCGGGCGGCGGCGTAGTCCTCGGCGTCGAGCGCGCGGCGCACGCGGAGCACTGCCGGCGCGAGCGACGGCTCTTCCTCGACCGCCGGCGCGAGCATGACCTGCAGATCGCGTGCCGCCGGCCGGTGCATGCCCGGGATCCGCACGAAGCCGCCGAGAGGGATTGCGCCGATCCCGTACTCGATCCCGCGCCTTTTGACCTTCACGACGGCCGGCGGGAAGCCGATGTAGAAGCTGCGCGGCCGCATCTTCACCGCGAGGGCGACGCTGAAGTGGCCGAGCTCGTGGATGAACACGAGCGCGACGAGACCGGCGATGACGATGACCCAGTTCATGCCGCGGCGAGCGCTCCCTCCGCGGTCGCACGCGCCGCGCAGTCGGCTTCGAGCAAGTCGTCGAGATCGCGCAGCGACTCGTCTCCCACCGCGGCTAGCGACTCGCCGACGACCTCGGGAATCGCGAGGAACGGCAGCCGTCCGGCGAGGAACGCGGCGACGGCGACTTCGTTCGCGGCGTTGAAGACGCACGGCGCGGCGCCGCCCTTCTCCCCCGCCGCACGCGCGAGGGCGAGCATCGGGAACGTATCGGTGTCGGGCGCGGAGAACTCGAGCGTGAGCGACGTCAGATCGAGGGGTGCGAGCGGTGTCGCAGCGCGCTCGGGGTACGTGAGCGCGTACGAGATCGGCACGCGCATGTCGGGGTAGCCCAGATGCGCGAGCGCCGCGCCGTCGCGGAAACGGACGAGCGAGTGGACGATCGACGTCGGCTGGATCGCGATGTCGATCCGGTCGTACGGCACGCCGAAGAGGAAGTGCGCCTCGATGAGCTCGAGCCCCTTGTTCGCGAGCGTCGCGGAGTCGATCGTGATCTTCGGGCCCATGCTCCAGGTCGGATGCGCGAGCGCCTGCTCGGGCGTGACGTCCTCGAGCTCGGCGCGCGTGCGGCCGCGGAACGGGCCGCCGGAGCCTGTGAGGACGAGCGTGTCGATCTGCTCTCCGCTCCGGCCCTCGAGGCACTGGAAGAGCGCCGAGTGCTCGCTGTCGACGGGCAGGATCCGCCCTCCGCCCCGCTCCTGCGCGGCGAGCGCGAGCGGCCCGGCGGCGACGAGGCTCTCCTTGTTCGCGAGCGCGAGGTCGACGCCGCGCTCGAGCGCCCAGAGAGTCGCATGGATCCCGGCGAAGCCGACGACGGCGTTGAGGACGACATCGGGCTCGGCGCGGTCGAGAAGCTCGGTGAGATCGCCGCCGACCTGTTTCAGCGGCGCGTCGACATCGTCGAGCGGCGTCGAGCCGGACGCGGCGGCGCAGAGCTCGAGCTCGGGATGCGCCTCGACGATCTCGATCGCCTGGCGGCCGATCGAGCCCGTCGCGCCGAGAAGAGCGACCCGCTTCATACCGCGAAGTCTACGAACCCGGGGTAAGCGGGAGCTGAACTCGCCTGGGTCAGTGGAAGCCGAACGCGCGGACGATGAAGTACGCCGCCGGCGCAGCGAAGAGGAGCGCGTCGATGCGGTCGAGGACGCCGCCGTGGCCGCCGAGGAGTCGTCCCGTGTCCTTCACGTCGAGGTCGCGCTTGAGCGCCGACTCGAAGAGGTCGCCGACGACCGCCGCGGCGACGATGCCGGCTCCGAGCACAAGCGACTGGAGACCGGAGATGTACGTGTGCCGCGTGTCGTAGAGCGCAACGAACGTCGTGAAGATCCCGAACACCGCGCCGCCGATGAGTCCCTCCCACGTCTTCTTCGGTGAGAGGCGCGGCGCGAGCTTGTGGCGCCCGATGAGGCGTCCTACGAGGTACGCCGCCGTATCGGCGACAAAGACGGTGACAACGACGGTGAACGCGATGAGGCGTCCGTGGTCCTGCATCTGCCGGAGCACGAGGAGCGAGCCGAGCCCGAGCCCGATCCACGCCGAGCCGAGCACCGTCGACCCGACGGCGGCCGTCGTCGGCGCGCGGGTCTCGGCGGCGGCGTTGAGGAGGAACGCGAGGACGAACGTCGCGACGAAGCCGCCGAGCAGCCAATGCACCTTGCCGCTCTCGGCCCCGAGCAGGGCGAGCAGCACACCGAGATAGACGGCGGGCGCGAGCGGGCGCAGCGGCCGCGCCGTCGTCACGAACTCGTGGACGCCGATGAAAGCGGCAACGGTAACGAGTGAGAACAGCCACCAGCCGCCGAGCCAGAGAAGGCCGAGCACGACCGGCAGGCCGATGATCGCGACGAGGATCCGCGACGCGAAGTTGCTCATAACCGGTCTTGGAGTTTCCTCGCTCGCGTTCATCTGCCGCCGAACCTACGCCTACGGCTCGCGTACTCCTCGATCGCGGCGCGCAGCTCGCCAGGCCCGAAGTCGGGCCAGAGCGTCTCGGTGAAGACGTACTCGGCGTACGCGGACTGCCAGAGGAGGAAGTTCGAGACGCGCCGCTCGCCCGACGTGCGAATCACGAGGTCGGGGTCCGGCATCTCGGGTGCGTACAGGAGCTGGGCGAACGACTCCTCGTCGATCTCCGCACCGCCGGCCGCGGCGCGGCGCGCGGCCTCGACGATCTCCGCCCGGCCGCCGTAGTCGAAGGCGATCCAGAGGTGGAGGCGCCGCTCGTGCTCGGTCGCGCGCTCGAGCTCCGCCATCTTCTCCTGCAGCCAGGCCGGCGCGCGATCGCGGCGACCGACGAAGCTCGTGTGGACGCCTTCCTTCGCGAGGTCATGGAGCTCGCGGTCGATCGTCTCGCCGAAGATCTCCATGAGCGCACCGACCTCGTCGGGAGAGCGCGTCCAGTTCTCGGTCGAGAACGCGTAGACGGCGAGCGACTCGATGCCGAGGTCGATCGCGCCCTCGACGACCGGCCGCAGCGCGCGCGAGCCCGCGCGATGCCCTTCGGCGACCGAGACGCCGTGCGTCGCGGCCCAGCGGCCGTTCCCGTCCATGATGATCGCGACCGCGCGCGCGACCTCGGGGAGGTGTTCCTCCGCAGACACGTTCGCGTCCGGGACGGAAGCCCTCAGACTTCCATCACCTCGTCTTCCTTGTGCTTGAGGAGGTCGTCGATGTGCTTGATGTGCTCGGCGGTGAGCTCGTCGACCTTGCCCTCGGCGCGATGCTCCTCGTCGGCGCCGACGTCGCCGTTGTCGACGAGCTCCTTGAGGTGCTTCATCGCGTCGCGGCGGATGTCACGCACGGCGACGCGGTGCTCCTCGGCCATGTTGCGGACGATCTTTACGAGATCCTTCCGGCGCTCCTCCGTGAGCTGCGGGATCGGGAGGCGGATGAGCTTGCCGTCATTCGACGGCGTGAGGCCGAGGTCGGACTCCATGATCGCCTTCTCGATCGCCTTGATCGAGCCCGGGTCGAACGGCTGCACGGTGAGCATCCGCGGCTCGGGGACGCTGATCGTCGACAGCTGCTTCAGCGGCGTCGCGGTGCCGTAGTAGTCGACGTCGATCCGGTCGAGGAGCGACGCCGACGCGCGGCCCGTGCGCACGGTCGAGAACTCCGTCCGCGCGTGCTCGACCGACTTCGCCATCTTCTCGTTCGCGCTCGCGATGAGTTCATCCGTGGTTGCCATGCGTTAGCCCTCCTGTTCTGGAGTCGAGATGATCGTTCCAACTTCGTCGCCTGCGACGACTCGCGCGACGTTTCCCTCGGCGAGCTCGAAGACGTGGATCGCAAGGCGATTGTCCATGCAAAGCGAGAGTGCCGTCGTGTCCATCACCTTGAGACCACGCTCGATCGCCTCGAGGTGCGTGATGCGCGGCAGGAACTCGGCGTCGGCGTTCTTGCGTGGGTCGCCGTCGTAGACGCCCTGGACGCCGTGCTTCGCCATGAGAATCGCGTCGGCGCCGATCTCGAGCGAGCGCAGTGCGGCGGCCGTGTCGGTCGTGAAGAACGGGTTGCCGGTGCCCGCCGCGAAGATGACGACGCGGCCCTTCTCGAGGTGCCGCATCGCGCGGCGGCGGATGTACGGCTCCGCGACTTCCGAGACGGTGAGCGCGGACATGACGCGCGTGTCGACGTCCTCCCGCTCGAGCGCGTCCTGGAGGGCGAGCGCGTTGAGGAGGGTCGCGAGCATGCCGGCGTAGTCGGCGGTCGCGCGGTCCATCCCGCTCTCGGCCGACGCGGCCATGCCGCGGTAGAAGTTCCCGCCGCCGACGACGATCGCGATGTCGACGCCTTCGCCGCGAATCCCGGCGACCTCCTTCGCAAGGGCGCGCGTGACCTCGGGATCGATCCCGTAGTCACGCTCGCCCATGAGCGCTTCGCCCGAGAGCTTCAGCAGAACGCGCGTGAACGCGGCTGTGCTCATCCAGCGAGGGAGAAGCGCTGGAACTCAAGAACCTCGGCTCCCGCGTCCGCGAGCACCTTGCCGACCGTCATCGAGCCGTCGTGGATCCACGGCTGGTCGGCGAGGACGCCGCCGCGCTCGGCGAAGAACCGCTTGTTCAGCATGCCTGCGACGATCTTCTCACGCGCCTGCTCGGGCTTCGACTGCACCTCGTCGGAGTTGAGGTAGATCTCCTTCTCCGCCTCGACGAGCTCCGCCGGAACGTCCTCACGGCCAATCCAGCGCGGATCGGACCACGAGATGTGCATCGCGAGGCCGCGCGCGAGGTCGTCGTCACCGCCGCGGACGTTGATGAGGACGCCGAGCTTGTTCGCCGGCGGGTGGACGTACGCGGCGAGCCGGGCGCCCGCGATCGGCTCGAAGCGCGCCGCGCCCGTGACCGCGATGTTCTCGCCGAGCTTCGCCGACAGCTCAACGCGCTCTTCCTCGAGCGTCGCTGCCGCATCGACCCCGCCCTCGTGCACGGCGTGGAGGACTTTCTCGGCGTACGCGTGGAACTCGTCGCTCTTCGACACGGGCTCCGTCTCGCAGCCAACGGCGACCATCGTGCCGTGGGAGCCGTCGGCGGCGATCGTGTAGCCGACGAGACCCTCGGTCGTGGCGCGATCGGCGCGCTTCGCGGCGCTTGCCATGCCCTTTTCCCGGAGCAGGACGATGGCGGCCTCGAGGTCGCCGTTCGTCTCCTGCAACGCGCGCTTGCAGTCCATCATCCCCGTCCCCGTCTTCTCGCGAAGCTCACGGACGAGCTGGGCCGAAATCTCAGCCGCCATTACTCCTCTCCCCCTTCAGTCGGCTCTGCTGCTGCCTCGGGCTTCGCCGCTTCTTCGGCCACGGGCTCGGCTGCCGGAGGCTCCTCGGCCGCGGGCTCGGCGACTGCAGGCTCCTCGACCGGCGCTTCGGCTGCGGGCTCGTCGGCGACCGGCTCCGACTGCGTCTCCTCCGCGGGCGCTGCCTCGAATTCCTGCGGCGCGACCTTGTTCTTGCCGGCCTCGATAGCGTCGGCGAGCGCGCGGATGACGAGGTTGCACGAGCGGATCGCGTCGTCGTTGCCCGGGATGACGTAGTCGGCCTCGTCGGGGTCGCAGTTCGTGTCGACGAGCGCGACGACCGGAATGCCGAGCCGGCGCGCCTCGGCCACGGCGAGTGCTTCCTTCTTCAGATCGACGATGACGACCGCGTCGGGCTGGCGGCGCATGTCGGCGACGCCGCCGAGGTTCGCCTCGAGCTTCTCGAGCTCCTTCGCCATCGAGATGCGCTCCTTCGACGGGAGGAGATCCATCTGCCCCTCGTCGCGCAGGTGGCGCATCCCGTGGAGCCGGTCGATCCGATCGGACATGGTGCGCCAGTTCGTGAGCAGGCCGCCGAGCCAGCGGTGGTTGACGTACGGCATGCCGGTGCGCTTCGCCTCGGTCTCGACGGCGTCCTGCGCCTGCTTCTTCGTGCCGACGAAGAGGACGGTGCCGCCGCGCTCGCCGATGTTGCGGAGAAACTGCTGCGCCTCGTCCAGCCGCTCAGACGTCTGGGTGAGGTCGATGATGTAGATGCCGCCGCGCTCCGCGAAAATGAAGCGGCGCATCTTGGGGTTCCAGCGCCGCGTCTGGTGGCCGAAATGGACTCCGGCCTCCAGCAACTCGCGCATGGAGACGGTCAAGCTCCGTGCTGCCATTGGGAAAGCTCCTTCGATTGGTTGGTGTGAAGAACGCCGGCCGGGGTCGAGGCGCACCGCTCGTAACGAGAGGCACACGCGCCGCGGCGTGTCCGCCGGGGAGAAGGGATATGACCGGGTTAGGTTAGCTGCGGCTGCGATAGGCCCGAACGGCCCGCCAGATGAGCAGGCACTCGAGCGCAAACAAGGCGACCATATAGCCGGCTGCTGGCATTCCTCGACTCCATGGAGACGGCGTGGTCCCACAACCCTGGCCGCAGGACCGGTACACGACGCCCCACCAGTCGACGACCTCGACCACCTCACTGATTGCGAGAAGCAGGACGAGTAGAGCCGCTGCGGCTAAGAGCCAGAACCTCAGCGGAAGTGGTGTCCGAAACCACTGGACGACGCCACGCATGGTCACAGGCCAAGTATGGCAAGCCGGGAGCCGGGGCCAGGCCTCCCCGAAATGCAAGACCTGACCCCGCGCTGGACGGCTCTTAGGCGGGTGCGCCGGCGGCCAGTGCCAGCACGTCCTCGGTCCGGAGCGCGTTCCCGCCGATTCCCCAGTCGCCGCTCTTGACTTCCTCGACGACGACCCAGGTGACGCCGCGCATGTTCTCTCCCTCGATCGAGACCATCGTCTCGGTCACGCGCTCGATGATCTCCTGCTTCTGCTCCGTCGAGAACACACCCTCGATGAGCTTCACGTTGACGAACGGCATTTCCGCCTCCTTGTCAGGGGAAGGCGACAAAGATCGACTGCCCGCTACTCCTCCTCGGCGAGAGCGAGGAGCTCGGACGGCTCGTACCGGCCGACCATGTCGGGATGGTCCTGGCGGATGTGCGTGTCGAGGTTCCCGACAAGCTCGTCGTCGGTTGATCCGCGCACGACATAGCCACATTCACAGTTGATGATCTTCGCCACTTCGTGCTCCTTCCGGTTGGCCGCCAGTGTCGGCGGAGGGCGTTGTGAGAACCTTGCAGGAACCTTGTCCGAAACGCGAGTCCAGCTGTGCGGCAACCTCGCCGCCTCGATCGCCGGGAAGCGGATCGACGACCTGCCGGGACGGCAAGGAAGGCTGCTCTTCGCCTTCCTCGTCCTCGAACGAACCAGGCGGACGACGCGCGACGAGCTCGTCGACGCGCTCTGGCGCGAGCCGCCCCCGACCGCCGACGCGACGCTCACCTCGCTCGTCTCGCGCCTTCGCCGCGCGCTCGGCGAGGGCGTGCTCGAAGGAAGGTCGGACTTGCGGCTGTCGCTGCCGGACGGTGCGTGGGTGGACGTCGAAGCGGCCCTCGAAGGCGTCCATCGCGCCGAGGCCGCGGTCGCGCAGGAGGACTGGCACACCGCGTGGCTTCCCGCCCAGGTTGCACTGCACGTGACGACTCGACCGTTCCTGCCGGCGGAGGATCTTCCGTGGGTCGACCACAGGCGGCGCCTGCTGCACCAGACGCGCGTGCGGGCGCTCGAGTGTGTTGCCTCGGCTACGTACGGGCTCGGCGGTTCCGAGCTCGCGGCCGCCGAGCGGTGCGCGCGGACGCTGACCGAGCTCGAGCCCTACCGCGAAAGCGGCTACCGCCTGTTGATGGAGGCACTCGCAGCTCGCGACAACGTCGCGGAGGCGTTGCTCGTCTACGAGCGCCTGCGCGTGCTGCTGCGGGACGATCTCGGGGTCGGCCCTGGAGCGCGCATCCAGGAGCTCCACAAGGAGCTACTCGCCCGGCGGAGTTAGCGGGACGCCGCTTTGAACCGCTCTTTCGCCTCCGCGGCCTCTGGGGCGAGGTCATCGGCTCCGCGTAAGCGTCCGTCCCCCACTCCGACAGCCATTTCCGGCAGTGGCTGCCGTCGGCTTCGAAGCGTTCGCGCTGGCATTCGGGGTTGAAGATCCGGAACCACGGCTGCGCGTCGATGCCCGTGCCGGTTTGCAGCGAGCTCGCGCATCACGGCGTGTGTGCGGGCCTGGCAGAGCCAGACCCGCACACAGCGCACCTACCAGGTCTTCAGAGCTGCGGCGACCTGCGCGCGGAACTCCTCCGCCCGGATCGTTGCCGTCGTGTTGTCGGCCTGCGTGCGAGCCGAACACGTCACGCCGAACGCGCACGGGATCGAGAGGCCGTTCACGAACCAGCCGTACAGGTACGACCGCGGAACGATCTTCCCGGAGGACTTGAACGGCAGCGTCAGCACCCCCGCGTCGGCCCGGTCGTAGACGTACGGCGGGCTGCAGCCACCGCTCGAGGGACAGACGTCGTACGAACCGCCCTTGTCTCGCGCGCTCGTGGCCGCGATGAACGCTGTTGCACTCCCCGACTTCTTCTGCTTGGCAGCCTCCTGCTTGATCACCGTGGCGAGCGGATCGCTCTTCGAGAGCGTCCCGCCGTTCATGCGCCCGAAGAACGACGACGCCCGGGCGGTGGTGAGCAGCGTGTGAGTCTGGACGCCTTCGTAGAGCTTGGCGAGGTCGTTGAGGGTTACGTCCACGTATCCACCGTTGTCCGTGCCACATCCGAGCGTCTGGTGGATGAAGGTGTTTCTCATCCCGATGATGTAGGCGTATGTGTTGACAAAGCTCCGCCCGTACCGGAGGTCCACACCCTGGGTCGTCCGGTTGTCGGAGACGCCCATCATCCGGTCGAGACCGTCTTTGAGCGTCGTCGTCACCTTGTTCGAATTCGTATTCGAGTAGTCGAGCGGACAGACGTCCTTATTCGTCGGATCGGTCGGCTTGTACCAGTAGTTGAACGTGCTCCCGAGTGAGTCGTTTCCGGTCTGCACCTGGAATTCGGCGTAGAGGTTGTAGAGCGCTTTGATCGCCGAGGCAGGCTCGAAGACCGCGTCGTTTTGGAGCTGGAGCGACGGGCCGGCTCCGACCGGCTTGACGAGGAACCCGAAGTTTCCGCCCGAGAGCCCGTGTTGCGAGTAGCCGGACTCGAGCAGTGCCTCGACTCGATGGGCCTCCGCCGGGAGGTTGTCGATCATCAGCCCGACGTATGACGAGCCGTAGGGCTGGAGGTCGAACACGCGATAGCCGGTGTTCAGGGCGGTGTTGACGATGGTGTCGGCGCTCAGGCCGTAGTACCACTTGAACGGCAGGTTGTCCGCCCCGGTTTGCTTGACCATGATGACGTCGAAGTGGCCGGTCGGATCGACGTCGATGTCGACGAGCCGTGCGTTGTTCGTGCTGAGCAGCGAGCTCACCTGGGCCGCGGTTTGCCCGTAGTACCACCAGTACGACTTGGCGTCGGAGCCCGTGTTCGCGACCATGACCGCGGTGTACGTGCCGCCGCCTGCCTTATCTGCGGCGAGCGAGACGAGCCGTGCATGGTTCGTGCTCAGGGCCGACGAAATGTCGGAGGGTGTCACGCCGTAGTACCACCAGAATGGGCGCGCGGCGCTGCCGGTGTTCGCGACCATGATCACGTTCAACGTCCCGTCGCTGTTTCGCTCAGCCTCGATCAGCCGACCGCTGTTCGCACTCAGCTCGTTCGAGACCTCCGTCGGCGTCTGGTGCACGTACCACCACCAGCCACTCACTGCGTACGCACCGCTGTTTCGCACCATGACGACGCTGTACGTTCCATTCGCCGCCTGGCGAACATCGACGAGCCGGTAGGCCGACCCGAGTGCGTTCGTAACGTCCGATACGGACATGCCTGTGTACGCGTACCACGCCGTCGGCGCAGCTACGGATTCATCACCCGTCGCGGAAGTCGTGTCGGCGGTCCGCGCGCCCGCCCCGCCAGTGAAGGCGAGTGCGACTCCGAGCATGCAGATGATCGCGAGGTATGGCCAAGGTCGTCTCATGGATCCCCCTCCAAACCGGAATGCCCCGGCATCTCGTTCCGGGGCGTGCGTGTCCCTAGTCTCCCGCTATCAAGCGCCCGAGGTCAAGCTCGACGGGACGCCGCTTTGAAACGCTCCTTCGCCTCTGCCGCGTCCGCGGCGAGGTCGATCATCGGCTCCGGGTACGCCTCCGTCCCCCACTCCGGCAGCCAGCGGCGGCAGTACACGCCGTCGGGGTCGAAGCGCTCGCGCTGGCGCTCCGGGTTGAAGATCCGGAACCACGGTTGCGCGTCGATTCCCGTGCCCGCGACCCATTGCCAGTTGCCTTCGTTCTGCGCCGGGTCGTAGTCGACGAGCTTCTCCGCGAACCAGGCTTCGCCGGCCCGCCAGTCGATGTGGAGGTGCTTGACGAGGAAGCTCGCGGTGACCATACGCGCGCGGTTGTGCATCCAGCCGGTCGCGCGCGAGCTCGCGCATGCCCGCGTCGACGAGCGCGAAGCCGGTCATCCCCTCGCGCCAGCGGTCGAAGCGCTCGCCCGGCGCGTCCCAGCGCGGCTCGAGACGCGGCTGGTCGTAGCCGGAGTCCTTCACGTGGTCGAACCAGTCGTGCCAGCAGAGCTCGTCGAGCCACTTCTCGCGTCCCGTCGACGGCGGAGCGGCGAGCGCTGCGGCGGCGCAGTCCTCGATCGTGATCTCGCCCGAGGCGATGAGCGGGGACAGCCGCGACGTCGCGTCGCGGCCCGGGAAGTCGCGGTCGTCGGCGTACCGCGCGAGGCGTGTCTCGACGAACTCGTCGATCGCGTCGTGACGGTCGCCCTCCCGCGACGGCTCCCACGCGCGACGGAACGCCGCGAACGTCTTCACCGCGCGCGTTCGAGCGCGGCGGCGAGATCGGGCGGCAGCGGCGACGAGACGTCCACGTCCTCGCCCGTGATCGGATGCGTGAACGCGAGCCGCGCCGCGTGGAGGAACTGCCGTTCGAGCCCGAGCACGCCGGCTCGCCCATACGTCGGGTCGCCCGCGACGGGCAGGTCGATCGCCTCGAGGTGAACGCGGATCTGGTGCGTCCGCCCCGTCTCGAGCCGCACGCGAAGCAGCGTGTAGCCGTCGAGTAGCTCCTCGATCTCGAAGTGCGTGACGGCGGCGCGTGGCGTGTCGGTGTCGAGCGAGTGCCGCAAGCGGTCGCGCCGGTCGCGCCCGATCGCGGCGTCGATCGTGCCCCGGCGCGAGCGCGGCTTCCCGACGACGAGCGCGAGGTACTCCCGCACGATCTCGCGGCGCTTGACGAGTTGCTGGAGCTTCGTGTGCGCCTCTTCCGAGCGGGCAACGACGAGCAGCCCGGAGGTGTCGCGGTCGAGGCGGTGCACGATCCCCGGCCGCTCCTCCTCCCCGCCCGCGGCGCCGGCGAGCGCGAGGGCGTGCGCGAGCGTGCCGCCGCCGGTGTGACCGGGCGCCGGATGGACGACGACTCCGGCAGCCTTGTCGACGACGAGCAGGTGCTCGTCCGCGTACGCGATCGTCAGCTCCGGCGGCGCGACGTCGGGAGCCGCGACGTCCGGGAGCGCCGACAGCTCGACCCGCTCCCCGCCCGCGAGCTTGTGGCTCTTGCTCAGCGCCGCCCCGTCCACGACGACCGCGCCCGCTTCGAGCAGCCGCTCGGCCGCGCCGCGCGAACCGACCTCTGGCAGCCCGGCGAGCCAGCGGTCGAGGCGCATCCCCGCCGCCTCGGGCGGGACGTCGACGGTGCTCACCCTCGGTCAGCGAGGACGAGCGCGACGAGGATGATCGCGACGCCGATCACGATGAAGCTGTCGGCGAGGTTGAACGCAGGCCAGTACCGGAAGTCGAGGAAGTCGGTGACGTGGCCGAGCCGGACGCGGTCTGCGAGGTTCGAGACGCTGCCGCCGATCACGAGGCCGAGCGCGATCGGCAGAACCGGGTGCCGGCCGCCCGAGCGGGCGAAGTACACGAGCATCCACGCAATCGCGCCCGCGGTGAGGACGATGACCGCTGCGGTGGCGCTCGGGAAGAACCCGAACGCGATCCCGGAGTTCTGGACGTGGCGGATCCAGAACGGCCCGACGATGTGGACGCCTTCGCCGAGGTCGAGGTTCGACAGCGACAAGCCACTTCGTCAGCTGGTCGGCGACGATGGCCGCGACGGCGATCATCGCGAGCGACAGCCACTGGCCGCGCGTTGCAGCGAAGGAGCGCGTGGCGCGGGAGACCGGCGTCAAGGCGTCGGTCGATGAGCCGACGCGAACGTCGAGTTGGCGGGCCGGCTCACTCACGCTGCCAGACTCATTTGGCATTGAGGCGGGCGCAGTCGATGCAGAGAGCCGCCCACGGCTGCGCCTCGAGCCTGCCGACCGCGATCGCGTTGCCGCAGTTCGTGCACGTCCCGTACGTGCCGGCGTCGATCCGCGCGAGCGCCGCGTCGATCTCGCCGAGCACGGCCTGCGAGTTCTCGCCGAGCGTGTAATCGATCTCGCGGCCGAGCGTGACGGACGCCGTCTCGCCGAGGTCCTCGGTGTCGACGCCGCCGTTGACCTCCTCCGCCTCGTCCTCGAGCGACCCGGGGTGCCCGTCGCGCAGCCCCGCGATCGCGTGCTCGACTCTCCCGCGCTCGTCGAGGAGAAGCTCACGGAAATGCGGGGTGTCGATGGTGCTCAACGCCTCTCCCTCTTTCTCTCGGGTGCCTCTGAGGCCGCAGAGCTCATGCGCCGCTCGGTGAGACCCGGCCCGATCCCCGTCAGCTCGACGATCTTGTCGCGCGCGCCGTGGCCCGAGACGAGCGTCAGCGCCGTGCGCGGCAGCGCGAGCGCCTCGGCGAGGAGGCGAAGAACCGCCTCGTTCGCGCGGCCGCGCTCGGGCGCCTCCGCGACGCGCACCTTCCACGCGTCGCCCTGCCTTCCCACAACGGCCGCGCGCCTCGCGCCGGGACTGACGCGCAGGCGCAGCCGAGTTGTCTCAGCACCCATGGCACCAAGTCTACGCGCCAGGGGACAGCTCTCAGGCGGCGTCGGCGCCGGGCACGACGAGCCAACCGCGCTCGCCGGACTCAGCTTCCTCGACCGGCATCGCCTCGGTCGCTTCCGGGCTCTCGTCGAGCACGGCAGCGGCCTCCTTGAGCTGCACGCGCAAGCGGCGCGTCGCCGTGAGGAGGCGCTCGTTGTCGACGACGGCGCGACGCTGGAGCTCGCGCGCCTGTGCCTGCGCCTCGGTGAGGATGAGCTCCGCCTCGCGACGTGCCTGGCCCTTCAGCTGCTCCGAGGCCTGCTCCGCCGAGACAAGCGTCGCGCGCAGCAGAGTCTCGAGCTCGCGGAAACGGACGAGCTCGGCCTGGAGCGTCTCGACCTTGTCGGCGAGGTCGGCGCGCTCGCGCCAGACGTCCTCGAAGCTCGCGACGATCTCGTCGAAGAGCCGGTCCGTCGGGTCGCGGCGGTAGCCGCCGAACATCGTCCGCGGCGGCTGCATGTGTCTGATCTCTACCGGCGTGAGTGCCATGGGTTTCTCCCCTCTCTAGTGGAAGTGGTTGAGGATTCGGACGACGACCTGGTCGATGACGCCGAGCGCGATGAACGCGATGATCGGCGAGAAGTCGAGCGGCTCCCGCCATCGGGATGAAGCGCCGGAAGAGCCGCAGGTACGGCTCCGAAACGTCGTGAAGGAAGTGCTGGATCCGGTCGACCGCGAGCGAGTACGGCAGGCGCACCCAGCTCATGAGGATGTACGCGATCAGGACGATCCCGTACAGCGTGATGAAGACGTGGACGAACGACTCGACGCTCGAGATCGCGTCTCCCAAGGGCAACGTCAAGTTGGCCGTGAAGCCCATACGGGCGGGTTCGCCCCGAGCGGGAGTTCTCCTGTGACCCCGCTGTTGAGAGCTACGCCTGGTTGAAGAAGCCGCGCTCGAGCATGCGGGCGCGATCCTCGGCCGACAATTCGACGTCGCGCGGCGTAAGGAGGAAGACCTTGTCGGCAATGCGCTGCATCCCGCCCTCGAGGGCGTACGTGAGGCCGCTTGCGAAGTCGATTAGGCGCTTCGAGAGCTCGGAGTCGGCCGACTGGAGATTGAGGATCACCGGGACGCCGTTCTTGTAACGGTCGGCGACCTGTTGCGCGTCGTTGAAGCTGCGCGGCAACACGAGATGGACCTGCGACGCGCCCGGAGCGCGCACCGCTTCGAGGTTGCGGTTGCGGCGCGAGTCGGTCTGGCGGCTGTCGGTCAGGCGTGGCCGGAGAACGCTCGTCCGCTGGGGATCCGGCGCCGGCTCGGGGTCGGTCCAGTCGTCGTCGTAGGTGCTGCGCGTGCGTCGCGACGGGAGCTGGCGGACGTTACGCCGGTCGTACGGATCAGGCTCCGGCTCGTCCTCGTAGTACGCCTCGTCGTCCCAGTCCTCGTCGTCGGCGATGCCGAAATAGACGAGCGCCTTCTCCCACACATTTGCGAGCCCCATCGCCGCAGGATGTTACTCCCGCCACAGGACGCTCCCGAGACGGACGAACGTTGCTCCTTCCTCCGCCGCGATGCGGAAGTCCTGGCTCGTGCCCATCGACAGGTCCGGCAAGCCGTGAAGCTCGGCGAGCTCGCGCAGGCGGCGGAAGTGCGGGCGTGAGTCCTCCGGGTCGGCGGTCGCCGGCGGCATCGTCATGAGCCCGCGCACGTCGGGGTACAGCGCGAGCAGCGCGGGCAGCTCGTCGGGTGTCACGCCAGACTTCGTCGGCTCGCCCGAGAGGTTGACCTCCACGAGCGCCGGGATCGTGAGCTTGCGCGCGGCGGACTCCGACGAGAGCGAGTGGCACAGCTCGCAGATCGCGCTCACGACCGGCGCCTTGCGGCTCTGGAGGTGGCCGATGAAATGCCAGCGGAACGTGCCGCCGTACGCGGCGTGTTTCGCCTCGAGATCCTGCGCGCGGTTTTCGCCCACGACCTCGATGCCGGCGTCGGCGAGCACGGCCATGTCCTCGACGGACACGTATTTCGTCGCCGCGACGATCGTGACTCCCGGCCCGAGCTCGGCGCGGATGCGCTCGTAACGCTCCCGGATCTCAGTCGGCGACATACGCGATCAGCCCTTGCCGTCCGGTCTCGCCGCGGTCGCGGCGGTGGGAGAAAAACGTCTCCGGCTCGCACGACGTGCAACGGTCGAAGCGCTCGACGCGCTCGACGCGGGCCGTTCGGAGCGCCCGCTCGGCGCTCGTCCAGAGATCGAGGTTGCGGCCGTGCATGACGTCGTCGCCGAAGCGCTCGCGGTACGGACCGGCGACCTCCTCCCCCACCTCGTAACAGCACGGGCCGATCGCGGGTCCGATCGCGGCGGCGAGAGCACCGCCGCCGAGCGCCTTCACGCCTTCCGCGACGACGCCGGCAAGCAGTCCCTTCCAGCCGGCATGGAGGACGGCGACCGCACGTGCGCCGTCCGTTCGCACGAGAACGATCGGGAGACAGTCGGCGGACAGCGCGAGGAGCGGGACGCCCGGCTCGTCGGTCCAGAGCCCGTCCGCCTGCTCGCCGTGCCGCCCCGCCACGGCTCGAACAACGCGGTCGGAGTGCACCTGATGGTTGTTTGCGAGTCTCCCGATGTCGGCGCCGAGCGCGGCACACGCGATACGCCGGTTCTCGCGGGCGCGCTGCGGGTCGTCGCCGGTGCGCACGCCGAGGTTGAGCGAGGCGTACGGCCCTTCGCTCACGCCGCCCTCGCGCGTCGTGAACCCGACGACGTAGCCGCCTTGGTGCCAGCGGATCAACGGAGCTCCTCCGCGAGCGCGAGCAGCTTGTCGCGCGTGTTGAGCTCCGGGTCGTCGAGGACTGCGTCGAGAAGAGCCTGGAGCGCAGCGCCGAGCGCCGGGCCGGCCGTGAAGCCGAGCTCGATGAGGTCGTCTCCCGTCACGGCGAGATCGGCGAGACGGTGCGGGTTCGCGCGCTCGCGTCCGAGCCCTGCGGCGAGTTCCTCGAGTGGCGTCGTGTCGCGCTTCTTCGCGCGCAGGTCGGCGAAGCGCATCGCTGTGATCTCGGCGGCGAGCTCGTCTCCGTGCTCGGCGAGATAGCGGCGCAGCTCGCTCGGCTCGCGAGGCGCGGCCGCGAGGAGGAACGGGTGTGCGCGGACGATCGCGGCGACGCGACGCACGAGCTTCGTCGGGTAGCGGAGGCGCTCCATCGTCTGCGCCGCGATCTCGGCGCCGACGCGCGCGTGGCCGAGCGGATCGCGGTCGATCGGCTTCCCGACGTCGTGGAAGAGCGCGGCGAGCCGGACAGCGAGCGTGTCTCCTGCAATCGCCGTCTCCTGGACGACGGCGAAGATGTGGTCGCTCAGCTTCGGCTTGAGTGCGGCGAACTCCGGGATCACCTCGGTCAGCACGCCGGTGTCGCGGGCGATCGCGAGCGCGCGCGCGGGCTCGGCACCCATGAGGAGCTTCGACAACTCCCCCATCCCGTCTGCCGCGAGGCCGCCGCCGATGCGCTCGCCCGAGACGAGCCGCACGCCTGCCGCCTCCGCACGCATCTGCTCGAGGAGCGTTTCGTCGGGCTCGAAACCGAGCTGCGAGACGAAGCGGAGCGCGCGGATCAGGCGCAGCGGATCCTCGAGGAAGCTCTGCGGCGAGACGGTGCGCAGACGTCGCGCCTCGAGGTCGGCGCGGCCTCCGAGCGGATCGAAGAGCTCGCCGTCGGAGACGCGCTGCGCCATCGCGTTGACGGTGAAGTCACGGCGGCGCATGTCGTCCTCGAGCGACAGTGACGGGTCGGCGACGATCTCGAAGTCGTGGCGTCCCGGCCCGGTCGAAACCTCGCGGCGCGGCGGCGCGAACTCGATCCCGGCGCGCGTGAGCTCGCGGATCCGCCTGTCGCGAGGGATGAGCCGCACGCCGACGAGGCGCCCCGCGACGACGAGATCCTCGACGCGCCCATGCGGAGCAAGCGCGCCGCGCAGCTGCTCGGTGTCGACACCGAGCACGAGAAAGTCGGCGTCCTTCGAGTCGAGCCCGAGCAACTCGTCGCGAACCGCGCCGCCGACGAGGTATGCGTCGAGCTCGAGCGAGCAGACGTACGCCTCTATCTCACTCAGCATCCCGGCCATTGTGGCCGGAGCGGTTACAGGAGCGCGACTGCCTCGATCTCGACGAGCGCGCCCGACGGGAGCTTCGCCACCTCGACGGTCGAGCGCGCCGGCGGACGGTCGCCGACGTGGGCTGCGTACACGCCGTTCATCGCCTGGAAGTCGTCGAGGTTCTGAAGGAAGACCGTTGTCTTGACAAGCCGGTCGAGTCCCGTCCCCGCCTCGGCGAGAATCGCGGCAAGGTTCGCGAAGACCCGCTCCGTCTGCTCCGTGATGTCGCCGGAGATCGCGGTGTCGCCGGGCTTCAGCCCGAGCTGGCCCGAGACGAAGACGAAGCCACCCGCAGCGATCGCCTGCGAGTACGGCGCTCCCTGGAACGGCGCGGGCGCGCTCTCGGTGCGGACAACGGTCTTCACCGTTCCCGCTCCCGGCGCCGGCGAAGCCGCCGCCTCCGCTCCTTGATGAGCTCCGTCGAGCCTACGCTCATTCACTCGGTTCCTCCGATCATCGGTTCGCATGCCTGGGCCAGTGCGGCGCCGAGCGCCTTGAAAATCGCTTCCAGCACGTGCGCGCTGTCGGTGCCGTCGAGGAGGCGGACGTGCAGGACGAGCCCCGCATGCTCCGCGAGCGTCTCGAGGAACCGCCGCGCGACGTCGGTGCCGAGTCCGCCGATGCCCGTGTCGGTGAGGTCGACATTCGTCACGACGAGCGGCTCGTCGCTCCGTTCGAGCGCGACTTGGGCGAGCGCCTCCGCCGACGGGACGGTCTGGGAGCCGAAGCCGCGCGCGCCTCCGACGCGTAGCGGCCCGGCAAGCGCAGCGCCGAGCACCGTGCCCGCCGCATCGACTTCCGCCTCCGCGTCGCCGGGCTCGATGTCGAGGACGAGATCGAACCGCGCGGTCACCGCGAGCTGAGTGAGCAGGCTGTTGAGGACAGGGAGCCCCGTCTCGACGTGCGCGACGCCGCGACCGTACGCGTCGAGCCGCACGCCCGCAGCGGCGTGCTCGGTCACGCGTCGACCCGTTCGATGCTCGCGCCGACCGCGCGCAACCGCTCGTCGATCCGCTCGTATCCGCGGTCGATCTCGCCGATGTTGCCGATCATCGACTGCCCGTTCGCGCAGAGCGCCGCGATGAGCATCGCCATTCCCGCGCGGATGTCGGGACTCGTCAGCCGCTGGCCGACGAGGCGCGTCGGGCCGCTGACGACGACGCGATGCGGGTCGCAGACGATGATCCGCGCGCCCATCGAGACGAGCTTGTCGACGAAGAACAGGCGGTTCTCGAACATCTTCTCGAAGATGAGGATCGTCCCCCACGCCTGCGTCGCGACGGCGACGGCGATCGACGTGAGGTCGGCCGGGAACGCGGGCCACGGGCCGTCCTCGATCTTCGGAACCTGGTCGCCGAGGTCGTTCTGGATCACGAGCTCCTGGTTCGGCGGCACCCGCAGCGAGTCGTCGCCGAGCTCGACCTCGATCCCGAGCCGCTCGAACGACGTGAGGATCGAGACCATGTCCTTCGTCGTCACGCCGTCGATCGTGAGATCGCTGTTCGTGACCGCGGCGAGGCCGATGAAGCTGCCGACCTCGATGTGCTCGGGCGCGACGGCCCAGTCGCCGCCGTGGAGCTTCTCGACGCCGCGGATGCGGAGGACGTTCGACTCGATGCCGTCGATCTCGGCGCCGAGCGAGACGAGGAAGCGGCACAGATCCTGGACGTGCGGCTCGCACGCGGCGTTGCCGATCACCGTCTCACCGGGCGCGAGCACCGCAGCCATGATCGTGTTCTCGGTCGCCATGACGCTCGCCTCGTCGAGGAAGATGTGCGTGCCGGTGAGCCCGTCGGTCGTCATCTCGTAGCGGCGGTCGATCTCGATGTGCGCGCCGAGGCGCTCGAGCGCATGGATGTGCGGATCGAGGCGCCGGCGGCCGATCACGTCGCCGCCGGGCGGCGGCACACTCGCCTTGCCGAGACGCGCGAGCAGCGGGCCTGCGAGGAGGAACGACGCGCGGATCCGCCTCGCAAGCGTCCGCGTCGACGTCGGGCGACGAGAGGCCCTCTCCCTGGATCCGAACCTCGTTCGTGCCCGTCCACTCCGCGCTCGCTCCGGTCGCCGCGATGAGCTCGATCATCGCCTCGACGTCGCTGATGCGCGGGACGTTCGAGAGCGTGACCGGCTCGTCGGTAAGAAGGCACGCCGCGAGGATCGGCAGCGCGCCGTTCTTGTTGCCCGATGCGCGGATGTGCCCGTGGAGAGCGTTCCCGCCTTCGATGACGAACGCCTGTGGCGCGGTTTTCACGGACATCGGCCACTAGGATAGTTGGGCCGTGGAACCAACCCGCGAACGTGCCTGGGAGACCCTCACTCGCTACACCAAGAGCGAGTCGCTCCTGCGGCATGCGCTCGCCGTCGAGGCGTCGACCGCGGCATACGCGCGCAAGCTCGGCGGCGACGAGGAACTGTGGCGTGTCGCGGCGCTTCTCCATGACTTCGACTACGAGATGCACCCGACGCTCGACAAGCACCCACAGGATGGCGCGCCGATCCTCCGCGAGGAGGGCTATCCCGAGGAGGTCATCGACACGGTGCTCTCCCACGCCGAGCACCTCGACCTGCCGCGCGATACGCCGCTCAAGAAGGCGCTCTTCGCGTGCGACGAGCTGAGCGGGTTCGTCCACGCGTGCGCTTTGGTACGCCCAACCGGGTTGGACGGGCTCGAGCCGAAGTCGGTGAAGAAGAAGCTCAAGCAGCCGTCGTTCGCGGCGGGCGTCCATCGCGAGGACGTCTACAAGGGCGCCGAGGAGCTCGGAGTCGATCTCGACGACCACATCCGCACAGTCGTCGAGGCGCTGCAGCCGATCGCCGCCGAGCTCGGCCTGCCTTCGTAGCGGCGTTTCACCGCCCTCTCAGCAAGTTCACAGGCCGAAGGAGTTGGATTCCTCCCATGATCCGCATTCGTGCCGACGTCGTCGTCGCGTTCGCCGCTTTCGCCGGCCTGTGCATCGCGGTGCTCACGCGCTCGACGGCGCTGCTCGAGCCCGATGACCTCGCGTACCGCGCTTCGATCGTCGCGCTCTCCCACGGGCATCTGACGCTCTCGACGACCGAGTACCACGCGCTCGCGCGACAGCTCGGCTCGATCGCGCAGTGGGTGCAGCTGCCGAACGGCCGTTGGATCAGCGAGAAGAATCCCGGCTATCCGTTCCTCGCCGTCCCGTTCCAGTGGATCGGCGTGCTGCGGCTTGCGCCTCTGTTCTACGGCGGGCTCGCGTGCCTCGGCCTGTACGCCGGCGCGCGGCGGTGGCTCGGACGCTCGCTGGAAGCGTCGCCGGCGAAGCCGCCAACGCCCGGCGGGCAGACCTCTTGGGGCGGCGCGTGGGCGGTTGTCCTCTACTGCTCCTCCGGCGCGGCGCTCGTCTTCGCCTGGCGCGCGACGATGCCGACGTTCACCGACGCGTCGCTCATCGCGGCCGGTGTCGGGGCGCTCCTGTGGACGTTCCTCGCGACCGATGCGCCGCAGCGGAAGCGCACCGTCGTCGGGCTCCTCGGCTTCGTCGCGCTCGAGGCGGCGACGTTCGCGCGCTACACCGACGTCGTCGCGCTCATCGTCGCGTGCGTCGCCGCACCGCTCGTCGCGCGGCGCACGGGGATCGGTCGGCGCGCGCTCGTCCGCTGGGGCGCGAGTGTCGCCGCGTTCGGCGTGCTTGTCGCGTCGTTCGACGCCGCTATCTACGGCGGCGTCTTGAAGACGGGCTACGCATCGGGTGAGATCCAGTTCGCGTGGAGCGCGATCGCGCCGAACCTCCGCGAGATGCCGCAGCAGCTCGCGTGGTCGATGCCGCTGCTGCTGCTCGCGCTCGCCGCCGTCGTCTGGATCGGTCGTGCGGCTGTGGCGCGGCCTGCCGCGGCGCGCGGCGCGATGCCGCCGTCGCCGGCGCGCTCGCGGCGGTCTGGCTCGGCATCTACGGGCTCTACCTCGCGTACACGTGGACGGTCGGCCAGGGCGCCGGCGGCCCCGGCGGCCCGGGCGGAGGCGGCGGCGTGAGCGTCCACCTCATCCGCTTCTACGTCCCGGCGCTCGGCGCGCTCGCCCTCCTCGCCGCGTGGCTCGTCCACCGCATGCCGCGCTGGCTCCCGATCGTCGCGCTCGCGGCCGTCGTGACGCTCGGCGGGGTCGAGTACCCCAAGCTCGCGGACGGCGGCGGGATGCCCGGTGGCCCCGGAGTCGGTGGCCCCGCCCGCTTCGGTCGGCCGGGCCAAGGACCCGGCTACGGCGATCCGCCACCCGGCGGATTCCGCAGCGGCCCTCCGCCCGGCGGCTTCGGCGGCCCCTAGGAGAGGCCCGCGGCGAGACGCTCGAGATCGTCCTCGTTCGTCCACCAGCCGCACGACGCGCGGACGACGCCATGGCCGGGGATGTCGCGGACGATCACGCCTTGCTTGTCGAGCGCCTCGACGAGCTCCTTCGGATCGCCGTGGCGGGCGGAACGAGACGAGCGTCGAGTGGCCCGGCGGCGTGACGACCTCGACGAGCGGCTCGAGCAACTCACGGCAGCGCGCCGCCATCTCCGCGGCGCGCTCGTACCGCCACTCCGGGTGGCAGGCGAGCGACGCGACGAGCCCCGAGAGGATCGGGCCGGAGATCCAGCCGGAGTCGAACCGACGTGCGCCGTCGCGCGCCGCGTACGAGCCGTCAGCCTCGTGCGTGGTCATCGCGAAGTAGCTCGGCGTAGCGACCGGCAGCGCTTCGGGCTCGCGCACGAACAACGCGCCCGTCGGCTCGGCTGCGCACAGCCACTTCTGCGCGCTGATCGTGAAGTAGTCGGCGCCGGTCAGGTCCGGCGCGATAGCGCCGGCCGACTGTGCCCCGTCGACGAGAACCGGTAGCCCGGCCTCCCGCAAGCGAGCGATGTCGAGCTTGCGGCCTGTCGTCCAGAGGACGTGGGACACCGCGATGAGCCGCGTGCGCGGCGTGACCGCGGCGAGAATCGCGTCCTCGTCAGCCGAAGTGACGACGACGCGCGCGCCGCTCGCGTGGAGCGGGCCGAGGAGACCGAAGTGCTCCTCGTCGGTCGTGACGATCTCGTCCGCCGCCGCCAGCCCAAGCCCGGCGACGACGATCTGGCAGCCGCGCGTCGTCGAGTCGGTGAGCGCGATCTGCTCGGGAGAGGCGCCGACGACGGCAGCGAAGCGCTCGCGCACCTGGTCGCGGAGCCCGGCGAGCTCGTCGATGTACGGCATCCCGCTGCGGCCGCGCTCGAGATCGCGCGCGAGCCACGCCTGCGCCGCCTCGACCGCCGCGCGCGGCAGCGGCCCGTTCGAGCCAGCGTTGAGGTACGCGGCGTGCTCGAGGACCGGGAACTGAGCGCGAGCGGCGTCGTAATCCATGCCGCGTAGCCTACGACTCGTGCATGTCCTGCTGGCCGACCCTCCGGCTTTCACGCCGCCGTACGACCACGAGCTCGCCGCCGCTCTTGCGCGCGCCGGCGCCGAGGTCGACCTCGTCACGTCTCGTTTTCGCCTCGGTCGCGCGCCGGAGCCGGAGGGCTACCGGCGGCGCGAGATCTTCTATCCCGTCACGTCGCGGGTCTTCGGCCGCTCACGCCTGCGTATTCCGTTCAAGGCGGCCGAGCACCCGCTCGGGCTCGCCCGGCTCCACCGGCTCGACGCGGACGTCCTGCACATGCAGTGGCTGCCCGCGCCGGAGCTCGACGCACACCTCTTCCGCCCGCATCTCCCCTCGGTGTTCACTGCGCACGACCTCCTGCCGCGCCGCACGGCGCACAAGACTGCGCTCTGGCTGAAGCTCTTCTCACGCTTCGACCGGATCGTCGTCCACAGCGAGAGCGGCCGCGCGACGCTCGCCGAGGTCGGCGTGCCCGCGGAGAAGCTCCGCGTCATCCCCCACCCCGTCTTTCCGAGCAACCCGGAGCAGAGGGACGACGGGAGGACGGTGCTCGCGTTCGGGATGATCCGGCCGTACAAGGGGCTCGGCGACGCGATCGAGGCGGTGCGGCGCGCCGGGCAGGCGCGGCTGCTTGTCGCCGGTGACCCGCGCGAGCCGCTCGAGCCGTACCGCGAGGCTGCCGCCGGCGTCGACGTCGAGTGGCAGCTCGGTTATTTCTCGCTCGAGGAGGCGAGCCGGTTCTTCGGGGCGGCGACGGTGGCGATCTTCCCGTACAAGCCGGAGCTCGACCAGAGCGGCGCGCTCCTGCAGGCGCTCGGGGCCGGCGTTCCCGCGATCGCGTACGACGTCGGCGGCATTGCGGAGCCAATCCGCCAGTACGGCGCCGGCCGCGTCGTTCCCGCCGGTGACGTCGCCGCGCTCGCGGTTGCGGTGCGAGAGCTTCTCTCCGATCCGGCGCAGCTCGAACAGGCGCGCGCAGGCGCACGGCAGGCGCGCGCGGAGCTCACGTGGGACGCCGCCGCCGCGGCGCACCTCGCCCTGTACGCCGAGATAGCGTGATGTTTCGGCGCAACCGCTTCGCCGACACGATCGCCCGCCAGCTCGACCTCTTTGCCGCCGACGAGGCGCACGGCTTGCTCGGCGAGGTCAAGGAACTCGATGAGCGGTACCGCAGTGCCGAGCGCGACGAGGCCGAGGAGGCGTACGGCGACTACTCGGACGCGGTCGACGCGGTGATCGACGCGCTCGCAGAGATGCGTGACCGCTTCGCGGCGACTCTCGAGGAGCCGCTCGCGGAGCAGTACGAGCGCGCGTTCGAGGACGCCGCACGGAAGCGCTGGCGCTGGCTCGACCGCCGCTGAGGTGAAGTCGAGCCGCTAGCGCGAGCTCTCGAAGAGCGCCTTCACGAGCACCGCGCTTTTCATCCGCACCGTGCACGTCCCCTTGCCCTTGCAGGCGCCGAGCCAGCCGACGAAGTGCGATCGGGACGACGGCGTCGCGGACAGCTTCACAACTGACTGGTACGGGAAGCGATGCGAGCAGGTCTTCCCGCAGGTCACGCCGTTCGGCGAGCTCGTGACCTTGCCGGAGCCTGTCCCGACAGTCGCGACCGTGAGCGTCTGCGGCACGGCGGGCTTGTACGTGAAGCGCACCACGTCGGTGGTCGCGCCGAAGCTCGTCAGGTCGCTCTCGACGGTCGTGAGCGTCACCTTCACGGACTTGCCCTGCTTGCCGGGCGGGGCGGCGACGGCCACCTGGGTCGTCGAGCCGCAATCGAGGAGCGCCTTACCATTCGAGACTTTCGTCGCCGCGATCTGCCCGAAGTACACGCCGGTCACGCAGCCGAGGTTCTCTCCCGTGATGACGACGCGCGTTCCGCCCGAGGCGGGTCCCTTGGCGGGCGTGATCGAGTCGATCTTCGGGTCGCCCGGCGGGTAGAGGAGGAACGCGTCGGCCAGGGTCGGTGACGGGAACGAGCACGCCGTCACCGTGCAAACCTCGACGTCGACGACCCCGGGATTCTGCGGCACCGTCGTCGACGTGAGATCGGTATCACTGTTCGCCGTGACGTTGTATTGGGTCCCGAGCGTAAACGGGCCGAGCGCGTCGACGAATGCGATCGCGAGGACCTGGTCCGCGAAGCCCTCTCCCGTGACGTCGATCGGCGTGCCGCCGGTGCTCGGGCCTCCGGGCTGGCCGGCCGTCGGACCTGCGGTCGCGGTCGCTCCGTCCACGGTCGGGATCCCCGCGTATGTCGCGTCCACGGCAGCGGACTGGCCCGCGAGCGTGTGCACCGTAACCGGCACGGTCGCGGTGCTCGTCGTCGGGGTCTCGAACGGAGGCGCCGCGATCTGGATCTCGGTTCCCGTGACGGTGACGAGGCTGAAGTCCTGCGAGTCGGCCTGGCTCGTATCGCCGAAGTCGACCCACTTGAGGCCGGCGGTGTTCAGACCGGCTCCCTTGATCGTGATGACACTGCTGCCGTCCTCGCTTGCGAGCGAGAACGGGCCGCCGTCGGTCGAGATCGACGTGATCGTCGGGGGCGGGAAGTAGTCGTACTCGGTCGGCGCGGGAGCTGCCTCCTGTCCCGCCGGCGCGGGAATGACGCCAAGCGCGGAGAACGACGCGTCGCCTTCATAGAGCGGGAGGATGGTCGCTGTGTTGCTCGGGCCGTGCGAGTTCGACACGACGACCTGCGCCTGGCAGATGTCGTTCGTCGCGTTCTCACCCGTGCCGAAGGACGAGCCGTCCTGTACGCAGGCCGTCGCGCCGCTGTACGCCGGCACGGTGGCCGTGATCTCCCAGTCGTGGACCACCGTGAAGCTGCTTGCCGTGACGCCACCGAACTTGACTCCTGTTGCGCCCGTGAAGCCGGCGCCGTAGATCGCGACAGCGTTTCCGCCCGCGTCAGGCCCGCCGTACGGGCCGACGGAGGTCACCGACGGGATGGCGCTTGCGCCGCTCTTGTCGACGTACGTGAAGGCGCTGCCCGCGCTCGGAGCACTGCTCTCGCCGTCGTTCAGCGTCACGACGACTTGCACGCGGCCGGCGCCGTCGGTCGGCGACTGCGGCGAGTTCACCTTCGCGGCTGCAGGGAAGGTCGCGCTGATCGACGTGGGACTGGTGACGAGGAAGTCAGATGACGGCACGACGTAGTCGCCGACCTGGATCGCCGCGACATTCGGCGCCGCGTTGTGCTCGAAGTTCGTGCCGGTGATCGTCACGGCCGTCGACGACGCGGACGTGAAGGTGACGTTCGCCGCGATGCCGGTGATAGTCGGGCGCGGGCCCGACGCGGCTGCGCCGGTGCAGAGGTAGTACGCGAGCCCTGCTCCGTTGCCCGGCTGCGTGAGTTGCGGTGAGCCGAGCCCTGAGGCCATGTCATAACCCGTCGTCGCTGGGAACAGGCCGGAGTAGCCGTACGGATCGTTGTTCCCGGCGGTGACGTCGTTGAACGACGCCGCGTATGCCGTCGGGTTCGACGCCACGGAGTACAGGAGCGGACTGACGAAGCCGACGCCGTTCTGGGTGGAGACGTTGGACTGACACGTCGAGGACTGGTTGACCACCGCGAGAAGCGCCGCCCAGATCGGCGCCGAGGACGACGTCCCGCCGGACGTCTGCCAGCCGCCGAACGTCTGGCTGTACACGGTGATGCCACCGGTGAACTCGTCGGCCTGCGCACTGACGTCGGGAACCTCGCGGCATGCGGCTTGGCTCACGCCAGCGGGGTTGTCGGTCCGGCAGAACGCGTAGCCGGGCTGGTTCAGATCTCCCGCCTCGAACGTGTTCGCGGCCTGGATCGTTGCGGCGTTGTGCACGCCGGGAACGAGCGAGGAGAGCTGCCACGCAGGCATCGGCCACGACTGCGAGATTCCACCGCCGCCGGCGCCCCAGAACACGCCGTCGTTCCACACGTGCTCGAGGGCCGGCTGGCTCGGGTTGTCGATCGTCGTGCCGCCGACGCCGACGACGTACGGCTGGCTCGCCGGGTCGTCTTGCGAGAGGACGGGCGTGACCGGACCGCCCTCGTAGAAGGCGTTGCAGTCGTTGCTCCCCTCGTCGCCCGAGGAGGCGAAGACGGACTGGCCTTGCGCGGCGGCCTGCTGGAAGAGGAGATTCTCGGCCTCGAGCACTCCCGGCTCTCCCTGCTGGACGGCCTGCTCGCAGAGACCCCAGCTCGAGCTCACGGTCTGGTAGGTGTAGGCGTCGTTGTTGACGATCGCGGCGTACTCGTCGAGCGCGCCGAAGGTCGTGTTGGGCGCCTCGTAGACGTCGATGTACGCGCCCGGCGCGAACGCGGAGATGTCTTCGATGTCGAGCAGTGACTCGCCGCTGCCTGCACCTGCCGGCTGGCCGCCGTCGACGGGGATGGTGTTGAGCCGGCCGGCCATCGCCGCCGCGGCCGCTACGCCGAAATAGCACTCGTCGAATGTCTGGATGTCGGTGGCGTCGAACGGCTCCAGCTCGAACACCGCAATGTGCTGGCCGGCGCCGACGTCGCTCGCGCCGAAGAGGCCGAAGGCGCCGTACGCGTTTGCGATCTGGTCGTCCGTCAGGCCGCCGTACTGCGCCGCGGCGCTCTGGGCGTCGGCGCACGGGGTCGGCGATCCGGCCGGGTGCGGGAACGCCGGCTTCTTGGCCGCACGATGGATCCGGGAGGCCTGCGCTGCTGCGCCCGGGGTGATGGCGGCCGCACGGAACCGCACCGTGTTGTCGAGCCCGACGACCGACGTGACGAGGCCGGCGATCGAAGCGGGAAGCCGGATCGCCCCTGTGCGCGCACGGCCGAGCGAGCCGTCGACGAGCCGGATGCGCTCGAGACCGACGCCGAACGCGTGCTCGACCTGCGCCGCGGAGCCGCGGAAGTCGACGAACATCCCGTTCGGCGCGACGGTCACGCTGAGTCCCTCGGTACGCAGACGCGCCGTAATGGTGGCGATGCTCGACGCCGCCGGGCCGAAGCGCGAAGCGAACTCTCCCGGCGCGAGGTAGTGGTGGAAAAGCGGCGAGTGCCTGTCGCTGACCGCGGCGAGGAACTCCGTCAGAGCTGTCTCGCTCCGCGGCCGGAGGACGACTGCGCCCGCCACGGTGGCGTCGGCGCGTACCGCCCCGAGCACGCGCGCCGCGTGAGGCAGGCGCGGCGCCGCAGCGACGATCCGGCTCGGTCCGAGGGCGGTCGCCCCCTCCCCGGCGCCGGCGAGCATGCCGCACACGACGACAAGGAGCGCGACGGCGATGACCGTGCGCAAAGAAAGGAACCGCGACCGGCCTACCCTCGACACGCGTCGCAGTGTAGGGCGCAGATCGGCCGAACCGCATTTTTCGTCAGTCGATGTAGCGGCCGCAGAGCTCGCACATGACGGCGTACTTCTTGACACCCGCCGGCGTGACGGCGATCTGGCGGCGGACGGGCCGGTGCGCGCAGGCGACAACCGCGGGCTGCATGCGCCGCAACGGCGGCAGATCGGGCATGTGCCGGACGGCGCCGCCGACCGCGGAACAGCCTTCCTCATGCTCACGCCACACGGCGTTCACCGGCTGAGCCGTGATCGCGACCCAGCCACACGCCGCACAGGAGATCTCGATCACACGCTCAGGGTACGCGCGGCGTGTGCGGGAAGGTCAGTCCTTCGTCCGGCCGGGCCATGCTCCGGTGAGCTTGGCAAAGCCGGTCGCGCCGGCGCGATCGACCGCCGCCTTGATGCCGCCGAAGACCGCGCCGTGGACGACCGCTCCCGCCACCACCTCGCCCCAACCCTTCCGCGCGTCCGTCGCGTCGGGCGCGTCGTCCCCCGGCCAGACGCGCTTGAAGACCGCGCCCGCGAGCAGGCTGCCGAGGACGGCGAGGAGCAGTCCGATCGGCTTGTAGAGAATCCGTGCCACGTCAGTCAGACGATACGCCGCGGTCGGTCGAGGCGATCACTTCACCGACATGGCGTTCCGTGTCGCCGGCGAGGAGCGGCCGGATGTGCTTGTTCATCCACGGGCCACCGACTTCGCGCGCGATCCGGTTCGCTTCCTCCGCGCTCGGGAACTCGAGGAGGAGGATGAGATGCCGGTCGTCGACCATCAAGACCTGGCCGCGGCTCCCGCCCGCTTCGACGACGAGCCGAACTCCCGTCGCGCGCCGCCTGGACGGTCTCGCTCGGTCAGGGGGTTGCGCAGCCGAAGGTGGTTCACGACGACGTGCACGAGAAGACGGTATCGCAGGTTGATCGAGAGGAAGTCGATTGGCGGCTTGGACCGGATGCGGCGCGATGTGACCGCGTCCACGCTTGCGTCGTGCAGGTCAACGTCTGGACGGTCACAGCCGCGGCGCTGGTCACATGTCTCGCCACGGGGCTCGGCGCGCTGCCGTTTCTCTTCCTGCGCAACGGCATGGCGAGGCATTGGCTCGGAGTCTCAAACGCGATCGCCGCCGGTTTCATGCTGGCAGCCAGCGTAGGGCTTCTGTGGCAGGGCTGGTCGCTCGGGGTCGGCCGTCTCGGGCTGGGCGCCTTGGCCGGAGGCCTGTTCATCTACGTCTTCCGGAAGCTCCTCGGCGACGGAGAGGACATCGCCCTCGGGCGGCTGAGCGGCGTCGACGCACGCAAGGCGGTCGTCATCATCGCGGTCATGACCGCGCACTCCGCGACGGAGGGCGTCGGTGTCGGGGTGTCCTTCGGGGGCGGCGACAAGCTCGGCGTGCTCATCACGCTCGCGATCGCCATCCACAACATTCCGGAGGGTCTCGCGATCAGCCTCGTTCTCGTCCCCCGCGGCGCCACGGTTCGAGCTGCCGCCGGGTGGAGCATCTTCTCGAGCCTGCCGCAGCCGATCATCGCCCCGCTCGCGTACATCTTCGTCGAGCAGTTCGGCCCCTTCCTTCCGGTCGGTCTCGGCTTCGCCGCGGGGGCGATGATCTGGATGGTGTTCTCGGAGCTGCTTCCAGAGGCGTTCCGCGACGCCCGCTGGAGCCAGATCGCCTTGGGCGGCGGACTCTCCTTCGTCTCGATGCTCGGGCTGCAGCTCGGGATGTTCGGCGTCTAGCAGTAGGCTCGAAGGAACCGATGAGGCGGCGCACGATCTTCGCAGCTTTGGTTCTTGGGTTTGGTGACTGTCCTCGTCACCGGGGCATCGAGTTGCTCGAATCCCGGTTGGAGGGAGAATAAGCCCAGCAAGGCGCCGCCCTACAGCCTGGCTAAGTCGGTGGCATGCTGGCGCGCGGATCGGTACCGGGTCTCCCGGCCCCACCACCGGGCCTATCTGTCGTGGCGATATCGCCGGTTTCTGGAATTTGAGATCCAGGGCCATCACCATCACGAGTACGTGACATCCGCGCCGAACAATGCAGTCGCGTGGTATGCGGCCTACGACGACGGCGGAGGCTTCTACAACTCCGACTACGGCCCCCCGTCGGTGCCGGTCCGGAACTTCATCTTCGGCCGTTATGGGACATTCCACAACAAGCGCATACGCGCGTGCCTTCGCACGATCCAGGACTAGCGGTGCCCGAACCTCCGCTCTCTTGGCACAGAGTTGACACCGAATCGCTCCACGACAGCGACTACATCTGGTGCACGACCCCGAGGTAGCTCAATTGGTAGAGCAGCCAACTGTCCATTGGAAGGATGCCGGTTCGAATCCGGCCCTCGGGGTCCAGGACACAAGAAGGCCCGCCTTTCGGCGGGCCTTCGAGTAAGTAGCTCAGAGCTGCAGCCAACTGTCCATCGGAGATTGTAACGCTACCGGTGGCCGAAGTGATGGGCGCGCGGGAGCGCTGCGTGGACGTCCGCCCCGTCGGTGAGACGCCGCGCGAGCGGTGCGAGCGAGACGATCTCGCGGACGAGGATGTTGCGGTTCCGGTCCGAGTGCTCGTACCTCCCGCGCACGAGGAGGAGCGGCTCGCCGCGCACGACCGCACGGAAACGCTCGTACACCTGCGGTGCGATCACGAGGTTGACCTGCGCCGTCTCGTCCTCGAGGAGCATGAAGCAGACGCCGTTCGCCGTCGACGGACGCTGCCGCGCGACGACGAGGCCCGCGAACTGAACGTTGGCTCGATGCGGCTGCGCGCGCAGCTCCTCGCTCGAGAACGTGCCCACCGGCAGGTGCGGGCGCATGAGCGTGAGCGGGTGGACGCCGACCGACAGGCCCGTCGTGCGGTAGTCGGTGAGCATCTGCTCCCACACCGTCGGCTCCGGGAGGTCGGGTGTCGCCGCGGTCGGGTCGAGCGGGAGCGCGAGCTGTTTCGCCTTCCCCTCCGTCCCGGGAACGGACGTTGGCCGCGGCACGAGGCCTAGCTGCCACAGGAGCTCCCGCCGCGCGAGGCCGAAGCAGTCGCACGCGCCCGACTCGGCAAGGGCGCGCAACTCGTCCCCCGACAGGCCCGTCCTTTGCCCGAGCTCACGGATGGAGGAGTACGGCCGCGCCGCGACGACCGCCTCCGCGTCGTCCTCCCCCACGCCCGCCACGTACTTCAGCCCGACGCGAACGGCGCCGTCCTCGATTACGCAGTTCACCTCGCTGACGTTGACGTGCGGCGGGCGCGTCTCGACCCCGCGCCGCTGCCCGTCGCGCACGAGCGTCGCGGGCGGATAGAAGCCCATCGGCTGCGCGTTCAGGAGCGCGGCGAGGAACTCCGCCGCGTAGTGGTGCCGCAGCCACGCCGACTGGTACGCGAGCAGCCCGAACGCCGCTGCGTGCGACTTCGGGAAGCCGAAGCCGGAGAACGCGACGAGCTTGTCGTACAGCTCGTTCGCCTGCTGTTCCGTCGACGCCCTTCTCCATCGCGCCCGCGATGAACCGCTCGCGCCACGCCTCGAGCGCCGCGACCGAGCGCTTCCGCGACATCGCGCGCCGCAGTCCCTCCGCCTCGCCGACCGTGAAGCCCGCGAGATGGACGGCGACGTCGAGCACCTGATCCTGGAAGACGATCACGCCGAGCGTCTCGCGCAGCGGCTCCTCGAGCAGCGGATGATCGGCCGGCGCGCGAAACGTCGGGTCGTCGCGGAGCTTCTGCCGCCGCTCGACGTACGGATGGACGGCGCCGCCCTGGATCGGCCCCGGCCGCACGAGCGCGACCTGCACCGTGATGTCGTCGATCGTCTCCGGCCGCGTGCGGAGGATGACCTGCATCTGCGCGCGGCTCTCGATCTGGAAGCAGCCGACCGTGTCGGCGCGCTGGATCTCCGCGAACACGTCCTGGTCGTCGAGCCGCACGCGCGAGAGGTCGATCTTCTCGCCGCGGTGCTTCGCGATGAGGTCGACGCACTCCTCGACCGCCGAGAGCATCCCCAGGCCGAGCAGGTCGATCTTGAGGAAGCCGGCGTCGGCGCACGAGTCCTTGTCCCACTGGCACATCTGCCGCCCCTCCATCGCCGCCGGCTGGACGGGCACGAGCTCGACGAGCGGGCGCGTCGAGATGACCATCCCGCCGGGATGCTGGGAGATGTGCCGCGGCAGGCCGGCGATCTCGGTGCAGAGCGCGCCGAACACGCGCCAGCGCCGCGAGGAGAGCTTGCGCGCCGCGTCGGGCAGCGCCCCGATCTCGTCGGCGACGCGCGCGGCGTTCCAGCCGTCGGTCAGGCGCGCGAGCCGCTCGAGGTCGGCGTACGGCAGGCCGAGCGCCTTGCCGACGTCGCGAATCGCGCCGCGCGAGCGGTACGTCGCGAACGCCGCGACGAGCGACGCGTGCTCTTGGCCGTAGCGCTCGACGACGCGCACGATGAGCTTCTCCCGGATGTCGCGTGGGAAATCGAGATCGATGTCCGGAACGGACGCAAGCTCGCGGTTGAGAAAGCGCCCGAGCGAGAGGTTGTTCGCGACCGGATCGACGTGCGAGAGGCCGGTGAGGTAACAGACGAGCGAGCCGACCGACGAGCCGCGCCCGCGGCCCGGCGGCAGGACGTGGCGCATCGAGCCCGGCCCGCGCACCTCGAGCGCGACCTCGCGCGCGAGCTCGAGCACCTCCCAGTGGAGCAGGAAGAAGCCGGCGAGACCGAGCTCGCCGATGAGGTGGAGCTCCTCGTCGAGCCGCGCGCGGACGCGCTTCTTGTGGCCGTTCAAGTTGCGAGTAGCGCTCGGCGAACGCCGTCTCGCAGACGCGGCGGAGCTGGACGATCGCCGGCTCCGCTGCCGTCGGAGAAGTCGGGATAGCGGTAGCCGAGCTCCTCGGTGAGGTCGAACTCGAGGCGCTCGGCGAGCTCGCTCGTGCGGAGCACCGCGTCGCGGTCGTCGGGGAAGCGGTCGAGCATCTTCTCCGGCGGGAGCAGGACGGCTTCGTGGTTGCCGCGCCGTTCCTGCTCGCAGCCTTCGAGCGAGGTGCGGCAGCGGACGGCGACGAGGATGTCCTGGAGCGCGGCGCGGCGGCGGTCGTGCGCGTGGACGTCTCCCGTCGCGACGGTCGGGACGCGAAGCGTCTCCGCGAGCTCGCGCAGGCGCGCGTTGCGCCGCGCGTCTCCGCGCTCGTACGGGCGCTGGAGCTCGACGTAGAAGCGGTCACGCCCGAACGCGCGCGCGAGGCGCACGGCGGCGTTCGGGTCGCGCACCGCGAGGCCGTCGCGCGCGCAGCCGGACAAGCAGACGAGCCCCTCGTTCAACTCCTCCAACAACCGCTGGTCGAGCCGCGGCGGTGTCGGCTCGCGGTTCGGCGAGTCGCGCGTGTGCGCGTGCGCAGCGGTGAGCAGCCGGCAAAGGTTCGCGTACCCGCGCGCGGACTCCACCAACAGAGTGACGTGTGCTCCTCCCGCGAGCGTCACCTCCGCCCCGGTGATCGCGCGAATCCCAAAGCCTTTCGCCGCGTGCGCGAATTCGAGCGACCCGTAGACGCCATCGTGGTCGGTGAGCGCGAGCGCCTCGTACCCGAGCTCGGCCGCGCGCGCCGCAAGCTCCTCCGGCTGCGACGCGCCGTCGAGGAACGAGTACGCGCTGTGCGCATGAAGCTCGGCGTATCCCACCAACCGAGTCTAGGCGAACATATGTTCGCGTGCTACGGGTGGTGCACGAGCTGCCAGAGCAGCTTCTCGTTCGGGCCGAGCGGGATGTAGTCCATGCCGTCGGGCGTGTTGAGGTAGCCCGCTTTCGTTCCCGGCACATGGTTGACGCCGTAGTGCCAGACGATCTTCTTCGTCTTCGGGTCGATGATCACGACGCGGTGGTTGTAGTCGTCGTTCACCGCGATGTTGCCGTTCGGGAGCATGATCGCGAGCGACGCGTGGCTCAACTCCCCCGGCCCCGACGTCGGCCCGTACCGCCACAAGACCTTCCCGTGCCGATTCACGATCAGCACCGCGCCGGGACCGCCGGGGTTGTAGTCGGTGAGGAGGATCCGGCCGCGTGAGAGCGGTTGCGGGTCGGAGGGGTACGCGACGGGCGGCTTGAAGTCCCAGAGCAGCTTCCCGGTCTTCGAGAACGCGTCGATCCAGCCACCTGTCGGCGGGATCTCCGAGACCATCACGCCGCCGTTCGGCAGCGGCGTGTCGCCGTTCACATCGCCGAGCGTGTACGGCGGGTTGTGGACGCAGACGTGCGTCTGTCCGATCTGGCGGACGATGCGATGGTTCCGAACGAAGAGGATCCGGCAGTTGTAGGCGTCCGCGACGGTCATCGTCCCATCGGGCAGGACGTATGCGTCGTCGGGCCAGTCGAGATGTGTCGAGTCGTGGCCGATGACGCCCGGGACGCCGAAGAGGTTCGCGGTGCGGTGCGTCTTGATGTTGATCGAGAGGATGTCCTGGTTGATCCTCCTCGTTCGTGATGAGCGCCTTGCCACCGGGTTGGACGAACGTGTCGTCGTCGAAGACGAGGTGGGCGCCGTGCCTGCGGTCTATCGGAGTCGGGAAGTGCCAGAGCCAGCGCCCGCGCGAGTCGACGACGAGGATCCGGTCGTTACCGCGGTCCGCGATGAGGAGCGCGCCGGGCAGCGGGCCTTTGTGCACGACGACGCGGTTCGGGTCGGGCGTCGTCTCCGTCGCGGTCGTCGTTGCCGGAGCCGCGCTCGTCCGTTGCTGGACGAGCGCACCGAGGAGCGCAATCGCCGCGAGCACGGCGAGAACGACAGCAAGACGCGACCGCACGGTGTGACCCTAGCCTGGCAGTGTGAGGGAGCGATGAGGCTCTATCTCGTTCTCTCCGCCGAGGACACGCACGTTCTCGAACCGGCGCTGCGCGGCGGCGTCGACGTCGTGCAGTTGCGGGACAAGACGCTCACCGATCGCGAGCTCATTGCGGCGGCAAGGCCGTTCCGCCGGGCGTGCACGCGGCACCGCGCGCTCTTCATCCTCAACGACCGTCCCGATCTCGTGCACCGGTGTTACGCGGACGGCGTCCACGTCGGCCGCAGCGATGCGTCGGTCGCGGAGGCGCGCGAGCTCGTCGGCCCGAACCGGCTCGTGGGACTCTCGGCGTCGACAGTCGAGGAGCTCGCGGATGTCGAGGGCGCGGACTACGTCGGCGTCACCGCCTTTGCGACGCCGACGAAGGAGGACGCGGTTGCCGGCGGTCTGGAGCTCGTCCGCGACGCCGCGGCGGCGTTGACCGTTCCGTGGGTGGCGATCGGTGGGATCGACCTGAGCAACGTCGCGGAGGTCGTCGCCGCGGGCGCGCCCGGGATCGCGGTCGTGCGCGCGATCCGGGACGCCGAGGAACCCGAGGCGGCAGCGCGTGAGTTGCGGCGCGCCCTAGATCGGGGCGCTCTAGATGGGTAGGAGCAAGTCGATCTCGCCGCGGCTCTTGTAGTGCTCGAGGCTCAGGCGGCTCATGTCCGGCTCGCGCTCCTGCACCATCGCCTCGAACATCGGCCCGATTTGCCCGTACACGGCCGGCGGCTCGCCCTGCACGCGCGCGCGTAGATACCGCCCGCCGGCGAGCGTCCCCGCCTCGAGCCCCTCGGCGAGCTCATCCCCTTCCCGTACTTCGACGCACGCGCGGTAGTCGTTGGCGACGGGATCGAACGAGCCGTACAAGTGACGGCCCTGCATCCCGACCGCCTGCTCGAGCGCCTCCCACGCGCGTGGGGCTCCGGCAACGCCGTCCGCCGCCCGGACGAACTGCACCGCGATCTCATCGCGCTCCACTTCATCGAATTCGCTCATCTCACGCTCCTCGTTGGGTGTACCAGCCGCCGCCGGCGCTGTCATGGAAGACAACCGTATTCTCGCCACTCTCGAGCACGAGCTCGAAGTAGCGGCGGACGACGGCCTCTTCCGTCCACCAGCGGTCGACTACGCGCCATTCCTCGCGCACGAACGCGACGGCTTGGTGGTTGACCTCGCGGGGGCAGCCGCTCGCGTTCGCCTCGACACGTGCCGCGCGCGGCGCGTTGAAGCGAGCTGCTTTCCCCTGGGCTACTCGTCCTTGGGTACCAGCAGCGCTCGCGACTCGGGAACCCGAGACCATGGCGCGACCTCCACGACGGTGCAGACGGAGCCGGAGCCGGTGCTCGCGCGTACCTGGCGCAGGCCTTCCCGCAGCCGGGTGCGATCCTCGGCGCCCGCCGCGAGGAGCTCGAGCTGCTGGCCGGCGGGGTCGGTGAGCTCGACAAGCTCCAAGCGCAATGCCACGACGGGGCCGGGCAGCTCGGCGAGCCGCGGCGCGAGCGCGACGCGGATCCGGTCGGGGTCGGCGTGCGGCTCGCGCAGCGTGAGCGTGCGCCGCCAGGATCCGCCCGTCTCCAACCGAGCGGCAAGAGCGAGCTTGCGGACGAAGCGGTCGCGCCGCTCGGGCCGCGCCAGCGCTTTGTCCACGAGCCCGGCGAGCGCGCGTCGCAGCGTCAGCTCGTTCGCGATCGCCTCGGGGAACTCGAGCGAGGCGTAGACGGCGGCGGGCGGACGGCGGCCACGCACGCGCGCGGCCGTTCCACCTCTCGCCAGGCTCCAGGCGCGCCGACCGTCCGGCCCCAATCGTTCGGCGACGGCGCCACCCGGGAGCCCGGCAAGCTGTCCGAGCTTGCGAACGCCGAGCGCTTCGAGTTCCTCGTAGCGGTTGCGTTCGAGCGGGAGAAGCGTGAGCGGGAGCGGCGCGAGGAACTGCGGCAGCTCCTCGTCGGCAACCACGACTACCTGCCCGGGTTGCGCGACGGAAGCTGCCGCCAGTGCGGCGAACCGCCTCCCCGCCGCGCCGATGCGTGCGTCCCACTCCGTCCCGACGGCAGTGAGTGCACGCTTCAGCGCAGGCTCGAGACCGCCGTAGAGCCGTTCGACTCCACGCGTCTCGAAATATGCAACCCGCCGGAGGACGCGGGATCAACAGCAAAGCCCGCGTCCTCGAGCGCGCGGACGATCTCCTCCCACGCCTGCTCCGCCCCGGCCGCGTCGGGCTCGATGAGCGCGAGCGACGGGCACGTGGCGAGCGCCTCCCCCAGCCGCATCCCCGGCCGCACGCCGAGCGCCTCGGCAGCAGCCGTGACAGGCCCGATGAGCGGCTCGGCCTGCGGCTCGGGAGCGAGCGCCGCCGGGCGCAGCGCGAGAGTCGGAGTGCGACGCAACGCCGCCTTCAGCTCAAGCCCGGGGATGGAGACGCATGCGATCAAGGAACATATGTTCTACATGCGAACATACGTTCCTGTCAAACTCTCATTACAAAATATGCCTCCACCCGACTAGGAATGTGCGTCCCACCTGACTAGCATCGCGCCTGGTCCGCCGACCGGCGGAGGAGTCGACATAACAGGGGGTTCCACCTTGAAGCTCGTGATATTGCTCGCCGCTGCGCTCGTGGCAGCGGTACTCACCACAACGGCCGCGCTCGGGGCCGCAGGAACGAAAACGACGGCCTCGCTGCCGGAGATCGACGTGACGATGAACGGAAGTTCGATCGTTGTCGGCGGGACGCTCGAGTCCGGAGCGGTGACGGTTCACTCGGTGGCGAGTGGCCAGAATTCGGGCTCGACGCTCCTCTTCCGCCTCAAAGACGGCGTGACGGCGAACCAGCTCATCACGTTCCTCGGCACGAAAGCGGCGAATGACCCGAACAACGTCGTGGACTTCGGCTCGATCGTGTTCGGCATCGGGGGCCGCCCGGGCACACAGGACGTCCAGACGATCCTCCAGCCCGGCGACTACGTCGCCTTTGACGCGACGGGGAACGATCTGACGAAGTGGCCGAACACGACGTTCACGGTCGCCGACAACGCGACTCCGATGACCCTTCCCGCGGCAAAGCAGTCGCAGAAGGCCGTCGAGTTCGGCTTCAAGGGGCCGGCGACGCTGCACACCGGCCAGGTGATCCGTACCTCGAACGCTGGCTTCCTCGTCCACATGATGATCGGGTTCGGCGTGAAGAACAGGGCGGCGGGACGCGAAGCTGTCCGGCTCCTTCGCGCTGGTAAGGACAACAAGATCGGGAAGAAGCTCGTGTCCGGCGGGTTCTTCACGTGGTTCACCCCCGTCTCGCACGGCGCCGTCCAGCAGTTCACGCTTCAGCAGAAGCCCGGCTGGTACGTCGAGGCGTGCTTCATGGATACGCAGGACGGCCGCGAGCACACGCAGCTCGGCATGGAGCGGCTGATCCACATCGTCAAGTAGCGCTCTTCGCACGACGGGCGTCTCCACGGCATCGCCGGGAGACGCCCGTCGGCGACAATCGCGGCGTGGAACGCGTGCGCATCGACAAGTGGCTTTGGGCGGCACGCTTCGCAAAGACGCGCAGCGCTGCGACCGAGCTCGTTCTCGCCGGGCACGTCAAAGTCGGCGGCGAGCGTGTGAAGCCCGCGCGCGACGTCTCGATCGGCGAGACGATCGAAGTGCGCGTCGGCCACGTCCCCCGCACCGTCGTCGTCACCGGCCTCGCCGACCGCCGCGGCTCGGCCACCGTCGCGGCGACGCTCTACTCCGAGACGCCCGAGTCGCGCGAGCAGCGAGAGCGGATCCAGCTCGAGCGGCGGCTCGCCCGCCCGCTCGGCTCCGACCTCGGCGCGCGGCCGACGAAACAGGATCGCCGCCGTCTCGACGCCCTCCGGAAACAGCGAGGAGCGTAGGCTCTCTCCTCCACGACAAGGAGGCGCACATGGCACTCGCACGCGTTGTGACATTCGATGGGGTCGACTCCGCCCGGATGGCCGAGCTCGCAAGCAATATCGAGAACGGCGAGGCGCCGGAGGGCATGCCGCCCGCCGAGCTGATGATCCTCCACGATCCCGCGGGCGAGCAGGCGATCGCTGTCTTGATCGTCGACAACGAGGACGACTACGCGACCGCTCACGAGGTCATGGAGTCGATGCCGTCCGACGGCACACCGGGCAACCGCACCTCGGTGACGAAGCACAACGTCGCCGTCCGGATGACGAACTAGATCGTCACTTCGGCTGCGAGGCCGACGCGGCGGATGTAGCGCGGGACGACGTCGAGGACGCTCTCCCGCGCGCAGACGTCGACGTCGGCCTCCATGCCGTGGCGGCGGAGATTCCCCGCGCTGCGGCTCGCGCCGAGACCCTCGCGCGCGTTCGGGAAGCTCTCGACGAGGCGAATCGCCGCCTGCGCGGAGTCCTCGTTCTCGCCGCCGATCTTCTGCACGATCCGGCCGGCGCAGTACGCGTCGTCGAGCGCGAGCTCGCCGAGCACGCCGGCGCAGAGCACCGCGACGTCCTCCCCGCTCTCGCGCACCGCGGCCGCGACCGCGTCGAGGTTGAGGAGCGAGCCGACGTAGACGCGCTCGTATCGCTCGGCGGCGGCGACGAGCAGGCGCGTGCCGTTCGTCGTCGTGAGGATGAGCGTCGGCGCCGCGGCGTCGCCCTCGAGCTCGCGCGGCGAGTTCCCGAAGTCGAAGCCCTCGATGTGCTCGAGGCGCCGCTCACCCGCGAGCTTCGCCGGCCCCTCGGTCTGAGCGAGTACGCGGGCGTCGTCGATCTCCGCGCAACAGAGGACGCGCCCGTAGCCGGACGCGAGCGCCTGGCACATCGTCGAGGTTGCGCGCAGGACGTCGATCGACGACGGCGACCGTCGCGTCCGGCTGCTCGGACGGCGTGAAGGAGACGTGGACGCGCATTGCGCGGACTAGGCTAGTCCGGATGTCGACGGCGGAACACCGGTACTGCTACCGGCATCCGGACCAGGAGACCGGCCTCGCCTGCTCGGAGTGCGGCCGCCCGATCTGCGCCGACTGCGCGACGTTCGCCCCCGTCGGGATCCGCTGCCCCGACCACGCGGGCGCGCAGGGCGGAAAGAAGCCGATGCAGATCAAGCCGCCGAAGGTGCACCGCGCGCAGGGCGATTCGCTCGCGACCGGCCGCGCGCCCGTCACGATGCTGTTGATCGCGGCGAACGTCGCGGTCTACCTCGTCACCGTCTCGCAGGGAGCCGGACTCAACGATCCCGGCGGCAGTCTCTTCTACCGCTGGATCCTCTATGGGCCCGCCGTCGCCCAGGGCGGCTGGTACCGCCTCGTCACGAGCATGTTCCTCCATGCGAGCTTGATTCACATCGGGTTCAACATGTACATCCTCTGGTGGGCCGGGAGCCAGGTCGAGCAGTACCTCGGCCGTGCGCGCTTCATCGGCCTGTACCTCGTCTCCGGGCTCGCAGGATCAGCGGGTTACGTGCTTTACGCGCCACTCGTTCCGGGGCTCGGAGCGTCCGGTGCGGTCTTTGGTGTTCTTGGCTCCATGGCGCTGCTCGAGTGGCAGCTGACCGGCCGGGTGGGCGGGCAGGCGATGACTCTGATCGGCATCAACCTCGTGTTCGGCTTCGTGATCCCGGGCATCGGGTGGAGCGCGCACATCGGCGGCCTCATTGGCGGCGTCCTCATCACGCTCGGCTACGCACACTGGGGTGGCAGCCGCGCGCGGTACGGCAAGCTCGGGATCGGAGGGATCTTGGTCCTCCTCGCCGTTGCGGCGGCGAGCATCGCGATCGCGTACTTCCGCGTCCGCGGCTACGCATAGCGGCGCGCGGCGCTGTAGCCGGGCCGCAGCGGAACGAGCCGCACGGCGTGCGCAGAGTCGGGCGACTCGATCATCATCCCGTTCCCCGCGACGATCGCCACGTGCGTCGCGGGCGAGCCGTAGAAAACGAGATCGCCCGGGCGAAGCGCGCCTGTGACTCGCTTTCCGGCGCCCGACTGTGGCCCGGTGTCACGCGGCACCGTCTTCCCGAGCGCGTGGAAGACGTTCCACACGAGACCCGAGCAGTCGAAGCCCCAGGCGGACGTTCCGCCCCAGAGGTACCGGAGGCCGAGGAAGCGCTTCCCCTCCGCGACGACATGCGCGCCGGTCAGGGAAGGCGGCTTGCCAAGCTGCGAGCGGGCGATCCAAGCAGAGCCGTGCTGGGTGGAGACCCGCCACGCGCCGCCACGCGTCGTGCCGACAACTCGCACCCGCGTGCCGTAGCTGAGGGAGGCCTTCACACCGCGAATATGGAGCGTCGCCTTGGGGACGATGACCGTGAGCCTTGGCCCGGTCGTGTAGCCGGCCCTGATCTGGACACGCGGAACCCAACCCGGATAGCCACGACGATCGAGGGGTGACGGCTGATCGGGGACGGCGACCTCCGCCCAGCTCCCCCGCACTGCGAGGACGACCACCTTCTCCCCGTACAGCGCCTGCGTCACGACGCGGCCACCGAGTCCGGCACGCGCGGCTGTAGAGGAGAGGTTGCGGTTCCAGGCGTCGAGGTCGACCGGGTGACGAAGCGCGGGCGCGTCGATCTTCCGCGGACTGCTCGGGGACTGCCAGAGTGTGGCAACCGCAACGTTCACCGTGGCCGGTTGTCCCGGATGCGGCGCGGCGAGAGCGAGCAGCGTCAGAAAGAGCGCGCTCACACGTTGAGTATCGCGCGCCGGAGCGAATCCGCCTCGGCGGTTTACCGCAGTACGTGCCGCGCTACGGAACCCGCCGGAGGCGGCGCATCCAGACGACGTGCCAGCGCACGTGTTGGCCTCCGGTCGCGTCGTCGGCGTCCTCGTCCGAGGCGCCGCAGACGTCGGGAATCAACGGTATGAGCGTGCGCCCCGTTGCGTCGACGAACACCGGCACGCGGATGGTGTCGTCGGCGTCTTCTTCGTCATCGGAGCAGTCCGAGCCCTTCGGGTGCTTCGCCACGGTCGGCTGCTCGAAGTAGTCCTCGAGCGCGTCGAGGTCCCCGACGGCGACGCGCCGGACGTAGACGACGAATTGTCCCTTCCCCGGGATGGTGCGGAACTCGCGCGTGCACGCGATGGCGGTCACCGCGTGGAACTGCCGAACCGCTGCCGGGCCGCCGAGCCGTTGGTTGCCGTTGAGACACGGGATCCTCTTCGTAAAGCGCAGCACGGCGCTGACCGAATTCGGGTTCCTGAGTTCGGGGCGATGCACCGGGGCTGCGGCGGAAGTGGTGGTGCGCGCAGGGCTCGAGCTGCCGCACGCGGCTACGGCGAGCATCGCCGCTCCCAGCAGGACGGCCATGGAGACGCGCTGCATGCCGCCAGTTATACGCGTGTGAGCGGCGCGCCGGTTCGGCGCTCGTCAACGTTGTATTGTCGCGCAGTGTCCGAGAGGCCGCCCGAGCTCAGCGATCAGGACGGCATGCGGTCGGCGCTGCGGATCGGCGGCGGGATCATCGCCGCGATCGGCCTCATCTTCGCCATCGCCGGCTTCGCAAGCTTCTTCAGCGCGTTCGGCTCTGCTTCAACGCCTACCCACTTCTGGATGGCGTTCATCGGTCTGCCGATGCTGGGGCTCGGGATCGCGATGCTGAAGGGCGGGTTCCTTGGCACGACAACGCGCTACGTCGCGGGCGAGGTCGCGCCGACGGTGAAGGACACGCTCGACTACGTCGGCGTCGGCGGCGAGAAGACGACCTGCCCGAAGTGCGGCGGCACGAACAGCGCAGACGCGAAGTTCTGCGCCCACTGCGGTGCCGCACTCAGCGTCAATTGCCCTTCGTGCGGGCACGCGAACGAAGCGGGCGCCGCGTTCTGCAGCGCATGCGGCAAGCCGCTGACGGTCTAGCAGGTCGAGCCGTCCGGCTCACGCGGCGAACGCCGGCTCCCCGTGGACGACCTTGACGACGCCGCGACCGTACGCGGCATCGAAGAGCGCCTGCGCATTCGCGACGTTCGAGGTGACTCCGACCTGCAGATGGCCGTTCTCCGTCGGCCCGGTAGAGACGATCCGGACTCCCTTCGCCTTCCACGCCGGCCAGTCGAGCGAGTTCTGCAGCACCCGGACATCGTGGTATGTCCGCGGCGCGCCGTTGTAGATGACATACGTGCCGGGATGCGCCGCGTTCAGCGCGTCGACCACGGATTGCGGTGCATGGACGAGGTGAAGAATCACCGTGTCAGTCGGGTCGTCGACGCGATCACCCGCGAAGACGTGTGCCGCCCCAGCGATCCGTTCTGCATCGCCCGCCGCCATGTCAAGACCACCCTGGTTGAGCGGGGTGCCGCAGAAGCCCTCGCTGCACGCTGCCGCAGCGAAGTGGAGAGGCACGCAGGAGCTCATCGTCCACCGCCGGCCGCGCAGGTCGTAGATCGAGACCTTCGTTCCATGCTGGCAGTCGGACGTGAACACCCAGGCTGGATACGCGCCGTTCACCATCCAGAGATGGGCATCCGGGTTGGACGTGCGGAGGCCCTTGATGCGGCCGAGCACGTCACTGCTCGAGAGCGGCGGCCGGTAGCTCGCCGGAACCTTGGAGAGCAGCAAGCCGGCTGTCCTGCCTTTGACGAGCGGCGGATGGTTCGCGCGATCCTGGATTGTGTGCGCACTCGAGCCGCAGCCCGCGAGCGTGACTACGGCGGCCGCGAGAAACACCGGTGCAAGCGCGCGCTCCATACGCCTTTATACGCCGCCGAGGCGGCGAAATGTCACTAGCCGCCGGCCTGGACGTACTGGCCGCGCTTCGCTTCCTTCAGCACGGCTTGCGCCGCGGCGAGGCGCGCGAGCGGGACGCGGTACGGGGAGCAGCTCACGTAGTCGAGGCCGATGGTGTGGCAGAACTCGACCGAGCTCGGCTCTCCGCCGTGCTCGCCGCAGATGCCGAGCTTGATGTCGGGCTTCGTCTTGCGGCCGCGCTCGACGCCGATGCGCATGAGGTCGCCGACGCCTTCGCTGGTCGAGCACCTCGAACGGGTTCCGCTCGAGCACGCCGTCCTCGAGGTAGTACGTGAGGAACTTGCCCTCGGCGTCGTCGCGTGACATGCCGAGCGCCGTCTGCGTGAGGTCGTTCGTGCCGAAGGAGAAGAAGTCCGCGACCTCGGCGATCTCGTCGGCGCGAAGCGCGGCGCGGGGCAGCTCGATCATCGTCCCGCAGAGGTACTCGAGCCCGGGCGCCTCCTCCTCCATCACGGCTTCGGTGAGCTCGCGGAGCCGGCGAAGCTCCTCGCGGAAGCCGACGAGCGGGTGCATGATCTCAACGAGCGGCGGCTCTCCCCCGCGCTCGGCCACCGCCTTCGCCGCGCGCGCGATCGCGCGAACCTGCATCTCGTAAACCTCAGGCCACTGGATCCCGAGCCGGCAGCCGCGCGTGCCGAGCATCGGGTTCGCCTCTGTTAGCTGCTTGATGCGCGGAACGCATCCATTCGTCCTTCGCCTCTTCGAGCGGCGGCAGGAACTCGTGGAGCGGCGGGTCGAGCAGGCGGATCGTGACCGGCAGCCCCGCCATCGCCTCGAAGATCGCCTCGAAGTCGGACTGCTGGAACGGGAGAAGCCGGTCGAGCGCGTCGCGGCGGCCCTCCTCGTCACGGGCGAGGATCATCTCCTGCACGACGGGCAGCCGCTCCTCGCCGAAGAACATGTGCTCGGTACGGCAGAGGCCGATGCCCTGCGCGCCGAACTCGCGCGCCTTCGCGGCGTCCTCGGCGTTGTCGGCGTTCGCGCGCACCTTCATGCGGCGCGTTTCGTCGGCCCACACGAGGAGCGTCTCGAAGTCCTCGTTGATGTCGGGCGGCACGAGCGGAACGGCGCCGACGATGACGCGGCCGGTCGCTGCCGTCGATCGTGATGACGTCGCCCTCCGAGAGCTTGTGCCCGCCGATCCGCACGGTCTTCGCCGTCGATCTCGAGACCCTCGCACCCGGCGACGCACGGCTTGCCCATCCCGCGCGCAACGACGGCTGCGTGCGACGTCATGCCGCCGTGCGCCGTGAGGACGCCCTGCGCCTGGATGAGACCGTGGATGTCGTCGGGGGTCGTCTCCCAGCGAACGAGGATGACCGCCTCGCCGGCTTTGCCGTGCTCCTCGGCGGTGTCGGCGTCGAGGACGATCTTCCCGCACGCGGCGCCGGGCGACGCGTTGAGCCCGCGCGCGGCGACGTCGAACTCGGCGGTCTCGTCGAGTCGCGGATGGAGGAGCTGGTCGAGCTGGGCCGGGTCGATCCGCGCGATCGCCTCGTCCTTGTCGATCAGGCCTTCTCCGGCCATGTCCACCGCGGCCTTGATCGCGGCGGCGGCGGTGCGCTTCGCCGAGCGCGTCTGGAGGAGGTAGAGCTTGCCCTCCTCGACGGTGAACTCGACGTCCTGCATGTCGCGGTAGTGCCGCTCGAGCGAGGCCATCGTCTCGAGGAACTGCTCGTACGCCTCGGGCAGCCGCTCTCGCATCTCCTCGAGCGGCTGCGGCGTACGCGTGCCGGCGACGACGTCCTCGCCCTGCGCGTTCACGAGGTACTCGCCGTACACGCCCTGCTCGCCGGTCGACGGATCGCGCGTGAACGCGACGCCGGTCGCCGAGCCGTCGCCCTTGTTCCCGAACACCATCTGCACGACGTTCACGGCGGTGCCTATGTCGTCGGGGATCGAGTACGTGCGGCGGTAGACCTTGCGCGCGCGGCGAGTTCCACGAGTCGAAGACGGCGGTGATCGCGCGGCGCAGCTGGTCGCGCGCGTCCTGCGGGAAGTCGCCGCCCGTCTCCTCGACGTAGATCTCGCGGGCGCGCTCGACCGTAGTCGTCGGGGCTGAAGCGCTCGTGCGCGATGCCGTCGACCGTCTCGCCGAACATCTGGATGAGTCGCCGGTAGCAGTCGCGGGCGAACTCCTCGTTGCCGGTCGAGCGGGCGAGGCCCGCGACGGCGACGTCGTTGAGCCCGACGTTGAGGATCGTGTCCATCATCCCCGGCATCGAGATCGCCGCGCCGGAGCGGACGGAGACGAGGAGCGGGTCGTCGGGGTCGCCGAAGCGCTTGCCGGTCTGCTCCTCGAGCCGCGCGATGGCGGCGTCGACTTCCGCGTCGAGCCCCTCGACCTCGCCGCCCGAAGCCATGTACGCGCGACACGCGTCGGTCGTGATCGTGAAGCCGGCGGGGACGGGGATCGCCGAGCTGCGTCATCTCCGCGAGCCCGATCCCCTTGCCGCCGAGAAGCTCGCGGCCGCCCTCGGCCGGCTCGTCGAAGTGCGTAGACGTAGCGCGTCATGGGCCGGATGTTGTCACAAGCGACCTAGCGGCGGCGTGCGCGAAACTCCGCAACCCAGGCGAGCCCGCGCAGGCCGATCCAGACCGGCGTGATAGGACGTAGAAGAGCAGGTCGGCGAAGAGGAGCGCGGCCCACCAGATCGGCCACCACCACCACGCGATCGGTCTTCTTCGTGGCGCTCACAGCGCCGACGCCCTCTCGATGCGCCGCTCCTCGATCACGCGGAGGACGCGGTGCGCGGTCTCCTCGATCGACAGCTCCGAGATGTCGATGACCGGGCACTTCAGCCGGCGGTGGAGCTTCTTCGCCTCGCTCGAGCTCCTCGTAGATCTCGGCGAGCTCGGCGTACTTGCGGTTGCGGCCGGGCGCTCCCATCGCGCGAACGCGGGCGCGGCGGATCTCGGCGAGGCGGTTCGGGTCGATCGTGAGGCCGACGACCTTCGACTGGTCGATCGTGAAGAGCTCCTTCGGCGGCTCGATCCCCTTCACGACCGGGAACGTTCGCAGCCTTGTGGCCGAGGTAGCCGAGGTAGATCGAGAGCGGCGTCTTCGAGGTGCGCGAGACGCCGACGAGGACGACGTCCGCGTCGTGGAGGCCCTGCGCGACGCCGTCGTCGAAGCGGACGGCGAACTCGATCGCCTCCATCCGCTTGAAGTACGGCGGAGTTGAGCGGCGGGCGCGAGCCCGGCGTCATCTTCGCCGCCTGGCCGGAGACGCGCGCGACGGCTTCGATCGGCTGGCCGAGCAGGTCGCAGTAGTGGAGGCGCGCGCGGCGGCAGAGCGTGCGCATCGCCTCGCGGAGCTCGGGCTGGACGAGCGTGTAGACGACAACCGCGGCGCGGCCGCGCATCCGGTTGACGGCGAGCTGGAGGTCTTCCTCGGACTCGACGCGCGGGTGGCGGATCTCGACGAACTCCTGCTCCGGGAACTGCGCCTCGAGCGCCTGGACGAGCCGCGCCGCCGTTTCGCCGGTGGCGTCGGAGACGACGTGCAGCTCGACCGGCGGGTTCGGCACGGAGGGCAGCGTAACCGGGCGACGCTCCTCTCGGTCCCGTCCCAAACCCCCACCCACCCACGGGGAGACGACGGTAGCGCGGCGATCGCGCGCGAACCGTCGCAGCTTCGTCGGCGGAGGCTGGAAATCTCGCCGGGTAACCTCCGCGCATGGCCGACACCGCCGCGCCGCTGACCATGGACACGATCGTCTCCCTCTGCCGCCGGCGCGGCTTCGTCTTCCCGTCCTCCGAGATCTACGGCGGGATCGGCTCGACGTACGACTACGGCCACTACGGCGTCCTCACGAAGAACAACATCCGCTCGCTCTGGCTCCGCTCGATGGTGCAGGAGCGCGACGACATCGTCGCCCTCGACTCCGCGATCATCCTCAACCCGCGCGTCTGGGAGGCGTCCGGCCACGTCGCCGGCTTCACCGATCCGCTCGTCGACTGCCGCACCTGCAAGCTCCGCTTCCGCGCCGACCGGCTCGAAGACGCGAGCTGCGGCAAGCAAGCCGAGCAAGCGGCCCGGCGAGACGCCCCGACTGCGACCTCACCGAGCCGCGCCAGTTCAACCTCATGTTCGAGACGCAGGTCGGCGCGCTCCAGGACGGCAGCTCGACCGCCTACCTCCGCCCCGAGACTGCGCAGGGGATCTTCATCAACTTCAAGAACGTCGCCCAGCTCGCGCGCCGCAAGCCGCCGTTCGGCATCGCGCAGGTCGGCGGCAAGACGTTCCGCAACGAGATCACGCCCGGCAACTTCCTCTTCCGCCTGCGCGAGTTCGAGCAGATGGAGATGGAGTTCTTCGTCCCGCCCGACCGAGGCCGACGAGTGGTACCGCTACTGGGTCGACGCGCGCCGCAACTGGTACCTCGGCCTCGGGCTGCGCGAGGAGAACCTCCGCGTCCGCGAGCATGACGCCGAGGAGCTCTCCCACTACTCGAGCGCGACGAGCGACCTCGAGTACCTCTACCCCATCGGCTGGCAGGAGCTCGAAGGAGTCGCGAACCGCGGCGACTACGACCTCACGCAGCACACGCAGGCGTCGGGGACGAAGCTCGAGTGGGTCGAGCAGGACGGCACGCGCTACACGCCGCACGTCATCGAGCCCGCCGTCTCGATCGACCGGATCATGCTCGCGTTCCTCTGCGACGCGTACCACGAGGAGGTCGTCAGCGACCGCGAGCGCGTCGTCCTGCGCCTCCACCCGCTCGTCGCGCCGGTCAAGGCCGCGATCCTGCCGCTCATCGCGAAGGACGAAGGGATGGCGACTCGCGCTCGCGCACTCTACGAGGAGCTGCGCCGCTTCCACGTCGTCGAGCACGACGAAAGCGGCCAGATCGGCAGGCGTTACCGGCGCCAGGACGAAATAGGAACGCCATGGGCCTTCACCGTCGACGAACAGACGCTCTCGGACGAGACCGTGACCGTGCGGGATCGGGACTCGCTCGCGCAGGAACGCCTCCCGATCGCGGGCGTGCGCGCGTGGCTGGACGACGCGCTGGCGCGGGACTGGCGCTCGCCGCAGTCGCGCTGAGCGCCGCCGGCTGCGGCCTCGGCGGCAGCACGAAGACCGTCACTGTCGTACACATCCATACGCGCACGATCACCGTCACAACGACGCGCACGGTGACCAACGCCGTCCGGACAGGCCTCAGCGTGCACTGGCAACCAACTGGCGGCGGAACTTCGCAGTTCGTCGCGGGGAGCGGCGGCGCCGGCCAGATCTCCTACGACCTCACGCTCACGAACACGTCACAGACGCGCTGTGTACGTCACTGGAGTCCCGCAGGGTCCAGCTGCTCGATGCCAAGACGGCTCGGCTCTACCGACCCACGTCGTCGGGCCGCACACGGACATGCTGGTAACGCCCGTCCTCTTGCTTCCGGCGACTCGGCCACCGCGCACGCACGCTTCTCCCCGACGTTCCGGGCACCGGAGACTCGCCAGTCCGGCGCAGTGCCAGCCGAAGGCTTGCGCACCTCCAGTGTCACCCGGCTGGCGGCGGCACGGTCGACGCGCCGATCGCGCCGCCGACAAGCGTCTGTGAGCGCGGGACGCTGAACTTCAGCGTCGTACGCCGGTTAGGCGCTCAGCGTCCGCAGGCGGAAGCCGCCGTGGTACTCGTACGACGCGGTGATGACGCGGAGTGCGTCGCGCCGCGCGCGTTCGGTTAGCCCGAGCGGGACGGCGTCGGCGAGCGGTCGCGCGAGGAGCGCCGTGATACCCGCGACACCGTCGGCCGAGAGCGCGAGCGCCTCCGCCGGGCCGGCGCAGCGCGCGCACACCGCGCCGCCGGCCTTCGGCGAGTAGCCGACGAGCGGCTCGTCCACGGCCCCGCACTCCGCGCACCCGGACACGTGCGGCAGATAGCCGGAGAGCCACGAGCAGCTTGAGCTGGAACGCGAGCCCGAGCGGATCGAGCGTCGGCGTCTGTCGGCGACGTGCGGCGACTCGTCGAGCAGCTCGAGGAACCGCGTCACCGCGCCGAACGCGCGCTCGTTCGCCTCCTGCTCGGGGAAGAGCCGCAGCATCGCCTCCGCGCCGATCATCCCGACCGAGAAGCGGTAGTAGTCCTCGCGCGTCTCGTGGTGCGAGTCGACGAGCTGCACGCCGGTCACCGTCTCGAGGTCGCTGCGGCCGCGATGGAGGACGAGCTCGACGTGCGACAGCAGCTCGAGCCGGCCGCCGAAGCGCGACATCGTCTTCCGCACGCCCTTCGCCACCGCGCCGACGCGGCCGTTCGCGCGCGTGTAGAGGTGGAGGACGCGGTCGGCCTCGCCGAGCCGGATCGACCGGAGAACGACTGCTTCCGTGCTGTACGCCCTTCCGGCCATGGCCGTTTCAGTCTATGGACGCCGTCGGGCGGGAACGTTCGCGCCTGTCTTGTGCGTTGTAACGCCGGATGCCGAGAATCGAGATCTACACGACGCGCTGGTGCGGCTACTGCGTCCGCGCGAAGACGCTGCTCGCCTCGCGGGGCATCCCGTACGAGGAGGTCGCGCTCGACGACGATCCCGCCTTCCGCCAGACGGTGTTCGACGCGACCGGCGGCTGGACGGTGCCGCAGATCCTTGTCGACGGGCGGCCGCTCGGCGGCTACGCCGAGCTCTGGCGTCTCGACCGCGACGGCCGCTTGGACGAGCTTGCTCGCCGCCTGACACGGTCGGGACAGAACGACGTCCTCCGCCCGCCGACGACGGTCTTCGCGATCGGCGTCCCGCACCGCTCGCACGGCTCTCCGCCGCGCCCGTAGACGCGGAACTCGTGTTGCATCGAGCCCGCCGGCGTACGCCGTAGTCGTGCAGCGTCGACCCCGCCGCGCTGATGCCGAGCTCGAGCGCCTTGCGGATCGCCTCGACGCAGCGCGGCGAGCTCGTCGAGTCGAGAGCTCTCCGGCCGGGCGCAGCGGGTTGAGGCGCGAGTGCCACAGCGCCTCGTCGGCGTAGATGTTCCCGAGCCCGGCGACGCGTCCGCTGGTCGAGGATCGCTGCCTTGAGCGGCGCGCGTCCGCCCGGCGAGCCGCTCGCCGAGAAACGCCGCCGTGAATCCGCGCTCGAGCGGCTCCGGCCCGTTCTTGACGGCGATGACCCGATCGGCGTCCTCGCTGTCCGTGAGGAGCCACGTCCCGAACCGCCGTGTGTCGCGATACGCGACGCGCAGCCCCCGTCGAGCTCGAGCACCGCCCGCTCGTGCGGATCGCCGGAGCTCCGTCGCGCGGAAGCCCCCGGTCATGCGGAGGTGGACGAGGAGACGTGTTACCGCTCGCGAGGCGAACGACGATGTACTTGCCGCGCCGCTCGACCGCTGTCGACGCGATCGCCGGCGAGCTCGCCGCCACCGCTTCCGGCTCGTCAGGACGCGTCAGGCGCGCGTCATCGATACGCGCGCGGTCGACGAGCTGCTCGCCCCGCGAGTTGCGACCGCGAGCCCGCGTCCGCTCGGTCTCGACCTCCGGAGCTCCGGCACGCCTACGGCGTGACGATCGGCTGCCCGGGAATCCCGCGCGACGGCGCCTTGCCGCCGAGCCACGCGTTCACGGTTGCTCCGACGTCGGCGAACTCGCCGTCGTGGACCTGGCCTGCAGCGTTCCGCCCCTCGACGTACGCGAGCAGGAGCCCGTACTCGCGCGAGTGGTCGGTCGACGGCGTCGTCGGGTCGCAGCCGTGGTCCGAGGTGACGATGAGGAGGTCGCCGGGGCGCAGCGCGTCGAGCAGATCCGGCAGGCGGTAGTCGAAGTCCTGCAGACACCGGTGGAAGTTGACCGGGTCGTTGCGATGCCCCCAGAGCATGTCGGTCTCGACGAGGTTCGTGAAGACGAACCCGCTCGTCGACCTCCCGCAGGAGCCGTTCGGTCGTCTGGATCCCCTCGATGTTCGACTTCGTCGGGTGCGACTCGTCGATGTCCTGCCCGGCGAAGATGTCGCCGATCTTCCCGACGCCGTAGACCTTGTGACCGGCGTCGCGGATGAGCGAGAGGTAGTTCGGCCGGCGCGGCACGAGCGAGAAGTCGTGGCGGTTCGGCGTGCGCACGTAGTTGCCGGGCTCGCCGGTGAACGGCCGCGCGATCACGCGCCCGACCGCGTGCTTGCCCGTGAGGATCTCGCGCGCCGCGCGACACGCCTCGTAGAGCTCCTCGAGCGGGATCGTCTCCTCGTGCGCCGCGATCTGGAAGACGGAGTCGGCGGACGTGTAGACGATCCACTTGCCCGTCTTCTGGTGCTCCTCTCCGAGCTCCTGGATGATGTCCGTTCCCGACGCCGGCTTGTTGCCGAGCACGCCGCGTGCCGGTCGCGTGCATGAACGGGTCGATGACGTCGTGCGGGAAGCCGTGCGGGTACGTCGGAAACGCCTGCGCCGTGACGATGCCCATGTGCTCCCAGTGGCCGGTCGTCGTGTCCTTTCCCTTCGAGCGCTCGAGGAGACGGCCGGCGACGGCCGGCGCGCCCGGCTGCGGCGGGCAGCCCTCGAGCTCCTCGACGTTGCCGAGGCCGAGCGCCTCCAGGCTCGGAAGGTCGAGCCCGCCGACCGCGCGCGCGACGTTGCCGAGCGTGTCGGATCCCTCATCGCCGTACTCGTCGGCGTCCGGCAGCTCGCCGGCACCGACGGCATCAAGCACGATTACGCAAGCTCTGGGCATAGGGCTATTCTAGGTACGGCCGTGTCGGACCGCCTTCGGACTCGTCGCTCTTCGCCGTCTACTGCCTCGCGGTCGTGGGCGCCGCCGCCGGGATCACGTGGATCGTCGTGCGGTACACGCCGAGCAAGAAGTCCTAGTAGCAGACGACTAGACCCGCGCGCAGCGGCAGGACGTCCTCGAGCGGCGTGTACTCGAGGCCGTGAGCCTCGGCGACGGCTTCGTACGTGACCTTGCCCTCGAGGACGTTGACGCCCTGTGCAAGCGCTGCGTCGCGCGCGACTGCGTCCGCGAGCCCGTGCTCGGCGATCGCCTCGACGTACGGCAGCGTCGCGTTCGTCAGCGCCCTCGTCGAGGTGACCGGCACGCCGCCGGGCATGTTCGCGACGCAGTAGTGGATGATCCCGTCGACCTCGTAGACCGGGTCGGAATGCGTCGTCGGATGCGCGGTCTCGATGCAACCGCCCTGGTCGATCGCGACATCGACGATGACCGCGCCGGGCTGCATCTCGGACAGCATGTCGCGGCTGATGAGCTTCGGCGCCCGAGCGCCCGGGATGAGCACGGCGCCGATCACGACGTCGGCGGTGCGCGATCCGCTCCTCGACCTCGAGGCTCGACGACATGACGAGGCCGACGCGGCCGGATGAAGATCTCGTCGAGGTGGCGCATGCGGTCGATCGACCTCTCGAGGATCGTGACCTGCGCGCCGAGCCCGAGCGCGATGATCGCGGCGTTGTAGCCGACGATCCCGCCGCCGAGGACGACGACGCGAGCCGGGCTGGACGCCGGGGACTCCGGCGAGGAGAACGCCGCGACCGCCGAGCGGCTTCTCGAGGAAGTGCGCTGCGGCCTGCGACGCGAGCCGTCCGGCGACTTCGCTCATCGGCGCGAGGAGCGGGAGGCGGCGGTCTTCCGTCTCGACCGTCTCGTACGCGACGGCGGCGATACCGCTGTCCATGAGCGCCCGCGTCAGCGGCTCGTCGGCCGCGATGTGGAGGTACGTGAAGAGAACGAGCCCTTCGCGGAGCCGCGCGTACTCCGGCTCGATCGGCTCCTTGACCTTGAGGAGCAGCTCCGAGTCGGCCCAGACCGAGTCGACGGAGCCGATCTTCGCGCCGGCGCGCTCGTAGTCGGCGTCGGAGAACGCGCTCCCGTCGCCCGCGGTCGTCTCGACGAGCACGTCATGGCCGCGCTGGACGAGCTCGCGCGCGCCCGCCGGCGTGAGCGCGACGCGGTACTCGTCGGTCTTGATCTCCTTGGCTACGCCGATCCGCAAAGCGAAAGGACACTAGCTCGCAGCGGCCACAGGGCGCGTCGGCAACAAATCCGGAGACCTTGTACGGGTCGAACACGGACTCGTGACAGGTTCGCGGGTAGCGTCTTCGCCGAGGGCGGAGGGACGCGGCCCCACCCTGGGTGGGGGTGTGGCTAGACGGCTCGGGCGTCTTCGACGAGCGCGACGGTCACGTCGACCATCGCCTCGAGGTCCGCGACGGCGACATGCTCGTTCGGGCTGTGGAAGTCGTACACGCCGTGCGTGAGGTTGACGCAGCGCAGGCCACGCTCGTTGAAGACGTTCGCGTCTGCGGCGCCGCCCGACAGGCCGTACCGCACCTCGTGACCGCACCGCGCGAGCGCGCCCGCGACGAGCTCGACGACGGGCTCGGTCTTCGCGAACCGGTAGCCGCGGTAGTCCTTCCGCGCGACGCTCTCCATCGTGCACTCCGCCTCGCTCGCGGCGAACGCGCAGATGTCGAGCATCTCCTGCACGAGCTCGCCGAGCTTGCGCTCGTCGTGGCAGCGCGCCTCCGCCGAGAACGAGCAGCGGTCGGGGACGATGTTCCCCGCCGTGCCGCCGGAGATGAGCCCGACGTTCGCGGTCGTCTCCTCGTCGACGCGGCCGAGCCGCATGTCGGCGATCGCGCGCGCCGCAGCCTGGATCGCCGAGCGCCCTTCCTCCGGCGACATGCCCGCGTGCGCCGCGCGGCCGTGGAACGTGATCTCCATGCCCTGCGCGAACGGCGCGCCGAGGATGATCTCGCCGATCGGGCCTTCCTGGTCGTAGACGAAGCCGAGCTGCGCGTGCAGGCGCGTGTGGTCGAACGCCGCCGCGCCGACGAGCCCGACCTCTTCCTGCCGCGTGAGCACGAGCTCGATCCCCGCGTGCGGAATGCCCTCACCGAGCACGCGCCGCACGCCCTCGAGCATCTGCGCAACCGCCGCCTTGTTGTCGGCGCCGAGGATCGTGCCGCCGGCGTTCCGCACGACGCCGTCCTCGATGACCGGGCGCAACTCGCCGCTCGGCGGGACCGTGTCGAGATGCGCGCAGAAGAACAGCGGCGTTCCGTCGGCCGTCGGCTCGATCCGGGCGTAGAGGTTCCCGAACGCATCCTCGTCGACGTCGAGACCGAGATCGCGTACGTACTGCGCCACGACAGCGGCGACGGCGTCCTCGCCGCCCGACGGAGACGGGATCGCGGCGAGCTCGAGGAGAAGCTCGGTGACCCCGCTCACGCGACGACGTGCTCGCCGGCTCGCGCGCGCGCCCGGTCGAGCGCGGCGCCGACGAAGCCGCGGAACAGCGGCGCCGAGCGCGTCGGCCGCGACTTGAACTCCGGATGGAACTGGCTCGCGACGAACCACGGATGATCGGGCAGCTCGACGATCTCGACGAGGCGGCCCTCCTGGAACGTCCCGCTCACGACGAGGCCCGCGTCGACGACGCGGTCGCGGAACGTGTTGTTCACCTCGTAGCGGTGCCGGTGCCGCTCGTGGATCGTCGCCTCGCCGTACAGCTCCCGCGCGCGTGTCCCCTCCGCGAGCTCGACCGCCTGCGCGCCGAGGCGCATCGTCCCGCCGAGATCCTCGATCCCTTTCTGCTCCGGGAGAAGGTCAATGACCGGGAACGGTGTCTCGGGATCCATCTCGGTCGAGTTCGCGCCCTCGAGGCCGACGACGTGCCGCGCGAACTCCGAGACCGCGACGTGCATGCCGAGGCAGATTCCGAGGTACGGGATCTCGCGCTCGCGGGCGACGCGGCACGCGAGGATCTTCCCTTCCCAGCCGCGCGAGCCGAACCCGCCGGGGACGAGCACGCCGTCGACGCCCTCGAACAGCTCGACCGCCTCCGCGAACGACATGTCCTCGGCGTCGACCCAGCGGAGCCGGACGTTGCAACCGTGCTCGAGACCCGCGTGCTTCAACGCCTCGTGGACGGAGAGGTACGCGTCCTGAAGCTTCACGTACTTGCCGACGAGCGCGATCTCGACCGACTCGCGACGGCCGTGCACCCGGGAGAGCATCTCGTCCCACTCGCGCAGATCAGGCGCGCCGAGATCGAGGCCAAGCTTCGCGCCGACGAGCTTGTCGAGCCCTTCGCGCTCGAGCACGCGCGGCACCTCGTACACGTCGGGCACGTCGGGGCTCGCAACGACGGCCTCGGGGTCGACGTCGGCGAACAGCGCGATCTTGTCGCGAATGTCGCGCGAAAGCTCCTCGTGGGAGCGGCAGACGATGACGTCGGGATGGATACCGATGCGGCGGAGCTCGTTCACCGAGTGCTGCGTCGGCTTCGTCTTGAGCTCGCCGGCCGCCTCGATGAACGGCACGAGCGTGACATGGACGTACGCGACGTTCTCCGCGCCGACCTCGCGCCGGAACTGGCGGATCGCCTCGAGGAACGGCAGCGACTCGATGTCGCCGACCGTGCCGCCGATCTCGGAGATGACGACGTCGGCCGGCGTCGCCTGCGCCGAGCGCCGGATGCGCGCCTTGATCTCGTTCGTGATGTGCGGAATCACCTGCACCGTCGCGCCGAGGAAGTCGCCCTTGCGCTCCTTGCGGAGGACGGTGTCCCAGATCGCGCCCGCGCTGTGGCTCGCGCTGCGGAGGAAGTTCTCGTCGACGAACCGCTCGTAGTGCCCGATGTCGAGATCGGTCTCGGCACCGTCCTCGGTGACGAACACCTCGCCGTGCTGGAACGGGCTCATCGTCCCCGGGTCGACGTTGAGGTACGGGTCGAACTTCTGCAGCTGCACCTTCAGGCCGCGCGCTTTGAGGAGCCGCCCGAGCGATGCGGCGACGATTCCCTTCCCCAGAGCCGACACGACGCCCCCGGTCACAAAGACGTACTTGGGGGCCCGTGTACTCACGGGATTTGAGGGTAGCAGGGCGGGTGGACGCGCGCCTATTCGGCGGCAAAGCGCTTGCCCTCTTCATGGATTCGACACATACTCGAGAAATGGGGACAAGCGGATGGCGCATCGCCGTGCTCGTCGTAGTCCTGGCAGTCGTCGCAGGCAGTTTCGGCATCGGCGCATGGCTGTCGGCCGCCAGTTCGGCACAACCGAGGCCCGTCCACCACATGCGTGCGCCCGTCGGGTATTGCATCGAGGACCGCGAATCGGGACAGCGCGCCTGGCACTACACGCATCCCAGCCGGGGGCCGGCCACGCTCCAGCCGGGGCCGTGCTCGCTCTCCGGCAAGACGCCCTAGCCGCGGACGGTCGCGAGAAACTCGCCACCGCCGAGCATCCGCTCGAGCTCCGATTTGCGCTCCGTCTCGTCGAGTTGCTCGATACGGGTGTGCGTCGGGTCGCCCGGCGTCTTGGCGACACGGAAGTGCCGGTCGGCGAGCGCGGCGATCTGCGGGAGGTGCGTGATCGTCACGACCTGCGCCCGTTCGGCAAGCCGCTGCAGGAGCTTGCCGACGGCGTGCGCCGTCTCACCGCCGATGCCCGCGTCGATCTCGTCGAAGACGAGCGTGTCGCCGCCCGCGACCGCGGCAATGGCGAGGGCGATCCGCGACAGCTCACCTCCCGAGGCGGTCTCGGCGACAGGAGCGAACGGGAGGCCGGCGTTCGGGCGCACGAGGAAGACGGCGTCGTCGGCGCCGGTTGCTCCAGGCTCGTCGCGCTCGCGGAGCTCGCAGACGAACTCGCCGTCGCCCATGCCGACATCGCGGAGCTCGGCGGCGACGGCGTCGGCGAACGCGGGCGCAGCGGCGTTGCGCTCGGCGCGGAGCTCGAGCGTCAGGGCGTGGACACGCTCCTCCGCGGCCGCGAGCTCGCGCCGCGCGGCTTCCGCCGGGTCGACGCCGTCCTCGAGCGCGCCGAGCTCGGCCCGCGCCTCGGCTGCGCGCGCGAGGAGCTCCTCGTACGTCTCGCACCGGAAGCGACGCTTCGTCTCGGCGATGCGGTCGAGCTCGGCCTCGAGCTGCTCGATCCGCCCAGGGTCGGTCTCGAGTGACGCGAGGAACGAGCGGAGGTCCGACGCGGTCTCGCGCAGCCGCAGCTCGATGTCGCGCAACTCGTCGCCGGCGGCCTTCAGCTCGGTCGCGATGTGCTCGAGCGGCGCAACGGCGCGCTCGGCGAGGCCGACGAGGCCGCTCGCGCCATCGCCGTCGTCGGGCGCGAGCGCTGTCGCCGCGGCCTCGGCTGCGGTCGCGAGGTCGGCGACGTGGCGAACGCGCTCACGCTCGGCGCGGAGGCGCGTCCTCGTCGTCAGGCTCCATTCCTGCGGTGTCCTCGACGAGCGCGCGGAGCTCGGCGAGACGCGCCTCGGCGGCCGCGGCGTTCGCGGTCAGCTCCTCGTGACGGCGTCGCGCAGTCTGGAGGTCGCGCCACGCGGTCCGCGCCGCCGCGCGGCGCGCGAGCTGCTCGTCGCCGCAGAACCGGTCGAGCACCTCGAGCTGGTACGACGGCCGTGCGAGGCGGCGCTGCTCGAACTGGCCGGACATCGCGACGACGCTCTCGACCGCGGCCGCGACGTCCTCCCGCGCGGCGGCTCTCCCCCACGCGTACGCGCGCGTGCGCCCGTCGGTGAAGACGCGCCGCGCGACGAGCAGCGCGTCCTCGTCCTCGGGCCGCAACTCGCCGAGCGCATCGAGCTCCGCGGGGAGATCGAGCTCAGCCTCGACGTACGCCTCCTCGCCCGCGGCGCCGACGAAGCCCTCGCCGCCCTTCGCGCCGAGGAGCAGGCCGAGCGCCTGCGCGAGAATCGTCTTCCCCGCTCCGGTCTCGCCCGTGATCGCGTTCAGCCCGGGCGAGAGCTCGAGCTCGGCCTCGCGGATGAGGACGAGATTCTCGATGCGAAGGCGACGGAGCACCCGAGCGATGGTACGCCCGCCGTCCGACGCCGACCATTGTCCGCTCGGGACATGTTCCGTTCAGACGAGCAGCGAGCGACCTGCGAGCCGTTCGAACTCGGCGGCCATCTCTTCAAGCGGAGTGTCGACGTTCGCCTGGTTGATCTGCAGATCGGGCATCCGCCTCGCGTTTGAGAGCAAGGAGTTGAGCCGGAGCGCGACTGATGTCGGCCGCCGAACGTCCTCTGGCCGCATCGCAGCGATCGCAAGCACTCTTACGCTCCCGCCGGCGACATTGAGGTACCCGATCTTCATCCGGTCGACGCGGTCCCAGTCGATCTCCCAAGCCGGCCCACGAAGCCCCTTCTCAGTGGCAACGAGTTGCAGGGGCTCGCTGCCCCTCGCCCGCCGAATCGCGTAGAGCGTCGCCGCGAACCAGACACACCAGACGAGCCAGCCGCCGCCGTAGATGTAGGAGTTCCAAGACCGGACGAGCGCAATCCAGAGCGCAACGCCGATCGCACTGGCGAGCACCGCCGCCGGGAACACGCGTGCCAGGTCCTTCGTACGAAGCGGGATGACGAGCTCCGTGTGTTGGCGCCGCCCGCTCACAGCAGCGTCTGGAAGTACTCCTCCAGCTCGGCTCTCGACTCCACAGCTTCGTGATGCCCCTCGACGAAGTGCCTGGCTCCGAGTCCGAACAGCGTGTCGCGCAACGCGCGCGCTCCGTCCGCCGAGATCGGCTCACAGAGCGCGTCGCCCATGAACAGGACACCGTCGGGCTCGACGAGCATCACGCACGAGTCGGCACTGTGCTCGCCGCCGACGTGGAGAACCTGGATGACGACGCCGCCGAGGTCGAGATCGAGGCCCTCGTCGAAGACGATGTCGGCCGGGACGATCTCGACCGTCCGGGGCGACGGCAGCTCTTCCATGACGTGCGCCGCATGATCGGGCGAGGACAGGCCTTCCGCGACGCGCCGCTCGAGACCTTCGTCACTCCAGTCCCGAGCCGCCAGATCGGCCAGCCCCTCGACGGTCAGCCGATGCGCGATGACGAGCCCGCCGACCGCGGGAGCGCCGAGCACGTGATCCCAGTGGAAGTGCGTGTAGACAACGCCGCTCGGAGCGGCGACACCCCCAGCCGCGAGCCCGTCGAGGAACTCGCGCGTGTGCGCGGGCGACGACCCCGCGTCGAGCATGACCGTGCGGCGCGCGCCCGCGACCGCGCACAGCGACGGCCGGTCCGGCGGGCCGGGCGGCATCCACCACACATGCTCGGTGATCCGCTCCACTACGCGGTGAACGTCTCGCGGTAGCGACCGAAGAACGTCGTCTCCGGAAGCGTTGCGAGGAGGCTCCGCTGCTCGCCGAGGCCGATCGCAAGCGACGCGCCGGGCGGGAGGTCGCCCGAGCGCTGGCCGTCGACGAGGACGGCGGCTTCGACATCGGGACTCGCGTTGCGGAGCGCGAGTTCCGCGCCGTGCGCGACGACGAGCGGACGCGCGTCGAGCGAGTGCGGCGCGATGAACGTGATCGCCATCGCATCGAGACCCCTGACGAGGACAGGCCCGCCGTTCGAGAGGTTGTACGCCGTCGAACCGGACGGCGTCGAGCAGATCATCCCGTCGCACGAGACGACGCCGAGGTCTTCGCCGGCGATCGCCCAGCTCAACTCCACCATGCGCCCCAGATCCGCGCTCGTCGTGACGACGTCGTTGACGGCCGCGAAGGTCTGGCCGTCGAGCCGCACCTCGAGCGTCGGCTGCTCGATGACGCGGTACTCCCCTGCAAAGACGCGCGCGAGATCTCCGTCGAGCCGCTCCGGCCTGATCGACGCGAGGAAGCCGACACGGCCGAAGTTGACGCCGATCACCGGGATGTCCTTCCCGAGTAGCCGGGCGAGCGTGCGGAGGATCGTCCCGTCTCCGCCGACCGCGACCGTCAGCTGCGCGCGCTCCGGCTCCTCGACGACCTCGGTGCCGGCGCGCGCGGCGACCTCCCGCACCTGCGCGACGGCGGCCGTGACGTCGAGGCGTCCGTGCGCGACGATCGCGACCGATTCAACCGGCAAGTGCTGCGTCGATTCGCTCGTCGAGGTCATCGGGAAGAGTCAGCTTGTCGGAATGGACGAGGTGGAGGAAGATCTCGCGGTTTCCCTTCGGGCCGGGCAGTCCCGAGTCTACGACTCCGGCGACGGCTCGCCTGCCAGCGGAGCGCTGCTTCGGCGACCTCGCGGACGACGCGGCGGCGCACCTCGTCGTCGCGGACGACGCCTCCCTTCCCCACGTCGTCGCGGCCGGCCTCGAACTGCGGCTTCACGAGGACGACCGCCTGCCAGCCGGGCGCGCAGAGCCGCAGCACCGGCGGCAGCGCGATGCGGACGGAGATGAACGAGACGTCGCAGACCGCGAGCTGCAGGCGCGAACGGGAGCTCGGTGAGCGTGCGCGCGTTCGTCCGCTCCAGGACGGTGACCCGCGGATCGCGGCGCAAGCGCGGATGGAGCTGTCCGTAGCCGACGTCGATCGCGATGACGCGCGCGGCGCCGCGGTCGAGGAGGACGTCGGTGAAGCCGCCCGTCGACGCGCCGACGTCGACGCAGTCGAGGCCTGCGGGGTCGACGCCGAGCCCGTCGAGGCCGTGCGCGAGCTTCTCTCCCCCGCGCGAGACGTAGCGCGGCGGCTGTTCAACGATGAGCTCCGCGCCCTCGTCGACCTGGTGCCCCGGCTTGTCGTAGCCCTGAACGCGCCCCGCGATGACGAGCGCCTGCGCCTGCGCCCGCGACTCCGCGAGGCCGCGCTCGACGAGGAGGACGTCGAGGCGCTTCTTCATGTCCGGAGGCAGACGTAGGTCGCGTAGATCCCTTGCCGGACATCGCGTTCCACGATCTCGAAGCCTGCGTGCTCCAGCAGCGACTCGAGAAGCCAGGAAAACGTCGAGTGCTCGGCGCAGACGTGCTCCTCGAGCTCCTCGCGCGTCCAGCCCTCGGCGGGCGAGACAGCGGCACCCGCGAGCCATCCCTCGATCCGGGAATCCGCGTCGACCGGCTCGAAGTCGTAGACGAGGTCTCGTAGGACGAGAACGCCCTTCTCAGCGAGCATCTCGTGTATGCGCTCGAGCGCGACGCCCTTCCAGAAGTCCGGCAAGTGGTGGAGCGCGTTGCGCGTGTGGACGAGGGCCGGCCGCCCACCGGTAGTGCTCGTACGTCAGGAAACCGGCCTCGACCCACTCGACGGCGTCGCTCCTGCCGCGGGCGAGATCGAGCATCGCCGGGGACGACGGTCGCACCCCGACGACGCGGCGACACTCCACGAGCGGCGGCGCACGCGAGCAGCCCCGTCCCGCACCCGAGGTCGACGAGAGTCGTTTCCGGGCCAAGCCCGTGTTCCCGGAGAAGCTCGAGATCCTCGTCGAGGTCGAGCGCGCCTTCGCGTCGTAGCCTCCGACGTACCGCGGGTCGAGGTGCTCCGGTCCCGCGTGCGCGCGCTCGCTGGGATACCAGCCGGGCACGATCAAGCTGTGCGGACCGCGAGGCCGTCGACGATCTCGCGGAGCACCGACGTGTCGGCGGCGACCTCGTCCAGCCGCGTCCCGCGCCCGCTCGGCAGCCTCGTCGGCGTAGCGCCGCGCGGCGTCGGGGCCGTGCTCGCGGACGTAGCCGTCGGCGTCGAGGATGTCGTCGACGATCTGGAACAGGAGGCCCGAGCTCCTCGGCGAACGCACGCCACGGCGCCTGCTCCGTCCTCCGGCAGCTCCGCCGCGCAGAGCGCCATCGTCACCGACGCGTAGAAGAGCCGCCCCGTCTTGAGCCGATGGACGGCGGCGAGGTCGTAGCCGTCGACCATCGTGTCGAGGTACTGGCCGCCGATCATCCCGAGCGTCGCCTCGGCGAGCTCGCGCGCGACCGCCGACGACTCGTACCGCGCCGCGAGCCGCACGGCTTCCGCGAGCAGCGCGTCGCCGGCGAGCACGGCCGTCCCGTCTCCGAACTTCTTCCACGTCGACGGCTGCCCGCGCCGCTCCTCGTCGTTGTCCATCCCAGGCAGGTCGTCGTGGACGAGCGAGAACGTGTGGACGAGCTCGATCGCGAGCGCCGCCGGCATGACCTGCTCGACCGGCGCGCCGAGCGCCTCGCCGACCGCGAGCGCGATCACCGGGCGGACGCGCTTGCCGCCGACTTCGAGCGAGTAGCGGACGGACGTCGGCCTGGCCGTGGAGCTCGGGCCACAGGTCGAGCCCCTCGAGCGCGTCGTCGACGAGCGCCTTCAGCTCGTCGGGGCTATGCATCCGAGCCTGCCGCGCGCTGCGCCTTCTCGAGCTCGTCCTCGACCGCCTTCGCGAGCTCCGCGAGCTCGCCGAGGAGCTCGATCGCGCGATCCGAAGAGTCCTCGCCGCCCGCCGACAGCTGCTCGAGCTCGGCGCGCGCCGCCTCGAGCCGCGCCAGCAGCTCCTCCGCCCTCGTCAACGATTCGTCAGCGTTCACGGACAACCCTCCCAAGAATCCCGTTCACCAGTTTCGCCGCGTCCTCGGATGCATACCGCTTCGCGAGCTCACCGCCTCGTCGAGGACGACCTCGACGGGCACCTCGCGCTCGTCGAGCTCCTCGAGCGCGACGCGGAGGACGTTCCGCTCGACCGCGCCGAGCCGGTCCGCCGTCCAGTCGTCCGACGCCTCGGTGATGCGCGCGTCGAGCGCCTCCGCGTGCTCGGTGACGGCGTGCGCGAGGCGCTCGGTGTACGCATCGACGTCGCCCTCGTAGAGCGAGCCGAGCGGCTGCCCGGTGACGTCGGACTGAAAGAGGATGAAGACCGCGGCGCGACGCGCCTCGCGGCGGCTGATCGTGCTCACCGCGTCAGCTCCACGACGGTGACGTCGACGGCGTCGACTTCGACGCCGCACACGTCCGTCAGCGTACGCGGCCGACGCCCTCCTGCACCGCGCGCGCGTCGTCGGGCAGGACGCTCCCGTACGCGAAGCGAGATCTCGAGCTCGGCGCGCGCGCGCCCGTCGGCGAGCTCGACCGAGAGCCGCCGGCGCTTGCGCAGCCGCGCACCGTCGACCGCCGCGACTGCACCGTCGACGAGCTGCACGAGCGCGGCCTCGCTCACGCGCACCGAGCCGCCGTCGCCGGAGACGAGGACGCGCGTCATTCCGCGCCCGCCAGCGAGGGGAGGCTCGCGCCCGCCTCCTCGAGGAACGACGTCGAGTACTCGCCGCTGCGCGAACTCGTCGCTCGCGAGGATGTCGCGAAGCACGGCGACCGTCGTCGGCACGCCTTCGATCTCGAACTCGCCGAGCACGCGGATCGCGCGGTCGATCGCGAGCTTGCGGCTCGCGTCCTTGACGATCACCTTCGCGATGAGCGAGTCGTAGAACGGCGGGATCGTCGCAGCCCTCCTCGATGAACGTGTCGACGCGCACGCCAGGCCCGAGCGGCGGCCGGAAGCGCGTGACCTGCCCCGGCGCGGGCGCGAAGTCGTTCGCGGGATCCTCGGCGTTGATCCGCATCTCGATCACGTGCCCGGTGCGCGGGCCGGAGCGCCCGCCGTGCGGCGAGCTTCACGCCCGCCGCGATGCGGATCTGCTCGCGCACGAGGTCGATCGCCGAGACGAGCTCGGTGACGGGATGCTCGACCTGCAGGCGCGTGTTCATCTCGATGAACGAGAACGAGCCGTCGGGGCCGACGAGGAACTCGATCGTGCCCGCGTTGCGGTAGCCGATGTGCGTGGCACGCGCGCTCGGCGGCGGCCTCCATCTCCTCGCGCAGCTCGTCGCTGAGCGCGGGCGACGGCGACTCCTCGATGAGCTTCTGGTGGCGGCGCTGGATCGAGCACTCGCGCTCGCCGCACGTGAGGACGGTGCCGTGGTTGTCGCACAGCACCTGGATCTCGACGTGGCGCGCCGGCGTGATGACCTTCTCGACGTACATCGTCCCGTCGCCGAACGCCGACAGCGCCTCGGCCGAGGCGCGCTCGTACAGCTCGGCGACGTCGGCGGACTCCTCGACGCGCCGCATGCCGCGCCCGCCGCCGCCCGCCGCCGCCTTGAGGAGGACGGGATAGCCGAGCTCGTCGGCGGCGACGCGCGCCTCCTCGGGGCTCGCGATGCCTTCCATCCCCGGCACGAGCGGCACGCCCGCGGCGCGCATCTCGGCCTTCGCCTGGGCCTTGTCGCCCATCCGCTCCATCACCTCGGCGCTCGGCCCGATGAAGACGAGGTCGTTGTCCTCGCACGCGCGCACGAAGTCGGCGTTCTCGGAGAGGAAGCCGTAGCCGGGATGCACCGCCTCGCAGCCGGTCGTCGTGGCGGCGGCGATGATCGACGGGATGCTGAGGTAGCTCTGGCCGACGGGCGGCGGGCCGATCCGCACCGCGTGGTCGGCGAGCCGCACGTGCAGCGCGTCGGCGTCGGCCGTCGAGTAGACGGCGACGGCTTCGACGCCGAGCTCGTGCAGGGCACGGATCACGCGGACGGCGATCTCTCCGCGGTTCGCAACGAGGACGCGCTTGAACACGGCTGGAGTCTACGGACGTGCAGAATTAAGCCATGCCGACCAACATGGAGCGCGCGTTCGAGACGCATCCCGAGGTCCTCGCCGCGTGGGTGCAGCTGAACACGGCGATCAAGTCCCGGATGGACCTGCGGCGTTACGAGCTCGCGACCGTCGCGGCGGCACAACGGCTCCGGTCGAGCTACTGCAGCCTCGCGCACGGGAAGGTGCTCCGAGACGACTGCGGCGCGCCGCTCGCGGACATCGTCCGGGACCGGAGAACCGCCGGGCTGGACGAGCTCGACGTCGCGGTCATGGATCTCGCGGAGAAGGTCGTCGACAACGCGACCGCGATCGACGACGCCGACCGTCAGCACCTGCGCGACCTTGGGCTCACGGACGACGAGCTCATGGACGTCGTTCTCGCGGCGGCAGCGCGGTGCTTCCTCTCGAAGACGCTCGACGCGCTCGGCGTACTCCCGGACGCGTTCCTTCGGGACGACTTCACGCCGGACGAGCTCGAGCTGCTCGTCGTCGGCCGCCCGATCGCCGACGCCGGCTAGACGCACCTATCGGCGCTTGCCGACGCTGACGACGAGGTTCACCCGTGCCCCCTCCGTGAGCTTCTTCCCCGGCGAGGGACTCTGCGAGATCACGCGACCCGAGGGCACCGTCGTTGAGTTCTTGTGTTTGATCGTGCCGGTTGCGCAGTGAGCCTTGGCGACTGCGGCTTCGGCTGCCTTGAGCTTGTCGCCCTTGAGCTTTGGCACGACACAGACGGGCAGCGGTTTCGTGGTGAATGAGGCCGTGGCCGCAAGACTCTGATCCATGCGCACGGCGCAGGACGGGGCCGTTCCGGTGCAGGCGCCCGACCAGCCGGTGAAGCCGTAACCCGTGGCCGGTGTCGCGGTGAGGATGACTTCGGCGCCGTCGGCGACGTCGATGCTGCACTTCGTGCCGCAGTCGATCCCGGCCGGGTCAGAACTGACGGTTCCGTGAGCGGATGCTGCGGCGGTAAGCGTGAAGCCATCCGGGAAGCGGGCGAGTAGATCCAAGCCGGCGGCGTAGAGGTTGTTGTCGAGCAGAAGCAGCGAGCCGGCGCCACTTCCGCCGACAGGGTTGAACGAGCCGGCCGTTCCGTCGGTCGTCGACAGCGCCGCGAGTCCGTCGCGCGTCTGGCCGCCGATCGCGGTGAACGTGCCTCCTGCATAGAGCGTCGTTCCGTCGGACGAGAGCGCGAGCGCATCGACGTGGCTGCTCGCGCTCGGGTTCGGGGCGAAGCCGGAGAAAGCCGTTCCGTCCGCCGTCGACAGCGCCGCGAGGTACGGGCGGGCGAGCCCGCCGATCGTCGTGAAGAAACCGCCGGCATAGAGCGTCTTCCCGTCGGGGGAGACAGCGATCGGACCGACGTGGTTGTTCGGGCTCGGGGCGAACGCCGCGACGGCGTTTCCGGTGGTCGTCGAGACGGCACCGAGGGAGTTGCCGCTCTGGCCACCGATCGTGCCGAACGTCCCCGTCGCGTAGAGCGTCTTTCCGTCGGGCGAGAGCGCGAGCGCGTCGACGTACCCGTCGGGGGCGGGAGCGAAGCCCGAGATCAAGGCTCCGTCGCTCGTGGAGAGCGCGGCGAGGTAAGGACTCGTCCACCCGCCGCCGATTTCCCCGAACTGGCCGCCGACGTAGAGCGTCTGCCCATCCGTAGAAAGAGCCATCGAGTCGATGTCGTTCTGAGTGTCGGCGCCCGGGTTAAACGACGAGATCGCCGTGGCGTCGGAGGTCGAGAGGGCCGCGATGTAGTTGCGCGTCTCGCCGCCGATCGAGTCGAACTGCCCGCCGACATACAGGGTCAGCCCGTCCGGCGAGACCGCGAGCGCGTGGTGCGTAGCCGTTCGACTGCGCGTCGAACGAGGTGACGTCTCCCGTGGCAAGGTCGATCGCGGCGAGGCCGTGGCGTGCGACCGGGAACGAGCTGAAGCTGCCTCCCGCGCCGAGGGCCGACCCGTCGGGCGAAACAGCCAGCGCGTGCACCTGTCCGTTCGCGCCTGCGCTGAACCCCGGCGTGCCGTCTGCGGTCGAATAACCGGACACGCTGGAGTTGCCCGCGTAGAGCGTCTTGCCGTCCGGTGAGATCGCGAGCGCGTTGACGAAGCCGCCTGCTGACGGGGCGAACGACGTGACCGCGCCGGTGGCGGTCGAGACGGCCCCGAGCGAGCTGCGCGACTGGCCGCCGAGCGTGCTGAACATGCCGCCGACGTAGAGGGTCTGTCCGTCGGGGGAAAGTGCGAGCGCCGCCGCGGTTCCAGAGGCGTCGAGGCCGGGATTGAAGGACGCGACCGCGCTTCCGGTTGCCGTTGAAAGTGCCGCGATCCGCTGACGGGTCTTGCCGCCGATCGACGTGAAGTGGCCGCCGACGAACAGTGTGTGCCCGTCGGACGAAAGAGCGATAGCGTCGACCTCGTCATCCGCGTTCGGATTGAACGTGGTCAGGAGACTCCCGTTCGAGGTGTTGACCGCCCCGACCCCATGGCGTGCGGCGTGGTCGAGAGCTTGGAATCCGCCCCCGACGTACAGCGTCTTCCCGTCCGGCGAGAGCGCGAGCGACATGACGTTCTCGGCGACCGCCTGGAACGCACTGATCGGCTTGCCGGTCGCCGTCGACAGAGCGGCAAGCCCTGAGCCACCGGGGCCGCCGGCGGAGGTGAAGAAGCCGCCGACGTACAGCGTCTTCCGGTCGCTCGACAGCGCGAGAGCCGAAACCGCGGGGTTCCCGGCGCCGACCGTCAGCCTCGGTTTGAAATCCGGATCGACGAGACCAGCGGCCGTGATGTGAGCGAGTCCAGGCCTCGCGATTCCGCCGACCGTCTTGAAGGTGCCTCCCAGGTACCAACCTCCCGCGCCGTCGGCCACGATCGCATCGACGGCGCCGTCGGCCTCCGGAAGGTGCGCCGGCATGCCGCTCGGCGTCGCGAACGACACGAACGAACCGGTGCGCGAACCGACGTGCGTGAACGTGCCGCCGATGTACAGCGTCGAGCCGTACACGGCCTGCGCATCGACGGCGCCGTCGGCGACCGGGAAGGCATACGCGGGCGTCGACAGCGGCCCGACGGCGGACACACCAACCGCGGCCTGCGCCGCACTCAGAAGGCACGCCGCGCCGACCGCGGAGAAGACGAGCGCAATAACTGGCGTAACACCCGGGAGGCGCATGCGCCCACGATGACACACCCCTGAGGGGGCCGCAAGGTGTCGTCTTTGGTGCACGGCCGGACGCCAGGAGGCGCGGCGAAGAAGCACACGCGCGCTATTAGAGCGCCGGGCGGCCGGCGAGCGGCTCGAGCTCGAAGAGGAGCTGGCCGAACTCGACCGGCGCAGCGTTCTCGACGTGGATCGCGCGCACGACTCCCTCGGCGTCCGCCTTGACCTCGTTCATGAGCTTCATCGCCTCGAGGATGCAGAGCGTCTGGCCCGGCTCGACGAGTCGCCGACCGAGACGAACGCCGGCGCGTCGGGCGACGGCGAGCGGTAGAACGTTCCGACCATCGGCGACTCGACCCGGTGGAGGCTCCCGGCAACCGCAGGCATCGCCGGCGGGAGGTCGGGCTCGGAGATCCCGAGCGACCCGGCCGACGGAGCGGCGCTGACGGGAGCGTCGGGCGTCGAGCGCACCGAGATCCGCATGCCCTCCTCCTCGATCGTGAGCTCGCCGATCCCCGACTCCTGGACGATGTTCACGACCTCGCGGATCCGCTCGGCGCGCGCGTCGTCGAGCGTGTCGAGGTCGTCCTCGCGGCGGCCGCGACTGCGGATCGAGCGCAGGAGACGCTCGGCGTCGTCGCCGAAGAGACCGAGCAGGAGCAGCTCCTCCTCGCTCGCGGCCATGCCCTCGGCGCGCTCGCGAACCTCGCTCAGCGGCGGCGCGACGTCCTCCTCCGACTCGGGGTCGTGCGTGAGCTGGACGACGCGGTCGAGCGCCGGGTCGATCGGGCCGGGCGTCGTGCCGAAGCCGCCGGTGACGAGCGACCGCACCTCGTCGATGATCGTGAGGTAGCGGCTCGCGGCGAGGACGTTGATGATCGCCTGCGACGCGAGGAACTCTCCGATCGGCGACGCGAGCGGCGGCGAGCCGGTCTCCGTCGCGGATGCGGTCGAGCTCCTCGAGCACCTCGTCGAGGCGGTCGTCGGCGCCTTCGGCGCGGAGCGCCGCATCGATCCCGGCGACGACGCTCGCGGGAACGTCATGCCGCGCGGCGAGCACTGCGATGCGCGGCACGAGCGGGGTCACGAGCTCGTCGCCGATGTGGTCGTCGACGAGGTCGGTCGCTTCCCAGAGCGCCTCGATGTCGACGCCGGAGTCGAGGCCCGCGCCCGCGAGCGCCTCGGCGAGTGCCTCGCCCGAGACGCGATGGAGCGTCAGCGCGAGCGGGTAGATCGCGCACGCGATGAGCTGCGCGCCGGCTCGGGCGGCGGCGAGCGCGGAGGCGAGAGCGCTACCGCCGGCGCCCTGCATGTAGATCCCGACCGGGAGGCCGCTCGCCTCGGCGAGCGCGTGCACGAGCTCCTCCGCCGTGTGCGGCTGGAGCCCGCCGGTCGGATCGTGGAGAAGGACGCGCACGGCGCCGAGCTCCGGCAGCTGCTTCGCGCGCTCGACTCAGCGTCTCGAGCTCGCCGGTGCGGCCCGGGCTGTAGACGAGCCCCGCCTCGAAGTCGCGCTCGGCGGCGACGATCGCCTCGGCCGCCTCGCGGAGGTTCGACATGTCGTTGAGCGGATCGTGGAGGCGGAAGACGTCGATCCCGTTCTCGGCCGCCGACGCGACGAAGCGCCGCGCGAAGTCGGCGTCGACGGGACGCGAGCCGACGAGGAAACGCCCGCGCAGCGCGAGCCCGAGCGGCGTCTTGACGCGCGACTTGAGCGCGCGGATCCGCTCCCACGGGCTTTCCACGCCGCGCTTGACGGCGCTCTCGAAGTTCCCGCCGCCCGAGACCTCGAGGTACGCGAACCCGGCGCGGTCGAGGATCTCGGCGAGCCGGAACTGCTCGGCCACGGGCATGCGCCCGGCGAGCGGCTCCTGCCCGAGCAGGCGAATCGTCGTATCGGCGAGAGCGGGCACGGGTCGGAGCCTACCTCCCCCTTCGCGCCACGTAGCCCCTTGACACGAGGCGTAGGCTCGCGCCATGAGATCGGGATTGGCGGTGCTCGTCGCTGCAGTCGCCCTCCTCGCGCTGCCCACGGCCTCCGGCTCGCTGTCGCTCGCGCCGCTCCCGCACTCGGCCCTCGTTCCGAACACCGTCTCCTTCCGCGGCGACGGCAAGCTCGGCATCCTCGGCACCGGCTCGCAGTACTCCGGGCATGCCGGCGGCACGATCTCGCAGACGACGGACGGCGGGAAGACCTGGCAGGTCGTGCGCAGGACGAGCAGTCCGGTCGTGCGCACCGCCTGGTTCCATGACCTGTTCTACGTCCGACTCCAGAACGGCCAGGAACTCCAAGGCAGAGGCCGGCACTGGGAGCGGCTGCCCAGAAGCGCGTCCGCCAACTACTGCCACGGCTGGTACGGGCACGGCGTGACTGCCGACATCGTCGACACGAACGAGGTCCGATGGTGGTCGGTCTGCGTCGGCCAGCCGGGCGCCGGGAACGAGGCGAAGGCGGTGTATCGCGGCACAAAACGCGTCGCGTACACGCCGTTCACCGGCGGTCACGCGCGCGGCCAGATCAGCTCGTACGGGTACCCGGAGGGGATCGCGGGCGGCTACAGCGGGTTCGGGATCATCTGGGAGTCCCGCGGAACGCTCTACATCACGCACGACGGCGGCCACCACTGGTATCCGCAGCCCAAGGTCGCGCTTCCGGAGATCGACTTCGGCCAGTGGGCCGACGTCGCCTGGCGGAAGCTCGGGTTCGTGCTCCTCGAGCGCAACCAGCACAGCCGCCTGCTCAAGACGACGGACGCCGGCCGCACGTGGCGCGTCATCCACCGCTGGCGCTAGACGGTCTTGCGCACGACCCAGCGGTGCTTGCCGATCTGGCGGTCGCGGGTGAAGCCGAGCTTCTCGTACGTCGAGAGCGCGCCGTTGAAGAGGAACCCCGCCGGCACCGAGTCCGCCGCCTCCGGGTAGCCCTCGACGACGCCACCGCCCAGCGCCGCGATGAGCTCGAGCGCTCCCGCAAGGCCCGCTGACGCGACGCCTTTGCGGCGGTGGCCCTTCCCGACGAAGTTGCACGCGATGCGCCAGTCGGGCAGATCGGCGAGTCCCTTCTCGTACTGCTTCAGGCTCTTGATCCGCGGCAGCTCACTCGGGGAGCCGAACTGGCACCAGCCGACGCAGTCGTCGCCGTCGAAGACGAGCGCGGCGTGCGCGGTACCGGCGCGGACGCGCTCGAGCTTGCGCTGCTTGTGCGCCTCGCGCCCCGGATGGAGCTTCGGATCCTCGTGGAACCCGATGCACCAGCAGCCGCCGAAGACGCCGTTGTTCGCCTCGACGAGCGCCGCAAACGCGTCCCACGTCGACTCGTCGAGCGGCCGGATCGTGTAGCTCACGCGCTCACCCTCTCCCTCTCGAGCCGCTCGCCCATCCTCCGCGCAGGGACGTCGGTGTTCGCGAGCAACGTCCAGGTGAGGAGTCGTTCCGGGTCGTGGACGGTGGCGAAGCGGACTCCCGTGTCGCCGCCCTCGAGACGCGCCGCGTGTCCTCCCGCCGGGAGCCAGAAGCCGAGCCCGTAGCCGCGATCGCCGCCGGCGGAAGCGCTCCGTGCCGTGAGCATGTCCGCACAGGGTCTCCTCCCGCACGATCGCGCCGGCGAAGAGCGCGCGCCAGAACGCGGCGAGGTCGGCGGCGGTCGTGTAAATGCCGCCGTCGCCGCTGCCGCAGACGGGCAGGTGGAAGACGTTCGTCCGCCACTCCTCCCCGACGCGCAGGTACCCGATCGCCGCGCGGGCGGGAAGCTCGTCGGAGCGGAGAAAAGCCGTGTCGTCCATGCCCGCCGGCGCGCACACGAGATCGCGGACGAGGTCGTGGAACGGCGTCGCCGCCACCCGTTCCGCGATGAGCGCGAGCACGACGAAGCCGCTGTTGCAGTACGCGAACCGCTCGCCCGGCGCGAACTTCTGCGGGTGCCCGTCGAGGACGTCGAGATACGCCTCGGTCGTGGCGAGCTGCTGCACGGGAACGGGCATCAGATAGTCCGTGAAGTCGAGGTCGAGCTCCTCGTCGAGGTAGTCGCCGATCCCCGAACGGTGCGCGAGCAAGTGCTCGATCGTGACGCGCTCGTCGATGAGCGGCAGGTCGGGGCCGAGCAGCGAGCGAGCCGTCGTCTCGAGGCGTAACGCGCCGTCCTCGACGAGACGCATGACGACGAGCGCCGTCAGTCCCTTCGTCCCGGAAGCGGTGCGCGAACTGCGTGTCGGGCGTGTTCGGGATCGCATGCGCGCGATCCGCGAGGCCGTAGGCACGGACGACGTACGGCTCGTCTCCGCGGTCGACGCGGACGACGCCCGAGAACCCGGTCTCGGCTGCGATCTCGTCGAGATCGGCCGCGAGCGCGCTCACGCGCGAGAGATGTAGCGACCGTCTTTCGGGTCGACCTTGAGCACGTCGCCGGCGTTGACGAAGAGCGGCACCTGGATCACGACGCCCGTCTCGAGCGTCGCCGTCTTCGTGACGTTCGAGGCGGTGTCGCCCTTGACGCCGGGCTCGGTCTCGGCGACGGCGAGCTCGACCGACGCGGGCATCTGGATGCTCGACGGCTTCCCGTTCACCTCGAGCACCTGCACCTTCGTGTTCGGCTGCATGTACAGCAGCTCGTCGGCGAGGTCGGAGGTCGGGATGGCGAACTGCTCGTACGTCTCCTCGCTCATGAAGTGCGCCTCGGTGCCGTCCTCGTACAGGTACTGGACGTTCTTCGTCTCGGTGCGCACGCGCGGGAACTTCTCCCCGGCGCGGAACGTGCGGTCGACGACGTTGCCGGCGTCGAGGGCCTTGAGCTTCGTGCGGACGAACGCGCCGCCCTTGCCCGGCTTCACATGCTGGAACTCGACGATGCGCCACACCTTCCCGTCGAGCTCGATGTGCATGCCGTTCTTGAAGCTGTTGGTGTCTACCTGCTCCGCCATCGGCGGCCGATGGTAGCGATGCTCAGCTTCCGAGCCGTTCCACTGCGTCGCGGCCGGCGGCGCGGCCGCTGAAGAGGCAGCCGCCGAGGAACGTGCCTTCGAGGGCGTTGTAGCCGTGCACTCCGCCGCCGCCGAAGCCGGCGACTTCTCCTGCGGCGTACAGGCCGTCGATCGCGTTTCCGGCGGCGTCGAGCGCGCGCGAGGCGAGGTCGGTCTGGATTCCGCCGAGCGTCTTGCGCGTGAGGATGTGGAGCTTCACGCCGATGAGCGGGCCGTTCTCGGGGTCGAGGATCGCGTGCGGGGCGACGGTGCGCGCGAGCCGGTCGCCGAGGTACTTGCGGGCGTTGCGGATCGCCATGAGCTGGCTGTCCTTCGTGAAGGGGTTCGCCAGCTGCGCGTCGCGCGCCGCGATCTGCGCGCGGATCGCGGCAACGTCGAGCGGCGGCGCCTCAGGGGCGATCGCGTTCATGCGGGCGACGAGGTCCTCGATGCTGCCGGCGACGACGAAGTCCTCCCCGTGCCGCTTGAACGCCTCGACCGGATCCGGCGCGAGCTTGTTCAGCACGCGCTGCTGGATGAACGCACGCTTGTCGCCGCTCGTGATGTCGGGGTTCTGCTCGGAGCCCGACAAACCGAACTCCTTCCGCACGATCTTCTGCGTCGTGATGAACCACGAGTGGTCGAACCCGGCGATGTCGGGCGTCGTGCGCAGGTGCCGCAGCGTCGAGAGCGTGTCGAAGCCGGGGAGGCACGGATCGGGAAGCCGCCGGCCGAGCGCGTCGAACCACATCGACGACGGGCCGGGAAGGATGCGGATCGCGTGGCCGGGCCAGATCGGGCTCCAGTTGCGCACGCCCTCGGTGTAGTGCCACATGCGATCGCGGTTGACGAGGCGGACGCCGGCGGCGGCGGCGATGTCGAGCATCCGCCCGTCGACGTAGGCGGGCACGCCGGTGATCATCGACGCCGGCGGCGTACCGAGGCGCTCGGGCCAGTAGCGGCGCACCATCTCGTGGTTCCCGCCGATGCCGCCGGTCGTGACGATGACGAGCGGCGCGGCGAGCTCGAACTCGCGCACGACGTCGCGGTTCGTCGCCTCCCCGCGCGGCGCGTCGTCGTCGGCGAAGACGACACCGCGCAAGCCCGTGACGGCGCCTTCACTGACGAGCAGATCGTCGACGCGATGCCGGTGCCAGATCGTCAGGAGCCCGGAGTCGACAGCCTCGTGCGCCGCGTCTACGAACGGCTTGACGACGCCGGTGCCGGTACCCCAGGCGATGTGGAAGCGCGGCACGGAGTTGCCGTGCCCGTCGGCGCGCCCCCTGCCGCGCTCGGCCCAGCCGACCGTCGCAACGAACGAGATGCCGCGCTCCTCGAGCCACGCGCGCTTCTCCCCCGCCGCCCACTCGACGTACGCGCGCGCCCACTTCACGGCCCAGCCATCCTCGTCGTCGAGACGGTCGAAGCCGGCGCTGCCGCTCCAGTCCTGCCACGCGAGCTCGAGCGAGTCGTGAATCCGCAGTCGGCGCTGCTCGGGGCTGTCGACGAGGAAGAGCCCGCCGAACGACCAGAACGCCTGCCCGCCGAGGTTGTTCGGCCCCTCCTGGTCGAGGAGCAGGACGCGCTTGCCCGCGCGCGTGAGCTCGGCCGCAGCTGTCAGCCCGGCGAGCCCGGCGCCGACGACGACGGCATCGGCCGGCACGCTCGTCATCCGACGGTGACGAGCTCCTTCGTGAACCGCACCGGGTTCTCGAGCCCATCTGTAGTGACGACGACGTCGTCCTCGATGCGGATCCCGAAGCGGCCGCTCACGTAGATGCCCGGCTCGACGGTGACGACGTTGCCGGCGGCGAGCGTGTCGGGGCTCTCGGTCGAGAGGCGCGGCGCCTCGTGGACGTCGAGGCCGAGGCCGTGGCCGAGCCCGTGGCCGAACGTTCCCGGGAACGCGCTCGCGTCGATGACGGCGCGCGCGGCGGCGTCCGCATCGACACCCGTTACCCCGGCGCGGATCGCGTCGAGCCCCGCCTGCTGCGCGGCGAGAACGACCGCGTAGGCCTCCTGCATCTCGTCGGAGAGGCCGCCCGTTGCAAGCGTGCGCGTGTAGTCGGACATGTAGCCGCCGACGTTGCAGCCGGTGTCGATCACGACGAGCTCGCCGGCCGCCGACGACCTTGTCGCCCGCGCGCGCGTGCGGGTGCGAGCCGGTCGCGCCGGAGCCGACGATCGACTCGAACGACAGCCCCTCGGCGCCCTCCTCGTAGAAGAGCCGCTGGATGTCCCAGGCGACGTCGCGCTCGCGCCGGCCGACGAAGCGCACCTCGGTCACGAGCCGCTCGAACATCCGGTCGGTGATCGCGCACGCCTCGCGGAATAGCGCGAGCTCGCCGTCGTCCTTCACCGCGCGCAACTGCTCGACGAGGCCGGCGCGCGGCACGAGCTCGAGCCCCGCCTCGCGCAGCTCCTCGGCGAAGCGCCACGGGAGGATGGTCGACTCGAAGCCGACACGGCCCGAGAGGTTCTGGCCGAGCCACGCGATGAGCGAGCGCTGCGTCTGCACGACCTCGACCTCGCCCCCGACCTCCGCCTTCGCTGCTTCGAGATAGCGGAAGTCGGTGAACAGCCGCGCGCGGCCCGGCTCGACGAGGAGCGCCGCGTTCGAGCTGTCGAAGCCGGTCAGGTAGCGGACGTTGACGAGATTCGTGACGAGGAGCGGCTCGGCGAGCAGCTCCCGCAGGCGGTCGATCCGGGTCACTGGACTTTCTCCTTCAGGTAGTCGAGGGCCATGCGGTAGCCGTCCGGGCCGTGACCGACGAAGCGCGCGGCGACGATGTCGGAGACGACCGACGTGCGCCGCCACTCCTCGCGCTCGTCGACGTTCGGAGAGGTGCACCTCGACGACGGGGATCGTCGAGAAGCTCGAGCGCGTCGTGGATCGCCCACGCGTAGTGCGTCCACGCGCCCGGGTTGACGACGATCCCGTCGACGGCGTCGTAGCTGTCGTGGCACCACTTGATGAATTCGCCCTCGTCGTTCGTCTGACGGCACTGGACGGTCATCTCGCGCTCGCGCGCCCACTCGTAGATCTTGCTCTCGAGTTCCGCGATCGAGAGACCGCCGTAGACGTCCGGGTCGCGGCGCCCAGGACGTTGAGGTTCACGCCGTTCAACACAAGGACTCTCACGCGATCAACCTATCGAGTTCGCGCCGCACGTCCTCGGCCGGAACCTCGACGTCGTAGCCGCTCAGGAGGACGAGCTTCAGCGCGCCCTTCTTGTCGCGGAGCAGCGCTTCCCACGCGCGGTCGCGGTCGACGCGCACCGGCTTCGGGTGGAGAAGCTCCTCGACGACTGCCGTGTCCTTGCCGGACAGGCGCAGCGCGGCGAGCAACCCGAGCGCGACGGCGCGGCCGTGCGTGATGCCGTCGTACCCCGCGGCGGCCTCGAGCGCGTGCGCGAACGTGTGGCCGAGGTTGAGCATCTTCCGCTCGCCCTTGTCCTCCGGATCGCGAAGGCAGACGGCCGCCTTGTACGCGGCGCAGCGGCGCACGAGCTCGTCGTCGGGCAGCTCCCAGAACGATTCCCCTGCAAGGAGGCCTGTTTTTACGACCTCGGCCATCCCTTCGAGCCGCTGCGCCTCGGAGAGCGTTTCGAGCAGCGCCGGGTCGATGACGGTGCGGGCGGGCCAGTGGAACGCGCCGACGAGGTTCTTGCCCTGCGGCAGGTCGATCGCCGTCTTGCCGCCGATCGCCGCGTCGACCTGCGCGACGAGGCTCGTCGGGACCGGCACCCACGGGATGCCGCGGAGGTACGTCGCGGCGGCGAAGCCGGCGGCGTCGGTCGTGCAGCCGCCGCCGAGCGCGAGAAGCGTGCCGTCGCGGCCGAGGCGCAGCTCCTCCCAGAGCCGCGAGACGGCGGCGAGCGTCTTCGCCTCCTCGCCCGGCGGCAGCTCGTGCGTCTCTGCGAGCCGCGAGCCGAGCGCGATCTGCGCCGTCGCGCCGTGGATGCCGGCGACATGCGGGTCGGAGACGAGCGCGACCGGGCCGTCGCCGGGGACGAGCTCTGCGAGGCGGTCGAGGGCGCCGCGCTCGACGCGGACGCCGGCGGCGGCGAGGACGACGTCGTGCAGGTCCTTCGCGACGACGTCCGCGGCCTCGGCGTAGAGCGTGCGCCGCTCCTCGTACAGCCGGCGGAACTCCGCTTCGTCGCGGGCGAGCGGACGGCGAGCGTTGCCTTTGACGTGCTCCCAGCAGGTGTCGACGTCGACGTCGAGCCAGATCGTGAGCGTGTCGCGCGAGCGCTTCCCGCACGCGCGGCGACGTGACCGCACCGCCGCCGAGCGCCGCGACGACCGTCTCCTCCTCGAGCATCCGAAACGCCGTCTCGCCCTCGTCGGCGAAGATCTTCGGGATGGTCTTGCCGGCGGCGGCCTCGACGAGCGCGTCGGTGTCGACTCCGCCGAGCGCGCGCGCGGCCCGCGACTTCCCCGAGCCCATGAAGCCGACGATCGCGACGTGTTTCTGTCACAGCCGCTCCAGGTACGCGCGCCACGCGGCGACGAAGTCGACGAGCGCGTCGCCGCCGAACTTCTCGCGCGCCGCACGCGCGAGCTCCCACGCGACGGCTGCCTCGGCGACGACCGCGAGCGCTTCGACCGCCGAGACGTCGCTTCGCTCGACGAGCGCCTCCGCCGGCTCGCCGGTCGCGAGATCGACGGAGCCGAGCGGCTTCATGAGCGTCGGGAGCGGCTTCATCGCGGCGCGGACGACGATCTCCTCGCCGTTCGACATGCCGCCTTCGATGCCGCCGGCGCGGTTCGTCGCACGGCGCTTGTCGGCGCCGATCTCGTCGTGCGCCTCGGAGCCGCGCAGGCCGGCGAGCGCGAAACCGTCACCGATCTCGACGCCCTTCACGGCCTGGATCCCCATCACCGCGGCGGCGAGCCGCGCGTCGAGGCGATCCTCCTTGCGGGCGTACGAGCCGAGCCCCGGCGGGACGCCGGTCGCGCGCACCTCGATGCGGCCGCCGAGCGTGTCCTTGTCCTTGCGCGCCGCGTCGACGGCGGCGGGGTCGGCGCCGTGCCTCGGGCAGCGCCTCGCCGCGCACGTCGATGCCGATCTCGCGGAGAAGTGCCTTCGCGACGGAGCCGGCCGCGACGTACACCGCCGTGTGCCGCGCGGACGCGCGCTCGAGCGCGTCGCGGACGTCGTCGAGCCCGTACTTCTGCACGCCGGCGAGGTCGGCGTGCCCGGGCCGCGGCAGCGTGACCGGCTTCGTCCCCTTCCCCTCCGGCTCGCCGTCGGGTGGCCACGGGCTCATCCCCCACGTCCAGTTCTTGTGGTCGCGGTTGCGAGACGACGAGCGCGAGCGGCGTGCCGAGCGTGCGGCCGTGGCGGAGGCCGGCGAGCACCTCGACCTCGTCGGTCTCGATCTGCTGGCGTGGCGAGCGGCCGTAGCCCTCCTGCCGCCGCCGCAGGTCGGCGTCGATCGCGTCCTTGTCCAGCGTCAGCCCCGCGGGCAGGCCGGAGACGATCGCGACGAGCGCCGGCCCGTGCGACTCGCCCGCCGTTGCGAGCTCGAGATCCATGACGGAGAGCCTAGAGACGCGCGAGCACGCGGGCGATGCGACTGCGCGCCGCTCCCGGGCCGCGAGGAGGAACCGCGCGAGTCGGTGCGTCTCGGCCGGGCCCAGCGAGATCGCGGCCTCCGCCTCCTCGCCGTGCCAGACGCTGAACCGCGCGTGCCGTGGCTCGCCGAGATAGAGCGAGACGCGGAGCCCGCCGTCGCCGACATCGGGGTGGCCGTGGAAGTACTCGACGATCTTCGCGCGTTGTGGCGTGCCGCAGTGCGGACAGAAGCGGAACTCGTCCTGTACCTCGCCTCGACACGTAACGCATGCACGCATAAGAGCTTTCTATGCCCGCAGGACGCTCAGGTCAAGCCGACGGCTTCGCGCATCGCGGCAACGGATGGCTCGAGCCCCGTCCAGAGCCCGAAGCTGGCGGCACCCTGCGCGACGAGCACCTCGAGGCCGTCGAGAACGCGCGCGCCGTTCGCCGCCGCCGCCTCCGCCGTCGCCGTACGCGGGTACGGGAGGTCGATGAGCGTCTGCCCCTCCCCCAGCTCGAACAGCACCTCGTCGCGCACGGACGTCGCGTGGATGACGAGGTCTGCGTCGCGAACGTCAGGCGGCCAGTCGCCGCGCCGGGAGAAGACCCGCGCCTCGGGCAACGCCGCGCGAAACGCCGCCGCCGCCCCGCCGTCCCCGACGATCACCGGCAAGTAACACAGTGTTACTAAGCTCCAAAATCGCGGTGTCAGTCGAGTAGCCCGGTTCCCGCGCACGATCGTGTTCACCGACGTCGAGCTCCGCGCCGAGCAGCCGCGCGACGTCGCGCTTGTACGGCGCCGTGACGTTCGCGAACTCGACCTCGCGCACCGCGGCCTCGAGCTCCTCGGGCGCGACATCGCGCGCGACGTACGTCCAGCCGTCGAGCCCGGCCGCCGCAAACGCCGCGTTCTGCATCCGCGGCGACAGCGAGTGCGCCACCGGGTGCCCGAGCAGCACGACCTCAGTAGCCGTACTGCGCCTCGTGGTTGACGAAGTCCTGGTAGCTCGCCGTGAAGTAGTGTGCTTGCTGCTCGGGACTTGCAACGAAGTAGAGGTAGTCGACGTGCGCCGGATGCGCGGCCGCCTGCGATCGCGGCGAGCCCCGGGTTGTTGATCGGCGTCGGCGGCAGGCCGGGGTACTTGCGCGTGTTGTACGGGTTGTCGCTCTGCGAGCTCGGCTCTGCGTGATCGGCTTGCCCGGCGGGAGGTGCAGGCCGTAGCGGAGCGTCGCGTCGATCCCGAGCGTCATCCCGAGGTGCAGCCGGTTGTAGATCACCGCAGCGACGAGCTTGTCGTCGCTCGGCACGCCCGACTCGCCCTGGATCATCGACGCGATCTTGAGGACGTCGTACGGCGTGAGGTTCTTGCTGCGCGCGTACGTCATGTCGACCTTCCGCCAGTTCGCCTGGAAGGTCTGGAGCTGCTCGTTCACGAGGAACGCCGACGTCGACTTGCGGTCGAAGTCGTACGTGTTCGGGAAGAGGAACCCCTCCATCGGCAGCTTGCTCGTGCCGAAGCCCGGGAATCACGCGCGGCCCGGTCGCGGCGAGATACGCACGGCTCGGAGAGCTTGACCGGGCGGTGGCTCTCGCTGCTCGGCGATCTTCGCGACCGCCTCGACGCGTGCCGCCATCTGCGCGCGCGTGAAGCCTTCCGGGAAGAGGATGTGGAACTGGCGGAGCTGCTTGATCGTCGTCGTCTGGCTGCGCACCACCGCCGCAGCCGGCGACGAGCGCGGCGACGAGCGATGGCTACGAGCGCGCCGCGGACCACTCGAGCCAGCCGGACAGGAGATGCGCCGCCGCGACCGCGTCCTCGGGCGCGGATCCGGCGGTCTGCTGCGCGAGGTCGGTCGTGAAGCGCTCGTCGAACAGCTCGACGGGGACGTTCACGGCCGCGCGCAGCGCGTCGACGAAGCGCTCCGTCTCGGCCGCCTGCTCGCCACGCTCGCCGCGCAGCGTCAGCGGCAGGCCGACGACGATCCGTTCCGCCTCTTCCTCGTCGCATGAGCCGCGCGAGCTCGGCGAGACCCGCTTCGGTGCCGGCCTTCTCGACGACGCAGAGCGGCCGCGCGAGCGTTCCGGTCGGGTCGGAGACGGCGACGCCCGTTCGCGCCGAGCCGTAGTCGAGCGCCATCACCTTCACGCGAGACGCCTCCTTCGCGGCCGCGAACGCGCTCGGAATCGCGTCGGCGTTGTCGCCGCCCGCCTGCGCCATCGTCGGCCTTGCCGCCGCCCTTGCCGCCGACGATCTGGCCCATCTCGTTCGCGATCTTCGACGCGTCGCCGAGCGCCCTCGGCGAGGTTGACGACGATGTGGACGCGCCCGTCGGTGACGCGAGGCGACGATCGCGCCGTCGGCCTTCTCCTGCTGGCGGATCCGGTCGGAGAGGTCGCGGAGCGGGCCGGGCTGCAAGGCCCTGCGCTTCCGCATAGACGACGCCGCCGGCCTGTCTCGACGATCGTGAAGTCCGCGCGGCCGCTTCGGCCTTCGGCTTCTGCCTTGCGCGCCTGCGCGAGCTCGCCGCGCAGCGCGTCGGCCTCGCGCGCGCGCTCGTGGAGCAGCGCGAACGCCTCGCCCGCGGTGACCGCCTCGATCCGCCGCGCGCCCGCGCCGACGGAGCTCTCGGAGAGGATCGCGAACGGCCCGATCTCCGCGGTCGAGCGCACGTGCGTGCCGCCGCAGAGCTCCTTCGACCAGCCGTCGACGTCGACGACGCGCACGACGTCGCCGTACTTCTCCCCGAACAGCATCATCGCGCCGAGCGTGCGCGCCTCCTCGAGCGGCGTCTCGAAGATCCGCACCGGCATCGTTCGGCGAAGACGTGCTCGTTGACGCGCTTCTCGACCTCGGCGCGCTCCTCCGCGGTCAGCGCCGTGGGATGCGTGAAGTCGAAGCGGAGCTTGTCGGGCCGCACGGCCGAGCCCGCCTGGCGGACGTGGTCGCCGAGCACCTCCTGCAGCACCTTGTGGAGCAGGTGCGTCGCGGTGTGGTTCGCCTGCGTCGGGAAGCGGACGTTCCACGGCACGACGGCGCGCACGCGGTCGCCCTCGGCGAAGCCTGAACCCTCAGAAGACGAGCTCCTGGTCGCCGCCTTCGAGCCGCAGCGCCTCGACGAGCTCGGCGCGCGAGCCGTCGTCGCTTCTCGAGCACGCCGGCGTCGGTGACCTGGCCGCCGCCCGCGGGATAGAACGGCGACTCGGCGAGCTTGACCTGGAAGAAACCGTCGCCAAGGTCGGCGTACGCGGTGATCGCGGTGAGCACGTCCGTGCGCTCGTACCCGACGAAGTCGGTGCGCGGCGCGCCGGCGAAGCGCGGTTCGTACCGCGTCGCGCCGCCCTGCCGCGAGATCTCGCGGTGCCCCTCCATGAGGCGCGTGTACTCCTCGTCGTTCACGCCGAGGCCGCGCTCGCGCGCGAGCTCCTGCGTCAGCTCGATCGGGAAGCCGTACGTCGCCTGGAGGTCGAACGCGTCCTCGCCCGTGATCTTTCCCTTCGCGGCCGCCTCCTCGAAGATCGCCATGCCGCGCTCGAGCGTCTCGCCGAAGCGCTCCTCCTCGGCGGCGAGCGTGCGGAGGATCTCGTCGCGGTTCTCGACGAGCTCCGGGTACGCCGGCGCCCATCTGGTCGATGACGACGTCCGCGAGGCCGGCGAGGAACGGCGGCTCCATCCCGATCCGCCGGCCGTGCTGCGCGGCGCGGCGGATGACGCGGCGCAGGACGTAGCCGCGGCCCTCGTTCGACGGCGCGACGCCTTCGGCGGAGAGGAACGTCATCCCGCGCCCGTGGTCGGCGAGCACGCGGTGCGCCTTCGTCGCGTCCTCGGACGAGCCGTACGCGACGCCGGACTGCTCCGGCGACCCAGTCCATGATCAGCTGGTAGCCGTCGGTGTCGTAGACGGACGGGACTTGCTGCACGACGCGCGCGACGCGCTCGAGCCCCCAGCCGGTGTCGATGTTCTTCGACGGGAGGTCGGTGAGCGTGCCGTCGGCGTGGAGCTCGTACGACATGAAGACGAGGTTCCCGAACTCGAGGAAGCGCTCGCACTTCGCGCAGCCGGGCAGGCAGCCCTCGGCGCAGCCGACCTCGGCGCCCCAGTCCCAGTACATCTCGGAGTCGGGCCCGCACGGCCCCGGCCCTCCGACCGACCAGAAGTTCTCGGACGATGGCAGCGGGATGATGCGTTCGGCCGGCATGCCGATCGCCTTCCAGAGCTCGATCGCCTCCTCGTCGGGGCCGAGCTTCAGGTCGGGGTCGCCGGCGTGGACGCTGATCCAGACGCGATCCCAGTCGAGCTTGAGCCGCTCCTGGATGAACTCGGTCGCGTACGCGATCGCGCCCTCCTTGAAGTACTGCCCGAACGAGAAGTTGCCGAGCATCTCGAAGAACGTCAGGTGGTACGTGTCGAGCCCGACCTCGTCGATGTCGGGCGTGCGGAAGACCTTCTGGCACGTCGTCGTGAGCGGCGCCGGCGGCTTCTCGCGGCCGAGGAAGAACGGCATCTGCGGCTGCATCCCGGCCGACGTGTAGAGCGTCGAGCGGTCGTCTGCGCGCGGGATGAGCGGATACGACGCGCAGCGCAGATGTCCCTTCTCCTCGAAGAAGGAGAGGAACCCCTCGCGCAACTCGGCCGTCGTCCGCATGCCGGCCATTCTAGGAGCGGCGTCTCACGGTGACAGATCTGACCGTCGGCGGCGTATAAACGCAGGATGAAGCGCGCGCTTGTAGTCGCGATGGCAGCAGCGGTCGTTGCGGGAGTGACCGGCTGCGGCACCGCCCGCCCGCACGTGGCCGCGCCGGCGACAACGTGGAACAAGAACGTCGCCATCTCGGCCGATCTGCCTCCGTCGCCGGCGACTTGGCCGAAGTACCCGCACTTCTCCCGGCACTCGTGCTGGGGCCGGCCGTCCAGGGTCACGAACCCTGTGGGCCCGGCGCCGAGCTACGCGCCCGCGCGGCGCGCTCACCCAATTCCGCCGGCAACGATCGTCCAACGCTTCCTCGCGCAGTTCGGCGACCGGCGCTACATCCGCTCGATCACTCTCGGCGCGTCGCCGTCGGTGAGCGGAGACGGCTTCCTCGCCGATGCCCATCCCCCCGCTGACGCGCTCCACGCCTACATCCATGCGCCGCTCACGAACTTCAGGAACCAGGTGCCGCACGCGACACCGGCACAGCGCCTCGAGTACGGCATCGCGGAGTTCGAGACTGGCCTCGTCGGCGGAGCTCTGCGGGACGATTTCTGCTCAGCCGGAGGCGCCCCGTTGATCGCGTGGAGCGGTGACTCCAACGAGGCCAGCGGGTTCGCCAGCGAGGGTGGGCTCGAAGTCCACTTCCCCAATCCGACGCCTGCGGCGTTCCGGCATCGCGTCGCGCTCGTCGGTCGACGCTACGGGTTCCACGTCGTCTCTCTCCGCCTGCTTCACCCTGAGCAGCTCGCGCCGCTCCTGATCGTCAGGACGAGCCGGCCGCGGAGGGCGTTCGTCAAGGACTCCGGGAAAATCGTGGCCCTGCTCAGTCCGACGTCGTTTGCGCCACGTCTTCATCGCGTCGCCGTGACGTTTGAGGGATTCTTCTTCGCCGCCGAAGATTCCCGAGGCCCGTTCATGTTCAGGGCGGACGTCGATCGGGGCGCCGGATTCGGGATGGGCTGGGTCTCCGATCCATGTCTCAGCCCCTATTCGGGGATGGGCCCGACGGGAGCGAACGCAACGTGCCGGTGAATCGCGCGCTTGCCGTGACGATCGCGGCCGCGGTCGTCGTGGGTGTGACCGGGTGCGGCGCCGCCCGCCTGCACGTGGCCGCGCCGGCTGTGGCTGACAGTGGAATCGCCATCTCCGCAGATCTACCGCCGTCGCCCGCGACCTGGCCGAAGTACCCGCACTTCTCGCAGCACTCCTGCTGGGCGCGGCCGTTCGGATCCGGCGAGGTGCACGAGGTCGAGGGCTTCGCGCCGAGCTACGCGCCGGCGCCGCGGGCGCACCCGATTGCGCCGGCCGTCGTGGCAAAGCGCATTCTCGCCCGGTTGGCCGATCGGCGCTACGTCCGCTCGATCGTGTTCAGCCCGGCACATCCCGCCGTCGGTTCTGCCCGCCGCACGCTGTACGCAGGCGGCCAACCGCCGGCCGACGCGTTGCAGGCGAAGATCGTCGTGCCGGACGTGACGGCGAGCCTCTCCAACCGCCACCCGACCCCCGAGCAGAGCCTGCAGGCCGGAATCGCGCAGTACGAAGGCGACGTCGTCGGCAACGCCTTGCGAGACGACCTCTGCGACGCCGGTGGAGCGCCGCTCGTCTACTGGGCGTCCGGGAACGGTGGGGGCGGCTTCGCCGAGAGCTTCCGGGCGCTCGACGAGCGCTTCCCGAATCCATCCCCCGCCGCGTTCCGCAAGCGGGTCGCGCTCGTCGGCAAGCGCTACGGCTTCACCGTCGCATCGCTGCGGTTGCTACGGCCGCGGCAGATCGCTCCGCTCCTGATCGTGAGGACGGACCGTCCCCGCAAAGCGTTCGTCCGGGACATCCCGCAGATCATGGAACTGCTCAACCCGCACAGCTTTGCCGGCCACCGGAACGCTGAGACGTTCGAAGGGTTCTTCATCGCCGCGGAGGACGCCAAGGGGCCGTTCACGTTCTCGGCCAGCGTCGTCCGCAACGACCAGTCGGGCAGCGGCTGGGCCGCGAGCCGGTGCCTCTGGCCCGACGGGGGAATTGGTCCGATCGTGACGACGCAGAAGCCGTGCCCTTGAGCCACGCCTAGCTCGCGGCCGCGGACGCATGGCGCGCCGAGCGGACGCCGGCAAGGCCGAGGACGGACGCCGCCGCGAACGCGACCAAGACGAGCACGGACGAAAGCAGTGTCGGGCTCCCGATCCAGTGGAGCGCGTTCGTGATGAACAGGCTGCCCGTGGAGACGTCCTTGCCGACGGCGACGGTGTGCACGAATCCCCAGATCGTCTCCCGCCGCGCGACGACGAGCAGCGCCATGCTCGCGATCGACCACGCGGCGAGCACCGCCGTCGTCTTGAACCATCGCCCGAACGCGGGCCCGAGGCCGAGGGCGATGAATGGCAACGACGGCACGAGGAAGCGCGGCCCGACCTCCGTCCCGCCGTACGGCAGGAAGTAGCCGAGGTTCGCGAACAGGAGCGCAGCGAAGACCGCGCCGCAGACGATCGCTTCGCCGCGATAGCGCTTCGCCATGAGGAAGATCCCTGCCACCGCGGCGACGAGGACCGGCGATGCGACGAGGATGCCGTGACTGCCTCCGAACACCTGCCCGACCGCGTGCGCGTTCGGCATGCCGATCCCGAAAAGGCCGCCGCTCTGGCTGTCGGAGAACTCGTTCGCGACGTAGCGGTACGAGAGATGGAACGGCGACCCGAACGCGAGCCAGTCGTACGCGCCGAGCATCATGAGCGGAACAACGCTGCCGAGGGCGTAACGCACGAGCGGCCGCCATCCTCTCGACAGAACGTACGCGGCGACGATGATCGCGATGAGCCCGGTCAGGTAGTTCGTGTCCGCGGCGAGCGCGAGAGCAAACCCTGCGAGCAGGTAACGGTGCGACCACGCTAAGGCGAAGCCGGCGAACGCGAACGTGCCAGCTAGGACATGGTCGAACGTCGTCACCGCGAGCGGCGCGACGTACGTCCCGAGCGAGAACGCGACGAGCGCGGCACCGCCGTAGCCGGGCGCGATCCCCTCCGACACCCTCCCGACGAGAAACACGAGCAGGAGAAACGCGAGCCCGCTCACGACGAATCGGATCGTCCAAAGCTTCAGCTGCGCCTTGTCGGAGTGGTTCACTCCGGGCGGCCCGTTGAGCCCGACGGCCCACACGACCGGCACCGCGAGAAACGAGAGCCCCGGCGCCTTGTCGCTGTACACGCGGCCGTCGTAGACCGCCTTATCGAGCGACTTCTTCGCGCACGGGAGGATCGCCAGGTCTCCGTGGAGCACCGCGCGCGACAGGCAGAGACGCGAGACGTCCTGTGTGTTGCCGGGGTACACGGGCAAGAGCGCCGCAACCGCGACGAGAGCGAGGAGCGCAAACTCGTAGCGCGGCTTTGCCCACGGAAGGCGGGTGCTCTCGGTCGGGCCGCTCCGCATACAGCCCCGGAGCATACGCGGCGGATTTTCTAGCCTTGCGGTCTTGCATGTCCTGAGACGCATCCCGGCCTCGCTCGCAGCCCTCGGCGCGTTCTCGCTCGTCTCGTTCTTCTATCTCGCGATTCCGGTCGTCTCGCACCCCGGGCGGGACCTGATCGGCCACGGCAGCGACCCCGACCTTTTCGCCTGGATGCTCGGGTGGTGGCCGCACGCGATTCTCCACGGCGCGAACCCGATCGCGTCGCACGCGGTCTGGTCGCCGCAGGGAACGAACCTCGCGTGGGACACGTCGGTTCCCGGCCTCGCACTGCTCGTTGCGCCGGTGACGCTGCTTGGCGGGCCGGTGCTCGCCTACAACACGCTCGCCGTCCTGCTGCCGGCCCTCGCCGCCTGGACTGCATTTCTCCTGTGCCGGCATCTGACGCACGCGTTCTGGCCGTCACTCGCGGGCGGATTCCTGTTCGGGTTCTCGCCGTACGTGTTCAGCCAGACGGAGGGACATCTCCACATGACCTCCGTCTTTCTCGTGCCGCTCGTCGCGCTCGTGCTCGTGCGGTATGTGGAGGGCTCGCTCACCGGGGTGCGCTTCGTGCTCGCGCTCGGGGTGCTCCTCGCGTTCCAGATCTCGTTCTCGACGGAGCTCACGCTCACCTTGACGCTTGCGATCGCGGTGTCTCTTGCGGTTGGGGCGCTCCTCGTTCCCGCGAGCCGGCACCGGCTGCGGCTCTTGCTGGGGCCACTCATCGCGGCGTACGCGGTCGCCGCGCTGCTCATGGCGCCGTTTCTCGCGTACGCGCTGCTCCACATCCAGCGCGGCGCGATCCACCTCCCGGAGAAGTACCCCGCCGATCTTCTCAACCTCGTGATCCCGACCCATCTGACCGAGCTCGGCTGGAGCTGGACACGGTCTGTGGCCGAGAACTTCAAGGGAAACACGAGTGAGCAGGGCGGGTACCTCGGCGTTGTCTGGCTCGCGATTCTCGGCTGGTTCGCCTGGAGCTTTCGGCGGGTCGCGACGGCCCGGTTCCTCGTCACGGTCATCGCGATCGGGGTCTTCGTCGAGCTCGGGCCTCGTCTGACGGTGGAAGGCCACGACTCGATCACGCTGCCGTGGCGGCTCGTGTCGGGGTTGCCGCTCTTCAACAACATCCTGCCCGTCCGGATCTCGCTGTTCGTCGCCCTCGCCGCGAGCGTGTGCGTCGCATGGTGGGCGTCTTCGCGAAGCGCACCGCGCGCGGCGCGCATCGTTCTGCCTCTGCTCGCGATCGTCACCGTCGCGCCGAGCCTATGGCTCAACGTCTGGCACAAGCATCCATACCGGCCCGCGTTCTTCACGCAAGGCACGTACGAGGCGTGCCTCGGGCCGGACGACAACGTCCTCATGCTCCCGTTCCCCAACCGGAGCGACGCAATGTTGTGGCAGACCGAGACCGGCTATGCGTTCCGCATGGCGAACGGCTATGTCAACAGCGTCGTCCCGGAAGGCGTGGCCGACCCGTCCCTCGTCAGTCGTCTCAAGCACGCAACTGTGCCGGCCAGCCCGCAGCCGCTTCTCGCATGGGCGCGGACGCAAGGCGTCACGAAGATCGTCGCCACCGGACCGGGCTCTCGCGGGTGGGTCCGGCTGCTCTCCTCCGTCGAGCGCCCGCAGCGGATCGGAGGCGTCTATCTCTTCGACCTGCGCGGGCGCGCGTGCGCAACGCGCCGCTGACGTTCAGCTCTCGGCGATCACGAGGACAACGGTCAGCAGGGCCAGTGCGACGCCGCCGATCGTGAACACCATCACGGTGCGAAAGCTTAGGGGCGCGTGCCCGCCCGTGCGGAATGCGTGCTCCAGCTCACGCTGGCGCCGGGCGCCGACGATCGCGAGCCCAACGGCGAGAGCCGCGTAGCCGCAGCCGAGCAGCACGTACGGCCACGGGGATACGTTGAGGAGCTTCGGCGCGAAACGTCCCACGGCGAGCGCCCCGACGGTGGCGCCCAGCGCGGTGCGCCACCACGCGAGCCACGTGCGTTCCGCCGCGAGTGACGTGCGGCGCACCTGCTCGAGCTCGGGCGACGCCGGCGTGCGTGCCGAGTCGTTTTCGTTGGCGTTGTGCTCTGAACCGGGCGGCGACGGGGTCATAGCGGCATCTAACACCCTCGGGTGGAGCGAATGTTCCGTCGCGGAGACGGCAGGCGCTAGCTCTCGTCCCAGTAGTCCTGGAGCATCTCGGCGTCACCGCTCTCTCCGAAGCCGATCACGAGGAGCTCGAGTCCGTCCGGGCCTGCGGCGAAGCCGCGCGCGACCGCCGGCGCGACGCGCAGCGCGTCCCACTGCTTCAGCGCCTGCTCCTCCCCGTCGAGCTTCACGCGGCCGGAGCCCGCGAGGACGACATAGACCTCTTCGTGACTGCCGTGACGGTGTCCGAACGGAGCGGCGAAGTTCGGCGCGAGCCGCTGGTAGCTGAAGCCACCTCCCTCGAGCCCTAGCGGCGTCCGGCCGAAGCGCGCCTCGACATCGGGCGCGAGGCCGAACCTCTCGGCGGAGTCTTCGACGTCGGCTTTGAGGTTGCGGAGTGTGTAGCCGGGCGTCTCGTCCGTCATGTCTTGCCCGCGTCCCGCAGCTCCCGGGCGAGGTCTTCCTCGCGCTTCGCGGCTGCGTCCTTCCCCGCCTGTACCGCGTGACGCCAGTCGCCGTGGCTCTTGAAATCGGACGCGCCGGTAGCTGACGCCCGCGGCGAAGCCGGAGACCTTCTGCACCGGCGTCGTCACGGCCATGCTCACCGCGCGCACGGCGGTGTCGACGCTGTCCGCTGCGTCGACGGCGCTGTCGGTGATGCGGTCGACCTTGTCGAGCTGCACGTTCACGCGGTCGACGCTGCCGCCGACCTTGTCGACGACCGGAAGCACCGACTCCTCCGTCCCCTTGATGAGCGACGAGAGGCGGTCAACGGTTCCGGCCAGGCGCACGAAGAACCACGCGACCGAGAGGCCGACGGCGAAGAGGAAGACGGCGAGAGCGAGCCGCCAGAGATCTCCCCAGGTGAATGCCGCGACGAGCATCCGACCTCCGATCTTAGAGGGCGCTCGTGATAGTGCCCTGGCCGACGACGAGATCGCCGTCGTAGAGGACCGCCGCCTGGCCGGGCGCGACGCCGTACGCCGGCTCGTCGAGCTGGAGCCGGAAGCCGCGCGCCGTTGGCTCGACCGTCGCGCTGCACCGCCGGCGAGCGGTAGCGGAGCTTCGCCTCGACACGCGTCGACGTCGGCGTGAAGCCGGCCGCGCGCCTCGACGGTCGTCCGGGCGAGCGACTCGCGCGGACCGACGACGACGGCGTTCGCCGCGGGACGGCTACCGAGGACATACAGCGGCTCCGGCGACGCGAGACCGAGGCCGCGTCGCTGGCCCGGCGTGAACCGCCAGAAGCCGTCGTGCCGGCCGAGCTCGTTTCCGTTCTCGTCGACGATCGCACCACCTCCGCCGCCGTTGAGCCCCTGGCGGTGGAGGAAGTTGCGGTAGTCGTCGCCGGCGAGGAAGCACGCCTCCTGGCTCTCCGGCTTGCGTGCCGCGGCGAGCCCGGCGCGCTCGGCTTCGGCGCGGGTCGTGTCCTTGTCCTGCTCGCCGAGCGGGAACGCGACGCGCGCGAGCTTCTTCGGGTCGAGCGACGCGAGCATGTAGCTCTGGTCCTTCGCGGGATCGGTGGCGCGCGCGAGGTAGCGGACTCCGTCCTGCTCGACGATCCGCGCGTAGTGGCCCGTCGCGAGCGTCGCGGCGCCCGCGCGGCGCGCGAACGCGAGCAGCTCGGCGAAGCGGAAGCCGCCGTTGCAGCGGATGCACGGGTTCGGCGTCGTGCCGCGCGCGTAGCCGCGCACGAACGGAGCGACGACGGCGCGGCGGAACTCCTCGCGCAGGTCGAGCGTCACGTGCGGGACGCCGAGCCGGTGGCACGTCTCGCGCGCCGCGATGACGCTTTCGGGCGAGCAGCACGCGCGCTCGGAGTCCGGCCCTTCGGGATCGAGCCAGAGCCGAAGCGTCACGCCAACCGCGTCCGGCAGGGAACGGAGCAGCGCGACCGCGCTGTCGACGCCGCCGCTCATCGCGACGGCGACGCGCGTCGGCGACGGCGCCGCGCGGAAGACCGGCCCAAGCGCGTTCGCGAGCGCGTCGACCGCGAGCGTCTCTCCGCCGACCGCCGCAGCCTCGAGCAGCGTCAGTCCTGCCAGGTCGTGGTCGAGTCCAGGCGCGTCGGCCTCGACGATCCGGTCGCCGTCGACGCGAAGCCGCACCGCCGCCCACTCGCCGCCGCGGCTGGAGTCTCCGAAGATGTCCTGCACGCCGCCACGGTAGACGAGGCTTCCCACCGCACTGTCTGAGCGGGAACGCGTCCCGCCGGCGTGTTGGCACATAGCTTCGCGTTCGGCGGCACAAGTCGATGCGCATCCTTCGTTCCCCGTGGGTGGGTGGGGGTTCGGGACGGAACCTTGGAGGCGTGCGCTTCCGGCGTGGCGCTAGTGCGATGAGAAAGTAGTGGGCCCGGACTAGGGAACCTGATTACTCAGGTGGGTGCCCTGCCAGGCAAAGCCTGGACGCGGGCTCCCTTCATGGTGCTGTTGGTTCACCATATCGCCCGGGCCCGCCGGCGAAACCTAGCTCACGCGGGCGGGGTCGGCAGGCGGACGCCGAGCTCCTTCAGGTGCCGCGTCCGGTGTACGGCGTCGGCGCGCCGGTGAGCGGGTCGGTGCCGCTCGAGACCTTCGGGAACGCGGTCACCTGGCGGATGTCCGGCTCGCCGCGCGAGCCGCGCGCAGAAGCGGTCGATGCCCATCGCGAACCCGCCGTGCGGCGGCGCGCCCATCGCAGCGCGTCGAGCAGGAAGCCGAACTTGTCGCGCTGCTCCTCCTCGCCCAGGCCCATCATGCGGAAGACCGCCTGCTGCACCTCGGCCTCGTGGATCCGGATCGAGCCGGAGCCGAGCTCCCAGCCGTTCCAGACGAGGTCGTAGTGCTGGCCGCGCACGCCGACCGGGTTCGACTCGTCCCACGCCTCGGTACCGGGAGCGGCCGCGGTGAACGGGTGGTGCATGAACGTCCAGCCGCCGGACTCCTCGTCGCGCTCGAAGAGCGGGAAGTCGACGACCCAGTGGAAGACGTCGAGGTCTCGGCGATCGAGGCCGAGCTCGTTCGCGAGGTGCGAGCCGGAGCAGGCCGAGCACCTTCTCCGACCGTCTCCTGCTCGTCGGCGACGAAGAGCGCCGTCTCGCCCTCGCCGACGCCGAACGACGCGAGCTCGGCTTCGGAGAGGAACTTCGAGATCTGCGACAGGCATCGCGAGCCCCTTCGCGCCCCACTCCTTCGCGAAGCCCTCGAGCTTCTCGTGCTCGGTGCGCGAGAACGTCTTCGGCACGACGACGTAGCGCACGCACGGCGCGTTCTTGAAGACGCCGAACTCGGAGCCGCGCGTGACCTCGGTCGCGTCCTGGATCTCCATCCCGAAGCGCAGGTCGGGCTTGTCGGAGCCGAAGCGGAGCATCGCCTCGTCGTAGCGATGCTGCGGGAACGGGCGCTGCGGCGGCTCATGCCGACCGCCTCGAAGGCGCCGACGACGGCACGCCTCCATCACGTCGAGCACGTCCTCGCTGCTCGACGAACGCCATCTCGAGGTCGAGCTGGCGGAACTCGAACTGCCGGTCGGCGCGGAGATCCTCGTCCCGCCAGCACGTTGCGATCTGGTAGTAGCGGTCGATCCCGCCGACCATGCAGAGCTGCTTGAACAGCTGCGGCGACTGGGCGAGCGCGAAGAACTTGCCCGGGCTGCAGGCGCACCGGCACGAGGAAGTCGCGCGCGCCCTCGGGCGTGCCGCGCGTCATGCTCGGCGTCCACACGTCGACGAAGCCGCGCTCGTCCATCGACGCGGCGGATCGCCGCGATCGCGGTGTGGTTGAGGCGGAGGTTGCGCTGCATCCGGTCGGTGCGCATGTCGAGCCAGCGGTAGCGGAGGCGCGGGTTCTCGTCGACGTTCTCCTCGTCGAGCTGGAACGGCAGCGGCGTCGAGCGCGAGAGGATCCGCAGCTCGTCGACCTGGATCTCGATCTCGCCGGTCGCGAGGTTCGGGTTCACGGCGCCGCCGCGCGCGCGACGACCTCGCCCTCGCCTGGAGCGACGAACTCGTTGCGGATCTCGTGGCGGCTCGGCCGCTCGGAGTGCTCCGGGTTGAGGACGAGCTGGATCTTGCCGGTGTGGTCGCGGAGGTCGACGAAGACGAGCCCGCCGTGGTCGCGGCGCGTGTCGACCCAGCCGGCGACCGTGACGCGGCGGCCGGCGTCGTCGGCGCGCAGCTCGCCGCACATGACGTCGCGCCAGGCCATCTAGAGCTCCGCGAGGTCGGTCACGACGCGGTCGTCCTCCCCGCGCCGCCGCACCTCGTAGGTCCCGTCGCCGCGCGCGACGACGACCGTCTCCGCGCCGAGCCGCTGCGCCTGGGTGAGCTGTCCCTTCATCGAGCGGCCAGCGTAGTCGGTGTCGACGGCACGGCCCGCCGCTCGCCAGGCGGCGATCTGCGGGAGGACCGCCGCGCGCAGCTCCGGCTCCTCGAACGCGACGAAGACGTCGAGCCGCGGCGCCTCGGCGGTCGTCGCCCTCGCGCTCGAGCGCGAGCTGGAGCCGCTCGAGGCCGGCGCCGAAGCCGATGCCCGGCGTCGGCGGCCCGCCGACCGCCTCGACGAGGCCGTCGTAGCGGCCGCCGCCGGCAGATCGTCGAGTTGACGTTCTCCTCCGGCCCGACGAACTCGAACGTCGTGCGCGTGTAGTAGTCGAGGCCGCGCACGAGCGCCGGGTCGAGCGTGTACTTGATGCCGTAGAGCGTCGAGCTGCGCCTTGACCGCGTCGAAGTGCGCGCGGCACGCGTCGCAGAGCGAGTCGCCGATCTTCGGGGCGACGGTCGAGCGCGGCGCGCACTGCCTCGTTCTTCACGTCGAAGACCTGGAGGACGCTCGTCGCGCGCTTGTGCGCGATTTCCTCGTCGTCGGCGAGCTCGGGATGCGCGTCGAGCCACTCCTCGAGCCGCGCGACGTACTGCGGGCGGCAGTTCGCGTCGCCGATCGAGTTGAGGAGCAGCGCCCACTCCGTGACGCCGAGCCGGCGGAGGAGCTCCGCGTAGAACTGGATCACCTCGGCGTCGATCGCGGGATCCGCCGAGCCGATCGCCTCGAGCGAGAGCTGCCAGTGCTCGCGGTAGCGGCCGCGGCCGGGCCGGCCGTAGCGGTACATCGGCGCGATCGTGTACGCCTTGACCGGCTGCGGCTCCTGCGCGAGCCCGTGCTCGACGTACGCGCGCGCGATCGGCGCCGTGCCCTCGGGCCGCAGCGTGAGCGAGCGGTCGCCGCGGTCCTCGAACGTGTACATCTCCTTGTGCACGACGTCGGACGCCGCGCCCGACGTGCGCTCGAACAGCGCGGTCTCCTCGAACCCCGGCGTCTGGACGCGCGACCAGCCGTACTGCGCGCACTGCTCCTCGATCGTGCGGATGACGTGCCACCACAGGCGGTCGCGCCGGCAGGACGTCATGCGTCCCGCGCGGCGCCTGGAACTTCTCGCTCATGCCGTTCGGCGCCCGTACTGCCGGAGGCGGCGCTGATCTTCCGGCCGGGCAGTCGGCGGCTTCGACCGGCTGATGCTTCCAGCCGCTGCGCGGAGCTCTGCGAGGAACGGGTTGCGTGCGAGCTCGACGCCGAGCGTCGTCTCGGGGCCGTGGCCGGGGTGGACGACCGTCTCCGGCGGGAGACGGTCGGCGAGCATCCGCACCGAGTCGAGCAGCGTGTCCCAGTCGGCGCCGGGCAGGTCGACGCGGCCGACGGAGCCGGCGAAGAGCAGGTCGCCGCTGAAGAGCTCGCCGTCGGCGTAGTACGCGACGTGCGCCGGCGAGTGGCCCGGCACGGCGAGGCACTCGAAGGAGATGCCCGCGACCTCGATCGTCTCGCCGCCGCTCACGAGGTGCTCGGGCGCGTGCGCCGCCCGGCGACGCCGACCGGCGCGAACTCCGGTGAACCGCTCGAGCCGCTCGCGCTCGCCCTCCGGCATCCAGACCTCCGCGCCGGTTCCCTCCGCGAGGTCGGCGACGCCGCCGACGTGGTCGAAGTGGCCGTGCGTGATGAGGATCCCGGCGCGTCGAAGCGCCGAGCCGCGCGAGCTCGAGGCGCAGGATCGCGGCGTCCCCGCCGGGATCGATGACGGCGGCCTCGGTCGCGTTGCGGTCGCTGCGGACGACGTAGCAGTTCGTCTGCAGCGGTCCGAGCGCGTATCTGTCGACGGCAAGCGGCATCGCGGCGAGTCTAGTTACCGAGGATTACGGCTGCCGCGCTCAGCGCTTCCGCGGCTTCTTCTGGGCGCCGCGCCCGTCTTGCCGCTGCCAGCGGTTGTAGGCGAAGCGGTCGAGGTAGAACTGGAACGGGATGAAGAGCGCCGTGTACATCAACGCGAGAAGCGAGCGCCGAGAGGTAGGCAGTCGAGCCGTTCTTCGAGTTGAGGAGCGAGAAGAGCACGAAGATCACGACGCCCAGGATGAGCGAGCGCTTCGCCGCGCGCCGCCACGACGGCGGGAGCGGAGTGCGGGTCGCGCGGCCGACGAGCTGCTGCTGCTGGCGCTTCGCTGCGGCTTTCGACTGTCGACGTCGTGTCGCGTGTCGCCGGCTCGACGTAGCTCCTCGGGCGGCTCTTCGAGCTCGTTGCCGTCGGGGTCGACCCAGACGTTCTCGTACTCGTGCCGCCGCTCCTTCTGCATGCGCTTGCGCTGCTTCCTCGTCGCCATCGGGTTCAGGCTAGCTCGCCGCCCACGACGACCCTGGAGACGACCGGCGCGCCGAGGTGGTACGCGAGGTAGCGCCAGTCGGGCGCATCGAGGAGCGTGATGTCGGCGCGGTAGCCCGGCGCGAGGCGGCCGATCCGGTCGGCGCGGCCGAGCACGTGCGCGGCGTTCACCGTGCACGCGGCGAGCGCCTCCGCCGGCGACAGGTGGAGCTGCGTGCACGCGAGCGAGCAGACGAGCGGAAGGCTCTCGCGTGAAGGCGCTGCCCGGATTGAAGTCGGTCGCGAGCGCGACCGCGGCGCCCGCGTCGACGAGCGCACGCGCGGGCGGCATCGGCCGGTCGAGGAAGAGCGCGCTCGCCGGCAGCAGAACGCCGGTGACGTCGCTCGCGGCGAGCGCGCTTGATCCCGTCCGCTCCCGTCGCCTCGAGATGGTCGACGGAGCGCGCGCGCGAGCTCGATCGCGAGCGGGATCGCGCCCGACTCCGTGAACTGGTCGCCGTGGAGGCGCAGCGCGAGGCCGGCGTCGCGGCACGCCTCGAGGTAGCGGCGCGCCTGGGCCGCGTCGAACGCGCCGCGCTCGAGGAAGACGTCCGCCGCCTCGGCGATCTCGGCCGCTTCGCGGAAGCACTTCGGCGAGCGCGAAGTCGAGGTACGCGTCGGCGTCGGCGAACTCCGGCGGGACGGCGTGTGCTCCGAGCCACGTCGGGAATCCGCCCGCGTCGCGGATCGCGCGCAGCGATGCGAGCTCGGTGTCCTTGTCGAGCCCGTAGCCCGACTTCGCCTCGAACGTCGTCGTCCCGCTCGCGCGCATCCAGTCGCGGTGCCGCTCGACCGCGGCGCGCAGGCCGTCCTCGCCGAGCGCGCGCGTCGCGCGCACGGTCGAGAGGATCCCGCCGCCGGCCGCGTGCAGCTCCTCGTAGCTCGCGCCGCCCGCGCGGAGCGAGAACTCGTCGACGCGGTCGCCGCCGAACGCCGCGTGCGTGTGGCAGTCGACGAGTCCCGGGACCGCGCAGAGGCCGCGGCCGTCGACCTCGACGACGTCGCCGTCGAGCGCGGGAAGGTCGCGCATCCGCCCCACCGCTTCGATCGTGTCGCCGTCGCAGAGGACGAACGCGTCGTCGAGCACCTCGACGTCGCCGAGCGCAGCGCCGCGCAGCGGCGCCTCGCGGCCGGCCGGCGTCGCGAGCTGCGCGAGATCGCGGACGAGGAGCCTTCACGAGCCGTCCCGTCACCGCGGGATGCGGAGGCCACCCGCCTCGGCGGCGTCGATCGCCTCGGGGTAGCCCGCGTCGACGTGCCGGAGCACGCCCATGCCCGGATCGGTCGTGAGCACGCGCTCGAGCCGCTCCGCCTGCGCGTCGGTGCCGTCGGCGAGCACGACCATCCCCGCGTGGATCGCGTTGCCGATCCCAACGCCGCCGCCGTGATGGACGCTCACCCACGTCGCGCCCGCCGCCGTGTTGACGAGCGCGTTGAGGATCGGCCAGTCCGCGATCGCGTCGGAGCCGTCGCGCATCGCCTCCGTCTCGCGGTACGGCGAGGCGACCGAGCCGGCGTCGAGATGATCCCGCCCGATCACGACCGGCGCCTTGACACTCCGCCGCTACGCACGAGCTCGTTGATCGCAAGCCCTGCCTTCGCGCGGTCGCCGTAGCCGAGCCAGCAGATCCGCGCGGGCAGCCCCTGGAAGGCCACGCGCTCGGGCGCGAGCTCGAGCCACCGCTGCGAGCAGCGGATCGTCCGGGGAACAGCTCCTTCAGCGCCGCGTCGATCGCCGCGATGTCCGCTGGGTCGCCCGAGAGTGCGGCCCAGCGGAACGGCCCGACGCCGCGACAGAAGAGCGGCCGGATATAGGCCGGGACAAAGCCCGGGTATGAGAAGGCGTCCTCTACCCCACCTTCAGCGGCCTCACCTCGCAGGTTGTTGCCATAATCGAAAACATACGCGCCGCGCCGGACGTACTCGAGCATCGCCTCGACATGGCGCGACGATCGACTCGCGCGCGAGGCGGAGGTACTCGTCCGGATCGGCCTTCCGCAGCTCGGCGGCCGTCCTCGACCGAGTAGCCGCGCGGGATGTAGCCGGTCAGCGGATCGTGGGCCGCGGTCTGGTCGGTGACGAAGTCGAAGTCCTCGCCGCGCGCCGCGAGCTCGGGCACGACATCGGCCGCGTTCCCGAGCAGGCCGACCGAGAGCGGGCGCTTCTCGGCCGCCGCCGCGCGCACGCGCGCGAGCGCGTCGTCGAGCGAGTCGGTCGCCTCGTCGAGATAGCGCGTCTCGAGCCGCCGCTCGATCCGCGACGGATCGACCTCGACGCAGAGGATCGCGGCGCCGGCCATCGTCGCCGCGAGCGGCTGCGCGCCGCCCATCCCGCCGAGCCCCGCCGTGAGAACGGTGCGCCCAGCGCAGATTGGACGTGCCGAAGTGCTTCTCGCCCGCGGCCGCGAACGTCTGGTACGTGCCCTGGAGGATCCCCTGCGAGCCGATGTAGATCCACGACCCGGCGGTCATCTGGCCGAACATCGTCAGCCCCTCCGCCTCGAGCCGCCGGAACTCGTCCCACGTCGCCCACTTCGGCACGAGCAGCGAGTTCGCGATGAGCACGCGCGGCGCGCCCTCGTGCGTCGTGAAGACGCCGACCGGCTTGCCGCTCTGCACGAGCAGCGTCTCGTCAGGCCCGAGCTCGAGCAGCGCGCCGACGATCGCGCGCAGCGCGCCGTGATTGCGCGCCGCCTTGCCGGAGCCGCCGTAGACGACGAGATCCTCCGGGCGCTCGGCGACCTCGCGGTCGAGGTTGTTGAGGAGCATGCGGAGCGGCGCCTCGGTCGACCATTGCCGTGCGTTCAGCGCGGTGCCGCGCGGCGCGCGGATCGCGGAAAGGTCGCCGCAGAGAGCCTCGATGCGCGGGTCGCTCACTCGAGCTCTCCCACCGCGGCTTCGACAGCGCCGACGATCGAGCCGTCGGCGATCGCCCGCGCAACCGCCTCGATGTCGCGCGCGAGCGAGCGGTCGTCCTTCAGCCGCGGCGACAGCTCGCGCACCGCCGCGCGCGCCGCGCGTCCGCCGGCGCCCGGCTCGAGCGGCGCATGGAACTCGACGCCCTGCGCGGCCGCGAGCAGCTCGATCGCTACCGCGCGCTCGGAGTTCGCGAGCACCTGCCACATCTTCAGCCCGGAGGCGTTCCCCATCGAGACGTGATCCTCCTGCCCGGCACTCGTCGGGATCGAGTCGACCGACGCCGGATGGCACAGCGCCTTGTTCTCGGAGACGAGCGACGCCGCGACGTACTGCGGGATCATGAAGCCGCTGTTGAGGCCGCCGTGCGTCGTGAGGAACGCCGGCAGGCCGTCGGAGAGGTTCGGGTTGACGAGGCGCTCGACGCGCCGCTCGGAGATGCTCGCGAGCTCGGCGACCGCCATCGCGAGTCGTGTCGAGAGCGAACGCGAGCGGCTGGCCGTGGAAGTTCCCGTTCGAGACGAGATGCTCCTCGTCGACGAGCACGAGCGGGTTGTCGGTCGCGGCGTTGACCTCGACGCCGACCGTGTACGCCGCGTAGTCGAGGAGGTCGCGCGACGCGCCGTGCACCTGCGGCGCGCAGCGCAGCGAGTACGCGTCCTGCACCTTGTCGCACCAGCGGTGCGCCTCGATGATCGGCGAGCCGTCGAGGAGCCGGAGGATGTTCGCCGCCGCCGCCACCTGGCCGCGCAGCGGACGCAGCGCGTGGATCTGCGGGAGGAACGAGGTGCGCGAGCCGTTCAGCGCCTCGACCGAGAGCGCGCACGCGATGTCGGCCGCCTTCGCGAGCCGGCGCGCGCGGACGAGCCCGAGCGCGAGCTGCGCCGCCATGAACTGCGTGCCGTTGATGAGCGAGAGCCCTTCCTTCGCCGCGAGCCGCACCGGCTCGAGGCCGGCACGCGCGAGCGCCTCGCCGCCCGGCAGCCGCTCGCCGCCGAACCACGCCTCGCCCTCGCCGACGAGCGGCAGCGCGAGATGCGCGAGCGGCGCGAGATCGCCCGGACGCGCCGACCGAGCCGCGCGCCGGCACGACCGGCAGGACGCCGCGGTCGAGCAGCGCGAGCAGTAGCTCGACCGTCTCGACGCGCGCGCCGGAGTTGCCCTTCGCAAGCGCGTTCGCGCGCAAGAGCAGCGCCGCGCGGACTACCTCGTCGGGATACAGCTCGCCGACGCCACACGCATGCGAGCGCAGCAGGCGCAGCTGCAGCTCCTCGGTCTCGCTCCTCGGGAATCGCGACCGCGACGAAGCGGCCGAAGCCCGTGTTCACGCCGTACGTGTGCTCGCTCGTACCGTGCGCCGCGCGCTCGACGAGCTCGCGCGCGGCGCGCATCCGGTCGCGCGCGAAGTCGGTCAGCTCCACGCCTGCACCGTCGACCGCGACAGCCCAGACGTCCTCGACCGTGAGGTCTTCGCCAGTGAGACCGATCGCGCTCGTCACGACGCGAGCCTACGCTCCAAACGCATGACCCTGCGCAAGTCCTCGTACCGCTCCCTCGCCTCGCTCGAACGCGACCTCGCGCGCTGCCGCGCATGCGCCGAGGCGGGGTTCCCGCTCTTCTCCCTGCCCGTGCGCGCGCCGCTAGCGTCGCCGCCGCAGCGCGCGTATCTCTTCGGCCAGGCGCCCGGCCCGCTCGAAGGGCAACAGCGCCTGCCGTGGCGCGGCGACGCCGGCCAGAGGCTTCGCCGGTGGCTCGAGCTCGACGAGGAGGAGTTCTACGCCGCGTTCTACTGCGCCTCGGTCACGCGCTGCGATCCCGGTCGCGCCGTCGGGCCGCGGCGACCGGACACCGACGCCGGCGCGAGCAGGAGCTATGCGCGTTCTGGCGCGAGTGGGAGCTCGAGCTGCTGCAGCCGCGTCTCGTCGTCACCGTCGGCGGGCTCGCGCTGAAACAACTGCTCGGGATCGCGATCGCTGACGCCGTACGTCGGCGAGCGCTTCGACCTCGGCGGCACGCCGGTCGTGCCGCTCCCGCACCCGTCCGGCGCGAGCGGCTGGCTCAACGACCGGGCGAACCGCGAGCGGCTCGAGCGCGCCGCCGCCCTCGTTCGTAGCGAGTTGCGGCGCATCTACCCTCAGGAGAGATGAGCGCAGTCACCGCCGGGACCGCCGTTCCCTACCGCCGCACGCTCGCGCGGCTCCTCACCTTCCTTCGGCCGTACCGGCGCGGCCTCGTCGATCTCGATCTTCCTCGCGGTCGGCTCGCAGGCGTGTCAGATCGCGCTCCTCCTCGTCACGGGGAAGAACGTCATCGACGGCGCGCTCGAGAACCACGACACGCAGCAGCTCTGGCTCTACGTCGGCGCGATCGTCCTCCTCGGCCTCGCCTCGGCCGTGCTCATGAGCGGGCGCCGGCTCATCTCCGGCAGGCAGGCACTCGACGTCGAGATGGACATGCGGCAGGGCCTCTACTCGCACTTCGTGCGCCTCTCCTTCGGCTTCTACGACCGGAACCAGACCGGCCAGCTCATGTCCCGGGCGACGGTCGACCTCCAGGGCGTCCGGTTCTTCCTCGGCTACGGCCTGATCTTCTTCTTCCAGAACGCACTCACGGTCGTCTCGGTGACCGTCGTCCTCTTCTTCCTCGAGTGGAAGCTCGCGCTCGTCGTTCTCGCGGTAACGCCGTTCCTCGTCGTCGTCGCCTACCGCTACAGCCACGTCGCGCATCCGACACTCCGCGACGTCCAGCAGAAGCTCGCCGACGTCGCGACCGTCTCGGAGGAGAACATCGTCGGCGTCCACGTCGTCAAGGCATTCGCGCAGGAGCCGGCGGAGGAGGCGAAGTTCGCGGAGCGGAACGAGGCGCTGTTCGAGCAGACGATCCGCGCCAACCGCCAGCGGGCGACATACGTGCCGCTCCTCTCGTTTCTGCCGCTGCTCGCGCAGGCGGGCGTGCTGCTCGTCGGCGCGCGGATGGTGGCGCACGGCTCGCTTTCCGTCGGGTCGTTCATCGTCTTCAACCTCCTCCTCGCGATGCTCGTCATGCCGCTCCGGTCGCTCGGAATGTGGGTCGGCCAGGCGCAGCGCGCGACGGCGTCGGGCGAGCGGATCTTCCAGATCCTCGACGAGCCGGAGGAGGTCGCGAATCGACTCGAAGGCGGTCGAGCTTCCTGCCGGCGACGGCGAGATCCGCTTCGAGGACGTCTCGTTCTCGTACCTCCCGGGCCGGCCCGTGCTCGAGCACCTCGACCTCGCGCTCGACGCCGGAACGACGGTCGCGCTCATCGGCCACACCGGCTCGGGGAAGACGACGCTCGTCCTCGCTCGTGCCGCGCTTCTACGACGTCGACTCGGGACGCGTGCTCGTCGACGGCGTGGACGTGCGCGACGTGAAGCTCGCGTCGCTGCGGCGCGCGATCGGCGTCATCGCCCAGGATCCGTTCCTCTTCTCGACGACGGTGCGGGACAACATCGCGTTCGGCCTCCCCGAACTGACCGACGCGCGAGATCGAGCGCGTGGCGCGGCTCGCGCAGGCGCACGAGTTCGTCGAGCGGCTGCCGCAGGGCTACGACACCGTCATCGGCGAGCGCGGCATCACGCTCTCGGGCGGGCAGCGGCAGCGGATCGCGATCGCGCGGGCCCTCGCGGTCGACCCGCGCATCCTCATCCTCGACGACGCGACCGCATCGGTCGACGCGACGACGGAGGCGAAGATCCGCGGCGGGCCTGCGCGAGGTGATGAGCGGCCGGACGACGCTGATCATCGCCCACCGCCTCTCGACGATCGCGCTCGCGGACGAGATCGTCGTCCTCGACGGCGGGCCGCGATCGCCGCGCGCGGCACGCACGAGGAGCTGCTCGCGCACGAGCACCGATCTACCGCGAGATCCACGAGCACGGCCTGCTCGAGCGGCAGTTCGCCGACGCCGTCGAGGCGCGCGCCGACGTGGAGGAGGTGGCCTAGTGCGCATGCACCAGCCCATGGGCGCCGCGCAAGGCGGAGAAAGTCGAGGACTGGACGTGGAACACGACGCGTCGCCGGCTCGGCGTCCTCTGGCGGCTGACGAAGCCGTACCGCTTCCGGACCTTCCTCTCCGTCTTCTCGCTCCTCGCTGCGACGGCGACCGCGCTCGCGCCTCCGCTCCTCGCGAAGTACGCGCTCGACGACGCGATCGACGGGAACACGGGACTGAACCTCGTCGTCATCGTGGCGCTGTTCGTCGTCCTCGCGCTCGCGAACTGGGGCATGACGTACGTCGAGACGTACATGACCGGCTGGGTCGGCGAGCGGATCCTCGCCGACCTCCGCAAGCAGCTCTTCGCGCCACCTGCAGCAGCTCTCGCTCGGCTTCTACGAGCGGAACCGCGCCGGCGTGCTGATCAGCCGGATGACGAACGACGTCGAGGCGATCGACCAGCTCGTCACCGACGGCGTCACGACGCTCGCGCAGAGCACGCTCCTGCTCAGCGGCACGGCGTTCCTCCTCGTCTTCCTCGACTTGCGGCTCGCGCTCGCGACGCTCATCGTGATCCCGTTCATGATCGTCGCGACGCGCGCTCTTCCGCTCACGCTCGGCGCGCGCCTACTCGTCGGTGCGCGAACGGCTCGGACTCGTGACGGCCACGCTCGCCGAGGACATCTCCGGCATGCGGATGGTGCAGGCGTATCGTGCGCGAGGAGAAGCGCGACGGAGAACTTCCGCTCGGTCACGCGCGACTACCGAGAGTCGAACATGCAGACGGTCGTGCTGAACGCGTGCTACTTCCCGTTCGTCAGCTTCCTCGCGACGCTCGCGCTCGCCGATCGTGCTCGGCTACGGCGGCCACCTGTACCTCAACAACGCGCTCCAGCTCACGACGCTGTTCGCGTTCATGCTCTACGTCAACAACTTCTTCGACCCGATCCAGCAGCTCTCGCAGCTCTACAACACGTTCCTCTCTGCCGACGGCGGCGCTCGACAAGATCATCGGCGTGCTCGACGAGGAGCCGGACGTCGTGGACGCGGCCACGGCGCGCAGCCGCTCGCGCACATCCACGGCCACGTCGCGCTTCGAGGACGTCCACTTCGCGTACGGGCTGCGCGGCGGCGAGAAGGGAGAGGAAGTCCTCCACGGGATCGACCTCGACGTCCCGGCCGGGACGACGGTCGCGCTCGTCGGCCACACCGGCGCGGGCAAGTCGACGATCGCGAAGCTCCTCGCGCGCTTCTACGAGCCGACGAGCGGCCGGATCACGATCGACGGCGTCGACCTCAACGACGTGACGCAGGGGTCGCTGCGCCACCAGCTCGGGATCGTCCCGCAGGAAGGCTTCCTCTTCGCCGGCACCGTCGCCGAGAACATCGCGTTCGGCAGGCCCGACGCGAAGCCCGACGAGATCGTCCGCGCCGCGCAGACCGTCGGCGCGCACGAGCTCATCCTCCGGCTCGAGGACGGCTACGAGACGCAGCTCGGCGAGCGCGGCTCGCGCCTCTCGCTCGGCCAGCGGCAGCTCATCGCGTTCGCGCGCGCACTGCTCGCCGACCCGCGGATCCTCATCCTCGACGAGGCGACGTCGTCGGTCGACATCGGCACCGAGCGGACGATCGAGCGGGCGCTCCGCACGCTGCTCGCCGACCGCACGTCGTTCGTCATCGCGCACCGCCTGTCGACGATCCGCGACGCCGACCTCATCGTCGTGCTCGAGCACGGGCAGGTGCAGCGAGCAGGGCTCGCACGACGAGCTCCTCGCCAAGCAAGGGCTCTACACGAGCCTTTACGGCGACTGGGCCGCGGCGTAGTTCTTCTGCCAGTACTCGACCATCTCGATCCGCTGCAGCAGCGTCGGGTGGTTCTCGAGGAAGACGTAATCCCACGACGGCGGGCTCGGATCGTCCTTCGTCTCGGCGACGAATAGCCGGAACAGGCTGCGCGCCCGCGGCGGGGTCGTGCGTCGCGCGTAGCGCCGACCAGTCGGCCTCCGCCTCCATGTGCCGCGTGACGACGTTCTGGAACGGCTGCGCGACGAGCTGAAGGACGACGTACGCGAGGATCACGAGCGGCACGGCCTCGGGCACTCCCATCCCGCCGCGCCGCCGCGCGACGAGCGAAAGCAGGTACGCGAGCGGGACGAGGAAGAGCGCGTACCAGGCGATCGACTTCCAGATGTGGTTGTGCGCGAGATGGCCGAGCTCGTGCGCGAGAACGACGCGGTCGTCGCGCGCCGTGAACGGCGGCTCGGATGATCGGCTTCCAGAGGAAGACGCCGCGGCTCGGGCCGAGTCCCGTCGCGAACGCGTTCGGTTCCGAGAAGCCGCTGATCACGCGGACGGGGACGTGCACGTGCTCGATCCTCTCGAGCTGGGCGACGTACGGCGCGTGGAATGTCTCGCCACCGAGCAGCCACGGCTGGACGAACGCGAGCAGCAACGTGATCGCGATGAACACCGGGGCGGCGGGCAGCCACCAGCGGTCGCCGATCCGCCGAACGCGCGCGAGGTTCATCGCGACGGCGAGCGCGACGCAGAGGGAGATGAACTCGACGCCAAGCGCAAGCCAGTTCCCGAGCGTCGCTTCGACGTAGCTCCCGTCGAGGCCCGTTGTGGTGCCGCCACCAGACCGAGAGCACCGCGAACGGCAGCTCCGCCGCCCAGACGAGCGCGAACCCGATCATCCCGAGCAGCATCCCGGTGCCGACCGGCCCGGCGGCCGACTCCCGCATCCAGCGGACGCCGTAGCGCGAGTAGACGACAAGCACCGCAAGCTGCGTGAGCGTCGCCCCGAGCCAAAAGAGCCGCGCGACGGAGCTGTAGTGCTTGGCGGCCGCAAGCGCGCGTGCCGGAAAGAGCGCGTGCTCGTCGAGGTGCGGCAGCGTGTACGCCGGCAGCGACGAGCGCCAGAGCAGCCACGCGGCGATGGCCCAGACCGCCGCGAGCGGGACGAGCACGGCCGCGCGCCGCGATGTCACTCGCCGGCCGCGTCCTCGCCTTCGAGCGGGGTCGCGCTCTCGCCTCCGAGCGGGCTCACGACCCCACTCCCGACGGGGTTCACGATTACGCCTCCCGCCGGCCTCACGACCTCGTCCCCAGGCGGGCTCGCGTCCTCGCCCACCGGCGGGCTCGCGTCCTCGCCCTCGAGCGGGCTCGCGTGCGGGTAGGAGTCCGTAAGCAGGAACGCGTATCCCTGCACCTGCGCGTCATACCGCAGCGCGTAGGCGGCGAGGTTCCGGAACCCCCATTGCGCCGAGCCCGTCGCGAGCGCGTAGAACCACGTGAGGATCGCGGTCGTGAACAGCGCCCCGCCGAGCACCGCGTCGAAGATGAAAGCCGGGATCGCGAGGATGCTGCGGAAGAACGTCTTCCAGCGGTTCTGCCGCGCGGGTGGCGCCACCTCGAGATCGAGCGGGTACATGCCCTCCCGGCCGGTGAAGCCGGGGAACGGGTTCGCGACGAGGAAGAGGTACGCGTACACGTGGAGCCGGTAGCGGACGAAGCTCGCGATGAAGCGATGGAGCCCGGCCGCCGGCGTGCCGCGGAAGAGCGTCACGAACCACTGCGCGATCACCGCGAACAGCACGAGGATCGACCACAGCACGAGCCACACGAGGTGCGGGATCGCCAGCGGGAGCCGGAAGAAGACGGTGACGCGCGAACGCCGCAGGTCGTACGGGTCGCCGACGACACGCACCGGATGAAGCGGCGGGCGCTCGACCGACGCGAGCATCTCGGTCGGGTCGGCGTTCGGGTAGCGCCCCGTGACCAAGAGGACATACGCCGTCGTCTGTGCGGTGTAGCCGATCGACCACGCGCCGGCGTCGCGTAGCCCTTTCGGCATCCGCCCGAGCACGACCGAGGCGAACCAGCCGAGGACGGCGCTCACCCCGAGCAGGCTGCCTCCGCCGGTCCCAAAGTTCGTCCTGCCCCCTTTGCTCCCGGCGCGGACGTTCGCGTACGACAGCGGCAGGCCGCCGCCGACGAGGAGGGCCGGGATCGCGAGGACAAGACGAAGCAGGATCGTCCAGCGCCGTTGCGTGACCGGCTCCTCGGGCAGCTCGATGTCGATCACGTACTCGCCCGGCCCGCCGCCGAAGGGCGGATACGCGTTCCCGACGAGGTAGACGTACGAGTTGAGGTGCGCCTGGTACCGAACGTAATGGGACAGGTGCCGGTGCATCCAGCGGGGCGGCGTCCCGGTGAAGAGCGAAACGAACCAGTTGGCGATCGCGACGAAAATGACGAGGATCGTCCAGAGCGAAATAGAAGATGAAGTGCGGGATCGCGAGGATGAGCCGGAAGAAGACGGTGGCGCGGTTCCGGTCGTAGTCGTCCTCGACCACGAGGCGAACGGGGTGCGGGACATGTCCGTCGATAGCGGTATTCATCGCACATCCGTCAGACTGCGTCCATGAGCCTCGACGACGAAACCGCCGGACGGATCGAGCAGCCGGTTTCCGAGGAGGCGCGGCAGGAGACGCGCCTGACGCCGGCCGAAGCGGTTGCGCGGATGAAGATCAACGTCCCGGTACGCGGCAATCGCAAGCTCCGGACGGTCATCGAGCGCGTCAACGCCGACGACCAGCTCAAAGGCTGGTGGCACGTCGCGAACGTCAACGCGGTCGCGCGGATGGAGATCAACGACCACTCCTGGGTGCACATCCAGATCGTCACGAACATCGCGCTCAAGCTCCTCCGCCAGCTGACGAAGCACGACGTCGAGCCCGCCCTCGTGCGGGACTTCGGGCTCGAGCCGGACGACGCCGAGGTTGTCATCGTCCTCGCGGCGCTTCTCCACTGCGTCGGGATGTCGATCCACCGGCACGGCCACGAGGACTTCTCGCTCTTCCTCGCCGAACCGAAGCTCCACGAACTGCTCGACGGGGTCTACGCGGAGCCGGACAGGACCGTCGTCGTGTCGGAGGTGCTGCAGTCGATCATCAGCCACCGCGCCGACGGCCATCCGCTGACCGTCGACGCCGGCATCCTCCGCGTCGCCGACGCGCTCGACATGGCGAAGGGCCGCTCCCGGATCCCGTTCGAGAAGGGCAGCGTCTCGATGCACTCGCTCTCGGCGGCAGCGATCGAGGACGTCGACATCACCGACGGCGAGGATCGCCCGATCAAGATCTCGATCCTCATGAACAACTCGTCAGGCCTATTCCAGGTGGACGGCCTGCTGAAGGCGAAGCTCCGCGGCAGTGGTCTCGAGCCGTACGTCGAGGTCGTCGCGCACATCGACACCGAGACCGAGCAGCGCCTCGTGCCGATGTACCGCCTCGAGATCTGAGCTCCGGCCCGGCTACAATTACCACCGCGATCCTTGCGGGATCGTCTAATGGTAGGACGCCCGCCTCTGGAGCGGGAAGTTGGGGTTCGAGTCCCTGTCCCGCAGCTTCTACTCCGGCCCGTCGTGTGCCGGCGCGGAGGTTCCCCGCACTAGCGCTTGATTTTTGCCCCGACGCGGCGCGCCATCGCGGTTGCCGTGCGCCGCGGGCGTTGATCCGTTGCGATTCTCCAGGCGTTCGCGTACGCCGCGCGGGCACGCTCGCTTTGCGCGAGTTTCATCGCGCCCGTCAGGCCGAGGAAGAGCAGCCGTCTGCCCTGCCTCGACTTCAAGGCGACCATCAGACCTTTCAGAAGCCACAGCATCAGAGACGTTCTACCGCACAGGGGCCGTGGTGGAACAATTCGGCCGCGACCCGACGAGCTCAGCTAAACGCACTGTCCCGCAGTTTCTACTCACGGCGCTTTCACACAGCGTCCATACCATCGACCGTGTTGGACGCCGAACCGAACCTCGGCCCGCCGCCCATCCTTCAGGAGCCGGCGCGCCGGTCGCGGAGACGCCGCCACAGGAGCCGCGGTCCGCGGAAGTGGGTCTGGTTCCCGCTCCTCGCGCTCATCTTCCTCTCCCCCGCGATCTACTCGTGGGTGCAGATGGAACGACTCCCGTCGAGCCTGCCGGTCGGAGTGCGCAGCGTCGAGTGGCTCCGCCAGCATCACTTCAACTGGCTCATCGATGACGCCGAGCACTACTACTACTCGTGGAAGGCGCCGCAGAAAGGCGGGCCGGGGCTGACGACGCTGCCGTCGGTGGGGGTCGGGAACGGCGGCCCGTCGCAGCCGCCGAAGCAGGACTACCAGCCGCCGAACATCAAGCCGGTTTTCGCGCGGCGGCTCCCCCACGAGGGAGTCTGGCGCCCGTCCGGCCCGCCCGTGAACGGCGGCCCGCCGGTTCTCGTCACGACCTACCGCACGGAGCGGGACTACCCGCAGATAGTCGCGTACCTCGCCTGGTTCGACCACACGCGGACGGCGAGCGCGTACTACCCCGGCCGCTACGAGCCACCGAACGCGGCGCTCCGCGGGCCGATGCAGGTTCCCTATTCGCAGCGACACCGTCTCCTTGCGACGTTCAACGGCGGCTTCATCTACGCCGACGGGCTGAACGGCGACGCGCTCAACGGCGTCACGAACGAGCCGTTCAAGCAGGGCAACGCAACGGTCGTCGCCTACAAGAACGGCAAGGTCGACATCGTCAGCTGGAAGGGCGGGCCGACCGCTCCGAAGAGCATCGCGTGGGCGCGCCAGAGCCTTCCGCTCATCGTCATGCACGGCAAGCGCAACCCGGCGCTCGACCTCAGCACCGACTGGGGCTACACGCTCGGGAACGCCGTCCGTGTGTGGCGCACCGGGCTCGGGATCGACAAGCACGGCAACCTCATTTTCGTCGCCGCGAGCGACCAGACCGTCATCTCGCTCGCGAATATCCTCGTCCACGCCGGCGCCGTGCGCGGGATGGAACTCGACATCAATCCCGAGTGGTACACGCTCATCACGTACCGCCACAAAGGCCGCCAAATCGTGCCGACGCAGGTCGCGTACAACTACCAGCAGGCCTCGACTCGCTACCTTGTCCCCGACGATCGGGACTTTTTCGCGATTTACCGGCGTGTGCCGGGGGCAGTCACGGTTCCTGTCAATTGAGTGGACACGATCGACCGGAGGGGTGAAGACACTGGGTCAGATGCGGCGCGGGGTTTCGCTTCTCACAATCGTCCTCCTTGGCGCGGCGCTCGCCGCCGCGGTTGCGCGCGCCGACGGCGGCGGAACGACGACTACCGACACCACGACGACCGACACGACAACGACGTCGACGACGGCCACGACGACAACCACCGCCCAGCCGACGTACACGCCGCTCACCGCTTCCCCGCTGCCGCCCGGCTGCGTCGAGCGCGGGAGTCGCGGCGATCGAGGACAGGGACGGCGCCGTCGTCATCGTCAAGCTCCCGAGCGCCGGGCTCGGCGCGTCCGAGTACCCGGCGTCGCACCCCTACCTCACCGTCGATTCGGCCACGAGATCCGGGTCCGGCTGCGGCGACGAGCACCTGACGCTGTCGAAGGTCTCGCTCTTCGGCGGAGCCGTCACCGCGACGACCGTCACGGCAAAGAACGGCGCCGGGAAGGTGAAGATGCTCGAGGTGAACGGCGCACTGGTGACGCCGAAGGCCGGCCAGACCGTCGCAGTCGGAACGTGGGGACTTCTCACGCTCGCCGCGTCGAACGATCGCCTCTCGGCTCCGCTCGCGCTGCGGCTCCGGTACGGGCACAACGGAGTGCCGGCGAAGACGACGATCTACGTCGGCTTCGCCGCGCTGGCCCAGCAATCGCCGACCGTCGGCGTCACGCCGTGCTCCGCCGCACCACCATCACGCGAAGCATGCGAAGAAGCACGGCTTCCTGCAGCCGCTCACGTGGACGCCGAAGCTCGGGATCAACCCGTCGCACTACGTCTTCCCGGTCGACGGAGGAGCGTCGTACAGCGACACGTACGGCGCGGGACGGAACGACATCTACGACGGCTGGCACCACGGCGACGACCTCTTCGCGCCGCTCGGCACACCGCTTGTCGCGGTGGCGGACGGAAAGCTGACCCTGGTCGGGTGGAACGAGCTCGGCGGCTGGCGCGTCTGGCTCACCGACAAGAAGGGCAACTCGTTCTACTACGCGCACATGGCCGGGTACTCGAGCGTCGTCCTCCACCACCGGCACGTGAAGGCGGGACAGGTGATCGGCTTCCTCGGCCGCACGGGCGATGCGTTCACGACGCCGCCGCACCTCCACTTCGAGGTGCACCCGCACCAGCGCCAGCTCGTGAAGCGCGGCTACGACGGCGCGGTCGACCCGACGACGTATCTCAAGGCGTGGCACGTCGAGCACTTGCCGGCGAGCGCGATCCCGCCCGCAGCGCGGCTGAAGGCACCCGCCGGGACCCCGTCGCAGGAGGCCGCGGTCGTTTGGGGCGAGCTGCTCGAGGCGCGTCACCTCATGCCGGACGGCTCGCCGATCGTGGCGCAGACACCTTCGCTGCGGCGCCCGTTCCCCGCCATGCGGCCGGACTTCGTCGATGCGCGGAGCTCCCGCCTCTCCAGCGATAACCCGCTCACGCCGGAGGGCCTGTGGCCGTCGGTAGCGCTCGCCATGACGCTCGTCGCTCTCGCAGCCGCCGGCTCGTTCGCGTTCTTCCGCCGCCGCCGCAGAGTGGCGGAGTAGCCGGCCTGCGTCGCGACCCGCCTCGCTACACGCCTCGCTACACTGGCCCGCGCTCGGCCCGTTCGTCTAGTGGCCTAGGACACCGCCCTCTCACGGCGGCGGCACGGGTTCGAATCCCGTACGGGCCTCTATCTGAAAGCCCCTGCTCAGCGGGGGCTTTTTCGTGCCGCTTCCTCTCGCGGCGGAAACCCGGTGTGCGCTTCGCCACCTCACTAAAGCGTCCGGATCAACTCCATCGCCTGAGCCTCGGTAAACTCCTTCGTTTCGCGTGATTGACCGACTTGTGTTGCTCTGAAAGCATCCCCCGACTGCGGGAAACCCCCCGTAGGCGTCCCTGACCATCTAGGAGAAACCGATGTCACTCCGCATGCCACGCTGGGCGCTGGCCGCCCTGCTCGTCGTAACCGCGTTCGGCACGGTCATGGCCGTCTCTGCAGCGGCGACCGCGCCGCCGCCGACCTTCTACGCCTGTCTGCATAGCGGGGCGCTCTCCAAAGTGTCCACCGTCGCGCACACTTGCCTGACCGGTTACAAGCCGGTCAGCTGGAACGCGGTTGGCCCCCAGGGGATCCAAGGACTCAAGGGCGATCAAGGGATCCAGGGCACCCCAGGCACCAACGGCACCAACGGCAAGGATGGCTCCCCCGTCGCGTGCATCCTGGTCACGCTGTGCACCTGGGGCGCCAAGTTCTCGGGCGGCTCCTACGCGTTCAACAGGCCCTCGGACGTCGCCTTCGACGGTACCCACCTGTGGGTCACGAACTACAGCGGGGGCAACTCGGTGACCGAGCTCAACGCCTCCGACGGCAGCTGGGTACGGACCCTCTCGGGCGCCTCCTACGCGTTCAACAGTCCCTCGGACGTCGCCTTCGACGGTACCCACCTGTGGGTCACAAACTACGGGGGCAGCTCGGTGACCGAGCTCAACGCCTCGGACGGCAGCTGGGTGCAGACCCTCTCGGGCGCCTCCTACGCGTTCAACAGTCCCGTCGACGTCGCCTTCGACGGTACCCACCTGTGGGTCACAAACTACGGGGGCAACTCGGTGACCGAGCTCAACGCCTCGGACGGCAGCTGGGTGCAGACCCTCTCGGGCGGCTCCTACGCGTTCAACAGTCCCCACGGCGTCGCCTTCGACGGCAAGCACCTGTGGGTCACGAACGAAAACGGCGACTCGGTAACCGAGCTCAAAGCCTCGGACGGCAGCTGGGTGCAGACCCTCTCGGGCGGCTCCTACGCGTTCAACACTCCCTACGGCATCGCCTTCGACGGCACCCACCTGTGGGTCACGAACGCCAACGGCGACTCGGTAACCGAGCTCAAAGCCTCGGACGGCAGCTGGGTACGGACCCTCTCGGGCGGCTCCTACGCGTTCAACAGTCCCTTCCGCGTCGCCTTCGACGGCACCCACGCTGTGGGTCACGAACTACTTCGGCAACTCGGTAACCGAACTCAACGCCTTGGACGGCAGCTGGGTACTGGACCCTCTCGGGCGGCTCCTACGGCTTCAACAGTCCCGTCGGCGTCGCCTTCGACGGCACCCACCTGTGGGTCGCGAACTCCAACGGCAACTCGGTGACCGAGATCTTCAGCCACTAGACGCCACACCGCCTCGCTCGCGGGCGGCCCCGGCTCCGGCCGGGCCGCTCGCGGCGAGGTGGAGGAAGCCTCGTGAGGCGGCTCAGGCTCGAAGTCGTGCGTCAGCGCCAGGAGCAGCGCCGCCTCCGTCGGCATTCGGTTCGCTGACTGCTGCCACACGGCCGAGCGCGGCCCGTCGATGACCGCTGCGTCGACTTCCTCGCCTCGGTGCGCCGGCAGGCAGTGGAGGAAGATCGAGTCCGGCCTTGCGAGCGCCATCAGTTCCTCCGTCACCTCGTACGGCGCGAGGATGCGCGCGCGCTCGGCCTGCTCGCTCTCGGAGCCCATCGACGTCCAGACGTCCGCGTAGACGGCGTCGGCACCGGTCACCGCTTCGACCGGATCCGTCACGACGTCGAGCGTCCCGTCCGTCTCCGCCGCGAGCTCACGGGCGCGGGCGAGAATCTCCGGGTTCGGGGTGTACTCCGGCGGGCACGCGATCGTGACGTGGAGCCCGGCAAGCGCTCCGGCCTCGAGGAGCGAGTGGGCGACGTTGTCGCCGCCGTCGCCGACGAACGCGAGCCGGCAGCCGCGCAAGCCGCCGTGCGCCTGGAGAATCGTGAGGAAGTCGGCAAGCGCCTGGCACGGGTGATGCTCGTCCGAAAGCGCGTTGACGACGGGGACAGTCGCCCACGTTGCGAGCTCGTCGATCGTGCTCTGGAGATAGCTACGCACGACGATCGCCGCGCAGTAGCCGGACAGCGAGCGCGCCGTGTCGGCGAGCGTCTCGCCACGCCCTAGCTGCAGCTCCTGCGGCGAGAGCGCGATCGGCATCGCACCGAGCTCCGCGGCGGCGCCCGCGAACGAGACGCGGGTGCGCGTCGACGGCTTCTCGAAGATGCACGCGATCGTCCGCCCGTGCAGCGCCCCGTCGTAGTGGCCGGGATCGTGCTTCAGCTGCGCGGCGAGCCTGAGAACGCGCTCGAACTCGGCCGGCGAGAGGTCGGAGACGCGGGTGAAGTGGCGAGTCTCGGTTGCGACGGAGTTCATGAGTGCACCTCCTGTGGCACTGCTTTCGAGACGATCGGTGCGACGACGTCGGCGATCGTCGGGTGCCCGAGCTCGGCGAGCTCGTAGCGGACGTGGCGAATCGGATGCCGCGACTCGATGAGACGGCCGAGGTCGATCGGCGTGCCGGTGACGACGACGTCGCACTCGGCGGCGTTGATCGTCTGCTCGAGCTCGCCGAGCTGCTCGTCGGAGTAGCCCATCGCCGGCAGGACGTCCGTGAGCTGCGGCCACTGCACGAACAGGTCGCGCAGCGACCCGACGGCGCACGGCCGCGGATCGACGATCTTCGCCGCTCCCGCCCTGCGCGCCGCGACGAGACCAGCGCCGAACGGCATCTCGCCGTGCGTGAGCGTCGGCCCGTCGTCGACGACAAGGACGCTCTTGCCGCGGAGGTCGGGTCCGTCGTCGAGCACGGGCGGCGACTCCGCGAAGATGACCTGCGCGAGCGGATTGACCTCGTGAATGTTCTTCGCGACGGCTTCGACGTCGTCGGCCGCGGCGGTGTCGACCTTGTTGATCACGACGACGTCCGCGAGCCGGAGATTCGTCTCGCCGGGGTGATAGCGGAGCTCGTGGCCGGGCCGCAGCGGATCGGCGACGACGATGAGCAGATCGGGCCGGTAGAACGGCAAGTCGTTGTTGCCGCCGTCCCAGACGATGACGTCCGCCTCCTCCTCGGCCGCGCGAAGAATCGCCTCGTAGTCGACGCCGGCGTACATGATCATTCCGAGCCGGACCGGCTCCTCGTACTCCTCGCGCTCCTCGACCGTCGGATGCGACGCGTCGATCTCCTCGACGCGTCGCGAAGCGCTGCACGCGCATCGCCTCGAGATCGCCGTACGGCATCGGGTGCCGGACGAGAGCGACGCGCAGACCGGCATCGATCAGTGCGCGCCCGACGGCGCGGCTCGTCTGGCTCTTGCCGCAGCCCGTGCGGACGGCGCAGACGGCGATCACCGGTTTCGTCGAGCCGAGCATCGTCGCGTCAGGCCCGAGGAGACGGAAGTCGGCGCCGGTTGCGAGAACACGCGAAGCGATGTGCATCACCGTCTCGTGCGCGAGATCGGAGTACGCGAGGATCACCTCGTCGACGCCGTGCTCCCGCACGAGCGCCGTGAGCTCCGATTCGGGTCGAATCGGGATGCCGTCGGGGTAGAGCGGCCCGGCGAGCGCCGGCGGGTAGATGCGCTCGGCGATGCCGGGAATCTGCGTCGCAGTGAAGGCGACGACCTGCGTTTCGGGATCGTCGCGGAAGACGGTGTTGAAGTTGTGGAAGTCGCGTCCGCCGGCTCCCATGATGATGACGTTGCGCATGCCTGCTCCCTCGCTAATGGCGGCGAGCGTGGCCGGCGTGCCGGCGCGGCTTCCGCCTTGCGGGCTTGTGTACCGCGGGCCTCAGCGGCTCGGCCGGTGCCGGTTGGGCGCCGTCCCCGCGCGCGACGATCCGGCTCAACTCGTCGACGCGCGCGGTGAGCTGCTCGAGGCGGGCTTCGAGCCGGTCGAGAGGTCCGTGCGGCTCATTCACGCCTCAAGTTTCGATGCCGGCGCGCGCGCCCGCATCCGCAGATGGAACGACCGCAACGGTGTGGGAAAACCGCAGCGCCGCGCCTCGGGCTCTTCCGTGCCGCTGCCTCTCGGCATCCGCGGCCCGCACCCAGCTCGCGGGCGCGCTCGACGCACGGATCGCGAGGCCACTCCGTAGGGTTTCCCCTCTTTCATCGCCGCGCCACCCCGGCCTAGCATCGGCGGCATACCCATCCCTCGTAGAAGGAGCCGAGATGCGTAAGCCATCACCGTCGATGATCGTCGCTCTTACTGCTCTCTTCGTAGCCCTGAGCGGCGCGGGAATGGCCGCAACCGGCGGCAACCTCATCCTCGGGCACGCGAACACGGCGAACAAGAACACGGTGCTTTCCGCCCCCGTCGCCGGCGGAAAGGCCTTGCAAGTGACCAACACCAACGCGACCAGCGCGGCTTCAACCGCGCTCGGCCTGAACGTCGCCGCCGGCCACGCGCCGTTCACGGTAAACAGCGGTGTCAAGGTCGCCAACCTGAACGCGGACATGCTGGACGGCTTCGACTCCACGGCGTTGCAACAGCGCGTCAGCGGCAACTGCTCCACCGGCACAGCGATCAGCGCAATCGCAAGCAACGGGGCGGTCACCTGCCAGAGCACGCAGGACAGCACGCCGACCACCTGCATCCTCGTCACCCTGTGCGCCTGGGGAGCCAATTTCGCCGGCGGCTCCTACGGGTTCAACAGCCCCCAAAACGTCGCTTTCGACGGCACCCACCTCTGGGTGACGAACTTCAACGGCGCCTCGGTAACCGAACTCAACGCCTCAGACGGCAGCTGGATCCGAACCCTCTCGGGCGGCTCCTACGGGTTCAGCCAACCGGGCGGCATCGCCTTCGACGGCGCACACCTCTGGGTGGCGAACGCCACCGCTAATTCGGTCACGGAGCTCAACGCCTCCGACGGCAGCTGGGTCCAGACCTTCTCCGGCGGCTCCTACGGGTTCGCCTGGCCGTACGGCGTCGCCTTCGACGGCGCACACCTCTGGGTGACGAATCTGAACGGCGACTCGGTAACCGAGCTCAACGCCTCGGACGGCAGCTGGGTACGCACCCTCTCCGGCGGCTCCTACGGATTCCACTACCCCTGGAGCCTCGCCTTCGACGGAGCCCACCTCTGGGTGACGAACACCAACGGCAGCTCGGTCACGGAACTCAACGCGTCTGACGGCAGCTGGGTACGCACCCTCTCTGGCGGCTCCTACGGATTCCACGGCCCCGAGGGGATCGCCTTCGACGGCACGCACCTCTGGGTCGCGAACTACTGCTGTACCAACTCGGTAACCGAACTCAACGCCTCCGACGGCAGCTGGGTACGCACCCTCTCCGGCGGCTCCTACGGATTCACCAACCCCCAGGGGATCGCCTTCGACGGCGCACACCTCTGGGTGACGAACTACGTCGGCGACTCGGTCGCCGAACTCAACGCCTCAGACGGCAGCTGGATCCGAACCCTCTCGGGCGGCTCCTACGGATTCAGCCACCCCTCCGGTGTCGCCTTCGACGGAACCCACCCCTGGGTGACGAACTGGACCGGCAACACGGTCACCGAGCTCTTCGCGCACTAGGCGGTGCTCTGCCGGACGGCCCTACCGCGCGAGGGCCGTCCGGGAGCCGCCCTAAGTCCGCATCCGGGACGAGCTCTTTCTCGTTGGGCAGTAGACGCATGAACGAATCCCCGCAGCCGCGCCCCGACGTCTGGAAGCTGCCGCCGTCAGGCTGGCCGCTCCCGACTCCACGCTTCTGCCACCGCCCATGGATCGCGTGCCAGCGCGCGCTCGACCCGCTCGCGCCGCCGAAGCCGCAGCCGGCTACGCCTGCGTCATGGCCGCGGCGGAGCGGACGCGCCTGAGTGTCTCCTCGCGGCCGAGCAGCTCGATGCTCTCGAACAGGCCCGGGGAGACCTTCGATCCCGTCACTGCGACGCGGATCGGCTCGAACGCCTTCCGCGGCTTCAGGCCGAGACCGTCGGCGATGCCACGGAGGGCCGCTTCGATCGACTCGGCGTCGAAGGCTCGGGGATCTTCGCGAGCGCCGTCTCGGCCGCCGCAAGCATCTCGCCGCCGCCTTCGAGCAGCGCCGGATCCGGCTCGACGCCGCCGAAGAAAAAGCCTGCGTACGCAGGATATTCGGAGAGCTTCCCGAGCTTCTCCTGCACGAGCGGCGCGGTGTGCGCGACGCGCTCGGCGTCCCAGGCATACCCGTTGTCGCCCAGCCAGAGGACCAGCCGGTGCGTGTAGTCCGTCGAGCGAGAGCTCGCGGAGGTACACGCCGTTCATCCAGTCGAGCTTCGCGTAGTCGAACTGGGCCGGCGACGAGCTGACCTTCTCGAGCGAGAACCGCTCGACGAGCTCGTCGCGGCTCATCAGCGTCGTCTCGCCGTCGGGCGCCCAGCCGAGCAGCGCGAGGAAGTTGAGCATCGTCTCGGGGAGATACCCCGCGGCCTGGAACTCGTCGATCCCTGTCGCGCCATGGCGCTTCGAGAGCTTCTTGCCGTCCTGGCCGAAGATGCTCGGCACGTGCGCGTAGACGGGCAGCTCGGCGCCGACGGCGCGGATGATGTTGATCTGCGTCGGCGTGTTCGAGATGTGGTCATCGCCGCGGATGACGTGCGTGATCCCGTCCCAAACGTCCTCCATCGGCGACGCGAAGTTGTAGATCGGCCGCCCGTCGGAGCGGACGATGACGGGGTCGGCGAGCTGCTCGTTCTGGAACTCGACGCGGCCACGCACGACGTCGTCCCACGCCGTGACGCCGTCGTCGGGCATGCGGAAGCGAATCGCACCGTCGTCCTCGTAGGCCTTGCCCTCCGCGACGAGCAGCTCGGCGACCTTGCGGCAGTCGTCCATGCGGTCGAGCTGGAACGTCGGCTCGCCGTCCCACTCGATCCCGATCCAGCTGAGCGACTGCTTGATGTGCTCGACGGCCTCCGCGACCTCGCGTGTCGTGTCGGTGTTCTCGATGCGCAGCCGGTTCTCGCCGCCGTGCCGGCGCGCGAAGAGCCAGTTGAAGAGGAACGTCCGGACTCCGCCGATGTGGAGAAAGCCGGTCGGGCTCGGAGCCATGCGAACGCGGACGGTCACGGCGGTAGCGTAGGCCCCGATAGCGTGAGTCCGTGCGGACGCTGTCGCTGCGGGAGCTGAATCGCGCCACGCTCGCGCGGCAGCTGCTGCTCGAGCGGCGGCGCCTCGCGGTCGTCCCGGCGCTCGAGCGCGTCGCCGGGTTGCAGGCGCAGTGGGCGCCCGCGACGTACGTCGGGTTGTGGACGCGGCTCGACGGTTTCCGCCGCGACGCGCTCGAGCGCGCGCTCGTGCGCGAGGCAGCCGTGCGCGCGGTCTTGATGCGCGGCACCGTCCATCTCGTCTCACGCCGCGACTACGGCCTGTTCGGCTCTGCCGTCGCGCTCGCGGGGTGGGTCCGTCCCGAATCGGCCGCGCTCGCCGAGAGGGTGCACGACGCGCTCGTCGACTTCGGCCGCGAGCCGCGGACCCGCGCCGAGGTCTTCGCGTGGCTCCGCGACGAGCACGAGATCGACCACGACGGAGGCCTCGGATTCTGGTACGCGCTCCGCACCGTCGGCCGGCTGACGCACGCGCCCGAGTCGGGAACGTGGAAGCAGCCGCGCGACACGCGGTTCGTCCTCATCGAGCACGAGGTTCTCGACGCGCTTCCGGCGCGTGTGGAGCTCGTGCGCCGATATCTCTCCGCGTTCGGGCCGGCGACGCGCGCGGATATCGCCGAGTGGAGCGGTTTGCGCGTGCGCGACTTCGAGCCGGCGCTCGAGGCGCTCGAACCGCTGCGACGCTTTCGGGACGAGCGCGGGCGCGAGCTGCTCGACCTGCCGCGTGCGCCGCTTCCGGCGGCTGACTCCGCCGCTCCCGTCCGGTTCCTGCCGCGCTTCGACAACCTCGTCCTCTCGCACGCCGACCGCACGCGCGTCATCGCCGAAGAGCACCGCAACGTCGTGATCCACGGCGGCGGGATGGTCGAGGCGACGTTCCTCGTCGACGGCTTCGTCGCGGGAACGTGGCGGGTCGAGAAGGAGCGCGTGCGCGTCGAGCCGTTCGCGCCGCTGCCGCGCGAGTGGAAGCGGCAGGTCGAGGACGAGGCCTCGCGCCTCGAAGCGTGGCTCGCCTGATGCAGATCGGCGCGCACGTCTCCTCCTCCGGCGGCATCGACAAGGCGATCGACCGCGCCGTCGCGATCGGCGCCGAGTCGGTGCAGGTCTTCACGCAGAGCCCGCGCGCGTGGCGGCCGACGAACCACGATCCGGCGAGCTTCGAGCGGTTCCGGGAGAAGGCCGCGGCCGCAGGGATCGACGGCGTGCTTTGTCATGCGGTGTATCTCACGAACCTCGCGTCGCCGGATCCGGTCACCTACGAGCGGTCCGTCGCGACGCTGCGGAACACGACCGAGGTGGCGCGCGCGATCGGCAGCCACGTTGTCTTCCACGTCGGCTCCCACCTCGGCGCCGGGCTCGAGACGGGGCTCGAGCGTGTCGTCCCCGCGCTCGAGCAGGCGCTCGAGCTGTGCACCGACGAGACGTGGCTCCTGATGGAGAACTCCGCCGGCGCGGGCGGCACTATCGGCCGGTCGATCTCCGAGCTCGCGACGATCCACGAGCGGCTCGGCGCTCCTCCCCACCTCGGCGTCTGCCTCGACTCGTGTCACCTCTACGTCTCCGGCGTGGACGTCGGCGATCGGGCCGCGCTCGACGCGTGCCTCGACGAGGTCGATGCGTCGATCGGGCTCGAGAAGCTCCGCGCGCTCCACGTGAACGACGCCGAAGCGCCGCTCGGCTCGAACCGCGACCGGCACGCGAACATCCTCGAAGGCGAGCTCGGCGAGAAGATGGGCGTCTTCCTCGCGAACCCGCGCCTGCAAGGGCTTCCCGCGGTGCTTGAAACCGCCGGCCCCGCCGGCCACGGCCCCGACGCCGCGGAGCTCCAAAAGACGAAAGACCTGCGCGCCCGCCACCTGGCTTAACAGGCCACGTCTAGTCGTCTGACGACTAGACGTGGCCCTTGGAGACAGCCCCCGGACGCTATAGCGCTGCACCACTTGGCATCTGTCCCATCAAGACATGTCCAGTCGTCTGACGACTGGACATGTACGTTCGGGACATGTCCGCGGCGCGGTATCGGTGGGTCGTGCTCGGTGCGGGCACGCTCGCGCAGGCGTCGTTTTCCACCGCGTCCGTCGGGTTGCCGGCGCTCGGGCCGGCGCTGAAGCGCGGGTACGGACTGACGCTCGGGGAGACCGGCGTCGTGCTCGCCGCGATCGGGATCGGGATGCTCTTCACGCTCCTGCCGTGGGGACTCGTCGCCGACCGCATCGAGGAGCGCTGGGTCATCGCCGTCGGCCTGACCGGCGCCGCCGGAGCGCTCGTCGCCGCCTCCACGACCGATAGCTACGCCTCGGTGACAGCAGCGCTCGTCGCGACTGGCGCGCTCGGCGCGAGCGTCAACGCCGCGAGCGGCCGCGCAATCACCTCGTGGTTCCCGCCCGCCGAGCTCGGAACGGCCCTCGGGATCCGGCAGACCGCCATCCCAATCGGCGGCTTCCTCGGCGCGGCGTTCCTGCCGCTGCTCGCCTCCGCGGGAGGAACACGAGCGGCATTCCTCTTCCTCGCCGGATCATGCGCCACGGGCGCGACTCTCGCCGCCGTCTTCATCCGCGCCGGCGCAGGAGGCGGAGAACCGGAGGTCGGCGACGTCGACGCGCCCGCTACGAGACTCGCGGATGTGGATGCTCGGCGCGGGCACGGGCCTCTACCTCACAGCCCAGATCGGGATCACCGGTTTCGTCGTGCTCTTCCTTCACGACGACCGCCACTTCCACGAAGCCTGGATCGTGCTCGCGGCGATCAACGTGCTCGCGATCGGAGCCCGCATCGGTTCCGGGCTCATCTCCGACCGCCTCGGCAGCCGCTTGCGACCGCTCCGCGCGATCGGTGTCGCGCTCGCCGTCTGCACGGCCGCAACCGCCGTCGCGCTCGGCGCGCCACTCGCCCTCCTCATCCCCCTCTTCGTCGCCGCCGGCGTGCTGAGCATGGCGTGGAACGGAATCGCCTACGCGGCCGCAGCGGAAGCGGCGGGAACCTCGCGCACGGGAACGGTGCTCGGTTTCCAGCAGACGCTCCTCGGGGTCGTCGTCGCGGCCGCCCCGCCGATCGTCGCCGCGATCGCGACGCACAGCTGGCGCGCCGCGTTCCTCTTCGCCGCCGCCGGCCCCGCAGCCGGAGTGCTCGTCCTATCGCGTCTCAGCGAACGCGGGCGAACACGCGGAACGTAGGCGAGCCCGCGGGCAACTCTCCAAACTCCGGATTGAGGCAGCCGAGCTCGTTCTCGCGATGCTCGAAGGTCGACTGCACACCCGACCGGCACATCGGGAGCGGCGCCCGCAGCGCCCGCACCGCGCCGAACCCCTCGCGGCTCCGCTCGCCCTGCCGCAGGAGGTCGACATCGATCTCCGCCTCGTAGACCTTCTGGAGGCAGCCCATGAACGTATGCCCGTGCTGCTCGTACGCGTAGACGAACGGGCACGACCGGCCGAGACACGCAGCCGGGTACACGATCTTCTCGCAATGCACCTCGCACATCCGGCACTCCGCCTCGTCCTGCGGGTGGAGCGGAAGGGTCGGAGCTGTTTGCCCGGGCGTCATACAGACATTGTCGGAACGGTTCCCGGACTCCGCAAGACTTGACTTACACGGAAGATCGCGCTAGGCGCCGGACGATCGTGACGATGTCGACAGCGCTGAACGCCTGGAAGTCGGGCTCGATCTCGGGGACGTCGTCTGCTCTGAACCACAGCGCCTGAGCCGTCGTCATGCCCTCGGCGGACGCTCTTTGCACATCCGCGAGGGAGTCGCCGACGAACAGCACGGCGGCCGGCTCGACGCCGAGCTCCGCGCACGCGCGCCCGAGGCTGCCCTCTCCGAAGACGACGGCGTCGAGGAGCGGCGCGAAGCCGAGCCGATCGACGTCGCCGGCGATCACGCGAGGCGGATCGGGCCACGGATTCGCGACGAGCGCCGTCTTGAGACCGCGCTCGCGGAGCATCTCGAGCAGCGCCGGCGCCATCGAGAGGACGCTGTACGCCGGTCGCCACGCCTCGTGCTCGGCGTCGATGAACGCGTCGGGATCAGCGATGCCAAGCTCGGCGAGCAGCTCCGCGTACGGACGGCGCCCGTGCGAGTCGCCGAGCAGGAGCTCGCGCCAGCGCGCGGTGAACTCCGCATCGTCGCGCCCGAGCGCCGCGCGGTGGCCCTCGTCGACGAGCGCGTCGTCCCACTCGAACCGCACGAGCGTGTTACTCCAGTCGAAGAGGACCGCCTCGAGCACGGCCGACTACGGTACTCGCGTGGCGCGGAAGCTTCTCTGGGGGTCGCTCCTGCTCGTTCCCGTGACGGTCGCGATCGACAAGCTCACGGACGCGGGCGAGGTGACGCTTTTCGTCCTCTCGGCGCTCTCGCTCATCCCGCTCGCGTGGCTGATCGGGGAGGCGACCGAGCACGCGGCGGAGCACACCGGGCCCGGGCATCGGCGGCTTCCTCAACGCGAGCTTCGGGAACGCGCCCGAGCTGATCGTCGCGCTCTTTGCGATCGGCGCGAACCTGCCCGGTCGTCGTGCGCGGCTCGCTCGCGGGCAGCGTCATCTCGAACCTCCTGCTCGTCTTCGGCGTCACACAGATCGCGGGCCCGGATGGGAAGCAGATCGACCGCCGGTCGCTGCTCGTGCAGATCGGCGCTCGTGGGGTTCGCTGTCGCGCTGTTCGTGATCCCGTCCGTCGCCGGCTACAGCGGAGACCCCGACCGGCATGCCGCGGTCGTCGCGTCCGTCCCCGTCGCGATCGTGCTGCTGCTCGTCTACTTCGCAGTCATCGGCCGGAACCTTCGGCGCCACAGCGCCGCCGAGCGCAGACCGCCCGCGGCCGACGCGTGGACGATGCCGGTCGCCCTCACCGCTCTCGCGATCGCGACCGTCGCAACCGCGTGGGTCAGCGAAATCCTCGTCCACTCGCTCCACGCTTTCGCTACGGCAGTCGGCCTGGGCGAGTTCTTCATCGCCGTCGTCGTCGTCGCGATCGTCGGCAACGCGGCCGAGCACGGCGGCGCGATCGTCATCGCACACGCGGGGAAGATGCGGCTCGCGACGGAGATCGCCGTCTCCTCGAGCGCGCAGGTCGCCCTGCTCATCGTTCCGGCCGTCACCCTGCTCGGACTCCTCTTCGCGCACCCGCTCGCGCTCTCGTTCCGCTGGACGGAGCTCGTCGCGATGGCCGATAGCGACGGTGGCCGCGGCGGCAGTCGTCTGGAACGGACAGACGAGCCGCAAGGAGGGAGTTCTTCTCGTTCTGGTGTACGGACTGACGGTCGTCGGCTTTCTCGTCTTCGGCGGACGGTAACCTCGGGCGATGGTCACAACAGAGGACACAAGCGTCACCGCGCCCTCGGGCGCCGCGGTAGAGGCGCGCGATCTCGCACGCCGCTACGGCGAAGGCGAAACGGCGGTCGACGCCCTCCGCGGCGTCGATATCAACGTTCGCTCGGGCGAGCTCGTCGCCGTCATGGGGCCTTCAGGCTCCGGCAAGTCGACCCTCATGCACATCCTCGCGGGCCTCGACAAGCCGACGTCCGGCAGCGTCTCGATCGCCGGCACCGAGATAAGCGCGCTCAGCGACGCGAAGCTCACGCGGCTGCGGCGCGAGCACATCGGCTTCGTCTTCCAGTTCTTCAACCTCCTTCCCATGCTCTCGGCGGAGGAGAACATCCTCCTGCCGCTCTCGATCTCGGGCGAGAAGCCCGACAAGGCATGGCTCGACGAGCTCCTCGGCCGGACAGGCCTCGCGCAGCGCAGCTCGCACCGGCCGTCGGAGCTCTCCGGCGGCGAACAGCAGCGCGTCGCGATCGCGCGCGCCCTCATCACGAGACCGACGATTCTCTTCGCCGACGAGCCGACCGGCAACCTCGACTCGAAGACAGGCGGCGAGATCCTCGACCTCGTCCGCGCCTCGACCGACGCCTACGGCCAGACGATCGTCATGGTCACGCACGAGGCCCGCGCGGCGCTCATCGCCGACCGCATCCTTTTCCTCTCCGACGGCCTGATCGTCAAGGAGATGAAGGGCACGACGACCGAGGACGTGCTTCGCGTGATGTCCAGCCTGCAGTGATCAAGGTCGCACTCAAGGGACTGCTCGGCCGCAAGCTTCGCGCGCTCCTCACCGGGCTCGCGATCGTCCTCGGCGTCGCGATGATCAGCGGCACGTACGTCCTCACCGACACGATCAAGGCGGCGTTCAGCACCGTCTTCACGACGGTCTACGCGAAGACCGACGCGGTCGTCACCGGCAAGAACGCCCTCGGCCAGACGAACAACAGCGGACTGCCGCCGTCCTTCCCGGAGTCGCTGCTCGGCCAGGTGAAGAACCTTCCCGGCGTCGCAGACGCTTCGGGCGGGATCACCGACCTCGCGTACCTCGTCGGGCACGACGGCAAGGTCGTTTCCGGCCACGGGGCGCCGCCACTTGCCTTCAGCGTCCACCCGCACGGCAACCAGCGTTTCAACCCGCTCACGCTGACCGAAGGGGGTTGGCCTGTAGGCCCGCACCAGGTCGACATCGATGCGAACACCGCGTCGAAGAACAATTACAAGGTCGGGGACACGATCGGGGTGATCGCCCGCGGGCCGGAGCAGAAATACCGCATCGCCGGGATCGTGGAGATCGGCGGCGTCGCGTCGCTCGGCGGCGCCACGATGGCGATTTTCGACTTCCCCACGGCGCAGAGGATCTTCGACAAGGTCGGCCGGCTCGATTCGATCTCGATCGCGGCGAAGCCCGGGACGACGCCCGCAGGAGCTCGTCAGAGAGATCAAGCCGATCCTGCCGAAGACGGCGCAGGTCCGCACGGGCGCGGGCGAGGCCGCGCAGGCGACGAAGGACACGAACGGCTTCCTCTCGATCTTCAACGACTTCCTGCTCGCATTCGCCGGCGTCGCGCTCTTCGTCGGCATTTTCGTGATCGCGAACACGCTCTCGATCACCGTGACTCAGCGAACGCGCGAACTTGCGACGCTGCGGACGCTCGGCGCCTACAAGCGGCAGGTGCAGATGTCTGTCCTCGTGGAGGCAGGCGTGATCGGCGACGCTCGCTTCGGTGACGGGGCTCTTCCTCGGTCTCGCCCTCGCGAAAGGGCTGAACGCCGTCTTCGTCTCAGTCGGCATCGACCTTCCTCAGGCGGGGACGGTCATGGAGACGAGGACGATCGTCGTCTCTCTCGTCGTGGGGATCTTCGTGACGATTCTCGCGGCGCTCTGGCCCGCCTTCCGGGCGACGCGGGTCGCGCCCGTCTCGGCCGTGCGCGAAGGAGCCGTCGTCTCGCCGCTGCTCTCGGGCACTGCCGTGACGACCGTTGCGCTGACAACGATCGGCGGAGCTGTCGCACTCATGCTCGTCGGGCTGTTCGTCGGATCCCTCTCGACGACCCAGCGGCTGCTCTCGGTGGGGATCGGGGCGGCCGCGGTCTTCCTCGGGGTCGCGCTTCTCGCGAAGGTGCTCGTCCCGCCGCTCGCGCGGGTGCTCGGCTGGCCCGCGACGCGGTTCGGCGGCGCCGCGGGAACGCTCGCCCGCGGCAACGCGATGCGGAACCCGTCGCGGACCGCGGCCGCATCGGCGGCGCTCATGATCGGCCTCGCGCTCGTCACCCTCGTCGCCGTCCTCGCCTCCGGCCTCAAGACGAGCTTCAACGACGCCGTCAACTCCCTGTTCAAAGGCGACTACGCGGTCACGGCGACGGACAACTTCTCCCCGTTCTCGGCTTCACCGCTCGATGCGCTCGCGAAAGTTCCCGGCGTGACGGTCGTGTCGGGCGTGCGCGCCGGCCAGGGCCGTGCGTTCGGGAGCATGATCCGCCTCACCGCCGTCTCGGGCGACATCAGCAAGGTCATCTCGGCGACATGGGAGGAGGGCTCCCAGGCGACGCCGGGCGAGCTCGGGCCGAACGGCGCGTTCGTCTCGAAGGCATACGCGGATGCCAACAACCTCACGGTCGGCTCTCCGCTCCGCGTCGAGACCCCGACCGGAAACACGATGCACCTCGTCGTCCGCGGCATATACACGCCGCCGAAGGGCGGCTAGGTGTACGGAGACGTGACGATCTCGACCGAACGGTTCGACCGCGAGTACGAGAACCCTCAGGACGTCTACGCCTTCGTCGACATCGTCGGCGGAGTAACGCCTGCGAACACGGCGAAGCTGACGAAGGCGCTCAAGCCCTTCCCCGACGCGAAGGTCGCGACCGCGGATCAGTTCAAGAAGAACCAGGAAGCGGGCATCGACACGCTCCTCAACCTCCTCTACGTCCTGCTCTCGCTCTCGATCATCATCAGCCTGTTCGGGATCGTGAACACGCTCGTGCTCACGGTCTACGAGCGGACACGCGAGATCGGGATGCTTCGCGCTGTCGGCATGACCCGCCGGCAGGTGCGGTCGATGATCCGGCACGAGAGCATCGTCACGGCGCTGATCGGGGCGGCACTCGGCATCCCGGTCGGCATCGTCCTCGCGCTGATGGTCGGCAAGGCGATCCAGTTCTCGGCATTTGCCGTCCCGTGGGGAACGCTCGTTGTCTTCGTTATCGCAGCGATCCTCGCCGGGCTCTTGGCCGCGATCCTCCCGGCCCGCCGCGCCGCAAAACTCAACGTGCTCGAAGCGCTCCAGTACGAGTAGGGCTCCGTCCCGCCCGGCGACATCTTCGACCGCTACCCTCGTCTCATGGCTCTGGTCAGTGACCGCGACCGCGAAGACGCGACAGTGGCGCTGCGTCGCCACTACGCGAGTGGCGCGCTGTCTCTCTCGGAGCTGACCGAGCGCCTGCAGATCGCTCTCGCCGCGCGACGCGGCAGCGATCTCGCCGTCGCGCTCCGCGAGCTGGCGCCGTCGTGGCGTGACCCGGCCGATCTCTACCGCCGCGGGCAGGCAGCCGCCACGAGGGGACGCCTGCTTGCGTCGCGCGCGCTCTTCCTCGCGAAGGTTGCGGCGGGCTGGATGATGGCAAACCTCCTGCTACTCGCCGTTTTTGGGGTCATCGCGGCGGTGCACGGCGTCGGCCTCGTCGAGGTGAGCATGCTCCCGCTCGCGTGGGTCGTGACGACACTGCTCGCGTTCGTGATCGTCCGCCGCACCCGCGAGCGCTTCCGCCCGAGGCGATAGCTTCCGCCCGAGCGCCGACCGCGGGATCTGCGATCCTTAGCGCGATGAAACTGTTCCGCTGGCGCAAGAAGAAGAGAGAACAGGATGCTGCGGTCTGGCATATCGGCGCGCTCGTGAAAGACGGCGTGATGTCCGTCGATCAGCTGCTCGCTCCCGGCCTCTGGGAGGACTTCCCTGGGAATCAGCAAGACGTCGAGCGATTCCTGCGGCAGGTCGCCGACGACCCCCAGACTTCCGCTGAAGACCGCGGCAAGATCGAGCGGCACCTCGAGCAGCTCCACAGCTCGAACTGAGACGAACTACTGCCAGGCGCGCGCCACGGGCCGGGCTCGCGCGTGACCGGGTAGCCCGCCCAGACGAGCCGCTCGATCGACCCGTCCGCGGCGCGCTCGATCCGCAGCGCCTCGCCGTGCTCCGGGCCCGAGACGGTGCGCCAGCGGTCGTCCGTCTCCTTCTCGAATACCGGCGGGCGGCTGCCAGTCGGCGGCGTCGGGTGAGCCGCCTCGAGCTTGCCGTCGCGCCAGCGGAAGATCATCTCGCCGCCCTCCATGAACCAGAGACCGAGGAGCGGGACGACGTCGTCCGGCGGCGGCTCGCCGGCGCGCCACGCCTCCGGCGCGACCGGCCACTCCTCCACCGTCGTCCCGAACAGCGAGAGGCCGAGCGGCGGAAGCGCGGCCTCGCTCTCGTTCGTCAGCGCCGCGGCGACGACCTTCTCCTTGCGCGAGAAGAACAGCCGCGCGATGAAGCCGGGCATCGAGCCGCCGTGGCCGGCGAGGATCCGGTCGCCGTCGCGGCGCAGCTGGAGACCGAGGCCGTAGCCCGACAGCCAGCGCTCGTGCTCGGCGATCACCTGCACGGTGCGCATCTCCTCGGCGCTCTTCTTCGCGAGGACGGCCTCGTCGGGATCGGCGAGGAACGCGCCCCAGCGGCAGAGGTCGCCGACCGTCCCCCACAGCTGCCCGGCGGACGCCCACGCGCCGGTCTCGACGTCGACCGCCTCCCAGACGCCGTCGGCGTACGGCTGCGAGACGTAGCCCTTCGCTGCCGGGCGGCTCCGGCTCGAAGCTCATCCGCGTCAGGCCGAGCGGCTCGAAGCAGGCGCTCGCGGACGTAGTCCGCGTACGCCACGCCGCGAGACGCGCTCGACCACGATCCCGAGCAGCGCGAACGCGAGGTTCGAGTAGTGGAAGCGCGCTCCGGCCGGAAGCACCATCTCGGCGCGGTCGAGCGTCTCGAGCAGCTCGTCCGGCGGCGCGAAGCGGAGCGTCAGCCACGAGTCGTCGTGCGTCTCGCGCTGCAGGCCCGACGCGTGCGAGAGGAGCCGGCGGATCGACGGGCGTGTACGCGGCGCCCTCGACGTGCTTGTCGAGCGTGTCCTCGAGGTCGAGCTTGCCCGCGTCGCGGAGCTGCATGATCGCCGCCGCCGTGAACGTCTTCGTGATCGAGCCGACGCGGTACTGCGTGTCGGGCGTCGCCTCGACGTTCGCCTCGACGTCGGCGGCGCCGACGGCGCTTCTCCCAGATCAGCTCGCCGTCGCGGAGGACGGCCGCGGCGAGGCTCGGGTAGCGCTTGTCGCGCTGCTCGACTGCCGGTCAGCTGGTCGAGCTTCGCGGTGAGGCGTTCAGGCGCGGACATGGAGAACCTCCTGCATGACGGGGATGGCGGCGTCGATGTCGTCGTCGCCGATGTCGAGATGCGTGACGGCGCGGAGCCAGCCCGGGCGAAGATTCGCCGACGCAGACGCCGCGCTCGACGGAGACGCTCCTCGAGGCCCGGCTCGTCGGGGATAGGAGACGAAGTTCGTCTCACGTCGCGGCTCGAGCGCCGATCCCCTCGGCGAGACGTGCCGCGCGCGAGTGGTCGTCGGCGAGCCGGTCGACGTTGATGGTCGAGCGCGTAGAGCATCGGCCGCCGCGATCACGCCGGACTGGCGCAGCGCGCCGCCGAAGAGGAACTTGCTCTCCCACGCCCGCTCGATCGAGCTCGGCGGAGCCGGCGAGGACGGCGCCGAACGGGCAGCCGAGGCCCTTCGAGAAGCAGACCGTGACGGAGTCGGCGAGTTCCGCCCACGCTGACGGCTTCGACACGCGCTGCGACCGCGGCGTTGAAGAGCCGCGCGCCGTCGAGATGGACGGCCGCACCGCGCTCGCGCGCCGCCCCGGCGGTCGCGCGGAACTCGTCGAGCGGCCAGATCGTCCCGCCGGAGCTGCGATGCGTGTTCTCGAGCACGAGCGATGCCGCCCGGCCCGAGGTCGGGGTCGTTAGCGGCCCAGACTGCTCCGGCGTCGATGCGCCCGCGCGTCGCCGGGCGACGCCGCGCATGATCAGACCCGAGTGGATCGCCGGCCCGCCCCACTCGTAGATGAGGACGTGCGTCCGCTCCTCGGCGAGGAGCACGCCGCCGGGCTTCGTCTAGCGCGCGCAACGCGGCCTGGTTCGCCATCGTCGCCGTCGGGAGGAAGAGCGCCGCGTCGTGCCCGAGCAGCTCCGCCATGCGGCGCTGCAGCTCGTTCGTCGTCGGATCCTCGCGCTACTGCTCGTCGCCGACTTCGGCTGCCGCCATCGCGGCGAGCATCCCGGGCGTGGGCTTCGTGACGGTGTCGGAGCGAAGGTCGATCACGAGTGCCGACGCTACCGTAAGCCCGATGGACCTGACTCTCCTCGAGCAGACGCTGCGCGAGCGCGGCGAGCCCGCGTTCCGCGCGCAACAGGTGTGGGAGTGGACGGCGCGCGGCGCCGCCGGCTACGACGCGATGACGAACCTGCCGCGCGCGCTCCGCGACGAGCTCGCCGCCGCCGTGCCCTTCTCCACGCTCACCGTCGAGACGGAGCGCGAGTCGAAGGACGGCACGATCAAGACGCTCTTCCGCACCGCCGACGGCCATCCGGTCGAGGCGGTGCTCATGCGCTACCGCGACGGCCGGCGCTCGCTCTGCCTCTCGTCGCAGTCGGGCTGCCCGCTCACGTGCACGTTCTGCGCGACGGGCTCGATGGCGTTCGGGCGGAACCTCACCGCGTCGGAGATCCTCGACCAGGCGCTCCACTTCCGCCGCGCGACCGAGGTGAATCACGCCGTCTTCATGGGGATGGGCGAGCCGATGCTCAACCTCGACGAGGTGCTCGGCGCGGCGCGACGGCTGCCGGACGTCGGGATCACGCACCGCCGCACGACGATCTCCACCGTCGGCTGGCTCCCCGGCCTGACGCGCTTCGTCGACGAGGTGGACGGGGCCGATCCGCCTCGCGCTCTCGCTCCACGCGCCCGACGACGAGCTGCGATCGCGGATCATGCCCGTGAACGACCGCTACCCGCTCCGCGCCGTGGTCACGGAATGCGTGCGCCACGCGACCGAGACGAACCGCCGCGTCTTCGTCGAGTACGTGATGCTCGCGGGAGTCAACGACTCGCCGGAACAGGCGCGCGCACTCGGTGCGCTCCTCGGCCGCGACCACTTCAAGGTGAACTTGATCCCGTACAACCCGACAGGTCTCTACGACGGCTCGTCGCGGGAAACGATCGCGGCGTTCCGCTTCCAACTCGAGAAGGCGCGCGTGCCGGTGACGGTGCGCCTCACGCGCGGCCGCGACATCGAAGCGGCGTGCGGCCAGCTCGCAGCCGCACCAAAGGTGGTGCGGCAAGCGCGAGGCGAACGAGAGACCACTCGTGCCCGTTGAATTCATCGATCGGGACGACGTGCTCATGGGTGAGGGCACGTACATGTGGGTGAAACAGCAGCACTTCAAGTTCCACGCGACCGACGACGACCAGGCGGTGCTCGCACAGATCATCGCGAGTGACGCATATGCGTGGGATTACGCCTCCTCGCCGGCCCCGCCAGATCCGCGCCACGTCACGGGAGAGATTCACGGGAGGTGGTCACTCGACGCAATCACCGTGGATCGCTTCGTTCCGGTTCGTGCGGAGGAAGCGATCTCGGTGATTCACAAGTGGGCAACGGAGCAAGAGTGGACCGATAGCGACTACAGGCAGCCAGAAGAAGCTATGTCCCGTTTGAAACCGGTCTACGAGTTGCTGAGCTCAGGATCAGTCTTTCAGCTCGAGATTCCTGCTGAGGAGACAGTCATCGGATTCTGGCTCGGCTCGATGGGGTTTCACGAATTCGTGGTACTGGATCGCAGCAGCGGTTCGTTACACCTCATAGTGGCGTCTGACGACTGAATCGTTCGACTCGGCGTTCGCGCAGCTCGCCGCGGCGCCCAAGCAGCGCCTCGCGCGCGTCTAGCCGCGGTCGAGCCGCTCGGCGAGGTTCGCGAGCAGCTTCGGCGGCAGCGACGGAACGTTCTGGAGAAGGCCCTTGAACGCGCGGTCGGTGATCACGAGCGCACGGACCGGCGACGTCGTCGTCACCGTCGCGTTCCGCGGCTTCCCGGTAAGGAGGGCCGTCTCACCGAAAGAGTTCGAGTCGCCGCGCGGCGGCACCTTCCGGCCACCGCGACGGACTTCGACCGTGCCCTCGGCAATGACGAAGAACTCCCGTCCCGGCTTCCCCTCCTCGATCAGCGTGCGGCCGGCGGGGAACCCGATCTCGTCGGCGACCTGCGCGATGCTCGCGAGCTCGCTCTTCGAGCATTCCGAGAAGAGCGGCACGCCCTTGAGGAGCTCGATCTTGGCGTTCTTGCCGAACATCGGCCGATTCTACGCACCTTTCGGCGCGTCAGCCACAACGGGGCTCGCCTCGAACCCGTACTTCACGACCGGATGCTTCGCCGCGCGCACCTCGTCGAGCCGCTTCACCGGCCGGTGGTGCGGCGCCTCCTGCAGCACCTCCGGCTCCTCGGCCGCCTCGCGCGCGATCGCGAGCATCGCGTCGCAGAACGCGTCGAGCGTCTCCTTCGTCTCCGTCTCGGTCGGCTCGATCATGAGCGCCTCGGGGACGATGAGCGGGAAATAGACGGTCGGCGGATGGAAGCCGTAGTCCATGAGCCGCTTCGCGACGTCGAGCGCGGTGCAGCCGTGCTCCTTCTTCATCGTCCGCGCCGAGAGCACGAACTCGTGCATGCAGAGGCGGTCGAACTCGAGGTCGTACGTGTCCTTCAGCCGCGCAAGGACGTAGTTCGCGTTGAGCACCGCCGCCTCGGACATCTCGCGCAGCCGGTCGCCCCACATGCGCAGGAACGCGTACGAGCGGACGAAGACGCCGAACGGCCCGGTGAACGCGCGCACCTTCCCGATCGACTGCGGCCGGTCGAAGTCGAGGCCGAAGCTCCCGTCGTCCTTCCGCACGACCGCGGGCACCGGGAGAAACGGCTCGAGGATGTCGCGCACCGCGACCGGCCCGCCGCCTGGCCCGCCGCCGCCGTGCGGCTGCGAGAACGTCTTGTGGAGGTTGATGTGGACGACGTCGAAGCCCATGTCGCCCGGCCGCGAGATCCCGCACACCGCGTTGAGGTTCGCGCCGTCGTAGTACATGAGCGCTCCGGCGCCGTGGAAGATCCGCTCGATCTCCTCGATGTTCTCGTCGAAGAGGCCGAGTGTCGACGGGTTCGTAAGCATGAGCGCCGCCGTGTTCTCGTCGACCTTCGCGCGGAGGTCCTCGACGTCGATGTTGCCGCGCGCGTCGGTCTTGACGTGCGTGACCTCGTAGCCGGTCATCGTCACGGAGGCCGGGTTCGTGCCGTGCGCGGTGTCGGGGACGACGACCTTGCGCCGCTGCTCCGCCTCGCCCTTCGCGGCGAAGTACGCGCGGATGAGCATGAGACCGGTCAGCTCACCCTGCGAGCCGGCCGCGGGCTGGAGCGAAACCGCGTGCAGCCCGGTGACCTCCATGAGGATCTCCTGCAGGCGCCACATGAGCTCGAGCGCTCCCTGCGCGCCGCTCTCCTCTTGCAGCGGATGGAGCGCCGCGAAGCCCGGCAGAGCGGCGAGCCGCTCGTTGACGCGCGGGTTGTATTTCATCGTGCAGGAGCCGAGCGGATAGAAGCCTGTGTCGACGCCGAAGTTGCGCGTCGAGAGCTCGGTGAAATGGCGCATGAGCTCGAACTCCGGCACCTCGGGCAGGCGTGGCGGATCCTGGCGGCGCAACTCGTCCGGGACGTGCGCCTCGGGCAGGCCTTCCGGCTTGCGCCAGGTCGACGCGCGGCGGCCAGATTGGGACTTCTCGTAGATGAGCTTCACTGTGCTCTCCTCATTGGGCTACCTCCGCGAGGACGTTGGCGAGCCGGTCGATCTCAGCCGGAGTGCGCCGCTCGGTCACAGCGACGAGCAAGACGTCGTCCATGCCTTCGTAGTCACGGCCGAGCGCGTAGCCCGGGTGGACGCCCCGCTCGCGAGCCGCCGCGACGACCTCGCGCGCGTTCCGTCCGACGCGCACCGCGAACTCCTTGAACGTCGGCCGGCCTCCGAAGACGAGCTCGCAACCCGCGCGCTCCACGAGCTGCTGCTTCGCGTACGCGCTTAGCGACAGACAGATGTCGCCGAGCTCGCGGATTCCCTGCGGCCCGAGCCACGTGAGATAGACGAGCCCGCCGAGCGCGAGGAGCGTCTGGTTCGTCGTGATGTTCGAGGTCGCCTTCTCGCGGCGGATGTGCTGCTCGCGCGTCTGCAACGTGAGGACGAATCCGCGGTCGCCGTTGGCGTCGACCGTCTCGCCGACGATCCGGCCCGGCATGCGGCGGATGAAGTCCTCCCGGGCGGCAAGGAAGCCGTAGTGCGGCCCGCCGTACGACGGGAAGTTCCCCGCGGCCTGGCCCTCGCCGATTGCCATCGCGGCGCCGTACCGTCCCGGCGCCTCGAGCACGCCGAGCGAGAGCGGATCGGCGTGGACGATGGAGAGCGCTCCGGCGTCGTTCGCCGCGGCCACGATGTCCGGCGCCGCCTCGAGGCAGCCGAAGAAGTTCGGCTGCTGGAAAATGACCGCCGCCGCATCGACCGCCGCGCGGGCGACATGTTCCGGATCGGTGATCCCATCAGTGTGGGGCACCTCGACGATCTCGAGGCCGAAGCCGGGCGCGTACGTCTTCACGACCTGCCTCACCTGAGGGTTCGTCGCCTCCGTGATGACGATCTTGTTGCGCCCCGTCGCGTGCTTCGCGACGAAGCACGCGTCGGCGGCAACGGTCGTTCCGTCGTAGCCGGACGCGTTCGAGACGTCCATCCCGGTGAGCTCGCAGATCGCCGTCTGGTACTCGAAGATCGACTGAAGGACGCCCTGGCTCATCTCCGGCTGGTACGGCGTGTACGCGGTGAGGAATTCGCCGCGTTGCATCACCGCGTCGACGACCGCCGGCACGTAGTGGTCGTAGATCCCGGCGCCGAGGAACGAGAGCTCCTCTGCGGCGGAGACGTTCCGCGCGGCGAGCTCGGCGAGGTGCGCGAACACCTCGTGCTCCGACAGCGCCGGCTCGAGGTCGAGGTCGCGCTGCAGGCGGACGCCCTGCGGGATGTCGCGGAAGAGCTCGTCCACCGACGCGACGCCGATCGTCGCGAGCATCTCCTCGCGATCGGAGTCCGTCAGGCCGAGGAACGGATGCGCCGCATTAGTCACTGGATCGGCTCACTGGTCTGCGAGAACCTGCTGGTACGCCGCGACGTCGAGCAGCCCGTCCGCCTCGGCCGGGTCGGACATCCGGATGCGGATGAGCCAGCCGTTGCCGTACGGATCGTCGTTCACGGTCTCAGGCGCGTCGACGACGGCGGAGTTGACCTCGAGCACCTCGCCCGAGAGCGGCGCGATGACGTCGGAGACGGCCTTGACCGACTCGACCTCGCCGTATGACTGAGTCCTTCGTCACGGTTGCCCCGACCTCGGGCGCCTCGAAGTGGACGAGCTCGCCGAGCGAGTCGGCGGCGAACCACGTGATCCCGAGCACGGCCTCCTCGCCCTCGATGCGTGCCCAGTCGTGGTCGGCGTGGTACTTCAGGTCGTCGGGATAGCTCTCGGCGGCTGCCACTCAGTCCTCCCTCTTGTAGATCGGTTTCTTGACGACGCGCGCGGCGCGCGGCTTGCCGCGGACGTCGATGGTCAAATCCGTTTCGGGCTTCGCCTGCGCGACGGGAACGTACGCCATCCCGATCCCCTGCCTCGAGCATCGGCGAGTGCGTGCCCGACGTGACCTCGCCGCCGCCTTCGCCACCCGCCATAACAGCCATGCCGTGCCGCGGGATCGCCTTGTCCTCCATGACGAACGCGACGAGGCGGCGCTGCGGCCCTTCTTCCTTCACGCGGCGGAGGACGTCGACGCCCTCGAACTCCTTGTCGAGCGCGCACGCCCAGCCGAGGCCGGCCGAGATCGCGTCGGTGTCGGGGCCGATGTCGTTGCCGTGAAGCGGGTAGCAGACCTCGAGGCGCAACGTGTCGCGCGCGCCGAGCCCGCACGGGACGACGCCGCGCGCGAGCACCGCGTCCCAGAGCTCGCCGGCGTCCTCGGCCATGCACATGAGCTCGCACCCGTCCTCGCCGGTGTAGCCGGTGCGGTTGACCATCACCTCGATGCCGTCGATCATCGTCCTCCGCGAACGTGAACGGCTTCGCGGGCGGCAGGCCGAGGCGCTCGATCGCGCGCGGGCCCTGCACCGCGATGAGCGCGTAGTCGTCGGAGACGTCGCGCACGTCGGAGCCCGTGATCTCGCGCGACTTCAGCCACTCGAAATCGGTCTGCGCGATTCGCGGCGTTGACGACGAGGAGGTACCGGAACTCGTCGAGGCGGTAGACGATGAGGTCGTCGACGATGCCGCCGTCGGCGTTCGTGAGGAGCGTGTACTGCGCCTCGCCGATTGCGATCCGGTCGACGTCGTTCGAGAGCGCCGACTGGAGAAGGTCGCGGGCGCGCGGCCCCTCGATCTCGAACTCGCCCATGTGAGAGACGTCGAAGGCGCCTGCGTCGGTGCGGACAGCCTTGTGCTCCTCGATCACGCCGGCGTACTGCACCGGCATCTCCCAGCCCGCGAAGGGAACGATCTTCCCGCCGAGCGCGACATGCCGGTCATAGAGCGGAGTGCGGAGAAGCGTCTCGGGCATCGACACCGTCGATCCTAGTCGCCTCTGCCTCCGTGTTGACTCAGTGGAAATCCGCCCCAAGAAACAAGCCGCCCCGGCGCCTCACGAGGAGAGGCCGGAGCGGCTGGCCGCAGACATGTGTGCCCCGGTCGGGGAGCGGTGTTTCCGTTTATCCCTCGCGAAGGAACGCGGGCACCTCGAGCGACTCCTCGCCGGTACCCGCCATCGCGCCGGCCGACGTCTCTGAGGTCGCGCGGCGCCGGCGGCGCTGGCCGCCGAAGCCGGTCGCGATCACCGTGACGCGCACCTCGTCGCCCATCGCTTCGTCGATGACCGCGCCGAAGATGATGTTCGCGTTCTGATCCGCGGCGCTCGTCACGACTTCCGCCGCCTCGTTCACCTCGAACAGCCCGACGTCGGGACCGCCCGTGATGTTGAGGAGGATCCCCGTCGCGCCTTCGATCGACGACTCGAGGAGCGGAGACGAGACAGCGGAGCGCGCCGCCTCGGTCGCGCGGTTCTCGCCACGAGCGGTGCCGATGCCCATGAGAGCCGAGCCGGCCTCGCGCATGATCGTCCGCACGTCGGCGAAGTCGAGGTTGACAAGCCCGGGCACCGTGATGAGGTCGGTGATGCCCTGAACGCCCTGGCGGAGAACGTCGTCCGCCATGCGAAAGGCATCGACGACCGACGTGTTGCGCTCGACGACCTGAAGGAGCCGGTCGTTCTCGATCACGATGAGCGTGTCGACGCGGTCGCGGAGGGCTTCGATTCCCTGCTCCGCCTGCTGCGCGCGCTTCCGTCCCTCGAAGGCGAACGGCTTCGTCACGACGCCGACGGTGAGGGCGCCGAGCTCACGGCCAAGGCTCGCGAGGATCGGCGCGGCGCCGGTGCCGGTGCCGCCGCCCTCGCCGGCCGTGATGAAGATCATGTCGGCGCCCTTCAGCGCCTCTTTCAGCTCGTCGCGTGTCTCGTGCGCGGCGGCCTGGCCGACCGCCGGATCGGCGCCTGCGCCGAGACCTCGGGTCGCGGCCGAGCCGATGTGGATCTTGACGTCGGCGTCGCACATCATCAGCGCCTGTGCGTCGGTGTTGACGGCGATGAACTCGACTCCCGAGAGTCCGGCGTCGACCATGCGGTTGACGGCGTTCGTGCCGCCGCCGCCCGCGCCGACGACCTTGATCACCGCCAGGTAGTTACCGGATGCGTCGCTCGTGCTCATGGGCAGACCTGAACCTTTACTAGAGGATTGGGGCGGTTCCGAAGGAACCCGCGCCGGATGGTAGGCGCGATGACCCTCGGTGTCAACCGTAGATCGACGTTTGTAGTCTCGACCTCAACTGGAGATTGACCGTAGGCTCGACACCGGCCTGCTCGGAACGCTCACGTCGACGCTTAGCGTTCCCGACGGGACTTGCCGGAGAACCTTCTCGGCGACCGCGACCTTCAGCGGAACGTCGCTCGAGGCTCCGAGTACGAGCTCGAGGCCCGATCGCAGGTGGAAGACAAGCACTCCGGCCGCGAATGAGGCCGAGGCCACACGAGCGCGCATCGAGCCTGCCCCGGCAAGAGCACGCGCGAGAGCAGCACCGAGCTTGCCCGGCAGCACCTCCCCCACGCGCACGGTCTTCTCCGCGATCCACATCCGCGGCAGCGTGCGCGCCTTGTTCAGCGCGACGGGTCGCATGACCCGGCCACGCGTGGACACGACCCATCCAGCGGCGCCGGAGCGGAGAACGGCAACCGGCTGTTCCGGCACGACCGTGATCCGGAGCGTGTTCGGGAACGCACGGTCGTACGTGGCGCTGACGACCGTTGGGAGCGCCTCCGTGCGCCGGAGCACGTCCGCTCCGTTGAGGCCGACGAGGCTGCGGCCGACGATCGGCGCTAGCGCGCGCGTGACCTGAGCACGGACCGCCGACGAGCCACCTTTGACATCGACCCGCTCGACGGCGAAGAGCGACGACTCGCGCGCGATCGCGTACGCGCCGGCGGCGAGCGCGACGACGCCGGCTCCAACGACAAGCGAACGGCGAGACGGGACGAGCCGGGTTAGACGCTGAATTGCGTCGGTAGAGGGCCGGGGAATCCGGTCTAGAGGCAGCGCCTTCGCGGGCACAGTCCGAACTTCGCCGCTACCGCTGTAGCTCCTACAGGGGAAGCTCCTCCAGGTCGGAGAGGCCGATCTCGCCGAGGAACTCGACCTCGTGCTCGAGCACGACGCCGAACTGCTCGCGAGCGCGCCGCCGCGCCTCGGCCATGAGCGCGAGCGCGTCGGCCGTCGTCGCGCCGCCCGCGTTCTCGATGAAGTTCGCGTGCTTCGGCGAGATGCACGCGCCACCGATCGTGTGGCCGCGCAGGCCGCACGCATCGAGCATCCGCCCCGCGCTCAGCTCGTGCTCCGGATTCTTGAAGACGCTCCCGAACGTGCGCTTGTTCGTCGGCTGCGCGTCCTTGCGGCGCGCGTTGAGCTCGCGCACTTCCGCGCGGATCTCCTCGGTCGGCCGCGACCGTAGAAGAAGCTCCGCCTCGAGGACGACCTGGCCATGCTCGAGCCCGGAGTGGCGATACGACAGCCCGAGCTCGGTCGGCGTCAGCCAGCCGCTGCCGTCGGCGGTGGCGACGAGCGCACGCTCGAGCACGGTGGAGAAGTCGCTGCCGTACGCGCCGGCGTTCATCCAGATGCCGCCGCCGATCGTGCCGGGAATCGCGCATGCGAACTCGAAGCCGCCGAGACCCGCATCGCGCGCGTGGTGGAGGCAGACCGCGTTCGCCGCACCCGCCCCGGCATGGATCGTCATGCCGTCGACCTCGACGCGGGCAAGCTCGCCGGAGAGCTTGAGAATGAGCGCGTCGACCCCGGCGTCGGCGACGAGGAGGTTCGAGCCGAGGCCGACGACCGCGACGGCCATGCCGCGCGCGGCGGCCCACTGCAGGAGCTCCGCGACCTCCTCCGGCTTCTCCGGCCGCGCGAAGCCGCGGGCCGGGCCGCCGGTCCCGAGCGTCGTGTACCGCGAGAGCGCGACTCCCTCTTCGATCTTCACGCGAGCCGTTCCAGCACCATCGCGGCGGCGCGATCGACGTCTCCGGCGCCAAGCGTGAGGACGGTGTCCCCGGGCCGCGCCCAGCTCGCGACGAACGCAGCCGCGGTCTCGAGCTCCGGCGCCCAGCCGATCTTCATCCCCGGCCGCGCGACCGCGAGCTCATCGACGATCAGCCGTCCGCTGACGCCAGGCATGGGCGCCTCACGCGCGGGATAGATCTCGGTCACGCACGCGGCGTCGGCGCCGGCGAGCGCGTCGGCGAAGCCGTGCGCGAGGTGGAGCGTCCGCGAGTAGAGGTGCGGCTGGAACAGCGCGATGACACGGCCGCCTTCTCTCACCGCGGCGATGTCGGCGGCGAGCTCGGCGGGATGATGCGCATAGCTGTCAAGGACGCGCACGCCGCCCGCCTCACCCTTCGGTTCGAGACGGCGGCCGGCGCCCGCGAACTCGACGATCACGCGCTCCGCGTCGGCGCGCGCGACGCCCGCGAGCTCGAGCGCGGCGAGTGCGGCGGCTGCGTTCCGGCGGTTGTGCTCGCCCGGCACACGAAGCTCGAGCGCCACGGGATCGAGTTCCTCGGCGCGCACGACGTGCGGCACGCCGGCGAGCCATTGCTCGAAGAACTCCTCGACCTCCGCGCGCGAGGTGTACTCGGTGTGGTGGTCGAGGTCGATGTTGAGAAGGACGGCGATCTCCGGCTTCAGCGCGCCGACCGAACGGTCGGACTCGTCGCCCTCGACAACGAGCCAGCCCTCCCCCGCCCGCGCATTGCCATCGAGCTGCGGGATCTCGCCACCGACGAGGAACGCCGGATCGAGGCCGAGCCGGTCGAGACAGAACGCGATCATCGCGCTCGTCGTCGTCTTGCCGTGCGCACCGGCGACGACGATCGCGCGCCGCAGCGAGACGAGCTCGACGAGAAGCTCGGCGCGCGCCTTCCCGTCGACCAGACCGGCGAAGGCAGTCGACACGTACACCTCCCAGCCGGCCGGCGGTGTCGGCGGCTCAGGCGAGATCTCGACCGCAACGCCTTCGAGGTGCCGGAGGTACGGCGTCTCGACACGATCCCAGCCGGCGACCTCGGCGCCCCACGCGCGCGCGAGGAGCGCATAGCCGCTCATGCCGGCGCCGCCGATGCCGGCGATCCAGATGCGCCTACCGGCGAGCGAGGCCGACGAGCTCATCGGCGATCTCCTCTGCTGCGTTCGGCTTGCGGCGGCGCGCATCGCCTCGGACATTGCGCCGAGCCGCGCCGTGTCGGCGAGCAACTCTGCGACGAGCCGTGGCGCCGTGCTCACATCGGCCTCCGGCACGACAACCGCGCCGCCGGCGTCGACGAACCAGCGCGCGTTCTTCTCCTGGTGCGCGCCCGTCGCGAACTCGCCCGGGACGAGGACTGCCGGCAGACCGGCGGCGGCGAGCTCCCAGACGGAACCGCCGGCGCGTGCGAGCACGATGTCGGCGGCGCCGTACGCGAGGCCGATCTCGGTCATGAACGGGCGCAGGATGTAGTCGGGTCGGGTCACGCGGCCGCGCAGCTCGTCGTAATCGCGTTCGCCGCAGAGGTGGATGACGGCGGGTCCTGCGTCGGCCCAGGCGTCGAGCGCGACCTCGTTGAGGAGCGCGGGCGCCGAGCGAGCCGCCGAAGATGAGCACGACGCTGCGCGTCGGGCGCGAGGCCGAACGCGGCGCGCGCTTCGGCACGCGGGCGCGGCCGTGAGTTCGCGGGAATCGGCCTGCCGACCGGCCGGTACTTCTTCCCGTTGCGGCCGACGGGCAGCGCAAGAAACACGCGGTTCGCGGACGGCGCGGCGAGCCGGTTCGCGAGCCCGAGGTGCGCGTCGGCCTCGGTGAGCGCAGACGGGATCCCGCGCAGGCGCGCGGCGAGCACCATCGGTCCGGCGACGTAGCCGCCCGCGCCGAGCACGACGTCGGGACGGCGCTCCCGCAAGATTCGCAGGCACGCGAACGGCGCTTTCACCGCGCGCACGATCGCGCGTAGGAGCGCGAGCCCCGGCCGCCGCGGAAAGCCGGAGACCGCGAACGAGTCGAACTCGTAGCCGCGCTCGGGAACGAGCTGTGCCTCGACGCGGTCAGGAGACCCGGCGAACGTCACGAGCACGCCGCGGCGCCGGAGCGCTTCCGCGACTGCGAGTGCCGGCGCGACGTGTCCGACCGTTCCCCCGGCCGCGATCAGGCATCGCAGCTGCCGTTCGTCCGCCATTACGAGCGATGTTAAGGAGCACGCCGACGGAGCCGAGCATCACGATGAGGCTCGAGCCTCCGTAGGAGAGGAACGGGAGCGGGATTCCGGTCAGCGGTGCGGCCCCGATAACGGCCGCGATGTTGATCGCAGCCTGCCCGCAGACGAGCGCAGTGATGCCTGCGGCGAGCCGCTTCGAGAACGGGTCCTTGCACGCGAGCGCGAGCCGAATCCCCGCGTACGCGAAGGCGCCGAAGGCGAGAAACACGAGCAGCATCCCGACGAGGCCGAACTGCCCGCCGATGACCGCGGCCATCATGTCGGTCGGCGCCTCGGGGAGGAACCGAAGCGGCGGGGTGCCGTTCCCCGGGCCGGCGCCGAAGATCCCGCCCGAGCCCAGGCTGATGAGCGCCTGGACGTTCTGGAGGCCGGCGCCGGTCGGGATCCTTCCACGGGTCGAGGAACGTGAGGAGGCGGTCGCGCCGGTACGGCGACGACCACGCAGCGATGCCGGCGAGCGCGATGACGATCCCGTAGGCGGTGACGAGGAGCGACATCCGCGTGCCCGAGACGAGGAGGATCGCGCCGACGACGAGCATGATCATGAGCGCCGTGCCGAGGTCGGGCTCGACGAGCACGAGGCCCGCGAAGCCGAGCCCGACGAGACCGACCGGCTTCGCGAGCTCCGTGAGGCGTGCGTGGCGCCGCGTGGCGCGAGAGATACGCGGCGACCCAGACGACGAGCGCGAGCTTCGCGAACTCGGACGGCTGGAACGCGAGCGGCCCGACGTCGACCCAGCGGCGTGCCCCGTTGATCCGCGAGCCGATCGCGAGCACGCCGACGCAGAGAATGGCAGCGCCGAGGAGGAGGGTTGGCGCGAGCGCGCGGAGCTTCTCGAGCGGGAGCCGGGAGAGCACGAAGAGCGCCGCGAGGCCGGCGAGCGCAAAGAGCGCCTGCCGTTCGACGTAGCCCTGCGGGTTTGCGTGGCCGAGCACTGCCGATCCGGACGTCGCGCTGTAGACCATCACGAGGCCGAACAGGACGAGCGCCGTCGTGACGAGGACTATGAGGTTCCACTCGAACTGGAGCGGCTTTGCCTTGGTCTTGGCCTTTGTCACGCAAGCTCCTCGACGAGGCGGCGGAAGGTGTCGCCGCGATCCTCGAAGTTCGCGAACTGGTCGTAGCTCGCGCACGCCGGCGAGAGGAGGACGATGTCTCCCGGTTGCGCCTCGGCTGCGGCGTGCGCGACGGCGGTTGCGAGGTCTCCGGCGGAGTCGTACGGGCGACCGGCGGCGTCGAGGGCGGCGGCGAGCTCGGCGGTCGCCTCACCGACGAGGTGGATCGACGCGACGTTCCCCGGCAGGTCGCGGGCGAACGGGCCGAAGTCCTCTCCCTTGAGCGAGCCACCGAGGATGAGGTGGAGCGGCGCGTCGTACGCGGCGACACCGCGGCGGGCGGCGGCGGTGTTGGTCGCCTTGGAGTCGTTGACGAAGCGGACGCCGCGGAGCTCGCGCACGAGCTCGAGCCGGTGCGGCACGCCGGCGAAGGTGCGGAGCGCCTCGGCGATCGCCTCGTCGGGGACGCCGGCGGCGCGGGCGGCGGCGGTCGCGGCGGCGGCGTTCTCGCGGTTGTGGCGGCCGGGGATGAGCGGCTCGGCGGGCAGCTCGTCGTCGGCGGAGAACTCGATCCCGGGCAGGCCGAAGTCGCGCGGCACGATCGCCGCGCGGGCGCGCTCGAAGATGCGGAGCTTCGCGTCGCGGTACGCCTCGAAGCTGCCGTGCCGGTCGAGGTGGTCGGGCTCGAGGTTGAGGAGGACGGCGACGTCGCACGCGAGCGAGTCGACGTCCTCCAGCTGGAAGCTCGAGAGCTCGCAGACGACCCAGGAGTCCGGGCCGGCCTCCTCCGCCGCGTCGGTAAGCGGCCGACCGACGTTGCCGGCGACCTCGGTGGGGCGATCGTCGGCGCGCAGGATCGCGCCGAGTAGCTCGGTCGTCGTCGTCTTCCCGTTCGTGCCGGTCACGCCGATGAGGCGCGCGCCGGCGGGAAGAAGCCGGTAGCCGAGCTCGACCTCGCTCCAGAGCGGGATGCCGCGACGGCGCGCGGCGGCGGCCAGCGGCGAATCCCCCGGCACGCCGGGGCTCTTGACGACGAGCTCGACGCCCTCGAGCAACGACTCCTCCTCCCTTCCGAGGTGGATTTCGACGCCCGCTCCGGCGAGCCTGCCCGTGTCGATGGCGGAGGAGCGGTCGGCCGCGACCGTCTCGACGCCGCGCCGCGCGAGCGCGAGTGCGGCAGCCTGACCGGAGCGCGCGAGCCCGATCACAAGCGCCCGCTGCGGCAGCCAAGTCGACTCACGCGGCAGCGAGTTCCCGGCGAGCCGTGCGGGTTCCGGGCGTGTCCCGCTCACAGCGCACGCACCCCCCCACCGGGGGGCCGAGAGCCCCTGCGGTCAGCGGTAGATGCCCGATTGCGGAGAGAGTGTCGAAGCTTTGTCGCGGATGCCTTACGGTTCGCCGCGCGCGGCCCGCATCCTCACTTTTCGAGCCGTCATTGACGCGTGCCGGTGACGATGACCTCGTCTCCGACGTCCGCGAGCGTCACATCGGCGAAAGCCGGCGCCTTCGAGCGCCGCGGCGATCGCTTCGCCGGCGGGGCGGCCCGGTTCCGCGAGCGCCACGCGCCCGCCCGCGGCGAGAACGCGCGCGAGCTCGGCCGCTGCGCCGGCAAGCGCTCCTGCCGTCCGCCGGCAGCCGCCCGAGCGCGGCGCGCGACGGCGCCGTCGGGCAGCGGCAGCACCGGCGCCTCGCCGACGAGATACGCGAGCCCCGGCCGCGCCGGCCGCGTGCGCCTCGCCGAGCAGTTCCTCGAGCTCGTCGACCTCGCGCCGCACGACGTACACCCAGCCGTCCCGCAACCGCTTCTGAGCGCCGAGCGCGAGCGCCCCGCCGCCGAGCACGAGCACGTCGTCGTCCGCCTCGAGCCGCGCCGCATCGAGCAGCGCCTCCTCGACGGCTCTCGACCCCCGCTCACAACCGGAAGTAGTAGCGGTAGTAGAGAGCGAACCCGACCGCGCACAGCAGCCCGCCGGCGATCCAGAACCGCACCATGATCTTCGTCTCGGACCACGCCTTCATCTCGAAGTGGTGGTGGATCGGCGCCATGAGGAACACGCGTCTGCCGAAGCGCTTGAACGAGAAGACCTGGATCATCACCGAGAGCGCCTCGATCACGAAGATCCCGCCGAGGAAGAGGAGCAGCACCTCGACCTTCATCATGATCGCGAACGCCGCGAGCGCCCCGCCGAACGCCATCGAGCCCGTGTCCCCCATGATCATCTCCGCGGGGAACGCGTTGAACCAGAGGAAGCCGATCGCAGCGCCGATGAGCGCCGCGCCCGACGATCGCGAGGTCGAGCTTCGTCAGGTTGCGGTGCCCGGGACGTGTCCCGACCGGACATACGAGACGACGTTCATCGCCGTGAACGTGAAGAGCGCGATGATCGCCGTCCCCGCGAGGAGGCCGTCGCGCCGTCCGCGAGGTTCGTCCCGTTCGACGCGCCGGCGATCACGAGGAAGAGGAACGGGTACCACGCGTACGAGAGCGGCACCGAAACGTCGACAACCGGGATGTAGACGCTCGTGCTCAGGTGGAGATGGTTGCGCGACGACGGCGACGACGGCCGTCACGACTGCGAGGAGCGCGAGCTTCCACCGGCCCGAGAGACCGAGCGATCGCTTGTGCGTGAGCTTGATGAAGTCGTCGAGGAACCCAATCGCGCCGCACGCGAGCGTCGGTGAACAGCACCGTCAGCGACTGCAGGCGGAAGTGGCTGACCGGCAGGAAGCGCGATCGTCGCCGCGAACAGGATGAGCAGTCCGCCCATCGTCGGCGTCCCCTGCTTCGCGAGGTGGTGCTTCGGCCCCTCCTCGCGGATGTGCTGCCCGAACTCGTTGCGGCGGAGAAACTCGATGAAACGCGGCCCGATCGCGAGCGAGAGGATGAGCGCGACGCCGGCCGCGATGAGGACACGGATCATGGACGCGGCTCCAGGAGGGCGTCAGCCACGACCTCGAGGCCCACCGACCGCGAGCCCTTCACGAGTATCGCGTCGCCGGGCCGACAAGCCGCGGCACGAGCCTCGACCGCGTCGGCCGCGGTCGCGACCCACTCGTCCGGCGAATAGCCGCGCGCAAGCTCGCCGACGCCGACGACGAGGTCGACCTCGAGCGCCGCCTCGCACGATCTCGCCGTGGAACCGCGGCGCCTCAGGCCCGAGCTCGGCCATCTCGCCGAGAACCGCGACCGTGCGGCGCCCTCCGCCCGTTCGAGAAGATGCGCGAGCGCGGCGCGCATCGCCACGGGGTTCGCGTTCCACGCGTCGTTGATGAGCAGCCCGCCGCCCGGCAGCGCGACTTCCTGCGAGCGCCAGCGCGAGAACCCGACGTCGACCGGCTCGCGCGGCGGCTCGAGGCCGAGCGCCTCCGCCGCCGTCAGCGCCGCAGCCGCGTTCGCGAGCTGGTGGACGCGCCGTGAACCCGAAGACGACGTCGCGGCCGCGCCAACGCACCCGCGTGCGCCCGTCCGTCACCGTCGCCTCAGGCGCGCGGAAGCGCCGCACGTCGAGCCCGTCCGGCACGAACGGCTCGAGCACGGGCACATCCTCCGGGAGAACCGCGACCGCGCCCGGCGCGAGCTCCTCGAGCAGCTCGGCCTTCGCGCGCGCGATGTTCTCGAGGCTCCCGAGCAGCTCGAGATGGACGGGAGCGATCGCGGTGATGACGCCGATGTGCGGCCGCGCGATGCGTGCAAGGTCGCGGATCTGACCGGCCCCGCGCATCGCCATCTCCGTCACGACGACTTCGGTGTCGGGCTCGATCCGGCACAGCGTGAGCGGCAGGCCGAGCTCGTTGTTGAAGCCGTCCTCCGCCGCGACGGTGCGCCGGTGCGGACGCAGCGAGAGCCGCGAGGATGTCCTTCGTCGAGGTCTTGCCGACCGAGCCCGTGATCCCCACGACCTGAGCATCGCTTCGGGCGCGGACGGCACCGGCGAGCGCGGCGAGCGCCGCGTGCGCGTCGTCGGGAACGAGCGTCGCGGCCGCGCCGCGCGCGCGCGCGTCGTCGAGGAACGCCTCACCGCGGGAGACGACGACGAAAAGGTCGCCCGGCCCGATGCGCCGCGAGTCGATCTGGATGCCGGTGATCGTCTCCGCCGTTCCTTCCAGACGGCCCGGCGCGAGGTCGCGCACCTCCGCGAGCGTCAGCGGAATCACGCGAGCGCCTCCTTCGCCGCCTCGCGATCGTCGAACGGAATCGTCCGGTCGGCGAACTCCTGGCCCTGCTCCGCGCCCTTGCCCGCTATGAGCACGACGTCGCCGGGCTGCGCAAGCTCAACGGCGCGCGCGATCGCGGCGGCGCGGTCGAGCTCGACCTCGACCGGCTTGTCGGCTCCCGCGACGATCTCGGCGACGATCGCCTCGGGATCCTCGCTGCGCGGATTGTCGGAGGTGATGATCGCGACGTCGGCGAGCTCGGCGGCGAGCTTCCCCATGAGCGGGCGCTTGCCGCGGTCGCGGTCGCCGCCCGCGCCGACGACGACGATCACGCGGTTGCCGGCCGCAAGGTCCCGCGAGGCGCGGAGCACCTTCTCGAGCGCGTCCGGCTTGTGCGCGTAGTCGACGATGACGTGGAACGGCTGGCCGGCGTCGACCGACTCGAAGCGTCCCGGAACGCCGCGCACCGACTCGAGACCGCGCCGGATCACGTCGTCGTCGCAGCCGAGCGCGCGCGCCGCGAGCGCGGCGCCGAGCGCGTTCTCGACGTTGAAGCGGCCGCGGAGCTTGAGATCGACTCCGGCGAGCGCGCGACGCATCGTCGGCGCTGAACGTGATCGCGTCCGGCAGCTCCGCCGCGAGCCGACGCCCGTGCTCGTCCCCGGTGTTGACGACTGCGAGCGGCCGCGGCTCCGCGAAGAAAAGCCGCCGCTTCGCCTGGAAGTACGTCTCCATGTCGCCGTGAAAGTCGAGGTGATCCTGGCTGAGATTCGTGAAGACGAGGACGCGGAAGCGCACGCGGTCGAGCCGGTGGAGGACGGACGCGTGCGACGACGCCTCCATCGCGCACGTGCGGTCGCCGGCGTCGAGCATCTCGCGGAACGTCCGCTGCAGGTCGATCGCCTCGGGTGTCGTCCGCACGACGCCGCGGCGCTCGCCGCCGACGCGCGCCTCGATCGTCCCGAGCAGGCCCGGCCTCCGCCCCGCGGCAGCGAGGATCGCGAACAGGAGGAACGTCGTCGTCGTCTTCCCGCTCGTGCCGGTGACGCCCGCGACTCGAGCTCCTTCGTCGGCTCCCCGAAGAACACGTCCGCCGCCGGTGCCATCGCGGCGCGCGCGTCGGCGACGACGATCTGCGGCACGTGGACCGCGAGCTCCCGCTCGACGACGAGCGCGACCGCTCCGCCGGCGACCGCGTCCGTGGCGAAGTCGTGGCCGTCGACCCGGGCGCCGGGCACGCAGAAGAAGAGCGCTCCGGGAACGACCGCGCGTGCGTCGTAGGCGAGGTCGCGCACGTCGATGTCCGTGCTCCCGAGCACCTCGACCGGCTCGAGCGCTGCGGCGAGGCGCTCCAGGTTCATCGGCACCGGACTCTACCGAGGGCTAGTGGATCGGAAGGTCGGGCGGGACGCCGAGGTACTGGAGATCGAACGACGCGATCTGCTCGAACGCCGGCGCCGCGACGAGCCCGCCGTAGATCTGCCCCTGCGGTTCGTCGACGCTGACGAGGACGACGAGTCGCGGTGCGGCCGACGGCACCATGCCGACGAACGTCGCGACGTACTTGCCCGTGAGATAGCCGTACGGGCCAGGCTTCTGCGCCGTCCCCGTCTTACCCGCAACGCTGTAACCGGGGATCGCGGCGAGCGCGGCGGTGCCCTGATCCGAGACGACGCCCTTGAGCATCGTCCGCAACGTCGCTGTCCACGGCGGGAGTGAGGATGCGCCGGCGGCGTGCAGGCGCCGGCTTCTCGCCGACGACGTGGTCGACGAGATGCGGACGGACCGAGACGCCACCGTTCGCGATCGCGGAGTACGCCGACGCGAGCTGGAGCGCAGTGACCGACACGCCCTGTCCGATCGGGACGTTCCCGATGGTCGTGCCCGACCAGTACGACGGCAGGAGTCCGGGGCTCTCGCCGGGGAAACGGATCCCTGTCGGAACGCCAAAGCCGAAACGCTTCATCCAGTACTTCAGACCCGACTCGCCGAGGTAGCGCTCAGCGATCGTCACGGTGCCGACGTTCGACGAGTGCTGGAGGATCTGGGAGACCGTCATCCACTCGGTCGGATGGATCTCCGCGTCGTGGATGACGTGGTCGCTGACGCGCAGCTGATCGGGGATGCGGAAGCGCGTCTGCGGCGTGACTTTGTGCTCGGAGAGCGCGCCGCCGATCGTCACGACCTTGAAGACCGAGCCCGGTTCGAAGACGTCGTTGATCGAGTGCTCGACGGTCAGCCCGTGCGTGAACGCCACGGAGTAGTTGTTCGCGTTGTAGCCCGGCTCCTGCGCCATCGCGAGAATCGCACCGGTGCGCGGATCCATGACGATCGCCGTCGCGTCCTTCGCGTGCTACTGGGCGACCGTCTGCGCGAGAATCTGCTCCGCGTTCGCCTGGATGTGACTGTCGAGCGTGAGGAAGACGTTTTTTCCGTTGCGCACGGGCGTCTCCGGCTGCGTGCTCACGACCTGGCCGAGCGCGTCGCGGACGACAAGATTCTTGCCCGCCTGCCCCTGGAGGATCGAGTTCAGCTCGGTCTCGAGACCGCCGAGCGGCCCGTCGGTCCCCATTCCGCCGAGTACCGCGGCCGCGACCGTGCCCTGCGGATACGTGCGCCGCTCGTGAAGCTGGAACGTGAATCCCGTCAGCTTCTTCTTCTGGAGCTCCTCGGCCTTGGCCACGGGCACCTGCGGAGCGACGAGGTAGTACTGGCTCTTCGAGTTCGAGAGCTGTCGGATCAGCGGCTTCAGGCGGAGGCCGAGCACGCGGGAGACGACCCGCGCGGTGTGGACGGGATCGCTGATCTGCATCGGATCGGCGACGACGTCGGTCGCCGCCTCGGCGATCGCGAGCGGCGTGCCCATGCGGTCGAAGATCGTGCCGCGCACCGCCGGGACCGGCGCCACAGTCTTCGCCTCGCCCGTCGCCCGCGCGGCGAGCGACGAGGCGCGCACGGTCTGCAGGTACGCGGTGCGCGCCGCGAGCGCGCCGAAAACGACGAGGATGAGGACGAAAAGGAGGCGGAGCCGCTGGTTTACGAGGCGCGTGCGCGTGCGCGCGCGGCTCACTTGTTCCCGCCCATGTCGATCAGGGTCAGGGCCGGAGCCGGGATGAGGCCGTCGCGATGCGCTGCCGCTTCGACCCGCGGCGCCGCAGTCGCGCTCGAGTACTGCGATGCGAGGTTCGCGTTCCCCTGTTGAAGCTGCGCGATCTTCTTGTCGAGATTGTTGACCGAGACGTTCGCGCGGAGAACCGCCACGTTGACGGCGACGACGCCGACGAGAAGGACTGCGAAGACGACCATCCAGACGAGCGGCAGGCGAACGCGGAAGTTCCGCCGCTGCCGCCCCTTCGCCTTTGCCGTCGGGCGCGCAGCTGCGGGTGCGCGCCGCGTTGTCCTCTGCCTCGCTGGACGAGGCTCGGCAACGGTGGCGGGTGCGAACCAGGACTCGACGGCCGACACTAGCCCTCCTCGCCCCCGGTCTTGATCGCGACGCGCAGGCGCGCCGACGCCGACCGCGGGTTCGCCGCGAGCTCCGCCTGGCTCGGACGGATCGGCCGCCGCTGCACGGCGCGCAGCTCCGGCTCGTGCCCGCAGACGCAGACCGGGAAGTCGGGTGGGCACGTGCAGCCGCGCTCGCGGTCACGGAGGAAGTGCTTGACGATCCTGTCCTCGAGCGAGTGGAACGAAATCACGGCGAGGCGACCGCCCGGCTTGAGCATCTCGAGCGCCGCCGGGAGCGCCACGGCGAGCGAGTCGAGCTCGGCGTTCACCGCGATCCGCAGCGCCTGGAAAACGCGCTTTGCGGGATGGCCTTCACCGAACCGCGCCGGCGCCGGAATCGCGCACTTGATCGTGTCCACGAGCTCGCCGGTCCGCTCGAACGGCTGCTCCTTGCGGCGACGCACGATCGCGCGCGCGATCTGCTTCGCGTAGCGCTCCTCCCCGTAGCGGCGGAAGATCGTCATGAGGTCGCGCTCACTCCACGTGTTGACGAGGTCGGCGGCGCTCTCCTCCTGCGTCGGGTCCATGCGCATGTCGAGCGGCGCGTCGACCGCGTAGGAGAAGCCGCGCTCGGGCTGGTCGATCTGCATCGACGAGACGCCGAGGTCGAGAAGGATCGCATCGGCCTGCACGCCGTTCGCGGCGAGCTGCGGCAGGACAACGCCGAAGTCGCCACGTAACAAGCGCGTATTCAGAGTGAGCCCCTTCTCGAGCCGCTCGAAGTAGTCGCGTGCCGCCGGATCGCGGTCGATCGCCGTCAATTTCCCGCGTCCACTGAGGTCCGCGGCGAGCAGTGCGGCATGGCCGCCCGCGCCGAACGTCGCATCGATGACCGACTCGCCCGGGCGCACAGCGAGGCCGGCGCGCACCTCCGCGGCGAGAACAGGGACGTGATCAGCTTCTCTGGGCAAGGCGTTCAGCAGCATCCTCAGCACTCCCTTCGACCTCGGAGATCTCCTGACGCCAGGCGTCGCGATCCCAGATTTCGAGGCGGTCGTTGACTCCGGTGACGACGACGTCGCGGTCGAGCTTCGCGTGCGCGACGAGCGTCGGCGGGATGAGCACACGGCCCTGGCGGTCGGGGGTCGTGTCGGTCGCGCCGGACAGGAGGTAGCGGCGCAACTGCCGCTCTTCCCGGCTCAGCTGGTTGAGCGTCGAGAGGGTCGTCTCCTCGTAGCGCGCCCAGCCCTCGGGCGTCCACGCAACGAGGCAGCCGTCGAAACCCCGCGAGACGACGCAGCCGTCCTCGAACGCCCGGCGGAATTTCGCCGGGAGGGTCAGCCGTTTCTTGTCGTCAAGCGTGTGCTCGAACTCGCCTAGGAGCATGGGGCAACTCTCCCTCTCGTACCACGGTGCCCCACCTTACCCCATTTTGGTCCACTTTGTCCAGAGGAAATGCGCTACAACTCGGCTCCCGTCAGCTGGCGCTCGTACGGCCCCTTGCTCGTGAGGACGGTCGCGCCGCAGCGGGCGCCGATCGCAACCGCCTCGTCGACGGGGAGCGAGCGCCCGAGCCCGTACGTCACACCGGCCGCGAAGCAGTCGCCACAGCCGTACGCGTCGGCGACCGGGCCGGGGATCGGCGCCGCGCGAAACGGGCCGCCGGGACGGATCCAGCCGCCGAGCCCGCCGGCGGTCGTGACGACGATGCGCGGCACGGGTTCGAGCTCGCCGGGCTCGAAGCGTTCGCCCGCATCCTCCCCGCTCCCGACGAGGACGTCGATCTGCACGCCGGCCGCGCGCAGCGTAGGCAACTCGCGTGACGTCGCGACGAGCACTTTCGCGCGCCGGGCCGCGCGCAGCGCCGCGACGTCGCCTCCGGTGAAGTAGACCGCGTCGCAGCGCGCGAGCAGCTCCCATGGGAGAGATCCGTTCTCGCCCGACGGCCGAAGCTTCTCCCCGATCACGGTGATCGTCCGCTCACCGCCGTCGTCGATGTGCGTGAACGCGCGCCGCTGCGTGCCGTCCGCGTGGCCGGCGTGGACGGTGACTCCGCGCGCTTCGAGCTCCGCCTTCGAGCGCCGGCCGAGCTCGTCGCCGGCGAGCTCCGTGAAGAAGAGGCACGAGCCGGCGAGGTTCGCGAGCTGGACGGCGGCGACGGCTCCTCCGCCCGCGGCCTCCTCCCACGACTCGCGGGCGTGGACGATCGCGCCCGCCGACGGCAGCTCGTCGACGCGCGCGAACTCGACCCACTCGACATGTCCGACAACGGCTAGCTCCATTCACCTCACATCTTGATGCCGAATCACGTTTGATGGCTAGATGGCGGTCGTGACGGTTCCTCCCTTCGAGCGTTTCTACGACGCGCACAGCCCCGAGGTGCTCGCGTTTCTCCGCCGCCGCGCCGGGCGTGACCGCGCCGACGACCTTTTTCAGGAGACGTTCCTGCGCGCGTTGCGCGCATACGACCGCCTCGAGCACGGCGAGCACCTGCGCGCGTGGGTGATGACGATCGCCGCGAATACGCTCATTGACGCGGCGCGGCGCGAGAAGCCGACAGCAGAGCTTCCAGTCGAAATGGCGGGCGAGCCGGGCGGCGTGGACTGGCGCCCCGCGTTCGAGGAGCTCGCCCCACTCACCGACGGGCTGCCTCCGAAGGAACGTGCGGCCGTCGTGCTCCGCTACGGGTACTCGCTCGACTACGACCAGATCGGCGCCGCCCTCGGCTCGAGCGAGGACGCTGCGCGCCAGGCCGCCTCCGCAGGAGTGCGGCGTCTACGAAAGGAGCAGGACGCCCAATGACTGGAATCCCCGCAACGCTCGACGCCAGCTTCCGCACGGCGGCGGCAGCGAGCGGCGACCTCGATGTCGCGTTCGACGTCCTCGACGACACGCCAATCGGCTCTCTGCTCGTCGGTGTCTCGGAGCGCGGGCTCTGCCGCGTCCACTTCGACCCGGATCCCGAGCGCGAGCTCGACGACCTTGCGCGCCGCTTCGGCCCGCGCGTGCTGCGCAGCCCGAAGGCCGTCGACCGCGCGAAGATCGAGCTCGACGAGTACTTCTCCGGACGCCGGCACGGATTCGATCTCGCGCTCGACCTGCGCGGGACGCCGGACTTCTACCAGCGCGTGCTCGCCGAGCTCGCCGAGGTTCCGTACGGCACGACGACGACGTACGGCACGCTCGCGGCGCAGGTCGGCGCGCCGAAGGCGGCCCGTGCGATCGGGACGGTGATGAACCGGAACCCGGTGCCGATCGTCCTGCCGTGCCACCGCGTCGTCGGCGCGAGCGGGAGCCTCACCGGCTACGGCGGCGGGCTCGAGCGCAAGGAGTGGCTGCTACGACTCGAGGGCGCGCTTCTCTAGGCGACGCTGTCGGGCACCGGGCGGAGCTTGTAGCCCACGCCCCAGGCGTTGACGACCCAGTCGTCGAGCCCGGCTGCGGCGAGCTTGCGGCGGATGCGGGAGGCGTGCGACTCGAGCGTTCGCGTCGGCACGTACGTCCGGAATCCCCAGACGTCGCGCAGGAGCTGCTCGCGCGTGAAGACGCGATCGGGGTCGGACGCGAGCTTCACGAGGAGCGCGAACTCCTTCACCGACAGTTCGATGTCGACGCCGTTCGCAACCGTCCGGCGCGTCATGCGGTCGATCACGAGCGGCCCGACCTCGAGCCGCTCGATGCGCGGCGGACAGCGCCGCAGCACCGCGTGGATGCGGGCGAGCAGCTCCTCGTAGACGAACGGCCGCGGGAGGCAGTCGTCGGCATGCTCGAGCGCGCGCACGCGGGCCGCCGGATCGGCGCCACCGAGGACGATGACGGGACAGTCGGGGACGAGACCGCGGTCGAGCGCGTCGGCGTCGCCGAGAACGAGGACGTCGGGTTCGGCCGCGCGCGGCAAGTGCTCGGCGCGCTCGTACACGAACACGTCGAAGCCGTCGTTCCGAAGCTGCCGCTCGAGGAACCCACGTACGGACGGCTCGGTGTCTGCGAGAGCGAGTGCTGTCATGGCTACGAACCTACGCGGCAAATCGCAACGAGTCTGTGACGGCCCGGCCCGGAAAGACTCGGCCGAAGGGGTGATTCGGCGGAGGCTTGACGACCCGCCGACGACCTCGTCATACTCACAGCCGATGCGCTGCGCAGGAGACAGCGCTGTCGATTCGCGCCGCCCTTGCGAAGCACGTGCATCTGCCAGGTCGCAGCGGCTGCCGGAACTTGACGGCCTACGCGGCTTGGCTGCCGCCTTCGTCGTGCTGCATCACTCGCTGATCGTCCTGCCGCGTGTCCATGACGACACGCACGCCCAGGGACTGACAGTGCTCAACGTGTTCAAGTACTCGCCGCTCAGCGTGTTCGTCGTTGGCGCACAGCTTCCGTTCCTGTTCTTCCTCATCAGCGGATTCGTCCTGGCGATCCCGTTCGTCAACGGCCGCGCTCCCGGTTTCTTTCGCTTCATCGTCAAGCGGGTCACCCGGGTGTGGCCCGCGTACGCGGCGGCGTGCTTTCTCGCGTTCCTCGCGGCCACCGTCATCGGAGGCGAGACCATCCCCTCGCTCAGCAGGTGGACGGCGGGCGTTTGGCAGAGCCCCGTGACCGGCAGAACCGTTGGACAGCACCTGACGCTCGTCACGACTTTCTCGACCCGCGGGTTCGATCCGGTGCTCTGGTCTCTCGTCCACGAAATGCGCATGTCGCTCGTGTTTCCGCTCCTCGCGGCGCTCGTTCTCTGGCAGCGCCGCTGGTGGGTTGCGGTGGTCGCGAGCATCGCCGTTGCGTGTGTCGCTGTTCGGCTGATGCCGGCGACAAGCGAAATGACGAGCTATTTGCACACCGCCACGTATCTGCAGTTCTTCGTCGCGGGGATCGTGTTGGCGCGCTACCGCACCGTGGTCATCGAGCGCGTCCGCATGGCTACAACGTTCTCGCGTGTCGCGCTCGCCGTGGCGTCGCTTCTGCTCTACACGTCTCCGTGGTGGGTGCCAAACCCCGGCGGCGCGCGGGGACGGCTCCTTGATCTGGAGCCCGTACTCCTCGGCGCCATGGGCTTCCTCGTCCTCGCGATCGGCGCGCCCGGGCCTGGCGCCGTGCTCCGCACACGGCCGGTGCAGTACCTCGGCCGGATCTCGTACAGCCTCTACCTCGTCCACGCGATCGTGCTGCTGGCGCTCCTGCACCTCTTCTACGGGCGCGCGCCGATCGCCGTGCTTCTCATCGCTCTGTGGCCGGTCGCGCTCGGGCTCGCGGCTCTCGGAGAGCGCTATATCGAGCGGCCGTCGGTCGCGCTGGGACGACGACTCACGCAACGCACGCCGAAGCCGTCTCGCGCTCGCGACGGAGTTGCGACCGTCCTCCCGAGCGCGGTCGGCGAGGGCCTCTGACGATCTACAGGCGCCCGGAGCGGATGACGCCCCAGAGCAGCCAGGCGCCGAGCGCAGTGGAGACGAGGAAGCCGCCGATCGAGATGACGTTCACACCGAGGAGGTGCGGGCCCGTCCTCGCGAAGATCCCGATCAGGCTCGAGCCGATCAAGCCACCGACGACGACGAGCGCGATCACGAGGCGGTTGACGAGCGTGTCGAGCTTCGGGAGGAGGTCGTCGATCCCCTTGTGGACGAAGCCGACCTCGATCTGACCGTCGCGGATCTCCTCCATGAAGTCGTGGAACTGGTGCGGCGCCTCGGCGATCACCTGCGCGTAGCTGATGATCTCGCGCCGTGCGCGCCGCGCGACGCGCTGCGGCGTGAACCGCTCGAGCATGAGGTCGCGCGCGTACGGCCTCGCGACCTCGAAGACGTTGAAGTCGGGATAGAGCTCCTGCCCGACTGAGCCGAGCGTCGCCATCGCCCGGTCGAGAAGCAGGAACCGCGTCGGGAGCTGGAGATTCATCGAGTAGATGAGCGCAAACGCCTCCCGCACCGCCTGCATCGGGTCGATCTCGCTGAGACTCGAGCCGTAGTAGCGGTAGTACAACTCGCGGAGCTCCGCCTTCAACTCGTCCTCGCGCTCGCGCGGGTAGCGAACGCCGAGGTCGGCGAGCCGGCGCGGGATCTGGTCGATGTTCTCGTTCGCCGCGTCGATGAGCAACCCGGTGAGCTTCGACATGTCGTCGTCCGTCAGGTTCCCGCACGAGCCGAAGTCGATGAGCCCGATCGTCCTCGACGTGCCCGCTCCCTGAGGCCCGATGAGGATGTTCGCCGGATGCGGATCGGCATGGAAGAAGCCGTGGCGGAAGATCATCGTCATCCACGTCTCGGTGATCTGATACGCGATGTCACGCCGCTCCTCGAGCGACATCGCGATGAGGTCGAGGTCGGCGAGCTGGACTCCGTCGATCCACTCGAGCGTGAGGACGCGCGAGCCGGAGTACGACCAGTAGACCTTCGGCACGCGGACGTGCGCGGAGCCCGCGAAGTTGCGGTGGCAGAGCTGGGCGTTACGGCCCTCGAGCCGGTAGTCGAGCTCCTTCCGGATCGACCGCGCGAACTCGTCGACGAGCTGGCTCGCATTGATGAAGTCGAGCGCCCGGATGCGCTCACGCGCGAGGCGCGCCGCCTGGTAGAGGAGCACGATGTCCGCCTCGACCTGCCGCACGGCGCCCGGCCGCTGCACCTTGACGGCGACTTCCCGGCCGTTCGGGAGGGTGGCGCGGTGCACCTGCCCGATCGACGCCGCTGCGACCGGCACCGGGTCGAACTCGGTGAACAGCCGCTCGAGCGTGTTCCCGAGCTCGGCCTCGACGACCCGGCGGATGTCCTCGAACGGAACCGGGCGCACGTCGTCCTGGAGGGCGCGCAGCTCGACGACGATGTCGGGCGGGACGACGTCGGGGCGCGTCGAGAGGAGCTGGCCGAACTTCACGAACGTCGGCCCGAGCTCGTCGAGCGCTTCCCGCAGCCGCTGCCCGCGCTTCGAGTTCGTGCCTGGCTCGGACGCCGCGTCGGCGAGTTGATCGTCCGTTGACCGTCGCGGCAGGAGGTCGCTCAGCCGGTGCGCCTCGAAGAAGTACCCGAAGCCGTGACGCACCATGACCTGCGCGATCTCGGACAAACGACCGATCGTCCGCGTCTGAGGCGGCGTACTCATGGATGAACCTTAGGCGGCGACGCGCCGGCGTGCTTCGCGGCGCCTGGTCCACGGGCCGGGCGGCACGAGGAGCGACTCGGCATGGAGGTACGCCAGCCCGACGGCGGGGATGTCGGAGTACCTCTCGATGCAGATGTAGCGGCGCCTCCATTCCGGGAAGAATTTCCGGTTGAACGAGTAGAGGCGCTCGAGCTGGAAGACGTTGTCGGCCATGAGCAGGATGCGCCGCAGGAAGCGCTTCGGGAGCGTCGTCGCCCGCTCGGGCGAGATGACGTCGGTGAACGCGCAGAAGTTGAGCGACAGCTCGCTCGCGCCCTCGGCTTTCGCCCACTCGGCCGTCTCGACGATGAGGTACTCCGTGAGTCCATTCGGCGAATCCGGCCGGCGCCGCATCGTGCTCAGCGACCAGCCGCCTCCGGCCGGTGACGGAGCGAGATGGAGGAAGCCGCCGATGCGGCGGTTCTCGTCGGCGGCGACGGCGAGCACCGTGCCCGGGACGTGGAGATCGTCGATCGTCATCGAGAAGCCACGCTCGGGCTGGTCACCGCGCCAGGCAGCGGACACCTCGGCGAGCTCCGCCTCGACCTCGGGCGACAGATCGTCGGCCGCGAAGACGCGGAACGTGTAGCCCGCCTTCTGCAGGCGCGACACCGACTGGCGGACCTTGCGGATTGCGCGGCCCTCGAGCGAGAACTCGTCCGGGCGAAGCACCGCCTCCTCCCCCATCGGGATCGGCTTGAGGCCGAGCGCGCGGTAGCGCGGCAGGTGATGCTCGGAAGCGCCGACGACCGCGATCCGCCAGCCGTGAGCGCGCGCGAGGGTCTGCAGCTCGGCGAGGAGGCCGTCGATCTCGCACTCCTCCCCCACCGGGTCGCCGCTCACGAGCGCCGTGCCGCGGACGACGCGGTATGCGAGGAAGGCGCGACGGCTCGGCGAGAAGAGATAGCTCTTGTCGCGGCGCAGGGCGAAGAAGGAGAGGCTGTCGGTGCCGTACGTCTCGACGAGAGCCCGTGCGACGCGCCGCTCCCCCACGGTCTGCGCAACGACCTGCCCGAAGGGGCGCAGCCAGAAGTAGAGCGCGGAGAACCCAAGGACGATGCCGACCGCGGTGAGCGCGTCGGCGGCGCGGTTCGGGAGGTCGTGACCCGGGATCTCGACGGCGAGGACGAAGGCGACGATCGCGGCAAGCGCGGCGAAGAGCCCGAGCCCGAGGCGGACGTTGGCGGGGTTGCCCGGCACGTCGAAGCGGTTCCGCCACACGATCAAGGCAACGAGGAAGACGAGCGAGATCGTCGCCTCCTCGAAGTCGAGGCCTTTGGCGAGATGTGCGATCGCAGAGGCGACGACGACGAGGATCGCGAGCTGCCAGGCGCGATGCCGCCGTCTCCAGAGCGAGCGTGCGAGGAAGACAAGACCGATCGCGCAGGCCATCGTCAAGACGCGCGCGCCTTCGGGCCAGCCCGGAGGCAGCACGCCGCGCATGAGCCGGTGGCGGTCCGCCATCGTCGGCGTGGCGGCCGAGACGATCCCCATCACGCCGACGGCGAGCGCGGACAGGGCGAGCAGCCGCTCGGCTGTGAGGCTCCGCAGCGTCACGGGGGCAGGGTACAACGTTGTGGTGACGACTGAGCCTTTCCGGATCCCGGTTCCTCGCTGGCTCGTCGCGGTCCTTGGCGTGGTCGCGGTGCTGCTCGTGCCGTGGACCGTCTATCTCACGTTCACGCTTCCGTCGCGGCACGTCACGGTTCACTACGACCTCGCGTGGGTCGGCTTCGACGTCGCGCTCACGGCCGCGCTCGCCGCGACGACGTGGGCCGTCCTCCGCGGTTCCCGCTGGCTCGTGCCGTTTGCGGCGACCGCCGGGACGATGCTCGTCTGCGACGCGTGGTTCGACGTCACGACCTCGCGGTACGGAAGCGAGCTTTTCGAGGCGATCGCGCAAGCGGCCCTCGCCGAACTGCCCCTCGCCGCGATCTGCGCCTTGATCGTCTACGACGGGGAGCGGTTCCTCGGCGCGACGATCACCCGCTTCCGCCGCAGAAGCGCTACCGGTGACAGCCGCTCGTCCCGCTGACCACTTCGAAGCGGTACGGAAGCGAGCCGCTCTGGATGACGAGGGCGACGCGTTTTGCGGCTTCGCTCGACCCCAGGTTGGCGATCACCGCTTCGTTGCTCGCGATGCCAAGCGAGAGCACGGGGTCGGTGTAGTCGATGTACGGCGTCGCCTGCAGCCGTCCGTCGAGGACGATCGCGTTGTGTTGCACGTAGCGCTGGTCGAGTTGCCCCGCTGAGCCGTGCAGGCCGGCGACGGTCGTGCCGCGGTCGTACTCGGCCTTCGTGATCGCCTGGAACTCCTTCGCTCCGTGGCTCGTGAAGCCGAGGGTGACCTCCGGCACGCCGGTGTTCGGGTCGGCGCCGGCGGTGACCGTCGACTCGTGGATGTCGCTCCCGGAGATCTCCGGCGGAAGCTTGAAGAGGTAGTAGTAGTTCCCGTCCGGCGACGTCTTGACCGGCCGCGTCGAGGCCGTGAAGTTCTCCCTCGTCCCGGAGACGACCTCCCGGTTCGCCGGCACCGCGAGGATCGTCGTTCGCGCCGGCTGCTTGCCGGAGTACGAGACGAGCAGCGCACCCTTCGTCGCAGCAGGCCCTTGGAGAACGGCGTGCCGCACGCTGCCGTCGAGAAGGTAGTACGCCTCAGGCGTCCCGTTGCTCGCCTGGTTTTTCACCGCAGTGAGCAGCGAGTAGAGGGACGGATACGGCGTCGGGTTGCCGTCTTGCACCGTCGGCGCCGCGAGGTCCTTCTCGAAGTCGAAGAACTGAAGGTTTCCGGTCACCGACGCGATCTGAGTGACGTTCTTCGGAACATGCGTACCCGCGAAGTCGATCACGATCTCGTCGCTGCCCCGGGTCGAGACGGTCGCGGTCGCAGAGACGGGGCCGATGGCGTTGAAGCGGCTGCTGATGATGTTCCGCGCCAGTTCCATCCCCTGCGGCGTCAGCTGCTCACCGCGCTGCGGAACGGCGCGCAGCACGAGCTCCGCGCCGTGCGGACAGGCCTTGGACGAACCGCAGCCGGCGGCCAGGCAGACGAGGAGGACGAGCAGAAGCAGGCGCTTCACGCGCCCAATCATCGCCTATCTACGCGGCCGGCGGAAGGTCGCGCGGCGCCTCGAGCATCTTCAGCCGGTGCTCGAGTTGCGCGACGCGAAGCTCGAGCTCGTCGAGCTCGTCCCGGCTCACGAGGTCGAGCTCATTCGCGAGCGTGCGCAGCGCGCCCATGGCCTGCTCCGACAGCTTCTCCTTGCTGCCGCGCGCGCGGCTCGGCAGCTCGGCGATGAGCTCCTCCACGGCGTCGAGGATGAGCCGCGTGTTACCGCGTTCGGCCATGCGGCCTCGAGCGCCGCCGCTGCCGGCGCTTCTCGCGCGGGTCGTCGGCGACCGCGTCAGGCGACGGCGACGCACCCGCCCCGACGAGGTGCGGGGTCGGCTCGGCGGCAAGCGCCGCTTCCGAATCGCGGAGCGCCGCAGTTCCCGTCTCGGCGTCGGCGAGCGCCTTGCGGCGCGCGTACTCCGGCTCGCGCTCCTTCCACATCGTGAGGATCGGCGCGGCGATGAAGATCGACGAGTACGCACCGGAGATGACGCCGACGATGAGCGCGAACGCGAAGTCCTTGAGGATCGTGCCGCCGAGGATCTCGAGGCAGATGATCGGCAGCAGCGTGATGAAGGTCGTCGCGAGAGAGCGGCGGATCGTCTCCCACAGAGAGATGTTGGCGATCGTCGCGAACGGCGAGCGGCGCATGAGCGGAATGTTCTCGCGGATGCGGTCGAAGATGATGATCGTGTCGTAGATCGAGTACCCGAGAACCGTTAAGACAGCGGCGACGGTTGCGACCGAGACCTCCTTCCCCACGAGGGCGTAGACGCCGATCGTGATGAGGATGTCGTGGATCATCGCGAGGATGACCGGGATCGCGAACTTCAGGTCGAACCGGATCGTGATGTAGATCGTGATCAGGAGGAGCGAGACGATGATCCCGTAGATCGCGTCGATCGCGATCTGGTGGCCGAACGTCCCGGACACGCTCTGCACGCCGCCGCCGTACGCGCCGAGCTCGCTTTTGAGCGCACCTTGGATCTTCGCCTGTTCTTTCGGCTTGAGCGTCTTCGTGGTCACCTGCCACTGCGTCGCTTCGCCGCCGTTCACGGTCTTGCCCTTCGCCTGCACGACGGCGTCGGGCTGCCCCTGCTTCGTCATTAACTGCGAGACCTCGCTCTGCGAGTACGCCTTCGGCGTCGAGAACGCGATCTGCGTGCCGCCCTTGAAGTCGATGCCGAGGTTGAGGCCGTTCACCGAGAGCGCGATCACGCCCGCGAGGATGATCGCGCCGGAGATGGTGAACCACGTGTTGCGGCGCTTGATGAAGTCGATCTGAAGCCACTTCGCGGTCTGCTGGCCCTCCGCGCCCATGAAGCGCGGGTTGTCGAACCATTTGAAGCCGCTCAGAAGGCCGAGCAGCGCGCGCGTCGCGGCGACGGCCGTGATGAGCGAGATCACCGTTCCGATGAGGAGCATGAGGGCGAAGCCCTTCACGTCGGCGACGGCGATCAGGAAGATCACCATCGCGGTGATCATCGTCACGACGTTCGCGTCGAGAATCGTGTGGAAGCCCTTGCCGTAACCGGCCGAGATCGCCGACCGCACCGATTTCCCGGCGCGCACCTCTTCCTTGATGCGTTCGAACACGACGACGTTCGCGTCGGCCGCCACACCGATGGTGAGGATCAAGCCGGCGAAGCCCGGCAGCGTGAGCGTGACGTTGAAGAGGAGGATCGCCGCGTAGTAGAGGAGCGCATAGATCGCGAGGCCGGCCACCGCGACGAGGCCGAGGAAGCGGTAGAGCACGAGGAGGAAGATCGCGACCATGATGAGACCCGCGAGGGCGGCGAGGATCGCCTGGTGCAGCGAGCTCTTGCCGAGCGTCGCGCTGACCTCGGTCTCGGAAAGACGCTGGAACGTGTACGGCAGCGAACCGCTCTTGAGGACGAGCGCGAGCTTGTTCGCCGCGTCCATCGAACCCATGTTGTTGATCACGGCCGAGGTGCCCGCGATGCCGAGCGAGAGCTGATTGTCGGTGTAGTCGATGTACGGCGTCGCCTTGAGCTCTCCGTCGAGGACGATCGCGTTGTGCTGCACGTACAGCTGGTTCGGCGTGCCGGCCGAGAGGTGCTCGCCTGCGACCTTCAGGCCGCGGTCGAACTCGGCCTTCGTGATCCGCTGGAACGCCCTCCCGCCGCGGCCGGTGAAGCCGATCGTGACCTGCGGGATGCCGTTCTGGTCGAGGCCCGCGCTGATGTTCGACTCGTCGAGGTCGCTGCCGATGATCTCCGGCGGCCCGCGGCGGCGGGTAGTACTTGAAGAGGTACCAGTACGTCCCGTCCGGCGACACCTTGACGGGCTGCGTCGAGCTCGTGAAGTTCGCCTGCGTCCCGGACACGACCTGCGTGTTCGCGGGGACGGGGAGGATCTCGGTGCCCGCCGGCTGCTTGCCGCCGTTCGCGTCGTAGAGCTTCTTCACCTTCGGGTCGGCGAGAAGCTGCTTCTCGGTCGGATACGGGCCGGCGAGGAGCGCGTGCGGGTTCGTCGTCTTCGTCGTCTTCGTCGTCGTCTTGCCGTGCTTGCCCTTGACCTTCGTGTGCTTGATCGTCGTCTTCGGGGCGAACAGGTAGTACGCCGCCGGCGTGCCCTTCTTCGCCATCGCCTTCACCTGCGTCTGGGTGAGGAGCGAGTAGAGCGTCGGGTACGGCGTCGGGTTGCCGTTCGTCGAGATCGTCGGCGGGAGGAGATCGGCCTCGAAGTCGTAGAACTGCAGCCGCCCCGTCGAACCGACGATCGCAGCCGCCTTCGCGGGATCGTGGATGCCTGCGAGCTGGATGACGATCTGATCCCGGCCCTGGATCGCAACGCTCGGCGCGGCAACGCCGATCCCGTTCAAGCGCGTTTCCAGGATCTGCTGCGCCGTCTGCATGTCCGCCGTCGTGATCGTCTGGCCGCGGTCCGGCACCGCCTTGAGGATCACCTCGAGGCCACCCCGCAGATCGAGGCCGAGCGTCGGCTTCTTGTAGGCGGGCGAGCTGGGAATCGCGATGAGCAGCGCGCCGACGACGGCCGCCAGGATGAAGCCCATCAGGATCAGATAGTTGCGGCGTTCTCTCACAGGCGCGAAAAGGTTAGCCGGGGATCTTCTCGTCCGACCCGGCGTCGAGTACCGGCTGCTCAACCTCGCCGGGCTCGCTCGTCGGACGCGTCCGCAGGGTCGGCGTCCTCGTCCGCCGCTTCAGGCTTGTGCTCGGTGAGGTGGGCGGCGATCGCCCGCCGCGCAAGGCGCACCTCGACATTCGGCGCGATCTCGATGCGCACGTCGTCGTCGTCGATCTGCGTCACCGTCCCGTACACGCCTCCGGCGGTGACGATCTCGTCGCCGATCGCGAGCTCCGACCGCATGCTCTGCTGGAGCTTCTGCTTGCGCCGCTGCGGCCGGATGAAGATCAGCCACACGAGGCCGAGCCCGAGAATGATGAACAGGAGGATCGGCGGAGCCGCCGCTTCTTTGCCGCTGCTGCCAGCACCTCGAGGATCATCCAGCCACTCCCTTCGCTCCTTCGAGCGCTTGTTCCCGCCAGGTCATGAACTCGCCGCGCTCGATCGCCTCCCGCGCACCGGAGACGAGATCGAGCAAGAAGCGGAGATTATGCAGACTGAGCAATCGCAATCCGAGGATTTCCTGTTGGTTGAGAAGATGCCGGACGTACGCGCGGCTGAACCTGACACAGGTGGAGCAATTGCACGTCTCGTCGAGCGGCCGCGGATCGCGCGCGTACTGGGCGTTGCGGAGGTTGAGCCGGCCGGCGCGCGTGAGGGCGCTGCCGGTGCGCGCCGTGCGCGTCGGGAGGACGCAGTCGAACATGTCGACGCCGCGCGCGATCACCTCGAGCACGCCCTCCGGGTCGCCGATCCCCATGAAGTAGCGCGGCTTCTCCTCGGGGAGGAACGCGGCGGCGGCGGTCGTCGTCTCGAACATCGGTTCGCGCTGCTCCCCCACGCTGAGGCCTCCGATTGCGTACCCGTCGAAGTCGAGCGCAACGAGTTCGGCCGACGACCGCTCGCGTAGCTGCGACGTCGAGGCCGCCCTGCGTGATCGCGAAACGGAGCTGGCCCGGCGCGCGCGGCAGGTCGCGCTGCCGCTCGGCCCACAGCGTCGTGCGGCGCACGGCGTCCTCGAGCTCGGCGCGCGACGCACCCGCGGGCAGGCAGATGTCGAGGCACATCGCGACGTCCGAGCCGAGCCGCGCCTGGATCTGCGCCGCGCTCTCGGGCGTGAGCCGCTCGGCTTTCCCGTCGTACACCGAGCGGAACGTCACGCCGTCGTCGTCCGCCGCGAGCAGCGTGTCGCGGAGGGAAAAGACCTGGAAACCGCCGGAATCCGTGAGGATCGGCCCGTCCCAGCCCATGAACTTGTGCAGGCCGCCGAGCTCCGCGATGAGCTCCTCGCCCGGCCGCAGGTGGAGGTGGTACGTGTTGCCGAGGATGATCTGCGCGCCGACCGCGTGAAGCTCGTCGGGGTCGACGGTCTTGACCGTCGCCTTCGTCCCGACGGGCATGAAGACGGGCGTGCGGATATCGCCGTGCGCGGTGCGGAGCACGCCGGCGCGCGCCGCGCCGTCGCGGGCGGTGACTTCGAAGACGCTCACGGCGTCCCAGGAAACCACGCGTGGACCCGGGCTGCGATTTCTTCGTCGCGTTCCGGGTCGGGCGGCGTCTTCAGCTCGTGTTCGCGGATGCGCCCAAGCTCGGCGACAAGAGCGTGCCGCGGAGCCGCGCTCCCGAGCAGCGTCGCGATGCGAACGGAGTACGGCGCGAACTCGTCGAGCTGCGCGTGGAGCTCGCGCTCGCCGCCGTCGCGCCAGAAGTCCCGCCACTCGTTTGCGCTCCGCGGCCGTGTCACAGGAGCCCGGCTACCGCTGACACGACGAGAGCGTGCCGACCGTGAAGCGCTGGCTCGACGTCAACCCGAGGATCGAGTACGTGATCGTGACGTCGGGCGGGGCACATCCCTTGCGGGAAACCATGAGCTCGGTCTGGGAGCGTCCGTCGAGCGTCCACGGGAGCGTGTGCGGATGCCAGCGACCGTTCACCTGGCCACTGTCGACGCGAAGGATCGTCACGTCGGCAAGCCCCGGGTTACTGAGCGTGACGGGAATGAAGTACCTGCCCGAGGCCCGCGCGTCGATGCCCACGATGAACCGGTCTGCGGCGAGCGGGTGGTAGACGCCGTACGACGCGACGACCCCGAGCGCGACGACTCCGAGCGCCGCCCAGACCCGCCACGAGAGACTCGGAACCGGCAGTGCGGTACCGATCGCGTAGCGGCGGATCATCCACGTCATGGCCGGCAGCGTGACGATCCCCAAGAGGCGCGGTGACCCGAGCGCGACGAACGGTGCGTAACCGATGAGCGCCACGGCGAGAACAACGACGCCGAACGAGACGCGACTCCGAACCGCGTACTCGACCTGCAGCCAGACCGACAACGCGACGACGAGCACGAAGACCGTCGCCGCGCCAAGATCGGCGGCGAGAGTCCACGTCCCGTCCACCGGGAAGGGGGCGGGGTACAGCGACGGGCTTGGCAGCCAGGCGATCGTGGAAAGCGCGTACGCGAAGACGAGCACGACCACGGACGCGATGAACGAACCGAGAATGACCGCCCAGAGCAGCCGCCAGAACGACCGCGGCTGGGACGAGGCAACGGGAACGTCGAGAGCGACGCCGCTCATGGTCAGAGGATAAGCATCGCGTCGCCGAACGAGTAGAAGCGGTACCGCTCCTCGATCGCCGTCGCGTACAGCCGCCGCGTCTCCTCCACTCCCGCGAACGCCATGACGAGGGCGAGGAGCGTCGAGCGCGGCAGGTGGAAGTTCGTGAGAAGCGCGTCGACACGGCGGAACTCGAAGCCCGGCGTGATGAACAGCTCGGTGCGGCCCGCGAGCGGCGCGCCGTGCGCGACGGTCTCGAGCGTGCGCACCGTCGTCGTGCCGACGGCGAGGACGCGCTCGGCGGCGCGGATCCGCTCCCACTCCGCCGCCGCGACCTCGTAGCGCTCGCCGTGGATCACGTGCTCGTCGAGCGTCTCCTCGTTGACCGGACGGAACGTGTCGAGGCCGACGTGGAGCGTCACGCGCGCCGGGTCGAGCTGCGCGAGGAGCTCCGGCGTGAAGTGCAGGCCGGCGGTCGGCGCCGCCGCGGAGCCGGCCTCCCGCGCGTACACCGTCTGGTAGCGCGCCGGGTCGCCGAGCGGCTCGGTGATGTACGGCGGCAGCGGCGTCTGACCGTTCGGCTCGCCGTCGAGGCGCACGTGCCAGCGGCCCTCGCCGAGGTGCTCGATCATCTCGACCGGCCCGTAGCGCTGGCCCGGCTTGAGCCGGCGCGTCGGCCGCGCGAGCGCCTCCCACGTCCCGTCCTCGAGGAGTTCGAGGAGCAGCACCTCGCCACGCGGCGAGGAGATCGGGATGCGCGCCGGCACGACCTTCGTGTCGTTGACGACGACGAGCTCGCCCCCTGCTCTTGGCCGGGCGGTGCCGGCTTCGCCGGCGCCGCTTCCAGCCCCGAGCTCCGCCGGAAGGTCGGCGAAGCTTCGGTGCCGCACCGCACCAGTCGCGCGCTCGTAGACGAGCAGCCGGGACGCGTCGCGGCGCTCGGCCGGATGCTGCGCGATCAGTTCCGGTGGCAGGTCGTAATCGAGCTCGTCGACGTCCATCCGCCCCAGTTTGTATCGTCGCCGCCATGGATGAAGATGTCATCGCACGCGCGAAGCAGCGCCTCGAGCAGACTTCCGACCCCGCGACGTTCGACGCCGCGCTCGAACGGGCGCGCGCCGCGGTCGAAGCGCTCGCCACAACGACCACCGAGCTCGAAGCCGGGCTCCCCGACGCGATCCAGGAAGGAATCCGCCACCACTTCCGCCCCAGCGCACGGCATCTCGCCGAAATGCGCGGCCTCATGAACCAGGTCATCCGCCGCCTCGAGCGCATCGAAGGGGACGTCGTCGCCGAGCGGCACGCCCGCATCGACGACCTCGCGCTCCTCGTCGACCTCATCGCGGCCGGCTGGAAGGGCGTCGACGATCGCATCGCACAACTCGAGTCACGACTGCAGCACGAAGGCGCCGTCGTCTACCGGCTCGAGGACCGTCAAGCCGGCTGAGACACACGCGGTAGGACGAGCACGAACTTCGCGCCCCCGCCGGGCGCGCTATCGACCCAGAGGCGACCACCGAGCGCCGACGCGAGCTCGCTCGCGATCGTGAGGCCGAGCCCCGTGCCGCCGCCGTGGCCACCGTGCCCCGACCAGAACGGACGGAAAATCCGCTCCCGCTCCGCAGGCGCGATACCCGGCCCTGTGTCCGTCACGGTCACGACGACGTCGTCTCGGGCCGCCGAGAGCGCGAGGCTGACGGTCCCCCCGGGCGGCGTCCACTGAATCGCGTTGCCGAGGAGGTTCGAGACGATCTGGAGGATGCGGTCGCCGTCGGTCACCAGCACGACGCCGTCGACGGTTGACAGCTCGAGCGTGAGCTCACGCGCTTGCGCCTCCGTCGCGAACGCGTCAGCCGCGCGCTCGCAGAGAACGCGCATGTCGACCTCCTCACGGAGGAGCGCAAACCGCCGCGCGTCGAGCTTCGCGAGGTCGAGGACGTCACCGACCAGCCGCTCGAGCCGCGTTCCCTCCTCTGCTACGACGTCGAGCGAGCGCCGCTGCTCTTCTTCGTCATCGAACACGCCTTCACGAAGCGCCGAGACGTGCCCGCGGATCGCCGTGAGCGGTGTGCGCAGCTCGTGCGAGACCGACATGAGGAAGTTGCGCGACAACTCCTCCGACTCCGCGAGCCGCGCCGCCATCTCACCGAACCGCGTCGAAAGCTGCTCGATCTCGCTCCCGCCGCCCGGCCCCGGCAGCGCGACGTCGTAGTGCCCGGCCGCGACCTCGTCGGCGGCGGACGTCAGCGCCTCGAGTGGGCGAGTCACGCGCCGGGAGAAGTAGACAACGGGAATGAGGGCGAGCGGGATCCCGATCCCGAACGCGAATGCGAGCTCGTAGAGCAGCTGGAGCCAGCGGCTCGTGAGCGCCGAGTCCGGCTTCGCGACGAGAATCGCCCCGCTGGGGACGCCAGCGAGGCTCACGACTCTCGCCACGGCGAGATACCCGCTGCGATCGACGGAGAGGTCGATCGTGCGCACGCCCTCGCCGACGAGATCGGAGAACCGGACTTCGCCCGGCCGCAGAAGGGGCACGTCGCCGGTGTAGAGCGAGCCGCCGGGCACCGCCGGAACCCAGAAGATCTGATCGCCGCCGATCGCGCGCCGGAGGCTCTGGACGGGAACGTCCCCGAGCCCCGCCTGCTGCACGTAGAGCTGCGCGATTCCCGCCGACTCCGCGCGCAGCTCCTGCACGGCGCGAGTGCGCGTGTAGTCCCGGAAGAACTGCACCGCGATCAACGCAGCGATTGCCGCCGCGAGCACGATCCCGGCGAGAAAGAGCGCCGGGAGCCGGAAGCGCAGCGACCGGAAAAACACGCCGCCCCTACGGAGCGGCCGGCGCGGGCGCGGCCTTGTAGCCGATCCCCCACACGGTCACGATCGGCGACGCGTCGCCGAGCTTCTTCCGCAACTGCCGGACGTGGACGTCGACCGTGCGCGTGTCGCCGGCGAACGTGTAGCCCCACACGCGCTCGAGGAGCTGGTCGCGCGTGAGGACGAGCCCGCGATGGTCGAGGAGCTCCCAGAGGAGGTCGAACTCCTTCGGCGCGAGGCGGATCTCGGTCTCCCCGACATGGCACTCGCGGCTGCCGGCGTCGAGGACGAGAGTTCCGTGCTCGAGGGTGCGCGCCTCGCCGTGCGGGCGCTCCGAGCCGCTGCGACGGAGGATTGCTCGCACGCGGGCGACGAGCTCGCGCGGGTTGAACGGCTTCGTGAGGTAGTCGTCTGCGCCGGCGTCGAGTCCTGCGATCTTGTCGAGGTCGTCGTCGCGCGCCGTGAGCATGAGGATCGGGAGGTCACTGGTTTCTCGGATCCGCCGACAGACTTCCAGACCGTCGAGATCGGGGAGCATGAGGTCGAGGATCACGAGCGACGGCTGGTTCGCGCGAACGAGGCGGAGCGCCTCCCGGCCGCTCGCCGTCCCAACGACGTCGAAGCCGTCCTTCCGCAGGTACGCGGCAACGAACGACGAGATGGCGTCCTCGTCCTCGATGACGAGGATCGTCTCGGTGGCGTCGTCGCTCACTCAGCCCCCAGCTTCGGCGTGACGACGCCCGACGGCAGCGAGGCGAATGGCTCTCCGTCGAACGAGTACCGGCCGTCGGTGCGGGGGTTGTAGACCGAGCCGTGGAGCGACACGCGGCGGAACTCTCCGCCGGCGTAGAGCGAGATGCCCGCGCCGTACACGACCACACGCCAGACTCCACCCACCGCGCGGAACCGGAAGTCGCTGCCGCTGAACTTCGTCCCTTGCTGAGTCTGGTACTTGACGGGCTGACGCTGAACGTCGACGCCCGAGACCTGCGCGACCGCCCCGGGGCCGAAGTGGTAGATCGCGACCGCGCCTTCCTGCTTGATGTGGCCGATCACAAAGCCTTTTACCGCGATCGTGGCGACGGGCTTGCCCTTGATGCCGGCGTCGGTCAACGCGTTCTGGACGACGAGAAAGCCCGGCGTGGCGTGGTGACTCTGCGCGCGCGCAGCCGCGGCCGCCGGCAGAGCCAGGATGGCCGCGCCTGTGAGAAGGAAAAGAATCCGGCGCATCTCGTGCGTCAGATTACTCCCCCGGCAGGCGGAGGAACGTCCGGCGCGTGGACGAATCTCTGTGCGAGATGTCTCCCGGCGCACTCCAGGATCGCTCGGAACGGCTCGCGGCGCTCGTCGAAGCGCTCGGAGCCGCGCTGCGGAGCAGTGGTGTCGCCGACGACGCGGCGTCGCGCGTGCTCGAGAACGCCTCCGCAGCCGTCCTCGATGCGCTCACCCTCGACGTGATGCTCACCGACGATCCGCCCGCGCCGCGCGTCTCGGCTCGCGGCAGCGAGCCCGTGCCCGAGCCGGCACTTCCGCAAGCGGCTTAGCCGTCGTACGAGTAGAAGCCGCGGCCGGTCTTGCGGCCGAGCATGCCCGCGTTCGCCATCGCCACGAGCCGCGCGGGCGGCGCCATCCGCGGCTCGCGGAGCTTCTCCCACAGCGCCTCGCTCGCGTGCACGTGGATGTCGATCCCGATGAGGTCGACGAGCTCGAGCGGCCCCATCGGCCAGCCGGCGCCGTGCTTCATGCCGGCGTCGAGATCCTCGGGCGTGACGCGCGCCTCGTCGAGGACGCGCACGCAGTCGTTGAGGAGCGGGATGAGGATCCGGTTGACGACGAAGCCTGGGGTGTCGTGGCAGCGGATCGGATGCTTGCCAAGCTTCTCCCCGAGCGCGAACGCGGTGTCGAACGCCGCGTCGGAGCTGCGCTCGGCTCGGACGATCTCGACGAGCGGCATGAGCGGCGCCGGGTTGAAGAAGTGCATGCCGACGACGCGCTCCGGCGTCGAGACGGCGCCTGCGATCTCGGTGACGCTGAGCGCCGACGTGTTCGTCGCGAGCACGGCGTCGGCGCGGCAGACCTTCTCGAGCGCGGCGAAGAGCTCCTGCTTCGGTGCGAGCTCCTCGACGATCGCCTCGATCACGACGTCGCAATCGGCCATGTCCGCAACGTCGGTCGTCGTCGACAGGAGCCCGATGTCGTAGCTCTCGATCTGCCCCTTCTCGACCTTGCGAGAGAGGAAGTGGTCGATGCGGCCGCGGGCCTTCTCCCCCAGCTCGGCGGTCACCTCGCGGCCGACGGTCTCGAGCCCGGCCTCGACGGCGAGCTGCGCGATACCCGCGCCCATCGTTCCCAGTCCGACGATTCCGACTTTCACGGCGGCGAGACTAGCTGGCTATGCCGTAGCCGCGACGAGCCAGGTGGAGGCCTGGCCCTCGACCTCGCCGTCGTCCCGCACGAAGCGCGCAAGCGTTTCGTGGAGAAGACGTTCGAGCTCGGGGCGAATCTCGGCGCCTTGCTCCCCGGCGAGGCGCAGCGCCTCCGCGGCAGGACCGAGCGCGAGGCACACCTCCACTGCGCGGTCGAGACTCGAGCCGAGGCGGAGCATCGCGTCATAACGGCGAAGCGTGATGGTCTTGAAGCCGGCACTGTTGAACTGGCCGGTCAGCGTGTCGGCGTCGGCCATGGAGAAAGGCCCCGGGCCGCAGCGCGGCTCGTCCGTCTCCGACTCGTCGGGATCGGGCAGGAGCGGCTTCACGACTTCCTCGGCTACGTGCAACCACGGGTTGTCGACCTTGCGCCGCCAGACCACCGACACGAACGGCGCGCCTGGCTGCATCGCGGCTCTGATGTTGCGCAGGGCAGGAACCGGGTTGTCGAAGAACATCGTCCCGAAGCGCGAGAAGACGTAGTCGAACTCCTCGTCGAATCCCGTCTGCTGGACGTCGCGCACGTCGAAGCGCACGTTCTCGAGCCCCGCGTCCTGCGCCTCGGCGCGCGCCTGCTCGATGAACCGCGGGGCGATGTCGACGCCTAGCACCGAACCGGACGGGCCGACGAGTTGGGCGAGTTGCTGTGTCGTGTCGCCGAAGCCGCAGCCGACGTCGAGCACCCGGTCGCCGGTCTTGGGCGGCCGGACGCGCATCGCCTCGTCACCGAACAGCGTGAGACCCGTGATGACGATGTCGCGGTACTCGACGAAGCGGTCGAAGAGAACGCCGTTCCAGGCCTCCTGCGCCTCGAGGTTCTCGCTTGCGACGTCGGTCACATGCGGAGTTTACGTGCCTTCGGCGAGCCGATGTCGCCCCTTGACGCTACCGTCTGGTGCTAGCAATAATAGTGCTATGACCGTCGATGTGAGGAGACAGCCCTTCGCGCTTCATTCCCTCATTGCGGAGGCGAAGCGCCGCATGCGCCAGAGACGGCGGATCGTCGCAGTGATTGTGATCGTTCTCGTCGGAGGAGCGATCAGTGGGTCGCTCGAACTGCGATCGACGTCCCACTTCGCTGCAAAGCGGCCGGTGAAGAGCGCATTCGCGAAGGATTCCTCGGCCTCAGCCGGAGGGCGTCCGACGATGGGTCTGGACGGGTTGACCGAGTTGCGATTCATGCCGTCGACACCGTTTCCGATAGGCATCGTGCTTACGAACGAGTCATCCCTGCCGGTAACACTTACCGACGTGCGCGTCGTCTTGCCGCACGACTCGGTGATCCGCCAGCTCGGCACCGCTCTGGTCGCGCTCCATCCGTACCACTGCCCGAACGCGAGTTGTCCGGCTCCCCCCGGCGGCATATCGTCGCGGAACTACGGTGCACTCCGACCCAGCGCGGTCCAGATCGCGCCTGGGCAATCAGCCGGCGTGCAACTGAACTTCCGATTCCTAGGATGCCCCCGGGCCCGAAACGCCTCGCTGCGAAACGTGAGCCGGATTGAGGTCTCCTACCGAGATCCCGCAGGAACGGTCATCCACGAGCGCCTCGCACTAGGCGGCTCAACGCTGGCGGTCAATACGTCCCATCCCTGCGCCAGGTAGCAGACCACTCGGCCTGGGCCAGTGCCGACTCTCGCCTGAAGCTAGACGCGCTCGATGACGGCCGCGATCGCCTGGCCGAAGCCGATGCACATCGTTGCGAGGCCGTAGCGGGCGTTGCGCCGTTCGAGCTCCGAGACGAGCGTCGCCGTGATCCGCGCGCCCGTTGCGCCGAGCGGATGGCCGAGCGAGATGCCGCCGCCGTTCGGGTTGACGTCGCCGGCGTCGTAGCGCTCCTGCAGGCCTGTGTCGGCCAGGAACTGGGAGACGACCGACGCGAACGCCTCGTTCACCTCGATCACGGCCATGTCGTCCCACGTCAGGCCGGCCTTCGCGAGCGCTTTCTCCGACGCCTCGGGGTTGCCGTGCAGCATGAGGTGCGGCTCGACACCGCACACGCCGAACGAGACGAACCGCGCACGCGGCGTGAGGCCAAGCTTGGACGCCTTCTGCTCGGACGCGACGAGCACAGCGGCAGAGCCGTCGACGATCTGGGACGAGTTCCCGGCCGTCACGACGCCGTCGGGAATGAACGCCGGCTGCAGCGACGCCATCTTCTCGAGCGTCGTCTCGCGCCGCACGGCCTCGTCCACCGCGAAGCGCACGCGCGTGAGCGCCGGCGCGGAGCCGTCGCCCTCCTCGGGCACGTCGACGTCGATCGCCACGACCTCGGTCTCGAAGCGCCCCTCGTCGATCGCGCGCGCCGCGCGCATGTGCGACTCGTACGAGATGCGGTCGAGCTCCTCGCGGGAGAGGTTCCACTTCTTCGCGATCTCCTCCGCCGAGATGCCCTGCATGACGATGTCGTAGCGCTCGTACACGAGCGGTGACATCGAGCCGTTGTTCGAGCCCATCGGCACGCGCGACATCGACTCGACGCCGCCCGAGACGACGAGGTCGAGCTGCCCGGACATGATCGCGGTGGCGGCGTTGAAGTTCGTCTGCATCGAAGAACCGCACTGACGGTCGACGGTCGTCCCCGCGACGGAGATGGGCCAGCCGGCGGTGAGCGCGGTGTTGCGGCCGATGTTCCACGCCTGCTCGTCGACCTGGGACACGCAGCCCCACTGCACGTCCTCGACCTCGGCGGGATCGACGGAGCTCCGCTCGACAAGAGCGTTGAGTACCTGGGCGCCGAGCTCGTCGGCGCGAATATGGGACAGCGTCCCTTTCCGGCGGCCGATCGGGCTGCGAACGGCGTCGATGATGAAGGCGTCAGTCATGACGGGACTCTAGCCCGAGGTACGCGGGGCTCCCAAACGTGCGCGAGATAAACCGGCGCGCCGAGCTCGATCACGAGCTTCTTCCCCGGCGTGTCGGCCTCGGCGATCTCCTTGAACGAATGGCCGACGTCGCCGCCGAGCACGCGGCGCCCCTCGGCGGTCTCGACGACGACGATCTGATGGCCGCGCGTCTCGCCCGGCGCGGGGACGAGGCGCACTCCGGGAAGGATCTCCGCCTCCCCGTCGTGCTCGACGTAGTTCATGCCGGGAAAGTCGATCCACTCGCGCACGGTGTAGTCGTCGAGCGTCCGCGCGTCCTCCAGCTCGGCCCGCTGGATGTGGATCGGCACCCCCGGGAAGAGCCGGTTGCCGCCGTGATGGTCGAAATGCATGTGCGTGATGACGACGTGCGCGACGCGGCGTCTGAGCTCCTCGGAGAGCGGGTGGATCGTCGGCTGCCATTCGTCGTCGAGCTCCGGCGTCGAGTCGGCCATGCCGGTATCGACGAGGACGAGGCCGTCCGGGTGGTCGATCGTGTGGACGATGCACGGGATGGTGTGCCCTTCCCACACGAGCTCCACTGCCAGGTGCGGCTCGATCACGGCCGTAGAATCTCACGCGTGATCGAAGTTCGCTCTCCCTTCTCCGGCGACGTCGTGGGCACAGTCGAGTCGAGCTCGGCCGACGACGCCCGCGCCGCAGTCGACGCGGCGGCGAAGGTGCTCGAGGCCCCGCTTCCCGCGCACGAGCGCGCCGCGATCCTCGACCGCACGGCCGCGCTGCTCGGCGAGCGGCAGGAGGAGATGGCCCAGACGATCTGCGCGGAGGCGGGGAAGCCGATCAAGACCGCCCGCGTCGAGGCCGCGCGCGCGATCTCGACCTACACGTTCGCGGCCGTCGAGGCGCGCAAGCTTGCCGGCGACGTCGTCCCGATGGACGCGTCGGAAGCGGGCGCCGGGAAGATCGCGTTCACGCTGCGGCGTCCGATTGGCGTGATCGGCGCGATCTCGCCGTTCAACTTCCCGTGCAACCTCGTCGCGCACAAGCTCGCACCCGCGCTCGCGGCCGGCTGCCCCGTCGTGCTCAAGCCCGCGACCGCCACGCCGCTCTCGGCCCTGCTCCTCGCCGAGCTCGAGCGCGAGGCGGGACTGCCGGACGGATGGCTCACCGTTCTCGTTGGGCCGTCGGCGCCGATCGGCGACGTCCTCGTCGATGACGAGCGCGTCCGGCTGATCACGTTCACCGGCTCGAGCGGCGTCGGCTGGGGACTCGCGGAGCGCGCGCCTCAGAAGCGCGTGCGCCTCGAGCTCGGTAACTCGACACCGGTTGTGATCGCCGCGGACGCCGACCTCGACGTCGCCGCGCAGAAGCTCGCGGCGAACGCGTTCGCGTTTGCCGGGCAGAGCTGCATCTCCGTCCAGCGGATCTACGTCCTCCGCCCCGTCCTCGACGGGTTCCTCGAGCGCTTCATGCCGCGGGTAGAGCAGCTCGTCGTCGGAGATCCCGCAGACGAGAAGACCGACGTCGGGCCGGTGATCGACTCCGGCAACCGCGAGCGGATCGCCGCGTGGGTCGATGAGGCTGTCGCATCCGGTGCGAGGCTTCTCACCGGTTCCACGGACGCCGACCCGCTGCCGCCCCTCGTCGTCGCCGACGCGCCAGAGTCGGCAAAGGTCGTCTGCGACGAGGTCTTTGGCCCGGTCTGCGTCGTCAACGCCGTCGACTCGCTCGAGGAGGCGTACGAACGCGCGAACGGAACGGACTACGGGCTCCAGGCCGGGATCTTCACCGCGTCCCTCTCCACCGCGCTCGCCGCCGCCGAGGCGCTCGAGTTCGGCGGAGTGACCGTGAACGAGGCTCCGACCTTCCGCGCCGACCAGATGCCGTACGGCGGGATCAAGGGCTCGGGCAACACGAAGGAAGGGCCCGCGTACACGATCCGCGAGATGACCGAAGAGCGGCTCGTCGTCCTCCAGCGCTGACGAAAAATCGGCGACTTTGTAACAGCGCGGCTACGGTGTAGGATCGTACGTGGGCGAGGCTGAGGGGAGCCTTGAACGCCAGTGCTGATGCGCCCTCCGGGCCTGTCGACGAGGAGAGTAAGACGCCGTGATCGAAGAAAGAACCGCGCAGTTACAGCAGTGCATGTATCAGTACTCGCGAGCGATCTACCGCTCGATCAAGGACATGATCGAGCCGTACGCCGACCGCGAGAGCCAGCTCGCCGCGCGTCGCGACGTGCTCGAGGCGTGCCAGCAGACGATGGAGCGCCTCGCCAGCGATCCGCTCTATTTCGCGAAGCCCGACCGTGCGCTGTTCCAGGACATCCGCCGCTACTTCCCCATCACGGCGCAAGCGCAGGTGGCGTGGGCCGTCGAGAACGGCGTCAAGGCCGCTGTCACTTTCATCCAGGATCAGATCGAGTCGGGGCTCCTCGACGGCGGCATCGCACGCTGCCGGGCGACGACGCGCAAAGGCAAGCCGTGCCAGCGCACGCCGCTCCCGGAACGCGACTATTGCCCGTCGCACCAGCACCTGGAAACTCGCGCAGCGGCGTAGCCCGCTCGTCCCCAGCTTTTCCACAGTCGCGATCCACAGGCGCGCCCTAGTAGGGTGGCCCGGGGATGTCACACGACACGGACAAGCTGATTCGGCAGCTCTCGCTCGTCGCCTACCTCATGGCGGAGCGCCGGGCGATCACTGCTCGCGACGTCAAGTCGAACGTCGAGGGCTACTCCGAAATGTCCGACGAGGCGTTCGCGCGCCGGTTCTACTCCGACCGCGCGGAACTCCTCTCGCTCGGCGTGCCGCTCCAGTCGCAGCGCGACGAGTTCACCGGCGAGGAGCTCTACACGCTCCGCTCCGAGCAGTACTTCCTCCCCCAGCTCGAGCTCGAGGACGAGGAGCTCGCCGCGCTCCAGACGGCGTTCTATCTCCTCGAAGGGAAGTTCGCGTACGCCGAGCCGCTGCGTCTCGCGCTCCAGAACCTCGCGCTCGGACGGCCCGGCTTCGTCGAGGCGCCGACCGAGACGGCCGGCCGCGTCGAGGTGCTCGACCCCGACTACTCGCCCGAGACACCGGGTCGCCTCGCGAAGCTCGAGAACGCGATCTCGAAGCAGCGGACGGTGCGCTTCGAGTACTGGTCGATCTCCCGCGACAAGACCGCCGAGCGCACGCTCAACCCGTACGCGCTCCTCAACGACGACGGACGCTGGTACGTCGTCGGCCTCGATCTCGACCGCAAGGACATCCGCACGTTCCGCGTCTCGCGCATTCGCGGAGACATCAAGTTCGCGACACGCCGCGAGCGCGACTTCCGCGCGCCGACCGACTTCGATGTCGAGCAGTACCGCGGCCGGCCGCCGTGGCAGATCGGCGACATCGTCGGCACGGCGCGTATCGAGGTGCGCGGCGACACGGCGTGGTGGGTGCGGCGCGCGTACGGCACGACCGGCACGCTCGAGGACGACGAGTTCGTCACGGAGTACTCCTCCGTCGACCAGCTCGCGTCGTGGGTCCTGCGCCAGAACGGCCGCGCAGTGCCGCTTGAGCCGCACGAGCTGAAGCAGAAGGTCGGCGCGGCGCTGCGGCGCGTACGCGAAGGCCACGAGGGACCGCCGCCGCAGCCGGCGCGCGAGAAGGCCGTGCGCGCGCTGGACGGAGCGCCGGAGCGCCCCGCCGGCCCGGTCGCGCCCGAGCGCTTCGCCGTCCTCCAGTCGCTGCTCGCCTTTCTCCTGGCCGCGTGCGGCGAGGACGCGGACCGCGAAGATCTCGGCGAGCGAACTGCTCGACCGCTTCCCGTCGGTGCCGCCGGACGAGCTCGAGGAGCACCTCTCCCTCCTCAACCTTGTGAACTTCGGCGGCGGCTGTTACACGATCTACGCCGAGCAGCAGGGCGACACCGTGCATGTCGACAAGGAGCTGTGGGGCGACACGTTCCGCGCGGCTCCGCGCCTGACGCCGCTCGAGGCGCGCGCGATCCGGCTTGCGCTCGAGTACGTCGGGCCGATGATCGCCGCCGATTCGCAGTCGCCGCTCGCACGTGTCCGCACGAAGCTCGAGGAGACATTCGGCCAGTTCGATCTCGAGCGGACGCCTGAGCCGAACGACGGCCGCGAGGAGGTCGACCTCGTCGAGACGCTCGCGCGCGGCGTCCGCGAGCAGCGGCTCGTCGAGATCGAGTACCAGAAGGAGGCCGACACGACGCCGTCGACGCGGATCGTCGAGCCGTACTCCTTCGGCCGCGAGCTGCCCAACTGGTACGTCCACACGTGGGACCGGACGAGCGACGGCGAGCGGTCGTTCCGCCTCGACCGGATGCGCAGCGCGACGCTCACGGACGAGCGCTTCGAGCCGCGCGACGGCTTCGAGCCGACGAAGCTGCGCAACGCAAGGACGGCGCAGATCCTTTACGCGAAGGACGTCGCCCGTTATGCCGCCGAGCGCGGCGCCCGGCGGCTGACCGACGGGACGGCGCTCGCCGAGCGTCCGTACGGCGACGACGAGTGGCTCGAGAGCGAGATCCTCGCGGGCCGCGGCGACGCGGTGCTCGTCGAGCCTGCGGAGCTCCGCGCGCGCATCGCGACGCGCGCGAAGGCGCTCGCGAAGGAGTTCGGCGTCGAGCGGCTCCGCGCGCCTGCATGAGATGGAACGCGAGCCGTTCCCGAAGCCTGGTGAACGCCTCGTCGATCCAGTAAGCGCGCCAGAAACAAGTGACGCGAGCCGGCCGCCACGCCTCATCTCGATCTTCGGCGGCATCGGCTACGGGCCGGCCCACGCGAGCTGGTGGGCGGGACGCAGTAGCCCCGGCTTCTCGCGCCTGACCGTCGAGAACGACTCCGTCCTCATGAAGCCAGACTCGTTCACGCGAACGATCTTCCGTCTGCCGATCGTCCGGATCCCGCTCGACGAGATCACGTCCGCGAGCAGGACGACGTTCGGGATCTGGTTCCACGTTCGCGGCAACCCAGAGCTCGACGACGCTCGCTTCCGTCCGTTCGGAGCCGACCGCCGGGCACTGAAGCCGCTGTTCGAACTCCTCGAAGCGCGAGGAGTCCCGGTCGACACGATGCCGGTCTCGAGTCGCGTGAAGAAGGGCTTCGAGAACGGCGCTGTGGCGATGCGACCCGGCTTCATCTGGCGAGATCGTGGCCCGCTCGCTTTCGTCGAGAACATCGTCTTTGCCGGTGTCGGCCTCACGCTCATGTTCGTTTTCGCCGGTTTCGCGCACGCCCCTGCGGCCTTCCTCGTCGTCATCGCATTCATCGCCGCCCTCAACGTTCTGGGTTGGATCGTCGGTGCGTCGCGCCGAAAGAAGGCGCTCGCCGAGCACGATCGCCCCTAGGCGGCGGGCAGGGCCAGGACGAACGTTGCCCCTTCGCGCGGGAGCGGGCTGACCTCGAGCGTGCCGCCGTGCGCCTCCGCGATCGAGCGCGCGATGAACAAGCCGAGGCCGGTGCCGGGCTTCGAGCTGCCGGGGATCTCGAGCCGCCCGAACTTCTCGAAGATGCGCTCCTGATGCTCGCGCGGAATCCCCGGCCCAGGGTCGTGGACGGAGACGCGCACGAGGCCGTCCGCGGCGAACGCCTGCACCTCCACCTCGCCGCCCTCCGGCGAGTACTTGACCGCGTTGTCGATGAGGTTCCCGAGCACCTGGCGGAGCCGCGCCCGGTCTCCGCGGATCTCCGGCAGCGTCCCCGTCACCGTCACGACGACGGGCACGTCCTGCTGCGCGAGCGTCGCCGCGTCCACCGCATCGCGGACGAGCCCGGCGACGTCGACGTCCTCGAAGCGGTAGCTGAACGTCCCCGCCTCGAGTCGCGACGTGTCGAGGACGTCGGCGACGAGATCCGCAAGCCGGGTCGACTCGTCGGCGATGAGCGCAAGGAACGACTCCCGCTGCTCGGCGCTCAGCGTCTGCCACCGCTCTTGCAGCGTTCGCGCGGCGCCGATCACGGCGGCCATCGGGCTGCGCAGCTCGTGGGACACGAGCGAGACGAAGTCGGCGCGGAGCGCCGAGAGCCGCGCGAGCTCGTCGACACGGCGCCGCTCGGCTTCGTACGAGCGGATGTTCTCGACGGCGGTCGCGACGAGACGGCCGAGGAGTGCGACGAGCTCGGTCTCGTCCTCACTGAACGCATCGGGTGCGACGCGCGAGACGCTGAGCATCCCGATCGTCCTCGCCCCGAGCAGGAGCGGCGCAACGACCGCGCTGCGCAGGCCGAGCCCAAGCAGCCGCTCGTCCTCGGGAAACTCGCGGTTCTCGAGGTCGCGTACGAGCATCCGACCCTCGAGCACGTGCTCGAGCACCGACCCCTCGAGCGGCGCAGCGCTGCCCGGCGGGAACGTCTCCTTCGCACCGCGGCCGGCGGTCGCGATCGTCGTTGCTGTCTCCCCCTCAACGAGGACGATCGCCGCCCGATCGAACGGGACGAGGCCTCGCAGCTCGCCGATGAACGCGCCGAACGCCGCGTCGAGCTCGAGCGAGGACGCGAGCGCCCGGGCAACGCGGTTCGCCGCTTCGAGGACGTCGGAACGCCGGGCGAGCTCGTCCCGGAGCCGCTCCGCCTCCGCGGCGCGCGCGACGGCGACCTGCCGCTCGGCCGCGAGGCCGTCACGCAGCCGGCCGATCACGATGCCGGCGAGCATCCCGACGAGCACACGCACGAGCGCGCCGTGCCACGTGATGCCCGGCCCGGCCGCGTCGACGACGATCGTCGCTCCCGTCATTGCCACTCCGGCGAACACGCCGCCGCGGAGTCCGAACCTCAGCGCCGCCTCGGCGATCGGGACGAGGAAGAGCGCTCGGTACGGCTCCCCGGCCTCGAACGAGAAGACCGCGACGACCCCAATCGCGACGATCGCGTCGCAGACGATGAGGGCGGCGCGCGCCCGCGTGCGTGCGGTGCGGTCGAGCTCGACCTGGGAGAGAACGGCCGAGACCACCGTCACGGCGGCGAAGAAGCCGACAACGGCCCACGCCCAGGCGCCGTACGCGGGCGGGAAGTCGGTGACCGACACCGTCACGACCGCGACGAGAACGAGCGCGGCACGCAACAGGACGAGCCACTGTCCCTGGCGCTTAGGCCACATCGCTTTCCTCCGCCGCGAGGTTCTCGGCTGCGATTTGGGCGTTGAGCTGAAGCCGCCGGCCGTCGTTGCGCGGCACGTAGAGCCGTTCGTAGCGGCGGCGCAGCTCGCCCGGGTCGGCGCTGAGCCAGTCCGCGAGGGAGACGTGCGGCTCGGCGCCGGGTGGCAGCGGCTCAGCGGCGCGCCGCTTCTCGACCCCGCGATTCCATGGGCAAACGTCCTGGCAGATGTCGCAACCGTAAACCTGCGTCCCGACGTGGCTGCGGAACTCATGCGGCGGCGGCGCGACCGACTGCGTCCAGTACGAGAGGCAGCGCGTCGCGTCGAGCACGCCAGGCTCGTCGAGCGCGTTCGTCGGGCACGCGTCGATGCAGAGGCGACATTCGCCGCAGTCTGCGTCGAGCGGCGGCGTCGGCTCGAGCTCGGTGTCAGAGATGAGCGTCCCGAGCACGACCCACGAACCGTGGCGACGCGTGATGAGCAGCGTGTTCTTGCCGTAGAAGCCGACCCCGCTGCGCGCGGCCGCCTCGCGGTCGACGTGCTGGTTCGCGTCGACGAGAACGCGGTACGTCCCACCGATCCGCCTGCCGAGCTCGTCGAGCTTCTCCCGCAGGACGGCGTACGCGTCGAACCACGTGTAGCGCGGCAGGCGTCCGTGTCCCGCGGGACGCTCGGGCTCGGGGAGCCAGTAGCAGAGCGCCGCCGAGACGACGGTGCGCGCGTCCGGCAGGAGTGTCTCGGGGTGGCACGACTCCTCCGGGCCGCGCCATCGTGAAGCGCATGTCGGCGAAGAGGCCGCGCTCGCGGCGCTCGCGGATGTGGCGCTCGGTCTCCGTGTACGGCTCGGCGCGCGCCACACCGATCGCGTCGAGCCCGAGCTCGGCGACGACGGCTTCGAGTTCGGCGGCGTTCACCCCGGTAGTCTGCCGCGGTGCGCGCTGTGCGGATTCATGAGGACGGCGGACCGGAGGTTCTCGTCCTCGAAGAGGTGCCCGATCCGGTTCCGGCGGCGGGCGAAGTGCTCGTCCGGCTGCATGCCTCGGCGCTGAACCATCTCGACGTCTGGATCCGCAAAGGCCTGCCGTCCGTCCCGAAACCGCGGATCCTCGGTGCCGACGGAGCGGGCATCCGCGTCGACACCGGCGAGCGCGTCGTCATCAATCCTGGCATCGAGACGCCGACCGGCGCGATCCACGTCGTCGGCGAGCACGGCGACGGGACGAACGCCGAGCTCATCGCGGTTCCGGAGTCGAACGTCCACCCCATCCCCGGCGACCTGACCTTCGAGGAGGCGGCGGCGTTCCCGCTCGTGTTCGAGACCGCGTACCGGATGCTTGTCACGCGCGCGCAGCTGCAGGAGGGCGAATGGGTGTTCACGTGGGGCATCGGCAGCGGCGTCTCGACGGCGGCGCTCGCGATCGCGAAGGCGCTCGGCGCGCGCGTCATCGTCACGTCGTCTTCCGAGGCAAAGCTCGCGCGGGCCCGGGAGCTCGGCGCCGATCTCGTGATCAACCACGCGACGGAGGACGTGAAGGCGGCGGTCAAGGAAGCGACGGCCGGCCGGGGCGCCGACGTCGTCGTCGAGCACGTCGGCGAGGCGACGTGGAAGACGTCGCTCGACATCGCCGCGCAGGGCGGCCGTATCACTGTGTGCGGAGCGACGACGGGCCCGAACCCGCCGGCCGCCCTGCACCGGATCTGGTGGAAGCAGCTCTCGATCCTCGGCTCGACGATGGGAACGGCCGAGGACTTCGCCGCGGTCTACGAGCTCATCGCGAGCGGCCGCGCGCGCCCGGTGGTCGACCAGGTTTTCCCGCTCGAGGAGATCCGCGCTGCGCACGAGCGGATGGAAGCCGGCGAGCAGCTCGGCAAGATCGTCCTCTCGATCTAGCCATGCCGTTCCAGAACCGCGTGACGCCGCTCGGTGAGCTGATCGCGACGCCGGAGCGTGGGCTTGTCTACGGCAATCGCGGATGCCTGCATGACGCGGACGGCCGGATCCGGCGCGAGTGGCAGGTGAAGCGGTGGATCTCGTGCCGGCTCGAGTTCCGCGACCGCCACCGCGCGGGCGGGCCGATGCCGCCCGGTCGCTACACGGGCCTGTTCTTCCTCGACGAGGCGACCGCCTTCGCAGCGGGGCACCGCCCGTGCGCCGAGTGCCGGCGCGAGGACTATGTCCGGTTCATGGAGCTCGTCGGCGAGCGGCGCGCCGACGCAATCGACGAACGACTACACGCGGAGCGGCTCGGGCCGAAACCGATGCGTGCCGTCGGGAAGCTTCCGGACGGCGCGTTCGTCCTCGTCGGCGAGAAGCCGTGGCTCGTGCTCGGAGGCGAGCTGCTGCGCTGGACGCCTGGCGGCTACGCCGAGTGCCGTCCAGGAACCGGCCGCGCGCGACTCATCACGCCACCCTCGGTGCTTCCGGTATTCGAGTCGGGCTGGGCCGGCGTCGTGCCGTTCCTAGCGCCCGTGCAGGAGTAGCTGGACGCCGAGAAGTCGCTGCACGTGTCCGAGGAAGCTCCCTCGGTACGGGTAGTAGTTGTCGATGAGCGGCATCTGGGAATGTCTCCCGATCGCGAAGGAGATCGAGTCGCAGACACCCGCGGGAATCCGCGGCAGCTCGGCGCGAGCGAGCGGGCGGCCGCCGGCGGAGCGGAACGAGAGCATGATGTCAGCGCCCAGGATGGGACCGCACGGCACGGCGACGCCCGGCGGAGAGACCGGAAGCGCGTCGAACCAGCGAACTACCCGTTCGACGGTCGCACGGTCGGTCACCTTCAGGTGGATCTTGGGAGCGCGGATCGTGATCTGCCGAACGCCGGCCGGAACCTTCTCGCTTGGAGAGCGCGGGTAGATCCACACGACTTTCGCGTCGACTCGCAGTGTCGCGCGCCTATGCCGCGGAATCGCCACGACGGTGAGGAGGCGGCGACTCGCACCCTGGCTCGGCCACGAGAGCTCCCAGGAGAAGACGTGTGGCCCGTCCTCGCTCCTTCGAGCCTGGACGCCGCGTACAGGGTGTGCCGCGAGGTAGGCGGCAACGTCGAGCGTCTTCGGCACGGCCCAGAAGTGATGGCGGTCGACGACCTCCCCAAGCGGCCAGCCTCCGGTGCTCCCCGGCGCATTCCGGATGCGGTGGGCGCCGGGCGGCGGCACGAACTCGCGCAGCAGCGCCGTCGCCTGGCGCGCCGCAACGTGCTCGCGGAGGGCGGCGATCTCCTTCGTCGACGGCTGCCGGGAGCCGGCGAGAGCGGATGCCGCGAGGACGAGGGTGGCGCCGGTCATGATCGCGAGCGCGCGTCTCATCTGCGTACTTATACGCCGCCGAGCGGGGCGAATGTCACACGCGACTAGAGCTCGGCGAGTCGCGGCACGATCTGCGTGATCGAGCGCTCGACGAGCCGCGCCGGCTCGTCCCCGAGAAGGCCGATCTGGACGTGCTCGAAGCCGATCGCCGCGTACTGCGCCATCTGCGCGACGAACTCGTCGATGTCGGTGTCGGGCGGAGATGCGGGAGATCGTCGTGTTGCGGATCTCCGACGCGGTCGCGCCCGACCTCCTCGCAGTGGCGCGCGAGCACGTCGAGCTTGTGCTGCACCTCCTCGGGCGAGGACGGGAAGAGGTTGTTCGCGTCGGCGTACTTCGCGACGAGGCGCAGCAGCTTCCGCTCTCCCCCGCCGCCGATCATGACCGGCGGGTGCGGCCGCTGCAGCGACTGCGGCACGTTCATCGTCTCGGCGAGGCGGTAGTGCTTCCCCTCGTACGGGCCGTCGTCGTCGCTCCACATCTGGAGGCAGATCTGGACGGTCTCCTCGAGCCGCTCGAGCCGTTCCGCGATCGGATAGAACGGGACGCCGAGGGCGACGTGCTCGCGTTCGTACCAGGCGGCGCCGATGCCGAGCATCGCCCGGCCGCCGGAGAGGACGTCGAGCGTCGTGACGATCTTCGCGAGCAGCCCGGGATAGCGGTAACTCACGCCCGTGACGAGGAGGCCGAGCGTCATCGTCTCCGTGCGCGCGGCGGCGTACCCGAGCGTCGTGTAGCCCTCGAGCATCGGGTCTTCGGCGCGCGTGAACCCCTCCATCTGGAAGTAGTGGTCCATGCACGTGAACATCGTGCAACCGGCGCTTTCCGCGGCCTCGGCCGTGTCACGCACGTGCGCGGCGAGCGCGCCCGGGCCGCCCGAAAGCGTCTGATTGAAGAAGTGGATCCCGACTTCCATCCCCGCGAAGCCTAGGTGTAGCGTCGCCCCGTGCGCCGGAGGACGGTAGGAGCACTTGCCGCGGTGGCCGTCATGGCGGTCGCAGCCGGCGGAAGCGGACGGGTTGACCCGACGACTCTCATCGAACCGGAAACGGCTGAGGCTGGAACTACCATGAGCGCTATGAAGAAATCATTGGCAATACTCGTCTTGGCTACGGCGTTGATTGCCGTGCCATTCGTTTATGCAGGTGAGTTCAGCCACTCACTCAAATCGGGTTCCACGAGCTTCACTCTGCGGGTCCCTCACCCCAAGAAGATCATCCTGTACCCCGAGTCGCAGAAGGTAGCCACCTCGTACTCGATCGTCTGCCTCAAGGGGACGACCGTCAGTCGCAACGCACGATCCTTTACCGCCCCCTTCACCAGGAACCTTCTCTACCGGATTCCTCCGAGACAGGACGTGTGTTACTTGGCGATTGCTGGTGCCACTCCCAAGAACGTCGGGCAGATCGTGGTCGACACTCGGAACTAGAGTCCGCTCTTACAACTGAGACGCGCTAGCCGAAGCCGAGGATGAACTTCGCGTCGTCGGACATCCTGTCGGGAGTCCACGGCGGGTCGAACGTCAGCTCGAGCTCGACGTCCTCGATCCCCTCGACCTGGCGGACGGCGCCGTCCATGTCCTGCGCGATGAGCGGGCCGGCCGGGCAACCCATCGACGTGAGGCTGTAGAGCACCTTCGCCTTCGAGTCCTCGATCTCGACCTCGTAGACGAGTCCGAGGTCGACGACGTCCATCCCGAGCTCGGGATCCTCGACCGTGCGGAGCATCTCGAGCACTTCGTCCTTCGTCGGCATGCAGTCAGTGTAGGCGCGCGTACCCTTCCTGCATGGTGGTGGGCGCAAGCACGTTTTGGATCGACGCGATCATTCTCGTCTCGAGCTTCGTCCCGACCATCATTTTCTGTTTCTTCGCCGTGTGGTTCCTGCGGCAGAAAGACGACTAGCTCCCGGCGTCACAGTCTCGCAACGGCGTCGGGCACCGCCGTTGTCCCGTCCCAAACCCCCACCCACCCACGGGGCTGAAAGGATGCGCGACGAACCGTGCCCCGGAGATCGCAGCTTCGCGCCAATTCTGCGGCGAAACGCGGCTCAGTAGCCGAGCAACCGCACTTCCTCGCGGCGTTCGCGCGCGAAAAAGTGGATCCCGTCGACGAATCGCACCCAGTTGCAGCGCGTGCACATGACGAGCGAGTGCGTGCGCGCGCTGTCGGCGAGGAAGCGGACGCCGCGGAGCAGGTCGCCGTTCGAGACGCCCGTCGCCGCGACGATGACCTCGCCCGGTGCGAGATCCTCCGTCCGGAAGACCCGCTCGTAGTCCTCGAGCCCGGCCTCGCGCAGCTCGTCGATCTCGCGGCGCGACGTCGGCCAGAACTGCGCCTGCAGCTCCCCGCCGAGACAGCGGAGCGCCGCCGCCGAGAGCACCGCCTGCCGCGTGCCGCCGATCCCGATCGCGAGATGGTCGTTCGTGCCGCGGATCGCGGCCGAGATCGCCGCGGTGACGTCGCCATCGTGGATGAGCTTGATGCGGGCACCCGCGTTGCGGATCTCCTCGATGAGGTCGTGATGCCGCGGCCGGTCAAGGATGATCGTTGTCAGGTCGTTGACGCGCCGCCCGTACGCCTCCGCGATCGCCGGGATGTTCTCGCCGACCGGCCGGAGCAGGTCGATCGCGCCGCGCGCGCTCGCTCCGACGGCCATCTTCCGCATGTAGATGTCGGGGAGCGTCGTGAACTTGCCCGGCTCGCCGACGGCGATCATCGACATCGCGCCGTTACCGCCGCGCGCGACGACGCCGTGCCCCTCGAGCGGGTCGAGCGCAAGGTCGACGTCCTTGCCGCCGCCCCCGACAACCGCGCCCGGCGTCAGCCCACCGGCGTCGTCGGCCGAGCCGAAAACGATGCGGCCATTGATCGGGAGAAAGTCGAGCGTCTGGCGCATCGCCTTCGCGGCCGCTTCCTCCGCCGCGTGCTCGTCGGCACGCCCGAGCCAGCGCGCGGAGACAAGCGCCGCATGTTCGGTCGCCCGGAGGTACGCCTCGCACTGGCACGGCTGCTCCTGCGCCGCGACCTGCTGCTGCTCGCTCATCGGAGTTGCCGACTCCTGTCCGCGGCGTCGAGGACGAGATCGGCGACGGTACGCGCCGCACGGTCCGCGTCGTCATTCTCGATCACCGGCACGCCTTCCGCCAGCGCACGCTCGACGATGATCTCCTGCAGGATCCGAATGTCGTCGAACCGCTCGAGATAGCGCGACTCGGGCCGTTCGGACGACTCCTCGCGGTGCGTGAAGTGGCGCGCGTGCTCGTCCTCGTCCTCGATCGAGAGAACGGCGAAGACGGACACCGCGCGGTCGGGGCGCGGCAGCTCGACCATGCCGGGCAAGAGATGAACGCCTTCGAGCACGAGCGACCAGCCCTCTTCGAGCGCACGCTCGGACGAGGCGCGCACGCCCGCGAGGACGTTCCGCGACTGCGAGAGGAATCCGAATTCGAGCGGGTCGTCGGCGTCGGGGAACGCGTCGCCCGCCTCGAAGCTCGAGTGGTGGATCGCCGGCATGAAGTCGTTCGAGAAGAAGGCGCGCATCGTCTGGCGGATGAAGTCGGTCGACGTGACGCGGGTGACGCCGAAGCGGTACGCGAGCTCGGTGGCGACCGTCGACTTGCCGGTGCCGGTCGCGCCGCCGATGAAGACGATGATCGGCAGGTCGAGCTCGCGGAGCTCGTGGTAGCGGCGCAGGCGCTGGATGCTCTCGCGCCCTTCCTCTTCGCCGAGCACGTCGACGGCCAGCTCCTCGAGCCGTCCAAGCTCGATCTCGTCGGTGCCACGCTCGGCGAGCTCGTCGCCGATCCGCGTCGCGAGCGCGTACGCGCGGTGCGCAGCGACACCGGCGGCCATGAGCGAGCGCGCCATGAGCCCGCGGGAGTACGGCAGCCCGTGCTCGCCCCCGCCGAGCGGGAGAGGCATGATCCGGCGCGGCTCGGTCATCAGGAGAGGCTCCTCTCCGCGACGAGCCCCGGCAACCGCTCGTCGAGCTCCGGCGAGAAGACCGCGTTCGCTGCGAGCACGACGTCGGCGCCACGCGCGAGCGCGTGCTCGGCGACGACGTCGATCGCGGCCGCCTTCAGCTCGACGAGGTAGATCTCCGCGTCGCACGTCGCGAGCTCGGCGCGCAGCGCTTCACGGTTCGCGAGATTCCGTGAGACGTGGACGACGTCGGCGTCGAGGTCGTCGGTCGGCGCGGGGCCGGTCGTGAACACCGCGGTGCGACGGCCGTCGAGCGGCTCGGCCGGCTCGAGGCGCAACTCGGCGGCGACGACCGGGATGTCGGCGATCGAGGCGATCGCGTCGCGGTCGGCTCCCCCGGTGTCGACGACGAGGTCGGAGACGAGAACGCGGTACGCGTTGAGGCCGGCGCGGACGTCGTGCGCACCGTTTACGACGAGGATCCGGGCGTCGGCCGCGACGGGCGGTAGCGCGGCGCCGCTTCCGTCGAAGACGAGGACGTCGGGGTCGAGGCTTCCCGCGACCCGCGCGCCGTCGAGCACGTTGTCGGCGAACGGCGCTCCCGCGAGCCCTCCGCCCGCGCGACGGCAGCCGACCGTCGGCACGCCGGCGAGCGCTGCCGTCTCGAGATGGTCCGACGCCGCGTGGCGCCCACCGCGCGCAAGCGCGATGAGGTCGTCGATCGTCGGCGGCGTCTCTATCAGCTCCGGTTCCGCCGGCCCACCGCGCCCCATTGCAACGACGACGACACGCCGGTCGCGAGAGAGAACCCGCGCGACATGCCCGGTCACCGCCGTCTTGCCGATCCGCTTCCCGACGCCGATGACGGCGAGCGACGGGACGTCCACCGGCTCGAACACCGGCGGCTCGAAGCGGAAGTCCGCGCCGGCGTACGGCAGCCCGAGCGCGAGCGTGCGCGACGCCCAGAGCATCCGCTCGCGCGGCCCGAGCACCGGCTCGTCAGAGAGATCGATGACGACGTCCGCGTCCACCGCATCGAGCGAGTCGACGAGCGGTACGCCGTAGTCCTCCCCACCGCGCAACTTCTCGGTTCCACCCACGAGCAGCGCGGCGACGACGTCGTACGGCAGCTCGGCGAGCGCGTCGCGCACGACGGGCGCGTAATGCTCGCCGTCGATCAGCACGAGGGCGCGCTCCGTCACGAAGAGCGCACCTCGTCCTCGATCCGGGCGGTGTACTTCTCGTACGTCTTCGTCTCGGTCGAGAACTGGATGATCCGCTCCTGCTCGCCGAACGGGTACTTGCGCCACACGTCGACGTGCGTGCCCTCGACGTCGACGACGTTGTACGACGGCCGCCCGTTGCCGCGCAGCCGCGACGACGAGACGGTGCCGGCGTTGACGACGAAGAGGTTCTCGAGCCGCCACGCGTACGGGACGTGCTTATGGCCGGCGAGGACGAGGTCGACGTTGGCGCGCTGCAGCGTTTCGAGCGTGTCGCCGGCGTCGTTCACCATGTTGCGCTCGCGGCCGGTTCCCGGCACGGGCAGCAGATGGTGGTGGAGGACGAAGACGCGGAGTGCCGCGTCGGCCGCGAACTGCTCCTCGATCCAGCGGTAGCGGCCACGGCCGATCTGGCCGTTGTCGAGGTCCGGCTCGCTCGAGTCGACCGCGACGATCGCCACGTTGCCGGTGCGGAGCACGGAGTTCCGCTCGCCGAACAGCTCCTCGAAGTGGACGTAGCCGACGTTGCGCGAGTCGTGGTTCCCCGGGATCACGACCATCGACTCGCACTCGACGGCGTTGAGGTACTCGCGCGCGAGGGCGTACTCGTCCTTGAAGCCGTGCGACGTGAGGTCGCCCGAGATGACGACGACGTCGGGCGCGAGCTCGTTCGTCTCCGCTATCGCGCGCTCGAGGTGGTCCGGGAGGAAGAACTGCTGGCCGCAGTGGAGATCGGAGAGCTGCACGATCCGGAACATGTCCCGGAAGCCTACGAGAACGCGATCGGCCTAGAAAATCCAGCTAATGGGGTAATAGAGCGCAGCGGCGACGAGAGCAGCCGCGGGCAGGGTGAGCGCCCAGGCAGTGACGATGTTCCCCGCCACACCCCAGCGCACCGCGGAGAGCCCCCGCGTCGCTCCGGCGCCCATGACGGAGCCCGAGACGACGTGGGTCGTCGAGATGGGGAAGCCGAGCTTCGTCCCGGCCCAGAGCGTCGAGCCGGCGGCGAGTTGGGAGGCGAAGCCTTGCTCGGGCTGCATCCCGTAGACGCGCTGGCCGAGCGTTCGGACGATGCGCCAACCGCCGACGTACGTGCCGGCCGCGATCGTGAGCCCGGCCGTGATCTTGACCCAGCTCGGGATCGTGAAGTCCCCCTGCGAACCGTCGTACGTGTACACGGCGAGCGAGATCACTCCCATCGTCTTCTGCGCATCGTTGGCGCCGTGGGTGAACGCGAGCCACGTCCCGGTGACGAGCTGGCCGTGGCGAAAACCTCGGTGGGTCACGCCGGGTGACGCCCGGTGCAGAAGCCGGTAGATGATGACCACGAGGGCAAACGCACCGACGAAGCCGATCACCGGCGACGTCAAACCCGGGACGATCACCTTGTGCCAGACATTCGACCACTGGACGCCACTCGTCCCTGACTGGACGAGCGCCGCGCCGACGAGGCCGCCGACGAGCGCATGGGTGGAGCTCGACGGCAGGCCGATCCGCCAGGTCAGGAGATTCCACACAATCGCCCCGAGGAGGGCGGCAAGGAGGGTCTGGTTCGTCGTGGTGTCGATCAGTCCCGTCGCGATGGTGGTCGCAACGGCCGTCGTCACGAACGCTCCGGCGAGATTCGCCGCGGCGGAGATGAGCACCGCGGGCCGCGGCGAGATCGCGCGTGTACCGACCCACGTGGCGATGTAGTTCGCGGTGTCGTGGAACCCGTTCGTGAAGTCGAACGCCAGCCCGGCGACGATCACGAGGACGAGCAGAACCACCGCAGCCTCGGCTCAGCGGTTCTTGACGAGGATCGCCTCGAGGACGTTCGCGCCCTTGTCGCAGGCGTCGACGGCGTCTTCGAGCGCTTCGTGAATGTCTTTCCACCGGATCACGACGAGCGGGTCGGCTCCGTCTGCGAAGAGCGATGCGACCGCGTCGTGTGCGATCCGGTCGCCCTCGTCCTCGAGCTCGCGCAACTCGATGAGCTGGCGCTTCGAGTCCTTGAACCCCTCGAGCTGGCCCATCGCCTCGGCGAGCTTGCCGGCCGCGCGGCGAATCACCTGCGCCTGCGCCTTGGCGGGCTCGCGGATCTCGCCGACGCCGTACGAGACGACCTTGCCCGCCGCTTCGTCGACGTAGTCGCAGACGTCGTCGAGCGCGCCGGCGAGGCGGTACATGTCGTCCCGGTCGAACGGAGTGACGAACGTCCGGTTGACGAGATCGACGAGCTCGTGCGTGAGCCGGTCGCCCTCGTGCTCGAGCTCCCGCACGTCGCGGAACAGATCGCCCGCGCCGTCGGGGAAGCGGTCGAGCAGCTCGACTAGCTTCTCCGCGATCTCGACGATGTTCGCCGCCGCGCGGTTGTAGATCTCGAAGAACTCGCGCTTCTGCGGGATGAGGTTGATCCGAGCCACTCCAGGTGTTGTCTATCACCTGTCACCACTCTGCAACCCCGTGGATTGTGCGGATTGTTCCGGCATCCGATGCCCCGACTACCGTGCTGCGGGATGGAGCTCCAGCTCCCCGCGTTCCATGCGTACCGCGGTTCCGAGCCGCCGCGGTTCGCCAGCCCCGCAGAGCTCGAGTGCGCGAAAGTGCTCGACTACTACGGCATCGCCTGGGACTACGAGCCGCGAACATTCGTGCTCGAGCGCGACGAGGTGGGCCGGGTGCAAGAGGCTTTCACGCCCGACTTCTATCTCCCGGAGCAGGACCTCTATGTCGAGATCACCGCGATGAAACAGTCACTTGTCACGCGCAAGAACCGCAAGGTGCGCAAGCTCCGTGAGCGGTATCCGGGCATCAAGGTCAAGCTCTTCTACCGGCGCGACCTCGAGCGCCTCGCCCAGCACTTCCACCTCGACCTTGCCGGCTAGATGTCCTGGGCAGGCTGAGTCCGCGGCCGTGGACGATCGGATCGGAGAGATCTACCTCTCCGCGGCAGAGCTCGCCCAGCGCGTCCGGGAGATCGGCAAGGAGATCGCGCACGACTACGCCGGCCGCGAGCCGGTGCTCGTCTGTTCCCTCAAAGCAAGCCTCGTCTTCGCCGCCGATCTCTCGCGGGCGATCCCGGTCCTCCACGCGATGGACTTCGTCGAGCTCGCCGGCTACGGCAGCTCGCGGATGGGCGGCCACCAGCAGATCCGCGTGCTCAAGGATCTCGACCTCGACGTCCGCGGCCGCGACGTCGTGATCGTCGAGGACGTCGTCGACACCGGCCTCACGCTCAACTACCTCGTGCGCACGCTCGAGCTGCGCGGCCCGTCGTCGGTCGCCGCCGCGACTCTCCTCGACCGGCCGTATCGCCGGCTCGTCGACGACCTGCCCGTGCGGTACGTCGGCTTCACCGTGCCCGACGAGCTGTACGTCGGTTACGGCTTCGACCTCGACGAGCGCTACCGCGAGCTACCCGACATTCGCATCCTCGACCTCGAGCGCGCGTAGCGCGGCGGCCCGACCTTGGCGCGATAGTCCCCGCCTCCGGCGGCCTGCTGGCAGCTCAGGGCGCCGCGACAGGCTTCCATCGCGGCAAGCTGCGTGTGCAACGCAGCCACCTGGGGCTGCGGCAGGTCCGAGTAGATGTTCGTCAGCTCGTACGGATCCCGCAGCAAGTCGTAGTACTCACGCTCGCCGTTCGCGTACTCCACGTACATGGCGTGCGGTAACCGCAGCGCCTCGTAGGTCAAGGGATTCCCGCTGCCCGGCTGCGGCTGATCCGGCCCGGCTGCGACTCCGTTGTCCGGCCCGTGGTGCTCGACGAGCGCAGCGTCGGGCCAGCCGGGCGCCTGTTCTCCGCGCAGGAGCGGAACAAGGCTATTCCCGTCGGCGAACGGGGATGTACCCGCCCGGCCAAGGCGGGTGAACGTCGAACAGAGATCGATGTTCTCGACGATCCTCGCGACGGTCCCACCCGCCACGACATCGGGGCCGGTGACGACGAGCGGCACATGGATATCGGTCTCGAACGCGGTCATCTTGCCGGGCATCAGCGTGTGGTCACCCATGTGGTATCCGTTGTCGGAGCTGAAGAAGATGTAGGTGTTCTGGGCCACGCCGTCTCGCTGGAGCGCCACCTCGATCGTCGCGATCAGATCGTCGACTGCTTCCACGGATTGTGCGCGCTGGCGGTATGCGGCGTCGATCTCGCTGATCTGTGCTGGATTCAGCGACGGGTGGTCGCGCAGCCAGGACGGTTTGTCCGACAGGTCCGCCTCGTTGAAGGCCGGCGTGCGCGGCGCTTGCAGCCCCGGGAAATCTGCCGCGTCTCGGGGCGCGGGCACGTAGGGATAGTGCGGCGCAAACGTCGAGAGTTCGAGAAAGAACGGCTTGCCCGTCCCGGAGGCACGGTCGATGAACGCGCTTCCCTCACTCGCGAGCACGTCGGTGAGGTACGAGCGCACATCCGAGCCGTAGTGGACGATCTTGCCGTTCTCGTTGAGGTTGTAGTCGAACTCTCGATACGGATTGCCGCCCACGTCCCATTCGCTCCAACCCGGCGGTATGTACGCCGACTCGCCGTCGACTCGCTTAAGGGGTTTGTACCCGTTGAGGTACTTGCCCATCAGGGCCGTTCGGTAGCCGCGACTCCGCAGCCGCGCAGCGAATGTGAGCTTCTCTTCCCCGCGTGCGTGAAATTGTCCGAACCCGCCGTCGGCTCCACCGTTGGTGAAGATGCCCGTGTTGTGCGGATAGGAGCCGGTGAAGATCGACGCGCGCGAGGGGCAGCAGAGCGAGTCGGTGACGAAGTAGTTCGTGAACGTGGTGCCCTGCGCCTGAAGCTCCTGCACGTGCGGCATGTACTGAACCAGGCTCCAGTCCAGATCGTCAGTCAAGACGAAGACGATGTTTGGCCGAGGCGTCGGCGGGCTGGCACCGGCGCCGCCCGTGACAGTGAGCCCGACCAGCGCCAGCAGAGCGAGCGCAGTCAGCGGAGTCGATATCGAGTAAAGCTTCTTCAGCGGTGCCCCCCAGCGGCTGGATCCGCCGGGATGGTAGCTAGGGCACCATCTGTCCCGGATCCGAGACGCGTTCGCGTCCGGCTTGTTCCTCTCGCCCCAGAGCTTGTAGCGCCTCGGCGGCGCTCCGGCGCAGCGGCCCGACCTGGGCGCGATAGTCGTCGTCGGAGACCTTGCCCGTCCGGTGGTCAAACTCGAGCTCCTTCAGGGCGTCGAGGGCGCGGTCGCGCTCCTCGGCGAGCGAGACCCGTCGGCGCGCCTCGGGAGAGAGTTCGCCGAGCCGGTCACTCGCGGGCGCAGGCTCGCGGAGGAACGGCCGCGCGACGAAGACGACCGCGATGGCCGCAAGCACCGCCGCGAACGCAAGGCCCCACGCCATCGCTATGTCCCGGCGGGCGCGGTACCGGACGCGTACCGCGCCGCGAGGCGACGCTGCTCGACCGCGTCCGGCCACATCGCCACGAGAGCGCCGAAGACGAAAAGGAGACCGCCGGCCCAGATGAGATTGATGAGCGGCTTGACGAGGAGGGTGAGGCTGATCGAGCCGGTCTTGGCGTTCACGAGCGTGGCAGTGGCGAAGAAGTCGCCGAGGGTCCGCGGGTCGTGATAGATCGACACCTCGTTCGAGTTGATCTGCGGGCCGTAGACGTTCTCCCCCGGGTCGACCGTGAAGCTCTGCCCGTGGCCGGTGACGTCGATGATCGAGCGGAAGCCGGTGTAGTTGGGGCCTTTCACGCCGGTCACGGTGCGATACGTGGCGGTGAAGCCGGCGATCTTTACCGACTCCCCCGGTCGCAGCTGGTCCGTGATGCGGATCGTCTGGTACGCGCTCGAGCCGGCGATCCCGATCGCGATGAGGACGATGGCCGCGTGGACGATGTAGCCGCCGTACCGCCGCCGGTTGCGCGAGATGAGCCGGAAGATCCCGCCCGCGGCCGCGCGTCCGCGCACGAACTCGAGGACGATCGACGCGAGGACAAACGCGGAGAACGTGTACGCGAGAAGCCCCGCCCACGAGCTGTCGAAGCCGAGCGCGAGCAGGATCCCGCCGGTGATGAGCGCCACCGTGAACGGAATGACGAACGTCTTCCCGAGCGAGCGGAGCGACGCCTTCCGCCACGCGACGAGCGGCCCGATCCCCATGAGGAGCAGCAGCGGGAGTCCGAAGGTGTGGAGGAAGAAGTCGTAGTACGGCTTCCCGACCGAGCGCGTCTGGCCCAGGGCTTCGGAGAGAACCGGGTAGAGGACGCCCCAGAGGATCGTGAGCGCGAGCGCGACGAGCAGGAGGTTGTTGTAGAGGAACGTCGCCTCGCGGGAGACGAGCGACTCGAGCTTCGTCTTCGTCCGGAGTAGCGGCAGCCGGAAGTAGATGAGCGCAACGGAGAAGATGACCGACCCGACGAGGAAGCCGAGGATCCACGCACCGATCGGGCTTTGCGAGAACGAGTGGACCGAGTTGATGACGCCCGAGCGTGTGAGGAACGTTCCGAAGATCGAAAGGTTGAACGCGAGCGCGACGAGCACCATGTTCCAGACCTTCAACATCCCGCGCTTCTCCTGGATCATCACGGAGTGGAGGAACGCAGTCGCCACGAGCCACGGCATGAGAGCGGCGTTCTCGACCGGATCCCAGGCGTAGTAGCCACCCCAGCCGATCTCGGTGTACGCCCAATGCGAACCGAGGAGCTGGCCGACGCCGAGGAACGTCCACGCGGCGAGCGTCCAGCGGCGGGTGGCGACGATCCACCGTTCGTCGGTCTGGCCGGAAAGGAGCGCGCCCATCGCGAACGCGAACGGGACCGCGAGCCCGACGTAGCCGAGGTAGAGCATCGGCGGGTGGGCGAGCATGTACGGGTTCTGGAGGCTCGGCACCATCCCGGCCCCGTCCGCGGGTGCGGGCTGCTGGTGGAACGGGCTCGAGACGAAGCAGAGCATGAAACTGAAGAAGACCGCGATGAGCCCGAAGACGGGCACGGTCCACGCGATGAGCTCGCGTTGACGCCGGTTGAACCAGACGGCGAGCGCGGCGTAGCCGGTGAGGATGACGAGCCAAAGCAGGAGCGAGCCTTCCTGTCCTCCCCAGAACGCCGAGAGCGTGTAGGCGAGCGGGAGGTTGTGGCTCGTGTGCTCGGCGACGTACGCGAACGTGAAGTCGTGGCGCGCGAGCGCGACGAGGAGCAGCGCGGACGCAACGAGCGTGGCGGGAAACGCGGCGATGAGCGCGTTCTGCGCGGAGAGCGCGAGGCGGCGGCGCTTGCGCCAGGCGGCGTACGAGCCCGCAACGAGTGCGTACGCGACGAGGCCGAAGGTGAGGAGGAGCGCCGCGCGCCCGAGCGGAGCCATTACGTGTTCGAAGAGGACTTCGCCGGCGCGTAGTGATCCGGGCACTTCGTGATCAAGGAGCCGGGCGTCGCGGCGAACGAGCCGTGGCGCATCCGGCCGGCGACGGAGATCTCGCTTCCCTTCTTGAAGAGGTCGGGCACGCTCCCGTGGTAGTCGACGTAGACGCGGGCCGTATTCCTGCTGCGGATGTCCTTCACGGCGAAGTGGCGCGCGTCACCGGACACCTGGATGGGACCGACAACCTGGCCGACGAGAATGACGTTCCCCTTCGCGGTGGTGATCGTGCTCGGCGTCAGCTGCGCGACGCCCGCGCCTGCGAGCGCCGTGTAGACGACAAAGATCGCGAGCGCGCTGGCAACGGACAGCGCGATAACGAGGCGCGCAGGACTGGCTCCCACGCGCGCATCGTAGCCCCGCGGCGGGATGGCGAGCGACGGTTCCCACTCTCCGTGAGAGTCGTGTGGCTAGGCGGCGCGCTGGCCGGGCTCGGCGGCGCGCTTCGCTGCCCCGCGATCGGGGATGCGGTACCCGTGCTCGTGGCAGAGCGAGCCCGGCGCATCCTCGGTGAGCGCGTCGCAGTAGCCCTTGCCGTAAGCGGCGCGAAGGAAGGCCGCGACGACCTCGAGATTCCACTCACTCACGTCGGCGGTCTCGCGCCAGAGGTCGGTGAGGCGAAGGTCGATGTCGAGCTCGAGAAGGTCGAGACGTGAGGGGCGATTGGGCATGCCCACAAAGTAGAAACCGGGTCGGACGGCACTCGGACGCGCAGGCTCGGGTCGAGCGGCGGGACGGAACTGGCACGAAATTGCGCGCTCGGTGGCGCGATTCGCAGCGCATCCTTTACTCCCCGTGGGTGGGTGGGGGTTTGGGACGGGGACTTAGAGGGGCCGCGCTCTCATAAGCTGCTCCCGTGCGCAGGCTCGACGGGGCACGGCTAGCAGCGGAGGCGCCGGCGTAGCCGGCGGCGGAGCGGGAGCCCGTGGGAGAGATCCGTTTCGGTCCCGCCGATCTGCCACGGGCGAACGGCTTCGACGAATCGTGCGCCGCGCTCGCCGCCGACGGGTACCGCGCCTGCGAGTTCGGCTTCGCCGGCGGGTTCTGGCTCGACTACGACACCGCACCGCTACTCGGTGCAGCCGCAGCCGCAGCCGACATCGCGCTCTCCGTCCACGCGCCGCTCGCCGCGTTCATGGGGCACGCCGACCGCGGCAAGAAGTTCAAGATGGCGCTCGGAATGCTCGACCACACCGCCGGGCTCGCGAAGGCGTGCGGCGCGCGAGTGATCGTCTTCCACCCCGGCTTCCTCCTTGGCCGCGAGCGGGAGCACGCGATCGCCGACGTCGTCGACCAGCTCGGCGACCTCCGCGAGCGGCTTGACGCCAAAGACCGCCTCGTGCCGTTCGGCGTGGAGGTGATGGGACGCGTCCGCGACCTCGGCAGCGTCGAAGACATCGTCGCTATCGCCGGCGCGGTCGACTTCGTCCGTCCCGTCCTCGACTTCGCGCACATGCACGCAACGAGCGACGGCGAGTTCCTCGAGGCCGACCGCTTCGCGGAAGCCCTCGCGGCGGCCGACGCCGTGCTCGAACCCGGCGCGCCGTTCCACATCCACTTCAGCGACATCCAGTACGCGAACCGCAACGAGACGAAGCACCTGGCCTACGGCGAGGGAACGCTCCGCGCTGAGCCGCTGCGCGACGCGCTCGCCCGCTTCGACCGACCGGCGACCGTGATCAGCGAGTCGCCCGACGACGCCTCGACGCGGTTGATCGGGGACGTGCTTCTCGGTCGCACGTAGCATCGGGCCAATGCTCGACCCGAAGGTTTTCAAGGCGTACGACGTCCGCGGGATCTATCCCACGGAGATCGACGAGGCGGGCGCCGAAGCAATCGGCCACGCGTACGTCGACCAGTTCGAGCCGCGCCGGATCGCCGTCGGCCGCGACATGCGGCTCTCCTCGCCGTCGATGCAGGAAGCCGTCATGCGAGGCGCAGCGACGGCCGGCGCGGAGGTCCTCGACATCGGGCTCGTCGGCACCGAGATGGTCTATTTCGCGGTCGGCTCGCTCGGACTCGAGGGCGGGATCATGGTCACCGCCTCGCATAACCCGAAGGAGTACACCGGGATGAAGATCGTGCGGCGCGGGGCTCTCCCCGTCGGTGGCGAGTCCGGGCTACTCGACGTCCGCGACCGCGCGGTGTCCGGCACCGCCTACTCCGCCGAGAAATCCGCAACTGTCCAGGAGTACGACATCTGGCCCGAATACGTCTCGCGGGTGCTCTCCTTCGTCGATGTCGCGCAGATCAAGCCGCTGCGCGTCGTCGTCGACGCCGCGAACGGGATGGCCGGAACGATGCTTCCGCCCGTCCTCGAGCATCTGCCGATCGAGGCGGTGCGCTGCTACTTCGAGCCGGACGGATCGTTCCCGAACCACGAGCCGAACCCGCTCCTCCCCGAAAACCGCGAGTTCATCGTCTCGAAGACACTCGAGGAAGGCGCCGACCTCGGCGTCGCGTTCGACGGCGACGCCGACCGCTGTTTCTTCGTCGACGACACCGGCGACTTCGTGCCCGGCGACTTCGTCACCGCGCTCTTCGCCGAGATCTTCGTCGCCCGCGAGCCGGGCGCGAAGGTCATCTATGACGTCCGGGCGAGCCACGCCGTGCCCGACACGATCGAGGCGGCCGGCGGCGAGGCGCTCGTCAACCGCGTCGGGCACGCCTTCATCAAGGCGCGGATGCGCAAGGACGACGCCGCGTTCGCCGGCGAGGTGTCGGGTCATTACTACTTCCGCGACTTCAGCCAGGCGGACACCGGCGTCGTCCCGTTCCTCCTCATGCTCCAGCTCATCTCGCAGCGCGGCCAGAAGCTCTCGGAGATCCTCGCCCCGCTCCGCGCGAAGTACTTCATCACCGGCGAGATCAACACGCCCGTCGCCGACGTCGCACTCAAGCTCCAGGAGCTGAAGGAGCGCTACGGGCGCGACGGCACGGTCTCGCACCTCGACGGCCTGTCGGTCGACGCCGGCGATTGGCACTTCAACGTCCGCCCCTCGAACACCGAGCCGCTCCTGCGCCTCAACCTCGAGGCGACCTCGCAGGAGCTGATGGAGGAGAAGCGCGACGAGGTGCTCGCGCTGATCCGCTCGTGAGCGGCGAGTACGCGTTCTCGGTCAAGACGCGCGTCGCGTTCTCGGACACCGACGCGCAGGGTGTCGTCTACTACGGCCGTTACAACCCGTACTTCGATCTCGCACGCGGCGAGTACCTCCGCTCGCTCGGCCTGCTCCACCGCGACGGCGTCGGCGAGTTCGTCATGCGCGCGAACCACGTCGACTACGTCGCTCCGGCCCGCTTCGACGACGAGATCGAGATCCACGTGCGCGTGTCGCGTTTCGGCCGCACGAGCATGACGTTCGAGCTCGCCGCCTTCAACGTTCTCGACGGCACGCTCCTCGTCACCGCGCATCAGACCCTCGTGTTCATCGATCCCACGATCCGCCGCCCGATCGAGATCCCCTCCGAGTATCGGGAGCAGTTCGATGGCTGACGCGGACGATCTCCTCCGCTCTACCGTCGCGGGGCTCGCCGCCCGTGACGACTGCTCGTGGGCCGGCGTCTACTTCGTCGAAGGAGACGAGCTCGCGCTCGGCCCTCAGGCCGGCGAGCCGGATCCAGAACAACGCGTGACGGTGCCTGTCGTCTGGCGCGACACGCGCGTTGCGGAGCTCGCCGCCGACGGCGCAGTCGCGCCCGCGCACCTCGAGGCAGTCGCTGCCGAGATCGCCGACCTGTGCCTCGTCGGCTGGGACACCGACGGCGAGGAGTGGCAGCCCTAGAGCTCTAGCTCGGCGTGACGCGGCGGGCGTCGAAGACGCCGTCGACGTTGCGGAGCGACGTGAGGAGGGCACGCAACGCCTTCACGTCGCCGATCTCGGCGGTGTACCAGTTGCGCGCCATGTCGTCTTCGACCGTGCCGCCGTACGCGACGATGTTCGCGCCGTGCTCGGCGAACGTCCGCGCGACGTCCTCGAGCAGGCGCGGACGATCCCATGAGTCGAGAGCGATCTGGACGCGGAAGCTCTGCGTGCCGCCTCCCTCCCACTCGACCGGCGTGAACCGCTCCGGATTGCGGCGCAGCGCCCGGACGTTCGGGCAGTCACCGCGGTGGATCGTGATGCCCTTGCCGAGCGAGATGTAGCCGACGATGTCGTCTCCCGGCACGGGCGTGCAGCAGCGTGCGAGCCGGACGAGGACGTCGTCGACGCCGATCACGTTGATGCCGTACGTGTTGCTGCCCGCTGCCTCGCGGGCGCGCGGCTTCTTGACCGTCACCGGCTCCGGCGCGACCTCGCTCACCTTGAGCTGCTCGAGAACCTTGTCGACGATCTTCGACGCGAGGAGCTTGCCCGAGCCGAGGTCGATGTAGAACTCCTCGGCCTTCTTGTACCCCGACTCGCGGATCACGCCCGCGAGCACCGCCGAGCTCGCGAGCTTCTTGTACGGGAGGTTGTGCTGCTTGAGCGCGTGCTCGAGCAACTCGCGGCCCTTCGCCTCGAGATCCTCCTTCTGCTCGCGCGAGAAGAACTGGCGGATGCGGTTGCGCGCGCGCGACGACTGCGCGATCGACATCCAGTCGCGCGACGGCCCGCGCGCCGCCGACTTCCCGGTGAGGATCTCGACGCGATCGCCGCTGCGCAGGTGGTAGTGGAGCGGCACGATGCGCCCGTTGACTTTCGCGCCGACGGTGCGGTGGCCGACGTCGGTGTGGACGGCGTACGCGAAATCGATCGGTGTCGAGCCGGCCGGCAGCGTCTTCACCTCGCCCTTCGGCGTGAAGACGAACACCTCCTCGTCGAAGAGGTCGGTGCGGAAGCTCTTGACGAACTCGGCCGTGTCGGACTCGTCGGCGTGATCGTCCATGAGCGAGCGGACCCACGTGTTCCACTCGTCGTCGGCGCGCTTCGTCGAGCGGCGACCGTCGCGCGTGTACGCCCAGTGCGCAGCGACGCCGAGGTCGGCAGACTCGTGCATCTCGCGGGTGCGCACCTGGATCTCGAGCGGCCTGCCCTCGGGCCCGATCACGGTCGTGTGGAGGGAGCGGTAGCCGTTGAACTTCGGCATCGCGATGTAGTCCTTGAAGCGGCCCGGCATCGGCTTCCAGAGCGAGTGGATGAGTCCGAGCGCGCCGTAGCAGTCGCGCGTTCCCTCCTCCCCGCCGCGCTCGACGATGACGCGCATCGCGGTGAGGTCGTAGATCTCGTTGAACTCGCGGCCCTTGCGGGTCATCTTGTCGTAGATCGAGTAGAAGTGCTTCGCGCGCCCCGAGATCTCGACAGGGATGTCGACCTTCTCGAGCTCGCGGCGGAGGACATCGGCGGCCTCGGCGACGTGGCCTTCGCGGTCGGCGCGGCGCTCGGCGACCATCGTCTTGATCTCCGTGTACTTGCGCGGGTGGAGCGTCTGGAAGGAGAGATCTTCGAGCTCCCACTTGAGCGCGTGGATGCCGAGCCGGTGCGCGAGCGGCGCGTAGACCTCGAGCGCCTCTTTCGACTTCTGGATCTGCTTCTGCTTGCCGAGGTACTCGATCGTGCGGAGGTTGTGGAGACGGTCGGCGAGCTTGATGAGGATGACCCGTACGTCCTCCGCCATCGCGACGACCATCTTGCGGTAGTTCTCGGCCTCGGCCTGCTCGCGCGTCTGGAACTGGACGCGGGTCAGTTTTGTCACGCCGTCAACGAGTGCGGCGATCTCGGCGCCGAACTCCGTGCGGATCGTTTCGATCGTGATGTCGGTGTCTTCAACGACGTCGTGGAGGAGCGCAGCGGCGATCGTCTCCTCGTCGAGACGCAGCTCGACGCAGATCTTCGCGACGCCGACGGGGTGCGTGATGAACGGCTCACCGGAGCGGCGCTTCTGCCCTTCGTGGGCGGTGGCCGCGAAGCGGTACGCCTTCGTGACGAGCTCGACTCCGACGTCACCCCGCTGCGCGGTGAGCTCAGTGAGCAGGCCCTCGAGGAGCTCCTCGCGCCTCTCACCTGCTTCGACTGCCGTCACTTCCTCAGTGTAGTCAGGCATCGTAAAGACACCATTTGCGGGAGGAACCCTCGTGAGAGGGACGAAATGACTCTTCCCATGCTCTGGTTTCGCCGATTTCGCTCCCGCCGCGCGATGCAGCGACTCGCCGCGGCGCTCGCACTGTCCTTCGACAAGTAGGCGACGGCGCGTTACGCCGCTTGCGCGAGCGGGGGCGGCTCCGTGAGCATCGCTCTGAACAGCGCGGATTCGAGGAGGTCACGGCGCGCGTCTCCGGGTTGTGTCGGCCCGTCGAGTCCGAGCTCGGTGAAGATCGCCGCGGCCGCCGAGTCACGCGCTGCGGCCGGCTTCCGCCATTCGCCGGCGAGCCAGGCGCGCAGCTCGAGGTAGCGCGGGCTTGTCGGGAAGACGCGGCGGACGACGAGCTGCGGCGAGACGGCCCCGTTCCAGTGGTTCTCCTCGAGTCTGAACGCGACGTCGTAGTGCTCTTCGGGCCGGAACGAGTCGAGGCGCGGGCCTTGACCGAAGGCGATGGCGCTGCCCCCATCCCGGACAGCTCCGTCGCGGCCGGAGCGGCGGATGCGGAAGCGGAGGTGCTTGCCATCGCCGACGGTTGAGAGCTCGGCGACTCCGACGCCTGCTGCGAGGAGCGTCGGCGCGGGGTTGCCGAGGCCGAACGGCGCGAGCCGCGCAAGCTCGGCGCAGAGGTCGAGCGACAGCGGCTCGTCGCGTCCGACGATCGCGTCGATGCGCGTGACGGGCTCGAGGTCGGACTCCTCGAGGACGGTTTCGGCGTGCCGCGCGAAGGCGTCGGCGAAGGCGTCGACGTTCTCGGGTCGGATCGAGAGGCCGGCGGCGGCGCGGTGGCCGCCCCAGCGGCCGAGCAGGTCGGAGCATGCTGCGAGCGCACCGTGGAGGTCGAACGAGGCGATCGAGCGGCCGGAGCCTTTCCAGTCGCGCTCGTCTCCGCTGCCGGCGATGAGCACGACGGGGCGGTTGTACCGCTCGACGAGGCGGGACGCGACGATGCCGATCACGCCTTCGTGCCAGTCGGCACCGGCGACGGCGTATGCGCGGCGGGCGCGCTGCTCGGGCGGCCACGCCTCGACTTGGGCGATCGCTTCGCGGAGGATGCGCCCCTCGACTGCCTGGCGTTCCTTGTTGAGCTCTTCGAGCGAGTCGGCGAGGCGGCGCGCTTCGTTCTCGTCGTCGGTGAGGAGGAGCTCGAGCGCGGCGCGCGGGTGCCCGAGCCGGCCGGCCGCATTGAGACGAGGAGCGAGCCTAAATCCAACCGCGGCGGCGTCGAGACTGGCGGGGTCGACCGCGGCGGCGCGCATGAGCGCACGGAGCCCTGGCTTCGTCGTGCGCGCGAGCGCGCGGAGGCCGGCGATCGCGAGCGAGCGGTTCTCGTCGACGAGCGGGACCACGTCGGCGATCGTTGCGAGGGCGACAAGGTCAAGGTGCCGCTTCGGGATCTCCGAGTCGACGCCGAAGAGCGCCTGGCCGAGCTTGTAGACGACGCCGGTTCCGCAAAGCTCCGGGAACGGATACTCGGATGGTCGGGTCGCGACGATCGGGCAGTCGGGCAGCGTCTCGGCGGGGCGGTGATGGTCGGTGACGATCACGTCGAGACCGCGCGCGGCGGCTTCGGCGACCTCGGCTGCAGCGGTGATGCCGCAGTCGACGGTGAGGACGAGCCCGCATCCTTCGTCGGCGAGCCGCGCGAGCGTGCCGCGGCTAACGCCGTAGCCTTCGTCGAAACGGCTCGGGAGGTGCCAGTCGACGTCGGCGCCGAGCTCGCGCAGGAGGAGGACCGCGAGCGTGGTCGCGGCGATCCCGTCGACGTCGTAGTCGCCGTGGACGCATATCCGTTCCCCAGCCGCGATCGTGGCCCGGATGCGCTCGCACGCAGCTTCCATGTCGCCGAGGAGGAACGGATCGTGCGGCGGCTGCTCGCCTTCGAGAAAGCGGCTCGCGTCGTCGGGATCGAGATAGCCCCGCCGCGCGAGCACGGCGGCCGTGACCGCAGACACGCCGAGCGCCCGCGCGAGCGCGGCCTGAGCTCCAGGCGGGCAGTCGGCGATCGTCCAGGTGCCGTCGTGCATCGTGCAGCCACGCTACGGAGAGGTGCGGACGGAATCGGCATACGGAACCCGGGGTCTACGGAATTGGCACGAAGCCTCGACGCTTTCTTCACCGATGAACCGGCACGCTTCATCCATTCCCCAGGGTGGGTGGGGGTTAGGGATGGTGTAGCCGGTGCCTGACCGCAACCACGGCCAGGCACCGGCATGGAAAGCGAGCGCCTAGCCGGGGTACCAGAAGTTCGTGAGGCTGCTGGCCCGCGGCTGGGCCGACGTGTCATACGCCGAGTCGTTCACCTGGTTCGACATGCTGATCGTCGAGGGGCGTCCCAGGTGCTTGGTGACCCCATGCATCACCCCCGTGGGGCCCCCTGAGTAGGCGCCGAGACTGATGACGGTCCCTAGCCAGGCGGCCACGGCAGGAGCGCCGAGACGTAGCTGCAAGCCGTACGGAGCCATGGCGCCGTCGGCGATGTACATGATTGTGCGATATCCCATGACGCTGTGTAAGCCGCCGAAGAGGTTCCACCACACGCCGTACCAGTTCGCCGTGTCACTGGCCGAGGGGACAACCTCGCACGAGTGGATGATCCAGTAGTCGAGATTCCCGCCCGCGGCGGCGCCGTAGCCGGGGAAAGGCACCTTGTAGTCGCCGCTATAGCTGACCGCCGGGTTGAGGTTGATCAGGTTGCAGCAATTCGACACCGTGCTGAACAGCCACCAGTCGCCGTGCCCTTCACTGTCGACGATGTTCATGCTGTTCACGCGTGGCGCCGCCGGGTTGTACTGCGGCTGGATTGCCCAGTAGTACTGGCAGTTCGAGAACCAACCACCACCGCCATAGGACGAGATGCCGGAGTAGAACCCATTGGCGCTGTCCACCCAGCTCTGGCTGTCATTTTGGACGACATAGCGCCCAACGCACGGATCGGACGCGCCTGCGCCCGTCCGCGGAAGAGAGTGTGGGGCACCAGCTGGGTTGTCGTTGGCTGGCGGCGGCGAGTTGGGGTTGGGTCCGAGCGCCGGGATCCGTTCGTACTGCTTGCCGATACCGACATAGCCAAGCTCGTAGTCGGATGCGACCGGGCCTCCGGCCGCACTGAAATCGACCTGGGCCGTGAACCGGTAGACGGGCTGCATGTAGCCCTGATTGCTGTCGTAGTAACCGAGCGAGACAGTGAGAACGCGGGCGTTCACCGGCTTGAGCGCGGCGAGCTGGGACGCGATGAGCTTGGCGATCTGTGCCTTCGAACGCGTTTCCTTGACGCTCGCGAACGTTGTGGCCGACTTCCAGTTCCGCATGAAACCCTCGACATGCATCTCCGTGTCGAAGGCCATGAAGGACGTGGAGCCGGGACCGCTGACGTGATACCGGCCCACCATCCGGGCGACCGGCACATACGCGAGGTAGGCCTTCGTCGGGGACTCTCGGAGGGGGTCCACGCTGGAGCCATCCAGGGGAACCGCCGGGCTCAGCACATAGTGCGTCGAGTCCTTCGGGAGAAGGCGTTTCCCGGTGAAGGTGTTCCCAGCGATGCTCGACGCCCGCTTGAGGAACGCCGGAACACCCGCGCCGGAGACGAGCGTCTGGTCACCAAGGTTCGGGTAGACCGCTCCCTCGCCCGTCTTGCTGTCGGCGAACGCGGCTAGATGATCGTCCCCATGGAACGCGCCCATGAGGTTCGAGGGCGGAACGAACTGGTGCTGGTCATAAAACGGGATCTGGTTCAGAGGTACGAGCTTTGTCTGTTTTGCGCCGACATTCGGGAGCACCGAATTGAGAAACGCCGTCGGCGGAGGCAGGGTCTTGAGGCGAAGGACCGCCATTGGCGTCTGCACGGCCGGGATCAGCTTCGTAGACACGACGATGGTCGCGCGAGCCGGCGCGGCGCCGGCATGTCCAGTCGACTGCGATAAGACGAGCGCCGTGAGCAGCGCGACGGCGATCCAGAAGGCGGCGACTCGACGCCCTCGACTTCCAGGGATACGGAGATGCATGACGAGCCTCCTCCGCCGCAGCTCTTTGGTTATGAGGGGGCGAACATACTCCTCTCAACCGCCGATGTCTATGGCCCGCCGAAGTTAGCCTCCCGTTGTCCACATGGCCGTAACAATCACGCCAGAAGAGCTCCGCCGAGACTTCCTCCTCGACCCCGAGGTCGCGTTCCTCAACCACGGCTCGTTCGGTGCGTGCCCGCGGCCCGTGTTCGACAGCTACCAGACGTGGCAGCGCGACCTCGAATGGGAGCCGATCGATTTCCTCGACCGCCGCCTTCCCGGTCTCCTCGCGGACGCGCGCACCGAGCTCGCGCGCTACCTCAGCGCGCCGCCCGGCGACGTTGCGTTCGTCACGAACGCGACGACCGGCGTAAACCTCGCTGCACGCTCGCTCGATCTCGGCTCCGGCGACGAGATCCTCACGACCGACCTCGAATACGGCGCGTGCGACCTCGCGTGGGAATGGCTCGCCGCGCGCACCGGCTTCGCATACGTCCGCGCCCCCATCCCTCTTCCGCTCACGAGTTCCGCCGAGCTCGTCGAGGCGCTCTTCGCGCGCGCCACGGAGCGGACGCGGGGCGTCTTCGTCAGCCACATCACCTCGGCGACGGCGCTCATCCTCCCCATCGAGGAGATCGTCACCCGCGCGCGCGAGCTCGGCCTCGTGACGATCGTCGACGGCGCACACGCACCCGCGCACGTGCCGCTCGACCTCGAGGCGCTCGGCGCGGACTTCTACTCCGGCAATACCCACAAATGGCTCATGACCCCGAAAGGCGCCGCGTTTCTCCACGTCCGGCCCGAGCACCAGGAACGGGTCGACGCGGCAATCGTCAGCTGGGGCTACTCCGAAGGGACGACGTTCCAGGAGCGAATCGAGATGCAAGGAACGCTCGACCCGGCCGCGTGGCTCGCCGTCCCCGCCGCGATCCGCTACCAGGCCGAACGCGACTGGAACGCAGTCGGCGCCCGCTGCCGCGCATCCACCCGCGAGGCCCGCGCGGAGCTATGTGATCTCCTCGGAACCGGGCCGATCGCACCGGAGGAGATGCTCGGCCAGATGGCGAGCGTCCGGCTCCCGCGGCCCGACCCCGGCCTCTGCGACCGGCTCTTCGCGAACCACCGCATCGAGATCCCGGTCACCGGGCCAGACCACGATCTTCTCCGCATCTCGGTCGCCGCCTACACGACCGGCGACGAGATCGACCGTCTCTCAGCCGCCCTCGCTCGGGAGCTTCACACCTAGCACCGTCAGCACGACGAGGAGCGCCAAGCCGATCAGCCAGTATGCGAGAACGCGGCGCGGATGCCGCGACTCACGCAGCTGCTCGAGCGCAATCTTCCCCCACAGGAGGATCAGCCCGACGAGGGCGGCGGCGCCGCACACGATCACCGGCGCGAGGATGACCGCCTTCGCGAACGGCCATGCGAAGAACCAGGCCGTCAACGCCGAGAGTGCAAGGACGACCGCGAGCGCAATGGGGTAGCGGAGTTTGCGCATGCGAGGAGGGTACGCTCAAGGCGTGGAGACGGCCGGCAACTACTACTCGGGCGACGACTACGTCGTCGAGTTCCTCGGCTTCCGCTACTCCTTCGGCGCCGCCGACTTCGAGGAGCGCGTCACCGCGGCGGCCGTCCGGCTCGGGCTCGTCCCGTCGGCGGAGCTCGAGCAAGACGAGACGGCGGATCTCGTCGAGCTCGTGGAAAGCGACGCGATCGCCGAGCCGCGCAGCGACCTCGGCCGGTACCTCGTCGCGCACTGGGACACGCTCGCGCTCGTGCGTGGCGAGTCGCTCGTCTACTGGCTCAAGAAACTCGTCTTCCGCAGCGCGTGGCTCGACCACCGCGTGAAGGAAGGCCTCCTCGACGTCGACTGGGACGACGAGAGTAAGGACTTCACCTATGCCGACACGAACGGCGGGCGCGCCCTCGTCGAGCTCCTCCCCACCCCGAGCTGGCACGAGCTCCAGTACCGGAAGTGACGACTCCTCGCTGGTACGCGGTAGCGCTCCCTGCCTACCTCGCGGCGCTACTCGCCGTCGACACGCAGGTCGGCATCGAGGCTCAGACCGCGCTCGGCGTCCTGACGTTCGCCGTTCTCGCTGCGGCGCTCCGGCCGCTCGTGCCGCTCGCGCGCGCCCAGACGCTCGCCGTCGTCGCGTTCGCGACCGTCGGAGAGGTGACCGGATCGCTCGTCTGGGGCGTCTACCACTACCGCCTCCATAACCTCCCGCTCTTCATCCCGCCTGCGCACGGGCTCGTCTACCTCAGCGGCCTCGCGCTCGCGGGGACGCTCCCAAAGCGGCCGCTTGTGTGGATCGCCGCCGCCGGCGCCACAGGCTGGGGAATCGCCGGACTGTTCTTCCTTCCACGCTCAGACATGGCAGGCGCGCTCGGCGTGCCGCTCCTGCTCGTCTTCCTCTGGCGGTCGCGCTGGCGGGCGACGTACGCCGGCGTCTTCATCATGGTCGCCGCGCTCGAGCTGTACGGGACGTCGATCGGGACGTGGCGCTGGGCCACGTCACTCCCCGGGCTCGGGATTCCCGACGGGAACCCGCCGAGCGGCGTCGCAAGCGGCTACGTCTGGTTCGACGTGATGGCACTACTCGTCGCGCCCTGGCTCGTAGGGATCGCTGCCGCGCTACGCGGTGTCGCCGCCGAGCGGCACGAGGCCGACGTCGCCGTCTAGGACGATCGCGACCTCGCCCGGCTCGTCCCCGATCTGCCACTCCTCGAAAAACGCCGTCGCGCCCTCACGTGTTCGCCAGTGGGCGAGCGCGTAGAACGCAGAGCCGTCGGCCGCGGCCCACGCTCGATGGAACGTGCACCCGTGCTCACGGGCGCTTTCGCGCATCGAATCGTCGATCCAGGTCAATCGCTTCTCGTAGAGATCGCGCGCGGTTTGTCCGTCGGGCGTCGGGCATGGCGCAGTGAACAAGACCCACATCGCGTCAGCTCGCGGGCGGAACGGTGAACCCGAAGCTCTCGCTCTTCTCCGGCGCGCTCCGAAGCTCGATCCGTCGCACGAAGCCGAGCGGGACGATGAGCGCCTCTGGCGCGTCGTCTCGCCCGTCGGCCACGTAGAACGTCACCATCCCGAAGCCCGGCTCCGGGTCGATCCGGTCGAGCGTGAAGCGGGACGTGTCGGCAAGCTCGATCTCGACGAGCGGCTTCTCCACGCCCATCGCCTCGGCGAAGTTGCCGATCGCCCGGTGGAGGCGCTCGACGAACGCCTCGTGCGGCAGCTCGTTGACCGGAGTCCAGAGATCGGGCATGCGAGCTCAGACTACTCCGCGGAAGCCCCGATGCCGTTCCGGACGGAAACGAGGACGATTCCAGCGTGATCGTCTTCTGGGGATTTGCGGCGGCCGTGGCAGCGCTGGCAGTCGTCGTCGCCGTCCGCCGGCGACGCCACCGCTAGAAGAGCCGCGTCTCGGGCTCGGGAGCAGAACCGAGATGCGCACGGCCGAGAGCGGTGATCGTGCGCCCGCGCGGCGTGCGTGCGATGAAGCCGAGCTGGAGGAGATACGGCTCGTAGACGTACTCGATCGTGTCGGGCTCCTCGCCGAGCGAGGCCGCGAGCGTGTTGACTCCGACCGGGCCGCCCGCGTATTTCTCGACGATCGCGCGAAGCAGATCGCGGTCGAGCCGCTCGAGGCCCGCCTCGTCCACCTCGAGCAGGTCGAGCGCCTCGCGAGCGATCGCGGTCGTGATCGCACCCTGGTGGCGCACCTCGGCGACGTCGCGCACGCGGCGGAGGATGCGGTTTGCGACGCGCGGCGTGCCGCGCGAGCGGCCGGCGATCTCCTCGGCGGCGTCGGGCGCGATCTCGACGCCGAGGATCCGCGCCGAGCGCGCGACGATCGCCGCGAGCTCGCCCGGCTCGTAGTAGTCGAGCCGGAACGTCATCCCGAAGCGGTCGCGCAGCGGCGACGTGAGCAGACCGGTGCGCGTCGTCGCGCCGACGAGCGTGAACGGCGGCAGGTCGATCGTCAGCGTGCGCGCGGCCGCGCCCTGCCCCATGACGATGTCGAGCCGGAAGTCCTCGAGCGCCGGGTAGAGGATCTCCTCCGCGGCGCGGCCGAGCCGGTGGATCTCGTCGACGAAGACGACATCGCGCGCCTCGACCGCGGTGAGAATCGCGGCGACATCCTTCCGCTCGAGCGCGGGCCCGGCAACCGAGCGGATGCCGACGCCGAGCTCCTCGCGAAGGATGTACGCGAGGCTCGTCTTGCCGAGCCCCGGCGGCCCGACGAGCAGGACGTGGTCAAGCGCCTCGCCTCTGCCCTTCGCCGCGTCGAGCGCGATCGCGAGCTGCTCCTTGATGCGCGACTGGCCGACGAACTCGTCGAGCCGGCGCGGGCGGAGGCTCCGCTCGAGCTCCTCCTCGTCCTCGCGGATCTCGGGCGTGAGGAACGGTGCGTTCATGCGGCGCTCTTCAACGCGAGCCGGACGCGTTCCTCCGGCGGCAGGTCGTCGTCGACCTCGGCGAGCGCGCGTTCGGCGTCGAGGAGCGACCAGCCGAGCTCGACGAGCGCGTCGCGCGCGACGACATGTTCGTCGCCGGTTTCGACGGACGGCGCAAACGCGGGATCGCCGAGCTTGTCCTTCAGATCGAGCACGATGCGGTCGGCGGTCTTCTTGCCGACGCCGGGAATCGCCTGGAAACGCGCGGCGTCCTCGCGGACGATCGCGCGGCGCAGCTCGGCGGCCGGCGAACCGGAGACGATCGCGAGCGCGACCTTGGGGCCGACGCCGCTCACCGAGAGCAGCTGAACGAAGAGCTCGCGCTCCTCGCGGTCGGCGAAGCCGTAGAGCTGCATCACGTCCTCGCGCACGTGGAGGTACGTGTCGACCGTGATCTCGTCGGCCGAGTCGCCCTTCCGTATGGCGGCCGGCGTCGCGTGCACGAGGTAGCCGACGCCGCCGACGTCGAGGATGAGCCCTTCAGGCGTGTTCGCGACCGGCTTGCCGCGGAGGCGCGCGATCACGGCGCGGCTCCCATCAACTCGCGGCGCGCGATCACGATGCAAGCTCCAAGAGCGGCGGCGCCATCGCGTGACAGATCGCGACCGCGAGCGCGTCGGCGGCGTGGTTCGGCGTCGGGATCTCGGCGAGACCGAGGATCATCTTGACCATCCGCTGCATCTGCGCCTTGTCGGCGCGCCCGTGACCGCAGATCGCCTGCTTGACGCTGGCGGGCGCGTACTCACGGCACGCGACACCTGCGTTGGCGGCCGCGACGAGCACGGCGCCGCGCGCTTGCCCGACGGAGAGCGCGATGCGGGCGTCGGCGCCGACGTACGACTCCTCGATGGCCACCGCATCCGGCGCGTGCTCCGCGATGAGGGCGGCCACCCCGTCGTAGATCGTCTTCAACCGCAGCGCCACATCCTCGCCGGCGGGGGTCGACCAGCAGCCGTGGCCGATGGCCTTGAGGCGCCCTCCGCTTTCGTGGACGATCCCGTACCCGCACGCAGCCGTCCCAGGGTCGATGCCGACTACTTTCACGGGCAGAGGTTAGGGACGGGGTCGGACGCTAACGATCCACCCGGCGGTACCGGATGTGAGTCGCGAGCGGCGAATGAAGCACCTCGACAGGCTCCATCCCCAGAGATTCGATCCCGTCGAAGATCCGCTCGCCGGCACCGAGTAGAACCGGGGCAATGTCGAGGGTGAGCTCGTCGATCACTCCAGCGCTCAGCGCCTGCCGGACGGTCGCTGCCCCGCCGGCGATGTCCACGCCGAGGTCGCCGGCGGTCTCCCGCGCCTGCGCGTACGCGGCGTCGAACCCGCCCGTGACGAAGTGAAAGGTCGTGCCGCCCTCCATCTCGATCGGCTCGCGCGCGTGGTGCGTAAGCACGAAAACCGGGGCGTGGTACGGCGGCGCCGGCCCCCACCAGCCGCGCCAGTCCTCCTCCCACTCGCCACGGATGGGGCCGAACATGTTCCGCCCCATGACGTAGGCGCCACGTGGCCGCATTAGCCAAGCGACCGCCGTCTCGTCGGCGGCGGTGGCACGCTCGTCACCGAGGTGCCAAGTGTGAAGTTCCGTGCCGCGCTTGCCGAGTGGGTTCTCTCGGCTCTGCTCAGGCCCGGCGACGAAGCCGTCGAGCGAGATCGACATGTGACACGTGGTCTCCGGCACGCGTCAGCCGGCGACGAGCTCGAGGACGCGCTCGGGGATGTCGAAGTTCGCGTAGACGTCCTGGACATCGTCGTCGTCCTCGAGCTGGTCGATGAGCCGGAGGATCTTCTTCGCCTCGCTCTCGTCCTCGACCGCCACGGTCGTCTTCGGCAGCATCGTCAGCTCGGCGGAATCGATCGCGAAGCCGGCCGCGGTGATCGCCTCGCGCACCGACGCGAGCTGCTCGGCGGCGCAGAGCACCTCGAAGGAGGAGCCGTCGAGCGCGACGTCGTCCGCCCCGCCCTCGGCCGCGGCGAGCATCAGCTCGTCCTCGTCGACGCCGTCGGCCGGCACGAGGACGACGCCGCGCCGCTCGAAGAGCCACGCAACCGCGCCCGAGCCGCCGAGGTTGCCGTCGTTCTTGTCGAAGATGTGGCGCACCTCCGCCGCGGTGCGGTTGCGGTTGTCGGTCAGCGCCTCGACGATCACGGCGACGCCGGCCGCGCCGTAGCCCTCGTAGACGATCGTCTCGTAGGCGGCCGCATCGGAGTCGGTTCCGGCGCCCTTCGCGATCGCGCGGTCGATGTTGTCCTTCGGCATCGAGGCGGCGCGCGCCTTCTCGACGGCGTTCTGGAGCGCGAGGTTCGCGGCCGGATCCGGCCCGCCGTCGCGCGCGGCGACGATGATCGCGCGCGTCAGCTTGGAGAAGAGCTTGCCGCGCTTCGCGTCGGCGGCGCCTTTCTTGTGCTTGATCGACGACCACTTGCTATGCCCGGACACTGGGTCTCCTCCTCTCGCACATGTTCAGAAACAGCTCGTGGACGCGGGAATCGTCGGTCAACTCGGGATGGAACGCCGCGACGAGCAGCCGGCCCTCGCGCGCGAGCACGACGTGGCCGTCTAGCTCCGCGAGCACCTCGACGCCGGGGCCTGGATCCTCGAGCCACGGCGCGCGGATGAAAACGGCGCGCAGCGGCTCCGCTCGCCGTCTTCGATGTCGAGATCGGCTTCAAAGCTCTTCACCTGGCGGCCGAACGCGTTGCGTTCGGTGCGCCAGTCGCCGAACCGAGGTGGTCGCGGTCGAGGACGATCATCCCCGCGCACGTGCCGAAGATCGGGCCCGCCGAAGCCGCTTGACCGCCTCGTCGAGCCCGTAGAGCCACATCAGGCGTGTGATCGCCGTCGACTCGCCGCCGGGGATGATCGAGGCCGTCGAGCCCGTCGAGCTGCTCGGGCAGGCGAACCTCGACCGGCTCCGCACCGAGGCGACGGAGCACGGCCGCGTGCTCGCGGAAGTTTCCCTGCACGGCGAGGACGCCGATCCGTGAGCGGCTTTTCCACGTTCCGATGGTAACGAGCGCTATTCGGCGGGAGGGTCGGCGTCCAGCGGCGGATCAGCGGCGGCAGGCGGCTCGAGGCCTGCGAGCGGTGCGGGACTCTGGACGGCGACCGCCGCGTGCATGTCGCTCTCCGCTCGCGCGCCAAGCACCCCGAGCCCGACGAGCCAGAAGCCGAGCAGGCCGAGGCCGAGCATCGGCGCCCATGGGCTGACCGGCGGCCCGACGTACACGTCTGCACGAGCCTACCCCGCCGCTGGTGCACTGCTGGCTCACGGTCGACAGCGAGCCGAGCAGTCCGGTGTGACTTGGAAGAAGACCGAGGTAGTGATCGTCGCCGCAAAGAACCCGAGCGCCCCGTAGACAGCCCAGATCGACCGCCGCGTCCGGTACCCGACCAGCACGAAGGCGAGGGCGAAGATCGAGAGAACGGCGAAGTCGAAGTCGCTCGTGCTGAACCAGTGGACGAGCACGCCGCCGATCAGCCCGGCTGCCGACGAAATGGAGCCAGAACGCCGACGGCTTGTCGATCACGGTGCCGACCAGCAAGTAGACGAGGCCCGTCAGCAGGGTCACGACCTCGAACCAGGTGCCGTGTCCCGACGTCAGCACGTCGGCGACCAAGAGCAGAGCACGCTGACCGAGATGTAGCGGATGAACGGGAACTTGAACACCAGCCGGTCGTATAACGCCGCTGCGAGGACGAGGACCCAGAAGAGCAGCCGCGACCACGACCAGTCGTCGAACGGCGAGTGAGGGATGAACGCGCGGAGCGGCGAGCCGCCGTACGACGGCCGGAACACGTTGAACGGGTGCCACCCGATCCAGCGCATCGTGAGGAGAACGAGGGTCGCCCAGACGAACACCGACACGAAGGCAAAGATCCCCGCCGCAAGCCACCGGTTGCGCAGACGGAGCGCGTGCGCGATGCCGTAGACGATCACGAGGAAGAGCAGCGTCCAGCCCACCCTGGCACCGTCGCCTCTGTCCTCGTATCCGAGATAGACGAGCCCGACGGCCGCTCCGAGCAGAACGGTCAGCCCGCCCGTATAGATGAGGAACGACGACGATGTCCAGACGGGTTTGGTCTCGGTTGTGACCGGGTCGTTCCTCTTCCGCTTACCTGCCATCCCGAGCAGGACGAACCAGAAGCCGAGGAGTCCGATCGCGAGCGGGATGTACCAGAGGGCGGAAATGACCGACCCCGGGCCACCGAACGGCGACGCCGACCGAGCAGTGTCTTCCACGGCCTTGACGAGGAAATAGGTGGTCACGATGAAGAAGCCGATCGTCCCGAAGACCGCCCAGCTCGAACGCTTCGTCGCGAACGCGCCATCCGACATAGGCGAGCGACACGAACGCGATGACGGCGAAATCGAACGTCGCTCGTGTTGAACCAGTAGAGAATCGGAATCACCGATGAGCAGTCCGGCAAAGACGTGGAACCAGAACGTCGACGGTGTGTCCGACACATATCCGAAGCCGAGATAAGCGAGCCCGACGAGGATGGAGACGACGGCGAGCCAGTTGCCGTGCCCCGACGTCAGGAGATCCATCACGAAGAGCGCGCCGACGCCCGCTGAGATGAGGCTGATCAACGGGAACGCGAAGCGCCAGCGGACGCCCACCGCGGCGAGCAGGACGAGGACTTCGGCCAGGAGCCGCGGCCACGACCAGACGCGGAGGTCGGTGAAGCGTCCGTTCTCCCAGCCGAACCAATGCAGCGCCACTACAACGAAGACCGCCCAGGCGATCACGGAGTCGAAGGCGAAGATCCCCGCCGCGAGCCACCGGTCGGCGTACGAGCAACGCCGCTCGCGATCGCAGCGAGGATCACGAGGATCAAGCAGCGACCACGCCGTCTCCTGGCCCGCGCCTTCGAACTGCGTCGCGAGATAGGCGAGCCCGCCAATCGCGCCGGAGCACCGTCAGCCCGCCGGTGTAGACGAGGAACGACGAGGAGTTCCAGATCGGCTTGGTCTCCGCGTTCGCCATCGGTGCGAATCATCTCGCGCCGACCGGACGGAGTAAAGGTCACTGCCCAGCAGCTCGCGGCGGAATCGCTGCGGCGCTACCAGCCGCGGGTCTCGAGCAGCTCTGACGGATCCAGAGTCTGCGTCGAGATGCCGACCATCGGCTCGCCGAGGCCGGCGGAGACGCGGGCGAGGATGCTCGCGTCCATGTAGTGCGTCGTCGCCTCGACGATCGCCTTCGCGCGCCGCTCGGGGTCGCCCGACTTGAAGATGCCGGAGCCGACGAAGACGCCGTCCGCGCCGAGCTGCATGCAGAGCGCCGCGTCGGCGGGCGTGGCGATGCCGCCTGCGGTGAACGTCACGACCGGAAGCTTCCCGTTCTCGGCGACCCACTTCACGAGCTCGTACGGCGCGCGGTGCTCCTTCGCCTCGGCGTACAGCTCCTCCTCGCGCAGCGCGCCGAGCTGCCGGATCGCGCCGAAGACGGAGCGCATGTGCGTGACCGCGTTGACGATGTCGCCGGTGCCGGCCTCGCCCTTCGTCCGGATCATCGCCGCGCCCTCGGAGATGCGCCGCAGCGCCTCGCCGAGGTTCGTGCAGCCGCAGACGAACGGGACGGTGAACTGCCACTTGTCGACGTGATGCTCGAGGTCGGCGGGCGTCAGCACCTCCGACTCGTCGATGTAGTCGACCTCGAGCGCCTGGAGGATCTGCGCCTCGGCGAAGTGGCCGATGCGGCACTTCGCCATGACGGGAATCGTGACGGCCTCCTGGATCCCCGTGATCATCTCGGGATCGGACATGCGCGCGACGCCGCCGTCGCGGCGGATGTCGGCCGGGACGCGCTCGAGCGCCATGACGGCGACGGCGCCCGCGGCTTCGGCGATCTTCGCCTGCTCGGCGTCGACGACGTCCATGATCACGCCGCCCTTGAGCATCTCCGCGAGCCCGCTCTTGACGCGCATCGTCCCGTACTCGGCCATGCCTCGAGTGTAGCCCGGGCGGATTGCCCCGAGGCGGCAACAGGATATCGTCAGCGCGATGAAGCTCTCCCTCGCTCTCCTCGCGCTGCTCGTCACGACCACGACGGCCGGATGGTCGAAGCCGATCGAGGTCGACCGGTCGAGTGTGAACCAGTTCGAGTCCGTGTCGTGCCCGTCGACCGCGCAGTGCACGGCATCCGACGTCCTCGGGAACGAGGTCACGTTCGACCCGAGCTCGCCCAGGCACCGGCACCGGCACATGCTCGTCCAGGGGATCCTCGTTGCCTGCCCGTCCACGAGCCTCTGCGTCGGCGTCTACCCGCATGCCCTCGGGTCACGGGCGATCGTCTTCCGGCCGCTCAGCGGAAAGGTGCTACGGGATTGGCGGATCGCAAAGAACACGAACCCGAACGCCGTGACGTGCTTCTCCGTTCACCAATGCACCGCAATGGGGACGTCGGGGCACGAGACGACCTTCGATCCGAGCACCGGGAAAGGCATCTCGAGCGGAGAGGAGGGAACGCAGTCCGGCCTTGGGCCGGTCTCCTGTCCCACCGCGACGCAGTGCACGGCAATTAACTCCAGGAACAGCTTCACGGACCACGGAGACGAGGTCACGTTCGACCCGACGACGGGCGCGGTCAACGCAACGGGTGTCCAGCGGAACTTCGTCAGCGATGTGACGCAGGGCATCGCCTGCGCATCGACGACGCAGTGCACCGCCGTCGGCGCGAACGGGCAGGAAGTGACGTTCGACCCGACCAGCGCGCAGGTGAACGCGGCAGGCTACGTCGCGCTCAGCGGCAATCTCATTGACGTCTCCTGCGCGTCGGTGACGCAGTGCACCGCGATCTCGGAGCCCGGCAAGGAGCTCACATTCGATCCAGCGACCGGAGCTCTCAACTCCGCCGGGATAACGCCGATCGGCAGCGGCAGCGCCACCGTCCGACTTGCCTGCCCAGCTGCGACTCAATGCACCGCCGTCGGAAACGGCAAGGAGGCGACTTTCGACCCGACGACCGGAACCCAATCGACAGCGGCTTTCGTCGATCACGGCGGCGACCTCCTCGCGATCGCGTGTCCGGGCGCGACCGAGTGCGTGGCCATCGACCGCAGCACCGAGTTCACGCTGCAGCTCGGGAAGCGAGTCCGGGTCAGCGGGCATGTGATCGACCCCAAAGGCTTTCTCGACGTCCTCTCCTGCCCGTCGGCGACGCAGTGCACGGCCACCGACTTCCGGAAGTTCAAGGAGTTCACGTTCAACCCCGTCACCGGCGCACTGAACGCCGCCGGCGGACAGGCGCCGGATCCCGGCCATGCCCTTAACGCCGTCTGCCCGACGACCACCATGTGCGTCGCCCTCGACGACGCCGGTAACGAGTTGACCTTCGACCCCAAGACCGGAGAGGCGACGTCTGCGCTCCACGCGGTCGGGACGGGCTTCGACTTCCTCGCGTGCCCGTCGGCCCGTCAGTGCACGGCCGTCAAGACGCAGGAGGAAGTGACGTTCAGGCCGGGACCGGCGTCGTTCGCGGTCGTCAAGAGAGCGTCTCTCGTCAGCACGCCTGCGTACGGCATCAACGGGTTCGCCTGTCCATCGACCGCCGAGTGCGTCGCCGTGGACTCGTCCGGCGAGGAGCTGGTCTTCGCGCCGCGCACCGGGCATGTCCTCAACGGCGGCGTACAACGAATCGATTCTCATGCCGACCTGATGACCGGGCTCGCGTGTCTCTCCACGCGACGCTGCATCGCCACCGACTGGGGCGGCGGAACGTCGACGTTCGACCCGACGGCTCCGGCGCGGAGCCGCACCGCGATCCCCTTCGCCGCAAATCCCGAGGACGTCGCATGCACGCCGACGGGACGCTGCGTCGTGGTCGACGACGGAGGCAACGCGTTCGTGCAGACTGGCAAGTAGATGGAACCGTGGTCACGGGAACGGAAGGGGAAGCTCGACGAGCTCGAGATCGAGAGCGAGCTCCTGCGCGGCAACCCGCTCGGCGACCCGCACGTGCGGCCGCTCTGGGTCTACCTCCCGCCCGCGTACGAGGCGCGAGCCGGAGCAGGCGCTTCCCGACGATCTACCTCATCCAGGGCATGACCGGGCAGGTCGACATGTGGAGGAACCGGAGCGCGTTCCGCGCCGAGCACGCCCGAGAACGTCGACCGGCTCTTCGCCGAGGAGGGCTGCCCGCCGGCGATCGTCGTCTTCGCCGACTGCTGGACGTCGTTCGGCGGCTGCGCAGTTCATCGACTCGCCCGGCACGGGCCGTTATCTCGGCTACCTCTGCGACGAGGTCGTCCCGTTCGTCGACTCGCGCTACCGCACGCTCGCCGCGCCGGCGCACCGCGGGCTGACGGGAAAGTCGAGCGGCGGCTACGGCGCGATGGTCGTGCCGATGCTCCGCCCCGACGTCTTCGGCGGGCTCGCGACGCACGCCGGCGACGCGCTGTTCGAGGTCTGCTACCAGCCGGAGTTCGCGCAGGCGGCGCGGGCGTTACGCGACGACTACGACGGGTCGTTCGAGAAGTTCTGGGAGGACTTCCGCTCGCGGCCGGCGTTCACGAAGAAGAGCGACCACATCCTCATCAACACGTACGCGATGGCGGCGGCGTACTCCGCGAACGAGGACGGCACGATCGACCTGCCGTTCGACCCGGCCACGGGGAGCGCTGCGCGACGAGGTGTGGCAGCGCTGGCTCGCGTGGGATCCGGTCCGGATGGCGCGCCGCCACGCCGACGCGCTCCGCGGCATGCGCGCGATCTACATCGACTCCGGCAAGCGCGACGAGTACTTCCTCGACCTCGGCGCCGAGGCGTTCCGCCGCGAACTCGAGGCGCTCGGGATCACCGATGTCTTCTTCGAGCTCTTCGACGCGCGCGCACGGCAGCATCGAGTACCGCTACCCGCTCGCGATCCGGTACCTCGCCGAACGCCTGCAGTAGTCGTTAGTCGGCCCAGCCGGCCTCCGGATCGTGGGGCCTGATCGTCGTTCCCTCGCCGGGATAGAGGATGCTCTCGTGTCCGTCCTGCCAGCGGACGCGAAAGTGGACACGGTCGTCGTCGCCGAGCACCGCGACGATCTCCCCGATCCGCCGCGTGTCGCCGACATGCCGGCCGCTCGTCTCGACGATGTCGCCCGGCTCGATCCTCCGATTCTCGAGGGTTGCAGTCATATGACACCTCCTCGCGTTGCGAAGGAGCGTCTCGCCGGTCATGCGGGCCGGCGCATCCGCGAATGCCCCGATCCGCGCGTCAGAAGCGATACGAGTGCTCGCGGCTGAGGAACCAGCCGTGGCCGCTCGCGTTCTTGCACCGCAGGCCCGTCGTGCGCGACCAGCACACTAAGCCGCCGCGCCGCCACGTCTTCCCGTACGCGACGACCTTCGAGCCCTTGATGATCACCGTGTCGCCGTGGCAGGTGAGGACGACACGGCCGCGCGAGTCCATCGTGTAGCTGTCGCCCCAGCAAGGTGACGGCATTGCTTCGGCTTGCTGGGCCTCGGCTTGAGGCCGCTCGCGATGTCGCAGCGGAGGCTCGGGAATCCGAAGCCAGTCGCGTAGCCGCAACCGATGTTCCCGGAGGGTGTGAGGAACGTGACGAACGCCGTCCCCTTGGCGTGCGCCGTACCCGCGAGCGCAAGCACGACACAACAGCCGAGCACCGCGACGTTCACGAGCACGCACCTCATGTGAGCGACTCTACGCCGTCTTGAGCCCGACGGGACAGGCGACGCCGGTGCCGCCGAGGCCGCAGTAGCCGTTCGGGTTCTTCGCGAGGTACTGCTGGTGGTAGTCCTCGGCGTAGTAGAACGGCCCCGCTTCGGCGATCTCCGTCGAGATCTCGCCGTAGCCGGCCTTCGCGAGCTCCGCCTGGAACATCGCCTTCGACGCCTCGGCGGCCTCGAGCTGCGCCGGTGAGCCGTAGACGGCGGAGCGGTACTGCGTGCCGACGTCGTTCCCCTGGCGGTTGCCCTGCGTCGGGTCGTGCCCTTCCCAGAAGAGGCTCAAGACGCCGTCGAGCGAGATCGCCCGAGGGTCGAAGACGACGAGCACGGCCTCGGTGTGGCCGGTGCGCCCGGAGCAGACCTCTTCGTACGTCGGGTTCGGCGTGTAGCCGCCCGCGTAGCCGACCGCGGTCGTGTAGACGCCGTCGGCCTTCCAGAAGACGCGCTCGGCGCCCCAGAAGCAGCCCATCCCGACGACGAGCTGCTCCGTCTCGGCCGGGAACGGAGGCTGGAGCGGCGTGCCGAGCACGACATGCCGGTCGGGCACGCGCATCGGCTCGTCGCGGCCGGGGAGCGCGTCCTCCGGCGACACCATCGTCGCCGTCTTCCCGAAGAGGAACATGCCTCCAGCTTAGTTTCGAGGGATCGGTCCACCGAGCGCCTCGGCGACGGGGCCAAGGATCTCCGCGTCCGCCTTCGCCTGCAGCACGGCCTCCCGCCTCCTCAGCCAGACGACGAAGCCGGCGATCGTGAGTGCGCCCAGCACGCCGAGGCCGATGTCGATCGTCGTGCTGAGCCGCTCGAGCACGTCGCCGAAGAGGTAGTAGCCGAGACCGAAGGCTGTCGCCCAGAGAATCCCGCCGGCCGCGTTGAAGAAGAGGAAGCGAGGCCACGGCATCCGGTTCGCTCCGGCAAGGAACGCGGCATACGTCCGGAGGACGGAGACGAACCGCCCCCAGAACACGACCTTGCCGCCGTGGTGGCGGAATAGCCAGATCCCGATTCTCAGCCGGCCCTCGTGGAGGCGCACCTTGGGGCCGTAGCGGACGAGCACCCGTGCACCGCCGTAGCGGCCGATCGCGAAGCCGATGTTGTCCCCGACGATCGCGGCAAGAGCTGCGACGGCGATCACCGTCCCGATGTCGAGGTTGTGCGTCGACCCGGCGTAGAGCGCCGCCGCGATGAGCGCGGTCTCCCCCGGGACGGGCAGGCCGAGGCTCTCGAGCATCACGAGCGCGAAGACGACGATGTAGCCGTACGAGGCGAGCCAACCCTCGATCGTGTGCTCGGAGACAAGAAACGCCAGGGTCACATCGACATCCTCACGTCCACCACATCCTCGCGGACTAGTGTGAACCCGTGATCGAGGCGCGGGGTCTCACGAAGGATTACGGAAAGAAGCGCGCCGTCGACGGCCTGAGCTTCACCGTGCGGCCCGGGATCGTCACCGGTTTCCTCGGGCCGAACGGCTCCGGCAAGTCGACGACGATGCGCCTCATCCTCGGTCTCGACGCGCCGAAGAAAGGCGACGTCACGGTCAACGGCCGCCACTACCGCGACCATCCGGCGCCGCTCAACGAGGTCGGCGCGCTGCTCGAGGCGCGCTCCGTCCACACCGGCCGCTCGGCGTACAACCACCTCCTCGCGCTCGCGCAGACACACGGCTATCCGAAGAAGCGCGTGCTCGAGATGATCGACTTCGTCGGCCTCCACGACGTCGCACGCAAGCGCGCCGGGCAGTTCTCGCTCGGAATGGGACAGCGGCTCGGCATCGCCGCGGCGCTCCTCGGCGACCCGCAGACCGTGCTCCTCGACGAGCCGGTCAACGGCCTCGACCCCGAGGGCATCCACTGGATCCGCAACCTCCTCAAGGGCCTCGCGGCGGAAGGGAAGACCGTCTTCGTCTCGTCCCACCTCATGAGCGAGATGGCGCTCACGGCCGACCACCTGATCGTGATCGGGCGCGGGAAGCTCATCGCCGACACGAGCGTCGACGACTTCCTCGCGAGCGCCTCCGAGAAGGTCGTGCTCGTCCGCTCGCCCGACCTCACGCGATTGCGCGAGGAGCTCGCCGGCCCTGGGGTCTCGTTCGCCGACGGCGAGCGCGGCGCGATCGAGGTGCACGGCCTGACGGCGAAGGAGATCGGCGACGCCGCGGCCGCTGCAGGCATCGCGCTCCACGAACTGACGCCCCAGCAGGCGTCGCTCGAGGAGGCGTTCATGGATCTCACGCGCGACGAGGTCGAGTTCGGCGCCACCGCACCGGTCGAGGGGCCCGTCGCGTGAGCGCCGTCACGCCGAGCGTCCCGAAGCTCGAGGCCCCCGGTCGCGTCACGTTCCCACGCGTCCTCCTCTCGGAGTGGACGAAGTTCCGCAGCGTCCGCTCGACCGCCTGGACGCTCGGCGTCGGGATTCTCTTGACGATCCGCGATCCCGCTCATCCCCGCTTTCGTGACGTCGACGCACTGGGCGCAGATGTCGGCGGGGGAACGCGCGGCCCGCAATCCCCTCGACATCGCTCTCCCCGGTGTCTACATCGCGCAGCTCGCGGTCGCGGTGCTCGGCGTTCTCGTGATCACGGCGGAGTACTCGACCGGCTCGATCCGCTCGACGTTCACCGCCGTGCCGAAGCGGTTGCCAGTGCTCTGGGCGAAGCTCGTCGACTACGCCGTCATCTCGTCTCGTCGTGATGGTGCCCGCCGTCCTGATCAGCTTCTTCGAGACCCAGGCGATCCTCAGCAACATCCCGGAGCTCCAGATCTCATTCACGGCGCCCGGCGTCGCGCGCTGCCTGTTGATGGCCGCGGTCTACATCATGCTCGTCGGGATCTTCGCGCTCGCACTCGGCGCGATCGTCCGGAACACGGCCGGAGGGATCGCTGCTTTTCGTCGGCATCTTCTTCGTACTTCCGCCGTTGATGCTCACCCTGCCGACATCGTGGGACAACGCGATCTCGCAGTACCTGCCGGACAACGCGGGGCGTCAGGTCTTCGCGCTCCAGCACGGACCACACACGCTGACGCCGCTCGCGGGCGGCCTCGTCTTCGCCGGCTACTGCGCCGTCGCGATCGCGATCGCGGCCATCCTCCTCCGTCGCCGCGACGTCTAGGCACCTAGCCGCAATGATTCCCGCGTGAGCGGGGAAAGCCAGAGCGACGGCATCGCCGACAAGGCGCGCGCGTTCGTCGCGTTCGCGCTCGGTTCGCTCAAGCGCGGCCTGACGCGGCTGCTCGGCGGCGAGGAACGGACGAAGGTCATCGTCATCCTCGCGTGCGTGCTCGGGCTCGCGGGCGCGGACGCCGCGACGGTCGGCGCGTCAGCGAGCGAGCTCCGCCTGAGCTTGCACATCACGAACACCGACATCGGCCTGCTCGTCGTCGGTGACCGCACTCGTCGGCGCGATCGCGACGCTGCCGTTCGGTGTCCTCGCCGACCGCGTGCGCCGGACGACGACGCTCGGCGTCGTGATCTTCCTCTGGGCCGGCGCGATGCTCTGGAGCGCGTCCGTCCCGAACTTCCACCAGCTCCTGCTCGCGCGGCTCGCGCTCGGCGCCGTCGTCGCTGCCGCCGGGCCGCTCGTGGCGTCGCTCATCGGCGACTGGTTCGCGCTCGTCGGAGCGCGGCCGGATCTACGGCTTCGTGCTCGCCGGCGAGACGCTCGGCGCCGGCTTCGGCTTCGCCGTGACGGGAGACATCGCCGCCGTCTCGTGGATCGGCGGCTGGCGCACCGCGTTCGTCGTCCTCGCGATCCCGGCGGTCATCCTCGGCTGGCTCGTGCTGCGGCTGAAGGAGCCGGCGCGCGGTGGCCGCGGCGTCCTCGCGCACGCGACCGAGCCGCTGCCGCCTGAAGCGGAGGAGTCGCAGGAAACGCCGGCGCAGCTCCTCGCGCGCGAGCGCGGCATCGCGCCCGACCCGGAGCTCGCGACCGGCCGCGACATGCAACGCGCGTCGCTCTGGCAGGCGGCGCGGTACGTTCTGCGCGTGCGCACGAACCTCCTCCTCATCGCGGCGACGGCGTGCGGCTACTACTTCCTCGCGGGCGTCCAGACGTTCGGCACGGAGTTCGCGCGAGAGCAGTACGGGATCGCCCAGCCGCTCGCGAACCTCCTCCTGCTCGCGGTCGGCGGCGGCGCGATCCTCGGCGTGCTGTTCGGCGGCGCGCTCGGCGACTGGCTCTTGCGGCGCGGCCGGCTGAACGGCCGGATCTGGGCCGCGTTCTTCGGCGCCGCGGGCGCGACGGTGCTCTTCCTCCCCGCTCTGCTCAACCGCAGCGCGTTCTCGGCGCTGCCGTACCTCATCGCCGCGGTGTTCTTCCTCACGCTCCAGAACCCGGCGATCGCCGCGAGCCAGCTCGACATCATGCCGCCGGCCCTCTGGGGGCGGGCCGAGTCGGTGCGGACGCTCCTGCGCTCGCTCGCGATGGCGCTCGCGCCGCTGCTCTTCGGCGCCGTCTCGGACTACGTCTTCGGCGGCGGCCGCTGGGGCTTGCAGTGGACGTTCATCGTCATGCTCCTCCCGCTCGGCGCGAGCGCGTGGCTGCTGTTCAAGGCGCGGCTGACGTATCCGCAGGACGTCGCGACCGCCGGCGCTGTCGCCGGATTCTCAGACGCGGACTCGTCGGGCTACCCTCAGGATGGTGGCCGGGAGGCGAGGACATGAGCACGGGTAACGCCTTCCTCTTCCTCTCCGCGTTCCTCGCGAGCGCCGTCGAGATGGTGGAGGCGCTCACGATCGTGCTCGCGTCGGCGCTCGCGCGCGGGTGGCGCTCGTCGCTCGCAGGAGTCGGCGCCGCGGTGCTCGCGCTCGCCGCGATCACGGCCGTGCTCGGCCCGGCGCTGACGGCGATCCCGCTCGACGCGCTGCGGCTCGTGGTCGGCGCGCTGCTCCTCGTCTTCGGGCTGCAGTGGCTGCGGAAGGCGATCCTCCGCGCGAGCGGCTTACAAGGCGCTGCACGACGAGGACGCGATCTTCGCGCGCGAGCTCGCCGACGCCGAGGGCGCGGCGCACGTGGAGCGCGCCGGCCTCGACTGGTACGGCTTCGTCCTCTCGTTCAAGGGCGTGCTGCTCGAAGGGCTCGAGGTCGTGTTCATCGTCCTCACGTTCGGCAGCGCGCAGCACTCGATCCCGCTCGCCGCAGCCGGCGCTGCGGCGCGCCCTCATCCTCGTCGCCGGCGTCGGCATCGCGGTTCGCGCCCCGCTCGCGCGCGTGCCGGAGAACCTCATGAAGTTCACCGTCGGCGTGATGCTCACGACGTTCGGGATCTTCTGGTCGACCGAAGGCGCGGGCGCGCACTGGCCCGGCTCCGACGCCGCGCTCCTCGGCGTGCTCGCCTTCGTCATCGTCGTCTCTCTCGTGTTCGTGCGGCTGCTGAAGCAGCGAGCGGCTGGAGGCGGCAACGGCATGAAGTGGCTGCGCTCTTTCGGCCGCTTCTGGTGGGACTTCATCGTCGGCGACGACTGGCTCGTCGCCGTCCTCGTCGCGATCGCGATCGGTGCGACGGCCGCTGCTCGCGCATCACGACTTCACGGCGTGGTGGCTCATGCCGATCGCCGCGGTGATCATCCTGTGGCTCTCGCTGCGCCGCGCGATCCGTTCTGCCTAGAAATGCTCCTGGTCGTACCGAGCCCGGTCTTCGGCCCGATGCTCCGCCTGATACGCCTCGGCGTCGGCGAACTCCTTCTCCAGCTCGGCTTTGTCCGCCGCGGTTTCGCCGGCGGGATGCTCGGCGGCATCCGTTCTCCGGCGCGCCGCGACGAACGCGATGACGAGCAGCGGCACGAGCACGAGACCGAAGATGATCCAGGGGATCATGCGGCGGAGCCTATCCGGCCTGCAAAGATGCCGTTGCGGTTAGGGCCCGTAGCTCAGCTGGTTAGAGCAGGGGACTCATAATCCCTTGGTCCTTGGTTCGAATCCAAGCGGGCCCATTCGCTCTCGGTGAAAGTCCGTACCGCGCCGTCCTCGAATCCCGATGCGCGCCCGCGCCCGCGGGCGCAGCATGAAGGTATGAGTTGGAGCACTAACCCCGCCGCGGAGAAAGCCGCCGTTCGCGCCGAGCTCGACGCGTTGCGCTCGGAATGGCGCGAGGCTCTGCTCGCCGCCCGCGCTGCGCTCAAGGCGGAGGAGGGATTCCTCACCGAGGAGGAGCTCGAGGCGCACGAAAAGCATCTCCGGAACGAGTACGCAACGGCGGCCGCCGAGCTCCGCCAGTTCGCGCTCGACGAAGGGCTCTCGGTCGAGCTCGCCGAGCCGTTTCTTCCTCGCGGCCGAGCTCGCGTCGCCCTCGGCCTGCCGAAGGCGATCCAGGCATGCGTCTTCGAGCTCGACGACGTGCTCGTCGCGAGCGGCGCGCTCCACCGAGCGGCGTGGGCACGCGCTTTCAACGAGCTGCTGTCGGCGCACGCGGAGACGTCACTCGGCCGCACGGTTGAGCCCGAGCCGTTCGACCCGAACCGCGACTACGCGGGTCACATCGAAGGCTTGCCCCGGCTCGACGGCGTTCGCGCCTTCCTCGCAAGCCGAGGCATCCGCCTGCCCGAGGGTGCTCCCGACGACCCGCCCGGCACCGAGACCGTGAACGGGATCGCGAACCGCAAGAGCGAGTTCCTCGGGGCGCTGCTCGTGCAGGACGGCGTGCGCGCGTTCGACGGCGCACGGCACTACCTCGAGGTCGCGCGCGACGCGGACTTGAGCTGCGCCGTCGTCTCCGCGAGCGCGCACACGAAGGAGATGCTCGAGCGGAGCGGCCTCGCCGAGCTCCTCGCGGCGAGCATCGACGCCGACACGATTGCGAACGAAAAGCTTCGTAACCAGCCCGCGCCGGACCGGCTACTCGCCGCCTGCCGGAAACTGAAGGTGGAGCCAGAACGCGCAGCGGCCTTCGAAACGAGCCAGGCCGGGATCGAAGCCGCGAAGGCCGCGAGCTTCGGCTACATCGTCGCCGTCGACCGGGCGGGCGACCCCGATGGGCTGAGGAAACTCCGGCGGGCGGGAGCCAACGCCGCGGTCCCCGGGCTCGCGCAGCTCATCGAGCGCGCCGTCTGATCCTGGTCACGGCACCACGGGTGTGAGCGAGCCTCCGGTGGCCAGCTTGCGAGCCGCTTTCGCCCGAGGCGCGTAGACCTCTACCTGGTAGTCGAGGTGAGGGAACGCGACGTGCACGTTCCTCCGGCTCCCGCGCTCGATGGACGCGATCCCCGACCCTTCCCTCCCGCAACCGTGAGCAATTTTCCCTTCCGCGGTGAAGCTTTGACCGCGGCGAACGCTCCCTTGTAGGGATACGTCGCGATCTCGACATAGCCGCCCGGGTCGGTCCCGCGCGTCCACGCCCGGCGGGAGATAACGGACGTAGACATCTCCCGTCATCGTCCGTTTCAGCTCGTAGCGGGTGCCGGTCACCGGGCCGATCCAGTACACGAGCTGGTCGAGGGCGGCGACTCGCGCCTTCAGTCCGGCCTCGCTGAGGACGATCGGCCCGACCGGCGTCACCGTGGCCTGCGTCGTCGTCGCCGCACCCGATCCGCTCCGCGTGCCGAGGATGACGGCGATGGTCACAGCAGCAGCCGCGGCGACGAGCAGGAGCGCCGCGACGAGCGCGTACCGCGCGAAACGCCGGCGAACCGGACCGGCCGTCCGAGCCTTGGTCGTCGTGGGCGGTATGGCGCTCTTACGCACAGGAACAGGATGCCAAGTCGCAGGATCCGCTGAGAGTGGTGGTTCCCCTCCCGCGCGTGGCACCGCATCGACAAGAATGGCCACGGCGATGAAGGTTTTCCAGCACGAGACGCGCCTCCGCACCGCCGGCGGCCTCACCGTCACCGACATCACGGAAGAGGTGCAGGGCGCCGTCCGCGAGAGCGGCGTCACCGAACGGGATCGCCTGCGTCTACTCCCCGCACACGACGTGCTGTGTGCGCGTGAACGAGATGGAGAGCGGGTTCCTCGAGGATTTCACCAACCTCCTCAAGGCGCTTGTCCCGCACGACTCGTACTACGCGCACGACGACTGGGACCGGCGCACCGAGAACATCTGCCCCGAGGACATGGATCAGGGCAACGGCCACTCGCACTGCATGGCGATGCTGCTCGGCACGGCCGGCGAGTCGGTGCCCGTGCGCGAGGGCGAACTGCAGCTCGGCACGTGGCAGCGCGTCCTCTTCATCGAGCTGGACCGGGAGCGCGACCGGCGCTGGCTCGTCCAGGTCGTCGGCGCGTAGCTAGGCCCGAGCCCGGCGTCGAGGCGGTCGGCCGCGGCCTGCGCGAGGCTCTGCACGTCCGAGGTCGTCAGCGTCCCGTTACTGGAGCCGACGATGGACTCGCCCGCCTGACCGTTTGTCAGCGTCACGAGGGCTTCCGACTGGCCGCCTCCCGTGACGAGGTACCCCGCGGCCGGATCGTCCACCGAGCTCAGGTCGACGGGCGTAATCGTCTCACCGTTGGTGCGGGCGCCGAAGCCGAACCCGAAGCCGAGGAAGCCGAAGGCGAAGCCGGGGCTCCCGGCCTCGTAGGTCTCGGCGTAAGTGGCCTCCGTCGCCGTCGGCCACCAACCGATCTGCTGTTCGACCGTGTCGTACGTGCCCGCCGGCTCGAGGATCATGAAGAAGTTCGAAAGCGCCGGCGGGGCCGCGCTGTAACCCTGAATGAGGTTCACGGCGTGCGACTGGCCGACGTCGGGCGGCTGAAGGATGAGCGTGGACAGGTCGGGACCACCCGGCGCCTGCCCTGCCTTCGGCTCCGGCGGCAATTTCACCGGATGGCCGGCCAGATGTCCCCCGAGCACCAACTGAAGACGGCGGTGGAGTACGCGCAAGAGGTGGGGCGCCACGTGCTCCGCCGCACTCGCGGAACCGGCAGTGACCGTGAGCTCGAGGACGAACCTCCCCGCGCTCACCTGCTCGTCGAGCCTGACTATCGGATTGAGATTCGGGGCGGCAAGGTTGAGGAGGTAGCCGAAACGCCGCTGGCCGACCGGAGCCGGCTTGATCTTCCTATGCGTCACATGGACGAACGGCGAAGCGAGAAACAGAGGCTCGAAAATTGCATCGAAGAAGCGTGCAGAGACGAGAGCCCTCCTCGCGACGGCGGGAGTCTTGTACTCCTCGACGCTGGTGCGAATCTCTGTTACCCCCGTGCTGCCGGTAAACGGGTCGCCGTAGTCGAGGACATAACCGCCGCGAGGGCCGCTCGAGGATCCCGACGAAAAGATGCCGCCGCCGGACGAGCCCTGAATCACAATCTGGCCGTCGTTCGAGGTGGAGCCCGAGCCGTAGTTGAGCGCAAGCGACGCCCCTGCCGGACCGAGCTGGGCAGTTTGCAGCGGAACGAGCGCAAGCCGGATCCTGGCCGGGTGGTGAGCGGCGGACGCAGCGCTCACCGGGACGAGAACCGCGGCGGCGGCGGCGAAAGCAACGAGGGCAACACGCTTCAGAGCCATTCCGTCATACCTCCTAGGGGGTCGCTGCGTCCAACCGGGTCTCGGCCGCCTGCGCGAGAGCCTTGACGTCCGAGGTCGTCAGCGCCTGATCGCTCTCGGCAAACAGGAAGTCGCCCGCCTTCCCTCTCGTCAGATTGATCTCGACGATTGACGCGGCCAGCCCACTGCCCGTGATCAGCGTCCCGCTCGCCGGATCGCTCAGCGTGCTCAGGTCAACAGGCGTACCCCCGCCGAAGAGCACGAGCTCCGAGTCCGCCTGATACGTCTCGGCATACGTGGCCTCGGCCGCGGTCGGCCACCAGCGGATGGTCTGGTTGAGCTGGGTGTACGGACCCGCAGGATTGGCGACCATGAAGAAGCTCGAGAGAGCGAACGGATCCGAGGTGTAGTCCTGGTACAGGCTCACCCAGTGAGACTGGCCGACGTCGGACGGCTGGAGGGTCGCGGCCGACAGGTCCGGGCCGCCGGGCGCGGGCCCGCCGCCATCCGGCCGAGGCGGGAGCTTTGCCGGGTACCCCGTCCAATGCCCGGCGACCACACGATTGAGACGGTGGTCGAGCGCAGTCAACAGCGCCGGCGCGGCCTGCTCGGCCGCACTCACGGAGCCTGCGGTGACGGTGAGATCGATGACATACCGCCCGTCGGCCACCTGCTCGTCGAGCCGGACGATCGGGTTGAGGTTCGGAGCGGCGAACGTCGCGAGGGACGCGAAACTCCGCTGACCCACGGCCGGAGGCTTCGGCCACGTAAGCGTGACCGGGAGAACGGCCGAGTTGTAGTCCTTGAGCATGGACTCCTGGTGCCGCCACCACTTGAGTCCCTTCTTGGCGTTCGCCGGGGTTTTGTACCGCTCAACGCCGGTGCGGATCTCCATCACTCCCGTGCTGCCGGTGTACGGGTCCCCGTAGTCGAGGGCATACCCAGTGACGGGGCCGCCAAACGGAGCCGGCGGACTCGCACCGTACGACGAGAAGGCTCCGAAGACCGACAGCATGACATCGGCGCCGGGCCCGGAGCCGTAGTTCAGCGCGAACGACGCGCCTGCGGGGCCGAGCTGGGCCTTCTGCAACGGGATCAGCGCGAGGGAAATCGGATACCGATGGCGGCCGGACGACGCCGCGGTAGCGCTGACGGGTACGAGAACCGCAGCAGCGACAAAAGCAACGAGGAGAAGACGCTTGAGTGTCATGCCCGGAGAGTACGCCGATCGTGGGGCGTCGTCTAGCTAGTGACCGTTGACGGAGAGGTGCATGTAGTCCTTCGTCGATCCGCTCCAGAGGCCGCCCCACCCCCAGCCGATCGACGCGAACGTCTTGCGGTAGATCGCCGGCGTCACCATGCCGGGCCGCACATGGGAGCGCTTCAGGTACGAGCGCGCGGTCTTGTCCCGCGTCATCCCGCAGCCGACGTACGGGTTCTCGCGCGGGTCGAGGTCGACCGCCTCGCCGTATGCGTGCATCGACCAGCTCGTGCCCTTCGAATTGCCGTTGCACGGCGACGGGACGGCGTTGCGGCACTCGAACGACGCCGTGACATCCCCGTTCTTGTCGGGATGCGGGCCGTACATCGCGTCGAACGACATCTCGCGGATCGGGAAGCGCATCGCGTAGAGCTTCCGGAAGACCTTCGCGAGCGGCGCCGCGACCGCCCCGTTGACGACGATCTGACCGAGGTGCGTGCGGTGATCGAAGCCGTAGTAGCGCGCCGTGAGCACGCGGAGCTGGAACCGGCCGAGCGGGCAGCCCCGGTGCCACTCGCCTGACGTCTTGAGCGCGTACGCCTGCGCGCCCGTGAGCTTCGCGATGCCGGGCGTGAGCGCGGGCGTCGCAGCGGCGCCCGTCGCTGCGGCGACCGACAACAGGGCGGCGAGAACGATTGTCGCGACGACTTTCACCGCGGAGGCATGGTGCCACGGATCTCCTGGCCTCGCCGGCGCCGAAGGCAGAGAATGCACAGGTGGTCACTCCGGAGGAGATCGCCGGCGTCGAGCTGTTCGCCGACCTCGAGCGAGACGTGCTCGTGCGCCTCGCGCAGGTCGTGGCGGACATCACCCTCACACCAGGGGAGTTCGCCGTCAACGAAGGAGACGATCGCGCGCTCTTCGGCGTCCTCGCGGGACGCATCGAGGTGCTGCGCGCCGCGGACGGCGTCGTCAGCGTCATCGGCGAACGGCTCCCCGGGAGCGTGCTCGGCGAAATGTCGATCGTGTTCGGGATGCTTCACCCTGCCGGCTTCCGTGCCGCCGAGCCAACCCGCGTGTTCCGGCTCGATCTTCATGACTACCAGGAGCTCGTCTCGTGGCTTCCCGTCGTCGGGGAACGCCTCACCTCGCTTGCGAACGACCGGCTCTCGGGGCCGAAAGGGCTCCAGGCGCGGGCCTCGGCACCGACCGCGTTCCGCGCCGTCGTGCTCGGACGCCGCCGCGATGCGGCCTGCTCGGAGCTCCGGCGCTTCCTCGACCGGAACCAGGTTCCGTTCCGCTGGCTGCAACCGGACGTGCCCACCGAAGCCGCACATTGGGGAAGTGACGTCCCGGACGAAGACGACCAGCCGGCGATTCGGATCGTCAACGGCGACAAGGTCGTCTTCCGGCCGCAGCTGAGGCGCGTCGCGGAGCTGCTCGAGATTCCGACCGAGCCGGCATTGGCGGAGTACGACACCGTGATCGTCGGCGCCGGGCCGGCAGGCCTCGCAGCCGCCGTGTACGGGGCGTCGGAGGGCCTCCGGACGATCGCGATCGAGTGCGAGGCACCCGGCGGCCAGGCCGGGACGTCGTCGCGAATCGAGAATTATCTCGGCTTTCCGTCGGGCGTCTCCGGCGACTCGCTGTCGAGTCGCGCGCTGCTGCAGGCGCGACGGCTCGGCGCCGAGATCGTCGTCACGCGACAGATCACCCGCATCGATCCCGCAGCGCACCGGGTCCACCTCGACGGCGGCGACGTCCTCCACGCGCGGACGATCATCCTCGCGTGCGGCGTCGCGTGGCGAAAGCTCGAGGTCGACGGATTCGACGAGCTCGCCGGGAAAGGAATCTTCTACGGCGCCGCCCGCAGCGAGGCTGCCGAACACCCACGGCCTCGACGTCCATCTCATCGGCGCCGGAAACTCGGCCGGCCAGGCCGCGCTGTTCTTCTCCTCACACGCGAAGAGCGTGACGATCCTCTACCGCGGCGACACGCTCGAGAAGAGCATGTCGCGGTACCTGATCGAGCAGCTCGCGACGCGACCGAACATCGACGTCGCCTTCGGTGCGGAGGTCGTGGCCGCGCACGGCGACGGCGCGCTCGAGTCGATCGACATACGGAAGAACGGCGAGACGACAACGGTCGAGTCGGGCGGCCTCTTCATCTTCATCGGTGCGGACGCCGAGACGCACTGGCTCCCGCCGGAGATCGCGCTCGACGAGAAGGGCTACGTCCTCACGGGGCGGGACGTCGTCGTCGCGGACCGGTGGGAGCTCGACCGCGACCCGTACCTCCTCGAGACGAGCGTGCCGGGGATCTTCGCCTGCGGCGACGTGCGACTCGGGCCGGTAAAGCGCGTCGCCGCCGCGGTCGGCGAAGGCAGCATGGCGATCGCCTTCGTCCATCAGTACCTGCGGGAGCAGGCCGCGTGAGTGAGCCCTGCACACACGCCGATCAGATCACGGTCACCGAATTGCCAACCTCGGTGGCAGGCTGCGAAGACTGCCTGTGGACCGGAGGCAAGTGGCTCCATTTGCGGATCTGCCTCAGCTGTGGCCACGTCGGCTGTTGCGACGACTCCCCCGCCCGCCACGCTGCCGCTCATCACCGGGCGAGCTCGCATCCCATCATCCGGTCGCTCGAACCGGGAGAACTGTGGTGCTGGTGCTACGAGGACGAGGCCGCATTCAGGCTCGACCGACTGCACGGCGAGACGCAGATTCCGCCCTCGCCGCTCCTCAGCTGAGCGTGAATCTCAAGGGCTTGCGGCGGACGGAACCTGCCCGGCGGCGAGCTTTGCGCTCATCTTGATCGCCTTGACCGCGCCCGTGGCGCCCGCGAGCAGCGCGAACCCGACGACGAGCATCGCGATGGCGAGCGGGAACAGCACCTTCGAGCCGAGGAGCAGGATCCCGATCCGCCCGATGATGTACGCAGGCGCGCTGACGACCGCGCTCATCGTCCCGCCGATCGCCGCCGCCGCCATCTTGTCGCGAGGCGTGCCGGCCGGCTTGACCCCGATGATCCGGGCCGGGACGCTGACGTAAGTCATCATCATCACGCCAACGACGATCCCCATCGAGAGCCCGAACCACGGCGAGCCCCAGCGCGGGACGATGATCGCCGAGAAGCCGAGCGCGAGGCCGACGACGCACCCAGCGCCGAGAACGACCTTGAGGTGGCGTCGCGCCAGCGCGAACGCCGGGCGGATCTGCGGCGCGCCGGCGTTCGAGATCGCGAACGCGAACACCGCGTTGAGGTAGAAGCACGCGGCCGTCACGGCGGTAATCCCGAGAACACTGGCGATCACAGGCCAACCGGTCAGGACATGGAAGTCCTTCCCCTTGAACGCGTGCAGCTTGAGGTCCATGAACGCGACCCAGATCCACATCGCCGGGAGGATCTGGATGAGCAGCAGGCGCCAGTTGGCGAACAGCGTCTTCAGACCCTGAAAGAGCATCACGAACGCGCCGAGGACGAAGACGAGCGGCGCGAAGATCCGCCTCGACTGGCTCAGCGCGACGACGGCCCTCTCGACCGCGTCCTCGTCGTTCTCGTTGATGGCCTTGAAGAGCGCCCGTGCCTGCCGGACGAGAACCTGGCGGCGCGACTCCGGCTTGCTCATTCGGTCGCGACGAGGCTCTTCTCGGCCTCGCGCCACGAGAGCCACACCGGAGAGAAGACCGCGGAAGCAACCGACATCGTCACCATCGTGAACACGTAGCCGACGATCGTGAGGGAGATGCCGAAGGCTCCGAACGCTTTTCCATTCGTCTCGAGCGTCGCCGGCAGGAAGAGCGGCGCGATGGCCGCCGTACCGATGAGGAGGACAGTCGCCATCACCGCGCCCGGGAGGAGCTTCCGGTACGCGATCTGCCGGTGCAGCAGGTAGTACGGAATTACGAGCCAGAACACGAGCGAGCCGACGATCCCGATCGCGAAGAGCGCAGCGAAGGTTCCGCCGTGACCGAGCTCCGACTGGGCGATGACCGTGGCGGCGACGACGGCCGAGAGGACGAAGAAGAAGACCGTGTAGAGAGCCTGGTCGGCGACAGATCCGACCGTGATCCCCCACGCGCGCGCGTAGACGTCCTGGTAGAGCTGGCCGATCCCGATCCCCCACAGCAGGAACGTCACAACCATTGCGACGGTGCCGGCGAGGGCGTTCGACGAGGCGCTTCCGAACGTCGTCTGCACGAGCGACGCGGTGCTACCGGTGAGACGGAGGTGGTCGACGAGGTGCTGCGCGAAGGCGTTGACGTTGTCGTGGGAGTGGTAGACGAGAGCGACGGCCACGAGCGCGGCCGGAACGACGGACAGGCACCCGTAGATGCTGATCGCGCAGGCCGAGTTCTTGCTGGCGCCGAGATAACTCTGGAACCACTGCCAGCCGAGGCGTGCGAGCTTGTGCTCCGACCGTCTCTTGAGCCAGTTCAGGATCCCCTGGACGCGGCCATGACTCTCGGCCGGATTCCTCGTGCCGCCCTTGTCGCTCGTATCGGTCATTTGTCGATTCTCGCTTCCAGACGGTCGAAGCGCTCGTGTAACTCGTCGAGGCGCGCGAGCAGCTCTGCAGTCCCTGCGTCGGCGGCTTCGGCTCGCTCGCCCTCGGCGCGTGCGACGAAGGTCGAGGTGATGACCGCGGTCGTGATCGTCAGGAAGGCGATGCCTTCGAGCATTACCCCCACGCCGACGAGCCTGCCGATCGGGGCCTTCGGTGTGACATCGCCGTAGCCGACGGTCGTCACGGTCTGAATCCCCCACCACATGGCGACCCAGACGTTCGCGTACTCCTTGTGGTCGAAAGCCCGCATCAGGACGCCGGAAAGGACCACGACGAGCGTCGTGGCCGTGACGATCACGCCGGCGGCGAGCCTGACTGACGGCGGCTCGCGCATGAACTTCGTCATGCGGCGCTCGATCGGATTCGGCGGCTTCACCTTCCGAATAGCGCGCGTCTTGGACGGGGTGCTCACGGCACCACAATTCGCGACGAGGGCCGTACTGTCCTCGTCCAAACGGTATGAAGGACGAGACGCCGCTACGCGGTGGCGGGTGCGGCGTCGGCCGGCTCGGCGAGCACCTGCTCGTCGAAGAAGCGTCCGATCGTCCCGGCCGGGTACGCGCCGATGAAGCCGGTGATGGGCTCTCCGTTGCGGAAGACGGCGACGGTCGGAAGGCTCTGAATGCCGTAGCGACCGGCGAGTACCGGCTCGGCGTCCGTGTCCACCTTCGCCAGCTCGAGCTTGCCGGCGCGCTTGGAGACCTCCTGCTCGATCGCCGGGCCGAGCGCGCGGCACGGCCCACACCAGGCAGCCCAGAAGTCGACGACGACCGGCACCTCGTGGGAGCGCTCGATCACGTCGCGGTCAAAAGTCTCTGTGGTGACGTCCATGTCCTGTTCCTTTCAGCGTGTAGAGGATGAGTCGCCAACGAGCGCGGCGAGCGTCGCGAGCTGTGACTGCACCGAGCCGCAGACCTGCTCGCAGAGGGCGAAGACGCCTGCGTCGGCGATGGCGTAGTAGACGTGGTTTCCCTCCTTGCGCCGCTCGAGCATGCCGGCGTCGGCAAGCAGCGAGAGATGCTTGGAGACGTTCTGCTGCCCCGCGCCGAGCTGCTCGGCGAGGGCGTTGACGCTCAGTTCGCCGTCGCGGAGAAGATCGAGGATGCGGACGCGGAGCGGATCGCCGAGCACGCGAAAGCGGCGTGCGATGAGCTCGGCGAGATCTGGAGGAAGCGGATGCGGGAGAGTCATAACGCCACTCTAGCAAACTATGTAGTTGTATGGTAGTGTCATCCGGGATGACGTACGAGCTCTGGCAAACCGAGTGGTGCCCCGCCTCTCGCCGCGTCCGTCAGCGCCTGACAGAGCTCGGCATCGACTACATCGCAAGGCAGGTACCGGTCGAGAAAGCCGACCGCGTCCTGCTCCGCGAACGGATCGGCACGGACACGATTCCCGTGCTCGTAACGCCGGCCGGCGAGATCGTCAGCGAGGAGGACGCGATCCTCGCGCACCTCGCCAGCCACGAGCCCGAACCCCCGGCAGCGCTCGCTCACCGGCTCAAGGCCGACAAGGCGCGCCGCCGCTACCTCGATGAGGAGTGCGAATGCCCGCCACAACCGGTTTCACGCTGACCGCAATCACCGGCAACGAGTTTCCCGCGGCGGTCGATCGCGTTCGCGACGAGCTGAGGGAAGAAGGCTTCGGTGTGCTCTGCGAGATCGACGTGCAGGCGACGCTGAAGGAGAAGCTCGGCGTCGACGGCGAGCCCTACGTGATCCTCGGCGCCTGCAATCCCCGACTCGCGCACGCAGCCCTCGAGGCCGTGCCCGAGCTCGGGACGCTGCTGCCGTGCAACGTCGTCGTCTACCGGCGTAACGGTGAGACGCACATCTCGGCGATCGACGCCGAGCGGATGCTCTCGGTCGTCGGCGACGACAACCTCTCGCCCATCGCACTCGAGGTTCGGGAGAAGCTCGCGCGAGTCGTCGAGCGCTCTGCGGGTAACTGAGCGTGGGCCTGTTCTCGCGCACTCCGAGCACCGACGCAGCCGGTCTGAGCGAACGGCTGGGAAACCGCGACGTCTATGTGGTCGACGTCCGCCAGCCCGGCGAATGGCGCAGCGGGCACATCCGAAGCTCCGTGAACGTGCCACTCACGCACCTGAAGGGAAAGCTCGAGAAGCTGCCGCGCGACCGCACGATCGTCGCCGTCTGCGCGAGCGGCCACCGCAGTGCCGTCGCCGCCCGCACGCTCCGGAAGGCGGGGTTCGAGGTCGAGAACCTCAAGGGCGGCATGCACGGGTGGAGCCGCGCCGGCCTGCCCGTCACGCGGCGCTAAGGAGTGACGCGGGCGCGCAGGAGAAGGTCGAGAGCGATCTTCTCGCCGTCCGGCGCGTCGACCGGCCGCTCGACGACGCCGGCCCGCTCGATCTCGACGCCGGCGCCCTCTAGGTCTTCGCTCACGTCGGCGGCGCTGTAGAGGACGGCCGGATCGCGCGGTCCGCCCCACCCGTGCTCGAGATTGCTGCTGTCGTGGGCGACGATGAGCAGCTCGCCACCGGGCGCGAGCGCGCCCGCCGCTCGCCGGACGACGACCCGGCGCTCGGGCGCGGGAATCTGGAGGTAGAGAATGACCACGAGGTCGTAGGCCGCAGGCACGGGCTCGTACTCGAGCAGGTCGGCATGCACCCACTCGGCGTCGACACCACGCGCCTCGGCGAGCTTCGCCGCCTTCGCCAGCGCGACACCGGAGTAGTCCACGCCGCGCACCGTCCAACCCCGCTCCGCGAGCCAGACGGCGTTCCGTCCCTCCCCGCATGCGAGATCGAGCGCCCGTCCCGGCACGAGACCGGACGCATCGGCGACGAGGAACCGGTTCGCCTCCGCCGTCCAGAGCAACTCACTGCCGGCGTAGCGGCTGTCCCAGTCCTCGCGCTTCACGCAGTCCATTCTGCCGACGCCGTCCTGGTGAGGCCGAGCCACAGCAATCGGTATGCGTCCGGGCGGAGCTGCGGCTCGCAGCTGTACGAGCGGTGGCGATGGCTGCTGTACAGCGTCGGGTGCGAGATCAGCTGCGACAGCCGCGCCTCGCAGATGAGTGTCCCTCCCGGGGCGAGAACGCGGGCGATCTCGGCGAGCATCGCCTCCGGCCCGGGTGTGTGGAAGAAGGTTCCGAAGTCGAAGACGAGATCGAAGCTCGCGTCCTCGAACGGCATCTCACGGACGTCCGCTTCGACGAGGCGTGCGACACCGGCTGTGCGCGCCTGCGCGATCGCAAGCACTTCCGGGTCACAGTCGAGCCCAACGAGCTCAGCCGGTTGCAGCCGCTTCGCGAGTACCGGGAGAGCGACGCCGCGGCCGCAGCCAACCTCGAGCACGCGCGCGTTACGAGAAGGCTTGAACAGCCCGATGATGGCCGGCAACTCGAAGTGCGTCTGAAAGAAGTTGCGGCGGGCAACTTCCGGAAAGCCCGATGCCGGTTCCACGGCCATGAGCGATATATAGCAGATCTGCTATGTGTCGACAAGGGGCGCTCCCCTTGACCCAGCGGCTAGATCGCGGAAGAGACGGCGCGCGCCTCGCGGAAGGTGACGAGCCGGCCGCGCCGCTCGTCCCACAGCTTCAGCCTCGTCGCGCGGAGCCCCTGCCACACCGTGAGCTCCGGCACGGCTTGGAGGCGGTCATCCCCCTCGTGGGCGGCCTGGAGGTTGTAGTTCGGGATCCCGACGCTCAGGTGGTGGACATGGTGGAAACCGATGTTGCCGGTGAAGAAGCGCAGCACGCCCGGCAGCTTCAGGTACGAGCTCCCGGCGAGCGCGGCGTGGTCGTACCGCCAGTCGGCGTGCCCCTGCCAGTACGCGTCCTCATACTGATGCTGGACGTAGAAGAGCCAGACGCCGACCACGCCGGCGACGAGGAGGACGGGGCCCTGCACGATGAGATAGGCCTGCCAGCCGATCGTCAGGCAGGCGGTGGCGACGATGAGCGCGAGCGCGAAGTTCGTCAGGATCACGCTGCGGCGGACGCGCGGCTTCGCACCTTTCGGGATGAAACGCGGGTTGAGGATGAGGACGAGGAACCAGCCGAGCCCGAACATGACGAACGGGCTGCGGTAGAGCCGGTACTTGATCTGCAGCGGCCGCGAGAGCGCGTCGTACTCGGCGACCGTCAGCGTGCCGACGTCGCCGACTCCGCGCCGGTCGAGATCCCCCGCCGTCGCGTGATGGACGTTGTGCTCGTGCTGCCAGCCGCGGTACGGCAGCCAGACGAGGACGCCCGTCACGACGCCGATCGCGTCGTTCGCGCGGCGCGAGCGCATGAACGAGCCGTGGGTGCAGTCGTGGAAGACGATGAACGTGCGCGTGAGGAAGCCCGCGGCGGGCAGAACGAGCGCGAGCGAGAGCCAGATCGACACGTGCAGCGCGAATGCCGACGCGACGAGCAACGCGACGTAGGGCGCGACCGAGGTGGCGAGATCGACGATGCTGCGGCCCCGCCGCGCCTTCGCGTAGGGATCGAGGACGCCCCTCCACGAGCGCGGCGAATCCGTGTCGCTCGTGGGCTGGGCTGAAACCAACGGAACCGTTGTAGCGGACCCTTCCCTGCTACCGTGCGGACGCGGCCGCATTTCGGCCTAAGGAGATTCAGCTTCTCGTTCCCCCTGGCAGCAGGCGTTTCGAGTCTCTCGCATCTCGAACCCGCTCCACAGGAAGGAACTTCACTTGAGTACATCATTCGCCGATCTCGGCGTGTCCACACCCGTGACCGAGGCTCTGGCCCGGCGCGGCATCCACACCCCGTTCGCCATTCAAACTCTCGTCTTGCCCGACGCGCTCGCCGGCGTCGACGTCCTCGCCGCCGCGCCCACGGGCTCGGGCAAGACACTCGCATTCGGAATCCCGCTCATCGACCGCCTCGCCGGCGCAACCGCCCACCCGGGCGCGCTCGTCCTCGTCCCGACGCGCGAGCTGGCCTCGCAGATCGTCGACGAGCTCCAGCCGCTCGCGAAGGCGCGCGGGCTGAAGATCGCCGCGGTCTACGGCGGCACGTCCGTCCACGGCCAGATGAAAGCCACGCGCGGCGCCGACGTGCTCGTCGCCACGCCGGGCCGCCTCAACGACCTCCTCGAGCGCAGGTTCATCTCACTGCGCGAGATCCGCGTGCTCGTCCTCGACGAGGCCGACCGCATGCTCGACATGGGCTTCCAGCCGCAGGTCGACAGGATCGTCAAGGAGCTCCCGCAGAACCGGCAAACGCTCCTCTTCTCGGCGACGCTCGACGGGCCCGTCGCAGAGATCGCGCGCACATACACCGTCAAGGCGGCGCGCTTCACCACCGGCGCGCAGGTCGACAACGCCCCCGGCGAGATCGGCCACGAGTTCGTCGCCGTCACCTCCGAAGACAAGATCGACACCCTCGCCAAGCAGCTGCGCCGCGAGCGCGGCCTCGCCCTCGTCTTCGTCCGCACGAAATACGGCGCAGACAAGCTCGCACGCAAACTCGACCGCCTCCACAACATGAGTACGGCGGTGCTGCACGGGAACATGTCGCAAAACGCCCGTGAGCGGTCGCTCGCCCAGTTCGGCTCCGGCCGCGTCGGAACGCTCATCGCCACCGACATCGCCGCGCGTGGGCTCGACGTCGACGAGATCACCCACGTCATCAACTTCGATCCGCCCCGCACGACCGACGACTACGTGCATCGCGTCGGCCGGACGGGCCGCGCAGGCCGCACCGGCACCGGCGTGACACTCGTCCTGCCCGAGCAGCGTCTCGACGTCAGCAAGCTCGCGGGCGCGCTCGGCCACGGCCCGGCGTTCGCCGCGTCGGGGATCGTCGCTCCGGCCGCGCCGCGGAAGTCGGGCCAGCCGCACCGGCGCCGCAGGCGCTAGCGGCGGCTAGCGCCTGCGGCGAGTTCGGTGAGCCCCGGCGTAGAGGCGCGTCCGGTGTCCGTATCGGCGAGCGCGATCCTGCCGCGATTCGTCTGGCGCTCTTGGGGACAACCCGGGATCGGGCTCCGGCGTGGGTGCTTCCGGTTCGGTGGACGTCATCGGAAGTACCTCCTGGCGTGTGACTGCGTACGCCGAGTCTGCCACCACGAACAGCGCGACGTCCATGCGCGCACGCGCTCGAGCTGATCTCGGAGATCGAGCGCGAGGCGTCCTACCCGGTGATGGCCCTCCTACAGAAGGATGTTCACCGCACGCGCCGCGACGAGCAGGACGGTCACAGCGGACAGCGTTGACTCGGCGGCCATCAGTGCCTTGGCCGGCCGAGTCAGCGGCATGCAATCGGTGGGGCTGAATGCCGTGGCGTTGGTCAGCGAGACGTAGAAGTAGTCCCAGAGGCGCGGCGCCCAGCCTTCGCGTGCGAGCTCGGGGTTCTCGTCCTGGGGAAACTGGAAGTCGGGCCGGCGAGGTGCGGTGGCAAGAGCCCGGGCGACCGGGCCGCCGCAGTCCAGCTCCCAGAACGCCAGGCCGAACGAGACCGCGTTCGTGAGCCAGACCACGGCGCCGCTGAACAGGAGCTGCGGCCCGGTGATGTGTGCCGCCGAGTGGGCGACGAGGGACGCGACCAGAACCCCGACACCGGCGACGTTGAACGCCCAGACGAGCGTGAGGAGTCCGATCACGATCTCCCGCCGATGGTCGTGACGTGCGAGGCGTTTCAGGCCGAGGAACAGGGTCGCGGAGAGAAGGACGTACGGCGCCGCGAGGATCAGCCACATCCACCAGACCTGCCGGCCGAGCATCTCCCAGTGCGCGCTCCTGGCCACAAGCGCCAGCGCGATAAGGATTACGGCCGCCGCGAGCGCCATGGGCGCGGCGTCGTTGCGTGCTTCCCGAAACGCCGCGTGCACGCGCTCGGGGTCGGGCGCGAGTCTCTCTCCTGCTGGACGTTCGGAGCCCATCGTTCTCCTCTTTCGGCGCAGCCCGAATCCTAGATGTTCACCGTCGGCTCGCCGTTTCTCGGCTAGGCTGCGTTCAGCGTCCCCGTGTTCTGACTCCCACACGAGCCCGCCGCTTGCTGTTTCGGGGGAGTCAACAGAGGGAGCGACATCATGAGGAAGAGCTGTCAAGCGCGTGCTCGACCGGCTGCGCGACGCGACGAATGGCATGTTCCGGAAGCCGACCGCGACCCGCGACGGCCTGCAGGAGCCGCAGCAGCTGCAGGTAGCTGCCCGTGCCGGCCCGCGCACGGCCATAGCAGGCAGCGTGCGCACCGCGATCGTCTCGACCTATCCGCCGCGAGCGTGCGGGATCGGCACGTTCGCAGCCGACGTGAGAGCGACACTCGCGGGAGTCGACGGCGTCGAGAGCGCCGACCTCGTCGCCGTTCTGAACGAGCCGTCCAGCCCGCAGCGGCGCGGTCTGCTCGGGACGATCGCCCAGGCCGTCCGCGGCGACTACGTCCGGACCGCCAGGATGCTCGGGCGGCTCGACGTCGACGTCGTGCTGCTCCAGCACGAGTACGGGATCTTCGGCGGCCGCGACGGCGAGTACGTGCTCTCGTTCGCGCAGGAGCTGGCGCAGCCGCTCGTCGTGACGCTTGCACACGGTGCTCTCGGAGCCGACGCCGCATCAGGCGGAGGTGCTCACGGAGCTGTGCGCGGAGGCGGAGCTCGTGATCGTGATGACCGAGACGGCGCTGGAGCTGCTCGTCGCCTCGGGCGCCTGCAGCGGAGGAGAAGGTGCGCGTCGTCCCGCACGGCGCGCCGGCCCGGCTCACCGCTCGCGCGGCCGCCGCGGGGCGCGGGCCCGAGCGCGCGCGACGCGCGGACGCGTTCCGGCTCTCGACGTTCGGGCTGATCTCGCCGGGCAAGGGCCTCGAGACGGTGATCGAGGCGATGCCGGCGATGCTCGAGCGGCATCCCGAGGTCGTCTACACGGTCGCCGGGCGCACGCATCCGGACATCGCGCACCGGGAGGGCGAGCGGTACCGGCTGATGCTCGAGCGGCGCGTGCACGAGCTCGGCCTCGACGCGAGCGTCGAGTTCGACGACCGCTTCCTCTCGCTCGACCAGCTCTCCGATCTGCTGGCGGCGACCGACGTGTTCGTGACTCCGTACCGAAGCCGCGAGCAGATCTCGTCGGGCGCGCTCACCTTCGCGATCGCGGCCGGCTGCGGCGTCGTCTCGACGCCGTACTGGTACGCGCAGGACATGCTCGCGAGCGGCGCCGGGCGACTCGTTCCGTTCGAGGATCCGGCGGCGCTCGCCGACGCCGTCTGCGACTACGTCGAGCAACCCGAGCTGCTCGCGGCGGCTCGGGCGGAGGCGCGGCGGATCGGTTCGTCGCTCGCGTGGCCCGCGGTTGCCGAGGCGACTGCGTCGGTGCTCGCGCGAGGCGCTCGCTCTGGCGCCGCGCCGCCGGCCGAAGGGGGTCGCCGACCTCCATCTGCGCCGCCCTGCGCAACGACCACCTGCTCACGCTCGTCGACGACGTCGGGATCGTGCAGCACGCGCACGGGATCATCCCCAACCGCGACAGCGGCTACTGCGTCGACGACGTCGCCCGCCTGGCGGTCGTCTCGCTCGCGCTCGCCCGCCGCGGCGACGAGCAGGTCTGGACGTCGATCCTCTACCGCGCGCTCGCCTTCCTCCACGCGGCCACCGACGACGAGGGGATGCGCAACTTCATGAGCTACGACCGGCGCTGGCTCGACGAGCCGCACGTCGGCGACCATGTCGGCCGGTCGGTCTGGGCGCTCGGCGAGATCCTCGCCACCGCCTGGATACCCGCGCTCGTCGTCCCGGCCCGCGATCTGCTCGAGCGGCAGGTCGACGGCGCTCGCGCGGAGCGATCTCGCTGCGAACCGCCGCCTACACGGTGCTCGGGCTCTCCCGTCTCGACGCCGACCGGCTCGAGCCCGCGGCGCGGCGCCTGCTCGAGCGTCTGCGTCGACCAGCTCGCAGACGCGTACGAGCGCCATGCCGGACGACGGGTGGAGCTGGTTCGAGGACGAGCTCAGCTACGACAACGCGCGACTCTCGCAGGCGCTGATCAGCGGCGCGCACGCGCTCGGCCGCGACGACCTCGCGGAGCTCGGCCTCGACTCGTTGCGCTGGCTCGGCGACGAGTCCGGGCTCGACGGCGGCGTCCTTCGCCTCGCCGGGCACCGGGGCCGGCGGCGAGACGAGCCCGTGCACGGCAGCGGTGACGAGCAGCCGCTCGACGCCGCGGCGCTCGTCGAGGCCGAGCTGGCCGCCTACGCCGTCACGCGCGATCCCGAGCACGGCGCGCAGGGCGATCACGCGCCTTCGAGTGGTTCCTGGGACGCAACAGCCTGCAGAAGCCGCTCTACGACTTCGCCACCGGCGGCTGCAGCGACGGGCTCGGCAGCGAGGCGCTGAACGAGAACGAAGGCGCGGAGTCGACGCTCGCGCTCCACCGGGCGGCGCTCGTACTCGATGCAGCCGGCATCCGTGCCTCCACGCCGGACGCGCGACGCTCGAACGGGCGGTCGGCATGAGCACGCCGCGAGCTCTTCGAGCGCCACGCCGCCAATCCGATCCTCACCGCGGAGGACTGGCCCTATCCCGTCAACGCCGTCTTCAACCCCGCCGCCGCGAGCGTCGACGGCAAGACCATCCTGCTCGCCCGGGTCGAAGACCGCAGAGGCATCTCGCACCTCACCGTCGCCCGCTCCGCGAACGGCGTCAGCGACTGGTAGATCGATCCCGAGCCGCTGCTCTCCCCGAGACGGCGCCGCGAGCGAAGCAGTGGGGCTTCGAGGACGCGCGCGTCGTCTGGATCGACGAGCTCGACCGCTGGCTGATCACCTGCACCGCCTACGGCCCGGCCGGCCCGGCCGTCTTCCTCGCGTCGACGACGGACTTCACCAGCGTCGAGCGCCGCGGCATCATCCGACAGCCGGAAGACAAGAACGCCGCTCTCCTCCCGTACCGGATCGAGGGCCGCTGGGTGCTTCTTCCACCGGCCCAAGACGCAGTTCGGCGGCGGACACGGCGAGATCGCTCTCTCCCGTTCCGACGACCTCGTCAACTGGAGCGCGCGCGAGCAGGTGCTCGGACCGCGCGAGGGCGCCTGGTGGGACTCGCTGCGGATCGGCCTCGGGCCGCCGCCGCTGCGCACCGAGCACGGCTGGCTGCTCGTCTACCACGGCGTCAAGGAGACGGTCGCCGGCGAGATCTACCGCGTCGGCCTCGCCCTGCTCGACCTCAAGGAGCCGACCCGCGTCCTGCGCCGGCTGTCCAACTGGGTGCTCGCGCCGACCGCGCCGTACGAGCGGACAGGCGACGTCCCCAACGTCGTCTTCCCGTGCGGGCTTCTCCATGACGAGGCGAGCGACGAGCTGCGCCTCTACTACGGCGCGGCCGACAGCTCGATCTGTCTCGCGTCCGCACGGTTGCGCGACGTTCTCGACGCCTTGCGCCGAGAAAGCCCAAGGTGATGGACGAGACGGAGCAGAAGCACGGCGAACCCGCGCCTGCTGCGGAGATGCTCGACTTCTCCGCGTTTCTCGCTCGATTCTTCCCGAACCGGCACCGGCACGACTTCGCAGCGATCACCGCGTACGCGGCCTACAGGAACGGGTTCAAGTCGCCCGCCCCGGCCGCGCTGCCTACGTGACGCGGACGATGAAGACGGCGATCGCGACGTACTGGCAGCAGAGGGCAACGATCGTGAGGGCGTGGAAGAGCTCGTGGTAGCCGAACACGCGTGGCAGCGGGTCGGGGCGGCGGACGCCGTAGACGACGGCGCCCGCGGTGTACGCGAGGCCTCCCGCCGCGAGCAGGACGAGCGGGGCGATGCCCTCGTTGTGGGCGAGTTGGGGAAGCGCCACGACCGCCACCCAGCCGAGAGCGAGCCCGAGCCCTACGGACAGCCACTTCGGCGCTCCTACCCAGCAGATCTTCGTGAGGGCGGCAAGCACGGCTCCGGTCCAGACGACGGCGAGGATGGTGCTGCGCCAGGCGCCGTGGAGGCCGATCAGAGCCACAGGAGTGCAGGTGCCGGCGATGAGGAGGAAGAGAGCTGCGTGATCGGCACGCCGCATCCAGAGCCTGCGGTTGGGAGACCACGTCACTCGGTGGTAGAGCGCACTCGTGCCGAGCATGAGGCTCACCGTGACCGCGAACACGCTTGCCGCGAGCACGTCTCCCGCGGGGGCGTACGCGACGAAGAGAGCGCCTACCGCGATGGAGACGACGAACGCGACCGCATGGAGCACGCCGCGTAGAGTCGGCCGCTGCTCGGCCACGACGTTCGCCGTGACGGTCACGGAGTCGCCGTCTCACCAGCGCAGCGGCTGGGCGGCAACCGCAGCCACGTTGCCGTTTTCATCGACGGAGATCACGAGCCGCTGTTCGGCACGGTCTTTCGCGACCCAGCGCAACGCGAAATGGAGCGGATGCCGGCGCACGATCACGGCCTGACGGCCGCTCCTCGTCTCGATCCGGAAGCCGTGTGCGCCACGGTCGGCGAGGTACGCGTCAAGGGCAGCCGAACGTGAGTCGGCGGTCCCGGTGGTTATCGACGCCCGTTCCGTCTTGAGCCACGACTCGATCTCCTTCAGGCTCATGTCGTTGCGACCGTTGACCGACTTGCGGTCGGCGCCGATCAGCGCGTAGCCGTAGTCGGAGTGGCGAATCTCGAGTCCCTCCGCGTCCGTGCGATGCCGCACACTCCGCAGGCGCAGCGTCTCGTCCTTCGCCTGGTTGGCGCCGGCCCAGGTCTCCTCGCCCCGAGCGCCACCCGGGAGCGCACCGACCACGAAGGGGATACCTCCGTCGATGCGGTTCTCGAAGCTCACTGGATCCAACCCGGCGCCGTCTCCGGCTCGCCCTCGCCTGGCGCTCTCTCGGCGTCCTCCGGTGTCGGCAGCTCGCCCGCCGCGCGTAACGCCTTCTTGGCCTGCTTGCGCTCGCGCTTTTCCCGCCGTTCCATCTCGCGTGCCCGCTTCTGGTGCGTCTGTCCTCTGCTCGTCGCCATACGTCCGCTCCTTTCGCTTGGTCGAATAGCGGCCGCAGCGTCATCGAGACGCCGCGGCCCGCTACTCGAAACTAGGCGGACGCCAACTCGACGTTTGTCGCCTGCGGCCCCTTCTCGCCCTGTCCGGGCTCGTACTGCACCTTCGCGTTCTCGGCGAGCGTCTTGTAGCCCTCGCCCAGGATCGCGCTGTGATGGACGAACAGGTCTTTGCTGCCGTCGTCAGGAGTGATGAACCCGTACCCCTTGTCGGCGTTGAACCACTTCACGGTTCCGGTTGCCATTAGATAAAACACCTCCTCCGCTCCTCAGGAACGGGCAGAGGAAGCGCACGGCGCGCCACCGGTACTCGCTCAATAGTGGAGCGAGTTTAGCACCAGGGTTCGCCGGAAACCGCTTGCTGGAGGGTTTACGAGAACGGACGCTCAGCCGTACAAGACGGTGACGAGCTTCATCGGTCGGCTCTCGAGCCGACCAGAACGCGTGATGACGTTGTCAATCCGGGCCGGGTTGACGATCGGCTTGGCGAACACGACCGTGACCTCGTAGAACCGCGCCTCGAGCGTGCATCCGTCTTCGCGGCGCAGGAAGATCGTCAATGTCTTGCCGTCGACACGGCCTCCCGTCGCTTTCGGCTTGCAGCCGTTGCCGCCGAGAACGAACCTCAGGACGGTGGGATCGCCGGAGACCATGAACGCGCGCGGCTTCTCCCGCCACATGCGCACCTCGGCGGCGTTGGCCTGACGCGCCTGCGTCGATCGGATGGCCGAGACGCGCGGGAATGTTCGCGCGGTCAGGCTCGCAAGGATCACAGGCGATTCCTTGGAGACCTTGACGACGTTCGGGCCGTAGATGGCGTCGAGCTTCTCCTGCGCTTCGGCGACCTTGCTCGTCACTCCGACCTCGAGGTAGCCGTCGACGCTCGGGCCTACCGAGACGACCTGAATCCCTTGGGGTTCGAGCACCTTGAAGTCGAACGCCTCCTGGAGCACGCGTAACGCATGCGCCGTTCGCGGCGCGTCGTTGTGGATGACGTACGTGCCGGGGTGGGCGGCGTTCAGCTGATCGATGACGTCCTGCGGGGCGTGCGCGAGATAGAGGACGACGTGGTTCGCTGCGTCGTCGATACGCGCTCCGGTGTAGACGTGCGCAGCGCCGGCGATGCGTCGGGCGTCGTCGGCTGCGTGGTCGAGCGCCTCCTGATTGGCCGGCGTGCAGCCGGAGTCGCAGGACGGCGCGGATGTCGGGTCGGGGCAGTTCTGGAAGTCCTCGGTCCAGACGCGCGCCTGCAGGTTGTAGATCGAGACCCAGGCGCAATCGGGAGTCTTCGGAACCGGTCCGAGCCCGTAGGACGTCGGACTCGTGTGCGGGAAAGTGATGACCCACGCCGGGTAGCCGCCGCGAGGCAGGTCGAACATCCCGCACCATCCAGAGCCTGACGGTCGGATGCCCGGCGATGTCGGAGCCCGCGATCCCCGAACTCCGAAAGACAGAGAGGGCCGCATGAGCGGAGAGCGGCGGGCGGTAGCCGGGAAGCGGAGTCATCAGCGTCACGCCTTCCGGCTGGTAGTACCGGTGGCGGATGGCTGCGCAGTTGGTGCACGAGTCCACTCCCTGCCCGGTCACCGCGTCGACCGTCTGCGACTCCACCCGGACCGTGACCTTGCCCGGCACCCGCGCCCCCGGGGGTCCGGTCGAGGTGTTGGTGACTTTGATCGGCGGGTGGTGGTAGAGCGTCAGCACCCAGAACTTGCGGCTCGGATCGACGACGACGCTCGTCGCCCCGGCGAGATCGGGGGAAAGCTTCCGGGCTTGCCCGTATGTCATCAGCTCAGCCGTGTAGTCCCCATGTCTCCACGCCGGCGGCAAGACTTCGTGCAGGGTCATCAGGCGCGCGCCCTTCGGATCCGGCTTGCTGAGCGGGAACATCCCGTCGGCTCGGTCCCGTCTATAGGCGGCGGGATCGCAGATGAGCTTCCCGCTCTGCTCGCAGGCGACGATCTTGGGGGTCATCGGACTTGGGGGTCTCTGCGCACCGCCGCAACCCAGACCGAGCCCAACACCGAGAACGCCGATCAGCACGAGAGCGAGCGGAGAACGCGGGCCAGAGAGGTGGCTTCATTTCGTCCCCCGAGCCTTTCCGAAGCGGAACTGATGGGCGCGCCCGAGCTTCGCGTAGTCGGGGTTGTGGTTCCCGAGGGCGAAGTCGAGGATCTGTCCACTCCGGCGGTCGATCGTGAAACTCAGGACGGATCCCCTCGGCGCGCCGGCCGCTCGGCCGATGTAGTACGCGTTCCTGTCGATGAAGTGCCCGTGCAGGACGACGAAGTAGACCGGCCGGTGCGGGCTCCCCACCCGATCACGGCTCTGCGACGAGACGGCGGGCTGGCGAGTGGTCTTGACCCACTGCACCGATGTCGGATGCCGGTCGCCGTTGTCCGCCGCCTCGTGCAACGCAAGCACGTAGACGAGCATCGGCACGCGAACACCGCGAAACCGGCCGGAGGCAGTCAGCGGTTCACGAGCGGTCGCCGCCGTTAGCGCGCTCGGCAGGAGGTAGAGGTCATCGTTCTTGACCCTTCGCGCGGGAGCAACGTGAGACACGTAGACCGGCACCGGCGCCGCAACCGTGCTCGACGTCGCTTGGCGAGGAGCGCTGCCTCCGCCCCACCCGGTTGCGACGACGGCCGCGATCACGGCGGCTGCGGTCGCGCTCGCGCCGGCCACGACCGCGACACGGAGGGACGTCCACGTGGTCGCCGGACGGCTGCGCCACCACGGCTGCCGGCCGATTTCGGCAAGCAGGTGGGCGCGATGGGCCTCCAAGCGGCTCGGAGGAAGATCGCGGAGCGGTGGGATCGAAGGCTCAGGGCTCATGGGCGCTGTCACCCTCTAGATGTCCGCTCGGCGGTTCGGGTTCCCGCAGCCGCGCCCGGGCGCGTGACAGGCGCGAGCGAACCGTCCCAACCGGGAGACCGAGGGCGAGCGCGGCGTCCTCGTAGCTCAGCTCCATCCAGGCGCAGAGAACGAAGACCTCTTGCTCTCGCTCCGGCAACTCGTGGAGCAGATCCAGCGCCTGCTGCATGCGGCGCTCGTCGTCGACTCGTTCCTCCGCCGTCGGCGAGAAGTCCGGCTCCGGCTCGGGCCTGGGCAGGCGACGGAGAGCTGCGGCGAACCGCCGCTCCGAACGCCGGCGGTTGCGGAGGACATTCGTCGCGATCCCGTAGAGCCACGGCAGCACGTAGCCCTCGTCGAGCTCCTTGTCGCGCCGGCGCCACGCCTCGAGAAAGACAATCGACAGCAGATCGTCGGCTGCAGCCCAGTCCGCCGTCGCGCGGAAGAAGTAGTTGTAGATCGCCTTGGCGTGCCGGTCGAACAAGCATCCCGAAGGCATCGGCGTCGCCCGCGCGCGCCTTGGCCCAGAGGCTCGCGTCGGACGGACCCATCACTTCCAGATGTCCGCTGCCCGGAGCTGGGTTCCCGCTCGCTCCCACAAGACGAATCTAGGCCAGCCGGAGGGTTCGTTCCATGCGACCGACACGGAACAGCGCCAGATCACACGTCTCGTCGGTTGGGCCCGACCGCGCGGCGAGCCGTCGTGCGAGCATGGTGCGCATGCGCGACGCCGCTTCTGCCGCGAAGATTCTCGGACCGCACGACGCTGCGATCGTCCTCGGTTCCGGCTGGACCGATGCCGTCTCTGGCATCCCGTCCGGCGGCCCCGACGTTCCGCTCGCTTCGCTGCCGGGATTCGAGGCGCCTACGGTCGAGGGCCACGGCTCCGTCGTCCGCTCGCTCCGCGCCGGCGATGTCCGCATCCTCGCCTTCAGTGGCCGCTCGCACTACTACGAGTCCCGCGATGTCGAACTCGTCGCCCACGCAGTTCGCACGGCGGCAGCGGCCGGCTGCCGTGTCGTTGTGTTGACCAGCGCCAGCGGCGGCATGCGGGACGACCTCGACCCGGGCGACATCGTCCTCATCTCCGACCACATCAACCTGACGGGCGCGTCGCCGCTCACCGGCCCGCGCTTCGTCGACCTCAGCGACCTCTACTCCACACGGCTGCGTGCGTTGTGCCGCGAGATCGACCCGCATCTGAAGGAAGGCGTGTACGCCGGCTACTGGGGTCCGAACTACGAGACACCCGCCGAGATCCGCGCCTACCGGATGCTTGGAGCTGACATCGTCGGCATGTCGACCGTCCTCGAGGCGATCGCCGCGCACGCCGAGGGCATGGAGGTGCTCGCCTTCTCGCTCGTCACGAACCGGGCGGCCGGCCTCGGAGGCCGTCTCGATCACGCCGAGGTACTCGAGACGGCCGCCGCGTCGGTCGACCGCATGCGCCGACTCCTCAAGTCGGTGTTGCCGCACCTCTCCTGAGTCTCTGACGGAGTTGCGAGGAGAAGGGCGACGGCTCCGTCGCCCTTCTCCTCCTTGCAATCGAGAGCCGCTAGGCCGCGGCGGATGTTGACATCGCTTCGCCCCGGTGCTCAGGACCGTTCCGGAGGATCGGAGCCGCTTTCCTGAATCCCCAGAACGTGCAGTAGACGCCGAGGAAGAGTTCCCAGGCGAATTCAGGAGCTGTGGCAATGCCCTGCAAGCTGCGGAGTGTGCTGCTGGGGTCGTTGCCGCTGAAGATGTAACGCCGTCCCGGTGATGATGAGCAGGGGGCCGCCGATAAGACCGAGCCACGCCACGCGCCGAGGCACGAGTTCAGTGCGGTACATCATGTAGCCAAGGATCAGCCCGTTCCCCCAGCCAACAGTCCAGCCGCCACCGCCGAGGGTGAACGTCCAGTCCTTGATCGCTGCGAGCGTGTAGGCCACCGTGCCTTCGGCTGGGCCTGCGTTCTGAGTCGCGAGCGTTGCAATCGTGAGCATCGAGACGATGCCGATGAGGATGAGGACGCATTCGAAGGTTCGTGCCGCGACGTAGGCGATTGAGAGTCCCTCGAACCGCCGTCTCATGATCGGGACGATCACGATTGCAGTTCCGAGGTTCGAGATGATGAGCAGCAGCTCCAACACTGCTCCGAGGTAGATCTTGTTGACGTTCCCGTCGCCGGCGACGAACTCGACCGGATGCTGGAGCGCTGGTTCGTAGAGCAGTAGCGCCGGGATACCCGTCGCGAAGGTGATGAGGTAGAGGACGCCAAACCAGCGCGCCCGCTTCTGGTCCCCTGACATATCCACCCACCATTTCCCCGGCTGGTGTCATAGGCGTATTCCCATTCACTCACCGGGTAGGGCGCAGAACCTATCTCCGCACGAGTGAGTCTTTCAAGGGGACGGCCGCAATCTTTAGAGAAGGACGAGCGCCTCGTTCACCCCTTGAGAGGGTTCACACGTCCGACTTTGCGTTCTCTCGGAATGGAGGTAACGGGAGCACTTTGGAATCCGCCGAAATCTCCCCTGGCAGTGGCCGCGGCGATGGAGAGAGTACGACAGCGCGGGTGGGCGCCCGTCGGTACGGACGCTACGACCGCGCCGCTAGCCGTTCCGGCCGCTCATGAGCAGATGCACCCGTAGCCGGTGGAGATACGGCATGAGCCCGTAGATCACGACTGGAACCGCAATCGTTGCGAGCACGAACGTGCGTAGCACGGGCGACATTGGCCTAAGCCAGTCCGCCAAGAGGAGGTTGATCGCCGTCAGCGTCGGAAATACGCAGAGCCAGATCATGGCCGCGAGCTGATGCTTGCTCGGCGGAGAGATGCTTGGGCGGTTGTTGTCAGGTGAGTTGGTCATTGGGTCATCTCCTCTACTACGAGATCGTTGTTGATGGCGATGGCGGCGGCCGACCCTTCGCCTGCGGCCGTGATCACCTGGGCGCGCGGGTTGGCGACGTTGCCGGCTGCCCATACTCCGGTGACACTGGTTCGTCCAGATGTGTCGACGCGGACGAAGCCGAGGTCGTCCAGATGGACGCCGAGTTGCTCGAAGAGATCGGCTCCGCGCGGCCGCATATTCGGACGCATGAAGAGCGCCTCGCGCCCAACGATCCGACCGTCGGCTAAGGCGACGCCGGCCAGGCAATCTCCTTCCACGACGAGCCGCGACACCTGACCATCGGCGACGCGGATCCCGCGTGCTTCAAGCCGTTCTCGCTCGGCCGCGGGGAGATCGTGGTCGTCGGCAAAGAAGACCACGTCGTCGGACCACTGCCGAAGCAGGTGGGCGTGCTCGACCGAGCCCGGCCCGGTTGAAAGCACACCTAGGGGGCGGTCACGCACCTCCCAGCCGTGGCAGTAGGGACAGTGCAGAAAGTCCCGGCCCCAGCGTTCTCTCACGCCGGGGATCTCCGGCAGCACGTCGACTGCTCCTGTCGCTACTAGGAGCCGTCTTGCCGTCATCGCCGCTCGGTTGTCGAGACGAAGGGAAAAGCCATGTTCGACGGAGACGACCTGACCCGAGACGAACTCGACGCCATAGCCGCCTGCCTCCTTACGCCCGTGCTCGAGCAGCTCGGCGGGAGGCATTCCGTCGCGGGAAAGGTAGCCCTGCATGTGGGCTGCAGGCGCATTCCGTGGTTCCCCGGAGTCGATGACTGCGACGTGGCGACGAGCTCGACCGAGCACGAGAGCTGCACTGAGCCCGGCGGCACCGCCGCCGATCACGATCACGTCATAACTATCTGTCTTCATGCGCTCGATCCTGGCTGAGGGGAGTGAGCGCGGCAAAGTTCGTTGCTGTTTCTGGGAACGCTCAGTAGCGTTGGGCTGTGGAGCGCTCGTCCGAGATCCCCGACGTTCTTGCCGCGGTTGGCCCCCGCCTGAAGCGGCTCCGCACCCGTCGCGGCGTGACGCTCACCGCGCTCGCCGCGGAGACGGGCATCTCGAAGAGCACGCTCTCTCGTTTGGAGAGCGGGCAGCGAAAGCCGAGCCTTGAGCTATTGCTGCCGCTGGCCGAGGCCCACCAGGTGCCGCTTGACGAACTCGTCGGCGCGCCCGAAGTCGGCGACCCGCGTATCCGGCTCAAGCCGCTCACCCGCAACGGTCGCCTGGTGTTCCCGCTCACGCAGCAGTCGAGCAGCTTCGCGGTCTGGAAGGTCGTGATCCCGCCCGAGAGGGAGCGCAAGCTGCGCACGCACGAGGGATACGAGTGGCTCTACGTCGTCTCCGGGCAGATGCGACTGATCCTCGGCGAGCACGACATCACGATGGGGCCGGGCGAGGTCGCTGAGTTCGACACCCGCCTGCCGCACTGGTTCGGCCCCGCCGGCGAGGAGCCTGTCGAGATCCTCAGCATCCACTCGAGCCACGGGAAGCGGATGCACGTGCGCGCCTCTCCCAGGAGGGGTCGCGCCTGACGCGGATCGAATACGGTGGGGTGCCCAAAGCGGAGGCCAAGATGAGCATCGTTGTCCGTTACGCGCCCGTGCCCTCTTCGACAATCGAGCAGTACGACGAGGTGATGCGCCGTCTCGAGGAGTCAGGCGAGATGCCTGCAGACGGATTCGACTATCACGTCGCGTTTCTCTCCGACGGCCAGCTTCTCGTGAGCGAGGTCTGGGACTCGCCGGAGCAGTTGGAGGCGTTCGGGAGGCGGATCATGCCGCTTCTACGTGACGTCGCACTCGAACACTCCGGGCAACCACAGATCTTCGAGATCCACAACATCGTTCGACGCTGACGGGCACGTACCGTTTACGTGCAAAGCAGGGAGAACGTTGTCGATCCAACAACGGAATGGAGGTAACGGGAGCACTTTGGAACCCGCCGGAAACTATCCTCGCGGCGGTGGTAGCTGCGGAGCGCATTCGAAGCCGATCTACCCCTCGCCCGTAGCCGCCTCATTCGCACGTTTTGGTTCCGGCAATTCCCTCCACCTCTGCGCGCCGCGAGTGCGTCAACGACAGCCGGACCCGGCGCCGCTGCGCTCTGGCGAGCTCGCGGTTAGGAGACGCCGACGAGGACGGCGAGCCGCTCAGCGCCGACGGGGGGTTCTGGATCCCAGCCGGCGAGCGCGACCCGCTCGTGTAAATGGTCGACCTCGTCGATGTACGCGAGCTCTTGGTTTGCGCGGGCGGCGAGCACGGGATCGTAGGGATCCTGGGCAGCGAAGCTCTGGTTGATCACCCAGCCGTAGGGCGTGATCCCGGCCCGGGCGAGGTCGTCGGCGAGGCGGGCCGCCTCGTGCACAGGGGTTGCTTCCGGCAGCGTTATCACGAGCACGCGCGTGTAATCGGGGTCGCGCAGGCGCGGCAGCAGCTGCACTACCTCTTCCGGGGCGTTCCCGCTCGTGCGCAGGACCTCGCGGTGGTAGGCCTCGGCGGCGTCGAGGAGGAGCAGTGTGTGGCCGGTCGGTGCCGTGTCCATGACGACGATGCCGTCTTCGGCCTCGGCGACGGTGCGGGCGAAGGCGCGGAAGACGGCGATCTCCTCGGTGCAGGGCGAGCGCAGGTCCTCTTCGAGCAGGGCGCGCGCGTCCGCGTCGAGGCCGGCGCCGGCGGTCGCGAGTACCTCCGCCCGGTAGCGGTCCGTCTCCGCGTCGGGGTCGATCCGGCTGACGGTGAGACCCTCGTACGCTCCCTGGATCGTCTGCTCGAGGTGGGCGGCGGGGTCGGTGGTCGAGAGGTGGACCGGATGGCCGCGGTGGGCGAGCTCGACGGCGAGTGCGGCGGCGATCGTCGTCTTGCCGACGCCGCCTTTGCCGACTGTCATCACGAGCCCGTGCGGTTGCGTCTGCGAGCTCGTCGGCCAGCTGCGCCAGGGAGCGGTGCTCCTCGAGCCGGCGTGCTGGTGCGACTTCGGCCGCGGGCAGCTCTGCCGGGCTGAACACGCGCGCGAGCGCCTCCGTGCCGAGGGGCGCGAAGGGAAGCAGCGGTATGACCGTGCGGGGCAGCTCGGCGAGCGTTTCGGGCAATCCTGCGAGCGCGGCCTGCTGTCGCGCCTCGAGCGCCTCGGCGAGCGGGTCGCCGCTGGCGGCGGTGAAGACGCCGTTGAGGACGAGCTGTTGGTTGACGACGCCGATCGCGGCCAGCTCGCTGCTCGTGCGTTCGGCTTCTGTCAGGGCGGATGCCTCCGGACGGGCGACGAGGACGAGCGTCGTCTCGGCCGGGTCGGCGAGCGCGGCAACGGCATGCTCGTAGAGGGAGCGCTGCGCCTCGAGGCCGGCGAGCGGGCCGAGGCAGGAGGTGCCCGTCGTGTTAGTGGCGATGAAGCCTGTCCACGCGCTCGGCAGCCGCAGCAGCCGCAGCGTGTGGCCGGTCGGGGCGGTGTCGAAGACCACGTGGTCGAAGCGCGCGGTCGTGGCAGGGTCACCGAGCAGCTTTGCGAACTCGTCGAACGCCGCGATCTCGACCGTGCAGGCTCCGGACAGCTGCTCCTCGATGCTGGCGAGCGCACTGTCTGGCAGCACGCCGCGGTAGGGCTCGACTACGCGCTCGCGGTAGCCCGCGGCTGCCGCCTCCGGGTCGAGGTTGAGCGCGAACAGTCGCTCGACGCCGTTGATCGGAGTCGGCGTCTGGCCGATCTCGGTCTCGAGCACCTCGTCCAGGTTGGAGGCGGGGTCGGTGCTGACAACGAGGACTCTCCGTCCGTCGCGTGCGAGCGCGACCGCGGTGGAGCAGGCGATCGAGGTCTTCCCCATGCCGCCCTTGCCGGTGAAGAAGAGCGCGCGCGTCGGGTGGTCGAGCAGCCGCATCAGCAGCACGAGCCGGAGCCGGACGACTCCGCCTTCTCGCTGTCGTCACTCGGGCTGCAGCAGCTGCCGCTCGAGGCGACGAGCGGCAACGACGTCGCCGCCGGCTCGGGTGCCTCCGTGCCGAGCAGCTCGTCGGCGCGCTTGAGGATGCTCCGTGCCGGTGATTCCTTCACCCGGCGGCCGGTCTGCACCGCTTCTGCGATGTCCTCGTCGACGACGCCGAGCTTGCGTGCCTTGGCGACGTGGAACTCGAGACAGGGCTCGCAGTTCGAGGCGATCGCGGCGCCGATCGCGACCAGTTCCGCGACAGCCGGCGTATAGATCGCGGCCGGCTGCTCAATCCCGGCGATCCCGGCCAGCTCGGCGCGCGAGGGATAAGTGCCCTCGCTGACCACCTGACCGTCGGCGAGTACGAGCGGCAGGGACTGCTCGCCCTTGGTGCGCAGCATCTCGGTGACGAGTGGCCGTTCGGCGAAGGCGCCCGGCTGTTGCGCCAGGTTGAACCGCTCCACCTTGACGCCCTGGCCGGCGAGCCACTCGGCGTCAGCGGCGAAGCGCGCGAGCGCCGGGTCGACGCTTGGCCCGCAGACGCCGGTCGAGCAGCACATCGCCGGGTCGAATACCTCGATCGTCTTCATAGCGCACCTACCTCCAGTTGCTTCGTCGGTTCCTGAAGCGATCCCGCGAGGCTGGCGAGCGCTTCACGATCGAGTTCGACTTCGAGCCGCCGCCCTGCCCTCCGCGTGTGAATGAGGCCAGCCTCGCGCAACACCTTGAGGTGGTGCGAGAGCAGCGGCGCCGAAAGGTCGAACCGCCGCCGCAGATCGCAAGCGCACGTGTCCTCGCGGACGAGCTCGTCGACGAGCGCGAGCCGCATCGGCTCGGCGAGCGCGCGCAGTGCGGTGAGGCGATTCTGTGTCTCGGACATCGCGTTCCAACCTTCGATCGCTGTTGAACTTCAACCCCCATTGAATAGTCGATCCGACGCCGCGGCATCAGGCCCGTCCGTGAAGCAGGGTCGTAGAAACCACGGATCACTCGGGCAGCAGCTCGGCGACGAGCGCCTGGACACGCGTGTCGATCTCGTCGCGGATCCTGCGCACCGTCGGCAGATCCTGATCGGCGGGATCGTCGAGCACCCAGTCCTCGTACTTCTTGCCCGGGAAGATCGGACAGGCATCCCCGCAGCCCATCGTGATCACGACATCGGCCGCGCGCACGAACTCGTCGTTCAGCGGCTTCGGGAACTCCTCACTCAGATCGACTCCGATCTCCTTCATCGCCGCGACAGCGTTCGGGTTGACGGACTCGATAGGCGTTGAACCGGCAGAGCGGACGTGAATACGACCGTTGGAGCGGAGCTTCAGCAGACCTGCCGCCATCTGACTGCGACCGGCGTTGTGCACACAAACGAAGAGCACCTCCGGTATGTCCTTCGTCACCACGCCTTCGGCCTGAGCCAACGCCGACAGGCGCTCGCGTGCGAAACGCTCAACGAGGATCGGGACGAACACCGTGATCTTTGACTGGCCCCAACTGGTCCGCGGACTCCGCGATGTAACGGGCGATCGTCTCGCGCGAGAAGACGCCGGCGAACTCCGCCTGCAGCTGTTCCGCCGCATTCTCAACATGCCGCCGTGTCACCGGATCAAGAACCTCGGGCCCGCTACTCGACATGACTACGCCTCCCTGGAAATCGATGCTGGTCGATATGGATCATTGCCGATGTCATCGATGCGTGTCAATATCTAGACGTGAAGACGATCGCCACCATCGCCGCAACCTGTCCGCCCTTGCTGCAAGAGCCCATCGCGGCCACCGACGCGGAGCGGCTCGCAACGAGCCTGAAGGCCATCGCCGACCCAGCCCGCCTACGACTCCTCAGCCTCATCCAGGCCCAACCCGATCAAGAAGCCTGCGTCTGCCACCTCACCGAGCCGCTCGGCCTCAGCCAGCCGACGGTCAGCCACCACCTAAAAGTGCTGCTTCAAGCCGGCCTCGTCGAGCGAGAACAGCGCGGCAGCTGGGCCTTCTTCCGCGTCAGGCCGGAGCCACTCGCGGCGATCCGAGACGTCCTCGCCTAGCGAGCGAGCGGACAAGCGATCGGACATCTCAACATGCCCGTATGCAGGAGAGACGTTGTAATGAGCGCAACGGGAATGGAACGTTTCGCTCGCGCAGCGCTACCGATGAGCGCAGAGACGAGTGTGGGGTCTTCGATTTGGGCGCCCGCGCCTAGGTAGCAACCGTCAACGGAGGGGACGAAGCGGGCGTCGCGAGTTCAGTTCGGCACGCGGCCGAGTCCGAACCGTGTGCTCGTGGCGCTCGGGACGCCGCCTTTCCAGTCGACCTCGACCAGCATGCGCGTGTTACGGAGGGCTGAGAGCGTTGTGATCACGCTGAGGGTGCTCGTGCTCACGACGTCTCCCGTGTCGCCGACATACACGTAGCGGCCGGAGAGGTCGTTCAATACCCAGCCTTCGCGCCCGCAGAACGTTTGGCAAGAACTCTCATTTCCCGTGAGCGAGCTGAGCGACACCGCGGCAACGAAGGTCGGTGGTGAGGCGGGGAGCCCATGGATGTCATAGACCTCGAGCACGTCTTGGGGACCGTCGATGATGTACACCCGTTGCTCGTCAGGGGCGAGCGAGATGCCGTGGTTGGCGGCCCCGCCCGAACCGTTCCAGACGCACGAGCCGCTGAACGGGACCGTGTACAGCACCTTCCCGGTGACGAGGCTGAGGACTTGGAAGCCACAGGTGTTGGTCGATGTGGTGAACATCATCGTGTGCTTGCCGTTGACCGTGACCGGGCGAATCCCGTCGATCGTGGGGCCAGCATCCAGAGTCACGTGGTTCGTGGCTGTGTTGACCACGTGTGCGAAGTTGTAGTTGCTGCCTGTCCAGCCGGTGAGGTACGCCTGGGTGCCGTCGAGCGAGACGATCGTGTTGTGGCCGTTCGTCCCGGTCGTGACGGTGCCGGTCGGTTTTCCGTTACCGGCGTCGAGGATCGAAGTCTGTCCGTCGGTGGCGTCGGACCCGTGCGGCATGTAGATCGTTGAGCCGTCGGGCGTGATCGCAGCCTGGTCGATACCGAACGCGTAGTTGGCTATCCACGCGACAACGTCGTGCACGAGGTCGTAGACGAGCAGGCTTCCGTGGCTCCCGGCGCAGACTGTCGGACCGCACTCGCTGACGTACAGGAGGTGTCGGCCGGGATCGAACATGACGCCCCGCTTGCCCTGCTCGGGGATGGGGAACTGTTTGACGAGTGTGTGGTTGTTGTCGATGTCGTAGACGTAGACCCTCCCGTCGTTGACGACGTAGAGCCAGTGCGCCGTCCCGGTCGGGTTGCGAGTTGCCGTCACCGGGCTCGCACTCCCAGTTGCTCGCAGGCTCGAAATGTGGAACGTATGGGCGGTACGCGTGTCCCCGTTCTGCAGGTGCACCCCTAGCATGCCGGCCTTTTGCTCCGCGCTCGTGTTGTCGGTGGTCTTGAGAAGCCACTTCTTGGGTTCGGCGGTACCTGCCCGCCAGGCGCGGGCGCGGATGACCGTCGGGTTGGCCCCGTGGAACTGAACGCGCAGCATGACGTGCACCCCGGCGGCGGCAGGGATCCCTGTGTCGAGATCACGCGCGAGATTGCTGCCGTCGCTTCGCTGTCCGCGGAGGAAGATGTCGCCGCGGACGCCCTCCACGACTCCAACGCGATAGTACGTCGGGCTATACGCGGGCGAATACCGGCCGAGAACGAAGGCAGCGCAGTCGTTCGTCGCGCACGTCGGAAGTACGACCCTCTCGACGATGTCGACATTCCGGACGGTGAACCTCGACAGATACGCCCGCTCTTCGCCGCCGGCGCGCACGGTCACGTTGCCAGCGCCTCTACTGGTGGACCAGTTCCAGGGCGAGCCGACGACCGTCCACCATCCGCCGGTGCCCGCGTTTCCCCAACCGCTCGCAACCGTCCGCTGGAAACGGTCCGAGGCGATCACCCCATTGGCCGCCCGAGCCTGGGCTCCCGCGAATACGAAGGGCCCGAGAACGAGCAGTAGACCGGCCGCCAGGCCCAGGCCAAATTTGCTCACCCACGAGCGAAGAGCCTGAGCATGGAGTGCCGTCGAACCACCCGAGGTCATGACGGACGAGTATCGCAAGCAGGCGTGCGCCGCAACGACGCCGTCAGTGAATGGAGGCGGTGGGAATCGAACCCACGTAGGAGTTCACTCGACCGCCGGTTCTTCGACGGCTAGCTCCCGGCTTCGCGCTGGTCAAGACGGAGGCGTGATTCAGACCAAGGGGGCTAAGGAATGTTCGGTACTTTCAAGCCCGGCTGCACCCATCCCTGGCCTGCTTGAGAGCGGAACGCACCGTCTTCGATGTAGACAACGCTCCCCTTTCTGTCTGTGATGCGTACCAGGAAGCCGTCCAGACCGAGCCCATTGAAGACACTCGATGTATTCAGCGCCGTGACAGTTGCCTGTGGATCGCTCGACTGGATCTCGACGATCGGCGCGAGTCCGAGTGGCTTCTCGAACGAGATCGACGACGGCGTTATCCCTTCAGCGGCAAGGTTCGCTTCGATCGAACTTGAGACCTCCTCCGGGCTCGCCGACTTCATCAGCACAGATTGCATGACCAGTTGACCTTCTCCGTCGTCTTCTTGGGGACCATCGCTGCTCTCAACCGTGTACCCCGCCAGACAATCCGCGCCTTTGGCGCTGCACTGAGTCCCGTATGCGCCGGCGATCAAATATGCATACCAGGCATCCTCGGCGTTCTCGGCCGGCGTCTGTCCCGCCTTGTGCGTCACATACAACCACTGCGGACCCTCCTTCTCCGAGAAATCTGGAGATGGAGGTCCAATCGTGACTGAGACGAGATTGGTGCTCATTCCGTCGAGGACCGATCCAAGGAGCGCCCTATCTGCGGCAGTAGGCGCCGAGAGGGCTGCACTACGTCCTGTGCTTGCGAGTGCGAGCACAAGCGTTACGGCAACGGCCGCGGCCAGGAGCACGAGCAGCACCGCCGTCGGAATGCGAGATCGGCTGAACTTCCGTGCGGTTAGCAGTTCACGCCTCCGTTCTCCCAGTGGATCGTCCACTGAATGGACGGATTTACTACGTTGATCTGCCACTGCGCGCCGGCGTTGCAGTTGGTCGGATGGTCACTCTTCACCGGGTGGTCGGAAGTTGTGACTGTGTGAACATTGGTTCCATCGCCCACCTGCCAGTCGTAGGTTCCGACCGTTCCAGCTCCCCATTTGGAGCCGATAAAGGTCGATGATCCCATACACATGTCGCAACCGAACTCTGCGGCGACTGAAGCTGATTCCGCGGTAACACCGACTCCGGGGCTTGGGTAGTAGTGCTTCTCGTTGCCATCTAGGTAACTACACCAGTCGCTACTGCTGGAATGGCAGCGTGCGTTCTTAAGGATGTGGTTCTCGTTCGCACTGATTGCCTCCCCAAGAAAACACTTGACGGTGCCGTCGTCCAACAGCGCGTAGTAAAGGATCTTCACGCTGCCGCCGGTGGTGTCAGCTGGCGACGTACATTGGAAGGGGTGGCCGCTGGATGAATACTTGGCGTATCCGACCTGAACGATACAACCGGCACTCCATTGCTGGCACGCCGTCGTGGAGTCCCTCTGGACACCGATCCACTCGTATCCAAAGGTTGTTGACGGCACCGACCACGCCGTAAGACTCTGCGTGAGATCCGAGCGTGTCATGCGACATTCGGCACTGGGACAGACGTTGTGACATGAACCGCTCGGACAATCGACGCTAAAAACCTGCCAGCCGCCCTGTGCACTCGCGAAGGCCGAGGCCGGGACGAGAACGGCGAGGACGATAGCCGCCATGACGGCAAGCCGGATTCGCAAGCTGCGAACCCCGGTCAGACGTCCCGAGACCGAAGAACGACCTACCTCGTTAGCGGGAACCACAGTCTCGACTGTACTCCTGTGATCGTTCGCGGTCAATGAAACGACGTCGCATTAGGGAACGCGCGTTAAAACTGCCGCGACCGCAGCTTGGGGCCAACAGGTGCCACTCGGCGTGCGCGGGCAGCGCGCGCCGGAGCGCCACGCGCGAGCGTGGCCCCGGCCGCGGGGGTCGCGCCCCGCTGGCGTGGCGGCACCCGCGGTCATTCCGACTCGGTTCGCATTGCCCAGTCCTGGCTACGGCCGCTCGCTCAGTGGCGCGTAGCGTCGGCGACGTCCGCGCGGGGGCGAGCGGAGCCGGAAGGCGGAGCGAGGGGCGGTCGTCGACGCTTCAGGTCGACGCACGCGGTGCGAACGACGCGGTGAGGTCTTAGCCCGGCGCGACCGCGCCGGGCTACTTCCCTTGTACAAGCAACGAAACTCGGGAGGCGGGCTGATGGGCGTGGAGCTGTTGCCAGGAGTGCAAATATGCACCGTTTGCAGGGATTTCGCACCCCAGGAGGCGGCTGTTGCACTTCTGTCCGGACTAGTCGCTAATGTGAGACTAGATGGGCGACGAGCAGGCGACGGACTTCCGCTCTGACCGCATGCCGTCCCCCGAGGGGAAGGGGATCGCGCGGCGGGCCTGGGACGCATACGCGGCGCAGGTCAACCGGGTTGCGGGGCCAGCGATCGAGCCGCTGGCGCGCAAGGCCGCCGTACCGGTCTGGCTCGACCTGATGGGCTTCTGGATGGCGTGGCATTTAGAGGGCGGCTTCGAGGGGTTGCAGCAGCTCGGAATGAGCCGCGCGAGCATCTATCGGCGGGTCAGCCTCTTCCGGAGGACGGTTGGGGTGCATCCGGATGAGTTCCAGTTCCCGGGGGTGAAGCTCGACGTCAAGGCGTACCAGGCGGGGAAGCCTAAGCCCGACCTCTAGTCTCCGATCTGAGACTGTCCGTCCGACCGTCTCGTCATAGTCTCCGATGTGAGACTAGGACATCGCGCATGCTGGACGCTCACCCTCTACCCGGACGCGGCGGAGGCCGGTGGTTGCTTCCTCCCCACTCTGCGGTCGCAAGCGACCGGCGGCGGGTCGACAGCGGAGCCTGGCCGTTCGCAAGCGGAGGCGGCGCGGCGTGCACGGGCCAAGCTGCGGCGGTACTGCGCGGCTAACCGGCTGAACCGGCTCTGGACTCTCACGTACGCGGGCGAGGGCTGCTTCGATCCGGGAGAGCTGCGCTCCGATCTCGCGGGGTTCTTCCGCGGGCTACGGCACGAGGTAGGCATGGCGCTTCCCTACGTGTGGGTGCCGGAGTGGCATCCGGGCGGGCACGGCCTCCACGTTCACTTCGCGGCTGATCGCTTCGTGCGACATGCGGTCGTGAAGGAGGTGTGGGGCCGCGGGATCGTCCACGTAAAGCGGATCGGCACTAAGGCGACTCGGGGCGATGCTCTCGAACGGGCGCGAATCACGGCTGGCTATCTCGCGAAATACGTCTCGAAAGGCATCGACGGCGAGAGAGTCCCCGGCCTCCACCGATACGAAGTGGCGCAGGGATTCCAGCCGCAACGGGTACCCCTGAGAGCGGCAACTCCAGAGGCTGTCCTGGCGCTCGCATCGGAGCGGATGGGGTCGCCACCACGCCGGCGCTGGGAGTCCAACGAGACGGAGGGCTGGCTCGGGCCGCCGGCCTATTGGTATGCCTGGTAGGGCCGAAGTCGAGACTGACGCCTTGACCCTGGGCGCCGCGGCGCGGATGATGCGCGAGGCCGTGAAGGACAAGTCGTACCGCTCGACACCGCTCGGCCTGGAGGTTGCGCACTTCATGCGCTGGTTCCGGAACGAGTACGGCGCCACGCCGTCGACGTTGCGCGACTACGAGGCGATCCTGGCGAAGCTCGCGATCGACCACGCCGACCTCGAGCTAGCGGACTTTGAGCCGCCGGTCGGAACGACGCGTCTCCGGGAGTTCATCGACCGGCGCTGGGGCGACTCGGCGGGTAGGACGCGGAAGAAGGTTCGCTCGGTGCTGATGTCGTTCTTCAAGTGGGCGCAGGCTGAATTCAAGCTGCACGGCAATCCGGTCGTAGCGATTCGGGTGCCGCGACGCCGCGACGTCGAGCGCGAGCTGTTCTCGACCGACGAGATCGCGCGGATCATCGGCGCGCAGCCGGAGCTACGGGAGCGGGTCGCGTTGAAGCTCCTGCTGATGATGGGCCTACGGAAGGGCGAGCTAGCGGCCGTGCGCTTCCGAGACTTCGACCTCGGACGGCGGCGCCTCCGCGTCCACGGCAAGGGCGGCAAGATTCGGAACACGCCGATCCCGACCGACGAGCTCCGCCAAGAGATCGCCACGCTCTCGCTCCGGCGCGATGCGATGGAGCACCTGCTCTACCCCGAGAAGCGCGGCCCCGGCGGACGCCTGCTGTGGGAGGACCGCCGGAAGCCGCTCTCCGGGCCTGCGATGCATCGGTGGTGGTACCGATGCCTGACGCGGGCCGGTGTGGTCACTGAGGGCACGACGAGCGGCAGGAAAATGCACGGGGCGCGCTACACGGCGGGAACGGAGTTCTACCTCGCGACCGGCGACATCTACGCGACCCAGCAGCTGCTGGGCCACGCGGACGTCAGCACGACGGCGAACATCTACGTTCAGGGATCGCCCGCCGACCTGGAGCAGAAGCTCGACAAGGTCTGGGGCGAGTAGCTGCGGACAACCATTCCGATCGAAGCCGATCGCGCGCAACTGTTCCGATCGACTTTGGCTTACTAGAGCCGAAAATGGAGGCGGTGGGAATCGAACCCACGTCCTCGGGGTCTGACGAGGGTTCGCGAGCGGGCGAGGATTCTGAGGGGTCTGAGAAGCCCCGATTAGGCTCGGATGACGGTCACGAACTAGGCGGGCCTGACCAGAGCGGGGCTGAGTGAGCGGCGAGCGCCTGGTATGGACGCCGCGTGTGTGCCGCTGCTGCGGCGGGCGGTACTTCTGGCCTAAGGGCAGCCGTAGTCCCGGCGACTTCGGGCCGTGTTGCCAGCTCTCGCTCTTTGATCCGGCGGAGTTCGTGTCCGTACAGCGACCGGGGGCCGCGTTGGGGCGGCGGGTGGTCAGCGGTGTCTCGGTGGAAGAAGCCGTCTGCGGCTGGTAGGCGGCTCGCGCTCGACCGGAAGTTCGGCGCGAACGTCGAGCACTACGGCGGGCCAGTCTCGCTCCTGACGCTGACTCCGCCCGGGCAGGATGTTCTTCCGTGGGGCGATGAGACGCGCCTGGTGTCGGGGTCGGTTGGGGAAGGGAACGCGGAGTTCTCGCGGCTCGTCGAGTACCCCTACCGCGAGGTCTGGAACTGGTCGGCCCAGAAGCGTGCGTCTCGGCTGTTCGAGGCCGCGCAGCGGTCGGCGGATCGGTTCATCCGGAGGCAGTGGGGTGGCGAACTGCCGCGCCAGATCGGGAACGTCCGTTCCGAGCAGAGGCGCGGCGTGTGGCACTTCCACTGGCTCCTCCCGATGGGGACCCCGGTAGAGGCGGCGTGGTCGCGGCATGTGCGGAAGTTCTTCGAGAAGGCTTGGCGGCTAGAGCAAGAACGCTGGACCCCGGAGGAGCGGTGGCTGATGATCTGGGCCGAGTACTGCGGCGAGAAGGTCCCGCGCGGCTTCTACGGCTTCGGTTTTGTCGACCGGAAGACGGGTCGACACTCGGCTTCGAGTCGGAAGGCGGCGCGCTACATGGGACGCAACGCGGCGGGGTACATGGCTCGCAACGTCGCAGGGGTGGGTCGTCACTACGTCTCCGCTCGTCTGGTCAGAGAGACGGGTGTGACGATGCGGGCTTTAAGGGCGTGCAACTGGCTGTTCGTGCGGCGAAAGCTGATCGCGGCCGGTGAACTGAGTGCCGCTCTGATCCCGGAGCACTGGACGCCGGAGTGGACGGCGCAGGTACTGGCTGTGCTTGCGGTCGTGGATCCCGGTCGAGGCCCGTAGCTGCCCCGGACAGTGCCGGCGCCGGGGCCCGTTCCGTTGGCGAGTGCGAGCGAGCGCGGAATTGTGGGTGCGCGCGAGCCTAAGAACTAGACTCGGGCGGCGCGAACCGCCATAGCATCTGCGTCGCGCCTGAATGTCGTCCGGGCGACCTACTGGGAGAACTCAAACAGCTATGTCGGACATAGATAGGTGTGGAGTTGTCGGACATTGAGCTTTGGGATCGTGCGAGAGCGGGCGACTCGCGAGCCTTCGGCGTGATCTACGATCGACATGCTCGTGCGATCTACAACTACTGCTTCCGCCGGGTCGGTAGTTGGGCAGTGGCGGAAGACTTGCTTTCAATCGTCTTCCTCGAAGCCTGGCGGCGGCGCGAGAAGACCCTCCCGGCCGACGGCGCGCTCCCATGGCTCTACGGCATCGCTACGAACGTCGTTCGAAACCAGCGCCGCTCAGAGCGAAGATATGCCGCAGCGTTGCGACGGATGCCGGAGCCCCGGCCCGAACCGGACTTCTCGGCAGGATCACACGACCGGGCTGATGCCGAGCAGCGGATCAAACCTGCGCTGGCAATTCTTGGTCGCCTCTCGGACGACGAGCGAGACGTCTTCGTACTGTGCGCATGGATGGAACTACCGTATGAGGAGGCCGGGCTTGCGCTGGGCATACCGATCGGAACCGTTCGCTCGCGCCTCGCGCGCGCTCGCCGACGTCTCGGAGAACTCGATTCCGCCTGCGGACATATAGAGCATAGAACAGCGACTATCGAGGAGGCGCTCGAACCATGAACACTGACCTTTCAACCCCGCAGTTCCAGGATCTTCCCGAGGGCCGGCTTGCGGAGCGGAAGGAGCACCTTCTCTCTGAAACCACGAACCAGAGCCGACCTCGCCTCGTGTTTCCGAGCTTCACGCTGGGACGGCCGCGCGCGGTAGGCATCGCGTCGGCAGCACTCCTCGCGGCGGCTACGGCGATGATTGCGGTCGTTGCTACGAGCGGACGGGCCGCGCAGGGCACTTCCATCGGTGGCTCCCATCGGTCGGCCATCACGCATTCGCGCCCCGGAGGCAAGACCGCGGGTACGAGTACGAATTGCGGAATCGAGCCGCAGCAGAATTATCCTCAGCCTCCAACGGGATTCGATCCGACGACGGCGACTGCATCGCAACTCCAAGAGTACGGCTTCCCTCCTCGGCCCGCGGGTGACTCCACGAGCGCGGCGCAACAGGGATGGCTTCAAGCAATGGCGGCCTGGAAAGTGTCCGACACTCCCCAGCAAACCTGCGGTAGCGTTAGTCATCACCGGCCGGACCCTGTTGCTCACTCGGCACCGCGCGGCACTCATTAACTGCGCGAGGCCGGTAGTGACAGAAGAGCTAGAAGGAGGGCTGCGCTCGGGGTGTGCTGCCCGCAGCTTCGGTGACAAAACTTGGTCGCTCGGCGCTCTCGACTTGATGGTCTTTGCACTGCTCCGACAAGGCTGTACCGCCCAGTCAGTGCCGATCTTCCGCGATTGGATCACGTAGCGCTGGTAATGGGCGCTGAGCGAATGCTAGAAACGCGGGGTGTGGACGCGAAGGGCACGGATCGAGCGATTCGAGGAGAGCGGCCTATTGGTGGGGGACGGATCGTCGCAGGTCGATCTTGCGTTCTCGGAGGTCCTGACGGCGGAACGCCTGAGGAGTCGTCGCGGCCTGCGGTTCCATCTCCGTGAGCGAGAGCCGCTGGTCGTGGCAGTTAGGCGGCGAGAGTTGTGGTCGGTGGAAGATCGCCTTATAGCGAACGGTGTTCGGGTTGTGGACTGGCTCGGCGCGATCCTTACTCACACGCTCGCCGACTTTGATGACGCGCTGGACCAGGGGCCGGGCCGTGTGCGACAATCGTCTGACGATGCCTGAGGCCAGACGTGAGGGAGGCGATCCGAAGCTGATCGCTCTGTTTGACAAGTACGGCGGCCGACTGGTGTCCCCCGGCGGCGCGGCTGCGTTACTCGGACTGTCGCGCCAGACGATTCACACGCTGCTGCTGCGTGGCGAGATGCGGGCGTTTCGGAGTGACGAGGAATCGCATGACGTTCCAAAGTGGGTCTATATCCCGCTCGACGACATCGAGGCGTATGGCGAGCGGGTCGGTCGGCCGGTTCGCCGTTCTTGACGTAGTCGGACGATCGTACTACCATGGCGCGCGATGAGAATTGAGCGGGCTGTTGATGAGTTCTTGACCTGGCGTCGGATCGAGCGCGATGCAAGCCCCCGGTCGGTCGAGTCTTACCAGGCCGTTCTCTACAAACTCGCTGACGACTACCCGGAGGTCGAGCTGAGCTTGCTGACTACGGTGGACCTGCGGACGTTTCTGAAGCGCTGGGAGAATTGCAAGGCTAAGACTCGAGCAACGAGGATCTCAGTACTCCACTCGTTCTTTCGGTGGGCGAACCGCGAAGATCTGATCCCTTTCGATCCTTCCGCGAAGATCGAGCGACCTCCTGAGCGCAAGCCGGATCGCTACCGGCCGAACGGTGACGAACTCTCCCGGATGCGAGCTGCGGCGCTGCCGCGCGAGCGGCCCGCAATCGTGCTCATGGAGGGGGCAGGGCTGCGAAGTGCGGAGCTGCGGGCTTGTCGCTGGGCGGACGTTGGACCTTGTCCGCGGACAGGTGCGACTTTTCAGAAAGGGTCAGAACTGGGCCTACCTCCCACTCGCGCCGGACGTGGTGGATGTCCTTCGGGCGTCGTTCCGTGAGCTGGAGCCTGAGTTGGACGATCACGTCTTTGCGGTTGAGATAGACCGGTGGGTCTCGCAGTTCGAGCGCGAGCGAAGGTTGAAGAACCCAAAGCAGCCGGGGAGCCAGCAGGCGCTAGGACGGATGATTGAGCGCGTCTGCGAGCGGGCCGGGGTTCGCCGGTTGACGGCGCATAGCCTGCGTCACGGTTTCGGGACTCGGCTGCTCCGGGAGAGCGGTCACGACATCGTGGCCGTGCAGAGCGCGCTGGGCCATTCGAGCGTGGAGACGACGGAGGGATACCTCGATGATCTACGGGCGGACGAGCTAGCGGCGGTTCTCGCTGCGGCATACGACCGGCGGGAAGCACAAGCGTCGTCCGAACCGGCAACGGAGGACGAGCAAACCCTCAAGTACCCTCGAAACCGTTTAGTGGAGGCGGTGGGAATCGAACCCACGTCCGCAGCCGCACCGGCTGAGCGTCTACAAGCGTAGGTGCACTTGGATCTCGCTCGCCGGCTGGGGTGCACCGCCCTACCGACGAGCCAGCCCTCCTTTAAGTGTCGCGCCTCGGGCGAGTGGCTCTCCCTAAGCGCCGAGCCCGTTGGTTAGCGCCTGCTCCGGGCCACGGGCCCAACCCGGAGGGGCGTCGCTAGCTAACTAGGTTAGGCAGCGAGTGCGAGATCGTTCTTCGCATTTGGTTTTTGCCGGTGGATTTACGAGGCCAACCGGCGACCTCGGCTTGCAGCTCATCCGGATGGATCGACCACGTCGAAACCAGGTCGCCCCCGTATGTGTCGTTCTTCGCAGATTCTAGCCGTGGCCCCAAACGGGCCTAGCCAAAGGCCGCGACGAGGCGTACATTGGTGGCATGCGGCGCCCAAGCGGAATCTTGCTTTTCGGCCTGACAGCGGCTCTCGCGGCCGCCGGACTGAGCGCGCACGCGACATCGGCGGCACCGCTCCCCACCAAGTCGACGATCGATGTCACGTACTCGTGCCCGGTCCAGAAGGTGAAGGTCGTCAACATCTATGCGGGTACTGCGTTCACGCCGGCACACACCACCACGAAATCGCCGGGTGCACTCGGCTTCGACACCGGCATCAAGACGAAGACGACCGACGGCACCACGAAAACGACGGCGCAAGCCAGCGTCGTCCCGAAGAAGAGCGGCGTGACGATCGACAAGAAGGCGTGCACGAAGCTGAAGAAGCCGATCGCGTTCTCCGCGAAGAAGCTCCCCGTCGCGGTGAACGCCACGCCAAATTTCCGCGGGTACACGAGCCAGGCCTGTGACTCGGCGAGGAACGTCGTCTTCCGGCTCCAGGTTCACCTCACCGGCGGGACGCCGACGAGCGCTGTGCTCGCCGTCCGGGACGCCGACGCGAAGAGCAAGCCGATCGCGCTCGTCAACTGGAGTACGAAGAAGGTCTCGGCCCACTTCGCGACCGGCTGCGTAAACCTCGGCTAGCGCCAGGCGCGCTTACGCCCAGGGCAGATCGGCCCAGTAAGACGGCTTGCCGCGACGGGACGGTTCCCAGTCGGCATACGCCTCGTCCGGGTTCTGTCGTCTCGCGCTCGACGCTCGCGTCGTGCTTCGCGGCGACGTCGGAGACGGGATAGCGCACCGTCCACTCCCCCGTCCGCGAGCCGCACATGAAGATCGCGCACGGCCCGTCCCCCGCGCCGACGAAGATGTGCTCCGTTCCGGCCGGGCTGTGGAAGAAGTCCCATTGCTTGAGCCGGCGTTCTTCTCCCTCGACAATGAGGCTGCACTCGCCGGAGAGCACGAGGAAGTCCTCCTGCTGCGACTCGCTGTGGTAGCAGCCGTTCGGCTCGCCGGGCGTGAGGACGTGGATCCGCACGCCGACCTGCTCGAAGTCGGCGCCGAACGTCGTCTCCGAGCCGGACGGGCGCTTCTCCCCTCCCTCACTCGTCAGCCACTCGGCGTCGGCGACGTTGACGACGAACCAGTCCTCGGTCACGTCTCGGAGCCTAGTCAGGAGTACGCCGGATGGAGCCGGAGCAGCATCGGTTTCCGCGGCTTTTGCGCGAAGTTGAAGTCGCGGAGGAGATTGCCGAGGCTCGGATCAGTCTCCGCGACGAACGGCCTCGAGTCGGGACGGCCGTCGGTCAGCGGGTCGATCCGCTGACCTCCGAGGAAGTCGTCCTCGATGAACTTCAGGTACGCGTCGAAACTCAGCGTCTGATGGTCGATGAAGCCGCGCCGTGCGTACGGGCTGATCACGAGCCCAGGTACTCGCAGGCCGTACCCCTGGCCGCTGACGACCGGCGGCACAACGTGATCGTAGAAGCCACCCCAGTCGTCCCACGTGAGGAAGATCGCGGTCGACTTCCAGTCGGGGCTGCGCATGACCGCGTTGATCAGCCGGGTGACATACGTCTGGCCGGCGGTGACGCGCCCCGGTGGATGCTCGCTCGTCACCTGGGACGGGACGATCCACGAGACCGCCGGCAGTTTTCCGTTCGCGATGTCGCTGTAGAACTTGCGGAGCCGGACGATGTTTCCCAGCTGGCCATCGGTTTGGACGGTGTCGAATAGCCGGAGCGGATTCCAGATGCTCGGCGTCCCCTTCGACTGCCGGCGCGCCTTACAGAGGATCTGACCGTTCGTGCAGTCGGGCTGTTTCCCGTTCCCGATGTAGTAGCGCCAGCTGACACCGCGCATGTACAGCAGGTACGTGAGGTCGGTCCACGGGAAGTCAACGTTCCCGAGCGTGTCCGCCGCCCCGAACTGAACGTCGAGCGCCGTTTGGCAGCTCATGGGATCGTGGGCCTGCGAGCACTGTGCCGACCACCCCGAGACCATCGCGAGATGGGCGGGCACGCTCCACGAGTTTGTCGACTCGAACATGTGGTCCTGGAGAACGAAGTGATCCGCGTACGCCCAGTAATTCGGGATCTCGCGCCGGTCGTGGTAGCCCATCGCGTCCGGCGGGCCCTGAACCAAGACGCACCCCGGGTCGTCGATGCTCCGCCCACATGCGGCGCTGCTGCCGGCGCGCGCCTGCGCCTGGAAGCCGTCCATCAGGCCGCCGTTGATGTCATTGACGGCGCTGTGCGAGAAGTGCGGGCCGCCGACGTTCCGGTTGAACCTGTCGTGGAACGGCTTGACGCAGACGCCCGTCACGGGATCGGAGAGGCACGGCAGCGGGCCGGGATTCCCTGCGAGGCCCGGAATCCCGTCAGCGCCCGGATACGTGCCGAAGTAGGAGTCGAACGAGCGGTTCTCCTGCATGATCACTACGACGTGACGGATCTTGTGGATCCCGCCGCCCGACGACGCGAACGCCTCGGCGCCGGAGCGCTGCGCGGTGCCCGCGCACAACGCGAAGAGCGCAATCAGCAGGCCGAGAACGAGGACGAGGACTCCGCGCCGCACGCCTTCAAGAATAGGCGGGGACGCCGACGGCGGAACCGTGCACCAACGAGGAGGCCCGCCCGCTAGCGGCGCAGGCTTTTCAGCTCGCGCTCGATCTGCCGCTTCGCGTCGCGTGACGCGATGTCGCGGCGCTTGTCGCGCAGCTCCTTGCCTTTCGCGAGCGCGAGCTCGACCTTCACCCTCCCGCCCTTGAAGTAGAGCTTGGTCGGGACGACGGTGAAGCCCTTCTCCGCGACACTCGCGGCGAGCCGCTCGAGCTCCTTGCGGTGGAGGAGGAGCTTCCGCGGCCGGTCGGGATCGTGGTTCGCGCGGTTTCCCTCCACGTACTCCGGAACGTGGAGGCCGACGAGCCAGCCCTCGCCGTCGCGCACCTCGGCGTACGCCTGCTGCAGCGTCGCCTGGCCGCCGCGCAGCGACTTCACCTCCGTCCCCTGCAGCACGAGGCCGGCCTCGAACCGGTCGCTGAGGTGGTACTCGTGCCGCGCGCGGCGGTTCTCGACGATGAGCTTCTCTCCGGACATGGGAGCCAAGTGTAGGGTCGAGCCGGTGGAGATCTCGCTTGCGCGAACTGCAGGAGCTGGGGTCGGTCGGCTTCCCCGGCCTGCTCGGGATCGAGTTCGAGCTGCCGCACGAAGACGGCCTCCTGCGGGGACGCCTCGCGATCGAGGAGAAGCACATGGCGCCGAACGGCTACCTCCACGCTGGCACCGTCGTCGGGTTCGCCGACTCGCGTCGCCGGCTACGGCTGCGTGCTCAACCTCCCGGACGGCGCGACCGGGTTCACGACGATCGAGCTGAAGACGAACTTCCTCGGCAGCGCCCGCGAGGGCACGATCGAGTGCGAGGCACGGATGGTGCACGGGGGCCGCACGACGCAGCTCTGGGACGCGACCGTGACCGATGCGGTCGGGAAGACGCTCGCGCTCTTCCGCTGCACGCAGCTCGTGCTGCGCTAGGCGATCAGCGCCTACGCGCACCGACGGGCAGGTGGAGAGCTCGCGGCTGAGGGCGCCGCCGCGTACGACGCCAGGTCGCGATGACGGCGGCCGGAACAAGTCCGAGGGCACCGACGGCAACGGCAACGGGGGTCTGCCACGCGAGTCGCGATCGGATCGAGGCATCGGGCAGTAGAGGACCGAGCCGCTCAGCCCGTCGTCAGCCCTCGTCAATCCGCGGCCGAACGGGTGCAGGCCGAGATACAGCGCTCCGCCGATCGCGATCGCAGCGATGACAAGCGCGAGGAGCGACCTCGTCGATTCGAACACGCTCGCGAAAACGAATCGCCGCATCTACGCCAAGTGTGCGCCGTTCCGACCCGGACGTCAAGCTAACGGCGGCGACCGGGATTGCGCTGCATGTAGCAGCGGTCGCAGAGGCTCGCCCACGGCGCGGTGCGCGCGCCGCAGACGCGGCAGCGGCCGATCGTCGGATCCTCGATCTCGGCTCGCAACTCGCGCACGACGCGCGCCGCCGCGGCTTCCTCGAGCGCGGCCGCGCGCTCGATCGTGACGCCCGCGACGCCCGGGTACTGAAGCGCGAACCAGCGGAGGATCGACGCCTCGCGCGCGGCGTACTCCGCCTCCTCGAGGCTCGCCGCCTGGAGGCGCTTCGGGTCGAGGATCCAGCCGATAACGGTGTGCTGCGGCTTGTCGCCGGCGAGCGCGGCCGCGAGCGTCGCCGAGGAGCGGCAGGCCGTCCTCGTCGATCGGCGCCTGCATGAGCTTCCAGACGTCCTCGAGCGAGAGCGTGCGGCGCGCGTGGTGCAGCGCGTCGCGCACCGCATCGAGCCGCAGGAGCAAGCGGCTGGATCGACTCGACCTCGAGCCAGCCGTCGACGCTCCAGTAGCGCAGCGCCGCATTCCGCCACGCATGGAGCGCAGGCTCGAGCTCGTCCACGCGCGTGACGTTGAGGTCGGAGAGTTGCGGGCGCAGGCGGCCCGCAGTCGACGACGCGATAGCCGAGGTGCCCGTCGCCGATCGGGACGTGCGGAGCGAGCGCGGCGCGCACGAGATCCGGGTCGGGATCGGCCCACGGCAGCCCGGTGAGGACGCCGACGTGGCCGCGCTCGTGGAAGCCGTAACGCCCGGCGCGGCCCGCGATCTGCGCGATCTCCCACGGCTCGAGGTCGCGCCGCTCCTTGCCGTCGAACTTCGTCGTCTCGGCGAAGAGGAGCGTCTCGCACGGGAGGTTGACGCCGTGGCCGAGGACGTCGGTCGCTGCGCACACCTCCGCCTGGCCTGCGATGAAGCGGTCGATCTCCTCGCGCCGCGACGCGAGCGGCATCGCGCCGTAGAGGCACGCGACGCGGCCCGGATGGAGCTGGTTCAGCTCGCCCGCGATGCCGATCACGGCCCGCCGCGAGAATGCGACGACGACCGTCCCGGCTCGCAGACCCGTGATCGCCTTGCGGCCCGTCCAGTCGAGCGGCGCCTTGCGCTCGAAGAAGCGCACCTCGACCTGCGGGAACGCGTGGCGCACGAGCGGCAGCGCCTCGACCGCGCCGAGCAGAAGGATGTTGCGGTACTCGCCGCCGAGCATGAGGCGCGTCCACGCACTGCCGCGCTCCTCGTCCTCGGCCCACTGCACCTCGTCGAGCACGAGCGTCTCGCCGTGCGAGCGGCGCCATCTCGGCGGTGCAGCAGACGATCGGCGCGTCCTTGTTCACGCGCTCCTCGCCCGTGACGAGCCCGACCTTGCCCTCCCCCAGCTCCTCCGTCAGCCGCCGGTGCGCCTCCTGCGCGAGCATCCTGAGCGGCGCCGCGTACACGCCCTTACCGCTCTCGACGAGGAAGCGGAGCGCGTCGTGCGTCTTGCCGGAGTTCGTCGGGCCGAGGTGCGCGATCACCGTCTCGGGCTCCGTACGCGCGCTCGGGCAGGCGAACGGTCAGCTCCGCGACGGGCTTCCGCGCGCGGCTCGCGCCGCCGATGCCGCTCGCTCCGGCTGGGACGCTTCTGGCGCCCCCGTCCCCGCGGCATTAGGAGACCCCGGCGGAATGGATGCTGTGCCGCAAGGCCGCGCTGGATCGCCGCGACTCCTCGCTTCGCTCGTCGGCCGGCTGCGCCGGCTGCGGCGTCCTCAGTCGCGCGGATAGCGACTGGCTATCCGCACTCCCTGCGTCCTTGCCTCGCGACGCCCAGCGCACCCCTTCGGCGAGCACCATCCCGCCGGGATCTCCTAGACCTGAAGGAAGCGGCGGATGCGTGAGCCCGGAGCCGAGCAGCGCCGAGCAGGAGCCCGACGACGATGAGGATGAGCGCGTTCAGCGCGAACGACATGGCATGGACACCGCCGTTACTGCCGGTCGTGACGTGCCCGAGGACGATCGGCAGCACGAGCTCTTTGCCCGAGCAGCAAGCAGGATGACCGCGGAGAGCGCGCCTGCGAGCCCGGTCAACAGCCCCTCGAGCATGAACGGGCCGCGGATGAACCAGTTCGTCGCGCCGACGAGCTTCATCACCTCGATCTCCCGGCGCCGCGAGAAGATCGAGAGCCGGATCGTGTTCGCGATGAGCAGCGTCGACGCGACCACGAGGAGGATCACCGCAATGAGGAAGACGAGCGAGATGACCTTCCCGATCGTCAGCACCCGCTTCGTGATCGAACTGGCCCACGTGACGCCGCCCGCCTCGCCAAGCTGCTTGCCTGTTGCACACGACTCGACGCCGGGATAGTGGGCGTTACAGATCCGCTTGCCAACGATCGGTGTGTCCTTCGCGGCGGCCGTGGTCACGACCCACGTGTCGGGCAGCGGGTTCTCGGGAAGCAGGCTGTACGCGCCGGCGAGCTCGGGGTTGTCCTTTTTGACCTGCTCGAGGTTCTCTGCCTTCGTCTTGAAAACGAGATGCTTGACGGCCCCGTCGCTGCGCAGCGCCGCGCCGACCGCCTGGATCTGGGCCTTCGTCGCGTCCTGCGCGCACTCCGGCATCGAGGCCGTCGTGCAGAAGTTGACCTTCACCCGCAGCTGGTCCTGGAGGTGGTTGCTCCACGAGAGCACCCACGTGCCGAGCGCGATGAACAGGCCGAGCAGGCACATCCCGATGAGCACCGTCATCGTCGCGGCGACCGTCGTCGAGAGGTTCTGGCGGATCGACGCCCACGACTCGGACAGAAGGAGACGGGCGCGACTCATTCGGACGTATATCCCCCGCGGCGCTCGTCTCTCGAGAGCCTGCCGTCTTCGAGCGCGATGACGCGCTTGCGCATCTTGTCGACCATCTCGCGGTCGTGCGTGACCATGAGGATCGTCGTGCCGGCCGGTTGATGCGGTAGAGGAGCTGCATGATCCCGACGCTCGTGTCGGGGTCGAGGTTCCCCGTCGGCTCGTCGCAGACGAGGAGCGGCGGATGGTTGACGACGGCGCGCGCGATCGAGACGCGCTGCTGCTCGCCGCCCGAGAGCTCGTCGGGGATACGAGTTCATCTTCGTCGCGAGCCCGACCATCGTGAGCACCTCCGGCACCTTGCGGCGGATCGACGCGCGCGACTCGCCCTGCACCTTGAGCGCGTACGCGACGTTGTCGGCGGCGGTGCGGCTCGGGAGGAGCTTGAAGTCCTGGAAGACGCAGCCGATCTGGCGGCGCAGCGTCGAGACCCTCCGGTGCTGCAGGCGCGCGATGTCGCGGCCGCCGATGATGATCTTCCCGCTCGTCGCGTCGAGCTCCTTCAGGAGGAGCCGCACGAGCGTCGTCTTGCCCGAGCCCGACGCGCCGACGATGAAGACGAACTCGCCCTTGTCGATCCCGAAGCTCACGTGGTCGAGCGCGACGACGTCCGGCTCGTAGATCTTCGAGACGTCCTCGAAGACGATCATCGACCCCGTCGTGGCCAACAGTTCGGCCGCGCGTTCCGACGGGACGTCGGTCACGGATGTTTCCAGCTGCACGTCAGTCACGGTCTCGGTGTTCGGCAAAACAGCCGATTCGAAGCACGGGAAGAACTCCCCACTCTAGCGACCGAGTTCGGCCGGTTCTAGGTCTCTCCTGCCGTTTGCAGGAGATATGCACGGATGAAGCCGTCGAGATCGCCGTCGAGGACGCTCTGCGCGTTCCCGACCTCGAAGCCGGTGCGCGCGTCCTTCACCTGCGTGTACGGGTGCAGGACGTAGCTACGGATCGCCGTGCCGCCGAAGCCCATGTTCACGCCGCCGCGCTCGCGCGCGAGCTCGGCTTCGCGCTCCTCCTCGGCCTTCTCGGCGAGCCGCGAGCGGAGGATCTTGAGCGCGGTCTCCCTGTTCGCGCCCTGGCTCCGTTCGTTCTGGCACGGAGACGACGATGCCGCTCGGCATGTGCGTGATGCGCACGGCGGAGTCGGTCTTGTTGACGTGCTGGCCGCCCGCGCCCGACGAGCGGAACGTGTCGATGCGGATGTCGTCGTCCTCGATCTCGATCGCGGCGGCGTCGTCGAGGAGCGGCGCGACGATGACCTGCGCGAAGCTCGTGTGGCGGCGGTGCGCCGAGTCGAACGGGCTCTGGCGGACGAGCCGGTGCTTGCCGCGCTCGGCCTTGAGGATCCCGTACGCGTTCTCGCCGCGCATCGTGAGCGTCGCCGACTTGATCCCGTACTCCTCCCCCGGGCTCTGGTCGATCACCTCGGTCTTGAGGCCGCGCTGCTCGGCCCAGCGGAGGTACATGCGCAGGAGGATCTCGGCCCAGTCCTGCGCGTCGGTGCCGCCCGCGTCGGACTGGATCGTCACGACCGCGTCGCCGGCGTCGTACTCGCCGGAGAAGAGCGCGTCCTCCTGCAGGCGCGACGAGCTCGGCCTGTACTTGGCGCACCGTCGGCGCGAGCTCCTCGTCGGGGAATGTGCCGATGCCCTCGCGGAGGAACTCGACGTTCGAGACGAGCTCGTCGTAGCGCTGGAGCTTCTGCTGCGTGCGCTGGTGCTCGGCGCTGAGTTGCGCGGCGCGCTGCTGGTCGTTCCAGAAGTCGGGCTTGTTGAGCTCGGTTTCGAGCTCGGCGAGACGGGCCGTCAGCGAAGCGGGGTCAAAGGTAACCACGCACCCAGTCGAGCTGGGCGCCGATCTCCTCGAGTTGCTCCGCGAGCGGGATCTGCGGTTCGTCGGCCATCGCGCCGGTCATCGTAGGCGACGGATTCTGTCGGTGAGCGGGGATCCCCACGTGACGCCGCCCTCCTCTCCGAGCTGGCCGGCGGTCGCGCATGGCTGGACGCCCGGGTGGCGAGCCGCGCAGATCGCCTTCCCGACGGTCGCCTCGTTCCGATCGGAATCCACCGTGATGACCCACTGGTCGGGGAGCGGATTCGCAGGCAACTTGGGGAACTGCTTGAAGGACAGCGGGTTCTTCTTCTTGAACTGCGCCAGCGCAGCGGCCTTGGAGACGAAGACGACCTTCTCCACGTGCTCGCTGTGGCGGAGCGCTTGGCCGACCGCCCGCTCCTGTGCACGAGTCGCATCGGTCTTGCAGTCCGGCATCGAGACGGTTGTGCAGAAGTAGACCTTGACAGTGCCGGGATGCTCGGCCGACTTCGAGGCGCCGCCGCATGCGGAGAGAACGAGCGTCAGCGCGAGGAACCCAGCCAGAGCCATGGCTCGGGGAACGGGCACCTACACCCCCGTCTCTGCGCTGATTCGCCCTGCGCGGACTGCCTCGGCGAACGCCTCGTAATCGCGTTCGTTCTGGTCGGCGTAGTCGGCGGCGAAGCCGGCGAGCGCCTTGTCGAACGCGTCGCCGCGTCCGAGGTACGAGGCGATCGCGATCCTGTCGCCCCAGCGCGCGTGGGCGCGGGCGAGGGTGACGCCGCAGATGCGGCCGTACAGTGCCGCGCCCTCGGGCCGGAAGGTCTCGACCTCGGCGCCTCCCTTCCAGTCGTGTAGCTGGCGGACGTAGTAGTCGCGTGGCCCGTCGGGGCGCTCCACGCGGATCCAGCCGAGGAAGAAGTCGCTCGCCGCTTGCATGAGCCGCTGGCCGACGACCACTCGCCGGCCGTGGTTGTCGAGCTCGCTCGCACCGACATACGGCTCCAACACCGAGGGTTGCGCCTCCTTCAGCTGCAGGAAGAGAACGTCACGGTCGTCGCGGCCTACGAGCAGCGCGACGAGGGCATCGGTTCCGACGCTTCCGACGCCGACGACCTTGCGGGCCGCGTGCACATACTCGAACTCCTCGATCGGGTGGTGGTGCCGGGCAAGGGTGTCCCGGTATGAAGCGATCACCTGCCGCATCGTCTCCTCGTTCCAGCCGTCCGAGTCGTCGAGGTCCTCAATGGGAACGATGAGCGGCGGCGCCGCCTCGATCCGCAGGTTCCCGTCGACTTCGCTCGTCCGTTTCTCGAGCACGCGCTGGTGGTCACGCCGGCGCGCTCTCGCGACATCCTCCGCTGCTTCCCGCGCCTCCTTCTTCCCGAGCCGCTTCGCGGCTACCTCGGCCTCCACCCACTCCATCAGCCGGTCGACGTCGAGGTGGTCGTACCAGGCGTCGAGCGTCTGCATCTCGGCCGACGCGCGCATTTGCGTGCGATACGCCTCGACGCAGGCGAGGACGGCCGCTCGGCGATCGGCGGGAACGAACCCGAGCTCCCGTCCGGCGACCTCGATGCTTGCGGCGAGCCGCTTCACGTCCCACTCCCACGGGCCGGGAAGGGTCTCGTCGAAGTCGTTGATGTCGAAGAGCAGCTTCCGCTCAGGAGAGCCGAACGCGCCGAAGTTCGCGAGATGCGCATCGCCGCAGAGCTGAACATGGATCCCCGTCCGCACCGTTGGCGCAAGGTCGGCCGCCATCACCGCAGCCGCGCCGCGATAGAACGCGAACGGCGAGGCGAGCATCCGCCCGTGTCGTATCGGAACGAGATCCGAGATCCTTCCCGCGCCCTGGGCCGCCAAGATCGCAACGGGGTCTCGCTCCGCGCCCGAAGCGACGAGGAGCGCCTGACCGGACCGCGGTACCTGAGCGCGCGCAGCCTTTCCCCTCGCCACCCGCTCGTCGACACTCAGATGCCGATGTCGACTCGCAAGCGCCGTCCGCCCGTCCGTGACCCCCGAGGCCATCACGAGCCTCAGCGTAGAGCCTTGCGGCCCGTCTTGGTGAGGACGACGAGACCGTCCGAGACGCGGACAAGACCATCGGTGAAGGCGTCGTCGAGAACGGGATGACGCGGACAGTTGCTCCGCCACGCCTCGATCGTCTCGGCATACGTGCGCGGCGCCTCCGCGACCCACACAAGCAGCTCCCGCAGAAGCGGCTCGGGCCCTTCTCCTGGCCCATGGGCGAGCGAGATCCGAGCCTGGTCCACCATCCCTCCGCCATCGTACGGAACTCGCCAGAGACGGTCATCACCGCCGAACTCTCGCCTGGGCCAGTGCGCGGGAATCTCCCCTGAGATCGCGTGGTCGGGTTTGGAAGGGCGTATAACTACGGCGTGAAGTTCGCGCGCGGGTTCCCGTTCGTCCTCGTCGCGGTGATTCTGGTCGCGTGCGGCTCCTCGTCCGCGCCGCGCCATGCGACGTATTCCACCCTGATCCACTACACGAAGCAGCACCGGGTCAAGCACGTCGTCTTCCACCCCACGAAACAGGAGATCGACGCAACCCTGACCAACGGCGCGAAGATCGCGGTCACCTACCCGACCGACCGGGCCGCGACCGAGTACCAGGATCTTCTCTCTACGACGAGGACGCCAGTTCCCTTCGACTCGGCTCCGTGACGGACACAACCGCGAGGGCATACCCCGGCACCATTAGGCGGGATCGGCTGGGCTGAGCCAGCGTTCACGAATGACGCCCGAGCGCCGGGCCGGATCCAGCCCGCGGTCGGGGCTATCGTTGTGCCCTTGGCGGTCAGAGGCACCGACGAACTCATCGATCCGGATCACTCGCGGATCGAGCCTGTCGGTTCTCACCGGCGGGCATGGGTTCTTGCCATCTCATCACTGGCCATTGTCATCGTGCTTGCTGTGGCCGCGTACCGCTATTCACCAGCGATCGGCACGCCGTCGCCTACAGCGCTCGACTACTCCGTCTCTCGCGAGGTCGGCGCCGGGTGGATGTCATCGATCCAACTTCCGTGTGTGCGGCGGTCAAGCCAAACCTGGCGCTGCGGAGTCTGGGATTCAGAGTTCAGTGGCAGCGCCACCTACATCGTCGCGATGGACGGGAGCCGTTGCTGGAATGCGCGATTAGTGGGTGGTTCGGCCTCAGCCGTCGAGGGTGGCCCCCTCAAAGACCCGGCTTCCGGCTGTGTCATGTTGAGCGACCAGCTGAGGTTGTTCAGCCGCATCTTCTGAGCCGTGGCCCGGCCGGCGAACTCTCTAGACGGCGTTGAAAGCGCCGATGGGGTCGCCTGGGCGACTGCCCCCTCTCGCCTCATCTACAGCCGGAGGCTAAGACAGGCTAAGCCGGCTTAGCCGCAGGCTCACCCGCTCCCCGGCGCGCGCCAAAGGCGCCCGCCGCGGCGGGAACAAGCACTCCGCACGAAGCGCGCCGGAACCGCGCTTCCGGCGCGCGGAGTTCCGCCAAACCGCCCGTGAAGCGAAGCTTCTCGGGCGCCGCTATGCGCCGTGGCACTTCTTGAACTTCTTGCCGCTGCCGCACCAGCACGGGTCGTTGCGGCCGAGGTTCTCGTGCTCGCTCTTCCGTACCGGCGCTGGGACCGGCGGTGCGGCGTCGGGCGCGTTGCCGTTTCCACCGCCGAGCGCGGCGTCGATCACGTCTTGGCCGGCCGACGTCTCGTGCTCGTACTGGATCTGCCCTGGAGCCGTCTGCGACTGCGCGAGCTGCTGCTGCGCCTCTTCGGGCGCGAGCTCGGCGTGGAAGAGATGGAGCACGACCTCGCTGTGGATCGCCCGGCCGAGCTGGGCGAAGATCCACTCGCCCTCCTGTGTGTACTCGACGAGCGGGTCCTTCTGCGCCATCGCACGCAGGTGGATGCCCTCGCGCAGCGCCTCCATGCTCTCGAGGTGCTCGCGCCAGCGGACGTCGACGACCTGGAGGACGATGAAGCGCTCGAGCTCGCGCATGAGCTCGGGGCCGAACTCTTCTTCCTTCGCGTGGTACTCGTCGAGCGCGTCGGCCTGGAACTCCTCGATGAGCGACTCGCGGGAGATGCCGCCGACGAGGTCCTCGCGCAGCTCGGCCGCGGTGATCTCCGTCTGGTAGAGCGCGGCCATCGCGTTCGTGAGCGCCTCGAGATCCCACTCGGCGCTCGCCGGATCCTCGGTGAAGGCGAGAACGGTGTCCTGGATCACCTCGCTGATCCAGGCTTTGATCTCCTCGGAGAGGTCCTGGCCCTCGAGCACGGCGCGGCGCTGCTCGTAGATGACCATGCGCTGCTTGTTCATGACGTCGTCGTACTTGAGGACGTTCTTGCGCATGACGAAGTTCTGCTCCTCGACCTTCTTCTGCGCGCCCTCGATCTGCTTGGAGAGGATCTTCGCCTCCATCGGCTGGTCGTCCGGGATCTTGAAGCGGTCCATGATCCCGCTGATGCGGTCGCCGGCGAAAAGGCGCACGAGATCGTCCTCGCCGGAGAGGTAGAACCGCGTCTCGCCGGGGTCGCCCTGGCGCCCGGAGCGGCCGCGGAGCTGGTTGTCGATCCGCCGCGACTCGTGGCGCTCGGTGCCGAGGACGTAGAGGCCGCCGAGGTCGAGCACACCCTCGCCGAGCTTGATGTCGACGCCGCGGCCGGCCATGTTCGTCGCGATCGTGACCGCGCCGGTCTGGCCTGCGTCCTGGATGATCTCCGCCTCGCGCGCGTGCTCCTTCGCGTTGAGGACGGTGTGCTTGATGCCCTTCCGCGTCAGCAGCTGCGAGAGGTACTCCGACGTCTCGACGGCGATCGTGCCGACGAGCACCGGCTGGCCCTTCTTCGAGCGCTCCTCGATGTCGCGGGCGACGGCGGCGAACTTCCCCTCCTTCGACTTGAAGACGAAATCGTTCTCGTCGAGGCGCGTGACGGGCTGGTTCGTCGGGATCTCGACAACGTTGAGGTTGTAGATCTCGACGAACTCCTTCTCCTCCGTCTTCGCCGTTCCGGTCATGCCGGCGAGCTTCGTGTAGAGGCGGAAGTAGTTCTGGAGGGTGATCGTCCCGAGGGTCTGGAACTCCTCCTGGATCTTCACGCCCTCCTTCGCCTCGACCGCCTGGTGGAGACCCTCGCTCCAGCGGCGCCCTTCCATGATGCGGCCCGTGAACTCGTCGACGATCTTCACCTCGCCGTCCTGGATCACGTACTCGACGTCGAGGTGGTACAGCGACTCCGCCTTGAGCGACTGAATGAGGTGGTTGACGAGCTGCGTGTTCTGCGGCGCGTAGAGGTTGTCGATGCGGAGCGCGCGCTCGACCTTCTCGACGCCGTGCTGCGTGACGCCGACCGTCTTGAACTTCTCGTCGTACTCGTAGTCGGCGCCAATCGCTTCCGCGTGGCCCTTCGGGTCGCCCGGCGTTGAGCGGTGACCCTGGAGCTGTGCGGCGACGCGCGCGAAGTCGTAGTAGATCTGCGCAGCGGTCTCGGGCTCACCGGAGATGATGAGCGGCGTGCGCGCCTCGTCGATGAGGATCGAGTCGACCTCGTCGACAATCGCAAAGACGTGGCCGCGCTGGACACACGCGTCGAGCGAGACCGCCATGTTGTCGCGGAGGTAGTCGAAGCCGAACTCGGAGTTCGTCCCGTACGTGATGTCCGCCTCGTACGCGGCCTTCTTCGCCTCGAACGGCTGCATCGACTCGATCGACGCGACGCTCATCCCGAGCGACTCGAAGACGGGACGGTTCCACTCGGCGTCGCGCTGCGCGAGGTAGTCGTTCGTCGTGACGAGGTGCGCGCCCTGGCCCGTGAGGCCGTTGAGGTACAGCGCGAGGCTCGCGACAAACGTCTTGCCCTCGCCGGTCTTCATCTCGGCGATGTCACCCTCGTGAAGGACGATCCCGCCCATCAGCTGGACGTCGAACATCCGCTGGTTCGACGCACGCTTCCTCGCCTCACGGACAGCCGCAAAAGCATCAAACACGAGGTCGTCGAGATGCTCGCCGTTCTCGAGCCGCTGCCGGAACGCCGCCGTGAGGCCCTCCAGCTCGGCGGTAGACATCTTCTCGTACTGCGGCTCAAGGGTGGTGATGTGGGCGGCCTGCTGCTGCAGCCGCTTGACGCGCCGGCCTTCGCCGACGCGCAGGACTTTCTCCATGCCTCCAAGCTGCTGCGCCACGTGCCCAGGGTAGCCGCCTAGAAGCGGTTGACCATGACCTCCCAGTAGTCGCCGTCGATCCGTCGCGCCGAAGCGAAGAAGTCGCTGCCCGCGTTCTCGCCCAGCTGCTGGAGCTCCGGTGGAGGCGCGACGTCCGTCGGACCGTCGTCAATCCGGAACTCGCGCACGCCGTCGCGCTGGGAGAGCTGGAGCGTCTCCGCGTCGGCGTACGCGAACTCGGCCACCTCGATCCGGTTCGCGCCGACTCCCCAGAGGTCGCCTTCCTGCCGCGCCGCCCTGGCCGTGTACGGCGGGGAGAGGTGCGCCTCGATCGCGTCGGCGAACGGTGCCAGGTCGTCGTCGCCCTCGCTTTCGACGATGAGATCGCCGTTCGGGAGGACGGTGAACTTGACCTCGTCGGCCGTCGATTCCCGGCGCAACGAGGGTCGTCGTCGTGTCCCATCCCGACGAGGCCGGCGCCGATCCCTCGCCTGGGCAACACCCCCGGCACCGGCGAACTCGCCTCGGGCTGCGGCGTGTTGAAGACGACGCGGTCGAGCCCCGCCTCGCGGAGCTGCTGCTCGTTGAGCGTCTCTTTCTTCCGGAAGAGCCCCACTAGCTCTCGGCGATCTCGAGGTCGGCCGGCGCCGGGAGGTCGATCTCGGCCACGTGCTTGCGGGCGGTCACCTTCTTGTCGTGCCCGTCCCGCACCTGGCGGACGAGCGTGTCGGCGAGCTCGTCGATCGCCGCGTTCATGTCGGCCGCTGCCTCGCGTGCCCGCAGGGTTCGGCCCTTCATGTAGACGATCGCCTCGGCGACCTGCGAATCGGCGATCGACGGGTTCTTTTCGACCGAGAGCTCGAGCTCGATGCGTGTCCCGTCGTGAACGCGCTTTTCGAGCTTGCTGAGCTTCCTCTCGGCGTAGCTTCGGAGGGAGTCGTTCACCTCGAGGTTCTTGCCCTTGACGTGAAGTTGCATCGAAGCCTCCTTCTCGGAATTTCTCTCCTTGAAATCTAGACCCGACGGAGCGCGCGCGCGAGGGTCACGACCTCGACGCGGCGCGCGCCCGCCGAACGAAGTGTCGTGGACGCGGCGGATGCTGTCGCTCCCGTCGTGTAGACGTCGTCGACGAGGGCGACGCGGCGCGGTGGCGACGAGACGGCGCGGAACGCTCCGCGGACGCTGCGCCGCTCGATCGCGGTCGCGCCGCGCTGGCGGCCGCCGCGCACGCGCTCGAGGAGCGGCTCGCACGGGAGCTCCCAGGCGCGCGCAAGCTCGCGTGCGAGGCGCTCGGCCGGGTTGTGGCCGCGCTCGAGCCGGCGGGTGCGATCGGACGGGACGAATGTGATGACGTCTGCCGACGGAGGCGGGAGCCGCTCGACGACGAGCTCCGCAGCCTCCGCCGCGAGCCGGCGCAGGCCGCGCTCCTTCCAGCTGAGGACGAAGCGCCGGGCCGCATCGTCATAGCCGACGGCCGCGCGAGCCGTGGCGAATGCGATCCTCCGCCCCACGCACTCCCGGCAGCGCTCGACCGCCCACACGACGGGCGCGCCGCAGCGCGCGCAGAGCGGCGGCTCGAGCCGCGGCAAGCCGTCACGGCATGCCGCGCACAGCTGGCTCCCTCCCGCCGCGCATACGACGCAGCGCTGCGGGAGGAGAAGATCGAGCACCTCTCCACGCTAGGCGCGCGAGTGTGTCGAGTCCGTCGCGGTTCAGTCGAGGCTGTATGACGCGCGCTCGGGAAGACCGGCTTCGCGACGGAGCCAGTTGTCGGCCTCGAGCAACTGCGAATGGCTCCCGATGTCGTGCCAGCCGGAGAGGAACGGATAGCCGTAGACGAGCTCGCGGTCGGCAAGCCAGCCGAGAAAGCTGCCGGCGTTGTCGGGGCTGTGGCCTTCGACGAGGTACGTGTCGATGAGCGCGACGTGCTCGGACGGCAGGAGGTAGATCAGCGTCGAGGCGAGTGTCGACGCCGGCTCGCTCGGCTTCTCGACGAACTCGACTACGCGGCCGTCGCCGTCGGTCGTCGCGATTCCGTAGTGCGTGGCGAGCTCGAAGTCGCCAACGTCGTAGAGCGGGACGGCACTCGCCGGCCCGGGCTTGGCCCGCCACCAGGCTGCGAACTCGGGCAGCGACAGCTCGAAGAGGTTGTCGCCTGCGAGGACGAGCAGCTCCTCTCCCGCGAGGCCGGCGGTGTCGATCACGAGCTTGAGGTCGCCGACCGCACCGAGCCGGTCGTCGTTCGAGGTCGTGCCGTCATCGTGGACGGTGACGTCGTTCGCCACCGCCCAGTCCGCGAAGTGCGGCGCGAACCGGCTGTTCGTGACGAGGTGGACGCCGTCGACCTCGTCGAGCTCGCGGACGCGGTCGAGCACCCAGTCGAGCATCGGGCGCCCGCCGACCGGCAACAGGTGTTTCGGCCTGTCGTCGGTCAGCGGGCGCAAGCGGGTCGCGTACCCCGCAGCAAGGAGAATGACCTTCACAGAGCGGGACTCAGGTGCCCTCGTCCCACGAGGCGAGGTACTTCGCCTGCTCCTCCGTGAGCTGGTCGATCTCGATGCCCATCGTCGCGAGCTTGAGGCGCGCGATCTCGGCGTCGATCTCCGCCGGCACCGGATAGACCTTGTGCTCGAGCTCGGCCGCGTGCTCGACTGCGTACTCGATGCCGAGCGCCTGGTTCGCGAACGACATGTCCATCACGAGCGCGGGATGCCCCTCGGCCGCGGCGAGGTTGACGAGCCGGCCGTCGGCGATGAGGTAGATGCGATTGCCGTTCGCGAGCGTGAACTCCTCGACGAACTCGCGGGCGTGCCTGATGCTCGGCCGCGAGCTCGCGGAGCGCCGAGATCTCGATCTCGACGTTGAAGTGGCCCGTGTTGCAGAGGATTGCGCCGTCCTTCATCCGCTCCATGTGCGCCTGCGCAACGACGTGCTTGTCGCCCGTCGCGGTGCAGAAGATGTCGCCGATCTCGGCGGCCTCCGCCATCGTCATCACCTCGAAGCCGTCCATCATCGCCTCGAGCGCGCGGAGCGGATCGACCTCGGTGATGATCACGTGCGCGCCGTGGCCATGCGCCCGCGAGGCGACGCCGCGACCGACCCAGCCGTAGCCGGCGACGACGAACCGCTTGCCGGCGAGGAGGACGTTCGTCGCGCGGATGATCCCGTCGACGGTCGACTGGCCCGTGCCGTAGCGGTTGTCGAACATGTGCTTCGTCATCGCCTCGTTCACCGCGATGATCGGGAAGCCGAGCTTGCCCTCCGCCTCGAGCGCCTTGAGCCGGATGACGCCCGTGGTCGTCTCCTCGGTGCCGGCGATGATGTCGCCGAGCTGCTCACGGCGGGCCGAGTGGAGGACGCCGATCACGTCGGCGCCGTCGTCCATCGTGAAGTGCGGCTTGTGGTCGACCGCCGCCTCGATGTGCGAGTAGTACGTGTCGTTGTCCTCGCCCTTGATCGCGAAGACGGAGATGTCGTACTCCGAGACGAGCGCCGCGGCGACGTCGTCCTGCGTCGAGAGCGGGTTCGAGGCGCACAGCACGACATCCGCGCCACCCGCCTTGAGCGTCCGCATGAGGTTCGCGGTCTCGGTCGTCACGTGGAGACACGCGGAGATGCGGTAGCCCGTGAGCGGCTGCTCGGTCTCGAACCGCTCGCGGATCGCGGCGAGCACCGGCATCTGCCGGTCGGCCCACTCGATCCGCCGCTTGCCCTCCTCCGCGAGGGCGAGATCCTTTACGTCGTAGCGCTGTGTTGTCGCCATTCAGTCCTTTCGGTTACGCGGCTCGGAGGAGCCGCTCGTGCTTGCGCTGTTCCCACTCGAGGAAGGACGTGTCGTCCATCCCGGCGAGCCAGCTGTCGACTGCTGCGCGCAGCTCGGGCTCGCGGCGGAGCCGGAGCGCGAATGCGATGTCGCCGATGCCGAGGCCGAAGCGGTTCCGGATCTCGGCGAGGGAGCGAAGCTGGTTGAGCTCGCGCAAGCCGTACTGGCGGTAGCCGCCGGCGCTGCGCGAGGGAGTTACGAGGCCGGCGTTCTCGAGGTAGCGGAGCATCCGGGCCGACCAGCCCGTGTGTTGCGCCGCCTGACCGACTGAGTGCCCGTTCATCCGCGCAACCTTACCACGAGCGTGTCAAGGTCTTGTGACGAGGCCCCGCCGCCGATCAGGTACTCCCGCACGTCGATCTCGTCGAGCACCTCGGCCATCGCGCTCACACGCATGTCGGTCACGCGCTGACGCCGCGCACGCGTCTCGTCGTCGGGCGCGTCGTCGTGCCACGGCTGCCACCAGTGCGAGAGGAACTCGTCGCTCCACGCATGGTCGGCGGCGATCGCTTCGATCTCCACACCGGCCAGGCGCAGCATGAGGGCGCACGTAAGCCCCGTCCGGTCGCGGCCCGCGTGGCAATGGATGACAACCGGTCCGTCCGCCCGGGCGACGGTCGACACCGCGCTCGCAAATTGCTCGGGAAACCCGCCGAGCAGGCCGTGATAGGCCTCCTGCATCGACGGCCACTCGCGCACGACCGCGACCTGATCGCCGTTCACCGGGAGGTGGCAGATCTCGATCGGGACGTCGCGAGGTGGGTCGTCCGCCACCTCCCAGTCCGAGCGCAGATCGACCGCGGTGTGGACGCCGTAGCCGGTGAGCGCCTTCCAGCCGTCGTCGCTCAGAGCGCGGATGGAGTCGGCACGGACGACAACGCCAAACGCCGTCTCTCCGCCGCCTTCGAGCGGGAGTCCTCCGAGGTCACGGACGTTGACACACCCGTCCCAGTCGAGGACACGTTCAGGCAGCGCTCGTGCCTTCGCGTCCGTAGCGGTCCTCGAGACGCACAACGTCGTCGAGGTGCGGCGTCGAGACCTCGAGGATCGTCGTGTCCTCGAGCGCCGTGACGCGGTGGACGGTGCCCGGCCGGTAGCGGAAGCACGCGCCGGTTTCGACAATCTCCTCGTCGAGCGTTTCCTGGCCGACGTCGCCGAGCTCGAGCCGCGCGCGGCCCGACTCGATGTACCAGCTCTCGTCCTTCTCCTCGTGGTACTGGAGCGAGAGCGACTCGCCTGCCTTGACGAACAGGACTTTCCCGACGTACGCGTCGGCGACGGCCCAGATGAGCTCCCAGCCCCATGGCTTCTCGACCCGGCGCGGCTCGAACGCGAAGCGGTCCAGCGCGCTCATGCTGCGAGCCATTCGGGATGCTCTTCGATGTGCTCGGCGGCTGTCCGGAGCTCCTTTGGCGTGTTCACCGTCAGCCATAGGCCATCGTGCCGGTAGGCGAAGAGACGGCGTTCGGCGACGAGCTCGGGGAAGGCGGTCGTTTCGTGGTCGCCCTTCTCGGGGAAGCGGTCGATCGCCTCGTCGGAGAGCACGTAGATGCCGCAGTTCACCCAGTACGGGTCGTACCCAACTTCGGTGAAGCCCTCGATCACGTCGCCCGCGCCGAGGTCAACGACTGCGAAACGCGACTTCGGACGCGCGACCGCGACGGTCGCGGAGCCGCCCGCCTCACGGTGCCGCGCGAGCAGCGCCTCGAAGTCGACGGCGACGAGCTCGTCCCCGTTCAGAGCGAACACGTCGCCGGTCTGAGTGCGCTCACGCGCCGCGAACTTGATCCCTCCCCCGCGCCCGAGCCGCTCGGGCTCCTCGGCGGGGACGATCTCGGGGCCGATCCCGGATAGCTCCTCGACGAACAGCTCGCCTTGCCCGGCGGCGCACGAGACAATCACGCGCTCGACGCCCGCACGGCCGAGCCGGCCGACCTGGTACGCGGCGAGCGGCTTGCCTGCAACGTCCACGAGCGCCTTCGGCCTGCCGCCGGCAGCGTCACCGAGCCGCTCAGCCTTGCCTCCGGCGAGGAGGAGCGCCTCCATCAGCCGACGACTATCGGTGTCGCCCGCGTCGGCCGGCCGATCGCCTCGTACTCGAAGCCTGCGGCGACGAGGGCGGCCGGATCGAGGAGGTTGCGGCCGTCGATGATGAGCGGCCGCGCCATCACGTCGCGCACCTCGTCGCTCGGGAGCACGTCGCGCAGCTCCGGCCACTCGGTGACGACGATTGCGGCGTCCGCACCACGGACGGCGTCGACGACGGAGTCGCAGAGCTCGATGCCCGGCAGGTCGTCGGGCCGCGCGACCGGATCCCAGCCACGCACCGCGGTGCCCTCGGCGATGAGGCGGGCAGCGATGACGCGGCTCGGCGCCTCGCGCATGTCGTCGGTGTTCGGCTTGAACGCGAGGCCGAGGAGCGCGACCGTCCGCCCGCGCAGGCTGCCGAGCCGCTGCTGGAGCTTCTGGACGACACGCCGCTTCTGCAGCTCGTTCACCTCCCAGACCGCCTGCAGTAGGAGGAACGGGTAGCCGGAGTTGCCGGCGAGCTGCTTGAGCGCGGTGACGTCCTTCGGGAAGCACGAGCCGCCGAACCCGATACCCGCCTTGAGGAAGTGCGGGCCGAGGCGATGGTCGAGGCCGACGCCGCGCGCGACGTCGACGACATCCGCGCCGACGAGCTCGCAGACGTTCGCGATCTCGTTGATGAAGCTGACGCGCGTCGAGAGGAACGCGTTCGCGGCGAGCTTCACGAGCTCGGCCGACGCAACGTCCATGTGGAGGACGTCGGTGTCGAGCTTCGCGTGCAGCTCGGCGACGCGCTCGCCGTCCTCCGGCTCGGACGAGCCGACGACGACGCGGTCGGGATTCATGAAGTCGCGGATAGCGCTCCCCTCCGCGAGGAACTCGGGGTTCGAGACGTAGCCGACGCCGGTCAGGCCGCGCCCATCGAGCCGCGCGCGCACGTGGGCGCCGGTACCGACCGGGACGGTGCTCTTCATGACGAGGAGCGGACGCCCCGGCATGGCCTCGGGGAGCTCGTCGACGACGCTCCAGACGTACGAGAGGTCGGCGTCGCCGGAGTACGTCGGCGGCGTGCCGACAGCGACGTAGAGGAACTCCGCGCCGTCGACCGCCTCTTGGACGTCGAGCGTGAACGAGATCCGCTCGCGGTTGCGCGCGATGACGTCCTCGAGACCGGGCTCGTAGATCGGCACCTCACCCGCGCGCAGGCGCTCGACGCGCTCGGGGACGACGTCGCGCAGGACGACGTCGTGGCCGAGGTCGGCGAAGCACGCACCGGTGACGAGCCCGACATAGCCGGCTCCGAAGATTCCTATCCGCGCCACGGGTCTAGCGTAATCAGGAACTCAGTGATGCGGCTGCAGACTCTTGGCGATCGCGATCATCGTCGGGTTCGAGAGACTGTTGAGGATCGTGTTCTGGACCCAGTAGACGTTGTGGCCCGCGAACAGGGCGACCCTCTGGATCTTGCCGCTCGACGTGAACACCTCGTACTTGCGGCCGTCCTTGTCCTTGAACGTCGCGGTCGGCTTCGCGAAGAGCGGCGCGTCCGTCCAGTTCGACTCCTCGACCTGCCAGTACTCCACGCCGCCGTTGAGGTTGAACGTGAGGACGAACTCCTGCTTGCCGTTCAGCGGCTTGAAGAGGCGAACACCCTCCTCGTTCGAGATCGACGAGCCGAGCGCGACCTCGTGCGGGACCATGAGCCGGAAGCGGGCCCTGGGCTGTCTGGAACGGACAGCCGCGAGCGTCATCGAGACGCCGTCCTGCACCTGCGCGCCCGCCGTTGACACGTGCGGTGCGCTCGTGTGCGGCAGCTTCAGCTTGCCGTGGTACGTGGTGCCGACCGCGACGACGGTCAGCGGGTCGCCCGCCTCGTGCGCGAGCGTGGCGATCGCCGGCGTCATCTGCGCGACGCGAGCGTAGGAGCCGAACAGCAACGCAACCTCGAGGGCGGCGCTCGGGCCGCTCGTCTGCGACGGGTCGTAGTAGACGACGGTGTCGCGCGTCATCGACGGGGCGTTGGCCGGAGTCGGCCTCGGGAGCGTCTTCACGACGAAGCCCTGCTTACGGAGCGCATGCGACGTCTTCGACGCCTCGCCGTCGATGTTCCCTCCGTTGAGAACGAGCACCGAGATCGTCTTGTGCGGCAGCTTCGGCGTCTTCGGCCCCGTTGTGCGCGTGCTGCTCGGCCGGCACGACCGGGTGGAGGAACCCGTGCACCGCGGTGGCGATCGCCTCAGGCGAGGCCTGAAGCTCGTCGGCGCCGCCGATGTTGACGCCCGTGAGGTCCTGCGGCGGGATCGCGTTCCGCAGGAGATGTCCCGGCGGCAGGTTCACCAGGAGGCCGAGATACGCCTTCATCTCGGACCACCCCACCGAGCTGCCGTCCGCCTTCTCGATCGCGAGATTCCCCTTCACGGCGCCGATGATCTTCGGGATCTCGAAGACGTTCGACGGAGTGAGCGTCGTCGCGAGCCGCTGCTTCAGCGCTTCGAGGAACAGCTGCTGGCGGCCGTTGCGGTAGATGTCGGAGTCGAGGTGCCGGAACCGGACGTACGAGAGCGCGTCGGAGCCGCTGAGCTTCTGATAGCCCGGGTGGAGATTGATGGCCGACCAGCCGGTGCCGAGTGGGTTGTAGTAGCGCCGGTCGACGTTGAGGTAGACGCCCTGCAGACGGTGCACGATCTGCACGAACGCGTTGAAATCGAGCGTGATGAGGTAGTTGATCGGGACGCCGCCCGTGAGATGCGAGATCGTGTCGAGCGCGGCGCGCGGGCCTCCGTCGTTTCCGCAGTCGGCCCACGCGGCGTTGATCCGGTCGTGCGTCGACGACGATGTCGCCCTTGCAATAGATCGGGACGTTCAGGTCGCGCGGGAACGAGAGAAGCGAGAGCGTGTGGTTCCTCGGGTCCGCGCGAAGGAGCATCAGCGTGTCGGAGTTCGAGCCCGCGTACGAGTTCGTCCCCGTTCCCGCCCGGTGGTCGTATCCGGCGATGAGCGCGACGGCCGGCTTGCTCGGGTCCGCAAAGTGGAGCAGGTTCTGCGTGTTGTTAAGGGACCCGCCCTGGCCGCCTCCGTTGAGCGCGTCGAGGGTCTCGTTCGCATAGAGGTAGAGACCGCCCGCTACGCCCGCGCCGATCACGAGGACGACGAGCAGGAACCAGCCGAAGCCGCGCAGGATCTGGCCGCCCGTCGAGCGCGTCTTCGCGCTTGACTGGTAGTGGCTTACCGCGGGGATGATCGGCGCCGCGACGGCCGCGCCCGCCGGCTGGACGCCCCACGAACCGCCTCTTCCACCCTTTTGTGACGTTCTCATGCGTGAGCGGCGCCCTCGAGCGCCGTGGGCCGAGAATACCTCAGCTTTCTGAAGAACTTGTTGTGAGTCTCTCCGAGTCGGCGACGTTCGGTCGCAGCCGGCGCTCGGCCTCCTCGACGGCGATTCCCTGGCGCGCCGCGTAGTCGACGACCTGGTCGCGGCCGATACGGCCGACGGAGAAGTACCGCGCCTCCGGATGCGCGAAGTAGAGGCCGCTGACGCTCGCGGCCGGTGTCATCGCGAACGTCTCGGTGAGAGCGAGCCCGGCGTCCTCGGCGCCGAGGAGCGCGAACAGCTTCGCCTTCTCCGTGTGGTCCGGGCACGCGGGGTAGCCGAACGCGGGCCGGATGCCGCGGAACTTCTCGGCGAGCAACTCCTCGCCGCTCAGCTTCGGTCCGGTCTCGTACCACGCGCGGCGCGCGGTCTCGTGGATGTACTCCGCGAACGCCTCGGCGAGGCGGTCGGCGAGCGCCTTGACCATGATCGCGTGGTAGTCGTCGTGCTCGGCCGCGAAGCGGGCTGCGAGCTCGTCGGCGCCGATGCCCGCGGTGACCGCGAACGCGCCGATGTAGTCGCCGGCGGGCGCGACGTAGTCGGCGAGGCTCCGGTTGGGCCGCGAGTCGCCGTAGTCCGTCTGCTGGCGGAGGAAGCAAAAGCCCGTGTCGCCGACGACGACATCGTCCCCCTCGGTGCGAGCCGGCCAGAAGCCGTAGACGCCGCGCGCCTGTAAGAGCTTGTCGCTGACGATCTTGTCGAGGAGCGCTTGTGCGTCGTCCCAGAGCTCGCGCGCAGCCGGCTCGTCGAGGATCTGGGGGAACTTGCCCTTCAGCTCCCACGCGTAGAAGAAGAACTGCCAGTCGATGTACTCGCGCAGCACGCCGAGATCCGCCTCGACCTCGCGCCGCCCGGTGAACTCCGGCACCGGCAGATCGTCGAACGCGACGCGGTGGCGATTCGCGCGCGCGGCCTCGAGTGAGAGCAGCGGCTTTCGCTCCTTCTCCGCATGAAGATCGCGCAGCCGCTCCTGGTCGACTCGGTTCTCGGCGTCGAGCGTCGCGCGCCGCTCGGCATCGAGGAGGGCCGAGACGACGCCGACGACACGCGAGGCGTCGAGCACGTGGACGGCCGGCTGCGAGTACGCAGGAGCAATGCGCACCGCGGTGTGCTGGCGCGAGGTCGTCGCGCCGCCGATCAACAGCGGCAGGTCGAGGCCGCGCCGCTCCATCTCGCGGGCGACGTCGACCATCTGGTCGAGCGACGGCGTGATCAGGCCGGAGAGTCCGACGATGTCGGCGCCCTCGGCCGCTGCGGTGTCGAGGATCTGCTCCGCGGGAACCATCACGCCGAGGTCGACGACCTCGTAGTCGTTGCAGCCGAGGACGACGCCGACGATGTTCTTGCCGATGTCGTGGACGTCGCCCTTCACCGTCGCGAGCACGACTTTCCCACGCGCGCGGGCGCGACCGCCGGCGGCCTGCTCGGCCTCCATGTACGGCTCGAGGTAGGCGACGGCGCGCTTCATCGCGCGCGCACTCTTCACGACCTGCGGGAGGAACATCTTCCCCTCGCCGAACAGGTCGCCGACCACCTGCATGCCCGCCATCAGCGGCCCTTCGATCACGTCGAGCGGCCGCTCGGCGCGCTGCCGCGCCTCCTCGGTGTCCTCCTCGATGAAGTCGACGACGCCGTGGACGAGCGCGTACTCGAGGCGCCTCTCGACCGGCGCCTCGCGCCACGAGAGGTCGATCTCGCGCTGCATCCCTTCGCCGCTCACACGGCTTGCGTACTCGACGAGCCGCTCGGTCGCGTCGTCGCGCCGGTCGAAGATGACGTCCTCGACGAGCTCGAGCAGCTCCGGCTCGATGTCCTCGTACACGACGAGCTGACCCGCGTTGACGATCCCCATGTCGAGCCCGGCGCGGATCGCGTGGAAGAGGAACGCGGAGTGCATCGCCTCTCGCACGACGTCGTTGCCGCGGAACGCGAAGCTCAGGTTCGAGATCCCGCCGCTCGTCTTCGCGCCCGGGCAACGCTCCTTGATGAGCGGAAGCGCCTCGAGGAACGCCTTCGCGAAGCCGCGATGCTCGTCGATGCCCGTCGCGACGGCGAGGACGTTCGGGTCGAAGACGATGTCCTCCGGCGCGAAGCCCGCGTCCTCGGTGAGCAGCCGGTACGCGCGCGCGCAGATCGCGACCTTCCGCTCGGCCGTCTCGGCCTGGCCCTGCTCGTCGAAGGCCATGACGACGACGCCGGCGCCGTAGCGGCGCACGCGGCGCGCGTGCTCGAGGAACTCCGCCTCGCCTTCCTTCAGCGAGAGCGAGTTGACGACGCCCTTGCCCTGGATGCACTTGAGGCCCGCCTCGAGCACTGTCCAGCGCGAGCTGTCGATCATGATCGGGATCCGCGCGACCTCGGGCTCGGTCGCGACGAGGTTGAGGAACGTCGTCATCGCCTGCTCGCCGTCGAGCAGGTCGGCATCCATGTTCACGTCGAGGAGATTCGCGCCGCCACGCACCTGCTCGAGCGCGACGTCGAGCGCCTCCTGCATCTCGCCGCCCTCGACGAGGCGCCGGAAGCGCGCCGAGCCGGTGACGTTCGTCCGCTCGCCGACGAGCGTGAAATTGGACACGGAGTCGTGACGGATCTCGTACGGTTCCATGCCGCTGAACCGCGTCACGTGGGCGGGTTCCGGCACGACGCGCGGCGCGACGCCTTCGACGGCGGCGACGATCTGCCGGACGTGCTCGGGTGTCGTGCCGCAGCAGCCGCCGACGATGTTGACGAGGCCGTCGCGGGCGAACTCGCCGAGGAAGCGGCTCGTGTCCTCGGCTCTCTCGTCGTGCTCGCCGAGCGCGTTCGGCAGGCCGGCGTTCGGATGGCACGCGACCCACGTCGGCGCGATCTGCGCGAGGTCCTCGACGAACGGCCGCATCTCGCTCGCACCGAGCGAGCAGTTGACGCCGACGACGAGAGGCTGGGCGTGCTCGACCGAGATCCAGAACGCCTCGACGGTCTGGGCCGAGAGGTTCCGGCCGCTGCGGTCGATCGCGGTGAACGAGAGCCAGAGGGGCAGCTCAGGCGCCGCGTCCTGCGCGGCGAAGATCGCGGCCTTCGCGTTGAGCGTGTCGAACACCGTCTCGATGAGGAGGAGATCGACGCCGCCGTCGCGGAGCGCGCGCATCTGCTCGGCGTACGTCTCCACGACGTCGTCGAACGTCGCGGCGCGATACGCGGGGTCGTCCACACGGGGGGACAGCGACAGCGAGATGTTTAGCGGCCCGACGGAGCCGGCGACGATGCCGTCGAATCCGTTCGCCACCTCGCGTGCGAGCCGCGCTCCTTCGTACGACATCTCCGCCGCGAAGTCCTGCAACGCGTAGTCGGCCTGGCCGACGCGCGTCGCGGTGAACGTGTTCGTCGTCGCGATGTCGGCGCCGGCCTCGAAGTACGCGCGATGGATGTCGCGCACGACCTCCGGCCGGGTCAGGTTGAGGAGGTCGGGGTTGCCGGCGACGTCGCGAGCGTGGTCGCGGAAGCGGTCGCCGCGGTAGGCCTCCTCCCCACGCACCTGCCGCTGGATCAGCACACCCCACGAGCCGTCGAGCACGGCGATCCGTTCGCGGAGGATGGTTTCGAGACGGTTCACCAAGAGGACGGTACCGCCGCATCGCTAGCCTGCCCGCTCGTGGAGGAGGTTTACGACGGGGCGACTCTGCGCGCGGCGCTGTCTGCGATCGCAAGCGACTTCTCGTTCACGTGGATCATCGAGGCGCGGGCGCTCTTCGAGGAGCTCGACCCGCACCGGTTCGCCGAGCTCCACTCGAACCCGACCGCGCTGCTCTCGGAGCTGACCAACGAAGACCTCGAGCGCCGTCTCGACGCCGACTACCTCGCGCAGCTCGAGCGCGTGCAGGGCCGGCTCCGCCGCGACCGCGGCGCCGAGACGTGGTGGACGGGGCTCGAGCGGCCCGACGACTTCCTCTGCGCGTACTTCTCGGCGGAGTTCGGGCTCGACGAGAGCCTGCCGATCTATTCGGGCGGTCTCGGGATTCTCGCCGGCGACCATCTGAAGGCTGCGTCGGAGCTCGGCGTCCCGCTCGTCGGGGTCGGCCTCTTCTATCGCCGCGGCTACTTCCACCAGCGGCTCGACGAGCATGACCGGCAGGTCGAGCGCTACCCGCGGAACTACACGGCCCGCCTGCCGCTCGAGCTCGTTCCCATGGCGCCGGTCGTGGAGCTCGCGGACGAGAGCGGCGAGCTCGTGCCGGTGCGCCTCAGCGTGTGGCGGGCGCAGGTCGGCCGCGTCTCGCTCTACCTCCTCGATACGAAGGTTTCGGGCAATCCCGACTGGGCGCGCGACGTCACAGACACGCTCTACGGCGGCGACCGCGTGAACCGGATCCGGCAGGAGCTCGTGCTCGGCGTCGGCGGAGTGCGCGTGCTGCGGCAGCTCGGCCTCGCGCCGACGGTGTTCCACATGAACGAGGGGCACTCGGCGTTCTTCCAGCTGGAGCGGCTGCGCGAGCTCGTCGAGGAAGACGCCGTCGCGACCGCGGATGCGCTCGCGCACATTCGGGCGACGACCGTTTTCACCACGCACACACCCGTCCCGGCCGGCAACGAGCAGTTCGATCCCGAGCTCGTGCGGCGCAACGTCGGCGAGCTCGTCGAGCGTTGCGGGCTCGCGTGGGACGAGTTCGCGGAGATGGGCAAGGTCACGCCCGAGGACACGCGCTTCGGCCTGACGCCGTTCGCGCTGCGCACGTCGCGGTTCGCGAACGGCGTGTCGGAGCTGCACGGCGAGGTCGCGCGGGAGATGTGGCAGCCGCTGTGGCCGGACCGGCCGTTGCACGACGTGCCGATCATGTCGGTCACGAACGGCGTGCACCAGCGGACGTGGATCTCCGGCGAGCTCGAGCGGCTGCTCGGCGACACCGATCCGCAGTTCGAGCGCGCGCGCGAGTTGCCGGCCGACGCGCTGTGGACCGCACACCGCATCGCGAAGGAGCGGCTCCTCGCCCACATCGCGACGACGCGCGGTGCGCCCGAGCTCGATCCCGAGGTGTTGACGATCGGCCTCGCGCGCCGGTTCGCGACGTACAAGCGCTCGAGCCTTCTTTTCACTCGGCCGGACCGGCTCGCCGAGCTGCTCGCGGACCCGAAGCGGCCGATCCAGATCCTCGTCGCCGGAAAGGCGCATCCGCAGGACGAGGCGGGCAAGGACGTCATCCAGCGTGTCCTCGACTTCACGCGCACGCCGGCGGCAGCGGGGCGCGTCGTGTTCCTCTCCGACTACGAGATGACGCTCGCGCGGCGGCTCGTGCAGGGCGTCGACATCTGGCTCAACACGCCGCGCCGCCCGTACGAGGCGTCGGGGACGTCAGGGATGAAGGCAGCGCTGAACGGCGTGCTCAACTGCTCGATTCTCGACGGCTGGTGGGCCGAGGCGGCCTCTCCGGCGTACGGGTTCTTGATCGGCGCGGGCGACGCGCTCGGTGTCCTCGGCGACGCGGAGCAGGACGAGGCGGACGCAGACGCGCTCTTCGCCGTGCTCGAGGAGGACGTGATCCCGAAGTTCTACGAGCGCGACGACGACGGGTTGCCGCAGCACTGGATCGCGCTCATGCGCGAGTCGATCGCCGAGCTCGGGCCGCGCTTCGGCACCGCGCGAATGGTGTCGGAGTACGTCGAGCGGCTCTACCTGCCGGCGCACGACGGCGCGTTCGACACCGCCGGCCACTCGCGCTAGCTCGCCACGCCAGCGCCGTTTCGGCACGAAGCCGTGCCGGAGCACTGTTCTGGCACGAAGCCGCGACAAAGCGGTTGCCGGTTGACGATTACGCTCGATAGCGAGGGCGGAGGGACCACGGCCCCGCCCTTTGGGTGGGGTGCGTGGGGTGCGCCTCGCGACGGCGCCGGCTCAAGTGAAGGCGTTGACGGCTCGCGCGACGACGAGGCCGAAGAGCGCGAGCGCGACGGTGGCCTGGACGAGCATGACGTACTTCGCCCTGAGTGTGAGCGGCATCACGTCGGTCGGGCTGAACGCCGTAGCGTTCGTGAAGCCGAGGTGGAGATAGTCGAGGAACACCGGCCGCCAGCCCGGCGGGGCGAGCTCCGGGCTGAGTTGCTGGGTGAACGCGAAATCGACGGGCTTCGGGTTGTGGAATCGCGCGACCGGCCCGCCGCCGTCCATCAGCCAGTAGAGCATCGCGAACGCAAGGTTGTTGCCGACCCAGATGAGGGCGCCGGCGCCAAGGAGCTTCGAGGGTGTGTTGCTGACGCCAGTCCCTTTCACCAGGTCGTAGACGAGGATGCCCGTCGACCACAACGCGGCTGCGACGAGCACGAGCACGATCGCGACAGCAATGCGGCGCACGACGTGCGCGTGCCGCGCCATGCGGGCGGGGTTGCCGGCGACAAGGGCCAGCAGCAGCGCGACTTCGACCGACGGCACGAGCCACGGCAGTCGTACCGCGGACTCGCGTAGCCAAAGCCGAACGGCGACGGTGAACGCCATGAAGACGACGAGCGCCACTACCGGCGGCCAGCGCGATTCGCCGAGCGTCTCCTCCCACTCGTCTTCAACGGCTTCCGGGCTCACGCCGCCAATCGTCGCAGAGCAGCCCCTAAACTCGCTGGCTAGTGGACGAAGGCACGAGCGACGAAGCGCACTTCGAGCAACTCGTCTCCGACGCGCTCGACGCGCTCCCCGACGACATCGCCTCGCTCATGTCGAACGTCGCGGTGACGGTCGAGGACGAGCCGCCGCCGGGCTCGCATCTCCTCGGCCTCTACGAAGGCATCCCGTTGGGGCGCCGCGGCCCGTACTACGCCGGCGCCCTGCCGGACAAGATCACGATCTACCGCCTCCCGATCGAGCGGCTCGCGGGCGGTGACCCCGCGCGCCTACGCTGGGAAGTTCGGCGCGTCGTCTTCCACGAGATCGCGCACCACTTCGGGATCAGCGACGAGCGCCTCGTCGAGATCGACCGCTATTAGCTCGCGAGTGCTGCGCACTCGCTCGCTGTATGGCGGAACTCCGCCGCGGAAGAGCGCGGTCTCCCGCGGCTCCGTGCCTCGGACTTTGCTGGACCTCGCCTTCCGGGGCTAGGTCGGTCGTGGCGCGGCCGGTCGTGCGCCTGCGGCGCAGGAGCGGCGGCGCGCCGTCGTCGGGCCTCCGCGTAAGCCGGCTGGCGCCTGTCTTACGCTCCGGCCTTCGCGCTCCCAACCACTAGGACACCTGCGTGCCGCAGGCAAAGACTCTCGTGCGAGCGTTAGTTCGCGCCGGAGACCGAGAGCTGGTTCTCTGCGTGCCGGATGCGCTGCTCGAGCTGCCACTTGTCGGCGGTGGACTCGCCCGCCTCGACCCGCGCGAGCTCCTCCTGCGCCTCCTCCAGCTGGCGCTGCGCGCGCTCGGTGTCGATCTCGCCCGCCGCGACGGCGTCGTCGACGAGGGCGATCGCCCGGTTCTCGAGCACCTGGAAGAAGCCCGGCCCGGTCGCGAACTCGCGCACCTCGCCGCCGTCGAGATGGACGCGCGTCGAGCCCGCCTTGAGCATCGCGACGAGCGGCGCGTGCCGCGCAAGCACGCCGATCTCGCCCGAATGGCCGGGCACGATCAGCATCTCGGCGTCGCCCTCGAACGCCGGGCCTTCCGGCGTGACGACCGAGACCGGGAAGAGCGGATGGTCGGCCATTCGCGTTGACTACGCCGCCGCGGGCTCGAGCTCGGACTCGGGCTCCGGCTCGGGCTCCGGCGTGGAGTCGTCGCCGGCGAGCTGCCTCGCGCGCTCGACGACCTGCTCGATCGTCCCAACCATGTAGAACGCCTGCTCCGGCAGGTCGTCGTGCTTGCCGTCGAGGATCTCGGTGAAGCCGCGGATCGTGTCCTCGAGCTTCACGTACTCGCCCGGCGTGCCGGTGAACTGCGCCGCCGTGAAGAACGGCTGCGAGAGGAAGCGCTCGATCTTGCGCGCCCGCTGCACGACGAGCTTGTCCTCGTCGGAGAGCTCGTCGATGCCGAGGATCGCGATGATGTCCTGCAGGTCGGCGTAGCGCTGCAGCAGCTCCTGCACGCGCGTCGCGCACGTGTAGTGCTCGTCGGAGACGATGCCCGGCTGCAGCGCGCGCGACGTCGACCGCAGCGGATGGACCGCCGGATAGATGCCCTTCTCCACGATCGACCGGTCGAGCACCGTCGTCGAGTCGAGGTGAGCGAACGTGTTCGCCGGCGCCGGGTCCGTGAGGTCGTCGGCGGGGACGTAGATCGCCTGCACCGACGTGACCGAGCCGGCGCGCGTCGACGTGATGCGCTCCTGCAGCTGTCCCATCTCGGTGGCGAGCGTCGGCTGGTAACCGACGGCGCTCGGCATGCGGCCGAGGAGCGCCGACACCTCCGAGCCCGCCTGGACGAACCGGAAGATGTTGTCGATGAAGAGCAGCGTGTCCTGGCCCTGGTCGCGGAAGTACTCCGCCATCGTCAGGCCGGAGAGACCGACGCGCAGACGCGCTCCCGGCGGCTCGTTCATCTGGCCGTAACACATCGCGACCTTGTCCATGACGCCCGACTCCTGCATCTCGAGCATGAGGTCGTTGCCCTCGCGCGTGCGCTCGCCGACGCCGGAGAAGACCGACACGCCGCCGTGCTGCAACGCCACGTTGTTGATGAGCTCGGTGATCGTCACCGTCTTGCCGACACCGGCGCCGCCGAAAAGGCCGACCTTGCCGCCGCGGACGAACGGAGCGACGAGGTCGATGACCTTGATGCCCGTCTCGAAGACCTCGACCGTCGGGGAGAGCTCGACGAACAGCGGCGGGTCGCGGTGGATCGGCCAGCGTTCGCCCGTCGCCGCGTCCTTGCCGTCGACGGGGTCGCCGATGACGTTCCAGATGCGGCCGAGTGTCTGGTCGCCCACGGGGACCGAGATCGGCCGCTGCGTGTCGACGATCTCGACGCCGCGGGCCAAGCCGTCGGTCGTCTCCATCGCGACCGCGCGCACGCGATCGTCGCCGAGATGCTGCTGCACTTCCGCGATAAGCTCGCGGGTGCCGCCCTCCTCCACCGGAACCTGCACGGAAAGCGCGTGGTAGATCTCGGGAAGCTTGTTCGGGAAGACGGCGTCGAGCACGACGCCCTTGATCTCGACGATCTTGCCCGTGTTCATATCAGCCACTGCGTTCTCTCCCCTGGACGGTGTCGATTTTGGATCGTGAGGTCGGGTGCGGGTGCGGGCGCAGATTAGCCGAGTCGGCCGCTCAAACCTCCGGGGAAGTGACCGGGAAGCGACCGGCCAGAGCCCCGCCGGGGCGTCGACGAGACGGGCGAGCGCGTCGAGGATCGGCTCGTACTCCGCGCGCCGCCGGCAGAACCGCTCCCACGCGAGCTCGCGGTCGTCCGAGACGGGCACTCCCTTCTCCTCGAAGCGGACGAGAACGCGCTCGAACTCGCCGCGATCGACCGGCTCGACCTCGCGGTCCTCGACGCGGTACTCGAAGAACCCGCGCAGCCGCTGCACCGCCACGAAACCGGCGCGATAGAACATCCACGCGGCCGCGTTCCCCGCTCCCGGCGCCTCGATCGCCGAGAGCCGGAAGTTCGCCGCCTCGAGCAGCGTCGCCGTCGCCGTCACCCACGAATGGCCCGGCTCGGACGAGCGGAAGAAGACGAGCATCGGATGCGTGTAGTGCGTCTCCCCCACGTCGACGATCCACCGCTCCCACTCGGGCCAGAGCGCGTCGAGCGTCTCGATCCCGGCGAAGACGTGGTGCCGCTCGATCAGCGTGATCGCGTCGGGCGGCGTGCCCGCGCGCGTGTCGAGCATCGCGACGACCGACTCGCGGCGGGAGAAGCCGGAGTTGAGCGTCGGCAGATACGCGATCACGAGCGCGAGCAGGCCGAGCCCGATCGTCGCGCACGCGAACGCCGCGATTGCTCCGCCGACGCCGTCTGGCTTGTCGAAGCCGAGCGTGAAGAGCGACGAGCCGCTGACGACGACCGCGTCGCCGAACCCGCCGCCGTCAATCGCCCAGAAAATCCCTGCAAATCCCAGAAGCGTCGTGATGAGCCAGAGGAGTGGCAGGCCGAGCACCGCGATCGGCGCGCCGTACACCATGATCTCGTCGACCGCTTCGCGATCGACCGCGCCGCGCGCACGCGCGACCCAGCGCAGGAGTCGGAACACCCAGTAGAAGACGACGCGCGACCGGAGCTGCACGCCACGCGGGATGACGAACGCGCGGATCGCCTCGAGCAGCGCCCACACGACGGCAAGGCCGCCGACGATGGCGACAAGAATCCGCACCGCGTCCATTGCGAGAGGCTATCCGGGCGTGACGATCCGGCGGCCTGCGACGTATGGTCCATCAGATGAAGCGCTTGTTGGTTGTCGGGGCGCTACTCGCCCTCGCGCTCGCGGCGTCCGCCCACGGAGGCAGCAGCACGCCGGGGACGGTCACCACGAGCCGCCTCGTTGACAACAGGCACTTCCGCATCACCGTCACCGTCGGAACACCCGCGCAGGTCGGCCATCTGCTGAGAGTCAGCTACCGAATCCGCAACGTCTCGCAGGTGACCCGGACGATCCAGCTCGCGTACACGAGCCTGTGGTACGTCGTGCGGAATGCCGACGGCGTGCAGTTCGACACGCGCTCGGTGTGGCGTGGCTTCGGGGGCCCCATAGTCCCTCCGACGAAGCTACGGCCCGGGGCCGAGACCACGAGGACGACCTTCCAGGAGCGCGTGCGCTGGAGTGGGCCGCTGCGAATCACGCCAGGCTGGACCAACGAACCGATGCCGAGCGTGCGCGTCGCGGTGAAGACGCCAGGCGCTCCCGCGTCGTCTCGAATCGCGGTCGCGCAGGTCGTCGCGGCTACGGGACATCTCCTCGATCACTGCAGACCGCGTGGCGCAGGCGTTGCCGTCATCGGCCGGATCGACGCCCCGCAGAAGAGCGCGCCGCCGATGGCGACCCGGTGTGCGGTCAGCCTCCGCCGGGAGACGGGCTTCGACGTCGCCCAAGTTCTCATCACAACCCCACGGACGGCGCGCGCTCACGTGAGCGGGAGGTACGAGCTGATCAGGTTCCCCAGCGGCCACGGCAACAGGGAAGCGATTGCCTGGCAGTTCGTCGTGACGCGCGACGGCGCGACCTCCGTGGCCGCCTCGAGCGTCCAGGCAACGAGAGAGGCCAAGAAGATGGCGCCCAACTGGGACTGGACGAGTGCCGGTCATGGGAGTCGCCCCGGAGGCACCCACTGCGGCGGCACGGGCGAAAGCGGCGGCGGCTCCACCGGGCCGTCAGTCGAGTTCGTCTCGAAGTGCCGGCGCTAAGGCTCGCTCTCGGCGCCGCGATGCTCGCCGCGGTCGCCCCCGAGGCATCCGCCTGCAGGAGCGCTAGCCGCAGCGTCAGCCCGGTCTGCGGACGCTAGGCGGCCGGCACCGCCTCGAGCTGCTCGGTATCCGAGTGGCGCAGAAGAACGGCCGCGAAGGCGAGGCCACCGAGCAGGAGCAGGGCCGGCAGGCCGACGAAGAACGCGTTGATCGAGACGTGGCGCAGGAGGAACCCGGCGGCGATGAACCCGAACGGGCCTGCCATCGTCGCGACCGTCATGAACCCCGTGACGACCTTCGCGCGAACCTCGACGGGCGTGCGCACCATGAGGAGGCCGGCGATCGGGGCGTTGACGAGCGGCACGAAGAACCCGAACACCGCGACGATCGCTGTAGCCGCAGGCCACGGCGTCGTCGGCGAGAGGAGAAAGAGCGGTAACGGCATGGCGACGATCCCGAGGGCCGCGAGCTTGAGCAGCGGCACCTTCTGCGCCACCTGTTGCGCGACGATCGCGCCGGCGAGAGCGCCGATCCCGAAACCGGCGAAAAGGAAGCCGAGGATGTGGCCGCTCTCGTTGTAGCGGAACCACGCGATCGCCTCGAGCCCGAGGATGATCCCCTGCGCAACGAAGTTGATGGCACAGGCAGCGATCGTGATCGGCCCGAGCAGCGAGTCGTGGAACAGGTACTTCACGCCAGAGAGCAGACCCTTCTGCCGCGCGGCCGCTTCGATGCGCCGGCCGACACTGACGAACGTCGCGATCACGAGGAAGGAGAAGACGTACGTGCAGGCGTCGACGACGAGCACCGTGGAAGGGCTCGTCGCGACGATGAGCAAGCCCGCGAGCACCGGGCCGGCGAGCTGCGTCAGCTGATTCGCACCCGAAAGGAGCGCGCTCACGCTCGCCACCGCCTGCTCGTCCTCCCCGGCGACCTCCGGGATGATCAAGCGCGAGGCGGCCATGTACGGGGCCGTGAAGATCCCGAATCGCGAACGTCGTTGCGAGCAGCGCCGCAAACGACAAATGGCCGTAGTAGTGAAGAACAGGGATCACGAGCATCAGCGGCCCGCGCGCGGCATCGCAGAGCAACATCGTCCGCTTCGAGCCGAGCTTCGAGATCACCGTCCCGGCGGGGATGCCGAAGATCGCGACCGGAAGCATCTCGGCGGCGAGGACCCAGCCCATCTTCGCGGTCGATCCCGTCGTCGCGAGGACGAACCACGGAAGGGCAACGAACGTCATCGACGAGCCCGTGAGCGAGACGAGCTCGGCGGAAATCAAGCCGACGAGTGAGCGGTTTCTCCACATGGCCGATTAAAATAATACGTACGTACGGTTTTGTCAAGAGGTAGTCTCTAAGCCATGCCAAAGGTCAGCCAGGAGCATCTCGACGCCCGCAAGGCCCAGATCCTCGAGGGCGCCCGCCGCGCGTTCGCGGAGTACGGCTACGACGGCGCGACGGTGAAGCGGCTCGAGGAGGCGACCGGCCTCTCCCGCGGCGCGATCTTCCACTACTTCGAGAACAAGAACGACCTGTTCGTCGAGCTCGCGATGGACATGAACACGCGCTTCGGGGACATCGTGCTCGAGTCGGGGCTCGAAGCCGCCTTCCGCGCGCTCACCGCCGAGAGCCCGGAATGGCTCGCCGTCCTCATCGAGACCGAGAGCCACATGCGCCACGACGAGGACTTCGTCCGCCGGTTCGAGGCGAAGGCGACCGACTCGAGTCCGCGGATTCAGGACTGGTTCGAGAGCGAACAGGCGGCGGGGCGACTGCGCGCGGATCTCCCCTGGATCGAAGTCGGCCGCTTCGTGACGTCCGTCCTCAACGGCCTCGCGCTACGCGTCGCAGGCGGCGACCCGTTCGACATCGATGCGATGCTCGTGCTGCTCAACGACGCGATCCGCCCTCAGTGAGGGCGCTTATTCGTCCGCGGCGTCGAGACGGAGGGCGGCGAAGGCGTACACGACGAGATAGCCGACAACGAGGGACGCGGTAAGGGCCAGGAGCGCGGCGAGCATCTTCGGGTCGTGTATCGGACTGTTGGTTCGCTCCCCGATTTCGGAGAGGACATAACGCGGCCGGATGAGCGCGTCCCAGCTGTTGAAGCCGGCGAAGCGTCCGATGTAGACACCGAAGCTCGCCAGCGCAAGCGCACCAACGACCACGACCCAGCCCCAGGCCGCGCTCGCGCGAGGAGCGACGATCGCCTGGATGAGGTAGAGCGAGAGAAAGCCCAGCATGAGCGCCGTCCACGCGAACGACGACAGCATGAGAGCGTCGTACCAGAGCGGAATCTCCCCGTTTCCGGTCAGGTGCTTGAAGTCGGTGAGCATGTACGGCGCGTTCGGGAAGAACAGCAGCCACAGAACGACGAGACCTCCCACGCCGGCCCCGATTCGGCGCCGGGCGAGCCTGAATGCGACGTACGCGACGACAAGCGGCACCCACGCGAGGAAGAGATTCCAGATCAGGAACCAGTAGCTCTGGCCGTGCGCCTCGTGCATCCGGACGACGAGCGTCCCCATCGAGAGCAGGGACGCCGCGAGCAGCGCGAGCACAAGCAGACCGAATCTCCGTTCCACCAGCCGAGGGTAGCCCCACGCGGTCGTCCGACACCGCTTCCGGCCATACTTCGAGGTGTGGACGGATCCGATCCAGACTTCGCCGGGTTGGCGTCGGGCCGGATCAGTCTTCCCACCGAGCGGCTCACCCTTCGGCCGCTGACCAGGCTCGACGAGGTCGAGCATGCGCGCGCTTCCGGGGATACCGCCGCCGCCGTGCGTGACACGCGCAGCGCTGTGACGCAATGGCAGGAGCATGGCTTCGGTCCGTGGGCGATCCGGGACAAGCGAGACAATCGCTTCCTCGGCGGCGCCGAGTTGCGTTATGCCGGCGAGGGCATCGAGGGAATCTCTGCCTACGAAGTGGAGGCGGGTTGGTGGGTGACCGAGGAACGGCGCAACGAAGGTCTCGCGACCGAGGCGATGGAAGCGGCGATTTCCGATCTCTGGAGCCGCACCGATACCGAGACAATCACGGCATACATCGCGGAGGGCGGGAGTGACGCATCGCGTCGCGTGGCAGTCAAGCTTGGATTCGTCGCTCGCGGCGCCGGCCGCGGGCGCTTTGGCGAGCCGATGACCGTGTACGTTCTCAGCCGAACTGCGTGGCTGGAGCGCCAACGATGACTCCCCGGGCGCGACACATAGCGAGGTCTGCTTAACCGGCTAGTGCGTCTGCGCCGGCGACGATCTCCAGGATCTCCTGAGTGATCTGCGCCTGGCGGGCACGGTTGAGCGAGAGCGTGAGGTTGTCGATGAGCTCGCCCGCGTTCTTCGACGCGCTCCGCATCGCGTTCATCTGCGACGCGAGGAACGCGGCCGCCGAGTCGAGCAGCGCGCGGTAGATCTCCGTCTCGAGATAGACCGGGAGGAGCCGCTCGAGGATCTGCTCCGGCTCCGGCTCGTAGATGAAGTCGGCCTTCGGGCCGCTCTTCTCCTCCCCCACGTCGTCCGCGGCGAGCACGTCCTCGCCGATCGGCAGCAGCTCGGTCACGGTGACACGCTGCACGAGCGCCGACTCGAAGCGGTTGTAGACGAGCAGAACGCGGTCGACCTCCCCGCTCTCGTACAGCTCCGCGAGCCGGTGCCCGACCGCCTGCGCGTGGTGATAGCTCGGCTTGTCGGCAAAGCCCGCCCACTCGCCGGCGAGCTCGTAGCGGCGGAACCTCAGCGACGACGCGCCCTTGCGCCCGACGGCGAGCCACGCGACGTCCTGCCCCGCGGCGCGCGCCTCGCGCTCGAGATCGAACCCCTTCCGCAGCACCTGGCCGTTGAACGGCCCCGCGAGACCGCGATCGCCCGTCACGAGGACGATCCCGACGCGCTTCACCTCGTCGTGCTGCTGCAACAACGCGAGATTGCGAACCGACGCCGCCGCCTGCGCCGTGCCGACCATGAGCTCCTGCATCCGGTCGGCGTACGGGCGCATCTCGTCGCTCCGCGCCTGCGCACGCCGCAGCCGCGCGCCGGCCACGAGCTCGAGCGCCTTCGTGATCTTGCGCGTGTTGCGGACGGACGTGATCCGCCGCCGGAGGTCTTGGAGCGACGCCACGGACTACGCGCCAGCGCCCTCGACGTTGAACCCGTGCCTGAACTTGTCGAGCTCCGCCTTCAGCGCCGCCTGGGTCTCGTCGGCCAGATCGCCCGACTCGCGGATCGTCTTGTAGACGCCGCCCTCGGCGCGGAGATGCTCACGCAGCTCCTCCTGGAACCGCGACACCTGCGGCGTCGGGATGTCGTCGAGATAGCCCTCGTTGCCGGCGTAGATCGCGACGACCTGCTCTTCCATCGGCCACGGGTCGTACTGCGGCTGGTTGAGCGTCGCGACCATCTTCGCGCCGCGGGTCAGCGCCTGCTGCGTCGCCTTGTCGAGCTCGGAGCCGAACTGCGCGAACGCCTCGAGCTCGCGGTACTGCGCGAGGTCGAGCCGCAGGCGGCCGGCGACCTTCTTCATCGCCTTCGTCTGCGCCGACGAGCCCACGCGCGACACCGAGGTGCCGACGTTGACGGCCGGGCGGACGCCCGAGAAGAACAGCTCGGAGTTGAGGAAGATCTGCCCGTCGGTGATGGAGATGACGTTCGTCGGGATGTAGGCCGAGATGTCGCCGGCCTGCGTCTCGATCACGGGAAGCGCGGTCAGCGAGCCGCCGCCGAGCTCGTCGTTGAGCTTGCACGCGCGCTCGAGCAGCCGCGAGTGGAGATAGAAGACGTCGCCCGGGAACGCCTCGCGGCCCGGCGGGCGTCGCAGCAGCAGCGACAGCTGACGGTACGCGTCCGCGTGCTTCGAGAGGTCGTCGTACATCACGAGCGCGTGCTTGCCGTTGAAGAGGAAGTGCTCGCCCATCGCGCAGCCGGCGAACGGCGCCATCCACTTGATCGGTGCGGCCTCGTGCGCGGCGGCCGTGACGATGGTCGTGTACTCCATCGCGCCCGCCTCGCGTAGCCGCTCGTAGATGCCGGCGACCGTCGACGCCTTCTGGCCGATCGCGACGTAGATGCAGTGAAGGTCGGTGTCCTTCTGATTGAGGATCGTGTCGATCAGGAGCGCGGTCTTGCCCGTCGAGCGATCGCCGATGATGAGCTCGCGCTGGCCGCGGCCGACGTTCGTCATCGAGTCGACCGACTTGATGCCGGTCATCATCGGCTCCTTCACCGGCTGGCGCGCGACGACGCCCGGCGCCTTGAACTCGAGCGGGCGCCGCTCGCCGGTCTCGATCGGCCCGCGCCCGTCGAGCGGGTTGCCGAGCGGATCGACGACGCGACCGAGGAGCGCCTCGCCGACCGGCACGCTCGCGACGCGGCCCGTGCGGCGCACCGGCTCGCCCTCGCTCACCTGCTGCCACTCGCCGAAGAGCGCGGCTCCGACGTCATCCTCCTCGAGGTTGAACGCGAGGCCTACGACATCGTGCTCGAGCTCGAGCATCTCCATCGCGACGGCGTTCTCGAGCCCGTAGATGCGGGCGATTCCGTCGCCGACCTGGAGGACGGTGCCGACCTCCGCGAGGTCGGTCTCGACGTCGTACTGCTCGATCCGCTGGCGCAGGATCGACGTGATCTCTTCAGGGCGCAGTTTCACAGGTGATCCTCCGGGTGATGGTTTGGTGCTCCTGGCGCGCGAAAAGCGAGCGAGGCAAGGACGCAGGGCGCTCCGATAGTCGTGACTATCGGGAGCCCGAGGACGCCGCAGCCGGCGAAGCCGGCCGACGAGCGAAGCGAGGAGTCGCGAAGCTTTGCAGCCGCCAGGGGCGCCGTAACCATCGCTCGGAGGGTCACAAACAACTCCTCTATCTCTTCACGAGTTCGTGTCGTAGTCGTTCCAATCTGCCGCGGACGCTCGCATCGACGCGCAGCGTGCCCACCTGCAGGACGATGCCGCCGACGAGGCCGGAGTCGACCTTGCGCGTCGCGTCGACCTTGCGGCCGGCCGCCTTCTCGATCTCGAGCAAAATCGCGTCCGCCTCGGAGTCCGTCAGCTCACGCGCCGTTGTCAGTTCAACCGTGAGGCGCCTCTCCTCAGCCGCCATGAGCAGCTCGAACTCCTGCGCGATGTCCTCGATCTCGCCCGCACGGCCCTTCTCCGCCGCCACCTGGAGGAAGTTGGTGAACAGCGGCTCGGAGTCGCCGGCGAGATCGCGGAGGATGCCCGCCTTCGCGGTCGACTCGAGCTGCGGGTTGCGGAGAACCGAGCGAAGCTCCGGCGACTCGGCCGCAGCGACCGCGAAGTCGCTGAGCGCCTCGTGAACCGGTGCGAGCCGGCCTGCGTCCTTCGCCGCGCCGAAGAGCGCTTCGGCGTAGATGCGGTGCGCGACAGCCACGGGTTACGCGGACTCCTCCAGCCGGGAGAAGTCGAGCCCGGCGATCGCCTCGGAGATGATCTCGCGGTCGCGCTCGGCGTCGAGCGTCTTGCCGACGACGCGCGAGGCTGCCTCGAGCGTGAGATCGGCGACCTCGGCGCGGATCTGCGCGAGGGCACGGCTCGTCTCGGCCGCGATCTCCTTGCGCGTCTCCTCGAGCCGGCGCTGCCGCTCGGCCTCGGTCTCCTCTTTCATCCTCGTTTCCATCGACTCGCGCGTCTTGCGGGCCTCGGCGAGGATCTCCTCCGCCTCGCCACGCGCCTCACCGATGAGCTGCTTGTGTTGCTCGAGGAGCTTCTGCGCCTCGTCCCGCGCGTCCTCGGCTGCCTTGATCGAGGTCTGGATCGTCTCCTGCCGCTTGTCGAGCATGCCCTGGATCGGCGCGAACGCGTACCGCTTCAGGACGAACAGCGCGATGAGGAAGCAGACGATCGTCCAGATCATCAGCCCCGGTACGACGGAGATGAGTGGGTTCGCGGCGAGCACTTACTTGACGAGAACGTAGGCCAGGATCGAGCCGAGCAGGCCGTAGAACACGACGGCCTCGGTCAGAGCGAAGCCGAGCCACTGGATTCCGTTGAGCTCGCTCTTGAGCTCGGGCTGGCGAGCCACGGACTGGATCATCGAGCCGAAGATGATGCCGATACCGACACCGGCTCCGGCAGCGCCGAGACCGACGCCGAGGGCGAGACCGATCGCCTTGCCGGCGTTCGTAATCCCCGTGCCGGTCGTTGCGGCAAGGATGCTGAGCATTTCGTTTCCTCCTTAGTGCTCCGGCTCGATCGCCGAGCCGATGTAGATGGCGGACAGGGTGGCGAAAATGAACGCCTGGATCCCGATGACGATGACGACCTCGAAGAGGTAGAAGACCGTCGCCGGGATAATCATCGCGACCAGGACATAAGACTCGAAGATGAAGATCAGCCCGAGGAACGTGAGGATCAGGATGTGCCCGGCGAGCATGTTCGCGAAGAGTCGGACGCTGAGCGAGATGACGCGCATGATCTGGCCGAGAATCTCGAGCGGCACGATGAGGATGAGCAGGACTTTCGGCGCCTCCGGGATCCAGCTGCGGAAGTACTTCCGCGCGCCGTTCCACTTGATCCCCTCGTAGTGCGTGACGCCGAACGTGATGAGCGCGAGCGCGAGCGTCACCGAAAGCGAGCTCGTCGCCGCGTAGATCCCCCACGTCGGGACGCCGTGCCACGTCTCGCCCGTCAGCGGGAGCGGGATGAAGCCGAGCAGGTTGACCATGAAGATGAAGATCAGCAGCGTCGCGACGTACGGGAACCAGCGGCCGAGCGCCTTCGTCGGCAGCCCCTGCTTCGCGATCTGTTCCTGCGCGAGTTCGTACAGCGCCTCGCCGATCGTCTGGCGCTTGCTCGGGAGCAGCGCGAGCCGGCTCCGCATCGTGAAGAGGCCGACGACGATCGTGAGGAGCGTGCCGAGCATGAGGTACGCGACGGCCTTCGTGATCGACAGGTCGAGCCAACTGAAAGGCTTGATCGAGATCCACGGGTGCTGCTCGAACTCCTTCGTCGGGTCGAAATTGCCCGCCGACGCAGCCGGGACCGCGACGAGAGCGAGGACGGCGACGACGAGAAGTGTCCGCAGTCTCGTCACCGCGACGCCTTCCCGAAGTACGAGCTGAGCGAGAGACCGAGCTCGAAGGTGTACGCGAGGCCGTATGTCAGCGCCGCGGTGAGCGCGACGTCCTGGCTCTTCGAGAGCGCCGCGAACAGGACGACGAGCAGCACGAGCAGCTTGAAGAGGAGTCCGAACGCCTGCATTGCGGAGTTCCGGACGCCGCCGTCGTCGTTGCGCAGGCGGCCGAGGAGGAAGTCGATGCCGTGCAGGCCGAGCCAGAGAACTGCGGCGAGCCCCCAGCCCGTGATGTTCCAACCGAGGATGAGGAAGACGGGAAGCAGGAGCAGGATGACGCCCGTCCCCGCGGCCGCCGGCAGCAGGTGATTTGGCTCGTCGCGCGCTGTGGAGAAGACCGAGCCGAGCATCAGACGCTGTACATGCGATAGACGGCCAAAATCCCTCCAAGGATGCCGACCACGGCGCCGATGAGCGCACCAATCGCGGTCGAGCCGGCGACGTGCCCGATGAGGGCGCCGACGGCGATCGCCACGACGAGCACGGCTAGAAGAACGCCGCCTGCTCCGGCGGCGTTTAGTTGCGACGTTGATGTCCCCTGCATCCGGGGCGAGAATAGCAGCGTGCCAGCGTCGGCAAACCGGGTACTTTGTGACACCGGAATCCCGCATGGGTAAACGTCCTCGCCTTCTGTTCGTGCACGGTTCCGTCGTCAACGCGGAGCTGACGTGGGCGGCGCAGAAGCCCCTCGCGGATCGCTTCGAGCTCGTGTTGCCGAACCGGCGCGGCTTTCCGCCCGGCCCGGACGTCGATCGCGTCGATTTCGAGGACGAGGCGGTGTGGTTCGAGCGGTTCCTTGGGTCGGGGACGCACGTCGTCGGGCACTCCTACGGCGGCGTGATCGCGCTGCTGCTCGCGGCGGCGCGTCCGGCGGAGATCGGCTCGCTCACCGTGATCGAGCCGCCGGCGACCTCGGTCGCGCGCGGGGTGCCGGCGGTGGACGCGTTCGTCGCCGGCGCGGAGCGGCTGTGGAGCGAGGGGCCGCGCGATCCAGCGGCGTTCCTCACGGCGTTCTTCACCGCCGTGGGCACGCCGGTGCCGCCGGGAGAGTTCAACGCCGCGCTGCTGCAGGGCGCGAGAACGCTGATGGTCGAGCGGCTGCCGTCGGAGGCCGAGGTCCCGCTCGATGCGCTCGCCGCCGCTCCGTTCCCAAAGCTCGTCGTCACCGGGGGGCATGACGCAGCATTTGAGGCGATCGGCGACGCGCTGGAGACGCACCTCGGCGCCGAACGAGCCGTCTTCCCGGGCGCAGGGCACTCGGTTCAACGCCTGGGCGCGCCGTTCAACGACGCGCTCACCGCCTTCGTCGAACGCGCCGCAGACATGTCCTGACAAGACATGTCCTGTCGTCTGACGACCGGACATGTCCGAACTGGACTAGGCCGTTTTCTTGAGCGGGTCGCCGCGGCGGCGGCGTTTTTGGATCGGATTCGCGAGCTTCACGATCTCGAGGATGTACACGACGTAGACCGAGAACAGCACGGCAGCAAGCCCGAAACAGGCCGCGAGGAACGTCCACCACGGGTGCCAGACGCCGTGCGCGCGGAACGGGACGAAGCGCGTCGCGAACGCCGCGAGCGAGAGCGACAGGCACCACGCCCAGATCGTCAGCGCCGCCCGACGCTGCGAGAAGCCGCGCCGCAGGAAGCGGTGGTGGATATGCGCCTGGTCGGCCTCGAACACCTTCTCCCTGTGCCTGATCCGCCGCAGCACGACGAACGTCGTGTCGACGATCGGCACCGCGAGCACGAGCAGCGGGAAGAACAGCGCCACGGTCGCCGCCGTCTTCAGAAGCCCCTGCACCGCGACCGTCGCGAGCACGAACCCGAGCAGCAACGCGCCGGAATCGCCCATGAAGATCCGCGCCGGATAGAAGTTGTGCCGCAGAAAACCGACGCACGCACCGAACACGATCGCCGAGAGGATCGCGGCGTCCACCTTCCCGAGCGACAGCGCGATCACGCTGAACGTGAACCCGGAGATCGCCGCAACCCCCGCGGCGAGGCCGTCGAGACCATCGAGGAAGTTGAACATGTTCATGATCGCGACGATCCAGATAATCGTCAGCGGCATCCCGGCCCACGCCGGCAGCGTGTGGATGCCGACGAACGGGAACGTGAAGCGATTGACCCAGATCCCGAACCCCACCGCCACACCCGCCGCCGCGAGCTGGCCGCCGAGCTTCCCATACCACGGCAGGCCGCGGAAGTCGTCGATGATCCCAACAGTGACCGCGATGCTCGCGCCGAGAATGAGCCCGCGGTTCTCCCGGCCGGTGTGGAGGAACGCGAGCGCCGGAACGAGCATGCCGAGGAAGAGCGCCAGCCCGCCGAGCCGCGGCACGGGCAGCTGGTTGATGCGCCGGCCGCCCGGCAGATCGACAATCCCGAGCCGCCGCGCCATCCCTCCCACTGCCGGCGTGAGGAGGACGACGATCACGGCCGCGATGATCGCGCCCCAGACGACGTCGAGGTTGTCGCCGAGCTGATCGAGAACGCTGAGATGCGGGCTGCTGGCCGCGCCGATCACAAGGTCAGCGTACTTCGCCGCCGAGACGCCTCAGCCTGCGCGCGAGTGCGAAGGCTGGCGTGGGCCAGTGGCCGCTCTCGCCTGAACTGCGCTACTTCGTGCCGTAGAGCCGGTCGCCGGCGTCGCCGAGACCGGGGACGATGAAGCCTCGCTCGTTAGGCCGCGGTCGACCGCGGCGCACACGATGTGGACGTCCGGATGCTGGCGGTGCACTTCCGCGATGCCCTCCGGCGCCGCGACGATGCAGACGAGCGTCACCGACTGCGCGCCCGCCTCCTTCACGGCGTCGATCGCGGCGCAGCTCGAATGCCCGGTCGCGAGCATCGGGTCGAGGATGATCGCGTCGCGCTCGGCGAGGTCGACCGGGAGCTTCACGAAGTACTGCACCGCCTCGAGCGTCTCCTCGTTGCGGTACAGCCCGATGAAGCCGACCCGCGCGCTCGGAACGAGCGAGAGGACGCCGTCGAGCATCCCCATCCCCGCGCGCAGCACCGGGCACACCGCGACCTTCTTGCCCGAGATGCGCTGCGCGGTCATCCTCTCGAGCGGCGTCTCGATCTCGGCGTCCTCCGTCGGCATGTCCTTCGTCGCCTCGTACGTGAGGAGCAGCGTGATCTCCTCCGTGAGCTTGCGGAAGTGGACGGTCGGTGTGTCCTTGTCGCGGAGGTAGCTGAGCTTGTGCTGGACGAGCGGATGCTCGACCACCGTGAGACGCGAGCCGCTCACGCGACGTACGTCGTGTAGCCGCGGAACCCGGGGTACAGCGGGTGCTTCGCGAGCAGCGTGGCGACACGCGCGCGGAGGCCGCCGAGATCCGCCGTGTCGGTCAGCGCCTCGCAGATGATCGCGCCGACCTCGCGGAAGTCGTCCTCCGTGAAGCCGCGCATCGTCATCGCCGGCGTGCCGACGCGGACGCCCGAGGTGACGAACGGCGAGCGCTCGTCGAACGGGACGGTGTTGCGGTTGACGGTGACGTCGATCTCGTGGAGGCGCTCCTCGGCCGCCTTGCCCGTCCACTCCGACTCGCGGAGGTCGACGAGCATGAGGTGCGTGTCGGTGCCGCCGGTGATGAGCCCGAGACCGCCGTCGAGCAGCGCCTCGGCAAGCGCGTCGGCGTTCGCACGCACGCGCGACTGGTAGTCGCGGAACGCGTCGGTCATCGCGATGCGGAAGCACGTCGCCTTCGCCGCGATCGTGTGCTCGAGCGGCCCGCCCTGCATCCCCGGCATGACGGCGCCGTCGATCGCCTTCGCGTGCTCTTCGCGGCAGAGGATGAACCCGGCGCGCGGCCCGGCGAGCGTCTTGTGCGTCGTCGACGTGACGAAGTCGCAGTGCTCGACCGGGTTCGGCTGCAGGCCCGCGGCGACGAGTCCCGCGAAGTGCGCCATGTCGCAGAGGAGCAGCGCGCCGACCTCGTCGGCGATCGCCCGAAACTTGTCCGTCTCCACCGTGCGCGGGTACGCCGAGCCGCCGCAGACGATGACCTTCGGCTGCGCCTCCTTCGCGAGCGCGAGCACGTCGTCGTAGTCGACCATCATCGTGTCGGGCGAGACGCCGTAATGGACGACGTTGTAGAAGCGGCCCGAGAAGTTGACCTTGTGGCCGTGCGTGAGGTGCCCGCCGTGGTCGAGGCGGAGCGCGAGCAGCGTGTCGCCCGGCTCCATCGTCGCGGCGTAGACGGCCATGTTCGTCATGCGCGCCCGCGTGCGGCTGGACGTTCGCGTGCTCGGCGCCGAAGAGCTCCTTCGCGCGGTCGATCGCGAGCTGCTCGATCTCGTCGACGACCTCGCAGCCGCCGTAGTAGCGGCGGCCGGGATAGCCCTCCGCGTACTTGTTCGTCGCGGTGGAGCCGACCGCCTCGAGCACCGACGGCCACGTGAAGTTCTCCGACGCGATGAGCTCGATCTGCCCGCGCTGGCGCTCGAGCTCTTTCGCGAGGAGAGCCGCGATGTCGGGGTCGATCTCGTCGAGCCCGGCGTGCTTCAACTCCTCGAACGTCTGCTGGGTCGCGGCCATATTTCGGATGCTACGGGACGCCGCGGGAGGCATACTGTGGTCATGAACGCGCTTCGCATCGCTGTCGTGGCAGCGGTCGGAGTTCGTCGCTCCTGCGCCGCGACGCAGCGGTCGCTACCGCGATCACGTGCGGATCGGCGACCACGGCGTTCGTCCGCGTCGTCGTCGACTTCAACGGGCGAGTGCCGGCGAATCAAGTCGAGTTCGACCGGCTCTGGACGACGGACGGCGGCCCTGCACGTCGACGCATCCGGGCATCACGACGCTGGACGGCGGCGGCAGCGGCCAAGGCGTGCGCGTCGCGCTTGCAGCCCGGCGACGCAGAGGCTCCACATCGGCATGAGCTTCGCGCGCGCGCCGCTTCAAGTACGTCTCCTACGCCGTCGTCACCGGGAACCGGCTCGCGATCGACCTCTGGAAGAGCGCCGCCGCCGGAGGAAGCCGCAGCGCACAGCTTGCAGCGGCGCTGCCTGTCCTGGGAAGCTGGCACGTCAACGAGCAGGCTCGGTTTCGGCCGAGGGCACCGAGCACGGGATCTTCGAGAACCAGTTCCAGGTCGTCGTCCGCGGTGCAGAATGGCGACCGTGCTCGGCCGCAGGACCCGTCCACGGGCCTGGTAATGGAGCACCACGGTGCGCTACCACGTAGCAACGCCAGGCCGGAACCCTCGAGGCGGTCGCGCTCTCAGCCGAAGGACGGCGCCTCGCATGCCTCGCGCAGGCGCGCGTGAGCTGCCCGCCTAGCTGAGACGCGAACGGCCCGGCGCCCTGGCGGAGGACGACCGGCTCGTCGCCGCGCAGGTCGATGACCGTCGACGGCGTACCCGGCAGCTCGCCTGCGTCGACGATCGCGCCGCACCGCGGCGCGGATCTCCTCCGGGATGTCCTCGACGCGGCGCGGGTCCGGGCCGCCGGAGAGGTTCGCGCTCGTCGCGGCGACGACGCCGACCTCGCGCACGACCTCCGCCGCTTCCGGCGGGAGGTTCGGGATGCGCACGCCGGCGCTCTCGAACACGAGCGTGTACGGGCCCGGGAAGTAGCGCTCGAGCACGGCGCGGTCGAGGCTCGGCGCGGCGAGCGCGTCGACGTCGGCGGCGATGAGCGCGATCGGCTTCGAGCGGTCGCGCTGCTTCAGCTCGTAGAGGACGTCCTCGTTCCCCGGCAGGACGCACAGCCCGTAGACCGTGTCGGTCGGGAGGATCACGGCCTGGCCGGCGCGGAGCGCAGCGACCGCGTCATTCATTTCGCGCCCTCCACGACGCGGTCGGTTCCCGTCAGGTCGGCGGAGATGCGCACGTCGCGCCAGCCGGCGGCCGTGAGGACATCCCCCACCTCGACCGCTTGGCCGTCCCCGACCTCGAACGCGATGAACCGCGCGTCGGCCGCGCGCGCGAGCCGTTCGTGCGCGCCGGCGCCGATGAGCGCGACCTCGGGCTCGAAGCGGAGCTCGGCCTGTAGCCCGTCGAGGCTGTCGACGTACGGCGGGTTCGCGACGACGAGATCCCAGCCTTCGAGGGCCGCCTCCTCCCCGTCCTGCTCGCGCAGCTCGACGTCGAGCCCGAGCCGCTCGGCGTTCTCGCGCGCGAGCGCGAGCGCGTCGGGAGAGATGTCGACGCCGACGACGACCGCGTCGGGCCGCTCGTCCTTCAGCGCCAGCGCAATCGCCCCGGAGCCGACACCTACGTCGAGGATCCGCGGGCTTGCCGTCTCCGCGACGAGCGCAAGCGCGCGCTCGGCGAGCGTCTCGGTCTCGGGCCGCGGCACGAGCGCGCGCGCGTCGGTTTTCAGCGTCAGCCGCCGGAAGCCCCACTCGCCGAGGATGTACGCGAGCGGCTCACGTGCCTCGCGCCGCGCGAGCAGCGGCTCGAGACCATGCACATCTTCCCCACCCCGTGCCGCAAGCCCGGAACGCGTCGTCCCGAGCACATGCGCGACGAGCCACTCTGCGTCGACGCGCGGTGTTTCGACGCCTGCCGCGGCCAAGCGCCGCTCGGCGTCGGCCAGCGCCTCGCGCGCGATCACTCGCCGAGCGCCCGCCGCCGGTCGTCGGTGACGAGCGCCTCGGTGAACTCGTCGAGCTCACCGCCGAGGATCCGGTCTAGCTGGTGGACGGTGAGCTTCACGCGATGGTCGGTGAGCCGGTTCTCGGGGAAGTTGTACGTGCGGATCTTCTCCGCCCGCTCGCCGCCGCCGATCTGCGCGTTGCGCGTCGCATCGAGCTCGGCGCGCCGCAGCGCAAGCTCACGCTCGTACAGGCGTGCGCGGAGGACCCGCATCGCCTTGTCCTTGTTCTGAAGCTGCGACTTCTCGTCCTGCATCGCGACCACAACGCCGGTCGGGACGTGCGTGATGCGCACGGCAGAGTCGGTCGTGTTCACCGACTGGCCGCCCGGGCCGGTCGAGCGGTAGACGTCGATCTTGAGGTCGTTCGGGTCGATCTCGATCTCGACGTCCTCCGCCTCCGGCATCACCGCGACCGTCGCGGTCGACGTGTGGATGCGACCGGCGCTCTCGGTCTCGGGAACGCGCTGGACGCGGTGCGTGCCGCCCTCCCACTTGAAGACGGAGTACGCGCCGTCGCCCTTCACCGCGAACGTCACTTCCTTGTAGCCGCCGCCGTCCGACTGGCTCGCCTCGAGCTCCTCGACTTTGTAACCGCGGCGCTCCGCGTACCGCGCGAGCATCCGGTAGATGTCGCCGGCCCAGAGCGCCGCCTCGTCACCGCCGACACCCTGGCGGACCTCGACGATGACGTCCTTGCGGTCGGCGGGATCGGTCGGGACGAGCGCGACGCGGAGCTCCTCCTCGAGCGTCGTCGTGCGCGCCTCGAGCTCGGGCACGAGCTCGCGGAGGTCGGCGTCTTCGCGCGCGGCGGTGAGGTCGTCGCTTGCCGCTTTCCACTCCTGCGCGAGCTTGTACGGCTGCTCGAGCTCCTTCAGGCGCCGCCCGACCTCGGCCGCTTCCCGGTGGTCGTTGTAGACCGAGGGGTCGGACATGCGGGTCTGAACCTCCTGGTAGGAGCGCTCGAGATCCGCGACGAGGTTGTCGAAGTCGCCGGCCATGGCCGCGCCTACGTTAGCCGGGCCTCCAGGCTGATCTCCGGCACGCCGGCGAGCGCCTTCGAAACGGGGCAGTTCTCCTTCGCGGTCGCGGCGGCCTGCCGGAAGCCGTCCTCGTCGAGACCGGGGACGTTGCCCTCGACCGTCAGGGCGATACGCGTGATCCCTTCGCCGGGCTGGAACGTGACTGTCGCCGAGGTGCGCAGCTCGGCCGGCGGCGTCTCCGCCCGCGCGAGCGCGCCCGAGAGCGCCATCGAGAAGCACGACGCGTGCGCGGCCGCGATGAGCTCTTCCGGGCTCGTCGCCGTCGGCGCATCTTCGGAGCGGTTCGGCCACGTGACCGGCTGCTCGCCGATGGCACCGCTCGTCGTCGAGACGATCGTTCCGGAACCCTCCATGAGGCTCCCCTGCCAGACAACTTCTGCGCGACGATCGGTGGCCATCGCTTCTCCTTTCCACGCTTGGGACATGTCTCCACGCGACATGTCCGGTGTCTGACACCGGACATGTCCTGTGCAGACATTGCCCGAAAGCGCCACTTGCGGCGCGCCGCACGAGTCGACACGCTCGAACCGATGCCCTCCGCTCCACGCGATCTCGCACGTGGTCTCCATCACATCTGGGTCGGAGCGACCGGCAACGAGAGCTACTTCCTCGACGGGGATGACCGGATCACATGGTTGCGACATCTCGTGAGCACTGTCCGTCTTTTCGATTGGACATGCGTGGCGTTCTGTCAGATGACCACGCACGTGCATCTCGTGGTCGACGTGCCGGACGAGTCCCTCGCAGTCGGGATGAAGCGGCTGAACATGCGCTACAGCAAGGACTTCAACGATCGTCACAACAGGCCCGGACAGTTCATTCGTCGCCGGTATGGAAACCGGCGGATCGAAGACGGCCGCGACCTGGTCGGCGTCTTCGTGTACGTCGTTGTGAACCCGGTGACCGCCGGAATCTGCGACGACCCGGCCAACTGGCGCTGGAGCAGCTACACGACGACGCTGGGAATTACGAGCGACTTCCCGTTCGTCGATGCCTCGCTCGTGATCGCAGAAGTCGGCGGAACCGTCGAAAGATTGCAACGAATCGTCGACAGCCGCGAGCGAAGAAACTGGCCTCAAAGGACATGGCCGGTGTCTGACACCGGACGTGTCCCTTCGGGCCAGGTCAGGCTATGACTTCGACGAGAGAGTCGCCGGACTTGCTCTCGAGCGAAAGGACTTCGCGTAGGGCGCGGATCGAGACTTCGAGCTGGTCGAGACTCGGCTCGCGCGTCGTCAGCCGCTGCAGCCACAGGCCCGGCGCCAGCAGCGTCATCAGGATCCGGTTGTCCGAATGCTTGCCGGCGAGGCGGATCAACTCGTACGCGAGGCCGGCGATCGGGAGGAGCAGCAGCGCGCGCGTCAGGATCACGTAGTACCACGGGAGCCGGCCGAACGGCGCGTACACGAACGCGCTGATCACGACGACCCAGAAGAGGAACGACGTTCCGCAGCGCGGATGGATGAGCGAAAACGTCTGCGCGTTCTCCGGCGTGAGGTCCACCCCGGCCTCGTACGCGTTGATCGCCTTGTGCTCGGCCGCGTGGTACTGGAATACGCGCTTCAAATGCGGAAGCAAGCTCAGGAGCGCGAGGTAGCCGACAAACACACAGATCCGGATCACCGCCTCGGCGAGCACGAACAGCGGGCCGCTCGAGATCGGCAGCAGGTCGGCGAGGAGTCCCGGCCCGACCTTGAACACGCTGACCGCGAATCCGATCGCGAGGAGGAACGAGAAGAACATCGCCCAGCGACCGATCTCAGCCGGCTCCTCGTCCCCCTCCGCCTCCTCGACGGCGGCGTAATGAGCCGAAACCGACAGCGCACGGAAGCCAATGGCGAGCGACTCGCCGAGCGCGACGATGCCGCGCACGATCGGCAACCGGTACACGAAATGACGCGCCATCGCCGAGTCGATCGAATGGGAGACGTGCGCGATGTCGCCGTCGGGCTTTCGCACCGCGACGGACCAGTTCCCCGGGCCGCGCATCATCACGCCCTCGAGGACAGCTTGGCCTCCGACGTTGGCCATCGCCGGTGGGCTAGCTGCCGCGCTTCGCGCGCTCTGCGCGCTCGAGCCGGCGCTGGAACCGCTCGACGCGGCCACCCGTGTCCATGAGCTTCTGCTTGCCCGTGTAGAACGGGTGGCACTGGGAGCAGATGTCGACGTGAAGCTCGGACTTCGTCGAGCGAGTCTGGAACGTGTTTCCGCAGGAGCACGTCACCGTCGCGACGACGTATTCGGGATGGATGCCGGTCTTCATTGCGCATTCAAGATAGCAGCGGCCCTACTGGCTACCACGTTGCCGCCGGACACGAGCGCGGCCACACCGGGGCCGGATTCGACCTTCCCCGCGAGCACCGCCCCGAACGCCGCCGCGGCCGCAGGCTCGCACGCGAGCTTCGCCTCCGCATAGAGAAAGCGCATGCCGGCCGCGATCTCGTCCTCGGTGACGAGGACGGTCTCGACGCGGCCACGGCAGAGCTCGAGCGGCAAGTCGCCGGCGAACGGAGGCGCGAGACCGTCGGCGATCGTGTCGGTGCCGACGCGAACCGACCGGCCCGCTTCGAGCCCTGCGCTGAAGGCGGGCGAGCGCTCGGGCTCGACTGCGATCACGCGCACGCGGCCGTCGAGCGCGGCGACGATTCCCGAGACGAGCCCGCCGCCACCGACACCGACGATGATCGTCTCGAGCTCGGGCACGTCCTCGAGCAGCTCGAGCGCGACTGTCCCGTGCCCGGCGACGACGAGCGGGTCGCTGTGCGGATGGACGAAGACGCGGCCGTCGCGTTCGACGAGCTCGAGCGCACGGTCGTACGCAACCGACGGGTCCGGCGGCGAGAGATCGACCGTCGCGCCAAACGCGCGCGTGCGCTCGATCTTGAACGGGCTTGCGCTCTCCCACATCTCGACGACGCAATCGACGCCCTCCGCCCGCGCGGCCCACGCGACCGCCTGCGCGTGGTTCCCCGCGGACCACGTCACTACGCCACGGCGCTTCTCCTCCTCGCTCAGAGCAAGGATCCGGTTGATCGCGCCGCGGGCCTTGAACGAGCCCGTCTTCTGGAAGAGCTCGGCCTTCAGCCAGACGCCGCCGGAAGCCTCGGACTGGAAGACGGGCGTGCGGAGGACGCGCCCGACGATCCGCCTCCGCGCCGCCTCGACGTCGTTGCGCGCGACGGCGCTCACGCCGGGATTGTCTCTTGCGCGGGGACGGCGACGGCGAGCCGGACGGTGAACACCGTCCACTTTCCCGCGTGGCTCTCGACATCGACGCTCCCGCCCATCGCGAGCGTCAGCTCCTTGACGATCGCGAGCCCGAGTCCCGTGCCGACCGGCCGCTCGCGCCCGTACCGCTCGTGGAGGTAGAAGCGCTCGAAGGCGTGCTCCTGGTCTCCGGCGTCGAGGCCCGGGCCTGTGTCCTCGACGCGGAGGACGCCGGGCTCGGCGACGACGCGAACCTCGCCGCCGGCGGGAGTCAGACGCAGGGCGTTCTCGACGAGGTTCGAGACGACCTGGAGAACGCGGTCGGCGTCGGCAACAGCAGGGGCCGGGCCGTCGGTGACCGCGCTGAGCGTGACGCCGAACTCCGCCGCCTGCTGCTGGTAGCGGCGCACCGCGTCTTCGACGACGTCGGCGAGGTCGATCTCGGCGTTGTGGACGCTGAAGTCGGTCTTGTTCATCCGCGCGAGGTCGAGGAGGTCCTTGACGAGCCGCTCGAGCCGCCGCGCCTCGGCGGTCACCGTCGCGGCCGCCTCGCGCGGGTCGATCGCGCCATCCTCGACGGCCTCGGCGTAGCCGCGGATCGCGGTGAGCGGCGTCTTGAGCTCGTGGCTGACCGAGAGGAGGAAGTTCTGCTCCGCTTCCTGCGCCTGCTGAAGCTGTTCGACGAGGGAGTTGAACGACGCGGCAAGCGTTGCGATCTCGGTGGCGCCCTCGACAGGCACCGGCTCCGGACGCGTGCCGCCGGCGAGCGTCCGCGCGGCCGACGCGATCCGGTCGACCGGGCGCGAGATCCGCCGCGCGATGAGGAACGCGGCCAGCGCGGCGAGCAGGCCGCCGACGCCCGCGGCAATCAGGAGGCCCCAGAAGTACGACGAAAGAAGCGACGTGGCAGCGCTCTCTGGCCGGAGCAGGACGAAGGAGCCCGGGTTCAGGGGGCGCGCCGCGAAGTAATAACTGCGGTTGCCGTAGGTAAGCGTCCCGTTCGCGGGCTTCCCCTTGTTGAGCAACGAGATTGCGGACGCAGGCAGAGTCGCTATCGGTTTGTAGAGCGGCAGCTCGCCTTGAGCGTTGAAGAACGGACGCAACGCAGCGAGGCTGTTCTGCGGAGTGGATGTCCCGTTGTTCAACGACGGTGCAATCAGGTCGGCCTGGTGCGAAAGATCCTGAAGGGTCGCGTGCTCCACCGCGCGCCGCGTGAGGACGAGTCCCAGCCCGATAGTCAGCGAGACGCAGATGATCACGACGACCGCGATCGCCTGGAAGAGCCGTGCGCGGAGACTCGAACCGAACATCAGTCGGCCGCGACGAGCTTGTAGCCGGCGCCGCGCACGGTGCGGATCCCTTCGGAGTCCCCGAGCTTGCGGCGTAACTGTGCGACGTGCATGTCCACCGTGCGCGTGCCGCCGGGGTACGTCATCCCCCAGACGAGATCGAGCAACCGCTCGCGCGAGAGGACGATCCCGGGATGCTCGAGAAAGCAGGCGAGGAGCTCGAACTCCTTGCTCGTGAGCTCGACGGGTACACCCCCGACCGTCACCTCATGCGAGTCGCGCCGTAAGACGAGGCCGCGGGCCGACAGCACCTCATCCTCGCTGCGCTGCTCGGAGCGGCGAAGGATCGCCTTGATCCGTGCGGAGAGCTCCCGCGGCGAGAACGGCTTGGCGACGTAGTCGTCGGCGCCGATCTCGAGCCCCGCGACACGATCGGCCTCCTCGTCGCGCGCCGTGAGCATGATGATCGGAACGTTCGAGCCGGCCCGGATCCTGCGACAGACCTCGAAGCCGTCGATCCCCGGCAGCCCGATGTCGAGCACGACGAAGCGGATCGGATTCTGGCGAAGCTCCATGACCGCGTCCTCACCCGACCGGTGCCAGACGACGCGCCAGCCGTCCTGCTGCTCGAGGTACTGCTTGACGAGACGGCCGATCGCGTCGTCGTCCTCGACTAGAAGGAGAACTCCCCCGGTCGCGCGAGCGCTCACAGCGAGAGGATAGGTGCGGTCACCGACAGAGCCCGCCCTGAGGACGGCTCAGCCCTTGCCGCGCTTCTCGATCACGACGGACTGCGCCGGTCCCCCCGCGGCAGGCCACGTGACGAGAACGTGCCAGCCGGGCTTGATGCCGCCGATCTTCGGTAGCACGCCGACGCCGGATACCTTCGTGGCCGAGGAGACGGTGATGGCCTGGGTCTTCGTGTCGGCCTCGCTCACCGTGAGCACCCCGAGCTTGTTGCTCACGACAACGCCGCGGTCGAGCCGCAATTCGAGACAGCTCGTGGGACACCCGCTGTTCTCGACCACGTCCACACGAACCATGCTCTTCCCGAACAGCGCTGCGTTAACGGCCTGCCGCAACGCAAGCCCCTGCGGCGCGAGCCAGAGCGCGGTGTTGAGCGTCACGAGGACGGCTGCGAGAAGAAGGAAACGGCGATCGCGCATGTCTCAATTGTGGCGCACGGGAAGGACATGTCCCGGTAAATCCCCTGTAAAACGGAAGAAGGCTCTCAGGTGGTCGAGTATTCGGGCCCGGAGCCGCCCTCGGGCGGCGTCAGACGGCCGCCTTTCGCCGTGATCGCGCCGCACTGGACGCAGTTCGACGGCGCAACCTCGAGCGTGACGGTGCCGTCGCCGTCCTCTGCCCCGACCTCGTAGACGTGCGCGGGGCACATCGCGACCCACATCCGCGCGACCTCGGCGGGCACTTTCCGCTCGATGCGGATGTGGTTCGGCTGGTCATCGCGCGTCTTGTTCCCCGAGGCGAAGACGGACGAGAGCTTGTCGAATGTGAGCTTGCCGTCGGGCGCGGGGTAGCTCGCGGCGCGGTTCGTCGTGATGAGCGTCGCGTCGGCGTCGGGCTCCGCCTGCTTCTTGCCGGCGCTGAGCTTTCCCTTCGAGACGGTCATCGCGCTCGCGAAGGCGCCGCCGACGACGAAGCCGCGCTGGAAGACCTGGCGCATGTCCCGCACTTCTTTGAGGTCTTTCCAGATGAAGCTCTCGCGGATCGCGTCGTCGTAGGACGCGAGCGCGGTCGCCGGCGTCTCGCCGCGCTGGAGCGCGCGGAACGCCGCCTCCGCCGCGAGCCGGCCCGACTCGATCGCGTAATGGACGCCCTTGAGGCGCGGAATGTTGACCATCCCCGCGCCGTCGCCGCAGAGGAGCAGCCCGGGCGCGTGGAGCTTCGACGGCAGCGAGTGGAAGCCGCCGCTCGGGATCGTCTTCGCGCCCCACTCGAGGCGCTCGCCGCCCTCGAGGATCTTGCGGATCTTCGGATGCGTCTTGAGCTCCTGGAGGAGGTCGTGGACGGAGAGCTCGGAGTCGCGGTAGTCGAGGCCGACGACGAGGCCGATGGTGACCATGTCCTCGCCGAGCGGATAGATGAACGAGCCGCCGAACTCGCGGTAGCGCGAGCCACCGCGGAGCGGCCAGCCCATCGTGTGGACGATCGTCTTGAGCGGCTTCGCGACCTTCCAGACCTCCTTGACGCCGAGCTCCCATACCTGCGGCTCGTTGCCGTGCAAGCCGAAGCGGTCGATCGCGACGCCCGTGAGATGGCCCTGCGTCCCCTCGGCGAGGACGGTGACCTTCGCCGTGATGTCGGCGCCGGGCTCGAAGTTGCCGAGCTCCTGTCCCTCGCGGCCGCGGCCCTTGTCGCCGGTGCGGACGCCGGAGACGCGGCCGTGGTCGACGAGGAGCTTCTGCGCCGCAGTCTCGGGGAGGATCATCGCGCCGCCCTCTTCCGCTTTCTCCGCGAGGTAGCGGCCGAGCTGGGAGAGCGAGAAGATCCAGTTGCCGTGATTCTTCATCGGCGGCGGCGGCGGGATGCGCACGGCGTTGCGCTTCGTGAGGACGTACACCGCCTCGCCCGGCACCTCGCCGTACGACGGCACGTCTTCCATCCGGAAGCCTTCGCCGAAGAGACGGCGCAGGCCTCGCGGGTTCACGACCGCGCCCGAGAGGAGATGCGAGCCGGGCTGCTTGCCCTTCTCGAGTAGCGCGACCGGAACTTCGCCGAGCCGCTCCGCCGTCTCGGGGTCGCCTTCGATGAGCTGCCCGAGGCGAATCGCGCACGCGAGGCCGGCCGGCCCGGCACCGACGATGAGCACTCCGACCTCGATCCGCTCGTCGGCGGGGTCGGTCGGCGGCGCGACGAAGTCGGCGGCGTTGAACGGAGGAGGGAAATTCGACGGACGGCTCATCCGCGGCTCACCCGCGAGAGCGAATCAGCTCGACGAGCTTCGGGACGATCTCGTGGACGTCGCCGACGACGCCGAGGTCGCTGAAGTCGAAGATCGGCGCGTTCGCGTCCTTGTTGATGGCGACGATCGTGCCGGAGCTCTGCATGCCGACCTTGTGCTGGATCGCGCCCGAGATGCCGAGCGCGATGTAGAGCTTCGGCGTGACGGTCTTGCCGGTCTGCCCGATCTGCGCCGAGTACGGGTACCAGCCGGCGTCGACGACCGCGCGTGTCGCGCCGACCGCGCCGCCGAGCGCCTGCGCGAGGTTCTCCGCGAGCGCGAATTCTTCGGGTGCGCCGAGGCCGCGGCCGCCCGCGACGATCACGTCGGCGTCCTCGATGTTCACGCCGCCCGACTCCGCCGCGTCCTGCGCGACGAGCTTCGACGCGGTCGAGTGCGCCGCGTACTGCGCCGAGACTTCGACTACTTCCGGCTCGCCGCCGCCCGTCTCGGTCGCGTCGAACGAGCCGGCGCGGAAGAGCGCGAGGCGCGGCGTGCTCGTCCAGCCGACGTCGACGTAGACGGAATCCTGCAGCGCGGGGCGCTTGCCGACGAGCTCGCCACCCTGCAGCTCGATGTTCGCGAGATCCCAGTTGAGCCCGGCGTCGAGGCGCGCCGCGAGAGCGGCGGCGACATCGGCGGCGAGGACGGAGTTCGCGAAGAGGACGGTGTCGTAGCCGCCGTCGGCGACGACTTGCGCAAGCACGTCGACGCGCGGCTGCGGCAGCGGCTGCGCGACTTCGGCGTCCTCGCACACCCAGACCTTCGCGGCGCCGTAGCGTCCGGCCTGTGCGGTGAGCGCCTTCGCGCCCTCGCCGGCGATCACGGCGTCGGCGCCACCGAGCGACACGGCCTTCGAAAGCACGCCGAGCGAGCCCTTCTGAATGGCGCTGCCGTGGTGCTCGAGGAAAACGAGGGTTGCCATCAGACCAGTCTCTTTTCCGCGAGGAAGTCGACGATCGCCTGCGCGGCGTTTCCGTCGTCTTCGATCTTCTTCGCGTCGCCGCGCGCGGGCGGCGTGCCGAGCGCGAGCACGGTCGTGCGCGAGCCGGCCTCCCCCACGTCACCCGCGTCGATGCCGAGGTCGGCGAGCGAGAGGACGTCCTGCTGCTTCTTCTTCGCGCCCATGATCCCCTTGAGTGACGGGTACCGCGGCTCGTTGATCGCGTCGCTCACGGCGACGACGGCGGGGAGCGGAGCCTCGATCGTGTCGTAGCCGAACTCCGTCTGGCGCTTCGCGCGAAGCGAGCCGCCGTCGACAGTGAGCTCCATCGCCTGGGAGACGACCGGCCGGCCGAGGCGCTCGGCGACGGCCGCCCAGAGCACGGCGCCGTCGGCGTCGGAGGCCTGCTGGCCGAAGAGGACGAGATCGGGCTCCTCCTTCGCGAGCGCCGCTGCGAGCAGGCGCGCAGGTCGCGACGAGGTCGGATCCTGCCGCGGCCTCGTCGGAGACGAGCACCGCGCGGTCGGCTCCCATCGCGAGCGCCTTGCGGAGGGAGTCGAGCGCCTTCTGCGGCCCGAGCGAGACGGCGACGACCTCGGTGTCGGAGTCGCCCTTGAGCCGCAGCGCCTCCTCGACCGCGTTCGCGTCGAAGTGGTTGAGCGCGCCCTCGCCGGAACGGTCGAGGCGCTTCGTGCCGGGATCGATGCGAGTCGTCCCTTCGGGCACATGCTTGACGCAGACGGCGATCTTCACGCGGCAGATCCTAGAGCGGCGGCGGGTGTCAGCGGCCGGTGAACCGTGGCGGGCGCTTCTCGGCGAACGCGGTGAGACCCTCTTTCGCGTCCTCGCTCGCGAAAAGATCGCCGAACTCCTCGGCCTCGCGCTCGAGCGCGCCGGGCGAGAGGTTGAGGAGACGCTTGGCGACGCGGAGCGCGACAGGGCTCTTCTCGGCGAGCTTCTGCGCGACGCCGAGGGCGTGGTCGAGGACGGGATCGGCGATCGCGCTGACGAGACCGATGCGCAGCGCTTCCTCCGCGTCGATCATGCGGCCGGTGAGGACGAGCTCCTTCGCGACGCCGAGGCCGCAGACGCGCGCGAGGCGTTGCGTCCCGCCCCAGCCGGGGACGATGCCGAGGTCGATCTCGGGCTGGCCGAGCCGAGCGCGACTCGATGCGTAGCGAATGTCGCAGCCGAGCGCGAGCTCGCAGCCGCCGCCGAGCGCGAAGCCGTTGATGGCGGCAATCGTCGGCTTCGGCATCTCCTCGAGCAGCCGCGCCGCTTCGTGGCCGAGCGCGCCCCACACTCTCGCCTGCGCGGGCTCGAGGCCGCTCATGTACTTGATGTCGGCGCCCGCGACGAAGGCCTTCTCCCCCGCGCCGGTGACGACGACGACGCGCGCGGATTCGTCGGAGGCGAGATCGCGGAGACGGTCGCGCAGTTCGGTCAGCGTCTCGACATTCAGAGCGTTGAGCGCGTCTTGCCGGTCGATCGTGACGAGCGCGACACCGCCGTCGTTGTCGACGAGAACGCTCACGCAGCTGTGCCAACCGCGCCGCGGATGAAATCGACGATCTCGCCTGTCGTCGCGCCCGGGCCGAAGACACCGGCGACGCCGAGCTTCTTCAGTTCCGCGGCGTCGTCGTCGGGGATCGTCCCACCGACGGTGACGACGACGTCGTCCGCTCCCTCGGCGCGCAGCAACTCGATGATGCGCGGCACGAGCGTCATGTGCGCGCCGGAAAGGATCGAGATGCCGACCGCATCGGCGTCCTCCTGGATCGCCGTCTCGACGATCTGCTCGGGCGTCTGGTGGAGGCCGGTGTAGATGACCTCCATGCCGGCGTCGCGGAGCGCGCGGGCGATGATCTTCGCGCCGCGATCGTGCCCGTCGAGGCCCGGCTTCGCGACGACTACGCGGATTGTTCCTGCCATGAGCCGCAACTCTAGACCCGCGATCGCAAGATTCGCGCCTGATCCGCCTCTGTATTGGTGGATGCACGCCGAGATTGGGGATTCCTACTCATGACTTTCGCCGCTCGATTCGTACCGTTTACAAAGACAGCGCCCCTGGCGTTCAGGTTGGCGCGCAATCGGAGGTGACCACGGAATGAAAGTCGTGTCCATGGTGGCAGCTGCCGGCGCGGCAGCGTTTCTGCTGGCGATGGTGGTGACAATCCCAGGCGCCGCGTCCGCGAGTACCAAGCACACCACTTCGGTGACATACGGGACGATCAGCAACTTCGACGTCTTCAACGACACCGGCCAGGAGACGGAGGGCTTCGAGATCGAGCTCGACGGCGTCTCGAGCTCCGACCTCACCTACGAGTTCGGCGCACCGTACGAGCGTTACGGCAACCCGACGATCACGCCGTTCGCCGGTGGCGTCTATGTCATCTACGCGAGTCCTTACGACCCCGCAACCCACACGTTCACCCAGCACACGCCGCTCGCGCCCACCCCGATCCCGGCGACGGGAGGACATGAGTGCTGGACTGGTGGATCCGCGAGCTACGCAACCGCCGGATGTGAGCACTTCGGTCTCGGCCTTGCTGCGAACCCGACGAATGTCGTGTACCACTGGCTCGTCGCCGACCCGGCCCACCAGGGCCAGCTCATGCAATTCGGCGGGAGCGTGCCAATCCCGGCGCCGCAGTGGAGTCCGAGCCCGCCTCTCCACCCGGCTATCAACCCGAACCCGGTCGTCAACGTCGCCGCCCCGGCACCGGAGCCCGACGTGGGCCAGCAGTTGGGCGACGCGGTCTGGGTCAAGGTGTACATGACCGAGTCGATCGCCCCGTCGGACCTCAACCATCTGGTCTCGGGCGACGTGCATGTCCCCGACGCGGCGGCCGAAGTCGAGACGGACTGGCTGCTCATCCAGGCTGGGTCGAACAGCCTCCAGACCGAGCTCGCCAACAGCGACCAGCTCGGCGCCAAGAGCAAGTCCGTCGTCCGCAAGTACCAGTTCTTCCAGTACACCGGACCGTACGACCCCGAGAACCACGAGGCGCTGCCCGTCAACGACTCGCAGCCCTCTGCCGGCGAGCTCGGCGACCTGATCGGGAACCAGATGGCCGGATTCAACCTCGGCGCCGGCGGGAAGGTTCCGGGCGATCGCGTGCGCCCAAAGGCGTTCTTCGTCCTCAAGCCGGCGTTGACGACCACGTCGACCACGGCGAAGGTCAAGTTCCGCGCGACGGACAACGTGAGCAAGACGTTCACGTACTTCTGCTCGCTCGACAAGAAGATCCCGGCGAAGTGCACGAACCCGAAGACCTACCTCGGGCTCAAGAAGGGCGTGCACACATTCTCGGTCTACGCCATCGACAAGGCAGGCAACCCGTCGAAGGCGCTGCCGTACCGCTGGACTGTCAAGTAGCGAACGGCAGGTAGCAACCGTGGCACAGCGAGACGCCGGTCGGAAGGCCGGCGTCTCGCAGTCGCTCCTACGAGCAGGCGCCCCAGCCCCCGACCGCCCATACGTCGTCCTGAGCCGCCGCGGCGATCCCGCCGACGGCATCGCCTTCGTTCCAGTTGTGGAGCGTCGGCGAGATGGACCACGCGCTGCCGTCCCAGTGCTCGGCGAGACCTTCGTAGACGATGTCCGTGCCGATGTCGTCGAGGAAGCGGCCGCTCGCCCAGATGTCGTTCGGCGCGACAACGCTGACGCTGTCGAGGCGCTGGTCGGCGGAATACGCATAACCGGTCGGCGCGGCCACGACGGACCAGCGCTTCCCGTTCCAGTGCTCGACGAGCGGTCGCTGGATGTTCCGGCCCGTCCCGTAGCCGCCGACGGCCCACACGTCGTTACGCCCGGCCACGGCGACGCCGTACAGGTGGTCGGGATGGCCCGGCCCGCCGGGGTTTGCGCTCGGGACGACGGCCCACTTCTTGCCGTTCCAGTGGAGGACGAGCGTCTGCCACGAGTGGTGCCCGCGGCCGTGCCGGTAGTAGTCGCCGACGGCCCAAACTCCGTGCCCCGGGGAGGCCGCGACGGCAAAGAGCTCATCCCGGCGCCTCATGCCCCGCGGGTTCGCCGAGGACGGGTTCGGGCTCGGGACCGTCTTCCACACCGAGCCGTTCCAATGCAGGACGGACGTGTGCGTGATCGGGTACGCGCAGCACGGCGGCACGTTCGCCGGGTGCCGGAGGCGCCAGACGGTGCGCGAGCCGACCGCCCACACGTTCGTCGCCGAGACGGCGGCAAGCCCAGCGAGGTCGACGCCTTTCGGCGTCGGGACGATCTGCCACCGGTTCCCGTTCCACCGCTCGACCGCCGAGCCGGCGAGCGCCCAGACGTCGTTCGCGTCGACCACCGAGACCACGTTGTTGGTCGTGATCGGGTTCCAGTGCTTCGGCTTCGGCATCGCGGCCGGTTCCCAGCCCACGCCGTTCCAGTGGAGGGCGCTCGGGCCGGACTCCGGGATCCCGATCGCCCAGACGTCGGTCGGCGTCACCGCGCCGACCGCCGCGAGGTAGTCGCTGCCCGGGCTTGCGACCTGCGTCCAGCCGGCTCCGTCCCAGTGCTGGATCAGCGGCCCGCTCGTGCAGGCCTGTGTCGTGGCGTACCCCGGCGACGCGGCCGAGAGAAAGAAGACGGCTCCGAGCGCTAGAAGACGGGCGTTTCTCGCCACGTGCCCCACACGTCGCGCAGCGCGTCGCACATCTCGCCCATCGTGACGTACGCGCGGGACGCGTCCATGATCGGTTCCATGAGGTTGCGGCCCTCGGCGGCGGCGTCCTCCTTGAGCCGCGCGATCGCCGCTTCGGCCGCGGCGGAGTCGCGCGACGCGCGCACCGCCTTGCACGCGCTCGACCTGCTTCGTCTCGAGCGCCGGGTCGATGCGGAGGATCTCGATCTGCTGCTCGTCCTCCTGCGTGTAGCGGTTGACGCCGACGACGACGCGCTCGCCCCGCTCGACCTCCGCCTGGTAGCGGTAGCTCGCCTCGGCGATCTCGCGCTGCTGGAAGTTCTGCTCGATCGCCGGGATGACGCCGCCGAGCTCGTCGATGCGCCGGAAGTAGTCGTACGCCTGCGCGCTCGAGCTCGTTCGTCAGCTGCTCGAGGTAGTACGAGCCGCCGAGCGGATCGGCCGTGTTCACGACGCCCGTCTCGTGCGCGATCACCTGCTGCGTGCGCAGCGCAAGACGCACGGCGTGCTCAGTCGGCAGCGCGAGCGCCTCGTCGAAGGAGTTCGTGTGCAGCGACTGCGTCCCGCCGAGCACCGCTGCGAGCGCCTCGATCGCGGTCCGGATCAGGTTGACCTCCGGCTGCTGCGCCGTGAGCGACACGCCGGCGGTCTGCGTGTGGAAGCGCATAAGCCAGCTGCGCGGATCCTTCGCGCCGTACTTGTCGCGCATCTGCGTCGCCCAGATCCGGCGCGCGGCGCGGTACTTCGCGATCTCCTCGAAGAAGTCGAGATGCGCGTTGAAGAAGAAGGACAGTCGCGGCGCGAACGAGTCGACGTCGAGGCCGCGCTCGAGGCACGCCTCGACGAGCGCGAACCCGTTGGACAAGGTGAACGCAAGCTCCTGCGCGGCGTTCGAGCCGGCCTCGCGGATGTGGTATCCGGAGATCGAGACCGGGTGCATGAGCGGCATGTGCTCGGCGCACCACTCGACCATGTCGACGACGAGCCGCATCGACGGGTGCGGCGGGAAGATCCACTCCTTCTGCGCGATGTACTCCTTGAGGATGTCCGTCTGGACGGTTCCACGGAGCGCTGCGAGCGGCACTCCCTGCTCCTCGCCGACGCACGCGTAGAACGCGAGCAGCATCGCGGCCGGGCCGTTGATCGTCATCGACGTCGAGACCTCGCCGAGCGGGATGCCGGAGAAGAGCGTCTCCATGTCGGCGAGCGAGTCGATCGCGACGCCCTCGCGGCCGACCTCGCCGAGCGAGCGCGGATGGTCGGAGTCGTAGCCCATCAGCGTCGGCATGTCGAACGCGGTCGACAGGCCGGTCTGGCCGTGCTCGAGCAGGTAGCGGAACCGCTCGTTCGTCTCCTCCGCCGTGCCGAACCCGGCGAACTGGCGCATCGTCCAGAGCCGGCCGCGGTACATCGACGGGTAGACGCCGCGCGTGAACGGGAACTGTGCCCGGCCAGCCGAGGTCGCGCTCGTAGTCGACATCGACGTCGCCCGGCCAGTAGAGCGGCTCGTTCTCGACGCCCGAGATCGTGGAGAAGAGCTCGCCCTGCCGCTCCGGCGTCGCGGCGTAGCGCTCGCGCCACTCCCCCGCGCCGCCGGTGCGCTCCCCTTTGTCGGTCGCCGCCATCGTCCGCCAAGTCTAGAGCCGACGTTTCAAGTGACCGAAGTCGTGTCAATAGATCGGTTCAGCGCGAGATCGCATCCCCCCACATCGAGCAGTTGCTCGAGATGCCGGAGGAGGCATCGTCGAAGCCGTACGTGACCGACACGACATGACCGTTCGAGGTGCCGTACTCGGCGACGCCGGTGCCGTAGTTTCCGTTGCCGATCTCGACGTTCGCCGTCGGATTGATGTGCTCGGTGCGACTCTCGAACGCGCCGGACTGGCCGTTGCCTTCGACAACGAGATTGGCGTTGCCTCCCGCAGGGCCATTCGCGACAACCTGGTCGTTGGTGGCGGTCGGGCATGAGAAGCTCAAGGTGAGACCTTGCGCGCTGTAGACCTGCTTCGCGCTCGCTCCCGGCACGACCGTGGCGAAGATGCGCGTCACGGTCTGCCCGCCGACCGTCGTCGCGCTGTCGGCGTGCTTCACGCTGAGCGTCGGTGCGAGCTGCCTGATGAGCTTCGTGTCCGCCTTCTTGTCGGCGTGCGACGAAGTGCCGGCGGCCACCGCAGTGCCGCCGAGCGCCAGAGCGAGGGCGATCAGCGAGATCACGATTGCGGGGCTGGGTAGGCGAAACCTCAGTTTGAACATGGGAGCCTCCGATCGGCGTTGGTCGAACCCTACGCGGCGACTCCTACCCCTGAGGATCCTCCTTCGTCCGGCGCCTGTCAACCACTGGCCGGCGACGGCGGGACGCAAATCGTCGCGTCCCGCCGTCGCCTAGTGGAGGTCAGCCGCCTGCCTGGAAGTTGATGCCGTCGAAGTCCACGAATTGCGTCGCTCCGCTAATGACAGAGACGTCGCCGTTCGATTCGATGCGAATCAAACCGACCGTGGGACCGTACACGGCCACGGGAGCGTCAATCGATGCCGCCGGCCTGAAGCCGGCAGGCAGCGTGAACATGACCGCGCTGCTGGCTGAGTTGTTGTGCACCGCGCCCGTGAGGTGCACAGTCCCAAACTGGTCCTTCGCATAGCCCGGGGCGACGAACCCTGCGCCACTGGTCCAGCTGTTCAGGAGCGACGGGCTCGTGAAGGACAGCGGAGTCTTGGTTGCATAACCGCTTGCCGCCACTCCGCCGAGCTTGTCCGCGCCCTTGGCGTGTTTCACACTGAGAGTTGGAGCCAGCTTCTTAATCAGCTTCGTGCCCGTTGCCTTCGTGAGGGGTGCCGCGGTGCCGGCGGCGATCGCCGTCCCGCCGAGCACGAGTGCGAGCGCGACCATCGCGATGACGAGAGCGGGACTCGGCAGGCGAAGCCTGGGCTTAAACATGGAAACCTCCTGGTAGACGGTGTCCACGCAAGTCTCTCAGGCGCGGAGGACGCGCCGCGGCCGCTCCCCGAAGTCGGTGAGCGGCCGCTCATGTGGGCGCGTTACTGGACTTGGACGGAGGCCGACGTCACGCTGAGGTTGTTGTAGCCAGCCTTCGAGACCGTCTCGACGACGCGCAGTCTCTTCCCGTTGTCGGCGCTCCCCGGCTTGTACGTGCTCTTCGTCGCCCCGGAGATGTTCACGCAACTCGCGATGGTGGTCGAGGTGCACCGCAGCCATTGGTATGTCCGGCTGGTCGGAGTCGGCGTGTACGTGCCCTGCGTGATGTGCGAGGTCACTCCCTGCTTCGGGTAGCCGAAGATCTGGACCGTCGTGTTCTTGACGAAGGTGCCCTTGACGACCGGAGCGCTGGCCGCCGAAGTGGACCCGCCGTTGGCCCAGGACGGCTTCGTCACCGTCTCGACCACGCGCAGTGTCTTCCCCACGTCACCCGCGACCGGGGTGTACACGTTGAACGTCGCGCCGGCGATCGGCGTGCAGTTGTTACCGGCCGAGTCGCAGCGTTCCCACTGATACGAGCTGCCGGCCGGTGACGGCGTGTACGTGCCCGCCGTGATCGTGGACTTCGTCCCAACCTTCGGCGTTCCGTTGATCGTCACCGCCGTGTTCGTCGCGATGCTGCCGCCGACCAGCACCGCGCTCGAGGTCGAGGTGCCGTCGTTGTACCCGGCCAGGCTCACCGTCTCCACGACCCGAAGCGTCGAGCCCACGTCACCCGCGACCGGCGTGTACGTGTTGCTCGTCGCGCCGCCGATGTCGACGCAACTGCCGCCGGAGCTGTCGCACAGCCGCCACTGGTACGAGCGGGAGGCGGGCACCGGCGAGTAGACGCCGTTCGTGATCGTCGTCGCCGTGCCTACCGCCGGCGCGCCGTTGATCGCCACCGAGGTCGTCTTGGAGAAGCTCCCCTTGACGACGACCGCGCTCGCCGCCGACGTCGAGCCGCCGTCGTTGTACCCGGACTTCTCCGCGGTCTCGATAACGCGGAGAGTCGAGCCGACATCGCCCGCAATCGGCGTGTATGTCGCGTTCGTCGCGCCGCCGATGGTCGAGCAGCTGCCACCCGAGCTGTCGCACAGCTCCCACTGGTACGCCGTCGAGGTCGGAGCCGGCGTGTAACTCCCAGCCGTCAGGGACGTCGCCGCACCGACGGCCGGCGTGCCGTTGACCGCCACCGCCGTCGTCGTCGAGAAGCTCCCCTTGATAACGACCGGGCTCGCCGCCGACGTCGAACCGCCGTCGTCGTAGCCCGCCTTCGACACGGTCTCGACAACGCGCAACGTCGAACCAACATCGCCCGCGACCGGCGTATACGTCGCGCCCGTCGCGCCGCCGATGTTCGAACAGCTGCCACCCGAGCTGTTGCACAGCTCCCACTGGTACGAGCTACCCGTCGGCGCCGGCGTGTAGCTCCCGGCGGTGAGGGTGGAAGCCGTACCGACAGTCGGCGTCCCAGTAATCGAAACCGCCGTGCTCGTCGCGAAGGTCGCCTTGGCGACGAGCGCCCTCGCGGACGTCGAGACGGCGTCGGCGTAGCCGCTCTTCGACGCCGTCTCGACGACGCGCAACGTCGAGCCGGCATCGCTCGCGACCGGCGTGTACGTGTTCGAGGTCGCACCGCCGATGTCCGCGCAGTTGTTGCCCGCGCTGTCGCACAACCTCCATTGATACGAGACGGAAGTCGGCGTCGGCGAGTACGTCCCGGCGGTGATCGTCGTCGCGGTATCGACCGTCGGCGTCCCGTTGATAGAGACGCCCGTGGTCGTCGTGATGACGCCAACGACCACAACCGCGCTCGCTGCAGACGTCGAGACGCCGTCGTTGTAGCCCGGCCCTCGACACCGTCTCGATGACGCGCAGCGTCGAGCCGAGATCGCCGGGCACCGGCGTGTACGCATTGCTCGTCGCGCCGAAGATGTTCGAGCAGCTGCCGCCCGAGCTGTCGCACAACTCCCACTGGTACGAACGCGACGTCGTCGTCGGGGAGTAGACGCCGTTCGTGATCGTCGTCGGAGTGCCGATGACCGGCGTGCCGTTGATCACCACTGCCGAGCTAGTCGTGAAGCTGCCCTTGATCACGAGCGCGCTCGCCGCAGACGTCGATCCGCCATCGTTGTAGCCCGCCCTCGTGACGGTTTCGACCACCTTCAGCGTGCCGCCGACATCACCTGCGACCGGCGTGTACGAGATCGACGTCGCACCACCGATGTTCGCGCAGCTCCCGCCGCCCGAATCGCACAGCTGCCACTGATAGGACACGCCCGTCGGCGCCGGCGTGTACGAGCCGGCCGTTGCGGTGAACGACGTCCCGACCGTCGGCGTCCCCGAGACTGACACACCGGTGTTCGTCGTGAAGCTCGCTTTGACGACGACCGGGCTCGCAGCAGAGGTCGAGCCGCCGTTGTTGTACCCGGCCTTCGTCACCGTCTCGACGACACGGAGAGTCCCGCCGACATCACCCGCGACCGGCGTATACGTGCTCGAGGTCGCGCCGCCGATGTCCGCGCAGCTGGCACCGACGCTGTTGCACAGGCGCCACTGATACGACGTCCCCGTCGGGGTCGGCGTGTAGGAGCCCGCCGTCAACGTCGATGCGGTATCCACGGTCGGCGTGCCGTTGATCGCGACCGCCGTATTCGTCGTGAAGTCACCGTTGATGACCACCGGGCTCGCAGCAGAGGTCGAGGTGCCGTTGTTGTACCCGGCCGCGGTAACGGTCTCGACGACGCGGAGGGTCCCGCCGACGTCACCCGCGACCGGCGTGTACGTCGAGCTCGTCGCGCCACTGATATCCGCGCAACTCGCGCCCGAACTGTCGCACAGCCGCCACTGATACGAGGCACCCGTCGGCGACGGCGTGTACGAGCCCGCCGTTAGCGACGACGCCGTCCCCACCGTCGGCGTGCCGTTGATGGCGACAGCCGTGTTCGTCACGAAATCGCCGTTGATGACCACCGGACTCGGAGCGGAGGTCGAACCGCCGTTGTTGTAGCCGGGCCTGATCGCGGTCTCAACCACACGCAAGGTCGAGCCGACATCGCCGGCGACCGGCGTGTACGTATGACCGGTCGCGCCCGAGATGTCCGAGCAGTTCGCGCCGGCCGCGTCGCACAGCCTCCACTGATAGGTGCGGCTTGCCGTCACCGGCGTGTAGACGCCGTTGGTGACGGTCGTAGCCGTACCGACCGTCGGCGTGCCGTTGATCGACACCGGAGTGTTCGTCACGAAGTCACCGTTGATCACGACCGGGCTCGCAGCCGACGTCGAACCGCCGTTGTTGTACCCGGCGCGCGTGACCGTCTCGACGACACGCAACGTCCCGCCAACATCACCCGCGACCGGCGTATACGTGCTCGCCGTCGCACCACCGATGTCCGCGCAACTCGCGCCCGAGCTGTCGCACAAACGCCACTGATACGACGTCCCCGTCGGCGACGGCGTATACGAACCCGCCGTCAACGACGACGCCGTACCCACGGTCGGCGTGCCGTTGATCGCGACCGCCGTATTCGTCGTGAAGTCACCGTTGATGACCACCGGGCTCGCAGCAGAGGTCGAGGTGCCGTTGTTGTACCCGGCCTTCGTCACCGTCTCAACGACACGCAACGTCCCGCCAACATCGCCGGCGACCGGCGTATACGTCGAGCTCGTCGCGCCACCGATATCCGCGCAGCTCGCACCGACGCTGTTGCACAGGCGCCACTGATACGACGTCCCCGTCGGGGACGGCGTATAGGAGCCGGCCGTCAGGGTCGACGCCGTACCAACCGTCGGCGTCCCGTTGATCGCGACAGCCGTGTTCGTCACAAAGCTGCCGTTGATCACAACCGGACTCGCAGCCGACGTCGAACCGCCGTTGTTGTAACCGGCCTTCGTCACCGTCTCGACCACACGCAACGTCGAACCGACATCGCCGGCGACCGGCGTATACGTGCTCGCCGTCGCACCACCGATATCCGCGCAACTCGCGCCCGAGCTGTCGCACAAACGCCACTGATACGACGAACCCGTCGGCGACGGCGTATACGAACCCGCCGTCAACGACGACGCCGTACCCACCGTCGGCGTCCCGTTAATCGACACCGCCGTATTCGTCACGAAGCTCTGGAGGTTGATCGTGAGCGATGCCGTATTCGTGAGCGACGAGCCGTCGAGCTTCGCGCTGATCGTCGCCGTGCCGGCGGAGGTAGACGTCAACGTCGCCGTGTACGTGCCGTTGCCGTTGTCCGTTGTTGCACAGTTGCTCGTGCAGGACGAGGGGAACGTGCCGAGGTTCGTCGAGACTGTCACAGTCCCGCCGCTCGAGGTCAGGTTCGTTCCCGCTGCGTTCTTGAGCTGCACGGTGATCGTCGAGGCCGTCGAACCGTCGCTGATGATCGGGTTCGGCGAGGCGCTGACCGTGGACTGGGCCAGCGAAGCCGTAGCCGTGTCCGTGACCGACTGAGCGGAGAGCGTTGCGGCAAGGTTGCCCGCGTTGTCCTGGAGCTTGTTCGAACCGGGCTGTGTGTATGCCACCGTCGGGCTCGCCCCGCCGTAGATACGGCTCGCGAGCGTGAGCACGACCGTCGTGCTGCTCGCAACAGAGACGTTCGTGACCGAACAGCTCGCGCTGCAGCCGGTGACCGTGAACGCGCTCGTGGCCGGGGTGATGCCCGTGTTGAGCCCGCTGCCGGATTCCGTGTACGTGAGCGTGACCTGCGTCCCGAGCGTGTTCGTCGCCGATGACGCGTACACCGGAGGCGCGCTGTCGTAGGTGAAGGACTTGGTCGTCGCCGACGAGACGTTCGCCGCGTTGTCGGTCGACGTCACCGACACGGTGTAGTTGTGCGCAGTGGTCAGATTCGCGGACGCGAGCGCATATGTCCAGCTGGTCGTCCCTGTCGCCGCGTTCGACGTCGGGCCTGCCTGCCAGCTCGCGCCGTTCCAGTACGTCGAATTCGTGTTGTCCTTGATCTGGACAGAATCGGAGGCGATTCCGGAGCCACCCGCATCGTCGGAGGCGGTGCCGGCAATCGTCGTCCAGGAGTTCGGTCCGTAATAGCTCGCCGACGGGAACGTGATTGCCGGCGCGTTCGGGTTTGTCACGTCGACCTTGTACGTGCCGATCACCGCGGCCCAGCTCTGGCTAGCCAGAAGCGTGCCTGAGCAGGTCTGCGCCGTCGTCGAGGTGACGGTCTTGTCGAGATAGCCGACTCCGAGACTCGTTCCACTCGCAACGGGAGTGGTGGGGCCGGCGCACGAGGAGCCCGGCGTGATCGTCCTCGCCTGGTTCTCCCCCCACGACGCGACGACGAACTCCCCGCTCTGCGCGAGTGGGCTACCCGACGTAACGGACACGAGACTGCTGCCGCCCGCAGTGTTCGCCGTGCCGGTCTGGTCGACCCCACTCGTCCGCAGGCCGGTCACGTAGAAGGCAGTAAAAACGTGTCGGAGGCTGTTCGCGACGGTGCCGGGGAAGGTCACGCTGATCGTGGTGCTTCCGCTCGTCATCGCATGCGTCACGTTCGATGAGAGCAACGCAACCTGCTCGTTCATCACCTGCGCCTTGTCGACCGTGTAGGTATTGCCGGCGCTGTCCGTGGCGCTGAAGCTGCCGCTCGACGGCAGGTTCGTCTCGGAAGCGGCGATGAATACGGTCGCGCCGACCGGCACGTTCGCGGTCACGGTCGCCGTCCAGACGTGCGTCGTGCTGTTGGCGCCCCCGCCGGTACTCGAAGCGAGTGCCGCGGGAACAGACACGTCCGAGATCCATGTGATCGCGGATGTCGCGACGGCGGACACGTTGCCCGCGTAGTCGGTCGTCTTCGCGTGGACCGTGTACGTATGCCCCGGTGTGAAGTTGCTGCTCGCAAAGTTGTAGCTCCACGGTGCCGCGGTGCCGGGCGAGACGGCGGTCGGCCCCGTTGTCGGGTTGAAATACGTCTCACTCCCGCCCGTCGCACCCCACCCGTTCGAGCTGTCCGACCAGTAGCTGTTGGCGGTGTCGTCGTGGATCGAGAGCTGCGTCTTCGCGGAGCCGACATCGATTCCCGAGCCGCCGGCTTCGTCCGTTGCGCTGCCGTGGACCGCTCCGGTCCAGACCGACTGGCCGAGTGACCCCGACTCTGTGATCGCAGCGGTCGGATTGGTCACATCCACCTTGTACGAGGCCGTCACCGCGGCCCACTGCCCGCTCGTCACCGCCGCGCCGCAGGTCTGCGTCGCGTTCGATGTCGTCGTCTTGTAGACGGGCTCCTCCTGCATCGTGCCGCCGGTACCGGCCGCGGTGAGCTCCGTGCACGAGTTGTTGCCGGTGCTCACGGTGCCGCTGGCCACGGCTCCGGCGACGAAATCGTTGCCGTTCGTCGTGGCCCCGGCCGTGGTGGCCGCGGCGGAGGCGGAGTTACCCGTACCTGTCCCCACGGTGCCGTCGACCGGCGAGGCCGTGAGAAGGCCCTGGACGTAGAACACGGTGGCGGATCTGAGCGTCGTTGCCGCTCCTCCCCCGAACGTGACCGTAACCGTGCTGCCGATGGACAAGGCTGTGGTGACGGGTGCACGCAGCAACCCGACTGCCTTACCGCTCACGTTGTTGACACTCGCGTCCACGGCGTAGGTGTTTAGGCCGCTATCGACGGCGCCGGTGACGGGACCGACCTGGCTCCTATTGAGGCCCGCAGCGACGAGGATCGTGCTGTTCACGGGGACGGGCGCGGTCAGCGTCACGACGACCGTGGTGCCAAATGCGGTCGTTGAATTCGAGCCGACGACGGTCGGCGCCGACGAACTGCCGGCGGCGGCCGGACCGGCGCCTAGAAAAAGGACGAGACCAACGGCCAAGGCGAGAGCCGTGATGGGCAGCGCCCGCACGCCCGAGCGCGCCTTTAGGGGCAGTGACCTTGCTGTGTTCTTCCGTACGTTCTTCTTTAGCCGCAGAGCAACCAATCCTCCGCCCTCCCTAGTAATCCCGTCGATAACGCCGAGTGTAAACCTTCGACCAAGGAAGCACCATCCCTCGTTTGACGTAGTCACTCAGCCCTTCTACAGACCCCGTTCGAGGGAAGTCGTCATTCGCGCGAATCGCCGGGACGCCAGAGCGGCTCTTCGCCGCCGTTCGCGCGACGCGCGAGCACGAACAGGAGGTCGGACAGCCGGTTGAGATAGACCGCAGCGAGCGGGTTCGCGCCTTCGACGGCCAACACGGCACGCTCGGCGCGCCTGCAAACTGCTCGCGCGACGTAGAGACGCGCCGCCGTCTCCGTGCCCCCGGGCAGGACGAAGCTCTTGAGCGGCTCGAGACTGCTGTTCACCTCGTCGATCTCAGCCTCGAGCCGGTCGACGTACGACTGCTCGATGCGGAGCCGGTCGCCTCCGGGAACGGAGAGATCCGCTCCGAGGTCGAAGAGCTCGTTCTGGATACGGTCGAGGCCGGCGCCCGTCCAGTCGACGACCCCCCATCCGATAACGGAGTTGAGCTCGTCGACCTCGCCGAGCGCGACGATGCGCGGGTCGAGCTTCGAGACACGCGAACCGTCGCCGAGGCTCGTCTCCCCTGTGTCGCCGCCGCCCGTGTAGATGCTCGTGAGGCGGACGGGCTCGTCGGGCCGGCGCGGGCTCACGCCGTCGTCCGTTCGTGCAAGCCGAGCACCGAGCGGGCGATGACGAGGCGTTGGATCTCGCTCGTGCCCTCGTAGATCTCGGTCACCTTCGCGTCGCGGTAGTACCGCTCGACGGGGAACTCCTTCATGTAGCCGTTGCCGCCGAGGATCTGGATCGCCTCGCTCGTCTGGCGCCGGGCCACCGCGGAGGCGAAGAGCTTCGCCTTTGCCCCCGCTTCCGTATGCGGCAGCTCGTTCTGCTTCAGCCAGGCGGCGCGATGGACGAGCAGCCGCGCCGCTTCGATCTCGGTCGCCATGTCGGCGAGCTTGGCCTGGATCGCCTGGAACTTCGCGATCGGCTGCCCAAACGCGTGGCGCTCCTTCGCGTACTCGCGCGCGACGTCGTACGCGGCCTGCGCGATCCCGACCGCCTGCGCGGCGATGCCGATGCGCCCGCCGTCGAGCGTCGACATCGCAATGCGGAAGCCCTTCCCCTCCTCGTCCAGAAGGCGGTCGGCGTCGACGAACGCGTCGACCGCGATCGAGTTCGTCGTCGAGGAGTTGAGCCCCAGCTTGTCCTCGCGGCTCGTGACACGGACGTGGTCGGCGTCGAGAACGAAAGCGGAGATGCCGTGCGCGCCCGGCGTGTCGGGGTCGGTGCGCGCGAAGAAGAGGAAGGTGCCCGCGTTCTCGGCGGTCGAGATGAACTGCTTCGCGCCGTAGATCCGCCAGCCGCCGTCCCCCGGGATCGCCGCAGTACGGAGCGCGGCGGCGTCGGAGCCCGACTCCGCCTCGGTGAGCGCGAACGCGCCGATGCAGCTCGCCGCTCGCGAGCGGCGGCACGAACCGGGCGCGTTGCTCCTCCGTCCCGAAACGCAGGAGCGGCAGCGTCACCGCGCTCGTGTGGACGGCGACGGTCACGCCGACGCCCGCGTCGCCGCGCGAGAGCTCCTCGAGCACGAGGATGTACGAGACGAAGTCGGCGCCCGCGCCGCCGTACTCCTCCGGCACGCAGACGCCCATGAGGCCGAGCTCGGCGAGCTTCGCGTAGACGTCGGTTGGGAAGTGGTGCTCGCGGTCCCACTCGGCCGCGTGCGGCTCGATCTCGGCGCGCACGAAGTCGCGCGTGAGCGCCTGGATCTCCCTCTGCTCGGCCGTGAGGTCGAAGTCCATACTCAGCTCCCGTAGTCGTAGAAGCCCTGGCCCGACTTGCGGCCGAGGCGTCCCGCGGCGACGTGCTCGCGGAGGAGCGGGCACGGCGCGTACTTGTCGTCGCCGAGCCCTTCGTGGAGGACTTCCATGATCGCGACGCACGTGTCGAGGCCGATCAGGTCGGCGAGCGCGAGCGGCCCCATCGGGTGCGCGAAGCCGAGCTTCGCGATCGTGTCGATCGCCTCCGGCTCGGCGACGCCGTCGTGCAGCGCCCAGACGGCCTCGTTGAGGTACGGCATGAGGATCCGGTTCGAGACGAAGCCGGGGAAGTCGTTCGCGACGGCCGGCGTCTTGCCGAGCTCCTCGGCGAGCGCGACGATCGCCGTCGCGGTCTCGTCGGAGGTCTCTCTCCCGCGCACGACCTCGACGAGCTTGAGCACCGGCACCGGGTTGAAGAAGTGCATGCCGATCACGCGGTCGGGCCGCTGCGTCGCGGCGGCGAGCGACGTGATCGGGATCGACGACGTGTTCGATGCGAGGATCGCGTCGGGCGGCAGCATCGCGTCGGCGCGCCGGAAGACGTCCTGCTTGATCTCGAAGTCCTCGATCACCGCTTCGACCATGAGGTCGGCCGGCGCGATCTCGTCGACGGCGGTGACGCGGGCGAGCACCTCGTCGGGGTCGGCGCCGCCCTTCTCCGCGAGCTTCTCGAGGCTCTTGCGCATCGTCGCGAGGCCGCGCTCGGTCGCGCCGGGGTACGGGTCGTAGAGCGAGACGCGGCGGCCGGACGCCGCGACGACCTGCGCGATGCCGCCGCCCATCTGGCCGGCGCCCACGACGAGAACGTGCTCGAAGTCCATGCCGGGACGTTAACGTCGCGGCGTGCCGACGGTCGAGGTGAACGGAGCACGGCTCTGGTACGACGAGGCCGGCAGCGGGCCGGCGCTTCTCCTGCTCCACGGCGGGCTCGGCGACTCGGGGCTGTGGGAGCCGGTCGTGCCGTTCCTCGCGGAGCGGTTCCGCGTCGATTCGCACCGACCTGCGCTTCTTCGGCCGCTCGACCGGGCCGGCGGCGCCGTGGTCGTGGCACGACGACGTGATCGGCGTGCTGGACGAGCTGCGGCGTCGAGCGTGCGGCGCTCGGCGGGGCTCTCGCTCGGCGGGCGGCTCGCGATCGAGATCGCGCTCGACCATCCCGAGCGGCTCTCGGCGCTCGCCGTCGTCGCGCCGGGCCTCGCCGGCCACGACGGCGCGCGCCGTACACCGAGGAGCAGGAGGCGCGCTACGACGCGGCGGAGGCGGACGGCGACTTCGACGCGATGCTCGCCGTCGACCTCGAGGTGTGGGCTCCGCTCGGCGCCGACGAGCGGATCGCGCGGCTCTGGTTCGCGACGCCGGACGCGAACCCGCTACCGGACGGTCGTCGAGCCGCGCCGGCCCGCCGGCCCGCCGGCGAAGGAGCGGCTCGGCGAGCTGTCCGTCCCGACGCTCGTCGTCACGGTGTCCCACGATCCGCCGGGCTTCCGCGAGATCGGCCCGCTCATCGCCGCGCGAGGCGCCGAACGCGCGCCACGTCGAGCTCGACTCCGACCACTACGTCACGCTCCGCGAGCCGGAGCTTGTCGCCCGCACGCTGCTCGATTTCCTGGCTTCCGCCGAACGACTGTCTCCGTAGGACACGTCCTGTCGTCAGACGACTGGACGTGTCTCGAAGGGACCTTGGCGGCGAGCTCTGAGGGGCGAGGAGTGCGCGCCCGGAGGGCTAGACCTCGACGAGGAGCGCGTCGCCCTGGCCGCCGCCGGAGCAGATCGCGGCGAGGCCCAGCCCGCCGCCGTTGCGGCGCAGGTCGTGGATCATCGTGCCGAGGATGCGGCCGCCGCTCGCGCCGACCGGATGGCCGAGCGCGACCGCGCCGCCGTTGACATTCGCGGTCTCGGGGTCGGCGCCGAGCATCGCGAGCGAGTTGAGCGCGACGGAGCAGAACGCCTCGTTCACCTCGACGCGCTTCACGTCGCCGATCGTCTTGCCCGCCTTCTCGAGCGCCTGCGCGCCCGCGTTCGCCGGCGTGCGCGCGAGCCACGCGAACTCGTCCGCGACGTAACCCTGGGCGACGACCGTCGCGAGCGGCTCGAGCCCGCGCCGCGCGGCGAACTCCTCCGAGCAGACGACGACGCACGAGGCGCCGTCGTTCACGCCGGGCGCGTTGCCCGGCGGTGACCGTCCCTTCGGGATCCATCACCGGCTTCAGCGAGGCGAGCTTCTCGAGCGTCGTGTCGCGCCGCACCGACTCGTCGGCCGTCACGTCGCCGACGGGGACGATCTCGTCGTCGAACGCGCCCGGCGTCCTGCGCCGCTGCGGCGCGCTCGTGCGAGCGGAGCGCCCACGCGTCCTGATCCTCGCGCGAGACGCCGAGCTCGCGGGCCACGCCGGCCGCCTGCTACGACCATGTGCTGCCCGTCGAACGTCGAGCGCAGCGCCGTCCCAGATCATGAGGTCGACGAGCGCTCCGTCGCCCATCCGGTAGCCCTGGCGCGCCTTCGGCAGCGCGTACGGCGCGTTCGTCATCGACTCCATCCCGCCCGTGACGACGACCTCGACGTCGCCGGCGCGGATCATCGAGTCGGCGATCTCGACCGCGCGGATCGACGACGCGCACACCTTGTTGATCGTGTCGGAGGGGACGTCGATCGGGATCCCCGCGCCGACCGCCGCCTGCCGCGCGGGCGCCTGCCCGGCGCCGGCCTGCAGCACCTGGCCCATGATCACGTAGTCGACCTCGCGCCCCTCGAGCCCGATGCGCTCGAGCGCGCCGCGGATCGCGATCGCGCCGAGCTCCGGTCGCGGGGTACGCCGGCGAGGCCGCCGTCGAGCTTCCCGAACGGCGTCCGGACGGCGGAGACGATGACCGAGCGGCTCACGGTTCCAAGTTAGCCCGTGAAGCTCATGCCGGGCTCGAGCCTGCGCGCGAACGCCACGACGAGCTGCACCGCGCGCTCGAGGTCGTCGAGGTCGAGCATCTCGATCGGCGAGTGCATGTAGCGAAGCGGCACGGAGACGAGGCCGGTCGGCACGCCCGCGCGGCTGAGGTAGACGGCATCCGCGTCGGTCGACGTCGTGCCGCGCGGCGAGACCTCGACCGCGAGCGGGATGCCCTCCTGCCTCGGCGGTCTCGTACAGCAGCTCGAAGACGTCCTCGTGGATCGACGGGCCGCGCGAGATCGTCGGGCCGCCGCCGATGAGCGACCTTGCCCTCGTCGTCGGGATCGGCGCCGCGCACGTCGGTCGCGTGCGTGACGTCGATCGCCACCGCGACGTCCGGCTCGATCGAAAACGCGGCCGTGCGCGAGCCGGCGAAGTCTGCCCGACCTCTTCCTGCACCGCAGCGACGGCGATCACGTCGCCGGGCGCGCCGCCGGCTTCGGCGATCCGCCGCGCCGACTCGAGCGCGACGTAGCAGCCCATCCTGTTGTCGAACGCGCGCGAGACGACGCGGTTGCCCTGCAGCGCGAGCGGCGCGCCGTGCCAGACGACGTTGTCGCCGGGCCGGACGAGGCTCCGCAGCTCGTCGCCGTCCTTCGCGCCGATGTCGAGGACGAGATCGTCTCCGCTCGACCGGCTTGCGGTCTGCGCCGCGCTTTCGCTTCTGCTTCTTCGCGGCGACGACGCCGGGAATCGGGCCCGTTCCGGGTGAGGACGTCGACGCGCTGCCCGACCATCACTGCGGGATCCCAGCCGCTCGCCCGGTCGCACCGCGGCGAGCCCGTCGTCGCCGAGGTTCGTGACGACGACCGCGATCTCGTCGATGTGGCCGACGAGCGCGAGCGACGGGCCGCCCGCCGTGCCGGGCACGCGCACCCACGAGCTGCCGAGCGCGTCGGAGGAAACCTCGCCGACCGTCGGCGGCGGCCTCGCGCCAGACGGCGGCGACGGCGCGCTCCTGTCCGGAGGGGCCGGGCGTCGTCAGCAGGCGTTCGAGCAGCTCGGGGAGAGGCACGGCGAGCGACACTACCTGCGCCCTTTCGCGCTAGCTCCGCGATAGCGTCACGGCGATGCAACTCCGGACACTTCCCGACAGCTACGCCGTCGTCCGCCTCCAGCCCGGCGCCGATCTGCCGGAATGGGTGGACAAGGGGCCGTTCCGCTCGGTGACGCGCACGGAGCACGAAGTCTCGGTCGTCTGCCGCGACCTCGACGTGCCCTGAGGGAGAGAGCGTCGACCGCGGCTGGACGCTGCTCGAGACGATGGGGCCGTTCGACTTCTCGCTCACCGGCGTCATCGCGTCGCTCGTCGCGCCGCTCGCGGAGGCGAAGGTGCCGATCTTCCTCATCTCGACCTTCGAGTCGGACTACGTCCTCGTCCGCTCCTCCGACCTCGCGCGCGCCGCCGACGCGCTCGAGGACGCCGGCCACGTGTTCGCGGCGTGAGACGTGCCCAGGACGGACATGTCTGGTGTCTGACACCGGACGTGGCCTTCGAGACGTGGCCTTTCTCAGCATGTCTTGACGCCTTCCCGAGGCGTGCATACTCTCCGTCCACATGACTTCGCCTCTGCGTGGTGGCTCTGGCGCACCGAGCGAGGCGGGAGCCTGCGCGCACGCTGAGTGCCCGCGACAGCCCGTCCGCTCGATCCGGCTCCGCGAGGAGCCTTTTTCATGTCCGAAACCGAAATCGCAACCGACCTCCTGACCCCGCTCGGCGCGTACCTCCGCCTGCGCGAGAAGGAGCGCGGGCGCGTTTCTCCTCGAGTCGGTCGAGCGCGGACGGCTCGGGCGTCACAGCTTCGTCGGCGCCGGGTCGCGGATCGTCTCCTTCGAGGAGGCGGAGACGCTCGGGGAGCCGGTCGTTCGGCTACCTCGGCTACGACGCCGTCGCGCGGATCGAGCCGACCGTGCCGCTCCCCGCCGACGGGCCGGACACGCCCGAGAGCCGCTGGCTCGTGCCCGACGTTCTCATCCGCTTCGACCACGCGCGCGGCGTCGCCGAGCTCTTGCGGGGAGAGGCGAGCGCGCTCGAAGGGCCGGAGCCGGACGTCCCGCGCGGCACCGGCGAGCGCGGGCCGCTCGTGCGCGAGCCGTCGCGCGAGGAGCACATCCGCCGCGTCGAGCGGGCGCAGGAGCACATCCGCGAGGGCGACGTCTTCCAGGTCGTCGTCGCGCAACGCGCCGAGCGGCCGACATCCGCCTCGGCGGTCGAGCTCTACCGCGCGCTGCGGCGCGTCAACCCGTCGCCGTACCTCTTCCTCCTCGAGCTCGGCGACCTCGCGCTCGTCGGGCAGCTCGCCGGAGACGGTCGTCAAATGCAGCGGCTCCCGCGCGGAGCTGAACCCGATCGCGGGGACGGTGTGGCCTGGCGGCGGCGACGAGACCGGGCTGCTGACGTCGGAGAAGGACCGCGCCGAGCACACGATGCTCGTCGACCTCGGCCGCAACGACCTCTCGCGCGTCTGCGTGCCGGGCTCGGTGCGCGTCGACCGCTTCATGGAGCCCGAGCGCTATTCGCACGTCACGCATCTCGTCTCGGAGGTCTCCGGTGAGCTGCACGACGGGCGTGACGCCGTTCGAGCTGCTGCGCGCGTGCTTCCCCGCAGGCACGGTCTCGGGCGCACCGAAGGTGCGCGCGATGCAGATCATCAGCGAGCTCGAGCGCTACCGGCGCGGCATCTACGCGGGCGCGGTCGGCTACTGCCTGCCGGCCGAGCGTGAGCTCGACACGTGCATCGCGATCCGCACGCTCTGGCTCTCGGGCGGCGTCGCGCACCTGCAGGCGGGCGGCGGGATCGTCGCCGACTCGGACCCGGCCGCCGAGCACGAGGAGTGCCTCGCCAAGCTGCGCGCTCTGGAGGCTGCCATCGACCTGGCAGAGTCGGAACAGTGATCTTGCTCGTCGACAACTACGACTCGTTCTCGTGGAACCTCGCGCACCTGTTCGGGGCGCTCGGCGAGGAGGTCGTCGTGCGGCGGAACGACGAGATCGACGCGGACGAGGCGGAGCGGCTCGCGCCGTCGCACCTCGTCATCTCGCCCGGCCCGGGCCGCCCGCGGACGCGGGCGCGACGTGCGCGATTCTCGAGCGCCTACTCCCCACGACGCCGACGCTCGGCGTCTGCCTCGGCCACCAGGCGCTCGTCGAGGTCTGCGGCGGCGAGGTCGGCTACGCGCGCGAGCTCGTGCACGGGAAGGCGAGCCCGGTGCGCCACGACGGTAGCCGGGCTATTCACGGGACTGCCGGATCCGTTCGAGGCGGGCCGCTACCACTCGCTCGCCGCGACACGACTGCCGGACGTGCTCGAGCCGACCGCGTTCGCCGAGGACGGCGAGGTGATGGCCGTGCGGCACCGCGAACTGCCGGCGGTCGGCGTCCAGTTCCACCCGGAGTCGGTGCTCACGCCCGACGGCCCGGTGCTCGCACGCAACTTCCTCGAGGGGCGGCTGTGATCCAGGCCGTGATCCAGCGTCTGCTCGACGGCCACGACCTCTCGCGCGACGAGGCGCGCGCGACGATGGGCGAGATCATGGGCGGCGAGGCGACGCAGGCGCAGATCGCCGGCTTCCTCGTCGCGCTGCGCGCGAAGGGCGAGACGGCGGACGAGATCGCCGGCTGCGCCGAGGCGATGCGCGAGCACGTCCTCCGCGTCACGCCGAAGCGCACCGACATCGTCGACGTCGTCGGCACAGGCGGAGACGGCGCGAACACGTACAACATCTCGACCGCGGCGGCGCTCGTCACGGCCGCCGCGGGCGCGGCGGTCGCGAAGCACGGCAACCGCTCGGCGTCGTCGCAGACCGGCTCGGCGGACGTGCTCGAGGCGCTCGGCTTCCGAGCTCGAGCTGCCGCCGGAGCGGATCGAGCGATCGATCGACGAGCTCGGCTTCGGCTTCCTTTTCGCGCAGGCGCACCACCCGGCGATGCGCCACGCGGCGCCCGTTCGGCGCGAGCTCGCCACGCGTACCGTGTTCAACGTGCTCGGCCCGCTCACGAACCCCGCCGGCGCGCGGGCGCTCGTCCTCGGCGTCTACTCGCCCGAGCTCGCGCGGACGCTCGCCGCGGCGCTCGTCCAGCTCGACGTGACACGCGCGTATGTCGTACACGGTGCGGGCGGGATCGACGAGCTGTCGCCGTGCGGGCCGAACCTCGTGTGCGAGGTTCACGCTGGCGCGGTCAAGGAGTACGAGCTCGATCCGCTCGACCTCGGGATCGAGCGCTGTGCGCCGGAGGAGCTGCGCGGCGGCGATCCGGCGACGAACGCGGCGGCGCTGCGGGACGTGCTCGCCGGCGCGAGCGGTGGCCACCGCTCTGCGGTGCTCCTCAACGCCGCGGGCGGGGTCGCCGCGGTCGAGCGAGGCGGACGACATCCGCGAGGGCCTGGAGCACGCGCGCGAAGCGCTCGACTCCGGCGCGGCGGCGGCGCGGCTCGACGAGCTCGTGGAGTTCTCGAATGCGGCTTAGCGAGGCGCTCTCTGCAGCCGGGGCTCGGCGCGATCGCCGAGTTCAAGCGGCGCTCGCCGTCGATGGGCGACATCCGTCCGGACGCGCGCATCGAGGACATCGTCCCCGCGTACGCCGCGCGCCGGTGCGAGCGCGATCTCGGTGCTCGTCGACGAACGCTTCGCCGGGACGCTCGACGACCTCCGCGCGGCCCGCGCCGTGACGGACGCGCCGCTCCTCGCGAAGGGCTTCTTCTCGACGCCGGAGCATCTGCGCGAATTGCGCGAAGCGGGCGCCGACGCTGCTCTCCTCATCCTCCGCGACCTCGACGACGCGACCACGGCGGCGCTCATGGCCGAGGCGGAGCGGCTCGGGCTCGACACGCTCGTCGAGGCGCACGACACCGAGGAACTCGCCCGCGCGACGCGTCTCGGCGCGGCCGTGATCGGGATCAACGCGCGTGACCTCGGGACGTTCGCGATCGACCGCCACGCGCAACTCGACCTTGTGGCGCAGGCTCCGACGTGACCGCGTGATCGTCGCCGAGAGCGCGATCCACTCCCGCGCCCAGGCCGCCGCCGCCGAGCTCGCGGGCGCTGACGCCGTGCTTGTAGGAACGTCGCTCATGCGCGCCGCCGACCCCGCCGCCAAGCTCCGCGAGCTCGTCGCGCGCCCACTCGTCAAGGTCTGCGGCCTGACGCGGCAGGAGGACGTCGACGCCGCCGTCGACGCGGGCGCCGACCTCGTCGGCTTCGTCTTCGCCGAGGGCTCGCCGCGCCGCGCGCCGGCCGTGCTCGACGTGCCCGAGACGACGCTCTCGGTGGCGGTTCAGGTCGGCGCCGCGGAGGAGACCGGCGCGGACCTCGTCCAGCTCTATCCCGACAGCGGCGGAACCGTGCGCGGCCGCGACGCTGTCCTTCTCCGCGACGGTGAGGAAGTCGCGCGCGTGCTCGATCTCCCGTGGCAGGGTGACGATCCCGACCATTGGCGCAACGCGGCGGCCGCGGAGGGCCGGGTCGTGCTCGCCGGCGGGCTCGGGCCGGACAACGTGCGCGCCGCGATCGAGGCAGCGCACCCGTGGGCCGTCGATGCTTCGTCCTCGCTCGAGAGCGAGCCCGGGATCAAGGATCATGCAAAGGTGCGCGCGTTCGTAGAGGCTGCCCGCGGATGAACACGTTTGGCGAATACGGCGGGCGCTACGTCCCGGAGACCCTGATCCCGGCGCTCGACGAACTCGACGCCGGCTGGCGCGCCGCGCAGCAGGACGAGAGCTTCCGCGCCGAGCTCGACGCGCTCCTCGCGACGTACGCGGGCCGCCCGACGCCGCTCACCCTCTCGGAGCGCTTCGCGCCCGGCAAGCGGATCTACCTCAAGCGGGAGGATCTCCTCCACACGGGCGCGCACAAGCTCAACAACGCGCTCGGCCAGATCGTCCTCGCACGGCGGCTCGGCAAGCACCGCATCGTCGCCGAGACGGGCGCGGGCCAGCATGGCGTCGCGACGGCAACGGTATGCGCGCGCTTCGGCCTCGAGTGCGTCGTGTACATGGGCGAAGAAGACATGCGCCGCCAGCAGCCCAACGTCGAACGCATGCGGCTCATGGGTGCCACGGTGATGCCGGTCGACTTCGGCACGAAGACGCTGAAGGAGGCGACGAGCGAGGCGATTCGCGACTGGATCGCAAACGTCGAGACGACGCACTACCTCATCGGCTCCTGCGTCGGCCCGGCGCCGTATCCCGAGATTGTCGCGGAGCTGCAGTCGGTGATCGGCCACGAGGCGCGCGAGCAGTTCCTCGCGGTGGAGGGACGCCTGCCCGGGGCGGTCGTCGCGTGCGTCGGCGGCGGCTCGAACGCGATCGGCATCTTCCACGGGTTCCTCACGGACGCCGACGTGCGCCTCATCGGCGTCGAGGCCGCGGGTGCCGCGTCGCTCGGCTCCGGCCGCGCCGCGGTGTTGCACGGTGCGCGCTCGTCGGTGCTCGCCGACGAGGACGGCCAGATCGCCGACGCGCACTCGATCTCGGCCGGGTTGGACTATCCCGGCGTCGGCCCCGAGCACGCGTTCCTCCGCGACACGGGCCGGGCTGAGTACCGCGTCGCGACCGATGACGAGGCGCTCGCCGCGTTCCGCGACCTCGCGCGCACCGAAGGAATCATCCCTGCGCTCGAGCCGTCCCACGCCCTCGCCCGTGCACGCGACCTCGACGCGGAACTGATCCTCGTCGGCCTCAGCGGCCGCGGCGACAAGGACCTCGCCGAGGTCCTCCTCCGACTTGGAGAGCAGTGAGCGTCGAGTACGTCGAGTCCGCCGAGGCTCGCGCACGACCCCGGCTCGCGCAGCCGTGACCAGCACATCATCGGCGTGCTGCGCGTAACGTGAGCAAGGCGCCCATCGCGGTACCATCCGCGCGATGATCCGAGGCGGGCACGGGACTGCCGCACTCGCGAACACTCTGCTGCGACCGAAAAGCGAGGGGCGCGGCTTCAGGCCTGACATCCAGGGACTTCGGGCGATCGCCGTGCTCCTCGTCGCGTTCGCCCATGCGGGCGTGGGCTTCCTCCAGGGCGGCTACGTCGGCGTCGACGTCTTCTTCGTCATCTCGGGGTTCTTGATCACGGGGTTCTTGCTGCGGCGCGCCGAGCAGTCGGGACGGGTGCCGTTCGCGGAGTTCTACGCGGCGCGGGCGCGGCGGATCCTGCCGGCAGCGACGCTGACCATCTTCGTCGTCGTGATCGCCTCCTGGCACTACCTCAACTACGTACGCGCCCTGTCGGTCTTTCACGACGCGATCTGGTGTGCGTTCTTCACGGCCAACATCCACTTCTCGCAGATCGGGACGGACTACTTCACCCAGGACAGCCCTCCGTCGCCGCTGCAAAACTTCTGGACGCTCGCGGTCGAGGAGCAGTTCTACATCGTGTGGCCGGCGCTCCTGGCGGTGCTCCTGATCGCGACACGAAAGAGACGCCCGCTCCTGATCGCAGCGACCTCGCTCCTGTGCCTCGCGTCACTGATCTACTGCATTCGCTACACCGAGACGAGCCAGATCGCGGCGTACTTCTCGACGGTCGCGCGCGCATGGGAACTGGGCCTCGGAGCGCTCATCGCGATGCTCGCCTCCCACCTGGGCCGATTGCCGGAGCAACTGCGGGCACTTCTGACCTGGGTCGGCGTCGCGGCCATCGTGCTGGCAGGGGTGCGCTACTCGGCGGGCACCCAGTTCCCGGGGTACGCCGCGCTGCTACCCGTGCTCGGCTCCGCTCTCGTGATCGCCGGCGGCCTCGGAGGAGCGCCACGGTACGGCGTCGGAGCCATCCTGCGCTACCAGCCCTTCCAGTTCATCGGCGACGTCTCGTACGCGTTCTACCTCTGGCACTGGCCCACGCTCGTCATCGCGGCCGAATACCTGGGACACCCCCTGACGGTCGCCCAAAACCTCGTCCTCCTCTCAATCGCGTTCGCGGTAAGCGCATTCACCTACCTGTACTACGAGAACCCAATCCGCCACGCAAAATCGCTCGCCCTGCCACGGACAGCGCTGTCACTCTGGCCCGTGACAGTCGCCCTCGTGCTCGTCGTCGCAAACGTCGCCATCTCCTCAGCGCCCGCGGTCGCCGTGACCGGCTCGACCAAGGAGCCGATTGCTGTCCGGCCACTCGCCTCCTACCACCGGCTGGTCGCGAGAAGCGTCACCCCGGCCCGGCTCGCACAGCCGATTCCGCAGGTGCTTCACCCACCCGTGGCTCAAGTCGCGAGCGACGAGAATGCGTTCTCGTGCATTTACCGCCGTGGCGCGCGCGGGAAGTGCGTGCTCGGAGACCCGCAGGCCACCCGCAGCTTCGCGGTGCTAGGCGATTCCCACGCCGCGGCGTGGATGTCAGCCTTCAACTACTTCGCGGTGGAACACCACTACCGCTTGATCGTGCTCGTTCACGAAGGGTGCACCATCGGCATCCTCTCCACCGGAAACGACCCGGTCGGCCACTGCGGCACCGACTGGTGGCCGTTCGTGCGACGAAAACTGAGGAAGGACGCCCCACAGTTTCTCGTGGTCGCGCAGTACTTCGACCCGCGGGTGCCGGCGAATCAGATGGACCTCGGCCTGAGACAGGAGCTGACGGCGTTCGACAAACTCGTGCCGCGGACCGTGCTGATGGAGGATCCGCCTCACCACCCGCTGCTCGATCCGACGGACTGTCTCCTCCGCAGTGGCGCGACGCTGGGCGATTGCACGTTTGCGCCCCCTGCCGACATGAACGCCCAGTACGCGACCGTCGCCAAGATCGTGCAGTCTCATCCGAATGACCGGTTGCTCCACACGCGATCGTGGTTCTGCGCGCACGGAAAATGCCCGATGGTCATCGGAGACATGATCGTCTACCGCGACACGAATCACATCTCCGAGACGTACGTGCGCCACGTCGCTCCCGCCGTCTCCCACCGTCTCGAGGAGCTGACGAAGAAATGACCGGCAAGCGCCTCGTCATCTATCTCATGGCCGAGCCGGAGACGCCGGAGCTCGCGCGCGCGGCCGTCGACGGTGGCGCGGACATCGTCGAGATCGGGTTCCCGTTCTCGGATCCGCTCGCCGACGGGCCTGTCATCCGCCGCGCCGCCGAGCGCGCGCTCGCGCGCGGGATGCGCACGCGCGAATGCCTCGACGTCCTCGCGCGCACGCGCGAGGCGCTGCCCGAGACACCGCTCATCCCGATGACATACGCGTCGATCCTCGAGGCGTACGGATGGGAGCGTTTCGCGGAAGACGCGAAGACCCGAGGCGCGACGAGCCTCATAATCGCCGACCTCCCCGCGGGCGACCGGCCGGAGCTGCGCCGCGTCCAGCTCGTAGCGCCGACGTCGACCGACGACCGGATCCGGCTCGCCGGCGAGCAGACCGACGGCTGGCTCTACCTCGTCACCGTCGCGGGAACGACCGGCGCCCGCGATGATCTCTCCCCCGCGCTCGCCGGCCTCGTCGAGCGCGCTCGGGCCGCGACCCGCGTTCCGCTCTACGCCGGCTTCGGGATCTCGACGCCCGCGCACGCGCGCGCCGCGGCCGAGCTCGCGGACGGAGTCGTCGTCGGCTCCCGCGCTCTCATCGCAGCGGAGGACGGCGCGGACGCGCTGCGCGAATACGTCGCCTCACTGCGGGCTGCACTCGGAACTTAGAAAACTCTCACGCCGCCCTCAGACTCTTCTCACCCGCGCGGGCGACTATCCACCCATGGCAGCTTCCCACGAGACGGTTTCTCCTTCCTCCCTGGCCAGCCCGACCCGTCTCTTTCTTGCGGCCGATCAGGTCGACAAGCTCGCGGAAGCCGCCTAACTCGCACCCAACGCGCGCCTCGGTGCCGGCCGACCCTCTCCCTGGCCGGCGCCGCGGTTCGCGGCGTCTTGACTCACCTCGTCCTATCGTGATACGAACGTCCCCGGATGCGTACGGGGACGAAGCTTGGGATCGTCGTGGTGGCCATCGCCCTCACTGGGGTGCTGGTCGGCTTCTACACCTGGAACCTCACGCAGGCAGCGGGTTCGCCCGCGTACACCGTCCCGGTCAAGATGGTCAACGGCCATCCCGTCGTCGACCTGAAGATCATGACGGTCGCCGCGATCGGGCCGAAGCTGAGCCCGAACCCCGACTGGGTCTCGTACCTCATCGATACGCCGAACGGGTGGAAGCGCGAGACCGTCTGGAACCTGCCCGCGAACGCGACCGTGAACGCGACGGTCTACAACTTCGACGGCGCGAGCGGCCTCCGCAACCCGTACCTCGGCCGGGCGCAGGGAGTCGACGGCAACCAGATCGTCGTCGACGGACAGCCGACAACGGCCGTTGATCCGAACGACGCATCGCACACATTCGCGGTGCCCGAGCTCGGGCTCATCGTCGCGATCCCGGGCGTCGCCGACGATGCCAAGAACCAGTGCGGGTACGCGCCCTGCCCGATGACGACCGCGCACCGGACGGTGCAGTTCACGTTCCACACGACCGCCCCCGGCCATTTCCGCTGGCAGTGCTTCGTGCCGTGCGCGGCCGGGTGGATCAACGGCTTCGGCGGGCCGATGCAGACGATCGGCTACATGGACGGCTTCCTCAACGTGAAGGCGTAGCGCGATGTCGACTGCTGCTCCCTCTCCGTCCACCGCCAGCGCGAACCACGGCCGCCGTGTCGTCATCGCGTGGCTGCTCCTGAGCCTCATCGCGACACCGCTCGTCGCGATCTACGTCGGCCCGCTGTTCCCACCGGGGAACGCGACCGTCCAGAGCCAGGGGCAGGTGTTCGACAACCAGGTGATGACGGCGCTGATGACCCCGATCATCTGCCTCCTCGCGGTGTTCTTCGTCTACGGCCTCGTAAGTTTCCGGGCGGGGAAGGACGAGGCGCTCCTCGACGGCCCACCGCTCCGCAACGACTCGACGGTGCAGGTTCTCTGGATCGTCATCACGTCGGCCATGGTGCTGTTCCTCGCCGGCTTCGGGACGTACGAGCTGCTGCAGGACGGCTCCGGCGGCGGTCAGGGGCCGAACCCGATCGCGTTGCCGGCGGGCCACCAGAGCGCCTTCCAGGTACAGGTGATCGGCCAGCAGTGGCAGTTCACGTACCGCTACCCGTCACTCGGCGGGCTCGAGTCGAACCAGCTCGTCCTCCCGGCGAACACCGTTATCGAGCTCCACGTCACGTCGCTCGACGTCGTCCACTCCTTCTGGGCGGTCGAGCTCGGCGTGAAGGCCGACGCGAACCCCGGCGTCGACAACGTCGCGTACGTCGAGACGAAGTCCCCGACGGCGTTCCACGTGCGCTGCGCCGAGCTCTGCGGCCTCTGGCACGGCTACATGTTCAACAACGGCCGCGTCGTAAGCGCCTCGCAATTCACGTCATGGGCGGCGAACGAGCAGAAGATCTACGCCTCGATCAAGCCGTACGTGAACCGTGACGCGCCGTACTCCCTCACGTACCTCCCCGACCCGCAGAGGAGGGCCGGATGACCGTCGCGCGCCGGCTGATCGGTTTCAACCTCCTCACGGCGATCATCCTCGGCATCGCCGGCTGGTACGTCGGCTGGTTCGGTGGGCACGCGATCGTCGGGCCGAGCCTCGACTACTTCGGGGACATCGACTACAACGAGATCTCCATCTTCCTCGCCTACATCGGCGGGGTCGTCGGCTTCCTCGTCGGGCTCGGCTTCCTCAACTACCCGGCGCGGCGCATGCTCGGCTACCCGCCGTCACTCCGCGAGAAAGAGACGGAGGGCATCGGCCGCTACTTCAGCCTCTGCACCGACCACAAGGTCGTCGGCATCCAGTACCTCTGGGGAATCGGGCTGTTCTTCTTCATCGGCGGCCTGAACGCGATGCTCATCCGCTTCGAGCTGCTGACGCCGCACAACCAGGTCTTTCCCGCCGGCACATACCTGACGATCGTCGGGATGCACGGCACGATGATGATGGGGATGATGACGAGCGGGATCCTCGGCCCGTTCGCCAACTACCTCGTCCCGATCATGATCGGTGCGCGGCGAATGGCCTTCCCGCGGATCGAGGCGCTGACGTTCTGGCTGCTGATGGCGGCCGGCGGGATCCTCACGACAACGATCTTCTTCGGCGGCTTCCCGACCGGCTGGACGGGCTATGCGCCGCTCTCGAATGAGTCGAACCCGGGGATGGACAACTACATCCTCTTCTTCGCGCTCGTCGGGATATCGATGACGCTGCTCGGCGTGAACATGCTGGCGACCATCGTCACGATGCGCGCGCCGGGGCTCACGTGGACGCGCCTGCCGATCTTCGTCTGGGGCGTCGTCTCGACCGCGGTGCTCATGGTGCTCGCCGCCCCGGTGCTCATCGCTGCGCTCTCGATGGAGGCGCTCGACCGGACGGCGCAGACGACGAACTTCCTCACCGCCGGGGGCGGCAGTCCGTACCTCTACCAGAACCTCTTCTGGATCTTCGGGCACCCGGAGGTCTACATCCTCGCCCTGCCGGGCTTCGCGATCGTGCTCGAGATGCTGCCCGTCTTCGCCCGGAAGCCGCTCTGGGGTTACCGGCTCGCGGTCGCCGGACTGCTCGGCGTCTCGCTCCTCTCGTGGTTCGTCTGGCAGCACCACCTGTTCGTGAGCGGGATCAACGGCGACCTGCGGCCGTTCTACATGCTCTCGACCGAGCTCATCTCGATCCCGACGGGCTTGACGTTCCTCTGCGGGATGATGACCCTCTGGCGCGGCCGTATCCGCTACACGGTGCCGATGCTCTTCTGCCTCGCGTGGTTCTTCAACTTCCTCATCGGCGGGCTCTCGGGCGTCTTCCTCTCCGATGCGCCGAGCGACACGACGACGCACGGCAGCTTCTTCTCGATGGCGCACTTCCACTACACGATCATGGGCGGGCTCGTCTTCACGTTCTTCGCCGGCATCTACTACTGGGTGCCGAAGATGACCGGCTTCGAGATCAACGAGCGGCTCGGGAAGATCCACTTCTGGACGATGTTCATCTTCTTCAACTCGACGTTCTTCCCGCTCTTCATCGCGGGATTCCAGGGCCAGCCGCGGCGCGTCGTCACGTACCCGGACGGGCTCCAGTTCCTCAACGACTGGGTCTCGGTCTCGGCGTTCCTGCTCGGGATCTCGATGCTCGTCTTCCTCTTCAACCTCGTCTGGTCGCTCGCGTTCGTGAAGAAGCCGGCCGCGGCGAACCCGTGGGGCTCGCGCTCGATCGAGTTCCAGCTGCCGTCCCCGGTGCCGGTGCACAACTTCGACCGCATCCCTGTCTTCACGAGCGACCCGTACGGCTACGGCGAGGGGCGACGCCGCTGGGCTTCGCTCCGGCCGGCGCGCCCGCGGGAATGGAGTGACGTGAGCAGCGAATCTCTCACGCAGCACGGCGCCGGGTACCAGGTCGTTGAGGAGGAGCCGCCCGAGGTGCTCGGCCGGAACCTCATGGCGGCGGGCTACCTGCTCGCGGGCGCAACGGCCTTCTTCTTCGTCTCGTTCCTCTTCGCGTACTTCTACCTCCGCTCGCTCAACAACGGTGGCATGTGGAAGCCGAGCGGCGTCGACGCCTCGGTCGCATGGGGAACGGTCGTCGTCGCGTGCATCGTCGCGAGCGCGCTGTTCCTACGCCTCGGACTCCGCGACCGGAATGCCGAGCGGTTCTCCGCCTGGCGGATCAAGGGCGTCGTCGCGCTGCTTCTCGGGCTCGCGAGCCTCGTTCTCCAGGTCGTGGCGTGGACGCAGCAGGGCTTCGGGCCGGCCGACGGCGGTTACGCGAGCGTCTACTTCGGCTGGACGGCGTTTCTCTTCCTCTTCATCCTCGGCGCGATGATCTGGCTCGAGATGACCCTCGCGACGTCATTCCGGTACGCGCGAATGCCGATCCCGAGCACGCCGAAGCCTGGAGAGGCCTCCGGCGACCGCTACCGGACGGGGCACGACATCAGTAACCCGCTCGCGCTCGTCAAGGTCGAACTCGTCGCGCTGAGCTTCTACTGGACGTTCCTGGCCGGGATCGCCGTGGTCGCCTGGATCGTCCTCTACCTCATCTAGCGCCGTGTCGATCCCGCCTCTCGTTGCGTGCGCACTCGCCGTGGCGCTGTACGCACTCGGCGGGCGCGGGCGCCACCGCTGGGGGCGGGAGGCGTGCTTCTACCTCGGCGTCGCAATCACGTTCGTCGTGCTCGAGCCGCCCTTCGACAACTGGGCCGACACGTCGTTTGCGCTCCACATGACGCAACACGTCCTCCTCATCGCGTTCGCCGCGCCGCTCCTCGTGCTCGGGAGGCCGTGGCCGCGGATGTGGCTGAGCTTCCCGGCCGCGCCGCGTCGCGCGGTTGCGCGCGGACTCGCCCGGGGGCGCTGGTCCGCCCCGCTGCGCACGGCGACGAGGACGCTGACAAAGCCGGCGGTCGCCCTCTGCGTGCTCGGCGTCGTGCTCGGCCTCTGGCACGTGCCGTACCTCTACGACGCCGCGGCCGAGAACGAGGGGATCCACCTCCTCGAGCACACCGCCTTCATGGCGGCGGCTCTCCTCTACTGGGGGCCGCTGCTCGAGGCGCCACCGCTGCGGGCACGGATCGGCCACCTGCAGCGTGCGGGCTGGTTCGCAGCGGGCGCGATCCCGGGCTGGATCCTTGCAATCGTCCTCGCAGAGGCGACGCACCCGCTCTACCCCTACTACGCGACGCTCCAGAACCGCGCGTTCGGGCTCTCCCCGCTCGGCGACCAGCAGGTCGGCGCCGGCGTGATGTGGGTGCCCGGCTCGCTCGCGAACTTCGCTCTCTTCATCGTCTTCGTCTATCTCTGGCTCGAACCTGCCCGCACCGAACCGGCGCCGGCCGCCGAGCCCCGACAACCGGAGGAGCTCTCATGGACGTGATCGCCTCATTCCTCGAAGGCAGCATTCTCGGCTTGGCGATACCCCTCGTTCTCCTGATCGCGGTCACAATCTGGTGGCTGATCGTCCTCCGCCGCCAGTCGCGCGACTAGGCCTGCCGCGCTACCGCTGGAGGCGAACGATCGAGGGCCGGCCACGACGGGTGACCTTGAGGACGTCCCACTGGCGGGCGCCCTCGTGGCCGGGAACGAGGCTCGCGAAGCGGTAGACGCCGACGCGGGAGGCACGGAACGTGAACGTCGCCTCGTGCCCCTCCTCGAGGCCGATGGTCGGCTGTGGCGTCGACGCATGCCGGAACGCGGGTGTAGCCGTGTTCGGCCCGTGTACGACGGCGCACGAGTTGCGAAGCGGACCGCGGTTCTCGCAGATCACGCGGATCTTCCAGTTGCGCGGAACCGTCCACATGAGCTCGCGCGAGTAGCCGTCGAAGTTGAAGCCGCTGTTGTCGCCGTCGTACGACGCGATCAGCGTCACCGTCGCCGTGTGCGTCCGCGCGTTCACCCGGAGGAACTGCGCTGGTGGCGGCGGCAGTTGAGCGATCACCCCCGAAGGATTCCATAACGGGGCATTGTGGCGAAGCCTTTCTTATCCGACACTCAAGGAACTCTTACGCTCTTCCTAGTCGCCGCGGGCATTCTGGAGCCGACCACGAAACGTCAAGGAGACCCGACCCGATGAAATCCCGCTTCGTTTTCCTCACAGTTGCCATCGCCCTCGTCGTCGGGGCCGGGGCCGGCTTCGCCGCCCACGCCCTGACGGGCAGCAAAAGCACCGCGGCGAGCCCGCTTGGGACAAGGGACGTCGCCCGGACAACTCCGGTCGCGTCCTCCACGAGCACGAACTCGCTCACGGAGATCTACAAGGCCGACGCGCCCGGAGTCGTGACCGTGAAAGTTTCCGGTCGGGACACGAGCGGCAGCATCACGCCGTATGGCTCGCAGAAGTTCGAGGCCATCGGGACGGGCTTCGAGATCGACTCGAGCGGCAACATCCTGACCGCCGAGCACGTCGTCGCCGGCGCGTCGACGATCCAGGTGACGTTCCAGAACGGCTCGACGGCAAAGGCGACGCTCGTCGGCTCGGACAGCTCGACCGACAGCGCCGTGATTCACGTCGACGTCCCGGCCTCGCAGCTCCATCCGCTCACGCTCGGCGAGTCGTCGACCGTGCTGCCGGGCCAGACGGTCGTGGCGATCGGGACCCCGCTCAGCCCCCAGTACTCGGAGTCCATGAGCGCCGGCATCGTCAGCGCGGTCAACCGGACGATCACCGCGCCGAACAACTTCTCGATTCCGGGCACGATCCAGACCGACGCCGCGATCAACCACGGCAACTCGGGCGGCCCGCTCATCGACGTCGCCTCGAACACCGTGATCGGGATCAACGACCAGATCCCCGCGGGCACCGTCGACGCGAACGTCGGGATCGGGTTCGCAGCGCCGATCGACGCCGCGAAGGCGTCGGCGACGACGATCATCGCCGGCGGCACCGTGCAGCACGCGTACATGGGCGTCCGGATCGGTGACGCGCCGAACGGCGGCGCGAAGGTCGGCCTCGTCGTCGCCGGCTCGCCGTCGGCCGCGGCCGGGCTCAAGAAGGGCGACGTGATCACTGCGTACAACGGTAAGTCGATCCTCAATGCAAACGCCCTCACCGCGATCGTCACGCAGTCGACCGTCGGCGAGAAGGTCACGCTCACCGTCCATCGCGGTGGCGAGACCAAGCATCTGACGCTGACGCTGGGAAACCAGCCTTCGGCGGCGAAGTAGCAGCGAGCAGTTCCCTCCTCCGAAAAGCGGGCGGCCTTCGGGCCGCCCGCTTTGGTTTAGTCGCGGGCGTCTTCTAGTCGCCGGTGCGCCAGCGATTGTGATGCTCTCGCGCCGAGTCCTCGAGCACCGTGCCGAGCACGATCCGGCGCAGCGCATGCCACGTCGCCGGATTGATGAGCGCGAGGAACGTCAGCCGGCGAGGCGTCGGCTCCGTCCCGCCAACCTAGAGGACGGCCCTGCCCTATAATTTAGGCATGCCTCAACCTTCAGGGCTCACAGTCGCCGTCGAGGACTACGCGAAGGCGATCTACACGCTCGAGGAGCGCGCGTCGGAGCACGGGGGCTCCGTGTCGACGAACGACCTCGCCGCGCTGCTCGACGTCAAGCCCGGTTCGGTCTCGGGAATGCTCCGCAAGCTCTCGAGTCTCGGTCTCGTCGAGCACGAGCGCTATCGCGGCGTCCGCCTCACGGACAAGGGCCGCCGCGTCGCGCTCGAGGTGATCCGCCACCATCGCCTGCTCGAGCTGTTCCTCGTGCAGAACCTCGGCATGACCGAAGACGAGGTGCATGCGGAGGCGGAGGTGCTCGAGCACGCGCTCTCCGAGGAGCTCGAGGAGCTCATCGCGCGCCGGCTCGGCGACCCGACCGTCGATCCGCACGGCGAGACGATCCCGAGCCGCGACCTGACGCTGCCCCAGCCGGAGAAGGCCTGATGGCCGAGCGGGCTATCACCCCGCTCGAAGCCGTTCTCGCGCGCGGCCACACGCGCGCGACGCTCGCGATGCTCGGGCCTGCGTTCGTCGCGTCGGTCGCGTACGTCGACCCGGGCAACTTCGCGACGAACATCGCGAGCGGCGCCCGCTACGGCTATCTCCTGCTCTGGGTCGTGGTCGCCGCGAACCTCATGGCGATGCTCATCCAGTACCTCTCCGCGAAGCTCGGCGTCGTCACCGACCGCAGCCTGCCCGAGCTCTGTCGCGAGCGGTACCCGCGTCCCGTCACGTGGGGTCTCTGGATCCAGGCCGAGGCGATGGCGATGGCGACCGACGTCGCGGAGTTCCTCGGCGCCGCCCTCGGCCTCAACCTCCTCTTCGGCGTGCCGCTTCTGCCGGCCGGCCTCATCACCGGCGTGATCGCGTTCGGGCTGCTGGAGCTGCAGCGGCGCGGTGTCAGGAAGTTCGAGCTCGCGATCACCGCGCTACTCGGGTTGATCCTGCTCGGCTTCCTCTATGAGACGCTGAAGATCGGCCCGTCGGCGAGCGGCGCGGCGAGCGGCCTCGTGCCGCATTTCGACGGCGTGGGCTCGGTCTACCTCGCGGTCGGGATCATCGGCGCGACGGTCATGCCGCACGTCATCTACCTCCACTCGGCGCTGACTAAGGGACGGACCGTCCTGCACTCGGACGCCGAGCGGACGCGCGTGCTCCGCTTCGTGCGGACCGACGTGCTCATCGCGCTCGGGCTCGCGGGTCTCGTGAACATGGCGATGCTCGCGGTCGCTGCCAGGCTATTCCACGGCAGGCCGGGCTGGTCGCATGTCGATTCAATCGGCGCCGCCCACGCGGGCTTCTCCCAGCTCGTCGGCGGTTCGGCCGCGCTCGCGTTCGCGGTCGCTCTGCTCGCCTCTGGCGTGTCGTCCTCGAGCGTCGGGACGTACGCGGGCCAGGTCGTGATGGCGGGCTTCGTGAACATGCGCATCTCGATCTTCTTCCGTCGCGCGCTGACGATGGTTCCGGCTCTCGTCGTGCTCGCGCTCGGCGTCCGGCCGACGCAGGCGCTCGTCCTCAGCCAGGTCGTGCTGAGCTTCGGGATCCCGTTCGCGCTCATCCCGCTCCTCCTCCTGACTCGCAACCGCGGCGTGATGGGTGTGCACGTGAATCGGCGCGCAACCACCGCCCTCGCGGGCGCGGTCGCGGCGCTCATCACCGGGCTGAACATCTTCCTGCTCGCGCAGGCGTTCCGCCTCTTCTAAGCCGCGCGCCGAAGTGGAGCTGGCTCGGAGGCGGTCGCCGACTCCTCGACGTGCACCGTGCCACGAGCGCGACCGAACGAGTCGAGCGTCGCCTCGAGAAGCGGGAGCATCGCCGTGACGTGCCGCAGCCGGATGACGGTGTCCCAGAGAGGCTCGAACTTCTTCCAGCCACCGGCGTAGAGCAAGTGACGCACGGCAGCGCTCAGCGAATCGTGCCCGCGGGCGCCGCCGAGGATCGACGGCCAGGAATAGAAGTCCCGATACGCGCGCCAGTAACCGTCGACCAGTTGGTCGGGAGTCATGCCCCGCGGCTCGAAGACGACGTGACGGGTGTCGTAGAGATCCCAGTCGTCGGTGCGGATCCTTCCCTCGGCGGCGAGCCGCCCGTGCAGAGCGGTCCCGGGGTACGGCGTCATGATGTGGAACGTCGCCGTCTCGACGCTGCGCGACACGGCCCATTCGACCGTGCGCTCGAAGGCGTCCGGGCCGTCCGCGTCGAGACCGAACACGAAGCTTCCGTTCACCATCACGCCGGCGTCGTGGCAGCGGCGGATCGCGGCGTCGTAGCTCCGCGCGAGGTTCTGCCGCTTCGAGTGAAGCCGCAGATTCTCGGGGTCGAGCGTCTCGAAGCCGACGAACACGCTGCGCATTCCGGCCTCCGCCGCGCGCTCGATCAGATCGCCCTGGAGGATCGCCCCGACGGTGCTCGCGCCCTGGAAGACGCGGCCCATCCCCCGTAGCCCGGAGAAGAACGCCTCGGCGAACCGCCGGTTGCCGAAGAGGTGGTCGTCGAGGAAGTACAGGTGCCGGCCCGGCAAGCCCTCCACTTCGGCGAGCGCCCGGTCGACCGCAAGCGTGTAGAACGAGCGGCCGCCCTCGTAGAACGCGTCCTTGTAACAGAAGTCGCAGTGGTGCGGACAACCGCGTGAGACGACGAGCGAGTTCGGACACAGGTAGCGGCGACGTTCGATGAGGTCACGCCGCAACGGTGGTAGACCTTCGAGCGTGCGCACCTGAGACTCGTACCGCGCGGCCGGCCGGCCGGCTCTGAAGTCCCGGAGAAACACGGGCCATGTCGCCTCGCCGGGGCCGAGGAAGACGGTGTCCGCGTGCTGCGCCGCCTCGTCGGGCAGCGCCGTCGGATGAAGCCCGCCGAGGCAGACGTGGACGCCGCGAGCCCGGTAGGCATCCGCGATCGCGTACGCGCGCTTCGCGGACGTGATGTAGACGGTCATCACGACGAGGTCCGGCTCGTCGTCCAGCGAGAGCTTCTGGACGTGCTCGTCGACAAGCTCGACCTCGTCGTCGTCCTCGAGATAGCCGGCCAGTCCGGCGAGCCCGAGCGGCGGGAACAGCGCGTACTTGATCGGGCGATACCCGGGCGCGTTCGCCTCGAGAAGTGCCGGGAGGATCATCTTCACGCGCAGCGGACGACGCCCCATCGGAGTTAGACGCTATCCACTGCTGCCCAGGGCGCGGAGAATCTCGTAGGCTCTTGGCATGAAGACACGCACGCTGGGACAGGGCCTCGAGGTCTCTGCGATCGGTCTCGGCTGCATGGGGATGAGCCAGAGCTTCCCGCCCTTCCCCACTCGCGACGAATCGATCTCCGTCCTCCGCGGCGCCGTCGAGCGAGGCGTGAAGCTGTTTGACACGGCGCAGGTCTACGGGCCGTACACGAACGAGGATCTCGTCGGCGAGGCACTCGAGCCGGTGCGCGAGCAGGTCGTCATCGCGACGAAGTTCGGCTTCGACCTCGAAGGCGCCGCCGGCCGCACAAGCGGTGTCGACAGCCGCCCGGAGACGATCCGCCGCACAGTCGACGACTCGCTGCGGCGGCTGCGCACCGGCCACATCGACCTCCTGTACCAGCACCGCGTCGACCCCGACGTCCCGATCGAGGAGGTCGCGGGGACGGTGAAGGAGCTCATCGACGCCGGCAAGGTGCGCCACTTCGGCCTATCGGAAGCAGGCGCGCAGACCATTCGCCGCGCCCATGCCGTCCAGCCGGTCACTGCGCTCCAGAGCGAGTACTCGCTCTTCTGGCGCGAGCCCGAGGCCGAGATCGTCCCCGTGCTCGAGGAGCTCGGGATCGGCTTCGTCCCGTTCAGCCCGCTCGGCCGCGGCTTCCTCACCGGGACGATCACGCCGGACACGCAATTCGAGGAAGGCGACTTCCGCAAGGGCCTTCCCCGCTTCGAGGAGGAGGCGCGCCGCGCGAACCTCGCCTTCGTCGAGCTGCTCGGACGCATCGCCGCCCGCCACAACGCGACGGCGGCGCAGGTCGCGCTCGCGTGGCTCCTCTCGCGCAAGCCGTGGATCGTCCCGATTCCCGGCACGACGAAGCTCCACCGGCTCGACGAGAACATCGCCGCGACCGAGCTCGAGCTGAGCGCCGACGACCTGCGCGATATCGCCGAGTCCGAGCTCCAGGCGCAGGGCGACCGCTACAGCGCCGTGCACCAGCGGTTGATCGACCGCTAGGGCTGGCTCGTCAGCTCGGCTATGGGAAGCGTTCGCGCGGCCGTCGCGATCGCGCCGAGCGAGCCGTCGCCGAGGTAGTGGTCGAGGAACGCGATCGTCACGCGCTCGACGGTGTCAAACGTGCGACCGGGGACGGTGTACGGCGGCAGGTGGCCGGCGCCCCGCAGCAGGAGGAGGAACTTCGGCCGGCTCACGGGGCGGAACAGATGCCACGCGGCGACCGGCGGATTGACCGTGTCCGCCAGTCCCTGCACGGCGAGCAGCGGCACGCCGTCGCGCACGACGTAGCGGCGCGAGCCGAGGATCGCGCCCGAAAGGACGAGCGCCGCGTGAACGCGCAGGTCGCGGAACGGCGCCTCGTACGCGGTCGCGAACGCAGTCACGCCGCCGTCGGACTGCCCCGCGACGGCGATCTTCTCCGGGTCGATGAGGCCGGCGAACACGCCGTGCCCCGACCCGCTCGCGGCGAGGACGCGTGAGATGACGAAGCTCATGTCGCGGGGCTGGTTGACGATGTCCGACTCGTTCGGCCCGCCGGGCGCGTCGGCGTTGCCGAGCGGGAAGACCGGCGCGGCGACGACGTACCCGGCCGCGGCCCACCCGCTCAGCAGGCGCCGGTACCAGGACGGCAGCGCGCTGAAGCCGTGCCCGAAGACGATGAGCGGGAACGGGCCGTTGCCGGCGCGCGCCGGCGGGTACCAGAACTCCGTCGTCACGGGCCGCGGCACGTGCTTCCCGCTCGGCAGCGTGATCGACCGCGAGGTGTCGACCCAGTGGAGGACGTGCGGCAGCGCTCTCCTCGATGCCGGCGGCGCAGCGAGTGCCGCGGACGCGCCGACAGCGGCGATGAGAACGACAAGAGCGACCCAACGTATGTACGACAGGGTGCCTACGCCTTGTCGACGATGACGCGCTCGACGCGTCGATCCGGGATGAACCAGATGATCGCGACGCCGACGAACAGCGCGACCGACACCCACGGGACGACGAATGAGAACGCGAGCGCCACGAGGTAGGCAGCGAGCGACAGCTTCCCCTTGCGATCGCGGCCGATCGCCTCCGCAAGCTGTGAGCCGGGCTCGTGCAGAGCGAGTAGGGACAGCGTCAGCAGCGTGTACGCGATCGCACAGCCGAGCAAGACGATCGCGTAGGCGGCCACCGGCCCGGGCTCGACGCCTGCATCGCCGAGCCATGCCGTCGCGATAGGCGTGAACGAGAGGCACAGCAGCAGGAGGATGTTCGCCCACAGCGTCCGGCCGTCGACGCGATGGACGATCTGCATCAGGTGGTGGTGATTCACCCAGTAGATGGCGACGAATACGAAGCTCAGAAGGTAGGCGAGGAGCTTGCCGCCGCCGTGGTCGTGGAAGAGGTCGGCAAGGCTCGATCCGGCGGGCGGTTTCAGTTCGAGTACGAGGATCGTGATCAGGATTGCGATCACGCCGTCGGTGAACGCGTTCATCCGCTCGGGTCTCATCATCGGCGAGAGAGTACGGAGCCGGCGGGACGGCGGGCGCGACGTAACACGGCCGTCATAGCCGTTTTGCTATCAGTGGTCTGTGGCCACCACCGAACCGACCCACGACTCCGCGCTCGTGCAGCGCAACGAGCTGCGCAACGTCGCGATCATCGCGCACGTCGACCACGGCAAGACGACGCTCGTCGACGCGATGCTCTGGCAGTCCGGCTCCTTCCGCGAGAACCAGGACGTCGCCGACCGGGTCATGGACTCGATGGATCTCGAGCGCGAGAAGGGCATCACGATCCTCGCCAAGAACACGGCGGTGCAGCACGGCGACACGAAGATCAACATCGTCGACACGCCGGGCCACGCCGACTTCGGCGGCGAGGTCGAGCGCGCGCTGACGATGGTCGACGGCGTGCTGCTGCTCGTCGACGCCTCCGAAGGGCCGCTGCCGCAGACGCGGTTCGTGCTGCGCAAGGCGCTCGAGCTGAAGCTGCCCGTCGTCCTCGTCATCAACAAGGTCGACCGCCCCGACGCGCGGCCGGACGAGGTCGTGAACGAGGTGTACGAGCTGTTCCTCGACCTCGACGCCGACGCCTCGCAGATCGAGTTCCCGATCGTGTACGCGAACGCGCGCGCGGGTCGTGCTGGACTCGCCGCGGACGATCTCGCGCCCGATCTCGAGCCGCTCTTCACGACGCTGCTCGAGGCGATCCCGGCGCCGAGCTACGACCCCGAGCATCCGCTGCAGGCGCTCGTCACGAATCTCGACGCGAGCCCGTACGTCGGCCGGCTCGCGCTGCTGCGCGATTCGCCACGGGACGCTGCGCAAGGGCGCGCCGATCGCGTGGTGCCGCTCCGACGGGACGATCGAGCAGGCGCGCGTGACCGAGCTCTACGTCACGGAGGCGCTCGACCGCGTTCCCGCCGACGAGGCCGGGCCGGGCGAGATCGTCGCGCTCGCCGGCCTGCCCGAGGTGACGATCGGCGAGACGATCGCCGACCCGACGATCCGCGGCCGCTGCCCGTCACGACGGTCGACGAGCCGAGCCTCTCCGTGACGATCGGCATCAACACGAGCCCGCTCGCCGGCACCGAAGGGACGCGGCTGACCGCGAGCCAGGTGAAGGACCGCCTCGACGCGGAGCTCGTCGGCAACGTCTCGCTGCGCGTGCTCCCGACGACGCGCCCGGACGCCTGGGAGGTGCAGGGCCGCGGCGAGCTGCAGCTCGCGAGTCCTCGTCGAGCTGATGCGCCGCGAGGGGTTCGAGCTGACGGTCGGCAAGCCCGAGGTGCTGACGAAGGAGGTCGACGGAAAGCGGCTCGAGCCGGTCGAGCGCGTCGCGATCGACATTCCCGAGGAGTTCATCGGCGTCGTCACGCAGCTGCTCGCGCTGCGCAAGGGCCGCCTGCAGCAGATGGTGAACCACGGCAGCGGCTGGGCGCGCATGGAGTACCTCGTCCCCGCCCGCGCGCTGATCGGCTTCCGCACCGAGTTCCTCACCGAGACGCGCGGCACGGGGATCATCCACCACGTCTTCGAGGCGTGGGAGCCGTGGCACGGCGAGCTGCGCACGCGGCCGACCGGCAGCCTCGTCGCCGACCGGCGCGGCCAGGCGACCGGGTTCGCGATCACGAACCTCCAGGAGCGCGGCTCGCTCTTCATCGCGCCCGGCGACGAGCTGTACGAGGGGATGGTCGTCGGCGAGAACGCGCGCGACAACGACCTCGACGTGAACGCCTCGAAGCCGAAGAAGCTGACGAACATGCGCGCCGCGGCCGCCGACGAGACCGTCCGCCTGATCCCGCCGCGGCCGCTGTCGCTCGAGCAGGCGCTCGAGTTCATCCGCAGGCGACGAAGCGGTCGAGGTGACGCCGCAGTCGATCCGGCTCAGGAAGGTCGAGCTCTCGGCCTCGAAGCGGGCGACGCTCGCATCGCGCGCGAAGCGCGAGCGCGAAAGCTGAAGTCGGCGTGAGTGTCTCAGCCGGAGTGGCCGGTTGAGCGGCGACTCGCTGCCGCTGGGGTTGCGGAGGGGATGAGGGCTTCCGGCCGTGCGAGGAGCGCGCTGTCAGATGCGGGCAGGCTCGCGCGTGTTGTGTATCGCGATCCGGAGCATGTAGCGGAGCGGTTGACGCTCCACGCGATGGAGCGGCTCGGCCCTCCGTCGCTCGAGTGGGCGACGGCGACCCGGGAGAGCCGTCCGAATGACCCTCCGGCGAGGATCGCCGAAGAGTTGCGTGTCCAGTCGGCGCGGCTGGCTCGGATCGATGGGGTAATCGCGGGGACGCCGTTCTACGCCGCGGTGATCCCGGGCTACCTCGGGTTTCTGTGGCAGGGCGGCCGGATGTCGCTTCGAACCGCGGCGCTCTTCGGCCACGATCCGACCGAGTTGCGCACCGCTGCGTCGACACTCGCGCTGCGGGGTGTCCATCCGACCGTCGAAAGCGCCGAGGCGTCGTTACGCACGGTTAAGGCCGTCCCGATCCCCGAGAAGCCGGCGGAGCGTCGTTCGCTGCGCACGTGGATTCACAGCGTCTACGTGCTGCTGATCTTCGGTGGATTCGTGAAGGCGTCCGACGGAAAGCCGAAGAAGACGGGTCTCGCCTACTGGGTGCCGACGACGTTGATGCTCATCGGTACGGCAGCGGTCTGGGTGATCACGTGGATCTTCCCGCTGACCTTCATGATCGCGATGGCCTGGGCATGTGAGAGCCAGACGCGCGCGCTGGGCCGGAGCGGGATCGCCTTCTACGGAGGCGAGGCGAAAACGACCCACGACGCAGTCCTCGACACCAGCAAGCGCCGGGACAAGGGGCACAAAAGGCGCCAGATCGTGCGCACCGTCGCGCTGACGGCTTCGGTCGTCATCCCGGTCGCGTTCGTCATTTATGCCGGTCACGCCCGCCAGCTGAGGGGGTTCGGCTGGCTCGGCGCGCTCGGGTCACTCGTCGCTCTATCGCTCGTGCTCGCAACGGCGGCATGGGGCGCGCGGCGCTAGACGATCTGCCGGTCTATGCCGGCTTCGTCGGCTGCCGCCCTTTGCGCAGAACCAGCGTCATTGATCTCGCGTAGACGCGGTTTCTAGATGCCGAGGATCTGCTTCTTCTTGGCAGCGAACTCTTCTTCAGTGATGAGGCCGTTCTCCTTCATCGTCGCGTACTTCTGGATCTCCGCGGCATCGTCGGTCTCGGCCGGCGCGGCCGGAGCCGGAGCGGCCGCCTGCTGCGGCGCGGCGGCGGCCTGGCTTCTCTGGGCGCTCCTGGCGCCCATGTGCGCCGCCCCGCCTACCACGACCGCCGTTCCGATCAGTCCGGGACCTCTGCGTCCTCTCATTTCGGTCTCCTCTCTTGTTTGTTACGCCTTGGCTTCTTCCAGCGCCCACTCGCGCGCTGCCTGGACGGTGTCGTGCGGGATCCGCTCGAACGCGATCATCATTCCGCCCGCGTCGCGGATCGCCTGGGCAACCCTGCGAGCCCACACGTTCTCCCAGACAAGAACAGCCGCCGAGAAGTTCGTGTCAAGGCTCTGACCGATGGCGAGCAGCTCCTCATCGTTGAAGAGCCCCTGCACTTCCATGTCGAGCGCGTCGAGCGCCTCCTGCACGTCTGGATCGAGCTCTGTGACCTCGAGCGTGAAGATCTCGCCGTTCTCGTCCTTGCCGACGAAAGCCGTATCGATGATCCGAACCGTACCTGCCTTAACAAGATCCTCGAGCGCGGGCACGATCTCACCCTTGAACTGGTTCCCCGGGAACGCAACTACCACGTAATCGACGGGTCCGATCTCTTCCATTCCGGTCTCCCTTCCTGTCTAGGCGTCTGCCTCGGCGCCCCGCACAACAAGGCTATTCGGCCGGCGGCGTCGACCGCATCGACCGTTTGGGGTGATGAATGGCAGCAACGGTTGGGCACGAGTTCGCCGGCACGATCGCAGCGGCGACAAGAGAAGAGGCCCCGTCTCCGGGGCCTTTCGATAGCGGGGCAGGACTTGAACCTGCGACCTCTACGGTTGCGGTAAGCCGAGGACGCGACGCCAGGAGCGACGCGTCGGTTCTTCGTGCATGAAGGCCCGGGGAGGATCGGCCTTCTTCTCGGCGGCGTCGGTGTCGAGCACGGGCAGGCGCAGGGTGAATAGCGTGCCGCCGCCGTCGGCGGGCTCGGCGAAGACCGTCCCGCCATGGGCATCGGCGACCTGCTGGACGATTGCCAGGCCGAGACCCGAGCCAGGCAGGTTGCGAGCCGCGGGCGCTCGATAGAAGCGGTCGAAGATGTGTGGCAGGTCGGCGGCGTCGATGCCAGGCCCGCGGTCGCGCACCGTTAACGCTCCGTATCGCACTCTCACATCGATCGTTGCTGCGGCGGGACTCCACTTGACGGCGTTGTCGATGAGATTCGCGATGGCGCGAGTCAGAGCCGCGGGTGAGGCGTTCACGAGGGTTGGGGCGAGATCGGTGCGGAACGAAGCGCCCGTGCGCCGGGCGGCCGCGGCGATGACCTGCTCGGCGACGTAGTCGAGCCTGACAGGTTCCTTTTCGGGTGTCGCCGCGTCGGCTCGCGCGAGCTCGACGAGGCCGTCGATGAGGTGGGTCATCTCGCGCAGTTCCCCGGCCGACTGGGCGAGCAGGCGCTGGCGCTCCTGCATGGACAGGTCTTGGTGGAGCTCGACGAGGTCGAGATTGGCTCGCGCTGAGGCGAGCGGCGTGCGCAGCTCGTGCGATGCATCAGCCACGAGCTGGCGTTGCGCACTCACCGATCGCGAGAGTGCGTCGAGCATGGTGTTGAACGCGTGCGCGAGCCGGCCTAGCTCGTCGGAGCGCCGTTCGTTCGTCCGTTCTCCGAGGTTTCCGGACTTGGCGATCCGTTCGGCGTGCTCGGTCAGGCGGTCGACCGGGCGGAGGGCCGCTCGTGCAACTGCCGCGCCAAGGGCGGCTGCTCCGGCGATCGCCGCGAGTGCCGCGAAAACGAACAGGAGCCGGATGCGCGCGAGTGCGTGATCGACCTCGCTCAGTGGGCGCGCGATCTCGACGGCGGCCCGTTTGCCGAGTCGGGTGGTGTAGATGCGCACGTGGGTGCCGTCGACGGTGGCGTCGCGGTAGAAGGCGGGACGGCTCCCGTTTGCGACGGCGCGCGCGCCGGTGGTTGGGAGGCGAGTGCGTTCGCCGGGGGGACGCAGGACGCGGCCGTTTCGATTGACGAGCTGGACGTAGCCGACGGGGCCACCAAGCTTGGACGAACCGGTGCGGAGCCGGAATCTCTGCCGCTGGAACGCGGATGGCTTTATGGGAGGTGCGCTAGGTCGGATGTCGGCGAGCGGCCGTGCCATGCCCTGGAGAGCGGAGTCGATCTCGCCGCGCAACTCTCCCCGCACGACGAGGTACGCGACCGCGAGTCCGGCGCAGATGGCGACAGCGAGAGTGCCGATGGTGCCGAGGGTGAGGCGTGCGCGGAGGCTCATCCTTGCGTTCGCCTACCTGTTGTCGCGGAGGACGTAGCCGATCCCGCGAACGGTCTGGATCAGCCGTGGCTCGCCGCCCGCTTCGGTCTTGCGACGGAGGTATCCGATGTAGACCTCGAGCGAGTTCGAGGCGTAATTCATGTCGTATCCCCAGACGCTGCTGAAAATCAGATCTCGCGACAGGACCCGGCTCGGGTGAGACAGCAGTAGCTCGAGGAGCGCGAACTCGATCCGGGTCAGCTCGAGCTCGCGACCGCCGCGCCAGGCCCGCCGTCCGGCCCGGTCGAGCTCTAGATCTGCGTAGCGGAGTACGTCCTCCGCCGGAATCGACCGGCGCAGGAGAGCGCGAACGCGGGCGATCAACTCGACGACCGCGAACGGCTTCGCGAGGTAGTCGTCGGCGCCGGCCTCCAACCCCTCGACCCGATCATCGACCGCGGCAAGCGCAGTCAGCATGAGGATCGGGACACGGCTGGTGGCACGGATAGCCCGACACGCTGCGATTCCGTCCAAGTTCGGCATGAGGACGTCAAGCACGACGAGGTCGGGCTCAGTGCCATCACCGCCCGCGAAGAAGCCGACCGCTGCCACTCCGTCCTCGGCAATCTCCACCTCGTACCCTTCGAGCTCGAGTGAGCGCACGATCGCCAGACGCAGCGATTGGTCGTCGTCGGCGACGAGGATGCGAGCGGTCGCGCGGCCGTTACTCAAAATGGGCATGGCTGCCGTCGAAGGTTGGGTCATCGTCTCGAATCGAAGTCGTGAATCCGCCACCTAGCTTCGCCCCCGCGACTAAGCCCAAGCTGAACCGAAGCTGAGAATCGCCTGAGGACATCCGGGCCGGCGGCGCTTTTCAGGATCCCTTCAGCTCCCGTTCAGAGGGCGCTTAGACCGCCGCAGTACTTCTTCGTAGGACATTCGACCCCAACCGAAAGAGGCTCGACGTGTTCTACCTCAGTTACATGGTTTGCGAACTGCGACGCCGCAAAGGCAGAACGCTGCTCACCGCACTCGGTCTCGCCGTCGGCGTCGGCCTCGTCGTCACCGTGACGGCTCTCACCACCGGCCTCGACCAGGCCCAGGCGAAAGTGCTCAAGCCACTCACCGGCGTCGGCACCGACATGTCGGTCACGCGGCCGATCTCGATCTCAACGTCGAACTCCGGCTCCGCCACTGGCGGCCCGGGGTTCCCGCGTCTCTCGGCGAAGGAACGCAAGGAGTTGCAGAAGGAGAACGGCAGCACCCGGCTCGGGCTCCAGAACCTCGGCAAGGCCGGCAGCCATTTCTCGCGAGACTCGTTCATGTCCACGTCGCAGCTGTCCTTCCCCAGCTCGACCGTGAGCTCGATCTCGAAAATCTCCGACGTCCAATCGGCGGCGGGCGGACTCACGCTGAACGAGATCCACATCTCCGGCAAAGTCCCGAAGAACCAGGGCCAGACCGGCGGCGCTCCCGGCGGAGGGTTCGGCGCACCGGGCTCCGGCGGCGGTGGCCCGAACTCGATCGACTTCAACTCGCTGACGATCAGCGGCGTCGATCAGACGCACAAGGACGTCGGCGCCCTGACTCCTGGCCAGATCTCCAAGGGAAGCTACTTCTCCTCGGGCTCGAAGCGCGAGGCGATCCTCGACGTGAGCTACGCACGCCGCAAGAGCCTCACCGTCGACGACACGCTCACGATCGGCGGTAAGGACTACACGGTGGTCGGCGTCGCCAATACGCCACTCGGTGGGCAGGCCGCGGACGTCTACGTCAAGCTGGCGACAACTGCAGCAGATGTCGGGTCGCACCGGACGTGTCAACACGGTCTATGTGCGCGCCACCTCCGCCGAGAGCGTTCCACAGGTCGCGAGCACGATCAACTCGAGTTTCGACGGGGCCTCCGTGACCACGGCGAAAGACCTCGCGAACCGCGTGTCTGGATCGTTGATCGATGCGAAGAACCTCACGAAGAAACTCGGCACGGCCCTCGAGCTCGTCGGGTTGCTGGCCGCGATCCTCATCGCCTGCCTCCTGACGCTCTCCTCTGTGGCGAAGCGGACGCGGGAGCTCGGCACGCTGAAGGCGGTCGGGTGGTCGCAGCGGCTCGTCATCCGCCAGGTCACGGGCGAGTCGCTACTCCAAGGCCTCCTCGGTGGCGCACTCGGTGTGCTCGTCGGGTTGGCCGGAGTCCTCGCGATCGACGCGATCGGCATCACCCTGAAAGCGACGGTCGCCTCGTCGACGAATGCCGCCGGTGCGTTCGGGCCCTTCGGACAGGGCGCCGTCTCCACCGCCGGATCGAGCGTCATCAAGCTCAGCGCACCGCTCAGCCCCGGCCTGATCCTGGCCGCCGTCGCGCTCGCCGCGCTCGGAGGCCTCGTTGCCGGCGGCGTCGGCGGCCTCCGGGCAGCCCGGCTGCGCCCCGCCGAAGCCCTCCGCAGCATCGAATAAAGGAGACGACATGACCGTAACCGACCTCAAGACCCAGCCGATCTACGCGCTCCACGGAGTCGGCCGCACCTACGGCCAGGGCGCCGCCGCCGTCCACGCCGTGCGAGACCTCAACCTCGACATCGACCGCGGCGAGTTCCTTGTCATCGTCGGCCCGAGCGGCTCCGGCAAGTCGACGCTCCTGCAGCTGCTCGGCGCGCTCGACCGCCCGACCAACGGCGACATCGAACTCGAGGGGCGTGCACTCGCACGCCTCGGCGACAGCGACCTCGCCAAGCTGAGACTGAAGACGATCGGCTTCATCTTCCAGCAGTTCAACCTCATCCCGACCCTGACCGCCGCACAGAACGTCGAGGTGGCGCTCGCACCGGACGGACTCCCAGGCGAGACCCGGCGCGCTCGCGCACAGGACCTCCTCCAGTCGGTCGGCCTCGCAGGCAGGGCAGACCACCTCCCCTCGCAACTCTCAGGCGGCGAACAACAACGCGTCGCGATCGCTCGAGCCCTCGCAAACGATCCGCACGTCCTGCTCGCCGACGAACCCACCGGAAACCTCGACTCGACGACGGGTGAAGAGATCATGGCGCTCCTCCGGAACCTCTGCACCGAGCACGGGCACACCATCGTCCTCATCACCCACGACCCCGAGATCGCCGCACAAGCTCCCCGCGTCGTCCGGATGCAGGACGGCCGGCTGCTCGACCCAACCGAACGGCCGGCGCACAAGGAGGCACTCGTATGAAACGCATCGCGCTTGCCGCCGTTGTGCTGGCACTCGCCATTGCGCTCGCCGGCTGCGGCTCCAGTGGAAGCAACAGCGCCCCGGCTGGAGGAGTCCCGTCCGGGCCAGGCGGCGCGCCTCAATTCGGCGGCCAGAACTTCGCCAAGCTCCAGTCGTGCCTTAGAAAGCACGGCGTGACGATGCCAACCCCCGGCTCCCAGCAAGGCACGCCCAGCCAGGGGCAGCGACCGACGTTCGATGCGAAGACGAAAGCAGCAATGAAGGCATGCGGACTCAACCTTCCCTCACAGCCACCAGGCGGATTCGGAGGCTGACCCCGGCGCCTCAGACGAATTCCGTTGAGAACAGAAAAGCCCCGTTTCCGGGGCTTTTCAAGTAGCGGGGGCAGGATTTGAACCTGCGACCTCCGGGTTATGAGCCCGGCGAGCTACCTGACTGCTCCACCCCGCGTCGCGGCTTGCAGTCTAGCACCGTCGTTAGGCTCTTCCCGTGTGGGACTGGGCCATCTGGATTGCGCTCGCGGTCGCGATTTGCAGCGGAATTGCCGCGATCGTGAGCGTGCTCACGCGCGCTCGCGAGCTCGTGCGGCACGGCACCCGCGTCTACTCCCGCGCCGCCGCAGGCCTGAGCGCCATCGAGGCGAAGGCCGAGCTCGCCGCCACGAAGGCCGAGACCGTCGGCGAGAAGAGCATCGAGCTGGAGAAGAGCGTCGCCCGGCTCCGCCGCTCGATCGCGCAGGTCGCCGTCCTCCGCGCGGCCCTCGACGAGGTCGACACGCGGTTCGGCTGGCTGCGGGCGTTCCTGTGAGAGTCGCGGCGATCGACCAGGGGACGAACACGACGCGCCTCCTCGTCGCCGACGTCGAGGACGGCGAGGCGCGCGAGCTCCACCGCGAGACGCGCATCACGCGGCTCGGCGAGGGAGTCGACACCCGCCGCCGCCTCCTCCCCGTCCCGATCGCGCGCGTCCGCAACACGCTCTCCGACTACCGCCGCACGGCCGAGTCGCTCGGCGCCGAGCGCACCCTCCTCATCGCGACGAGCGCCGTGCGCGACGCGGAGAACGGCGAGGCGTTCCTCGGCGAGATCGAGTGGAGCTACGGCTTCGCGACGCGGTTGCTCTCGGGCGACGACGAGGCGGAGATGACGCGGCGCGGCGTCGGCGGGCTCGCGGCGGGGACGCTCCTCGTCGACATCGGCGGAGGCTCGACCGAGCTCGTGCTCGACGACTTCAGCGTCTCGCTCCCGCTCGGCGCCGTCCGCTTCACCGAGCGGCACGGGGAGAAGATCTCGGCGCTCGAGGCGGGGACGCACGCTCTGCTCCCGCCGCTCGAGCCGGCCGCCGCGGTCGGCGTCGCCGGGACGGTCACGACACTCGCTGCGCTCGATCTTGGCCTCGAGCGTTACGACCGCGAGCGCGCCGACGGCCACGTCCTCACGCGCGGCGGCGCATGGGCGCAACTCGCCCGGCTCGCCGCGCTGCCGCTCGAGGAGCGGCGCTCGGTGCCGGCGCTCGATCCTGACCGGGCGCCGGTCATCGTCGCGGGCGCCGCGATCCTCGTCGCAATCCTGGACGCGTACGGTCTCGCCGGAATCCGCGTGAGCGAGCGCGACATCCTCGACGGTGCGGCGCTCGCCGCGGCCGAGCTACCCGAGCCGGAAGAAGGCGCCGCCCCGCCAGGGGCCTACACCTGCTGCTAGCCGGAGAGTTGGCACGAACTTGCGACCTTGACAGCACAGTCCGACCGGCATCCTTCGCTCCCCGTGGGTGGGTTGGGGGTTTGGGACGGGAACTAGGAGCGTGGCGCACGCTCCGACGACTGACACCACTTGGAATAGCGGCTGAGCTACTCCTCGAGCGTCTCGTCCTCGGCGAGGCGCCGCTGCACGACCGCACGCGACAGCACGCCAACGAGCCGCCCGTCCTCCACGACGGGAACGCGCTCGAGATCCTGCTCCTCGAGGAAACGGAATCCGTCCTCGAGGCTGAGCCCAGCCTCGAACGTGTGGTGCGGCGCCTCGCCGATGTCGCGCAGCGCAACCGCGCGCGGGTCGAGCCCCGCCGCCACGACCTCGCGGACGAGCGTCTTCCGTGTCACGACGCCGACGAGCTGCCCGTCGTCCTCCGTGACGAAGATCGCGCGCACGTCGCCGCTGTCGCCGAGCGCGCGTCCGGCCTCCTGTGCCGTCGCCCCGGCGGAGAGCGTCGTCGGCTCGGGAACCATCGCGTCACGGACCGTCTCGCATCACGGGTAGACGCCGCGCGCCTCGAGCGCGGCCGCGACCTGGCGGATCGCCGCGACCATCGCGGCCTGCCGCAGCGTGATCCCTTTCTCCTCCGCGACGGAGTAGACGCGGTCGAACGCGCTCCCCATCTTGTCGGCGAGCTTGCGGCGGATCTCATCGCGATCCCAGAAGAGACGCCCGAGGTCCTGCACCCACTCGAAGTACGAGACCGTCACGCCGCCCGCGTTCGCGAGGATGTCGGGCACGACGGGGATGCCCCGCTCGCGGAAAATCCCGTCGGCCTCGATCGTCGTCGGGCCGTTCGCGCCCTCGACGATCATCTTCGCCTGCACACGCGGCGCGTTGTCGCCGTGGAGCTGATCCTCGCGCGCCGCAAGGAAGAGCACGTCGCACGGAAGCTCGAGGAGCTGCTCGTTCGTGATCCGCTCGCCGAGGTCGTAGCCGTCGAGCGAGCCGTGCGCTGCGACGTACTCGTGGAGCGCCGGAACGTCGAGGCCCGCCTCGGAGTGCAGGCCGCCGGAGACGTCGGACACGGCGATCACGCGCGCGCCGCGCTCGTGGAGCTCGCTCGCCGCGACGCCGCCGACGTTGCCGAAGCCCTGCACGACGCACGTCTTCGCGTCGAGCTCCCAGCCGGCGCGCCGTCCCGCCTGCTCCGCGACCATGACGACGCCCGCGCCGGTCGCCTCACGCCGGAAGAGCGAGCCGCCGAGCGAGATCGGCTTGCCCGTCACGATCTCGGGCACGGCGTAGCCCTTGAGCATCGAGTACGTGTCCATGATCCACGCCATCGTCTGCTCGTTCGTCGCCATGTCGGGCGCGGGAATGTCGCTCTGCGGGCCGATCTCGCGCACGAGCTCCTGCGTGAAGCGGCGCGTGAGCCGCTCGAGCTCGCGCGGCGAGAGCGATTTCGGGTCGACGCGGATGCCGCCTTTCGCGCCGCCGTACGGCAGCTGGAGAAGCGCGCACTTCCACGTCATCCACGTCGCGAGCGCCGCGCACTCGCCGAGCGAGACATCGTGGTCGTAGCGGAGGCCGCCCTTCGTCGGCCCGAGCACGGTTGAGTGCTGAACGCGATAGCCGGGGAAGACCTGAATCGTCCCGTCGTCGCGCCGCAGCGGAACGCTGACGATCACTGCGCGCTCGGGGTAGCTCAGCCGCTCCGTGACCATGTCCGAGATGTCCGCGTACGGCAGCGCCTGCTCGTACTGCGCGCGCGCCATCCGGAACAGCGGCGTGTCCCACTCGAGCGTGGGCCTAGCGTGCGACGCGTCCACCTCGCTCACGCGGAGGAGTGTAGGGGTAGCTCAGGCTGCGGCTTCGCCGGATGCGGCGGCCGAGGCGGCTCCGCGGTCACGCAGCGGCACCTCGCGCAGCAGCAGCGAGACGCCGAACGCGGCGACGCCGAACGGGATCGCCCACGTGAACACGGGATTCAGCGAGTTCGAGAACGCCTCGATCAGGCCCGAATGGATCGCCGGCGGAAGCTTCGCGAGCTGCGCCGGGCTCTCGTGCAGGAGCGCGAGAGCCGCCTTCGCGTTCACGTGTGCGCTCGGAGGCAAGTTCCGCGGCAACCAGTACGCGAGACGGTTGGAGAAGATCGCGCCGAAGATCGCGACCCCGAACACGCCGCCGATCGAACGGAAAAAGGTCGAGGCGGACGTCGCCGTCCCCATGTCGGCGGCCGGCACCGCGTTCTGAACCGCAAGGACGAGCACCGGCATCACGAGCCCGAGCCCGACGCCGAGCACGGTCATCCCGAGCGCGATGAACAGGTACGGGGTCGTGACACCGATCCGCGAGAGGAGGAACATCCCCACCGCGATGAGCGCCGTGCCCGCGATCGGGAACGCGCGGTAGCGGCCGAGCTTCGAGATGGCGCGCCCGCCGGCGATCGATGAGACGAGCAGCCCGCCCATGAGCGGCAGCAGCCAGAGCCCCGACTGCGTCGCCGTGACCTGGTGCACGACCTGGAAGAAGAGCGGGAGGTAGACGAGCGAGCCGAACATCGCCATCCCGACGAGGAGCGACATGACCGAACAGACACGGAAGATGTCGTTGCGGAACAGCTTGAGCGGGATGATCGGCTCGGCGGCGTGACGCTCGATGACGACGAAGGCGACGACCGACGCAGCTCCGACGGCGAAGCAGCCGATCACCTGCCAGGACGTCCACGGGTACTGGGTTCCGCCCCACGTCAGACCGAGCGTCGTCAGCCCGGCGCCGAGCGCGAGCGCAACGGCGCCCTCGTAGTCGATCCGGTGCGAGTGCCGCTCGGACGGATGGTGGAGGACGACGGCGATCACGGCGAGCGCGACGACGCCGACGGGCAGGTTGACGTAGAAGCACCAGCGCCACGAGAGGTTGTCGACGAAGAAGCCGCCGATGAGCGGGCCGACGACCGACGCGATCGCGAAGACGCCGCCCATATAGCCCTGGTAGCGGCCCCGCTCGCGCGGGGGAACGATGTCGCCGATGATCGCGAGCGCGCCGACCATCAGCCCGCCGGCGCCGAGCCCCTGCAGCGCGCGGAAGCCGATCAGCTCGTCCATGTTCTGCGAGAGCCCGCAGAGCGCCGAGCCGATGAGGAAGAGAACGATCGCGAACTGGAAGAGGCGCTTACGTCCGTAGAGGTCGCCGAGCTTGCCGTAGACCGGCTGCGTGATCGTCGAGGCGAGGAGATACGCCGTCACGACCCACGAGAGGCGGTTGAGCCCGCCGAGGTCGCCGACGATCGTCGGCAGCGCGGTGGAGACGATCGTCTGGTCGAGCGCCGCGAGAAGCATCGCGAGCATCAGCCCGCTGTAGATCAGGAGGATCTGGCGGTGCGTGAGCTTCTCGGTCATACGAGGCTCGCGCCCTCCATGTCCGGCGGCACCGGCTCGCCGAGCAGCTCGAGAATCGTCGGCGCGATGTCGCGGATCTCGCGCTCCTCGCCCGGCCCGGCCGCGACGCCGCGGCGCCGCGAGGATGTACAGCCCCTCGTGCGCGTGGTTCGCGTCGTCGGGGCCCGTGTCGTTCTCGAACACGTGGATCGCGTCGCCGCCGACCGTGCCGATGCTGCGCCAGTAGAGGTCGCCGAAGTAGACGAGGAGGTCGGGCGTGATGCCCTGCGGGTTCGCGTACAGCTCCTCCGGCTTGTGCGCGACCGTGCCGATCGGATTGCCCTCGTCGTCGCCGAGCGCCTCGAGCTTCGCCTTGATCTCGTCGCGCACGCGCTCGTAGTCGGCGGCGGGGACGATGCCCTCCGGCTCGCGTCCGGCGACGTTGAGGAAGAGCCGGCAGTAGTAGCCGCCCTCGCCCCACGCCGTCGTCTTCGACCAGTCGATCATGTCGGGCGTCAGGCGCGTCGGCTCGCTCGGCTCCGCTTTGAGCACGAGGTAGCCCTCGCGGCGCAGCCACTCGTTGACGCAGATGCCGCCGTCCATCTTCTTCGCGCCGTGATCCGAGACGACGAGCACCGCGGTGTCGTCGTCGGCGAAGCGCAGCAGCTCGCCGATCCTCGCGTCGAGGCGCTTGTAGTAGTCGAGCATCGCGTGCTCGTACGGATTGCCCGGCTCGAACAGCCGGTGCCCGTGGTCGAGTGTAGCGCCAGAAGCCGTGATGGATGCGGTCGGTGCCCATCTCGACCATGAAGAAGAGATCCCACGGGCGCGTCTCGAGCAGGTGCTCGGCGAGCTTGAAGCGCTTCTCGGTCATCTCCTCGATCTCGGCGAGGAGGCGGTCCTTGTCGTCGGTGCGGAAGTTCTCGACGTCGACCATGTAGTGGCCGACGAGCTGCTCGATCTCGTCCTTCAGCTCGGGCGGGTACGTGTAGCTTGCTCGTGCGCGTGTCGGGCGTGAGGAAGCAGCGAGACGAGCACGCCGTTGACGCGGCTCGGCGGGTACGTCTGCGGCACGCCGAGCACGATGACGTCGCGGTTGCGCATCGACAGGACGTCCCAGACGCGCGGCACGCGCACCGAGCGCGAGTCGGCGAACGCGAGCTGGTCGTACGAGTGGTCGCTCCGGTTGCGGAAGCCGTAGAAGCCGAGCGCGCCCGGGCTGTGCGACGACGTCATCACCGACCACGCCGGCACGGTGATCGGCGGGTCGCACGAGCGGAGCACGCCCCACGTGCCCGCGCTCGATGAGCGAGCGGATCGTCGGCAGCTCGTCGAGCCAGCGGTCGAAGACGAACTGCGGCGCGGCGCAGTCGAGCCCGATCACCATCACGCGCTTCGCCATTGCTAACGATCGTAGAGCGAAGCTAGCCAGCTCACCGGCCGGCAGGCAGACGCCGCCGCGCTCGCGCACTTCGTCGAGCACCTCGAAGTACAGGCGATCCCAGCCGCGCGCGCTCGGCGCGTCGAAGCGGTCGGGATGCCAGAGGATCGAGAAGCCGCCGCCGTGCTCGGCCGCCCAGTCGAGCAGCGCGATGAGCTGCGGCTTCGCGGCCGCCGGCGCTCAGCCCCTGGTAGCGCGCCTCGGCGAGCGTCGCGTCCATCACGGCGAGCGGCACCTCGACGATCGCGGCGGGCTCGTCGCGCTCGAAGTCCCACGGATGGAACGGATGCGCGATCCCGGCGCGGAAGCCGAGCGCGTCGGGGAAGCCGAGCGTCGTGTCGTAGCGGAAGCCGAGCCCGCCGAGCGGAACGAGATTCCGGTGCGGGTCGATGCGGAGGTAGTGGTAGCGATGCCCGGCGAGCGGCCCGGCGAGGCGCTCGAGCATCCTTCGTCTCGGCGCGCGAGCTGGTCGATGTCCTCGGCCGCGAGGTAGCTGCCGTGCAGCCCGACCTCGCGCGCCGGCCTCGAGCAGCTCCTCGACGAGCCGCGGCCGCAGTCGGTCGTACGCCTCCGGCGCAGCGCCGTCGGCGCGGTGCCCGTGGCCGCGCCATGACGAAGAACGTCGAGCCGGTCGCGCCGTGCGCGCGCTCCTCGGCGAGCGATCTCCGCGAAGCGCCAGTTCGGGTCGGTGCCGCGCAGCTTGTGGAGCGGAACGCGCGCGAGCGCGCCTGCCTCGGCTGCAGCGCTCGCCGCGCCTTCAGCCGCGCCGGCCGCGCCGCGGATCCCGATCCGCGTCCAGCGCCACGGATTGTCGACGTCATGCGTGAGCGCGACGGCAAACCGGGCGCCGCCGATACCGCGGCGGCTCGAGCGCCGAGCTCGCGGCGCAGCCGCTCGAGCGGCGGATCGAGCGGATCGAGGCACGACGCGGCCGCGGGGAAGCGGTTCCGCTCGTCCCGCGCGCCGCCGATCTCCTCGACGCGCGCGAGATGGAAGAACGCCTCGGCAAGCGCGTCGCCCTCGGGCCGCTCGCCGCGCTCGACGCTCTCCCACGCCTCGGGCACGTATGGCAGGTCGCTCGCCGAGCGACAGGTCGGACGCCCGCCAAGCGTGTCGAGCACCCAGCGCGCCCGCCGCTCGACCCGCTCGCGGAACTGTCATCGGCCGGATGGCACTCCACGTACCACTCGGAGAGCGTGACAGACGGCTACGCAGCCGAGGCGGTCGCTCTCGTCGCTCGCCTCCCAGCTCCTCGAACTGACCCGCCACTCGGCGATCTACGGCATCGGCGGCCTCACCTCGCGCTTCCTCGCGGTCCTCCTGCTGCCGCTCTACACGAGCTACGTCTCGACAGCCGACTTCGGCCGGATCGAGCTCCTCATGTCGCTCATGGCCGTCGGCGTCGTGCTGATCCGCGGCGGCGCGAACTTCGGCTTCATCCGCTTCTACTTCCTCGACAAGGATCCCGAGTACCGGCGCCGGCTCGTCCGCACCGTCTTCTGGGCGCAGATGGCGTACGCGACGGTCGTGCTCGTCTTCTGCGTCGTGTTCGCGCAGCAGATCGCCGTCTTCCTCGGGCATCACGGCCAGGCAGCACAAGAATCTGGCTCTGCACGGCAGCGGCGCGAGCCTCGTCATCGCGACCGCCGTCCTCCTCTGGGCGAACGTCAACTACGCCCAGATGACGAATCTCTTCCGGGCCGAGAAGCGATCGGTCGCGTTCACGATCGCGACGCTCGCGAACATCGGCATCACCGTCGGGCTGACCGTGCTCTTCGTCGTCGTCGGCAGCAGGGCCCGCTCGGGATCATCGTCGGGAACCTCAGCGGCACGCTCATCGTCTTCGGCGTCCTCCTCGCCTACCGCTCGCGAGCAGCTCGGCCTCCAGTTGGACGGGAAGCTCCTGCGCACGATGAACAAGTTCGGCCTGCCGCTCATGGCGAGCGGCACTCGCCGATGTGGGTGACGAACTTCGGCGACCGGTTGATGCTGCAGCAAGCTCCTCCACGGCCAGTACGCGCTCACGCAGCTCGGGCAGTACTCGCTCGCCTAAAGATCTGCTCGGCGATGGTGCTTCTCTTCACCGCCTTCCAGATCGCGTGGCCCGCGTTCGCGTACTCGATCAAGGACGAGGGGGAGGCGAAACGCGCGTACTCCTACGTCCTCACGTACCTCCTGCTCATCGCGTCCTGGGCCGCCGTCGGGCTGAGCCTGTTCGCGCCGTGGATCGTGCGCCTCCTCGGTAAGAAGCCCGGGCTACTGGCCGGCGGCGGCTGCGATCCCGGCGCTTGCGTTCGCGAGCGTCTTCTTCGCGGGCTTTATCGTGGTGACCGATCGGCGCCGGGCGGACGAGGAAGACCGAGTACCAACTGGATCGCGGCGACGCTCGGCGCGCGATCGTCAACTTCGGCCTCAACCTCTAGCTTCATACCGCCTACGGGATGCTCGGCGCGGCGTGGGCGACCCTGGTCGCATACGCGCGCCGATGATGGTGACGAACGTGGAACGCGCAGAAGATCTACCCGTCGACGTACCAGTGGCGGCGGGTCGCGATCGTCATCGTCGTCGCCGCGGTGCTCGCCTCGACCCCGAAGGTCTTCGGGCACTCGCTCCCGCTCGCGTTCGGCCTCACGCTCGTCTACCCGCTCATCCTCGCGGCCTTCGGCTTCTACCTCCCGGCCGAGCGCAGGCGCCTCAGGCGACTGCTTCCTGCCCGCTCACTAGACTCGCCCGGATGCCTGGCGAAGGGAACCGCGGTCGTCGCGGACGTCGGCTGGGCGAACGGCCTCGCGGCGATCCGCTCGCTCGGACGGCACGGCCTCCGCGTCATCGCCGTCGACAACAGGGCGTACGCGCTCGGCTTTCGCTCGCGCTACGCCGAGCCGCGGCTCGCCCCCGACCCGCTCGACGACGAGGCCGGCTACATCGCGGCGTTCGCCGGCGATCGCCCGCGAGACCGACGGCCTCCTCCCCGTCTTCCCGACGCACGACGAGCACCTCAACGCGCTCGTCGCGCCACGCCGGCGAGCTCGGACGAGCGCTTCCGCTTCCCCTTCCCGGGCTGGGACGTGCTCGAGAGCGATCCAGAGCAAGCGCCACCAGCTCGACACCGCCGAGTCGATCGGCTTCCCCATCCCGCGCACCTTCCATCCGCGCACGGCCGAGGAGGCGCAGGCGGCGGGCGCGGAGGTCGGCTTCCCGCTCGTCGTCAAGCCGGCCGCGAACGTCGGCTTCCGCCGCACGCCACAAGGTGCAGCTCTTCCGCTGCGAGAACGCCGCCGAGCTCGCGCGCGCGTACGAGGCAGGCCGCGCCGTACGAGCCGATGGTGCAGGAGCTCGTGCCCGGCGGCGCCGAGGCGATGTACACGCTCGGCAGCTACCTCACGCCCGACGGCGAGGCGCTCGGCCTCTTCTCCGGGCGCAAGGTGCGCCAGACGCGCGGCTTCACGGGCGTCGCGCGCGTCGGCGAGGCGCTCTGGGTGGACGAGGTCGTCGAGCAGGGCCTCGCGCTGCTGCGCGCGCTCCGCTTCCACGGCATCTCGCAGGTGGAGATGATCCGCGACCCGCGCGACGGCCGGTACAAGCTCATCGAGGTGAACCCGCGCCTCTGGCAGTGGCACGGCCTCGCCGCGGCGTGCGGCGTCGACCTGCCGTGGATCGCGTACCGCGACCTCATCGGCGAGCGGCTCCCGCCGGTGCTGAAGCACGCCAGCGGCAAGCGCTGGGCGATCACCGTCATGGCCGGCGCATCGCACGCGATGCAGCGGCGGCCGTACGTCGACGCGGTCTTCGCGCGGGACGATCCGAAGCCCGCGGCCGTCCATTTCGCTCGCTATACCCTGCACGGCGTGCGGCGCCTGAGGGGAGGAAAACGTGGCTGATTCGCTCCGCATCCTCGGGGTCGGCGACGCGAAGTCGCGGCATTTCGTGCGCTGGGCGCAGCGGCTCGCCGAGCAGGGCCACGAAGTCCACATCGTCTCCGGCCGCTACAACCCGCGCGCAGGGCGAGCACGACGGCCTCGTCGTCCACCAGCTCCAGGAGGTCGACCCGCTCTTCCGCGTCCCGCTCGTCCGCCGCTACCGGATGATCCCGGCGCTCCAGCGCATCGCGAAGGAGGCGAAGCCGGACATCGTCCACTCGCACTACCTCCTCCCGTACGGCTACTGGACGGCCCGCGCCGGGCTCGGGCCGCTCGTCGTCAGCCCGTGGGGGAAGGACGCGATCGTCGACGCGTGGATCTCGCCGAAGGCCGAGGAGCGCGCCCGCATCGGCATCGCGCCCGACCGCGCGCTCGCGTACGTCGTCAACTCGCAGGCGCTCGAGGACGCGTCCGTGCGGCTCGGCGCCGCCGCGCGAGAAGTTCCACCGCATCTTCTGGCACGCGCGCATCGACAACTACTCGCCGCGAGCTCGCCGACCGCTCGCGCTGGACCGAGCTCGGCTGGCCCGACGACGCGGTCGTCTGCCTCTCGCTCCGCAACTTCCGCCCGTACTCGAACCTCGACGTCGTCCTCAAGGCATTCGCGGCGGCGCACGCGGAGATGCCGCAACTCCGGCTGTTCTCCACGGCCGGCGGCGGCTGGACGCGCGACGAGTTCGACAGCGCTCGCGAAGGAGCTCGGGGTCGAGCCGTACATCGCGGTGCGTGACGTTCCCGCCACTGAGCTTCCTGCCGTGAACGCCTCCGCCGATTTCGCGGTCTCGCTCGCCGACGTCGACTCCTCCCCCGCCTCGCTGCTCGAGACGATGGCGAGCGGCATCCCGGTCATCGCCGGCCGCGCGCCGTCGATGGACGAGTGGATCCAGAGCGGCCACGGCGGCGAGCTCGTCGAACGGCACGACGTCCCGGCCGTGACGGAGGCGATGCTCAAGCTCGCGCGCGACGCGCAGCTCCGCAAGGACGTACGGCGAGCGGAACCTCGCCGAAGTGCATGCGCGGTTCGGCGATCCGACCGCGCAGCTCGAGCAGGTCTACCGCGAGGTGCTCAACAAGTGAGACGCGTCCTCGCGCTCGCGTTCGACGGGGCGGATTACGCGCTCGTCCAGCGCCTCATAAGCGAGGGCAAGCTCCCGACGATCTCGCGTCTCGCGCGTGAGGGGACGTTCGGGGCGCTCCGACTCGACGATCCCCGCGTTCACGCCGACTGCGTGGTCGTCGTTCATCACCGGGCTCAATCCCGGCGGCCACGGCGTCTTCAACTTCACGACGAACCCGAACCGCGGCACGCAGAAGCTCGAGAGCGCGGCGAGCCGCGGCGGCACGCCGATCTGGCGGCATGCTCGGCGCGGCCGGCGTCCGTTCCGCGTGGGTCGGGATCCCGTTCACGTACCCGGCGGAGGAGATCGACGGCATCGTCGTCACCGGCTACGGCGGCCCCGAGAAGCCGCAGATCACGCCCGCGAGCGCCGCGGAGAAGATCTTCGCCGCGTATCCCGATCTCGTCACCGCGCATCACCCGATGGCCGAGCGCTGGTGGGAGGACTTCCCCGCGTACACCGAGCGCCTCATCGAGCACGCCGAGCAGATGGCCGGCGTCTGCAAGCTCTGCTTCGAGATGGAGCCGGATCTCGGCCTGCTCGCGGTCGACTTCATGAGCACCGACCACGTCGGCCACCTCGGCTTCGCGCGCTTCGACCCGGACCATCCCGCGCACGCGTCGACCGGCTCCGGCGACGAGCTCCTGCGCGTGTACGAGACGGTCGACCGGCTGTGCGGCGAGCTGATCGACGCCGCCGCGGCGCAGTACGGCGAGGAGCCGACCGTGCTCCTCTTCTCCGACCACGGGATGAAGCCGATCTACTGGATGTTCCACATCGACCGCTGGCTCGAGGAGCGCGGCCATCTCCGCTTCCGCAAGCGGACGCTGCAGCCGTGGCGGCGCGGCAAGCTCGACTGGTTCGCGCGCGTCGACCAGAAGCTCGTGCGGCAGGTGTCGTGGTACGGGCGCGCGCTCGACAAGCTGCCGTTCCTCCCCGAGCCCGCGACCGACCGCCACTTCGCCGACATCGACTTCGGCTCGACGCGTGCTTATGGATTCGCCTCCCAGGGACAGCTGTACCTCGGCGAGCTGACGGGCGCGCGGAACGACAAGGCGTACATCGATGCGCTCGCGGCCGAGATCGCCGAGATCCCGCACCCCGAGACGGGCGAGCCGGCGTTCGAGGTCATGCGGAAGGAGGAGCTGTGGTCGGGACGGTTCCTCGACAAGGCGCCCGAGCTCGTCCTGCTCCCCTACGACGAGCGCATCAACGTCGACCCGTCGCGCCGCCGCTGGACGACCGCGTTCGAGCGGCACGAGAAGCTCGACCCGGAGGTCTCGTACGGCTACTCGGGCCATCACGGCGTGACGGGGATCCTCGCCGCCGCCGGCCCGGGGCTTGCCCTCGCCGATGTACCGGACGGTGCCGAGATCGTCCAGCTCCCCGCGACGATCCTCCGCCTGCACGGCCTCTCGGCGGACGGCCTCGACGGCGCGCCGCTCGAAGACCTGCTCGAGGACGCCGGCGCCACCGCGGACGTCACCGCCGCCGCGCCGTCACACGTCGCGAGCGACGAGCCTGTCTACACCGAGGAAGAGGAGCGCCAGATGGTCGAGAAGCTCCGCGACCTCGGCTACGAGTAGGGTCCAGCCGTGATTCCGATCCTCTTCGTCGCGTTCCAGCTGATCGTCCTCGCGCTGGCGTTCGTCTTCCAGATCCGGCGCAACCCGTCGCCGACGTTCAAGGGTCTCTGGCTCGCCGCGTACGCGGGCGTCATCGGGATGGACATCTGGTACTTCGCGAACTTCGCGTACCCCGCCGGCTTCTCGTTCTGAGTGCCGGGAGCGGGACTCGAACCCGCATGACCGAAGTCACCCGATTTTAAGTCGGGCGCGTCTGACCAGTTCCGCCATCCCGGCGACGTCAGGCTACCGCCGGTCGCCGCGACCGACATGCGCGGGCGCGGCGGCTCCCCACGAGCGGAAAGCACAGCGCAGGGCGCGCGAGCGAAGCGAGCCCGCGTAAGCGAAGCGGGCGAGAGGACAACACCGTCGGGCGCGTCTGACCAGTTCCGCCATCCCGGCGCCAGATACGGTACGCGCCGATGGGAGTCGATGGCGTTTGGGTGTTCTCCACGCTCGGCGTGGTGGCGCAGGTGCTGCTCGTGGTGCTCGTGGTCATCGGACTGCTTGCCTTGTTCGGCGTGCGGGGCCCGCTCGACACGCTGCGGGGCTGGCTCTGGGGCTTGGAGCTGTGGGCGGCGTTCGTCGTCGCGTCGCTCGCGACGGGCGGCAGCCTCTTCTACTCGGAGGTGATGCGGTACACGCCGTGCGAGCTGTGCTGGTACCAGCGGACTGCTCATGTACCCGCTCTCGATCTTCCTCCTGCTCATGGCGATCTGGGGCGCCAACCGCGCGGCGCGCTACATCATCGCGCTCCCGATCGTCGGGGCCGGCGTCTCGATCTACCACATGCTGATCGGGTACGGCGTGATCACCGAGCCGAAGGCGTGCACGGCGTTCAGCGGCGGCTGCGGCACCAACTGGATCCGCACGAGGGATTTCGGCTACCTCCTGATCCCGACGATCGCGTTCAGCGCGTTCCTCCTTCTCATCGGATTCTTGGTCCTTGCAAGCGCTGGGACCACCGACGACGCGGCTACGCTTCCCGCCGATGCCTAGCGGGAAGAAGTCGAGACAGCAGCGCCAGGAGGCGACAACTCCGCCGCCGGTGCGCTCGAAGGGCGGCCCGGGCGGAGCGCGGAAGGCGTCAGGGCGCACGCTCGCGATCGCCGGTGGCGTCATCCTTCTCGTGATCGTCGCCGTCGTCCTCGGCATCGTTCTCACGAACAAGAGCAGCAGCGGGGGAAGCGACGGAACCGGCGACGGGAAGACGATCCTGTGGACGAATGGAACGGCGGCGACCGGAAATGCCGCAACGAGCACGCTCCAGCAGGCCACGTTCGTCGAGAAGACGCTCAAGGGCATCCCGCAGAACGGCCTCGTCCTCGGCAACCCGAACGCCCCCGTGACGCTCGTCGAGTACATCGACACGCAGTGCCCTGTCTGCGCAGAGTTCGTCACCCAGCAGATCCCGACGCTCATCAAGGACTACGTCCGGCCGGGGAAGCTGAAGATCAAGATGCAGCCGTGGAACATCATCGACGCGAATGACGGCGGTGTCGACTCTCTCCGCGGCCAGAAGGTCACGATCGGCGCGGGTGATCAGAACAAGGCGTTCAACTTCACCGACGTCCTCTACTGGAACCAGGGTCCGGAGGGCACCGGTTGGATGACCGACGGGACGGTGGCGAGCATCGCAGCAAGCGTGACCGGGCTCGACACGAAGCAACTCGTGCAGGACGCGAACTCCCCCTCGACGGCGAACACGATCAAGCAGATCGACAGCTACGCGAAAGCGCACTACGTGCCAAACGCACAGTTCAGCGGCACGCCGACGCTGTTCCTCGGCAAGAGCACCGAGCCGCCGAAGTTCTACTACGTCGGTTTGCCGAATCTCGCGGATCTCGAAGCCGCGATCAACGCCGACCTCAAGTAGCCGGGCCGCGGACGAAAGTCTGCAAAGAGCGGCTTTCCTTTTCCGTCACCACCTTGACCTCGGCTCGACCGCCGGGTTAGTCTGCCTCTGCTGGTTCCGATGGACTCTCGGGTTCGTCGGGGCCAGCTTTTTTGTGTCCGTCCGACCGGCTCTCTAGGGTCCTCCGCCCCATGTTGGTGGTCGGACTCCTCATCGGGCTCGCAATCGGCGCAGGCGTCGCGTGGCTCATCGTGCGTGCGCAGTACGCCGCCCGCGTCGCCGTCCTCGAAGACGGCAAGGCCGCCATCGGGGAGACGATGAAGGCGCTCGCCGCCGACGCGCTCGCGACGTAATCAACGAATCGTTCTTGCACCTCGCAAAGGCGCAGCTCGAGCAGCTGCAGCAGAAGACGACGCAGGATCTCGAGCAGCGCAAGCAGGCCGTCGAGCACCTCGTCTCGCCCATCAAAGAGTCTCTTGCCAAGGTCGACGGAAAGCTCCAGGAGCTCGAAGTGGCCCGCACCCGGGCGTATTCCGAGCTCAGCACGCAGGTGAAGCACCTCGCCGACACTCAGTCTCAGCTCCGTGACGAGACCGGCAACCTCGTCAGCGCTCTCCGCGACCGGCCCAACGTGCGCGGGCGCTGGGGAGAGATCCAGCTGCGGCGGGTCGTGGAGATGGCCGGCATGCTCGAGCACTGCGACTTCGAGACGCAGCACCACGTCGCGACCGAGGACGGCCGCATCCGACCGGATCTCGTCATCAAGCTCCCCGGCGGCGGCAGCATCGTCGTCGACGCGAAGTTCACAGGGCAGGCCTACATCGAGTCGATCGACTGCCGCGACGAGGAACAGCGTGTCGCCAAACTGCGCGACCACGCACGGCAGCTCCGCGATCAGCTCACGAAGCTCGCCGCGAAGAACTACTGGTCGCAGTTCGACCGCTCACCCGACTTCGTCATCCTCTTCATCCCGGGCCAGAACTTCCTCGACGCCGCGCTCGAGCAGGACCCGGCGCTCATCGAGGACGGATTCACCGATCGCGTCCTCATCGCGACCCCGACCACGCTCGTCGGACTGCTCCGCACCGTCGCCTTCGGCTGGCGGCAGGAGACGATCGCGGAGTCGGCGCAGGAGCTGAGCGCTCTCGGCACCGAGCTCTACGGGCGCCTCTCGACGTTCACGAAGCACATCGTCGGCGTCGGTCGCGGCCTCGAAGCGGCGGCGAAGTCGTTCAACGAAGCTGTCGGCTCGCTCGAGACGCGCGTCCTCCCGTCGGCGCGCAAGTTCAAGGAGCACGGTGTCAACCCGACCGCCGAGATCGCCGAGCTGAAGGTCGTCGAGACGGCGATACGTCCCGTAACCGCGCCGGAGCTCCCGCCGGCGAGCGCCGACGCAGCGTAGGAACAACACCGCCCCCGGCGTCGTTGACTACGTTGTGGATGTGAGCACAGAAACGCGCGACGTGATCATCATCGGCGGCGGCCCTGCCGGGTACACCGCAGCGCTTTACGCAGCGCGCGCGAACCTCCAGCCGCTCGTGATCGAAGGCTTCAACTGGGGCGGCCAGCTGATGATCACGAGCGACGTCGAGAACTATCCCGGCTACGCCGACGGAGTCATGGGGCCCGAAATGATGGCCGACTTCCGCCGCCAGGCCGAGCGCTTCGAGACCGAGTTCGTCACCGACAACGTCACGAGGGTCGACTTCTCGCAGCGCCCGTTCCGCATCTGGGTCGAGGACACCGAGTACACGGCGCGCGCGGTGATCGTCGCGACCGGTGCGAGCGCCCGCTGGCTCGGCCTCGAGTCCGAGGAGCGGCTCAAGGGGCGCGGCGTGTCCGCGTGTGCGACATGCGACGGCGCGTTCTTCCGCGACAAGCACATCTTCGTCGTCGGCGGCGGCGACTCCGCGTTCGAGGAGGCGCTCTTCCTCACGCGCTTCGGTTACAAGGTCACGCTCGTCAACCGGCGCGACGAGTTCCGCGCGTCACCGATCATGGTCGACCGCGCCCGCGCGCACGAGAAGATCGAGATCAAGACGCCGTTCGTCGTCGACGAAGTGCTCGGCGAGACCTCGATCAGCGGCCTGCGACTGCGGAACGCCGAGACCGACGAGACCGAAGAGGTCGAGGCCGGCGCACTCTTCATCGCAATCGGCCACGACCCGAACACGGCGCTCTTCGTCGACCAGCTCGACCACGACGAGAACGGCTACCTCGTGACGAAGCCCGGCTCGACCGAGACGAACATCCCCGGCGTCTTCGCGGTCGGCGACGTCCAGGATCACATCTACCGCCAGGCGGTCACCGCGGCCGGCAGCGGCTGCATGGGCGCCCTCGACGCCGAACGGTTCCTCGCAGAAGCCGAAGCGCTCGCCGACGCCGCGACAAAGGTCTAGCGAGACGCGCGGCGAATCCGCCGCGAGATGGCCGCAACGTGGATCGACCTCCTCGACCCGGACGCCGAAGAGCTCAAGGCAAAGGCTCCGAGCGACCTCGAGCCGACGGCACTCGAGCAACTCCTTGCCGCGCCGAAACACGAGGACGAGCCCCGGCCGACGCTCCAGGGACACGGCGACTACATCTTTGGTGTCTTCCTCGTCGCAGTGAGCGACCGCGCGAGCGGCGGCGTCTACTACCAGGAGATCGACATCGTCGTCACGCGCGAGACGTTGCTGACGGTCCGGAAGACGCCGGAGCGCGGATTTCCTCCGTGCACCTTCGAGACCGTCATGAAGGCCTCAAAGCCAGACGATCCCGTCGGGATGCTCGCGTACCGGCTGATCGACGAGATCGCCGAGCGCTACCTCTCCCTCGTCGACGACCTGGACGAGGAGATCGACGAGCTCGAAGACCTCGTCGAGACCCAGCCGGCCGGTCAGACCCGCGCCCGGATCGGTGTGCTCCGCCACGACCTCCTCCACATCCGCCGCACGCTGACACCGATGCGCGACGCCGTCCGGCGCGTGATCGACAACACGATCGACGTGGACGGCGGCAAGGAAGTCTTCCGCCACGATGTCGAGGTCGCGTTCAACGCCGCGTACGACAAGTTCCTCCGCGCGTCCGACGGCCTCGACCTCGCGCGCGACCTGCTCGCCGGGGTGCGCGACTACAGCCAGGCGAAGATCGCGAACGACCAGAACGAGGTGATGAAGCGCTTGACCGCGGTCGCCTCACTCCTCCTCTTGCCCACCTTCATCGTCGGCCTCTACGGCCAGAACTTCCGGGTCATCCCCGAACTTCATTGGGGGTTCGGATACGCGTTCAGCTGGGGGTTGATCATCGGAACGACGATCCTCCAGCTCTGGTTCTTCCGCCGGAAGCGTTGGATCTGAGCCGACTACGCTTTCTTCCGTGGCGCACTTCATCTGCCCGAACTGCAAGGAGCGGTCCGTCGACAGCGACGGCTTCGAAGGCCTGTACAACGAAGCGGTCGCGTGCCATCGCTGCGGCTTCGGCTTCCTCTTCGAACTGATGGACGACTACTACCCCGCGCCGACGACAGGCTTCGTGACGTGCGACCAGGAGGGGCGGATCCTCGCGATCGGCCGCGGCGTGTTCGAGCTGAGCGGCTGGAACGAGCAGGACGTGATGGGCGCCGACGTCATCTCCGCGTTCGGGCTGCAGGGATTCGAGGAGGACAAGAACCCCGTCAAGCTCACGCTCGAGTGGGGCGTGCGCCGGCTCAACGAGCAGCTCGAGCTGCGCACGCGCGGTGGCCAGATGAAACGCATCGTCGGCGACTTCTTCCCCGCGCTCGACGACGACGGCGGCCTGCTCGTAGCGCTCACGCCGTCCCAGAGCTGAGGTTAAATATCCGGCGGCGCCGCAAGCCGGCGCCCGGCGATGGAGCTCGCCGTCAACCGCCGAACGGCTGATGGCTCCTGCGAACAAAGGAGCCACGCATGCGGACCACCCTTGTCATCGCAGCCGCCGGAGCACTGGGCGCCGCCTCCCGCCACCTGCTCGAGAGCTTCGTCAACCGTCACTGGGGAGACGCGTTCCCGTGGGGGACGTTCGTCGTCAACGTGACGGGCTGCTTCGTGCTCGGCGCGCTCGTCGGGATCTTCGCGCATCGGCTCGACGTGCCCCTCTGGGCGCAGGCCGCGGCGACGGTCGGCTTCCTCGGCGCGTACACGACGTTCTCGACGTACATCCTCCAGATCTACCGCTCGACGTCGACCGGGCATCTCGCGATCGCGTTCGCAAACGCGTTCGGGAGCATTGCCGCCGGCCTCCTCGCGCTCTATGCGGGCATCCTGTTGACCCGCACGTTGTAGGCACAATCCGCGGGTGGAGTCGCTGCGCGGACACCTCCTTATCGCCTCGCCGGCGCTGGTCGACCCGAACTTCCGCCGGACGGTCGTCCTCATCACCGAGCACTCGGACGACGGGGCGGCGGGACTCGTGCTCAACCGCCCGTCGCTCGTCGAGGTCGCGGCCGCCGTGCCGCAGCTCGAGGAACTCGTCGACGAGGACGAACAGGTCTGGGTCGGAGGGCCGGTGCAACCGGAAGCCGTGCTCGTGCTCGGCGAGTTCATCGACCCAGACGACGCTGCCGTGCCCCTCTTCGAGTCGCTCGGCTTCCCGTCGCTCGACGAGCCCGAGGAGATCGTCCCCGCCACGACGCGCCGCCGGGTCTTCGCCGGCTACGCGGGCTGGGGCGCCGGCCAGCTCGAGGAAGAGATCGCGAACGAGGACTGGATCCTCGAGCCCGCCTTCGCCGACGACGCGTTCACCGACGACCCGGACGAGCTGTGGCGCGAGATCCTCCGCCGCAAAGGCGGAATCTACGAGATCGTCGCGCGCATGCCCGACGATCCGTCGCTCAACTGAGCGTCAATAGAGGTCGAAGACGACGTCGATCCGCAAGGTCGGCAAGACGCCGGTTCAACTCGGGCTCGAAGACGAATCCGCCTTGGCAGCCGTCGCCGCTGAAAATGCCGCAGGAAATGAAGATGTAGCACTCGTCTCGTAACGCGTCGAGCGCGGCCCGGTGAGCTTCGGCGAAGTCGAGAACCTCGGTGATGTGCACATCGAGCGGCTCCGATCGATCGGCGGCGCTCGTCAGGCCCCAGTGGGTGTGCTTCCTCAGCGGCGCATCGGGATATCGCAGCGTCACCGGCTCGCCGATGTCGTTACCCTTGGTCGGCTCGCCGAGGCGGGCCTTCAGCTCAGCGAGGCGAATGGACTCGCTGTTCACGCAGAGCGTGGCCACGTACTCGTGGCGCTCGTCGTCCTCGGGCCACGCCACGATCACGTCGGTCGCGATCGAGACCTCTCCCCCGTGCCCCGCGCCGAGACGGCGGATCTCTGCCGCGATCTCCTGCTGTTTCTCCGGCACGGCGTTGACCCAGCCGCTCGTCGAGCTCGCCCACTCGACGATCGCGTCGACCGTCATCTGGCGGCGTTGACGGAACGTGCGCCGCTCGTGCTCGAACTCGAAGTCGTCGCGCCTCTTGACGGGCGGACGGATCTCGTTGAGAAGCGCGTCGACCTGCGAGAGGAGCGGATCCTCCTCGTCCCAGCGGTTCCAGAGGAGCGCGACACCGCAGCCCGGCTCGAGGACTCGCTTGATCTCGGCCAACGCCGCCTCGGGCTCGAACCAGTGGAACGCTTGGCCGACGGTGACGGCGTCGACGGAGCGATCGGGGAGCGGAATCGCCTCGGCCGTGCCGGCGAGTGCCGCGACGCCAGGCAGGACGCGCTTGAGCACCGCGCGCATCTCGTCTCCCGGCTCGACCGCGACGACGTCGAGGTCACGCCGCGACGAGCTGACGCGTGAGCTTCCCGGTGCCTGCCGCGAGATCGAGCACTCTCCACCCGGGCCGGAGCCCGAGCTCCTCGACGAGCCAGTCGACACCCGCCTCCGCGTACTCCGGCCGCGAGCGCTCGTACTGCTCGGCGACGGAGTCGAAACTCCGGGCGTAGCGCGGGTCAGACACGGCTCGACGGGCAGAGATCCACGAGAACGCACTCCTCGCACCGCGGTTTGCGCGCGTCGCACACACGGCGACCGTGCCAGATCATGAGATGCGGGAAGCGCGCCCAGTCCTCGCGCGGCACGAGGCGCACGAGGTCGCGCTCGATCTTGACCGGATCCTCCTGCCTCGTCAGGCCGAGCCGCTGCGACAGGCGCCGCACGTGCGTGTCGACGACGACGCCCTGCGCCTCCCCGAGCTCGGCCGCGACGACATTCGCCGTCTTCCGCGCGACGCCCGGCAGGCGGAGCAGCTCGTCGATCTTCGTCGGCACCTCGCCGTCGAACTCCTCGAGCAGGACGCGCATCGCCCCGCGGATCGACTTCGTCTTCTGCCGGTAGAAGCCTGTCGCGAAGACGTCCTGCTCGAGCTCCTCCTGCGGCACGGCGAGGTAGTCCTCGGGCTTCCGGTACTTCTCGAAGAGCTTCGCGGTGACGCGGTTGACGTTCACGTCGGTCGTCTGCGCCGAGAGCATCACGGAGATGAGCAACTCGACCGGGTTGCGGAACGTCAGCGCGATCTTCGCGTCGGCGTGCTCGACGGCGAGCCGCTCGACGATCGGCCGGATCCGCTCCTTCTTCGGCGCGACGCGCTTGGCGCGCGCCTCCTTGACGAAGCTACGCGCCAACGAGAGCCGGCGGCTGGCGCAGGCGCGGGCCTGCGCAGACGAGGTCGAGAGCCGGGACAGCCGGCGCACGCGAATTCGCTCGGCGTCGGCCGGAACTCGCCGGCCTGGAGACGCGCGATCGCGGCGGAGAGCTCCTCTTCGAGCGCGGCGATGTCGGCGAGCGTGAAGCGCGCCTCGACCGGCTCGTTCGGGCGCTCGAGGAACGTGTAGATCGACCTCGACCTCCTGCGCGCCCGGCGCGGAAGCACGCGAGCGCGTACACGAGCCGCTGCAGGCGGTAGTCGGCCTCGACGATCTCCTCGGGCGACGACTCGCCGATCCAGTTCGTCTTGTAGTCGACGACGAGCGCCGACTCCGCGCCCATCTGCAGGACGTCGAGGAAGCCGTGAACGAGGACGCCGTCGAGCTCGAAGGTGAAGTGGCGCTCCTTCGTCACGCCGGGCAGCGAGCCGAGCCGCTGCGCGAGCGGCGACTCGACGTACGCGGTCACGTGCGCGCGCACGCGCTCGTTCTCGATCTCCGGCACGACCGGCGCGGCGAGATCGATGTGCTCGAGGATCTCGTGGACGGCGCTCCCCACCTCGACGCCGGACAGGCCGCCCTCGCCGCGCGGCACCTCCTGCTCGGGGAGGCCGATGCCGTAGCGCGCCCAGTACTTGTAGCCGCACTGCTCGAACATCGAGAGCGCCGTGAACGAGAGCCGGCGCACGCGCAGAAGCGGCGGCGCCGCGATCGCGGGGAGCTCGGGCAGCAGCGGCGCCGGCGGCGGCGCCTCGCCGATCTCCTCGATCCCGGCGAAGAGCGCGAGCTGGCCGGCCTCGGCTTCCCGCTCGTCGGACGCAGGCTCAGCGACGGCCGTCTCCTCCTTGTAGCGATCGACCCGCACGAGGAGCCGCGCGTCGCCGCGTGCGAGCTCGAGCGGCGTGTCGCCCGCGGCGGCGAGCTCCTCGTCGGCGTCGAGCCGCTCGAGCACCCACGCGATCGGCGTCGGCACCTCGCTCGCGCGCCCGAAGTCGACCGAGCCGGAGACGATCAGCCGCTCGCGGGCGCGGGTCATCGCGACGTAGTAGAGGCGCAACCGCTCGGCCTGCTCCGCCTCTTGCCGCGCCTCTTTCACCGCCTCGTAGTCGAACGCGCCGCGCCGCTTGAGCGTGACCGGGTCGGCGACGCGGAAGCCGAAGCGCCCGTCGGGCAGCGCGAGGATCTCGTCGGAGCGCCGGCGCCACGCGGTCGCGCCCGGCGTCGGCGACGATCACGACCTTGAACTCGAGGCCCTTTGCGGAGTGGATCGTCAGGAGCCGCACGACGTCGGCGCCCTCCTCCTCGGCCACGGCCTCGCGCGGGTCGGCGCCGACCGCCTCCTGCTCGGCGATGAAACGGACGAAGCCCTCGACGTCCGGGCCGCGCAGCTCCTCGTACGAGCGCGCGAGCCGCGCGAGCTTGCGCATATTCGCGTACCGGCGACGGCCATCCCAGTGCGCGAGCACGGCCATGTCGTAGTCGTGCTCGGAGATGAGCTGCTCGCAGAGGCGCTCGAGGGAGAGCCGCGGCATCGCGGCGACGAGCCGGTCGTAGCGCTGCCGGAACGCGCGCAGGAGCCGCTCGTCGCGCTCAGCGAGCCCCGGCGGCATGTCGTGCTCGATCCCGGAGAAGAGCGGCTTCCGGAACGCCGCGCGGCGGATAAGCGCGAGCGCGTCGTTCGAGACGCCGACGAACGGCGACGCGAGCACCGCGAGGAGCGCCGCGTCGTCATAGCGGTTCTGCAGGAGCCGAGGTACATGAGCATGTCGGCGACCTGCTGCTGTCCGAAATAGCCCTTGCCGGTCGCGCGGTACGTCGGCAGCCCCTCGCGCCGCAGCTCCTGCTCGTACCACTCCGCGTCGGTCCCCGCGGCGAAGAGGAGAACGATCTCGCCGGGCGTCGCCGTCCCCGCGTCGACGAGCTCGCGCACACGCCGCGCGACAGCCCGCGCCTCACCGCGCCGCCAGTGCTCGGGCGTGTCCTTGTAGCTCTCCTTGTCGGTGACGAGCAGCTCGACGGGATGGCCGAAGACGGGGTCGGGGAACTCGACGGCGGCGGTCAGCTCCTGGAACTCGCTGCCGAAATGCGAGCTGAAGAGGTGATTGACCGTCGCGAGTACCTCGGGCCGCGAGCGATAGTTGTTCGTGAGCGAGAGCAGCGTCGCGGCCGCCTCGCGCCGCTCGCGGAAGACCGCGACGTCGGCGTGCCGGAAGCCGTAGATCGACTGGAACTCGTCGCCGACGAAGAACAACTCGGTGTCTGGTGTCCGCAGCAGCTCAACGATCTCGGTCTGGAGCGCGTTCGTGTCCTGGAACTCGTCGACGAGGATCTCGCGGAAGCGCAGCTGCTCGCGCTCGCGGATCTCGGGGTGCGAGCGGAGAAGGTCACGCGCCCCGAGCTGGAGATCCTCGAAGTCGAGCGCCGACTCGCGCGCCTTCGCCTCGGCGTAGCGCGCCGCGAACGCGTCGAGCAGCTCCTGGAGGAGCGCGCGGTCGCGTGCCGCCGCCTCGTCGAGCGCGGCCTGCTGCACCGCTTCGAGCGCCTCGCTGTACGCGGCGGCACGGTCGCCACGCGCCTTGAAGCCGCCGAGCGACATGAGCCTGTCCGGGCGCACGTCCTTCTCCAGCAGGGCGAGCAGCTCGGTCGCCGCGCGGCCCTGCGCGTCGGTCACGTCCGGATCCCCCGCGAGCGCATGCGCGGCGGCGCGCAACTCCTCGACGCGCTCGGCGAGCTCGGGCCGCGGCGCGACCGCGAGGTCGAGGTCGCGTCCCGCCGCACGCAGCGTCTCGTAGACGGTCGTAAGCATCCGCCGCAGCCCCGCGCTGCCGTAAGTCGCCGAGAGCTCGAGCCGCTGGCGGTCGTCTCCTGCGAGGAACTCCGTGAGCGCCTCTGCGAACGCCTCCGAGCGCAACACCGCCGACTGCGCGTCGTCGAGCTCGCGGAACCGCGGGTCGAGGCCCGCTGCCAGTGGATACGCCTTGAGGAGACGGGCGCAGAAGCCGTGAATCGTCGAAATCCACGCACCATCGAGCTCGCGCGCGAGATCGTGGCGGCCGCGCTCGGCCAGCGCGGCGCGTATCCGCGTCCGCAACTCTCCGGCCGCGCGCCGCGTGTACGTGATGACGAGGATCGAGTCGACATCGAGCCCGCGGTCGAGCACCGCACGGCTGACGCGCTCGACGAGCACGGCCGTCTTCCCGGTCCCGGCGCCGGCGGAGACGAACACCTCACCCGTCGCCTCGACCGCCGCCCGCTGCTGCTCGTTGAGCGCGTGCGTGCTCACGCTCGCTCCACCCGGCAGATCGTCCAGAGATCGCACCACGCGGGGCAATCGCCGTCGCGCGGATCGTGCTTCACGTCTCCCACCCGGATCCGTTCGGCGACCGCGGCCGCCGTCGCGCGCGCCGACTCCACGACGTGCCAGAAGTCGTCTTCGCTGAGGTAGTCGTTCTTCGAGTAGCCGGGCAGCGACTCCGCCTCGTCCGCGCGCACGAGCCCGCGCGCGCGGCGCTCGCCCGCGAGCGCCCGGTAGAAGCCGCCGAGCGGCTCGAGCCCGACGAGGTCGCGCAGAACGAGCATGTAGAGCGGCACCTGCAGCCGCAGCTCGCGCTCGATCTCGCGCGCCGAGTGCGCGTGCTTGCCCGACTTGTAGTCCTGGACGATGCCGCGCGCGCCGAACGGGTCGACGTCGATGCGGTCGATCTTCCCCGACAGCGTCAGACCCTGTGCGAGCTCGAGGCCGCGCTGCAACTCCGGCGCGGCCCGGTCGTTCCCGAACGAGACCTCGAACCGCCTCGGCACGAGCGTGAGCTCCGACTCGCACTCGTCCTCGACGAACGCCTCGAGGTCGCGCCACAGCGTCTGGTCGAGCTCGCGGAGCTGCATCTCGGTCAGATCCATCCGCACGCCCGCGACGGCCTCGTCGAGGCACACGCGCATCAGCCGCTTCGCGTCCTCGACGTTGTCCGGGCCGAGCTTCTCGACCTTGAGCTCGGCGGGGATGCGCGTGAAGAAACGGTGGAGCGCCGTGTGCGCGACCGAGCCGCGCTGCATCGCGTCGGGCTCCGCGTCGATCGTCTTCGGCGCGAGGTGGCGGTCGACGAACCACGCGGCGGAGCAGTCGGCGAAGCGCTCGAGCTCGGTCACGCCGAACGTGCTGCGCGAGCCGAGCTGCTCGAGGATGAGCGGGTTCGTGATGCGTGTCGGGCGCTTGAACGCGGCGCGTGCGCGCTCGAGCCGGCGATCCCAGCCGTTCGCGCGCGCGAGCGCGGTCGCGAAGCCGGCGTCGTGCGCCGCGAGCTCGGCGAGCCCGCGCAGGCGCTCGCGGTCGGTCGGCGCCTCGTCCACCGGCGACGTGAGCGCCGAGAGCGGCCGGCGTGTCGTCGCCCGCCGCACGTCCTCCGCATCGAACAACGACCGCGACGTCGTGCCAGAACGGGCTCGCCTCGCGCGGGCTGCCGTCGTCGTCGGCCGCCTCGCGCACGAGATAGAGCCGCCGCGAGGCGCGCGTGCACGCCGTGTAGAAGAGGTAGCGGTCACGCGAAACGCTGTCGGGCCGCGCGAGCCGCGCGCCGCGCTCGTCGAGCTCGCGGCGCGCCTCGTCGTCGAGGAACGGCGAGCCGCCGCCGCGCCGCGGCAGGCTTCCCTCCTCGAGCCCGAGCACGAACGTCACGTCGAAGCGGCGCGTGCGGGCGCGGAGGAGATCGACGACGGCGACGCGGCCGGTTTCGTCGCCGCGCTGCGGGCGAAGGGTGAGCCGCTCGATCGCGGCAAGAACGTCTTCGCGCGTGAGCGTTCCCGTGAGGTCGCGCCAGCCGTCGAGCTCGGCGAGGAGCCGGACGAGCGCGTCGTACGAGCGCAGGTCGAGGCGGCTCGCGTCGTCGGCCGGCGGATGCTCGATTCCATGGGCGTTCCGGAGCATCCGCGCCAGGTGCTCCCGCACGGCCGCGACGGGCTCGCCGGCGGTGCGCAGCTCGTCGAGCGCCGGCAGCGCTCCGCCTCGCAGCCGCTCGGACTCCTCCACGACCCGCTCGGGGTTCTGCACCGCCCGGCCGCGGAGGCGACCCTCGACAAAGTCGACGGAACGGCGTTGGAGGCCGGAGAACGGCGAGCGGAGGTACGTGAAGAGGTCGTTGCGCGTGCCGTCCGCCCACGCGAAGCGGAGGAGCGCGGCGAGCGCGTGACCGAGCGGCGTCTGCGTGACCCGCAGGTCGCCGTCGACGGAGTACGGGATGCCGAACTGGCCGAGCACCGTGTCGAGGACGCCGCGCACCCGGTCGATGCCGGGCACGACGAGGCCGATCCGCTCGGGCGGCGTGCCGGCGCGCACGAGCGCGAGCAGCTCCGCTCCGACGAGCTCGAGCGTCCCGCGGCCGCCGGCGCCTTCGAAGAAGCGGATCGCGTTCTCGAGCGGCGGCGCCGCGCCCGGCTCGTCCTCGAAGAGCGCGCGTTCGAGGTGCGCGAGCGCCGGCGGAGCGATTGCGCCGTAGCGCGGCGGAAGCTCCTCGCTCGCGCCGGCCGCGAGCCGCGCGAGATCCTCGGCCGTGCGCTGAAGCGAACCGAACGCCGCGCGCCCGGGCTCGTACGGGAGCGAAACGGTGACGTCGGCGCGCGCGGCGAGCGCCTCGAGCAGCGCCCACTCCGCGCCGGTCAAATCCTCGAAGCCGTACGCGAAGACCGGCGCGCCGCTCCACGCGTCGAGGTCGGAGCGGAGCCGTTCGACGGCGGCGCGGCGGCGCATGCCGCGGTTCGAGCGGCCGAGCTTCTGCAGCTCGGCGCGGTACGCGCCCCAGAGCGAGCCGAGCTCGCCGGCAACCTGCTCCGGCTCGAGCAGCCCCGCCTCGAGCTCGTCGAACGCCTGCAGGAGCGACTCGGCGAAGCCCCCGCGCGCCGCCGACTCGCTGAAGCCGCCGAGCTCCGCGTCGCGATGACCCGGCGCACGAGAAGCGAGCGTTCCGCGCGGCCGAGCGGACGTCCTTCGACGGCACGGCCTGCGATCGTGTCGAACAAGCCGTCGAACGTGTCGATCGACCCGCCGAGCAGCGCACCGGCGCGCGCCAGGAGATCGCGCTCGACGCGATCGACATCGGCGCGATTCGGGACGACGAGAACCGGCTCGAGACCGGCTTTGAGCGCAGCGAGATAGCGGTCGAGGAGAAGCTCGACCTTGCCCGCGTTGGCGGGCCCCGCAATCAAACGGAGCGGCACCCGCCTACGCTAGCGCGATAGCCGTCGCGGCTCTAGCTAGCCGACGCGGTCTTCGGGCGGCGGCCACGGCGGGCGACGGCGCGGCCCGGCATGCTGCTCGCGCAGTCCTCGCAAAGATCGGCCTGCTTCGACGTCCGACGTGCGTCGGAATACGTCACGCGAAGGACGGCGCCCTTCTCCTCGTCGACTTCCTTGCCGCATTTGTCGCATACAAGAATTGTCTTACGTGCCACGTCAACCCTTTCGTCGTTGTGGAAATCCAAGCCGAAATGTACCGGTAAGTAGCGCGGCTTTTGGCGCAACCGGAAATCGCGGCTCGTGCTCCCGTTGAGGTGCGACGGTTTGAGGTGCGACGGTGCCGCGATGACGACACTAAAGTGGCCGGCGGTGGGCGATCAGCTGACAATCGCGGTCCTCGAAGGCGACGAGACGGGACAGGAGCTCCTCGAGGAGGGCCTCCGCGTGCTCGCGCCCGACGTCACAGGGCTCGAGATCGCGCTCCCCCGCTTCGACCTCTCGCTCGAGAGCCGCCGCTCTAGTGGCAATGGGATCGTTCACGAAGCCGCAGCCGCGATCCGCGAGCACGGCCTCGGCATCAAGGCGGCGACCGTCACGCCCGAGGGACGCGGCGACGTCGGATCGCCGAACCGGATCCTCCGCGAGGAGATCGGCGGCAAGGTCATCGTCCGCACCGGTCGCCGCATTCCGGGTGTCGCGCCGCTCGGCGGTGTGCACGCGCCGATCTCGATCGTGCGCATGGCCGTCGGCGACGCGTACGGCGCGAAGGAGTGGCGCGAGGGCGAGGGCGACGACGAGGTCGCGTTCCGCACCGAGCGGATCGAGCGCCGCATCTGCCACGCCGTCGCGGAATTCGCGTTCCTCCAGGCCGAGCGCACCGGCGCGAAGGTCTTCGGCGGGCCGAAGTACACGGTCAGCCCGACGTACGAGGGGATGCTCAAGGAGGAGATGGACGCCGCCGCCGCGCGCCATCCCGACGTGCCGTACGAGCCGCAACTCATCGACGCGACGTTCGCGCTGCTTCTGTCGTCCGCGGGCGATCCGCTCGTTATTCCGGCGCTGAATCGCGACGGCGACATTCTCAGCGACCTCGTCCTGCCGCTTTTCGGCTCGATCGCGGGCTCGGAGTCGCTGCTCGTCGCGTTCGGGGATGACTTCGAGCCGGCCGCGATCATGGCGGAGGCCGCACACGGGACGGCGCCGTCGCTCATGGGCAAGAACGTCGCAAACCCGATGGCGATGATCCTCGCCGGCGCCGCACTCCTCTCGCATGGCGGAGACGACCGCGGCACAAGTCGGCCGCGCGATCCGCGAGGCATGCCTCGAGGCGGTCGCGTCGGGTGCGCGCACCGCCGACCTCAGCGGTCACCTCGGCACGACGGAGTTCACGGACGAGGTCATCTCGCGCGTGCGCGCAAAGCTCGAAGTCTGGGCGTCTCTCTAGCTCGGCGGCGTCCGGTAGGACTCCACGAGCGCGAGAAGAGCGTCCATCTTCATCGACCCGCCGAGCGGCGATGCGGCGTACGCGCCCGAGAGGCCTAACTTCGAGCTCCGCCAGATCCAGAAGACGCAGAACTTCCGCCCCGAGAAGATGGGCGCCTCGTGGACCGGAGAGGGCGCACCGCGGTACAGCCAACCGGTCTTCCGCTCGAAGGAGCCGACTTCCGACCACTGAAAGGTCTGCGTGCGACGGAGCGGAATCAGCGGGACGAACGAGATGCCCTGCGGGTCGAGGTCGAGCCGCCGGTGAACCACCGGCAGCACCACGACCGCGCAGATTCCGATCACCCACCAGGCCCAGGCTTCGCCCCGAAAGTACGCGAGGAATCCGAACCCGAGTATCGGCACAACTATCGTCGGCAAGGACGGGTATAGCGACGTCCGTTCAGGCGTTCGGTCAGGAGCAACGAGCGGTCCGAGCACAGAGTGAGTATCGCGAGTCGGTGGGACTCGCGAGCTAACTCGCGCGGGCGAGCCAGGTGTCCCAGCCCTCGGCCCAGATCTCGACGAAGAGCTCGGCGACGACCGGGTCGAACTGGGTGCCGGCGCCACGCTCGACTTCCGCGAGCGCTTCGTCGTGGCTCAGCGGCGGGCGGTACGTCCGCTCGGAGATCATCGCGTCGAAGGAGTCCGCAACCGCGAGGACGCGCGCCTCGGCGGGAATGCCCCGTCCACGGAGCCCCGCGGGGTAGCCGCCGCCGTCCCAGCGCTCGTGGTGGAACAGGACGTACGGAAGCGCGTCGTGGAAGCGGCGTATCGGGAGCACGAGCTGCGCGCCGGCAGTCGGATGCGCCTGAACCTCAGCGCGCTCCTCGGGTGTGAGCGGGCCGGGCTTCGTGAGGATCTTCGGGCTCACCTTGACCTTGCCGATGTCGTGGAGCGGCGCCGCGGTGCGAAGCGTGCGGACCCGCTCGCGATCCCAGCCGAGTCGCAGCGCAATCGGCTCCGCGAGCGCCGAGACGCGCGCGCCGTGGCCGAGTTGGCCGTCGCGCGCTTCGAGGGCGCGTGAGATCGAGACGAGCATCGCGGGAACGGATTCCTCGCGGAGGCCGCTATCCCTTCCAGATTCCGCCGATCGGGGTCGCCTTCGCCGACAGCCCCAGCCGCGGCAGTCCCCACGCGTCCTCGATCGTGCGCAGCAGGCCGTAGTGGTTCGTCGTCCGCGCGAACACCGAACCCGGGCGCACCGTCGACCCGAGCGCGAGCGCGTCGACCTTGCCGCCGCCTCCCGCCCCGCTCGTACCCTCGTCGAAGACGACGAAGACGACTCCTCCGCGCAGCTGCGGCGACGAGAGGAGCGGCACGATGTGCGCCTTCAGCCACGCGTCGCCGGTCGCGACCGAGCAGTCGTGCATGTCGTTGCAGAGGTTCGGGACGACGAGCGAGAAGTCGGGGAGCTTCTGCGCGGCGAGATCCCGCGCGAGTTGCGTGAACGGCACGACCTTCGCGAGTCGCGCGCGCGAGCCGGCGACGTTGCGAAAGTAGAGGAACGGATCGTGCTTCTTCGCGTAACGGCCCGAGAACGCGCCGGTGTATCCCGCCGACGGCAAGTCCTCGGCGTACGTCTTCCACGTCTTACCGGCGGCGGCGAGCGTGTCGGCGAGGTTGCGTGCGGCGACGACGCAATCCGTGCAGTCGCTCGTGATCCCGTGCGTCGAGCCGGAGACGAGCGCGAGATAGTTCGGGAGGCTTGGATGCGTGACGCCGAAGTAGTGCGTGAGCCGCGCGTACCGCCGGCCGAGCGCGTTGAAGGTCGGCGCATCGGGGTTGCCGACGATCGCGGTCGCCTCGTGGTTCTCGAAGACGACGACCACCACGTGCGTGAAGTCGGGCACCGGCACAGACGCCGGAGCGGTCGCCGGTGGCTTCCACGCGGATGCGCTGCCGCAGGCCGCCAAGGCGGTCGCCATCGCCGCCACGAGCACGAGCCGCTGGATCAGAGGCGCTCCTCGATGCGCTTCTTCAGGTAATGCGTGAAGAAGTACCCGCCGGCGAGGATGAGGACGATGACGCCGGCAGCGATCAATCCGTATTTCTGGATCGCCGCAGCAGCGGCATCGCCGAGGTAGTAGGCCACGAGTCCGACGAGGGTCGCCCAGCAGATTCCGCCGGCGGCGTTCCAGAACAGGAACTTCTTCCACTCCATCCGGCTGAGTCCCGCGACCCACGCGGCGGTGAACCTGAGGATGGCGACGAAACGGCCGAAGAAGACCGTCTTCCCGCCGTGCTTCGCCATGATCGCCTCGGTGCGCGGCAGGACCTTTTCCGTGCGACGACGCACCGGCCCCCAGCGATCGAGCAGACGTCGCCCACCGGTCCGCGCGACCATGTAGCCGAGGTTGTCCCCGACGATCGCCGCCGCAGCCGCCACCGCGATCACCTCTTCGATCGGGTAATGCCCTTGCGAGGCGAGGACGCTGAACGCGATCAGCGCGGTCTCGCCCGGCAGCGGGAGCCCGAACGACTCGAGCATCACCACGACGAACAGCAGCGGCAATCCGTGGTGGGTGAAGAAGTGCGTCACAGGAATCGAGGCTACATACCCAGGGTGGTTGCGGCAGATCACGGAGAGGCTCAGCCGCCCACTGCCATAGGATCGGGCCGATGAAGATCGGAGTCCCCTGCGAGACCACAACCGGGGAGCGCCGCGTCGCGCTTGTCCCCGAGACCGTCGCCAAGCTCCTGGCGGCGGGATTCGAGATCGTTGTCGAGCCGGGCGCGGGAGCGCCCGCTTCTTTCCCCGACACCGAATACACCGACGCCGGCGCGACACTCGGCGACCCGTGGGCGGCCGATGCGGTCGCCAAGGTGCGGAAGCCATCGGCGGAGGAGACCGCGAAGCTCCGCTCGGGCCAGGTGCTCATCGGCTTCCTCGAGCCGCTCTCGGACCCCGCCGGGCTCGAGGCGCTCGCAGCACGCGGCGTCACGGCGTTCGCGCTCGAGTCCATCCCCCGCACGACCCGCGCGCAGTCGATGGACGCGCTCTCGTCGCAGGCGACCGTCGGCGGCTACAAGGCCGCGCTCCTCGCCGCCGAGAACCTCCCCCGCTTCTTCCCGATGCTCATGACCGCCGCGGGAACGGTGCCGCCGGCGAAGGTGCTCGTGATCGGCGCGGGCGTCGCCGGACTGCAGGCGATCGCGACGGTGCGCCGCCTCGGCGCGGTCACGACCGGCTTCGACGTCCGCCCCGTCGTCCGCGAGCAGATCGAGAGCCTCGGCGCGAACTGGCTCGACCTCGGCGTCACCGGCGCCGACGCCGAAGGCGGGTACGCGCGCGAGCTCACCGCCGAGGAGATGACGGCGCAGCAGAACGCGCTCGAGGAGCGGATCTCCGGCTTCGACGCGGTCGTCACGACTGCCGCCGTCCCGGGCCGCCCGGCGCCGAAGATCATCCCCGCGTCGGCCATCGAGGCGATGAAGCCCGGCTCCGTCATCGTCGACCTCGCCGCCGACAGCGGCGGCAACTGCGAGCTGACCGAGCCCGGCTCGGTCGTCGAGCGCGGCGGCGTCACGCTCGTCGGGCTCACGAACCTCCCGAGCTCGATGCCGTACCACGCGTCGATGCTCTACTCGCGCAACGTCCAGGCCCTTCTCCTCCACCTCGCGCCCGAGGGCAACCTCGCTCTCGACTGGTCGGACGAGATCACGAGCGGCGCGTGCGTCGCCGGCAAGCAGGAGGTGACCGCATGATCGTCCCCGCGATCCCGCACGGCTCGCTGCTCGTCCTCGAGGTGACGATCCTCGTCCTCGCGATCTTCCTCGGCATCGAGGTCATCTCGAAGGTGCCGACCCTGCTCCACACGCCGCTGATGTCCGGGACGAATGCGATCCACGGGATCGTGATCGTCGGCGCGATGATCGTCCTCGGCCTGCCGGACAAGAGCACGTTCACGTGGATCGTGGGCTTCGCCGCCGTCGTGCTTGCATCCGCGAACGTCGTCGGCGGCTTCGTCGTCACCGACCGGATGCTCGAGATGTTCAAGAAGCGGGAGCCGGCCAAACCGGCGCCGGAAGCCTCGCAGAACGGGGACGGCGCGGCATGACACTGGTGGCGGCACTGAGCTGGAACGTCACGCAGCTGCTCTACCTGATCACGATCGTCTCGTTCATCCTCGCGCTCAAGTACCTCTCGAACCCGGCGCACGCGCGGCGCGGCAACCAGATCGGTGCGGCCGGGATGGCCCTCGCGATCGTCGTTACCTGGATCAACATCGGGACGACGAGTTGGTGGGCGATCGTCATTGCGATGCTCATCGGCGGCGGCTTCGGAGCCGTCGCGGCGCGCAAGGTGAAGATGACCGCGATGCCGCAGATGGTGGCGCTGTTCAACGGCGTCGGCGGCGGCGCGGCGATGCTCATCGCGCTCGCCGAGCTCCATCGGATCCTCCCCGAGGCCGGCGCGCCCAAGGTCGACATCTCGCTTGCGATCGTCCTCTCGGCACTGATCGGCTCCGTCTCGTTCTCCGGTTCGATGATCGCGTTCGCGAAGCTCCAGGAACTGATCGGCGGCCGGCCGATCACGTACGCCGGGCAGCAGTTCGTAAACGCCGCACTGTTCCTCGGTGCGCTCGGCTGCGGCATCGCGCTCGTCGCGGGCGTGCAGGACGAATGGCTGCTCTGGGTGACGATCGTCGCGGCACTCGCGTTCGGCGTCCTCTTCGTGTTGCCGATCGGCGGCGCCGACATGCCCGTCGTCATCTCGCTCCTGAACGCCTTCACGGGCCTCGCCGTCGCGCTCGGCGGCTTCGAGCTCGAGAACAACGTCCTGATCGTGGCCGGGATGCTCGTCGGCGCGTCGGGCACGCTGCTCACGCTGATGATGGCGAAGGCGATGAACCGCTCCGTTGCAAACGTCCTGTTCGGCGCCTTCGGGCAGGTCTCGGAAGCGGCCGCCGCGGTCGCTGCCGGCGAAGGCGGCGGCACGGTGCGCAGCGCAAGCGCCGACGACGTTGCCGTGATGCTCGCGTACGCGCAGAAGGTCGTCTTCGTCCCCGGCTACGGCCTCGCGGTCGCGCAGGCGCAGCACGACGTGCGCCAGCTCGCCGACCTGCTCGAGTCGAAGGGCATCGAGGTCTCGTACGCGATCCACCCGGTCGCGGGCCGCATGCCGGGTCACATGAACGTCCTCCTCGCCGAGGCGAACGTCCCCTATCCGCAGCTGAAGGAGCTGGACGAGGCGAACGCGGAATTCTCGCGTACCGACGTCGCGGTCGTCGTCGGCGCGAACGACGTCGTCAACCCCGACGCGCGCTCGAACCAGAGCTCGCCGATCTACGGCATGCCGATCCTCGACGTCGACAACGCGCAGGCCGTCGTCGTCCTCAAGCGCTCGATGAACCCCGGCTTCGCGGGAATCGAGAACCCGCTGTTCTACAACCCGAAGACCGTGATGCTGTTCGGCGACGCCAAGGAATCGATCGTCAAGCTCACCCAGGGCGTCAAGGCGCTGTAGGCGCGAACCGCACGCTCGCAAGCACATCGCGAACGGTGGCTTCGCCGGCGGCGAGGTCCGGGCCACAGATCACAGCCTCGACGTCGACGTATCCAAACGTCGCACCGGGAGGAAGGATGGCGGCGCCGCGATACTCGGGCTTTACTCCCGCAGGGCAGGTCTGCGCCGTGTCCGACGCGCGTCCATACATCGGCTTCCCGACGACGGCAGGTCGCCCGCCGATCCGCGTATTCCCCTTGAACCTCGAGTTCCTCGGTCCCGGAGGCGCAACCGCTGCCAGAGAGATGGCAACGCCGTTCGCAGCGAGTCGTGGCGAAGGCGGCCACACGACGTCCAGGTTGCGTGGATTGCAGCTGGGCGCGGGGCGTGTGCTCGTCAGGAGACCAATCGGGGAGACGTGCAACCCGGCCTTGCACCACTCGACACGCGCCCACGATCTCGGATAGCGAAGCGAGATGCCACCGCGGAACCGAGCCGTCGACAGCCGCGACACCTGTCCACTGGACCCCCCGCATCCGGCGAGAGCCGCTGCGACGACGACGAGAGCGCCGACTCTCAGCATCGTCGTCCGCTCAGGCCCATCTCGGCGGACCGTGCTCCAGTCGATTGCGTCCCGCAACCGATTACGCCGTCCGCCGTCGGAGCGTTGCTGCGCCTAGCGCGAGCGAGAGCACGATGAAGCCGCACACGATGGCGACGTCGGCGTAGAAGCGGCCGTCGATCGTGTTCGCGGCCGCGCGCGCGAGCGCGTCGTACGCGTACGTGAGCGGCATCACGGCGGAGATCCACTGCAGCCACGTCGCCATCTCGTCGCGCGCGATGAAAAGCCCGCACAGGAGGATCTGCGGCAGCACGAACGCCGGCATGAACTGGACGGCCTGGAACTCGCTCTGCGCGAACGCGCTCACGAAGAGGCCGAGCGCGCAGCCGAGCACTGCGTTCGCGACGGCGAGCGCCGCGACGAGCCAGCGCGGCCCCGCCGTCTCGAGGCCGAGCAGGCCGAACGTCACCGCCGCGACGACCGTGATCTGGATGGCCGCGAGCAGCGCGAACGCGATGCCGTAGCCGGCCAGCAGGTCGAACTTCGCGAGCGGCAGCGTCATCTGCCGCTCGAGCGTCCCGCTCATCCGCTCGCGCAGCATCGTGATCGACGTGACGAGGAACATCGTCACGAGCGGGAAGATCCCGAGCAGCGGCGCGCCGACGTGCTGGAACTGCGGCCCGCCGCGGAAGAGCTGCTGCAAAAGAAATCTCGAGCAGGCACGGCACCGCGATGATGAGCACGATCGTCCGCGGGTCGCGCCGCAGCTGCGACAGCACGCGAGCCGCAACGGCGATTGTCACGCGCGGGCTCAATCCCCCGCCTCGTCGATCAGCCGCAGGAACGCCTCGTCGAGCCCGTCGGCTCCGGTCTGCGCCTTCAGCTCTTGCGGCGTCGCCGCGGCGAGGATCCGGCCCTCGCGCAGCAGGAGCAGCGAGTCGCAGCGGTCGGCCTCGTCCATCACGTGGCTCGAGACGAGGAGCGTCTTGCCCGTCTCGGCGATGTCGTGGAAGAGCTGCCACAGGTCGCGGCGGAGCACGGGATCGAGGCCGACGGTCGGCTCGTCGAGGACGAGCAGGTCGGGACTGCCGAGGAGCGCGACGGCGAGCGACACGCGCGACAGCTGCCCGCCGGAGAGCCGCCCGACGACCGCGTCGGCGTGGTCGGCGAGCGAGACCTCGTCGATCACACGCTCGACGGCCGTGCGCGGCACGTCGAGCACGCGTGCGAAGAAGCGGAGGTTCTCGCGCACCGTCAGGTCGCGGTAGACCGACGGCGCCTGCGTCATGTAGCCGACGCGTGACCGCAGCTCCTTCGAACCGGCGGGCGCGCCGAGCACCGTGACCGTGCCGCCCGCGACGCGCTGGACGCCGACGATCGCGCGGATCAGCGTCGACTTGCCGCTGCCGCTCGGGCCGAGGAGACCGGTGACGCGATCCCGTCGCGACCTCGCAGGTCAGCTCGGGGAGCACAACGCGTCCGCCCCGGATGACGCGCAGCGCATCGACGCGGACGGCGGCGTCGCCGGTCACGACTCGAAGAACCGCGCCGGATCGAAAGAAGCTCGAGCTGTGGCGACGACATGTCGCCGAGCAGCGCGTCGGCCACAAGCTCGCCGCAGCCGAAGCCGAGGACGTTGCCGTGACCCGAGTAGCCGGCGGCGACCCAGATTCTGCCGTCATGGCCCGGCACGGGGCCGACGAGCGGCAGCGCGTCCTGCGTGAGGCCGAAGATGCCGGCCCAGCGGTGCGTCACCTCGACCTCGCGGCCGGCGAGCTCGTGGAGGAAGCTCTCGAGCGACGCCTGGATCGCCGGCGTGATCTCCTCGACATCGGTGAGCTCGTCGAGGATCGAAACGTCGCGGAAGCCGCCGAGCACGATCGCGCCCGTCGGGGAGCTGCTGCCAGTAGTCGAAGCCGTGCGCGCGCGTAGTGCGGCCGGTCGTAGAGGACGTCGCCGAGCGGCGCGCTCGCGATCACCTGCCCGCGCGTCGGCCAGATCAGGTCGGCGAGCTCGGCGACGAGGCCGTGCCCGTAGCCGTCGGTCGCGACGAGGACGCGGTCGGCGTCGAGCGCGTCGACGTCCGCGACCGAGTCGTGCTCGCGGAACTCGGCGCCCGCGTCGGCGGCGAGCGCCGCGAGGCGGCGGACGAGCCGCGCGGGCTGGATCGAGCCGTCGCGTCGGGTGCGCGATCGCGCCGAAGAACTTCCCCGCCGCGGCGCTCGGGACGTCGTCGAGCCACTCGCCGGCGAGGCCGTCCTCGCGGAGCGCTGCGTACTCGAGGCGGATGCTGCGTCGCGCTCCTCCTCGTCTCCGGCGAGGCGGTAGCTGCCGGGCCGGCGGAGCGCAGTCGCCCGCGAGCTCGGCGAGGCGGTCGAGCTTCTCCTCCGTCCAGAGCCAGTACGCCTTCGCCTGCTCGGCGCCGTACGTCTCGCGCGCGATGTCGTAGCGCGCCGAGCCGCCGCGCAGCGCGAAGCCGCCGTTGCGCCCGCTCGCGCCCTCCGCGATGCCGCGCGCGTCATGGACGCGCACGCGCAGCCCGCCCTCGGCGAGCCGTAGCGCCGCCGAGCAGCCCGTGATGCCGGCGCCGACGATCGCGACGTCGACGCGGCCGTCGTGGCGCGCGCCGGTGCGAGGCGGTGCTGGGTCTTCGAGCCAGAACGGGTTCACGAAGTCGGACGATAAACGCCGTCGTAGACGGCGACACGCCCTGCCAGCTCGAGCTCGACGAGACTCCGCGCGATCTCCCCCGCGGAGAGGCCGGTCTTCAGAGCGATCTCGTCGGCGCTCGCGGGGAGCAGGTCGAGGAGCGGCGAGCTCTCCCCCGCCTTCTGCGTCTCCTCGATGCCGAACGACAGGAGCACGTCGCGCGCCGACGTGAGCGGTGACGCGCCGAGCTTGAGAAGGTCGTTCGTTCCCGCCGAGAGCGCCGACGTGATCTCGCCGGGCACCGTGAACACCTCGCGACCCTCTTCGAGCGCGAGGTCGGCGGTGATGAGGGCGCCGCTGCGTTCACGCGCCTCGACGACGACCGTCGCGGCGCAGAGTCCCGCCACGATCCGGTTGCGCGCCGGAAAGCGCCAGGGCGCAGGCTCGACTCCGGGCGCGTACTCGGAGACGATCAGGCCGCCCGCGGCGACGCGCCGCGCGAGCTCGGCGTGTGACGCCGGATAGTCGCGATCGATCCCGCAGCCGAGCACGGCGACGGTTGCGCCGCCCGCGTCGAGCGCGCCGCGATGCGCTTCGGCGTCGATGCCGCGCGCGAGGCCGCTCACGACCACGAGCCCGGCCGCCGCGATGTCGCGCGCGAGGCTGCGCGCGACGGACGAGCCGTAGCCGGAGCAGGCGCGCGCTCCGACGACAGCGACCGCCGGCTGCGCGAGAAGCTCGAGATCGGCGCCGCCCCGCACGAACAGTCCCACCGGCGGGTCGTGGATCGCGCGGAGGAGCGGCGGAAAGCCGGGCGCCGAACGCGCGACGAACCGGAAGCCGCGCTCGGCCGAGATCGGCGAGAAACGCCTTTTCGTCGAAGCGGCGCCGGAACTCCGTCCAGCGCGCTCCGGTCGGTGGCCGAACGAGGTGCGTCCCCGTCTCGGACGCGAAGGCGGCGAGCGCGAGGTCAGACATCGCGCAACTCGTCGGGAGAGCGGTACGCGAGCGCCTCGGCGACGTGCTCGGTGCGCACCGTTTCGGCGCCGGCGAGCGCCGCGATCGTGCGCGCGACCCGTCCGACGCGCGCGTGGCCGCGACCGGAGAGATGGAGGCGGTCGACGGCGTTCCGCAACAACTCGCTCGCATCGTCGTCACGCTTCGGCGGCCGGGAGTCGAGGAGCTCTCGCGCTGCGACGACGCGATCGCGCACAGGCACTGACGCCTCCCCAGGCGCCGACGCGAGCTCGACCCCGCGCACACGCGGCATCGCGACGACGAGGTCAAAGCGGTCGAGGAGCGCGCGCGAGAGCTTGTCGCGGTAGTGCGCGAGCCGCTGCGCCGAGCAACTGCATTGCGCTCCCGGGTCGCCGCGACCGCCGCACGGGCAGAGATTCATCGTCCCGACGAGTTGGAACCGCGCAGGGAAGACGATGCGCCCCGCCGCCCGCGCGACTGCGACGAATCCGTCCTCGAGCGGCTGGCGGAGCGCCTCGAGCGCATCTCGCCGGAACTCCGCAAGCTCGTCGAGAAGCAGGACGCCGTGATGCGCGAGGCTCGCCTCGCCGGGCCGGAGATTCGCGCCGCCGCCGACGATCGCGGCGGTCGACGCGCTGTGGTGCGGCGCGCGGAACGGCGGCGTCGCAACGAGCGGGCACGCGTCGTCGACAAGGCCTGCGACCGAGTGGATCCGGGTCACTTCGAGCGCGCCCTCGCGGTCGAGCGGCGGCAGGATGCCGGGCAAGCGCCGCGCGAGCATCGTCTTGCCCGTGCCCGGCGGCCCGGCGAGGAGCAGGTTGTGGCCACCGGCCGCCGCGAGCTCGAGCGCACGGCGCGCGCGTTCCTGGCCGCGCACGTCACCGAGGTCGGGCGCTGTCGCGGATACCACTCCGTCGGGCGCGGCCGCAGGCTCGGGGTCGATGTCCACCTCGCCGCGGAGGAACGCGACGGCCTCGGCGAGGTGACGAACAGGAACCGCGTCGACTCCGGCAAGCGCGGCCTCCTGAGCCGAGTCGGCCGGGCACAAGAGTCGCTCGACACCGAGCCGTCGCGCGCCTTCGGCGACCGCGAGCACGCCGCCGACACGCCGTAGTCGTCCGTCGAGAGCGAGCTCGCCGACCGCAGCCGTCCGCTCGAGCGCACCGCGCGGCAGCTGCTGCGACGCTCCGAGCACGGCCAGCGCAATCGGGAGATCGAATCCGGATCCCTCTTTGCGGAGCTCCGCCGGCGCGAGATTGACCGTGATGCGACCCTCGGGGAACTTCAGCTCAGCTGCTGTGATCCCGCTGCGGACGCGCTCGCGCGCCTCCTGGCACGCGCGGTCGGCAAGGCCGACGATCGCGAAGCCGGGAATGCCGTCGCGAATGTGCGCCTCGACGTCGACGCGCCGCGGCTCGAGGCCGACGAGAGCATGAGTGAGCGCACGTGCGAGCACACTTCGAGGCTAGGTGTGCAGCTGCGCCGTCTTCGTCGCGAGTTCTGGGCAAAGCCGTCACGTCTGTTCGCGTGCGGTATCGCGACGCAATTGGCGCCGTTTCGTCACGGATGAGCCGGTAGCGGGTTATAGGAATCGACGTAACCCGGACAAACCGCATGGCTATTGCTGTTTGCCGGTGGCCGCCAGTTGTCCGCTGTTAGTCCGCAGGTCGTCGATCGGGTCGCCGCTGAGTGGTTGACGGGCCTGGCAACAGTCTGCAAGACTCGTGCGGTCGAAGCCCGTGGACTGCGCACGCGGTTTGCGGGCTTTGGCATTTCCGCGCTCGAGTGAGAGGGGGCACTCTCTCGGCCGCGGCTGGTGTGACCTAGCCGCGGGGCCTGCGCTAGTGCTCGGGAGTGCAATGGAGGGCGGTCGAGGTGGTCGTGAAGCTTGCGCCCGGTGATAGCAAATCTGGCTACTTCTTCACGGCCGCCGACGTGTTGGAGGACGTCGCCGTCATGGAACCTGCCGCATTCGACGCCGTGACCTGCCCTTTCAGCTTGTGGCCGACATCCGTAGCCGTGAGCCGGTATGAGGAGTGCGTCGCGCCGCCGATCTTCTTGCACGACAGGCCCGACGAGTCGCAGCGGAGCCATTGATACGCGTACGCCGTCGGCGCGTTCTTCCACGTGCCGGTGGTGACGGACAGCGACTTGCCGACCTTCGCATTGCCGGAGAGTTTCGGCAGCGTGGTGACGGCCGGCTTGTACCCGACGACTCCGGTCGGAGACGAGGGCGCGTAGCCGCTCGCGGCAGCGCCTGCGGGATTGCTCGCAAGGACTTCCGAGCGGATCGCGTGGCCGGCGTCGACAGCAGTGAGCGTGTACGTCGCCTTCGTCGCCTTCGGGATATTTGCGCAGCTCGAGCCGGTGCTGGTGCAGCGCTGCCACTGGTACGCGTAGTTGGTCGGATAGTTCGTCCACGCGCCTGCCGTGGTGTGGAGCTGCGAACCGACCGCGGGCGAGCCGGAGACGATTGGCGAGCTGGAGAGCGCCGGAGCACGGAGGCCACTGACAGGCGTCGACGGCCCTGACGGGGCATAGGTCGCGGCCGGGCCGACTGCGTTGCGCGCGCGAACCTCCGAGCGGAGGTCATGACCGACATCGGCGGAGACGACGGTGTACTGCAGATTCGTTGCGCCGGGGATGTCGACGCAGCGCAGGCCCCTGAGGTTGCAGCGCTGCCACTTGAACAGATAGCTCGTCGGATCGTGCGTCCAGATGCCCTTGCTGGTGGACACTTCCTGGCCGATGTAGACCTGTCCGTCGGCGGCATCCCGTCTCGGCGCAGCCGAGGAACGCGCGACCGAGAGGACTGGTGAGTTCGTCGAGGGTGCAGATTCGACCGCCGCCGATGAGCCGACGCCGTTCGTCGCCACGATCCGAACCCGAAGCGTTGCCCCGATCCCGACGTCCGCGGCGGGGGGCTTATACGTCGGGGCGGTCGCCGCGGCGATGTCTGCGCAGTTCGCACCTTGGCCGTCGCACCGCTCCCACTGGTACGAGTACGAGCTCGGAAGGCCCGACCAGATACCGACGTCGGCAGCCTCGAGCCCGCTCAGATCGGCAGGGCCGGCGATCGTGGGCTGAGAATCGTTCGAGGGCGCATGGACGATTGCCCCGACACTCCGGTAGGCGCTGACCTCGCGTCCGGCGGTCTCGATGAGCGTTCCGTTCGACGCCGCGAGACTCTGTTCGGCGCGTGCGACTGGGGTGGCCGCATCCGTCGACCAGACCGTGGTGCCCGTCGCTGCGTCCAGCGCGTACAACTTCCCAGAGGACGAAGCCGTTCCGTCCGACCCGATGAAAACCAGCCCTCCGGCCACGATCGGCGCGGTGGCGAGTGTCCCATCGCCGGTGAATGACCAGTTGGTGTCCCCGAGCCCCGCTTCGCCGATCGCGCTCAGCGTGGAACCGCTGAGCATGTACGCGACACCGTTGGCGACTGCGGGAGGGGGACCGGCGTTGAAGGAGCCCTGCACGGCTCCGGTGTCGGACGAGAGGACGACGTTCCCGAGGCAGCTGTCGCGTACGTAGACGTGCCCACTCGCCGCAACCGGGTTCTCGCCGCCACCGCCCTCGCCGCGCCCGGGCGGATGCCACAGCAGGGTGCCGAGCTGCGGGTCGAAGCCGTACATCTGCTGGCAGTCGTACGTGGCAAAGACGCCCTGCGCCGTGACGGCAGGCGAGGTCCACTCGCCGTCAGGGACGGGCTGCTTCCAGAGGAAGCTGCTGAGATCGGTGATGATCCCGCCGCTGAGATCTGCGCTGACGTTCGCCGTTGTGATCGGGATGGCCTCCGCGCCGATCGGGGCATCGGCTGACGCGGTGAACGTCTGTTGCGTTTCGCCGGTGTCGACGGAGACCCGATCACCCTTCGAGACGGCGGACGCCGTCCCGTCCTGGACAGGAATCGCAGTGGCTAGCTGCGGAGTCATCGAGCCGACGACACCCACCGGGAACTGATTGGCATCTTCACTCAGCGCTCTCACTCCGCCGGTACCGAGGTAGAGGATCCCGTTCGCCGCCGTGGGCGCTCCGTTTTCGCCGAGCTGCGCACTCCAGACGGCCGAGCCGGTAGCAGCATCGAAGGCGGAAACGCCACCCGAATCGTCGGCGACGAAGACTCTGCCGCGGTCGTACGTGAGCCCGTCCGCCAGGTCGCCGATCGGCTGCGACCAGACCATCGCGCCCGTGGCCTGGTTGAACGCGTACAACCTGTACTGCGACAGCGTCTTCATCTCGGGCTGGCTCGCGACAAAGACCATGCCGTTCGCGATGAGCGGATACGAGGCCGCGTCTCCGGCGGGCAGGAGGATCGACCACGCCTTCGTGAGCGGCGCCGTCAGACCCGTTTCGGCGATCGACCCGTCATGAGCTGGATCCATCTGCAGCGCAGTCGCCTGGTCGGACGGCGGGGTTGGAATCGTGGGCGCCCCGGCCGCGGCGATGGGGTCCGTGGCCGCGGACGGCTCATACCCGCCCGGCGCCGGCCCGACGGCATTGCTCGCGAGAACCTCGGAGCGGAGCTCATTTCCGACGTCGTCTGCGACAGGCGTGTACTGCGCGACGTTCGCGCCGGCAATATCGACGCAGTTCGCACCGCTGTAGTCGCAGCGCTGCCACTGGTACGCGTAACTCGTCGCTGAGTGGGCCCACACTCCATTCGATGTGGTGAGCTGCTGACCGACCGTCGGCGAGCCGCTGACGACCGGCGCGGTCGAGAACGCGGGCGGCGTCGTCGTCAAGCCGAGCACGTCGGAGAGAGCCGATTCGACGGGATCAGACGAGCCGCTGCCGTTGGACGCAACGACCCGCACCCTGATCGTCGACCCGTATGCGTCCGCGCCGGGCACATATGACGGGCCGGTCGCTCCGGGGATGTCCGCGCAGCTCGCACCGGCGGCGTCGCACAACTCCCACTGGTACGCGTACGCACTCGGAAGCCCGGACCAGATCCCGACGTCCGCCGCCTTGAGCTCGTTGAGGTCGGTAGACCCATCGACCGTCGGCGGAGACTGGTTCGTCGGGGTGTTGGCGAGCGTGCCCGAAGGCGCGTAGGCGACGAGGTGTCCGGCTGCCGACACGACCACCGTCCCGTTCGCCGCTGCGACGCCGGACACGGCGTAGGCGCCAACGCTGGTCGACCATGTGGTCGCGCCGGTTTGCTTGTCGAGCGCGTAGAGATCTCCGCTGGAGGATCCGACGAAGACGAGGCCGCCGGCGACGATCGGCGCCGTGGAGAGGCTCGCGTTGCCGGTGAATGTCCACTCGGTACTGCCGAGCCCGGTTCCGTCGACCGCGCTGAGCGCGGTGCCCCCCGATGGGCCGCTGACGACGAACGCGACGCCGTTGGCGACGGCGGGTATCGCGTAGGGGTAGCTGGTGGCTTGACCGAATGAACCGTCCGGCCAGCCGGTCGTCGCCGAGAGGCTGAGGCCGAACACGAGGACATGCCCGCCCGCCACGGCCGGCGTATCGCCGCCGGAGCTGCTCAGGCAGAAGCCCTGGTTATGCCACAGGAGCGTGCCGAGCCCCGGGTCGAGGTCGTATGCCTCGGCACACTGCCCGGAGACGTACACCCCCTGAGCGGTGACGGCTGGCGCACCGCCGTAGATCGACGATTGCGTCCAGAGAATGCTGCCGTCGCTCTCGCGCACCGCGTACTCCGCGGCCCCGGAGTTCCCGCCGGTGGCGTAGACGATTCCGTTCAACGCGGTCGGCCCGTCGAATGAGACTTGCTGTAGCTGCCTCGTCCAGTTTCTCGATCCGGTCGCGGCGTCGAAGGCGCTGAGCACGCCGGAGGTGTTCAAGGCGAAGATTTGTCCGCGGTCGTACGTAATCCCTCCGCGCGCGCCGAGCCCTCGTGACCAATGGTGCTCCCGGTGGCTTGGTTGATCGCGTAGAGCGTGCTGTTACTCGTGACGAAGACCATGCCTTGGGCGATCAGCGACGACGAAGGCGTGCCGGGGAGCGTGACCGACCACGCCTGCGTGAACGGTGCGGCCAGGCCCGCGTCGGGAATCGAGCCGTCGTGAGCCGCGTCCAGTTGGAAGGCGGTCGCCTCATCGGCCGGCCGAGGCTCCCAGATCCTCGTTGGTGCGGACGGCGCGTAGCCGCTCGGCGCGGTGCCGACCGCGTTGCTCGCCCGAGCCTCGGAGCGGATCTCCAACCCGATGTCGGACTTGACCGGTGTGTACGCCGAGTTCGTGGCACCCGCGATGTCGACGCAGTTGGAGCCGGTTTCGTCGCAGCGCTGCCATTGGTACGCGTAACTCGTCGCGGAGTTCGTCCACGTCCCATTCGTCGTCGAGAGCAGCTCACTGACAGTCCCCGTGCCGATGAGAACCGGCGCGGTCGAAAACGCCGGAGGCGCGTTCGACAGGCCGAGCACGGCCGAAGCGGCCGATTCGACGGGACTGGACGAGCCGACGCCGTTGGCCGCCGAGACCCTGACCCGAAGGGTCGCGCCATACGCGTCCGCCCCAGGTGCGTACGACAGGCTCGTGGCTCCCGGGATGTCTGCGCAGTTCGCACCGGCGGCGTCGCACAGCTCCCACTGGTACGAGTACGCGCTCGGAAGTCCTGACCAGATCCCGACGTCCGCAGCGTTCATCTCGTTCAGGTCGGCCGATCCGGAGATCGTGGGCGGAGACTGATTCGACGGCGCTTGGGTGATCGCCCCTGCCGATCGGTACGCCACAACCCCGGTGGCGGTCGAGACGACGAGCGTCCCGTTCGCGGCGGAGAGGCTGGTCGCTCTGGGAAACGGAGACGTCTCGCCGAGATCCGTCGACCAAGCCGCCGCGCCCGTCGACGCGTCGAATGCGTAGACGTGATCGTTGCCGGAGGTACTGCCGGAACCGACGAAGACGAGCCCGCCGACCACGATTGACGGTGTAGACGCGTTGGCAATGTTCGCGCCCCAGAGGTAGCTTCCCAAGCCCGAGTTGGCGATCGCGTTAACCCCCCCGTTACCGAGGGTTGTGTACGCGGTGTCGTTCGCGACGGCGGGAATCGAGTCGCTCGGTGTGGAGAGCGTTCCCTCGACAGCTCCAGTCGCAGCGGACAGGACGAGGCTCCCGAGCGTGTCGCGCATCAGGTCATGCGCGTTCGCCACCACCGGCGTCGCGGCGAGGTAGTTGCCCGAGCCGCAGTTGTCGTACGGGCAGGGGAGATGCCACAACTCCGTGCCCAGCAGCGGGTCGAACGCTTGCGCCACATGGTTCTCCTCGGAGAAATAGACGCCCTGCGCGGTAACGGCGGCCACGCTGGCGCCGTCGAGACCCGAATGCGACCAGAGAACGGCGCCGTCGCTCTCGCGTACGGCGTACAGGGTCCCGCCTACGGACGATGGGCCTCTGCCGAGACCGCCGACGTAGACGATCCCGTTTACCGCAGTCGGGTAGCTCGACGTGGCTTGGCCCGGAAGCTGCTGGCTCCACGCGACCGCCCCGGTCGCGGCTTCGAACGCGGTGAGCACCCCTCTGTTCGTCATGAAGACCCGTCCGCGGTCGTACGCCAAGCCGGGGACGTCGAGGACGACCTCGACGCCGACGACGGGATGCGACCAGATCGTGGCACCCGTAGCCTGGTTCAGCGCGGTAAGGCTGTTGGCGCCGCTCTGCGTCGTGGTCGTGACAAACACCATGCCGTCGGCAATCAGCGAATACGAAGCGTCCGACATCGGGATCGACCACGCCTGCGTGAGCGGCGCGGTGAGACCGGCATCAGCGATCGACCCGTCGTGCGTCGCGTCCAACTGGTACGCGGTCGCCTGATCAGCAGGCGACGCCGGTGACGACGGGGCGGCCGGCGCAGCGAGAACCAGCGCTGCGATCATCACCGCCGCCACGACGCCGCGCCTTAGAACCGATCCGACCAAGAGTTCCCCTCTCGACACTGCGAGCCGCGTCCCAGACACAGGATCGCCGCCGTACGACCAGGTGTCAATAGGTGGCCCCCAGTACTCGGGAATGTCACCCGACGGGGTGTGGAGGAACCAGCGCCGTCTAAGCTCGGCATCGAAGCGACTCGTACTTAGCCTCCACCCGATTAGAGGCTGGGTAACGCTTCGTCTTCTTGGAGACGAAGGCCGTGCCTCGTGAACCTACGCGGTAAGTCCAGGTCACGACATAGGCGCTCTTGCCTCTCCACGTGAATTTGTCGAGAACGACGAGCGACCTGGCAGGGATGCAGCGGACACCGAAACCTGTTGACACGGAGCCCGCGAACGGCAGAGCGCGCTCTCTTCTCCCCCAAAGAACGAAGGGAAGGGGAAGAAGATGACACCCGTCGAGTCGCTCGAGGCGAACCGTCTCCGTGTTGCTCATCGTCGCTTCAACGGTTGGGACCACCGCCCGCGCGTCGTTGCCGAAACGAACCGGTGGGCGCAGTGAGACGTCGCTGGGGCTCAATCTTGGTCCAACCAGACCGGACACCGTGCCCGACGCGCTCGTTGCGCTCCACAGGCGCCACTCGCCTCCTGAGTGGTAGACGAATACAGACTCGCGGCGTCCATCGCCATCGATGTCAGCCTTGACCTGAGCCGTCGGTTTCAACGGACGAGGAGACCCACCGCAGCGCTGTGCAGCGACGGCGGGGTCGGCAGAAGCATTGGCGGTCCAAGCAGCGAACAACGCAGACCCGGCTAGGCCAACAACGACTACGGCCACAACGAGGGAAAGCGCGACCGAACGCCTTGTCACAGCCAGCACGCTACTCCTAGCCGCCCCGCTACCTCATCCGGAGAAGTACGCAGGCTCGGCTGTGCCAGTGTTCAGGAATGTCCCCTGAGGAATCTGACAAGGCGATGGTGCGTGCTGCACGACCTGACGAGATGTTGCTGCTGATCGCGATAGAGCGGGCTGCGGGCGAGTTGTTCCGTTCACTGGGCATGGACCTCGTCGCTGACGACGACCCCGGCACAGCTGAGGAGCTTCATGTCTATGCGGAGGACGGTCGGGCTTTAGTCTCGGTTGACGCAGCCGATCGACCGACTGGCTACCTCCTGCTCGACAGTGTCGACGATGCGGCCCACATCGAGCAGGTCAGCGTGCACCCTGCCTATGCACGCCAGGGGATAGGCCGGTCGCTTATCGAGCAAGCGGCGGCCTGGGCACGGTCGCACGACCTGGACTCACTGACGCTCACGACCTACATCGACGTTCCCTGGAACGGGCCGTATTACGAGCGCCTCGGTTTCCGCTACATAGACGCTGGCGAGGAAACGCCGGCGCTTCGCGCTATCCGAGAGCGCGAGCGGGCTATGGGGCTTGACGAGTGGCCGCGCGCTTGCATGCGGCTATCGCTTGAAGCGTAGGGCGCATCACGTGGGCCAGTGCGGCGGAATGTCACTCGACGGGACGCGTGCTTCTTCGCTAGTGGCCTACGACTGAGATGCCGAGCGCTAGGACGTGTCCGCGCCGCACGTCGGCGACGAGGATCGTCCGGGCTTCCTCGTTCTGTGATCGCCAGTGTGCTAGCCACCACTCCGTCGGATGGTGGAGCCGCGCGCCTATGACTCCGCCGACTTCGCCGATCTCCCGTGCATTTGGGAAGCGGTGCATCATCGTCGCGGCCGTGGCTCCGACGTGGAGACCGTTCGGGGTGTGCCACTTCTTGCTCGTCGCATCCGCTTCAAAGAACGTGCACTTGTCTAGCGTCGCTCGGTCAAGACCCCTGTTGGTGAACGTCACCGAGAGACCGATGCGTGTGAAGCGCAGGTAGCAGAAGTCGCGGGTTCGGGACGTCGAACCAGCTTGGCCGTGGCCCGCGAAGTAGCGGACGGCACGTCGATAGCTCGGGGAGGAAGGGTTAACCCACAGGCCGCCGAGCCGCTTCGCGGCGATCCTCAAGGGAACACGACTCGTCGACTGCCCGTTGGCTGGAGTGCCGCCGACCACGGCGATGGCCACGAGAAGCGCGAGAGTCGCAAGCAGCCGGCGCAGCAGTGTCACGGTCTCATCGTAGGCGGGTGGTAGATCAAGGGGTGTGAGTCAGTCTCGGCTGGGCCAGTACTCACGAATGTCACCCGACGACCACACTCGCGTAGGGCACAATCCTGGCTATGCGCCGCAAGAACAAAGACCACTTATGGGATGCGACGGTAGTTCGCGACCAAGAACGACTCGATGAGCGGGTCTCCGAAATTGAGGAACTCGATGTGCCGATGCTTCGGCATCCTCGGGCCCTCCGTCAAGCCGAAAAGCTGAACCAAACGAAGCCGCGTAAGGGGCGCTCGCGCTAGCAACCTCGGCTGCCCCAGTGCTCGGGAATGTCCCCTGGCGGCGCCGGTCGGCTAGTGACCGAACGTCTGGACGCCCAGCGTGACTACACGTCCCTTTCGCACGTAGGCGACCAGTTCTAGGTGGGCTGCGTAGATCCGTTGTCGCCACCACAGGTTCGTGAGTTGCCATTCATGTGCGTGGGCGGGGATTCCTCCTTGGCGAAATCCGCTCCCCGTTCCGGGGCCGCCTCCGGCTGCCTTCGGGTAGATGCGGTGCAGTTCCCTGGCGGTGGCGCGGACATGGAGGCCTTTGGCCGTGTGCCAGCGCGAGTCCTTGACCTCCACGGAGCCGGGAAGGAGCGTGCAGTTCGCTGCGGTTGTCTTTCCGGAGAACGCCCCGCTGAACCAGGCCTGAAAACCGATCTGCCCGAAGGCTAGGGTGCAGTGGTCGCGTCGGATCACTGACGAACCGTGTTGACCTGAGTGCGTGAGGAAGGCGAAGAGACGGCGGTCGGTGGTGGTCAGACTGATGGGGAGCGTGCCGACGTGGCTGGCTGTGATTTGGAAAGTGAGTGCGTCACGAGATTGACGAGCAGTCTCAGTCGCGCTCGCTGCAGCGGCGCACGCAGTAGCCACAGCAAGCAGTAGCGCGACTACGCCGAGGCGCCTCACGGAGTGAGCGTACAGCGTCCTCTGAGCGTCGCCATCGGTACTTCTGCGAAGCATGGCTGGGCTGCGCGAGCGGCCCCCTATCACTCGAGCGCGGAAATGCCAGAGCCCGCAAACCGCTTGCGCAGTCCACGGGCTCCGACCCCGCCACCATCTCAGACCGCGTCATGCCCGTCAACCACTCAGCGGCGACCCGATCGACGACCTGCGGACTAACAGCGGACACCTGGCGGCCACCGGCAAACAGCAATAGCAGCAGGTGGTTTGTCCGGGTTACGTCGATTCCTATAACCCGATGAGCCGGTAGCGTCGACGCCGAGGGCGGAGGGAATGCGACCCCGCCCTTATGGGTGGGGTGTGGCTTGGGAGCGCTTAGCTCGAGTAAGCGACGAGGACGTCCTCGTAGTACTCGCCCGCCCGCCGGCCTGTGCGGCGGTTGACGTGGCGGCGGCGGCGCTCCTCGAGCCGCAGACCGGCCCGCGCGAGGATCTCCGGATAGAGGTCGCGCCGGTCGTTGACGACGACGAGAATCGGCGCGCCGGGCCGTAGCGCCGACGCGGCGCGCTCGAGCACCGCCGCGATCCCGGTGCGGTACGCCTCGAGCGACGCGAGCGACGTCCCCGACTCGGCGGCGCCGATCTCGCGCTCGCGCCGGTCGTCGAGGTCGAGGAGCTCGTACGCGTAGCGGTGCTGCTCGTGGTAGTCGATGAGGCCCGGATACGGCGGCGAGGTGAGGACCGCGTCGAACGGCCCGCCGAGCTGCGCCTCGCGCGCGTCGCCGTGGATGACGGTCGCCTCGCGCTCGACGTCGCGCACCTGCGCGAACTCCTCGATCCGCGCGAGCGTGTCGAGCGTGTAGCGGCAGAGGAAGCCGACCGCCGACTCGACCGGCCGGCACGTGCGGCGGTGCTTGTGGCACCAGTACTCGCCGCGCTGCGGCTCGCGCGGCGCCTCGAGGTCGAAGTGCGCGGCGCGCCGCGCGGAGCGGGCGGCGCGCGAGAGGATCACGCGCAGGACGTCGGCGTGGCGGTACTCGGGGATCAGGTCGCGGAACGCGAAGCAGCTCGGCCGCCGCGTTCGGCGCGTACCAATCGCGCAGATAGCGCCGGCGCGGCACGCGTGTGCGGCGCGGCTCGAGGCTCTCGACGCGCACGTACGCGTCGCGCAGCTCCTCCCCGAGCTCCGCGAGGTCGTACTGCGCCGTCTTGACCCGCATGAGGAGGCAGTTGAACGCGGCAATGTCGACGCCGGTCGCGTCGTAGCCCCGACTCGAGCGCCTGCACGAGCGTCGTCCCCGAGCCGGCGAACGGGTCGAGGACGTGCCCGCCGGGCGCGACGTAGCGGTCGAGCAGCACCTCGACGAGCTGCGGGATGAACTTCCCGTGGTACGGGTGGAGCCGGTGGACGTGCTTCGTCCGCTCGCGCTCGGGCAGCGCCGCCTCCGACCACGAGAGGTCGAGGTCCAGCGTCGCGTACAGCTCGTCCTGCGTGACGGCCACGGAGCGGATTTCGACACGACGCTCAGAACGCCTGCGGCACGCGCTCGAGGCGACCGTCGCGCACGGCGATCACGTCGAAGCCGACGCGCAGAGCGCGCGAGCTCCGGGCGCGCGCCGCAAGCCACGCCTCGGCGGCCCGGCGCAGGCGCCGCTGCTTCTCGGGCGTGACCATCTCGAGCGGGTCGCCGAACCGCGTGCCGCGCTTCTCCTTCACCTCGACGAACCGGAGGATCGAGCCGCGCCGGACGATCAGGTCGAGCTCGTACCCCGCCGCCCAGACGTTCGTCGCCGAGGATCTGCCAGCCGCGCAGCCGGTACCACCACACGCGCCTTCCGCTCGGCGCTCTCCCCCGCTCCGCTCCTAGGCAGCTGCTTGGCTTCCTCGTAGCAGCGCGCCTCGAAGCTGAGGCGGTGCACCGCCGACGGGCCGGCGCGCCGCACGGCGGCGGAGTGGCCGGGCGTGATGTAGCCGACGTGCTGCGCGAAGCCGTACGCGGGATAGAGCGCGTCGAGGCGGCGCATCAGCCGGTCGCGCGTCACCTTCGCGACGATCGACGCCGCGGCGATCGCGGCGCTCTTCTCGTCGCCGTCGATGACCGCGGTGTGCTCCGGCGCCGTCGGGGCCGAGGCGGAAGCCGTCGACGAGGCACGCCTCGGCCGGCTGGCAGCGCCTCGAGCATCGCCCGGAGCCCGGCGAGGTTCGACTTGTGGAGGCCGTTCCGGTCGATGTCGGCCGCCGGGATGACGCGCACGGCGACGCGCTCGGCACACGCGACGACGGCGTGGAACAGCTCCTCCCGCCGCTCGTGCGAGCACTGCTTCGAGTCGTTGAGAAACGCGAGCGGCCGCACGCGATGCTCGCGCAGGGAGCCGTAGTCGAGCAGGACGCCGGCGACGACGAGCGGGCCGGCGAGCGAGCCACGCCCTGCTTCGTCCGCGCCCGCGACGAGCCGCGCGCCGAGACTGGCGGTCGAACCGGAGGAGCTTCTGGCCGGTTCGCTTGTCCACTAGTGCTCCATCCGGTGATGGGCTCGCGTCCCCGGCGAGCGAAAAGCGAGCGAGGCGAGGACGCAGGGAGCGTCGATAGTTCTACTATCGACGCTCCTGAGGACGCTGCAGCCGGCGCAGCCGGCCGACGAGCGAAGCGAGGAGTCGCGACGCTTTGCAGCCGCCGGGGACGTCCAGACCATTGCCGGATGGTGCACTCCCACGACGATAGCGCCGAACTCGGCCGCCGATCGTGCGTGCGAAGAAGTTGCCGGAAAGTTGTTACTCGGCGGGAGCTTCGTCCGCCGGAGCTTCCTCGGCCGGGAGCTTCCTCAGCGGGAGCCTCGGCGACCGGCTCTTCGGCGACGTCGGCCTCCTCGCCGGCGCGGCCTCAGCCTCAACCTCGGTGGCCTCGGCCTCGGTGGCCTCGACCTCGTCGGTCGCAACGACCTCGTCGACGACTGCCTCGTCCACGACGTCCTGCTCCTCGGCCTCGACAGCCGCCTCGGCCGCGGGCTCTTCGGCTCCGACGGCCTCGTGCAGCTCGGGGCCGGTGCCGTAACGCCGCTCGCGCACGCGCGCCTTCTTGCCGACGCGGTCGCGCAGGTAGTAGAGCTTCGCGCGGTTGACGTCGCCGATCGCCTTGACCTCGATCTTCTCGATCTTCGGCGAGTGGAGCGGGAACGTCCGCTCGACGCCGACGCCGAGCGAGATCTTCCGCACGGTGAACGTCTCGCGCACGCCCGATCCCTGGCGCTTGATGACGATGCCCTCGAAGACCTGGACGCGGCGGCGCGTGCCCTCGATCACCTGGAAGTGAACGCGCACGGTGTCGCCCGCCTTGAACCGCGGCACGTTGCGCAGCTGGGCGCGCTCGAGATCCTGAATGACGTTGCTCATAAAAAGATGGCCGGACGGCCGACGCAGAAGGGTAGCGGAGCCGCGGACTACTTGAAGCCGATGCGGTCGGGCGGCCAGTACGTGAAGAGAACGGTGCCGACCAGGCTGGACCGCGGAACCGAGCCCCACGAGCGCGAGTCGCACGATTCCGACCGGTTGTCGCCCATCATGAAGTAGCTCCCGGCGGGAACGTTCCAGTGCTGGTTGCGATGCCTGTCGGAGATCGCCCGTGCCTGCGGCGAGATGTACGGCTCGTCGAGCTTGCGCCAGGTTCGCGAGTTGGGGCCGCGGATCCAGATGAATCCCTTCTTGTCCTCCCGCACCGTCTCGCCGGGCAGGCCGATGATGCGCTTGACGTACGTCCCGCCCTCAGTGCACGCGCTTACGGCGGCCTTCGGCGCATCGAAGACGACGATGTCGCCGCGTGACGGATCCGAGAACGTGAGGCAGATTCGGCACGCGAGCACACGGTCGCTCGAGTTGCCGAGGCAGAACGGGCCTGGCTTCGCGCAGTTGAGGGTCGGCTCCATCGACGACGACGGAATCCGGTACGGGTTGATCGACCCACGCCTTGACCGCGAGCACGATGAGGATCGCGCCGGCGATCGTGAGGACCCAGTCGAGCGTGACACGTACGCCGCGCGGGAGCCCCGGGAAGAGCCGGCCGAGCGGATCGTGAGAGGGCTTTGCCGGCGCCGGCTCGGTTGGATCGTGACCGTACGCCGGAGACTCGGACGAGGGCCCGCTGACGGCGTTCCACGCCGAGTAGTCCCACCAGCCGTAATCGTCCTCCGGCCGCTTCTCGTGATCCGGAGCCGGAGGATCCGACGGGGAACCGCGCATGCTTCAACTTACTCCGCGAACCGCAGTGACGGAGCAGCCCGTACGGGCTACTTGAAGCCGATGCGGTCGGGCGGCCAGTAGGTGAAGAAGACGGTGCCGATGAGGCTGGACCGCGGGACGGAGCCCCACTGGCGCGAGTCGCACGATTCCGAGCGGTTGTCGCCCATCATGAAGTAGTTCCCATCGGGAACTTTCCAATGCTGGTGGTAGTGGCTCGTGTCCAGTTGTCGTGCGCGGGCCGAGATGTACGGCTCATTGAGCCTGGCCCATTTCCGCGAGTTGGGCCCGCGGATCCAGATGTAGCCCTTGTTGTCCTCCCGCACGGTCTCGCCGGGCAGGCCGATGACGCGCTTCACGAACGTCCCACCCTCGCCGCACGCGGCCACGGCGGCCTTCGGGGTGTTGAAGACGACGATGTCGCTGCCGCGACGGATTCGAGAACGTCGAGGCAGATCCGGCACGCGAGCACGCGGTCGCTCGAGTCGCCGAGGCAACCCTGCCCCGGCTTCGCGCAGTTGAGGTACGGCTCCATCGACGATGACGGGATCCGGTACGGGTTGACACCCAGTGCTTGATCGCAAGCACGATGAGGATCGCGCCGGCGATCGTGAGGACCCAGTCGAGCGTGACGCGCACGCCACGCGAGAGCCCCGGGAACAGCCGGCCGAGCGGATCGTGCGAGGGCTTGGCCGGCGCCGGCTCGACGTACTCGGTCTGGTACGCCGGAAACCGGGGGGCCGGCCATTCGGGATAGTTCCCCCAGCCGTAGTCGCCGTTGTCGACCTCCGTCGGCGTGCGCCTCTGCTCGCCGTCTGCGTCGCCCGGCCCGTCGGCCGGCGTTGGCGGATCCCACGAGCCCCACGAGCCCCAGTCGCTCACGCTTCGATCCCCACCACTTGGTCGCGGCGCCACGCCTCGATGCGCGCGTGATCGCCGGAGAGGAGCACGTCCGGAACGCTCCAGCCGCGAAACTCGGCCGGCCGCGTGTAGTGCGGGTACTCGAGGCCGCCACCGAGCTCGGCCGAGAAGCTTTCGAGCTCGCCGGAGCCTTCGGCGAGCGCGCCCGGCAGCCGCCGCGCGACGGCGTCGAGGACGAGCATCGCGGGCAGGTCGCCGTTCGAGAGGACGTACGGGCCGACCGAGATCGCGTCGGTCGCGAGCTGCTCGACGATGCGCTCGTCGAAACCTTCGAACCGCGCGGAGAGGAGCGTGACGCGCCTCCTGCGCGGCGAGCTCCTCGACGATCGCCTGCGTGAGCGGGCGTCCCTTCGGCGTGAGCGCGATCACCGGGCCGGGGCGGCTCGCGCCGTACGCGCGATCGAGCGCCGCCGCGACGACGTCGACGCGCAGCACCATCCCCGCGCCGCCGCCGTACGGCTCGTCGTCCACCTGGCCGGCGCGGAGCGGCGTCGTGTCGCGGTAGTTGAAGAGGCGCAGCTCGAGCTCGGTGCCGAGGACGTTCGCGACCGGCACGCTGCTCGGTGAGCCAGGCATAGGCGTGCGGGACGAGGGTGAAGACGTCGATGCGCATCTCGTGCCTAGTCCGGGTCCGCGAACCCCGCGGCGACGACGATGCGCCCGCCGGTGACATCCACCTGCCGAACGCACGCCTCGACGAGAGGCAGCGACGCACCCGAGTCGAGCTCGAGCACGTCGTTCGCAGGGTACTGGAGCACTTCCCGGACTCGTCCGAGCACCCGTCCGTCCTCCTCCTCGACGCTCAGGCCGACGAGCTCGAAGACGTAGAACTCGTCGTCGTCGAGAGGCGGCAGCGTGGCGCGCTCGACCGTGAGCTCCGCGCCGCGCTCGACCGCGCGGTCGAGCCGGATCACGGGCCGACCGCCCGAGCCGCGGCGCGAGGCGACGACAGTCGCCGGCTCGCCGGCCGCGAAGAGGACGGCGCCCGACCGCGAACGTCTCCTCCCGCTCGCTCGGGCTCTTCGACGAAGAAGCGCGCCGTCGAACGCCGTGCGGCCGGCCGACGCGGCCGACCGAGGACGAGGATCAGCCGGTCGACGGCACGCGCCTCGCACCAGTCGAGCCACTCGTCTCGCGGCGGCTCCGCGGGCACTGCATCCCGTCGTACGCGGTGCGCCGCGGCTCGAGGTCGAGCGTCCAGTACGCGCCCGGCTCGTCCTCGTACGGGTCGCCGACGCTGCCGGAGTTGACGACGCGCTTGCCGGCGATCTCGCGGTCGAACTGCATGTGCGTGTGGCCGCAGACGACCGTGTCGGCGTCGACGTCCTGCGAAGAGGAACGCGATCTGCTCCTCCGGCGTCCGCTCCGTGAAGATGTCGAGGTCGTTGCGCGGCGACGCGTGGCAGTAGAGGACGTCGGCCGAGCGTGCTGCGTCGGCGGAGTCGCGTAGAGGAAGTCGATCTGCTCGTCGGTGAGCGAGCGCGCGGGTCGGCTCGAGCACGTGCTGGCGGCGCGAGGCCGGGCTCGCCGGGCTTGAGCTCGCGGTCGGCGTTGCCGCGGAGCCAGACGACGCGGTCGCCGAGCCCGCGGAGCCGCTCGAGCACACCCGGCGGGATCCTCTCCGCCGGCGCAGACGTCGCCGCCGACGACGATCGTCGCGTCGTCCGGGACTTCCGCGAGCACCGCGTCAAGCGCGGCGAGATTGCCGTGAATGTCGTAGAGCGTGGCGACAGCCACGGCGGCTAGTCGACGATCTCGAGCGCCAGCCTTCGCCCTGCCGCGACGCCGCCGGCGCGGACGATCGTCCGCAGCGCGCGCGCCAGTCTCCCCTGCCGGCCGATCACCTTGCCGACGTCGCTCTCGGCGACGATGAGCTCGTAGACGAGCGTGCCGTCGCTCGTCGGAGTACTGCTCGACGCGCACCGCGTCGGGCTCGTCGACGAGCCGCCGCGCCAGCTCCGCGATCAGCTCGTCCACGACTAACGGAGATGCCCTGCGTCTTGAGGAGCTTCGCGACCGAGTCCGTCGGCTCGCGCCCTTCTCGAGCCAGCCCTTGACCTTCGCCTCGTCGAACTCGATGAGGGACGGATCGTGACTGCGGGTTGTAGCGGCCGACGATCTCGATGAACTTGCCGTCGCGCGGGGAGCGCGAATCGGCCGCAACGACGCGGTAGATCGGGTTCTTCTTCGAGCCGACCCGCGTCAGCCTGAGCTTCACTGCCATGCGTCCTACTTCCTCGCTCTCTTCTTTTTCTTCCGGGTTGAGCTTGCCTTGCGGGTCGCGCTCGGGCGCGACCCCGCCCATGGTAGGCATTCCGCCGCCCATCCCGGGCATACCGGCCCCCATCCCGGGCATTCCGGGCATCGACGGCATCTTCCCGGAGCCCATCATCTTCATCATCTTCGCCATCTGCTTCCGCGACTCGAGCAGCTGGCTCACCTGCTCGACGGTCGTTCCCGCGCCGGCGGCGATGCGCTGGCGGCGCGACATGTCGATGACGTGCGGGACGCGCCGCTCGTGCGGCGTCATCGAGAGGATGATCCCCTCGACGCGCTTCAGCTGGCGCTCGTCGACCTGGTCGAGCCCCTCGAGCTGCTTGCCCATGCCGGGGATCATCTTGAGGATGCCCTGGAGCGGCCCCATGCCGCTGCAGCATCTTGTAGCTGGAGAGGAAGTCGTCGAACGTGAACTCGCCCTTCATCATGCGGCGCTCGAGGTCTTCCTTCTCGTCGTCGGCGATCGCCGCCTCGGCGCGCTCGACGAGCGTGAGGACGTCGCCCATGCCGAGGATCCGCGACGCCATGCGGTCGGGGTGGAACCAGTCGAGGTCGTCGAGCTTCTCGCCGGTCGACGCGAGCTTGATCGGCTTGCCGGTGACGCTGCGGACGGAGAGCGCCGCGCCGCCGCGCGCGTCGCCGTCGAGCTTCGTGAGGATGACGCCGTCGAAGTCGATCCGCTCCTGGAACGCCGTCGCGACGTTGACGGCTTCCTGGCCGGTCATCGCGTCGAGAACGAGGAGCGTGTTCGTCGGCTGCGCCTCGTCGCGCACCGCGGCGAGCTCGTCCATGAGCGCCTCGTCGATGCTGAGGCGGCCGGCGGTGTCGAGGATGACGGCGTCGCGGCCGTCGGCGCGTGGCCTGCGCGAGGCCGTCGCGCACGGCCTTGACCGGGTCGCCGCGCTCGGCGGCGTAGACGGGCACGTCGAGCTGCTCGCCGAGCTGGATGAGCTGCTCGATCGCGGCCGGACGCTGGAGGTCGGCGGCGACGAGCGCGGGCTTCTTGCCCTCCGTCGCGCAGGAGGCGCGCGAGCTTGGCCGCGGTCGTCGTCTTGCCGGCGCCCTGCAGGCCGGCGAGGAGGATCGTCGTCGGCGGCTTCTGCGCGTACGTGAGCCGCCGAATCCGCGGAGCCGAGCAGTTCCGTGAGCTCGTCGTGGACGATCTTCACGACCTGCTGGCCCGGCGTCAGGCTCTTGCGGACGTCCTCCCCGAGCGCGCGCTCGCGCACGTGCGCGACGAAGGTCTTGACGACGTCGAGGTTGACGTCGGCCTCGAGGAGCGCGAGCCGCACCTCGCGCATCGCGCGCGAAAGCGACTCCTCGTCGATGACCCCGCGCCCGCGGAGGTCGCCGAGGGCGCTCTGGAGCTTGTCGGACAGTGCGTCGAACATTCGCCGCCAGGGTACCGGGGTGGATTCCTGGACCTCCGGAGTTCACACTTAGCCGATGGTCTCAGCAGCAGCCTCGCGTAAGACGGTCAGCTGTCCTCTTCTGCGACCTGGCCGGTTCGACCGCCCTCGGCGAGCGGCTCGACCCCGGAGCCGCTGCGCGAGCTGATGGGCTCGTGGTACGAGGCGATGCGGCACGCCGTCGAAGCGCACGGCGGCACGGTGGAGAAGTTCATCGGCGACGCGGTCATGGCGGTGTTCGGACTGCCGCAGGCGCACGAGGACGACGCGCTCCGCGCGGTGCGAGCCGCCTCGAGATGCAGGAAGCGGCCGGCGACCTCGTCCTGCGGATCGGGATCAACACGGGCGTGGTCGTCACCGGCGACGAGCGGACGACGCTCGTCACCGGTGACGCCGTCAACACCGCCAAGCGACTCGAGCAGGCCGCCGGCGGCGGCGAGATCCTCATCGGCGCGGTAACCGAGCGGCTGATCCGCCACGCGGTCGAGCTCGAGCCGGTCGCGCCGATCGACGCGAAAGGCAAGAGCGTCGCCGTCGCAGGCGTGGCGCGTGCTCGAGCCTGATCGCGGGTGCCGAGCCGTTCGCCCGCCGGTGGGACACGCCGCTCGTCGGAAGGCGCACGCGAGCTCGCCGTGCTCCGGGACGCGCTCAACGACAAGCGCGGACGGGCGGGAGTGCCGGCTCGTCACCGTCCTCGGCGCCGCCGGCGTCGGTAAGACGAGGCTTGCGTCCGAGCTCGCGACGGAGGTTGGCGACCACGCGACCGTCCTCACGGGGCGCTGCCTCGCGTACGGCGACGGGATCACCTTCTGGCCCCTCGCCGAGCTCCTGCGCGCGTTCGGCGGCGAGCACGCGATCGCGGACGCCGTTCGGGAGGAGCCCGACGGCGCGCTCATCGTCGAGCGCCTCGGCGCGTTGGCGAGCGCGGCAGGGATCGCCGGAGGAGCTCTTCTGGGCGGTGCGCCGGCTGTTCGAGACGCTCTCCCGCCGGCGGCCGGTCGTCGTCGTTCTCGAGGACGTCCATTGGGCCGAGCCGACGCTCCTCGACCTCATCGAGCACGTGAGCCGTTGGAGCCGCGACGCGCCGATCCTCCTCCTCTGCATTGCCCGTCCCGAGCTGCTCGAGGAACGGCCGGCCTGGGAAGGCACGCTCATCCGGCTCGAGCCGCTCTCGCCCGACGAGGCCACGGAGCTACTCGCTGCCCTCGACGGCGGCGGCGCTCTCTCGCCCGAGCTGCGCGACCGTGTGGCGGAAACGGCGCAGGGCAATCCGCTCTACGCCGAGCAACTCGTGGCGATGCTCGCGGAGATCGGAGGGACGAGCTCTCCGAGCTGCCGCCGACGATCCAGGCCCTCCTCTCCGCCCGGCTCGACCGGCTCGAGCCGGCCGAGCGAGACGTGCTCGAACGCGCCGCGGTTGTCGGCAAGGACTTCTGGCCGGGTGCAATCGCCGCGCTCGGCGAGGGCGACGAAACACTCGGAGCGACCCTGCTCGGGCTCGTCCGGCGCGAGCTCCTCGAGCCTGCCGCCTCGATGATCCCCGGCGAGGACGGCTTCACCTTCCGGCACGCGCTCATCCACGATGCCGCGTACGAAGCCGCTCCCCTGCGTCGCCGTGCCGCACACCATGAGCGTTTCGCGGAGTGGCTCGCGGAGAGCGGCTTCGGCGAAGAGTACGACGAGATTCGCGGCTACCACCTCGAGCAGGCCGTTCGCCTCCGCCGGGAGCTCGGACTGGACGACGAGTCCGTCCAGGAAGCTCGCGTCGAAGCCCACGAGCTCCTCGCGCAGGCGGGCCGGCGTGCGTATGCCCGTGGCGACGCACCTGCGGCGAACAACTTGCTCACGCGCGCGCTCGCGCTCGGCAGATGGCGACTTCGAGCTACGGCGACTTCTCGCGCAAACGCTCTGGGACTCCGGCGAGATGGAAGGCTTGATCGCGGAGCTCGAGCTCAGTCGCGGAGGACGCAGCCGCCGCGGGCGACCGTGCGCAGGAGTGGTACGCACGGCTCGACGCGGCGATCGTCGACGGCCCGACCGACACCCTCGAGATGGCGGCGAAGGCGGTCGAGGTCTTCTCCGAGCTCGACGACGAGCGGGGCCTCTCGGAGGCGTGGCGGCGGATCGCGACGGGCGGAGTTCGCCCGCTGCAGCTACGCCGCGGCGGAGGCCGCCGCCGAGCAGGCGCTTCACTACGCGCGCCGTGCGCGAAGACGCGCCGGCGGTCGCTCGCGCGGCCGATGTCCTCGCCACCGCGCTCTGTGGGGGCCGACGCCCGTCGCCGAAGCGATCCCTCGCTGTGAGGAGCTGCTCGCAACGGCGGAGCGCAAGGAGCCACTGCGCGCGAACGTCCTCGCCGCGCTCGCCGGCCTGCGCGCTCTGCGAGGCGAACTTCGACGAAGCCCGCCGCTTGCGAGCCGAGGCCGCGGAGATCTACAGCGACCTCGGCCTGACGCTACTCCTCGGCGGCTTGAGGGAGATCTCGGCGCAGATCGAGCTCCTCGCCGGGGACCCCGTGGCGGCTGAGCGGGAGCTGCGCACGGCGATCGAGCTCCTCGCCGCCTGGGATACCGCACTCGAGAAAGGCTGGCTCGCGGCGGTACTCGTCGACCAAGGCCGGCACGAGGAGGCTCGCGCGGCGGCGGAGTTGGCGCGAGACACAGCTTCCGCCGACGTGCTGACGGAGGTCGCGTGGCGCGGCGCGCTTGCGCGGGTCGAGGCGGCCGCGGGGAACCTCGATCTCGCCCTCACGCTTGCGCGCGAAGGAGCCGACATGGCGGCGCTCACGGACGGGCTGGCGATGCGGGCCGAAACTCTCCTCGACCTCGCTGCCGTCCTTGCCTCCGCAGAGGAAACCGAGGCGGCCGCGCGGGCGACGCGGGAGGCGGTCGGCCTCTATGAGCAAAAAGGGCGGGTTTACTCGGCAGCCAACGAGGCGTTAGGGTCGCTCAAACCCCGATAGGAGGCATGAGATGGCGAAGGTATCGACAACCGCACGGGTCGAGGCGAAGGACGGCGAGGACTTCCATGAGGGTTTCAATCGCGCGTTCGAGGCGGCGCTCTCGCAGCTGAGCAGCGAGATCGGCACCGGGAACTACGCCGTCAGCGTCAAGTTCGGTGCGGACGTGGTGGTCGAGAATCCCGGGAAGGTCGGCTTCTACAAGGTGATAGTGACAAGGCCGTAGGCTTCAGCCGGATACGAGCGCACGCGCGTAGTCCACGGGGTCGAAGGGGCGCAGGTCGTCGAGCCCCTCCCCTACGCCGACGAGCTTCACCGGCAGGCCGAGCTCGTAGACGATCGGGATCGCGACGCCGCCCTTCGCCGAGCCGTCGAGCTTCGTGAGGACGACGCCCGTGACGCCGACCGCCTCGCCGAAGAGCCGCGCCTGCTGCGAGGCCGTTCTGGCCCGTCGTCGCGTCGACGACGAGGAGCGTCTCGTGCGGCGCGCCCGTCGAGCCGGCGAGCGATCACGCGGCGCACCTTGGCGAGCTCCTCCATGAGGTTCGTCTGCGTGTGGAGACGCCCGGCGGTGTCGACGATCACGACGTCGCGGCCGCGCGCCGTCGCCGCGTCGAGCGCGTCGTAGGCGACGGCCGCGGGGTCGCCGCCGCGCTCCGAGCCGACGAAGTCCGCTCCCGCGCGCTCGGCCCAGATCTCGAGCTGCTCCTCCGCCGCCGCGCGGTACGTGTCCGCCGCGGCGACGAGGACGGAGCGGCCGTGCTCGGAGAGCTTCGCGGCGAGCTTGCCGATCGTCGTCGTCTTGCCCGTCCCGTTGACGCCGACGACGAGGATCACGGCGGGCGTGTGCGCGAGGTCGAGCGTCGGCGGCTCGCCGAAGAGCGCGGCGACCTCGTCGGGCAGGTCGCTGATCCCGCCGCGCGCCTCGAGCCGCTGCACGAGCTCGGCCGTCGCGCGAACGCCGACGTCGCCGGCGATGAGCGCCTCCTCGAGCCGCTCCCAGTCGAGGTCGTTTCCCGGATCGAACGCCACCGAGGCGATCTCGCCCGTGAGCGCCCGGCGCGACTTCGAGAGCGAATCACGGAGGCGGGAGAAGAACCGTCCGCCCTGCTCCTCCGGCTCAGGCGCAGCGCCGGACTCGCCCAGCAGTTCCCCCCAACTCCGCGACATCGTTCCAGCCTAGACAGACGCGAGCGGCCCCCGGCTGCTTCTCGCTAGAGGCTTGATGTGACAGCCGGCCTTGCGCGTGAAATCCCCGTACCCACCCTCACCGGGAGACGAACTCTGCACGTGGTTGTGCCTGGTATGCGGTGCTCGGTGACGTGTGCGCTGTGCTGGGCGCTGCGCTGTGATGAGTGGGGAGTCGAACCCCAGGCGCTCGCCCATAGCGCCGCCAGATGCGACTTCGGCAGTCGCCGCCTTGTGCACGCCGCTCGTCTCGATCGGCTACCGACTCACGCTTCTACGCGATCAGTTCCGTCTGCCAGTCTGCCTCCTGGATTCGAGCGTCTAGCTCGCGGCGCTCTTTTGCGAGGTCGTCGGCTCGCCGGCGAAGCGCGCCGACATCCACGGTGCGAAGGACCGGATCTCGGCCTTGCCGTAGCGGCTCTGACCCGCGCTTGCCGTCTCAGCGACCTGATGTAACGCGGTCTGGAGGAGCGCGAGGTACTCGCGACGTGCGAGCGCATCTGTGAGTGTCCCGCCGTTCGGAAGCGTCGTTGCAAGGTTCGTCTTGTTGATCCGAGCGATCAGCTTCTGAAGCTCTTCTGCAACGCTCTCGAGTTCTTTCAAGAGTTCCTGCGGGTCCTCAGGCGGCTTCTCGCCTTCCTGCACCAGGACACTTGTCTTCAGTCGCTCCCTAAGTTGCTGGAACCTGATTTGCAGCTGGCTTCTAAGGGTGAGAGCTTCGCCGACCTTCATGACTCGCCGAAGCTAACACACTCCCTTTGCTGGAACCGGCAGACACAGGGTCAGGTCTTGCATATCGCCCTGTGGCGGGTCAGGGGACGGTGACGCGGACGAGGCCTGCGAGTCCGTTGCTAGCGACCCACAGGTGCCGGCCCTTGCCGCGGGCGATCGCGGTCGCCGTGTACGAAGCGGGGAGCGGGATCTTGTAGAGCGTGATCACGCCCTTCGTTGTGATCCGGCCGACGTGCGGCCCGCCGCGGTTCTCCGTGAACCACAGGTTCCGGTCGGGCCCGACGGTGATCCCGAGCGGCGCCGAGCCCTTCTTGAGACCCTTCTGGAAGTACGTGACCGTGCCGGTCGGCGTGATCCGGCCGATCGCGCCGATGCGCGTCAGCTCCTGGCTGTCGGTGAACCAGATGTTCCCGTCGGGCCCGAGCACGAGGTTGCGGATCTTCGGGTTCGGCTTGTAGCCGGCCGTGTACTCCGTGATCGTCCCGGCCTGGTCGATCGCCGCCAGGTAGATGCCGAGGTTGACCCAGGTGCGGCCGTCGCTGCCCGCGACGAAGCCCGACGGGATGCGGCTCGCGGCGAGGTCGGGCGGCTGCAGGTGAAGCACCGTGCCGCCGGCCGTGTTGAGCTCCCAGAGCTGGCTGAACTCGCCGCCGACCCACAGCGACTTCGCAGCGCCGACCCCGATGCCGACGAGCGACTCGCGGACGGCGCCCGTGCTCGCTTCGGCGCGCACGCCGGCGGTCGTCATCCGGCCGACCTTGCCCGCGCTGCTGTAGAGCGTGTACCAGAGCTTCCGGTCCGGCCCGACGACGATCGTGTTCGGCCGCCGGCCCTTTCCGCCGGTCCGGTAGTGCTTCACGACGCCGGCGTCCGTGATCGCGCCGAGCTGGTCGGAGAAGTCCTCCGTGAACCACATCCGGCCGTCCGGGCCGCGCGTGATCTGGCTGACGATGCTGTGCGTCGCCTTCAGGAAGGTCTTGAAGACCGGCTTCTTCGGAGCCTTCGACGCCACGGCGGAGCCTGTCCCGAGAAGAACGACACCTGCCAGGCAAATCGCGCATACAAGCCGGGCCACCGCGGGACCTTACACCTGCGCTGCGCAGGCGCGGAGCGCCGCCTGCAGAGCGGCCGCCGAAGGGCCAAGCGCAAACTCCTTCTCGTCGATCGCGCGCACGGGCATGACCTCGCGGATGGATGAGGTGAGGAACGCCTCTTCGGCGGCGAGGAGGTGCTCGAGCGGGTACGCGCCCTCCTCGACCGGATCGGGCGCGAGCTCGAGCAGCAGCGAGCGGGTCACGCCGGCGAGGATTGGCAACTCGAGTGACGGGGTGAAAAGCCGGTCGCCGGTGCGCCACCAGATGTTCGCTATCGGCGCTTCGAGCACGATGCCGTCGGGGTCGACGAGGAGCGCGTCGTCGGCGCCGAGAGCGACCGCGTCCTCCTGGGCCATCATGTTCTCGGCGTAGCTCGTCGACTTGGCGCGCGCGAGTGCGCCTCGCGACGTGCGAGCGACGGCGAGCCGCAGGCCGCGAGCCCGCGTCTGCTCGAGGCTCGGGTCGATCGGCCCGACAGAGGCGACAAGGGTCGACGCCGTCCAGTAGAAGCGGAGCGCGAGCTCGGTCTCGCCGGCGGCATCCATGGCGAGCGAGGCGAGCAGGTGGCACTCGGACAGGTCGGGCTCGGGTAGCCGCATCTGCGCCGCGGACGCGCGCAGCCGTTCGAGGTGCGCGTCGAGCTGGAACGGCCGCCCGCCGTAGACGCGCGTCGTCTCGAAGACCGCCCTTCCCCGCAGCAGCACGTCGTCCCCCGCGCCGAACACCGGCTCGCTCGGGTCGACGAGGCCGCGGCCCGAGACGGCAACCGCGAGCAGATTCACGCGACCGCCAGGAGAGGCCGCGCCTTTACCCACGACTCCTCGATCTCGGCCGCCGGCTCGGAGTCCCACGTGATGCCGCCGCCGACCCACAGATGGATCGCGCCGTCGGCGATCGCGAACGTGCGGATCGTCAACGCGAGATCGAGGTCGCCGTTCGCGTAGATGCGGCCCAGCGCGCCCATCGAGGCGCCGCGGCCGACCGGCTCGAGCGCGGCGATCAGCTCGAGCGCGCTGCTCTTGGGACAGCCGGTCACCGACCCGCCCGGCAGAACGGCCTCCAGCAGTTCGGTCAGGGCGACGCCGGGGCGCAGCTCTCCCTCGACGGTCGCGACCATGTGGGAGACACCGGCCAGCTGCCGCTCGACGAGCATCTCCGGCCAGCGGACGCTGCCGGGCACGCAGACACGTGAGAGGTCGTTCCGCTCCAGGTCGACGATCATCACGTGCTCGGCCGCGTCCTTCGCCGACTCGACCGGCACCCCGGCCGGGCTCGTGCCCTTGATCGGGCAGGTTCGGACGAGATTGCCGCGCTTCTGCAAGAGCATCTCCGGCGAGGCGGAGACGATCGTCCACCCCTCCCCGCTGAGCGGCGCCGGCTCGAGCGGGCGGAGCGGAGCGAGCGCGTCCGCAACCGCGAGCGGGTCGCCCTCGAACTCCGCCCACAGGTGCTGGACGAGGTTCACCTGGTACACGTCGCCCTCGTAGATCGCGGCCCGCACGGTCTCGATCGCCGCCGCGTACTCGCCCTCGCTCCAGGTCGCATGCCACTCACCCGTCGCGAACGAGCCCTCCGCTCTGCGCGGCGGATCGAAGGTGTAGGCGACCAGCGGCAGCCGACAGGGCTCCGGCCCCGTCGGTGCGCTCGCGCCATACGCGATAAAGACCCGCGCAACGTCGAACCGCTCCCGCGCCAGCGCCGACTCGAGCTCTGCCAGCGACGCGAGCTCAACCGTCAAGCGAGCTGCCAGACCTCGTTACGGATGAGCGGGACTTCGGTCCCGTCCGCGAGCAGCGCGTCGACCTCGAGCTCCGGGCCGCCGACCATGAAGTCGACGTGCGTGTCGCACTTGTTCATGTTCTCGTCCGGCTCGCCGTCGAAGCAGTACTCCAGCCCGGCGCCGAACGCGATGTGGCACGTCGCGTTCTCATCGAAGAGCGTGTTGTAAAAGAGCGTCCGGGTCTGGCCGACGCGCGACTCGCCCGTGACGAGCGCGAGCTCGCCGAGGCGGTCGGCGTTCTCGACGCTTTCGATCTGCGACCGGATGAGCTCGGCGCCGTTCTCCGCCTCGACGTTGACGATCCGTCCGTCCTTGAACGTGAGCTCGAGGCCGCGGATCAGCTGGCCGGAGAAGGACAGGGGCATCGTCGAGCGGATCGTCCCGTCGGCGCGCCGTGCGTCGGGCGACGTGAAGATCTCCTCGGTCGGCATGTTCGCGACGAAGTAGATGCCGCCGGCCGTCTTGAAGCCGGCGCTCGCCCACTTGGCCGTCGGGAGGAGCCCGACGGTGAGATCGGTGCCGGGGCCGCGGTAGTGGAGCGCGTCGGGCTTCAGCTCGGTGAGCGCCTTCCCGCGCGCGTCGAGGCGCGCGAGGTGCTCGCGCCAGGCGGCGACGGGATCGTCCTCGTCAAGCCGGAAACACGTGGCGACGAGCTCCCAGAGCTTCTCGACATCGGGCTCGCCAAGAACCTGCTGCGCCCAGCCGGCGTTCGGAGCACCGACTCCGCACCAGTTGACGCTGTTGTCGGCGAACTGCTGCCGGCGAATCTTCATCACGTCGATCTGCATCGCCTTGCCGACCCGCTCGCCGTCGAGATCGCCGAGGAGCTCGGGCTCGGGATTTCCGCTCGTCCCGATCAGCGCGTTCCCGTCCATCTCACGGGCGAGCTGCTGCCGCCACTCGGGCGAGTACGTCAGCGCCGAGTCAGGCCCGAGGCCGATCATCGCGTGCCGCACGTGCTGGTCGTCGTAGATGACGTTCACGTACGACGCACCGGCGCGATACGCCTGCCGGGTCAGCGCGCGCGCGACGTCGGCGTGCTCGGGGATCGTGTGGAGGAAGACCTCCTGGCCCTCCTGGACGTTCGCGCCGACGCGGACGGCGAGCTCGGCGTAGCGCTCGAGGCGATCTTCGGAAGGAGTCATGCGTCCATCAAAACATGTCCGGGCTGGGCCGCGACGCGGTCAAGCCACGCGCGGATGCCCGGGTACGCGTCGAGTGAGAAGCCGCCCTCGCCGGCGCAGTGCGTGTACGCGTAGAGCGCGATGTCGGCGACCGTCATCGCGTCGCCGGCGAGCCAGTCGTGCCCGTCGAGGCCGAGCTCGAGCGCGGCGAGCGCCTTGACGCCGCGCCTTGTGAGGTGGTCGCGCTGCGACTCCCAGATCTCGGGCCGGGTCGAGTACGTCTTGAGGAAGCGCGCGATCGCGATCGCCGGCTCGTGCTCGTACTGCTCGAAGAACATCCACTGGAGCGCCTTCGCGCGGTCGTAGCGATTCTCGGGGACGAAGCGCGAGCCCTCGCCGAGGTACCAGATGATCGCGTTCGACTCCGCGAGCGGCCGGCCGTCGTCGAGGACGAGTGTCGGCGCGCGCCGCACCGGGTTGAGCCCTGCGAGCGCGTCGCGCGGGTCGCTGCGATCGATGACGTCCACTTCGCGGAGCTCGAGCGGGATGCCGAGATGCGCCGCGAGGAGCCGCACCTTGTAGCAATTGCCCGAGATGGGGCTGTTGTAGAGGATCACGCGCGACTAGTCCAGCCAGCCGCCGTACGCGATCGGCTTCGTATCGTCGACGTCGGCGTACGCGTCTGCCGGGTCGGTCGTCTCGCGCGACACAGAGACTCCGCGACGATCCGCAACCTCGGAGAACGGGAACGTAGCTCCGCGCTCGACGCCGCTGCCGTCGCCGCGTGTCCCGACCGCGATGACGACAGCCGGGCCGTCGCCGGCGCCGACGACCATGTGCGGGACGCCGGGCGGGCAGTGGAGCAGATCCCAGGCACCCAGCTCACGCTCCTGCTCGTCGACGATGGCGAGGCAGGTGCCGCTGAGGACGAGGAAGTCCTCTTGGTGCCCGGACTCCAGGTGGTAGCGGCCGAGGCTCTGGCCTTTGTGCAAGACGCTGACGTTGATGCCGAGCTGCGGGAAGATTCGGCCCTCACCCTCCCAGTCGCAGAAGACACCGAGCGGAGAGTCGCCCCAGACCGTTTCCCGGGCGTTGAGAACGAACCAGCCGTCGCCGACGGGCACGAGCCCGGCGGGTGTCTGCTCGAGCGTCGCCTCGGCCATGTTCAGGCTGCTGAGACCGCTTCCGCGTCCTCGCGCGGCAGCCGCCGGGAGACGACCTGCGAGATGCCGTCGCCGCCCATCGTCACGCCGTAGAGGACGTCGGCCGCTTCCATTGTGCGCTTCTGGTGCGTGATGACGACGAACTGCGCGCGATCGGAGTAGCGGCGCAGGAGCTCGACGAAGCGGCCGATGTTCGCGTCGTCGAGCGCGGCCTCGACCTCGTCGAGGAGATAGAACGGGCACGGCCGCGCGAGGAAGAGCGCGAAGAGGAACGAGATCGCGCCGAGCGCCTTCTCGCCGCCCGACAGGAGCGAGAGCCGCTGCACCTTCTTGCCCGCGGGGCGCAGCTCGACCTCGACGCCCGGCTCGCCCTCTTCGTCCTCGGGTTCGGTCAGGCGGAGCCGGCCCTCGCCACCGGGGAAGAGCGTTCCCGCGACCTCGTGGAAGTGCTTCTGCACGGCGTCGAACGTCTCGGCGAAACGGCGCTCGACGGTGTCGGCGAGCTCCTTGCTGAGCTTCTCGAGCTCGGCGAGGCTGTCCTCGAGGTCGGCGCGCTGCGCGGCGAGCTCTTCGAGGCGCTCCTTCTCGGCTTCGTACTCCTCCTTCGCGAGCGGATTGACCGCGCCGAGAGCTTCGCGGCGGCGCTCGAGCCGCTCGACCGTCGCGGCGAGTGCGTCGCGGTCTTCGCCCTCGGCCGCCTCTTCGACGCCGGCTGCTTCGCGGCGGCGGCGCGCTTCGTCGACCTCGGCGCCGAGACGCGCGCCCTCGATCTCGACGCTGGAGGCGGACTCGGTCACGGCGGCGAGCTCCTGGCGCAACTCGACCTCGGCGGCGCCGAGCTTGCGGAGCTCCGCACCGAGCTCCTGCGGCTGCTCCGGTGTCGCCTTCGCGGAGCGGAGCCTCGAAACGCTCGGCCGAGACGTCGAGCGCGCCCACGAGGCGTTCCGTGAGCGCGATCAGCCGTGCCGTGCGCGGATTCGCCTCGAGCGCGTACGCGCTGGCGGGGATCTTCGCGTCGCGGCGCTCGGTCACCTCGGCGAGCTCGGCCGCGAGCTTGCGGCGCCGCGCCTGCATCTCGAGCAGCAGCGCCTCGGCCGTCTCGCCGGCGAACCAGAGCTCGCCGCTCGCCGGGTCGTAGCCGAAGCCCTCGACGGTGACCGCGGCGACCGGCGACGCGAGCAGCTCCTCCTTCGGGACGACGGGAAGCTCGGCCTCGCGCTTGCCGACGACAACCGTGAGCGAGCCGAGCCCGGCGGCGCGCGCCCGCTCGAGGAGCGCGAAGGCCGCGTGCGCGTCGTCGGCGACGAGCGCCGAGGCGCGCTGGCGAAGCGATGCGGCGACAGCGCGTTCCATCCCCGGCTCGACGTCGAGGAGCGAGAACGCGATGCGCTCGCCCTCCTCGGCGAGAGCCCGCGCGGCCGGCGGGAGCCCCTCGCCCTCCGCGAGTGCGCGGTCGAGCGCGCGAAGCCGTTCCTCGAGGAGACGCGCCTGCTCGGCAAGCGCCTCGCGCTCGCTCTTGACGCGCTCGTCGAGAACGCGCCGCGGCTGCTCGGCGGCGGCGCGAAGACGTGCGAGGCGCGACTCGGCCGACTCGCGGCGGAGCACGAGCCGCTCGCCGGCGCTGCGCAAGCGGTAGAGCGCCTGCAACGCCTGCTCGCGCGCGCCTGCGGCGTCGGCGAGCTTCTCCTCGGCGGCGGCACGCTCGGCGAGAACCTCGGCGAGCCGTGTCTCGACGCCCTTCTTCGCAGCGCGCGCGGTCGTGCGGCGCGCGTCGATGTCGTGGAGGCGAACGTCGAGCGCGGCGAGATCGAGCTCGGCGATGCGCGCGTGGAGGCCGGCGATCTCGCCGCGGAGCTTCTCGGCGCGCTCGGCCGCGGTCGCCTGCAACGCGAGCGGCCGGAGCCGCTTGCGCACCTCGGCTTCGACGTCGCGAGCGCGCTCGACCTCGATCGCGACACGCGAGAGCTTCAGCTCGGCGCGATGTCGCCGCGCCTTGAAGCGCCCGAGCCCCGCGGCTTCCTCGACGAGCGCGCGGCGCTCGGCGGGACGCGACGCAAGGATCGCCTCGACTTTCCCCTGGCTGATGATCGAGTGCATCCCCTGCCCGAGCCCGAGGTCGGCGAGCAGCTCGACGAGATCGAGCCGCCGCACGGGCGCCTTGTTGACGAGGTACTGGCCCTCGCCGCCGCGGTGGAGACGGCGCGCGACCGACAGCTCCGCAAACTCCACGGGCAGCGTGCCGTCGGCGTTGTCGAAGAGCAGCTCCACTTCACAGAAATCGCTACCACCACGGCTCGCACCGCCGGCGAAGAGGACGTCGTCGGGCTTCTCGGCGCGCAGCTCGCTCGGGCTCAGCGAGCCGGCGGCCCAGCGGATCGCGTCGGAGACGTTCGACTTGCCGGAGCCGTTCGGGCCGACGATGACGCCGACCCCCGGCTCGAGGCGAATCTCGACGGGCTCCGGAAACGACTTGAAGCCACGCAGCTTTACCGCGCGAAGATGCACTAGTGGCTCCGTTCTCGGGTCTGTTCGCGCATGGCCGGCGAAAAGCGAGCAGGACAAGGACGCAGGGAGGCCTCGTACCCGAAGGTACGGGGCCGACCGAGGACGCGGTCATGCGACGCTTTGCAGCCGGTCAGGCGCACAACAGATCCGGGGACGGGGCCACGCCAAGAACCTAATAACGGGAACGGACGGCGCCCCCGGACGGCTCTACGGCGCTGTCCCCGCGGCGACGAGGAGCTCGCACGGGCCGGCGAACCCGTCCGGTCCGTCGAACTGCCCGAGCGCCTCCTCCACCTCGGCCCACGCGGCATCCCGCTCGGCCTCGGCGAGGCCCGAAAGCATCTGGTGGAGCGCCCCGAACGACTCCCGCTCAAAGCGGGCGCACTGGGCCGATGACGCCATCAGCACCGGCGCGTCAATCGCGCGAACGACAACGTCGGTGAAGCCGGCCTCCTCGAGCTCCGCCTGCAGCACGCCGTCGCCGCCGAGACTGAACGGCCCCGGCTGCCCGGGCGCGGGCGGCGGCAGCTCGGCGCGGCCGCGGATGATCCCGACCGGCACCGAGAAGAAGCCGTTCCGGTCTGGCGTCGAGTACGTGATCGTCGCGAACCGGCCGCCCGGCCGGAGCGCTGCGCGGATCCGTGCGAGCGCACCCTGGCGGTCCGGGAAGTAGATGAGTCCGACGCGCGAGATCGCCACGTCGAACGAGCCCGGGGCGACGTCGAGCTCCTCGCCGTCGACGGTGTGCGTGCCGACGTTCGCGAGGCCCGCGCGCCGCGCCTCGCCGGCGGCGAACTCGAGGATGCGCGGCGAGATGTCGGTCGCGAGCACGGCTCCGTCCGGACCGACCCTCCGCGCCGCCGCGAGCGTCTGTCCGCCGGCACCGGCGGCGACGTCGAGCACGCGGTCGCCCTCCTCGACGCCTGCGAGGTCGAGCATGAGCTCGGTCGCCGAGCCGAGCCACGCCTCGAGCGCAGGCCCCCAGCGGTGCCACGCCTCGGCGGCGTCCTCCCACTGCTCTCTCGTCGTGTCCTTGTACGCCTGCGGGTTGAACGCTGCGACCGACATGCCTTTCCTCCTATGTCTCCTCGATCCAGCCGAGCAGGTCGTCACGCGACACGGAATCGAGGAGGGCGGGATGGTCGGTCCGCATGTGCTCGCGGATCGACTCGACCACCGCATCGTCGGTCTCGCCGACGGCGACGTACCCACACTCACACGTGATCTGCTTGGCCATGACGCCTCCTTTGTAGGGATCGGGACTTGGCGTTATGTTGGCGCCTCATTGGCGAACGTCAAGGTCCAGCTCTGCGGCAGGCTCGCGGTGACGGTGGACGGCGTGCGCGTCGAGTCGCAGCTGCCCGGCCGGCAGGGACGGCTTCTCGTCGCGTATCTCGCGCTTCACCGCTTGCGGCCGGTCGACCGCGCCGAGCTCGTCGAGGCACTGTGGCGGGACGGCCGAGACGCCGGGCTCGCCCCGCTCCTCTCGAAGGTACGCCGCGTCGTACCGGTCGAAGGGATGCAGATCGCTGCCGACAACGCATGGGTCGACGTCGAGGCGGCGGCCGACGCGGTGCACCGCGCAGAATCCGCGCTCGCGCAGGACGAGCCGCATCGCGCCTGGGGCCCGTCGCAGGTCGCGCTGTTCATCTCCGGGCGCACGTTCCTCTCCGGCGAGGACGCCCCGTGGATCGAGGAGGAGCGGCGCCGCCTCGGGGAGCTCCACCTCCGTGCGCTCGAGGCGTATGCCGGTGGCGCGCTCGCGATCGGAGGCACCGAGCTGCCGGCCGCCGTGCGTGCCGGTAGAGAGCTGACGCGGCTCGAGCCGTACCGTGAGTCGGGCTGGCGCATCCTCATGCGCGCGCTCGCCGCCGAGGGGAATCCCGCGGACGCGCTTCAGGCATACGAGCGGCTGCGGACGACGCTGCGGGAGGAGCTCGGCGTCGCGCCGAGCGCGCCGACGCAGGATCTTTACCGCGAGCTCCTCGGCTAGGACTCGCCTACGAGCTCCCCTCCACCTTCGCGAGCGCGAGGCGCGCGGCCTCCTGCTCGGCCTCCTTCTTCGTGCGACCCTCGCCGCGGCCGAGCTCCTCGCCGTCGACGACCGCGGCGCACGTGAAGCGCCGGTCGTGCGCCGGCCCGTCGGTCGCGAGCTCCGTGTACATCACGCGGCGACCCGAGCGCGCGAAGAGCTCCTGAAGGTCCGACTTCGGATCGACGCGAGACGAGACCGCGGTCTCGATGTGCTCGGAGAACGCAGCGACGATCGCGCCCTCGATCGCGGCGAAGCCGTGCTCGAGGAAGAGCGCCCCGAGCGCCGCCTCGAGTACCGCCCCGACGACGCTCGAGGTCGCGCCCAGCCGCTTCGCGTCTTCCTCGAACCCGGGCGGCGCCTGCGCGGCGAGTCGCTCGCCGAGCCCGAGCGCCGCACCGACGACGGCGCAGGTCGCGCGCGAGACGACGTGCGCGCGCGCCTTCGTCAGCCGGCCCTCGGGATAGTCGGGATGCCGCGCGTACAGGGCCGCGGCGACAGCGAGCTCGAGGACGCTGTCGCCGAGAAACTCGAGGCGCTCGTACGACACTGCGCGGTCGTGGGTCCACGACGCGTGCGTGAAGACGGTCTCCGCCAGCGCGGGCGGCAAACTGTCGATCAGCTGCGCGAGCGCGCTACTGGTGACCCCGCTATTGGTGACTGGTGACGTAGTCGACCGCCTGGCCGACAGTCGTGATCTTCTGAGCGTCCTCGTCCGAGATCTTGATCCCGAACTGATCCTCGAGCTCCATGATCAGCTCGACGAGGTCGAGCGAGTCGGCGTCGAGATCCTCCTGGAACGACGCCTCGTCGGTGATCTCTGACTCCTCGATCCCGAGCTGCTCGGTTAGGACTTCCTTGACCTTTTCGGAGACTTCCTCGCGCGACGCTGCCATGTGACCTCTTCTTGGGTTGGGGAGCCGGAAAACGCGCCGATCATACAGGGTCAGGGTGGACGGACTCGCGTGAGACACGCGCGCCGAGGCGTCCGACGACGTCGTGCTCGACGCCGTGGGCGGCGAGACGGATCGCATTAGCGATAGCGGTCGGCGACGAGTTCCCGTGCGCGATCACGACGAGCCCCTTGAGACCGAGGAGATAGGCGCCGCCGTACGTGTCCGGGTCGAGCCGCGAGCGGAGCCGCCGCGCGGCGGGCCGAATGAGTAGGCCGCCGAGCTTCGTCGTCGCGGACGCTTCGATCTCGGCGCGCAGGCCGGTGAGGATCGACTTGATCGAGCCTTCGAGCGTCTTGAGCGCGACGTTGCCGGTGAACCCGTCGGTGACGATGACATGCGCGACGCCGTCGAGAATGTCGCGACCTTCGGCGTTGCCCTCGAAATCGAGATCGGAGGCGGCGAGCAGCGCGTGCGCGTCGAGCGCGAGCTGGTTGCCCTTCTCCGGTTCCTCGCCGATCGACAGGAGGCGCACGGTCGGCTGCTCGACGTCAAGCGCCTCCTCCGCGAAGACAGCGCCCATCACGCCGAACTGGAGGAGGTGCTCGGGCCGGCAGTCGGCGTTCGCGCCGACATCGAGGAGCACGCACGGCCCGTTCGCGGTGCGGATCGGAACGGCGAGCGCGGGACGGCGCACACCCGGCAGGCGGCGAATGACGACGAGGCCCGCGGCAAGCATCGCGCCGGTGTTCCCGGGCGAGACGACTGCGGCGGCCTCTCCGTCGGCGACGGCCTTCGCGGCGCGCACGAGGGAGCTGTCCTCTTTCGTGCGCAACACGTCGGCGGGCTTCTCCTCCATCCCGACGACCTGCGTCGTCTCGACGAGCTCGAGGCCGCGCGTGTCGAGGCCCGCGGCGCCGAAGATGACGGGCTCGATGCCGTCGGTGCGCGCGGCGAGAGCGCCTTCGACCACGGCCTCGGGACCGCGGTCTCCTCCCATCGCGTCGACGGCAACCCGCGTCATGGACAGGAGCTTACGGAGCGGACGTGCGGAACGGAACGACCTCGCGGCCCTTGTACGTGCCGCAGGTCGGGCAGACGCGGTGCGGGCGCTTCGGCTGGTTGCACGTCGGGCAGACGTTGACCTTCGGCGCCTCGATCTTGTGCGTCGCGCGCCGCTTGTCGCGACGTGACTTGGAAGTTTTCCGCTTCGGGACAGCCATGATGCGGGCGGCATGGTAGCCGAGAGCCTCCTCCAGCTGTTCGACGAGCAAATGCGGAAGCCGAACCAGGCCGACGGCTGCACGTATGTCGGCGACGGCTGGAGCGCCGTGATCCGGCCGCCGGTGGACGGCGACGTCGAGCCGCTCGTCGCACGGATGCGCGAGATCAGTGGCCACGTCGAGTGGAAGTACTACTCCCACGATCTCCCTGCCGACCTTCCCGAACGGCTTGTCGCAGCCGGGTTCGAGCCCGAGGATCCGGAGACCGTCCTCGTCGCCGAGGTCGTCCGCGATCGCGCCGCCGCCGGCCGATGTCGAGCTCCGCGAGGACGTCGACGCCTTCACGGAGCTCGTGCACGCAATCTTCGGTGACCGAGGCCACGGCTTCCCCGAGCACGCCGTTCCGGTCGTGGCGTTCGTCGACGGCGAGCCGGCCTCGTGCGGACGGGTCGATCTCGAGCCGGGAGTGGACTTCGCGGGGATGTTCGGCGGCGTGACGCTGCCGGAGTTCCGCGGCCGCGGCTTGTATCGCGCGACCGTTGCGCGGCGCGCCGAGATCGCGCGCGAGGCGGGCTACCGCTGGCTCTACGCCGACGCGTTGCCGACGAGCCGGCCGATCCTCGAGCGCGTCGGCTTCGAGAAGCTCACGACGACGACACCGTTCGTCATTCCTCCCGCAGCTCGCTGAGCGCGCTCCAGCGCGGGTCGACCGTCTCCTCGACGTGCTCGTGCGGCTCGACGTTCAGGTCCTTGCCGCAGACGGGACAGAGCCCGGCGCAGTCGGGGTCGTGGAGGATCTGCAAGGGCAGTGCGAGGACGACGGCGTCGTGCGCCCACTGCGAGAGGTCGAGCTGGTCCTCGACGAGGTACTCGGTCGAATCGTCTTCGCTCTCGGGCTTCGTCGCGCTGTACTCGCGCAGGCGGAGCGAGAGCGGCAACTCGGCGTCGGCGAGGCAGCGGAAGCACGGCCCCGCGAGCGTGACGTCGAACGCGAGCTCGAGCACGGTGCCGCTCGACGCGCGCGTGACGACGAGCTCGGCCGCGACAGGATTCGGGCGCGGGTCGTACTCCTGCCCGGCGAGATGGATCGGCTCGACGTCGATCTCGACGCGCTCCCGAACCTGGTCACCGGCGCGGAGCCGGAGCTTGCGAACGTCAAAGGTGGTCACAGCGCCACCGTAGCGCGGCGGCTGGGCGCTTACTTGGAGCGGTCGACGATCGACTGCGCAACCGCCTGCAGGGTCGGGCCGCCGTCGGAACGGGAGCGACGACCCAGATACTCACACGGACGCCGCCGATCAGAAACTCGATGTTCCGGCCGTCGACGAACTGATGAGCGCGGGCGTCCCGCTGAGGTACACGATCCTCGCGCCGTATTTCACAGCGTTCTTGTACACCGCGAGCGGATCCGACGATCCCCTCCACTGGGCAGCCGGCTGGTAGTGGATTCATGATCCGCTGCGCGAGAACAGCCGATCCCGACGTCGCAACCCGTCCCGCGCGGCGGTTCACCACAGTCCTTGGTGACCTTGTCGATCCCGGACGGATCGACGGGAGCGACGTCCGGCAGGACGAAAGCGGCTCGGAAGGCCGCACGGGCTTCGGCGAGAGAGGTTGTCCCGGCCGAGCGCCAAGGGTGTCCGAGTCGGTCCGTCGCGCCGGTCGGGCCGTCGCGGTAGAAGGCGGTGGTCGGGTCTACCGGCGCTATCGGCTGCGGCGGGCCACCCGTGTTGATCGGCCCTTCCGCTAGCGCCGGTCGCGCCAGGTTCCGCCGTTCGCGCACGTTCCCGCCGTTCGCCAACGGCCCGAGCCGGTGATACCCGAGCGTGACCAGAACTGGGCCGCTGCCTCGGACGCGAGCTCGACCGTGACGCGGAGACGTGCGAATCGACGTACGGCAGCGGCGAGCGCGGCCGACAACGATCACGAGTATCGCAATCACAGCGACGAACCGACGGGTCGTCAACCGGCGGCGGCCGAAGCGGTCAGGAAGATCGAGCGGCGTGAGGTCGTCCGCTCGCACCGGGTTCGCCTCCGTCAAGGCGATCGACATCACCTCGTTGCTCGTTCATTCAGTGCCTCCCACAACTGACTGTCCGGCGGCGGGCGTCTTCTTTCGCATGAGCTGCTCCTCGAGCCGCTTGCGGGCTCGGTGGAGACGGATCGCCGCGGCGTTCTCCGTGCAGTCGAGTGCGACTGCGAGCTCGGCTCCGGTCAGTCCCTCCCACGCCGCGAGGCGGAGGATCTCCTGGTCGTCCGTGCGCAGTTGCTTCAGCGCTGCGACGACGTCCGGCAGGTCGGAGCGTTCCTTGTCCGCTGGAGTCGGAAGGTCACGCAGACGCGACCTCAGCGCCGCGAGCCGCCGGAGCGAGCGCCGCTGGTTCGCGAGCACGCGCGCGGCGATCGCGTAGAGCCATGGGAGCTCGAACTCCGCCGCCGGTCTGTCGCCCCACCGCCGCCACGCGACACCGAACGTCGCGGAGACGACGTCCTCCGCGTCCGAGCGCTGCGCGGTGCGGCGCAGCGCGTACGCGAGGACGTGCCGGTTGTAGTCGGTCCACAGGCGCCGGAAGTCCTCCTCCACAGGCCCCACTCTGAACCTTTGTCCGGATCAGGCAGAAGCTTTCGCGCCGTCCGGCACGCGTTCCTCGCGCGGTGCGCGGCGCGCGGCCGAGCATGAGCATCCCGACCGAGGCGAGGATCACGGCGCCCGCGGCGATCTCCCGGCCGCCGACCGCCTCGCCGACGAACAGCCAGCCGAGCCCGACTGCGATCGCCGGGTTGACGTACGCGTACGTCGAGACGAGCACGCTCGACGTCCCGCTCCGCAGCAGCCAGCCGTACGCGGTGTACGCGCCGATCGAGCCGATCACGATGAGGTACGCGAACGCGCCGAGCGATCCCAGCCGAGACCGCGGACGGGATGGACCTGCCCGAGCTCGCCCGTCGCGACTCCCGCGACTCGCGAGCAGCGCCGCGCCGCAGAGCATCTGCATCGCCGTGGAGAGGAACGGCGCGCGCGGCAGCGGCGCGACGCGCGCGTACGCCGAGCCCGCCGCCCAGGCGAACGCGCCCGCGAGCAGCACCGCGGCGCCGACCGGGTCGATGTGCGCGCTCGGGCCGACGAGGAGCGCGACGCCGATCAGTCCCGTCGCGATCCCGGCGAGCGCGCCGAGCGAGAGCCGGACGCCGAAGATCGTGCGGTCGAGCAGCGCGGTGAAGAGCGGGACGGACGCGACGAGCAGAGCAGTGAGCCCGGAGGCGACTCGCTGCTCTGCCCACGCGACTGCGCCGGTCTCGACGAAGAGGAGGAGCGCGCCGATGATCGCGGCTGCGAGCCATTCCTGCCGCCCGGGCTTCGTGCGTCGCGACGTCGCCGCGCCACAGCGACCAGCCGTAGAGGATCGCGCCGGCGAGGCCGAAGCGCACCGCGAGCATGAGCAGCGGCGGCAGCGTCCGGTCGGCGACGGCGATCGCGAGATACGTCGATCCCCAGACGACGTAGACGGTGGCGAGTGCGATGGCGACCTTCGTGCGCATGACTCCACCGTGCCTGACGCCGTGCGATCAGCACAAATCGCGTTATCGTTCATAACGATCATGAGCGCTAATGATTGGCTGGGCGTCGAACTGCGGCATCTCGCCGCCCTCGAGGCGGTCGTCGCGGACGCGCTCGTTCGGCGCGGCGGCGCGCGAGCTCGGCTACACGCAGTCGGCGGTGAGCCAGCAGATCGCGCAGCTCGAGAAGGTCGTCGGGCACAAGCTCTTCGACCGCCCGGGCGGGCCGCGGCGCGTCGAGCCGACCGAGGCGGGACTCCTCCTGCTCCGCCACGCCGACGCGATCGTCGCGCGGCTCGACGCCGCCCGCGCCGACATGGCCGCGCTCGCCGAGGGCGCAGGCGGAACGCTGCGCGTCGGCGTCTTCCAGAGCGTCGGCGCGAACCTCCTCCCCGCTCTCGTGCGCCGCTTCCGCGCACAGTGGCCGCGCGTCGGCGTGCGTGTGCGCGAGGAGAATGACGCGACCGAGCTCCTGCGCCTGCTCGAGCACGGCGAGCTTGACCTCGCGTTCGCCGAGCTGCCGCTGGCGGAAGGGCCGTTCGAGTGGGCCGAGCTCCTCCAGGATCCCTACGTCCTGCTCGTCTCGGCCCGTTCGGAGCTCGCCGCCCTCGACGCGGCGCCGTCGCTCCGCGAGGTCGGGAAGCTGCCGCTGCTCGGCCGCCGCTCGACCGACGAGCCGGAGCGTCATCTCGCCGGCCGCGTCCCCGACCTGAACGTCGTCTTCCGCACCGACGACAACGGCACGCTGCAGGCGCTCGTCGCAGAAGGCCTCGGCGTCGCGATCGAGCCGCGCCTCGTCGTCGACCAGAAGGATCGCGCCGTGAAGATGCTCCCGTTCGGATCGCGTATTCCGCCGCGCACCATCGTCCTCGCATGGCACCGCGACCGCTACCGCTCGCAAGCCGCGCAGGCATTCGTCGAGCTTGCGCAGGAGCTTGCGGTCGAGGGCTAGGCGCGCTGCCCGCACTGTCGCCGCGAGTCGCGGCCCTGCCTACGCTCCATCCCAAACCCCCACCCGCCCACGGGGAATAAAGGATGCGTGACGAATTGCGCCGCAAAGCACGCGACTTCGTACCAAAGCGCGACTAATCAGCCACAGTCGGGAAGCCAGCGTTCGCCTCCAGCAAGGTCTCAGTACGGAGGCCGGGAAGACCGCGCTCTTCCCGGCCGGAGTTCCTCCAGACCGGGAGCGAGTGCGCAGCACTCGATCCCGAGATTAGTAGCCGGCGTCGTCGCCGAGATCGCCGTTCGTCGGGCCGAGGCCCGCGACGACGGACTCCTGCGACCGCTCGTGCAGCCGCTCGCGGCCGCGGCGAACCGCGACGAGGAAGCGCTCGAGATTGACCTCGAGGGAGGCGAGCTGGTTGTCGGCCCAGTCCTCCATCTCCATCTTCATCTCGTGCGCCTGGCGGCGCGCATCCTGGAGGATCTCGTCGGCCTGCCGCTCGGCGATCTTGACGATCTCCGTCTGCGACGCTTCGCGCACGGCCTGCTCACGCGCCTCGGCGAGGAGCCGGTCGACCTCGCGCTTCGCCTCGGCGAGCATCTCCTGGCGCTCCTTGACGATCCACCGCGCCTGCTTGATCTCTTCCGGGATCGTGGCGCGCATCTGGTCGATGATCTCGTAGATCTCATCGCGGTCGACCCGGACCGTGTCGGTGAGCGGGACCGACTTCGCGTTGTGCACGAGGTCGTCGAGCTTGTCGATCAGAACGAGTACGTCCATTGGCGGGGAGTTTAGCCCGAATTACTCGTCGGGGCGTTCAGGCGTGCCCGGCCTCCCGTCCGGGAAGAGCTCTGCGAGCCGCTTCGCGACCGGTGCCGGGACGAGCGCGGATACGTCTCCGCCGAACGCCGCGATCTCCTTGACGCCGCTCGAAGAGACGAAACTCACCTGCGGGCTCGCCATGACGTACACCGTCTCGATCTCCGGGGCGAGCGTCCGGTTGAGCTGGTTCATCTGGAACTCCCACTCGAAATCGCTGATGACGCGGAGCCCCTTGACGATCGCTTTCGCGTCCCACTTGTGCGCGAAGTCGACGACGAGCTCGCGGAAGACGTCGATCTCGATGTTGTCGTGCCCGGCGAGGGCGCCGCGGAGGAACTCGACGCGCTCCTCGACGGTGAACATCGGCTCCTTGTGGCGCGGCGCGTTGACGACGCCGACGACGACGCGGTCGAAGATCCCCGCCGCGCGCGTGAGCACGTCGACGTGACCGTTCGTCACCGGGTCGTACGTGCCTGGCGCGATCGCCGTGATCACTGGTGCGCCGCCTCGAAGATCGTCACGCGCGAGTTGCCGTACTTCCTCGAGGTGCGGACGGGAAGCGGCAGCTCGGGCTCGCTGCGCACGTCGGTTTCGAACACGACGAGGCCGTCCGGCGCGAGCAGCGCGGGCAGATGGTGGGCGAGGCGTGGCTGGATGGTGTCGAGCATGTCGTAGGGAGGGTCGACCAGCACGAGATCGTACTTCGCGCCCGCCGTCGTTTCCTGCGCAAGCGTGAATAGCGCGTCCCCACGGACGACGCGCGCGCCGGTCAGCCGCAGCTTCTCGAGGTTCCGCTCGATCGCGCGGATCGCGCCGCGGTCGTTCTCGACGAAGACGGCGGACGCCGCGCCGCGCGAGAGCGCCTCGATCCCGAGCGCGCCCGAGCCGGCGAAGAGGTCGAGCACCTTCGCGCCGTCGAGCGGGCCGACGAGGTTGAAGATGTTCTCGCGCACGCGATCCGACGTCGGCCGCGTGTCCGTGCCCCGCGGCGCGACGAGCGTGTGCCCTCTCTTCGTTCCGGCGATGACGCGCACGCGAGGATCGTAAGGATCAGCGGTCCCCCGGATTCGCAATGAGGGACTGAGTGCGAGCCTCTTGGCGTGGTTCACGACCGCGCGATCGTCGTTCCACAGGACATCGAGCTCGTTCGGGGGTTCCTGAGCGATCTCTGGCCGCGCTCGCCGCTTGGGAGCACGTGGGAGATCAGGCGCTGGGAGGGATCCGTCTTTGCCGGCACCACGCCGAGCCTTGACGCCGACCGGGCCGCGCGGAGCCGCCTCTGGATCGACGAAGACGGGACGCTCGTCGCAGCGGCCATGAGCGAGGGCAACCCACAGATACACCCGCACGTTCTCCCCGGCTCGCCGGTTTCTCTGGATACCGTCGTCGCCTGGGCCGAGACAGCCGGCGCCGCCGCCGGCGACGAGCACATCATCCTCCTCGTCGTCGACGGCGACGAGGAGACTCGTCGCGTCGCCGCCGCCCGGGGCTACCGCGAGACCGACGGGTGGGAGATGACTCGGTCGATGCGCGCAATCCCGATTGCGCCGCCCCTCGCCCCGCCCGGCTACACGTTGCGCCCGACTCGCGACGACCCCGCCGACGACCCCACGGATGCCCAGGCGATCGGCGATCTCCTCAACGTCGCCTTCGGCCGCACCATCCACCACGCTGCCGAGCACGTCGGCATCGCGCGGGACGCCACCTGCTTCCTGCGCGAGACCGATCTCGTCGCGGAGGCCGAGGACGGATCGATCGCGGCCTACGCCGCCGTCTGCTGGGACTGGCCGAACCGCCTCGCGATCTTCGAGCCCGTCTGCACGCATCCGCGCCACCAGAGGCACGGGCTCGCCCGCGCGCTGATGCTCGAGGGAATGCGCCGCGCCCACGCGCTCGGCGCCGAGACGATCGTGGTGGGGACTGGCGACATGGACCCGGCTAACGCGCTCTACGCGTCGCTGCCTTTCACGGACGAAGCCCGTGGCCGCTCGTGGCAGCTGAGGCTGCCGCGATCGCCGGTGTGAGAGGCTTCGCCGCATGGCGACCTTCTCCCTCGTCCACGGTGCGTGGGGTATCGGCGCGCAATGGGACTTCGTGCGCGCCGAGCTCGAGGCGCGCGGGCACACAGTGCATACGCCCGACATGCCGTGCGAAGACCTCGACGCAGGAGTCGACGAGTACGTCGCGGCCGTCCCGCCGTGCGACGTCGTCGTCGGGCACTCGCTCGGCGGCATGACGATCCCGTACGTCGAGGCGCGGCTCCACGTCTATCTCTGCGCCCTCGTCGCCGTCGACGACATGCAGTGGAAGGACGTCTTCGTCGAGGGTTTCGGAGCCGGGCGCGAGCGGGACAAGCTCGGCCGCTCCTACTACCCCGACCCAGCGGTCGTGGCGGCGGAGCTTCAGGTACCGCCCGAGCACACACACCACGCCGAGACGCTTCGACATCAGGCGCCGTACGGAACCGAGCCGCGTCGGCCCGCGCACCCGGCGTACATCGTCTGCTCGCGGGACGCGGTGATCCGTCCGGACTGGCAGCGCCACGCGGCGCGCGACGTGCTCGGCGTCGAGCCGATCGAGCTCGACGCGGGCCACATGCCGATGCTCGAGAGCCCACGCGAGCTCGCCGCGATCCTCGACGAGCTCGCGTTAGAGGCCAACGGGAGGGCGACCGCGCAGCCGCCCTCCCGGCCGATGCGCGCTAGTGCCTGGCGTTGAAGCCGTGAATCCGCACCGAGTGCAGGCGAACGCCGGCCAAGCGGCTCAGCGTCCGAACAGCCGCTTGGAGGTCTGCCCCGCATTGTGAGCTGCCGCCGGTGACCCAGAGTGCGTTTGGATCGTCGCTCGCGGTCACGTCGAGTGCCGTCTCGAGCCAGGGCTGGTCGCTGTTGTAGCCGGGCTCCGTCCACGTGTAGCCAGACGTGCTCGCGAAGCCTGCGCCTTGGCCGAACTGGTTGATCGGGACGGCATGCGACATGCATTCCGACAGCAGGAACGCATCCCCCACGGCGATCTGCTTGACCTGTCCCTCGTCCTTCTGGAGCTTGGCAACCTGCTTCTTCAGACGCCTTGAACTGCGCAGCTGTCGGGCCGGCGGTCTGGCTACCGGGGCGCAGTGGCGACGTACGTCGCGCCGGCGATCGCGACGAGCGCGAGCGCAAACAGAAAGCGCTTCATCGAATCCCTCCACTCGGGCGACGCCACCCGCTGCGGCGTCGCGTCCAGCAGCGTAGTGAATTGACGCCGCGCTACGCGCGTCAAGCGAGCGTTTCGCGCTCGACCTCGGCGAAGAGCGCGTCGGCCGCGTCCTGCAGCGGGCCGGCGGCGACGTGCAGGCGCCTCGGCGCGCGCTCGCTCGAGCAGCTCGCGGTCGCGGCGGAGATGCGCGAAGCGGAGATCGGAGAGGCCCGACTGGCGCGTCCCGAGCAGCGCGCCGCCGCCGCGCAGGTCGAGGTCGACCTCGGCGAGCTCGAAGCCGTCGCTCGTGTCGACGAGCGCCTGCAGGCGCGCGTGCGCCGACTCGGTCAGCTCCTCCTTCGCGCGCGAGACGAGGACGCAGTACGACTGCTCGGCGCCGCGGCCGACGCGGCCGCGCAGCTGGTGGAGCTGCGCGAGGCCGAAGCGGTCGGCTTCCTGGACGATCATCACCGTCGCGTTCGGGACGTCGACGCCGACCTCGATCACCGTCGTCGCAACGAGGACGTCGAGCTCGCGCGCCTTGAAACGCGCCATGAGCTCGCGCCGCTCGGGCGTCTTGAGGCGGCCGTGGACGCAGCCGACGCGGAAGTCCTGCAGCTCGGCGCGCCGCAGGCGCTCGGCCTCCGCCTCGGCCGCGCGCGCGAGCGACGTCTCGGAGAGCTCGACGAGCGGGCACACGACGTACGCCTGGCGGCCTTCGCGAGAGCAGCCGCGTGAGGCGCGTGTACGCCTCCGACGCGCGCTCCTCGGTGATCCAGCTCGTGATCACCGGCTTGCGCGACGCGGGCGGCTTCTTGATCTCCGAGACCGCGAGGTCGCCGTAGACGGTGAGCGCGAGCGTGCGCGGGATCGGCGTCGCGGTCATGTGGAGGACGTGCGGCGCGCGACTCGCCGCGAGATCGCGGAGCGCTGCTCGACGCCGAAGCGGTGCTGCTCGTCGACGACCGCGACCGCGAGGTCGCGCAGCTCGACCCCGCTCTGGATGAGCGCGTGCGTGCCGACGACGACGTCGGCGGAGAGCGCCTGCTCGCGCTCGGCCTTCTTCGACGAGCTCGTGAGCAGCGCGCACGTCACGCCGAGCTCGAGGCAGAGGTCGGCGACCGTGAGGAAGTGCTGCTCGGCGAGCGTCTCGGTCGGCGCCATGAGCGCGCCTTGCCGGCCGTTCTCGACTGCGCGCAGCAGCGCGTAGAGCGCGACGACGGTCTTGCCCGAGCCGACGTCTCCCTGCAGGAGCCGCTGCATCGGCACCGTGCGCGCGAGGTCGCCGTCGATCTCGCGGATCGCCTGCTCCTGGTACGGCGTGAGCGCGAACGGGAGCGCTTCGCGGTAGCGGAGGATGAGGTCGCCCGGCTCGCCGAGGCCGGGCGCGAGCGTGCGCTCGCGCTCCTCGACGCGGCGCGCGATGCCGATCTGGAGGACGAGGAGCTCCTCGAAGGCGAGCCGCGCGCGACCGCGTTCCGCCTCGTCGAGGTCGTGCGGGCGGTGCACGGCGGCGAGCGCGTCGCGCTTCAGCGCGAGCCCCTCGCGCTCGCGCAGCTCGGCGGGAAGCGGGTCGGGGACGTCGAGCGCGAGCGGCAGCGCGAGGTCGACGACGCGGCGCACGCTCGCGGCCGCGATCTCCTCCGCCGCGGGATAGACCGGCGCGAAGTCCGCGGTCGCGCGCGCCTCTCCGAGGTCGTACGAGCGCGGCTCGAAGCCGAAGCGGCCGAGCTTGCCGCGCACCCGGATCTGCGTTCCCGGCGTCGAGCTTGTCGGCGAGCCACGGCTGGTTGAACCAGCTCACGGTGATCACGTCGCTGCCGTCGTCGATGCGCGCGACGATCCGCGTCCGCCGCCCGCGCATCGGCTTCTTCTCTGCCTTCAGGATGCGGCCGGCGATGACGCACTCCTCACCGGCGCGCAACGCGGCGATCTTCACCTCGTCGGCGGCTGTCTCGTAGCGGCGCGGCCGGTGCTCGAGGACGTCGCGGACGGTCGTGAGGCCGAGCTTGGCGAGCTTCCGCTGGATCGTCGGGCCGACGCCGGGCAGCGTGTCGAGGCCGAGCTCGAGCCGGTCGGGGCGCGGAGAGCGCGGCAGCACGAGGCCACCGTTCTGGTGGGTCCAAGCCTGCGAAGGCCGGGTGGCGGCGGGTTGCTGTCATCGTCTTCGGCACCGAACGGAGTGAGTATCCCCGCCGGACCGGACGTTGGTCTCGGCGTCAGTCTCCGCCGGGGTCGTCCGAGCCGCCGGAGTCGTCCGAGCCGCCGGGGTCGTCCGAGCTGCCGGAGTCGTCCGAGCCGCGGCCGTCGTGCGAATGCACCGGCGGAGTGGACGTACCGCCCGAGCCGGAGCTCGAGCCGCTGCCGCTCCTGTCCCCGCTCTCGCTCTCCCCGCTCGAGGACTCCGAGCTCGAGCTCTCGGGGCCGGAGGTCTCTGAGCTCGAGGTCTCCGCGACATCGGTGGACGAGGCCCTGTCGGCGGCCGGCGTCTCGTGCTCGACGCGATGCCGTGCGGCGGGTGCGGCCGGAGGCGACGACGAGACGTGCGCCGCCGTGGCGGGGATGAGCCGCTGCGAGGACTGAAGGTGAACGGGCGCAGCGTGTTGTGCCTTCGCCGCCGAGTGACCGAGCCCGAGCGCGTGCGGTCCGAGCGCCGCTCCGCCGGCGAGCATCGCCGCCCCGACGCCGATCACGGCGACCTTCGCCACGGCCGGCCCGGCCAGATCGCCTCCGCCGCCGCTGCCGAACAGGCGGGCGAACAGCGCAACCGGCGAGAGCGCCGGCATCGCCTCGCTGAGCTTTACCTGCAGCGTCCGCCGCGCGCGAAAGATGAGGGACTCGACCGCTCCGGTCGTCACCGAGAGCGCGCGCGCCACCTCGTCGTACGAGAGGCCGCGCAGCTCGCGGAGGAGGATCGCCTCGCGCTGCGCGCGCGGCAGGTCGGCCAGCGCCTCGCGCAACGTCGCAACCTCGTAGCGGCTGACTGCCGAGGCGTACGCGTCTGCACCGACCTCGGTCGGCTCCGCGTCGACCGGGAGCGGCTCACGCATCCGCTCGCGCACCCGCGCGAGGCACTCGTTGCGGGCGATCACGGCGAGCCACGCGGCCGGCTCGCGCGGAGACGACCCGTTCGTAAGCGCGCGCTGGGCCGAGAGAAACGTCTGCTGGACGGCGTCGTCGGCCTCGTTGCGGTCGCGAAGCAGTGACCGGCAAATCGAGCGGACGAGGCGGACGTGAGCCGTGTACAGCTCCTCCACACGCCGAGTGATCTCCGCCGGAGCGGCGAGAGGCCGACCGGGGTCAGGGACAACGCTCATCGCGGAATCGTAGACGCGATCCAGGCCGGAGCGCCTCCGTCACGGGTGCGAGCTTCCGGAACTCGTCGCCGCTGGGGCGGCCGGCGGAAGCGTCACGACGCGAACCTGCGGCGCCAGCGTCACGACGCGGGACGAGGGAGCCCCGCTGCTGTACGGAGCCGCGCTCACCGTGCCTCCTGACGTCGCCGCGACCTGAGCCGCGTGGCTCTGCTGTAGTGCCCGGATCTGCGCCTGGCGCGCGTGGAGCCGCCGCCGGTAACCGGCCCACCTCCGGCGGACGGTTTTCTCCACGACGCGCGCTTCGTGCCGGAGGTGCCGCTCGCGAGCTTCGAGCGCCTTGATCGCTGGGCTCACGCCGCTCTGCGCCGCCGTCCAGGGCCGCGCCGAGATCACCACCCAGAGCACGAAGAAGAGGAGGAGCGAGATCGAGAAGACGTAGGCGCGAAGGGCGTGCGAGGGCAACTCAGTCTCCGCCGCCCGAGCCGCCGTCGTCGCCGCCGTCGTCGCCGCCGTTGTCGCCGCCCTCGTCGTCGCCCGAGCTGGACGTCGTCGTCGTCACGGGCGGCGCGGCAGGACGCTTGTACTTCACGACCGCCGGTGGATGAACATACGTGACATGCGGCGGCGCAGCCTGCACCGGCGCTGACGGCGCCGCCACCGGCTGAGCGGCCACAACAGGCGCGAAATGCGGAAGCTTCGGGAGTCGCCGGCGGCCGCTTCGCCAGCGTGGCGTGGAGGGAGTGGCGCCAGGCCGCGAGCTTCGCCTTCCGCGCCGCGAGATCTTGCGCGGAGACAGACGGTGCTGCGGCCTTCTGGCCGAGCTGCACGGTGTGGATGGCCGCGGACAGTCCGACCGTCGCAGCGGCGCCGATCAGGAGGGCGATGAGAGTCGAGTGGATGCGTGACATAACCGGTAAGAGGGATGTCGGGAGGAAAACTTGCGCGCCGAATCGCAAGTTCGAGGCATGTTTCTACTCACTTCAGGTATGAACGCGACGCTAAATCGCCACCGCTTCCGTGCAATGGGCACGGACGTCGAGCTGCTCGTCGAGTCCGGCGAAGCCGGCGACGCGCTCGCGACCGCGGAGGAGGAGTTCCACCGGCTCGAGGCGCTCCTGACTCGCTTCCGGCCCGAATCGGAGCTGTCGCGGCTCAACGCCGACGGGAAGCCTTGCTGCCGGGCCTGACCTGCTGCGCGTGGTCGAGCTCGCGCTCGCGGCGCGCGAGAGAACCGGTGGCCGCTTCGACATCAATGTCCACGACGCCCTCCTCGCTCCGGCTACGACCGCTCGTTCGAGCTCCTCTCCCGCGACGACGAGCGCCCGGTCGAGCCGGCGGCAGGCACGCGCGGATGCGTCGAGATCGAGGACGGAGTCGTCTTCCTCCGGGACGGAGCGCAGATCGACCTCGGCGGCATCGGCAAGGGCTACGCATGCGAGCGCGCCGCCGAGATCCTCGCCACCGCCGGGCCGTGCCTCGTGAACGCCGGCGGAGACATCGCGACCCGCGGCGGCGTCTGGACGGTCGCGGTCGAGACTCCCGACGGCTCGCTCACGCTCGAGCTTTCGGGAAGCTCCGCGCTCGCGACCTCCGGGAGCGACAGCCGCCGCTGGCGGCGCGGCGGGCGCGAGCTCCATCACATCATCGATCCGGCCACGGGCGAGCCGTCGGCGAGCGACCTGTTGCGGGTCACGGTCGTCGCGGGCGACGCCGCCGACGCCGAGGTGACGGCGAAGGCGCTCTTCCTCGCCGGCTCCGAAGCCGCGCGCCGGGAAGCCGACGAGCTCGCGATTCCCGCCGTCCTCGTCACCGCCGCCGGGCGAGACGATCCTCGCGGGAGGGCTCGCATGAAAACGGATCCGACCTTCTGGCTCCTCGCGCGCGCGAGCGGGCTCACGGCGTACATCCTGCTCACGCTGTCCGTCCTCGCGGGGCTGATCCTCAAGTCGCGGCCTTTCGGCCGCGCGGTCAAGGCCTCCTCCGTCATGGATCTCCATCGGGTGCTCTCGCTGCTCGGGCTCGACGGTTCTGGCCGTCCACGGCACTTCGCTCGTGCTCGACAAGACGGTGAAGATGCCGCATCGCCGGCCTGTTCGTCCCCGGCTCGTCCCCGTACCGGCCGGTCGCGGTCGCGTTCGGCGTCGTCGCGGCGGAGCTGATGGCGCTCGTCGTCGTCTCGTTCTCCGTCCGCAAGCTCATCGGGCAGAAGCGGTGGCGCCTGCTCCACTGGTCGACGTACGCGATCTTCGGTCTCGCGACGGCGCACGGCCTGCTCGCGGGCAGCGACTCGGCTCAGCCGTGGGCGCGCGACATCTACCTCGGCGCGGTCGCGGCCGTCGTCTTCGCCACCGTATGGCGCGCGATGTACCGCCCGGCGCCGAAGAGGGCTCGGGCATGAGCTACCGCATCGTCATCGACGGCCGCTCGTGCAGCGGCTTCGGCGACTGCGCCGATCTTGCTCCGGATGTGTTCGAGCTCGACTCGAACGGGAAGGCAAGCCTGCGAGTCGGGACGAGCACCGACCCCGCCGTTCTCGACGCGGCGGCCGCATGCCCGATGGACGCGATCACGGTCGAGGAAGATCCCTCCTAGGCAAGGATTCCGCCGCCGCGCGCGGCGCGTTTCACACGTCGTCGCGGAACCAGAAGAGCCCGAGGGTGCCCGGGCCTGCGTGGGCGCCGACCACCGCGCCGAGCGTGACGTCGAGCTCGAGCTCGGCGTTCGGACGGTGCTCACGGATGAGGGCTTCGAGCTCGGCCGCCCGTTCCGGCGCCGAGGCGTGCGCGACCGAGAAACGCCAGCCGGGCTCCTCCGTCGTCTCTGTCTTGATCGCCGCCACGAGCTCGGCGAACGCCTTCTTCTCGCCGCGCACTCGCTTCACCGGCGCAACCTCGCCGTCGACGATCGAGAGGATCGGCTTCACGTGGAGGAGGCCGCCGGCGAACGCCGCAGCCTTCCCGATCCGGCCGCCTCGCCGGAGGAACTCGAGCGTGTCGACGGTGAACAGCACACCGCGCTCGCGGCGATACCGGTCGATGAGTTCTTCGATCTCCTCGTCGGTCGTGCCGCGCTCGAGACGGCGCTGAATCGCAAGCGCGAGCAGCCCGATCGACGCCGAAGCCGTCTCGGTGTCGACGGCGTGCACGACTCCGTGCCCGAGCTCCTCGGCGGCGGTCTCTGCGCTCGCAAACGTCCCCGAGACCTTGGCCGAGAGGTGCACCGAGAAGATCCGCTCGTAGGAGATCAGCTCGTGGTAACAGGCGAGGAAGTCGGCCGGCGTCGGCTGCGACGTACGCGGGAACTCTGGGTCGGTCTTGAGGCGCGCGGTAGAAGTCGTCCCCCGAGATCTCGACGCCGTCCTTGAAGCTCTCGTCGCCGAAGCGGACGTAGAGCGGCACGACGCGCCAGTTCGGGAAGCGGTCCGCGGCGTCCGGCAGGTCCGCGGTCGAGTCGAGGACGATCGCGGTGTTCGCGGCGGTGAGATTCATGTCGCGGCGGCTCGCTGAATCGCGGCGACGATCTCGTCGAGCTCCTCATCCTTGCCGAGGCACGCGATCGCGCCGGCGGCGAGGAGCTCCTGCCGCTGAGAGTCGTTCGCGGAAGCGGTAAGCGCGACAACCGCGAGATCGGGGAGCTCGGCGCGTAACTGCATCGTCGTCTCGACTCCGTCAAGGCCCGGCATGCGGTAGTCCATGAGCACGACGTCGGGCCGGTGCTCGAGCACCGCCGCGAGAGCCGAGCTGCCGTCGCCGACCGCCGCGACGACGTCGATCTCCCCGCGCATCCCGAGCATCAGCTCGAGCGCCTCGCGGAAGACCTCGTTGTCCTCGACCAGCACGACCCTGACCGGCATGGAACGGAGACTATTCCGCGCCGAGCAGCAGCGGGTAATGAGGCTGGCCGCCCTCGTGCACCTCGATCTCGATCTCCGGGTGCGCCGCGGCGATGCGGCCGACGAGGCCGTCGAGCTGCGGCGGCTCCGTCGCCGGTCAGGAGCGTGAGGAGCGAGCGCGGCTCGCGGAGGAGATGCCCGACCACGGCGAGCGTGACGTCGGCGAAGTCGTCTCCGCCCGCGACCGGATCGCCGTCGGCGAGGCCGAGCCACTCGCCGTTCCGGATCGCGACGCCGTTGAGCTGGACGTCGCGCGACGCGCGCGTCACTTCGCCCGCGCCGACCGCTGCGACTGTCTCGCGCATCTCGCCGGCGTTCTCCGCCGCGCTGCGAGAGCCGTCGAAGGCGACGAGCGCCGCGAGGCCCGCCGTGATCGAGTCGGTCGCGACGACCTCGACCGGACGCCCCGCGTGCTGCGCGGCGTGCTCGGCGGCGAGACGGACGTTCGAGTTGTTCGGCAGAAGGATCACCTCGTCGGCATCGAGCTCCTCGATCGCGGCGAGGAGCTCCGCCGTCGACGGGTTCGACGTCTGGCCGCCCTCGACGATGCGGATCGGCCCGACCGGCGCGGCGACGCTCTCGAACAGGCTGCGGTTCCCGTCGCCCGCGACGACCGCGACGACGCCGCATGTCGCGCGCTCGACCGCGTCGGGCACGACTGAGAGGCGCCCGTTCTTCTGGCCGGGCGTCGTCGGCTTGGCCGACGACGCTTCCAGCCTTGAGTCGCGCTCGACCTGCTGCTCCTGCATGTTCGCGATCTCGATCCCTTCGATCACGCCGACGGCGGTGCCGAGCGAGAGCGCGGCGCCGGGATCGTCGGTGTGGACGTGCACCTTGAGCGCCGTCTCGTCGCCGACGACGAGAAGCGAGTCGCCGAGCGGCTCGAGCTGCGCCTCGAGCGCGTCGCGGTCGAGCGCGTCTCCCTCGACGACGAACACGGTGCAGTAGCGGTACTGCGACTGCTCGAGGTGGATCGCGTCGAGGCCCGCGCGCTCGGTGGCGACGACGGGCGCTTCCGGCACCGGCTCGCCGGCGACCGCCGCCGCGACGCCGCGCAGGAGCTCGACGAGGCCGGCGCCGCCCGCGTCCACGACACCCGCCTCGCGGAGAACGTCGAGCTGCTCGGGTGTGCGCGCGACTGCCTCCTCCCCGCGCCGCACGAGGTCGATGAGCAGGTCGCCGAGCGGCGCAGGATCGTCGGCGCGGCTCTCGGCCTCCTCGGCGAGCTCACGCACGACCGAGAGCATCGTCCCCTCGACGGGCCGGCGCACCGCGCTGTACGCGGCGTCAGAGGCGCCGCGCAACGCCCGCGCGGCGAGCTTCGGCTCGACGCCGTTCGCGGACTCCGCGAGCACGTGGGCGGCGCCGCGGACGATCTGCGACAGGATCACGCCGGAGTTGCCGCGCGCGCCCATGAGCGCCGCGCGCGCAACGTCATGTGCGAGAGCCGGGCGGTCGGCCGCATCCGAGCTGCCGAGCGCCTCGGCGACGGCGCGCACCGTGAGCGTGAGGTTCGTGCCGGTGTCGCCGTCGGGGACGGGATAGACGTTGAGGTCGTCGATGCGGTCGCGGCTCGCTTCGAGCGAGCTCAGCGCCGAGCCGACGAGCACGCGGACGCGATCGATGTCGGTGGCGGCGCTCATTTCCCGGAGGTTCGCACGGCGTCGACGTGCACTTCGACCGCGAGCACCGGCAGCCCGGTCAGCCGCTCCACCTCGTACGCGACACGATTGCGGACGCTCGACGCGACCTCGGCGAGGTTGAGGCCGTACTCGACGACGACGTGGAGGTCGACCGTGACCGCGCCATCGCTGTCGCGGCCGATCTCGATCCCGCGCGCGTGCGCCTTGCCGCGCGCCATCCGCCCGCGCAGCGAGCCCTTCATCCCGACGACGCCGTAGCACTCGACCGCGGTCTCGGCGACGATCTGCGCGATCACGCCGCTCGAGATCGTGATCCGGCCCAGGGGAGAAGTAAGTGCGTGACCCGCTTCCATCGTGGACTTCGACGCGGGGAGCGCGGGAGCGGTTGCGCATCCGCAGCGCCCCCTTGCTGCCACGTGTGCGGCCATGTGCTCATCGCGCGCATGTCCTAAGGAGCATCTGTAGCGGCACGGTTGACTCGCTGGCAAACGCGGGTCGATACTTGCTGTTCCGAATCTCTCAGGGAAGGAGTCGAGATGCGTAAGCCGTCACCGGCAGGAATCGCGATGATCATTGCTGTTGTTGCTCTATTCGTCTCGCTGGGCGGCGTGGGTGCGGCCGCGAACGGCGCGAACCTCATCCTCGGTCGGTCGAACACCGCGAGCAAGAACACCGTGCTCACCGCTCCCGTCGTAGGCGGAAAGACGCTGCAACTGACCAACACCAACACCACGAACGCCGCGTCCACTGCGCTCGGCCTGAACGTTGCGGCCGGCCATGCGCCATTCATGGTTAACAGCGGCGTGAAGGTCGCCAACCTGAACGCGGACATGGTGGATGGCTTCGACTCCAGCTCCTTGCAACAGCGCATCAGCGGCACCTGTTCCAGCGGGGCAGCGATCCAATCGATCGCAAGTAATGGGGCTGTCGCCTGTCAGAACACCGGTGGCAGCGAAGCCTGGCACTTGATCGCTGCCAACACGACTAACGGCTGCGCCAACGACGGTACCTTCTGTGCCGACCACGCCGGCTGCGCCTGGCATAACAGCAACCCCGGGTTCTCGAGCGCCGCGTACTACCGCGATCCGACAGGCGTCGTGCATCTGCGCGGAGACGTCCAGCGCCCGCCGGGCTGCACGGGGCCTTACACGCCGGTCATCTTCGTACTGCCGGTCGGCTACCGTCCCGCCTCCGGCGAGATCTTCGCCGCCGTCGCGAGCGACCAGGCGGCGACGGTCTATATCAACGACCCGAACTCGTTCACCGGAGGAAGCGTGCGCCACCAGTCGGGCGGGGACCCGACCATCTATGTGTCGCTCGACGGCATCTCATTCCGCTGCGAGCCGGCCGGCGTGAACGGGTGTCCCTAGAACGAGCGGAGTTCGATAGCCCAGCGGCGAGTCGGAAGGACTTGCGAGCTAGAGCTAGAGCGCCTTCTGGACCTTGCCGGCCTTGAGGCAGCGCGTGCACACGTACGCCCGCTGCGCCTTGCCGGCGAGGAAGACACGGACGCGCTGAAGGTTCGGGTCGAAGCGCCGCTTCGTGGCGACCATCGAATGGCTCCGGTGGTTACCGAAGCCGGGCTTCTTACCGCAGATTGCGCAGACCTTCGACATAGCGGGCGACAGGGTAGCCGAAGGCTCCCGGCACTAGCCCGCCGCGCGCACCAACGCGCGAACCTGGGAGAAGATGTCGGCCATCTCGAGCGCCGACCGCGCCGCATCGCCGCCCTTGCCGAGCCGCTCCTCCGCCTGCTCGATCGTGTCGACGGTGAGGACGCCGAACGCGACCGGCACTCCCGTCTCGAGGCCGGCGAGCTGGAGGCCCGAGGCGGTCTCGCTCGCGACGAAGTCGAAGTGGGACGTCTCGCCGCGGATGACGCAGCCGAGCCCGATCACGCACGAGTACCGCCGCGTCTTCGCGAGGGCCATCGCGCCGATCGGCAGCTCGAACGCGCCGGGGACGGGCATGACGGTGATCCGGTCCTGCTCCACGCCTGCGGCGGCGAGGGCTTCGAGCGCGGACTCGAGCAGGCCGTTCGAGATCTCCGAGTTGAAGCGCGAGACGACGACGCCGACGCTGCGGCCGCCGCCGAAGGGCGCGCCCTCGATCACGGCGATGCCGGCGGGCACGTCGATCTCGCCCGGGCGGTGCCCGATGGCAGGCACGGGATCGGAGCCGGGCATCGTCCAGGCCATGTCGTCTTCTTCGGGTTCCGGCTCCGGCTCTGGTTCGGACACCGCCTCCGCTCGGACTCGGATACCGGCCCTGGCTCGGACACCGCCTCCGGCTCGGGCTCCGTTACCGGCGGGCTCCGCGGCGCCGACTGCGGCGGCCTCGGGCTCTTCGAAGTCGTGGTACGCGGTCTCCTCACCCTTGGGCGTCTCGTCCGTCTTTTCGCCAGTCTCGTCTCCCGGCCAGAACCCGCCACTGCTGCTGCTCATTCGCCCTCCGGTTCGAACTTGAAGTCTTGGTGGTGAAGCTTGTGCCCGAGCTTATCCCGCTTCGCGGCGAGGTAGCGCACGTTCTCGGGGTGCGGCGGCATCTCGATCGGCACCTGCTCCGTCACGCGCAGGCCGTACGCCTCGACGCCGGACACCTTCTTCGGGTTGTTCGTGAGGAGCCGCATCGTCGTGATGCCGAGGTCGGCGAGGATCTGGTTGCCGATCCCCCACTCCCGCTCGTCGGCGGCGAAGCCGAGCGCGACGTTCGCTTCGACGGTGTCGAGCCCCTGCTCCTGCAGCTCGTACGCGCGGAGCTTGTTGAGGAGGCCGATGCCGCGCCCCTCCTGTGCCATGTAGAGGAGGACGCCGCTGCCGGCGGCCGCGATCGTGGCGAGCGCCGACTCGAGCTGCTCGCCGCAGTCGCAGCGGAGCGAGTGGAAAACGTCGCCGGTCAGGCACTCGGAGTGGACGCGCACGAGGACGTCGTCGCCGATCTCCCCCATGCACGAGCGCGACGTGCTCGCGGCCGGTGAGCGTCTCGCGGAAGGCGATCGCCGTGAACTCGCCGTACTCCGTCGGGAGCTGCACAGAGACGACGCGCTCGACGAGCTTCTCCGTCTTGCGGCGGTACTCGATGAGGTCGGCGACGGTGATCATCTTGCAGGCCGTGCCGCTCGCAGTACGGCACGAGATCCGGCACGCGGGCCATCGTCCCGTCCTCGTTCATGATCTCGCAGACGACGCCGGCGGGATTGAGGCCGGCGAGGCGCGCGAGGTCGACGGCCGCCTCGGTCTGGCCGGCGCGGACGAGGACGCCGCCGTCGCGGGCGCGCAGCGGGAAGATGTGGCCGGGCTGGACGAGGTCGTGCGGGGTCGACTTCGGGTCGATCGCGACGGCGATCGTGTGCGCGCGGTCGGCGGCGGAGATGCCCGTCGTCACGCCTTCGCGTGCCTCGACCGAGACGGTGAACGCCGTGCCGAGCCGCGCCTCGTTGCGCTGCGTCATCGGCGGCAGGCCGAGCTCCTCGCAGCGCTCGCCGGTGAGGCAGAGGCAGATGAGCCCGCGCGCGTGCGTCGCCATGAAGTTGACCGCTTCGTCGGTCGCGAACTCCGCCGCGCAGACGAGGTCGCCCTCGTTCTCGCGATCGGGATCGTCGACGACGACGACCATCCGGCCCGCGCGGATCTCCTCGATCGCCTCCTCGACCGACGCGAACTCGCTCATCGGGTTGTCAGCCGTTCGACGTATTTCGCGAGCACGTCGACCTCGAGGTTGACCGGGTCGCCGGGTTCGAGCGCGCCGAGCGTCGTCGCCTCGAGCGTGTGCGGGATGAGCGCGACCGCGAAGCCGTTCGTCGTCGACGGCGGCGACTGTGAGCGAGGTGCCGTCGACGGCGATCGAGCCCTTCTCGACGCAGTAGCGGATGATCTCCGGCGGGGCGTCGAACCACGTCAGGTCGCCGCGCCCGCGCAGGTTCCCGATGCCGTCGACGTGGCCCTGGACGATGTGGCCGCCGAGCGGGTCGCCGGCGCGCAGGGACGGCTCGACGTTCACGCGCGCGCCGGCGACGAGCCGTCCGAGCGTAGTGCGGTCGAGCGTCTCCGCGACGACGTCGAAGGCGAGCGTGCCGTTCTCCCGGCCGGTGACAGTGAGGCAGACGCCGGCGATCGCAACCGAGTCGCCGATCGCGGCCTCGGCGCCGGCCTCGACGACGAGCCGCGACCCGTCGAAGGCCTTGACCGTTCCCACTTCCCTGACGATTCCGGTGAACACTCCGCCAAGCGTAGTAACCGTGCGGGTTTGCCGAACGCGGCTCAGCACTTGCGCGGACGCCCTGGGTCGCCGCGGTCGGCAGTGTGGCAATGCAGCGGGCCTGTGGCTGCGACTCCCCGCAGGCCCGCTCTTTCTATGGCTCGCGGAGGTACGCCTCGACGAGGACGTCCTCGCCGCACGGCTCGCACGCGGAGGTGGAGCAGGTCGAGCGAGCGCTCGAGATCACCGAGCGAAGCGCGGGCCTTCGCCCGAGACGACCGGCGCGGTGAAGAGGAGGAGCTTGTCGACGAGGCCGGCTTCGAGGAACGCCGTCGCGAGCGTCGGGCCGCCTTCGAGGAGCAGCGACTGGACGCCTTCCTCCGCGAGCGCGGCGAGCTCGTCGGCGAGCGGGCCGCTTCGCAGCTCGAGGTCGGAGCCGTCGGGGAGCGGGCCGCGTCCGAACGCGAGCCGGCGCGGCTGGCGCGTCGGCGCCGACATCGCGCGCGTCGAGTCGCGGCGCGTCGGCGCGCACCGTCCCCATCCCGACCGCGACCGCGTCGGACGCGGCCCGCAGCTCGTGCACGCGCCGCCGCGACTCCTCGCCCGAGACCCAGCGGCGGCCCGGGCACCGTGACGCGGCCGTCGAGCGTGATCGCCGCCTTGTACGTCACGAACGGGCGGCCGAGCGCTTTCCACACGCGCCACGCCTCGTTCTGTCGGCGCGCCGCGAAGTCGTCGAGGAGCTCGACCTCGATCCCGGCGTCGGCGCAGGCGCGCGAGGCCGCGTCCGTCGACGACGGGATTCGGGTCGCGGGCGCCGACGACGACACGCGCGACGCCGGCCTCGACGACCGCGTCGGCGCACGGCGGCGTGCGGCCGTGGTGCGAGCACGGCTCGAGCGTGACGTAGAGCGTCGCGCCGCGCGCGCGCTCCCCCGCCTGCTCGAGCGCGGCGGCCTCGGCGTGGCGGACGAGATCCTCCTCGTACCAGCCCTCGCCGACGATCTCGCCGTCCCGGACGACGACCGCGCCGACGACCGGGCGGTGACCCGTCTTCCCGCGCCCGCGCTCGGCGAGCTCGAGCGCGCGCGCGTAGAACGCGTCAGGCAAGCGCCTGGACGAGCCGCGAGTAGGCGCGCGGAAGATCCTCGCGGCCGAAGATCGCGGAGCCGGCGACGAACAGCGTCGCGCCCGCTTCGTACGCCGGACGCGATCGTCTCGTCGTCGATGCCGCCGTCGACCTGGACGTGGATGTCGTCCGGCAGCGCGGCGCGCAGCCGCGCGATGCGGTCGACCGCCTCCGGCATGAACTCCTGGCCGCTGTAGCCGGGATGGATGCTCATGCAGAGGACGAGGTCGGCGTCACCGGCGACCGCCGCGACGTCCTCCGGCTCGCTCCCGGGATTGAACGCGACGCCGACCTGGAGGCCGTGCTCGCGCGCGACGGCGATCGTCGCGGGAACGTCGTCCGACGACCTCGTAGTGGAAGGTCACGCTGTCGCCGCCCGCCGTCCGCGATCTGCGGGATGTGGCGCAGCGGGGTTGTCGACCATCAGGTGACAGTCGAGCACGCCGCCGGCGTCATGCACGAGCGGCGCGATCGAGCGCAGGACGACGGGGCCGATCGTGATCGGCTCGACGAAGTGCCCGTCGCCGACGTCGAAATGGAAGACGCGGCAGCCGGCGCGCAGGAGGATGTCGACCTGCTCGCCGAGCCGCGCGAAGTCGGCCGCATAGAGCGACGGCTCGATCTCCACCGTCCGGATCATGTCCCGCCAGACCACAGTCGCGACAGATCGTACGACGTTCAGTCGACGGAGAGGCGGGCGATGAAGAAGCCGCTCGTGCCGTGCACGTGCGGGAGCGTGAGGAGGAACTCCGGCCGCGACGGGTGCGCGAACTGCGGCCACTCCTCGCCGAGCGGCTCGACGCGCAGGCCGCTCGCGTCGACGACCGCCTCGCACTCGTCCGGGTTGAGCGTGCACACCGAGTAGAGGATCGTCCCGCCCGGCCTGACGCGCTCGGCGGCCGAGCGGAGGAGCGCGAGCTGGAGCTCCGGCAGAGGCGTCGCGCGCCAGCGCAGGTCAGGCCGTTGCGCGAGGACGCCGAGGCCGGAGCACGGCGCGTCGACGAGCGCGCGGTCGAAGCCGGTCGAGCTCCGGCGGAAGCGCGGTGCCGTCCGCCTCGACGACCGTGACGTCGGCGCGGCCCATCGTCGCGAGGTTCGCGCGCAGCTCGCTCGCGCGGTGCGGGTCGATCTCGACCGCCGTCACGTCGCCGCGCAGCGCGCCCGTCTTGCCGCCCGGCGCGGCGCAGAGGTCGAGGACGCGCTCGCCGTCCCGCGAACCGACGCAGAGCGCCGCGAGCTGGGAGCCGCGGCTCTGCGGCCAGATCCGCCCGTCCGCGACCAGCGAGCGAATCGACACGCTCGACGCGGTACGCGCCCGGAATGTCCGTCGGCTCTGCCCGACCGGCTCGCCGGAGACGAGCCGCACGACGGTCTCGAGCGGCTCGTTCATCGCGCGCATCAGTGCGAGCGCTCCATCAGGCCCGAGCACGCGCACGAACGTCTCGTGGATCCAGTCGGGATAGCTCTCCTTCAGCGGCCCGTCGGGCAGCGCGTCGAGCAGCGGCCGGATCCCGTCGGAGAGCGCGCCGCAAGACGGCGTTCGCGAACGGCACGGCGCGCTCGAGCCGCGCGCGCCGGACGAGCTCGACCGACTCGTGGACGGCCGCGTGCGGCGCCGTGTCGGTGTAGCCGAGCTGGTACGCGCCGAGCCGAAGCGCCGCACGCACGGGCGGATCGAGCTTCGCGCACGGGCCGCTTGCCGAGCTCGTCGATCGCGTAGTCGATCGTCCGCACGCGCTGGACGGAGCCGTAGGCAAGCCGCTGCGCGAACGCACGCTCGCGCTCGTCGAGACCCTCCGCGGCGGTGCGAAAGGCGCGGTCGGCGTACGCGTCCTGCTCGAAGACGCGGAGAAGAACTTCGTACGCAGCGCGCCGCGCGGGCGAGGCGCTCATGTGCGGCAGACGAAGATCGCCCAGTTCATCGCGTCGCGCTCCCAGCCGAGGTAGCGAGCACGCTCCGCCGCTCCGCGCGCGCCGGAACTCGTCGGCCTGCGGATGGTCGGGGTTCGCCGCGAGCCACGCATCGAGTGTCTGCCAGTGAAGCGCTTCGTACCGGTCCCAGTCGTCCTGCGACGAGGCGATGAGCGAAACGACGCGAACGCCGGTCGACTCGAAACGCTCGACGGTCTCGAGCAGCGGAAGCCACTCGCCCTCGTCGGTGCGCTCATTCTCGCCGGCGAACGGATTCGGCGGGAGCGGCCACACGCGCCAGTACGGCTCGCCGACCGCCACGAGCGGCGCGGCCGCGCGTAGCCGCTCGAGGGTGGGAACGAGGCCGCCGTAGACGAACGACGCGCCGAGGCAGAGAGCGGCGTCGTAGCGGCCCGGCTCGAAGCGTCGCCGCGTCGGCCTCGACGATCTCGATCCGGTCGTCGAGGCCGGCGGCGGCGGTCCGCTCGCGCGCCGCGGCGACGAACTCCGGCGCGCGCTCGACGCACGTGAACCGGCAGCCGAACCGCTCGCGCGAGCAGCAGCGCCGGGCCGCCGCGGCCCGACGCGATGTCGAGCACATGAGACTCCGGACCGAGCCCGAGCCGCTCGCCGAGCAGGAGGATCTTCTCCGCGCTCGTCGGATTCGAGATCGCGTGCCGCTCCTCGACGACCGCATGCCACCACGTCATCGGCGGCCTCGCAGGTACGCGTCGTACGGCATCCGCTTGCCGCCCGCAGGCTGCACCTCGAGCAGCTCGAACGCGCCGTCCTCGCCCACACGCGCCTGCCAGACGAGCAGGTCGCCGAGCCGCGCGCCGATGTGCGGCGACAGCGCGCGCACGCGATTCACGAGCTCCTGCGCCGGGGCGTCGGGATCGAGGTCGCGATCCGCGGGCGTGATCTTCTCCGCGTACGTCGCGCCGTCGTCCGGCTGCGGCTCGAAGTGCGGCGCCGCGAGAACGTCGCCGAGGAGCTCGACCGCAATCTGCCGCGGCGCGCGCATACACGGCGCCCGCGTCGTCCTCCGGCCCGATCGGGAACGCACGCTGCGCCGCAACCGGCCCTGCATCGAGCGCTTCGACCGTCTCGTGGATCGTGACGCCCGTCTCCGTGTCGCCGGCCATGATCGTCCGCTCGACCGGCGCCGCCCCGCGCCAGCGCGGCAGGAGCGACGGATGGACGTTGAGCCAGAGCGCGCGCTCGAGCAGCACGTTCGGGATGAGGAGCCCGTAGTCGCAGACGACGACCGCCGTGCGCCGCGATCGCGACGCTGTCGTCGAGCTTCGCCGGCTGCTCGAAGTCGATGCCGAGCCGCTCGGCGACCTCCTTCGCCGGCGGCGCCGACGACGCGGCGGCCGCGTCCCGCGGGCTTGTCCGGCCGCGTCAACAGCTGCACGACGTCGTGCTCCGACGCGAGGCGCTCGAGGACGTCGGCGCCGAACGCCCCGGTCGCGGCAACTGAGATTCGGCGAGTCATAGGAGAGGTTCTACCCGTGCCGCGACCGACACGAGCGGGCGCGGCACACGCGCGAGAGGAAAGCACAGCGACAGCGCACGCGCGCGAACGCGCGCCTGCGCCGAGCGAAGCGGTCGAGCGCGAGCTAACCCAGCACGATGCGCGGGCGCAGAGCGGCGAGCGCCTCGCGCCGCGCCTCGGGCGTCGTCCGGTCGATGATGAGGACGCCGTCGAGATGGTCGGACTCGTGCTGCGCGACCCGCGAGTACGGCTCCTCGAGCTCGTAGCGCACCTCGGCGCCGGTCTCGTCCTGGCCGGTGATGACGATCGCGTCGGGCCGCTCGATCGGGAGAAGAACACCCTGGATCGAGAGGCAGCCCTCGTCGTCGACCGACGTCTCCTTGCTCCGCTCGACGATCTCGGGGTTAGCGAGCGCGACGACCTCGTCCTCGGCGCAGTGGAAGACGAACAGCCGCTGCAGCACGCCGACCTGCGTCGCCGCGAGGCCGATCCCGTTCGCGTCGGCCATCAGCTGCTTCATCCGCTCGACGAGCCGCCGGAGGTCGTCGTCGAACTCCTCCACCGGCCGCGCCGTCATCTTCAGCGCCGCGTCGGGGTACTGGCGGATCTGCGCGAGCGCCATCCGGCGCCGCGCTTCGCGCTCCGCGTCGAGTTGCCCGTCGAGCTGTTCGTCCCTGATCTGGCCCTGGATCTCTCCCATGCGAGGAGGAATGTACCCTCGCAGCGATGGCCGCCCGCCCGGAAACGCCGCACGAGCGGAGCGAACGCGAGGCGCTCGAGGCGCATCTCGCGACGAGCCCTATGCGTGGCGCGCCGCTGCAATCCGCGCCCGCGGAACTTCCGTCCGGATCCGGCGTCCGCAGTTCGCGCGCTCGACGGACCGACGGCGTGGATGCGCCGGCTGCGCGAGATCGAGGACGAGACCGCCACGCACGAAATGCGGCTCGGCGAGGCACGGCGCGCGCTCGCCGAGGAGGTCGACGATCCTGCCGAGTTCGCGGCGCGGTGGAAGGAGATCGCGTCAACCTGGAGCTTCACGCGCGTGAACGAGCTGATCGAGCGCCACAACGCGAACTTCCCGGTCGAAGCGCGCCTCGCGATGGATCCGCGCACCCGCGACTTCGTCCGCGTCAACGGCCGCTCCTACGAGCGCGAGCCGCTCGACGCGGCGTGGATCCTCGAGCGCTTCCCGCCCGGCGCGACGCGGCTAGACGTCGCGCGTGCAGAACGCGCACACGCTCGCCTCGACCGGGATCTCGCTCAGGCAGTGCGGGCATTGCTTCACGGTCTCGTCGACCGGCGGCTCGGTCTTCGCCCGCGCTCATGAACGCGTTCGTCGGCTTGACGACGAGGAAGAAGATGACGGCCGCGACGACGACGAAGTGATGAGGGCGTTGAGGAACGAGCCGTAGAGGAAGACGCTGTTGTTGATCGTGAAGTGCAGCGACGAGAAGTCGGGCGTTGCCGCCGATCGCGGCGATGAGCGGCGTGATGAGGTCGGTGACGAGCGCCGTGATGACGGCCGCGAACGCGAGACCGATGACGAAGGCAACGGCCGTCGTGACGAGGTTGCCGCGGAGGAGGAACTCCTTGAAGTCCTTCATGGTGCGAACCTAAACGCTTTGCGGGTCGACGTCCACGACGACGGTCAGGCCGGCGCGGCGCATCGCCGGGGCCGCGGCGGCGAGCAGTGAGGCCGCGCGCGTCGCGAGCGCGCGCGGCCGGTCGGTCTTGCCGATGAGCTGCGCGCGATGGCGGTTCCGGAGGCGCAGCAGCGGCGCCGGGCCGAGCAGGTCGAACTCCGGCGAGCCCGGCCTTCAGCTCCTCGAGCGCGCGCATCGGGTCGGCGTCGCTCCGGCCCGGAGACGACGATGCGGACGAGGTGGCGGAACGGCGGGTAGCCGAGCGCCTGGCGCCGCGCGAGCTCTCCCGCGAGGAAGCCGGCGACGTCGTGGCGCGCCGCGTACTGCACGGCGCGCGAGTCGGGCTGGAACGTCTGGACGATGACGCGTCCCGGCGCGTCCCTCCCGCTGCGGCCGGCGAGCTGGGTGAGGAGCTGGAACGTCCGCTCCTCGGCGCGGAAGTCGGGCAGCGCGAGGCCGGTGTCGGCGTCGACGACCGCGGCGAGCTCGACGCCGGCGAAGTGGTGCCCCTTCGCGACCATCTGCGTGCCGACGAGGACGGCGCGCTCGGCGGCGCGCGAAGCGCTCGAGCGCGGCGCGCAGCTCGCCCGGCTTCGCGACCGCGTCGGCGTCGAGGCGGATCCGTTCGAGCTCGGGGACGTGCTTCTCGAGCTCGCGCTCGAGCCGCTGCGTGCCGGCGCCGATGCGCGCGAGCTCGGCCGAGCCGCAGGCGGGGCAGGCGTCGCCGGCGGGCTCGCGCGCGCCGCAGTGGTGGCAGCGGAGGGTGCCGTCGCCGTGGAGCGTGAGCGCGACGTCGCAGTTCGCGCAGCGGCGGGTCGCGCCGCACGCGCGGCAGTGGAGCGCGGGCGCGACGCCGCGCCGGTTGAGCAGGAGGATCGCCTTGCCGCCCTTCGTCCGCGAGCCCGCCGAGCTCGGCGAGGAGCGGCGCCGAGAGCGGGTACGCCTTCTCGCCGCGCAGGTCGACGACGCGCACGGTCGGCATCGGCGCGCCGATCCGTCCGCCGAGCTCGAGCCGCTCGAGCGCCTGCCACGACTCGGGCCGCGGCGTCGCGGAGCCGAAGACCGCGACCGCGCCTTCGAGCGCGGCGCGCTTGGCGGCGACGGTGCGCGCGTCGTAGCGCGGGTCGGACTCCTGCTTGTACGAGGCGTCGTGCTCCTCGTCGACGCAGATCACGCCGAGCGTGCGCGAGCGGCGCGAAGACGGCCGAGCGGGCGCCGACGACGACGCGCGCTTCGCCCGCGAGGATGCGCTCGCGCTCGTCGCGGCGCTCGGCCTCGGAGAGGCCGGAGTGGAGCAGCGCGACGCGCGTCGTCGAAGCGCGCGCGGAAGCGGCCGACCGTCTGCGGCGTGAGCGCGATCTCGGGCACGAGGACGATCGCGCCGCGCCCGGCGGCGAGCGCCGCCTCGCAGGCGCGGATGTAGACCTCCGTCTTGCCGCTCCCGGTCGCGCCGGCGAGGAGGACGTTGCCGCCGCCTGCCTCGAGCAGTTCGTCGATGCGCGCGAGCGCCGCCTCCTGCGTGTCGGAGAGCTGGGTCGGCGTCGGCCCGGCGGGAAGCTCGGCCGCGGCGTCCCGGATCGCGGCGCTCGCCGCGGCGCGACGGATACTCGGGCGCGACGAGCCCGAGCGCGCGAGCGGGCGTCGAGCCGTAGTAGTCCGCGAGCCAGAGCGCGAGATCGACGAGCGCAGGCGGAAGCTCCTCGAGAACGCGCTCGATCGGCGCGGCTGTGACGCCCTCGGGCGCCTCGACCCCGGCCTCGACGACGACGCCGCGCCGGCGCGCGTTGGCGAAGCGGATCTCGACGACGGCGCCCTTCCCCACCTCGTCGGGAACCTCGTACGTGAACGGCCGCGCGAGCGCGCGCGCGCTGACGAGCGGGAAGACGGAGGCGAGGCGAGACACGGGTGGCGAGCGTAGCCCCGCCCCTGGTCGGAGCCAGCGACCCGCGACGGACGGTTGCGCAGTTGGCACGAAATTGGTGCCTCGCCGTGACGGGTACGCCGGTAGCGTCGACGCCAGTGGGCGGAGGGACCGCGGCCCCACCCTTAATGGGTGGGGACTGCGTTAGACGCCGGCGGCGCTGACCACGAAGTCGGTCGCGAAGCCGAGCAGCACGCCCGCGACGAGCAGCCACGTCGTCGAGCACCGGATGCCCGTACTTCCGGTTGACCGCGAACAGCTCGCGCACGACGTAGAGGATCGAGCCGCCGGCGATGGTGAAGAAGACGACCGACACCGCCGTCGCTCGTCCACGCCTGCCCGAGCACCGTGCCGAGGAACGTCGGGCCGCCGCCGATCAGGCCGAGGATCCCGAGCAGCTTCCAGCTCGGGACGATGCCGGCGCCGCTCAGCGGCCCGCAGATCCCGAATCCCTCCGTCGCGTTGTGCAGCCCGAAGCCGATGATCAGCGTGACGGCGAGACCGATCTCGCTCGCCGCCGCCGCCTGGCCGATCGCGAGACCCTCTCCGAAGTTGTGCACGCCGATCCCGATCGCGATGAGGAACGAGAGCCGAATCGCCGGGTTCGTGAGGTCAACGGCCCGCCGCTCCGCGAACTCGTCGATCGCGGCGGCGCCCGGCCCGACGAGAAGCGACGCCCGCCGGTCGGCGCGCCTCTTCATCCACGCGTCGTAGTAGACGAGGCTCATCAGCCCGCACGATGAACCCGGCGCACGCCGAGCGCGGCGAGCTTGCTGAACTCGCCCCAGTGGTGCGCGTGCAGCGCCGTGTCGATCGGGTCGACCGCGTTCGTCATCACGTCCCAGAAGAGGAAGACGAGGATGCCGGTCGCGAGCGCCGAGAGCCCTGCGCGCGCGTTCGCCGAGAGCCCTGCATGCGCGCGACCGGCAGGCCGAGGAAGATCGTCGCGCCCGCGATCGCGCCGAGCAGAAGGATCTGTCGGTGTTGACATGCGTCGGCTCGCGACTCCCCGTGTAAGGCAACCCTTACACGCGGGCCTGAGGGGCAATATAGCCACATGCCTCCAGCCGGCCACTCAGTCGACGAGTACCTCGAGACGATCTACTTCCTCGCCTTCCCGATCGGCGAGTACACGCCGCGCGGCGCCGGCTCTCCCCCGCTCGCATCGCGCGTCGCCGAGATGCTTCACGTCTCGCGCGCGTCGGCCGGGGAGATGCTCAAGCGCCTCGAGGCGGAGGGGCTGATCGTGCGCGGCGCGCGCAAGGAGGCGCTGCTCACCGCGACCGGCCGCGAGCGCGCCGAGCGCGTCGTCCGCAAGCACCGGATCATCGAGCGGCTCCTCACCGACTTCATGGGCTACACCGGCTACGAGGCGCACGAGCGCGCCGACGAGCTCGGCGACACGTTCGACGACGAAATGGTCGCCCGCATGCACGAGAAGCTCGGATCACCCCGACCGCTGCCCGCACGGCTGGCCCGTCGAGCCGGACGTCGAGCAGGCCGAGAACGCCGAGCTCGCGCCGCTCGCGACGCTCTCGGCCGGCGACGGCGCGACGATCGTGCGCCTCGCCGAGCACGACGGCGACCTCCTCCACTGGTTCTACGACCAGCGAGCTCGTGCCGGGGACGGAGCTCGTCGTCGAGAGCGCCGACCCGGCCGCCGATCAGTTCGTCGTCCGCGTCGGACGGCGAGAAGCGCGCGGTCTCGGAGAAGGCGGCCGCCGGGCTGTTCGTCAGACCGTCGTCGTAGCCGCCGCCACGCTCTTGGCCGCGCGTCGTCGGCTTAGCCGACGACGCTTGCAGCAGGAGCCCCGCGGCCTCACGCAGCGCGTCCGCGCGGTCGGTGCTCTCCCACGTGAAGTCGCCGTCGTCGCGGCCGAAATGGCCGTATGCAGCGGTTTTCGCGTAGATCGGCCGGCGCAGGTCGAGGTCGCGGAGGATCGCCGCCGGACGCAGGTCGAAGTGCTCGCGCACGAGCTCCTCGATCTGCGGCACGGGAATCGCCTCCGTCCCGAACGTCTCGACGAGCACCGAGAGCGGATGCGCGACGCCGATCGCGTAGGCGACCTGGATCTGGCAGCGCTCGGCGAGGCCGGCCGCGACGAGGTTCTTCGCGACCCAGCGCGCGGCATACGCGGCCGAGCGGTCGACCTTCGTCGGATCCTTGCCCGAGAACGCACCGCCGCCGTGCGGGGCCGCGCCGCCGTACGTGTCGACGATGATCTTGCGCCCGGTGAGGCCGGTGTCGCCCATCGGCCCGCCGACGACGAACTTGCCGGTCGGGTTGCAGTAGACGAAGTCCCGGTCGGCCGAGCCGCTTCGTGTCGTACAGATCCTTCGGGAGGATCGGCTCGATCACGTGCTCGATCAGGTCGGGCTTGAGGAGCGTCTCGATGTCGAGGCCGTCGCGATGCTGCGTCGAGATGAGCACGCGCTCGATCTCGACCGGCCGCTGGTGGCCGTGCTCGTCGGTCTCGTAGCGCACCGTGACCTGCGTCTTCCCGTCGGGCCGCAGGTACGGGAGGACGTCCGCCTTCCGCACCTCGGCGAGCCGGTGCGCGAGCCGGTGCGCGAGCATGATCGGCAGCGGCATGAGCTCGGCGGTCTCGTTCGACGCGTACCCGAACATCATTCCCTGGTCGCCGGCGCCGAGCAGGTCGAGCGGATCGCTTGTCGCCGTGCTGGTTCTCGAACGAGTGGTCGACGCCCTGCGCGATGTCGGGCGACTGCTCGTCGAGCGCGACGACGACGCCGCACGTGTCGGCGTCGAAGCCGAACTTCGCGCGCGTGTAGCCGATCTCGCGGATCGCGCTCGCGCACGAGGCGCGGGATGTCGACGTAGCGTTCGGTCGTGATCTCGCCCGCGACGACGACGAGGCCGGTCGTGATCAGCGTCTCGCAGGCGACGCGCCCCTCGGGATCGTCGGCGAGGACGGCGTCGAGGACGGCGTCCGAGATCTGGTCGGCCATCTTGTCGGGATGACCCTCGGTGACCGACTCGGAGGTGAAGGAGAACGCACGATTCGGCATCGCGAAAGGCTAGCTGACCTCACGCACGCGACACGGCCGCCTAGACCGTCTTGCGGGGCTGTCCGCCGACCTTGAACGTCGCGGCAGCAAGGAGACCGAGCGTCAGCGTGGGCACGTCCATGAGCACGCGGTAGACGAGTGCCGCCGTCACCGCCTCCGCGTTCGAGGCGCCGAAGGCGACGAGGATTCCCGTGAGGCCGAGCTCGACGAAGCCGAGCCCGCCGGGAGTCGGCGCGAGCGAGCCGATCACCCGTGACACCGCCCACGCCCCGAACGCTTCGACGATCGTCACCGCACTCGAGCTGATCCCGACGGCGCGCACCGAGACGAGAAGCAGCAGGAAGACGGAGAGGTGGTTCGCGAGCGTCGCCAGCGTCAGAGACAACCAGCGCGCCCGGATCAGCACGATCGACTCTGTGCGGAAACGAACGAACGCCTCGCCGTTCCAGGTGACCGGCGCTTTGTGAATCCACCCCTTCACCCGACTCGTCACCCGCGCCGCCTTGTCGCCGATCCGGCGGGTCAGACGCGCGTTGGCGAGCCCGACCGCGAAGCCGGCGACGAGCGCGCAGAAGACGACGAGCGAGATGACGGCCACCCACTCGAGCGTGCGGTTACGGTCGCCTTCGGTCACGAGCGCCGCGACTGCGACGATCGGGACACCGAGGATCATGAGCTGGTTCCAGATGCTCGTCACCGTCACCGCGAGCCCGACCGGACGGCCCTCGAAGCCCCACGCCTTCAGCATCCCGAACGACGCGGCCATCCCGGCCGGTCCGCCACCCGGAGCCACGACGGAGACCGCCGTCGACGCGAGTGTGACCCTGCTCGAGTGGAAGTACGAGAGTCCCGGCAGCGCCGCCATCCACGGCGGGCCGAACGTCGCGACGTTGATCGCCGCCGCGACCACGAGCGCGACGAGCCACGGCCACGAGAGTCCCTTCAGCAGCTCCCAGACCTGCCGGTAGTCGGCGATGTGCGGCAGCACGAAGGCGAACGTGAGCCCGATCGTCGCGACGGACACGCCGATCATCAGCCACCGCGACCAGCCCTTCCGCTTCTTCTTCTGAGCCTCTTCGAGCTCGACGCGAAGGAGCTCGTCCTCCGGCTGCTCGGAGAGCCCCGCCGCGAGCTCAGACTTGGAAAACTTCACGGCGCCTATGTTGCCCGGCCGCTCCTCGCGCTTGTCGTCCGATCAGGACGATCCCGGCCCTCACCGGACCCGTTCTGGCGCCGGCGGGCCTAGGTTCCGACTGCCACCGAGGCGGGGTAACCCTGGTAGTCCGTGAGGGTGGCCACGAAGGCCATCTCGACCGGGGTGAGGGCGCGGCTCGCCAGCCGGGTGACCGACAACACGCGCTCCAACGGGGGTCGGCCACGCAGACGGAAGACGTCGAGCTCGCCGCGTGCAACCTCGTCAGCAACGGCGAAGCGGGAGAGGAAACCGATGCCGAGCCCCTCGCGCAGCGCCTGCTTGACGGCCTCGGTCGAGCCACATTCCGAGACCTGGCCGGGCGAAACATCGATCCTCTGGAGTTCCCGCTCAATCCGCGCACGCGAGTCGGAGCCGGGCTCTCGGCAAACCAAGGTCTGTTCAGCGAGCTCCGAGAGTTCGATCGTGCCGTCGACCGTTTCCACGGTCCCGGGCTTCGCAACGCCGACGATCTCGTCTGTGAGGAAGGGCTGGAAAGCGAGCCGCTCGTCGGCCTGGTCGACACAGATGAGCGCGAGCTCGACTGTTCCGGCGAGGAGCCGCCGGAGGATCTCGTCATTCGCTGCGATCTCGACCTCGACACTGACGCCCGGACACTCGCGACGGAAGGGGCCGAGCATGTTGAGCAGGAGAAACGCGCCAGGCCCCGTCGAAGCACCGACCCGGATCGTGCCGGTCTGCAGGCCGACGAGCGAACCAAGCTCCTGTTCGCCGGCAGCAAGTGACGCGAGAGCCTGCGCGGCGTGCGCTGCGAGAATGCTCCCGGCCTCCGTCAGCCTGCTGCCACGACCGTTCCGCTCGACGAGGCGCTGTCCGGCCGCTGCCTCGAGCGAACGGACGTGCTGGCTCGCGGACGGCTGGCCGATCCCGATCGCCCGCGCCGCCGCGGAGAGGCTGCCGCCCCGCTCGATCTCGACGAGGAGCCGCATCCGAGTCGTGTCCCAGAGAGCGGAGAGCTGCGTCATCACCTATCACGGGAGACGATATGTGCCATGGCTGATTGCGTCTAGCGCGGCGTGCGGGCTCGACGTAGCGTCGCGTTCACACCACCGAAGGAGTCGCAATGGCAGAAAACAAGGTCGTGATCAATCTCGCAACCGGGCTCGAGGATGGCGAGCGCGTGCTCGTCGCGCTCCTAGTCGCGACGGCGGCGCAACAGCAGGGCAAGAACGTGCGGATCTGGGCGACGAAGGACGCGGTGCGGCTCGGGCTTCCCGGCAAGATGCAGGGCGTCGCGTGCAAGGGCTGCCCGTCACTCGAGACGCTGTTCGACCAGTTCCGTGAGGCAGGCGGCGAGCTCTGGCTTTGCCCGATTTGCCTCAACGCGCGCGACCTCGGCGACACTGAGCGAGTCGCTGGCACAGCGGTAGTCGGGGCGACGCCGCTCTGGGAGTGGATCGGCGAGGACGCGACGGTCTTCAGCTACTGATGGCGCGATCAGAGGCACGGAGTCGCTGCTCGCCGCAGCGGTAGCTACTCCTCCGTCGGAGCGCGCCCCATCAGCCCGCGCGACGAGGCCACCGAGGTTCTCGCCGGAGAGGACCGCGCACACGCCTTCGGTGATCGGCAGCTCGACGTCGAGCCGGTGCGCGAGGTCGCGGAGGACCGGGGCGGTCGTCAGGCCCTCGACCGTCTCGCCGATCTCGGCCACCGCTTGCTCGGGCGTGAGTCCTTGCGCGATGAGCTCGCCGGCGTGGCGGTTGCGGCCGTGGCGGCTCCAGCAGGTGACGACGAGGTCGCCGATGCCCGCGAGGCCCGAGAACGTCTCCGGGCGGGCGCCCGCAGCGTCGCCGAGGCGGCTCATCTCCGCGAGTCCACGCGCGATGAGCGACGCCTTCGCGTTGTCGCCGAGCCCGAGGCCGTCGACGCCGCCCGCGGCGAGCGCGATGACGTTTTTCGCCGCCGCGCACAGCTCGACGCCGACGAGGTCGGGATTGACGTAGACGCGGAAGAGCGTCGAGTTGACCGCGTGCTGGAGCTGGCCCGCGAGGAAGCCGTCCTCGCTCGCGATCACCGCCGCCGTCGGCAGGCCGGCCGCGATCTCCTCCGCCATGTTCGGGCCTGAGAGCACCGCGACCGAGCGGCCGCGCACGCGCGTCGAGAGGCGCTCGCCCGTCTCCGGGTCGAGCCCCTTCGCGAGCGAGAGGATCGGCGCCGTGCCCGGCAGCGCCTCGACGACGTCGCCGAACGCGGCGCTCGGGATCGCGGCGACGATGACGTCGACGTCTGCGGGCGCGTCGGCGAGCGCGATCGCCGTCGCCGGCGCTCAGGTCGACGTGCTGAAGGTGGCGCGGGTTCCAGCCGTTCTCCGCGATCGCCTGCGCCTGCTCGGCGGTGCGGCACGCGAGGACGACCTCGTGCTCGCGATCGATGAGGAGGCGCGTGAACGCCGTCCCCCACGCACCCGCTCCGACTACGAGAAACCGCATCGCGAGGACGCTACCGCTTGGGAAAGCGTGTTGACGAGCTCACGTCTCAAGTGCGACGATCTCGGGAGTGGCCTCATTCGTTGTCGTGCTGTGGTTGATAGGCCTCGCCGGCGCCGGAGTCATCACCGTGGCGGTGGTCTCCGACAACCCGCGGATCGTCAGGTTGGGTCGGATCGGTTTCGCCGCGCTGCTTGCGGTCGAGCTCTTCGCCGGCGTGGTGGTCTTCACCATCGGCCAAGCCAATGCTTCGCCAGGCCTGAGAACCACGCAAAGCATGTGGTGGCTGTTCGCGCTCGGGGGCGGGGTGCCATTGGCCTTCGCGTCTGGATTGATCGTCCGGCGCGGGTTCGCCGGGCACCGGCTCGTGCTCTGGTCGGCGGTGACGCTGACCGCCGCGCTGTGGCTCGTGTTCCCGTTCGCCTTCACGCCGGCCGGGCAGGAGCTACAGGGTCTCGGGCGCTTCGTGCACACGCACCACGCGCTCACCATCGTCGCTCTCCTGCTTCCGTCGCTGATCGTGCTCGTCGGGGAGCTGTTCCGCGGCGGTGAGATGACGGATGCGCCGACGATTGCAACGGTCATCCGGCGCGCGCCGCGCCGCGTCACAATCGGTATCGCGGTCGGCGTCGTCGCCCTCATCTGGGTCGTCGGCGTGAGCGCCACGGTTTTCTGGCTCACGGTGGCCGTTGTGCTTGTCGTCGGCGGCGTGATCGTCGGCTTGAAGAGCCGCGCCGAGGTGCGAGAAGTGCACCACGATCTGAGCTAGCTCCTACGACCGCTTCACGAAGTCGATCGAGACCGGCACGCCCTCGAGGCCGAACTTCTCGCGCAGCTGGTTCTCGACCCAGTAGCCGTAGTCGCGCGTCACGAGGCCGGGGTCGTTGACCGAGAGGCGGAACCGCGGCGGGCGGACGCGAACCTGCGCGCCATAGAGGAGGTTGAGCCGGCGGCCGCGCTTGCCGCTCGGCGGCTGCCGCGCCTCGCGCAGCTCGCCGAGCGCGCGGTTCAGCTCGGGCGTCGGGACGCGCGACACGTGGCGGTCGAACAGCTCTGCGATCGCGTCGAGGAGCCGCTCGAGGCCGCGGCCGGAGTGCGAGGAGATCGCGACGAACGGCGGGCGCTGGCGCAGGCGGCGGCGGAACAGCCCGCGCATGTCCTCGAAGTCGATCGTCGTCTTGTCCCACTTCGCGAGCACGACGAGCGTCGAGCAGTCCGCGTGTCGCGCGACGTCGGCGACGGCGATGTCCTGCTCGACGACGCCCTCCGACGAGTCGACGAGGACGAGCGCGACGTCGGCCCGTTCGGCCGCCTCGATCGAGCGCAGCTCGGAGTAGTACTCGACGCCCTGCCGGTGCCGGCGCTTGCGGCGCAGGCCGGCGGTGTCGATGAGGACGAACGTCCGGTCACCGCGCACGAGCACGGTGTCGACCGCGTCGCGCGTCGTGCCGGGGATCTCGCTCACGATCACACGCTCGCGGCCGAGGAGCGCGTTCACGAGGCTCGACTTGCCGACGTTCGGGCGGCCGAGGATCGCGACCCGAATCGCGTCGTCGGGCAGCTGCGGCGCGCCCTTCGGGAGCGATCCGCTCGAGCTCCTCGATGATCGTGTCGAGCAGGTCGCCGGTGCCGTTGCCGTGCAGGCCGGAGACCGGGATCGGGTCGCCGAGGCCGAGCTTGTGGAGCTCGAGCAGCAGCGGCTCGTGGCTCGGGTCGTCGATCTTGTTCGCGAGCACGAGCACGCGCTTGCGCGACTCGCGGAGGATCTGCGCGACCTCCTCGTCACCGGGCGTCACGCCCGCCCGCGCATCGACGACGAAGAGGACGACGTCCGCCTCGTCGATCCCGTCGCGCGCCTGCGCCGCGATCGCCTGCGTCAGCGGCGTCTGGTCGGCGATGTCGATACCGCCGGTGTCGAGGAGGACGAAGCGCTTGTTGAGCCACTCGCAGACGATCTCCTTGCGGTCGCGCGTCACGCCGGACGTCTCGTGGACGACGGCGTCGCGCGTCTCGGTCAGGCGGTTGATGAGCGTCGACTTGCCGACGTTTGGGAAGCCAACGATCGCCACGACGCCGAGGAGCGGCGCGGGCGGCGCTGCCTCGAGGGCCTCGTCCTCGATGTTCTCCTCCTCCGTCACGGGAGCGTCACCTCCTTCGGCCGTCCGGCTTCGTGCTGCACGACGAGCCAGTCCCACAGCCGCCGCAGCTCGCGCTCGATCTCGAGCGACGCCTCGCGGTAGCCCTTGCCGCCGCGCGGAAGGTGGTCGAACGTCATCGGCTCGCTCCAGACGAGCGACACCGGTGCGAAGTTGAACTTCCAGCGCTGCGAGCCGTGGATCGCGCCGCACACGACCGGCACGCCTTCCTGCAGCGCGACCATCGCTGCGCCGGGTTGCACCTCCCCCGGTTCGCCGTTCCGCTGCCGCGTGCCCTCGACGAAAACGCCGAGCGGCTCTCCGTCGTGCACGACCTCGCGCATCCGGCGCACCGCGTCGCGATCCGACTCGCCGCGGCGCACCGAGATCGTCCCGAACGCGCGAATGAACTCGCCGAGGCCCGGCACACGGTGCGCCTCGACCTTGGCGAGGAAGTAGAGCGGGCGCGGCGTGGCCCACGCGACGACCGGGATGTCGATCCAGCTGAAGTGGTTGAACGCGAGGACGACGCCGCCGGTCTTGGGGACGCGGTCGGCGCCGTACGTGCGCAGGCGCGTGGCGACCGCGGCGGAGCCGCCGAGCACCGCGCGGCCCGCCGGCCAGAGAACGTCGTGCGAGTTCACGCCGCGGTACGCTCGTGGACGAGCGCCTCGATCCGGTCGACGACGTCCGCGACCTCGAGGTTCGTCGTGTCGATCTCGACCGCGTCCTCGGCCGGCTGCATCCGTTCCGCGTCCTTCTTGTCGCGCTTCTTGATGTCGGTCGCGAGCGCGTCGGCGCCGATGCCGGGACGCTCGGCCGCTCGCCGCTGCGCGCGGATCTCCTGATCGGCGACGAGGTAGACCTTCACCTCGGCGTCGGGCGCGACGACAGTGCCGATGTCACGGCCCTCGATCACGACGTTCCCGTCGCGGCCGAGCTCGCGCTGCCGGTCGCGCATGACCTCGCGCACGCCCGGGTGGCGCGCGACGACGGGAACCATGCGGTCGATCTCCGTCTTGCGGATCGAGGCGGTCACGTCGGTTCCCGTGATCCAGACGCGGTCGTCGTCGTCGAAGTGCACCGGCGCCTCGTGCGCGAGCTGCGACGAGCGAGTCGGTGTCGCCGAGGTCGAGGCCGCGCTGCATCGCAAGCCACGTGAGCGCGCGGTACATCGCGCCCGTGTCGAGGTAGCGGAAGCCGAGCCGCTCCGCGAGCGCGCGCGCCACCGTGCTCTTGCCCGCGCCTGCGGGCCCGTCGATCGCCACGATCATCGTCTCGTCACCGACTCCAGGAGGTCGTAGAAGCCGGGGAAGCTTATAGCGGCGGTCTCGGAGCCTTCGATCTCGACTCCCTCGCGCGAGGCGAGACCTGCGACCGCGCCGAGCATCGCGATGCGATGGTCGCCACGCGCGTCTATCTTCCCGCCGCGCAGCCGAGTCGGGACGCCGGTGATCGTCCAGCCGTCCTCGCGCGAGCGGACGCGGGCGCCGAGCGCGCGGAGGCCGTCGGTCACCGCCTCGATGCGGTCGGATCTCCTTCACGCGCAGCTCGCGCCGCGCCGCGCACGACCGTCTCGCCGCGCGCGTGCGACGCGAGGAGCGCGACGAGCGGCAGCTCGTCGATGAGAGACGGGACTTCCTCCGCGGTGATCTCCGTCGCGATGAGCTCGCCCGGCTGCACCTGGACGGAGGCGATGGGCTCGCGGCCGGCGCGGTCGCGGTTGAAGATCGAGACGCGCGCGCCCATCCGCGCGAGCACGTCGAGCAGGCCCGCGCGGCGCGGGTTGACGCCGAGCTCGTGGATCGTGATGTCGCTGCCCGCGATGAGCGCCGCCGCGACGAGCAGCGGTGCCGCCGAGGAGAAGTCGCCCGGCACCTTCACCTCGCCGAGCCGCAACGCGCTGGTGGTCTCGACGGTGACGGAGGCAGCGGTTCGACGGATCCGCGCGCCCGCAGCTTCGAGCATGAGCTCGGTGTGGTCGCGGGTCGGGATGCGCTCGATCACGGTCGTCGCGCCCACGGCGTTGAGACCGGCGAGGAGAATCGCGGACTTCACCTGCGCGCTCGCGACCTCCGGATCGAGCTCGGCCCCGCGCAACGCGGCCGAGCCGCGGATCACGAGCGGCGCGTGGCCGTCGGTTGTCTCCACGTCCGCGCCGAGCCGGCGCAAGCGGCGCCGCGATCCGCTCCATCGGCCGCGCGCTGAGCGACTCGTCGCCGGTGAGCGTGAACTCACCCTCCTGCCCCGCGGCGATGCCGGCGAGGAGGCGCATGAGCGTCCCGGAGTTAGCGCAGTCGACCGCGCCGGCGCGCAGGCCGCGCAGGCCGACGCCGTGAACGACGAGCTCGTCCTCACCGATCCACTCGATCTCGACGCCGAGCTCGCGCATGCCGTCGACCGTCGCCTGCGTGTCGCCGGAGCGCCCGAAGCCGGTCACGCGCGTCTCGGCCTCTCCGAGCGCGCCGATGAGAACCGCGCGGTGCGAGATCGACTTGTCCCCCGGCACGGCGACATGGCCGACGACGGCCACTGCAGGTTCCACGCGCATGCGGTTACCCGATCGCGCGTCCCATGAGGGACGCGAAGGCGCGGATCTCGTCCGCGAAGGCGTGGAACTCGGATGTCGGGATCTGCTGCGCCGCGTCGCAGAGCGCTTCCTCGGGCCGCGGGTGCACCTCGACGATGATCCCGTCGGCGCCGGCGGCGACCGCGGCGCGCGCGAGCGGCAGGACGAGGTCGCGGCGCCCGGCCGGATGGGACGGGTCGACGATGACGGGCAGGTGCGTTTCCAGCTTGAGGACGGGGATCGCGCCGATGTCGAGCGTGAACCGCGTCGCCGTCTCGAACGTCTTGATCCCGCGCTCGCAGAGGATCACCTCGGAGTTCCCCTCCTTGACGATGTACTCGGCCGCCATGAGGAGATCCTCGACGGTCGACGAGAGCCCACGCTTGAGCAGCACCGGCTTCGGCGCGCGCCCGACCTCGGAGAGGAGCGAGAAGTTCGACATGTTGCGCGCGCCGATCTGGATGACGTCGGCGGCCTCGACGACCTGCTCGACGTGGCGCGGATCCATGAGCTCGGTAACGAGCGGCAGACCGGTCTCCTCGCGCGCCTCCTTGAGGATCTCGAGCGCCTCGTCGCCGAGCCCCTGGAACGCGTACGGCGACGTGCGCGGCTTGAACGCGCCGCCGCGGAGCATCGTGACGCCTTCCGCCGCCACGCAACGCGCGGTCTCGAGCGTCTGCTCGCGCGTCTCGACGGTGCACGGGCCGGCGATGAAGCCGAAGTAGCCGTCGCCGATGCGGCGTCCGCGCACGTCGATCACGGTCGGGTCGGGCGACAGCTCGCGCGAGACGAGCTTGTACGGCTTGAGGATCGGCAGCACCTGCTCGACGCCGGCGAATCCTTCGAGCGGCAACGTCGCGAGCAGCTCGCGCTCGCCGATCGCGCCGATCACGGTCGCCTCGCGGCCGGGCGTGACGAGCGCCGAGCAGCCGGCCTCCTCGAGGCGCGCGACGACCTCGTCCACCTGCTCGTGGGTCGCGTCGCTCCCATGACGATGAGCAGTTCCGGTGCGCCAGTGACAGCCATGGAAACAGCTTAGATCGCGGGTTCTTGGCCGGCGTTGCGTTCGTGTCCCAAGCGATCGCTGCTTGCGACGAGCGCCACCCCTATGTGTGCCGCGTCTTGTTCGAGAAGAGACGGATCAGGAGCCAGATTCCGACGCCAATCGCACCGACGAAGGCGCACGAGATGAGGAACACGGCTGTCGAGCACACGATGTCGCCAAATGTGTACGAAGCCAACACGGCTCTCCTTCGTAGAACTGAGGTTCGACTGCGATGATCTCCCGCTGATTCGGGACTGTCAAGGCCGCTGCGATGCCAATCAGCAGTGGAACGCTCGGCCCAGCCGACTCTCCGGCACAATCCGTCGTCATGACCGACAGCAAGCCGACAGTCTTTTCCGGAATCCAGCCTACGGGCCGCAAGACGCTGGGCAACTACAGCGGCGGGTTCCGCCAGTACGCGCAGACGCAGGAGACGGGCGATGCGTTCTTCTGCATCGTCGATCTCCACTCGATCACGGTGGAATACGACCCCGCCGCGCTGCGCGAGGCGACGCTCGATCTGGCGGCGATGCTGTTCGCGACCGGGCTCGACGCCGAGCGGTCGACCGTCTTCTGCCAGAGCCACGTGCAGGCGCACTCGGAGGCCGCGTGGCTCCTGTCGGCTGTCGCGAGCTACGGCCAGTTGGGCCGCATGACGCAGTTCAAGGAGAAGTCCGACCGGCACGACTTCGTCTCGGCCGGGCTCTTCACGTACCCGGTGCTCATGGCGGGCGACATCCTCCTGTACCAGACCGATCTCGTCCCGATCGGCGACGACCAGCGCCAGCACCTCGAGCTCGCGCGCGACATCGCCGAGCGCTTCAACTTCCGCTACGGCGACACGTTCACCGTGCCCGACGGGAAGTTCCCCGAGATCGGCGGGCGGATCATGGATCTGCAGGAGCCGACGAACAAGATGTCGACGACGCTGTCGTCCGAGCAGGGCGCCGTCTACCTCGACGACACGCCCGACGCGCTGCGCAAGAAGTTCAAGTCGGCGGTGACCGACTCGGGCCGCGAGGTGCGCTACGACCCGCAGGAGAAGCCCGGCGTCTCGAACCTGCTCGAGATCCTCAACGTCGCAACCGGGGAGCCGATCGACGCGCTCGAGGGGCGGTTCGCCGACGCGGGCTACGGCGACTTCAAGGAGGCGGTCGGCGAGGCGGTCGTCGAGCTGCTCACGCCGATCCGCGAGCGCTACGAGGCGCTGCGTTCCGATCCGCGCGAGCTGCAGCGACTGCTCGCCGTCGGTGCCGAGAAGGCACGGCGCGCGTCGGAGCCGACACTCGAGGCGATGTACGACCGGATGGGCTTCGTCAAGCCGGAGGCTGGGCGGCACTTCGGAGCTGCTCGACCTCGCGGGCTGTGAGCTCGCGCCACGCGCCTGGCTCAAGCCCGTCCAGCGTCAGCCCCGCGTAGACGCTCCGGTGAAGGTGGTTCACCGGGTGGCCGACCGCTTCGAACATCCGCCGGACCTGATGGTTGCGGCCTTCGTGGATGACGAGCTCGACACGGCCGGGCGCGAGACGGCGGACGCGCGCGGGCGCCGTACGGCCGTCCTCGAGCTCGACCCCGTCGCGTAGCGCCGCGAGGGCCGCGTCATTCGGGTCGCCCACTACCTCTGCGACGTAGGTCTTCTCGACGCCGTACCGCGGATGGGCGAGCCGGTGCGCGAGCGGGCCGTCGTTCGTGAGTAGGAGCGCGCCGGTCGTGTTGACGTCCAGCCGACCGACCGGAACAACGCGCGGCTCGCTCGCGACGAGGTCGACCACGGTCGGCCGGCCCTGCGGGTCCCGCGCCGTTGTGACGACGCCGGTCGGCTTGTGGAGGAGGACGTACGCGAGCCGCTGCCGCGCGACCGCCTTCCCGTCCACCGCGACGCGGTCGTTCTTGCCGACGACGGTGTTCAGCTGGCCGGGTGCACCGTTGACCGTGACGCGGCCGGCCTTGATGAGCTCGTCGGCGCGCCGACGCGAGGCAACTCCGGCGCGCGCGAGAAAGGCGTTGAGCCGCATGCTCCAAGACGATAGATCGACACCGCGGCATGTCCTATGCAGCCACGTCCAATCGTCTGACGACAGGACGTGGATCTTTGGGACGTGGCTCGCTCGTTGCGCACCGACAAGACCGCATCGCTGCGCGTTCGATGTCCCACCCGGACACGTCCTGTCGTCTGACGGCAGGACGTGTCCCGAAGGGACTAGGCCGAGCGCTTTTCGGCGACCGTGTGGAGGCGCTCGCGGATCTCTTCCGCGTCTGCCCCAACATCATCGAGGCGCGGCAGTTCGGAGAGGCTCTCGAGGCCGAAGATGCGCTCGAACAGAGGCGTCGTGCGGTAGCGGATCGCACCGCCGCCCGATCTCGCGACCCGCTTCCGAAACGAGGCCGCGCTCGACGAGGTTCGCCACGCCGGAGTCGGCCGCGACGCCGCGAATCCGCGCGATGTCGGGACGCGAGCACGGGCCGAGGTACGCGATGATCGCGAGCGTTTCGAGCGCCGCCTGCGAGAGGTTCCGCTGCGCCGGCCGCTCGAACAGCCGCGCGCACGCCTCCGCCTGCGCGCGCGAGGCGCGGAACGCCCAGCCGCCCGCGACGTGCTCGAGCACGATGCCGCTCCGCCCCTCGGCGAAGCGCTCGCCGACAAGCGCAAGCGCTTCCTCGATGCGCTCCGGGTGGTCGTCCGCAGCCGCCGCGAGCTCGTCGACCGGTAGCGGCGCGGACGCGACGACGAGCAGCGCCTCGACCGTCCGCGAGAGCTCGTCGAGCGGATGGGATGCGACTAGGCGGAGCGCAGATTCCATGCGGTGGTCCTTTCAGCTGGAGTGTCTTTCTCCTCCGCAGAGCGGAGGACGCGAATCGGGGCGAACGGCGCAGCTTGCTCGAGAAGCAACTCCCCGGAGCGCCGCAGCTCGAGCACGGCGAGGAACGCGGACGCCTGCTCGAGGCGCGTCAGCCCACGCACCTCGGTGTCGAAGTCGAAGCGCGAGCGCCGCTTCAGCACGGCGCGGAAGCGTTCGAGGAACTGCGAGACCGGCGGGAAGTTGAGCGCCATGTGCCGAAGCGAGACCTGCGGCGGCTCGTTCGCCAGCAGCCGCAACACCGCGCCGAGCGCCTCGGGATCCTGCGGCGCGAGCGGCGTCTCGACCTTCGGCGCGAGCGGCGCCGGGCCGAGCCGGAAGTACCGGTCGCCCTCGGCCGCGAGCCGCTCGCGGAGCCACGTCGCGGCCTCCTTCGCGCGCCGGTACTCGGCGAGCCGCCGCGCGAGCTCCTCCGCCGCCTCTTCGGGGTCGAGCTCCGCGAGCTCGGCGTTCTCGTCGGGGAAGAGCGCGCGCGCCTTCAGCTCGAGCAGCGCCGCGATGAGGACGAGGAACTCGCCGCACGCCTCGAGGTCGAGCTCGTCGCGTTCGGCAAGCCGCTCGAGGAAGGTGACGACGATCCCGGCGAGGTCGACGTCCCGCAGGTCGAGCTCCTCCTTGAGGACGAGCGCGAGCAGCAGGTCGAACGGCCCCTCGAACGCGTCGAGGTCGAGGGCGAGCTCGCGGACAATCACCCGCGAGACGGTAACGCTGCTACCGGACGCGGCCCTTCGGGACAGCCATCGTGGGGCCGGGCTCGATCTTCCGCGGCTTCGGCTGCGGCTCGGCCTTGCCGGACGTGTCGCGGATGAACTGCCACCAGATGAAGAAGGCGACCGCGGCGATCCAGACGAGGAGCGAGACCCAGAAGTTGACGCGCATGCCGGCGAAGTGGTTCGACGGGTCGATCCGCAGGATCTCCTCGAACGTGCGGAACGTCGTGTACCAGACGACGTAGAGCGCGAAGAGCGCGGGCCGCTTGAGCGTGAACTTGCGGTCGACCCACAGGAGAACGCCGACGCCGCCGATGTCCCAGAGGAACTCGTAGAGGAACGTCGGCTGGTAGTAGCCGTACGCCCCCGACGACTGGTACTGGGGGTCGAGGCCTTGCTGGTGCGCCTGGTCGATCTTCAGGCCCCACGGCAGGCTCGTCGGCTTGCCGTACAGCTCCTGGTTCCAGTAGTTGCCCCAGCGGCCGATGCCCTGCGCGAGGAGGAGGCCCGGGGCGACGGCGTCCATCATCAGCCGGACGCTGTTGCCCGAGCGCCGCACGACGATCGCGCCAGCGATCAGGCCGATGGGGATCGCGCCCCAGATCCCGAGCCCGCCGTCCCAGACGGCCGCGAACCCGTACCAGTGCGCGTGGATCGTCGGGTCCTGGTTCCAGCTCGTGATGTCGTGGTACAGGCGTGCGCCGATGATCCCGGCGATCACGCCCCAGAGGGACATCTGGAAGACGAGATCCCAGTCCCCGCCCCAGCGCACCCAACGGACGCCGGTCAGCCAGATGCACGCGGCGATGCCGATGAGCAGCATCACGCCGTACATGTGGATCGTGAAGTGCGAGAAGAGCTGGAACGAGCCGGACGACGGCGACGGGATGGAGGCGAGAAGCGAGGGCACTAGGCCGCGAATCTAGCCCAATCGCGGGCGCCGCGCGCCGGGCCTGCGTCGGCGAGCGGCCTGGCACTTGGCGATTAGCGGCGGGAGTGTCAGACTTTGGCGGATCCGCGCTCTACAGCGGGATCCAGAGAAAGGGGTTAGGGCATGAAGTTTCTCTTCTTGTTCGGCGCACTCATGGTCGCGGCGTTGCTCAGTGCGGCAGGTATCGCGAGTGCAGCGCCGCACCACGGCGGCACCTACACGTGCTCCGGTGGTGTGTGGACTGGCGATCCATCGACATCGACGTTTGTGAGCATCCCGTCGAATACCTACGACAGCATCAAGGTCACGGGCGTGTGCGATGTCGTCCCGGACGCCGTGATCAAGGTCAAGGGTGACATCGAGGTCGCGCCTGGCGCGCTGTTCAACGCGCAGAGCGCACCCTCAACGATCACGGTGGGCCATGACGTCACGGCGGGCAAGGGCTCACTGCTCGGCCTCGGCTGCCAGCCGGACGGCGCCCACTCGGGACACCCGTGCGCGATCGAGCCGGACGGCGCATCCGTCATCACGGTCAACGGCGAAGTCGAGGCCAAGAACGCGTTCCTCGTCCTGTTGAACGGGATCACGGTCAAGAGGGACGTGGAGCTGACCGGAGGAGGCGGAGGCGACTGGGCCGAGAAGAACAACACGATCGGCGGCAGCCTCTCGATCCACCACGTCACGCCGGACTGGATGGGCATCGAGTTCAACACGGTCAAGCACGATGTCGACCTCAAGAACATCTGGGCGGTCGACCCGGGCGACAACGGCTTCGGCGCTGTGTCCGTCGTCGTCAACACGATCGGGCACGACCTCCGCTGCAAGGGCCTCGGCCCGCGCCTCAGCGGCGGCATCTTCGACGGCGAGGTCAACATCGTCGGTCACAAGACGACCGGCCAGTGCGTCGGTCTGGTCGGCAGTAGTAGCTGACTCCTTTCCGCACCGCCTCTGTCTGTCACCCGCGCGAAGGGGTGGCAGACAGACGCGGGCGGTAGACAGAACGCAGTCAGCCTCCCTCGGCGAAGCTCGCTCGCATTCGATCGAGGATGTCGTAGACCTCCCCGCGATCGAGGCGAATCTGCTCGGTGAGCGGGATCGGCTTGGCGTTTCGGATGAGCTCGTCCAACTCATAGAAGAGCGAGCTCAACGTGGAAGAGCCTCGGGGCAGAGCTGTTCGAAGGCGTTCGAGCAGCCGCTCCGCCTTGGCGCGGTCGAGCCGAACCTGGTCGGTGAGCGGAACGTCATGGGCGTCGTGGATCGCCTCGTCGAACGCGTCGACCGCGAGCATCGCTTCGGTCGGCTCACGCTCCGGGACGTCGGGAAACTCGCGGATCAGCTTGTCGAGGCGCCGCGTCAGGTCCCGCGTCCAGACGATGACGAGAAGAACCCCGAGGCTGAGGAGCCCGAAGATCACGGCCGCGAGCCAGGCTCCCTTCACGACAGCGAGGACGAAGAAAGCTGTGGAGACACCCCCGACGACAACCTCGATGACAAGGTCGAGGGGAAACTCCCTGAGCCGCGATGAGAACTTCCGGCGCATCGGTCAGCGGGCGCCGGCGACGCTCGCACTCATCCGATCGAGGACGTCGTAGACGTCGTCGCGCTCCAGCCGGATCTCGTCGGTGAGCGGGATCGGCTTCGCCTGTTGGATGAGCTGGTCGAGCTCGAACGCTCCCGCCGGCTGAACCGCTCGGAGCCGATCGAGCAAGACATTGACCTTCCGGCGATCGAGTCGAACCTGATCGGTCAGGGGAATCCCGCGGGCGTCGCCGATCGCGTCGTACCACGCGCCGATCGCGAGCGCCGCTTCGGATGGTGGCCCCGCCGGCGCGGCAGGAAGCTCGTCCGACAACTCCTGCGCACCGCGAACCAGCTTCGACGTCCATGCGTAAAAGAGGCCTAGCACGACACCGGCGAGCGCGATTATCCCAGCAGCGAACCATGCCCTGTCGACGACGCAGATCACGAAGGCAATCGGGATGCCGACGGCGAGCACGATCTTCATGAGCGTGCCGCTTGGCCCCTCGTCGAACTCGTCGTCGTCCACCGCGAACGACCCTAGCCCCGTCGCGGTGTACTCGCGAGCTATTGGACGGCGGCTTCGCCGAGCAGGTGCCGGACTTCGGCGAAGAAGTCGGGCTGCGGGTCGACGCGGTACTCCGGGCCGAGCTCGAGGAGCTTCGGGCCGACCGAGGTGACGACGTCGACGTAGACCGGTGCCTCACCGGGGAAGTCGCGCACGACGTCCGCAAGCTCACGGATGACGCCGGCGCGGGCCGCGCGCGCGTCGACCTTCAACCGCACCTCGCGGCGCTCCGGGAACGCCTCGAACGGCGCGACCTCGAGCGCGACGAGCTTCGTCTCCCCCGCCTGCTTGTGGTCGACGCGGCCCTTCACGACGAGCACCGCGTCGGAGACGAGCAGGTCACGCGCCGCGGCGTAGGCCGACGTGAAGACGACGACCTCGACCGAGCCGGTGACGTCCTCGAGCTGGACGAACGCCATCGGCTCGCCCTTCTTCGTCACCGTCGTCCGCTGCGACGCGACAATCCCGCCGACGAGCACGATCTCGCCCTCGCGCCGGCGCTCGAGATCCGAAACCGAGCAGTCGGTCTTGCGGCGCAGCTGGTCGCGGATCGCGCTGAGCGGATGCTCGGAGACGTAGAGGCCGAGGCTCTCCTTCTCGAGGCGCAGCAGCTCGGCCTTCTCGTACTCGCCCTCGGGGATCGCCGCATGGTGGCGCTGCGTCGTTTCGGGAGTGTCGCCCAAATCGAAGATCGACGCCTGGCCGAGAAGCCTGTCCTGATGCTGCTTCGAGCCGAACGAGAGCGCGTCCTCCAGCACCGAGAGCGTCCCCTTCCGCGACGCGCCGGTGGAGTCGAACGCGCCGCAGAGGACGAGCGACTCGAGCGCGCGCTTGTTCGCGACCGACGGGTCGACACGCTCGGTGAAGTCCCAGATCGACGCGAACGGCCCGCCCTCCTCGCGCGCGGCGACGATTGCCTTGCACGTCGCCTCGCCGACGTTCTTGACCGCGTTCAGGCCGAAGCGGATCTTGCCCTCGACGACCGCGAAGTCGACCTGCGACTCGTTGACGTCGGGCGGCAGCACCTCGATGCCGAGCTCGTCGCACGCTGCGACGTAGAACGGCACCTTGTCCTTCGTGTTCATGACGGAGGAGATGAGCGCCGCCATGTACTCGCGCGCGTGGTTCGCTCGGAGCCACGCCGTGCGGTACGCGATGAGCGCGTAACACGCGGCATGCGACTTGTTGAACGAGTAGTCCTGCGCCTGCTCCATGTCGGACCACAGCTGCTGGGCGACGCCGGCGGGCGTGCCCGACGCGGCGCAGCCCTCGAGGAACTTCGTCTTGAGGGACGCCATGAGCGAATGGATCTTCTTGCCGATCGCCTTGCGGAGATCGTCGGCCTCGGCGGGCGAGAAGCCGCCGATCTGCTTCGCGATCTCCATGTACTGCTCCTGGTAGATGCAGATCCCGTACGTCGACGCGGTGATCGCCTTGAGCCGCTCGTCGGCGAACGTGACCTGCTCCTTGCCGTTCTTGCGGAGCGCGTACGACGGGATGTACCGCATCGGCCCCGGGCGGTAGAGCGCGACGAGCGCGATCAAGTCCTCGAAGTTCGTCGGCTTGACCTGCCGCAGCGCCTCGCGCATGCCGGAACCTTCGAACTGGAACACGCCGATCGCCTCGCCGCGCGCGAGCATCTTGTACGTCTTCTCGTCGTCGAGCGGGATCGCGCTGATATCGGCGATGCCGGCGAGCTCGCACGCCTTCTCGATGACGTCGAGGTTGCGGAGGCCGAGGAAGTCGATCTTGAGAAGCCCGATCGACTCGATGACCGTGCCGGAGAACTGCGTGACGATTTCCTGGTCGCCGCCCTTCTGCTGGAGCGGGACGAGGTTCATGAGCGGCTCGGCGCCGATCACGACGGCGGCGGCGTGGATGCCGTCCTGCCGCGTCAGCCCTTCGAGCGGCTTCGCGAGGTCGACGATCTCCTTCGCGACCGGGTCGGAGTCGTACGTCTGCTTCAGCTCGGCGCCCGGCTTGAGGCACTCGTCGAGCGTCTGGCCGGGGCCTTCGGGGATGAGCTTCGCGATGCGGTCGACCGTGCCGTACGGATGGTCGAGCACGCGCCCGGCGTCGCGGACGGCGGCGCGCGCGGCCATCGTCCCGAAGGTGATGATCTGCGCGACACGCTCGCGGCCGTACTTCTCACGCGCGTAGTTGATGACGCGCTCGCGGCCCTCGACGGCGAAGTCGAGATCCATGTCGGGCATCGACTTGCGGCCGGGGTTGAGCATCCGCTCGAACAGAAGGCCGTAGACGAGCGGGTCGACATCGGTGATCTCGAGGCAGTACGCGACGAGGCTGCCGGCCGACGAGCCGCGGCCCGGCCCGACGCTGACGCCGTTGCGGCGGGCGAACGCGATGAGGTCGGCGACGATGAGGAAGTAGTCGCTGAAGCCCATCTCCTTGATCGTCTTCAGCTCGAACTGGAGGCGCTCGCGGTGCTCGGGCGTCGGCGTGCCGTAGCGCTTCGCCGCGCCGGCCTCGACGAGGTCGACGAGGTAGTCGAACGCGTCCTGGCCGTTCGGCGTGTCGAACTTGGGCAGGAGGATCCGGTCGAGCTCGATCTCGACGTTGCACCGCTCGGCGACCTCGAGCGTGCGCCGCATCGAGTCGTCGAGGCCGGGGAAGTCGAGCGCCATCTCCTGCGGCGTCTTGAAGTAGAAGTGGTCGGTCTCGAAGCGCCAGTGGTTCGGGTTCTTGAGCGAGTCGCCCGACTGGATGCAGAGCAACGCCTCGTGGGCGCGCGCGTCCTCGGCGCGGAGGTAGTGGACGTCGCCGGTGGCGACCGTCGGCAGGTTGCGCTTCGCTGCGAGCGCGACGAGTTCGGGCACGAGGCGAGCCTGGATGTCGAGGTGCGCGTTCTGCAGTTCGACGTAGACCTGCTCACGGCCGAAGATCTGCTCGAGCCGGTCGAGCTCGGCCTCGGCGTCGGCGGGGCGGCTCTCCTCGAGCGCCTTGCACACGCGGCCCGAGAGACATCCCGACAAAGCGATCAAGCCGGAGCCGTGCGTCTGGAGAAGCTCCCAGTCGACGCGCGGCTTGTAGTAGTAGCCCTCGAGATAGCCGAGCGACGAGAGGCGGATGAGGTTCGCGTAGCCCTCGTTCGTCTCGGCGAGCAGCGTGAGGTGCGCCTGCCCTTTCTGCTGGGCGTGCCGGTCGTCGGTGACGTACACCTCGCAGCCGAGGAGCGGCTTCACGCCTTCCTTGCGCGCCGCCTTGAAGAGGTCGACGGCGCCCGCGAGCGAGCCGTGGTCGGTGAGCCCCACGGCCGGCATGTCGAGCTCGGCGGCCCGCTTCGCGAGGTCCGGGATCCGGCACGCCCCGTCGAGGATGGAGTACTCCGAGTGGACGTGAAGGTGGACGAAGGGCGCTTCGGGCACGGGAGTCCGATCGTACTCCCGCGCCCGGAGGACACCCGAATGCTCTCTACGGCGCCTGGCAGTTCGAGTCGGCCCAGGTCCGCAGGTTCTTCTCCGCCGCCTTGAGCTTCGACGTGTTGAACACCTTCGTGGCCTGAACGAGCGCCGCCATCTGTGCCGCCGTGGGCGGAGTGGTCGAACCGATCTTGTACCCCGAGTTCGAGAGCGCCGTCATGTAGCCGGAGAACGCGTCCGCCAGCGTCTGGAAGTCGGCTTTGACTTCGGACGGCGCGGCGTCCGCAAGCGCCTGGAACTCGTGCTCCACCGCCTTGGGATCGGAGCTCGAGGTCGTCGGCGCCATGGCGCTGGCGATCTTCGCGGCGACGCCGGCGAACGCGAGGCAGTTCTTCGTGCTCGCGAAGCCCGACCCGCCGCTCGCGGTCGTCGTGCCCGTCGAGCCTGTCGGGCCCGCCCCGGTCGGGCCTGTCCCGCCCGTCGCGCCCGTGGTGGCCGGGTGCGTGACGACGACGATGACTTTCTTGCTCCCGCCACAGCCGGCGGCGAGGACGACAAGCGCGGCTGCGAGGAGCAGGATGGTGACGCGGAAGCTATGTCTCATTGGAACCTCCATCGAGTTACGGCGCGAACGCCCGGGCGGAACGCTGTCCAGCGGGAACGTGCCGATCTTACGCCCGCTCTCTCCCGGCGCCTGGGTAACGTCGCCCGATGAGCGGTCGCCGCGTCCCTTTGCTCGTCGTTCTCGTCGTCGGCCTGGTGGCCGTCGTCGCACTCGTCGCACACGGCCGGCCGCTGGCCGCGAGCGCCGGCCGCGGTGGCGTCCCGTCGTCGTTCTGGAGCTACGTCCTCACGACCGTGATCATCCTCCTCGCGCTCGCAGCCCTCTTTGTGATCGCGACATTGCTCGACGCCAAGCTGAAGTTCACGAAGCCGCAAACGTCGTTCGTCGGCATGTTCTTGCGGAGCTTTATCGGGCTCATCGCGATCGGCGTCGGCCTAGTCGTGTTGCTCCGTCACTTGCCCCACGGTCTGCTCCCCATGAATACCGGTGGAGGTGGAGGCGGCCCCGAGCGGCCGGGCGGAGGCAGGGCGGGGTCCGGCATGCAGTTCGTGTGGATCGAAGCGTTGGTCGTCCTCGGCCTCGTCGCCGTCGCGATCGCAGCTTTCGTGGCGAACCGGCGGCGGAAGCGGGCGAGCACGCCTGACATGACGGTCGCGCCCGAAGTCGTGGCCGAGGCGCTCGACGAGTCGCTCGACGACCTGCGCACCGATCCCGACCTGCGCCGCGCGATCGTCGCGGCGTACGCCCGCATGGAGACGGCCCTTCGCGTCACCGGACTGCCGCGGGAACCGGCCGAGGCTCCGCTCGAGTACCTCGAGCGCGCGCTCGCGGCCCTCGACACGAGCGGGCCGGCGGTGCGGCGTCTGACCGATCTCTTCGAATGGGCTAAGTTCAGCCACCATGAGCCGGAGCCGAGGATGAGGGACGAGGCAGTCGACGCGCTCATCGCAGTTCGAGATGAGTTGAGGGCACCCGTCGCGGCGCCACCTGTCGAGGCGCCACCCGTCGGGGCGCAAGCGTGAGGACTGCGCTCAGGCTCGCCGCGCCGGTCGGGGCAACGACGCTCGTTCTCGCCGTCCTTCTCCCGATTCGTGTGCTCCCGACCACGCGCGTGCTCGCGATCTGGGTGGTGCTCCTCACCGCGGTAGCGCTTCGTGAGCTCGTCCAGAGCTTTCCCCGGGCCGACGAGCGGCGCACGCCTCGTTTCGAGGCGGCCTTGCGCAACCGCTCGCAGGCCGCTCCCGACACATCCGTCCTGCCGCGGATGGAGCGCGACCTCCAGCTGTCGCTCGCATTCGCGGATACGGCGGACCGGACGCTCTTCCCCCTCCTGCGAACGGCAGCAGCGGCGCGACTCTCGATGCGTTACGGAGTCGAACTCGAGCGCCAACCCGACGTCGCCAGACGGATCCTCGGGGAGCAGACGTGGGATTTCGTGCGGCCCGACCGGCCGCCTCCTGCCGACGGGCTCGGGCCGGGTCCGCGGGAGGAAGAGATCGCCGCCGTCGTCGCTCGGTTGGAGACCCTATGACGGAGCTCCCCGTGACTGGGCTCCCCGAACTGCGTGAGCGCGCCGAGCAGATCCTCGCCGAGGTCGAGAAGGCGATCGTCGGAAAGCGGGAGCCGCTCGAGCTGATCCTCCTCGCGCTGCTGAGCGACGGGCATGTGCTCATCGAGGACTACCCCGGCCTCGCGAAGACGCTCATCGCGCGCTCGTTCGCGCAGGCGACGTCGCTCGAGTTCGCGCGCATCCAGTTCACGCCGGATCTCATGCCGGGCGATGTCACCGGCTCGCAGATCTTCGACCAGCGGACGGTTGACTTCGTGTTCCGTCCCGGTCCGGTGTTCGCCAATCTTCTCCTTGCCGACGAGATCAACCGCGCCCCGCCGAAGACGCAGGCCGCGCTGCTCGAAGCGATGCAGGAGCGGCAGGTCACGATCGAGAACTCGACCCATCTGCTCGACCCGCCGTTCCTCGTCCTCGCGACGCAGAACCCGATCGAGTACGAGGGGACGTACCCGCTGCCGGAGGCGCAGCTCGACCGCTTCCTCGTGCGGATCGCGATCGGCTACCCGGCCCGCGACGACGAGATGGAGATGCTTCAGCGCCGCCTCGACCGTGGCGAGGACGAGATCGAGCTGAAACCGGTCATCGACGCGAAGACGCTCGTCGCGCTGCAGCGCGCGCTCGAGCAGGTGCACGTCTCGGACGCGATCGAGGGCTACATCGTCGACATCGTGCGGGCGACGCGCGAGTCGAATCGGCTCTCCGTCGGCGCGAGCCCGCGCGGCAGCATCGCGCTCCTCAAGCTCGCGCGCGCGAAGGCCGCGCTCGCCGGCCGCGACTTCGTCATCCCGGAAGACGTGAAGGCCGTGGCGGTGCCGGCGCTCGGGCACCGGGTCGCCGTCCGGCCGGAGCTGTGGGTGCAGCGCCTGAGCGGCGAGGACGTGGTGCTCGAGGTGCTCGACACCGTGCCGACGCCGGCGGCGGAGGATCCGCTGCGCGCGGATGAGGCTGCAAGCATCGGCGGCCAAGCCGCCGATGCGCGGCCAGAAGACCGCCCGCCCTCGGCGGGCGGCGCGGCAGAGGCGTGACCCGCTACACCGCCCCGCGTCTCTTCGCGTACGCCGCGCTCGTGGCGTTCGGGCTCATCGCGGGCCTCGCCTTGGGACGGGTCGAGTCCGTTGCGCTCGCAGCCCCGTTCGTCGTCGCCCTCGTCGCCGTCGCAGTGGCGCGCGAGCCGCGCGTCGACGTCCGGCTCTCCCTCGACCGCGATCGCGCCCTCGAAGGCGAGGAGGTCACCGCGACGATCGACGTCTCGTCCGCGCACGGCGCCCACCGGCTCGACGTGCTCTTCCAAGCGCCGGAGCATCTGAGCGCCGAGCGCAACAGAGCAGTCGCGCTTCTCGTCCGCGAGGATGAGTCGCAACGCGTCTCGATCGGGCTCCGCTGCGAGCGCTGGGGAGCCATCTCTGTCGGCCCGGCGCTTCTGCGCGCGCAGGATGCGCTCGGCCTCCGCACGTGGGAGGGCCGCGGAGGCGGGTCGCTTCCGCTCCGCGTGTACCCGCTCGAGGAGACGCTTCGCTCGCTCGTGCCGGCGCTCGACACGCAGGCGCTCGCGGGCAGCCAGGTCTCGCGCCTGCGCGGCGAAGGGATCGAGTTCGCCGACCTCCGCCAGTGGCAGCGCGGCGACCGCATCCGGCGCGTCAACTGGCGAGCGACGGCGCTGCGCGGCGAGCTCTGGGTCAACGAGCAGCATCCCGAGCGGAACACCGACGTCGTCCTCTTCCTCGACACGTTCGCCGAGGAGAAGACCCACGCCCGCGTCGCGCATCTCCGCGCGGTCCGCGCCGCCGCGACGCTCGCGCGCGCGCTATCTCCAGCGGAAGGACCGGGTCGGCCTCGTCGGCTTCGGCGGGTTCGTGTCCTGGCTCCTCCCGCAGTCGGGCACGCGGCAGCTGTACGCGATCGTCGACCGGCTGCTGACAAGCCAGATCGTGGAGAGCTACGTGTGGCACCGCGTCAACGTGTTGCCGCTGCGATCCCTCCCGCCGAAGGCGCTCGTCATCGCGCTCACGCCGCTCTTCGACGATCGCACGGCGACGGCGCTCCTCGATCTCCGCGCCCGCGGCTACGACCTGATCGTGCTCGACATCGGGTCGCCGGAGGTCGAAGCATCGCTCGACGCCGCCGAGCCGTCGCTCACCGAGCGGCTATGGAGGCTCTCGCGCGAGGCGCTGCGCTACCGCTTCGCCGAGGCCGGCGTTCCCGTCGCCACCTGGCATGAGGGGGATCCCCTCGTGGCCGTGATCGAGGAGGTGAACACATTCCGGCACTTCGCCCGGCCCGCGTAGTGACGGCCACCGCATCGGCGGTGGCGTACGGCGGAGTCATCGGCGCCACGCTTGCGCGCGCCGGGACCGAGAAGCCGACGATCGGACTGGCCGGCGCAGCCGGCGCCGGAGTCCTGCTCCTGCTCGTGGCGCTGATCTTCGACGGGCGCGCGCTCGGTCTCGCTCTCTTTCTCGCCGGCGGGACGTACGTCGGGTTCCTCGTCCTCGACCACCCGGGAATCGACCCGGCGGCGCCGCTCATCGCCGTCCTCCTCCTGCTCAGCGGCGAGCTCGCGGCGTGGTCGCTCGACGAGCGCTGGCCGATCGACGCGGACCCGCGGCTCTTCCGCCGACGTGCCGTCGCGGTGGGCGTTCTCGCTCTCGCGGGACTCGCCCTCGCGACACTCGCCGTCGCGCTGACCGCCGCGCCGCCGGCTCACGGCCTGCACTGGACGATCCTCGGAGCGATAGCCGCCGTCGCCGCCGCCGGGACCGCGCTAACGCTCGTCCGGCGCTGACCATCCTGCCGAGGTCTTTGCGATTCCTTGCCGTTCCTTGTCCCGGGCCTGGCACGGACCACCGTAGAAAGGAGGGGTCAATCACGTCCGAAAGGAGCACGAAATGCGCAAGCTCGCAGCCTCGATCCTCGCCACCGCCGCCGTCACCGGCGGAGTCCTCGCCGGAACCGCCGCGGCGGCCGGCCAGCCCTCACGCTCGTCGCACGACTCTGTCTCCGTCGACAAGAAGGGCGCCTCCCGCGACCGCGCGACCGAGCGCCAGACACAGCGGGAACGCACCCACGTCGACCGCGCCTCGCACGACCGCTGAACGGCCGGCGCGGCGATCCTCATGGCCTACTCGACCATGTAGGCCATGAGGATCGCGTCGACGTAGCCGCCGTCGCCGCGCCGGTACTGCTGCTTCCGGTAGCCCTCCCGCTCGAAGCCGAACGCGTCGTACAGCGCGATCGCGGCTTCGTTCCACGGGAAGACGTGGAGCTCGAGCTTGCGGACGCCGGCGCCGCGCGCCCAGTCCGCCGCGGCCTCGAGGAGCGCCCGCCCGACGCCCTGGCGCCGCGCGCGACATCGCGACCATGAGACCGACGTCGGCGACGTGCGCGCTCGACGGATGCGGGTCGCGGCCGACGGAGAGGCGGCCGACGATCTCGCCGTCGTCGCGCTCGGCGACGAAGACGGCGGCGTGCGCGTAGCGGCGTAGCGCCTTGAGGTAGCGGCGCTCGTCGCCGGCGCTCCTCCACTCCCCCGCGATGCTGATGAGCCAGCCCTCCGGCTCGGAGCTCACGGCGTCGGCGAGCCGCGCGAGTTGCACCGCGTCGGACGGGTCGGCGGGACGGATACGGAAACCCATCGGGGACGAGCGTACGCTTGCGGCCATGCCGGCGCGTCATCGTGAGGTACTCGTCGCGACGGCGGTTTCCGGCATCGTCGCGGCGCTCCTCGTGTGGCTCGCGCCGCGCGGCGGCGACTACGCGGCGCACGCGTACCAGCGCGCGCTCTTCCTCCGGCACGGCTTCACGTTCTGGGACAACTACTGGTACGCGGGCCGGTACGCGTTCGCCGGATACAGCCTCCTGTACTACCCGCTCGCGGCGTGGCTCGGGATCGGGCTGCTCGCGGTGCTCTGCGTCGTCGCCGCGGCGGCGGCGTTCGCGGAGCTGCTCGGGCGCGAGTGGGGCGAGCGCGCGGTCTGGGCGAGCCGCGCGTTCGCGGTGCTCTGGCCGTGCGTCGTGCTCACCGGCGAGTTCCCGTTCCTGCTCGGGATGGCGCTCGCGCTGCTCGCTCTCGTCGCGCTGCAGGCGGGACGGCAGTGGCTGTTCGCGCTCCTCGTCTTCGCGGTCGTCGCGGCGAGCCCCGTCGCGTTCGTGCTGCTCGCGGTTGCCGCTGCGGCGGTCGGCTCGGTTCGCGGGTTCCGGCTGGTGCCCGACGTGCGCGTTCGTCGTGGCCGCCGTCGCGGAGCTCGTCGTGCTCCGGATCTTCCGCGCCGGCGGGACGCTCGGGTTTCCGTGGGTCGAGGCGGTGGCGGCGATCGTCTTCTGCCTTGTCGGGATCGCGCTGACGCTCGGCGCCAGGGACTCGGCTCCGTTGCGTCGCTTCTTCGTCGTCTATCTCCTCGTCGTGCTCGCGGTCTGGATCGTCCCGTCAGGACTCGGACACGACGTCGCGCGTGTGCGCCTGCTTGCGCTGCCGCTCGTGCTCCTGCTCGCGGCGTTGCGCCGCTGGCGGCCGCTTCCCGTCGTCGTCGCGGCCGTTCTCCTCGCCGCGGTGTGGAACATCCAGCCGCTCGCAAGCCAGTGGAGGGCGAGCGCGGCCGACGGCTCCCGCGCGGCCCGGGTCTGGACAGCGCCCGTCGCCTGGCTCCACGCGCACCTCGAGCCCGGGTATCGCGTCGAGGCGGTGGACACGAGCCAGCACTGGCCGGCGTACTACCTCGCGGGCGAAGGAATCCCGCTCGCTCGCGGCTGGTTCCGCCAGGACGACTTCCCCTTCAACCGGCTCCTCTACGCGCCGTCGCTCGACTACGGCGAGTACATGGCGTGGCTCCACCGGATGGCGATCGCGTATGTCGTCGCGACGCGCTTCCCGCTCGACCACACGGCGGTCGCGGAGGACGCGATGGTCACGACGGCGCTCCATCCCGTGTTCCGCACACCGGACGTCACGATCTACCGCGTCCCGCGCGCGCGCCCGATCGTGAGCGGCGGCGCGCGTGTGCTCGCGCTCCACCAGGCGAGCCTCGTCGTGCGCGTCCCGCGCGCGGGCGACTACCGGATCGCGATCCGCTGGTCGGCGTTCTCGAGCGCGTCGGACGGCGTGACGTACCGCACGCCGGACGGGATGACCGGCCTTCGCGCTCTCCGGCCGGGAGTCGCGACCCTTTCGTTCGCGCCGTCGTAGGGGATTTTCGGCGAAATTCGGGCGGGAGTAATCTTCGCGAGGCATGGACACCGAACGTCCCCCCAAGAGCCACAATCGCCAAGGCCGCATCATCGCCCTGGCCATTCTCGGGACGCTGCTTCTCCTCTTGGTGCTCGCTCGCGTTGGTGTCTGGCTCGTCTCCTAGCTGCCCAACGTGGTCGCTTCTACAGAGAACGACCGCTTGCCAATCAGGGTGATCTCGTGGGTCGCCTTGTCAGCGGTTTCGCCAAAGACCCGCTAGGAGACTTCGCGGACGAGCTCGCCGAGCGGCTTGCGGTCCGCGCGCGGCTGACCACTCCTCGGCGCTCCGCTCGCGGCGCTGCTTCGCCGGATAGCCGAGCGAGATGACCGCCTTGACCTCGCCGCCGCAGATCTCGGCTGCGGCGTCGGGGTCGCGGATCCCGTTCGGGCACGAGCCGACGCCCTCCGCCCACGCGCCGAGCATCATGTTCTGGACGCAGCGGCCGACGTCGAAGCCGCCCGCCTCGCCGACGATCGCGACGACGAGCGTCGCGGTGCGGACGTTCTCCGGCGCGTAGACCGCGTCGGCGAGCCGCTCCTGCGCGGCGCCGCTCACGACGACGAACTCCCACTTCTGCGTGTTCCGCGAGCTTCCGGACAGCCGGCCCGCGTCGAGGATCGCGGTCGCGCACGTCGGGAGGGACCGGCGTCGTCGGCGTACTCTCGCACGTCGCGCTTCGAGGCGATGGCGAGGCGTGCGTCCATGCGCTATTCGCGCATGAAGGCCGGGACGTCGAGTTCCTCGTCCCCGCCCGTCCTGCGTTCGCTGCCCAGCAGCGACCAGGTGGAGCCTTCGCTCCGCGTCGCCCGCCGGCCGCGGCCGCCGAAGCCCGTCGCGACGACCGTGACCCAGACCTGGCCGGCGAGCCGGTCGTCGATGGTCGCGCCGAAGATGATGTTCGTGTCGTCCATCGCGGCGGCGCGGATCGCCTCGGCGGCCTCGTTGACCTCGAGGAGCGAGAGGTCTTCGCCGCCGGCGATCGACAGCAGGATCCCGGTCGCGCCCGTGATCTCGGCGTCGATGAGCGGCGAGCGCAACGCCCGCTCGGCCGCCTCGCGCGCGCGGATCTCGACGCCCGCGGAGGAGAAGCCGATGCCCATGAGCGCCGACTCGGAGTTGGCCATGATCGTGCGGACGTCCGCGAAGTCGAGGTTGATGAGCCCCGGCATCGTGATGAGGTCGGTGATGCCCTGCACGCCCTGGCGGAGGACGTCGTCGGCGACCTTGAACGCGTCGAGCATCGACGTCGACTTCTCGAGCACCTCGAGGAGCCGGTCGTTCGGGATGACGATCGTCGTGTCGCAGGCGGCGCGGAGCTCGGCGGTGCCCTTCTCCGCCTGGCTGCGCCGCTTCGTCCCCTCGAACTTGAACGGCGTCGTGACGATGCCAACGGTCAGAGCGCCGAGGTCGCGAGCGCACTTCGCGACGACGGGCGCAGCGCCGGAGCCGGTGCCTCCGCCTTCGCCGGCGGCGACGAAGACCATGTCAGCGCCGCGGAGTTCCTGGCGTAGCTCGTCGTAGTCCTCCTCCGCCGCGCGCCGGCCGACGTCGGGATCGGCGCCCGAACCGAGGCCCTGCGTGAGGTCCTGGCCGATATGGATCTTGACCGGCGCGTCGCTCATGTGGAGCGCCTGCATGTCGGTGTTGACGGCGATGAACTCGACCTGCGTGATGCCGGCGTCGATCATCCGGTTCACGGCGTTGATGCCTGCGCCTCCGACGCCGACGACCTTGATCACGGCGAGGTACGCGCCCGCGTCGGCGGCCGCTGCAGTCGAGCGATGGAGTGCCGGCGGCGCCTCGGGGATCGGATCGACGTAACGCGAAACGGGCGGCGGCTCCGGCATCCGAACTTCGGCCACCGGTTCGGGCTCGGGCTCGTGGACGGGCGCGGACTCGACCTCGACCGCTGCCTCCTCCTCTTCCCAGCTCGGGACGTGCTCGACCGTCCGCTCGTCGACGATCTGCTCCTCAGACGCAGGCGCGACGACGGTGTCCTCGAGGGACTGCTGTACCGGCGCGTCGGGCTCCGTCGGCGTCTCGCCGCGTCTGGCCCGGCCTGCTTCTGCGCGGCCTCGGTCGCCTTGAAGAGTTCCGCCAGCGGACCCTCACGCATGCTCGCGCGCCGACGCGCCATTGAGCACCTCCTTCGCGAGCTGGCGGTACATGAACGCTGCGTCGCCGCTCGGGTCGTACTTCAGGATGGACTGGCCTTTCACCGGCGCCTCGGCGTAGCGCACCGTCTTGCGGATCTTCGTGTCGAGCACGAGGTCGCCGAAGTTCTCCTGCAGGATCTCGACCGCCTCGCGCGAGTGCAGGAGCCGCTTGTCGAACATCGTCGGGAGGATCCCCTGAATCGCGACGTCGGGGTTGAGGTTCTCGCGGATCATCGTGAGCGTGTTCTCGAGCTGGACGAGACCGCGCAGCGAGAGGTACTCGCACTGGACGGGGACGATGACGCCCTGGGCCGCGACGAACGCGTTGATCGTCAGCAGGCCAAGCGACGGCGGCGTGTCGATGAGGATGTAGTCGTAGCTCTCCTGCACCGGCGCAAGCGCCTTCTCGAGCGCGCGCTCACGGCCGATCATCGAGGAAAGCGCGAGCTCGGCGCCGGCGAGGTCGATGGACGCGACGCCGACGTCGATCTCGTTCGTGCGGATGATCTCGGTGATCGGGAGCCGGTGGACGAGGACGTCGAACATCGAGCGGTCGATCTCGTCGGGGTTCCAGCCCTGCGACATCGTGAGGTTGCCCTGCGGGTCGAGGTCGATCGCAAGGACGCGCTTGCCCTGCTCCGCGAGAGCGACGCCGAGGTTGAGCGTCGTCGTCGTCTTCGCAACGCCGCCTTTCTGGTTCGCGAACGCAATCGTGTGCGCCATCACCGGAGCCGGACCGCTATCCACGGTCCGTTCCTCCGGACGTTGCATCAGCCAGGTAGGAGCCATCCCGGGTTGATCTTCGCAACCGCGTCGGCCAGTCCTCCATCGGTAGGTTCCGCGGGATGGAGCGGAAGTGGCGCGTCTTGACCGTGGTCTGCATCGCGGTGTTCATGCTCCTCCTTGACATCACGGTAGTCAACGTCGCGCTGCCGGATATCCAAAAGGAGCTGCACACGTCGTTCACCGAGCTGCAGTGGATCGTCGACGCGTACGCGCTGACGCTCGCCACGACGATTCTCAACGCCGGCTCGCTCGGCGACCTGCTCGGACGGAAACGCGTCTTCCTCGTCTCGATCGCGCTGTTCACGCATCGCCTCGGCTCTGTGCGGCGCGGCGACCTCGCCGCTCTTCCTGATCCTCGCGCGCGGCCTGCAGGGGATCGGCGGCGCCGGGATGTTCGCCGTCTCGCTCGCGATCATCGCGCAGGAGTTCCACGGGCGCGAGCGCGGCACGGCGTTCGGGATCTGGGGCGCGACGGTCGGGATCGCGGTGGCGATCGGGCCGTTGGTCGGCGGCGCGCTGACGACGTATGCCGGCTGGCGCTGGATCTTCTTCGTCAACGTCCCGATCGGCATCGCCGTCGTCGCGGGCGGGATCCGTCGAGCTCGTGCGAGTCGCGGAACGAGGAGGCGGGCGGGTTCGACCTCTGGGGGTTCGTGACGCTGACGGCCGGGCTGTTCGCGCTCGTGATCGCGTTGTTCGAGGGGAACAGCTGGGGTTGGTCGAGCGGCGCGGATCGTCGGACTGTTCGCGGCGGCAGCCGTGCTGCTCGGCGCGTTCGCGTTCATCGAGCTGCGGCAGCGCTCGCCGATGTTCGACTTTCACCTCTTCCGCGTGCCGACGTTCACCGGCGCGCAGACGACGGCGTTCGCGATCTCCGCCGGGATGTTCTCGATGTTCCTCTTCCTGACGCTCTACCTCCAGAACGTCGTCGGCAACTCCGCGGTCAAGACAGGCGTGATCTTCCTGCCGCTGACACTCACCTCGTTCGTCGTCGCGCCGCTCGCCGGGCGCCTGTCGGCGCGTTTTCCGGTGCGCTGGTTCCTCGGCGGCGGGCTTGCGATCGTCGGCGTCGCGCTGCTGCTCATGCACGGGTTGACGCTCTCGTCGACGGCGTCGACGCTGATTCCCGGCTTCATCGTCGGCGGGATCGGCGATCGGTCTCGTCAACGCGCCTCTCGCCGCGACCGCGGTCAGCGTCGTCGAGCCGCAGCGCGCCGGGATGGCGTCGGGGATCAACAACACGTTCCGCCAGGTCGGGATCGCGACTGGGATTGCTGCGCTCGGCGCGATCTTCCTGAGCCAGATCGCGTCGAGCCTTCCCGATCCGCATTCCCGGATTACCCATGCGTGGGCGCAGTCGATCGCCTCTGGCTCTATGTCCCCTCCGGATATCGGGAACCCGCGCGGCATCACTCCTCACGTCATTGAGCGTCATTCTGAATAGGGTCGCGCCGGCCTTCATCCACGGCCTGAACTCGATCCTCCTCGTCGCGGCGATCGTCCTCTTCGTCGGCGCCGTCCTTGCCGTCCTCCTAGTGCGGGAGAAGGACTTCGTCGCGAGCGGCCCCGCGCGCCGCCGGCCATTAGGAGCGCCTCGGCCGCGGCGCGAGCGTGGGGATCGTCCTCGGCGTCGGCCCACTCCGTCGCCTCGCGGACGAGCTCGCGCAGCTCGGCGATGAGCGCGGGCGCGGCGGCACCTTGCCGGTCGAGCGCCTCGATCCGCTCGAGTCGAGCCAGTACCGCGCGCGCCTCATCCATGACCCGAGGCTACGCGGGAAGGTGTGACGTGTCTGTCGCAGCTAGCTCGCGCGACGCTGGAGATCCGCCGGGCGCGCCGGCGCGCCGAGCAGAACGTCGTCGAGCTCGCGCACAAGTGCGCCGCGGTCGTCGTGGAGGAGCACCGCGACGAGGAGCTGACGCAGCAGCTCGCACGTCGGCTCGCGGAGCTTCTCGACGAGCGCGCCCCTCTCCCCCGCCGTCTCACCGAGCAACGCCGCGCCGCGCATGACCGCAGCCCACGTGCCGTCGCCGTCGCCGAGCGCGCCGTCGAGCGCCTGCTTGAGCTGCTCGGCGCGGAACGGATCGGTCTGGAAGAGCGCGAGCTCCCAGCGGTCGAGCGCGTCGCCGAGCCGCGTGTCGTCGTCGGCGACCGCCAGGTGCACGCGCAGGTCGGCGACGACCGCGGCGCGGAACGGGTCGAGGCGCGTCGGCTCGCCCGGCGGCGCCGTCGCGGCGATCGGGAGCACGGGACGGATCCCGAACGGCCGCCAGTCGAGCCGCTCGAACAGCACAGGACCGGCCGCAACCGGAGCGGCAGTCGCGAGGCGGATCGCGGTGACTGCGTCGGCGAGCTCGCCCGGCGCGTCGGGACCTTCCGACGTCCCGGCAGGAAGCGTCCGCTCGAGCTCGAGCACGCACATCCGGTCGACCTCGCGGCCGAAGTCGCGCGGCAGCAGCCCGTTCGCCTCCGGCCACATCGCGGAAAGCTCGCCGTGCGCGGCCTGGCGCACGCGGATCCCGTCGCCGAGCTCGATCGGCGTGCCGACACTCAGCCCGATGAGCGGCGCGACGGCGCCGTACGAGTGACCGTCGCCGTAGATCGTCGCCTCGAGCTCCGCGTACGCCTTCTCGAAAACGTCGTCATCCCAGTCGAAGCCGCCGCAACCCTCCGCAACGCTGATGAGGAGCGGGACGAGGACGCTGCGATAGATCGCGTGCTCGGTCGCGCGCGCGGGTCGTGCGCGGCGGCGAAGATCCGCGCCGCGGGCTCGCGCTCGAGGTCGGCGATCGCGTCGGCGACGTCGAGCCGCTCGTACAGCCGGTCGGCGCGCGCCTCGACGAAGCCGCGCACGAGCGGGCGGTACTCGTAGAGCGACGGCTTGCCGGGCGAGCCGTGCTCCTCGAACGCGAACGGCAGCGAGCCGCCGTTGTCGAGCTCGCCGACGAAGACGGCGAACGCGCCGAGACAGAACCGGCGCAGCGTGTCGTGGAGATACGGAGAACGCATCGCCGGACCTCCTACGACGCGGGCGGCTCCCCTCCTGTCTGGCACCTGGGACACCAGTACGCGGTGCGCGCGTTTTCGCCCTGCGGCGCAGAGCGGATGACGCCGCCGCAGCGATGGCACGCGCGGCCGGCGCGCCGGTAGACGTGGCGCAGCGGGCGCGTGCCCGCGACGCTCGCGTTCATGTGCCGGTGCGCCGTTTCGAGCACCGACGTGAGCTCGTCGTCGGAGATGTCCGCGAGCACGCGCCACGGTGAGACGCGCGCCTCCCACAGCGCCTCGGCCTTCCACATGTTCCCGATCCCGGCGACGAGCCGCTGGTCGAGGAGGGCGTCGCCGACTGCGCGGCGCTGGTCGATCGCGCGGAACCTCGCCGCCTCGGGTACTTCGCGGACAATGTCCACAATCGTCGATCCCAAGTAACACTGTGTTACTAAGTCGAGGACCGGCCCGTTCCATTGCACTGCCTCGTACTCGTCGCCCCGCAGCACGAGCCACGGCGTGCCGCGCCACACGGTGCCGCGACGCTCCACACGCCAGCGGCCGTTCATCCGCAGATGGCTACGCAGCACGACGCCGCCGGAGAACGAGAGGTAGAGATTCTTCCCCTGCGCCTCGACGCGCTCGAGGATCCGTCCGTCGAGACGTTCGGCGAGACGCTTCACCCCCGCGCGCGGATGCGGTGTCTCGACCTCGACCTTCTGGCCGACGAGCACCTGCAGCCGCGCGGCGGCACGATGGAGCGAGTCGCCTTCCGGCATGCGGGGAAGCCTACGATTCGAGAATGCGTCGGCCGTTCATCGGGGTGCGCTGGTGGCTCGGGATCGCGTTCGCGCTCGTGGCCGCGATCTCGACCGCGCTCGTCGTGGCGCAGTTCTCCAACCGGTCCGAGGACGCGTTTCGCCACCACGGCCAGCAGGTCGCGCTGACGGACGCCCAGCACGCCGCGAAGAGACCGCCCGCAGAGCTCGGAAACGGCTACAAGGTCTTCCGCTCCGCCTCCCAGGCGCACGCGGGGATCGAGCGCGACGCCGTGACGGCCGCGCTCGCAGGCCAGCCGTTCAGCCGGGGAACGGCGAACGGGGGCGTCTACGTCGCCGGTGTCCCGTACCACGGCGACGCGCTCGTCGCGGTCGTGCGGCTCCCCGACGTCGCCGAGGCGATCAACACCGTCAACGGCGAGTCGCTCCGCGCGGGCGTGATCGCCGGCGTGATCGGCGTCATCGTCGGGCTCCTCCTCGCGCAGCTGATCGCGCTGCGGCTGCGGCGGCTGACCGTCGCGGCGGAGGCGATCGCGGGTGGCGACTTCGAGACGCCGATGCGCTACCGCTTCCGCGACGAGTTCGGTCTGCTCGCACAGAGCTTCGACCGGATGCGGCGGCAGCTCCGCCGCTCGTTCCGCCGGCTCGAGGCCGAGCGCGACCGTCTCCAGCTCCTCCTCGAGAGCCTGCACGAAGGAGTGCTCACGATCGACCAGGATCTCGTCGTCCACTACACGAACGCCGAGGCGCGGCGGCTGCTCGGCGGCCGGCTCGCGGAAGGAGACGCGCTGCCCGAGCCGTGGCCCGGCTTCGGGCTCCGCGAGTTCGCGCAGACCCTCTTCGAGCAGCGCTCGACGCCGGCGCACGTCCACGTCTCGCCCGACGAGAACCACGCGTACGGCGTCGTCGGGATCCCGTCGCAGCCCGACACCGACTGGGCGCTCCTCGTCATCGACGACCTCACCGAGCAGGAGCGGCGCGAGCTCGCCGAGCGCGAGTTCGTCTCGAACGCCGCGCACGAGCTGCGCACGCCGCTCACGACGATCATCGGCGCGGTCGAGGTTCTCCAGGCCGGCGCGAAGGAGGATCCCGCCGAGCGCGACCGCTTCCTCGCCCACATCGAGCGCGAGTCGGGGCGTCTCGCGCGCCTCGCGCGGGCGATGCTCACGCTCGCTCGCGCACACGCTGGGACGGAGGCTCCGCGGTTCGAGACGGTCGCCGGTCGCGGCGCTTCTCCGCGACGTCGCGGCCGAGCTGCGACCGCACGACGGCGTCTCGGTCGACGTCGACGCGCCCGAGGATCTGCTCGTGGAATCGAATCCCGACCTGCTCGAGCAAGCGCTGCGGAACATCGGCGAGAACGCGGCGAAGCACACGGCGCGCGGCTCGATCGTCCTGCGCGCGTATCGCCGCGGCGGCTCGGTCACGGTCGAGGTCGAGGACTCCGGCCCGGGGATGAGCCCCGAGGTGCAGCGCCACGTCTTCGACCGCTTCTACCGCGGCGAGCGCGACGCGGACGGCTTCGGTCTCGGCCTCGCGATCGTGCGCGAGACGGTGCGCACGCTCGGCGGCCGCATCGAGCTCGACTCCTCGCCGGGCGAGGGCACCGTCTTCCGCATCGTTCTCGCGGGCGCGCGTGTGCGCGAAGGAGTGCCCGCATGAGCGACCGGCTCCTGCTGGTGGACGACGACGCAGGCGTGCGCGACGTCGTCGCGTTCACGCTGCGCCGCGAAGGGTTCGAGGTGGACGAGGAGCGCGACGGGCCTGGCGCGCTCGAGGCGGGCCGGACGGGCGGCTACGACCTCGTGATCCTCGACGTCATGCTGCCCGGGCTCTCCGGCACCGAGGTGTGCCGGGAGCTGCGGGCCGAGAGCGACGTCCCGATCCTCATGCTCACCGCCCGCGACGCGGAGGCCGACCGCGTGCTCGGCCTCGAGCTCGGCGCCGACGACTACGTGACGAAGCCGTTCTCGAGCGCGGAACTCGCTGAGCCGTGTGCGCGCGATCCTGCGGCGCCGCGAGCTCGACCGCGCCGGCGGAGGAGGGACGGTGCGCGAGCTCGGCGGGCTGAGGCTCGACCTCGGCCGCCACGAGGTGCACGGTCGACGGCGAGCGCGTCCACCTCACGCTGTCGGAGTTCAAGGTGCTGTCACTCCTCGCCGAGCAGCCGGAGGCGGTCATCTCCCGCCGCGAGCTCATGCAGCACCTCTGGGCGAGCGAGTACGTCGGCGACGAGCACGCGTGCGAGGTGCACATCTCGAACCTGCGGCGGAAGATCGAGCGCGACCCGACCCAGCCGGAGCGCCTGCTGACGGTGCGCGGCGAGGGCTACAAGCTCGTGCCGGCGTGACGATGAGGACGAGCTTCTCCGCGGTGGGCGACCGCCGCCGTGCTTCTCACCGCGGCGTCCGGCTGCGGCGGAGCTGCCGGTGCGGGGAAGACGTTGTCATGGCACGGCTGCGACGGCCGATTTCAGTGCGCGACGCTGTCGGTCCCCGTGTCGTACTCGGATCCGCGCGGCTCGCAGGTCCCGATCTCGGTCGTCGAGCTCCCGGCGAGCGGCCCGCACCCGGCCGGAGACATCGTGTTCAACCCCGGCGGGCCCGGCGAATCCGGCGTGCTGTTCCTCGAGCAGGAGTGGCGCATGTTCCCGGCGCCGCTGCGCGCGCAGTTCAACCTCGTCAGCTTCGATCCGCGCGGCGTCGGGTCGAGCCGGCCGCTCGAGTGCCTCACGACAAACGGGATCAAGGCGCATGCCGCTCTCAACCCGGCGCCACGAACACCGAAGCAGATCGCCGTCACCGTAAAGGGAACGAGAGCCTTCGTCCGCGGCTGCGAGCGGGACGCGTCGTCGCCGTTCATCGAGAGCATGTCGACGGCGAACAGCGCCCGCGACATGGATCGTCTGCGCGCCGCTCTCGGGCAGAGGCGACTCAACTACTTCGGCTTCTCGTACGGCACGTATCTCGGCACGGTCTATGCGGAGCTGTTCCCGAAACAGATCCGCGCGATGATCCTCGACGGCGCCGTCGACGCCTCGCTCGATTTCAAGGCGGCAGCCGCACAGCAGGCCGCCGGCTTCGAGACGAACTTGCACCGCTTCTTCGCGTGGTGCGCGAAGCGGCCCAGCTGCCGGAAGGGACTCTCTCCTTCGCCGGCGCAGGCCTATGCGGCGCTGTTCGCCGCGTTCGAGAAGGGCCACACCATGCCCGCTGCGTTCCCACTGCCGCACGCTCATCCCCCGCTGATCATCGCGCGCGTCAACTACGGCATCGCGCTGCAGGGAGTGCTCGCGGCGTTGTACTCGACGACGACCTGGCCGATCCTCGCCCAGGCCCTGACGACTGCGAAGACGGATGACGGCGCCCTTCTCGCCGTGCTCGCCTACTCCCTCAACGGGCTCAACCCCGACGGGTCGTTCTCCAACATCGTCTCCGCCAACACGGCCACCGGGTGCGCCGACCCGGGCGCGCCGACGACGCTGGCGGAGCACGCGACGCTGGCGCGGCAGCTCTCGAAGTCCGCGCCCGAGTTCGGGAGAGCCGTGGCATGGACGGGGCTTGCCTGCCGGTACTGGCCCGAGCGCGGGCAAACGAGCTCCGGCCCCGCGCACGCTCCTGGCGCCCCGCCGATCCTCGTCATCGGCTCAACCGGCGACCCGGCAACGCCGTACGCGTGGGCGAAGACGCTCGCCGGCCAGCTGCCGGGGGCGACACTCCTCACCCGCACCGGCGCGGGGCACACCGGGTACCGGTCCAGCGCCTGCATCCGGAAATGGGCCAACCGTTATCTCCTCACGCTCCGGATGCCGCCGCCGGGGACGGTCTGCGCCAGCGACTGAGTCCGTAGATCAGGCCCGCAGGACGGCGCGGCGCGGGCCGGCGAGGAAGCCGGCTTCGACGAGGAGCGGCATGACGTCCGTCTCCGTGACCGGCTCGCCGTCGAAGCGCTCGACCGCCAGGCGCTTCGCTCCTCCCTGCTTCACGAACGCGACGAGCGCCGCGAGGGCGGGCCGGAGCCACTCGTCCTCCGGCTCTCGGAGCGGGACGAGCGAGCGGCCGCCGCGCTCGACGTACAGCGCCGGCTCGCCGCCGAGCAGGACGACGTGCGCGCCGGCGACGCGCGCGGCGCGCGCGCCCGAGCGCTTCGGCCACGGGAGCACCGCGCCGTACGGCTGCGCCGGGTCGGCGGCGGCGAGGACGAGCGGCTCCGCGCTCGTCTCCCTCGCGCGGCCGCAGCTCGCGGAGCCGCTCGACGGCGCCGCCGAGCGCGAACTGCGCGCCGCCGAGGCCCTCGACGAAGTAGCCGCGCCGCGCTGAGCCGAGCGTCTCGAGCGCCTTCAGCTCGCCGTACACCGCGCCGTAGCCGCCGGGGATTCCCTCCGCGCGCACCGAGTCGCGCGTGACGATTCCGTGCCGCTCGAGCAGAAGCTCGGCGAGCGCGCGGCGGTCGGGCGCGACGCCGTCGAAGAGCGGCGCAGCGAGCGACCAGCGGCCCTGCGTCGCCGTCGTCTGCTGGACACGCGCGCGGGAGAAGCGCCGGACCCGTCGATCCGCGCGAGGAGCCTGGTAACGGCGCTCGGCGCGAAGCGGCGCCCACGCGTCGTTCGTCACCTCTCCCGCCCAGACGAGATCCCACAGCGCCGGAAGCGCATCCTCGATCCCAAGCTCCGACCAGAACTTCGCGCCGCCGGCGAGCGCTTCGCGAATCGCGTCGTGCGTCTCGCCTTCCGGCGCGGGCGCGGCCGCAGGGCGGCCGAGCAGCGCGGCGTCCTCGCGGAAGAAGACCGCCACGCGGTCGAGCCCCGCTCCGACCCAGACGAGCTCGCCCGACGCGCGCGAGCTGGTCGAGCTGCTCGGGCCGGTAGCCGGGCACGCGCCGCGGCAAGACCTCCGCCTCCCACAGCGCGACCGGCAGCGCGAGCGCCTGCAGCGGGATGAGCGCCTCGCGCAGCGACGCGCGCCGGCCGATCCCGTGCCAGCTCGGGAGGAAGCGTCCGAGCGCCGCCTGCTCGACCGGCTCGACCTCGCGCCGCAGCGCCGCGAGCGACGCGCGCCGCAGCCGGCGCAGGACTTCGGCGTCGCACCACTCGCGCTCCGTCCCGCCCGGCCGCAGCTCGCCGCGCACGAGCTTCTCGTCGCGCTCGAGCCGCCGCAGCTCCTCCTCGACGTCGACGCCGAACCACGCCGACGCCTCGGCCGTCGTGAACGGCCCGCGCCCGCGCGCGTACCGCGCGACGAGCGAGTGCAGCGCGTCGGGCACCGCCTCGAGGAAGACGTCGGGCAGCCCGGACGGCGGCATGACGCCGAGCGCGTCGCGGTAGCGGCCCGGCGTCCTCGGCGGCGATGAGCCGCTCCTCGTCGGCGATGCGCACGCGGATCGCGCGGCGCTCGGCCTCGAGGATCGCGGCGTGCGACTCGTCGAACTCGCCGACGCGCAGGTCGCCTCGCAGGCGCAGCACGTCGTGGAGCGCCTCCGAGTCGCGTGGCGAACGGCCGCAGCGACGCCTCGACCTCGGCGAGCGCGTCGGCGTCGATCAGCTCGCGCAGCTCCTCCTGGCCGAGCAGCTCGCGGAGCAGGTCGCGGTCGAGCGACAGCGCCTGCGCACGCCGCTCCGCCGGCGGCGTGTCGTCCTCGTACATGTACGTCGCGATGTAGTCGAACAGGAGCGAGCGACGCGAACGGGCGACGCCGCACGCAGTCTCGACGTCGACGAGGTCGATCTCGCGCGCGCGAATCTCCCCGAGCAGCCGCTTCAGCGCCGGCAGGTCGAAGACGTCCTGCAGGCACTCGCGGTACGTCTCGAGCACGATCGGGAAGCTCGAGTACTTGCGCGCGACCTGGAGCAGCCCCTGCGCCTTGAGCCGCTGCTGCCACAGCGGCGTGCGCACGCCCGGCCGCCAGCGCGGGATGAGCAGCGCGCGCGCCGCGTTCTCGCGGAACCGCGCCCCGAACAGCGCCGTCTGCCCCACCTCGGCGAGCACGAGATCCTCGAGCTCGTCGGGATCGAGCATGAGCAGGTCGGTCGCGGGCGGCGAGTCGGCGTCGGGCAGGTGGAACGCGATGCCGTCGTCGGACCAGATCGACTGCACCTCGATGCCGAGCGACTCGCGCAGGCGCGCGCCGACCGCCATCGCCCACGGCGCGTGCACGCGCGCGCCGAACGGCGTGAGGATGCAGATGCGCCAGTCGCCGATCTCGTCGCGGAACCGCTCGACGACGACGGTGCGGTCGCACGGGACGGCGCCCGTCGCGCGCTCCTGCTCGCGGAGGTACGCGAGGAGGTTCGCCGCCGCGCGCGCGTCGAGATCGGGGATCTCCGGCTCCTTCTGCGCGACGACCTCGCGCGTGAACTTGCCGATCGCCGCGCCGAGCTCGTACGGGCGGCCGACGCCCTCGCCCTTCCAGAACGGCACCGCGCCCGGCACGCCCGGCGCCGGCGAGACGAGCACGCGGTCGCGGGTGATCTCCTCGATCCGCCACGACGACGCGCCGAGGACGATGACCTGGCCGGCGCGCGCCTCGTAGACCATCTCCTCGTCGAGCTCGCCGACGCGGCCGCCGCCTTCGCCGGCGATGAACACGCCGAAGAGCCCGCGGTCGGGAATCGTCCCCGCGTTCGTCACCGCGAGCCGCCGCGATCCAGGCCGGCCGCGGATCACGCCCGCCGTGCGATCCCAGACGATGCGCGGCCGCAGCTCGGCGAACTCGTCCGACGGATAGCGGCCGGCGAGCATGTCGAGGACGTTCTCGAGCTGCGCGCGCGAGAGCTCGGCGAACGGGTACGCGCGCCGCACGAGGTCGTGGAGCTCCGCGACCTCGATCTCCTCGTCGGCGCAGATGGCGACGATCTGCTGCGCGAGGACGTCGAGCGGATTGCGCGGGATCTGCGTCTCCTCGATCGCGCCCTCGCGCATCCGCTGCGCGACGACGGCGCACTCGAGCAGGTCGGCGCGGAACTTCGGGAAGATGCGCCCGCGCGAGACCTCGCCGAGCGAGTGCCCGGCGCGGCCGATGCGCTGCAGGCCGCGCGCGACCGACTTCGGCGACTCGACCTGGATGACGAGGTCGACGGCGCCCATGTCGATGCCGAGCTCGAGCGACGACGTCGCGACGAGGCACGGGATCCGGCCCGCCTTCAGGTCTTCCTCGATCACCGTGCGCTGCTCGCGCGCGAGCGAGCCGTGGTGCGCGCGCGCGATCTCTTCCTCGGCGGCCTCGTTGAGGCGGAGCGCGAGCCGCTCGGCGAGGCGGCGGTTGTTGACGAAGACGATCGTCGAGCGGTGCGCCTTCACGAGCTCGACGAGCGCCGGGTACATCGACGGCCAGATCGACGCGCGCCGACCTCGAGGCCCGGCGTGATGTACGAGTCGCCCGCGCCGCGCTCGTACTCCCGCTGGTTCAGCCACGCGGTCGAGCCGAGCTCGCGCATGTCCTCGACGGGGACGACGACTTCGAGGTCGAGCTCCTTCGCGACACCGGCGTCGACGAGCTCGATCGGCCGGCCGCCGCCGACGAAGCGTCCGATCTCCTCGAGCGGGCGCTGCGTCGCGGAGAGGCCGATCCGCTGGAGCGGCTGCGCGACGAGCGCCTCGAGCCGCTCGACCGAGAGCGCGAGATGCGCGCCGCGCTTCGTCCCGGCGACGGCGTGCACCTCGTCGAGGATGAGCGTGTCGACGCTGCGCAGCAGCTCGCGCGCCTGCGACGTGAGCATGAGGAAGAGCGACTCGGGCGTCGTGATGAGGATGTCGGGCGGCGTGGCGCAGCATCGCCGCGCGCTCCTTCTGCGGCGTGTCGCCCGTGCGCACCGCGACGCTGAGCTCCGAGCGCAGCCCGGCGAGCGGCCCGCGGAGGTTCCGCTCGACGTCGTAGTTGAGCGCCTTGAGCGGTGAGACGTAAAGACGCGCAGCCCGTCGCTCGGCGACGGCGTCAGCCGGTCGATCGCGGAGAGGAACGCCGCGAGCGTCTTCCCCGAGCCGGTCGGCGCCTGGATGAGGACGCTCTTGCCGCTCGCGATGGCGGGCCAGCCCTTCTCCTGCGCGGGCGTCGGCGCCGCGAAGTTCCGCTCGAACCACGCCTTCGTCTCGGGACTGAAGACCGACAGCGCATCCATCGCGCGAGCATAGCGCGGCGAACATGCGTTCTATTTGTGCGGTCCTAGCCCTCGCCCACGGTGACCGGCACCGCGTAGCGCTCGCGCAGCCGCTCGACGAGATGGTCGTCGCCTGGCAGCACGACGATCTCGTCACCGCCGAACGTATGGAGCGCGTCGTCGACCGCGGTGATCGGATCCTCCCCGACCGCGACGACGGCACGGACGTGCGCGGTGCCGAGGTTCTCGACGACGACGGAGGCGCGCCGCCGGGCCTGCTCCTGCTCGGCATCGACGTCGTTCGCGAGCCGATGGAGCGGCGAGGCGGCGAGCGGCGCAACGACGACGACCCGCCGCTCGTCGGGCGGTCCGACGTGCTCGATCGCCTCGGGCGCAGCGCGTTCTCGGCCCAGGTAGAGCCAGAGCGCGACGGCCGAGACGACGACCCACGCGACGAGCGCGGCGATCGCTCCGCCGGCGGCCGAAGCCACCGCGACGATCGCGAACGCGACCACGGTGAGGACGAGGAAATGGAACGCGGAGTTCTCGGTGCTGAACGGATTCCTCATGACCTAAGGATCGCCCGGCACGCGGTGCCCGGCATCGGTGTAGGCACGGATCCCCGGGTTACGCTCTGCATATGCCCGGCGCGAAGAACGGAAGGTCGTGACGATCCTCTTCACCGATCTCGTCGGCTCGACCGCATGGCCGAGGGCCGCGACCCGGAGGACGTCCGCGCGATCCTCACGCCGTACTACACACGTCTGCGGCGAGCAAATCGAACGGCGCGGCGGCACGGTGGAGAAGTTCATCGGCGACGCGGTCATGGCCGTGTTCGGCGCGCCGGTCGCGCACGAGGACGACCCGATCCGCGCCGTCCTCGCCGCGCTCGCGATCCGCGACTCGATCGGCGACGACCTCCAGATCCGCACCGCCGTCAACACGGGCGAGGCGCTCGTCGCCCTCGACGCGAACCCGGCGCTCGGCGAGGCGATCGTCTCGGGCGACGTGGTCAACACGACCGCGCGCCTCCAAAACGCCGCGCCGGTCAACGGCATCCTCGTCGGCGAGGCGACGTGGCGCGCGACGCGGCACGTCGTCGACTACGAGGACTCGCAGGCGATCGACGCGAAGGGCAAGTCGCAGCCGGTCCCGGCGTGGGAGGTGATCTGCGCGCACTCCCGGCTCGGCACGCGACGTCGAGCACGGCCCGCTGACCGAGCTCGTCGGCCGCGAGCGCGAGCTCTTCCTCCTCGAGGACGCGCTCGCCCGCTGCCGCAGCGAGGAGACGGCGCAGCTCGTCACGCTCGTCGGCGTCCCGGGCATCGGCAAGAGCCGCCTCGTCGCCGAGCTCATGCGCCGCCTCGACGACTCGCCCGACCTCTACTGGTGGCGCCAGGGCCGCTCCCTCCCGTACGGCGAGAGCCGCAGCGTCTGGGCGCTCGGCGAGATCGTGAAGGCGCAGGCCGGCATCCTCGAGACCGACGACGTCGAGATCGTGCACGGGAAGCTCGACGCGATGCTCGCCGAGCTCCTCGCCGAGTCGGACGAACGCCGCTGGGTCGCCGCGAACCTCCACGCGCTCGCGGGGCTCGCCGGCAGCGGCGACGAGTCGAGCGACCGGCGCACCGAGGCGTTCGCCGCCTGGCGCCGGCTGTTCGAGGCACTCGGCCGAGCAACGGCCGCTCGTGCTCGTCTTCGAGGATCTCCACTGGGCCGACGACACGCTCCTCGACTTCGTCGACCATCTCGCGGAGTGGGTCTCCGGCGTCCCTGTCCTCATCGTCGCCACGGCGCGGCCGGAGCTGCTCGACCGGCGCCCCGGCTGGGGCGGCGGCAAGCGCAACGCCACGACGCTGTCGATCCCGCCGCTGTCGGAGAACGAGACCGCGAAGCTTCTCGCGAACGTCCTCGACCGCGCCGTCCTCGACGCCGACACGCAGCAGGCGGTGCTCCGCCGCGCCGAGGGAAACCCGCTCTACGCCGCCGAGTACGCGCGGATGCTCGCCGACCACGAGGGCGACGACCTGCCGCTGCCCGAGACCGTGCAGGGGCTGATCGCGGCGCGCATCGACGGGCTTCCCGCCGCCGAGAAGGCGCTGCTCCAGGACGCGTCGGTGCTCGGCAAGGTCTTCTGGCCGGGCGCGCTCGACGGCTCTAGTGACGACCTGCTCCACGCGCTCGAGCGACAGGAGTTCATCCGTCGCGACCGCCGTTCCGCCGTCGCCGGCGAGACGCAGTACGCGTTCCTCCACTTGCTCGTCCGCGACGTCGCGTACGGGCAGATCCCGCGCGCGCCGCAGGATGGAGCGGCACCGCGCCGCTGCCGAGTGGCTCGAGTCGCTCGCGCCCGACCGCAGCGAGGACCGCGCCGAGATGCTCGCGCACCACTACCGCGAGGCGCTCAAGCTCGCAGAGGCGTCCGGCGTCGACACAGAGCCGATCCGGCGTGGCCGCCTGCGATGCGCTCGTCGAGGCGTCCGAGCGCGCCGCGGCCCTCAACTCGTGGACGACGGCGGGCGAGCTCGCAGCCGAGGCGCTCAGCTGCATGACCGACGCCGACCCGCGCCGGCCGGCGCTCCAGCTTCGCCTCGCGCGCTCCCGGGCGTGGGGCGACGCCGCGGAGATCGATATCCCCCTCGGGGAGGCCGCGCGGGACGCGTTCCTCGCGCAGGACGACCGTGGAGGCGCGGCGGAGGCGGAGGCGTTCCTCGGCTGGGCCACGTGGTGGAATGGCGACGGCGACGGCCGCCCGCGCGCACGCGGCCGCGTCGCTCGAACTCGCATGCGACCTCCCGACGTCCCTCGCGAAGGCCCTCGCGTACGCCCGCGCCGCCCGTCTCGAAAGCATCGGCGGCGACCCGGACCGGGCAATCGAGCTCGCGAACGAGGCGCTCGCCATGGCGGAGGAGCTCGACAGCGACGAGTTGCGCTCCGACGCGCTCAACTCGCGCGGAATCTCGAATGGGAGGCTCGACGACCAGGCCGGGATCGACGACCTGCGTCATGCCGTCGAGCTCGCCGACGCCGCGAACGACACCGTGCAGATGGCGACGGCGCGAAACAATCTCGCCTCGAACCTTGCGGGCTTCGGCCGCGTCAACGAGGCGCTCGTGATCTGCGAGGAGGCCCGCGAGATCGGCCTGCGCTTCGGCAATCGCGCAGCTGCCCAGTGGCCGGCGATGCAGGCCGTGCAGATCAAGATCATCCAGGGGGATCCGACCGCCCTCGCCGAGGCCGAGATGCTTGTGGACGAGGCCAGCCCCAACAGCCAGCTGTACAACGGCCTCATCACGGGGAAGGCCAACATCCTCGCCATGCTCGGCCGCTTTGCGGAGGCCGAGCCGCTCATCGAGGAAGCCCTCGCCGGCTCGCGACTCGCAGGCGACGCACAAGCGGTCGTCCCGGCGCTTGGGGCGAAGCTGACGTTGCACATCCTCACCGGCGAGAGAGACAAAGCGAACGCCGTAGCGGACGAGTTCGTCGCTGTCCCGACTTATCTCGAGCCGAGCTTCATCGGGGACATCGCGCTCCAGCTGGCCGAGCTCGGCCGCGAGGCGGACTGGCTCGCGTGCTCGCCGCAGTTCCGCCGGACGCCGTGGACGGAGGCCGGCGACGCGGCCGCGGACGGCGACTTCGCCCACGCGGCGGACCTCTACGACAAGATCGGCGCCTACCTCAGCGCGGCCTGGGCGCGGCTGCTGGCGGCGGAGCGCGGCGACCTCACGCAACTCGAGCCCGCGCGCGAGTTCTTCGAGAGCCTAGGCGCCGCGCCGTTCCTCGCCCGCTGCGACGCCGTGATGGCCGCCTCCGCGTAGGATCGCGGCATGCCCGCGGCGCTCTGGTTCACCGACGACGAAGAGGCATGCCGGCTGCTCGCGGACGATCCGTTCGCGCTCCTCGTCGGCTTCGCGCTCGACCAGCAGGTCACCGTGCAGCAGGCGTTCCTCGGCCCGCTGCGGTTGAAGCAGCGGCTCGGGACGCTCGATCCGAAGAAGGTCGCGAAGGCCGACCTCGAGCCGCTCTTCCGCGAGAAGCCCGCGATCCACCGCTTCCCCGGCTCGATGGCGACACGCGTCCACGAGCTCGCCTCGACCGTCGTCGAGGACTACGGCGGCGACGCGGTCGCGCATCTGGACCGAGGCCGCCGACGCGAAGGACCTGCGCAAGCGCATCGGCGCGCTGCCCGGCTTCGGCGAGATGAAGATCAAGTCGCTCGGCTCGGTGCTCGCGAACCGCTTCGACGTCGAGGTCGCGCGGGAGCTCGTGCCCGCCCACCCCACGCTCGGCGACGTCGACTCCCCGCAGGCGCTCGTCGACTACCAGGCCGCGAAGAAGGCTCATAAAGCCCAGTGGATGGCGTCGAAGTCCGGACGCTGAGGGCTCGGGCAGAGCGGTATATGCTCGCCAAACCATGAGACGGCTGCGCTCCAATGGTGTGCTGTCACGGCTGGGATCCGTAGCCGGTCTCGTACTCGTACTTGCCTTCGTCGTGGTGGCCGGAGTCGGGCGCGCCGCGGCGACCTCCACCGCCGGCATCACCGAGTTCTCGATCCCGGCCGGCTCGAAGTCGTACGCGATCACGGCAGCCCCCAACGGAACGATCTGGTTCCTCGAGAACTCGCTGAACGCGGTCGGCGAGCTGAACCCGAATACGGGTGCGGTCAAGAGCTTCAACATCCCGACGGCGAACAGCTCGCCGCAGGCGATCGTGGCCGGCCCCGACAAGGCGCTGTGGTTCACGGAGTTCGCAGGGCAGCAAATCGGGCGGATTCCGATGACGGCCACGTCCGCCAAACAGATCCACGAGTACCTCGTCCCGCAGCCGAACCCGTCGTGGTACACCGGCAACGGCGCGAATCCGGACTGGATAGCGCTCGGAGCCGACCAGAACCTGTGGTTCACGGACAACGGCGGCGGCGCGATCGGCCGGATCACGCCCGCGGGGAAGGTCACCGCTTACAACACGCTCGAACAGCCGAGCTACGGCGGCAGCATCGCGGCTGGGCCAAACGACACGCTCTGGTTCACCGAGGGCGGGACTCCTTCGAACGCCGGCCGGATAACGACCTCGGGAACCCCGACCGTCACCGAATTCAACGAGCCGAACGCCCCCCAGTTCATCACCGCGGGCTCCGACGACGGGCTGTGGTTCATCGAAAGCGGCAACAAGATCGCGCGCATGACGACGAGCGGCAACGTGACGGGCGAATACCCGGTTCCCACCGCGGGCGCCGGGCTCAAGCAGATAGTCGGCGGCCCCGCCGGAACGCTCTGGTTCACCGAGGCCGGCGCGAGTCAGATCGCGTGCATCACGACTGCCGGCGCGATCAGCGAGTATCCGACGCCGACGCCGCACGCAACCCCGGTCGGGATCGCCTCGGGCCCGCATCACACGATCTGGTTCACGGAGTTCTCCGCCGGCAAGGTCGGATTCCTCACCGCGCCGGCGAACGGAACGTGTCCGCCCGGCGGGGTACAGCCGCCGTCGAACTGGTATGCGATCGAGCCGCGCATCTCGTGTGCGTACGCGGGCTGCACGGTGATCTCCGTCCTCGTCACCTTCGACACCGCCGGGCAAGTGATCGCCGAGCAGGATCTGCCGCACGCCGGGGCGGCAGCGAAACGGAAGCCTCAGGCGCTCGTCAAGCCGCTGCATCGATCCGTAGCGGCAGGGCAAGCGACGTTGAAGCTGCGCCTGACGAAGGCTGGAGCGCGGCAACTGCGTGCCAATCACAAGCTGAAGGTCAAGGTGCGTTTCATCTTCACCCCGACCGGCGGCAGCGCCGCCACCAAAGTCCGGTCGATCACGTTCAAGCAAACGAAGAAACGCTGACGCGTCGGCTTTGGATGGCGTCGAAGTCCGCACGCTGACCGACGGCGGCCAGCCGGCCGAGGACACCGCCAACGCGCTCGCCGCGTTCATCGCCGCCGCGCGCAGACGCTCGAGATCGCGATCTACGACCTCAACCTGCCGCCCGCCCTCGACGCGATCGTCCGCGGCGCGCTGCTCGCAGGCGTCCTACCGCGGCGTCGCCGTCCGCCTCGCGTACAACGTCGACCACGCCAGGAACGTCGCCCGTCCCGCCGCCGCCGCAGACCGAAGCCCGAGGTCGTCGAGGCAATCCCCTTCCCGACGGCCGCCATCCCCGGCGTACCCGACCTCATGCACCACAAGTACGTCGTGCGCGACGGCGCTTCGGTGTGGACGGGCTCGACGAACTGGACGGCGGACTCGTGGACGCGCGAGGAGAACGTCATCGTCACGGTCGACTCGGCCGCTCTCGCCGCGCGCTACCTCGAGGACTTCGAGCAGCTCTGGACGTCGCGGCAGGTCTCCCACAGCGGCAAGGTCGACACGACGCCGGTCGACCCGGGCGTCGCCGCGTGGTTCTGCCCGCGCCGCGGAGAGAAGCTCGCGCACCGCATCGCGAGAGCGATCGGCTGGGCGAAGCGCCGCATCCGCATCGCCTCGCCGGTCATCTCGAACGGCTCGATCCTCACCGCGCTCGCTGAGGTCGTGTCCGACGGAAAGATCGACCTTGCGGGGGTCGTGGACGCGACGCAGATTTCCGAAGTTCTCTACCAGTGGCACCAGAATCAACAGGAGAGCGGGATCCCAGACGCGAAGGGCGCCGCTGCTGCGCGCGACGCTGACCGGCGCGCCGTTCTCGGGGAAGGTGACGACGCCGTACGCGCCGGGCTCGGTGCACGACTACATGCACGCGAAGGTGACGGTCGTGGACGACACGGTCTTCGTCGGGAGCTTCAACCTCTCCCACTCCGGCGAGATGAACGCGGAGAACGTGCTCGAGTTCTCGGACGCTGGGCTCGCGGAGCAGCTGGCCGCGTTCATCGACTCCGTGCGCGGGCGGTATCCGGCGGTCTCGCTGCCCGTACGCTCGTAGCGCTCGCGTCGCCGCCTCGTCGCGATCTGCACGCGACTCGCCGCTCGCCGAACGCGCCGCCGCTGCGCGATCCTCCCGGCGGACAACCCGTGGAACACGCCCGTCGACACGCTGCCGGTCGCGAAGAACTCCGCGACGATGATCGCGGCGATCGGCCGCGACGCGCCGCTCCATCCCGACTTCGGCTCGGGCAAGTGGGACGGCGGGCCGATCGGGATTCCGTTCGACGTCGTCTCGAGCGCGACGCCGACGGCGCGCGTGCGTTTCGAGTACGCCGACGAGTCGGACCAGGTGCGCTACCCGATCCCGAAAGGCGTCCACATCGAGGGCGGCCCGCGCTCGACGGGCGATCGCCACGCGTTGCTTCGTCGACAAGAGCACGTGCCGGCTGTACGAGCTCTACGACCTCCGCCACACGAGCGCGCGGCTGGACGGCCGGCTCGGGCGCGACGTGGAGCCTCGGGTCGGACAAGCTCCGGCCCGCCGGGCTGGACGTCGGCCGACGCCGCCGGGCTGCCGATCTTCCCCGGCCTCGCGCGCTGGGACGAGGTCTCGGCCGGCGTGATCGACCACGCGCTGCGCTTCACCGCGCCCGCGACGCGCCGCGCGTACGTCTATCCCGCGCGGCACTACGCGTCGGACTCGACGAGCGCGTCGCTGCCGCCGATGGGCCTGCGCGTGCGGCTGAAGGCGAGCGTCGACATCTCGACGTTCCCGCCGCAGGCGCGCGTCGTGCTCGGGCGCTGCAGGTCTACGGGATGATCCTCGCCGACAACGGCTCGCCGTGGTACGTCTCCGGCGCGCCGAACCCGCACTGGTCGAACGACGACCTCCACGCCCTGGGCCGCCTGACGGGCGCGGACTTCGAAGTCGTGGACACGAGCTCGCTCCCCGAGCCCGGCAAGTAAACACACCCCGGCGACCAAGTCGTGACACCTACGTCGCGATACCTGGTACCGCGACGGTTGCGTGACGAATTCGTCACGGCTTCCAGTCCAGGTACCTGGTACCGGTCTAGCGCGTCTTCGGCAGCGGGGTGAGGAGCGGCTCGACCTGCGAGCGCGAGGTGCTCGAAGTTCGGCGGGAGGATGAGCGTCTCGCCGAGATGCGCCGGATCCTCGTCCGCCGCGAAGCCCGGCCCGTGCGTCGCGATCTCGAACAGCACGCCGGTCGGCTCGCGGAAGTAGATCGAGCGGAACCAGAAGCGGTCGATCACCTGCGTCGGCTGGCCGCCCGCCGCCTTGACGCGCTCGCTGCCACGCCTCCTGCGTCGTCCAGCGTCGACGCCCACGCAACGTGGTGGACGGTGCCCGGCGCCGCCGACGCCGGGCGCCTCCGGCGCCGGCTCGTACTGGATCCAGCCCTGCCGCGAGTCGCCGCGCGTCAAGCCGCTCCTCGAAGCCGAGCGCATCGAGGAACTCGGCCGGCTCCTCGCCGTACGCGCGAACTCCCTCGAACCCTGCAGCGCGAACTCGCGCGGGATCTCCGGATGGTCGGCGATCAGCGGCGCGTCGGGCACCGACGAGACGACGAGGTCGTGCCGCAGCCCGTCCGGATCGACGAACGGCACCGACCCGACACGCGTAGCGCCAGAACTCGATCGCGTCCTCCGAGCCGACCCGCCAGACGACGGTGTGGATCATCCCCGCGCCTGCGCGCCCCTCGCGCGCGTTCGGGTACTCGAAGAACGTGATGTCCGAGCCCGGCGTACCCGTCCTCGTCGGCGTAGAAGAGGTGGTAGACGGTCGGGTCGTCCTGGTTGACCGACTTCTTCACGAGCCGGAGGCCGAGGACGCCGGTGTAGTACTCGACGTTCCGCGGCGCGTCGGCGGTGATGCACGTGACGTGGTGGATGCCGTCGAGCCTCACGCCGGCAGCCTATTTCACTCGCTCTAGGGAACGCTCCGCTCACCGCCGCGCGCCGATGACGAAGCGCATGGTGAAGCGCGCGCTCCTCCTCGTCGCCGCGGTCGCCGCCGTCGCCGCCGTTCTCGCCTTCACCGTCTCGCCGATCTCACCCCAGACCGCGTGGGCCGCCCTCACGGCCGCCGCGATCAAGGAAGGCCCGAACACTCCGGCTCCGCACAGCGGTAAGAAGGCGCTCAGGATCCTCCACGCCGACGTGATGAAGCTCGCGCACGACTACGCGCACAAGCGCTACCGCGCGGTCTGCTCCGACCTGACGAAGAAGGAGCGCAACCACCTTGGCGGCACGTCGAAGTGCATGCTCGCGATCGCGGTCCTCAACGCCTTCGTCCCGATCAAGAAGTTCACGATCACCGCCGCCGAAGCTCGCGAAGACCCACGCGCGCGGCACGGTCTCCGTCTACGTCAACGGGAACCGGAAGCACGTCGTCCACGCCGTCGTGCGGTGGGAAGGCGGTTCGTACCGCCTCGACCACCAGAGCGGCTGGCACCCCAAGTTCTAGCCCGAGTCGCCGAAGAGCCGGGTCGTCGTCCCGGTCGGCGCGGCACGAAGCGCGCACGAACGGCCACGCACACCGAGCCGGTACCTCCATGAGCGCGACGCCTTCTGGGCACCGGCGAGGGGACCGGCCTTGTCCCGAAGCACGCCGGTCTGCTCCTCGACGTTCCATCCGGCCAGCTCCACGGCCTTGCGGAGACCGCGGCGGTTGAAGACGAACCACTCGCGGCCATCGTGGCGTGCGTCGAGCCTCGCGAGCGGAGCGGGTAGCACCTCGAGCGGCAGCGAGACCGTCTCGAGGAGGAGGAGGTGGCCGCGACAGACGCTGCGCAGATGCGCAAGAGCGCCGACCGGGTCGCGCACCATCTGGAGGACGTAGCCCGCAAAGACGATGTCGTACTCGCCCTCGACCTCCATGACGTCCGCCTCCTCGTAGCGAACGCGCGAGCCGAGCGCGTCTCGCGCGTACTCGAACCGCTCGCGGGCACGCGCCTGAAACGGCGTCGGGAAGTCCGTGGCGAGAACCTCCGACGCGCCGCGCTTCTCCATCTCGAAGGCCCAGAAGCCATCGGCCGTCCCGATGTCGAGGCAGCGCTTTCCGTTCAGCTCGGGCCACGGGATCCGCAGCGCGGTCTCGCGGAGGTCCCAGCCACCCGGTGTGACCGACCCGTCGGGCAGGTCGATCGCGTGCCACCACTCGTCGGGCATTCCGGCCGGCACGACGGCTACATCGCGGGGTCGAGCCCGTATGCGCTTTCCCCGTGCATCGCCTCGTCGAGCCCGCGTTCGGCCGCTTCGCCGGTGCGCACCTTCGTGACGAGATTGATGACGGCGAGCATCGCGTACGTGAAGATGAACGCGTACAACGAGCACCCGAGCCCGGCGACGACCTGCTTCCAGAAGAACGTGCTCGAGCCGTGGATCAGCCCTGAGCCGCCGGCCGGGTTGATCACGAGGCTCCCGAAGACGCCGAGGAGGATGATCCCGAGCAGACCGCCGACGCCGTGGACTCCCCAGACGTCGAGCGCGTCGTCCCACTTGAGCGTGTTCTTGAGCTGGATCGCCGCGTAACAGACGAGTCCCGCCGCGATCCCGATGATTGGCGCGGCATAGATCGGGACGAAACCGGCAGCGGGCGTGATCGTCGCCAGGCCCGCGACGGCGCCTGTCAGGAGTCCGACGAAGTGCGGCTTCTTCGCGAACCACCACTCGACGAACAGCCACGTGACCGCCGCGAACGACGCAGCGAGGTCGGTGTTGAGGAACGCGAGCGCCGTGATGTGGTCGACCCGAAGCTCGCTCCCGGCGTTGAAGCCGTACCAGCCGAACCACAGGAGGCCGGTGCCGAGCGCGATGAACGGGATGTTGTGCGGCGTGTCGACGAAATGCCGCTTCCCGAGATAGATGACCGAGGCGAGAGCGGCGAACCCGGCGCTCGCGTGCACGACGATCCCGCCGGCGAAGTCGCGCGCGCCCCACTGCTGAAGCACGCCGCCGCCCCAGAGCATGTGGACGAATGGGTAGTAGACGAGGAGCTGCCAGACGACGAGGAAGATGAGGTATGCCTTGAACGTGACGCGGTTCGTGAACGCGCCCGTGATCAGGGCCGGCGTGATGATCGCGAACATCATCTGGTAGACGATGAAGACCGAGACCGGAATCCCGTACGGCGCGTAGATCGCGTTCACGCCGACGTGGTTGAGGAAGGCGTTGTGGAAGTTCCCGAAGACGCCGTCTTTGCCGCCGCTAAAGCAGAGGGTGTAGCCGACGAGCCACCACATGACCGTCGTGATGCCCATCGACGCGAAGCTCTGGATCATGATCGTGAGCGTGTTCGAGCGGCCCACGAGCCCGCCGTAGAAGAATGCCAGCCCCGGCGTCATGATCATGACGAGGGCCGCGGCCAGAAGCATGAAGCCGGTGTTCGCAGCGTTCAGGGACATCTTCTCTCCTCTGCTTGGCGTTGGCAGGCGAGGAAATTCGCTCCCTACCAGGAGAAACCTCCTGCCGTCGCCGGCGATTCTTCAATGCGAGAGGACGCGCGACTTCCGTGGAAAGCCGCTGACCGCGCTCAGGATTCTTGCGCGGCGATGACCGACTTGGCGTCTTCGAGGTCGGCGGCCGCGACGAGGATCTCGCGCGGGCCGGACGGGGCGAAGTCCTCGAGCGCCGAGTCGATCGCCTCGGTGTCGCGATACCCGCACTTGATTCCGTTGGCTCGGAGCAGCCCGCACACGATCTCCGCCTCCGGCTCCCCGGACACGACGGTCACAACGACGACGTCTACGTCTTCGTCTGCCACTCAGCTCACCCCCGCCATGAGGAACGCCCGCGACTCGCGCGCCATCTCGCGCGCGATGACGAGGCGCTGCACTTCCTGCGTGCCCTCGTAGATCTGCGTGATCTTCGCGTCGCGCATGAAGCGCTCGACGGGGTACTCCTTGATGTAGCCGTAGCCGCCGAGGATCTGGACGGCCTCGGTCGTCGCGTACATCGCGACGTCGCCGCACTTGAGCTTCGCCATCGCCGACGCCTTCGTCAGCTCCGCGCCGTCGACGCCCTCGTCGGCCATGCGGCCGAAGCGGTAGAGGAGGCCGCGCGCCGCCTCGCACTCCGTCTCCATGTCGGCGAGCTTCGCCTGAGATCAGCTGGTGCTGCGCGATCGGCTTGCCCATCGTCTCGCGCGTCTTCGCGTACTCGAGCGCGTAGTCGGTCGCGCCCTGCGCGATGCCGAGCGCCTGCGCCGCGACGCCGGGGCGCGAGCGGTCGAGGATCCGCATCGCGATCTTGAAGCCGTCGCCCTCCTCGCCGAGCAGGTTCGCGGCGGGGATGCGCACGTCGTCGAACGTCGAGCTCGCCGGTCGTGGAGCCGCGAGATGCCCATCTTCGGCTCGAGCCGCGCGACCGCGAAGCCCGGCGTGTCGGCCTCGACGACGAACGCCGAGATGCCGGAGTGGCCCGCGTCGGGGTCGGTCTTCGCGAAGACGGTGTAGAGGTTCGCGACGCCGGCGTTCGTGATGAAGCGCTTCGAGCCGTCGAGGACGTACTCGTCGCCCTCGCGGCGCGCGGTCGTGCGCATCGCGGCGCTGTCGGAGCCGGAGCCCGACTCCGTGAGCGCGTACGCCGGCAGCCACTCGCCGCGACGCGAACTTCGGCAGGTACTTCGCCTTCTGCTCCTCGGTGCCGGCGAGCTTGAGCCCGAGCGAGCCGAGCTCCTGCACCGCGAGGATGAGCGCCGACGTCGCGCAGACCTTCCCGACCTCCTCGATCGCGATGAGCGAGAGGAGCGTGCCGGTGCCGAGCCCGCCGTACTGCTCGTCGAAGAAGAGGCCGAAGATGTCGTTCTCGCGGAAGAGCTCGACGACGTCCCACGGGAACTCGTGCGTCTCGTCGATCTCGGCCGCGCGCGGCGCGATCCGCTCGCGCGCGAGCTGGCGGACGAGATCGCGCAGCTCGCGCTGCTCGTCGGTGAGGACGTCCCAGGCCATCAGAAGGGATCGTACGCGACACGGCCGGCCGTGATCTCGCGGTTCAGCTCGAGGAGGAGCCGGTTGGACTCCTGCGGGTCGTGCGCCGCGGACGCCGGCCAGCCGTACGCGGCCGCGACCGCCTCGTCGAGCGCGACGTGGAGCTCCTTGAGATCGCGGTACGCGCCGTCGTCGACCTCGTTGTAGAGCTGCGTGAGGCCGATCTGCCGCTCGAGGCAGATCTCGGAGCGGCGCGCGATCACGCGGCGCGCGGCCTCGGCGACCGGCTCCTTGTCGGCCGGCTGCGGGAACGGGAACGTCTCGAAGGCTGAGGTCGGCGTGTAGCTGAGTGTCGGCCTTCGAGCGTCGACGACGAGCTCCCAGGCCCAACTGGTGTGGATCGAGCTGAGGCAAGACGCACCGAAGCTGAAGTCGTCGTCCAAGGCGAAGACAACAATCTGCGTCGCCTGGACACCACGCTAGATCGAACCAGGCGAAGTGCAGCCGCTTGCCAACGCGGTTACACGCGATGTACCGCATCGAGGCTCGCGAGTGCCGCCCTCATTACCGGCCGAGGCCTGCCGAACCGCCACCAGTTCTCGCGGATCCGCGGTCTCGATTTCGGCTCGCGCTCGGGCCTGACTCGCTCTCGACCACTGCGAGAGCTTCCGGATAACGTGCTGGCGTCTTCGAGCGGCATAACGCCCGAAGTCGATGATCCACCGGGTCGGAGCCTGAGCTGGATCGTGAACGAGGTCGTCGCCAATGAGGTAGCGGCGAACGACGTCTGCGTAGTCGCGTGACTGCTCGTCGAGAAGTTCCGCGGCCTCGTCGGCATCGATGATGAAGCCCATGCCCGCCGGGATCGGTCCCTGGAAGGCAACGCCAGCGTTTTCGCGCAGAGCGTGATGCGGCGCGGCCTCGTCCGTCCCAGCGCGGAGTGCCGAGCGTGATCGCCGGGACGTCGACGCCGTCGAGAACGGCCTGAGTCGCGGATCGTCGGTTCCTTCGACCCAGTTCACGATGCTGACGTGCACCGTTGCCTCGCCAGGCCACGACCTGCGACGAGACGGCGCTCGTGATCACGCCGCCGTTGCGCGACGATGTAGTCAAGGCTCGCGCTCGCTGCTCTGGTTCTGCGATGATCGAGTTCGTTGCGACAAGACCGGCTCGACCTCCGGGCGCGAGCTGCTCGTGCGCCTTGCGGAACCAGTAGACGGCGTAGTCCTTGACGCCGATCTCGAACTCCCGCTTGAGCCACTCGACATAGTCGTCGCCGAGCTCGCCGCGCAAGCGCTGCGATCCCGTGGTACGGCGGGTTGCCGATGATCGCGTCTGCGCGCGGCCAGTCGAGCCGCAGCGCGTCGCCGCGCCGGATCCCGCTCAGATCGGTGAGCGGGAGCACCTGCTCGTGGTCGAGCCCGAGCTCGTCGACCGCTTGCTTCTGTCCCATCCAGAGCGTGACGCGGGCGAGCTGGACGGCGAACTGGTCGATCTCGATCCCGCGCATGTTCGAGAGCGGGAAGTAGAGAGCGAGCGTCTGCTGCTCGCGCATGCCCGGCGCTGCGGCGCATGTCGGTCTCGCGGCGGCGAAGCTCGGCCTCGATCCGGCGCAGCTCGCGGTACGCGACGTAGAGGAAGTTCCCCGAGCCGCACGCCGGGTCGAGCACGACGTAGTGCATGAGGTCGTTCTGCGCCTGCTGCACGTCGGCGAGCGTGCGGCACGCGGCGATCCGCTCGCGCCACGGCTCGACGATCGTCGGCAGAACGACCTTGAGGATGTCGGCCTCGTGCGGTGTAGTGCGCACCGAGCGCCCACTGTCGCTCCTTCCCGAGCGCTCCCTGCAGCAGCCCGCCGAAGATCGCCGGCTCGACTTCGCGCCAGTTGAAGCGCCGCCGCGCGCGCGAGCAGCTCGACCTCGTCGGGCTCGAGATGCACGCGCGCGGGACGGTCGAAGAGCGATCCGTTCGCGTACGGGACGTGCCCTCGTACATCCCGTGCTCGGGCCGCGGTCCTTTCGTCGCGAGGATCTCGAACAGGCGCCCGAGGTCGTCGGCGCTCGACCGCGACGTGTCGTTCGCGAAGCTCCTGCACGACCCGGGTGAAGACGTGCGACGGGAGCATGTGCAGGTCTTCGGCGAACATCGCCCACACACACTGGAGGATGAAGTCGCGCAGGACGTCGCAGGTCGGCGGCACTGGCGGTCGCGCAGCCGCTGGTAGAGGTCGGTGACGAGCGCGACGGCTTCGCGCGTGAGCTCCGCGCCGCCACCCTCGAACACGGGCTGGCGACCGGCGAGGAAGTTGAGCGCGTCGAGGTTGTCCGGCAGGTCGACGAGATCGATGACGGCGCGCGGCTCGGTGTAGACGGCCCCGGCTCCCAGATCTCGAACCGGTGGAAGGCGCAGAGGACGACGTAGCGCGGCGCCGGCGTGCTCGGCGTTCCCGACTGCTGCCAGTACTCGAGCGCCTGCGCGCGGTGCTTCGGCAAGTTGCTCACCTCGCTCGGCCGTTTCATCTCGACGATGCAGACGCCCGGCCAGAACAAGTCCATGAAGCCGCCCGCGGCGGTGCTCCTCGAAGCGCGCGCCGGCCGCCTGGCGGTCGACGCCGTAGCACTCGAGGAGTTGATTGAGGAAGGTCTGCGCCTCGGCGCCTCCGAGCCTTGATAGCCGCCCCAGCGCGCCGCGAACTCGGCGAGGCGGCGCCGGATCTCGTCCTCGGAAGGCGCACGATCGGCGCTAGAGCGCTCAGCTGTTCCTTCGGAACGGCGAAGAGGGTGCCCTGGCGCAGCCGGCTGGCGACGTCGCTCAGCTCGTCGCTCGGCTGTTCTCCATCGCCTCGATGAGATGCTCCTCGGCGCCGAGCTTCCGCAGCATCGTCGACCGCCCGCTCGGCGCGCGACCGTGCCTCCTCGATGTAGAGCATCGCGACGTCGATCTGCTCGAAGTACTGCTCGTCCAGAGCCTGCCTCCTCCTCTCGTCAAGCAGAGTAGACGAGCCGACGGACGATCCTTCCACGCCTCGAAACTACGGCCCCGAGCGTGACCGGGCCATCGCAACTCCGTGTCAACTTCAGTCGGGCTTGTGGCAGACCGCCTCGACGTTGTTGCCGTCGGGGTCGAGGACGAACGCGCCGTAGTAGTTCGCGTGGTAGTGCTCGCGGAGGCCGGGCGGCGCCGTTGTCCGTGCCGCCGGCGGCGAGCGCCGCGGCGTGGAAGGCGTCGACCGTCGCACGGTCGTCGGCCGTGAACGCGACGTGCGTGCCGCGTCGTCGTACGGCTCGCGCTGCGTGGACCCAGAAACGCGGCCTCGTCCGTCCGGGCCGAAGCCGGCGACTTCTGGTCCGGCGAACTCCAGCACGACGCGCCAGCCGAGCGGCGCGAGCGCCTGCTCGTAGAACGCGCGGCTCGCCTCGAAGTCCCGCACGTTGAGGCCGACATGATCGAACATCTCGCTCTCCTTCTCGTAGTCTCGGGCACATGATCCTCCGGAACGGGACGATTCGCACGCTCGACCCGTCGCTGCCGACCGTCGCGGCGCTCTGGATCGCGGGCGACCGGATCGCGGGCGGCGTCGGCGTCCACGAGACCGCGCTGCCGAGCCCCGAGACGGTCGACCTCGGCGGCCGCTGCGTCCTCCCCGGCTTCACCGACTCGCACGTCCACTTCCCGACGTGGGCGCTCTCGCAGCGGGACGTCGCACTCCACGACTGCGCGTCCCTCGCGGAGGCGCTCGACCGCGTGCGCGCCGCACCCGCGCGAGGGCGCGTGGCTGCGCGGGCAGGGCTGGCGCGACGCCGAGTGGCCCGACGGCCCGCCGACCGCCGCGGCGCTCGACGCGGTCGTCTCCGACCGGCCCGCGATGCTGATCTCGAAGGACTACCACGGGCTCTGGCTCAACTCGACGGCGCTCGCGCTCGCCGGCGGCGACCTCGAGGTCGAGGGCGGAGTCGTCGTCCGCGACGCAGCGGGCGAGCCGACCGGCGTCCTCTACGAGGAGTCGGCGTGGCAGTTCAAGGCGCGGTACGTCGTGACGCCCGACGACGAGTACCTCGCCGCGATGCGCGACGGGCGTCAAGGTCGCGGCGTCGCGCGGCGTCACCGCGCATCCACGACAAGGACGGCTGGCTCGGCGCGATCGGCCTCTGGCAGCGGCTCGAGGAGCAGGGCGGGCTGCCGCTCCGCGTCTGGCAGTCGACGCCGGCCGACGCGCTGCCCGCAGCTGCGCGAGCTCGGCCTGCGCAGCGGCGTCGGCTCTCCGCTCCTCCGGCTCGGCTACCTCAAGACGTTCATGGACGGCACGCTCGGCTCGCAGACCGCGTGGATGAGCGACGGCTCGCGGCGTCGTGATCACGACCGGCGAGGAGCTCGAGGAGATCGTGCGCGAGGGCGCCGCGGCCGGCTGGCCCGTCGGCGTGCACGCGATCGGCGACGCCGCGAACACGCGCCGCGCTCGACGCGTTCGAGCGCTCGCAGGACGTGTGGCGCGCCGCGTCGGCCTGCGGCAGCGCATCGAGCACGCGCAGTGCCTCGACCCCGGCCGACGTCCCACGCTTCGCGGAGCTCGGCGTCGCGGTCTCGGCGCAGTTCACGCACGCGCCTTCCGACGAGCACCTCGCAAAGCGCTTCTGGGCGGATCGCCTCGACGGCACGTACTCGTTCCGCTCGCTCGTCGAGTCGGGCGCGGTCGTCGCGAACGGCTCCGACGCGCCGGTCGAGGAGCTCGACCCGTGGGCGGGCGTCGTCGCCGGCGTCCTCGACCACTGGCGCGAGGACCAGCGCCTCACGCGTCGAGCAGGCGCTGCACGCGACGTGCGTCGCGCCCGCGTGGCTGTCGCACGACGAGCGCACGCGCGGCACGCTCGTCCCCGGCCGCTACGCCGACCTCGTCGTCCTCGACCGCGACCCGCTCGCGTGCGAGCCGGAGGAACTGCGCGAGGTGCAGGTCGTCGCGACGATGCTCGGCGGCCGCTGGACGCACAACCCGCCGCCCTGGGACTGAGCAGTTGCAGAGCCGCGGGGACTCGTTTACGTTTGCCGGGTGGAGCAGAAGCAGTCGCGACGGGGCATCCCGCATGGCGTGGGGCTCGTCGCCATTGCCGTAGCGCTCGTGATCGCACTGCCGTTGTCGGCATCGATCGTCATGAACGGCGTGAAGGGCATCAAGCAGGCCCGGGACTCCGTCGTTGTGACCGGCTCGGCGCGATATCCGATCGCTGCGAACCTCGCGACCTGGAGTTTGCAGGCCTCCGCAGAGGCGCGGAACCCCTCGGCCGCGATCAGGGCTCTCCGTGGGAAGACCACTCAGATCAACGCGTTCCTCGCCCACGGCGGACTGCCCGCTGACTCGATCTTGGCGCCGCCGATCAAGGTCACCGCGATTTCGGTGAGCGTCCCAACAGGTCTGAGTAAACCTCGGTTCCGGCGCGTGCCTGCATGGCGGGTTAGTCAGAAATTCGCGATCGAAACGACCGAGATCGACACGCTCGAGCGGGTTGCCTCACAGGTTGGGAACCTCCTCGCCGCGGGCACCGACGTCTCGGTGTCACCGATCTCCTACCTGTCGACCAACCTGACTGCGGCGAAGTTTGCCGCTCTCCGGCGGGCTGTGGCCGACGCACGCGAGCGGGCAACGACGATCGCACAGGGCCTGAACGCTCACCTCGGCCCCGTACAGAAGACCTCGCTCGGCGTCTATCAGGTCACACCGCGCAACTCGACCCAGGTGAGCGGTCTCGGGATCAACGACACCTCGTCGCGCCTCAAGGACGTCGAAGCCGTCGTCAGCGTCACGTTCCTCATCGACCACTAGGTCTGCCGGACCGCGGCGCGGTGAGCGGTGAACCCGGCGCGCCTTCAAGGACGAGGCGCGCCGGGCCGCACGCGCGCTTAGTGGTTCGCGAGGAGTCCTTGGAGCGAGTGCACCTGCACGGTGTCGCTCGCGTTGCCGAGGAAGGGGAGTTTCCAGTTCTGCTCGATGGTCTGGAGCAGGGAGTAGTGGTTGGTGGGAGTGTTGTCGGTCACGCCGCGGACGCCGTTCCGCTGGATGACGAACATCGGAACGTGGCCGCCGCCGTAGAGCGTGCCGCCGTTGAGGTCGCCGCCGCCGCCCGTGGCGGGATTCGGCGGTGTGGCGGGCAGGATCGGCGAGTCGCAGCAGCCGCTCGTGTCGTTGGGGCCGTAGGGGGCGTCGTCGGCGAAGCTGCCTTCGTCCCAGGTGACGAAGATCGCCGAGTTGCCGGTCCAGGCCTTCGAGTGCATGATCGCTCCGACCCAGGTCTTCAGGAAGTCGTTCCCGTCCTGCCATAGCGCCTGCTGATACGCGTCGCCCGGCGCGTTGGCATACGGGCAGTCGGGGTAGACACCGCCGTGCATGTTGTTGCACTGGTTCGGGGTGATCCACACGAACGCCGGGACGTTGTTCTTCGACAGGTCGGTCGTCAGCTGCGAGAGCGGGACGACGTTGTTCGCACGCGCTGGGTTGTTGTAGACGTCCGGATAGAGCAGGAACGGGTTGTGCTTGCGCACGTACAGTCCGTTCGCGGCCGTCGCACTCAGATCGCCGGGCGCGGGAAGGTTCTCCATATACGCCTTCCAGCTCACGCCCGCATGCTGGAACTGGTCGACGAGGTTCTGGTGGTCGAGCAGCGGCGCCTGGTTGACGTCGTCGCTATTGGAGCCCCAGGTCGAGCCGCTCGTCGCTGCCAGGTAGTTCGGAAGGCTCACGTGCGTGACGCCGGAGTAGTTCGTCTCGAGCCCGTAGTCGTTCGCGAGGCTCTGGATGAATGTCGTGTGCGTGTTCGCCGGATCGAGCAGATCGGCGTACGCGGTGTTCTCCATCATGATCACGAACACGTGACTCATGCGCGGTGAGCTGTGCCTGTCCGACCGTGTATGGCCCGCCGGAGATCCGGAGGCCGCGGCCGGGATCGCGTACGCGATGAGAAACGCGATGCAGACCCCTGCAACAGCACCAGTGAGAACCTGTCTAAAGCGCATTGCGGCTCCTTTCGTGGTCGCGGAGCTCTGCACGGACGCTGTCCCTTACTCACGCATCCGCCCGGCCCCATCGTGTTCCTAACAGGTTCGGAAGCGACCCGAGTGGAGAACTGCGCGTACGCCCCGGGCCTTCGGGGCGCTAGGAGAGCTTGCCGAGCTCGGTGTAGAGCGCGGCGGCGGTGTCGATGCCCTGGTCGAAGTACCGGTAGAGGAACTTCTCGTTCGGCGAGTGGACGTTCGACTCGGGCGTTCCGAAGCCGGTGATGATCGCTGGGATCCCCTTCTCCTCGAGCGCGGGAACGATCGGAAGCGTGCCGCCCGTGCGGACGAGGAGCGGCCGCACGCCGAGCACCCGCTCGAACGCGTCGAGGCGGTGTTGGGACGGCGCGGCGCCGGCGACCGACGGGCCGCCGGCGCCAGAGCAAGTTGCTACTCCTCGACGAGGATCACGAGGGTTTCCGGGAGAACCCCGTCGTGCGCCATTGCTTCGCCCGCCTCCGGCGACTCCATCGAAGCCATGAGCACATCCATGTCCGCCACGTCCATCAGGACGGCTACGCGAGACCGGTTCGTGGGATCGACGAACGTCCGGATGTTCGTCACACCGAGAGGGCCGAAGAACTCTTGCCGCTTCGTCGAAGCAAGCCAGTGATCGGTGTCCGTCACGTCGTGGTGACCGATGATGGTCGGCATAGGAACTCCTTGTAGTTAGAGGTGGCGGCGGCGCCCCGAAGGGCGAGTCTAATCGCGGGTGGTGCGTCAGAGCCGCCGCGCCGCAAGGCTGGCTAAGAGTGCTCGGCTGAGCGAGTCCGCCCTCTCGCCTGACGGCGGGTCCCTGGGCCGGTGGAAACGCTAGAGCTTGCCGAGCTCGGTGTAGAGCGCGGCGGCGGTGTCGATGCCCTGGTCGAAGTACCGGTAGAGGAACTTCTCGTTCGGCGAGTGGACGTTCGACTCGGGCGTTCCGAAGCCGGTGATGATCGTCGGGATCCCCTTCGCCTCGAGTGCCGGGACGATCGGGAGCGTGCCGCCCGAGCGGACGAGCAGCGGCCGCACGCCGAGCACCTGCTCGAACGCGTCGAGGCCGTGCTGGATCGGAGCCGCGTCGGGGCGCATCAGACCCGCGCGGACACCCTTCCAGACGATCTCGACGTCGGCGCCGTCCGGAGCGGCGTCGCGCATGAGCTTCTCCGCCGCTGCGCCGATCACGTCGACCTGCTGGCCCGGCGCGAGGCGGATCGTCACCTCGCCGGAGGCATGCACGGAAAGGGTCGTGTTGCGGACGCCCGGCTTGCCGCCGATGATCCCGGTCACGTCGGCGGACGGCTCCGCGAGCGTGCGGATGTTGAACTGCTCCGCCGCATCCGCGTGGAGCTTTCGGGCGCCCGCGAGCTCGAGCTCGTCGGCGCCCGACGGCAGCTGCTCCCAGCTCGTCGAGCTCCTCGGCCGTCGGCGGGACGATCCCGACGCGCAGCGGCTCGGGCAGCAGCCCGTTCTCGCCCGCGAGCACCACCGAGAAGCACTTGAGCAAGACGTGGACGGCGTTGAGCGCCGCGCCGCCGTACATCCCCGAGTGGAGGTCGCGCTCGCCCGTCGTCACCTCGAGGTCGAAGCTGATCAAGCCGCGCGTCGCGAGGCTGAAGGCCGGCATGTCGATGCGGGTCATGCCGCCGTCGAAGATGACGCCCGCGTCGGCGCCGCGCTCGTCCTGCTCGATCCAGTCGACGATCGTCGTGCCGCCGATCTCCTCCTCGCCGTCGAACGCGAAACGGAGATTGACCGGCAGCGCGTTCGCCTCGACGAGGCGCTGTGCGGCCTTGAGCATGATGAAGAGCTGGCCCTTGTCGTCGGTGATGCCGCGCGCGTACGCCCAGTCGCCCTTGACGGTGAGCTCGAACGGGTCGGTCTCCCAGAGGTCGAGCGGCGCGGGCGGCTGGACGTCGAAATGGTTGTAGACGAGGACGGTCGGCGCGTTCGCGGGATCGGTCGACGCCGGAACCTCGCCGAGCACGAGCTCCTTGTCGCCCCACGGCGTCAGCGTCGCGGTGCCGCCGCACTTCGAGCGGATGAACTCCGCCGCCCACTCCCCCGCCGCCTTGACGTCCTCGCGATGCGCGGGGTCGGCGCTGACGCTCGGGATGGCGATGAACTCACGGAGCTCGGCGAGCGAAGTCTCGTCCACGGCCGGAAACACTACGCAGGTAGTGCGCCCCGCCGCCGAGCGAACCGGCCTCGTCGTCCGGGTTGAGGAGACGGCACGCCGTGAGCGAGAGGCAGCCGCAGCCGATGCACGTAGTCAACCGCGTCCGCAGCGCCTCGAGCGTCTCGATGCGGTCGTCCAGCTGCCGCGCCCAGCCGCGTGACAGTCGCTCCCAGTCACGCTTCGTCGGCGACTTCCCACGCGGCAGGGTGTCGAGCGCCGCGCCGATCTCTGCTGAGCGGGATGCCTGCGGCCGTGCCCGCCTGGATGAACGCGACCCTCCGCAGCATCACCGGCGCGAAGCGGCGGTGGTTCCCGTCACTCCGCTCTGACTCGATCAGGCCCGTCCGCTCGTAAAAGCGGAGCGCGGACTGCGAGACGCCGCTGCGCTGGGAGAGGTCACCGATCGTGAGCACTTGACTTAAACCTTAGTTGAAGTTCTACGGTGCGCACATGACACTCACCTATGACGACCTGCCCGATCTTCTCCGGCGCCTCACCGGCGACGAGAAGCACGACTGGAGCTCCCTCTCGACGCTCGACGTCGTGTGGGTGCTCCACGACCGAAGTCCTCGAGGAAGGCGACCGCTTCTTCCTCTCGAAGGGCCACGGTCCGACCGCAACGTACGCGGTGCTCGCGGCAAAGGGAGTCGTCCCGCTCGAGCTGCTCGACCGCCTCGGAACGTTCGAGTCGCCGCTCGGCCACCATCCCGACCGCCTGCTCGTGCCCGGGATCGAGATCTCGAGCGGTTCGCTCGGCCACGGTCTCGGCATGGCCGTCGGCTCCGTCCTCGGCGGCAGGCGCGTCTGGTGCCTCGTCGGCGACGCCGAGCTCGAGGAGGGCTCGAACTGGGAGGCGATCCAGCTCGCGGGAAGGCTCGGGCTCGGGGCGCTCACCGTCGTCGCGATCGACAACCACTCCTCGACGTACGGCTGGCCCGGCGGGCTCGAGGCCCGATTCGAGCTCGAAGGCTGGGACGCGGCGCGCGTCGACGGACACGACCGCGACGCGCTCGCCGCCGCGCTGATGCTCCCCGAGAGCTCGCCGCGGCCGCGGCTCGTCGTCGCCGAGGTCGAGCCGAAGATGATGCGCCCGCGGTTCTACGAGATCCTGCGGGAGGAACTCGACGCGAACCCGCGCCTCGCCGCGGTCACGGCCGAGATCGGCACGACGCCGCTCGGCCCGCACCCGCGCCACTTCAACGTCGGTATCCGCGAGCAGCTCATGATCGGCGTCGCGGCCGGCCTCGCGCTCGAGGGCTACCGGCCCGTCGCCCACTCCTACGCCCCGTTCCTCGTCGAGCGGCCGTACGAGTTCCTCAAGCTCGATCTCGGACACAACGACCTCGGCGCCGTGCTCGTGTCGACCGGAGCCTCCTACGACGCGTCGCACGAGGGCCGCACGCACCAGGCTCCCGGTGACGTCGCCGCGGTGGCGGCGCTACCCGGCTGGACGATCCACGTCCCCGGCCACATCGAGGAGATGGAACGGCTCTTGCGACAGGCGTTCGCGAGCGACGACCGCGTCTACCTGCGCCTGACGGAGGAGACGAACCACGCGCGCGTCGACGGCGACGGACGGCTCGTCGTCCTGCGGCGCGGCACGCCCGGAGCCCCGCTCGCGCTCGCGGTCGGACCGACGCTCCAGCCGGTCCTCGAGGCGACCGCAGACCTCGACCTGACCATCGCGTACCTCACGACGGTCCGCCCGTTTCCGCATGCCGCCCTCCGCGACGCGCTCGGTGACGGCGAGGACGTCGTCCTCGTCGAGCCGTATCTCCGCGGCACGTCGTCGGCCGAGGTCAACGCGGCGCTCGAGGACCGAGCCCACCGCGTCCTCGCGCTCGGCGTTCCGAACGAGGAGTTCCGCCACTACGGGAGCGGCGCCGAGCACCGAGCCGCGCACGGGCTCGACGCCGCGGGCATCCGCGCGTCGATCGACGACTTCTCAGGCGACGTCTTCGAGCGCGGTCGAGTCCGCCATCGCCCGGATCTTCTCTAGGCTCTGCGTCTCGATCTGGCGGATCCGCTCGCGCGTCACGTTGAACGTCCGTCCGAGCTCGTCGAGCGTCCACGGCACTTCCCCGGCCAGCCCGTAACGCAGCTCGAGGATCCGCCGTTCGCGCTCCGAGAGCGCCGCCAGCACGCGGTGGAGCAGCTCGCCGCGGAACGCCGCGTCGGCGACGTCTTCGGGAAGCGGCGCGTTCTCGTCAGTGAGGAGCTGGCCGAACTCGGTGTCCTCCTCCTCGCCGACTGGACGCTCGAGCGAGACCGGAATCTGAGCGCTCCGCTTGATCCGCTCGACCTCCGCGCACGAGATGTCGAGCTCGAGCGCGATCTCCTCGGTTGTCGGGTCGCGGTACAGCTCGGCCCGAAGCTTCCGCTCGACGCGGACGATCTTGTTGTGCCTCTCGACGATGTGGACGGGCATGCGGATCGTGCGGCCCTTGTCCGCGATCGAGCGCGCCACGGCCTGGGTGATCCACCAGGTCGCATACGTCGAGAACTTGTAGCCGCGGCGCCACTCGAACTTCTCGACCGCGCGGACGAGACCGATCGTCCCCTCCTGGATGAGATCGAGAAACGGCAGTCCCTGGTTGCGGTACCGCTTCGCGATCGAGACGACGAGCCGGAGGTTCGCCTCGATCATCTCCTGCTTCGCGCGCAGGTCGCCGGCCTCGATGCGCTTCGCGAGCTCGACCTCGCGGGCAGCCGTGAGGAGCCTGACCTTCGTGATCTCGTTGAGGAAGAGCTGGAGCGAGTCCGTCGGCATCGCCCGCGACGGCTCGTCTTTGCGCGCGAGGACACCTGTGAGCCGCTCGCCCTCTTCCTCTGTGTTCCCCCCTGTAGCGATGAAGCAATGTGCCTGACGTGTGAACAGTGCGCAATAGGCCGTTAGGCCCACCGCGGTGTCACTTCTGGCCCAGGGCCTGGAGGAGCAGACGCGCCTGCTTCGCGTAGTTGGAGGCTCGCCCTTCGGCGGCCGCGAGACGCAGCTGCTGCTTCCCCTTCTCGACCTGCCGCGACCAGAGGAGCAGGACGCCGAGGTGCAGGCGGACGATCGGATTACCCGCGAACCTCGCGGAGAGCGGCCCGAGCTTCGGGAACGGTGCGAGCGGCTGCGCCGGCGAGAAGCGCGCGACGGCCGCCGCGACCTGCGCCTCGGGCGAGCTCGGCGCGAGCCGGGCGGCGGCGTTGAGCTTCTGCCGCGCCGAGACGACCTGCTTCAGATCCCAGAAGCGCACTCCGGCCCTGAGATCCGCGACCGCGTTGCGCGGGACAGCGGCGAGGTTGACGACGATCGGAGGCAGGCCCGGCGCGACGCCCGGGTTGAGCGCGTCGAGCGCGTCGACCGCGTAGGGCGAGTCGGGGAATCGCGAGGCGGTCCGCTGCCACGCGGTGCGCGCATCGGCGTCGAGCCCGGCCTGGTAGGAGGCCCAGCCGAGGTTGAGGCGAGCCGCCGCGGAGCTCGGAGCACCGGCGGCGATGGCTCGGACAGTGGAGATGCTCCCCGGTCCCGTCCACTCCGCGAACGCGAGCCCGAGACGTGCCTCGGGAGAGCTGTAGCGTCGGAAGATCGCCGCCGCCTGAGCCGCCTGGCCGTCGCGGTCGAGAAGTGTCTGCGCGCGCGCCAGAGCCCGCGCCTCGGGGTCTCGTCGCAGCCCGAGCTCGAGCTGCAGCACCGGCCTTCCGGGTCGACCAGCCAGCGTCGTCCGCTCGTTTCGTGACAGAAGAACGGTTCCACCGACGACCGCGACCACGACCGCGATCGCGCAGAGCGCGACGATTCCGACCACGCGCCTGCTCGCCACGGCGCGGAGCGTAGCCCCGGACCGCGCCGGTACCGTGATTCCACCGATGCCGACCTACCGTGAACTGCTCGCCCAGCTGCGCTCCGAGATCGACGAAGTCGACGCGACTCGCGCGCGCGAGCTCCTCGCCGGCGACGATCCGCCGCTCCTCATCGACATCCGCGAGCACGACGAGTGGGCCGAGGGAAAGATCCCCGGCGCGAAGCACATCCCGCGCGGCAACCTCGAGTCGCGGATCGAGAGCGCCGCGCCCGACAAGTCGCAGCCGATCGTCCTCTACTGCGCGCAGGGCAATCGCACCGTCTTCGGCGCGAAGTCGCTCGGCGAGCTCGGCTACACCGACGTCGTCTCGATGGCCGGCGGCTACACCGAGTGGAAGCGCAACGGCTTCGACACCGAGCTGCCCGGCGGGCTCGACGATGCGAAGCGCGCCCGCTACAGCCGGCATCTCCTCATCCCCGAGGTCGGCGAGGAGGGCCAGCTGAAGCTCCTCGACTCGCGCGTCCTGCTCCTCGGCGCCGGCGGGCTCGGCTCACCCGCGGCGCTTTATCTCGCGGCCGCGGGTGTCGGCACGCTCGGGATCGTCGACGACGACAGAGTCGACGCCTCGAACCTCCAGCGGCAGGTGCTGCACTCGACGGCGCGCCTCGGCGAATGGAAGGCGGAGTCGGCGAAGCGGACGCTGCAGGAGCTCAATCCCGACGTCGAGGTGAAGACGTACGTCGAGCGTCTCACGTCCGAGAACGTCGAGCGGATCCTCTCCGACGGCTGGGACGTAATCGTGGACGGCGCCGACAATTTCCCGACGCGCTACCTCATCAACGACGCCGCCGTGTGGCACGGCATCCCGCTCGTGCACGGCTCGATCTACCGCTTCGAGGGCCAGCTCACCGTGTTCGACACGAAGGCGGGCGGCCCGTGCTACCGCTGCCTCTTCCCGCTGCCGCCGCCGCCGGAGCTCGCGCCGTCGTGCGCGGAAGGCGGCGTGCTCGGCGTCCTGCCGGGCATCGTCGGCTCGCTCCAGGCAAACGAGGCGCTCAAGCTCTGCCTCGGCACCGGAGAATCTCTCGCCGGCCGGCTCCTCCTCTTCGACGCGCTCGTGACGGAGTTCAGCGAGGTGAAGCTGAAGAAGGATCCCGGCTGCCCCGTGTGCGGCGAGAGCCCGACGATCACCGAGTACGTCGACTACGTCCAATTCTGCGCGGGGCAAGGAGCACACGCATGAGCAAAGTCCGGATTCCACCGATGCTGCGCGAGGAGGTCGGCGGCGCGCGCGAGGTTCCCGCTACGGGCGCGAACGTCCGCGAGCTCCTCGACGACCTCATGGACCGCTTCCCCGCCCTCCGCTCGCAACTCGTCCGCGACGGCGAGATCGCGCAGTTCGTCAACGTCTACGTCGAGGGCGAGGACGTACGGACACTCGACGGCCTCGACACCCCGGTCGAGTCCGGCCAGACGGTCATCCTGCTCCCGGCCATGGCCGGTGGCTGTTAACCCCGCAGCCGTCGGCTCCCTGCTCGAGCTCGTCGGCAACACCCCTCTCGTCGAGCTACCCCACCTCTCGCCGAAAGCGGCGGTGCGTCTCTACGCGAAGCTCGAGGGGCAGAACCCGACCGGGTCGACGAAGGATCGCGTCGCCCTCGCGATGATCGAGGCGGCGGAGGCGTCGGGCGAGCTCGAACCCGGCCGCGAGCTCCTCGAGCCGACGTCCGGCAACACCGGCATCGCGCTCGCGCTCGTCGCGAAGCTCAAGGGCTATCCGCTCACGTGCGTCCTGCCCGAGAACGCGACGGAGGAACGCCGGCAGCTGCTGCGGCTCTACGGCGCGAAGATCATCGAGTCGCCGGGCGCCGAGGGCTCGAACGGTGGCGTCCGCCTCGCGCTCGAGCTCGCCGAGCGGGAACCGCGCTACTTCATGCCGTTCCAGTACGCGAACGAGGCGAACCCGCGCGCCCACTACGAGGGCACGGGCGCCGAGATCGCGGCGGCGCTCGACCGCGTCGACGTCCTCGTCGCCGGGCTCGGCACCGGCGGCACGCTCATGGGCGCGGGCGCGCGGCTGCGCGAGAGCTTCCCCGACGTCGTCGTCGCGGCCGCCGAGCCGCTGCCGGGCGACCCCGTCATGGGCCTCCGCTCGCTCGAGGACGGTTACGTGCCGCCGATCCTCGACGTCGCGAAGATCGACCGCAAGCTCCTCGTCTCCAACGACGACGCGGTCGCGGGTCTGCGCCTGCTGCTCGACGAGGAAGGGATCCTCGCCGGCGTCTCGTCGGGCGCGGTCGTCCACGTCGCGCGCCGCCTCGCGGCGGAGCTCGAGGAGGGAGTCGTCGTCTGCATCCTCCCCGACGGCGGCTGGAAGTACCTCTCCGCCGGGTTTCTGGCACGGCGAACGAGATCGACGAGGACAAGCTGTGGTGGTGATCCCGCCCGACGGTGCGCGAGGCGCTCGCGGCGCACGCGCGCGCGGAGCTGCCGAACGAGATGTGCGGGCTGCTCCTCCTGCGCGACGGCGTCGCCGAGCGGTTCGAGCCGGCGCGCAACCGGCTCGCGTCGCCGTACCGCTTCGAGATGGAGGTCGACCCCGAGCTCTGGTTCGTCGAGGACGAGGGCTACACGCTCGCCGTCGTCCACTCGCATCCGTCGACCGAGCCCAAGCCGTCGCAGACGGACGTCGCGAACATCGGTCTCTGGGAGGGCCGCCCGTACCTCATCTACGCGGTCGCCCACGACGAGCTCGCCGCGTGGCGGTTCGTCGACGGCGCGTTCGAGCCGCTCGAACTCGGCTAAACGGTTGAAGGCCCTGCGGGGCCTTCAACCACGGTCACTCCCACCTCCCGTCAGCGGGACAGCACCCACGCCGGCGGCTGCGTGCTCGCCGTCGCGATCGTTCGCGGCACCGTCACGACGACGATGCCGTCGACGGTCTGCCACATCGGTTGCACCCACGGGTACGCCGAACCCCCGAGCATCGCCGCCGTCTTGGCGACGAGAGCCCCAGCGGGCACAGGCTTCGCCGCAGGCGTAGTCGTCGTTGACCAACGCGCACCACGACCGGGTGCCGCGGCCGCCGTGGTGACGAAGACCGTGAGTGCTACCAAGGCGACCAGAAGCACGAGCAGAGGCTTCGTGCGCATGGCTCACCTCCTTCTCACAGGGAGCGTCGCCGTTCCCCGCTCGGCCAGCATCGGTGCAACCACTGATCTTGCGAGGAACGTAGGATCGAGCGATGCGCAAGGACATCCCGCTCGACGAGCTCGCCGACTTCATCACGCTCCCGATCGCCTCGGTGCTCGCGACGTACCGCCGCGACGGCGGCGTGCTCCTCTCCCCTGTCTGGCACCGCTGGCGCGACGGCGGCTTCGACGTGACGTGCTTCCCCGGCGACATCAAGGTGAAACACCTTAAGAACGACCCACGCGCGTCGCTGCTCATCCACGACCAGGTGCCGCCGTACCGCGGCGTCGAGATCCGCGCGAACGCCGTGCTCTCCGAGATCGACGCGCGGGAGTTCGACGACCTCGCCGTCCACTACCTCGGCGAGGAAGGCGGCAAGGCGTACACCGCGGAACTGACCGGCAGCCTGATCCTCGTGCGCCTCGATCCGGACACTGTCCGCACGTGGGACTTCGAGGGCGACTTCTAGTTGACGCCTGACGAGCTCGCCCGCGCGTGCGCCGACGCGATGACGGCCGCCGACCACGCGAGCCGCGAGGCCGGCATCCGGCTCGAAGCCGTCGGCCCGGGCCGCGCGACGGTCGCGATGCGCGTCCTCTCGACGATGGCGAACGGCCACGGGATCTGTCACGGCGCGTACGTGTTCCTCGTCGCGGACACGGCGTTCTCGTACGCGTGCAATACATACGGAGACGTGACGGTCGCGGGCGGCTGCGACATCGTCTTCGCCGCGCCGGCGCACGCGGGAGACGAACTGACGGCGGAAGCGATCGAGCGCTCACGCTTCGGCCGGAACAGGATCTACGACGTCACGGTGCGACGCGCCGACGGCGAGCTCATCGCCGAGATGCGTGGCAAGAGCCGGACGACCGGCGACAAGATCCTCTAGTCGCGCGCCGCGTAATCGACGTGCGTGAACGGCCAGTCGGAGGCGAGCCAGTCGCTGACCGCACGCCAAAGCGGCACGTCGAGATGCGCGTGGCTGGCCCTGACCCACGAGCGCGCCTGGGCATCGGCGTCGGAGTCGCGCACCGGATAGAGGTAGACGCAGCCGATCACGTCGCGGGTCGCCGGATCGAGCACCGTGTACGTGAACCCCTTTCGCGTGCTGAAGTCTCCGGCGTGCATCTCGAGGTCAGCGCGGTTCTCGTCGGCCGTCATCTCGTGCGGCCAGGAGCCCCACGGGAATCCGGGTGTAGCGCGGATGTGCTCGAGTGACGACGTCCACGCGTCGTAGTCGCTGTCGTTGTGCTCCGGCCCAAGCGGCTCGAGTACGAACTCCGGGGTCTCGAGCCCGATGGGGACGGAGAAGTCAGGCGGGACGAACTCGGCCATTCCGCCACGGTAGTCCCGGAGGGCTCACGTAGTGACGGACTCTAGTTCACAGACTCAGCTTGAACACTTCCCGCGGATTGGAATTGCTGCAGGCTTCGAGGAAGAGCGGGGCCGACAGCCCGGCTCGAGGAATCGACAGGCAAGTCGACGTACCGCTCAGCTGGATGCGCCCGAGGCTCGTGTAGCGGAAGCGCTGCGTCTTGACGAAGCTGCAATTCATCGCCTTCACACCGATCCCGTCGTTGGCCTTGCGGCCGACCGTGTCGACGCACATGCCCTGCGAGTCGACAAGCAAGTTGGAACCGTCGGAATTCTTCGTGAGTGTCCACTGCTCGGTTGCGACCGACGAACACGCCGAAAGCGTCACCGGGCGACCCGGGGTACTACCCGGAGCCACGTCGACACACCAGTTGTAATCCACCGCTGACTTGATCTTGAAGCCCCCGCCGTGCGCCGTGCTCGGCGTATGAGGTACGACGACCGCCACGGCGGCGGCAGCGCCGGCCAGGAGCGCGCCGGCCCCGGCCGCCACTAGAGCCACTTTGAGGAACGTAGTCCTGCGGAACACCTTGGTCATCGTCTTCCTCCCGGGTTGTCTCTCTGAGCTTGTCGGGTGAGTATGGCCACGCAAGCGCGATGAAGCGGCCGCGACGCCGTTGCGGACCTGCCGACCGGAGACGAATCCGGCGTGAGCGCTCGCCTGCCCCAGTGCTCGGGAATGTCACCCGACGCTCGGGGCGTGCCAGTTGTAATGCCGCCGCGCGGGCCGCAGAATAAGCGCGTGAGACTTTGCGCTCCCACGCTGTGTAGGGCAGCCGGAATGCTCGCGTACGTCGCGAGTGCGGTGGCCGTCGTTGGCGTGCTCGCGGGGTGTGGTGGCGGCGACCGGGACCGCTCCAAAATCGGAACGACGACGGCAAGGGGGTTAGCGGGATTATGGGGGGCTCTACGAAGCCGGGCCAGGTCATGGCGAACGACTTCATGTTGCTAGGTCCGATCTCGTCTAAGGCAGTGCTCCTCGATGTTCGCCTGGAGCGTCCGCGGGACGCATCGGGACTGACGATCCGGTATGCAGCGACGCACGTCCATGGGGGGATCAGTGCCGGCGGCTGGCACCCTGCACGATGGAACGCCCACCCGGTCGACGGGTTCGTAATCAAGCCTCACACCCCAGCCTGGATCTGGGTTGGAGTGGCCGCAGCCAAACCCGGCAGGTACCACGTTTATGGCTTCTTCGTCGACTACCGGATCGGAAACACCCGCTACAGCGCGCATCAAGGGTACGGCCTCGACCTGTGCGTGCGCGTACGCGCGCTCATGTCGCTTTAGCTAGCTGCCCTTGCCTGGGCGAGCACCTGCTCTCGCCTGAGCTCTACTGCGCGTCGTCCGCGTCGAGCTCCTCACATTCGAGGCAGACCCAGTCCCCGTCGGGAGGATCGGCCGCGCTCAACTCGGCCGGAACCATCGTCACCCCGCAGCGCGGGCAGATCGGCGGACGGTCGTCGTCCAGCAGCGCTATTGCACCTCGTCCTCGTCCTCGAGCAGCGCGTCGGCAGGGTCGCGCCGCTGCGGGCGCTCATCGAACGTCACCGCGATCTGCTCGATCCGGTTTCCGTCTACCTCGAGCACGTCGAAGCGCATCCCGTCGTAGGCGACGTCGTCGCCCGGCTCGGCTACCCGTCCGAGCTGGCCGAACACGAAGCCGGCGACCGTGTTGAAATCCTCCTCGGGCAACTCCGTCCCGAAGCGCTCGTTGAAGTCGTCGATCGAGAACATCCCGTCGACGCGGTACGTGTCCTCGCCGATCTGCACGACCGGCTCCTCGGCGACGTCGAACTCGTCCTCGATCTCGCCGACGATCTCCTCGAGGAGATCCTCGAGCGTCGCGATCCCGACCATGCCGCCGTACTCGTCGAAGACGACCGCGAAGTGGTTGTTCGTCGCGCCGGAACTCCTGCAGGAGCTAGGCGAGGTTCTTGCTCTCGGGAACGACGTAGGCCGGGCGCAGCAGCGACTCGAGGTCGAGGCCGTCGAGCCCGCCGTCGTCGTGTGATCGCGCTGAAGAGGTCGCGGACGTGGAGAACGCCGACGATGTCGTCGAGCGACTCGCGGTAGACGGGGAAGCGCGTGTACGGCGAGGCGAGCACCGTCTCGAGCGCCTCCTCCGGCGAGCATCTCGATCGAGATCGCCACGACGTCGGGCTTCGCCACCATCACGTCGGCGACGTCCTTGTCCCCGAAGTCGAAGACGCCCTCGATCAGCTCGCGCTCGCCGTGCTCGATCTCGCCTTCCTTCGTCGAGCGGGAGAGGAGCATCCGCAGCTCGGCTTCGGAGTGGACCTCGCGCTCCGCGCCCGGCGGCTCGAGGCCGAACGCCCTGGAGGATCACGTCGGTCGCCTGCCGCAGCAGCCAGATGACCGGGCCGAAGACGACGAAGAAGCCGCGCACCGGGCGCGAGACCCAGAGCGCCGTCCCCTCCGGGATGGCCGAGCGCGGCGCCCTTCGGCACGAGCTCGCCGGCGACGACGTGGAAGAACGTGAGGATCGCGTACGCGAGGATGATCGCGAGCGACGGTGGCCATCCACTTGTCGAACTCGCGCGACAGCGTCGCCTCGCCGAGCGCACCGATTCCCAGGGAGGTGAGCGTGACGCCGAGCTGCATCGCGGCGATGAACCGCCCCGGGTCGGACGTGATCCGCAAGACGTCGCGCGCGCGCGCTTGTTGCCCTCGTGCTGCAGCTCGATGATCCGCGTGCGCCGCGCCGTGACGAGGCCGTACTCCGCCGCCACGAAGAACGCGTTGAGCAGGATCAGGAGTCCGACCCCGATCAGCTCCAGAGAAAGGGTCACGCCCCGGGCTCCGGGGCGCAGGTACTCGAGGGAAGCTCGTCCACCAGGCTACGGCGCAGTATAAGAGACGCCTCGGTCGTCCTCATGCCGGCGCGCCTGACCGCGCAGCACGAGCCACTCGAGGTGAGACAGCGCCTCGGCAACGGCAAAGCGGCGCTGAATCGGCGCGAGCTCGCGGCCGAAGATCGCATGCGAGACCTCGAAGCCGCTGCGCGGCTCGGCGGAGAGAGCCGCCTCCGTGACCGCGAGCCGCTCGTCGTGGTGCTCGGCGATCTCGACGGCGCGTCGTGCCACCGCGGTGACCGGGTCGCCGTGGCCGGTGTACGCGATCCGCGGAGCGAGCTCGCCGAGCAAGCGGAGCGTGTCGAGATAGTCGCCCAACGGATCGGGACGGCTGTCGGGCCAGAGACCCACTGCGGGCGTGATCGGCGTCAGGATCGAGTCACCGGCGACAAGGGCTCCGTCCCGCTCGCGCAGCAAGGCGAGGTGACCGTCCGCATGCCCCGGCACTTCGAGCACCCGCCAGCCGTCGACGTCGTCGCCCGGCTCTACGGGCTGCGGGTTCCAGGCGAACCGGACGAAGTCGGCGAAGACGTGACCGGAGTGGAGCAACTCCTCGGCAACGTCGGCCGGGACGCCATGGCGGAGGAACCAGTCGGCGATAGTGCGCGGCCAGTCCGGATGGCCCCAGACGCGCTCGCACTGCTCGTAGTCGACTCGGCCCTGGAGAACCGGGGCTCCGGTGGCCTCGGCGGCCGGCGCTGCGCCGCCCACGTGATCCGGGTGCATGTGCGTGATGAAGATCTGCACGATCGGTGCATCAAGGCCCGCGACGATCTCGTCCCATGGCGAGCCAGGGAGCCCGAGCCCGGTATCGACCAGCGTCCATCCGTCGTCGCCGCGGAGCAGGTAGGTGTGGACGTGCATGGGGCCGCTCGGCAGCGGGAGCGTGACGCGGAGAATCCCCGGCTCGAGCTCGACGGGGGTTGCGAACGTATGTTCGATAGAATTCGCCACGGATGCGCGTCGAGTATCGCGAAGAGCCGTGCCGGAACGCCCTCAACCGTGTCCGGGGGATGCCGTTCGCCTGGTCGCTCAACCCGTACATGGGCTGCGTCCACCGGTGCACGTTCTGTTACGTCCGCGCGTTCGAGGCGCGCGCCGACCGGCCGTGGGACGACCGCTACGGCGCGAGCATCCGCGTCAAGACGAACATCGCCGACGTCTTGCGCCGGGAGCTCGCGCGGGCGAGCTGGGCGCGGGAGCCCGTCGCGATAGGCGCCGCGACTGACCCGTACCAGCCGGCGGAGGGGCGCTACCGGTTGACGCGCGCGTGCATCGAGGCGCTCCGCGACGCGGCAAGCCCGTTCTCGATCATCACGCGCGGGCCGCTCATCGTCCGCGACGTCGACCTGCTGGCCGAAGCGGCGATGCGCACCGAGGTGTCCGTGACGTTCTCCGTCCCGACGCTCGATCACGAGATCTGGCAGCGCACCGAGCCGGGCACCGCTCCCCCGCGCCAGCGGCTGCGGGCGCTGAAGCAGCTCGTCGACGCGGGCGTGAAAGCGGGCATCGGGATGGCGCCGATCCTGCCCGGCCTCAGCGACAGGCCGGAGCTCCTCGCGGAGGTCGTACGCGAGGCGCGCGCCGCGGGAGCGACCGGGATCTGGGCGAACCTCCTCCACCTCCAGCCGGGCACGCGCGAGCACTTCCTCGCCGCGCTCGAACGCGACTGGCCCGAGCTGCTTCCGCGCTACGAGGAGCTCTACCGCCGCGGCTCCTACCTCCCACGCCGCGACGCCGAGCCCGTGCGCGAGCAGGTGCGCGCGCTCGCCCGCGAGCACGGCGTCCGCGACCGCCGGCGCGTGCGGTTTCAACCCGCGCAGCAGGCCGAGCAACTGTACTCTCGCTGTGTGACCGCTGACCGCAACCGTAGAATCGGCGAACCGTGGCGGACTCCGAGATCACAACGCTCATCGTCGACGACCACGAGGTCGTCCGCGAGGGACTTCGCCTCTCGCTCAGCCGCGCGCCGCACATCCGCGTGATCGGCGAGGCGGCCGACGGCGAGGCGGCCGTCGAGCTCGCCGAGCGCCGCAAGCCGAACGTCGTGATCATGGACGTCCGCATGCCGGGCATGGACGGGCTCGAGGCGACGAAGCTCCTCACCGAGCGCGTCCCCGAGAGCGCCGTACTCATCTTCACCGCGTACAGCGAGCGCAGCCTCCTCAGCCGCGGCCTCGAGTCCGGCGCGAAGGGGTACGTCCTCAAGGAGGCGCCGCACGAGACGCTCCTCCGCGCAATCGAGAAGGTCGCGAGCGGCGAGGGCTTTGTCGACCCCGCGCTCATGCCGGCGTTCCTCACCGGAAAGGACGACGACACGCTCACGACGCGGGAGCGGGAGATCCTCCAGCTCCTCGCCGACGGGATGTCCAACGCCGAAGTCGCAGCGAAGCTCTTCATCAGCCAGGAGACCGTGAAGAGCCACGTCCGCCACATCCTCGCGAAGCTCGAGGCGGACACGCGCACGCAGGCCGTCGCGATCGCGCTCCGCGAAGCGATCATCGACTAGGTGGACGGCGTGGCAGACGAGACCGAGCAGGTCCTTGCCGCCGAGCAGGACGAGCGGCGCCGCATCGCGCTCTTCCTCCACGACGGGCCGGTGCAGTCGCTCGCCGGCGTCGCGCTCATGCTCGACGCGTCGCTCGACCTGATCGAGCGCGGCGACCTCGACGAGGCGCGGAACATCCTCGACCGCGCACTGATCCGGACGCGCACGACGGTCGGCGAGCTGCGCGACCTCTCGTTCAATCTCGAGCCGGTCGTGCTGCGCGACCTCGGCTTCGCCGCCGCCGCTCGACGCGCTCGGCGAGACGCGCGCGCGCGAGCATCGAGATCGGCGTCTCGTTCGACGTCGGCGCCGTCGACGCGCTCGGCGAGCGCGAGCAGGCGGCGCTGTACCAGATCGCGCGCGAAGCGCTCGAGGAGGCGATCCGGCGCGGCCCTCCCTCCCGCTTCGAGATCAGCGCGAGCGCGGACGCCGACGCGCTCCATCTCGTGATCCGCGACGACGCGCCGAGCGAACGGCGGCGGCGCGCCCTCGAGGTTCTCGCGGAGCGGGCGCGGACGCTCGGCGCGGCGCTCGCGGTCGAGAACGAGGACGCCGGGACGACGATGATCCTCGAGCTCCCGCTCCGCGGTACGAGCGAGTAACCTTCCGCCCCGGTGAACGGCCATCTCCTCTTCGTCTGGAAGCCCTCGGGCTACGAGCTCGTGGAGCAGGACGGCGACGCGCCGGCGGTCGGTGCGGCGATCGAGTTCGACGGGCAGGAGCTCCGCGTGATCAAGCTCGGCCCGTCGCCGCTGCCGGGCGACAAGCGCGCCTGCGCTTACCTCTCCGCCTAGCGGGCTTAGCCCAGCTTCGCGAAGACGAGCATCTTCTGGTTGCGGGGGTGGTTCCAGTCGCCGATCACGTCGCATCGAAGGGTCGAGCCCTCGACGCACCAGCGGAATATGTCGGGGTCGTAGAAGTAGGGATCGGCGTCGATATGCGTCACGACACCGTCGGGCTCCCCAATGTCCGAAGAGGAGAGCCGACGGCCGGTGTTCTCGAAGAATGTCGCGTAGAAGCGCCCGCCAGGCTCCAGCACGGGCTCGATCTCGGACAGGCACCGCATGATCGTGTTCAGCGGTAGGTGCGTGAAGACGCTCTGAGCGAGAGCCCACCGAAACGTCCGTTCGAAACGCGAGAACCGAAACGCGTCGTCACAAACAAGGGTTGCTCGCTCCGGGTCGAGCCCGACGTTGGCGAGTTCTTCGCGGCCTGCGTCCAGCATCCGCTGGTCGATATCGAGACCGTAATACCCGCCCGGTTCGAGGTACTTCACGAAATGAATGCCCGCGCGAAGACTGCCGCATCCGATGTCAAGCAGCGCATCGTTGGGCACTAGACCCTGCGAGACAAGAAAGTCGACCTGGCGGGGTCCCATTTCGTCCCAGAGGCCGCCGACGCCACCGCGGTGGTCGAACCCCTTGGGGGCCGACTCCGCGTCGCCCGTCGTTTCGGGCTCATGCTTGATGCGCCGCCACTTCGCCAGTGCCATGGGCCAGCGACTATACCCGGGGGCGGTTGCGGGTATCCGGGCGCGATCCCCCTTGATGCCGCTAGGTTCCGCGCGTGGATGAGAGCGGACTGAGCGGCGAGCTTGACGAACTCGACTGCGAGATCCACGTCCCGATCAGCCCGACGCCGCAGTTCTTCAACCAGATTCGCCTCCTCGCCGCGTCGATCCGTCGGTTCGGCGGCCCGCTCCGCAACAGCAGGATCGTCGTCACCGTCGGCGCCGAAGCACAAATCGATCTCGAGAGCCGGCTTCCGTGGGCGCGCGAGCTCGACATCGAGTGGCGCTGGCTCGATCCCGAGCTGTTCGCCCGGCACAACTATTGGGCGACGGCGCTGGAACGCTTTCGACAGCCGTTCGAGTCGAAGTACGTGCTCTTCCTCGACGCGGACGTCCTCCCCGTCAGTCCACCCGAGTTCGCGACCTCGCCGGTGACGGAGACGGGCGGGATCGCCGGCGTGATCGCGTTTTCGCCACCCTTCGAGACGCCGAATCAGGGCTGGGCGGAACTGACGAGAGCGGCCGGCCTCGGAGAGCCTCCACTCGTCGCCCGGTACTCCGGCTGGGGAGTGTTGGACAGGGACATCGAGCGACAATTCGCGCCGCCGTATTTCAACCTCGGCGTTCTGTTCTGCTCCAGCGATGCGGCACGCGCTCTCTCGACGCGGCTCTACGAGGAGATGGAGATCGTCAACGGTGTCCGCGAGACGTACTTCCGCTGCCAGATCGCCCTCACGCTCGCGATCCTGCGGCTCGGGATCCCGTGGTACGAGCTGCCGTTGCGGCTCAACTTCCCGAACTACATCGGCTTCTGGCGCGCCCATCGCGCCGAGGCAGCGCGCTTGCAGCTGATGCACTGCATCTACCAGGACGAGCTCAGTCGTAGTGACTTCGTGAGCGACGACGCGCTGCGCGCGGCGGTGGAACGGCCGGTCGAGAATCCTCTGAACCGCCTGCTGCAGGAACGGATCCGTGCCCTTCTGCTCGAAACCGGCGGCGACGATGACCGGTAAGCCGCTGCGGCCTGCCGGTGTCCGGTTCCCGTTCATCCGGCCGAGCGTTCCGCCGCCCGAGGAGTGGCTCGCCGATCTCGAGCCGTCGTATGCGGCCGGCTGGTTCTCGAATCGCGGCCCCGCCGTGCAAATGTTCGAGCAGGAGCTCGTCGAGCGGCACGGGCGGCCGGCGACGGCAGTCGCGAACGCCACGGTCGGCCTGACAGCGGTGCTGCTCGCGCTCGACGTCCGCGGACGGGTCGTTCTGCCGTCGTTTACGTTTCCCGCGACGGCCTGCGCCGTCGACCTCGCCGGGTGCGAGCCGGTGTTCTGCGACGTCGACGACGAGACGTGGGAGCTCGATCCGGCGGCGCTGCAGGAGGCGCTTGCCGGCGGCGCGGCGGCGGTGATCCACGTCCGGGCTTTTGGTCTCTGCCGCGACCTCTCTGCGGTCGAGGACGTCTGCGCCGCTGCGGGAGTGCCGCTCGTCGTCGATTCCGCCGCGGGCCTCGGCGGACGAACCGCCGCCGGCGACGAGATCGGGCACACCGGGGTGTGCGAGGTCTTCTCCCTCCACGCGACGAAGCCGTTCGCCGTCGGGGAAGGCGGCGTCGTGCTCGGTGACGCCGGCGTGATCAACGGCGTGCGGCGGGCCGCGAACTTCGGACTTACAGACGGCGACGTCGTCAGTCGCGGGCTCAACGCGAAGATGGACGAGTTCGCGGCCGGCCGCTCGCTGGCGATGCTCCGGCGGCTCGATGCGGAGATCGAGGGCCGCGCGCGCCACGCGGCGGCCTATCGCGAGGCGCTCGACCACGCGCTTGTCGCACATCCCGTCGATCCCGGCGCGCCGCCGTGGCAGACGTATCCCGTGCAACTCCTCGACGCCGATGCGCGGCCGATGCTCCTCGACGAGCTCACGGCGCGCGGCGTCGAGGTGCGCGCGTACTACGCGCCCGCGCTGCACGAGAGCTCCGCCTTCCGCTCGGCGGTGCGGCTGCCGGTCTCGGAACGCCTAAGCCGCTCGATGGTCTGCCTGCCGAACTACGGCAACGCGACGGAGGACGAGCTCGCCGAGCTCACCGGGCTCATCTCTGCAAGTCTGGCTGCGGTGAGCACGTGAGCGACACGGGATTTCTCAACGAGGCAGCCCTGGAAGCGCTCGGCCTCGCCTCGTTCGGCGCGGACGTACGAATCGACGCGGCGGCACGGTTCTACGGCGCCGGTCGAATCGAGGTCGGCTCCCACACGCGGATCGACGCGTTCGCTGTGTTGAGCGCCGGCGAAGGCGGAATCCGCGTCGGCAACCACGTCCACATCGCGGCGCACGGGTTCATCGCCGGGGCCGGACAGATCGAGCTCGAGGACTTCGCCAACATCTCCGGCCGTGTCTCGATCTACTCGTCGAACGACGACTACACCGGCGCGACACTCACCGGACCGACCGTCCCCGACGAGCTGAAGAACGTCGAGGTTGCGCCCGTCCGCATCGGTCGTCATGTGATCGTCGGCGCGGGCAGCGTGATCCTGCCGGGAGTCACGATCGGGGAAGGCGCCGCGATCGGAGCGCTGAGCGTCGTCAAACGCGATGTCGAGCCGTTCGCCGTCGTCGCCGGGACGGACGGGCGCGTGATCGGCACGCGGAAGCGCGACCTGCTCGAGCTCCAATCTCGCGTCGACGACTAGAGGCCGGCCGCGATCGACTCGGCCGCGGCGAGGCCGAGGACGAGCGCCTGTGCGAGGCCGCTCGCGTATCCGCCGCTCGCGATTCCGCCCGCGTCGACTCCCGCCGCCCAGATCCCGTCGGCGCCGACGACCCGCGCGTGCTCGTCGACGCGAAGCCCGCCGAGCGTGTGCGTCACCGCGGCGGCGACGTGGACCGCGATCGTCCCGTCGTCGCGCTCGACGACCTCGCCACCGGCCGCGCGCGCTGCCTCGATCCGGTCGTTCGTCCGCGGGACGACGTACCACGCCCGCGGGCCGATGAGCTGTGCGACATCGTTCTCGTGCCACGCAACGTGCGGAGGCGTGATCTCACGCCAGTCGTCGGTGAAGACGCGGGCGTCGCGGCCGTACAGCTGGGCGAGCGGGACGAAGTCCGCCTCCTCGATGCGCGCCGGCGGCGCGGGCATGACGCGGCCGTAGAACTCGCCGAGATCTCCCGCGAGCTCGGCGCCGCGCGCGCGGCCGAAGTCGAGGCCGTCGCCGTCGCTCCACGGGTTTGCGCGGAGCAGGAGTCCCCGCTCGCGCGCGAGTCGCGCCGGAAAGCCGCCGGTGGCGAGCAGGAGCGGCAGCTCGGCGTCCTCCGGAAGCGGCGTCTCGAGCTCGACGTCGCGCGCGAGCAGAGCGGTGAGCACGCGCGGGTCGTAGCGGCGGCCGGTCGTGAGCGGGTTCTCGGTGTCGCGCCAGAGCGGCTCTGCTCCGAGCGACTCGAGCCACGCGAGCGCGTCGTCGAGCCGCTCCCAGATGAGGCGCTGGAGCCGCTCGTCGCCGTCGGGGCACTCCGCGCGGAACGCGTCCCACTCGAGGTGCCGCCAGATCACGCACGACGAGAGCAGCATCGACCCGCCGGCGCGCGTCCCCTTCTCGAGAATGCGCGGCTCGCAGCCAAGTTCCCGCAACCGCGCCGCGGCCACGAGCCCGGCCATCCCGCCGCCCGCGACGTGACGCGCGCGCTCAGGTCAGAGAGAAGGTCGGCTTGTGCTCGACGTACTCGATCCGCACGCCCTCCGGGCCGCGGACGAAAACCGCGAGCGTGTTCGGGGCGTCGACGACGTTGTCGACTTCCACGCCGAGGTCGTGCGCGGTGGCGAGATGCGCGTCGGCGGAATCGACCAGGACGGCGAGGTGGTTGAGCAGCGGCCGCTCCGTCGCGGCCGGCGCACCCGGCTGGAACTCGATCCACGCGCCACCGACCTCCACGCGCCGAAACCCGGACGGCCCCACCGGAGCGGCCCGGAAGCCGAGCGGCTCGTATGCGGCGGCTGCCGCTTCGGGATCGGCGGAGCGGAGCGTGACGTGGTCGAGATCCCAGTCCTCGCCGTCGTCCGTCTCGACGAGCCCGAGCACGATGCCCTGGCCGACCTCGAAGTACGCCTCACCGACACGCCGCTGCTCGATCGCCAAGCCGGCCGGCAACCCGGCAAGCGCCGCGCCGAGATTCCCGACACGCAACGCAACGTGCTCGAGAGCACCGCGTTCCCGCGGGCCTTCCGCTGCGAACAGCGTCAACTTCCCGCGGCGCGCGTCGGCGCCGACGAGCGTGAACGCGTCCGTCCGCTCGATGACGTGCATCCCGAGATGCCGCACGACGAAGTCGGCGACGGCGTCGCGATCCGCGAGCCAGTACGCGACGTGGTCCAGCGTCTTCGGGTTCACCCGGACGTCCTCCCCCGCCCCCGCGCCGACTTAGTCGAGCGGCTGGTTCTGGACGTTGTGCTCGGTCGCGTACGCGTCGGTCAGCTGGTTGATCGTGCCCATCCCGTCCGGGAACGCGTAGTTGATCTTCACGAACGGCTCCCACTTGTCGGGCAGCGCGTCCTCGGGGAAGATCGCCTCGACCGGGCACTCCGGCTCGCATGCGCCGCAGTCAATGCACTCCGCGGGGTCGATCACAAGGATGCGATCGGCCTCGTGGATGCAGTCGACCGGGCACACGTCGACGCACGAACGGTCTTTGATGTCGATGCAGGGCTCAGCGATGATGTACGTCACGAGCCCGACTCTACCGAAGGGACGAGTTCGCTCACGACCGTACTGATCCGCTCGTCGAGTGCGGATTTCGCGAGCACCTGATCGAAGCCGGCGGCGTTCGCGGCACGCAGCCCAGCGGTGTCGGTGTGGTTCGTAAAACCAACGATCGGGACGTCGGGATACGCGTCCGCGACCTCCTCGGCGTCGACGCGCGAGACGTCGGCGAGAACGAGATCGGGATCATCCGTGTGGTCCGCCGTGATCAACCGGTGCCCTGGCAGCAGAGCGTCGAGCTTGCCCCGGATGAAGAGGTCGACCCCACAGAGCAGGATCGTCGCCACGTCGCGAAGACTAGAACGCGCCCAAGACGGAAATCAAGGGCTCGTCAGCCCGATGTCGTCGAGCAAGCGGTTCAGCGCGACGTGGAGCCACCAGTCGCGGTGGAAGAACAGGAGCAGCCCGAGCACGACGAGGATCGCCCCGCTGACGACCTGGATGACGTGGTAGCGGTCGCGCAGCCAGCGGAACGCGCCCATCGCGCGCGCGAACGCAACGCCGGCGAGGAGGAACGCCGCGGCAAGCCCGAGCGCGTACGCGGCTAGGAGCACCGCGCCCTTCACGACCGTCCCCGTGTCGCTCGCCAGCACGAGCACTGCGGCGAGCACCGTCCCAATGCACGGTGCGGCGCAGACGGCGAACGCCCCGCCCAGCAGGAATCCCGAGCCGCGGCGCCGCGCGCCACCGAGGAGCCCTGGCGCGAGGAGCCTCTCCGGCACCGGCAGCAGGCCCATGAACGCGAGCCCGACGACGACGAGGATGAAGCCGGCGATCTCGTTCTGCGCGTTCCCCGAGACGACGCTGCCGATCGCCGCGGCGCCTGCGCCGAGCAGGACGAAGATGACCGTGAAGCCGGCGACGAACGGGAGGCTCGCGACGACGACCCGCCGCGTGACGCCGCGCTCCCCGAGCCGGTTCGCCTCGACGTTCGAGAGCGCGGAGAGATAGCCCGGCACGAGCGGCAGCACGCACGGCGTGATCACCGACACGAAGCCGGCCGCGAACGAGACTGCGAGACGCGTTCCCATCAGTCCATGCCTGCGAGCAACTCGTCGATCTTCCGCTCCGTCTCGTCGTCGAGCCCGGACGCCGCGTCGGGCGGCGGTTCGTCGTCGCGGCCGCGGCTCCAGCGCCACACGCCGAACGCGAGAATCACGGCGCCGCCGAGCACGGCGACGATCGGCAGCCACCACGCGAGGAGGTCGAAGCCGCTGTGCGACGGCTCGGCGAGGATCGCCGGGCCGTAGATCGCGACGAGCCTCGACTCGATCTGCTGCGCCGTCCAGCACGCCGCGATCTTCTGCGCGATGAATACCTTGATCTGCTGCGCAGCGGCCGCGTCGGACTGGTCGAGAGTCGTGTGGCACGTCGGGCACATGACTTGTCCCTCGAGGAACGGGAGCGACGTCTTCGGATGCGCGCACGCGGCGGCTGGAGCTGCGAGGACGAGCGCAGCCGTAACGACGGCGAGGAACCGCCAGATCACGAGACCTTCTTCAGCGCGTTGCGGAACGCCGACGCAAATTCGGGGCTGTCGATCGGCCCGGCGAGGTGGGCGACGACCTTCCCGTTCGCGTCGAGGACGTACGTCTCGGGCACCTGAGAGATCCCGTAGCTGCCGGTCACGCCGCCCGGACCGTCGTCAAGGATGGGAAAGGTCAGTCGATGCGCCGCCACGAACGTCCGCGCCTCACCGGGGAAGTCGTGGAAGTCGATTCCGACGAAGTTAACGCCGAGGCGTCGGTAGTGGAGCCAGTCCTGCTCGAGGGCAGGCGCTTCCGTCTTGCACGGGATGCACCACGACGCCCAGAAGTTCAAGACAACCGGATGGCCGCGCAGCGAATCGAGCGACACGGAGCCCGGGCCGTTGAGCCGTCGGAGCGTGAATGCCGGGGCAGGAGAGCCAACCGGCGGAGCGTGCTGCTGGTGCGCGAGTTTCCACACGAGCAGCGCGAGCATTCCCGCGACGCACGCGAGAGCAACGACTTGCGCCCCGAGTTTCACGCGGCCGGTCACGACTTCAGCGCCGCATGGAGGTAGCGATAGAGCTCCTGCGAGTGCGTCTGCTCGCTCACCGGCCCGAGAATCTCACCGCCGACGATCCGACCTTGGCGGTTGAGCACGTACGTGACGGGGAACGCGGGGATCGCGTACTTCCCGACGATCCCGTACCCGGCGCCGCCGACGGTCGGGTACGTCACGCCGTGCGCGGAGACGAAGCGGCGCCCTTCGCTCGCCGCGTCGTTCGTGTCGATACCGAGGACGACCACGCCGTGCGAACGGTAGTCCCGCCAGACCTTCTCGAGCGCCGGCGCCTCGCGCTTGCACGGCTCGCACCACGAAGCGAAGAAGTTGAGGACGACCGCCTTGCCGCGAAGCGACGCGAGCGAAACCGCGCCGGGGCCGTTCAGCCGGTCGAGCTCGAACGCCGGCGCGCGCTGCCCGACGCGCGGCGGCGACGGCTGATGCGTGAGCCGCCAGATCAGGATCCCGGCGAGCACTCCCACCGCCGCGATCGCCAGCGTCTGTCCCGCGAGAACGAGCGAGCCGCGGTCGACGCGCACGTCAGCGGGGGATGATGAAGACCGGCGTTCCGACGCGCACGTGCTTGTACAGCCACTCCGCGTCGGGAACCTGCATGCGGATACAGCCGTGCGACTCCGAATGGCCGATGGACCACGGCTCGCTCGTGCCGTGGATCCCGACGCCCGGCGCGCTCAGCCCCATCCAGCGCGTGCCGAGCGGGTTGCCCGGCCCGGGCGGAACGGGCTGGAGCCCCTTCGCCCACGCGTCCTGCGTCGGCGGGTACCACCACGGGTTCTTCTGCTTCACAACGATCTCGAAATGCCCGAGCGGCGTCGGATAGATCGCCTGGCCGGTCGCGACCGGGAACGACCGCACGTACCGCGTGCCGTTGAAGAGAACGAGGCGGTTGATGCCGCGGTGGATGACGATGATCGCAGCGAGCTTGGAGTCGGGCGCCGTCAGCACGCGCAGCGGCGCGACGATCTTCGCGCGCGTGCCGTTCGTGATCGCGACGCGGATGAGGCGCTCCGTCGCCTGTGGGCGGAGCCGGTGGCCGGGATGGTCGTGGAAGAGCCTCGGGCGGCCGTTGTGGATGACGATCGAGCCCGGGACAGGCGCGCGGTACGTCTGCGTCGCGAGCCTCGTGACCCACTTGTGGATGCGCCACTTGCTGAACGTCGGCGTAAGCGGGACGGCGGTGTCGGCCGGCGCGGTGAGAGCCATTTGCACGGCCGCGCCAACCGGCACGACGGTATGGAAGTGGCGGGTCGTGACCGGGAAGGAGTGATGGCCGACGCGCACGACGAGCGGCGCAAGGTACGCCTGCTTCACCGCGACGGTCGCCTGCCAGGCGGTCAGGCCGGAGACGTCGACGGCGCCGATCGTCACGCCGCTTGCGATCGTCGCCGGCACCGGGTCGGCGTGCGCGGCACTGGTGTACGCAACGCTGCCGCCCGCGACAAGGGCGCACGCGGCAATGCACAAGAGGGCTCCGGCGTGTCTCACGGCTTCGTGCCGACGGAAGTCTGTTCCGCGGCGCGCGAAGTGTAGCCAGGGCGGCGGCGGACAAAAGGGCACCTTCCCGGGCGCATCAGTCGTCGCCGCCCGTCGGCTTCCCCCATACTGCGCCTGTGCAAACGGGACGTTACGCCTGGCTCGTCTGGCTCGCCGGTCTTCTGCTCACGGTCTCGCCGTTCATGGACTGGTACACGGCGACGATGCCGAACGGGCTGACGTACTCGGTCACCGGCTGGCACTCCGGCGCGCTCGGCGTGCTCGTCTTCTTCATCGGCCTCGCGACGCTCATCCTCGAAGCCCTCCGCGAAGCGGGAATCGAGCTTCCGCCGTCGGTGCCCGAGCATTTCGTCCTCATCGGGCTCGGCTCGCTCGCGTCGGTCTTCGTGCTCGTGCGGCTCGCCTGGATCCCCAACACGTTCTTCGCCGCCGGGAGTCGCGGGATCGGCCTCTGGATCGCGCTCTTTGCCGCGTTCGGCCTCGTCGCCGCGGGAATCCTCCGCGTCGCCGCCCGCCCCGCGTAGGAATCTCTAGCTCGAGAGAATCGCTTTCGCCTCGTCGACGAGCTCGGCAAGGTCAAAGCCCTTGCCGACGAAACCGTGCGCGCCGCTCGCCGCTGCCCGCCCGTCTCCCGCCTCGACGACCTCGCCGCTGAACATGAGGACGGGGATCGAGCCGACGCCGTAACGCTCCTGGATCTCGTGCAGCATCTCCCAGCCGTCGACGTTCGGCATCATCACGTCGAGGAGGACCAGCTCGGGCTTGCGCGACTCGATCGCCGCCAGGCCTTCCGCCGCGCTCGCCGCCTCCTGCACCGCGTAGCCCTCGCGCTCGAGCTCGAGCCGGACCAGCTCGCGCGTCGCGGCGTCGTCGTCGACGAGCAGGATCGACGGCCCTCTCTGCTGACGCCCGGGGCCGGAGCGGATGATGAACGTCTCGAGGTCGCCGCGGCGATACCGGCGGTGGCCGCCCGGCGTGTAGAAGGTCGGGATCCGGCTGTGATCGGACCACGTGCGGAGCGTGCTCTGCGCGACGCCGAGGAACTTGGCCGCTTGCCCGAGCGTCAGCCATTCCGGCTCGCGCCGGCCGCCGTCGTCGCGGTAACTCACGGGAGGAAAACTGTCCAAACCTGTTCCTTTTTACCTGTCAGGGCGCGTAATCGAGAGCGCCACGCTGGTACGCGTCGAACGCGGCGGCGAGCACCATCGTCAGGTCTCGCGGCCAGCCGGGGAGCGCACTGCGCTCGTCGAGGAGCTCGCGCGCCCACGGCTCCGCCTCGGCGTACGCGGCGGTGAGCTCCTCGAGCGTGTACGTCTGCCCGACCCGTTTGCGGAGCTCGTCGAGGACGAGGCCGAGGAGCCCGAGCAACTGGTGGTAGCGGCGGACGTCGTCCCGGGTCGCTTCGAGCCGGCGCGTGCCGTCCTCCCACTCGTGCCTCGCTACCGCGATCGCGCTCATGCCTCAATCGTGCAGCACGTGTCGGGCCAGAGCGGCTGAAGCTCGGCCGCGATGCGCTCGCCGAGCTCGTAGCCCGGCCGCGCGAGCGCGAACGCGACGTGCGCGTGGAGGCACTTGATGCTGCCGGTACGCCGCGAACCGCCGACGCCAAACTCGAGCGATGCGCCGCCGTCGGCGCGCTGCTCGGTGCTGCCCGCGAGCTCACGACGGATCCGGCGCTGCTCGTCGTCGGCAGCGGCGAGGCTCGCCGCAAGCTCCGGCTCCTCCCGCACGGCGGCGCTCCAGCGCTCGACTCCGCCCGCCGCCTCGAGGCGCGAAACCACGGCGACAAGATGCGGACATGTGAGGTAGTACGTCGTCGGAAACGGCTCGCCGCCGTCGGTGTACGGCTGCTGCTCGGTCACCGCGGGCGCGCCGAACGGGCAGCGCACGGCGACGCGGTGGAACGCGCGCGGCTCGCGCCCGAGCTGACGCGCAACAAGGTCTCGGTCAGTGTGAGGCGTGGGCACGGCGGGAGGCATTCTGCCTGTGCCGCCATTCCGGGATGTTCTTGACGATGAAGAGGTGGTCGCCGGCGTGAACGTAGCCGAGGAGCCTCTCCTGCGCCGCGAGCGCCGCCGCAGACGACGCGTTCCGCAACTTCCGCTCGAGCGCCGCCTGCTCGCGCTCGAGCTTCGAGACCTGGGCGAGCCGCTCGGCCCGCTGCGCGCGCGCGGCGAAGTAGTCGTGGAGCGGCCGGTAGTAGAGGAGCCCGACGAGGACGAGAACGGCGACCGCAAACCAGCGGCGCCCCACAAGGGTCCGCGCCTTACGGCGAGACTTCGGCGAAGCCATAGGCCCGAGACTTCTCGGGCTGTGGCGCTATCCCTTCTCCGATGCCGTCAGGGCGGCGATCGGGGCGGTGCGCTGTGAACGCCCGATGTGCGCGAGCGCCCTGAGCCCGACGGCCAGCCCCACCCACGCGAGGGCGGCGAAGCAGACCGAGCAACGAGCCAGAAGACGATGACGCGGCCTTGGTGATCGGGCTCGCCGTACGAGTCCGTGTACCGGGAGAAGTGCACGCCCAGCAGGATCGCGAGGATGAGGCTGAGAATGCTCGCGATCGATCGCGAGGTCTGCCACCCTTTCCGCGGCGTCGAGCCAGGACTCGTCGTCCAATGCCTTGAGCAGCCGCGGCGGCACTCGTGGTCGTCGGTGGAATCGTCGAACGCGTCGATGGCGCAGCGTCTCCCAGCTCCGCTTCTCGCTTGAGAACGATGTCCCAGACCGCCTGCGCATCCTTCTCGTAGCGGGGGTCCGCCCAGGCAACGGCAGCCGCGCCGTCTCGGATCCGCTCCAGGAGCGAGGCGGCATCGGAGTCGTCCGTCTGCACGATCCCGGCCGCGAGCCTCAGCCTCCAGAGCGCCGTGGAGAACTCCCTCGCGGCGATCAGTCCTTCAGCGTCGGTGATGACGCCCAGCGTGTCCTCGTGCCCGGCCATGCCTGGCGCCGATCATCCGCCGCCGGCGGCGCGAGGTCAAGCGATGTCGACTTTGATGACGTTCGTCGAGCCGGGGATGTTGACCGCGGTGCCGGCCGTGATGACGACGCGGTCTCCCGCCGCGACGATGCCCGCCTCGCGCGCGGTGTCGATCGCGCGCCGCCAGAGATCCTCGACGTTGCCGGTCTCGGGTATGCGCAGCGGGGTCACTCCCCACTCGAGCGCGAGCTGGCGCATCGCCCAGTCGACGTGCGTGAGCGCAACGATCGCGCGACGAGGACGGAGGCGCGCCACCGCGCTTGCAGTGCGGCCGGAAAACGTCGGGACGAGGATCGCCTTCGCCTGCAGCGCCTCCGCGATGTCGCACGCCGCGTTCGACATCGCCTGGCCGATCGTCGGCTCATCCGCCGCGTCGGGGATCTCGTGGCGGTAGTCGAGGCTCGGCTCGACCGCGCACGCGATCCGGTCCATGTACGCGACGGCCTCGACGGGGTACTCGCCGACGGCGGTCTCGCCGGAGAGCATCACGGCGGACGTGCCGTCGAGGATCGCGTTCGCCACGTCGCTCGCCTCGGCGCGGGTCGGCTCGGGCGAGTGGATCATTGTCTCAAGCATCTGCGTCGCGGTGATCACCGTCTTCCCGAGCTCGAGCGCCCGGTGGATGATCCGCTTCTGCACGAGCGGCACGCCCGCGGGGCCGATCTCGACGCCGAGGTCGCCGCGCGCGACCATCACCACGTCGGTCGCGGCGAGGATGTCGTCGAGGACGTCCACTGCTTCCGCCTTCTCGATCTTCGCGATCACGTGCGCATGCGAGCCGGCCTGCTCGAGCAGCGCCCGAAGGTCACGGACGTCGGCCGCCGAGCGGACGAACGAGAGCGCGACGAAGTCGACTCCCGTTTCGAGCGCCCAGTCGAGGTCGTCCATGTCCTTGCGCGTCAGCGAGGGGATCGGCAGCGGAACGCCGGGGAGGTTCACGCCCTTGTGCGAGGTGATCCGCCCACCGACGAGTACCTGGCACTTCGCGCGGCCCTTCTCCACCTCGTCGACGCGGAGACGGACGAGCCCGTCGTCGATGAGAACGTCGTGACCCGGCTCGAGGACGTCGCCGATCACGGCGGGAGCGACCGGTAGATCGTCTCCGGCCGCCGCGTCCTCCGCGCAGACCGTGATCTCGTCGCCGGTGCGAAGGACGACCGGCTCGTCGAGGGCGCCGATCCGCAGCTTCGGGCCCTGCAAATCCGCGATGAGCGCGACCGGCCGGCCGAGCTCGTCGGCGATCTCGCGCACGAGCCAGGCACGCTCGGAGTGCTCCGTGTGCGTGCCGTGCGAGAGGTTGAACCGGACGGCGTCAACGCCCGCGTCGATGAGCGTGCGAAGACGCTCGCGCGAGTCGGCAGCCGGCCCGAGCGTGGCGACGATCTTCGTCCGGCGGTCCAGCGCCATGTCGTCCAGCGTAGCTAGCTGCCTTGCCTCGAACTTGACACGAACGCACGACAAAGCCGTGACGGGCGAGCAGCGAGGCTTGCAGCGTGAAGTACGTCCCCGGAGTAGCTCAAGTGGTAGAGCAACCAGCTGTCACCTGGAGGGGCGCCGGTTCGAATCCGGCCCCCAAGCTGTTCGCCGGGCGCCGTCGGCTCCGCCGGCGGCGCTTCCAGCACGGGGCGCTCTTCACGGCATACTCGGTCCAGGTGACGGCTGGGCCCACTTGAGCTGCCAGGGATGTCCGCTCCGGCGGGCCTCCGCTTTTTCGGAGAGCCCCTCGCCTGGGCCAGTGCGCAGGAATGTCCCCCTGACGATCAAGGTCACCGTGGTTGCGAGGTAGGCAGTCGTACAGGATGATTGGGGCTGTGAGGGTGCGCGGTCTCTTGATTGGTTGCCTGGTTGGGACTACCGGGCTCGTCGTCTGTGGGTCCGGCCTCGCACGCGGGCCGAGCGGCGACCCGCGAGGACTGGCGCTACTAGCACGAGTTCACGCCGCGTACCGCCACGTTCCCGCGGTCGAAGTGACCGGCCGTAATGGGGCGTTTCGCGCCCATTTCTCGCTGCTTCTTCACTCCGGGGTCGCTACCGCCGAGGGCTACGTCGGCACTAGTCCGGTGGGCGTTACCCGCCTTGTAGCGCGCGGAGGCGGGCCGACGTACGCCAGGGAGCCAGGAACCGCATGCTGGCGAAAGCTTCGACGGAGCGACAGCCAGTCGCTAACCGACATCGGCACGCGCTTCCCGGACGTTCCTCATATGCGTGTAAAAGCGCCGCGACGCGTTGGTTCCGTCTGGTTGCTTCCGTTCGTCGCAAAGGGTCACGTCTTCACGCTGCGCATTTCCACAAGGCCGCTACAACTCGAAACCCTGAGCATTACCGAGCGCGGCAAGACGGTGACCGAGCACGAGAAGGCGCTCCAAGCCAAACCAACGCTCCCGGTACCGACGCCAAGCTGCTGAACCAGATCGAGCGAGGAACGCCCTCGGCTGCGCCAGCCGGAATGACCCCTGACGCGCCCTCGTGATTTCGCGCGCTGGGTTTCAGCGACCGAGCTTGGCTGCAATGGTCTTGAAGGGCACGAACACGAGCTGTCCGTCCTGCCCTTTGTTCTCCGACCAAGGGCCGTTGAAGTAGTAGAGCAGGCCGGCCTTGTCGAGCCGGGCTTGCTCGATCTCGTAGTTGGGCTTGGCGACGACGGTGTTCTTTCCGGTTTGGAGGACGAGTGCGTGCAGGCTCGAACCCGTGCCGTAGACGGCGATTCCGTTATAGGCGTCGAAGGTCCAGGCGTAGCTGGTGATGTTCGGCCAGGTGTGCAGGAGCGCGCCGCTTGTGCGGTCGTAGACCTTGATCGAGCCTGCCTGTCCCCACGGGTTCGGGTCGGCCAGCACAGCCACGAGTTTCCCGGTGAGTGCAATCGCCTCGCCGGCGCAGCGGGCGGGGCCGGGCTGTATGGGGATGCAGGGGAAGTCGGCGCCGACGATCCTGCGCACGAAGTTCCCGGCGGTCCCGTAGACGGCGGCGCTGCCGTCGCTGCGAAGCAGCGCGATCCGGCCTGCGTCCCCGGACGCCGCGACCACGGCTCCGCTTCCCTGGGCGATCCTGTACGTGGTCGAGCCGGAGATACGCCACAGAGCGCTCGCGGTGACGACGCCAGTCGCACTCGTCGGCCCGATCGGACCGTTCGCACCCATCGGACCCCTCAGACCCGTCGCGCTCTTCGCACGCGTCGGGCTGTTCGCGCCCGTCGCGCCGGTCGACCAGGTCGCGTAGGTGAGCAGCGAGCCGGGTGTCCGCGTCAGAGACGAGCCCGCCGATCCAGGTGCCTTTGAAGCTGTGGCGATAGGCGGTTGCCAGCACCTTGTCGTTGCCGGGCTTCGCCGTCGATCGAGAAGAGCCACTCGCCGCTTATGGTGTTGCCGGCGAAGTTATAAAGCCAGGCAGCACTGTGCGAGCCGGCGAGCGCGATCGCGAAGATGCCGGCGCCGGTGCTCGATGCGGCCAGCGCACAGGTCTTGTCTCCGCTGAGCCGCGAGGTCCCTCCGGTCGCGAGATTCCAGCGATAGACCCGTTGCTCAGGGAGCGCAAGTCGGCGTGAACGGGACGTCCTTCACGAACGCAGCCTCGGTGCCGTCGAGCGCCAGGCCCTCGATCGGCCCTCAATGCGGCGTCGCCGAGCCGCACGCAGCGTTCGGGAGATGGACCGTGAGTGTCCGCGCATGGAGGACAGGAGTCTTGGAGGCCGCCCAGACGCCAAAGGCAAGAGCCAACATCGCGAAAGATCCGACAAACACAGCCACAGACGAGCCGAACACGCATAGCACCTTCGAGGGTACGCCGGCTGACGGCCCACCGCATCCGAGCAAAGTACAGAGATGAACTCCTAACAAGTCACGATCCGCTCTCGCCGCCGTAGGGCTTGACCACGAAGATGCGGCCGGCAACAGTCACCCGAGCCAGTGCGTCCTCTCGCCTGATGAGCGAAGGAGCTAGGAAGAGCGCTTCGCGCGCGGGAAGGCGGCCCAGCCCGGATACGTCGCGCGCGCGCCGAGCTCTTCCTCGATGCGGAGGAGCTGGTTGTACTTCGCGACGCGATCGGTGCGCGCCGGGGCGCCCGTCTTGATCTGGCCGGTGCCGAGCGCGACGGCGAGGTCGGCGATCGTCGCGTCCTCCGTCTCGCCCGAGCGGTGCGACATGACCGCGCTGTAGCCGTTCGCATGCGCGAGCCGCACGGCCTCGATCGTCTCGGTCAGCGTGCCGATCTGGTTGACCTTGATGAGGATCGAGTTCGCGACGCCGCGCTCGAAGCCATCGCGCAGGCGCGCGACGTTCGTGACGAAGATGTCGTCGCCGACGAGCTGGAGCCGGTCGCCGAGCAGCTCGGTCGTCGCCTTCCAGCCGTCCCAGTCGTCCTCGGCGTTGCCGTCCTCGAGCGAGACGATCGGGAAGCGATCGACGAGCCCGGCGTAGAACTCCGCCATCTCGGCCGGCTGCGCCTCGCGGCCTTCGAAGCGGTAGACGCCGTCGGAGAAGAGCTCGCTCGACGCCGGGTCGAGCGCGATCGCGACGCGGTCGCCGTGACCCGGCGCGCGCCGCGGCCTCGAGGATCGCCTCGATCGCCGCCTCGCTCGACGGGAGATCCGGCGCGAAGCCGCCCTCATCGCCGACCGCTGTCGAGAGGCCGCGCTCGTGGAGGAGCGCCTTCAGCGCGTGGTACGTCTCGGTCGCGAGCTGCAGCGCCTCGGAGAACGACTCGGCGCCGACGGGCACGACCATGAACTCCTGAAGGTCGATCGAGTTGTCGGCGTGGACGCCGCCGTTGATGACGTTGAGCATCGGCACGGGCAGCGTCGTCGCGTCGTCGCCGCCGAGGTGCCGGAAGAGGGAGACACCGGCCTCCGCAGCCGCAGCCTTCGCGGCGGCGAGCGACACGCCGAGGATCGCGTTCGCGCCGAGCCGGCCCTTGTTCGGGGTGCCGTCGAGCTCGATGAGCCGCCGGTCGAGCGCCTCCTGATCCGTGACGTCCATGCCACGGATCGCGTCGGCGATCTCGACGTTGACGTTCGCAACCGCCTGGGTGACGCCCTTGCCGCCCCACGCCGCGCCGCCGTCGCGGAGCTCGACCGCTTCGTGCACGCCGGTCGATGCACCCGAGGGAACGATCGCGCGGCCTTCGTTGACTTCGACCTCGACGGTCGGGTTGCCGCGTGAGTCGAGGACTTGGCGGGCATGGACATGGCTGATTGCGGTCACTTAAGTCTGCTCCTTGGCCTGGTCGTAATACGCGTCCTGCCGCTCGAGCGGCAGCTCGCTCCAATTCTCACCCGCGGCCGCCGCGAGTGCCTCCGCAACTTCCACCCGCGTGCGGAAGCGCTTTGCCGCACGCCGCAGCGCGAGCTCGGGATCGACGTCGAGCTTCCGCGAGACGTTGACGGCCGCGAAGAGGACGTCGCCGAGCTCGTCGGCGGACGGCTCCTCCTTCAGCTCCCGCAGCTCGTCCTCGAGATCGGCCATCGCGCCCGCGAGGTCGGGATACTCGAAGCCGACGTGCTTGGCGCGCTGCTGGATCTTCCGCGCGAAGAGGAGCCCCGGAAGCCCCTCGGCGACGTCGTGGAAGATCCCCTCCCGTCCCTCCTGCTCGACCTTGATCCGCTCCCAGTTCGAGCGCACGCGCTCGGCGGTCTCGGCCTCGACATCTCCGAAGACGTGCGGGTGCCGGCGCACGAGCTTCGCGTGCACGCCGCGCGCGACTTCCGTGAGATCGCCGGCGCCGCGCTCGGAGAGCAGCAGCGAAAGGAAGTAGACCTGGAAGAGCAGATCACCGAGCTCGTCGAGGAGCTTTGCGTCGTCGGCCGCATGCGCCGCGTCGGCGACCTCGTACGCCTCCTCGACGGTGTGGGGGACGATCGTCTGCGCCGTCTGCTCGCGATCCCACGGGCACTCGCGGCGCAGGCGCTCCGTCAGCGCCTGGAGTTCAAGGAGGGCCCCTGCCAAATCCGGCGCAGAGAGGCCCTCCCGATTCGTCAGATCAGCCAGTCGTCGACAGCGCGGTCGTCGCCGGCGGCGCGTAGCCGGACTGGTAGCTCACCTTCCCCTTGTACTCGTTCTGCAGGTCGGTGAGCCACTGCTGCCACAGCGTGCCTTGCTTCTGCTGGAGAAGGGTCTGCTGGATCGCCGTCCGTACCTGGGCGAACGTCTGCGTGTGCGCCTTCTGCTGCTGGGCCGGGCCGAGCGCGGTGATGACGTGCCAACCGAACTGGCTGTGCACCGGCGCGGAGATCTGTCCGGTCTTGAGCGCGAACGCGGCCTTCGAGAACGGCGGGACCGTCTGGGAGCACGTGGCGGTTTGACCGACCTTCGCGATGCAGAGCTTGCCGCCGCTCGGGGCTGAGCCGTCGATCGAGTACTTCTTCGCGAGGGCCGCAAAGCTCGCACCGTTCTTCAGCTTCTGCTCGATCTTGTTCGCCTGGGCCCGCGTCTTGACGAGGATATGGGCGACATTCCTCGTCGTCGCGGCGGCCACGGTGTACTGCGCCTTGTTGGCCTGGTAGTACGCCTTCAGGTCGGACTCCGACACCTTCGCAGACGCGGTGACCTTGTCGTGGAGCTTCGTCGCGAGAAGCCTGACGTACACCTGCTCCTGTGCGGCTTTCAGCGATAGACCCGCCGTCTTCAGGGCGTCCTGGAATTTCTGCTCGCTCCCGGCGTACTTCGTCTTCACGAGGTTGGCGATGAACTTGTCCACGTCGCTCTGGGTGAGAGTGACGCCTTCCTTCGCCATCTGCTGCTTCGCCTCGGCGATCTGGACGAGCTCGGCAACGGTCTCGTTGCGCAGCGCCGTGTACTGCGGCGACCCGGGCGTAGCGGTCTGGCCCGTCGCCTTCGCATTCGCCACAGCCTGCTGGAAGTAATCGTTGAACTGAGCCTGGGTGATCGGCGTCCCGTTGACCACCGCTACGGCGTCTGCGGGAACCTTCTGGGAGCCGCCGCAGGCGGCAAGAGTGGCTACGAGCGCGAGTAGTACAGGCACAGAGAGGAGACGAATCTTCATGTCCATCCAGTGAGGTTGGGGGCCGCGGGAAGCGCCGCGCAGATTGGGTTTCAGGCAGCTCGGCGTGCGTCCAAGATAGCATCGACGAGCTGAACCGCTTGGGTCAATTCCTCCTGCCCACGCCGGCTCACTTCCTGGCTCGAAGACGCGTAAATAGCCGTTTTTGCGCGGTCGCGAAGCTCCCTCAACTCGGCTGATCCGAGCACGAGGCGGCCGACCGTCGCCTTGCCTCCCTGGAAGACGAGGTAGTCGGCGCCGAGGAGAGCGACCTTGATTTTCGCCTCCTGGATGCGGAAGAGATTCTCGACCGGCTCGGGTAGCGGCCCGAAGCGATCCTCGAGCGAGAGCTGAAGCTCGCGGAGCTCGTCCTCCGTCTCGGCGAGCGCGAGCCGGCGGTGGACGTCAATGCGCAGCGCCTCGGAATCGACGTACGCGGTCGGGACATACGCGTCCACGCGCGCGTCGACGCGCACGGGCCGGCCCGCGGTGCGCGTTTGGCCCTGCATCTCCGCGACCGCCTCGTTCAGGAGCTCTACGTAGAGCTCGAAGCCGACCGCAGCGACGTGGCCGGACTGCTCCGCGCCGAGCAGCTCGCCGGCGCCACGAATCTCGAGGTCACGCATCGCGATCGCAAAGCCGGCGCCGAGCTCCGTGTGGTCGGCAAGCGTCGAGAGCCGCGCGCGCGCCTCGTCCGTCAGCTCGCGCGCGTCGGGATAGAAGAGGTACGCGTACGCGGTCGCATCGGAGCGGCCGACGCGCCCACGGATCTGGTAGAGCTGGCTCAGGCCGAGCATGTCGGCGCGCTCGACGATGAGCGTGTTCGCCTGCGGAATGTCGATGCCCGACTCGATGATCGTCGTCGAGACGAGCACGTCGGCGTCGCCGCGGAGGAACGCGTGCATCTTCTCCTCGAGGTCCTTCTCCTTCATCTGCCCGTGCGCGACGAGGAAGCGGAGCTTCGGGCAGAGCTGCTGCAGCTGCGCGGCGCGCTCCTCGATCGTCTCGACGCGGTTGTGGAGGAAGAACGCCTGGCCGTCGCGCTCGGCCTCGCGCTCGAGCGAGAGCTTCACGAGCTCCTCGTCGTACTCGCCGACGGTGGTGCGGATCGGACGGCGGCCCTCGGGCGGCGTCTCGATGATCGAGATGTCGCGCATGCCGGCGAGCGAGAGATGCAGCGTGCGCGGGATCGGTGTCGCGCTCAGCGTGAGGACGTCCACCTCGAGGCGCAGCGACTTGAGGAGCTCCTTCTGCGCGACGCCGAAGCGCTGCTCCTCGTCGAGGATCACGAGGCCGAGCTCCTTCGGGATGACGTCGCGCGAGAGGACGCGGTGCGTGCCGATGAGGACGTCGACCTTGCCCGCGCTGAAGTCGGTGAGGATCCGCTTCGTGTCCTTCGGCGCGACGAAGCGCGAGACCATCTCGACAGTGACGGGAAAGTCTCTGTAGCGCTCACGGAACGTGTTGAAGTGTTGCTCGGCGAGGATCGTCGTCGGCGCGAGGAGCAGCACCTGTTTGCCGTTGACCGCGACCGCGAACGCGCCGCGCACGGCGACCTCGGTCTTGCCGAAGCCGACGTCGCCGCAGACGAGGCGATCCATCGGGCGCGGCGACTCGAGATCCTCCATCACGGCCTCGATCGCCTGCTCCTGGTCGGGCGTCTCACGGAACGGGAACGACGCCTCGAGCCGCGGGATCCACTCGTGCGAGAGGTCGTACGCGATGCCTTCCTGCGTCGCGCGCTGTGCGTAGAGGTTGATGAGCTCGCCGGCGAGCTCGCGGACGGACTCCTTCGCGCGCGACTTCATCGTCTGCCACGCCTTGCCGCCGAGCTTCGAGAGCGCGGGCGCGCCGGCGTCGGCGCCGACGTAGCGCGAGACCTTGCCGAGCTGCTCGTGCGGGACGTAGAGCCGGTCCTCGCCGCGGAACGCGAGCAGGAGGTAGTCGCGCGTCACGCTTGCGACGGTCTTCGTCTCGAAGCCGAGGAGCTTTCCGACGCCGTGATCCTCGTGGACGACGTAGTCGCCGGTGCGCAGGTCGGCGAAGCTCTGGAGCGCCTTTCCGCCGAGGCGGCGCTCGCGCGGCGCGCGGCGGCGGAAGACCTGGTGGTCGGGCAGGACGACGATGCCGAGATCGCGCCAGACGAAGCCTCGCCGCGCGGGGGCGATCGCGAACAGGAGCTGCGGCTCCTCGGGCAACTCGTCTCCAGGCTCGAGCACGCGTGCCTCGACGCGGCGGAGGAGGTTCTGCGTGCGCAGCGCCTCACCGCGATGCGGGAACGCGACGACGACGCGCTGGCCGGTGCGAATGAGCGCCGCGAGCTCGCTCTCCGCCTCGGCGAGACCGCGTGACGCGATCGCCGGCTTTTGCGCCTCGAACGCGAACGGCTGGTTCTGCGGGAACGGATCGAGCTCGGACGCGCCGTCGAGCGACGGCGGCTTGCGGATGCCGTCCTCGTCCCACACGCGGCGCACGGCATCGGGCTCGAAGACGAAGTCGGGCGGGCCGGTGAGCGCCGGGACAAGGTCGTCGGGAACCGGCGGCGGCTCACCCTCTTCGCCAAGTAACACAGTGTTACTAAGTGCGTTTTCGTCGAGCGCGCGCTCGGCGGCGGGATAGAGCGTCGCCTCGGTGACCGGGTGGAGGGCGCGCTGCGTGAACGGCGAGAACGCGCGCACCGACTCGATCTCGTCGCCGAAGAACTCGATCCGCAACGGCTCGCGGCCGGTCGTCGGGAAGACGTCGACGATGCCGCCGCGCACCGCGAACTGGCCGCGGTCGTCCACCCGCTCCACGCGGTCGTAGCCCGCGAGCGCGAGCGACTCGGCAAGCGCGTCGACGCCGGGCTCGAGGCCGGGCCGCACCTCGACGGGAGCGGGACGCGCCTCGGCCGGCGCGAGTCCCTCCGCGAGCGCGCGCGCCGACGCGCACACGAGCCCGCCGCGCTCGAGGACGTGCAGCGCGCGGGCGCGCTCGCCGACGAGATGCGGCGGCGGCGCGAGCCCGGACTCGTACGAGACGCCGCGGCTCGGCAGCAACCCGACGGCGTCGTCGCCGAGGAACCACGCCGTCGCCTCGGCGGTGTCGCGCGCGTCGGCGTCCTCCGGGAGAAGAACGACAACCCCGCGCCCGAGCCGCTCGTGCAGCGTCGCGAGAAGCGGCGGCAGCGCCGCCTCGGAAACCCGCGCGCGCGCCGGCAGTGCGTCGAGGAACGCCGAGACGCGCTCGTCGGAGACGAGCTGGCGAACAACGGCGTGGAGTACTGGACGGTCCATGACGAAGGGCGGAACCGGCGTTCCGCGGGGCTGGATGGTACTCCGTCGCGAACCCGCGGTCGGCGGGGCTACGACTCCGCTTCGACCGCCGGCTGCGGCTCGGGCCCGATGAACAAGACCTTCCGCGTCCAGTGCGGCAGCCACCAGTTCGCCTCGCCGAGCAGCTTCATCACCGCCGGCACGAGGAGGGCACGGATCACGGTCGCGTCGAAGACGATCCCCGCCGCGAGGCCGATGGCGAACACCTTGATCTCGTAGCCCGGGCTCGATGACAGCACGAGGAACGCGAACATGAGGATGAGCGCCGCGCTCGTCACGAGCTTCCCGGTCCGCGCGAGGCCGAGCTCGATCGCGCGGTCGGTCGAGTGCGTCTCGTCGTACTCCTCGCGGATCCGCGAGAGCATGAAGACCTCGTAGTCCATCGAGAGGCCGAACAGGAACGCGAAGATCATCAGCGGGATCCACGCCGGGATCGCCTGCGTCGCGGTTATGCCCCAGATCTGCGAGCCGTGGCCCATCTGGAAGATGAAGACGATGATCCCGAACGCAGCGCCGAGCGAGATGAGGTTGAGGAACGCGGCCTTGAGCGGCAGCACGATCGAGCGGAACGCGCGCGTCAGCAGGATCAGCGTCAAGAAGGAGGACGAACGCGAGGACGTAGATGAAGTTGCCGTAGACGGCGTGGATGAAGTCGCGGTCGACCGCCGCCGGCCCGCCGAGCGTCGCGTTCGTTCCTGCCAGCGCGGTGTTGACGCGATTGATGATGTCCTGGATGCCGGGCGCGGCGCCGTCGATGGTCGGGAACGCCTCGACGAGGGAGTCGCTGCCGCTGCGCCAGCCGGGGCCGGTCGGCGCGGCCGCGCCGACGACGCCGGTTTTGACGCCGCGCACGTTCGCAGCGACCACGTTGGCATCGCCGCCGTTCTCGACGAGAATGACGAACGGCTTCATCACGCCCGGCGAGATGCCGGCGTCGGCGAGCATCTGCCGCCCCTCGATCGCAGTGCCGGTGCCGGGGAAGTGCTTCAGCTGCGCCTCGTTCGGGTTGATCTGGAACCCGAGGCCGACGAGCACGGCGGTGATCGCGAACCCGACACCCGCGATGGCCCACGGGCGACGCAGCACGAAGCGCGCCCACTTCCCCCACGCGCCGTCCTCGGGATGGCCGCTGTCGGTGAACCGCTTCGGCATCACGCGCAGGCTGTTGATCCGCTCGCCGAGACCGCGAGCAGCGCCGGCATGAGCGTGATCGCCGCGATCACCGAGACGGCCGGAATGAGCATCCCGCCGATCCCGATCGACCGGATGAACGGCAGCGGGAGGATGATCATCGACAGCAAGCCGACCGCGACCGTCGAGCCCGAGACGATCACCGCGCGCCCGGCGTGGGTCATCGTCTCGACGAGCGCAGACTCGGTGTCCTGACCTTCTCGGAGCTCGTCGCGGAAGCGGAAGATCATCAGGAGCGAGTAGTCGATCGCGACGCCGAGGCCGACGAGCGCGATGAGGAACTGGACGATGATCGAGACGTCGGTGATGTAGGTCAGGGCCCAGACGAGCGTGAAGGTGTTGAGGATCGCCGCCACGGCGACGGCGATCGGCATGAGGATCGCGGGCAGCGTCCCGAAGACGAAGAGGAGGATCACGATCGCGCCGAGACCGCCGATGATCGCCTCGACGAAGACGTTCCCGCCACCGCCGCCGCCGTCCGTACTCGCCTCCTCGAGCGGGTCGTGGCCGGTGACGTTGACCTTGATGCCCGCTCGGCAGCCCTTTCTGCGCGTCGGCGAGAATGTCCGATGCGCCGCTCGTCGTCGAGAACGTTGCGAGACCCGGCGGATAGATCTCCTCGAACGTCGTGTGCTTGTCCTTCGAGACGTACATCGGGTTGTCGTTCGTCGTGAAGTACGAGCTCGTGCGCGCCGAGGGTGCGCGAGCCGGGCATCGACGCGGCGTTCGCAGCGTTCTTCATCGCCGTCTTGAATTGCCGCCGCGTTCGCCCGTCGTCACGTCTCCGCTCGAGTGGAAGACCACGACGATCGGGCGGGCGGATGCCCGTCCCGAACTTCTCCAGCGTCCGTTGGTTCGACTCATACGCGGGCTTGCCGGGGATCGAGAAGCTCTGGTACCAGCGCTTGCTCACCTGGCTCCCGGCGAAGACGCCGAAGAGCGTGAGGGCGATCCAAACGCCGATCACCAGACGGCGATGGCGCATGACGATATGTGCCAAGCCGGCGAGCATCCGCGCCCTACGGTAGCGAGGTCGCCCCCGCCTAAGCGGAAGCGAACTGCTCGGCCAGCTGAGTCAGCCGAAACTGGTTGCCTGACGGGTCACGGAAGCCGACGTCGATCCCATACGGCCGCACCTCGGGCTCCTCGGTGAACTCGACGCCGCGCGCGGCGAGCTCCTCGTAATCGCGCCGGCAGTCGTCGGTCGTGAAGAAGACGGTGCCGGCGAAGCCCTTTGCCATCAGCGTCTCGACCTGCTCCGTCGTCTCGGCGTCCAGGACCGGCGCGCCGGGGATCGCCATGAGCACGAGCGCGACATCGTCCTGCTCGGGCGGGCCGACGGTGAGCCAGCGGAAGTTGCCGAGCTCGGGAAGCGTGACGTCGGCGCGAACCTCGAAGCCGAGCTTCTCGGTGTAGAACGCGAGCGCTTCGTCCTGGTCGTGCACCCAGATCTGGGTGGTTGCGATCTTCATTAGCGACTCCTTCTCGGTTGATGTGGCCTCCACCCTAGGAAGTCGCGCGCGCCGTGTCTTCTCCGTTTGTGCTGTTTGCGGGACGGCCGTACGCGCGCATGACGCAGCCCGGGGACGACGACATGCGCGCGGGCAGGCGGGAAGGCCGCGCGGTAGCGCGTCGGCGACATGCCGAACGTGCGCGTGAAGCTCGTCGTGAACGAGCCGACGCTCGTGAGGCCGACGTCGAAGCAGATCTCGGCGACGCTCCTGTCGGTGGTGCGGAGCAGCGCCGCCGCACGCTCGAGCCGGCGCGTGAGGAGGTACGCGTGCGGCGACTCGCCGAAGTGGCGGCGGAACTCGCGACTGAAGTGCGCGCGGGAAAGCCCCGCGGCGCGAGCGAGGTCGTCGACGTCGAGCGGATCGGCGTAGCGGCGGTCGGCGAGATCCTTCGCGCGGGTGAGGTGGCGGACACCGGGGACGAACGCCATGCCTCGACGCTAGCGAACGTTGATCCGAGCTGAGCCTGCGCGAGGCCGTCGGCGACGAGCGCCTCGACCGCGTCGGCGGCGCGCGCGACGATCTCCTCGGCGTGCTCGTGCGGCTCGAAGTTCGCGAGCACCCAGTCGGCGAGCGGCCGCCGGTCGCCGCGCTCCGGGCGGCCGACGCCGATCCGCAGGCGGAGGAAGTCCTGCGTGCCGAGATGGTCGGCGATCGAGCGGAGCCCGTTGTGCCCGGCGAGCCCGCCGCCGTCCTTCAGCTCGAGGCGGCCGAGGTCGAAGTCGCCCTCGTCGTGGACGACGAGCACGTCCTCGGGCTCGAGCTTGAAGAACGCCGCCGCCGGGCCGACCGAGCGGCCGGAGTCGTTCATGTACGTCTCCGGCTTGAGGAGCGCGAGCTTCTCGTCGCCGACGCGGATCTCGGCCATCTGGCCGGAGAACTTCGCGCGCCAGGAGCCGGCGTGCCGCCGCGCGAGCTCGTCGACGACCATCCAGCCGGCGTTGTGCCGGTTCCGGGCGTGCTCGCGGCCCGGATTCCCCAGGCCGACGACGAGCAACATGGAGAGTTAGTCCTCGGTGGGTGCTTCGTCGCCGGAGGCTTCCGCCTCGGCCTCGGCAGGAGCTTCCTCGCCGCCCTCGCCCTCGGCAGCCTCGCCCTCGCCGGCGCCTCGGCCGCGGCGAGCTCCTCCTCGGTCGGCTCCTCGACGATCTCCTTCGTCGGGGCGGTGATCGTGGCGACGACCGACTCCGGCTCGCCGAGGATCGTGACGCCCTCGGGAGCGGTGAGCTCGGAGAGGCGGAGCGTGCCGCCGATCTCCATCGCGGAGACGTCGAGGTCGATGTGCTCGGGAACCTCGAGCGGCAGCGCCTCGACCGTGACCTCGCGCAGCACCTGCGAGAGAACGCCGCCTTCCTTCACGCCCGGCGCGACGTCGCCGCCGATGAGGTTGACGGAGACGGAGGCGTTGATCGCCTGGTCGAGCCGCACCTCCTGCAGGTCGACGTGCGTGACGCCGCCGCGCACGGGATCGACCTGGTACTCCTTGAGGATCGACGCGTGGGTCTTGCCCTTGCCGTCGATCTCGACGTCGAGGATCGAGTGGAGGCCCGCGGCGCCGGTCAGCGCGCGGCGCAACTCGCGCGCCTCGACGCAGATCGCGAACGGCTCGCCGCTGCCGTAGAGAACGCCCGGCACGAAACCCTTCTTGCGCAGGCGGCGCGTCTCGGCCGAGCCGAGCTTCTCGCGCTCAGTGACGAGGAGTTTTGTGCGTTCGCCAGCCATACCGGCGGCGGAGTGTACCGTCCCGGCCGATGAACTTCGAGGAACTGCTGGCGGACTGGGACGGCGAGCACGTCGTCATCCGGCACGACGCCGAGAGCGGCGCGTGGATGTTCGTCGGCGTCCACTCCACCGTCCTCGGCCCCGCGGTGGGCGGCACGCGGATGCGCGTCTACCCCACGCCGGCCGACGGCTTGCGCGACGTGCTGCGGCTGTCGGGCGCGATGACGCAGAAGCTCGCGGGGACGGGCTTCCCGCGCGGCGGCGGCAAGGCGGTGCTCGCAGTGCCGGGCGAGCTGCCGACCGGCGAAGCGCGGCGCCGGCTGCTCCGCCGCTACGGCGAGCTCGTCGCCTCGCTCGGCGGCACGTACCGCACGGCCGGCGACATGAACATCAAGCCGGACGATCTCGACGTCGTCTCGGAGACGTGCCCGTGGGTCTACGGCGGCGTCGGCGAGCGGCGGCGACAGCGGGCCCGGCACGGCGCGCGGCGTCTTCCACGGCGATCCGCGCGACCGTCGAGCACGTCGTTCGGCTCGCGACGACCTCGCCGGGCGGAGCGTGCTCGTCCAGGGTGTCGGCGCCGTCGGTGCGAACCTCGCGCGCGAGCTCGCGGAGGCCGGCGCGCGCGTGCTCGTGAGCGACGTCGACGAGGCGCGCGCCGCAGCGACAGGCTTCGAGACCGTCGCGCCCGACGCCGTGTTCGGCTTCGAGGTCGACGTCTTCGCGCCGTGCGCGGTCGGCGGCCGTGCTGAACGCGGAGACGATCCCGCTCCTGAACTGCCGCGCGGTCGCCGGCGCCGCGAACAACCAGCTCGCCGAGCCGTCCGACGCGGAGCGCCTGAAGGAGCGCGGCATCCTGTTCGCCCCGGACTACGTCGTCAACTCAGGCGGCGTGATCTACCTCATCGCGCTCGTCGACGAGGGCCGGGACGCCGACGGGATCGAGGCGGGCCTCGCCGGGATCGCCGACACCCTGCGCGGCCTCTTCGCCGAGGCCGACGCCGACGGCATCACGCCCGAACGAGGCCGCGAACCGCATGGTTCAGCGCCGCCTCGCCGCCTAGACTGAGGCGCGTGCGGTTCCTCGTCACCGGTGGCGCCGGCTTCATCGGCTCGCACGTCGTCGATGCGCTGCTCGCGCGCGGCGACGAGGTGCACGTCGTCGACAACCTCGCGACGGGCTCGCGCGACAACCTCGCGGCGGGCGCGGAGTTCCACGAGCTCGACATCCGCGATCCCGCCGTCGAAGCCCTCGGCGCAGAGCTCAAGCCGGACGTCGTCCTCCATCTCGCCGCGCAGGCCGACGTCGGCACGTCCGTCGAGCGGCCCGTCTACGACGCCGAGGTCAACGTCATCGGGACGGTGCACGTGCTCGAGGCGGCTCGCGCCGCCGGTGCGCGCGTCGTCTTCACGTCGAGCGGCGGCGCGATCTACGGCGAGTGCGACGAGCCCGCCACCGAGGAGCACGCGCGGATGCCGCTCTCCCCGTACGCCATCTCGAAGCTCGCGGGAGAGGAGTACATCGCCGGCTGGAACCGGCTCCACGGGACGAGTCATGTCGTGCTCCGCCTCGCGAACGTCTACGGCCCACGGCAGATCCCGGAGCTCGAGGGCGGCGTCGTCGCGATCTTCCTCGACCGGCTCGCGCGCGGCGAGACGTGCCAGATCTTCGGAGACGGCTTGCAGGTGCGCGACTTCGTCCACGTGAGCGACGTCGCCGCCGCGTTCCTCCGCGCCGCCGAGACAGGCACCGGCACGTACAACGTCGGGACCGGAGTCGCAACGACCGTCCTCGATCTCTACTGCGCTTGCGCCGCAGCGGCCGGAGTCGACCGGGAAGCGAATTCTCGCCTCCGCGCGACCCGGCGACCTGAGCCGCAGCGTCATCGACGCGAGCCGGGCAGAACGCGAGCTCGGCTGGCGCGCAGCAATGCCGCTCACCGACGGCATCGCTCGTACGTGGGAGAGCACCGCGAAGTAGCGGCTGCCCGCGCGCCCTAGCTGCAGCTCGAGATCTTCGTCGGCGTGGAACCGTCGGCCGGCACGACCCAAGTCGCCCAGCACTTCCCGACGCCCTTCGAGTTGATCTTCGTGATCGTGTTGGCGACGAGCTTGCTCGAGTCCGCCGACCACGCGGCCGTCGGCGCGTACTTGAGCGTCTTAAGGGCGGTCACTTTCCCGGTTGCGACGTCGACGACCGACAACGAATTGCCCGACTCGAAGGCGATGGACTTGCCGTCGGGCGACCAGCCGAACACGGTCGCGACGCCCTTCGCGACGAGGACTCGGCTCTTTCCGCCCGTGGGCGGGATCACGTGCAGCGTCGCCTTCGTGGTCATCGTGACGTATGCGATCAGCTCGCCCGTCGGCGACCACAACGGCTGGCGGCCGGTCTTGACGAGCTGCTTCACATTCGTGCCGCTCGCGTTCGCCGTCCAGATGCCGAGGGGCTTGCCGGTATCGGTGTCCGGGTCGCGCTCAAAGACGACCTGCTTTCCGTCGGGCGAGAGGCTCGGATTCATGTTGTCGTACTTGTTCCCGCCGACGCTGCCGACCTTCTTGCCCGTCGCGAGGGACGTGACCCTGACCGGGCCCGAGCACGTCACGCAGCCGTTGAAGTTCGCGCCCGACGCGATCCGCGTCTTCTGCGCGTTGATCGCGAACGACTCGGCGTTGATGGTCGTCAGCACCTTCGGCTTGCCGCCGGGCGCGAGGCTGTAGATCGGGCCGCCGTCGACGAGGTAGAGGATCTTGTCCGCCTGCAGCCATTCGATCTGGCCGGGCGGGTCCTGACACTTCGAGAAGCACGTCGTGTTCGCGAGCGGCTTCGGGCTCGACCCGTCGGCGTTCATCGTGCAATACGCCTGGAGGATGCTGTTCGGGTTGCGGTGCCCGGTCGGCGCCGGCCAGCGGCGGCCGTAGTAGACGATCTGCGTCCCGTCCGGCGACCAGGTCGGAAGGCTCACCTGCTTGCACGGCGTGTACGTCGTCGACGACGCCGCGTGACCCGTGCAGGCGACGGCCAGGAAGCTGAGCAGAAGCGCCGTTACGAGGAGAGTTCTCCGGGACATGTCCACAGAGTACGCCGGGGCCCTAATCGTGGACCAACGCCGGTGGGTCATTTAGAAGAGCTGGTTCTCGCCGCCGAAGATCGCCGAGACCGAGTCGTCGGCGAAGACGTTCATGATCGCCTCGGCGAGGAGGCCTGAGACGCTGAGGACGGTGAGGTTGTCGGGGCGGTTGCGCGATGTCGAGCGGGACGCTGTCGGTGATGACGATCCGGTCGATATCCGAGCTCGCCGATCTCCTCGAGCGCGCTGTCGGAGAAGAGCGCGTGCGTGACGAAGACGTTGACCTCCGTCGCGCCGTGCTCCTTCAGCGCCCGCGCGCCGGCGATGAGCGTGCCGCCGGTGATCGTGACGTCGTCGCCGACGATCGCGATCTTGTCGCGCACGCGGCCCGTGACCTCGGTGATCTCGGCCCGCTCGTGCTCGGGCCGCATCTTGTGCATGATCGCGAAGCTCGCGTCGATCATCTCCGCGAAACGGACGGCGTGCTTCGCGCGGCCCGCGTCCGGCGCGACCGCGACGACGCCGTCGCCGGTGAGGCCGAGGTCGCGGAAGTGCGTCGCGAAGAGCTGCAGCGCCGTCATGTGATCGACGGGGATCGTGAAGAAGCCCTGGATCTGGCCGGCGTGGAGATCCATCGTCAGGACGCGGTCGACGCCCGCGAGCTGGAGCATGTCGGCGACGAGGCGCGCCGAGATCGGCTCGCGCGGCTTCGCCTTGCGGTCCTGCCGCGCGTACGGGTACCACGGGATGACCGCCGTGATCCGCTTCGCCGACGCGAGCTTCGCCGCCTGGATCATGAGCAGGAGCTCCATGAGGTTCTTGTCCACCGGCGGGCAGCCGGTCTGGACGATGAAGACGTCGGCGCCGCGGATCGACTCGAGATAGCGGCAGTACGTCTCGTCGTTCGCGAACGTCTTGAGCTCGACATCGCCGAGCTCGACGCCGAGCTTCTCGGCGATCGACATCGCGAGCTGCGGGTGCGAGCGGCCGGAGAAGACCATGAGCCGCTTCTGCGGCCCGCGAACGATGAAGTGGTCGGGAGACGGGTCGCTCGTCACGAGGCTCCCCTCGAGGCCGGGCAGGGCGAGCTCAATCGCCGTCGGGGTTTCCATGCTTCTCGTAGACCCACCCTTCCTTCGTCGTCTGGCGCGGGGCAAACCCGGCGAGCGAGCCGGGAGGAACATTCTCCGTGATGACGGTCCCTGGTGCAATCCACGTGTCGTCCCCAATCTCGACGGGTGCGAGGAACGTATTGTCGACGCCGGTCCTGACGTTGCTGCCGATCGTCGTGCGTTTCTTCGGCTGGCCGGGGATGTGGCTGAAGTTCGCGGTGACGTTTCCGGCCGCGACGTTCGTGCCTTCGCCGATCTCGGCGTCGCCGATGTAGGAGAGGTGCGGGATCTTCGTGCCGCGCGCCGACGCTCGCCGCCTTGAGCTCGACGAAGGTGCCGACCTTCGCGTCCGGGGCCGAGCTCGGTGCGCGTGCGGATCGAGGCGAACGGGCCGATCTCGACGCCGCTCGCGATACGCACCTCGCCGCGGATGACGGTGAAGGGATGGATCGTCGACGTCCGGCTCGATCTCGACGCCGGCGTCGATCCACGTGGAGGCCGGGTCGACGATCGTCACGCCCGCGAGCATGTGCTCGGTGTTGATGCGGTCGCGCAGGCGCGCCGTGACCGCCGCGAGCTCGACGCGCGTGTTGATCCCGTCGGCCTCGAGCGGATCCTCCGCGAGCTGCACCGCGCACGTCTCCCCGTCGCCGACGAGGATGCCGAGCGTGTCGGTGACGTAGAGCTCGCCTTGCGCGTTGTGCGGCGTGAGCCGCTCGAGCGCGGGCCAGAGCTTCGCCGCGTCGAAGACGTAGATGCCGGAGTTGACCTCGCCGAGCGCGAGCTCCTCCGGCGACGCGTCGCGCGCCTCGACGATGCGCGCGAGGCCGCCGTCGCGTCGCGCACGATGCGCCCGTACGCGGCGGCGTCGGCAGGCTCGAACGAGAGGACGGTCGCGGCGGCGCCGGCGGCGCGGTGCGTCTCGACGAGCGCGGCGAGCGTCTCCGTCCGCAGCGCGGGCACGTCGCCGTTGAGGACGAGGACGTCACCGTCGAAGCCGCCGAGCGCCTCGCGCGCGCAGCGGACGGCGTCGCCGGTGCCGCGCGGCTTCTCCTGCACGGCGACCTCGACGCCGTCGAACAGCTCGCGCGTCGACGGCGAGGCGACGACGACGACCCGCTCGACGCCCGCGCCCCGCGCGGCCTCGACGACCCAGTCGACCATCCGCCGGCCGAGCAGCGGATGGAGGTGCTTCGGCGTCGCGCTCTTCATGCGCGTGCCGATCCCTCCGGCCATCACGACTGCTGCGAGCGACTTGGCCATGTCAGTGAGAAGTGGCTGGGGCGCCAGGATTCGAACCTGGGATCACGGGACCAAAACCCGTTGCCTTACCACTTGGCTACGCCCCAGGGCACCGCAATTCTAGCGGCGGTCGACGAAGAGATAGGCGAGCGCGACGACGACGACCGCGATGAGCCCGACGACGAGAGCCCATTTCACGATCCACCCGAGTGTGACGAGCAGGAACGCGAGCAACTGCGAGGCCACAAAGATCCAGAGCAGCTGACGGACGACGTTCGACTTCGCGTTGCGGCCGAGCAGATAGAGGATCCCGGCGACGATCGCGAGGACCATCACCGTCCACTTCGTGCAGGCCGGACGAGAAGATGACGACGAGCCCCTCGATGATCGCAATCCAGAGAGCAATGCGGACGCGATGGAACCGGAGGCGGCCGCCGAGGCCCGGCTCGACGGTGCTGTGCTCGACGCTGGTCACGGCATCAACCGTACCAGGCAGGTGGCGCGAGCCAGGTCTCGCCGAACACGGCTCAGCGAGCGCTTTGCGGCCTTCGCCTCGGCGCGGTCGAGGAAGAGCCCGTAGAGCGCGGGGCCGGCTCCGGAGACGTCGGCGCGGAAGGCTCCCGCGGCTCTCAGCTCGTCTGCGAGCGGCGAGCTCGCGAGGTCGTTCGGCGGCAAGAGCGGCGAGGTCGAGCGGGGTCTTGATCCGCGCGCGAGCGCGTCGAGAAGCGCGCTTGCGACGCTCGTCCCAGCCGTCCGCTCCATGCCGCACGTCGAACGCTCGCGTAGACGTCGGCGGTCGAGCGTCTTCACGGCGTCGCGCGGCAGCAGGACGCACGACCCAGAAGTCCTGCGGGAGTTCGACCGGCGCGAGCTCGCTGCCGTCGCCGGAGCCGAGCTGCGGACCGTCGCGCGAGGAAGAACGGAACGTCGGCGCCGATGCCCGCGGCGATGCGCGTGCAGCTCGTCGGCGGGGAGCGGCTCTGCGAGCGAGCCGTTCGCGAGCCGCAGCGCGGTCGCGGCGTCGGAGCTGCCGCCGCCGAGACCTGCCGCGAGCGGGATCGTGCTTCTCGATCCTCACGCGCCAGCGCGGCTCGACTCCCGCCGCCGCCGCGAGGCGCTCGAGTGCTGTTCGGACGAGCGTGTCCGCGCGCGAAGCCCTCGACGCGAAGCTGTCGGCCGCCTCCTCGATCTCGATCCGGTCGACGAGGTCGATTCGCTGGTAGACGGTGAGCACCTCGTGCTTGCCGTCGTCGCGCGTCGGCCCGACGACGAGCGCGAGGTTGATCTTCGCCGGGGCGGGCGCGCGCATCATGCGAGCGCCTCCGCGAGCGCGACGAACTCGCGCGGGCGCGAGCGCCTCGGCGCGCGTGTTCTCCGGCGCGGCCGAGCGCTGCGAGCGCCGCCGCCGCGCGCTCGCGCGTGACGAGCCCGGCGAACGCGAGCGAGTTCGGGAGCGTCTTGCGCCGGTGCGCGAACGCGGCCGCGACGACTTCCTTGATCCGGGCGAAGCTCGCGGGCAGCTCCGTGCGCCGGAAGGCGACGAGCGCCGAGTCGACGTTCGGCGGCGGCCGGAAGACCGTCCGCGAGACCGGGTGGAAGCCGGTTCGCTCGGCAGCGAGCTGGACGAGCACCGAGACCGCGCCGTAGTCCTTCGTCCCCGGCGAGGCGAAGAGCCGGTCGGCGACCTCCCGCTGCACCATCACGCACCAGAGGCCGATGTTCGGGAGCCCGTCGAGGCTCTCGACGATGAGCGGCGTCGCGACGTTGTACGGAAGGTTCGCGACGAGCTTCGTCGCGTCGTGCGGCAGGTCGAGCTGGAGCGCGTCGCCGAAGACGACGTCGACGTTCGGCGCGATCTCGCGCAGCGCGGGCTCGAGGTCGCGGTCGATCTCGACCGCGTGGACCTGCGCGGACGCGCTCGGCGAGGTAGCGCGTCAGGACGCCTTCGCCCGGGCCGATCTCGAGCACGACGTCGTCGGGGCCAAGCTCGGCAAGGCGCTCGATGACGCCGAGGATGTTCGGGTCGGCCAGGAAGTGCTGGCCGTACTGCTTCTTCATTCCCGCTCCCGGCGCCGGCAAAGCCGGCGCCTCCGCTCCTTGGTGAGCTCCGTCGAGCCTACGCTCACAGCTGAAAGCATGCAGTCGCGTTCGCGTCGATCTGCGCCTCGAGCTCGGCCGGGTCGTCCCCACGCGCCTGCGCGAGCGCCGCAAGCGTGTGGACGACGTACGCCGGCTCGTTCGGACGGCCGCGCACGGGTTGCGGCGCGAGGTACGGCGAGTCGGTCTCGGCGAGGATCCGGTCGGCCGGAACCTGCGCCGCCGCGAGGCGGAGGTCGACGGCTTTCGTGAAGCTCACGTTGCCGGCGAACGAGACGTACCAGCCGCGCTCGAGTGCGGCCGGAAGCAGGTGCGGCGACGAGAAGCAGTGGAGGACGACGGTGCCGTCGTGGCCGGCGAGCGCCGCGAGCGTGTCGTCGTCGGCGGCGCGCGTGTGGATCACGACGGGCTTCCCGAGTTCGGTGGCGAGCTCGAGTTGCTGCGCGAAGAGGCGCTTTTGCGCGTCGGGCGGCGCGTAGTCGCGGAACCAGTCGAGGCCCGTCTCCCCCACCGCGACGGCCTTTGGATGTGCGAGCCTCTCGCGGAGCGCGTCGATGTCGCCGTCGGCTGCCTCGCCCGCAGAGTTCGGATGAATCCCGAGGATCGCGAAGACGCCGTCGTGCGCGTCGGCGAGAACGAGGTTGCGCTCCCAATCCTCGGCGTCGGTGCCGACGGTGAGGATGCGCGTCACTCCCGCCTCCGCCGCCCGCGCGACGACCGCGTCGGGATCGTCGAGCGACGCGAGGTGCGCGTGGGTGTCGATCACGCCGCGGGTTCGGGCAGCTCGATGCGCGGGAAGAGCGGTTCCGCCGCAGCGATCCCGTCCACCTCGGCTGCCACTCCGGTGCGGACTCGCTCCCACGAGAGGTCGTCACTCTGATTGAGGGCGGCGAGGATGCGCGGCGCACTCTCGGGCAGGAACGGAGCGAGCGCCACGGCGAGACCGGTCAGCCCGTCGACGAGGTTGTAAAGCACCGCGTCGAGCCGGTCGGCGTTCGCCTCGTCCTTGGCAAGCTGCCACGGCGCCTCGGCGGTCACGTACTGATTGAGCCCACGAACGCCCTCCCACACGGTGTCGAGCGCGCCGGTGACGTCGAATCGCTCGAGCCGCGCGGCGACCTCGGCTCCGAGCGCGTCGAGATCGATCGCGGGCGCGGCTCCGCCGCGGCGGAGCCCGCCGCCGCGGTACCGCGCGACCATCGCCGTGGTGCGGGACAAGAGGTTGCCGAGGTCATTCGCGAGCTCGTTGTCGTACCGCTCTTTGATCCCGTCGACCGAAGCGCTCCCGTCCTGCCCGAAGGAGATCGCGCGCGCCATCCAGTACCGGAGAGCGTCGGCGCCGTAAACGTCGATCAGTTCGAGCGGGTCGACGACGTTGCCGAGCGACTTCGAGATCTTCTTGTCGTCAAGCAGGAGATAGCCGTGGACGAAGAGCTGCTTCGGCGGCTCGTAGCCTGCCGAGAGGAGCATCGCGGGCCAGTAGACGCAGTGGAAGCGGAGGATGTCCTTCGCGAGCAGGTGATGGACCGCCGGCCAGTACGTGTCCCGCATGTCCTCCCCCTCGCGCGCGTACGTAAGCGCGCTGAGGTAGTTGATGAGCGCGTCGGCCCAGACGTACGCGACATGATCCTCGTCCCACGGGAGCGGGAATCCCCCACGGTTGCCCCGACCGCGAGATGCTGAAGTCGCGGAGCCCGCCGGCGATGAACGCTCGCGCCTCGTTGAAGCGGAAGTCGGGGCGCACGAAGTCGGGCCGCGCGTCGTAAAGCGCGAGCAGCTTGTCCTGGTACGCCGAGAGGCGGAAGAACCAGTTCGTCTCCTCGATCCACTCCGGCGCCACGAGGTGGTCCGGGCACAGGCCGTCGGGAGTGAGCTCCTCTTCAGTCTTGAACGCCTCGCAGCCGACGCAGTAGAGGCCCGCGTAGACGTCCTCGTAGATGTCGCCGTTGTCGTAGATCCGCTGCAGGAAGTCGCGGACGAATTGCTTGTGCCCGTCGTCGCTCGTGCGGATGAAGAAGTCGATCTCGGCGTCGAGCCGTTGTGGGAGCTCACGCCACGGCACGGCGATCCGGTCGGCGTACTCCTGCGGGGCGAGCCCTTGCTCCTGCGCGACGCGCCAGACCTTCGTCGCGTGCTCGTCTACGCCCGTGAGGAAGAACGTGTCCGCGCCGCGCTGACGGTTGAAGCGGACGAGAATGTCGCCAATCGCGGTCGTGTACGCATGCCCGATGTGCGGCGTCGAGTTGACGTAGTAGATCGGCGTCGTGAGGTAGAAGCGCATCCGTCCATGATACGAGGGCCGCTCACTCGCCTCAGCACGCTCACGCTGCGTTTTGCAGTGGCAGCTCCGTTCGGAAGGCGATGACCTCCGCCGGCGTCGCCTGCGGCCGGCGTCGGCGCGAGAACGCCGTGAGGAGCGCGAGGAGCGCGGCGACGACGCCGGGCGCGAGCGAGAGCGTGAGCGGCACGGGCTCGATCGGGTGCGCGGGCGGCTCTGCGGCGACCGGGACGTTGCGCCAGAGCGGACCGGCGAGCGGATCTGCGAGCGGCAGGCGTATCTCAGGCGCGTCGGCGCGGACCGTGTGCGCCGCCGGTGCGGGGCTCGGCTGGGACTTCGGCTTAGGGCTCGGCTTCGCCGTGTGCGCAGGCTCAGCGGGAGCGACAACGGCGGGCGGCGCGGCAGCCGGGGCCCTGACGACGAGCCCGCCACCGTGCCCATGACCATGTCCGGGCACCGTCTTCGGCACCGGCTGAGGCGTGGGCGCCGCGGTAGGCGGGGGCGAAGCCGGCACCGGCAGGAGCCCGAGCGGGTCGAGGTAGCCGAGCGGGTCGTTGGTCAGCCGGACACCGAGATGGACGTACGGGACCGACTGCTCGGGCGTGCCGCTCGGCCCGACGGTGGCGACGGCGTCCCCCTCGCTTACCGCGGCGCCGGCCGCGACTCGGATCGAGCCGAGATGCGTGAGCGTGACCGAGTACCCGGCGGCCGTCTCGATCGTGAGGCTCTCGCCGCTCGTCGGCACGAAGCCGGCGAAACTCACCGTCCCGCTCTCAGGCGCGACGACGGGATCACCCGTCGCGGCCGCGCCGATGTCGATGCCGCGGTGCTGGCCCGCGTCATACGGGTGCGCCTCGTCGTACGAGAACGGCTGGAGCACCTTCCCTTGCACGGGCCAGCTCCACGCGCTCGCGACCGGCACCCAGACGAGGAAGACAACCGCGACTGTTGTCAATTTCAGCAACATGCGAGACAGAAGATAGCTGCCGTCGCAGGTGTTGTCAAATCGGATTACAAGGACTGCTCGTAGAGACGGTTGCGCGCGACTCCCGTGAGCCGCGAGACGATCTCCGTCGCCCGCTTCCGCGGCACGCCGGCCGCGACGAGCTCTGCGACGGCTTCGAGCGCCGGGGCTTCGTCAGCCGCGGCCTCCGCGCCGGGCCCGAGCACGAGCGTGATCTCGCCCTTCGGCGGCTCGGAGAACCGCTCCGCCACCTCGGACGCCGTCCCGCGAGCGATCTCCTCGAACCGCTTCGTCAGCTCGCGACACACGGCGACCTCTCGCTCCGGCGCGGCCGCCGCCAGCGACCGCAGCGTCGCAGGCAACCGCTGCGGAGACTCGAACGCAACGGCCGGCCACGGCCAGGCCGCGAGCTCCATCCACAGCTCGGCCAACCGCTTCTCGCCGCGCGGGAGGAAGCCGAGGAAGCGGTACTGCTCGGCGACGAGGCCCGACGCGACGAGCGCCGTCTCGACCGCCGACGGACCCGGCAGGACCGTTACCTCCACCCCGGCCTCGAGCGCCGCCCGCACGAGGCGTGCACCCGGATCGGAGACGCCGGGCATCCCCGCGTCTGACACGAGCGCTACCCGCTCGCCGCCGGCGAGCCGCGGCAGGAGCTCTGCGGTCCGCGCCGCCTCGTTGTGCTCGTGATACGAGACGAGTCGCGCTTCGATGCCGTGCCGTTGGAGCAGGCCGCGCGTGTGGCGCGTGTCCTCGCAGAGGACGACGTCGGCGGCGGCGAGCTCGGCGAGCACGCGGAGCGTCACGTCCTCGAGGTTCCCGATCGGTGTCGCGCAGACGGCGAGCGGCATCAGTCCAGGAGCTCCATGACCACGGCGGCATCGCCGGCGAGGAACTTCGTGCCGCCGAGGTCGACGCCGACTGCGTGGAGGGCTTCCACCCCGGGTACCGTAGTTGCCTGGATGGGAGCCTCCGAGGAGAAGCCGTACCGGGTCTACCGCGGGGGGCGAGACAAGGGAAAGGTCCCGCTCGCGCGCCGTGACCGCGCCGCGCGCCGCGCGTACCGCGGCGGTGGCGGCGGCGGACCGGGGCAGCCGCCGAGCACGGGGAAGATCACGCGCAAGGGCGACCGCCCGCAGCGGCGGTCCCGGCTCTGGTTCGGCTGGACATGGCGGCGCTGGACACTCGTCACGATCTTCTCGGTCGTCCTCCTCTTCATCGTGTGGGGCGTCGCCGGCTACCTCTCCGTCGCGAGCGGCGTCGACGCCGCGAACAAGCGCGTTCCGGCGAAGGTGCGCGCCGTGCTCGCGCCCGACACCGGGTCGCTCTACGACACGGCGACGAACATCCTCCTCCTCGGCACCGACCACGCGACCGGCAAGGGAGCGCAAAGCCGCGGCTCCGACCAGCACGGCGACTCGCTCACGCTCCTCCACACCGATCCGGGTCGCGGCCGGCTCGTCTATCTCTCGATCCCGCGCGACCTCTGGGTGCATATCCCGGGGGTCGGCGACTCGAAGATCAACGCCGCGATGCAGGCCGGCGGGCCGAGGCTCGCGATCCGCACGATCAACCATCTGCTCGGCAACCGGCTGCGGATCAACCACGTCGTGTTCGTCGACTTCAACCAGTTCGTCAAGCTCATCGACGCGGTCGGCGGGATCACGGTGAACGTGCCCGAGAACATCCTCTCGAACAAGTTCGACTGCCCGTACCCGGCGGCGAAGTGCGCGACGTGGAAGGGCTGGGAGTTCCACAAGGGGCCGACGCACCTGAACGGCCATCAGGCGCTGATCTTCTCCCGGATCCGCGAGAACCGGCTCGACCCGGCGTGGACGGACTTCGCGCGCCAGCACAATCAGCAACTCGTCGAGCAGGCGACTCTCGCGAAGCTCGCGAGCCCGTCGCAGTTCTTCTCGCTCCCGTTCAACGGCAGCTCGCTCCTCGCGCCGATCTCGACCGACCTCTCGACGTGGCAGCTGATGCAGCTCGCGTGGGTGAAGTTCCGCTCGTCGACCGGGAGCGACCTCCACTGTCGCCTCGGCGGATCAGCTCAGGTCGTGAACGGCCAGGACGTGATCGTCGGGGACACGTACGCGGAGCGGCAGACGCTCGCCGCGGTGCTCGGGCTCGCCGCGCCGCCGAAGCCGAGCGGCCTCTACGGGCCGGGCTGCACCGTCGGCCCGAGTGGCAAGTTCAAATGAGGTGACGATTCGCCTCGCGGCGACGTACTCTCTCCGAGATGGCGTCGCTCGCCCGACTCCTCGCTCTCCTCCTCGCAGTACTCGGCCTAAGCGGAGGAGCAGGTGAGGCTGCACGTGTTCCGGCCGGCGTGACCTCGATCAGGATCAGTGCACCGGACGTAGCAACCACCGTCGCGGATCCAGCGGCCGTCGAAGAGATCGTGACGTGGTTTGACACGCTCCCTCACTTCGTCGCGCGCCCATGTCCGTATTCGAACTATCAGCCGCCGGACGTGACCTTCGACTTCCGTGAGGCGGGCAGCGGAATCGTGCTCCACGCGGTCGACTACGCCCCCGGCACCTGCCCCGGCTCGATCACGTACACCAACGCCACGCTCGAGACGAACCCGCCCCTTGCGGATGACAACTTCGTCGCGCGCGTCTCCAAGCTGCTCGGCGTGAGCTTCGACCCGAACAAGAGGACGAAGGAGAACGCAGCTGCGGCGAAGCTCGACGAGCGGATGGTGCTCGGGCGCGTGCGCGTTCCGCTCCGGCAGCAAGCGGGTCGCGACGGACCCGGACAAGCCGAACATGGAGAGTGCATCTACCCGATGGACCAGGTCTTTACGTTCGAGCGCGCGCACCGGCCGCGCGGCGCGACGGAGGACGGCTCCGGCTCGGGAAGCTTGCGGGGAGTGATCACTGACCGCGAACTGATCGTACACCTACCCGCCGATCGCCCATCGAATCTCTGTCGTGCGGCTCAACCTCGAGCTCGACATCAAGCCCGGCGGCTGGACACGAATCTACGCCTACGCGTCCGACATCCCGGTCGTGGCGCGGTCGCCCAACGAAAAGGTGCCCGCGGGCGTGACGCAACTCGTCTCCTCCGCGTCTCACGATCGATCACCGACCGCGCGAAGGTCGCGAAGGTCATCCGCTGGTTCAACGCGCTGCCGGTCGTGCCAACGCTGGATCGCCGGTCGCGTGCTCATGTGGAGGTACGGCCGTCCCGTCTGGCTCGACTTCTCGGAACGCCACGGCAACGTCCTCGCGTACGCGGAGTTGGCTCCCACTACAACGGGTTCTCTCGGACCGCTGCACGCCGATCGGTTCACCGTCCGCGGAGCCGCCCAGACGCCGCTTGTCGGCGGGTACTTCCTCCGCCGCGTCGAGAACTGCTCGCTGCGCTAGTCGCCGCTCGAGGCGGGCTTCTTCTTCTCGGCCGGCTTCGACTCGCTCTTGCGACTCGCCGCTCGGAGGACGAGCCGCCCTCGCCCCCGCCGTCCTTCTTCGCCGCTTTGCCCTTGCCGTAGTCGGTCGTGTAGAAGCCCGAGCCCTTGTAGTGGACGGCGACCGGGTAGAGGACGATCTCGACCGGCGATGCTCCGCATTCGTCGCAGTTCTCCGGCGCGGCAGCCGTCATCGACTGGAAGCGCTCGAAGCGGTGGCCCTTCGGGCAGCGGTACTCGTAGATCGGCACTAGCGCGGCGGCGATTTCGAGACGACCGGCTGCGTCGCGAGGCTCGCACGGCGGAGAACAGGAACGCGCACACGGAGCCGCACCGGTGCGGCCGTCGGCATGAAGCGCGTCGCGGCGGCGAGCACCGCGATCCCTCCCGCCAGCACGTACGCGGCCGAGTCGTTGACGAGCAGCGACGTGAGGAGGGCGATACCGAGCGCGAGGAGAAGATCCCGAGTCGAGCGATTCGACGTGCGCCGCCACCCCACGACGAAGATCGCCACGCATGCGATGAGCAGCGGGAGAACGATCGGCCACCGCTGCAGAGCCGGGACATACGAGAGCGGGACGAGGCTCGCGAGCACATGGAGGAAGCCCATCCCGTTGCCCGAGAACGCGCCGCGGAGGTGGTTCTGGCCCGGCTGCGCAAGCCCGCGCGAAACGACCCAGAGAACGAGGCACGCAGCCGACACGAGCAGCGACGACCAGACCGCCGAGACGGAGGCGGAACAGCCGCCAGCCGAGCACCGCAAGCGCGATGCCGAGCGTGATGGCGCCGCCGCCGTCCGCGCCGAGGCGGTTGTCGGTCAGCACGACAAGGCCGAACGCGCCGAACAGCGCGAAGCCGACGATCCCGAAGCGCCGCTGGGCGATCACGGCTCCCGCGAGGAACGGCACGAGCAGCAGCGTCTCGACCTGGTTCCCGATGCCCCAGTACCGCTGGTTCTGCGTCGGGCCGAACGGATTGATCGCCTGCCACTCCGGCCTCACGGCCATGGCGGCGGCGTAGAGCGCGGCGACTCCACCGAAGAGAAGCAGCAGCGAATCGTCTGTCCGGCAGACGCGCGCGAGCAGGAACGCGAGGAGCGCCGTTCCCGCCTGCGATCGCGAAGACGAGCAGCACCTCGTTCGAGACCTGCGTCACGCCGAGGAGCAGGTTCATGAGGAGCGCCGCAGGCACCGCCGTCACCGCGGCGCGCAGCCCGAAGAATGCAAGCAGAAGGACGAGACCGGCGAGGATGAAGAGGGACGGAAGCTTGAGTCGGTCGTTCGCGCCGATCTGCTGATTGAGAGAAGCGAGCGTCTGGATCGCGTGCTTCGCAGGCGTCCACGACAGAGCGGTCGTCTGATGGCCGGGCAGTACGGTCGCCACGATGTCGTACACCGACAGGAGGCCGGGAATGCGCGTTCGCGGCGACGTGAGGAGCCCGTGGTACCCCTTTCCGATCACGGCGATCCGGTACAGCTTGTCGTTGCCGACCGACCTGCCACGCGCCGCCGGCAACTCGAGCACGACGCACATGCGACAGTTCGCGACGAGGGCGAACGGCTCCGTGTCGGCCGCGATGTGACGGACGCCGGGATGGCCGGGCTTCACTTCATGGCCCCGCACGAGCTCGGCAATCGCGAGCCGGCGGCTTGTCGTCTCGCCCGCTCCCGGCCGGAGAAGACCGACGGCCCCGCGCTGAGCCAGCGTTGCGAACGCCGCGTCGGGGATGTGGTCGACGACGACGACGCGGAGCTGCTGGCCGAGCGGCGTCACGCGCGCAGACGCCGAACCCGGGGCGAGGAGCGCGACGCCGACTGCCGCGACGACCGCGAGCACAGGCAAGAGACGAAGAGGACGGAGCACTAGCTCACCATTCTCGCTGATCCGCACGAAGGGCTGCAGCGCTCACGGGTCATTCCTTGCCGAGCGCTGCTCGAGAAGCTCCTCGAAGCACGGCGCGCCCTCGAACGCGCCGAGCCCGGCAGGCCGCTCGAGCCTCTCCTCGCGCAGGCGCCGGATGCGCCGGCGGCGGCGCGCGGTCGCGACCGCTGCGGAGGCGCCGACGACGCCGCCGAGGAGGAAGTCCAACGCTCTCCCGCCCTTCCGGTCCCCTTCCATGGAACGATTGTGCCGTGCGCATCGCGACGTTCGGGGACGTTTTGCTCGACGTGGTCGTGCGGCTCGAGGAGCCGCTCGCGCCCGGTGGCGACGTGCGCGCCGCAACGCGCGCCGGCGCGGGCGGGCAGGCGGCGAACGTCGCGGCATGGGCGGCGTCGCTCGGCGCCGACGCGGCGTGCATCGCGAAGCGCGGCGACGACCAGACGGGAGCGCTCGTCACGCGCGAGCTCGAGGCGCACGGCGTCGAGCTCCTCGGGCCGGTCGCGAGCGGCTCGACCGGCGTCGTCGTCTCGGTCGTGGAGACCGGCGACCGGGCGCTCGCCTCCGACCGCGGCGTGGCGACGACGTTCGCGCCGGAGGAGATCGACGCGGCGTGGCTCGCGTGCGACGTCCTCCACATCTCCGGCTACGCGCTCGTGCGCGAGCCGATCTGTGCGGCGGCGCGCCTCGCCGCGCGGCTCGCGCGGGAGGCGGGCGCGCGCATCTCGGTGGACGTCGCGGCGTGGAACGAGATCCGGCGCGTCGGGCCGGTGCGGTTCCGCGAGCTTCTCGACGAGCTCGCGCCCGACGTCTTCTTCGCGACCGAGGCGGAGTGGGAGCTGCTGGGCGGCGCGTACCTCTCCGCGCCGACGGGCGTGCTGAAGCGCGGGCCGCGCGGCTGCTCGGTCTTCACGGCCGACTCGAAGCTCGACTTCGCGGCACTCGAGGTCGACGCGATCGACCCAACCGGAGCGGGCGACGCGCTCGCCGCGGGTTTCCTCCTGGGCGGTTCGCTCGAGGAAGCGGCGCGGCGCGGGATCGAAGCGGCGGCGCGGTGCGTCGCGAAAGTAGGGTCGCTGCCGTGAACGTCGAGGCGCTGAACGACGAGCAGGCCGCGGAGATCGCCGAGTGGCGGTACGAGTTCCCGTACGAGTGGTACGACACGTCGGCCGACCCGCGCCGCGTCGAGCTGTTCGCGAACCCTGCGCGGCGCACGCACTTGCGCGCGGTCGTCGACGGCGGCGAGCTCGTCGGCTTCTTCAACTTCGTCCCCTACGGCGACGAGATCCGGATCGGTCTCGGGATGCGGCCGGACATGACCGGACGCGGCCTCGCGCAGCCGTTCATCGAGGCGGGCCTCGACTACGCGCGGCGCGAGTGGCGGCCGCGCATGTTCCGGCTCTGGGTCGCGCGTTGGAACGAGCGCGCGCTGCGCGCGTACCGGCGCGCCGGCTTCCGCGACATCTCGCAGACGGAGGAGAGCCGCTTCGTAGAGATGGAACGGCCCGCGTGAGGATCGAGCCGTGGAACGAGGCGTACGCGCACGAGGTGGAGACGTGGACTTACCCGCCGCCGTACGACTTCTATGACGCTGCCTCCGACCCGGAGGACGCAGCCGCGATGCACGATCCCGCGAAGAGCCACCACTTCCGCGCAGTCCTCGGGGACGGCGGCGACCTCGAAGCGTTCTGGTGGCTTGATCCGAAGGACGACGACATCGTCGAGGTCGGACTCGGGCTACGGCCAGACCTGACCGGGCGAGGGCTCGGCGAACCGATCATCCGCGCAGAGCTCGACTACGCGCGGGTCGAGTGGCAACCGGCGGCCTTCCGTCTCTTCGTCACAGTCTGGAACGAGCGCGCGATCCGCCTGTACAAACGGCTCGGCTTCCGCGAGGTCAGACGCGAGTCGCGCTCCTTCCCTCTCCACGGCGAGCACGAGTTCCTGCAGATGGAGCGCGTCGCGTGATCCGCACTTCCGCCGAGGTGCGCGACGCGCTCGCCAACGGTGGCGCCGTCGTTGCGCTCGAGACGACGCTCGTGGCGCACGGCTTCCCGCCCGGCGAAGGCGTCGCGGTGGGCTTGGAGTCGGAGGCTGAGGTGCGCGCCGCGGGCGCGGTGCCCGCGACGGTCGGCGTCCTCGACGGAGAGGTGCGCGTCGGGCTGACCGAGGAGGAGCTCGCGCGGTTCGACGTCTCCGCCCGGAAGGCCGGCCCCCGCGACCTCGGCGCCGCAGCGGCGCAAGGCGTGGTCGCCGCGACGACGGTCGGCGGCACGCTCGCGGTTGCGCGCGCCGCGGGGATCCGTTTCATGGCGACCGGCGGGATCGGCGGCGTGCATCGCGGGTTCCCGAACCCGCCCGACGTCTCAGCCGACCTCGGCGAGCTCGCCCGCACGCCGGCGCTCGTCGTCTCGGCCGGCGTGAAGTCACTCCTCGACGTGCCCGCGACGTCGGAGCTGCTCGAGACGCTCGGCATTCCCGTGCTCGGCTTTCGCGTCGACACGCTGCCGCTGTTCTACGGAGCGGCGGGAGGCCCGCCTGTCTCGGCACGCGTCGAGTCGGCGGCCGAGGCAGCGCGCGTCGCAGCGGCGCACTGGCAGCTCGGCGGCGCGGGCGTCCTCGTGGGCCGTCCTCCCGACGAGCCGCTCGAGGATGTCGAACCGCTGATCGAAGAAGCCCTCGCCGCGGCGGAGTCGGAAGGAGTCTCCGGCCAGGCGGTCACGCCGTTCGTCCTCTCCTACCTCCACCGCGAGAGCGGCGGCCGGACGCAGACCGCGAACCGCGCGCTCATCGCGCAGAACGCGCGCCTCGCCGGCGAAATCGCGGGTGCCGGGGCGCTCGTCTGATGGCGCGCGGCTACATGGAAGGGCCAGCTGCGGAGGAGGCGGAGCGGCGCGCCGAGGAGGTCAGGCGCGGGATCAAGGACGAGCCGCCCGCCGAGTTCGACGCCGCCGTGTACGGCTGCACGGCGGACGACCCCGAGCCGCACTTTCTCGGCCTGCTCGGCGAGGTCGACCCCGATGAGCTGTTCGCATCCGGCGACGCCTGGGGCGTGACGGTACGCCGCGTCGCGGTTACTTGACCCGCGCCGCCTGATCCCCGTACAGCAGCGCGGTGCCGACGAAGAGGAGCGGCGAGACAACGACGCTCGCGAGGAAGAACGCGATCGAGACACCGACACCGCCGAAGCCGCGCAAGACGAACGCGAGAACGGCCTGCGTGAGGAAGACGAGCACTCCGAGGGTGAGGAGCGTGCCAAAGGCGTGGACGAAGTCGGCTCGCGCGAGCTGCCACGCGCGGGCGAGCGACGCGCGCGGCCCGATGTCTTCGGCGATGAGCACCGGGATGACGAGGCCGAACGCCGCCAGCCACGCTACTCCCGGGAGAATGAAGAGGAGCGCGAGGAACGGCGCGGGCGCGACAACGAGCCAGCCCATCAGCCACGCGACGACGAGCCGCGCGTTCGGCGGGCGCCGGTCGAGCACGAGCACCGCGGCCGCGACGAAGCTCGCACTCAGCATCGCCGCGAAGACCGTCGGCACGAGCACGAGCGCAACCCACCGCGGCACATGCGCCGTCACGGCCGCGATCACCGCCGGGGACACGCCGACGGCGATCGCGCCCCAGAACCGACCCTCGTAGAAGCGCACCGTCTCGCCGACGAGTTGGCCGACCGTCCGCTCGGCCGGCGGGAGTGCGACTGGACGCGGCTGAGGCACGGCGCGGAGGGTATCGTCGGAGGTCATGGGTTACGACGTCATCCACGCCTCCGACCTCGAGTGGGAGGAGAGGCCCGGCCATGAGGGCGAGACGCCGCGCCAGGCGGCGGCGCTCACCGAGGCGGCGAACATGACCGAGTCGCGCGCGCGCATGTGGCGCTATCCCGCGCACACGCGCGGCCGGCGGCACCTCGACCCGGACCAGGAGGAGGTCTTCGTCCCGCTCCAGGGCACGCTGACGATGCTGCTCGGCGAGCCGTACGAGCGGGTCGACGTCGAGCCGGGCGGAGTCGTCGTCGTCCACCCGGGCACGCCGCTCCAGATGCGGAACGAGACGGATGAGGAGATCCTCGTCTTCGTCTACGGCGCGCCGACCGAGCACGGCAACGCCGAGTTCCTAGAAGACGTCGAGTCGGTCTAGCGTCGCCGCGAGGACGCCGAGCGCGTCCTTGATCCGCCACTTCGCGCGGTCCGGCTCGTCGGGCGAGTTCGCGATGACGCGCAGTTCGACGGCCGGGACGCCCGCGAGCGCGCACGCGCGCAGCACGCCGAATCCCTCCATCGCCTCTACCTCGCAGCGTCCCGTACCGCCGACTGCGGCCGACGTCCCGATCGGGAGCACACGCGCGCCGGGAAGCCATACACGTGCGCGGGCGAGGAGCGCCTCGTCGGGCTCGACGTGGTCGACGACGGGGATCGCGGCGCTGAAGTCCTCGTAGACGGCGATCGAGCCGAGCACGACGTCGAGCGGCTCGATGGTGCGAGACCCCGCGATGCCGACGTGGAGAACCGCTTCGGGCCGCCGAGTGGCGAGCGTCCCCGCAACCCGTGCGGCCGCCTCGACCGGCCCGACTCCGCAGCAGAGCGTGTCGACGCCGGCGATGGACGGGAGCTCGTGCTCGGTTGCCGCGACGACGAGCATCACTGCCGGTCGGGGAGGCGTTCTTCCCGGTACACGACGAGGTCGCGGCGGTACTGCCGGTGGACGCTTTCCACCTCGGTGCGCAGCTGCCGCTCGAGGCGCTCGATCTGCGCCTGGGCTTTCCGCAGCTCGTCCTCCATTCGCAGGACGAGCTCGACGCCCGCGAGGTTGAGCCCGAGCTCGTTCGTAAGCCGCTGAACGATGCGCAGCCGCTCGATGTCCGCTTCTGAATAGAGCCGGGTGCCGCCGGGCGTGCGCTTCGGCCGGACGAGCCCCTTCTGCTCGTACATGCGCAGCGTCTGCGGATGCATGCCGACGAGGTCGGCCGCGACCGAGATCATGTAGATCGGCCGGTCGTCCATCAAACGTCGGCCTCGCCTTCCTGGTCGCGGGGTTCGAGACGTACCTGCGGAACGTCGCGCACCCAACCGGCCGCGGTTCTTGGCCCGTTGAGGATGCGGTTGCCCACCCACCAGCCGACGGCCATCGCCGGGATGATGGGTACCAGCAGCCATCGACCGCTCAGCCCCGACGCGAGCGCGATGCCCCCGCCGATCACGAACGACGCGAGCTGCGCGCCGAGCCAACCAAGCTTCCGCGGGGTCGAGCCGCGATCGAGCATCCGGATCGACAACCAGCCGCCGCCGGCAACAACAGCGAATCCGAGAGCCGCGAGCCACCAGAGCTGACCGGCGATCCCAAACCCGAGGCTGGCCAGACCCACGAAGATCACGCCAACGAGCCGGCTCTCGACAACCGAGTTCGGGCCCACCTTCCTCATGACGCCCGCATCACCCGCCGGCCTTCCTGAGCTCCTCGAGGATCTCGCGCTCCTTCTTGTTGATGCGCTTCGGCACCTGGATCCGGACGCGCGCGAGGACGTCGCCCTTGCCCGAGCCCTGGAGTTTCGGCGCGCCGCGGCCCTTGATCCGCAGGAGCTTGCCGTCCTCCGAGCCGGCGGGAATCTTCAGCGAGACCACACCCTCCGGCGTCGTGACATCGACGTTCCCGCCGAGCGCGGCGGTCGCGTACGTGATCGGCACCTGGACGAGAAGGTCATCGCCGCGCCGCTCGTACAGCTCCGACTTCGCGACCCGCGTGATGACGACGAGGTCGCCGTTCGGACCGCCGTTCGCCCCCGCCTCGCCCTTGCCCTTCAGGCGGATCTTCGTACCGTCCTTCACGCCGGGCTTGATCTTGACCGTGTAGTTACGGAGCCGGCGCTCGCGGCCCGAGCCGCGGCACTTCGAGCACGGCTTCTCGATCACCGTGCCGTTGCCGCGGCAGCGCGGGCACGGCTGCGAAAGCGCGAACAGTCCCTGGCTCTCGGCCTTGACGCCGCGGCCGTTGCACTCCGGGCAGATGACCGGAGACGTACCGGGCTGCGCACCCGTGCCGCTGCAGTCGGAGCACGCGACGGTCAGCTCAACCGGGACTTTCGCCTCGGCGCCGCGGAGCGAGTCCTCGAAGGACATCCGCACCTCGGTCTCGACGTCGTGGCCGCGCACCGGCTGCGGGCGGCCACGACCACGCGAGCCCCCGCCGCCAAACATGCCACCGAACAGATCGCCGAGATCGATGTTCTGGAAATCGCCGAAGTTGACGTTCGGGCCGCCCGGACCCGGCCCGCCCGGGCCGCGGCCGTTCGTGGAGCCGTAGCGGTCGTACGCCTTGCGCTTCTCCTCGTCGGAGAGGACGTCGTACGCCGTCTGCACCTCTTTGAAGCGCTCCTCGGCGGCCTTGTCGCCGGCGTTCGTGTCGGGGTGGTACTGGCGCGCGAGCTTGCGGTACGCCTTCTTGATCTCGTCCTGCGAGGCGCCCTTCTTCAGGCCGAGCGTGTCGTACAGGTTGCTCACGTTGCCCGCTCCCGCCGCCGGCCAAGCCGACGGCTCCGCTCTTTGATGAGCTCCGTCAAGCCTACGCTCATTCCGCGACGATCACGCGCGCGGGCCGCACGACGCGGTCGCCGAGCTTGTAGCCCTTCTGCACGACGTTGATGACGATGCCGCTCTCGGCCTCCTCGGACGGCTGCGAGAGGAGCGCTTCGTGGACGTGCGGGTCGAACTTCCCGTCCGTGGAGATGAGCTCGATGCCGTGCCGCTCGAGCAGCGCCGCGAGGGACCGGTGGACGAGGCGGACGCCTTCCTCCAGCTGTGCCTCCTCATGTTGCTCGGCAGCGGCAAGTGCCCGCTCGAGATCGTCGAGGACGGGCAGCAGCTCGGTCAGCACCCGCGCGTTCGCGAGCGCGACGTACTCCTCGCGCTCGCGCGCGACGCGCTTCTTGTAGTTGTCGAAGTCCGCAGCGAGACGCAGGAGCCGGTCGTCCTGCTCCGGCTCCTGCTCCTCGACCACTTCTCCCTGGACGGGCTCGTCACTCACTCGTGACGTCCTCATACTCGGCGTCCTCGACGACCTCGTCGTCGGAGGCCGCGTCCCCGTTGCCGCCCGTCGACGACGTCTGCGCCTGCTGCTGCGCCTGCGCGTACATCGCCTCGGCGAGCTTGTGGGACGCCTCGTTCAGCGCCTCGGTCTTCGCCCGGATGTCGGCGAGGTCGTCGCCCTCGAGCGCCTGGCGGAGCTCCATGATCCGCCCTTCGATCGTCGAGGCGTCGGCCTCGTCGATCTGGTCGCGGTGCTCGGAGAGCGAGCGCTCGGTCTGGTACGCGAGCGTCTCGGCCATGTTCTTCGTGTCGGCGACCTCGCGCAGGCGGTGCGCCTCGTCGGCGTGCGCCTCCGCGTCGCGGATCATCTGCTGCACCTCGTCGTCCTTGAGGCCAGAGCCGCCCTCGATCTTGATCTGCTGCGTCGTGCCCGTGCCGAGATCCTTCGCGGTGACGTGGATGATCCCGTTCGCGTCGATGTCGAACGCGACCTCGATCTGCGGCATGCCGCGCGGCGCCGGAGGGATCCCGACGAGCTGGAACTTGCCGAGCGTCTTGTTGAAGCTCGCCATCTCCGACTCGCCCTGGAGGACGTGCACCTCGACCGACGGCTGGTTGTCCTCGGCCGTCGTGAAGGTCTCCGCCTTCTTCGTCGGGATCGTCGTGTTGCGCTCGATGAGCTTCGTCATGACGCCGCCCTTCGTCTCGATCCCGAGGCTGAGAGGCGTGACGTCGAGGAGGAGGATGTCCTTGACCTCGCCCTTGAGCACGCCGGCCTGGAGCGCGGCGCCGACGGCGACGACCTCGTCCGGGTTGACGCCCTTGTGCGGGTCCTTGCCGACGATCTTCTTGACCTGCTCCTGCACCGCAGGCATGCGGGTCATGCCACCGACGAGCACGACGTGGTCGATCTTCCCCGCGTCGAGGCCGGCGTCGGTGAGCGCCTGCTTCGTCGGGCCGACCGTCCGCGCGAGCAGGTCGGCGGTGATCTCCTCGAGCTTCGCGCGTGTGAGCGTGAGGTCGAGGTGCTTCGGGCCCTCGGGCGTCGCGGTGACGAACGGCAGGTTGATCTGCGTCGTCATCGTCGAGGAGAGCTCGATCTTCGCCTTCTCCGCCGCCTCGTAGAGACGCTGGAGCGCCATCCGGTCGGCGGACAGGTCGATGCCCTGATCCTTCTTGAACTCGCCGGCCATCCAGTCGACGATCGCCTTGTCGAAGTTGTCACCGCCGAGATGGTTGTCACCGGCGGTCGACTTGACTTCGAAGACGCCGTCGCCGAGCTCGAGCACCGACACGTCGAACGTGCCGCCGCCGAGGTCGAAGACGAGGATCGTCTGCTCCGCGCCTTCCTTGTCGAGGCCGTACGCGAGAGCGGCCGCGGTCGGCTCGTTGATGATGCGGAGGACGTTGAGGCCGGCGATCTTGCCGGCGTCCTTCGTCGCCTCGCGCTGCGCGTTGTTGAAGTACGCGGGGACGGTGATGACCGCATCGGTGACCGACTCGCCGAGATACGCCTCGGCGTCGTGCTTGAGCTTCTGGAGCGTCATCGCGCTGATCTCCGGCGGGGCGTACTGCTTCCCCTCCGCGTCGACGCGGACGTCGCCGTTCGGGCCTTTCTCGACCTCGTACGGGACGATGGTCATCTCTTCCGTGACCTCGTCGAACTTGCGCCCCATGAAGCGCTTGATCGAGAAGATCGTGTTGGTGGGGTTCGTGACCTGCTGCCGCCGGGCCGGAGCGCCGACGAGCCGCTCGCCGTCCTTCGCGAACGCGACGACGGACGGTGTTGTACGCCCGCCCTCCGCGTTCGGAATGACGGTCGGCTCGCCGCCTTCCATCACGGCCATGCACGAGTTCGTCGTGCCGAGGTCGATGCCGATTGTCTTTGCCATTGTTCTGCTGTGCCTCCTGGGTTCAGAGCGATACGGTGAGAAAATCTAAGTCCGTTTATAGCAGATACTTGGATCCGGGTGTTCACGGATGTTGCAGCGCCTACGGACGGCTAGAAACAGCTCTATATGAAGGCCACAGCGAAGCTCTGCGGGGGAACCTTGCGCAACGAGGTGCTCGTGCGCGACACGTTCATCGTCCACACCGACGAGCCCGAGCGCGCGGGCGGCGAGGACACGGCGCCGACGCCGCACGAGCTGCTCGCAGCAGCGCTCGCGTCGTGCGTGTCGACGACCGTTGCGACGTACGCACGCACGAAGGGCTGGGAGATCGGCGACGTCCTCGTCGAGGTCGAGTACGACGCCCACGCGAAGCCGCGGCGCTTCCGCGTCGACCTCCGCCTGAACGGAAACTACGACGCGGAGCAGATCGCAAGGCTCGAGCGAGCTGCCGCGACGTGCCCCGTCCGCCGCGCCCTCGAAGACACCTGCGTCATCGAGGAACACGTGCACGCATCGGTGCTCGTCTAAAGACCGGTACCAGGTACCGGCCCCTCGACACGCCGCCGAAGCGCAGCCACCGGATCGCCGGCCAGGCGCCCGGCTGCGGTAAGCACTGACGACGCGTCGACAAACGACGATGCATCCGCAAGCCCCACTGTCGCCGGGTAGCTGCTCCATGGATCGTCTGCTGGGCTCGTGCGTGACCCTGCCCGCGTCGAGTTGCGAGCGACATAGGTGAACGTGTCCAGCAAATCGAGATCGTCCTCGATTCGACGCGACCCATACCTGTCGCCGAACACGTGCCCGCGAAGCCCGTACGTACGGTTGAAATAGCGCGCATATCGACGGTTTGCGAGATGCATTGCCGTCGGCAGTGCACCAACTTCGACCTTGAGTATCAGGTGATAGTGGCTGCTCATCACGGAGTAGATCGCACAGACCGAGTTCGTCCTCGAAATCCCGTACGCCAGGTGCCGGAGGAACTCCACACGGTCGCGATCGTCCCGAAAGAGCGCTGGCACCGCCCAGAGTCCATGAGTCCAGACATGGAAGAGACCTGGAGAGATGTCGCGAGGCCGGCGGGGGATCCGTCTAGCGTGGCCGCTCAGTGGGCACAAAACAGTCGCGTCTTCGTCGCAACTTCCAGGCCAGGTACCTGGTACCGGCCTTTAGCGGAACGCCCCGATCAACGCGCCGCCGACGACTATCAACGCGGCGCCGAGGATGAGCCGTTTGCCGACGCGTTCCGAGTCACGGAGGAAGGCGACCGCCAAGACGACACCCACGAGCGACTCGACGGCGACGAGCGGCGCGACGACCGTGACGCGGCCGCGGTAGTACGCCTCGAAGAGCGCGACGTACGACGCGCCGAACAGGAGCCCCGCCGGCACGAACGGCACCCAGCGCCGCGAGACACCGCGGCGCGCCCAGAGAGCGACGAGCACTCCGCCACCGACGAGCGCCGCAGCTGCGGCAACCGCCGGCGGAACCGCCGTCCCCCCCGCCGCGAGGTGCCGCACGACGTTGTCGCGGATCGCGAAGAGCGTCGCAGCGCCGAGTGCGTACAGGAGCCCAATCCGCCGCAGGTGCTGTGGACGCTGCCGCTCCCGCGCGAGCTCGACGCCGCCGAGGACGACGAGCACCGCGCCGGCGATGAGCGGCACACGCACCGGCTCGCCGAGCACCACAAGCGCGATCGTCACGGCGACAAGCGGCGCCATCCCGAGCACGACCGACACGCGCGACGCACCCGCCTCGCGAATCGCGAACGTGACGAGGATCTGCGCCGCCCCCGGCGACAGCAGCCCCGCCAAAGCGAACGGCCACGCGCCGCTCACATGGAGACCCCGCGCGGGCGCCTCGACCAACGCTGCACACACGGCAACCGCGATTGCCGGTACGACGGTCGCGATCGTCCCGATCGCCGCGTCCGGCTCCTTCTGCAACGCGAGGCGCAGCGCGACGCTCATCGCACCGAAGAGGAGCGCCGACAGAAGTGCGAGTCCGACGGCAGCTATATGCCCTCCAGCGCGCCTTCAGGCGCGCGCCGCCCATGGGAGAAGAGCGGGATGAAGACGTGCGCGAGCGGCCCGATCGCAAGTGCGTACGCGACGGTCCCGATGCCGACCGTCCCGCCGAGCAGCCAGCCCGTCGCGAGCACGGTCACCTCGAGCCCGGTACGCACGAGCCGGATCGAGTAGCCCCGCGCGGCGAGCCCCGTCATGAGGCCGTCGCGCGGGCCGGGCCCGAAGCCGGCGCCGATGTACGCGCCGGTCGCCACGCCGTTGAGGAAGATGCCGACCGCGAGACACGCGATGCGCGGCCCGAGCGCATGCGGCGGTCCGACCGTGCCGAGCACGACGTTCATCGTCAGGCCGACGAGCACGACGTTGCTCACCGTCCCGATCCCCGGCCGCTGCCGCAGCGGGATCCAGAGGAGAAGGACGGCGGCGCCGACGAGGATCGCCCACGTCCCGATCGAGAGACCGAACGTCCGTGACAGTCCCTGGTGGAACACGTCCCACGGGTCGAGGCCCAGACCCGCGAGAACGAGCAGCGACGAGCTGATCCCGTACAGGACCAGGCCGGCGTAGAGCTGAACAAGCCGCAAGCGCATCGCCGCAACGCTAGATGGTTGATGCCACCAGATCGCCTGTTCGGGGCGCGAGCTGGTGCGTCTGGGGCGCCGCGACGGACGTGGCGAAGCGCAGGCCTCGCGGAGGCCGGCCCCGCCGGCCGCAGCTAGGCCCGCGCGGCCCAGGCGTGCCAGATCGCGACCCGGACACGCGAGGTCGTGGCATCAAGCATCCACGGGTCGGCACCCATCCTGTGCCGCTCGCGCACGCAGGTACGCTCGCGGCGATGGCCATCGACGGGGAAACGACGCTCGCGGCGGAGCTCGCGGAAGACGCGGCTACGCGGCTCATGCGCTACGCGCAGATCGACACGCAGTCCGATGAAGACTCGGAGACGTACCCGAGCACCGAGGGTCAGCTCGTCCTGCTCCGCCTCCTGCGCGACGAGCTCGAGGAGATCGGCCTCGCCGACGCTGCGATCGACGGCAACGGCTACGTCACCGCGACGCTCCCGTCGACCGTCGACCACGACGTCCCGACGATCGCGCTCTTCGCGCACGTCGATACGGCGCGCGAGGCGAACGGCAAGGCAAACCCGCAGCGCATCGCGTACGCGGGCGGCGAGATCGAGCTCGGCAGCTCCGGGCAGGTCATCCGCCCGTCGGAGTCGCCGGAGCTCGCGCACCACGCAGGCCACGAGCTCATCGTCACCGACGGGACGAGCCTCCTCGGCGCCGACGACAAAGCCGGCGTGGCCGAGATCCTCGCCGCGATCGGGCACCTCGCCGCGAATCCCGAAATCCTGCACGGCGCGGTCAAGGTCGTGTTCAACCCCGACGAGGAGATCGGCCGCGGCGTCATCCACCTACCGATCGACGAGCTCGGCGCGGTCGCCGCCTACACCGTCGACGGCTCGACGGCCGGCGAGGTACAGACGGAAACGTTCTCGGGCGCGCAGGTGCGGATGAAGATCCGCGGCCGCGCGATCCACCCGGGCTGGGCCAAGGGCGAGCTCGTGAACGCGATCAAGCTCGCGGCCGACATCGTCGCGCGGCTCCCCGAAGACGCGCTCTCCCCCGAGACGACCGAGGGCCGCGAGGGATACGTCCACCCGGTCACGGTGACGGGCGATTCGTCCGAGGTCGAGATCCGCTTCATCGTGCGCGACTTCGACGACGCAACGCTCGACGAGCACATCGCCTTCCTCCACGCGCTTGCCGAGGAGGTCTGTGCGTCCGATCCGCGCTCCTCGGTGACGTTCGACGATCGAATCCAGTACCGGAACATGGCCGCCGCGCTCTCGAAGCACCCCGAGATCGTCTCGAACCTCGAGGAGGCCGTACGCCGCGTCGGGCTCGAGCCGCGGCACACGTCCATCCGCGGCGGGACGGACGGCTCGGCGCTCACCGAGATGGGCCTGCCCACGCCGAACATCTTCACGGGCGGGCACGACGCGCACAGCGAGCGCGAGTGGATCTGCGTCGAGGATATGGGCCTCGCAGCGGCGACGCTCGTCGAGCTCGTCAAAGTCTGGTCTGAATAACCCTCGGTACGCTGCGGCGATGGAGCCGCTCCTCGACAGACTCGGGCGTCCGCTCGAGACGTTGCGCGTGTCCGTCACGGATCGCTGCAACTTCCGCTGCGTCTACTGCATGCCGAAGGAGGTTTTCGGCCGCGAGTACGCGTTCCTCGACCGGAAGGAACTGCTCTCGCTCGAGGAGATCGCGCGTGTCGCAGGCGTGTTTGCGCAGCTCGGCGTCCGCACGGTGCGAATCACGGGCGGCGAGCCGCTCGTCCGCCGCAACGTCGAGCACCTCGTCGAGATGCTCGCCGCAATCGAGCCGACATGTCGAGCTCGCGCTGACGACGAACGGCGCCGTCCTCGCCGAGAAGGCCGACGCGCTCGCTGCCGCCGGCCTGACCCGCGTCACGGTGAGCCTCGACTCGCTCGACGACGCGGCGTTCCGCGCGATGAACGACGTCGACTTCCCCGTCCGCCGTGTGCTCGACGGGATCGACGCCGCCACCGCAGCCGGGCTGCCGGTCAAGGTGAACGCCGTCGTCAAGCGCGGCGTGAACGACACCGGTTTCGTCGAGCTCGCCGAGCATTTCCGCGGCACGGGCCACGTCCTCCGCTTCATCGAGTTCATGGACGTCGGGACGACGAACGGCTGGCGGCTCGAGGACGTCGTCACGGCCGACGAGATCGTCGAGCGGATCGACCAGCGCTGGCCGCTCGAGCCCGTCGCGGCCGAGAGCCCCGATGCGACCGCCCGCCGCTACCGCTACGCCGACGGCGCCGGCGAGATTGGCGTCATCGCTTCCGTCACGAAGCCGTTCTGCGGCGCGTGCTCGCGGGCGCGCCTCTCGGCCGAGGGCAGCCTCTACACGTGCCTGTTCGCGGCGCGCGGCCACGACCTCCGCGCCATGCTCCGGGGCGGCGAAACGGATGTCGAGCTCGCCGAGGCGCTCCGCGCGATCTGGTCGCGGCGCACCGACCGCTACTCCGAGCTCCGCACCGCCGAGACCACGGCGCCGAAGGCGAAGGTCGAGATGTCGTACATCGGCGGTTAGGAACCACCCGAGCGGCCTATTAGGATTCCGTCATGGAGCGGGTGGTTGTCTTCGGTCGCCGGGTCCTGCCGCGCGGCTGGTCTCACTTCGGACTCCAGCTCGGGCTCTGGCTCGGCTTCTATGTCTCGTACCTCGCGGTCCGCAGCCGTGTCAACCACAACCCGGCCGAAGCGGTGGCGAACGGGTGGAGGGTCATCCACTTCGAACGCCACTTCACACAAACACACCACCTCTACGAGCTGACCGTGCAACGCATCGCCGACTCGTCCCACTGGTTGCTCACGGCCACCGCGTGGACGTACTGGAACTCGGAGTTCACGCTCATCGGCCTGGCCCTCCTCTGGGTGTACGTCCGGCGGCACGAGCGCTTCGCCCGGTTCCGCAACGCGATCCTTCTCGCGAACCTCATCGGCCTGATCGGGTTCACGCTCATGCCGACCGCGCCGCCGTGGATGTTCACGAGACAGGGCTTCGTCGGCGGCGTCAACCACTCGAGCGAGCTCATCCACGCGCTCGGGAACCAGTACGCCGCAATGCCGAGCCTGCACGCCGCCGACGCGCTCATCGTCGGTTACTGCCTCGCGCAGTGCTGCCGCAGCATCTGGGCGAAGGCGATCTGGACGGTCTGGCCGCTCTGGGTGTGGTTCTGCGTGATCGCGACTGCGAACCACTACGTTCTCGACGTGCTTGCGGGAATCGCGGTCGCGGTGTTCTCGCTCTTCGTGACCGGCGGCCTGCTGAGTTTCGTCCGTGCCGGCGGTGGAGCGGTTGACCCGTTATCGCAAACTTGCTATCGTAGTCCTATAGCAGGACTGCGATATTGGCAATGAGCTCAACACCCCAACTCCGGCGCGTACAAGAGAGCTACACAGCCGGATTCCGCTCCCTCGCAAGCCGTTCCGTCACGGGCCTCGCACGCACCCGTGTCACGCCGAACGTGCTGACTGCGACCGGCGTCTCGCTCTGCATCGCGGCCGCCGTCCTCGTGGGATTCGAAAGCCGTAGCCCGTGGCTCGTCTACTGGACCTCGGCCGGGATCTTCGTCGTCGGCTCGATCCTCGACATCCTCGACGGCGCGCTCGCGCGGGCCGGCGGGAAGTCGACGCCGTTCGGGGCGTTCCTCGACTCGACGACGGATCGCGTCGGCGAGGGCGCCATGCTCGCCGCCATCGCCCTCGTCTTCTCGCAGGAAGGGAAGGGCTGGGCGGTCGTCCTCGCGGTCGCCGCGGTCGTGGGGTCGTTCCTCGTCTCCTACACGCGCGCGAAAGCCGAGGCGCTCGGTCTGAACGCGACGGTCGGCTTCGGCTCACGAGCCGAGCGCGTCGTCGTGATCACCGCCGGGCTCGTCTTCGCGCCCTGGGGTGGACTGCCGTGGGCGATCGTCGCGCTCTGCGCGACGGCGTGGCTCACCGTCGTCCAGCGCGTCCTGCATGTCCGCAAGCAACTGAATTCTTCTGGAGGAACCAATGTCCGCTGAGAACGGATCGTCGAACGGCCACGCCCGCCTCGACGACGGGAAAGTCCGCGTCGCGATCGTCGGCGTCGGCAACTGCGCGAACTCGCTGCTCCAGGGCTGCGAGTACTACAAGGACGCGCCGGACGACCAGTTCGTCCCCGGCCTCATGCATGTGAACCTCGGCGGCTACCACGTCCGCGACATCGAGTTCACAGCCGCGTTCGACGTCGTCAAGGGCAAGGTCGGGGAAGACCTCGCCGACGCGATGTGGGCGCATCCGAACGACACGATCAAGTTCGCCGAGCGTCCCGAAGACCGGCGTCAAGGTCTCGCGCGGCATGACGCACGACGGCCTCGGCAAGTACCTCTCGCAGATCGTCGAGAAGGCGCCGGGCAAGACCGCCGACATCGTCGGGATCCTCAACGAGACGAAGACCGACGTCGTCGTCAGCTACCTCCCCGTCGGCTCCGAAGCGGCCGCGAAGTGGTACGCCGAGCAGTGCCTCGAGGCCGGCGTCGCGCTCGTCAACTGCATGCCGGTGTTCATCGCACGCGAGGACTACTGGAGCAAGCGCTTCGAGGATAAGGGCCTCCCGATCATCGGCGACGACATCAAGTCTCAGGTCGGCGCGACGATCACGCACCGCGTCCTCACGAGCCTCTTCCGCGAGCGCGGCGTCCATCTCGACAAGACGATGCAGCTCAACGTCGGCGGCAACTCCGACTTCCTCAACATGCTCGAGCGCGAGCGGCTCGAGTCGAAGAAGATCTCGAAGACGAACGCCGTCACGTCGATGCTCGACTACGACCTCGGCCCGGGCAACGTCCATGTCGGCCCGTCCGACTACGTGCCGTGGCTCACCGACCGCAAGTGGGCGTACATCCGCATGGAGGGCTCGTCGTTCGGCGACGTGCCGCTCAACGTCGAGCTCAAGCTCGAGGTGTGGGACTCGCCGAACTCGGCCGGCATCGTCATCGACGCCGTCCGGATGGCGAAGCTCGCGCTCAACAACGGCGTGGCGGGCTCGCTCATCGGCCCGAGCTCGTACCTCATGAAGTCGCCGCCGCAGCAGATCGTCGACGACGAGGCGCACAAGCTGACCGAGGAGTTCATCAAGAAGAACGCCCGCAAGGTCGCCAGCAAGAGCAAGGCCGAAGCGAAGGCTTAACGACGGCGATGGAGACTGCAGCGGTGTCAGCGCGCGGGCGGCTGGCACCGCTCGCGGATCTCGGCTTGCTCGTTGCGCTCGCGGCTGCGCCCGTACTCGGGGTCATGGCCGGTCTCCGGACACGCGACCTTCTCGGCGGCAACGACGCCCTGGCGATTGCCGTTGGTGCCGTCTCAGGGGCGGCAGTCCTGGGCGGCGCAATCGTCGCCCGCTACGGGCGGTCGGCGGTCAGAGTCGGGAACCTTCTTGTCGTCGTCGTCACCACGGTCGTCGTCTTGGCCGGCACGCCGGCGATGCTTTTCGCCGGCTTCTGCGATACGACGCCTAACCAGCCCTGGATCGCGTGGACGGGGATGGGCGTCGTCTATTTCGGGCTCGGGATGTTGTCGCTTCGAAAGCGCTTCTTGTGGGGGCTTCCGGTCGCCGCCGTCTTCGCGATCGTCACCTACGTCGCGCTTTGGTATTGGCTTCCCGGAATACCGGTTTCCGGCTCCTGCGGACCCCAATGATGAGCCGCCCCTGGGCGGTGTCGGCAGGGAAGTCGTGGTTGACACCGCTCGTGGTCCTCGTTCCTATCCTCGCGACACTCGTTGGTGGGTTCCTGGCACTGTTCGTCTGGCCGCCACTCGTTCTCGTCGTAATCGCCGTCGGCTTGGCGATCACGGCGCTTGCCGGAGCTCGGCCGTACGGAACTCGGCTTTCACTCGGTGCCGCAGGCCTAGCGCTCGGCGCGAGCTTCATCGCGTTCTGGATCTACATCGCTGTCTCGATCGGCGCGTCGTCGATCTGCAACAAGGCGATCAGTGGCGGCTGGCACGCAATCGGGCTCACCGGCGGTGCTCTCGTGTATCTCGCCGTAGGCACCTGCGGGTTCCGCACCAAGCACCCCCTCCTGGTCGTTCCGTTCGCCCTGATTCTCGGCGTGGTCGCGATGCTCGTGCTGTTCTCGCTCGCTCCTGGACCGTGGGCTGCATGCGACTCGTGATGCGCGATTCGAAGAGGGACGGTGCGGTCGGTCTCGCGCTTCTCCTGGCAGCGATGGCGGGCGGCGCGTGGGCGAGCGTCGGAGCGATCCCTGGGAGAAGCAATGGAGGCGGTCTGGTCGAGGCCGCGGATGGTCTGGCCGTGCTGCCGTGTGCGATAGCCGCGTATGAGTCGATCCAGCTCGCGCGCGGCAGGACGACGCCGGCGCGCGCGATCGGATGGTTTGTTGTGGCCTGCGCTTTTCTCCTGCTCGTCCTCTTCGTGTCAGCACTTTCGAACTCCGGTCTCGGCAGCTAGACGTGAGCGCGACGATGCGCACGCGGTTGCTCGTGGCGGCCGGCGCGCTCCTCCTTGGCATCGCGTTCTCGTACGCGATGTATCGCGTGCAGCCGCCGTTCATGAACCCATCGCCCGGTCAGACGAGGATCTGGATCCTGAGCGCGATCCCGTTCGCCGGGCTCGCGGTGCTGATCGCTTGCGGACTGCGTCACTCGGCGGGCGCCGTTGGGTGGATCGTGCTTGCGGCTCTAACAGGTCTTGCCTACTACGCCGCCGGCGCGAATCGATGGGATTCCGGACTCAACACCGCGAGCCTGCCCCTCGGCCTCGAGGTGTTCTAGGCCGCGAGGGTTTGGCTTGCGGCAACGCTTCTTTGCCTGCCGCTCCTCTTCTTCGGCGTCTTACTCTCGCACGTCACGCTCAACATCGGCGGCGAATAGGACAGACTGCGCACGTGAGGTCGCCGACAGGGATCGAACTCAGGCCTGCGAGCATCCTGTCGCTCGCCGAGCGCGTCGCGCTCATGAACGCCGGGTACGAGGGCTACGTCGTGCCGTTCCATCTCGAGGAGCCGATGCTCGCGTTCATCGAGCGCTCCTTCGACGTCGACCTCGACGCGTCGCTCGTCGCGTTTCGGGAGGGCGAGGCGGTCGGGGTCGCGAACCTCGCAATCCGCGGCGACGAGGGCTGGATCGCCGGCGTCGGCGTCGTGTCCGCAGCGCGCCGGCAAGGGCTCGGCGAGACGCTCATGCGGACCGTCCATGAGCAGGCGCGGGCGCGTGGGCTCCGGCGCGTCTGGCTCGAGGTGATCGTCGAGAACACCGGTGCGTTCGCGCTCTACGAGAAGCTCGGCTACACGCTCGTGCAGGACGTCGAGGTCTGGATGCTCGACGGCGCCGAAGGAGAGCATGACGCGCGGGAGGTTCCTGCCGCGGAGATCGCGCTTCCGGCGCAGCACGAGCCGTGGCAACGGGCCGATGGAACGCTCGCGAACTACGACGACGTCCGCGGCCTCGTCACCGACACCGGCTCGGTGCTCTTCTGCGTCCGCTCGAAGGTGCAACCACAGCGATACACCGGGGAGCCGGAGCCGGTCATCCGCGCTCTCCGCACGTACGGCGACCTCTACTGGCTCAACCTCCCCACGGACGATCCGGCGGCGGACGTTCTGCGCGCGCTCGGCGGGACCGTGGTCGTCCGCCAGCACGAAATGGTGCTCGACCTTTAGGACAGCCATAACATGGACGACGTGCGTGTAGCCCTCGTAACGCCGTTTGCCTGGTCGCAGCCTCACGACGTCAACGAGCACGTGGACGCACTCGCGGGGGAGTTGCGCCGGCGCGGCCACGAGGTGACCGTCCTGGCGCCGTCGAACCGGGCCCGCGACCTCGCCGACAGCCGGCGTCTCCTCCTTAGTAACACAGTGTTACTTGGGGATTTTGTGGCGCTCGGGCGCGCGGTTCCGATCTCGCGGCGGAGCCGGATGGGCGTTCCTGTCGGCGTTCGCGCAAGCCTCTCGCTCGCGCTCGCCCGCGGGAAGTTCGACATCGTGCACGGCTTCGAGCCGGCGCTGCCGAGCCTTTCGTACCTCGCGCTCCGCGACTCGGGCGCGCTCACGGCGGCGACGTTCTTCTCCCCCGAGCGGCTCTCGTATCCGCCGGCGAAGGCGCAGCGCGAGCGGCTCCTCGCCCGCATCGACGCGCTCCTCGCCACGACGCCGGCGACGAAAGATGCGGCGGCGGCGCGCTTCCCGGGGCGCTACGAGCTCGTGCCGCAGGGGGTCGACCCGAAGCTGTTCGCGCCTGCTCCAAAGGACAAGCGCGTCGTGCTCGAGTGGCGCGAAGGCCAGCGGCCGCTCCTCCGCGCGCTCATCCACGAGCTCGAGCAGCACGCCGACTGGGAGCTCGTGCTCCTCCGCACGCGCACGCCCGCGTCACGCCCCGCCGTGTCGCGCCGCCTGCGCGGCCGGATGCGCGTGCGTACCGCGCTCACCGCGGCCGCGCGCGCCGACGTCCTCCGCTCCGCCGCGATCTTCGTTCCCGCGCTCGACGGCTCGACGCGCCTGCTCGTCGAGGCACAGACCGCGGGCACCGCGATCGCGTCACCGCCGGCGCGCGCCACACAGCCCGAGCTCGCCGCCGCCGAGACGGGACGCCTGATCTCCGACGACGCCTTCCGCGCAAGCCGCGGCGAGGAGAGCCTCGCCGCCGCCGCAACGCAGACGACCCAGGCACTCGCCGATCACGTCGAAGGCGTCTACGAGCGCCTCGCCTCGCGCCGCCGCTCGCGCGCCGCCACCGCGACCGCGCGGCGCGACGACGACTGGATCCTCGCCGACCTCCACATGCACACGTACTGGTCGCACGACTGCTCGATCGACGTCGACGAGCTCCTCGACCACGCCGAAGCGGAGGGGCTCGGTGCGATCGCCATCACCGACCACAATGTCTTTGGCGGCGCGCTCGAAGCCGTTGAAAGAGCGCGAGGCCGCAAGCTCGTCGTCATCCCGGGCGAGGAGGTGAAGACGAAGGACCAGGGCGAAGTCATCGGCCTCTTCCTCTCCGAGGAGATCCCGCGCGGCATGTCTTTCGGCGAGACGGTCGAGGCGATCCGCGCGCAAAAGGGCATCGTCTACCTCCCCCACCCGTTCGACCGGATGCACGCGATCCCGGAGCCCGCGACGATTCACCGCCACCTCGCCGAGATCGATGTCCTCGAGATCTACAACGCGCGGCTCCTGTTCGAGAACTACAACGACGAAGCCGAGCGCTTCGCGCGCAAGTACAACCTCCTCGCCGGCGCCGGCTCCGACGCACACGTGCTCGCCGGGGTAGGGACGGGAGTCGTGCGGATGCGCCGCTTCAGCGGGCCGGAGGAGTTCCTCGTCTCGCTCCACACCGCCGAGGTGCTGCGCCGCCCGAAGTCGCTCGTCTATCTCCAGGGACTCAAGTGGGTGGCCCAGGCCAAGGAACGGGTCCGCTAACACCGAACTTCTCCACGGGGGCACCGTGACCGTGGCGACTGACGAAATCTTCGAGAAGTACCTGCAAAAGGCGATCACCGAGATCAACGCGCTCGGGGATGAGCTTGCGCAGGCCGGCGCCGGCTCGCGCGCGCCGGTGCTCGGCTCGGGGCATCCGCTCGCCGACATCTTCCTCCTCAAGCACACGCCTCGGCAGTCGGAGCTCCAGGAGGGAGTCGCGTTCTACGGCCGCTCCGGCAACGCACTCCTCAAGTCGCTGCAACGGCTTCGTGTCGACCCACTCGCGGTGTACGGGACGAACTGCCTCAAGTTCGCCGACGGCGACGAGGACGAGTCGCGCGCGTTTCTCTCGCGCGAGCTCCACATCGTCCAGCCGAAGCTCGTCGTCGCGATGGGCGAGCCGGCGCGCGAGTTCCTCAACTCCGTGAAGTTCCCGCTCGCGCGCGAGCTCGAGCCGGAGGAGGGAGTGCTCCAGGAGTTCACGCCGACGATCCAGGGGCTCGTCACGCCGGACATCGACGAGTCGCTCGACGAGCAGCCCGCAAAGACGGCGTTCTGGAACGCCTTCAAGATGCTCGGCGAGTGGTGGAGCCAGACACCCCCGTACTAGAGGTTCCGTGGCGGGTCGTCGCGTTCGTCGCGTTGTCCGTCGCGGTCGGGACGTGGTTCGCCGGGGCGGCGCGCCTCGACCCGCTCTCGCTCTGGCCCACGATCGTCGTCGTCTCGGCCGGAGTTCTGCCGGGAACGCTGCTGCTCGTCTACATCGCGCTGCCGCTGTCCCGGCTCAGGTGGAGCACGCTCGCACTCTTCGCGCTCGCGCTCGCGCTTCTCGCGTTCGCCTACAGCGAAGCAGGCTGGGGGCTCGCCGCGAACTTCGCGAAGCTCTGGGCCGCGGTGTTCGCCGGCTGGGCGTTCCTCTATCTCTTTGCGGACGTCGGCCTCGTCGTGCTCATCGCGGTGATCATCCCGATCGTCGACGCCATCTCCGTCTTCACCCCCGGCGCCCCGACGCACGAGATCGTCAAGAACCACATCGCGATCTACAACGACGTCGCCATCGCCTTCGTCGGGCCGCACGGCGCCACCGCGCAGCTCGGCCCGCCCGACATCCTCTTTTTCGCGCTGTTCCTCGGCGCGGCCTTCCGCTTCAAGTTGCGGCCGGGCTGGACGTGGCTCGCGACGACCGGTCTCTACGCGGCGTCATTCCCCATCGCGGTCGCCGTGAACGCCGACGGGCTCCCGGCGCTGCCGTTCCTGTCGATCGGCTTCCTCGCGGCGAACGGCGACCTGCTCTGGAAGGCCGTCCGAACGCGGCGCAGCGTCTAGCGTCCGCTAGTCCTGCGCCTCGAGACGATCGAGTCGCTGACGGATTTGACGTAGCTCCGAGAGGATCTCGTCCTGCTTGTCGGTCGACTCCTTGTGCTTGTCGTTTGCGTCCTCGTTGACGAAGTGACCTGCAATCGAAGCGGTCGCGAGACCGAGGAAACCAATGCCTACGACCATCAGGAACGCGGCAACAACGCGTCCGGCAGGGGACGTCGGGAACGTGTCGCCGTAACCGACCGTGGTGACCGTGACGATCGCGAACCAGAGGCCGCGCCACGGGTTGGGGAAGCGGCTCGGGTCGGTTTCGTGCACCGCGATCCCCGTGACGGTGACGAGCAGCAGCGTCAGCGCCGCGATGTACCTCAGGTTCCGGCGGCGTGTGAGCAGACCCTCGGCACGGAAGAGGCGAGCGGCGACCACCCACAGGCGCGCGAGACGCCACCCGCGCAGCCATCCCGGACCGAGCGCGGCGAAGAACAACCCCCACAGCGGGAAGATGGCAACGACGACAACCGCGTCCTGCCAGTGCTTGCGAAGTGCCGCGCGCCGGTCATCGGCGTAGTGCAGCGTAAGCGCGAGCTCAACGGTGAAGACGAGCCAGACGACGGTGCCGAGAACCCACGAGAGCGTGGTCCAGGGATTCCGCAGGCTCGAGTCCTGAATGAGCACGGCCGGCAGCATCAGCAGCGCGCACACGAGGACGACCGCCTCGAACGAGTGGCGGACCTTGCCGCTCTCCTCCTGGCACCAGTGCTCGGCAGCCCAGAAGGGCGAGCTCATTTGCGATGCGGCAGGGCGGGGACGTCCGGCATCCGCAGCGTCAGATTGCCCTTCTCACGGTTGAGGAACCAGAGCAGGACGGCGATGAAGGCGGCGAGGTCGAGCCCGAGTCCGAGCACCCAGAATGTCCAGGTCGGGCTGATGACGTGCGCGACGAGGAACGTGAAGTTCTGGCCGAAGAACCCGGTGAGGAACGAAAGCGGCAGGAAGAACGTCGCGACCCAGCCGAGCTGCTTCATCGTCAGGTTCATCTTGTTGCCGACTGTCGACTGGTACAGGTCGGTCGTCCCGGACGCGAGATCGCGGTAGTCGTCGAGCTGCTCCGAGACGCGGATGAGGTGGTCGTAGACGTCGCGGAAATAGCGCTCGTGCTCCTCGGTCATCCCCGGCAGCTCATAGCGGCCGGAGAGGAGCGCAGCGAACATGTCGCGCTGTGGGTTGACGATCTTCCGCAGCTCCACGAGCTGTCGCTTCATCATGATCGCCTGCTGCAGTGATGTCGGCTGCGGATCGGTGAGGATCGTGTCCTCGAGCTGGTCGAACACGTCGTCGAGCTCGGAGAGCTGCGGCAGGAAGCTGTCGACGAGCTCGTCGACGACGACGTAGAGGATGCCGAGCCCCTCCTCGAAGCGCTGCAGCCTCCGATGCGTCTGGTTCCGGAGCTCTCCGAAGACCGAGGACTCACCCCCGTGCACGGTGATCAGCCAGTTCGGCGAGTAGAAGCAGTGCACCTCGATCGGTGCGACGCCGGAGCGGCGCTCGGGATCCTGCCCGGCGCCGAAGACGACGAGGAGCGTGAAGTCGTCGTAGTCCTCGATCTTCGGCCGCTGCCCGAACTTCCGCGAGTCCTCGAGCGCGAGCGGGTGGATTTTGAACGTGTCCCGGAGGAGCTTGAAGTCGTCCTCGGCCGGGTTTTCGATGTCGAGCCAGAGAAAGACGCCGTCGCGCAGGCGCGACTCCACACCTTCCGGGTCGACGTTCGGCTCCACCGTGCCGCGCGCGTCGATCAGATGACTCGCCAAGAGTCAGCCGAGCGTACGTTGGCCGCCGGACGGCCTCAGATCACGGCTGAGGGTCGTCGCTGCGAAGCGCGTCGCGCAGGCCGTGCTCGTCGCCGGGATCCTCGTCGTCGACCGGCTCTGGGACGGGATCACCCTTCTTCCAGCGGAATCGCCGGAACCGGCCCAACCAGCCAACCGGCCCAGCGAGGGGAACGCCGTACTTCGGGTCGAGCCCGGTGCTGATCTCCCGGTCGGCCTCTTTCTGCAGTTCCTCGTCGGCGACCTCGCGGGTCACCTCGTCGAGCTTCGCGAGCGCCTCTTTCTCCTCGGGCGACTCGGCCATTCGAGGAGCCTACGACGTCTGCTCGAGCAGCGCCACGGCCTCGACGTGCGGCGTATGCGGGAACATGTCGACCGGCGTAACGCGCAGCAGCTCGTAGCCGTACTGCTCCCGCAGCGCCTTGACGTCGCCCGCGAGCGTCGTCGGGTTGCAGGAGACGTAGACGAGCCGCGGCGCGCCGATCCGACCGAGGCGGCGCAGCGCCTTGCCGGCGAGACCCGCGCGAGGCGGGTCGACGACGACGACCTCGGGCGCGCCGGAGCGCTCGAGCAGCTCCTCGACGACTTCACCGACGTTGCCGGCGAAGAACGCGGAGTTCGTGACCCCGTTCAGCTCGGCGTTCTCGAGCGCGCAGGCGACGGACTCCTCCGACACCTCGATCCCCCACACCGTGAGCGCGTCGGCGGCGAGCGAGAGCCCGATCGTCCCGATCCCGCAGTAGAGATCCCACACGGTCTCGGTGCCGGTGAGCCCCGCCGCGTCGCGCGCGAGGCCGTACAGCCGCTCGGCCATCGCCGTGTTCGTCTGGAGGAAAGCGTTCGGGCGGACGCGGAACCGCAAGCCGCTGAGCTCCTCCTCGATCCATTCGTCGCCCCAGAGCAGCTTCGACGGAAGGTTCGTCACCTCGGCCGGCGTGTCGTTGATCGACCAGTGGATCGACCGCACCTCGGGGATCTTCCGCAGGCAGTCGACGAAGTAGCCGGGCTCGAACTTCTCTCCCGGCGCCGTCACGAGCTGGACGAGCGCCTGCTGCGTGTTGCGCCCCTGCCGCACCATGAGGTGGCGGAGATAGCCGCTGCCGTCCTCCTGCGAGTACGCGGGGAGCCCTTCCTCGCGCGCCCAGTCGCGCACGGCGCTGCGGATCGCGTTTGCAACGTCGTCGACGAGCCAGCACTTCTCGACCTCGAGCACCTCGTCCCAGCGGCCGGCGCGATGGAACCCGAGCGCGGCGCCCTCGGGCGTCTGCGTGAAGGAATACTCGAGCTTGTTGCGGTAGTGGAAGATCTCCGGCTCGCACGGGACGATCGGCTCGAGCGGCGGCTCGGCGATCCCAGCGAGACGCACGAGCGAGTCGCGCACCTGCGCCTCCTTCTGCGCGAGCTGCGCGTCGTAGGCGAGATCCTGGAAGCGGCAGCCACCGCACTCCGAGAAGTGCGAGCACAGCGGTTCGACGCGGGCCTCTCCCGGGCTGAGGATCTCGGTCGCGAGCGCCTCCGCGTGACTGCGCTTGACCTTCGTCACCGTCGCGCGAACACGGTCGCCCGGCAGCCCGCTTCGCACGAAGACGACAAAGCCGCCGAGCCGCGCAACGCCGTTCCCGCCGAACGCGAGCGACTCGACGTCGAGCTCGACCTCGTCTCCCTTTGCCACCGGCGCCGCCATGCGGCCACCGTAGCGGCGCGCTCTAGGAAGGTGCGCGCTCTAGGAGAACGGCGGGTGGAGCGGCAGGATCAGCGGCTTCCGGGGCTTTTGCTTGAAGTCGAAGTCCTTCACGAGGTTGCCGAGGATGTGCGCGTCTTCGGCGACGAACGGGCGCGAGTCGGGACGGCCGTCAGTGCTCGGGTCGATCCGCTGGCCGCCGAGGAAGTCGTCCTCGATGAACTTGAGGTACGCGTCGAAGCTCAGCGTCTGGTGATCGACGAAACCGGCGCGCGCATACGGGCTGATCACGAGCCCGGGCACGCGAAGGCCATAACCCTGCCCGTTCACCACCGGCGGTTGAACGTGGTCGTAGAAGCCGCCCCAGTCGTCCCACGCGATGAAGATCGCCGTCGAGTCCCAGTCGGGACCCCGCATGATCGCGTTGACGAGATTCGTGACGTAGGCCTGGCCGTCCGTGACGAGAGCCGTCGGATGCTCGCTGTTCGCCTGCGACGGAACGACCCAGGAGACGGACGGCAGCGTGCCGCCTTTGGCGTCGACGAAGAAGTCGCCGAGCGAGACGACGTTCGCGAGCTCGCCGTCGTCCCTCACCGCGTCGAAACGGGGCAGCGGATTCCAGATGTTCGGAGTGCTCGCCGTCTGGCGCGTCGACTTGCAGAACATGTCGCCGCCGGCGCAGTCGGGCTGGCCGCCCGCGGCGACGTAGTACCGCCAGCTCACGCCGTATTTGTGGAGGAGGTACGTGATGTCCGTCCACGGGAAGCTCTGCGGCTTTGCGCTGGGAGTGCCTTCGACACCCGACAAAGCGGTCTTGCAACTCATCGGGTCGCCGACCCTGCTGCAGCGCGCCGCCCAGCCGGAAACCATGGCGAGGTGGGCGGGCAGGCTCCACGAGTTCACCGAGTCGAACATGTGGTCCTGAAGGACGAAGTTGCGCGCGTACGCCCAGTAGTTCGGGATCTCGTGCGCGTTGTGGTAGCCCATAACGTCTGGCGCCGTCGGCGCGAACGAGCACTCGGGCAGATCCGGGTGGGCTTCGCAGGAGGTCGTCCTTCCTGCGCGTGCCGCCGCCTGGAAGCCGTCCATCTCTCCGCCGGCGATGTCGGCGAGCGCGGCCGCCTTGCCATGCGGGCCGCCGGAGTTGCGGTCTGACGTGTCGTGGTACGGCCTGACGCACTCCTGCCCCAGGTCAGGCACGCACGGGACCGTGCCGGGATTGCCTGCGAGCCCGGGGATCCCGTCGGCGCGGGGATACGTGCCGAAGTAGGAGTCGAACGAGCGGTTCTCCTGCATGATCACGACGACGTGCTGGATCTTGTGGATCCCCCCCTTCTGCACGGGCGGAGGCAACGCGTCCGCGGGAGTTGCGCCTTTGAGCTCGGCTGACCCGAGGATGGCCGCACCGAGGAGGACGAGGGCTCCAAGAGCCAGCAGAAGAGCCCGCTTCACGTTCTGCTCACTGTATGCCCGGTGCCTGAGGAAGAGGTTAAAATCTTACGTGAGCGTCGTTACATAGATCTTGCGCGTGCGCGGGCCGTCGAACTCGCAGAAGAAGATGCCCTGGTACGTGCCGAGCGCGAGCGCGCCGTCTGAGATCGGGATGAGCACTTGCGGGCTCGACGCGAGCGACGCGCGCGCGTGCGACGGTGCGTTGGGGCCGTCTTCGTCTTCGTGCGTCCACTTCCAGTCGTCGCCAACGACGCGCTGGAATGCGTTCTCGAGGTCGGTCACGAGCTCGGGGTCGATCCGCTCGTTGATCGCCACGCCCGCGGTCGTATGCGGCACGTAGACGAGCGCCGCGGTCGCGCCGTTCGCATCGCCGACCGCGTCACGAACCTCGTCCGTAACCTCGATCAGCTGGAGCTTCCGCTCGGTCTCGAAAACGATCTCGCGCACGGCTCCGTATCCTACGGACGCCCATGGCCGAGCCGCTTTCCGAACGAGACATCGACGGGCTCTCCGCCGAGGCAGAGCGGTTCAGCTCCGAGCTCGACGAGGAGGCCTACCTCCACTTCTCGGGCCAGAAAGAGACGTACGACATCGCGCCGATCTACGAGCGCCACGCCCGCCTGACAGAGCTCGACACCGCGCTCGCGCTGGGCGCATCGGTGTCCGGCATCCGGCGGCGGCGCGCGCTGTGGAAGTTCGCATGCGAGGGGTACCTCACGAATTTCGTCACGGCCGAGGAGGAGCGCGTCGCGCAGCTCGAGGCGACGCTGAGCGCGACGCTCGACGACGAGGAAATCCCGTTCCGGATGCTCGTGCCTCGACTCATGAACGAGGAGGATCGCGGCACGCGTGAGCAGCTTGCGAAGCTTCGCACCGACCTCACAGAGGAGCACCTCAACGGGCTCTATCTCAACGCCGCACAGGTCGTCCACGGCGAGACCGAACGCCTCGGTGCGCCGAGTTACGCCGACCTCTACCGCGAGTTCGGCCTCCCGCTCGACGATCTCGCCGCTCAGTGCCGGACGTTTCTCAGCGAGACCGAGAGCCTGTGGGAGAAGGCCGGCGACCGCTTCTTCCGTTCGCGCCTCGGGCTCGGGCTCGGCGAAGTGCAGCGCTGGGACGTCGGCCGCGCTTTCCGCGGCGTCGGCTGGGATGCGGCCTTCCCCGCCGACGCGATGATGCCGTCGCTCGAGGCGACGCTCGACGAGCTCGGCGTGGACATCCACGCGCAGCAGAATGTCGAGATCGACATCGAGGATCGGCCGAACAAGGACCCGCGCGCGTTCTGCGCGCCGATCGAAGTTCCCGGCCGCGTCGTCCTCGTCATCAAGCCGCAGGGTGGAGCAGAAGACTGGGATTCCCTGTTCCACGAGGCGGGCCACACGGAGCATTTCGCGCACACGTCTTCGTCGCTCGCTATGGAGGAACGGCGACTCGGCGACAACGCGGTCACCGAGGGGTGGGCCATGCTCATGCAGTACCTCACTCACGATCCCGTATGGCTCAGCCGACGGCTCGACTTCCCGCGCCCACACGAGTACGCCGCCGAGGGCGCCGCGAGGCACCTCTGGTTCGTCCGCCGCTATTGCGCGAAGCTCCTCTACGAGCTCGAGTTCCACACGGCGAAGGACGTCACCACGATGCAGCCGCGCTACGTCGAACTCCTCGCCGACGCGACGAAGGTCGAGCCCGCCGCCGCCGACTACCTCGGCGACATGGACGCGGGCTTCTACGCGTCCGAGTACCTGCGCGCCTGGGCCTTCGAGGCGCAGCTGCGCGCGTACCTGCGGGAGCGCTTCGGTAACGCGTGGTTCTCGAAGCGGGACGCGGGCTCGCTCCTCCGCGAGCTGTGGGCTGAGGGACAGAAGCCGACCGCGGATGAGCTTCTGGCGGATGTGGCGGGCGAGCGCCTCGAGCTCGCGGCCGTCGGCGACCGCGTGCGCGAGGCGCTCGCCGCGGTCTAGCTACTTCTGCTTCGCCACGCCTTCGATCGTCTTGTGGGCATGTCCCACGCCGATCGAGATCTTCCGCGGCTTCGGCTGCTCCGGCTTCGCGACGTGCACCTCGAGGACGCCGTTCGCGTAGGTCGCGGCGACGTTCTCCTCGGTGACGCCCTGCGGCAGGCCGATCGTGCGGGTGAATGCGCCGAAGCGGCGCTCGACCCGGTGGAAGCGCCCGTTCTCGAGCTCATGCTCGCGAGTGCGCTCGGCGCTGATCGTGAGCGCACCCTCGTCGAGCTCGACGGAGATTTTCTCCTCGGGGATGCCGGGGAGGTCGAACGCGTAGACGATTTCGCCGTCCGTCTCCCAGACGTCGGCGGTGGGGATCCAGCTCTGCGTCGTCCGCCCGTTGCCTTCGACGAGCCCGTTCATGAAACGGCTCATCTCGTTCTGGAGCGCAGCGATCTCGCGGAACGGCTCCCAGCGCACAAGAGTGGCCATGTCATACCTCCTTGCTGTCGTACCGTACTTGTTACGCCTAACAAGATAAAACCTAAGCCACCTCATGTCAACTTACGGAAGAAACCTCAAGAAAGCCAGCGGAAACCGGGCTGCGAAAGCCGGAATGCCGCCGCGACGCCGTTCGTTGAAGCCCGCATGAGAACAAGCGAAGCCATCCACGAGGACATCGACCGCCTGAGCGCGGAGCGCACGGCGCTCTGGCATCGGCTCTCGACCGAGCACAACTCGGACGTTCGCGCGGAGATCAAAGCGATCGATGCGAAGCTCGACCGGCTGTGGGACGAGAATCGCGCCGTCCGCGCCACGATCCTCTTCGGTGACCGCGAGCACATCGTCGCCCGCGCCCGCGTCGAAGAGCGGCTCGAGCGCGCAGCCTGACCGCTTTCTACCCTCCCCCTCCGCGCAATCGCGGCGATCGACCCGGCCAAGCGCCGGGTCGATCTGTCTTTTCGTAGCCGCCGCCGCACCCGACATGGCGGGCGCGGCTCACGTAAGCCCCGATCCCGCCCGCGCGAGCCAAAGGCTCGCGCACAAGAGCGAGCGGAAAGCACAGCGCGGGCCGCCGCGCGCCGGCCAATCGAAGCGGGCGAAGCGGGCGAAGCGGGCGAAGCGGGAATATGGAACTAAACGAGCGCGCCTCAAGCGAATAGATCGAGGCGTTTACGCCGCACGCACGCGACCGTTGAAACACGGGTCCGCGGGACCCGCATGACGCAACACTCCCTGATCGCCTTCGCCTTCGGCGGCCGGGCGGCGCTCCTGGAGCAGGAACGCCAGACCGATCAGCTCTCACGACCGCTTCCTAGCCGCTCATGACTACCTCTTAGCGTGCTCGCCGTTGACGATCGCTCCTGTCGCGCGGTGGCTCGATCATCGCGCGATTGGGCCGCGTCATCTCACACCCCACCGTTGGCTTGAGCCTCGAGGAGGTCGCGCCGTTGCGCGAGGGCCGGTGAGAGCGCCGCAGCAAGGATCAGGACGGTGCCGATCAGGATGATCCAGAAGAAGATCGCGATGACGATCCCGAACGCGCCGTAGGTCGTCGAGTACCAGTTCAGCCAGTGGGTGAGCAAGAGCACGGAGATCAGCCGCAGGGCCACGAGACAGAGCACGGTGAAGACGGCGCCGGGGACGAGGTTGCGTGTCGAGACGCGGTGATGGAGCAAGATCCGCGGCGCCCAGACAAAGAAGCCGAACAGCACCGCCCCCCAGCCGAGGTCGAGGACCCAGCCGATCCAGGACGGCTCCCCTCTGAGAGCCCTTCCCTCGACGATGTAGAGCACCGCACCGAGGACGAGGGCCGTGAGGACCTCGACATAGCGGGCCTGATCCGCGAGCACCGACTTGCCCAGGTCGATCCCCCATGAGCGGGCGTGAGCGATCTGCAAGACGCGGGGGAACCCGAGCCCGAAGAAGAAGAGGTCGACGATCGCAATCAGGACAGCCGAGAACTTGTGCTCTCCCGCACCGACCATGACCGACGAGAACAGCTGGGCAGTCGTTCCCTTTAGCCCGAGGCGGTGCTCGATCCGGTCGGCAAGAGCAGTCGGATCCTTGTACGCGTAGCTAGCAGCGACGAGGAACACCGGCAGGAGCGTCAGGAGCAGGTACGCGCTCAGGAGGACGGCGAACAGCTGCCCGTTGGAAGCTTGGTAGCGGCGCACCCAACCGATCGTCGCGCCCTTGCGTGAGTCAGGCGGCTGGTTCTCGATCCAGAGACGGCCCCGCGTCGCAACCGCAACCCCCTTCGCGGCCGCCTTCTGCGCCCGAGCCGGGACGCGTGCGGAACGGGGCGGCCCGCCGGCTCCCGGCGCCGGCTCAGTCGGCGCGCCGCTCATTCCTGCACGCTAGTCGCAGTCCCGACGAAGCCCGAGCTAGACGCCCGTCTCGGCCGTGATCTTCCCGTCTTTGACCGCCTTGCTGAACGTGTCGTAGTCGCGTTCGTTCTGGTCCGCGTAGGACTCGGCGAAGAGGGCGAGGCCACGGTCGAAGGTGTCGCTGGTGCCGAGGTAGCTCGCAATCGCGACCGCATCTCCGGCACGGGCGTGGGCGCGTGCGAGCTCGGAGGCGCACGCCTTCGCGTAGAAGGACATCATCGTGGGCTCCATCAGCTCGACGAGCGCGCTGCCTTTCTCGTCCCACAGTTGACGGAGATAGAAGTCGCGTTTGACGCCGTCGATGCCTTCGACCTTGATGTAGCCGAGCATGATGTCGCTCGCCGCCTGGGTGAGGCGCTGGCCTTCGACGACGCGCTGGCCGTGGTTTGCGTAACTGCTCTTGCCGAGGAACCGCTCGAGCACCGACGCTTCTGCCTCCTTGATCTGGAGGAAGAGCGGATCGTTGTCGTCGCGGCCGAGCAGGAGCATGATGTACGCCCGGGTGCCGACGCTGCCGACGCCGACGACCTTCCGAGCGGCGTGCACGTAGCGGTACCGCTCGAGCAGCGTGCGGCGGTCGCCGGAGAGCGTGCGTCGGTAGGAGCGCAAGGCGCCGTGCAGGAAGTCGTCGAACTCGTGCGCGCGGGCGGCGGGGAAGAGATCGCCGATCGGAGTCACGGTGGGAGGGTCGGCGATGATGCGCCGCTCGCCGTCGACGATCTCGGTCAGCTTCGCAAACGCTTTGAGGCTGGTTTTTGTCCGCGTCTTCGCGACGTTCTGCTCTGCCCGCTTGCGCTCCTTTGACGTCGCGAACCGCTGCGCCCCTGCCATCAGATCCTCTACGTCGAGGCGCGTGTACCAGAGGTTGAGGTTGCCCGTCGCGGCATAGCCGCTCATGGCCTCCCGGTACGCCTTTCCGACCGCGAGGTTGACGGCGGCACGCTGCTTGTCGTCGAACCCGCGGTCGCGCCCGGCGACGGCGAAACTCGCGGCGAGACGCTTCACGTCCCATTCGAACGGGCCCGGCAGCGTCTCGTCGAAGTCGTTGACGCTGAACACGAGTCGACGATCCGGCGCCGCGAACGCACCGAAGTTCGACAAATGCGCGTCGCCGCACAACTGCGTTTGCAGCCCGGTCCTCGCCGACGCCGCGAGATCAGCCGCCATCAGGAGCGCCGCGCCCCGATAGAACGTGAACGGGGACACCAACATCCGCCCGTAGCGAATCGGCACCAGTTCCGGCACCCGCGTCTTGGCCTGTTCCTCCAACAACTCGACCGGGCCTAAACGATCCGCCGACGGCTCCCACGCCCCGTGCGACGAACGCGGAACCTCGGCCCGCGCTGCCTTCCCGCGCGCAACCCGTTGCTCCACGGTGAAATGCTCGACCCGCCCAGCCTTGCTCGACTGCGCGCTCACCTCATCAGTTGCAGTACTGCCATCGGCGCTCATTCAGTTCCCTCCCTACCTCGCTCGCTTCGCCAACTCAGGCCATCGACCCGTCGGCCATCGGCGGCCGCGCGACCATGTAAGCGATCGCACCGATCAGCGGCACGAACATGATGAAGAGCAACCACCCGACTTTCGCCCAGCCACTGTGGTCGTGGCGCTTGAAGTTGTCGATCAAGATGTAGATCACGAAACCGACCCAGATCACGAGGGCGAAGAAGATGAACATCGACCACATGATGTTCAAGAACGGATAGCTGCTGGCAACAAGAGTCATAATCGAGCCTCTCTTTCTCTCGGATGGATGTCAGCTCCCTGTCCCCGTTGACGGGGACAGGGAGCGCTGATTCCTAGCTCGCGACCGGAGTCGGTGCTGCGGCCTCGGCCTGCTTGACGCTGTCACTGTCGACCTCGTGCTTCGAGACCTTGTCGGCCTTCGGCAGCGCCTTCTCGATGTCGGCGGCCGAGCCCTGCTCGAACAACGCCACGATGGCGGAGCTCCCGGGCGGAACATCGTCCGCGACCTCGGCCTTGATCTCCTTCTTCTCGTGATGCGAGACGAGACCGCCGGTGGCGGCACCAATGCCGGCGCCTACGGCTCCCGCTGCGAGGAACGCCGGCGGGAAGATCAGACCGATGAGCAGGCCGCCGGCGGCGCCGATGGCCGTGCCGACGCCGACCGTGTGGGCGGTGTCCTTTTCGTGGATCTTCCCGTCGGCGTCGCGGCTGACGAGCACGAGGCCGTCGACCGCGATCGTCTTGTCCTTCGCCAACGCCTTGATGTCGTCCCAGTCGGCCTGGGCGGCGTCCGGGTCGGCGTACGCGGCGATGTAGAGAAAAGTGGGGGTGTCGCTGTCAGATCCCATGGGATCTCCTCTCGGTTGTGGTCCCTCTCCTCGAAACGTCGCACCTTCCGGGCCGCGGTTTGCGGGAACGAGGGTCAATCACCCTGGTGATTCCGATCGCCCCACGGTGCTGGTACCGGCACCGTGTGAAAGGCTCTGCGCTCACTCATGAGCCAACTCACCAACGTGTTTTCGGTCAACCGGAAGGCATTCAGTCTTCCCGCCGGCGTGGCCATCGGCGGAATCCTGCTGTTGATCTGGTTCGCCATCGCCCAGCTCGACCAACAGAGGTACGTCGTCAGCGTCATCTTCGCCGTCCTGACCACGGCTCTGAGCGACCCGGGCGGCGGATACCCGAAGCGGGCGTTGAGCATGGGTACCTTCGGCCTCGGCGGTGCGGCGGTGACCGCCCTGGCGTTCTCCGTGGGAACTCACGTCTGGGGACTCGTCGTGCTCGTCCTTTTCGTGGTGACGTTGTCGGCCGGGCTGGCGGTGAAGTTCGGACTGCATCGATTCAGCGTGGCGCTGCTGCTCAACATCTGGTTCGTCGTCGGTGTCGTCCTGCCGGCCAGTTTCAGGGCCACTGGGACCAAGACCACCGGCTGGGACCAGGCGCTCGCGTGGCTGATCGGTTCGGCGTCGTGGATCGCGTTGATGGGCATCGTGTGGTTGCTGAGCAGGCGCAAATGGACGTCGCGTCCGGTCATCGACCTTCCTGGTGAACCCTTCGCCCCGGTCGAACTCACCCGGCCGGTGGTGCTCTTCGCCCTCATCCGGGCCCTGGCACTCGCAGCATCCGCCGCGATCGCCTACGGGTTCCACAAACCCAATGCGGATTGGATGGTGATCGCCACGCTGATCGCGATGAAGCCGAGCATCGAGCAGTCCAGGCTGGTGGGCCGTCAGCGCGTGATCGGTGCGAGCATGGGTGCTCTCGTCGCAATACCGATCTTGCTGGCAGTGCACGACAAGGACGCCTTGGTGGTGAGCATCATCCTCCTGGCCGCGATCGGAGCTTCCATCCACGGCGTGAACTACGCCTACTACACGGCTGCGATCGCCGGTGCGGCGCTCATCGCCGCAGACCTGCCACACCCCACCAACTATGCGGCCGAGGGTCGCCGGGTGCTCTTCACGTTCATCGGCGTGGGGATCGCCGTGGTGGTCATGTTCATTGCCGACCGGATGAAAGAACGTTCGGCAAAGGCCGCGCCGGCACCGGCGTGAGTCTCAGGCTCTAGCGTCAGGGCGGGCCTGGCAGCGAGAGGATCTGTTCGGCCGCCAAGAGCAGCAGCAACGCGCCTGTTGCGAGCAACCCGTACCGCACACCGCGTGACGAGAACTGGGTGCTGATGCCGACGAGGAAGAGCACGCTCGCGAGGACCAGGGTTACGCGCACGTAGTCGTCGCCTGTTCCTGCCGCACTTTGGCCCTGCGCGTAGTACGCGTTGGCCTGCGAGTCGAGCGAACGCGAAAGGGCCTCCCCGATCGGTTTGTACTGCGGCATGAGCTGCGGTCCCCGCGGCGCGTTCGGGTTCGTGAACGGGTGGGTCGCAAGCCAGGCGGCGAAGGCGACCTCGAACTGAGGTCGGAACCGCTTCTCGGCCACGCGCATGCCGTTCTTGTTGCCGGTGATGTAGGCGCCGAACCAGGAGTCGAAGAGGAGCGCGTCTGCGGTGCGGTAGCTCAGACCTTCCTGGAAGTAGCGGTTGGCCTTGGTCCGCGTCGCCGACGCCTTGGCGAGGTTCAGCGACGATTCGGTGCCCCACTTCGCGGCCGAGTAGCCGGCCCATGCCGCAGTGATGGTCACGATCGAGAGCAACACTGCCCCGGCAAGCGAGATCACCCGGTCGTGGCGGCTCGCCCCGGTGTGGCCGTTGGCGTGCTTGGCGTGCTCGCCGATCTCCTTGCCGACCTCAGTTGCAGATAGCCCCTCGGGCATGGCGAACTCCGTTCTCGTTTCGCGGTCGACGGACCTGTGCGGCGGACAGGGTCAGACCGCCACGCGGCGGATCTGACCCTGTCATCGAGTGGCGCTGAAGGCTAGGCCTGCTGCGTCTCGTCGGTCTCGAGCTCAGCGAGGTCGATCGCGATACCGAGCGCGCGCACGATGTTGCCCGTCGCCGACGCGACGCGTGCCGTTCCCACGATGGGCGCGATCGCAGCGAGGATGCCGCGAACGTCGTCCGCGTCGACATCGAAGTCGGCGGCCGTGCCGAGGTTGTACAGGTATGAGACCGGCGGGGCGTCCATCGCCACGAGGGCGGCGATGCGTACGAGCATGACCTGCTCGGGATCGAGGGTCGTCGCCTCGATCGAGTCGGCGGTCATGCTGGCGAGCAGATCGAGGACTGGTGTCTCGGTCAGTTCCGGCATGAGGATCTCCTTGTCTCGACGAGCTGTGCGGTCGTCGATGCCGCTACACGGCCCAAAGGGCCGTCTGCTTGGGTCACGCTCGACGTTACGCCGTCGGCTCGCGGGCGAGCGCGAGGCCGGCCGGATTCACTCAGGTGAACGCGAACGACCGGCTTCAGCTCGCCCCAGCAGGCCAAGTGCGGTCGCGCGCGCGACGGCATCAGCGCGGGAGTTCGCGCCGAGCTTGCGGTAGAGCGCACGCGTGTGCGACCGGATCGTGTTGGGGGAGACGAAGAGGTGCTCCCCGATCTCACGTGTCGACAGATCGCCTGCGAGAAGCTGGAGGACGGTGAACTCTGCCTTGCTCGGTCGTTCGAGCATCTCTCCGCTGTCGGCGTGAGCCGTTGCCGTCCCGAGCTCGTGTTCGACGTCGTCGGCGAGCGAGGCGAGTCGGCCGCCGTCCGCGAGCTCCTCGAGTGCTTTCCGTGCCGCCTGGAGAGTGGCATCCGCCCGGTCGAGGCGGCCGCGCTGGGTTTGCACCCTGGCGAGAAGCACGAGCAGCCAGGTGTGGTGGACGGTGGCGATCTCGTCCCTGAAGTAGCGCTCTGCGGAGGAGAGCTCATGCTCGGCCTCCGCGAGCTTTCCCTCGCCTGCGAGCACGGCGCCGAGCGCGGCTGACGCGTTTGCGCCGAGCCAGCTGCGGCTGGTGCCGATCCGGCCGACGACCGCCTTCGCCTTCTCGGCATGGCCCCGTGCGGACTCGAGCCACCCGCGCTCGACCGCCACGAGCGCGAGTGTCGTCCGGGCGAGCGCATGGCTGGGAGGGCGGCGCTCGATGCTCGGATGCTCGACGACGCTGAGAGCGACCTTCCACGCTTCGTCGAGGCTGTCCGCGAAGTAGAGAGCGAGCGCATACCCGGCAAGAGCGCCCGTGAGGAGCTCGTCTAACCCGGCACGCGCGAGCTCGACCGCGCGACGGCCGTCCTCCACCGCCCGCGCGACACCTCCGTCGATCGTGATCGCGCGTTCCACGAGGGCGAACGCCTCGACGTACGGCGTAACACGCTCGGGGCGCTCTGCCTGCGCCCGCTCGACGATCCGAAGATACCGACGGTGCTCGATGGTGCCCTGGCCGGCCATCACCGCGGCCGCCGCGGCGGCTACGGCGAGCTCCGGATGCTCGAGGACGTTCTCGTCCGGGAGCGCGCCGAACCCATCGCAGCAACGTCCGGGTGAGTCCGCTCCTGATCAGCGGCATGTGATACTCGGCGAGCAACCGCGCAACGAGCTCGTCGTCACCCGCCGCAGCGGCGTGCTCGACCGCCTCCAACGGCAGCCCTTGCGACAACAGCCACTCGGCGGCGCGCTGATGGATCCGTACCGCCTCGCCCGGCTTCTGCGCTGAGAGTTGAGCAACGGCGAACTCGGCAAACAATGCGTGGGCACGGAACCATCCCCCTCGCTCCAGCCGGCGGATGAATAGGTTCGAGCGCTCCAATCCGGCCAGCACGGACGCCGAATCGGTGCGCTCCAGCACAGCGTCGCAGAGCTCGGCGGTGAATCGGCCCAGAACCGAGGCCCCTTGCAGGAACGAGCGAGCCTCGTCGTCGAGCGCTGCGAGCACCTCTTGGCTCAGGTACTCGACCACAAAGTGCTGTTCCCCTCCGAACGCGGACACGGCCCGGCCCGGGTCGTCGACGTCCCGAAGCCAGAGCCCGGCGAGGACGAGCGCAGCAGGCCAGCCCTCGGTGTTCTCGACAAGCAGATCGAGCTCCTCCGCCCGGAGCGCGACCTCCCCGCGCTCGACGAGCAGCTCGTGCGCCTCCGCGGTGGTGAAGGCCAGCTCGTCGGCCCGCAGTTCCACGAGTGCGCCCCGAGCACGCAGCCGCGCCAACCCGAGCCCGGGATCTGCCCGCGTGATGGCGAACATGCGTGCGCTCGCCGGCAGATGTCTGAGCGCGAAGTCGATCGAGGCGAGACACTCCCGATCCGTCACCGCCTGAAGGTCATCGAGCACCAGAGCCATCCCGTCGCCGTACGCGGCGATCGCGTTCATCAGCTCGTCGACGGCATGTTCGACGGAGATCCCCGCAACGGTCAGGCGCTGCAGCGCACCCCGCCCGAGCCCCTGCCGGACCCGATCGACGGCGGTCGCGACATACGTCCACAACCGAACCGGATCGTTGTCACCGTCGTCGAGCGTGACCCACGCGAGAGCGCTCTCCCGGTGCTCGCACCAGGCGCGCACCGCGGTCGTCTTGCCGTAGCCCGCCGGCGCCGCGACGAGCGTCAGCGGCACGCCTTCGCCGGCGTCGAGCGCCTGCAGAATGCGCGGCCGTTTGACGTGGTCACCACCCGCTCCCGGGGGCTGGAGCTTGGCCTCGACCAAAGGCGGATTGTCGCCTGCCTCTCGGCGGCTACGCCGACCCTTCACCAGCTCACGTGAATCCACCGTCATCGTGACGATTATTACCAACTGACGGCTACCGGCGGGTTAGGCGGGCCTTCCTGAAGTAGTGGGCATCCACTCAGGTCGCCCGGTGCCCCAGCAGTCGTCCTTCGGCCGGACTCAGGCGGCAGCCGCACTGCCCGGCGTGCGGTCGCCGACCAGGTAGGCGACGATCAGCGCCCCCGGGAAGGCGATGAGGCTGAAGATGAAGTAGCCGATAAAGCTGTGCCCTTTGCGGCGGGCGACATGCGCCGGCCAGAAGGCGAGCAGGACCCAGACGATGACCAGGGGTGTCGTCCAGATCCAGACATTCATGGCAGCGAGCAAGAGATCACCTCTTCATCGGTAGGGCTCGACCACCGTATGACCCGTTGCGGGTTCTGCGGAGCCGCGCGCCTGATTTCACTCGGGTGACCGCGAGTTGAAGGCGTGTCGAGGCGATCGGAATCATCAGGGTGATCGGCCCGCTCCTGTCGTGAGCGCCCGGCGGGGGGTGCGATCCTCGGAGTCGTGCCCGGATTCAACCCGAGGAGGTTTCTCACGATGACCAATGACCGGACTGGACAGAGGTCTCCCGCCCGCAGCTGTGCTACCGCCGTGTCGATGCTGGCGGTGCTCGCCGTCACTGCTCTCGCTGCGGCGGGGTGCGGCGGCAGCAGTGCCGACACGAAAGCGAACGACGCCTACGCGAGCGGCGTTTGCACCGCAATCGGCACCTGGGCGCAGCAGATCAAGAGCGTCGCGGCGAACGGCCTCACCGGTGGCGTCTCCGAGGCGTCGCTGCAGTCTTCGATCGCCCAGGCGGAGACCGCCACCAAGACACTCGCGAAGCAGATCAAGGCCGTTCCCCGTCCGAACACCTCTGACGGACAGGCCGCGAAGACGCAGGTCGATCAGTTCTCGAGCCAGGCGGCGAGCACGGTCAGTGACGCGCAAACCGCCGTCGCCTCGATCCCGGCCAACGCCTCGGCCATGACGGTCGCGGCGGCGCTCCTACCGCTCGCGCCGCAGATCAAGGGCCTCGTGACCGCGGCACAGACGACGGTCAAGTCGCTGCAGACGGCGAAGGATTCGCTCGCCTCCGCGTTCAAGAGCGCCGACTCGTGCAAGAGCCTCGGCGGGTAGCCGGTGGCCGGCCGGACGTATCGGCTGATCGTCGCAGGTGAGTTGAGCGACCAGGTGGGGGCCGTCTTCGAGGGCATGACCCTCACGCGCGCCGACGGGACGACGACGTTGAGCGGGCACGTCCGTGACCAGGCCGAGCTGCAGGGTCTGCTGCAGCGCGTGTCCGATCTCGGGCTCACCCTGCTCGAGGTGACAGCCTCCGAGGCCGTGCCGCCAATAGGATCGACGTCGTGACGACCGCGCCAACTGCGTCTTCGGCCGCTGCCAAGGCTTCCGGTCTGGTGCTGCTCACGCTGGCGTCGGCCCAGTTCGTCATGGCCCTCGACATGACGGTGATGAACACGGCGATCGCGACGGTCGCCAGGGACGTCGGGACCGATGTGACCGGGATCCAGCTGGCGATCACGCTCTACACGCTGGTGATGGCGTCGTTCATGATCACCGGCGGCAGGGTCGGGGAGATCATCGGCCGGAAGCGTGCGTTCGCGATCGGGTGCATCGTCTACGCGTGCGGGTCGCTCACGACGGCGCTGTCTCACAGCCTGACGGTCCTGATCATCGGCTGGTCGTTCCTGGAGGGCTTCGGCGCGGTGCTGATCTTCCCGGCGATTGTCGCGCTCGTCGCCTCGAACTTCGACAAGCCGGGCCGGCCGCGCGCGTACGGGCTCGTGGCGGCTGCGGGCGCGATGGCCGCCGCGGTGGGGCCGGTGATCGGCGGCTTGTTCACGAGCTATGCCTCGTGGCGGTGGGTGTTCGTCAGCGAGGTGCTGATCGTGATCGTGATTCTCGCCCTGACGCGGCGGTTGAACGACACACCGCCCGAGAAGGGCGCCAGACTCGACCTGGTCGGCACGGCGATGTCGGCCGTCGGCCTAGGCCTGATCGTGATCGGCACGTTGAAGTCGGGTGCGTGGGGATTCGTGCGGCCGAAGGCGGGCTCTCCCGAGTGGCTCGGGCTGTCACCGGTGATCTGGCTTGTGCTTGCGGGCTGCGTGGTCGTTGGGCTGTTCGCGATGTGGGAGAACCGGCGTATCGCGCGCGGCCAGGCGGCGCTGATCGACCCGAAGATGCTGCGGAACATCCAGCTGCGCGACGGCGTCACGTCGTTCTTCTTCCTGTTCCTCGTGCAGGCGGGGATCTTCTTCGTCGTACCGCTGTTCCTGTCGGTCGCGCTCGGTATGTCGGCGGTCGCGACAGGCATGCATCTGCTGCCGCTCTCGCTGATGTTGCTGCTCTTCGCGGCCGGAGTTCCCAAGGTGTTCCCGCACGCGAACCCGCGGCTGGTCATCCGGCTCGGCTTCATCGCCATGTTCGGCGGCCTAGTGCTCCTGCTCGCCTTGCTCGACTACGGCGCCGGAGCGGAGATCGTCACGTGGCCGCTGCTGCTGGCGGGTGCCGGAATCGGCTCGATCGCCTCCCAGCTGGGGGCCGTGACCGTGTCGTCGGTGCCCGACGAGCAGAGCGGCGAGGTCGGCGGAATCCAGAACACCGGCACGCAGCTCGGAGCGTCAATCGGCACCGCGCTGGCGGGCGCCGTGCTCATCTCGGCGCTGACCGCGTCGTTCCTCAGCGGCGTCCAGAACAACCCGGCCGTCCCCAACCGCGTCGCGGCCAAAGCTCAGACGAGCCTCGCCGGCGGCGTCCCGTTCATCTCCGACGCCGACCTGAAGACCGCGCTCTCGGACGCGCACGTCCCCCCGCGGACCGCCGATGCGATCGTGCAGACGAACGAGCAGAGCCGGATCGACGGGCTGCGCGTCGCCGTCTCGATCCTCGCGCTCTTCGCGCTCATCGCCCTGCTGTTCACCGGGGGCATCCCGACAACCCAGCCCGGCGCCCAACCCAAACCCAAAACACGAAGCGGAGGTGAGCACGATGGATGAGAAGCAGATCGCAGAGCTCGAAGCCGAGCAATCGATGTTCGTGCAGACGGCGCACGGCATCACGAGCGACGGTGGGACCCTCACGCTGCACGGGATCACGCCCTCGACGCTCTATTTCTCCGACCGGCCCCAGCGGGTCGTCGGGCACATGAGCACGACGGACTTTGTCGACCTGTGGGACGAAGGCGACAACAGCTTCGAGGCCGACCCGCCGAACGCGGTGCTCGCGTTCCTCCAGCCGGACGACGAGACGCCCGAGGACGCCGTGGTGGTAATCCAGGAGCCGCGCCTCAACGACGGAGAGCTCTCGTACTCGATCGAGGTTCTCGACGGGAAGGTTCCGGCGACGACCGGGCCTGTCACGCTGTTCATCGACCCGTTCGGCAGGCCGCTCTCGCCCGTTTCGGTATGCGGCATGCGGAGGCGCGAACGGAGGCGCGATCGGCGAGGAATCTGACGGGTGAGAAGCCCGGGGCACTCAGCGCGGGCATCGCCATGAGCAACGCCGAGCCGACAGCTGGTCATGCTCGTCGTCCGGGCGGTGCACGATTGGCTGGCCCGCCGAGCCGACACGAGCCTCGGCCGGCTGGCGTTGCAGTGGTTCCGCGCCTACTTCGCGGCGAGCCGCAGTTCCGGGTGCGCGGTGACCGTGTACTCGACGCTGTCGGTGCTCCCGGCCGTGCTCGTGTTCGCTGCCGTCCTTCACCCGACGAGCGGGGACGCCAACGTCTTCGCCCAGCGACTGGTCACCCACCTGAAGCTGAACGGGGCCACGCGCCAGCCTCGTCCAGGGCACGTTCGGCAGCGCTTCGTCGAACGCGCTCGCGGCGAGCCTCACCGTGTTCGTCACCTTCCTTTTGTGGGGTATCGGGATCGGCCAGATCTACCAGGACGTCTATGCGCGCGCCTGGGGAATCAAGGTCGGATCGCTGGCCGACCAGGGATTGTTCGCGATCTTCTTCTTCGTCCTCACCGGCGTCCTCGCGCTCGCCGTCCTCGCCGCCGCGCGGTTGGGCGACACGGGCTGGCTCGTGCTCGTGCCCGTCTGGCTCGCCGGCTCGACGGTGTTCTGGCTCTGGGTGCCGCGGTTCCTGCTGCACCGGAAGATCGGGCTGCGTGCGCTGCTTCCCGGCGCGCTGCTCGCCTCCGTCGTGCTCGGCGGGACGGCCGCCACCTCGCCGTTCTTCCTGGCAGCTCCGCTGAACGCGAACGGCAGGACTTTCGGCGCGTTCGGGGTCGTGATCACGTTCATCGGCGCAGTGTTCGTGCTGATCACGATGTCGCTGGTGTGCGGGGTCTTCTCGCCCGTGTGGGCGAACTGGCGCGAGACCGAGAAGCAACGCCACGACACGCCATGACAGCCGCGTAGCCGCAGCGTTTCGACTCGCGCCTACGGAGACGGCAATCGATTGCCGAGATCGCGGAGCATCGCCTCAACACGCTTGAGGTCCGCGGCGAGCTCGTCCAGACGCGTCTCGACTCGCGAGACCTGCGCCGCCTCGTCCGCATCTGCCTCCTGAGCACGTTCGCTTTGGGCGCGCGTGACGAAGGTCGACGTGATCGCGGCGGTGACGATCGCCAAGAAGGCGATACCTTCCAACATCACGAATGCGCCGACGAGCCTGCCGGCGACGTCTTTCGGTGTGACGTCGCCGTAGCCGACGGTCGTCACCGTCTGTATCGACCACCACATTCCGACCCAGACATTCGCGTACTCGCGGTGGTCGAGTACCCGGATCAAGACGCCGCCGCCGACGACGACCGCCGCCGTGGCCATGACGATCACGCTCGCGGCAATCCGGATCGAGGGCGGCTCGCGCAGGAACCTCGACAAGCGCCGCTCGACCAGACTCGCTGGAGCGGCGCGAACCTTCCGGCCGGCGTCGGCGATCGGCTTGCGCCGCGGACTCGTCACCGAAGCTCGACGCGCACGCGGCCGCGCCGCTTCGCGTCCTCGTCGCCGCCTCTCACTTCGAGCAGAGTACGCCCGAGATCGGACATGCGAGCACGCTCGGCGCGCTCCTGCGGCCCCCAACTACCGGGCGTGATCGTTCCGTCTTTCCCTCAACCGATTCCACGGCCACACACCGTCGATCTCCACGTCGAGCGAGAAGCTGAGCAGGATCCGGATGAGAACGATGATTCCGAGCACGGTCACGCTCTGGAAGGTCTGGTCTACGACGACGGTGCGGACGATGTCCGCGACGATCAGCACTTCGAGTCCGAGCAGGATGCACCGGCCGAGATTGCGGCGAAGCCGTTCGTACGACCCAGCTCTTCTCGCGGCTGTGGCTGCATCGCGCAGAAACGCGAGGAACGCGCCCAGCCCGCCGAGGACCATGATGGCGGTGCCGACCGTCTCGACTACCTTGACGACCTCCGAAATCCACTGCTCGTAGGTCACGGACGAGAGGCTACTCCCATCAACGAGATGCCCTGCGGTCCGATTGCTCCAGGGACATACAGCCGCCGAAGGCATGAGCCACAGCGCCGCGCGTGCGGCGACGACACCGGTGGCACCGCCGGCAGCCGTGATAACCGGGTGGGTCGTGCTGAGCTCGATCTCGTGCAGTGACGTCGGCATGTGTTGCTCCTTTACGTCGAGGTTCCAGGCAGTGCGCTGCTGCGTCGAGGCTTTGGGGCGTGCTCTGCACCCGAGGCGAGAGAGCGGAGCGGACGATCGCAGCGGCCGAGATCGCCTACGCCGTCTCCTCTGCGAGCGGTCGGACACGAAAAGTCCTCCGCCTGCAGGGCAATCGTTGTAAGTCCGACAACGGATGGAGCCAGCCGGGCTCGAACCGGCGACCTCCTGGTTGCAAACCAGGCGCTCTCCCAGCTGAGCTATGGCCCCGCCGTTCGAAGTGTAGGGACTCGCGCCGCTCCGTCTTCAGCCCGAAGTTTGCGGGTTTTTGCGGATTGTCCCGATAGGCGATGCTCGATAGGAACTCCCCTGGTGGGGCGCACAGCGATCATCATCGCCGTCTCGTACGGCGTGCTTGGAGGACTCGCGGTCCTCCTCATTGCTTTTGGCGTGTGGGCGTCGACCCAAACCCGGGGCAAGGTCGACGTCGAAAGACTCCGCGAGCGCGAGAAGACGTGGTTCGGAATCGTCGTCGTCATGCTCGTCGTTCTCCTCTTCGCGACGATCTTCTTCACGCCGTACGGCCGTGGCGAAGCGAGCCCCGGCTCACAGATCGAGCCGATCCACGCCGTCCAGTTCGGGTGGATCATTCCCCCGGGGCCGCTCCGCGCCGGGCGGCCGGTCGAGTTCCGGCTCACCACCGCCGACGTCAACCACGGCTTCGCGGTCTTCAGCCCGAAGGACGTGTTCCTCTTCCAGGTACAGGTCATCCCCGGGAAGTTGCAGCTCTACAACTACACGTTCACCGAGCCGGGGACGTACTCGATCGAGTGCTTCGAGTACTGCGGCGTCGGCCATGACCAGATGCGCGGCACGTTCCGGGTGATCCCGTGAGAACGCTGACCGACGACGAGCGCTGGCTCGCGAAGCGCCTGACCATTCGGTACGTCCTCACCGCGCAGGTGATCCTCGCGGTGGCCGGGCTCCTCGGGATCCTCCTCCGCGACAGCCAGGCGGGCGCGGGCAAGCTCGGCAACAACACGTTCTACGCGCTCATGACCGCGCACGGCCTCGGCGCGTTCATCGGCTGGGCCGGCTTCACCGTGATGGGGCTCGCGTTCTGGGTCTTCGCGGAGATCGGCTTCCCGGTGCGGAAGCTCGGGCACGCGATGGCCGAGGCCACGTACTGGCTCATGGTTGTCGGTGTCGGAGGAGTCGTCGTCTCGACGATCTTCATGCACTTCGCCGGCTCCTGGGTCTTCCTCTACCCGCTGCCGTTCCACTCGGCGGGACAGTGGGGGAAGGCCGCGACGGCGATCTTCCTCGGCGGCGTGCTCCTCGTCGGCCTCGCGATCGTGACGTGGTGCCTCGCCATCCTCGACACGGCGATCAGCCCCGCGCTCAAAGCGGTGTCGAAGAGTTGGTTCAACAAGCTCGGCCTCTCACTCGGATTCGGCTTCCTCTGGCCGAAGCGCTTCGCGACGGAGGACGAACCCGTGCCGTACCCGGTGATCCCGCTCACCGTGATCGCGATCGACATGATCATCGCGACGCTGCCGCTCGCGGTCCTCCTCGTCGAGATGATCGTGCAGACGTTCACGCCGAGAGCGCATGTCGATGCGCTGCTCGCGAAGAACATCCTCTGGTGGTTCGGTCACCCGGTCGTCTACCTGCTCCTCTTCCCGGCGGTCGCCATCTACTACGTCCTCGTGCCGCGCCTCGCGGGCCGCAAGCTCGTCTCGGGGAACATCATCACCGTCGGCTGGACGATCGCCGTCGTCGCGAACGTCATCGTCTGGGCGCACCACGTCTACACCGACTACCCCGTCAACTCGCCGCAGGCGGCGATCGACACGGCGATGCAGCCGCTGACGTTCTCGCTGACGATCGTCTCGGCGCTCTCGCTCTACAGCCTTTTCTTCACGATCTACCGCTCGAACTACAAGTGGAACGCCGCCGGACTCGCGCTCTTCCTCGGCCTCGTCTCGTGGCTCTCGGCCGGACTGTCGGGCGTCGTCAACGCGACGATTGCGTTCGACCAGGTCGTCCACAACTCGCTCTGGATCGTCGGCCACTTCCACCAGATGGCGCTCCTCAACATCGGGTTCGCGGCGTTCGCGGCGATCTACATGTGGCTGCCCGACTGGGTCGGCCATCCGCTCTACAGCGAGCGGCTCGCGAAGCACCACATCTGGTGGACGTTCATCTTCGCCACCGCGAACAGCGTCGTCTGGCTCATGGAAGGACTCGAGGGCGCGCCGCGGCGTTTCGCAACGCTGCCGGGCCACTTCGGCGTGTACTCGCAGATCGGCGCCTTCTTCGCGATCGCGACCGGACTCGTCCAGCTCCTCTTCTTCTGGAACATCGTCCAGACGATCCGCGGCAAGGTCGCCGCGCCGGCGCGTGAGAAGAAGGAGAAGCGCGGCATGGGTGACGCGGCGTTCGAGGGAGCGCTCGTCGTCGCCGTGCTCGTGCTCGTCGCCGTCGGCGGCATCACCGGCTGGGCGATCGGCCACTACACGACGAGCTCCACGAAGACGGTCACCGTCGGGACGAAGACCACGCCGTCGTCCACGGAAACGACAACGACGAGCGGCGGGTCGGCGGCCGGGCAAACGCTCTTCTCGGAGAACTGCGCGGGCTGTCACACACTCGCCGCCGCGGGCGCATCCGGCTCCGTCGGCCCGAATCTCGACCTGCTGAAGCCGTCGCTCGCGCAAGTCGTCACGCAGGTCACGAACGGCGGAGGGGCGATGCAGGCGTTCAGCGGGCAGCTGACGAAAGCGCAGATCCTCGCGATCTCGCAGTACGTGGCATCCTCCGCCGGACATTGAGCTCGCTCGAGACGACCTGGACTTGGGATCCCGCCCCGATCGCGGCGACGGCGGTTGCGGCCGTTCTCTACGCGCAGGGATGGGTACGGCTCCGCCGGCGGACGGGAGCGGCGCACGCGACCGTGGGACGCGCCGTGTTGTTCGCCGCCGGGCTCATCGTCCTGCTGCTCGCGCTCGCCTCACCGGTGGACGCGATCGGTGAGGATCAGCTCCTCTCGGCGCACATGCTCCAGCACATGCTGCTCGTCGACGTCGGCCCAGTCCTCATCGTCCTCGGGTTGCGTGGGCCGATCGCGTTCTTCTTCCTCCCACCGGCGATTCTCCGGCCACTCGCGCATGGCCCGGTGCGGACGATCGCCTCGTTCCTGCTCCGGCCCCTGGTCTCGTTCTCGTTCTGGACTGTGGCGATCGTCGCGTGGCACGTTCCGGCTGCGTACGACGCCGCGCTCGGACACCCGTTCGTGCACGTCACCGAGCACGTGACGTTCGTGCTGGGCGGACTCCTCGCGTGGACGCAGATCATCGATCCGACCCGCCGCGCGCGGCTCGGACCGGGCGGACGCGCCGTCTTCGCCTTCGGAATGCTCGTCGTGAGCAGCCTGCTCGCCGAGACGCTCATCGCGACCGGGCCGCTCTACGGGTGGTACGTGCACGTCTCACACCGACCGTTCGACTGGACGGCGGGGCAGGATCAAAGCCATGCCGCAGTCCTCATGATGGCGGAGCAGATAGCGACGCTCGGCATCGCGATCATCTTCCTCGGCCGTGCCCACTTGGAGCGGGTCGCGCACGAGCTGCCCGGCCACGGCGTGTGATGCGGTTGCAAGCCACGCCCGCGGCAGCGACACTTGGGGGGTGACGGACTTGCCGGACATGCGGGCGCGCTACGAGCACGCTCTCGCCGAAGTCGCGGAGATGAAGAAGGCGCTCGCCGAACGCGCCCGCCACGTCGCCGCGCTCGAGCAGCGCCTCATGCGCCAGGTCGAGGAAGGCGTCAGGGGAAGTGCGCACGACGGCCGGATGTCCCGGCGTTCGGCGGGCCCTGAGCCGACCAAGAGCGACCTTGCGCGCGCCGTCGCGGACGCCGAGGCCGAGAAGGCCCTTGCCAGCGCCGAACGGGAGAAGCTCGACGAGCGCGAGCGAAACATCCGCCGCGTCGAGCGCGAACTCGCAGGCGTTCGCGTCCAGCTCGAGAAGGAGTGGCGCCGCGTGAAGGGATCCGCACCGATTCCCGCAGAGCCCGCCGAGGCGCGACCGACGAAGCCCCAGCCCAAGAAACCGCAACCTGCCGACCCGCCGCCTCCGACGCCGCTCCCGCAGCCGCCGTCGGAGCCCGAACTCGAGCCCGCGGCGACCGCGCGCCCGCGCCGCACGCGCCGCTCCTAGCGCTTCTCGACGATCCGCCGGGCAAGGCCTCTGCCTCACCCGGCGGATCGTCCGAGCGTTGCTCTCTCAGCTACTTCCTGCCGCGCTTGGGCGCAACGGTGACTTCCCACGTGCGGTTCTCACCATGCTGCTGCGTCCAGAAGAAGCGCCACTTGGGATCGCTGCCGAACTTCGGCACCAGCGTGCCGAGGATGCCCGCGACGGTCGGATCGCCGTTCGAGATGTGGATCCCGGTGATCTCGTTGTCGCCCTCGTTCTTGCCGTAGCCGGCGTTCGCGGCGTCGAGCGTGGCCGCGAAGTCACGGCCCTCGGCGAGGAAGCGGACCGGCACGAGGCCATGCGAGTAGTCGGCGGTGACGCGGAAGTCGTACCCCGAGTCCAACGCAGAACGCTGCGTGTGCAGCGTGTCGCCGGCGTCCTCGACGACAAGGACGTCATTCTTCGACAGGAACGAGATGTTGTCGAAGCCCGTGTGCGCCTCGTCGCTGTTGTAGAAGACCGAGATCTTCCCGCCGGCCGGGCTCGTCTGCGTGACCTTGAAGATGCTGCCCCAGCCGCCCTGGTTCGCCGAGTTCTCGGAGCTCGTCGCGTCGGTATCGCCGGTCTCCGTGAAGTAGAACTCGCCGAACTTCATGCCCGGACGGAAGACCCCGTTCTCCGGCCGCTTGAAGGGCGTGCCGCCAGCCGTCTTCGCGAGCGCGTTGGCGATGAACGGCGTCGAGCCGTCGACGGCCGTGTCGTGGATCGTGACCCACTTGTACGTGAACGAGCTGCCGTACGTGTGGAGCGCGATCTGGTCGGCCGACGGGAAGGTCGACTCCGACGTAAAGGTGATCGGCGCCCCTCCGTTCATGACCTGAAGCACCTGCAGCTTCCCGTTCGCAAGGTCACCCGGCTTCGCGGGGACGTAGCGATAGATGAAGCTGTTCGGCTGCTTCGCCTTCGTCGAACCCGCCTTCACGGATCCACCGATGTCCTCGACTATCCAGATGTTGCCCTTGTTGTCGTCCTGGATCCCCTCGTAACCGCCCCGCCCGAGCGCGCCGGAGACGTCGTGCACGACCGACGGGTACGTGGCCGTCGCCGCATAGGTGGGCGCGCCCGCGTTCTCGGTCGTGAAGAGGAGACGCTTCGAGTACGGATCCCACGTGCTGCCGTCGATGTCGGCGATGGGGTTGCCCTGGTCGTCCGCCGACGCCATCACGGTGACGCGGTGCGCGTCGTCGGCGTCGAGGTTGATCCGCGTGATGTAGCCCGGCGACCCTGTCTCGTGCCCCTGGAACAGGAAGTGGGTGCCGTAGTTGTACTTCGGGTCGGCGCCCTTCTGACCCTTGAGCACGAGGTACGTGTTCTTGTCCGGCTCCGTCTTGTGCGCCTCTACGCCGCCGAGCGGAGCCATCTGTGGCACCGCCGGGTTGTCGGCGCTCGGTGTGTCGTTCAGATAGCCGTAGTTCGTGACGATGCCCTGCGGGTTCTCGACCGCCACCGAGCCCTCGGCGACGATCTGCTCGCGGAGCTCGGTCGAGAGCACATTCGCCGGCGCATACCCGGCGGCCTTCGGCATCGCGTTCGGGACGTTCGAGAGCGATACGCCGCCCGATGCGAGCGCAGCTCCAGCGACAACCGCTGCCGCACCCGCGGCGATGACCGGGATGGTCAACTTTCCCTTCACTAGGTTCCTCTCCCTTCGTCGATCGTTGTCATCTGACGACGCCGACTCTCAATGCACCTGACCCGCGCGTGGGCAACGGTGTCGTGAAGGCGCGGTGTCGTCTCGGTTGCGCGACTCGCCGCCGTTTACCGGAACGCTCAATTCGCAACGCCGTAGGTATCGTCGAGCGCGGCCGTTCCGCGGCGGGTAAGGGCCCTCGCGGTGGCCTTTCCGCGCATGTCCACGTATGTAAATCCAGTCGATCCGCCCGACCTCGGCCTGCTGCCGACCTTCCGCAGGCTCCTCCCGCTTTGGTGGGAGGAACGCCGCCTGGCCTTGTTCGGGCTCGCGTGCTCGCTCGTCTACGTCGTCATCTCGGTCGCGATCCCGTTCCTCGTCTCGCGCGCGATCGACCACGCGATCGACACGAGCGGCGGCAAGCAGTCGAGCGCGCTGTGGCCGTACCTCGCCGCGATCCTCGCGCTCGCGCTGATCCGCTTCGTCATCAACTTCCTGCGCCGCTACGCGACGGCGCGCATCGGGATCCGCATCGAGGCCCGGATGCGCGAGCTCCTCTACCAGGCGTATCTCCGCTACCCGCGCGCGTTCTACGACCGCCACGCGACCGGCCAGGTGCTGTCTCGCGCGACGAACGACCTCTACCCGATCCGGTACTTCATCGGCTGGGGCCTCGTGCAGGGGATGCAGAGCCTCATGATGATCGTCGGCGTCGGCATCGTCCTCGTGGCCATCGACGCGCGGCTCGCGCTCTTCACGCTCGTCGCGCTGCCACCGATCTCGTGGCTCACACTCCGCTTCGCGCGGCGCGTCTCTCCGATCTCACGCCAGGTGCAGGAGCGGAAGGGCGACGTGACGGAGGCCGCCGACGAAGCGGTCGTCGGGATCGAGATGGTGCAGGCGTTCGGGCGGGAGGACGACGTCCGCGAGCGGTTCGGGGACAAGGCCGAGGGCGTCCGCTCGACCGTGCTCCGCCAGGCCGGGGTCGAGTCGAAGTACCTGCCAGGGCTCTACTACCTCCCGGCGCTCTCGGTCGCGGCGGTCGTGTACTTCGGCGGCCAGGCGTACATCCACGGCGAACTCTCGATCGGGCAGTTCTACCTCTTCGAGGCGCTGCTGCTGCAGCTCGTCTGGCCGCTCGAGGCGCTCGGCTGGATCACGAACCTCGCGCAGCGCGCCCTCGCGTCCGCGGGCCGCAGCTTTGCGTGGCTCGACGGGATCAAGCCGCTGCCGGAGGCGACCGAGCCGCGCCGTCTGCCCGCGTCCGGCCCGCTCGAGATCCGCTTCGAGAAGGTCGGCTTCGCGTACGGCGGCGAGGTGGACGTCCTCCACGACCTCGACCTCGTCGTCGAGCCGGGCGAGATCGTCGCGATCTGCGGGCCGACGGGATCAGGGAAGACGTCGCTCCTCAACCTCCTTCCCCGCTTCTACGACCCGACGGCCGGACGCGTGCTCGTCGGCGGCATCGACACGCGCGACCTGCCGATCGAGGAACTACGACACGACGTCGCGCTCGTCACGCAGCGGCCGGTGCTCTTCTCCGTGCCGCTGAGGGAGAACCTGCTCTCCGGCCGCGACGACGAGGACTGGGACGCGGCGCTCGCAGCGGCGGCTGCAGCCGGCGTCGACAGCTTTGGGCCGACCCTCCCGGAGGGCTACGACACGCTCATCGGCGAGCGCGGCGTCAACCTCTCCGGCGGCCAGCGCCAGCGCACCGCACTCGCGCGCGCCCTCGCGACCGAGGCGCGCATCGTCGTCCTCGACGATCCGCTCTCGGCGGTCGACACGTTCACGGAACGGCGCCTCGTCGCGCGCCTCCGCCCCGCGCTCGACGGCCGCACCGTCCTCATCGCAACGCAGCGGCTCTCGACTGTCGAGCTCGCCGATCGCGCCGTCGTCCTGCAGGACGGGCGAATCGTCGAGTCCGGCACGCCGGCCGAGCTCCTCCACGCCGGCGGCCCGTTCACCGCGCTGTTCGGCGACGAGGTGGCGGCGTGAAGAGGCTGGGGAAATACCTCCAGGGACGGTGGCTCGCGGTCATGCTGATGATCCTCGTCGGGGCCGGCAACGCGGCCGCGCAGACCGGCGGCTGGCTCATCGTCCGGGCCGCGATCGACAACGGCATCGTCGCGAGAGACACGCGCTACCTCGCGATCTCCGTCGGCGTCTACCTCGCGGTCGCCGCGGCGGGCTGGGTCCTGCAGGCGTTCCTCATCCGTGGTCTCGCGGCGATCGGACAGGCGATCGTGATCGGCCTCCGCCGCGACCTCTTCGACCACCTCACGGGCCTCTCGCTTCGCTACTTCTCGCAGCAGAAGGCGGGCTGGATCATCGCGCGCCTCACGAGCGACGTCGATGCCGTCTCGGACACGCTCTCGCAGGGGATGCCGACGCTCGTCTCGAACGTCATCCTCCTCCCCGCCGCCGTCGCGGCGCTCTTCCTCGTGGACTGGCGGCTCGGGCTGATCACGCTCATCGTCCTGCCGCCGGCGTTTGTCGTCACGCGCTGGTTCCAGCGTGCCTCGCACACGGCGAACGTCGAGCAGCGGAACCGGATCGGGGCGGTGACCGCCCAGATCGCGGAGTCGGTCTCCGGGATGGCGGTCGTGCAGGCGTTCAACCGCGAACGCCGTTTCCAGGCGGAGTTCGACGAGCTCAACGCCGCGAACCGCGAGCAGGCGACGCTCGTCCAGAAGATCTTCTCCGTCTTCTTCCCGTCGATCGAGTTCCTCGGCGTCATCGCGATGGTCGCCGTGCTCGCGCTCGGCTCGCACCTCTACGCGGGCGGGTCGCTGACGATCGGCACGCTCATCACCGCGACCGGGCTGCTCCAGCTCGTCTTCCAGCCGCTCCAGGAGCTCTCGGACGTGTACGGCCAGCTGCAGTCGGCGAGCGCCGCGATGGTGAAGATCTCCTCGATCCTCGACGAGGAGTCGGAGGTGCACGACAAGCCTGGCGCGAAGCCGCTGCCGCGCATCGACGGCGACCTCGATCTCGACTCGATCGTCTTCGCGTACGGGAAAGAGCCGGTGCTCCACGGCGTCTCGTTCCGGATCTCACCCGGCGGGTGCTTCGCGCTCGTCGGCGAATCGGGGCATGGCAAGTCGACGCTCGCGAAGCTCATCGGCCGCCACTACGACCCCGACGCCGGCGCGGTGCGCGTCGACGGCCACGACTTGCGCGACGTCGCCCTCAACTCGTACCGCCGGCAGCTCGGCGTCGTGCTCCAGGATCCGTTCCTCTTCAGCGGCACGATCGCCTCGAACATCCGCTTTGCCAAGCCGGATGCGACCGACGAGGAGGTCGCCGCAGCGGCCGCCGCGGTCGGCGTCGATCGCGTCGCCGCGCGCCTCTCCGGCGGCCTCGACCACGCGGTGCGCGAGGGCGGCGCCGGTCTCTCGTCGGGCGAGCGGCAGCTGATCTCGATCGCCCGCGCCTTGCTCGCTGACCCGCGCATCCTCGTCCTCGACGAGGCAACGTCGAACATCGACCGTCCGACCGAGGTGCTGATCGAGCACGCCCTCGACCGCCTGCTCAAGGGAAGGACGTCGATCATCATCGCGCATCGCCTTTCGACGGTCCGGCGCGCCGACGAGATCCTCGTCGTCGAGAACGGGAGGATCGTGCAGCGCGGCAGCGAGCGTGAGCTCCTCACACAGGACGGTCCGTTCCGCCGCCTCGCGCACTCCCTCGAGGGCGGCGAGCCGGAGCTCGCAGCGGCCGGCTAACGCCCGAGCACGCCGAGCGCGACCTCGACGACGCGGGGATCGAACTGCGTCCCCGCCCCCTCGGCGAGCCGGCGAAGCGCTTCGCCATGGCTGAGGCCGCGCCGGTACGAACGGTCGCTCGTCATCGCGTGGTACGCGTCGCAGATGAAGATGATCCGCGACTCGATCGGGATGTCCTCGCCGGAGACCTGGTCCGGATAGCCGGCGCCGTCCCAGCGTTCGTGGCAATGACGCACGATCGGCCGCACGTCCTGGAGCCGGTCGATTGGCGCGATGATCCGCTCGCCGAGCTCGGGATGAGTCCGCACGATCTGCTTCTCCGCTGCGGTCAGGCGACCGGGCTTCGAGAGAATCTCGCTCGGGATTCCGATCTTGCCGATGTCGTGGAGCAGCGCCCCGAGCTCGAGCCGCTTCAGCGCGCGCTCGTCGAGTCCGAGCGCCTCGCCGACGCGGAGGGAGAGGTCGCTGATCCAGCGCGCGTGCTCCGACGTGTACTCGTCGTTCGCCTCGAGCGCGTTTGCAAGCGCCTCGACGGTGGAGACGAACGTCCTCTCGAGCCCTTCGTAGCTCGACGCGTTCGCGATCGCAAGCCTCGCCTGATGGGCGAGACCGCCGAGCAGCCGCAGCTCTCGCTCTCCGAAGTCGTCGTGTGGGACGAGCGTAACGAGGCAGCCGACGCGCTCGCCGACCGAGAACGGCGCTATCGCGTACCGCCCGCCGGGCACCGGCGCCTGGTCGACGAGGTCGCCGTAATCGCCAGGATCGACGATGTAGGGATCCCGCGTTGGATCGACGGTCTCGGCCGGGAAGGTCATCCCGCCGAGCGTCTCCGTCCACTCGCGCGTGTGCCCGTACTGCGCGCGGAAACGGAGCATCCCGTCCTGCTCGAGCCAGCACGACGTGTACGGGGTGCCGAGGATCTCGGCCGAGAGGCTCGTGACACGGTCGACGATCTCGTCGAGCTCGACGAGCGTCGCGAGCTCGCGCCCGAACTCGAGCAGCGCCGTAGCGCTCTCCGCTTCGCGCCGCGCCGCCTCGTACAGGCGCGCGTTTTCGATCGCGACGGCGGCGTGACCGGCGAGCACTTCGAGGAGCCTGACATCGTCCTCATCGAACTGGTCGATGCCGAGCTTGGAAACGACGATCACGCCGACGACCTGCGAGCCGTACCGGAGAGGAACCGCGACGAGCGACTCCTCGATCGCCGGTGTCCCTTCGATCTGTCTCCCGAAGCCGGAGTTGGCGGCGTCGCCGACGACGATCGCCTCGCCGCGCTCGGCGCAGCGGCCTGTGATCCCATCACCGACTTTGATCCGGAGAAGGTCGAGGGACAGCGACGGGACATTCGTCGACAGACCGCCGAGGAACGCGACGGGGACGAGATCCATCCCGTCGGCCACGAAGATGCGGCAGTTGTGGTAATCGATGAGCGACCGCAACTCCGCCGCGATCTCTTGACCGATCTCGCGGACGTCGTTGATGCGGTTGAGCTTCCCGCTGAGGCTCTGCAGCATCTTCAGATGCGCGATCGAGCGCACATCGCGCGCGGCCGTCGGCGCGTCGGGCCGCTGTGTCTCGGTGTCGGAGTAGAGGACGACGCGGCTCTTGCCCTGCGCCTTCGCGGTCATCATCGCCGCCTCGGCGCACGCCGCGAGCTCGCGCGGGTTCATCGCGTGCTCCGGGCCGAGAGCGAGGCCGACCGATACCGCGAGACGGCCGATTCCGGGGAACTCCGACTCGGCGAGGCGTCGCTCGACTCGCCCGGCGACCTTGAGCGCATTTTCCTTCGTGCAGCCGACCATCACGACCGCGAATTCCTCCCCGCCGAGCCGGCAGATCGTGTCGTCGGGCCGGACGCTCGCCCGCAGCACTTCGGCGAGGAAGCGCAGAAGCTCGTCGCCGGCGGCGTGCCCGTGGACGTCGTTCACGTGCTTGAAGTCGTCGATGTCGAGCATGAGCACCGCGACCGGCGAGTGAACGCGGCTCGACTCCTGCAGCGCGTGGAGGAGCTGCTCGTAGAAGACGCTGTGGTTGAGGAGACCGGTCAGCGAGTCGGTGCGCGCCTGGTGCTCGAGCCGCTCCCGGATCTCGGCGTTGTCGAGCGCGAGCGCGGCGGCGTCGCCGAAACGCTTCGCAAGCTCGAACTCGGTGTCGTTGAACTCGACGCCGTCGCCGTCGCGGTAGATGTTGAGCGCTCCCTTGACGCGGTCTCGTGCGATGAGCGGCACGCAGATGAACGACTCCGGCTCGATCGGCGTTCCCGGAACCTGGGCCACCCGCGGGTCGAGGTGCGCCGCGTTTGCGAGCACGGCCTCGCGGTGACTCACGGCCCAACCGGTGATCCCCTCGCCTTCGGTGAAGCTGACGGTCGAGCTCATGATCTCATCGACGTACTGGTCGTGGACCACGAGTGCGGGCTTGAGCACGCCGTTCGCCTCGTCGGCCTGGTAGATCGTGAGCGTGTCGTGCGGGATGAGCTCGCCAACCGTTTCGGCGACGCGACCGAGGAGCGCGTCGAGCGACTGCTCTGCGAGCAAGTGGTGGAAAACATCGGCAAGCCGGCGGTACGACTCGGTGAGAGTCGTTTCGCCGAGCCTCTCCTCGTCCTCGACCAGTCGCAAGGGGGATGTCCGCAGTACCACAGAACGAGCATCGGTGCCGAATCCCTTTCGGGCGTCACTCGAACGGGGAGTCAAGGCGGTTCGCTGTTTTCCGCTTGGCATGGCCCTTCGGCGAGAATCCGACACTCATCGCTTCGATGCTCCCGCCGGGAGGTGCGGAATGCCGTTCACGATCAAGAACATCAAGGCTCTCGAGGACATCGGTCCCGTCTTCGACGGGCCGGCCGGCCTCGAGTTCAGGGCGGCCACGAAGCCGCTCGAGCTCGAGAACGGAGCCCTCAGCTACGAGTCTCTCCCGCCGGGTGGCCGCTTCCCGTATGGCCACTCGCACGCGACGCAGGAGGAGGTCTACGTCGTCATCCGGGGCAGCGGCCGAATGAAGCTCGACGACGAGATCATCGAGTTCGCCGAGTGGGACGCGGTGCGCGTGCCGCCAGGGGTGTGGCGCGGCTTCGAGGCGGGGTCGGACGGTCTCGAGCTCCTCGTCTTCGGTGCCCCGAACCTCGGCGACGACGCGCGCAGCGACGTCGACGGCGAGCGAGGCTGGTGGGCTACGGCCGGCTGAGAGCCGGCGCGACCGACGTGTGGCTCCACCGCTTCGTGCCGCCGCCTCCGGGCAGGTGCACCTTGTACGCGAGCCGCACAGTCACCGGATGGTGGACGTCGACGGCCCGCGGGAGTTTCACGGCGATCGGGAAGCCGACGCCGCCGCTCCCACACGCCGACACGAGGCCGTTGACCCGCATGTCGATCCGGATCGCGCTCGGGCCGAGAGCCGTCAACCGCGCCGGCCACCAGGCACAACTCACGGTGCCGGTCGTCATGAAGGCGACGCTCGACGGTGCCAGCAGGACGGCGCGGTATCCCCGCATCCGGGGCAGCGCGGCGCGCGGGATTCCGCTCGTCTGGACCGCGGGATGCGAAACGACGACCAGGTGCTTTGGAGCAGGCGCCGTGGTGGTGCCGGGGTGCGACGCGGCCCCGCAGCCGGACGCGACGAGAACCGTCACCGCGGCGGAGGCGTAGAGACGTGGAAGGCGCGCCATGCCACCGAATATACGGAGCGCGGGCTACAGGGCGTCGACGGCGTCCTCGAGCTCGGCATAGACGCCTGCGGCGACGTAGACCGTCCACGGATGCGCCCACGCGCCGCCCGTGTACGCGATGACCGGAGTCCCACGGGAGTGGCGTACCACGCCTCCATCGCCGTTCCCTCGTCGGACTCCGTGAAGTCGGCGAGCACGACGTCGCAGGCGTCGATGTCGGCGAGATCGCCCTCGACGATCTCGCGCTCGTTCCCCTCCGTCCGGCCGCGAAAGTCACGGCGCATCGGGTCGACCGGCTCGAAGCCGCGGGCGCGGACGAGGTCGGTCGCGCGGCGGCGGTACTCGTCCGCGAACGGCGGCCCTGCGAGATAGACGCGCTTCACCCCTAGAGTGTGCCCGTGGACTTCGTCGCGCTGGGACACAGCGGAAGCGAGCACTACGCCGGCCTGGAGTCGTTCCCGAACCCCGGCGTGACCGAGGTCGAGCTGGAGAGCGACGAGCTCACGGCGGTTTGCCCCATCACGGGTCAGGCCGACTTCTATGTCGCGCAGATCACGTACCTCCCGGAGAAGCTCTGCCTCGAGTCGAAGTCGCTGAAGCTCTACCTCGCGTCGTTTCGGAGCGAAGGCGTTTTCGCGGAGGCTCTTGCCGTGAGGATCAGGGACGACGTGGCCGCCGCGCTCGAACTCGACCGGAGCGCCGTCACGGTCACGCTCGAGCAGAAGTCGCGCGGCGGGATCACGATCACGGTCACCGCGTAGCGCACTCGTCTGCGCGAGTGCGGCCTCTCACCTGACCTCCGGCCCGTAACGAAGCTCTACGCACGAAGGCGCGGAAGACCGCGCTCTTCCGCGCCGTAGTTCCTTCAAATCCGCCCGCGAGTGCACAGCACTCGCGGGCGAGCAACTAGTCGCCCCAGTCGAAGTCGCGGGCGCCGCCGGTATTCCAGAAGCCGGACTCCTCGGTTACGGGAGCGGCGTTCTCGACGGTGGCGGCCTCGACCTCCGCTTCGCCCGGAGTGTCGCTCGACTGCTCGCTCCACGTCTCGGTCGCCGCGGCCACTTGCTGGCCGTCCTGCTGAGTGGGCCAGATGCCGAGACCGACATCCTCGAGGGTCTCGTCGCTGAAGTCGGGATCCACCCCGTCCATCGTCTCCTCGAGCAGCGCCTGCTCCTCGCTCTTGAAGAGGGGGTGGTTCTCAAAGGGATCCTCGTCCTTGTAGTGCTCGATCGGCATCTTGCCGTCAAGCCGCGCGTTGCGCTCCTTCAGGGCGAGGTGATCCTGGATCACGCGCTCGAACATCGACGATGTCTCTACCGACATAGGTGAACAACCTCCATAGGCTTGCGTCCTACGCCCAATGATAAGCAAATGCAGCCGGTTTTCCCGTTCGAAACTTGTGAAAGGATGTAAGCATGGCCAAGAACCTCAAGCTCCGCCCGACCGCGTGGGCGCTAGCCGTGGCCGCGTGGGACGTGTGGCGGAGGCTCCCGCCGAAGCAGCGCCAGCAGGCGCTTGGTCTCGCGCGCAAACACGGTACGAGAGTCGCCAAGCAGGTCGTGAAGAAGACGCGCAGCGGCTCGAAGAAGTAGTCCTCAGACCAAGAGGGCGGCGCGGACGATCCTGTCCTGCTCGCGCAGGTGTGCGGTCGGATAACCCTCGCTCGGGCTAGCGCGCCACGGCCGTCCGACGTATGTGAGCGGCACGCCGTCGGGCTTCGCTTCCTCGAGCCGGTGGCGAATCGCGCGCCACGCCCCCATGTTCTGCGGCTCCTCCTGCGCCCAGACGACCTCGCGGAGGTTCGGGTAGCCGGCGACGAGCGCCTTCGCCTGCTCGGCGGGGAACGGATAGAGCTGCTCGAGCCGTGCGATCGCGACGCCGCCGGCGTTGCCGCGCTCCTCGTGGCCCTCGATGTCGTAGTAGATCTTGCCCTGGCAGAGGACGAGCCGCGTGACGTTGGCGCGGTCCGCCGTTGCGTCGTCGAGGAGCGGCTGGAACTCGCCGGTCGCGAGATCCGCCAAGCTAGCGCCCGCCTGCTTGAGGCGCAGCAGCCCCTTCGGCGTCATGACGATGAGCGGACGCGCCGTCGCGTCGAGCGCCTGGCGCCGCAACAAGTGGAAGTGCTGCGCCGATGTCGTGCAGTTCGCGATGCGGATGTTCTCCTGCGCGGCGAGCTGGAGGAACCGCTCGAGCCGCGCGCTCGAATGCTCCGGGCCGTTCCCCTCGTAGCCGTGCGGGAGCAGGAGCGTGAGCCGCGTCGATTCCCGCCACTTCGAGAGGCCTGCGGAGATGAACTGGTCGATGACGATCTGCGCGCCGTTCACGAAGTCGCCGAACTGCGCCTCCCAGATCACGAGCGCCTCGGGCGCAGCAGCCGAGTAGCCGTACTCGAAGCCGACGCACGCGTACTCCGAGAGCGGCGAGTTGTAGATCTCAAACGCTGCGTTCGCGTCGTCGAGGTGCTGGAGCGGAGTGAACGTGCCGCCCGTGTTCACGTCGTGGAGGACGGCATGACGGTGCGCGAAGGTGCCGCGCTCGGTGTCCTGGCCGGTGATCCGGATCGGGATCCCGTCGACGAGGAGCGATGCGAAGGCGAGCGCTTCCGCGTGCCCCCAGTCCATCCCGCCCTCGTCAGGCGTGTCGCGGCGCCGCAGGAGCTGCTTCATGAGCTTCGGATGCGGCGTGAAGCCGGCGGGAACGCGGAGTAGTTCCTCGTTGAGCGCGCGGAGCCGGTCGGCGGCTACCGCGGTCACGACCTGCTCGCCTGTCGCGGCCGGGACATGCGAGTCGTCGGGCCGGGCCGGCGGCTGAGGCGCGCCGAACGTCTCCTTGAGCGCCTCGTGCGCGGCCTTGAGCTCGGCGACGACGTTCTGCTCGAGCTCCGCGGCCTGCTCCTCGGTGACGTCGCCGTCGGCGACTAGCTCTGCCGCGAACTGCTCGCGCACCGTCGGGTGCTCGGCGATCGCGGCGGCGAGGAGCGGCTGCGTGTACGCGGCCTCGTCCTGCTCGTTGTGCCCGTGCCGGCGGTAGCCGACGAGGTCGACGACGACGTCGTTGCCAAAGCGCACGCGGTACGCGAGTGCGAGCCGGATCGCCGCGAGCGCGGCCTCCGGATCGTCCGCGTTGACGTGGACGATCGGGCAGTCGAATCCCTTGGCAAGGTCGCTCGAGTACCGCGTCGAGCGGCCGCTCGCCGGATCGGTCGTGAAGCCGACCTGGTTGTTCGTGATGAGGTGGAGCGTGCCGCCGGTCGCGTACCCGGGGAGCGACTCGAGGTTGAACGTCTCCGCCACGATCCCCTGGCCCGCGAACGCGGCATCGCCGTGGAGAAGGATCGGTAGCGCGACGCTCGGGTCGGCGTAGCCGTCGCGCGAGGAACGATCCGTCTGCTCGGCGCGCGCACGGCCCTCGACAACGGGGTTGACGGCCTCGAGATGACTCGGATTGGAGACGAGCGTGATCGTGATGTCGCCCGCCGGCGTCGATCGCACGCCCTGCGCACCGATGTGGTACTTCACATCGCCGCTTCCGCCCTCCTCGGTCGCCACAACGGCTGCGATGGTGCGCTCTCCCTCGAACTCGCGGAGGATCTCCTCGTACGGCAGCCCGATGATGTGGGCGAGCACGTCGAGACGCCCGCGGTGCGCCATCCCGATCACGACCTTGTGCGCGCCTGCTTCGGCAGCGAGGTCGATCGCCTCGTCGAGCATGGGAACCATCACATCGAGGCCTTCGATGGAGAACTGCTTCTGGCCGAGGAACGCGCGGCGGAGGTAACGCTCCAACCCTTCGACCTCGCTCAGCCGGCCGAGGAGCCGGACGCGTTCGTCACGCGTCAACGGCTGCCGGTAGCGGCCCGACTCGATCGCCTGCCGCAGCCAGACGCGCTCCTCGTGGTCGGAGATGTGCTCGATCTCGTACGCGATCGTGCCCGTATACGTCGCCAGGAGGCGCGGCAGAGCGTCGGCGAACGTCTCGCCCTCGACGTGGAGGTGGAGAAGCCCCGCGGGGATGCGCGCTTGCAGCTCGGGCGTGAGTTTCGGGATCAGGCGAAGCGGTTCGAGCGCGGGATCTCCGGGTGGTTCCGCGCCAAGCGGGTCGAGCCGCGCGCTGAGATGACCGTGCATCCGGATCGCCTTGACGAGCTCCATCGCCCCGACGACGGCGCCGGGTAGTTCCTCGTCGGGAGCTGCTGCAGGTGCGGGCGCGGGCGCGGCGGGAGCCGCGACAGGAGCCGGCGGCGCGGGCGTCGCGGCAGGAGCCGGAGCCGGAGCCTGAGCGCCGTTCCCCGCTAGCTCAACGAGCCGCGCGAGACCGGGCGACGTCGCGAGGGCCGCGGCGGGGTCGCTCTCGAAGAGGTCGCGCCACTCCTCCGGCACTGAGCCGGGGTTGTCGAGGTACTGCTCGAGTAGAAGCGCGGCGTAGCCCGAGTTCGGGCCGTCGACCTCAGGGCGTCCCATTGCTTTCCCGTTGTAGCAGCGGCCACCCGGCCACCAGAGCGGGTGCTACCAGAGCGCGTGGCCTGTGCTTACGGCGAGCGAGAGCCCGAGGAAGAGGCAGACGGCGCCGAACATCACCGCCGCGAGCTGAAGCTTGCCCCTCGCCATTCCCGATGCCACGAGCGCGATGACGAGCGCCGGAACACAGAGGCGGAGCGGGTGCCAGAAGATCCCGATGAAGGCGATGAAGATCGCGAGCGACGCGAGGTAGCCGGAGACGGAGTGCGTCGACGTGCGCCCGCGTGCGGGCTCGTGCGCGATGCTCGGTCCGGCGTCGGAGCTCATCCGCGCCCCAGCCTATCGGCCCGGGCGTACGTGGCACTCGACATGCGTGCGTAGGCACGGGTCGGACCACCGTGCGGGCGCCACGGACGGCGGCTCGAGCGCGGGCGAGCGCGGCCGAAGCCGGGCCGGGGGTCGTAAGGCGAGATGCGGACGCGCACCGGCTGAGGCTCGCCCTTGTGTGGCTCCGCCTTGATCGCGTGGTAGATGACAACGCAGAGATAGACGATGGGGATCTTGAGAACCACCATCAGGAAGACCAACTCCGCTATGGAGTCCGGGCCACCCACCGCTTTCGAGTGTACCCGGAGGCAGCGCCGCTAAACGCTCGCTTTTACCGAACGGATACGCGCGCCCGTCAGGCGCTGGCGGCCCAGACGTTGAGCGCGTCGACGACGAAGCGGAGCCTCCGCCCCGCTTCCGTCAGCTGATACTCGACGCGCGGCGGGCGCGTGTCGAAGACGTGCCGTTCGAGGACGCCGGCTTCCTCGAGCTCCGCCAGGCGCGCCGCGAGCGTGCGCGGCGGGATGCCCTCGAGCGTCTGCTTGAACTCGTTGAAGCGCACGGCTCCCGCTTCGGCCGACGCCCAGACGATCGCGAGCGTCCACCGTCGCCCGAGGAGATCGACCGCGCGGGCGACGTCCTCGGGCAGTGGCTGGCAGTTCTTACACCGCATGGAGCCGGTTCTGCTTCGGCTCGAGTGCAAGGTCGAGTACTTCGCCGAGCGTCATGACCGGATGGAACGCCATCGCGTCCCGCACGTCGGCCGGTACGTCGTCGAGGTCGGCGCGGTTCCGCTCGGGGATGATCACGTCGGTGAGCCCCGCGGCGTGCGCGGCCAGCACCTTCTGCTTCAGCCCTCCGATCGGCAGCACGCGCCCTTGCAGCGTGACCTCGCCGGTCATCCCGACCGTGTGCTTCACGGGCCGGTCCGAGAGGAGCGACGCGAGCGCGGTCGCCATCGTGATGCCGGCGCTCGGCCCGTCCTTCGGAATCGCGCCCGCCGGGACGTGGACGTGGAAGGAACGGTTCTCGAACGCCTTCTCGTCGACGCCGAGCTCCTCGGCGTGCGAGTGGATGTACGAGAGCGCGATCCGCGCCGACTCCTTCATCACGTCGCCGAGCTGGCCCGTGAGGACGAGGTCGTTCCCGCCGCCGCCGCCGCTCATCGCGGTCGCCTCGATGAAGAGGACGTCGCCGCCGGCGCCGGTGACGGACAGGCCGGTCGCCACGCCTGGGACAGCAGTGCGCTCCGCGACCTCCTGGAACACCTTCTGCCGGCCGAGCGCGTCACGGACGACGTCGGTGTCGACCGTGACGGGCGCCTCGACCTGCTTCGACGCGATCCGCGTTGCGGTCTTGCGGAGGATCGTCCCGAGCTCGCGCTCGAGCTGGCGTACGCCGGCCTCGCGCGTGTACTCCGAGACGACCGTCTGGATCACGTCGTCGGCGATCGAGACCTCGTCGTCGCGCAGCCCGTTCCGCTCGATCTGCCGCGGCCAGAGGTAGCCGCGCGCAATCGCGGTCTTCTCGTCGGCCGTGTAGCCGTCGAAACGAATGACCTCCATCCGGTCGAGGAGGGGGCCGGGGATCGTGTCGGCGACGTTCCCGGTCGCGATGAAGAACACCTCGGAGAGATCAAGCTCGACGTCGAGGTAGTGGTCGCGGAACGAGTGGTTCTGCGCGGGATCGAGCACCTCGAGCAGCGCCGCGGACGGGTCCCCGCGCCAGTCGGCGCCGACCTTGTCCACCTCGTCGAGGAGGATCACCGGGTTCATCGTCTTCGCGTCGCGCAGCGCACGGACGAGCCGGCCCGGCAGCGAGCCGATGTACGTCCGCCGGTGGCCGCGGATCTCGGCCTCGTCGCGCACGCCGCCGAGCGACATACGCACGAACTCGCGGTTGAGCGCCCGCGCGACCGACTCGCCAATCGACGTCTTGCCGGTGCCGGGCGGGCCGATGAGCGTGAGAATCGCGCCCGAGCGCTTGTCGTTCGGAATCCCCCGGTCCTGGCGGAGTTTCCGCACCGCGAGGTACTCGACGATGCGGTCTTTCACGTCGTCGAGACCAGCGTGGTCGGCGTCGAGGATCTCGCGCGCGCCGGTCGGGTCGAGCGTCTCGTCGGAGCGCTTCGACCACGGCACGGCGATGAGCCAGTCGAGGTAGGTGCGAATCATCGACGCCTCGCCGCTCGCGTCGCCCATCGTCTCGAGGCGTCGCAGCTCGCGCTCGGCCTGCGCCCGTACGTCGTCGGGCATGCCGGCTTCGTCGATCTTCGTCCGGTACTCGTCGACGACGGAGCCCTCGTCCTCGCCGAGCTCCTTGCGGATCGAGTTCATCTGCTGGCGGAGGAACCACTCGCGCTGCTGCTTCTGCGCGCCCTCCTCGACGTCGTCGCGGATGCGCTTTCTGACTTGCAGCTCGGCGAGCCGCTCGCGCTGGATAGAAAGCGAGAGCTGCAGCCGCTCGACGACGTCGACCGTCTCGAGCAGCTCGACGCGCTGGACGAAGGTCACGTCGGGCGCGTACGCGCACGTGTCGGCGAGCGCGCCCGCCTCCGTGATCGCGCGGAGGAATTCGCGGATGCGGTCGTCGGCCTCGCGCAGGTCGAGGATCTCCTCGACGACGGCGCGGTACTCGCGCTCGAGCTCGCGCGTGGAGACGGGCGGCGGGTTCTCGTCGGGCTTCTCCTCCACCTCGGCGCGGAGCCTTCCCATCGCGTCGGTGTGCGCGACGCCGATGACGCCGCGGTGCAGGCCCTCGAGCGCGACGGCGCGCGCTCCGCCCGGTAGGCGAACGCGGTCGCTGACCTCGGCGACGGTGCCCACGGCCGCATACTCGTTGTCGTGCCGCGGCACGAGCATGACGCGGTCCTCGTCGCCGACGTCGACGGTGAGGGTGACATTCATGCCGGGAAATACAACGGTGTCCTCGAGCGGGACGAGCAGCAGGTCGGTCAAAGCGATCTCCAATCCGTGAACTAGGTATCCAGATTGTACCGCCTAGGTCGAAGCCACCGCCACGATCGTCCGAGCCGCCCGAAGCTGGAGCTCGAGCGGGAGGACCTCGAGCGGCGGTAGATGGACGAATCCTCCCTGTACGCCGCTCCGGAGCAGCGAGTAGAGGACGTGATTGCAGAGATAGCCGCCCGCGTCGCGGGAGACGTCGGCGGGAATCTCGTCCGCGCGGAGCGCCGCGACGATCTCGTCGACCGGCAGCGTCGAAGCGAGAGCGAGCGGTCCGGCGGCGTCGATCGGGCTGCCAGAGCCAGGGCTCCCGTCGTTGTCAGTCGTCGCGGCCTCGTCGAAATTGTGGGCGTACCGCTCGACGGTGATTGCGGCGCGATCGGCAGCAAGCCCGAAGCAAACAACGATGTCCGGCGTCCGCTCCCCGATCGCCCGCTGCAACTCGCCGGCTGCCCGACCGTACGAGACCGGCAGAACCACGCCGTCGAGCGCCTCCGCGATCAGCGCCGAGGGATTGACGTCGTTCTCACCGAACGCCTCGAACCCGGTGACGAGCACGCGGGTCATGCGTGGCCGTCGCTTTCGACACCGGCGGCTTCCATCGCCGCCTCGAGATGGGGGAACTCCTCGACCCGCACGACGCGGCCCCCGCGCATGACGACGAGCCCGGCCCAGCGGCCGAGGAGGTACGAGCGCCGGCTCTGCAGCAGGCGCTCGTCGGTCGGATCGGCCTCGACCCGCGAGAACCGCATGCTCACGACGGCGCGCTCAGGCAGTCCGATCGCACGGTCGACGACGACGTGGTAGCGCTCCGCGACCCGCTCGGCGACGACGGCGAGAACGTCGTCGCGGTTGACGAGCACCGCCTCCTCCCCTGCTGCGACCCACTCGACGTCGGGATCGAGCATCTCCTCGAGCGCGGCAAGATCGCCGGCGACGAACGCGTGGTAGCCGCGGAGAAGAAGCTCAACGCTCTCGTGACTCACGCGGCGGAGTCTATGGAGCGGTCAACGCCACCAGATGCTCTCGCGCGCCCGCTCAGTCCCGCCGGTCTGGTCGAGGGCGTCGAGCGTCGCGATCTCGTCGGCCGAAAGCTCGAAATCGAAGACGTCTCCGTTCTCGGCGATTCTTTCGCGGTGCACTGATTTCGGGATCACCGGGACGCCCTTCTCGATGCACCAGCGGATCAGCACCTGCGCGCTCGTCCGTCCGTGACGTTCGGCGATGGGGACGACCGTCTCACTGTCGAGATGCTTCCCGGTGCCGAGCGGGCTATACGCCTCGAGCGCGATCCCGTGCGAGTCGCACCACTCGAGGAGGCCACGCCGGTACTCGTACGGACTGAACTGGACCTGGTTCACGACTGGCGGCGACGAGGCGACGGAGAGAACCTCGCCGAGCTCCTCGACGCTGAAGTTCGAGACGCCGATCGACCGGGCGTAGCCGCGCTCGCGCGCCTGCTCCATCCCGGGCCAGGCCCAGGTCGGGCCGCCTTCGGGCCAGTGGACGATGTAGAGGTCGACATAGTCGAGCCCGAGTCGCTCGAGGCTTCCCTCGATCGCAGCGAGCGGATCCTTCTGGCGGGGAAAGAACTTCGTCGTGACGTAGACGTCCTCGCGAGGAACGCCGCTCGACCGCAACCCCTCGCCGACGCTCTCCTCGTTCCCGTACGCCTGAGCCGTGTCGACGTGGCGGTAGCCGAGCTCGAGCGCCCACCGCACTGCGTCGACGCACACCTGGCTGTCCTCCACCTGCCAGACGCCGAGCCCGAGCAACGGGATCTCGTTTCCGTCCGCGAGAGCGCGGACTCTGTCGTTCAATGTCACCATGTTTTCAGCACGCCGCGCCGTAGCCGGGCGGAATGGAGCCGAGGGGGCTCGAACCCCTGACCTTCTGGCTGCCAGCCAGACGCTCTCCCAGCTGAGCTACGGCCCCTGGGCGGCGAAGTCTAGCCCCCATCGAAGTGATGACTCAGCCGCATTGGTATGCCCGTAGTGCGAGGCGACGTAGTACGCGAGCGACGACCGAGCGCCTGCCTCCATCAGCCGTGCCATGCGATGTACACGCGCTGGAGGGCCGGGCGCATATCGATGTAGGAGATTCCAACCGCCGCCGCGGTGATCAGGCAAACGGGGTACAGCAGTCGACCGGCCGGAGAACCACAGCGCTCCGACGACGGCAACGCCCTCTCGCATGCGACGAGGGAATACCTGTCCGCCCAGATTGCCCCGACAGTGAGTCCGCGGCCGCGAGGACGAGGACAACCGCCATCGACACGTGCCACCACCGCGCAACCTTCGCCGAGCGCGGTCACGTCGCGAGGTGACGAGAGAGGAACTCGAGCGACGGCGGCGTTTGCTGGAGGAAGAACGAGCCGGAGTGGCAGCCCGCCGACAGCTCGACGATCGCGCCCGGCGGGAGCGCCTTCGCGAGCGCGACGACTCCCGGATGGAACGGATCGTCGTTCCCCGAGGCGACGCGCACTGGAGTACCTGCCAACGCGCGTGCGTGCGTGACGACGTCGGCGGCGGCGAACGCGGCCGGGGACGCGTACGCGGCGCTGTTGATGCCGTTCGCCTCCGCGTAACTCGTCCACACCGCAGGGCTGATCGCGGCGACGGCGCGGAAGACGTGCGGGAACTTCTCCGCGAAGCAGGATCGCGCCGTAGCCGCCCATCGAGGTGCCGAGCACTCCGATCTTGTCCGGCGGACGGCCGAGCCCGAGCCGGCGGCAGAGCGGGATCAGCTCGTTCACGACCATGCCCATCGGGTCGTCGCCGGGATGCGGATTCCAGTAGCCGCGGCCGCCATCGACGGCGACGATCGCCATCGGCCGCAGCGGCGCACCGTCGACCTGAAGAGCGAGAGCCTTCGCCGGGGAGAGTCCGCCCACGCCGCTCGTGTGGTCACCGCCCTCCCCGTGGAGCATGACCACGAGCGGCAGGCGGTCGCCCGGCTTGTGTCCCGGCGGGTACGCAATCGTGTAGCCGACCTCCCGGTTGCGGGCGTGTGAGAAGAAGCGCTTGGAGAACGACGGCCCCGGCGCGGCGAATTGGAGCGGCGGATGCGGGACGTCGCAGGCGCCGGTGATGATGTCGAGCGCCTGCTTCCCCGGGAGCACGCCCTGCTCGACGAGCTCGTACAGCGTCGCCCCGCCGAGGACGAGCGTTCCCGCTCCCGCGAGGCCGAGCTTGAGGAAGCCGCCGCGTGTCACCGTGCGAGCGCAGCGCGAGCGTCCGCGCCCGCTCGCCGCGCGACGAGGAGCGCTGCGACCATCGCGACGACGGCGGCGAAGTCGATCGCGCCGACGTGGAAGAGGTCACGCGGCCCGGTCCCGCCGGCCGCGATCCAGCAGCAAGCCGCCGCGACGAAGACGGTCATCGCGCCGCATGCGAGCCGCGCGAGCATGAGCTCGAAGCGGAGGACGCGCGGAGACAGTTCGAGGCGGCGGATCGTCCGCGCTCCACCGGCGGCCGCAGCGACGAGCGCAACGGGGCTTGCCACCATCCAGAGCAGTTCGTCCGCCGGGAAGCCGAGCAGAGCGCCGGGGTGAGCCCAGTAGGACGTGACCGAGAGCGTGCCCGCCCACGCGAGCGCCGCCGCATGACCGGGAAGCAGGTGCTGGTGCGTCCACGGATGGCCTCCGGTACCCGGCCAGCCGGCGGCGAAATGCCGGGCGCCGAGGATCGCGACGACCGTTCCGGCGAGGCAGACCACGAACGGCCCGGCCAACGCACGGCCGCCGCCCGCTGCGAACCGAGTCGCCACAGTCCAAAGCACCGGTAAGAACCCCACGAGCGCGAGCGCCGCGCAGAACGCAAGGAGGCAAGTCATCGCCACGATCGCCGCCGCCGTCGCGGGCGTGGCCGGGCGCGACCATTGCCAGCCGATCGCGAGCTGCGCCCAGATCGCGGTGCCGAACAGCATGAACGCCGCCCCTGCGCAGACGACCACTGCGAGCCGCGAGTCCGCCCGGATGGCCCCGCCAAGACCGAGCCTCACAGCGACGCCGCGGCGCGCGACGTCGAGCGCGCGCGACCAGGAACGCGGCCGCTCGTCAATGTCCGCGAGCAGCAGCTCCGAGAACTCGTTGCCGTACCGCTCCCGCCACGCCCGCGGGTACCAGCGCAGGAGCCGCCTGGCTCGCTTCTCCGCCCGGCTCACGCCGCTCCCCACGTTGCGGCCAGCCGCGACAGTCCGACCTCGGCGACCTGGCGCTCACGCGCGAGGTGCTCTCGCAGCGCCGCCGCGCCCGCCGCGGTGAGCTGATACGGACGCCGCCGATCTTCGCTCGGGAGCGCCTCGATGAGGCCGAGACCCTCGAGGCGGTTCAGAGCCTCGTACAGCGTCCCCGGCGCGAGGCGCACGCCGGCGAACTCCTCGACGTCCTTCGTCAGCGCCCAGCCGTGCTTCGGGCCCTCGGCGAGACTCGAGAGGATGAGCGTCGCGGGACCGGCGATCTCACGCTTGGCCATAGCCGCGATTCTATATCGGCGACCGGTATATCGTCAAGCGGACTATCTAGCCGGCAGCGGCGTCGAGTGCGACCGCCGGCACGTCGTTCCACAGGTCTTCGAGCTTGTAGTACGCGCGCGCCTCGGGCGTGAAGATGTGGAGGACGACATCGATGTAGTCCGCGACGATCCACGTGCCTTCGCGCACGCCGTCGATGCTCGCCGGCAGTAGCCGGTTCTCCTGCTTCAGCCGCGTGTGCACCTCGTCCCAGATCGCGGCCGTCTGACGCGGATTACGCCCGGTCACGATCACGAAGTAGTCGGTGAACGAGCACTCGGGCCGCATGTCGAGGATGACGACGTCTTCCGCCAGCTTCTCCTGGGCGAGAGCGGCGATGCGGCGGGCCTGTTCGAGAGAGGTCAAGCGGCCTCAGTGTATCCGCGGCTCACGGACGGTAGAGCCAGCGGTTCTCGATCAGCTGCGCAACGGCCGGCGGGAACGTCTTCCGGGCGAGGCGCCGGCGCGAATGTCCGTCGATGCGGCGGGATTCGGCTCGATGTCGAGGAAGACGACGCGCTCCGGCCGCGAAAGTTGCGCGAGCACCGCGTCGAGCTGCTCGCGGGGGAAGCCGGGCCGCGTCGCGACGGCGAGCGTCGCGCGCTCGAGCACTTCGTCCGGCTCGGCCCAGTCGAGAAAGCCGGCGAACTGGTCCGCGCCGATGACGAAGACGGGATCGTCGAAGCGATCGCTCCGCAGCAGGTCGATCGTGCGGGGATGCGGGTCGAGGCGCACGTCGTCGCGCGGGAACGCGGCTCGCGCGAGCGCGAGCCGATCCTCGGGCGACGCCTGCGTCGTCGCGGTGCGCCGGTCGCTCGCTCACGAGGATCACGAGCCGCTCGACTCCGAAGTACTTGCGCGCGGCGTCGGCGACCGCGACGTGGCCGACGTGCGGCGGGTCGAACGCGCCGCCGTAGAGGACCGTCACTCCCACTCGAGCACGTCCTCTCCCAGCTCGACCTCGTCGCCCGCGCGCGCGCCGGCGGCCTTGAGGATCGCCTCGAGCTCGGCTTCGGCCGGCGGCTTTGCCGGTGACGCGGAAGCCGCTCTCGGTGCGGAAGATCCGGAACCGCCGCCGCTCGGAGCCCGGCTTGTAGACGAGGAAGTCGACCATCTCGTCGTCGGCGTCTCGCCGGGTCGGGCTCCTCCTCCGGCGGCGCGAGCTCGAAGAGCGCGCGGCGCAGCTCGTCGAGCCCGGCGCCTGTCGCGGCCGAGACGCGCAGGACGCGGTCGATCCGCTCGTCCTCGATAGCGAACGCCGGCGGGTCCGGGCTGAGGTCGATCTTGTTGAGGACGACGATCTGCTGCCGCTCGTCGAGGCCGGCGCCGTAGGCGGCGAGCTCGGCGTCGATCGTGTGCCAGCGCTCGTCGGCGTCGCCCTCCGACGAGTCGATCACGTGGACGAGCAGCCGCGCGCGCTCGAGGTGCGCGAGGAACTCGTGGCCGAGGCCGATGCCCTCGCTCGCTCCTTCGATCAGGCCGGGGACGTCGGCGACGACGAGCTGGCGGCCGTCCGACGACTCGACCGTCCCGAGCACGGGCGAGAGCGTCGTGAACGGGTACTCGGCGACCTTCGGCCGCGCGTTCGAGATGCGCGTCAGGAGCGACGACTTGCCGGCGTTCGGCAGGCCGACGAGCGCGGCGTCGGCGAGGAGCTTGAGGCGCAGCTCGATCTCCTTCTCCTCGCCGGGGAGACCGATCTCGGCGTAGCGCGGCGTCTGCCGGCTCGGGCCGGCGAAGTGCTTGTTGCCGCGGCCGCCTGTCCCGCCCGCGGCGACGACGACGCGCGCACCCGCGCGTGCGAGGTCGGCGACGAGCTCGTCTCCCGCGAAGACCTGCGTGCCGACGGGAACGGCGAGCTCGGCGTCGTCGCCGCGCGCGCCGTGCGACAGGCTGCCGCCGCCGCCACCACCGCGCCCGGCGCGCACCTTCTGGTTCGGGCGGAAGCCGGAGAGGTCGCGCCGCCGCAGGTCGGCGACGAGCACGACATCGCCGCCGTCCCCGCCGTCACCGCCGTCGGGGCCGCCGCGCGGGACGTACTTCTCCCGCCGAAAGTGGATCGAGCCGTCGCCCCCGCGGCCAGCTATGGCACTGAAAGTTGCGCGATCGTGGAACATCGGGGAGCACGGTACTGCCCTAGGTCGCCGCGCCCGACATGCGCGGGCGCGGCCACCAGCGTCTGAAGCCACCAGGCGGCGGGCCGGCGAAGCCGGGTCGCTCGCGAGCGAGCGGAAAGCGGAGGGCTAAAGCGGGATGAAATCTACGCGTCGACGACGCTGATGAAGCGGCGCTCGCCGCTCGTGCGGAACGACGACCTTGCCGTCGCGCATCGCGAAGATCGTGTCGTCCTTGCCGAGGCCGGTGCCCGGGCCCGGGCGGAAGCGCGTGCCGCGCTGGCGGACGAGGATCATTCCCGCCGACACGTCCTGGCCGTCGAACATCTTCACGCCGAGCATCTGCGGATTCGAGTCGCGGCCGTTGCGCGACGAGCCGAGTCCCTTCTTATGTGCCATTAGCTTCTTCTCCTCAAGTGCGGATTCGAGCGCGCTGATCGCGCCCTTGCGCGCCTTGCCGGACTGCTCGGACGCGAGCGCCGCCTCGACCTCGGCCTTGCTCCAACCGCTCGACGGCCTCGCCGATCTGCGCGATCGTCATCGAACTGACATCGATCCCGGTCGCGGCCTCGACCTTCACTTCGACGGTTTCAGCCTTGGACTCGGCCTTCTCGACCTTCTCGACCTTCTCGGCCTTCGGCTTCGCGGCTGCCTTTGCGGCCTTTCCGCCGATCGACTCGATCTCGATGCGCGTGAGGCGGCTGCGATGGCCGGCATGCTTCTTGTAGCCCGTGCGGCTGCTTGTACTTGCCGATCCGGATCTTCTCGCCGAGCTCGTGGCCAAGGACGCGCGCGGTCACAGTCGCCGACGGCTCGAGGTCGGGTGCGCCGTCGCCGCCCATGAACAGGACGCGAGGCTGGAAAGTCTGCCCCTCCTCGACCTTGAGACGGTCGACGAGCAGCCACTCGCCCTCGTGGACGCGGTGCTGCTTGCCGCCGAGACTGATGATTGCGTATCCGCTCATTGATATGGAAACAGGCGTGGAAAACGCGGGCTCTGGCCCGCGAGTGGTGCAGTGTAGCTAACGGTTCGACTCGATTTCGTCGTCCCACTCCGACATCGGGACGTACTCCCAGCTCCCGTTCGTAGGCGCCGCGTCCGGCTCGGGGGCGGGCACAGGCTGAGGCTCGGCCTCGCTCTCGGGCTCGGACGACGCCTCGGACTCGGACTCCGGCTCGTCGCCGTTTGTCGCGGCGGCCGGCTTCTGCTTGCGGTTGCGTCCGCCGCGCGAGCCACGCCGCGTCCGCTTCTTCGGCACCGGCGGCTCGTCTCCGTCGGTCGGCTCGATCTCGGCCTCAGCGGAGGTCATCTCGCTCGGAGCCTCGGCGGCAACCGGCTCTTCCGGTGCGGTTGACTCCTCCACTGCGGGCTCGTCGACGGGTTTCTCGCCGAGATCGTCGCCGGGCAGATCGGATCGTCGCGGCCGGCTTCTTGCGATTACGCCCGCCTCGCGAACCGCGCCGCGTCTTCTTCTTGACCGGAGTGGCACCGTCCTCGACCAGGGCACCGTCCTCGGCACTCTCGTCTGTGATGTCCTCGACGACCTCGAGCTCGTCGTCGGCCTCGAGCGCCTCGTCCGGCTCCTCGGCGACGATCGCCGTACCCTCGCCGTCAGCCGCGCCCTTGCGCGCCGGCGGCCTCCGCGTCGGCTTCTCGGCCTCGGCTTCGGCGGTCAGCGGCTCGGCCACCGCCTTCGTCTTCTTCGTCAGCACCGCGTACGCGCGACCGTCGAGGACGCGCTCGATGCGCACCCTGAGACGCCTTCCGACGAGCGTCGCCGCGTCGGCGACGACGACCTCGAGGCCGTCGGTGCGGCCGACCGCCGCAGTGCTGTCGTAGCGGTCGATCTCGCCAAGCTCGAGCATCAGCTCGGCGCCCTCCTCCACCGACGCTGCCGGCGCGAGGTCAGCGAGCTTGCCTTCGGAGAGGACGACGAAGTGATCGAGGTGCGTCTCGGGCTTGCCCGAGAGGAAGAACCGCTTCTTCGTGATCGCCTCGAGCTCGACCAGCCGCCGCGCGCCGGGACCGACGAGCGCGCTCGCAATCGGGTCGGCAAGCTCGATGCGGAACGCCTGCGAGCGCGAGCCCGCCGCGAGCGCCCGCAGACGCCGCTCGACGTCGATCGCTGCGGAGGCCTCGGAGTAGACGATCCCGTCGCCGCCGCACGTCGGGCACTTACGCGTCATCACCTCGCGCGGGCCGTCGGTGACGTTCTGGCGCGTCATCTCGACGAGTCCGAGCGGCGAGATCTCGACGACGTACGTCTTCGTGCGGTCGCGCTCGAGCTCCGTACGCAGCGCTTCCTCGACCGTCGCGCGGTTCTTCGGATTCGCCATGTCGATGAAGTCGATGACGATGATCCCGCCGATGTCGCGGAGCCGGAGCTGGCGGACGACTTCCTTGACCGCCTCGAGGTTGTTCTTCGTGATCGTGTCTTCGAGCCGGCCGCCCGAGTTCTTGCCGCGGCCGCCGACGAAGCCGCCCGGTGTTGACGTCGATCACGGTGAACGCCTCGGCGTAGTCGAAGATGAGGTAGCCGCCGGACGGGAGGTCGACGCGCCGGCTGATCGTCGAGCGGATCTCCTGCTCGACGCCGAACGACTCGAGGAGCGGCGCCTTCTCGCGGTACCGGATGACGCGCTCGACCATGTGCGGGGACGTCTTCTTGAGGTACCCGACGATGCGCTTGTGCGTGCGCTCGTCGTCGATGTACGCCTTCTCGAAGTCGCCGGTGAAGAGGTCACGGACGACGCGGAGCGGCAGCTCGGCCTCCTGGTAGACGAGCTCCGGCGCGTGCGCGGTCTTCGCCTTCGCTTGGATCGACTTCCAGAGCCGCTGCAGGAAGACGAGGTCGCGCTCGATGTCCTCCTCGGACGCGCCTTCGGCCGCGGTGCGGACGATGACGCCGCCCTCTTTGACGTTGAGGCGCTTGAGGATGTCCTTCAGGCGGTTGCGCTCGTCGTCTTCGAGGCGGCGCGAGACGCCGAGACCTTCGCCCTGCGGCACGAGCACGACGAAGCGGCCGGGCAGCGAGATCTGCGTCGTCAGTCGCGCGCCCTTCGTCTTCATCGGATCCTTGACCGCCTGCACGAGGATCGTCTCGCCGCGCTTGATCAGGTCCTGGATCTTGCGGCCGTGGCCCTTCTCGATCTCGGGGCCGACGATCTCGTCGACGTAGAGGAAGCCGTTCTTCTCGAGGCCGATCTCGACGAACGCGGCCTCCATTCCCGGCAGGACGTTGTCGACCTGGCCGAGATAGATGTTGCCGAGCGATCGAGCGGTGGTCGGGCCGCTCGAGATAGACCTCGGCGACCTGGCCGTCCTCGAGGACGGCGACGCGCTTCTCGCCGACGTCGACGGAGACGAGCAGCTCGCGCTTCGCGGCCGGGAGCGGGGCGCGACGCTGCGGCTCGCGGCGGCGGCGCTGCGGACTGGTCGCGGCGGCGTTCCTGCCGCTGGGAGAGCTGGCGGCGTTCGGATTGCTGCTTGCCGCCTTCTTTTCGCTCGGGGGCGGCGGTCGTCTCCGCGGCTGTCGCCCGCGGTGGCGGCGCCGGGCTTCTTGCGTCCGCGTCCGCCGCGGCTGCCGCGCCGGCGCTTCGGTTTCGTGGGATCGCTGGATTGGGGTGCCGCCGCGTCGTCTGCGGCAGCGGGGGTTAGCTCGGGCTCAGGCCCGGATTGGCCGGACTCGAGCTCGCGCGCGTCGTCCGACGCGCTGGTCAGCGGAGGACTTCCTCCGGAAGCGGAACCAAGGCAAAGAAAAACTCCTTCGAGGTGGCGCGCAGCCGCAACCTGCTTAGTCAGATCGCGCGCGCGCTCGTCGTTGTTAATAGAAACGTTGTCAGGGGAAAGCATGAAATGCCTCGAAGGGGAGGGTAGCAGCGACCTCCCCCTGGGCCTCCGTCCGGTCCCGGACCTAGCATCCGGGCCATTCACCAGACGGGAGGTGCAACGTGGCGGCAAAGCGTGAGGCGGAAGAGCTCCTGATGATCGAAGAGGCGGACGCGTGGTTCGAGTATCTCGAGGCGACCCGGAGCCAGGCCGAGACGCGGTACCACGAGATCGAGTCGTGGGCGTGGGCGCGCCTGACGCAGCGCCTGCGCGCGATTCGGGCGCGGCGTTCGCGTTTGCGCCCGGCAGCTGCGTAACGTCTAAGCGCGCCTGCGCCGCGACGCGCGCCCGCGGGCGTGGATCGCGAGCAGAACGCCCATCGCCGCGAGGTTCGCGATCATCGCCGAGCCGCCAACGCTGAGGAACGGCAGCGGAATGCCGGTGATCGGGGCAATTCCCATCGCCATGCCGACGTTGATGAAGATCTCGAAGAAGAGCGCGAGGACGATCCCGCCCGCGACGACGGCCGAGAAGAGATCGCGCGCGACCGTGACCACGCGCAGGCCTCTCCAGAGCACGAGGAGATAGAGCGCGAGGAGGATCACGGCACCGACGAAGCCGCGCTGCTCGGCGTAGCTCGCGAAGGCGAAGTCGGTGTTGTACGCGGGAAGGAAGCCTCCATTGACCTGCGACGAGGCGTTCGGCCCGACGCCGCGGATCTGCCCCGCGCCGACCGTGATCTTCGACTGTTTCTGGTTGTAGCCCTGCGCGGCCGAGCACTTCGACGACTCGATGAAGCACGTGAGACGCGCCTGCTGGTAGCCCTTGAGGAACTGGACGCCGACCGCCGGCCCGACCCACAACACTCCCGCGACGAGGAGCACGGCGACCGCGCCGAGCGTCGCGAGATGGCTCCACGGCGTGCCCGCGACGAAGAGCATCGCCGCAAGCGCGGCCATGTAGACGAGCGCGGTGCCGAGGTCGGGCTGGACGAAGACGAGGAGAGCCGGGAGAGCGCCGAACAAGAGAACCCGGAGCGTCGTCCCCCACTCTCCGATCGCCGACTGGCGCTCGGAGATCAGGCCGGCGAGCGCGAGGACGACGAGGAGCTTCCCGAACTCCGACGGCTGGAACTGGAAGAAGCCGAGGTCGATCCAGCGCGTCGCGCCGCCGGCGGCCTTGCCGGCGAGGTACACGACCGCGATGAGTCCGACCGTGCCGCCGTAGATCCACCGCCAGTAACGGCGATAGAGATCGGGGTCGATGAGCGCCGCGACGACGAGCACGAAGCCGCCGGCCACGGCATAGAGGATCTGCTTGTTGAGGTAGTAGCTCGGGCCGGCCGGGTCGTGGCTCGTGATGCCGCCGATCCCCCAGAGCCCCACGACGACGAGAGCGGCAAGCGCGCCGACGAGGATCCAGTCGAACGAGCGCACGACGGCGAGGAGGTGCGGCGCCTCGCGTTCGGGCCGCCCCGCTCTCTGTGATCCCGCGTATTCGAGCATCAGCCAGTCGTCTCTCAGTCCGAGGGGTGGTATTGGATCTGGCTCGCCGGCACGTGGAAGAACTTCGCAAACACCTGCTCCGCCGCCGGCGCCGCGGCGTCGCCGCCGTAGCCACCGTTCTCGATCACGGCGCACACGACGATCGTCGGCGAGTTGAATGGCCCGTAGCCGCACCACCACGACTGGTTCTGGTTGCGGCCGTAGGGGTCGCGCTTTTGCGCCGTGCCCGTCTTGCCGGCGATCGCCTTCGGGAATTGCCCGAAGACGCCGTACGACGTACCGAACGGCGCGTGCGTCCCCTCGAAGAGCCCCGTCTGCACAGGCCCGAGGTTCGCCGGGTTGAGCCCGGGGATCGGCCGCGGCGCGGCAGCCGCCTGCGTCGGGACGATCGTCTTGTTCTGGTTCTGGACGTCAAGCAGGAGGTGCGGCTGGACGAGCCTTGCCCCCGTTCGCGATCGCCGAGTAGAAGCGCGCCATCTGGAGCGGCGTGACGAGAAGGTCGCCCTGACCGATCGCGAGCTGGATCGAGTCGCCCGGCTTCCAGAGGCGGTCGATCTGCCAGTTCGGATCCGTCTTGCGCGTGTACGTGCGGTGCTTCCACGCGATCGTCGGCAGGAGACCGCGGCGCCTGCGGGCCGATCTCGATCGGCGCCCGCCGGCCGAAGCCGAACTTCGCCGCCCACCGCTGCTCGGGCTGGCCGCGGTCGGCCGGCAGGAGGTAGAACGAGTTGCCGACGCGGTAGAAGTACGTGTCGCACGAGTACCCGATCGCGGTCGGCAGCGTCATCCACTGGTAGACGGACGGGTCCCAGTTGTGCCAGGGGGTATGCCCACGGTCCTCGGGCGCGACATACGTGCCGCTGCACAGCAGCGACGTGGACGGGCTGATGATCCCCTCCTGGAGGGCCGCGATCGCCGTGAGGGGCTTGAAGATCGAGCCCGGCGGGTACTCGGCGTCGAGGGCGCGGTTGAGAAGCGGAATGTTGTGGGCGATCGCGGACTGCGTGCTGCCAACCCCGGCGTCGTTGAGCTGACGCTGCGTCACGCGGCCGGAGAAGAGCGACGGGTTGTACGTGGGCGAGGATGCGGCCGCGAGAACCTCACCGGTCTGCGGATCCATCGCGACGATCGCGCCGCCGTCGGCCGCCCACTGGCCGTTGTTGTGCGCGAGCTGGATCCCGTACGCGAGCGCGTTCTGCGCGGTGCGCTCGAGTCCCGCGTCGATCGTCAGCTGCACCGTCTGCCCCGGGGTTGCGGCCTTCGCGAGCGCCTTCTGGCCGCGACGCCGGCCGGAAGAGTCGACGCGCACACGCGCCGCGCCGTCGATGCCCTGCAGGTAGGAGTTGAACGCGGCCTCGATCCCCGACTGCCCGATCTCGTCGGCGAGCGGCAAGTCGCGGTACTCCTTCATCTTCGCCTCCGACGGGGTGATCGGCCCGACGATGCCGAAGAGCTGCGCGGCGAGACTGCCCTGGGGGTAACGGCGGACGTACGTCTGGCCGAGGCTGACGCCGGGGAACTGGCTCGCGCGCTCCTGGAGGTAGGTCACGAGCGCCGGCGGAGCTTCGGGAAGGACGACGAACGGGTCGACCGTGTCGTATTTCTTCTCCAGATCGTGGATCCCCCGGCGGATCGTGCGGAGGGGAACGTGCGTGATGCGGCTGAGCGCCTTGAGCTCGTGGTAGCGGAAGTCTCCGAGCTTCGGCAGCGCCGAGGGATAGAGATCGACGGACGTCACGGCTGCACTCGTCACGAGCGCGACGCCGTGCCGGTCGACGATCGCGCCGCGCGCCGCAGGTACGGGGGTCTCGCGTATCTGCTGCGCGTTCGCGCGCGCGGCGTACTCCGGGCCCGCGAGAACCTGCAGCGTCCAGAGCCGCATCGTGAGCGCGGCGAACCCGACGAGGAGAAGCGCGCCGAGAATCGCGAGTCGCCGCGCGAGCTTCGGCGTGACGCGGAACGGCTCGACCGCCGACTCGCGCTCGGCGGCGTCTCCCCTTCCCCTGCCCCTGTCCCGGGCCCGGCCTGCGGTCGTGCTAGCCAAGGAGCTGCACCTCCGCGCTCAACTCGGCCGGCGCCTGCGGCCGCAGCAGCCGCCGCACGAGCGCGTAGACCGGGCCGGTGATGACGAGGTTGAGGAGCACCGCGGGCAGAAGGCTTGCGAAGACCGCTCCGGCGGGAGCGGTCTCGCCGAGAACGAAGTGGACGACGAGAAGCCCGACTTCGTAGAGCACCGTGACGACCGCGATCGAGAGGTACGGCGCGTGCCCGCGGTCGCGCCCGGTCGTCTCCCCGTACCGGCCGATCCAGAACCCGGCGAGCGTGAGGACGAGCGACGTGAGGCCGAGCGTCGCGAGGGACGCGGTGTCGACGATGAGCCCGGCGAAGAATCCGCCGACCGCGCCGGCGATGCTGCCGCGCAGGAGCGAGACCGCCACGAGCGTCACGAGGAGCAGATCGGGCGCAGCGCCGAACACGTCGATCTGGGAGAAGATCGAGACCTGCGCCACCGCCGCCACGAACAGCAGGACGGCGATCTTCACGCCATCCCAGGGGCTCACGTGTGGTGCTTCTTCCTCGGTACGAGAACTGCGACGGCCTGGAGCGAGCTGAGATCCGCGAGCGGCTGCAGCTCCACCTGGAGGAACGACGACGTGTCGGTTGCGTGCGCGTACGTGACCGTGCCGACCGGGACTCCTGACGGGTAGAGGTCGCGGTAGTTCGGGTCGATCGTCCCCTGGGTGACGAGCACGTCGCCCGGGTGGACGGCGGCCTGCTTGTTGACGTAGTCGAGGATGAGCGTCCCGGCGCTGCTCGGGTGAACGGAGCCACGCGCATTCGTCTGGACGTCGACTACCGGCACAAACGACTGCGCGTCATTGAGCAGCGTCACGACGGCCGTGTCGGGAAAGACGTTGGTAACGAGCCCGACGAGGCCGTTGCCGCTCACGACGACCTGTTGCTCCATGATCCCGTCCGACGAGCCCGCCTCGATCACGAGCGTGCGCGCGAACGGGCTCGGCGACGCGGCGATGACGCGGGCGACGACCGGGCGGAAGCCGTGCGGAAAGGTCGGGCCCTGGCGGTAGTGGAGGATCTTCGCGAGCTGTTGTTCCTGCTTTGCCGCCGTGAGGTAGAGCAGCTCCTGGCTCTGGAGGGCGGCGACCTGCTTCTTGAGCTTCTCGTTCTCCGACTTCGCGTTCGCGAGGCCGTCGAAGTAGTTGTACGCGTCCCTGAACGGCTGCGCGACACGCGAAGCCGCGATCTGGAACGGCCGCAGGACGGTGGAGCCGGCACCCTCGATGGAATGCAGCGCCCCCGAGGACGGCGAGCGGAAGGAGATCGTGAGGAGCGCCAGCGAGACGAGCACGAGCGCGACGAGAACCGCGCGGCGAACGAGCGCGCTGCGAACCTTCGACGGGTACGGAGTCGGCTTCGAACGCTGGACGGACTGAGCGAGCGCCGCCGAGCGCGCACTGCGACTGCGGGGTGCCACCGCCGTAGGGTACCGCCCGCGTCTAAGAGCCGACCATGAGCGCCGCGATCGTCAACAAAGCGGTCGGCCGGAAGCAGCAGTCGGACAGTCGGGTGACGGAGCAGGTCGCCTGCCCCAGTGCTCGGGAGTGTCACCTGAGCGGTTCCGGACAAAGTGAAAGGGAAGGAGCTGGCGGTACGGTCTACGCCGTGGCAGCGAGAGAGAGCCATATGGTCGGCGACTGGAACGTCTCGTTCGTGCTCGGCGGCGACGGGCGGCCTTGCGGGAAGGTGGCCGTGACCTCGACCTCCAGGTGGCGCGGGCTGACACTCGACGCCGCGTCGAGGCTCGAACCCGATATGTGGCTCGAGCCGCCTGAGGGACTCGACACGCCAGACAAGCGCCATGACTGGGCCGCTGTCAGGCTTGCTCGACTGCGTGCCCCTAGCTAGTGGTCCCTCGGCGGCCCCAGTGCTCGGGAATGTCCCCTGAGCAGGCGCTCGGCTACGGGCAGCCGGAGTGGTATAGGAACGGTGCCTTCATGGTGAAGTGGCGGTGCTTCTCGCCCGGGGGCTTCCGACGGGTGAAGCGCACCGTGACTCGCGTGAAGAGTCGCCGCTCTCGGGTGCAACTCTCCGGACGACGCAGCTGGACGGAGACGCGTGGGTACGCGTGAAAGTGGCCCTCTGCACAGCCAGGCGTGCAATCGTTTTGGTGGCCGACACCAACGGCGATCGCTGATGACGATGTCCAGCTCGCCCAGCGAAGGTGATTGACGTAGAAGTTGCCGTCACCACATGCGAAGAGGATCGTGTGGGTGCGGATGGTCTTGCCGACCCCGAAACAACCGGAGAAGGCGGGCAAGCTGTGCGCGGCGGGCGCGCTAGCACCCAGACCGCCAGCGGCGAGGACGACTGCAATCAACGCAAGCGCCTTCATGGCCGCAAGCATCCCACCGCAACCGCGAGCACGCAAGGGAGGAAGGGCCTCAGGTGCCCCAGTGTGCGCCAATGTCGCCTGAGCACCAGTGCCTCCGCGGATGCGGCAAGCAGTCCGCCGGGGCGAAGATCGCGGTGACAAAATGGGTCGTCTGCGTCGTAAGGAGTACGAGATGAAAACGATCCTTCCCGTAACGCTACTCGCGGCCATCGGACTGCTCCTCGTCGGCGGCGTCGGCTTCGGAGCGACCAAGCACTCGACCGCGAAGGGAACGCTGACCGGAGGCATCGTCTTCACCGGACGGATACCGCCCGGCTACGCGAAGACGGGCTACGAGCGTGGCCGCGTCCAGATCCTTCGCGGCGGCAAGGTCGTGGACAAGGCCCGCCTCGCTCAAGGCCAGGCCTACCGCTTCAACCTCCGCCCCAGCAAGTACGAGATCCGGACCTGGGGGAACGCTAAGCCTCCCTACCCGCCATGTCCTCTGGTCACCGTGAGAGTCCGAGCAGATCACGCGATCCGCGCGAACGTCACCTGCGTGTTCCACTAGATCCTGGGCTGGGCGAGTGTGCCCTCTCGCCTGATCTTCGGCCGGAGGCTAAGACAGGCGAAGCTTGGCTTAGTCGCAGGCTCCCCCGCTCCCCGGCGCGCGCCGAAGGCGCCCGCCGCGGCGGTAACGAGGTCTACGCACGAAGGCCGGGAAGACCGCGCTCTTCCCGGCCGGAGTTCCTACAACAGCGAGCGAAAGCGCAGCTTTCGCGAGCTAATAGCGGCGGCCGTTGCGGCCGCGGGCGCGGGCGCGGTTCGAGCGGTGGATCGCCTCGAACTCCTCGAGGCTCCGACCGGAACCGACCGCGACGCACGTGAGCGGGCTCTCGGCGAGGTGAACGGGCATCTGCGTCTCGTGGCGCAGCCGCTCGTCGAGCCCGTTGAGGAGCGCGCCGCCGCCGGCGAGGACGATGCCGCGATCCATGATGTCCGCGGCGAGCTCGGGCGGCGTCTTGTCGAGCGTCGACTTGATCGCCTCGATGATCTGCGTGACCGGCTCGTCGAGGGCGCGGCGGATCTCCTCCGAGGTGAGGAGGACAGTCTTTGGCAAGCCGGTGAGCATGTCGCGACCGCGCACCTCGGCCTGGAGCTCGTCCTGCATGTCCCACGCGGAGCCGACCTCGAGCTTGATCTCCTCGGCCGTCTGCTGGCCGATGAGGAGCTTGTAGTCACGCTTGATGTGATTGATGATCGCCTCGTCCATCTCGTCGCCGCCGACGCGCAGCGACTGCGAGACGACGATCCCGCCGAGCGAGATAACGGCGACCTCGGTCGTGCCGCCGCCGATGTCGACGATCATGTTCCCCGTCGGCTCGGCAACCGGGAGCCCGGCGCCGATCGCGGCGGCCATCGGCTCCTCGATGAGGTACGCCTGGCGCGCGCCGGCGGAGAGCGTCGCCTCCTCGACCGCGCGCTTCTCGACCCCGGTCACGCCCGAGGGCACGCACACGACGACGCGCGGGTGCGCGAAGCGGTGCTGGTGCACCTTCTGGATGAAGTGCCGCAGCATCTGCTCGGTCACGTCGAAGTCGGCGATCACGCCATCCTTGAGCGGGCGGATAGCGGAGATCGTCCCCGGCGTGCGGCCGAGCATCCGCTTCGCCTCGACACCGACCGCGTGCACCTCGCCGTTGCGCTGGTCGATCGCCACGACCGACGGCTCCGAAAGGACGATGCCGCGGCCGCGGACGTAGACGAGCGTGTTCGCCGTGCCGAGGTCGACCGCCATGTCGCGGCCGCCGAAGCCGGTCAGTCCGCTGAAAAGGCCCATCGCCGCGCCACTCTACCGGCACGAACCTTTGACCCCGTTGTCACAAATTGCGGACTAGCGTGGCTCCATGAACATCGTGACCCTCATCGGGAACCTCGCAACCGACGTCGACCTCCGCGATATCGGTCCCGACAAGAAGGTGGCGAGCTTCCTCCTGGCCGTCGATCGCGCAAGCAAGGACGGCGGCGCCGACTTCGTGAACGTCTGCGCGTGGGACCGCCAGGCGGAGCTCTGCGCCGAGTACCTCGGCAAGGGCCGCCGCGTCGCGGTCGACGGCTGGCTGAAGTCGCGCTCGTGGGAGGAGGAGGGCAAGCGGCGCACGGCGATCGAGGTCGTCGCGCGGCGAGTCGAGTTCCTCGGCGGGCCGCGGAGCGACGACACCGACGGCACCGGCCTTGATGCAGGAGGTGAGGTGATTCCGTTCGAGGCGCCCGTAGCGAGCTAGAGCGAGGCGACGAACTCCTCGATCGCCGCGAGGCAGATCTCGGGGCGCTCGCCGATCAGGAGATGCGCGCACCCGGCGATCGTCCGGAGTGGCGCACCGAGCAGGCGGGCGTACTCGAAGCCGTCGTCGAGCTTCACCCAGTTGTCGCGCGCTCCCCAGAGGCAGAGCACCGGACACGTGATGCGCGGAAGCTCGTCGCGCGGATCCGTCTCGAACAGCGCGCGCCCGGCTTGGAGCGTGCTCGTGTGACGGGCCGGGCCGGCGAAGAAACCCTCGGCGAGCTCCGGCTCGAGCGCTCTCGTGTCCCCGACTCCCCACCAGAACGCGACGCGGCGGCCGCGCGCGGAGCGTGCCCACCGCTCGCCGTGCGGCGCGATCGCCCGGCCGGGCCGGATCATCCCGTCGAGCGTCAACATCACCCGCGCAGAGCGCGAGCGTGAGCCTGTCCCCGCCGCGCCGGCGAGGACGATTGCGCGCACCGTCTCCGGGCGCCGCACCGCAGCGCGAAGCGCAACGACCCCGCCAAGCGAGTGCCCGACCCACACGGCGCCGCCGATCCCCTCCGCCTCCAGCATCGAGACGATCGCGTCGGCGTACGGATCGAGATCGCGGATCTTGCCGGACAACGGCTGCGAGCCTCCATGCCCCGGCAGATCGGGCACGAGGAGGCGATGGTTCCGCGCGAGCTCAGGCGCGATACCGCGCCAGTTCTCGATCGTCCCGCCCAGCCCGTGCACGAGCACCACTGGAGGGCGCGACGCTGCTTGTCGGCCGCCAACCGCATAGACAAGCCGTGCGCCGTCCACGACGAGCTCACGCTCATCAAATTCGTAAAGAGGATGTTTGCGCTCCGTCATCACTAGGGCATATTCTTTGCTCAATGGATGTTTTGAAGGAGCAGGCCGAGTGAGGCCTGCAGTCCCTACAACCGAGGGTACGAGCTAACCCGCAGCGCCGTGTGCGCCGCGGGTTTTTTCGTTCCAGGAGGGAGTTGCTCGATGGCGAACCACCTCACGCCGGAAGAACTGTCAGAAGAGCTCGGTCTCGACCGGGACGAAGTGATCCGCGTCTGCGTCGAAGAGGGCGTGCCGATCTACCAGGGAAAGATCGACAAGTACCTGTTCCAGACCCAGCGGGAAGCGACGCTGCAGACGCAGGCCGCTTAGCGAATTCGGCGTCAGGCGCTCTCGAGCCGGAAGGGCCGCCGGCAAAGCCGCCAGCGCCCAGCGGCACGCCCGCCTTCGGCTTAGCGCGCCGGCGTCTTGCGTGACCGGGAGCCGCTCTTTTGAGCGGCTTTCCCATTTTCGGACTCCTTCACCGCGCGGCGTCCCTGCGCGTCGACGACGCTCTGGCGTAGGGCCTCCATAAGATCGATCACCGGCATGTCGGCGACCGGCTCCGGCGCGACGATCTCGCGGCCGGCGAGCTTCTCCTCGAGCATCTGCTTGAGATCCTCGCGGTAATCGTTCGCAAAGTCCTCCGGCGTCCACTCGCCCGAGAGGCTCGAGATGACCTGACCCGCGAGCTGCAGCTCGGCCTCGGCGATCGCCGTCTCGCCGACGACGTCCTCGATCTCCTTCTTCGAGCGCACGTCCTCGGCGAAGAACAACGTCTCGAGCACGAGCGCGCCCGCCTGCGCGCGGATGAGGCAGAGATTCTCCTTGCCCCAGAGCACGAACTTCCCGACCGCGGCCATGCCCGACTCCTCCATCGCGCGCAGCAAGAGAACGTACGGCTTGCGCTGCGCCTCGGCGTCGGCCGGCGACAGGTAGTACGAGCGGTCGAAATAGACGGGATCGACGTCTTCGAGGCGCACAAACCGGAGGATCGCGATCGACTGCGACCGCGTGAGCGCGACGGCTTCGAGGTCGGACTCCTCGACGAGGACGTACTGGCCCTTCGCGAACTCCCAGCCCTTGACGAGCTCGTCGGCCTCGACATCGCGCTCGTGGACAGGGCACCAGCGCTTCTGCTTGATCGGCGTGCCGCACTCGCGATGGAGCGTGCGGAACGACACGTCCTGCCGCTGCGTCGCAAGAGCGAGGCCAACGGGGATGTTGACGAGGCCGAAGCTGATGGATCCGTTCCAGATCGTGCGCATGAGGAGGGCGAATTCTAGTCGGACGCGGCTTCTCCTCCGGTTTACGATGCAGGAATGGAGCGGCGCACAGCACCCGAGCTCTGGCGCGAAGCGGCCCACAACGCGCCGCCCTCACCCGCGTACCTCGAGGAGGGGCCGGCGGGCTGGAGTCCCGTGCCGTGGGACGAGGCGACCGAGCGGATCGACGCCCTCGCGCGCGGACTCCTCGCGCACGGCGTCCGGCACGGCGACTGCGTCGCGGTCATCGCGCGGACGTCAGTCGACTGGATCCTGCTCGACTGGGCGATCATGTCGATCGGCGCCGTCGTCGTCGGCCTCTACCCCACGAGTTCGGCGAAGGAGTGCGCGTACGTGCTCGAGCACTCCGAGGCCGTGCTCGCCTTCGCAGAGAACGACGAGCAGGCGCGCAAGCTCGTCTCCGTCCGCGGCTCCCTGCCGGCGTTGCGCGAGATCGTCCCATTCGACCTCCTCGACAAGCTCGAGGCCGAGGGACGCGCCTCGAAGCACCTGCAGCCGGATCCGGTCGCGGAAGACGACCTTGCGACGCTCATCTACACGTCCGGCACGACCGGCCCGCCGAAGGGCTGCATGCTCACGCACAAGAACCTCGTCACGGCGGCGACGAAAGTGCGGAAGACGATCGCGCCCGGCGACGTCGTGCTCCTCTTCCTCCCGATGGCACACAGTTTCGCGCGCCTCGCGCACCAGGCCGCGAGCCATCACCACGCGACGATCGCCGCGGTCGCCGACGTCGCGCGCGTCCCCGAGGCGCTCGTGACGGTGCAGCCGGCCATCCTCCCTGCCGTGCCGCGCGTCTACGAGAAGATCCACGCGAACGCGCTCGGGGAGATCGAGCGCGCCGGCGGGATGAAGCGCCGCATCGGGCTCTGGGCCGTCTCGGTCGGAGGGAAGGTGAGCCGCGTCGAGCGCGCGGGCCGCAAGCCGGGGCCGTGGCTCTCGCTCCAGCACTCGCTCGCGGACAAGCTCGTCTTCGCGAAAGTGCGCGCGCGGCTCGGCGGCAAGCTCCGCCTCGGCGTCTCCGGCGCCGCGCCGCTCTCGGTCGACGTGATGGAGTTCTTCCACGCCATGGGCGTGCCGGTGATCGAGGGCTACGGCCTCACCGAGACGTCGAGCTCGGCGACGGCGAACGACCCCGCCGACTTCCGGATCGGCACGGTCGGACGGCCGGTCGATGACTGCGAGATCAAGCTCGACTCCGACGGCGAGATCCTCATCCGCAGCGACTCGGTCTTCACCGGCTATTACAAGGATCCCGAGGCGACGGCGGCGGTGCTCGACGCCGACGGCTGGTTCCGCAGCGGCGACGTCGGCGAGATCGACGCGGACGGTTTCCTCAAGATCACCGACCGCAAGAAGGATCTGATCATCACCGCCGGCGGCAAGAACATCGCACCGCAGAACCTCGAGAACGCGCTCAAGTCTTCGCGTTTCATCTCGCAGGCGATCATCGTCGGCGACCGGCGGCCGTACGTCACGGCGCTCCTGACGCTCGACGAGGCCGAGGTCGCATCGAGCGGCCGCGACCCGCAACAGCTCGTGCAGGAAATCGTCGACGAGGTGAACCGCGATCGCGTGCGCGTCGAGCAGATCAAGAAGTTCGCGATCGTGCCGCGCGAGTTCTCACTCGAGGAGGGCGAGATGACTCCGACGCTCAAGCTGCGGCGCCGGGTCATCCACGACCACTTCGCCGCCGAGATCGAGCAGCTGTACGCGGGTTAGCGCTTAGCCCAGAATCCGCGTTGCGCCGTAGTACTCGGACGAGTACCAGCCGTTGAGACTGTCGATGCTCACGAAGGTCCCCGTGTGCGGCGCATGGATGAACTGGTTGTTGCCGATGTAGATCCCGACGTGGCCGAGCCCGGCGAAGAAGACAAGGTCTCCGGGCTGGAGCTGCGACCGGGACGGGTGGACGGCGTTCGGATAGTTGTATTGCGACACCGTGTAGTGCGGGAGTGAGACGCCGAGCTGCGCGTAGACGTACATCACGAGCCCTGAGCAGTCGAACCCGCTGGGGCTCGCGCCGCCCCAGACGTACGGGACACCGAGATACTGCTCCGCGATCCCGACCGCGGCTCCGAAGCCGGAGGACGGGAGGCTTCCGGTGGTGATGTTCCCGGAAAGCTCCGACTGCGTCATTTGCGTGAGCGCCGCCGCCTCTGCCTGCCGCGCCGCTGCGCGTTGGCTTGCCTGCTGCTGCGCCTGGAGCTGCGCTATCTCGTTGCGGACAGAGTTGTAGAGGCGCTGCTCGTCGGCGAGCTTCGCGTCGATCGCGTGCTTCGCGGCGGCGCGTTCGGCGACGAGGCGGCCGACGGAGAGTTGCGCGCGGTGCAGGAGCTGCCGATGGCGAACGATCGAATGCTCGTACGACGCGACCTGCTGGATGAGCGACGTGTTCTGCGTCGTGACCGTGTTTTGGGTCTCGAGCCGGTTGACGAGGTCGTCGAGGCTCACCGCGCCGAGGATCACAGCGAGAGACGACTGGTTGTCCTGCGACGTGTACATCGCAACGAGCCGTTGCGCGAGGGTCGTCTGCGCGGTCGCGAGGTTGCCACGAGCGACGCCGAGCGCCTGCTTGTTCTCCGAAAGTTGATGGTGGACGAGCTGGAGCTGAGAAGAGGCGGCCTCGTAGCGACTGTTGGCGACCTGCGCGGCCGCGTCGAGCTGCTGAAGCTGCGCGAGCACGCGCTGCGCCTCGGCCTGCTTGGCCGAGATCGGGGGTGCTGCCGCTGCCGCCGCGACTGCGACGCAGAGCAGAGCTGTTAGCAGCGCTGAAGCTGCAATCTGCCGCTTCAGCGTGCGGATGACGTCCTCCGGACCGTCACAAGTAGGGCCACTGTAACAGCGCCGGCGGACGTTCGTCCGGACAACGGACCCGGAAATTGCTGCAATTTGGCACAAAGCTGTCCCCGTAGCCGCCGACAGGTGCTCGCACAAAGTCGACATCGCTTAAGGTCCACGCGGTCGTGGCAAGGCTCTTCCGAACACGCACTCCCCGGCTCGCGGGCTTTGCCCTCGCCGTCGGACTCGTCGCGGTCTCGTCCGCGCTCGCCTCGCATGGAGCGGCGCGCTCGACCGCAGCGGCGGCGAACCGCAGCACCCCGCTGCTCGAGCTGTACGCGCTCGACAGTCGTCTCGAGGCAGCTCAGGCTCGCGTCGCGTACCTCGCAACCGAGGCCGCGACGCTGCGGGGCGAACGCAGAGCGCTTCGATCCGATCTCGTTGGAGCCCGTGCCATGCTCGCAGCCACGCAGCGGCAGCTGGCCTTCCAGCTCCGGACAATCTACGAGCAAGGCCAGGTCGATCCACTCGCCGTCGTGATCGGCGCCGCCTCGCTCGGGAAAGGCCTGCAACAGCTCGACGATCTCAAGCGGAGCGCCGCGGAAAGCAGCCGGGTCATCGCCGAGACACGCGCCGCCGAGCGCCGGCTCCTGCGCACGCGGCGCACGCTCGCGTCCGATGCACGCCGGCTCACGCGCTCGCTCGCGTCAGCACGCGCGGCCGAGCAGAGCCTCGCGGGCGCCGCGGCGAGCAAGTCGGCGTTCGTCGCATCGCTTCGCGCCGGTGCAGGCGCTGCCGCGACGACGAGACTGCTTACGCGCGCGAGCGTTGCTGCGAAGCGCTCGAAGAAGATCGCGCACAGCCACACGCCGCCGTCCCAGCCGCCTCCGAAAAGTGGCCAGAAGATGGTCGTGAGCGCAACGTGTTACATCCTCAAGGGCACCACCGCGAGCGGCCTGCCCACGGGGCCTGGCGTCGTCGCGGTCGACCCGTCCCTCATCCCGCTCGGAACCCGGCTGTACATCCCCGGCTACGGGAAAGGGATCGCCGCCGACGTCGGAGGTGGGATCAAGGGCAAGGTCATCGACCTCTGGTACTCGACCTACGCACAGTGCGCCAAATGGGGCAGGCGAACCGTGACGATCACGATCTATTAGTAGGGAGGTCGAATACCTGGAGCGTGGCCATCCTTCTGGCACACTCTCCGCGCGGAAGGGGGCGGCCTCGCAGTGTCAGATCTGGTCCAGACGAACGAGAAGCGGTCGACGGACACACTTCGTGTCCTGCTCGTCGACGACCAGGATCTCTTCCGCACCGGCCTGCGGAACCTCCTAGAGGCGCAGGGGATCGAGATCGTCGGCGAAGCGGCCACGGGCGCCGAGGCCGTCGCGCACGTCGGTGAGCTCTCACCCGACATCGTCGTGATGGACCTCAACATGCCGGCGATGGGCGGTGTCGACGCCACTCGCCACATCGCGGAGCTCTCGCCGCTCACACGCGTCGTGGTGCTGACGATCTCGGACGAGGACTCGGACGTCACCGACGCGATCCTCGCGGGCGCGTGCGGCTACCTCCTGAAAGACGCATCGATCCACGATCTCGTCGCGGGGATTCAGGCCGCGGCGCGCGGCGAAGCACTCATCTCCCCGCACATCGCCGGGAAAGTCCTCCAACGCGTCCGCGCCACGAGCGCCCACTCGGGAATCGAGGCGCTCATCCGGACAGAGCTCTCCGAGCGCGAGATCGAGGTGCTGAAGCTCATCGCGAACGGGAAGGACAACGCACTCATCGCGGCCGAGCTCCACATCAGTCCGAAGACGGTCAAGAACCACATCTCGAACATCCTCATGAAGCTCCACATCGACAACCGGATCCAGGCGGCGGTCTACGCCGTCCGCTCCGGGATCGTCTGAGCTGCGCGCCAAAATAGGCGGATGCGCCGACTCGTTCGCCTCTCCGCGTGCGCCGCGCTGCTCGCGATCGTGCTCGTGCCGGCGGCGACGGGCGGCAGTTCGTCCCTCGCGCAGCAGCTCGCAGCGGCGCTCCGCTCACCGAAGGTCGACCCGGCTGAGACCGGCGCTGTCGTCTACGACCTCCACACCGGCCGCCTCGTCTACGCGCTCCACGCCGGTGTTCCGCTCCATCCGGCCTCGAACGAGAAGCTCGCGACGACGTACGCGGCGCTCGCCGCGCTTGGCCCGTCGTTCCGGATCGAGACGGACGTGCTCGGCGACGGAACGCAGAACGGCACGACATGGCAGGGCGACCTCGTCCTCAAGGGCTACGGCGACCCGACCCTCTCGACGGCCGAGCTGTGGTCGCTCGCCCACCAGGTGGCGCGCGACGGCATCACGCACGTCAAGGGTCGTGTGATCGGCGACGAGTCGTGGTTCGACTCGCGCCGCAGCGGCGCCGGGTGGAAGCCCAAGTTCTATCTCCACGAGTCGCCGGCGCTCTCGGCGCTCATCGTCAACCGCGGCTGGGACGGCCGCGCGGAGACGCAGCCGGCGCTCTCCGCGGCGCAGCTCTTTCGCCGCTACCTCGTCAATGCGGGAGTGTCGGTGAGCGGGCCGGCGCAGACCGGCGTTGCGCACGCCGGCGCCACGGCGCTCGGCTACGTCGTCTCGCCGCCGGTCTCCTCCCTCGTCCGCTTCATGGACACGTGGAGCGACAACTTCACCGCCGAGATGCTCATGAAGCAGGTCGGTGCGGTGCAGCGCGGCGCCGGGACGGCGGGCGCCGGGGTTGCAGAGACCCGCGAACTGCTCGCCGCGGCCGGCGTGTCGCTCCAGGGGATCCGGATCGTCGACGGCTCGGGCCTCTCGCTCATCGACCGCTGGACGACGGCCGGGCTCGCCGCGGTGCTCCGCCGGATGTGGCTCGATCCCGACCTTCGCCCGTACATCACGACCTCGCTGCCGGTCGCGGGCGTGAGCGGAACGCTTCTCTACCGGATGCGCAACACCCCCGCGTACGGCTTCGTCCGGGCGAAGACGGGCACGACCGACAACGCCTCGTCGCTGTCTGGCTTCGTCGGCGACCGCTACGTCTTCTCCGTCGTCGAGAACGGGAACCGGGTCAAGCACAAGGCCGCGATGCGGACGCAGGACGCGTTCGCCGCCGTGCTCGCGCGCGCCGCGAAGGACGGCGACTGAGAGCTAGCTCTCGCCGAGCAGAGCGAGAAGCTCGGCCTCGGCGAGGATCGGCACCTCGACCTTCTGTGCCTTCGTCAGCTTCGAAGCGCCCGGCTCCTCGCCGACGACGAGGCCGGTCGTCTTCGCCGAGACGGAGTCGGTGACCTTCGCGCCGCGCTCTTCAAGCAAGCGCTTTGCTTCCTCGCGGGAGAAGCGCTCGAGCGTTCCGGTGATGACGTACGTCTTGCCGGTGAGCGGGCCGTCCTTCGGCCGCTCCTCCTCCCCCGCCTCGAACCGAAGCCCGAGCGCACGCAGCTCCTCTACGAGGGCGCGGTTCTGCTCGTCGACGAACCAGTCGACGACATCCTCGGCCCGGTCCGTGCCGAAGCCCTCCGTCTCGGCGACCTCCTCCGGCGTGGCCGCCATGAGCTTGTCGACCGTGCCGAAGTGCCCGGCGAGGTTGCGGGCGAGCACCCAGCCGATGCTCGGGATGTTGAGACCGAGCAGGACGCGCGAGAACGCGACCTGCTTCGAGCGCTCGATCGACTCGATCGCGGCGGTCGCGGAGATCTCGGCGAAGCCCTCAACCTCGAGCAATTGCTCCTTCGTGAGGCGGTAGAGATCGGGGAGCGACCGGACGAGGCCCTTCTCCCAGAGGACGCGGATCGTCTGCTCGCCGACGCCGTCGATGTCGGCGACGTGCGTCCAGTTGATGAGCGTCTCGAGGCCGCGGGACGGGCACGCGCGGTTCGGGCAGCGGTGCGTCGCCTCGCCCTCGGGCTTGACGATCTCGGTGCCGCACAGCGGGCAGTGCGTCGGCATCCGGAACTCCTTCGTGCCTTTCCGGTGCTCGCCCGCCGGCCCGACGATCTGCGGAATGACGTCGCCCGCGCGCTGGACGATGACGTCGTCGCCGGCGCGGATGCCCTTGCGGTTGATGTCCTCCTCGTTGTGGAGGGTTGCGCGCGTGACGGTGACGCCACCGACCTGCACCGGCTCCATGATCGCCCACGGGTTGAGCGCGCCCGTGCGCCCGACGCGGATTCGGATCTCGAGCAGCCGCGTCACCGCGGTCATCGGCGCCCACTTGTACGCGCGCGCCCAGCGCGGCCGCTGGTGGAGGACGCCGAGCCGACGCTGCAGGTCGAGCGAATCGACCTTGATCACGACGCCGTCGATCTCGTAGTCGAGGTCGGCGCGGCGCTGCTCCCACTCGACGCACGCGGCTGCAACGTCGTCGATCGACTCGAACCGCTCGACGAACGGGTTCGTCCGTAAGCCGCGCTCGCGTAGCCACTCGAGCATCTGCGACTGCGTCTCGAACTCGACGCCTTCGCGGTGCCCAACGCCGTAGATCCAGATCGAGAGCGGCCGGTCGGCGGTGATCGCCGCGTTCTTCTGGCGCAGGCTTCCCGCGGCCGCGTTGCGCGGGTTCGGCGCGAGCTTCTGCGTCGTCCCCGCGAGCCGTTCGTTCAGTTCCTTGAAGCCGCTGAGCGGGAGGTAGACCTCGCCGCGCACCTCGATCACCCGCGGCGCGTCGCCGTCGAGGCTCCCGTTGAGACGGAGGGGAATCGCCTTGATCGTGCGGATGTTGCGCGTCACGTCCTCCCCCTGCACGCCGTCCCCGCGCGTCGTGCCGCGCACGAGCACGCCGTTCTCGTACGTGAGGTTGACCGCGAGCCCATCGATCTTCGGCTCGAGGAGATACGCGATGGGGGCGTCCCCGTCCAATGAATCGCCGAGCCGCTTGCGGACGTCGGCGTCCCACTTGTGGAGTGCCTCGTCGGTCGTGACCTTCTCGAGCGAGCCCATCGGCTCGAGGTGCCGCACCTTCTCGAAGCGGTCGGACAGGCCGCCGACGCGGTGGGTCGGCGAGTCGAGCGTGACGAGCTCAGGGTGCTCGGCCTCGAGCGCGACGAGCTCGTCGTAAAGCGCGTCGTAGGCGGCGTCCTCCATGATCGGCGCGTCGTCGACGTGGTACGCGGCGAGCGCCCGGTTCAGGACGTCGCGCAGTTCCGCCGCGCGTGCTGCGGCGTCAGAGGAGGACGGCAAGGAGCTCCTCGGCGGTGTCGACGATCGCGTCCGGCTCCTCGACTTCGAGGCGCGCGCGATCGTGGATGCGTCCCCATGTCACCGCGACGGCGAACATCCCGGCGGCCTTCGCCGCGCGCATGTCGAACGGCGAGTCGCCGACGTACGCCGACCGGGCGGGATCCGCGCCAAGGCGTTCGGCGCCGAGGAGGAGCGGCTCGGGGTCTGGCTTATGGCGCTCCGTTTCGTCCCCGCCGACAACCGTCTCGAAGAGATGACCGAGACCCGTGCGGTCGAACGCGAGCTGAGCCGTGTCGCGCCGCTTCGCCGTGACGACGCCGAGCCGGCAGCCCTCTTCGCGGAGCTGAACAAGGACGTCCTCCATCCCGAGACACGCCTCGAGCTCGTCGTGGAGCGGGATGTTGTGCGCGCGATACACGTCGACGAGCTGCGTGACGTGCTCCGGCGAGAGCGCCTCCATCTGCGCTTCGAGCCCCGGCCCGCCGACCGTCTTCATCAGCTCGGCGTCGGTGTACTCCCGCCCGAGCACCTCGCGCGTCGCGTGGCGCATCGAGGCGAGGATGATCGCGCCGGAGTCGACGACAGTGCCGTCGAGGTCGAAGAGAACAGTCGGGAATCTCACAGCGACTGATCGTAGGCAACGGAGACGAGGTAGAGCCCCCACGGCGGCGCGGTCGCACCCGCCTCCGAGCGCGGGCTTCCGTCGAGGAGACCCGCAATCGACTCCGGCGCCTCGAGCATCGTCCCGACGAGGCTGCGCACCATGTGGCGGAGATAGCTGTTCGCCGTGATCTCGAAATCGAGGTGGTCGCCGCGCCGGATCCACTCCGCCCGCTCGACGACCCGGACGAAGACCGAGTGGTACGTCTGCGTCGGGGTGAACGCGCGGAAGTCGTGCTCGCCGACGATCGCCTGGGCGGCCGCGGAGAGCGCCGCCTCGTCGAGCGGATGCGGCACCCACCAGCTGCGCCGAGTCTCGAACGGTGACCGCCTCGCGCGCGTAAACAGCCGGTAGCGGTAGCTGCGCGAGCGCGCGGAGTGGCGCGCGTGGAAGTCCGGCGGTGCTTCCGCCGAGGTCGTGACGGTGATCTCGGCCGGAAGCCGCGAATTGAGCGCGCCCGCCGCGCGCTCCGGCTGTGGGCCGCCCTCGACGTCAACGGAGACGACCTGACCGAGCGCGTGGACTCCGGTGTCGGTGCGCCCCGCAACAGCGAGGTTCTCGACAGACGCGAACGTTTCCCCGAGCGCTGCCCGAAGCGCGCCCTCGACAGTCGGTAGTTCGGGCTGAGTCGCCCAGCCGCGAAACGGCGTACCGTCGTACTCGAGCGTCAGGATGAGCCGCACGTCAGGCTATCCTCACACTGCTTGTCAGGAGTGTCTTATGCTCTGTCACTTTGCACTTTGATGGTTACACTCTAACGCCATGACCGAGCCGCATCCCGAGCATCGCTTCCTCCTTCAGCGCGTCCAGCCGGCGATGGTCGGTCTCATCGACGGGTCACTTTCGACGATCGCGCCGATCTTCGCAGTCGCGATCGCCTCGCAGGACACGCGGTACGCGTTCATCGCCGGTCTCGCGACGTCGCTCGGAGCCGCGGTCTCGATGGGCTTTTCGGAGGCGCTCTCCGACACCGGCGAAATCACCGGGCGGGGCAGCCCCCTGTCCCGCGGCCTCATCACCGGTGGTGGGACGTTCCTCGGCGGGATCCTCCACACGCTGCCGTTCCTCATCTCGAACTACCACGTCGCGATTTCCTTCGCGATCGCCGTCGTCGGCGTCGAACTGCTGACGCTCGCCTATCTCCGCTGGAAGTTCTTCGCCGACACGTTCGTGCGAGCGCTCGGCATCGTGACGTTCGCCGGCCTGATCATCGCCGGCATCAGCGCCGGAATCGGCTCGCTGCTCGGTACGCCCGGGGGTTGAGCTACACGCGCCGCGGCTAGCGGCTACGGCTCGAAGTCGACGAGCTCGAGGTAGACCATCTCGGCGGCGTCACCCTGGCGCGCGCCGAGCTTCACGATGCGCGAGTAGCCACCCGGCCGGTCGGCCATGCGCGGCCCGACATCGGCGAACAGCTTGTGCACGACCTCCTGGGAGCGAAGCTCGGCGAGCGCCTGGCGCCGCGCATGGAGGTCACCGCGCCGGCCGAGCGTGATCATCTGCTCGGCGTACGGCTTGACAGCCTTCGCCTTCGCCTCGGTCGTGCGGATCCGGCCGTGCTCGATGAGCGAGCACGTGAGGTTCGAGTACAGCGCCTTGCGATGCGCCGAGTCGCGGCCGAGCTTCTTGCCTGTGCGTGCGTGCCGCATCTCGCCTACTTACTCCGTGAACCCGCCGGAGCCGTTGTCGCCGCGCCCATTGTCACCGCGCAGGTTGAGCCCGTGCTGGAGAAGCGTGTCGCGGACTTCCTCGATCGACTTCTTCCCGAAGTTCGGAATCGCGGCCAGCTCCTGCTCGCTCTTCATCACGAGGTCGCCGATCGTCTCGATGCCGACGCGCTTGAGGCAGTTGTACGAGCGGACGCCGAGCTCGAGCTCCTCGATCGGGAAGTTTTCCATCCCGTGCGCGAGCGCGGTCTCGGGAGTCGCGCCGCCCTCGACCGGGGCAGCCTCGCCGAAGCCCTCGATGCGATCGAGGTCGGTGAAGATCGCGAGCTGGCGGATGAGGATCTCGGCCGCCTCGCCGAGCGCGTCCTTCGGATCGACGGAGCCGTCGGTCGTGATGTCGATCGTGAGCTTGTCGTAGTCGGTGCGCTGGCCGACGCGGGCAGCCTCGACCTGGTACGCAACGCGGCGCACCGGCGAGAAGATCGAGTCCATCGGGATGACACCGATCGTGTGCTGCGTGCCGCGGTTCAGGTCCGCCGCCGCATAGCCGCGACCCTTGCCGATCGTCAGCGTGATCTCGAGCCGGCCCTTGTCCGACAGGTGCGCGATCTCGAGCTCGGGATTGAGGATCTCGAGATCCGCCGGCGCCTCGATGTCGGCAGCCGTGACGACACCCGGGCCCTTCTTCGCGATATGCACCTCGATCTCGGGCGACTCCCCATGGAGGCGCGCGATGAGGTTCTTGAGGTTGAGGATGATGTCGGTGACGTCCTCGCGGACGCCCGGCAGCGTCGTGAACTCGTGCGCCGTCCCCTCGACCTTCACTGAGGTAACAGCAGCGCCCTCAAGGGAGGACAGCAGAACGCGCCGCAGCGAGTTGCCGAACGTGTAGCCGAAGCCGCGGTCGAGCGGCTCGATTGCGAAGACCCCGCGGTGATCGTCGACTTCCTCGTGGACGATCTTGGGGATCTGAAAAGTCATCTCTCTAGTCGCCAAAAAACTCCCTCTTTCCCTAACTTCGAGTCCGGTTACTTCGAGTACAGGTCTACTTCGAATACAGCTCGACGATGAGCTGCTCCTGGACGGGCGTGTCGATCTCGGCACGCTCGGGCTGCTTCAGCACCTTGCCCGTGAGCCCGTCGTGGTCGGCCTGGAGCCAAGGAGCGACCGTCGAGACGAGATCGGTTGCATCGCGGATCACCTGCTGCGCCGACGAGCTCGGCGGGACGGTGACGATGTCGTTCGGCCGCACCTGGTAGCTCGGGATGTTGACGCGGCGGCCGTTGACATGGAAGTGGCCGTGCCGAACCAGCTGGCGAGCCTGCGCGCGCGAGGCCGCGAAGCCGAGGCGGTAGACGACGTTGTCGAGCCGCGTCTCGAGCATCCGCAGGAGCTCCTCGCCGGTCACGCCGGTGCCCTTCGCGGCCTTCTCGTAATACGTGCGGAACTGCTTCTCGAGCAGGCCGTAGTAGCGGCGCGCCTTCTGCTTCTCGCGCAGCTGGAGGAGGTACTCGCTCTGCTTGATGCGGCCACGGCCGTGCTCTCCCGGCGGATACGAGCGGCGCTCGATCGCGCACTTCTCCGTGAGACAGCGCTCGCCCTTGAGGAAGAGCTTCATCCCCTCGCGGCGGCAGATGCGGCACTTCGGTCCGAGATCGCGAGCCATCTAGACGCGCCTCCGCTTGCGCGGGCGGACACCGTTGTGCGCCTGCGGTGTGACGTCCTTGACGGAAAGGATCTCGAGGCCGGCAGCCTGGAGTGAGCGAATCGCGGTTTCACGACCACTGCCCGGGCCCTTGACGAAGACCTCGACCTTCTGGAGGCCGTGCTCCATCCCCTTGCGGGCGGCGGCGTCGGCGGTGACCTGCGCGGCGAACGGCGTCGACTTGCGCGAGCCCTTGAAGCCGGCGGAACCGGCGGACTCCCACGCGATGACGTTGCCCTCGCGGTCGGTGAGCGCGACGATCGTGTTGTTGAAGCTCGTCTTGATGTGCGCCTGGCCGATCGCAATGTTCTTGCGGACGCGACGGCGCGTGCGGCCGCGTGTGGCCGCTGCTCTGCGAGGAGGTGCCATTACGCCTTCTTCCCGCGTCCGACGGTCTTCTTCGGGCCTTTGCGGCTGCGCGCGTTCGTCTTCGTGCGCTGTCCGTTGACCGGGAGACCACGGCGATGGCGGATGCCGCGATAGGCGCCGATCTCGGAGAGGCGCTTGATCGCCTGCTGCCGGTCGCGGCGGAGATCGCCCTCGACCTCGAGCTCGGCATCGATATAGGTGCGGAGCTTCGTGACCTCGTCGTCGGTGAGATCCTTGATCTTCGTATCGGGGTCGAGGCCGAGCGCGATCGCGACCTTGCGCGCCGTCGGCTGGCCGATCCCGTAGATATACGTCAGCCCGATCTCGAGCCGCTTCTGGTTCGGAAGATTGACTCCGGCGATGCGTGCCACTCGGCTAGCCCTGCCTTTGCTTGTGCCGCGGGTTTGAGCAGATGACCATGGTCGTGCCGTGCCGCTTGATGACGCGGCAGCGCTCGCACATGGGCTTGACGGAAGGACGGACTTTCATCAGTGAGTTAGACTCTTTCTTCTTCTCGGCGGACTATCTGTGCCTGTAGGTGATCCGACCGCGGCTCAAGTCGTAGGGGCTGAGCTCGACCTTGACCTTGTCGCCGGGGAGGATGCGGATGTAGTGCTTCCGCATCTTTCCCGAGATGGTCGCGAGCACTGCGTGGCCTCCATCGAGCTGCACCCGAAACATCGTGCTCGGGAGCGCTTCGACGACCTCGCCTTCGACCTCGATCTTCTCTTCCTTGGTAGGCAAATTCCCTTCAGTGGAGCGGGCTGACGTAAACACGCGCACGGCACAGCCGTGCGCGGAAGGGGGTCATCGTAGCAAAGGGGCTTTCGCACCCGTGAGGATGCGCGGACCGTCGCTCGTGACTGCCACCGTGTGCTCGAAGTGGGCCGCGAGCGAGTCGTCGACGGACGAGATCGACCACTCGTCGTCGTGGACGTAGACGTCGGGCTCGCCGGCCGTGATCATCGGCTCGATCGCGAGCGTCATCCCCTCCTGCAGCGCCGCCCCACGCCCGGGCGGGCCGTAATTCGGGATCTGCGGGTCCTCGTGGTACGAGCGGCCGACGCCGTGACCGACGAGCGCGCGAACGACCGAGAAGCCGGCGTCCTCGACGACGACCTGGACGGCGTGCGAGATGTCGGAGACGTGGTTGCCCGGGCGCGCCTGATCGATGCCGGCGGCGAGCGCCTTTTGGCAGATGTCCAGCAGCCGCTGCGCGTCTGGTGAGATGTCGCCGACCGGGAGCGTGACCGCGCTGTCGGCGACGAGGCCGTCGAGGGTCACGCCGAGGTCGAGCGAGATGAGGTCGCCCTCGCGCGCGGCGTAGTCGTTCGGGATCCCGTGCACGACCATCGCGTTCGGCGAGATGCAGAGCGCGGCCGGGAAGCCCTTGTAGCCCTTCGAGGTCGGTGTCGCGCCGTTCGCGGCGAGGTGCTCGTCGGCGATCCGGTCGAGCTCGCGCATCGTCACGCCCGGCTCGAGGTGCTCGCCGACGAGGGCGAGCGTCTCGGCGAGCAGTGCGCCCGCGCGGGCCATCCCCTCGATCTCGGCAGCGGACTTTCGGATGATCACTCGCGGCCCTCGAGCGACTCGAGCGAGCGGGCGATCTCGGCGAAGACCTCCTCGACGCCGCGGTCTGCGTGAATGCCGACGACGTTCGCCTGGTGCGTCCGGTAGTACTCGATGAGCGGCGCGGTCTCGCGCTCGTACAGATCGAGCCGCACGATCATCGCCTCGGGATTGTCGTCGGCGCGGCCCTCCTCGGCCGCGCGGCCGAGCATTCGTTCGATGAGCACACCGCGGTCCGCGAGCTGGAAGTCGAACACGACGTCGAGGCCGCGACCGAGCTCGCGGAGGAGCTCGTCGAGCGCCTCGGCCTGCGGCATCGTGCGCGGGAATCCGTCGAGGATGAAGCCGCCGAGCGTGTCGCCGCGCGAGAGCCGGTCGCGAATGAGCCGGATCATCATCTCGTCGTTCACGAGGTCGCCGCGATCCATGACCGCGCTCAACTCGCGGCCGAGGTCGTTGTCGATCCCGCGCATCTCGCGAAGCATGTCTCCGGTCGCGATGTGCGGAACCCCGTACGTCGCCTTGATCCGCTTCGCCTGCGTGCCTTTGCCGGAGCCCTGCGGGCCCAGGACCAAGATGTTCATCTACTTAAGGAAGCCTTCGTAGTGGCGCATGACCATCTGCGACTCCATCTGACGCATGGTCTGCAGCGCGACACCCACCACGATGAGGACGGACGTACCGCCGAGCGCTCGGTAGACGGACTGGTCGAAGTGGAACTGATTGATGAAGACCGACGGCAGGACCGCGACGGTCGCAAGGAAGAGCCCGCCGAAGAACGTCAGCCGGCTGAGGACGCGGTCGAGGTACGCAGCCGTCGGCGGGCCGGGCCGGATTCCCGGGATGTAGCCGTTGTACTTGCGAAGGTTGTCCGCCTGGTCGACCGGGTTGAAGGTGACCGAGGTGTAGAAGAACGTGAAGACGAAGATCAGGATCGCCTCGGTGAGCAGGTACTGCCAGCTCTGGTAGTTGAAGTTCGTCGTCAGCCAGTTGCCCCAGGCCGGCCGGAAGTTGCCGACCGTCTGCGGGATGGCGAGGACGGCGGCGGCGAAGATGATCGGGATGACGCCGGCCATGACGACGCTGAGCGGCATGTATGTCGACGTGTTCGCGGACGAGTCGCGGCCGCCGAGCTGCCGGCGGGCGTACTGCACCGGGATCCGCCGCTGGCCCTCCATGACGAAGACGACGGCGACGACGACCCCGACGGCGATGATCGGGAGGAAGAGCTTCGCGGTCGCGTCGCTTTGTGGGCCGAGCCAGGCGCTGATCCCTTGCGGTGCGTACGACAGGATCGACGCGAAGATGATGATCGAGATTCCGTTGCCGACGCCGCGCTTCGTGATCTGCTCGCCCAGCCACATCAGCAGCGCCGTGCCGGCGGTGAGGGTGACGACGATGAGCAGCACGCGCCCGACGTTGAAGTTCGGCAGCGCCGCGCCGGCCGGGCCTGTGCTCTTGACGTTCTTGAACAGGAACGCGTACCCCGTGGCCTGCGCGGCTGCGAGCAAGATGGTGGTGTAGCGCGTGTACTGCGTGATCTTGGCGTAGCCGGCCTCGCCCTCCTTCTGGAGCTGCTCAAGCCGCGGGACGACGACGGCGAGGAGCTGGAAGATGATCGAGGCCGTGACGTACGGCATGATCCCGAGCGCGAAGAGCGAGAAGTGCTGCAGAGCCGAGCCCGAGAAGAGGTTGAGCAAGCTGAGGGCGCCGGAGCTGCCCTTGCCGCTCGTAAAGAAATCCTGGATCGCCTGCTGGCTGACGCCCGGCGCCGGAACGATCGAGCCCAGGCGGTAGACCGCGAGGACACCGGCGGTAAACAGGACGCGCCGGCGCAGCTCGGGGACGCGCCAGGCGTTCGCGAGCCAGGCGAACATGGATCTAGTTGTCCTCCGCCTCTGTCTCTTCGGTGGCGGACGCTGTGGCGTCCGCCTGTGTGGCTTCGCCAGTCGCCTCTTCGTCTCCGACGGACTCTTGGGCGGCCGCAGCTGGCTTCGCCTTGTGGTGGCGCACCTTCTTGACCTTCGGCTCGCGGAGGAGCTCGACGGTGCCGCCGGCCGCCTCGACCTTCTCGCGCGCGGAGGCGGAGATGGCGTGGACGCGCACGGTGAGCTTCTTCGTGAGCTCGCCGTCGCCGAGGAGCTTGACGTCGATCTTCGTGTTCTTGAGGAGCCCCTTCTCGACGAGCGTCTCGGGCGTGACCTCCGCTCCGGCGTCGAACCGGTCGAGGTCGCGGACGTTGACCGGCTGCGTGTAGGTGCGGAACGGGCCGATCGGCATCGCGTCGGCGGACGTGTTGCCGCGCATCTTGGGGAGCCGCATGAAGAGCTTCGTCTGGCCGCCCTCGAACCCGGCCGCCATCTTGTGCGAGCCCGCGCGCGACTTCTGGCCCTTGATGCCGCGACCGGAGTAGCGGCCCTTGCCGGAGCCGAGCCCGCGGCCGACGCGCTTGCGGTCCTCGCGCGGCTGGGCCGGAGTGAGGTTCGAAAGATTGAGTTGCTTCCCCTGTTGATTTGTATCGGCCATCAGGCGGTCTCGATCTTGACGAGGTGGCGGACTTTGCGGAGCATGCCGGCGAGCACCGGCGACTCCTCGTGCTCGGCGCTGCGGCCGATCTTGCCGAGCCCGAGCGCGCGCAGGGTACCGCGATGCCGCTCGGACTGCCCGATCTGGGACTTGACCTGCGTGATCTTGACCTTGGCCACTATGCGTCGTCCTTCTTGCGGCGGAGCGAGCGCCGCTTCTTCTGCTCTTCGGCGACAGGAGCTTCGGCGGCGGGCTCCTCGGCCGGAGCTGCCTCGGCCTCGGCGACCGGCTCCTCGGCGGGAGCTTCCTCCGCGGCCTGCTCGTCGACGGGCGTCTCCTCGACAACCTCGACGACCGCAGCGGCTTCTTCGACGACCGGCGCTTCCGCGACCGGAGCTTCCTCGACCGGTGCTTCGTTCAACTCGTCGGCCGGGGCAGCCGGCTTGTACGGCAGTACCTCGCTGATGCGCTTGCCGCGGATCTTCGCGACGTCCTCCGGACGGCGCAGCTCCTGGAGCGCGGCGACGGTGGCCTTCGCCATGTTGATCGGATTCGTGGTGCCGAGGCTCTTCGCAAGAACATTGCGGACGCCGCCGAGCTCGAGCACCGCGCGCACGCCGCCGCCGGCGATGACGCCGGTTCCCTCCGAGGCGGGGCGCAGCATGACGCGGGCTGCGTCGAAGCGGCCGAGCACCTCGTGCGTGATCGTCGAGCCGTGCTTCGGGATCGTGAACATGTTCTTCTTCGCGTCCTCGACGGCCTTCGTGATCGCGAGCGGTACTTCGCGCGCCTTGCCGTAGCCGACGCCGACGCGGTCGACCTCGTCCCCGACTACGACGAGCGCCGTGAAGGAGAAGCGCCGGCCGCCCTTGACGACCTTGGCGACACGGTTGATCTCGACGACGCGCTCCTTGAGCTCGCGCGTCTCGGTGTACTCGATACCGCTCATCAGAACTCCAGTCCTCCTTCGCGGGCGCCTTCGGCGAGCGCCTTCACGCGTCCGTGGTAGAGGTAGCCGCCGCGGTCGAAGACGCACGTCTCTACGCCGGCCTTCTTTGCTGCCGCCGCGAGCGCCTTCCCGACCTCTTCGGCCTGCTTCGACTTGTCGCCGGAGAACGACTTCCCGAGCCCGAGGTGGGACGCCGACGCGAGCGTCTTGCCCGCGAGATCGTCGACGAGCTGTGCCTCGATGCCGCGATTCGAGCGGAAGATGACGAGGCGCGGGCGCTCGGCGGTGCCACTCACCTTGCCGCGGATGCGGCGATGGCGACGAAGGCGCGCTTCTCTGACGGTCAGGCTAGGCACGCTTACCGACCTTCCGGCGGACGTACTCGCCTTCGTAGCGGATGCCCTTGCCCTTGTACGGCTCCGGCTTGCGCACCTTGCGGATCTCGGCGGCCGTCTGTCCGACCATTTGCTTGTCCGTCCCCTTGACGATGATCTCGGTCGGCGTCGGCACCTCGAACGTGATGCCGGTGCGCGGCGCGATCGTGACGGAATGGGAGTAGCCGACCGCGAGCTCGAGGTCCGAGCCCTTGAGCTGCGCGCGGTAGCCGACGCCCTGGATCTCGAGCTTCTTCTCGAAGCCCTTCGTCACGCCTTCGACCATGTTCGCGACGAGCGTCCGCGTAAGGCCGTGGAGCGAGCGGTCCTCGCCGCGCTCGGTCGGACGCGTGACCGTGATGACGCCGTCGGACTGCTCGATCTTCATCCGCTGCGGCACCTGCTGCTGGAGGGAGCCGAGCGGGCCTGTGACCGCTACGCGGGCAGGCTCGATCGTGACGGTGACACCGTCCGGGATCGTGATGGGGGCTTTTCCGATTCTGCTCATTGATCTTGGAATGACACGCTGTTACCAGATGAAAGCGACAACCTCGCCGCCGATGCCCCGCTCCTCTGCGGTGCGGCTCGTGACGAGACCGGACGAGGTGGAGAGAATCGCGACTCCCATCCCGCCCAGCACACGCGGCAGACGATCTTTCCGCGCGTAGACCCTGCGGCCCGGCTTCGACACGCGCTTCAGGCCAGAGATGACCCGCTCGCGGTTGCGGCCGAACTTCAAGTCGATGACCAGGGTATCGAACGATTCGCCCTTCTCCACGTGATAGTCCCGGATGTAGCCCTCGTCCTTGAGGAGACGGGCAATCTCGACCTTCATCCGCGAGCTCGGCATGGCGGCGTGCTCGTGCAGCGCCTTGTTGGCGTTGCGGATGCGGGTCAGCATGTCTGCGATCGGATCGGTCAGCACAGCTTTTCTCCTACCAACTCGACTTCGTCATGCCGGGGATGGCGCCCTCGTGCGCGAGCTCGCGCAGGCAGATCCGGCACAGGCCGAACTTCTTGAACACCGCGCGCGAACGGCCGCACTTGTTGCAGCGCGTGTAGTTCCGCACCTTGAACTTGTGGATTCGCCGCTGCTTCACGACGAGAGAGGTCTTGGCCATTACGAAATCCTTCCTTCGCCATCGGCGTTCGCGAACGGCAGGCCTAGAGCCAGCAGCAGCGCGAGCGCGTGCTCGTCCGACTTGGCGCTCGTCGTGATCGTCACGTCGAGGCCGCGGACGTCCTGAATGTCGTCGTAGTTGATCTCCGGGAAGATGAGCTGCTCGCGCACACCCATCGAGAAGTTGCCGCGCCCGTCGAACGACTTCGGGTTGAGGCCGCGGAAGTCGCGAATGCGGGGCAGTGCGATCGAGACGAGCCGGTCGAGGAACTCGTACATGCGGGGGCCGCGGAGCGTGACGCGCGCGCCGACCGCCATCCCCTCGCGCAGCTTGAACTGCGCGATCGACTTCGTCGCCTTGCGCACCTGGGCGCGCTGGCCTGCGATCGTCGACAGCTCCTCGATCGCGGCGTCCATCGCCTTCGAGTCGGTCTTCGCCTCGCCGACGCCCATGTTGAGCGTGATCTTCTCGACGCGCGGTACTTCCATGATCGAGTCGAGGCCGAGCTCGTCCTTGAGGCGGTCGCGGATCTCCCCTTCGTAGAGGTCTTTGAGGCGGGGCGTGTATGTCTCGGTTGCTGTAGCCATTACTTGTCGATCTCCTCGCCGCACTTCTTGCAGACGCGCAAGCGGACTTCCTTGCCGGAAATGGTCTTTGTGATGGTGCTGACACGGGTCGGCTTGCCGCAGGTCGGGCAGACGAGCATCACGTTCGCGACCGGCATCGGCGCGGGCAGGTCGATGATGCCACCGGGCACGACCGCGCTGCCGAAGTTGTTGTTGCCCTGGATCGCCTTCGGCCGCTGGTGCCTTTTGACGACGTTGATGTTCTCGACGACGACCTTGCCGTCTCTCGGCAGCGCCTCGACGACGCGGCCTTCCTTGCCGGCGTCCTTGCCGCGGAGGACATGCACGCGATCGCCCTTCTTGATTTTCATCGTCTGAGACAGGCTAGAGAACCTCCGGGGCGAGCGAGACGATCTTCATGAAGTTCTTCTCGCGCAGCTCGCGCGCGACCGGCCCGAAGATGCGGGTGCCGCGCGGGTTGCGCTGGCCGTCGATGATCACGGCGGCGTTCTCGTCGAACGCGATCGTCGTTCCGTCGTCGCGGCCGAACGGCTTCTTCGTCCGCACGACGACGGCCGTGACGACCTCGCCCTTCTTGACGGCGCCCTGCGGCGTGGCCGTCTTGACGGTGCCGATGATGATGTCGCCGACCCGCGCATAGCGGCGGTGATGGCCGCCCTTGACGCGGATGCAGAGGATCTCGCGTGCGCCCGTGTTGTCGGCCACCTTCAGGCGTGACTCTTGCTGGATCACTTCGCTACCTCGACGATCTCGGCGAGCCGCCAGTGCTTCGTCTTCGAGAGCGGCTTCGTCTCGACGATGCGGACGACGTCGCCTACGTTCGCAGTGTTCTGCTCGTCGTGCGCGTGGAACTTCACGCTGCGCCGGATGACCTTCTTGTAGCGCTGGTGCGAGGTGATCACGTCGACCTTGACGACGATCGTCTTGTCCATCGCGTTCGAGACGACGACGCCGCGGCGCTCCTGGCGCCGGCCGCGCTCGTGCTCGGGCTTCGGCTGACGGACGAGGGGCTTGCGCTCGCCGGTCGCGGCCGGGCGCGTGGGGCGCGTCTTCTGCGGGCGCAGGGCGCGCGGGAGCCGCTTGGCCTTCTTCTTCGGCTCGGACTGCGGCGCGGGGGCAGGCGCCTCTTCGGCGGGAGCCGCGGCTGCCGGAGCGTCCTCAGAGGCCTCGTCAGCCGGAGCATCCTCAGCGGGAGCCTCGGCCGCCGGAGCGTCCTCAGCAGGAGCCTCGCCGGCGGGAGCCTCGACCTCGGCCGCAGGCTCGTCAGCGGCCGGCTCCTCAGCCGGGGCC
>CAVYEH010000003.1:0-16206 GCA_963767525.1 uncultured Actinomycetes bacterium
CTCAGCCAGCGCGCCGTCGCCCGCGCCCGAGGGCTCTTCGGACGCGGCGCTGACGCGACCTAGAACGCGAAGATGCTGCGCCCGGCGAGCTCGACGGAGAAGATCGCCGTCGCGAGCTCGAGGTGGTCGCGCAGCGCCGTTTCCGCCCGGCACGGGATCGTGCGCCTCGCACGCCGCGAGCAATTCGGTGTCGAGCGTCCGCGTGGCGGCTCTGGAGGTCGCCCTTCTCCTCGAGCAGCACCGGCCGGTAGCGCTCGCAACTGTCCCACGCCGGCCGAATCAGGCGGAGCAGCCAGCCCGACCGCGCGGCCTCGTAGAGCGCGAAGTGGAACGCCGTGTGCGCCCGCACGGCCTCGCGCGTGTCCCCGTCGTGCCGGGCGGCTTCGGACGCCTCGAGCTGCCCGCGCGCGGGCCGCGTCCTCGGTCGGTGAAGAGCTCCGCCGCGCGTCGCACCGCGAGTCCCTCGAGGGCGAGCCGGACGGAGAAGAGCTCGCGCAGCTCCTCGACGTCGAGCCCGGTGACCTTGGCGCCGTGGTGGGGGATGTGCTCCGCGAGCCCGAGCGCCTCGAGCTTGCGCACGGCCTCCCGCACCGGCGAGATGCTCGTGCCGAGCGATTGGGCAATGTCCTCGAGGCGCAGCGGCGTGCCCGGGGTGAGCTCGCCGAGGATGATCGCCTCGCGCAAACGCTCGAGCGCAGCCTCAGCCATCGTGCGGTGACGCACCGCGTTTCCCTCGCGTAAGACGGACTCCACGAAGACCGAGCGTGAACCACACTTGATCAGATGTCAAATGCGTGAGACTATTCCGCCTCCGGGTGATCGAAGGCCACGCAGCATCCGCGCTTCTCGATCTCGCAGGTGAGCACGCTCACCGCGAGCTTCGCCGACGACATGCGCGCGTACGCCGCCGCGGGCGCCGACGGCGATCGGCATCTGGGAGATGAAGCTCGGCGACGGCACGCTCGAGGAGTTCCGCGCGAGCGGGCTCGGCTCGGCGACCGCCGTCCCGCTCGTCCCCTCGATTCAGCCGCTGCCGCTGCTCCCCGGACCGGACACCGTGCGCGAGCGCATCGACTCGCTGCTCCGCTCGCTCGAGGTGCTCGCCCCGTACGGGCCCTCGGCGATCCTCTGCTTCACCGGGCCCGGCACCGGGCCGGCGACCGCGACACCGCCGTCGCCGGCGTCCGCGAGGTCGCGCGGGAAGCCGAGCGCCTCGGCCTGAGGCTCGCCGTCGAGCCGTTCCAGCGCGAGGGGATCGAGAGCTGGTCGATCCTCAACACGCTCGGCGACGCCGCAGAGTTCATCGACGAGGTCGGCTCCGACGCCGTGGGGATCCAGTTCGACGTCTGGCATCTCTGGAACACGCCCGATCTGTTCGAGGAGATCCAGCGCTACGCCGGTCTCATCGCCGGCGTCCACGTCTGCGACTGGCGCGAGCCGACGCGCGGCTGGGCCGACCGCGTCTTGCCCGGCGACGGCGCTGCCGACGTCCCCGCGATTCTCGGCGCGCTCGACGACGCCGGCTGGGACGGCTACTACGACCTCGAGATCTTCTCCGACAACGGCGCTTTCGGAGCCACGTATCCCGACTCGCTCTGGGATCTCGACGCCGCCGAGCTCGCGCGCCGCGGTCGTGACGCTTTCGTCCACAGCTGGCACGACAAGAGGGTCGCTGCAGCGGCCGTAACCGAGAGAGGAGAACCATGATGGGAAGTAAGCGAGCGCGTTGGGCGCTCGTCGTTGTCGCGGTTGCGGCGCTCGTCGTCGTCGCGACCGCCGCGGCGCACACACAGTCCGCCGCGACAGTCAAGACCGTCACCATCGGCTGGGCCTACGACGGCAGCTCTGGTGGCCCGATGAACCCGTTCGATGCGCCGGCGCTCGCGGCGGCGCAGATCGAAGTCGACGAAGCTCAACGCCAAGAGCGGGTCGACCGGCGTGAAGTTCGTCATCAAGACCTGCAATACGCAGGGCGACAATCCAACAGTGTCGGCGACCTGCGCGAACAAGCTCATCAGCCAGGATCACGCGAACGTCATCTTCACGACGTGCGACGTCGATCTCGCGGCCCCGGTCGTGCAGCCTGCCATCAACGCGGGCTTGCTCACGGTCGCGCCGTGCATCGGCACCGACCAGATGGGCCCGAAGCGGTTCGGTGCGAAGGGCAAGCTCGCCTTCAGCTTCGGCAACGTCGCCCAGGACGAGGGCTCCGCGATGGCGCAACTCGCGTGGAACAAGGGCTGGAAGACCGCCGACCTCGCGAAGGACACGACGATCGTGTACTTCAAGGCCGTCGTCAGCGCCTTCAAGGCGCGGTTCACCCAGCTCGGCGGCAAGATCAAGTACGAGACGACGTACCAGGATCCGGCGCTCGGCGGTTCCATCGCGTCGGTCAACAATGCGGCAGCGGGCATCGCCGCTCACCCGTCTGCGGTTGTCGTCACGTCGACCGCCGGCGCGTATGGCGCACTCGCTCCGTTCATCATCGACCTACGCAACGCGGGCGACAACGCCGCGGTGCTGAACTCGTGGGCCGGTGACGGCAACTACTGGCTGCCGTCGAGCCCGAAGATCAACAACTACTGGTTCGTCACGTACGCGAACGCATTCGGGCATGACCCGAGCCACGCCGTCAACGCACTCGCCAGCTCGATCCACGCTGCAACCGGCGGGTTCGTCGCCGGCCCGGCCGCAATCGACGGTCTCGCGACTGCGATCAAGCGGGCGAACGGCTCCCTCGTGGGCTCGAAGCTCGCCGCGCAGATGGTGAAGTTCCACAACGTCCCGACCCTCTCGGGCCTCGTGAGCTTCTCCGCGACGCGGCACACGGTCTACGGTCGCGCGTATCGCGTGGTCGAGATCAACAACAACACGCCGATCGCGAAGGGGACGATCAAGGCGCTGAAGGTCCCGAACAGCCCGGACGCCTAGGGCTTGACCGAAGCACGATCCGAAGGAAGGGAGAGGCCCGGAGGAACACTCCGGGCCTCCTCCGTCTCCCGGTCGTTCGCCGGGGTCGAGGCATTGCGTGACGTCTCGCTCGAGCTGCGCCAGGGCGAGGTGGTCGGGCTGATCGGCCCGAACGGCGCCGGCAAGTCGACGCTCGTCAACATTCTCAGCGGCTTCGACCGGCCCACGCAGGGGCGCGTGCTGCTCGGGGAGCGCGACGTCACCCGTTGGACGGCGCACCGGCGTGGCCGCCACGGCCTCGCGCGGACGTTCCAGCACAGCCACTCGTTCGGCGGGCTGTCGGTGCGGGAGAACGTCGAGGTCGCCGCGCTCGGCGTCGGCGCCTCGCAACGGAAAGCTGCGAAGCGGGCGGACGAGCTTCTCGCGCTCCTCGACCTGACCGCGTACGCGGGCCAGTCTGCGTCGTCGGTCGCCCACGGTGACGAGCGGCGGCTCGGTGTCGCGCGCGCGCTCGCGGCCGAGCCGCGCTTCGTGCTCATGGACGAGCCGGCCGCGGGCCTCCCCGAGGCGGAAATCCCGCGCTTTGCCGCCGCGGTTCGCACGGTGCAGGAACACGGCGCCGGCGTCCTGCTCGTCGACCACAACGTCGCGCTCGTCTTTGACGTCTGCGACCGGATCTACGTGCTCGACCAGGGCATGTCACTCGCGGAGGGGACTCCGGCAGAGATCCGCGCCGACCTTGGCGTGGCGGCTGCGTATCTCGGCGAGAGCGCCGCAGCGGAGGCCGAAGCGGAGTGAGCACGCAGCCCGTCCCCGCGCCCGTCCCCGCTCTGGAGCTCGAGAAGCTCAGTGTCCGCTACGGCGCAGTCGAAGCGGTGCGCGATCTCTCGCTCGTCGTCGGGCCTGGCGAGATCGTCGGGCTCATCGGTCCGAACGGCGCGGGGAAGTCGTCGACGCTCCACGCGATCATGGGCGCGGCACCCGTCGTCGGCGGCTCTATCCGGCACGACGGAGCGTCTCTCCTCGGCATCGGCTCCGAGCGCGTCGCGCGGAGCGGGGTCGCGCTCGTGCCCGAGGGACGCCGCATCTTCGGTGAGCTGACGGTGCTGGAGAACCTCCGGCTCGGCCTCGCCGCGCGCCGCGAGCGCGCGCACGGCGACGCGTTCGACCGGGCGTACGAGCTTTTCCCGATTCTCAAGGAGTTCGGCCGGCGCCACGCCGGTGCGCTCTCCGGCGGCCAGCAGCAGCAGCTTGCGATCGCGCGCGCGCTCGTCGCCCAGCCGGACGTCCTCCTCCTCGACGAGCCGTCTCTCGGCCTCGCGCCGAAAATCGTCGACGTCGTCTTCGAGGCGCTCGGCAAGATCCGCGACGCGGGGCTCGCTGTGCTTCTCGTCGAGCAGCGCGCCCAGCGGACGGTCGCGTTTGCGGACCGCTCGTACGTCATCGCAAACGGCGAGCTGCGGCTCACCCTCGGCCCGGAGGATGCGGGCGACACCGACCGGCTCGTCGCCGCCTACCTCTCATGACGCTCGCCTTCCTCAACATCACGTGGCCGGCGATCGCGAACGGTCTCGAGATCGGCGGGATCTTCGCCCTCATGGCTGTCGGGATCGGCCTCGTCTTCGGCGTCTTGAGGCTCGTCAACTTCGCGTACGGGCAGCTGATCATGGCCGGAGGGTTCGCCCTCGCCTTCGGCTCCCAGTGGGGGTTGCCGAACTGGGTCTCGATTCTCTTCTGCTTCGGCGTCGTGCTCGTGCTTTCGCTCGCGATGGATCGAGTCGTGTTCCGGCCGCTGCGCGGTCACTCGCCGGCGGTGATGCTCGTGACGACGTTCGCGGTGGCGTTCATCCTCCAGAACATCGCGCTGCTCGCGTTCGGCTCGTACGGGAAGACGGCGAGCGCTTTCGCGTACCTCAACGCGCCCTGGACCATCGGGGGCGTCGCGATCCCGAAGATCGCGATCATCGCGATCGTCACCGCGGCCGTCTGCCTCGGTCTCCTGCAGTTGCTTCTCACCCAAACACCGCTCGGTCTGCACATGCGCGCCTCGTCGATGGACTTCAGGACGGCTCAACTTCTCGGCGTCCGCGCCAACCGGGTCATCACCGGCGCGGTTGTCATCTCGGCGCTCTTTGCGGCGATCGCGGCCGTCATGCTGAGCGTCACGCAGTTCCAGATCCAGAGCACGTTCGGCCTGAACGAGACGATCTACGTGCTCGCAGGGGTCGTCGTCGGCGGGATGAACCGGCCGATCTCGGCAACGCTCGGCGGCTTCACCATCGGCTTCGCGACAGGGTTCCTCGGCTCCACGCTGCCGGCGGACCAGCTCCAGTACCTGCCGACAGTCCTCTTCACGGCGGTGATCGTCGTGCTGCTCCTCCGGCCGAACGGCCTCTTCACGCGCGGCGGAGGGTGGGTGGAGCGGCTGTGAGCATCGCGCGCCGCCTACCGGAGCTGCTCGTGCCTGCACTCCTCGTGCTCGGTACCGCGCTGCTCGGCCTCGAGGTGTCGAGCTACCTCGAGACGTATTTCCTCGACACGCTCGTGAAGGTCGCGATCGTCGTCGCGCTCTACGTCTTCGTCGGGAACTCCGGCGTCGTCTCGTTCGGCCACATCGCCTTTGTCGCGGTCGGAGCGTGGACGGCGGGCGTGCTCACCGTGCCGCCCGACCAGAAGACCGCGATCATGCCGGGGCTCGCCCACTTCCTCGTCGACACGACCGTCGGGAACGTCACGTCGCTCGCGCTCGCGGCCGGCGTCGGAGCGGCGTTCGCGCTCCTCGTGGGCCTGCCGTTGATGCGGCTCTCGGGCCTCGCCGCCGGCATCGCGACGTTCGCGGTGCTCGAGATTACGACGAACATCCTCACGTACGACCAGAGGATCGGCCCGGGCCAGAACGCGTTCTCGTCGGTGCCGCAGACGACGGGGATCTGGCAGGCGACGATCGGAGTGCTCATCTGCATCGTCGTCGCCTTCGGCTACCGCTCGAGCCGCTTCGGCCGGATGCTCGGGGCGACGCGCGAGGATCCGGCGGCTGCGGCTGCGACCGGGATCTCGATCTACCGGCAGCGCCTCCTCGCGTTCGGGATCTCCGGTGCGCTCGCCGGCCTCGCGGGAGGGCTCTACATCCACCTTCTGCCGCTGCAGGCCGCCGGCTTGTCGCTGAACCTGACCTTCATCACGCTCGCGATGCTCGTCGTCGGCGGCTCGGGAACCCTGCTCGGCGCGGTCGTCGGCGCGCTCGCCGTGAACGGGATCTACTCCTTCTTCTCCGCCGCGACGAACGGTGTCGACGTCTTCGGCTGGCATCTCACCGTGCCGCAGGGGACGGCCGAGATCGTGCTCGGTGTGCTCATGGCGGTCGTCCTCATCCTGCGGCCCGCCGGCCTCGTGGGCGGGCGGGAGCTGACGCTTCCGGAGCGCTGGCTTCGGCGGGGAACGTCGCGAGCGGCACCTGGAGCGGCGAAGTGAGCGACTACTCCGACCTCGAGATCGACCCCGAGCTCGTGCTCGTCCGGGGACTGCTCGAGCCGGACCGCGAGTTCGCCGCGGCCGAGGGGTTCAGAAGCGCGATGCGCGTCTTCGCAACCGGGGTCGTGATCGTCACGACGGAGGACGAGGACGGGGTGAAGGGCCTGACGATCAACTCGTGCTGTTCGATCTCGGTCAAACCGCCCAAGGTGCTCATCTCGCTCGCCCACACCGCGAGCCTCCGCGAGCCACTGCTCCGCCGCAGGCGTTTCGGGCTCTCGATCCTCGGCGAGGAGCAGCTGGAGCTCGCCGAGCGGGGCGCCGTCCCTGGCGGACCGAAGGCGGTGGACGCCTTCGTCGAGCGTCTCAGCGAGGACGGTCCGGCGACGATCGCCGGGGCGCTCGCCCACCTCGACTGCTCCGTGAGCACGACCTTCGAGGTCAGCGATCACACGCTCGTGATCGGCCTCGTCGAAGAGGCAGTGATCGGCGCGGGTGCGCCGCTCCTCTACTTCGACCGCATGTTTCGCAGCATCGGCAATCCCCTCGAGAAAGGACAAGAGAAATGAGGTTCAGCATCTACAGCGAGCTCCAAAGCTGGCCGGGGAAGCCCTACGACCGGCTGTACGGCGAGGTCCTCGAGCAGATGGAGAACGCCGACCGGCTCGGCTACGACGCGTACGCCGCCGTCGAGCATCTCTTCTTCCCCAAGTTCTCCGCTTCGGCAAACGTCTTCGGGTTGTTCGGGATGGCGGCCGCGCGCACGAAGTCGATCAAGTTCCGCACGATGCTCCACATCCTCCCGTACCACAACCCGCTCGTCCTGGCCGCGATGATCCACGAGTTCTCGATCCTCACCGGCGGCCGCTACGAGTTCGGTGTCGGGCGCGGCCACGGCTGGATCCCGCTGCCGGCGGGGCTTCCGCTCGACGAGACGTCGCGCCCGCGCTACGAGGAGGCGCTCGACGTGTTCGTCGACGCGCTGACGAAGGACACCGTGAGCTACGAGGGCGACTACTGGAACGTGAACGAGAGCCTCATCGTCCCGTACAGCGGCCACAAGTTCCGGGTCATCCTCGGCGGCACGTCCGACAAGACGTACGAGCTCGCGGCGAAGCACGGCTGGGCCGTCGCAGTTCCGCCGCTGTTGCCGTATGCAGCGCTGAAGGACCAGCTCGACTTCTACCGCATGAAGTGCGACGAGTTCGGCACGACGCCGGACATCGTCTGGATCCACGCGTGCTACATCGACGACGACGCCGACCTCGCGCGCCGCGAGGCTGAGCGCCACATGAAGGGCTTCCTCGCGGGGAACGCCTCGCCGCTGACGGAGCACGCCGTTCCGCCCGCCGACGCGCTCGGCGCGGCCGGCTACGGCTTCTACGCGAGCGGGATCATGGAGAAGCTCGCCGCGACGCCGTACGACGAGATGATCGCCGGAGACATCGTCTGGGTGGGCACGCCCGACGAGATCATCGAGCGGATCCGCGAGACGATCGAGGTCTGCGAGGGGCTCACCGAGATCGCAATCACGACGAACCCGGGCGGTGTCGAGCACTGGAAGGCGATCAAGGCGCAGGAGCTCTTCGCCGAGCACGTCATCCCCGCCATCCAGCGCGATACGCAGGCGGTGGCGGTTCCGGCGTGACGAAGGTCGTCGTAGCCGGAGCCGGCTCGATCGGTTCGCTCCTTGCCGGGCATCTCGCTCGCGTCGCGGAGGTCACCGTTCTCACGCGGCGCGAGGAGCATGCGACCGCGCTGCGCGAGAACGGCCTCCGCGTCTCGGGTCGGTCGGATTTCACCGCGGAGCTCGCGGCGACGGCCGATCCGTTCCGTCTGCCGGAGGACGCCGAGCTCGCGATCCTCGCGTGCAAGGGCACCGATCTCGAGCCGCTCGCCGCGACGCTCGAAGGCCGCCTCCCGCACGCGACGGTGATGACGATCCAGAACGGGCTCGGCGCCGAGGAGATCGTCGCCGAGCACGGCGAGTGGCCGCTGCTCTCCGCCGTGACGTTCATGAGCGGCACGCGCCACGCCGACGAGCACGTCGAGTACGTCCTCGACACCGCGACGTGGATTGGCCCGTTCCGAGGCACCGACGAGGCGGATGCCCGCCGGGTCGCCGAGCTCATCGAGGCGGGCGGGCTGAAGGCGGAGGCGTTCGCCGACCTCAGGCCCGCGCAGTGGTCGAAGCTCGTGTTCAACGCGACCGTGAACGGCGTTGCGGCGCTCACGCTGCTCCCGCACGACTTCCACTTCGCGCAGACCGAGCGGCTCTCGGATCTCGGCCATCTCGTCCGCGATCTCGTCGAGGAGGGGCGCGCGGTGGCGACGGCGGCGGGCGTTCAGCTGCACGACGACCCGTGGGAGATGAACGTCCTCGCGACCGAGCGTGGCGACCGGCACTTCCCGTCGATGCTCGAGGACGTCGAGGCGCGGCGGCCGACCGAGGTCGAGTCGATCAATGGCGCGCTCGTCCGCGAGGCGCGGCGCCGCGGGGTGTCGGTTCCGCTCCACGACGCGCTCTATAGGCTCGTGACGGCGAAGGAGGCGAGTTACTCGGAGTGAAAGTTGCGGTGATCGGATGCGGCGCGGTGGGCTCGCTCTTTGCGGCCAACCTCGCTTGCCTCGACGACGTCGAGGTCTGGGCGTTCGACCTCAACGAGCTCCACGTCGCCGCGATCAACCGCGACGGCCTGCGCCTCACGGGCGCCGGCGACGTCGTCGGGCATCCGCGGGCGACGGCCGATCCAGCCGCGATTCCGCCGTGCGATTTCGGCATCGTCGCGACGAAGGCGATGCACACCGAGTCGGCGATCGCCGCGACGGCGCACGCATTCGCCGACGGCTGCGTCGCGACCGTGCAGAACGGGCTCGGCAACGAGGAGACGCTCGCGGCGCATGTCGACCGCGTTATCCGTGGCACGACGTTCCCGGCCGGCAAGCTCCTCGAGCCGGGGCACGTGCAGTGGGACGTGCAGGGCGACACGACGTTCGGGCCGTACGACGACCGCGTCCCACTCGCGGCGGTGGAGCTGCTCGCCGACGCGTGCACGCGTGCGGGGATGCCGTCGCACGCGGTCGCCGACGCGCGCGGCCCGCAGTGGCGCAAGGTCATCTTCAACGCCTCGACCAACCCGATCGGCGCGCTCACCGGCCTCACGCATGGCCGTGTGTGCGAGCGCCCCGACCTGCGCGCGCTCGTCTCCGGCCTCGTCGACGAGGGGAAGGCGGTTGCGGCGGCGCAGGGGATCGAGCTCGACGCCGACCCCGAGGCGCTCATCGACCACGCCGCGAAGCCCGAGGTCGCGTACGACCACAAGGCGTCGATGCTGCAGGACATCGAGGCGCGCCGCACGACCGAGGTCGACTTCCTCAACGGTGGCATCGTCCGTTTTGGCCAGGAGTACGGCGTCCCGACGCCGCTCAACGAATCGATCTGGGCACTCGTGAAAGGGGTGGAGCGATCGTGGACGCAGAACTGACTTCCCGGCACGCCCGCGTGCGCGCTGCGCTCGAGCGTGACGGCCTCGATGCCGCGCTCATCTGCGGCTCCGAGTACACCGGTTTCGAGGGAGCGGTGACGTACCTCTCCGGCTTCCAGGTCGTGCACCGGTACGCGTACGTCGTGCTGCCCGTCGACGGCGACCCGGCGATCGTTTTCCCGACCGAGGCGCGCTACGTCGGCGAGCACGGCGACTCGCAGATCGCGGAGCAGGTCTTCGTCGAACGCCCTGGCGACTGGCTCGCCGACACGTTGCGCGGCAAGCGCGTCGGCGTCTACGGCATGGACTACGTCATGACAGTCCGCGACTTTGTGGCTTTGAGCGACAAAGTCGATTTGGTGCCGTGGGAGGCGGGCTACGACCTCGCGCGCGCGGTGAAGTCCGACGCCGAGCTCGAGTCGGTGAAGGAGAGCGTCGCGATCAACGTCGCCGGGTTCCACGCGTTCCGCGAGGCGTGGGCGCCGGGCAAGACCGCCGCGGACGTGATGGCGCCGGCCGAGGAGGTTTTCGTCGCGCGCGGCTGCGGCCGGCTGACGATGAACATGGTGCTCGTCGGTCCGGAGTTCGCGATCGCCCGCGACGACACCGTGTTCGAGGAGTTCACCGTTCCGTCCCTCGAGATCGCCGGCCCGGGCGGACACTGGGTCGAGGTCTCGCGCGCCCTCGGCACGCCGTCGGCCGAGGTGCAGCGGATGCTCGAGGCGTACGAGGAGTACTTCGAGATCGCTCCGAGCGCTCTCCGCCCGGGCGCGACCGCGCACGACGTCCACCGCGCGGTGTCGAAGGGCTTCACCGAGCGCGGCTACCACCTCGGCCACGTCACGGGCCACTCGATCGGCATGACGATGATCGAGCACCCGCGCCTCGGCGAGGGAATCGACACCGTCCTCGAGGCGAACATGGTCTTCTCGATGCACCCGCACGCTATCTCCGCGGATGGGAGAGAATGTCTCTACATGCAGGACACGTGGCTCGTAACCGACGACGGCGGCGTTCCGCTCGCCGGATTGGAGATGCGGATCTGGTGACCGGCGTAGGCTTGACGGAGCCGTCCAAGAGCGGAGCCACCGGCTCCGCCGGTGGCGGGAGCGGGAAATGAGCACACCGACGGGAGCACCGAACACCGAGGAGTTTGCGCCGATCCTCGAAGGGTCTGGCGGCTCGGACTACGAGCGCTATATCCGCACCGACGAGCTCCTCGCGCTGCAGAAGGGGCCCGACGAGTGGACGCATCGCGACGAGAATCTGTTCCAGACCGTCCACCAGGCGTCGGAGATCTGGATCAAGCACGCGTGCATCGAGGTCGAGGAGGCGACTCGCCTGATCAAGACGCACGACGTCGCCGGCGCGCTGCGGCTCCTGTTTCGCGCGAACCATGCGCTGCGGTACGTCGAGTCGTTCCTCGAGCACCTCGAGCTCATGTCGCCGTGGGAGTACCAGGAGGTGCGTCGCGCGCTCGGGCACGGCTCCGGCTTCGACTCGCCCGGCTTCCGCGACATCCGCCGCGTCTCACCGGGGCTCTGGGATGCATTCGACGCGCTGCGGAAGGAGAGCGGTCTTTCGCTCCTCGAGGTCTACACGCAGGGGCGCGACCACGAGGAGCTGTACCAGCTCGCCGAGGCGCTCACCGACTGGGACGAGCAGGTCGGCGTGTGGCGCTTCCGCCACGTGAAGATGGTCGGCCGCGTGATCGGCGCCGACGTCGTCGGCACGCAGGGCACGCCGGTCGAGCTGCTCGCGGGACTCATCAAGCACAACATGTATCCCGAGCTCTGGACGGTGCGCACGCAGCTCACCGAGCTCGCGAAGTCGACCGAAGGTTGATCCCGCTCGAGGAGATTCGCCGGGCGCGGGAGCGGATCGGCGACGACGTCCTCCGCACGCCGCTCGTCCCGTTCGCGCCCGATCCGCGGATCCTGCTCAAGCTCGAGTGCCTGCAGCCGATCGGGTGCTTCAAGCTCCGCGGCGCGCTCTCGGCGATCCGCGCGGCCTCGACCGCCGAGCTCGCCGACGGCGTCGTCACCGCGAGTGCCGGGAACATGGCGCAGGGAGTCGCGTGGGCCGCGCGCGAGGTCGGCGTGCCCGCGCGCGTCATCGCTCCCGCCGGCGCGCCCCGCGCGAAGCTCGACCGCGTCGAGGAGCTCGGCGGCGAGGTCATCTCCGTGCCGCACGAGGAGTGGTGGCAGGCGATGGTCGACCACGGCCGCGACGGCGTTCCAGGACTGTTCGTGCATCCGGTCGACGACGAAGCGGTCATGGCCGGGAACGGGACGATCGGCCTGGAGATTGCCGAGGACGCGCCCGAGTTCGACACCGTTCTCGTCCCGTGGGGCGGCGGCGGGCTGACAAGCGGGATCGCTAGCGCGCTCAAGGCGCTGCGGCCCGACGTGCGCGTCGTCGCGGTTGAGCCGGACACCGCCGCGCCGCTCGCCGCGTCGCTCGGCCACGAAGAGCCGCGCGCGATCGAGTTCCAGCCGTCGTGGGTCGACGGCGCCGGCGGCCGAGCCGTCCTGCCCGCGATGTGGGAGCGCGCGCAGGCGCTCGTCGACGAGGCGGTCGCGGTCTCGCTCGAGGAGGCAGCGGAAGCGGTGCGTCGGCTCGCAACGCGGGCGCACGTCGTCGCGGAAGGTGCCGGCGCGCTCGCGCTCGCGGCCGCGCTGAAGCGCGAAGACCGCTGCGTCTGCATCGTGAGCGGCGGCAACATCGACGCCGCCGTGCTGGCGCGATTGCTAGCCGGCGAGAGCGCGTAGCTCGCTCACGAACCCGTCGACTTCCTCCACCGTGTTGTAGTGGATGAAGCCGATGCGGATCGCGTCGCCCGGATACGGGAACGGCAGGCCGACCGAGTACCAGTTGTTGTGCGCCCAGACGCCGTAGCCGCGCTCGGCGAGCGTCGTTGCGGCGGTTGCGGCGTCGACGCCCTCGACGTTGAGGAGGTAGGTCGGGACGCGCCCTTCCATCCCTTGCACGCCGTACACCGTCACCGACTCGGGCAGCGTGTCGAGGAAGTGCTGGCCGAGCCCGCGCTCGTAGTCGCGCAGCACGCTCATCCCGCCGAGCGACTCGAGGTAGTCGATCGTCGCGGAGAAGCCGGCGAGCAGCTCGTACGGCGGCGTGCCCGTCTCGAAGCGCTTGCCGAGCGGACTCATCGGCGCCGGACGCGCCTTGTACGGGCGCCACGACTCGAGCAGCTCGTGCTTCCCGTACGCGAGCCCGAGATGCGGGCCGCAGTACTTGTACGGCGAGCAGAGGAAGACGTCGCAGCCGAGCGTCTCGACGTCGACCGGCTCGTGCGCCGCGTAGTGGACGCCGTCGACCCAGCAGAGCGCTCCCACGGAGTGCGCGAGCTCGGCGACGCGGGGGATGTCCGTGAGCGTCCCGACCGAGTTCGCCGCTGCAACGCACGCGACGACACGCACGCGATCGTCGAGCTTCCGCTCGAGATCGTCGAGGTCGAGGCGAAGCTCGGGAGTGACGTCGATCCAGTCGACTTCGAAGCCGCGGTCGGCGGCGACCTCGACCCACGGCGCGACGCCGCCGTCGTGGTCGAGTTTCGAGACGAGAATCTTGTCGCCCTGCCGCCAGTCGCGCGACGCGGTGCGCGTGAGCATGAAGTCGAGCGTCGTCATGTTCGCGCCAAAGATCACGTCGTCGGGCGAGCAGTTGAGGAAACGCCCGGCGTCGACGCGGGCCTGGTAGTAGATCGCCTCGACGCGTTTGCTCGTCTCGTACGCGGCGCCGTTGTTCGCGCTCGCCTCGCGCAGCGTGCGCGCAATCGCGTCGCCGACCTCGTCGGGAACCTGCGAGCCGCCCGGCGCGTCGAGGAAGGCGAACCCGCCGTCCTTGAGTGAGGAGAAGCGAGCCCGGGCTCCTGCCACGTCGAATACTGTCGTCGCCATGGACCGAGCCTACCCACGCGTCATCATCGGATGCGGCAACTTCGGCGGCATCGGCTCGGCGCCGGCGTTCTTCGGGCAGGGCGAGAACCAAGAGCAGGCGTTCGCGGTGCTCGACGCCGCGTACGAGGCGGGTCTCAGGTGGCTCGACACCGCCGACGCGTACGGCGGCGGGCGCAGCGAGACGTACATCGGCGAGTGGATCCGTTCGCGCCAGCCCGAAGGTGTGAGCATCACGACCAAGACGTTCAACCCGATGGAGGAGGGCGCTGACTTCGGTCTAGCGCCGGCGCGCGTCCGCCGCCAGATCGACTCGAGCCTCGCGCGGCTCGGCGTCGAGCGCGTCGACCTCTATCTCACGCACGCGCTCGATCCCGACGTGCCGATCGCCGAGGTCGCCGGCGTCTTCGACGAGCTCGTTGCCGCGGGAAAGATCGGCGCCTACGGACTGAGCAACGCGAGCGGGGATGAGCTGCGCGAAGCGCGCGGCGTGGGCGAGTTCGCCGCCGTGCAGGACTCGTACTCGCTCCTCGACCGTGAGGTGGAGGCGGACGTCCTCCCGCTCTGCGCCGAGCACGGCGTCTGGTTCCAGGCGTTCAGCCCGCTGTGCGGCGGCTGGCTCACGGGGAAATACCGTCGCGACGAGGAGGCGCCGGAGGGCTCGCGGATGACTCTCCGCAGCGGCCCGTACGAGCACCTTCGCACTGACGCCGTCTACGACGCGCTCGAGGAGCTCGAGCGTCGCGGCGACATGGCGACGCTCGCGCTTGCGTGGCTGCTCAGCGCGCCGAACGTGTCGGTCGTGATCGGCCCGCGCCGTCCCGCCCATCTCGCGCCGGCGCTCGCCGCGCTCGAGCGTCCGCTCTCGCCGGCGGAGCGGGACGAGCTCTCCGCTCTTTTCCCCTGAGCGCGTCGTAGCCGAGAGCGGCGAGCACGCCGCCGACGATCTCGGCCGGAACGTAGACGGCCAGGAATTGCAGCCAGTTGTGCACGCCCGAGCCGTCGATGGTCTGCACGAACAGCGGCCCGAACACGCGCGCCGGGTTCGTCGAGCCGGCGGTGATCGGGCCGATCACGAGGACGATCGCCGTGAGTCCGAGGCCGATCACGATGCCGGCGACCGCCTGTGGTGCGCCCTTGTCGATCGCGCCGAGAACGATGAACAGGAGCATGCCGGCGGCGAGCGCTTCGGCGAGAAAGGCCGAGCCCCAGCTCACCGTCGACTCGTCGAACGACGCCATCCCGAACCCGAGGCCGAGAGACGTCCCGCGCGAGCCGAACACTCCCCACATCAGCAGCGCGCCAACGGTTGCGCCGCAGAACTGCGCCGCGACATAGACCGGGACGTCCCGCCACGGAAACCGGCGCGTCGCCGCGAACGCGATCGTCACGGCCGGGTTGATGTGCGAGCCGGAGATCGGCCCGAGCACGTAGACGCAGGCGACGACGACGAAGCCGAACGCGAGCGCCACGAAGCCGAGATCAGCGCCGCTGAACGGCTTGCCGTCGCCGAGGAGGATCAGGGCGGCGACGGACCCGGCGCCGACGAAGACGAGCAGCGCCGTCCCGACGACTTCGGCGGCCGCGCGGCGCGCGAGCGAGTTCTCGTGCACGTCTCCAGCGTCCCGCCGGCCGGAAGGCGCCGCATCCGGAGCGCTACGGATCTACGCTTCGGCTAGATGCGCGCGACTGCGGGACGTCTGGGACACCTGCCGGATGCGGCCGGTTCTGGGCATGGGCGCTCGTTGGCGTCGGATTCGGGTTCGGCGTCTCCTCGATCGGCGCCTTTACGGTCATCCCGGCGACGCTCGCCGTCGTCTTCATGACACGACGCCGACCGATTCGCGGCGCCTGGGGGGTCGCAACCGGAGTCGGCTCGGTCTTCCTCTTCATCGCCTACATCAACCGCAGCGGAGAGAGCTTCAACCCCGTCCATTGGCTCGTCGCCGGCCTCGTTCTCTTTTTCAGCGGCATCCTCGCCCACGCGTGGGAGGGCGAATGAAGGAGATCCTCGACGCATACGCCGCCGCGGCGCGCGCGAAGGATGTCGAGGCGTTCCTCGCGCTCTACGCAGACGATGTCCGTAGCTTCGACCTCTGGGGCGTCTGGTCGTACGACGGCAAGGACGCGTACCGCGCGATGGTCGAAGAATGGTTCGGCTCGCCCGACACAGCTGCGCAGGTCGAGTCGAGTTCGACGAGGTGCGCACCGAGGTCGGCGACGACGTCGCCTCCGTCAGCGCGTTCACCACGTTCGCAGCCGAGACGCCGACGGCACGGAGCTCCGCTCGATGAACAACCGGCTCACGTCGGTCTCCGCCGCGACGGCGACGCGTGGAAGATCGTCCACGAGCACACCTCCGCGCCCGCCGGTGACGGGGGCCAGGTTTCGCTGAAACGCGGCTAGCGCTCTAGCGGTTTTCC
>CAVYEH010000004.1:0-8137 GCA_963767525.1 uncultured Actinomycetes bacterium
GCGGCGGCAAGACGTACTTCGAGGCGATGCTCGCGCGCCGCGACACGGTGCGAGCGCTCTTCGCAGCGCAGATTCGCGCGCCCCGCGGAGAACGTCGCGCTCACCGACTCGACGACACAGGGCGTGCACGTCGTCGTCAGTGGTCTGGGTCTCGGTGAAGGAGACGAGGTCGCGACGACCGACGCCGAGCATTTCGGCCTCACAGGCCCCTTGCTCGGCTCCGGTGCGCGGCTTCGCATCGCGAAAGTGCGAGGCGCCAAAGCGGCCGATGTGTTCGAGCTGATCCGTGAGCAGGTCACCCCGCGCACGCGGCTGATCGCGCTCTCCGCCGTGTCGTGGATCGACGGGACGGTGTTCCCATGGCGCGAGCTGCGCGACGCAACGAATGTCCCGGTGCTCGTCGACGGCGCGCAGTCGGTCGGCGCGCGCGATGTCGATGCGACGGCCGCGGATTTCTACACGGTGAGCGGCCAGAAGTGGCTCTGCGGGCCCGACTCGACGGGCGCGCTCTACGTGCGCGAGCCCGACGCATTGCGGCCGCGCCTGATCGCCTACCCAGGCGCGGAGGCCTACGACATCGGCGAGGGCACGTGGGAGCCGAAGGCGGGCGCGCGCAGGTTCGACACGACGTTCACCCCGGCCACCTCGCTCGCAGGGCTCGAAGCCGCGCTGGCCGATCTGCCGGATGGGCGCTTCGAGCGCGCCCGCGAGCTGACCGACCGCTGCTGCGAGCTTCTGCTCGAGCACGGCCACGAGGTCGCCAGCGAGCAGGGCCAGGGCACGCTCGTCTCGCTTCGCTTCCCCGGCGACACCGCCGAAGCGGCGGCGGCGCTCTACGAGCGCGGCGTGATCCTCCGGGAGCTGCCCGGTACGGGCCTGCTGCGCGCGTCGGTCGGCTGGTGGAACGACGAGAGCGACCTCGACCGCCTGGTCGAAGGCCTCGCCGCCGTCTAGGACGTCGCCAGGCCGAGCTCGCCGGCGATCGGCTGCAGCGCCGCGACGACGTTCGCGATGTGCTCGTCGAGCTCGAGCCCGAGCAGCTCGGCGCCCGCGTAGACCTCGTCGCGGTGCACGCCCGCGGCGAACGACGGCTGCTTCAGCTTCTTCTCGCACCGACTTCGGCTCGAGCCCGTCGAGCCCGGTCGGGCGGACGAGGCCGCACGCGTGGACGAAGCCCGAGAGCTCGTCGCAGGCGAAGAGCGTCTTCTTGAGCGGCGTGTCGCGCGGCAGGCTGAGGTGCTCGGCGTGCGAGAGCACCGCCTCGATCACGACCTCCGGGATAGCCCTCCTCGCGCAGGATCGGCGCGCCGTCCTGCGGGTGCTTGTCGAGCGTGGGGTGGATCTCGTAGTCGAAGTCGTGCAGCAGCGCGGTCACGCGCCAGAGCTCCTCGTCCTCGCCGAAGCGGCGCGCGTAGAAGGCCGTCGACGCCTCGACCGCGAGCGCGTGGCGCAGGAGCGCCTCGCTCTTCGTGTAGTCGGTCGAGCGTCTCCCAGGCCTGTTCGCGGGTCGGATTCAAGGCGGCCGGCTAGGATACGCCGCCGCCGTGTCCGCGACCGTCGTCAGGCCGCCTGCGGAGTCGTTCGTCATCGAGGGGGGCCGCCCGCTCAACGGGCGGGTCCGGGCCGCCGGAAACAAGAACGGCGCGCTGCCGATCCTCGCCGCGTGCCTGCTCACCGACGAGCCGGTCGTGCTCACGAACGTGCCGCGGATCCGCGACGTCGACACGATGCTCGCGCTGCTCGCCGAGCTCGGCGCCGACGTCGAGTGGACCGGGCACGAACGAGGTTCGCGTGCACGCCGCCGGACGTCACCACGACGAGGTCGACGAGGAGCTCGCCGAGCCGGATCCGCGCGTCGTTCCTGCTCGCGGGGCCGCTGCTCGCGCGCGCTCGGCCGCGCGAGCGTGCCGCCGCCGGGCGGCGACGTGATCGGGCGCCGCCGGCTCGACACGCACATCCATGCGTTCGAGCGAGCTCGGCGCCGAGGTCTCGAGTCGCCCGCGCGCTTCGAGCTCCGCGCCGACGGCTCGCGCGGCGCGCGAGATCTTCCTCGACGAGGCGAGCGTGATGGCGACCGAGAACGCCGTCATGGCCGCGTCGCTCGCGCCCGGGCGAGACGATGATCTCGAACGCCGCCTGCGAGCCGCACGTCCAGGACCTCTGCCGCTTCCTCGTCTCGCTCGGCGCGCAGATCAGGGGATCGGCTCGAACGTGCTGCACATCGAGGGCGTCGAGCGCCTCTCCGGCGGCGGGCACCGGATCGGCCCGGAGCACATCGAGGTCGGCGAGCTTCATCGGCCTGGCCGCCGTCACCGGCGGCGACGTCACGGTCGAGGACGTCGTGCCCGACGACCTGTGGCCCGATCCTGCCGGCGTTCGAGCGGCTCGGCGTCGCGCGTCGAGATCGGCGACGACTCGTGCGCGTGCCGCCGGACCAGGAGCTCGTGATCCGCGACGACCTCGGCGGCCAGATCCCGAAGATCGAGGACGGCCCGTGGCCGGCGTTCCCGGCCGACCTGACGTCGATCGCGCTCGTGGTCGCGACGCAGGCGCGAGGGACGATCCTGATCTTCGAGAAGATGTTCGAGAACCGCCTGTTCTTCGTCGACAAGCTCGTGTCGATGGGCGCGCGGATCATCCTCTGCGACCCGCACCGCGCGGTCGTGACCGGCCCGGCGCAGCTCTACGGGCAGCGGATGGCGAGCCCCGACATCCGCGCCGGCATGGCGATGCTGATCGCGAGCGCTCTGCGCCGAGGGCACCTCGACGATCGGCAACATCGGCCAGATCGACCGCGGCTACGAGCGGATCGACGAGCGCCTGCGCGCGCTCGGTGCGCGCATCGAGCGCGTCGAAGGGTGAGGTGACAGATGAACGACAAACCGACATGGCAGGTCGCGCGCCTCGACGACATCGAGCGGCGCGGCAGGGACATCCCCGTGCGGGAGCACCTCGGGATCCACGCATTCGGCATCAACGCCTTCGTGCCCGGTGAGGACGGCACGCTGATCGGCGAGCACGACGAGGCAGGGTCTGGCCAGGAGGAGCTCTACATCGTGATCGACGGGACTGCGACGTTCGAGATCGACGGCGAGGTGGTCAACGCGCCGGCAGGCACGTACGTGTTCGTCCGGCCGGAGGCTCGGCGGAAGGCGACCGGGGACGAACTGTTCTCGCGCTCGGCGGTACGGTCGGCGAGGCGTACCAGGGCATCGACTGGGGTGAGGCGTGGCCCTTCCACCAAGCGTCGCTGGAGGCCTACAGCGAACAGCGGTACGGCGACGCGCTCGACGCAGTCCGCAGCGCCCTCGAGCTCATGCCCGACCATCCGGGCTTGAACTTCAATTACGCGTGCTTCGCAACGCTCGCGGGCGACACCAGCGACGACACCTTCGCCCACCTCCGACGGTCCGTCGAGCTGTTTCCACGGTTCCGCGAGGACGCGCGGAGAGACGACGACTTCGCCGCCGTGCGGGACGACCTGCGGTTCGAGGAAGCGCTTCGCTGACTACACCAACCTGATTCGGCGCAGCCGAACCAGATTCACGAGTTTCGATCCGCCGGGGCCTTTCGAGAAACTCGCGAATCAGATTCAGAGAGCGAATCTGGTTCGTGGCGTCCGGCTGCCGGCGATTGCGTGGCTACCTCGTCGTCCTGCCCGAGCGATCAAGAGGTGCGATCGAAACCCGGAGGTGGGACACAGCATCTCCCATCGGCACTGGCGTCTGACACCTGAGGTGTCAGACACCTTTTCGAGTCGCAGCGCGCTGTTAGTGCCGCGTGCGCCGGGGCTTCGCCTTCGGCGTCTTCGGTGATCGCGCGGGTCTTGGTCTTCTTCACCGTCACCGGCTTGGCGACCGCCTGCGGTGCGGCGATCTGCTGGCGCAGGCCCACCCGCCGCGACGGCGACCGCGGCGGCGACATTGAGGTTTCCGAACGCGAGATCGGGCGTCCAGCGGCCCTGGCTGGACGCGGTTGCCTCGATCGTCGCGGCAACTCCCGCGGCGCTGAGCGACGGGTTGGCCGCCCAGACGAGCGCGGCCGCGCCGGCCACCTCGGGCGCGGCGTAGGACGTACCGCTGCCGACGCCGTAGCTGCCCGTTGCGCCCGGCGTCGCGATCGGCGAGAAGAAGCCGCTGCGGGATCCCTGCGGCGAGAGCGCCCAGGACATTGACGCCGGGAGCGAGCAGATCGACGTAGTCACCGGTGGTCGAGAACGGGGCGCGGGTGCCGTCGGCAGTCGCGGCACCCACGACGAGCCCGTTCTTGCCGAGCAGTGCTGCCGGATACGTCGTCGGGTTGCCTTGTTGCGCGGAGTTGCCGGCCGCGGCGACGACGAGCACGTTGTGGGATGTCGCGTAGTCGATTGCGGCGCGCTCGATGTCGGAGGTCTGAGAGCCGCCGAGGCTGAGGTTGATGATGTTCGCGTGGTTGTCGACGGCCCAGGTGATGCACCTGCCTCGTCGATGTCCGTGAAGTTCGCGCCGCTGCGGTTGGCCTGGACGATCATGAGGTGTGCGTTGCCGCCGAAGCCGGTCATGCCGGTCGGATCGGCGTACGCGCCGGCGGCGAGCGACGCAACGAAGGTGCCGTGGCCGACGCTGTCATGCACCGTCGTCGAGCCGGTGACGATGTTGTAGGTCAAGGGGCTCTTCGCAGCGAGCGCGGAATGGTCGTGTCGGCTCCCGTGTTGATAACCGCGATCGTGATGCTCGACGCCGCGGCACTGACCGACGAAGGAACCAGGTCGGCGTGCGCCGCAGTCCACTGCCACTCCGGCACGGCGAGACCGGTCGATGTCGCGACCGTCGGCCCGCCGCTGTCACTCCGGGACTGCGCCCGCTGAACGAAGCGGATGCCGGGGCCGCGACCGCAGTTGGCGTTCGGCGCGCGCGTTCGGAACGCGCACCTCGGCCGTGTGCAGTGCGTCGATCCGGGTGACGACGTCGAGGCCGTGTAGGGCGGAGGGCGCGGTGTACCCGACCGAGACGAGACGGCCACCGGCGGCAATGGGCGCATACGCCAACGCCACGACTGCCGCAAAGAGGCAGACGCATTTCTTCCCCATACCCAACTCCCACTCGCACCCTAGGCCCACGTGTCCCGTTCGCAAGAGGCGACTCGGCCGACCGTTGAAAGTGATGTTCCAGTAGCCGGTACGCTCAGCCGCGATGGACGACAACCCCACGGGAGCCCGTGTTGCGCTCGCGGCCGAAGGCGTCGCGAACGTGAGCACCGGCCTGCCGGTGCTCGATCACCTCGTGACGGAGCTCGCGCGGGCGGGCCGGTTCAAGCTCTCGCTCGAGGTCGGGGCCGGGGGGAGCGGACCAGGCCGTCGTCGCCGCGGGACGAACGCTCGGGACCGCGTTCAGCGAGCGCGTCTCCGCCGAAGGCGCCGCCGGCCGCGGCTGGTCGCTGGTGCCGGCCGACGAGGCGCTCGCACTCGCGTCGCTCGAGGGCGTCGACAAGCCGCGGCTCGCGACAACGTCGATTTCTCGGATCAGCGCGCGGGAGGCCTCGGCACCGACGTGGCCTCTCGCTTCCTGGACGAGCTCGCGCTGGCCGCGGGGCTCAACCTGCACGTTCGCCTGGTCGAGGGCACCGATCCGCAGCACGTCCTGGCGGCGATCTTCAAGGCGGTCGGTGCCGCGCTCGGCCAGGCTTGCCGTCCCCTACCCGAGACCAAGGAGGATTCGTGACGAAGGAAGCCGTTCGCACCGAAGCAGCGCCCGCACCGTTTCAGGGCGCGCCGTACTCGCAGGCGATCAAGGCGAATGGATTCGTCTTCGTCTCGGGGCAGCCCGCACTGCGGCCGGGAGAGAAGGACCTGCTCGGCGGCGACATCAAGACCCAGACGCAGCAGGCGTTCTCGAACCTGCGGGCGATTCTCGAGGAGGCAGGGAGCTCGCTCGACCAGCTCGTGAAGACGACCGTGTTCCTGCAGAACCTCGACGACTTCGGCGGGATGAACCAGACTACGCGAGGCCACGTCGGCTCGACGCCGCCGGCGCGGTCGACCGTCGAGGTCGCCAAGCTTCCGTCGGGCGCGCTCGTCGAGATCGAGGTGATCGCCCTCGTCTAGGCAAGTCGAGGAGCTCCGTTCGATCGCTCGGCCTCGATGCGTACGTCGTCGGCGGGGGCGTCGTCGACGAGCTGCTCGGCAACGACGCCCAGGATGCGGAATTTCTCGTCCCGGGCGTGGAGATCGAGGGGCTGCGCGCGGCGCTCGGCCGCAACGGCGCACGGAGGAGCTCGTCGTCGCGGGGCGACCGGTTTGCGTGCGCTTCCGCCCGGCGATCCGGAAGTGGGCAAGCTCGTCCCGCGGGGGATCGGCTCGCACCGCCGCGACGTGAAGTCTCCACCGGACTGGCGGCGCCACGACTTCGAGATCGTGGTCGACCCGGCAGCCTCGGTCGAAGAGGACCTACGCCCGCCGCGACTTCACCGTGAACGCGATGGCACGTCGTCTGGCCGATGGGATGCTCGTCGATCCCTACGGCGGCCGCGCCGATCTGGACGCGAACACATTGCGCACCGTGACGCCGACGAGCTTCGCCGAGGATCCGCTGCGGATCGTTCGCGGCCTGCGGTTCGTCTCGCAGCTCGGGCTCGATCCGGACGAGCAGACGCTCGCGCAGATGCGAGATGAAGCAGTCGAGTGTCGAGCTGGTGTCCGCAGAGCGCATCGGCGGCGGGCTTGCCGCCGACGGGCATGGGAGAGCTCTCGAAGTTGCTGCTCGGCGCGCAGCCCGCGAAGGCGCTCCGCCTCGCACGCGACACGGGCGTGCTCGTGCACCTGCTGCCGGAGTTCGAGCCGGCGATCGGCTTCGAGCAGGAGAGCCGCTGGCACGGGTTGACGGTCGACGAGCACACGTTCGAGGTCGTCCAGGCGGCCGCCGACGCCGGCTTCCCGTTGCGCGTGCGGCTCGCGGCGCTCTTCCACGACCTGGGCAAGCCGCAGGCCGCGTGGCGCGGCACGGACGGCCGGCTGCACTACTACGCGAAGCAGGGTTACTCCGACCGCAGCCACGAGCAGATCAGCGCCGCTCTCGCCGAGCACGCCCTCGAACGGCTTCGTTATCCCACCGACCTGCGCAAGCGCGTCGTGCGCATCGTCCGCAGCCACATGATCGATCCGGGCAAGGCGGATCCGCTGCGCGCGCGGCGCCTGCTCTCGCGGTACGGCGCAGGGATGCTCTTCGACCTGCTCGACCACAAGGAGGCCGACCTGCGCGGCAAGGGAGGAGCCTCCGGACGACGATCTCGCCAAGCTCGAGCGGTTCCGCGCGGTCGTACGTCAGGAGCAGGGGAGCCCACATCGCCTGGCCGACCTCGCCGTGAGTGGCGACGATCTGATCGCGCTCGGCTACACGCCCGGCCCGGCGATCGGGCAGACCCTGAAGACCCTGCTGCACGAGGTCGTCGACGACCCGGAGCTGAACACGCGCGCGGCACTGATCGACCGAGCGAGGAGCTCGCGGGATGAGCTTCGAGACGACGTACGTGATCGTTGCGGGCGTCGCCTGGATTCGCCGGTCGCGGGTCGAGACGAGCGACGGCCGCGTGGAGGAGAGCGTCTGGCTCGTCACCTTCGACGGAGAGCGATCCGAGGCCTACAAGGAGCCGGCGGGAGACTCCACGATCAACCGCGGCGAGGTCGCCGGCGTCGGGCGGTCGCTCGATGGACCGAGCCGGCGCCTCCGTCGAGACGCCTCATCGGCTCTTGCGCAGAGTCGCACCGACGCAGCTCGTGACGAGGCCTGCGCTGGCGATCAGCGGGCGATCGGCGACCGCGTGCTCATGGTGCGCGAGGCACACAGCTCGACTCTGGGGGCGCCGTCACGCCCGCAGCCGGGGCTGGGCGCACTGAGCGCGGCCCACGGCCGGTGGGCGATTTGCTGACGGCGTCGGCGCCGCCACTGCCGCGCGTGTCGCAGTACGCAACGAACGAGCGAGGGCCGGGATTGCCGCTCGCGCGTGGAAGCGTGCAGCCGCCGCGCGTCAGCGTCGGCTCCTTGACCGTCGAGGCGCCCGAGGAGACGTTCATCGGTCTGCGCTATCTCAACACCGACGGCTCGGATCTCTGGTGCTACCACTCGGAGCAGGGTCGCCTGCGCGGTCGTGACATCGATTTCTC